>NZ_JAJCTD010000003.1 GCF_020564565.1 Rhodobacter sp. Har01
CAAGGGCGAACTTGAAACCGCCATCGCCGCCTTCATCGATCACTATAACAACCACCGCTGTCACGAGAGCATCGGCAACCTGACCCCGGCTGATGTCTACTTCGGTCGCGGTGAAACCATCCTGGCCGAAAGGAGACGCATCAAACAGCAAACCATCCAAAACCGCCGCTTGAACCATCAGCGTCAAGCCGCATAGCCTGAAACAGGTGAGCCAGAGCCCTCTGCTCCAAAATCAGGTCGACTGCTCCAAATCTCTCGACGACGGACAGATGGAAAGTGAATCGGTTTCGCTGTTCGGAGGCGGAAACGGAGTTGCGCGCGAGCCACCGTCTAACGCCGAAGGAAGAACTGGGCACACCAGGCAGAGCTCGAATATCAGCTACCTCTCGGATCACTTCGTGCCGCCTTGGGATGCTTCCAACGGCCGCGAGACAAGAGCGGCGGCCTTCGGGCCGTTCCAGTTTCCGATCACAGCCTTGCGCGCGTTCTGAGTGCAGACGCCATCCTTGCTGCACCAGGCGTGAAAACCAGTGCCTTGCGCGACGAACCCAGCCCAGATGAGCGCTCAGCTATGGTCATTCTGGGTAGACGGCGATGCGCTCCCCATGTTCCATCCTGCCCCAAATCTGGGTCAACAAGAGCCTCAGATTTGGGTAACGCTTGACAAGTATATGCTCAGAAGCGGGGCGAGCCTGCCCGGCTTCGAAGCAATCTGCGCAATCTCCAAGGGGCTCGAGGTGTCGCTGGACTGGCTCGTTTCCGGAGCTGATTCCGCAGGCGACGGCGTTGAGCTCTTCGCGAAACGAGCGGCGAGACATGTTGTTCAGCTCTTTGCGGCGACCCTTCTCAGACACCGTGCAGAAGGCGCCGTGAGCTTGGTCGATGCGAGCACGATCCTCAAGCTCGCACCTGAAGAATCGGCCGCCGACCTTGGGGCGAGGGCAGGAGAAAAGGCGCGGGAACTGGTTGCGCAAGGCACCACAAAGGAAGACCATTCTTGAATGGAGACAGCGCCGCGCGGAACGCGTTGAAGAGCTTCCAAGGGAGCGGGTCGCAGACCTTACAGCATCGGCAACCGGCAACCGGCAACTGAAAGGTTGCCATCCTGCGCTGCGGCAAATCTTTATTCCATTGATTTCACTACATATTTTCTTGACACCAGAGTCTGCACACGACGAGAACCCGCCATTCCGGCGGTGTCTCGTCAAACCCTTTGATCAGCCCATGCGCCAAGCCGTTGAAAAACACCGCGCCGTTTTCGCGCCGTCCTCGGACCTTATGATCGCGCTCACTGAAAGGCGACGACGAGACCAGGGACATGCGGCGCGGCGGCGCGCCGCGCCGCTGGATCACCCTGCGTTCAGCAGCGCCAGCGCCTCGGTATGGATCGCCCGGTTCGCACAGGCCAGCACCTGGCCGCCCTGCGGGCAGGGCCGGCCCTGCCAATCGGTGACGATACCCCCGGCGGCCTCGATCACCGCGATCGGGGCCTGCACGTCATAGGGCTGCAGCCCGGCCTCGATCACCAGGTCGATCTGACCCGCCGCCACCAGCGCATAGGCATAGCAGTCGCAGCCATAGCGTGTCAGCCTCGCCCGGGCCGAGACGCGCCGGAAGGCTGCGCCCTGGTCGGCCGTGCCCACCTCGGGAAAGGTCGTGAACAGGATCGCCTCGGCCAGCGGTCGCGGCGCGCGGCAACGCAAGGCCGCCCGCCCCATCGGCCCGCTGACCAGGGCCCGGCCCAGGCCGCCTTCGAAGCGCTCGCCGATATAGGGCTGGTCGATCAGGCCGTAGATCGGCCCCGCCGCGTCCGACACCGCGATCAGCACGCCCCAGGTCGGCGTGCCCGAAAGATAGCTGCGCGTGCCGTCGATCGGGTCCAGCACCCAGGTCAGCCCGCTGGTGCCCGCAACCGCGCCGAATTCCTCTCCCAGGATCGCATCCTGCGGACGGCGGCGCGCCAGGATCGCCCGCATCCGTTGCTCGGACAGCCGGTCGGCCACCGTCACCGGATCGAAGCGGTCCGCCTCCTTGGTTTCGGCCGAAAGGCCGGATCGGCGGAAGTGCAGCAGCGTCGCCGCGCGTGCCGCTTCCGCCAATTCACGCGCCGTGGCAAACAATTCTGCCGCGACATCTTCGCTTACTCGCATCATCCGACGCTCCGTTGTCCTGCCCCGGCGCTATCGGTCGCCGGGAGGCAGGTCAAGCGGCGGGTGCAGTCAAGCCGCGTCCGACAGCACGCGGGCCAGGTCGAACAGCCGGCGGCGCTGCGCCTCGGGAATGGCATAATACGACCGCACCAGTTCCAGCGCTTCCTTGTCGGCCATGAAATCGCCCTGCGCGCCCTGCAGGGCTTCGTCACCGGACAGGCCTTCGAAGAAGAACGAGATCTGCACGCCAAGCGCGTCGGCGATGTCCCACAGGCGCGAGGCGCTGACGCGGTTCATGCCGGTCTCGTATTTCTGGATCTGCTGGAACTTGATACCGACCTTGTCGGCCAGTTGCTGCTGGGTCATGCCCACCATCCAGCGGCGATGCCGGATGCGCTTGCCGACATGGGCGTCGACGGGATGCTTCATTCTTAACTCCAGTACATGCGCAACACTCGCGCGGGTTCCCCCGACTGAATATAAGCAGATTCCGTGCCAAACTCTCCCAAACCGGGAAAAGAAAGTTGAAAATGCAATCGAATCGAAAACCTGTCCATTTGGACAGGTAGCATTATACAGCCGTATAACAAAACCGGCGTCAAGTGAGGTTAACACTCAGGGATGCCAACCTGCCCCGCCACTCGCCTTTAGGGCGATTTCCATTTCGCAATGCAAATCAAGCCTAATATTCGCATAATGCAACGGCTTGCCTTCCCACCGGGCGCCCGCCACCCTTGCAATGTCACGGCAAGGAAGGACGCCGCATGCGGGCATGGATGATTCGACAGCTGGACCGGCCGGCCGGCATCGAGACCGTCACACGGCCGGTTCCCGGCCCGGGCGAGGCGCTGGTGCGGGTGGCGGCGGCAGGGCTGAACTTCGCCGATCTGCTGATGGCCGAAGGCCGCTACCAGACCCGGGTCGCGCCCCCCTTCGTCCCCGGCCTGGAACTTGCGGGCACCGTTCAGGAGCTTGGCCCCGGGACGCAAGGTCCGCCGCCCGGCACCCGGGTGGCTGCGCATGTCGCGGGGGGCGCCTTCGCCGACTATGCCCTGGTGCCCGCCGACCGCCTGCTTGCGCTGCCCGACGCGATGCCGTTCGACATCGCCGCCGGCTTCCAGATTGCCTATGGCACCGCGCATCTGGCGCTGACCCATGCCGCCCGCCTGACCGCCGGCGAGACGCTGTTCGTCACCGGCGCTGCCGGCGGCGTGGGCCTGACCGCCGTCGAGATCGGCCACGACCTTGGCGCGCGGGTGATCGCCCAGGTCCGCGGGCCGGACAAGGCCGCTCTCGCCCGCGCCGCGGGGGCCGACGCGGTCATCGACAGCGCCGAGCCCGACCTCAAGGCCGCGCTCAAGGCGCTGGGCGGGGTGGACGTGGTCTATGATACTGTCGGCGGCCCCGGCTTTGACGCCGCGCTGCGCGCCACCCGACCGGGCGGGCGGCTTCTGGCCATCGGCTTTGCCGGCGGCGAGGTGCCGAAGGTGCCGCTCAACCTGCTGCTGGTGAAGAACGTCAGCGTCATCGGCTTCTGGTGGGGCGGCTACCTGGACTTCGCGCCGGACCTGCTGACTGCCAGCCTGGCCGACCTGATCGCCCGCTGGCAGGCCGGGCGCCTGCACCCGCATATCGGCCAGATCCTGCCGTTCGAGGCCCTGCCCGAAGGGCTGGCGCTGATCCGCGACCGCAAGGCGCAGGGCAAGATCGTGCTGCAGGTTGCCGATCAGGCGCGATAGGCGCAGCGCAACTCGGCGATCAGCGTGTCGATCACCTCGTCGCGCCGCGCCCCGCCGCGATAGAGGCACAGCGAGGTGCGCCCCAGCGCCGGCAGGGCCGTCTCGGCCGCAACCGGCGCGGTGCCGTCGGGCAGCGTGCCCTCCATCCGCACGGTCACCGCCAGGTCGGCCGCCACCGTCGCCTCGACCGCCTGTTCGCTTTCGCCGCCCGTGGCCATTTCCCAGGGAATGTCGGCTGCATCCAGCGCCGCCGTGGCGATCGGCCGGAAGATGCAGGTGTCCTTGAACCCCAGCCGCAGCGGCCGGCGCAGCCAGATCGCGCCGTCCGGCGCCCCCACCCAGACCAGCCCGCGCGACGACAGCACCTCGGCCGCCGGGTCGGGGCGTTCCTCGGTGGTCACGATCACGTCGAACTCGCCGCGGGCGAAGCCGTCTTTCAACAGCAGGGTGAACGACGACACCAGGTTCACCCGCACCCGCGGATAGGCCTGCGCCAGCCGCTTCAGGATGCCGGGGATCGCCGGATAGACCACGTCATGCGGCACCCCAAGCCGCACCTCGCCCTCATAGACGCCCGAGCCGAAGCGCGACAGCACCTCGTCGTTCAGCGCCAGCATCCGGCGCCCGTAGGACAGCAGTTGCTCGCCCTCGGCCGAAAGCGCCAGCTTGCGCGCGGCGCGCGAGAACAGCGACTGGCCAAGCGAGTCTTCCAGACGCTTGATCTGCATCGAGACGGCTGACTGGGTCAGATTCAGGAACCCCGCTGCCCGCGTCACCCCGCCGACGTCGGCGACGGTGACAAAGGACCGCAGGGCGGCAAGGTCAAGGTTGCGAGGCATATCACGATTCCTGAACGTTCGCGTCACAATCATTCGTTTCAAGAATACATCGAACAGGCGCATATATCAAGCATCCCGATCAGTGACTTGTCCAAGATCACGCAAACCGATGAAAGGTCACGCCATGCCCCGGTTCGTCTCTGCCCTCGGACGCCGCCGTCCCTTGCCGACCCTGTCCTGGCGGGCGGTGCTGCGCCACCTGTCCGACCGCCTGGCGCTTCGCCGCGAGCGTCTTCGCCTCGGCAGGCTTGATCCGCACCTCTTGCGCGACATCGGCCTCAGCGCCGAGGCTGCCGCCGCCGAAGCAGGCCGCCCGATCTGGGACGTCCCCGACCACTGGCGCCAGTGATGGCCAGTGATCGGGCGTGATCGGCGCTGCGACGGCACGGACGGATTTTTCGGCCGGAAATTCTTGAAATCGGCCGCGGCCTTCCCGATATTCGTCCCATGAGGTCGCGCCGGTTCCCCCGGCGTTGCCCTAAGGGACAACATCGGAGGCTTCAATGGCTCAATATGAAACGATCCGGACGGTGGGTGTCGGCACCCGCGCCCAGATCGACGAAGGGCTTCGCGCCCACATGAACAAGGTCTACGGGCTGATGTCTGTGGCAATGCTGGTGACGGGTGGCGTTGCCTGGGCGGTCGGCACCTCGGACGCGCTGCTGTCGATCCTGCGCAACCCGGCCGGCGGCATGACGATCCTGGGCTGGGTGGTGATGTTCGCGCCGCTGGCGATGGTCTTCGCCTTCGGTGCGATGATCAACCGGCTGTCCTATGCGGCGGCGCAGCTGTTCTTCTATGCCTTCGCGGCCGTGATGGGCCTGTCGCTGGCCTGGATCTTTCAGGTCTTTACCGGCGCCTCGATCGCGCAGACCTTCCTGGTGACGTCGATCGCCTTCGCCTCGCTGTCGCTTTGGGGCTATGTCACCAAGCGTGACCTCAGCGGCATGGGCACCTTCCTGATGATGGGCCTGGTCGGCCTGATCGTCGCCTCGCTGGTGAACCTGTGGCTGGGCTCGATGGGCCTGTCGTTCGCGATCTCGGTGATCGGCGTGCTGATCTTCGCCGGCCTGACCGCCTATGACACGCAGCGGATCAAGACCGACTACATCCAGCACGCGCAGGCGATGGACCAGGAATGGCTGGGCAAGTCGGCCATCATGGGCGCGCTAAACCTGTACATGGACTTCCTGAACCTGTTCATGTTCCTGCTGCAGTTCCTGGGCAACCGCGAATAAGGCTCAGGCAAGGTGCCAAGACCAAGGGCCGGGGGAAACCCCGGCCCTTCTTCGTTGCAGCGGCCTAGACCACCGCGCCGAAGAAATACCCCACGGCCCAGGTGACGGCCATGGCAACCGCCCCCCAGAAGGTGACGCGCGCCACCCCCCGCACCACCGGCGCGCCGCCCGCCCTGGCCCCCACCGCGCCAAGCACGGCCAGAAAGATCAGCGACAGCACCGTCACCCAAAGCGGGATCGACGCCTCGGGCACCAGCGCAGCGGTGGCCAGCGGCAGCGCTGCGCCCACCGCAAAGGTCAGCGCCGAGGCCCCTGCGGCCACCAGCGGCTGCGCCTCGGTGTGCTCCGACATCCCCAGCTCATCACGCTTGTGGGCGGCGAGGGCATCCTTTTCGTGCAGCGCCTCGGCCACCTGCCGGGCCAGGTCGGGCGTCAGCCCGCGGCCCTGGTAGATCGCCGCCAGCGCCCGCAGCTCCTCGGCCGGGTCGGCGTCGATTTCCTGCTGCTCGCGCGCCAGATCGGCGGCTTCGGTATCGGCCTGGCTTGAGACCGAGACATATTCCCCCGCCGCCATGCTCAGCGCGCCCGCCGCCAGCCCGGCCGCGCCGGCGATCATCACCTCGGCCCGGCCCGAGGCGGCGGCAACCCCGACAATCAGCGAGGCCGTCGAGACGATGCCGTCGTTCGCCCCCAGAACGGCCGCGCGCAGCCAGCCCACCCGCGAGACGAAATGGCGTTCATAGTGACTGCGTTCCATGGCCCGACTCCGCAAACGAAAACCGCGCCCAAGAGGCGCGGTCCGGCCGGAATCGTCAAGCAGCGTGCGCTTACTTGATCTTGCCTTCCTTGTAATCCACATGCTCCCGCTTCACGGGATCGTACTTCTTCACGACCATCTTCTCGGTCATGGTGCGGGCGTTCTTCTTGGTCACGTAGAAGTGCCCGGTGCCCGCCGTCGAGTTCAGACGGATCTTGATCGTCGTCGGCTTCGCCATCGTCGTGTCTCCTGTGCCGGGAAAACCGGTGCTTCCCCGCGAAATCCTTGAAGCCCGCCTTTTACGCGCGGCACAAGCGGAGTCAACAGCGAAACACCAGCGGCCGCAGCGAAATCGCGCGCCTTCGGCGCAGGCCTCTTGTCTCGGCTCTGGCCTGCGGCCAACCGCCTCGGACGGCGGGGGCGCTTCGCCCCCCGCACCCCCAGAGGGTATTTTGGCCAAGATGAAGCTGCATGGTCTTCATCTTGGCCAAAATACCCCGGGGGTGAGGGGGCAGCGCCCCCTTTCGACGCTATGGCAAAGCGCGCGGATGGCCTGTAAGCCGGATTCTGTCCCGGCGGTTGCCCGCCATGGATGACCATTCCTCTGCCGACCGCGTTGCCGCGGCGGTCAAGCTGCCAACCCGGGCCTCTCGGGCTGAAGCGTCCCTGCGGCGGTATCGGTTTCCCGACCAGCCCCGCGCGAGGCCCCTATTCGGCATTGCTCCGGGCGGGGCTTGCCATGCCGGTCCGGTTGCCCGTCCCGCGGTGGGCTTTTACCCCACCGTTTCACCCTTGCCCCGGGCGGACCCGGGGCGGTCTCGTTCTCTGTGGCGCTTTCCCTGGGGTTGCCCCCGCCGGGGGTTACCCGGCGCCCTTGCTTCATGGAGTCCGGACTTTCCTCGGACGTTGCCGCCCGCGGTCATCCAGCCATCCGCGCGAGGAGGACTTAGGCGGATGCGGACGGCCCGTCAACCGGGAAGCGCGCGGCCAGGTCGGCGGCCAGCGCGGCATCGGTGGCGTCAAGCGGGCCGCGCGCCCAGGGGCGGAACCGCAGGCGGAAGGCGGCAAGCAGGCGGTCCGGCGCGGCATCGGGGTAGCCGAAGCATCGGGCATCGGCGGCAAAGCGGGCCGGGTCGCCGGGGGCGGTCGCCTTGGGCCAGACCGCAAGGCCGGCCAGGGCCAGACGGCGCCAGTCGAAACGCGGACCGGGGTCGGCCTTGCGGTCCGGCGCCAGGTCGGAATGGCCGATCACCCCCTGCGGGACAATGCGCCACCGGTCCCGGATGCCCGACAGCAGCCGTTCCAGCGCCGCCATCTGCGGCTCGGCAAAGGGTTCGGCGCCGGTGTTCTGCAACTCGACGCCGATGGACCGGGAATTCACATCCCCCGCCCCGGCCCAATCCCCCGCGCCGGCATGCCAGGCCCGACGGGCCTCGTCGACCAGTTGCTCGGCCCGGCCGTCGCGGTCGATCAGCCAATGCGCCGAGACCTCGGCCGTCGGGTCGCAAAGCCGCGCCCGCGCCTCGGCGGCCGAGGGCATGGCGGTATAGTGCAGCACGACCAGCGATGGTCTGAGGCCCGCCCGCCGTTCGCCGTGGTTCGGCGAGGGCAAGCCTGCCGGCCCCGGCATCACTGCAATGCGGTGCGGAACGGGCGCGGGTCCCACGAGCAGGCAAAGCCGTCGCCGTCGGGATCAAGGCCCAGCTTGTCCTTGTCGGGGCCGCCCCTGGCAAGAAACTCCTGCTGTGCCTGGTCGGGCGAGGCGTATTTCGCACAGGCCGCCAGCGGGTCCTTCTTCACGATGGAAAAGCGTTCGTGCATCTGGGTGCCCGGGTTGTGCGTCGTGGCCAGCGCATATTCCACGATGTTCGGACCGGTGTCGCCGGGCCGCTGCGGCAGGTCCTTCGGCTGCACCACCACGTATTGCGCGCGGTTCTGTTCGATGCGGGCCTTGTCGCTTTCGATGGTCTCGCGCGATGCCACCGCCTGGAAGTCGTTCTCATCCGAGATGCCGGGGGCGGCATGGATCATCTCGCCCGATTCCTCCTTGATCCCGGCTGGCGCACCGCCGCGCGGCTTGTCGGTAGAGGTCGGAGCTGCAACCGGGGCGGCCGTCGACTTGCCCTCGGCGCGGTCGATGGCCGCCGAGGCAGAAGCCGCGTCGAAGCCTGGGGCGGGCGCCGCGGTGGCCCCGGGCGGCGGCGTATAGGTGTTGCGGATGTAGCTGTTGTAGTCCTGAAAACCGACGCCGCCGGAATCGGGCACCGACGGGGTGCAGGCGGCCAGGCCAAGCAGGGCGACAAGGGCGACCAGGGCGACTGGGGCGACTGGGACGACTGGGGCGGAACGGCGGATCATTGCTGCCTCATGCGGTCTTTGCGCAGGGAACCCACGGTTCCGAACGCCATTTTGGGCGCGCTTACCACCATTTTTCCGGCTTGGCCACAAATCCCGCCGCGCGCTCCAGCACATGGGCGTGATTGAGCAGGTTGCCCTCGTCCCAGGGGCGGCCGATCAGCTGCAGGCCCAGGGGCAGGCCCTGGCCGTCCAGCCCCACCGGCACCGCGATGCCCGGCAGGCCGGCTAGGTTCACCGTCACCGTGAAGACGTCGTTGAGATACATCTCGACCGGGTCGGCCGATGCCATCTCGCCCAGGCCGAAGGCGGCCGAGGGCGTGGCGGGGGTCAGGATCGCATCCACCCCATCGGCGAAGACGGTCTCGAAATCGCGCTTGATCAGGGCGCGCACCTTGCGGGCGCGGTTGTAGTAGGCGTCGTAGAAGCCCGCGCTCAGCACATAGGTGCCGATCATCACCCGGCGCTGCACTTCCGGCCCGAAGCCCTCGGCCCGGGTCTTCTCATACATCTCGGTGATGCCGTCGCTCTGCGCCAGTTTGGCGCGGTGGCCGTATTTGACGCCATCGTAGCGGGCGAGGTTGGACGAGGCCTCGGCCGGCGCGATCACATAATAGGCCGGCAGGGCGTATTTGGTGTGCGGCAGGCTGATGTCGCGGATCGTGGCACCGGCGTCGCGCATCATCGCGATGCCGCTCTGCCACAGCGCCTCGATCTCGGCCGGCATGCCGTCCATCCGGTATTCCTTGGGAATGCCGATGACCTTGCCCCGGATGTCACCAGTCAGGGCCGCCTCGAAATCCGGCACCGGCAGGTCGGCACTGGTGGAATCCTTCGGGTCGTGCCCCGCCATGGCTGCCAGGAAGATCGCCGCGTCGCGCACCGATTTGGTCATCGGCCCGGCCTGATCCAGCGACGAGGCGAAGGCGACGATGCCCCAGCGGCTGACCCTTCCATAGGTCGGCTTGATGCCGGTGATGCCGGCAAAGGCCGCCGGCTGGCGGATCGAGCCGCCGGTGTCGGTGCCGGTTGCGCCCAGGCACAGGTCCGCCGCCACCGCGGCGGCCGAGCCGCCGGACGACCCGCCGGGGGTCAGCGAGACGTTCGAGCCCTGCCGCCGCCAGGGGTTCACCACGTTGCCATAGCAAGAGGTCTCGTTGCTGCTGCCCATGGCGAATTCGTCCATGTTCAGCTTGCCCAGCATCACCGCGCCATCACCGAACAGCTTCGTCGTCACCGTCGATTCATACTCGGGCCGGAAGCCGCGCAGGATGTTCGACGCGGCCTGCGACGGCACGCCCCTGGTGCAGAACAGATCCTTGATGCCCAGGGGGATGCCGCAAAGCGAGGGCGCCTCGCCGGCCGCCAGCCGCGCATCGGCGGCGCGGGCCTGCTCCAGCGCGATCTCGGGGGTCTTGAAGACAAAGGCATTCAGCCCGTCGCCCGCATCCATCGCGGTCAGGCAGGCCATGGTCAGATCGACCGCCGAGATCTCGCGTTTGCGCAGCGCGTCGCGGGCGCCGGCGATGGTCAGGCTGTTCGCGCCAGTCTTGTCGGAAAAGCTCATTCCACCACCTTCGGCACCGCAAAGAACCCCTCGCGCGCTTGCGGCGCGTTCTTCAGCACCTGCGGCTGGATGTTGCCGTCCGTCACCACATCCGCCCGCCGCGCCAGCCGCATCGGCGTGACGCTGACCATCGGCTCTATGCCGGTCACGTCCACCTCGTTCAGTTGCTCCATGAAGGTCAGGATGCCCGACAGCTGCTCGGCCAGGGCCGGCAGAGCCGCTTCCTCGACCCGGATGCGCGCCAGATGCGCCACTTTCCGCGCCGTATCGATGTCGATCGACATTTCGATGTCTCCGCAGGGTTTCGCCCCGTTTAGCGGCCCCCGCCCGCCCCTGCAAGCACGAGGCGCCGCACCGCTGGCCCGGCCGCGGAAAGGTTGCCGCAGCGCGGCAATCGCTCTAGGCTGCAAGGCTGATCAGACCGGCACAAGGAGAAGCGACATGCAGATCACCTGGCTCGGCCATTCCGGCTTTCGCATCCAGATCGAGGACGCCGTCCTGCTGATCGACCCCTGGCTGACCGGCAACCCGATGTTTCCCGCCAACGGCCGGGCCGAGGCGCTGACCGGCGCGACCCACATCCTGCTGACCCACGCCCACGGCGACCATGCCGGCGAGGCGCGCGCCATCGCGCAGGAAGTCGGCGCCCCGATCGCCTGCATCCACGAAATCTCGGAATGGCTGAACGCGCAAGGCGGGGTGGAAACCATCGGCTTCGGCAAGGGCGGCACGCTGACCCTGGGCGGCGCCAAGGTGACCATGGTCAACGCCACCCACTCGGCCTCGATCGACTTTGCGGGCAAGGGCCTGATCCCCGGCGGCTCGGCCGCGGGGTTCATGATCGCCGGCGAGGGGCACGTGATCTATGTCACGGGCGATACCGACATCATGGCCGACATGGCCTGGATGGGCGAGTTGCACGCCCCCGACATCGGCATCCTGTCCTGCGGCGGGCATTACACCATGGACATGGAACGCGCGGCCTGGGCGGCACGCAAGTACTTCAACTTCCGCACCGTGATCCCCTGCCACTACCGCACCTTTCCGATCCTGGCGCAGGACGCCGAGGCGCTGCGGGCCGGCCTGCCACCGGGGATTGAACTGATCGAACCACAGGTGCTGGTGCCCGTCGCCTTCCCGAAGGGCTGACGCCTTTCCAGAGGAACCGGAATTCGAAGTCGAATTCCGTCCACGATTTCCGACTTCGGAAATCGTCTCCCGGCCGTTGCGTTTTCCCTTCCTTTCCCCGGTACGGCGCGGCATGGTCGCCGACGCCCTTGCCCGGACCCGTATCGCCATGTTCATCCGCTCGATCCACGACATCGTCGCCAACCGCCCCGCCCCCACCGTCGCCCCCGGCGACAGCATCCGCGAGGCCGCGCACCGGCTGGACCGGCACGACGTCGGCGCGCTGGTGGTGCTGGACGGCGCCCGTGTGGCGGGCCTGTTGTCGGAACGCGACATCATCCGCAAATGCATCGGCCAGGACCTGTCGCCCGACACCACTACCGTCGCCCAGGCGATGACGGCCGACCCGGTCACCGTGCAGGCCGACGACGGCCTCGCGCAGGCCATCGCCCATATGGAGGCCGGTCATTTCCGCCACCTACCGGTGCTGGACGACAGCGGCGCCTGCATCGGCCTGCTGTCGATCCGCGACATCCCGACCGAATACCGCATGATGGTCGAGCGCTTCCGCGAGATGAAATCCGCTCAGCCCTGATTGCGCCGCCCTGCGAAGAAGGCCTTGAGCAGCGCTTCGGCCTCTGTCCCGCCGATCCCGTCGTAGACCTCGGGTACATGGTGGCATTGCGGGTGCGAAAACACCCGCGCGCCATGCGCAACGCCGCCCGACTTCGGATCGCTGGCGCCGTAGTACACCCGCCCGATCCGCGCGAAAGACAACGCCGCCGCGCACATCGGACAGGGCTCCAGCGTGACGTACAGGTCATGCAACGGCAGCCGCTCGGACCCCGCCGCCGCGCAGGCCGCCCGCAAGGCCAGCA
The DNA here is from genome assembly GCF_020564565.1 of Rhodobacter sp. Har01. Taxonomy (GTDB): domain Bacteria; phylum Pseudomonadota; class Alphaproteobacteria; order Rhodobacterales; family Rhodobacteraceae; genus Pseudogemmobacter. The sequence continues at coordinate 12,652 of NZ_JAJCTD010000003.1, forward strand.
CCTCGGCATGGGCGGTGGGGTCGCACAGCTCGCGCGTGCGGTTCCCCGCCTGCGCCACCACCGCCCCCTCGGGCGAGACGACCACGGCGCCCACCGGCACCTCGCCGCGCGCGCCCGCCGCCCGCGCCTCGTCCAGCGCGATCTCCATGAACGACCGGAACCGGCCCACTGATTGCCCTTTCATCTGTCCTCAAATATCCTCGGGGGTCCGGGGGCAGACAGCCCCCGGGGCTGGCCACCCCGCGCCAAGGATGACCGCCATGGCGCCGAATGAAAAGCCACCCGCAACCCCCAGCCCCCCGGGCGAGCGGATCGCCAAGGTGCTGTCGCGCCGCGGCGTCGCCTCGCGGCGCGAGGCCGAGCGGCTGATCGCCCTGGGCGAGGTCACCGTCAACGGCCGCGTCATCGACAGCCCGGCGCTGAACGTCACACCTCGGGACCGCATCACCATCTCGGGCCACCCGCTGCCCGCAGAAGAACCGCCCCGCCTCTGGCTGTACTACAAACCCGAGGGTCTGGTGACCTCGGCCTCGGATGAAAAGGGCCGCGACACCGTCTTCGACCACCTGCCGGAAGACATGCCCCGCGTCATGTCGGTCGGCCGGCTTGACCTCAACTCCGAGGGCCTGCTGCTCTTGACCAACGATGGCGAACTCAAGCGCAAGCTGGAACTGCCCTCGACCGGCTGGCTGCGCAAGTATCGCGTGCGGGTCAACGGCACCCCCACCGAGGCGCAACTGGACCCGCTGCGCCGGGGCATCACCGTGGAAGGCGAACGCTTCCAGCCGATGCAGGTCACGCTGGACCGGGTGCAGGGCGCCAACGCCTGGCTGACCGTGGGCCTGCGCGAGGGCAAGAACCGCGAGATCCGCCGCGCCATGTCGGCCATCGACCTGTATGTCAACCGGCTGATCCGCATCAGCTATGGCCCGTTCCGCCTGAACGAGCTGCAGCCCGGCCAGGTGGAAGAGGTCCGCCCCCGGGTGCTGCGCGACCAGCTGGGCGAATCTCCCGCCGAGGCCGGGGAAGACGCGCCGAAACCCCGCGCCCGCCGGCCCGCCGCGGCGGCAAAGGACGCCCCGGCGCCGCGGCCGCGCAATCCCGGCGACGGCATCAAGGCCCTTTCGAAGGCCTGGAAAGCGGCCACCACGCCGCGCCCCGGCCCGCGCCTGCGTGCCGAGGCGACCGGGGAGGACACCCCGTCCCGTCCGACACGCGGCGGCCGGGGGCCGTCCGCGGCGGCGCCGGCGCCACGCACGCCAGGCAAGGCCGCGGCCGGCGTGACGGGCAAGTCCGGTGCGGGCAAGTCCGGCGCGGGCAGATCTGCGGCGGCCAAATCCGCAGCGGGCGCCGGCGACCGGCCGGCGGGCGCGGGACGGGGTCCGAAGGGCGCAGGACAGGCGCCTCGGCCGGCGGCAAAGGCGGGGGCAAAGGCGGCGGCGAAGGCGGGGGCAGGCCGGGCGACCGAACGGCCGGCCCCCGGCAAACCGGCAACGGTGCGGCCGGCGCGAGACGGCGGGCGGACCGGCGCGGGGCCGGCCGGACCGAAGGGCCGACCGCGCGGCAAAGGCTGATCCGGGGAACATTCCTGCCGATTTCCCCCTGCCGCCGCTGGCAAGGCCCCCCACCTTGGGCTAGGATCGGGCGCAACCGCCGTGTTCGGAAGGAAAAGATGTCGCCCTCCGGCCTTCGCAACCTCTCGCTTGTGCTGTTGGTGATGCTGGTGCTGTACGTCGCCGGCTCTGGGGGCATGTGATGGCCCAGCGCTATGGCGGCCGCCATTCGCCACAAGGCAACCGCCCCGACGGCACGCCGCCCGCGCCGATCCCGGCCGCCGGCAAGCCGCCCGGAAGCTGGCGGACGACGGTGCTGTTCCTGACCGCCTTTGCCTTCCTGTTCCCGGCTTTCGGCGATGCGCCCTCGGCCATGCTGCTGGGCCTGGTCGCCGGCGGCCTGCTGGTCCTTTCGGCCTGGCTGTCGCGCGAAGGCTTGCGCGCCCGGGCCGCCTGGGAGGCGCGCAAGGTCGCCCGCCGCCCGGCGATCCCGCGCCTTCTGCTGGGTGCCGCGGCCACCGGTGCTGCCCTGTTCACCGGCGGCGTCATCGCGCATGGGCTGTCGATCTACCCCGCGTTCTACGCCCTGCTGGGCGCCGCCCTGCACCTGGGCGCCTTCGGCTTGGACCCGATGGCCGACAAGGGCATGGAGGGCGTCGATCCGTTCCAGACCGACCGCGTCGCCCGCGCCGTGGAGGAGGCCGAAAAGCGCCTGGCCGAGATGAAGAGCGCCATACTGCGGGCGGGCGACCGCGGGCTGGAGGCCCGGGTGGACCGCTTCGCCGCCCAGGCCCGGGCGCTGTTCCGCCGGGTGGAATCCGACCCGCGCGACCTGACCGCGGCGCGCAAGTATCTGTCGGTCTATCTGGCCGGCGCCCGCGATGCGACCGCCAAGTTCGCCGACCTCTGGGCACAGTCCCGCGACGCAAAGGCCCGCGCCGACTGGGAGGCGCTGCTCACCGACCTGGAAACCACCTTCGCCGACCGCTCGCAGGCGCTGCTGGAAAACGGCCGCACCGATCTGGATATCGAAATCGGCGTGTTACGCGATCGGCTCAAGTTCGAAACGCGCTGACACCCCCCCGCAGGAGGACACCCATGGCCACCGATACCACCCGCTCCGAAGCCGAGGCCCTGCTGGCCGAGGTGGACAAGGTTTCCGCCGTACTTCTGCCCGAGCCGATGTCCGAGGTGGTGGCCCTGCCGCAGGCCGCCCCCGACAAGGCCGCCGCGATCCGCAAGCGGATGGACGAGCTGGACCTGTCGAACACCCAGTCGGTCATCGCCTTCGGCTCGTCCGCACAGGCCGAGTTGCAGGTGATCAGCCAGGCCATGCTGCAGGACGTGAAGAACAAGGACGTCGGCCCCGCCGGCGAATCCCTGCGCCAGATCGTCAGCACCATCCGCGGCTTTTCCGGCGACGAACTGGACGTCAACCGCAAGCAAAGCTGGTGGGAATGGCTGACCGGCCAGGCCGCGCCGCTGGCCGAATTCGTCGCCCGGTATGAAGAAGTGCAGGCCCAGATCGACCGCATCACCGAGGAACTGCTCAGCCACGAGACCAAGCTTCTCAAGGACATCAAGTCGCTGGACCTGCTGTATGGCAAGACGCTGGCCTTTTACGACGAACTGGCGCTTTACATCGCGGCGGGCGAGGCCAAGCTGGCCGAGGCGGACGCCAGAGACATTCCGGCCAGAGAGGCGGCGATGACCGCGGCCGCCGAGGCCGACAAGGTGATCCGCGCCCAGGAACTGCGCGACCTGCGCGCGGCGCGCGACGATCTGGAACGCCGGGTGCATGACCTGCGGCTGACCCGGCAGGTGACGATGCAAAGCCTGCCCTCGATCCGGCTGGTGCAGGAAAACGACAAGAGCCTGGTCACCCGGATCAACTCGACGCTGGTCAACACCGTGCCCTTGTGGGAAACCCAGCTGGCGCAGGCGGTGACCATCCAGCGCTCACGCGAGGCGGCCGAGGCGGTGCGCGACGCCAGCGACCTGACCAACGACCTCTTGGAAGCCAACGCCCGGAACCTGAACGAGGGCAACCGCGTGGTGCGCGAGGAAATGGAACGTGGCGTGTTCGACATCGAGACGGTGAAGCGGGCGAACGACACGCTGATCGCCACCATCGAGGACAGCCTGCGCATCGCCGACGAAGGCAAGGCGCGGCGCAAGACGGCCGAAACGGAACTGGTGAAGATGGAGGCCGACTTGCGCGAAACCCTGGCAGCGGCAAGGGCGCGGACGATCCCGTCGCCCGCGGCTTCGGACACCGCCGCTCCCTTCGCCTGAGATCGCCGTCCGGTCCGGGCGGGTCTTTGTGCCGGCCGGACAGGGTGCGCGCTGACGTGATCGTTGCGCCGCGCGGTGCGGATTGCACTGTCCCGGCCTGTGGCGTCCGGGCGGGGTATCGGATGCGGTCGGACCAGATGACGGAACTTGTCATTCGACCACCCGGCCCTGTCGGGATTATACATCTCCCATAGCACGACCGGCCGGAAGCGGCCGCAGCCAAGACCCCGAAAACCAAGGTAAACCAACCGCCGGCGGGCCTGCGCCTGGCCGGGGCGTCTAGAGATTTGGGAGCAACGACCATGACCGACACCACCACCCGTCCTGCAGGCATCGGCGGCATCGACCTGTCCGGGATTGACGTCGCAGCCGCGATCTTCAAGGCCACCGGCGGCGGCTACGGCGCGCCGGGCACCAACCAGCCGGCTTCCGAAGGCACCCTGTCGAACTCGTCCGACTGGCTGACGAACTGGGGCAACGGCACACTCGTCGACGCGTTCGACTTCGACCAGCCGCCGCCTGCCGACCGCGACGCCCCGATCAAGCTTCTGGCCGAGCCCGAGGGCAGCCACCCGCTGATCGACCTGATGAAGGGCGACGACCAGCCCGCCTTCACCAATGGCGGACCCGAGGGAAATGCCTGCGCCCCGGTCGTCGTCGGCGCAATCGTGATCATCGCCGCGGTCGCCGTGGCCGCCGCCTATCTGGGCGGGGCCTTCGACGACAAGAAGCCCGACGTCGAAAAGCCCAAGCCCGAGGGCGAGAAGGACCCCGAAACGGGCCTGACCATCTGGCAGAACGACTACAGAGACCCCGACACCATGACCGACACGCTGCAATCGCCCGCCGAGATGATGGCCAGCCTTCTTGGCAAGGCCGGCGTGCAGGGTGTTGATCCCACCTCGGTCGAGATCACCGATCTGCTTGGCCGGCTGTCGGACAACATGGGCAAGGTCACCGACCTGGTCGGTACCGTCACCGGCGCGGCGAAATCGGGCGACACCGGGATGTTCGAAAGCGCCACGGCCGAACTGATGAAACTGGCCGGGCTCGACGGGTTCGAGTTCGACTTCGGCACCCCGGCGCCACAGGACCTGATGGACGGCGTGTTCGATGCCTTCGGGATTGCGGGCGGGCTGGACGGCGCCGCCTACAAGGAGGCCATGCACGACCCGGACTATCTGGTGACCATCACCGAAGCGACGACCGAGCTGTCTGCCTGGGTCAGCGCCTGGGGCGACGATTTCGCCTGACGGCCGGATCGGCGGCTCGTCTGACAGGTCGGGGCGGGCGGCGCACTGGCGCCGCCCGCCTCGGCCCGCTAGAGTGGCATCGAACGAACCACAGGACCGGACGCCAGCATGCAGCCCTACCTCTGTCTCCTGCACGCCTGGCGCGGCGGTGCCGTCTGATGCGCGGGCGCATTCCGGCCCGGAGCTTTCCGCTGACGGCGCGCCCGCTGGCCGCCGTTCTGGCCGCTGCACTGGCCCTGTCGGCCTGCGTCTCGCTTGTCCCGCCGCCGCCCGGCCCGGCGCCAGGGCCGGTGCCGGGGCCAGCCGCCCCGCAGCCGGAAACCGCGAAAAGTGCGGCCGCGCGGGCGTATTTCGCCAAGGTGCAGGCCTCGCTTCTGTCGCAGGGCCTTCTGCGCACCGATGGCGGCGGGCCGGACACGCCCTTCACCGACCGGATGCTGGCCGAGAACTTCCTGCGGATCGGGCTTTACGACGAGTATTCCCGCCTGGGCGGTGGTTTTGTGCGCGAAGAGGCCAGTTCCATCCTGCGGCGGTGGGAGATTCCGGTGCGCGTGGGCCTGCGCTTCGGCGCCTCGGTCCCGTCCGATCGCCGCGCCGCGGACCGCGCCCGCATCGGCTCGTATCTGGCCCGACTGTCGCGGACGACGGGTCACCCCATCGCCCTGGTGGACGGCGGCGCCAACTTCATCCTGCACATCGTGTCGGAAGACGAACGCGAGGCGCTGGGGCCCAGCCTGCAGGCCGACATGCCCGGCCTTTCGGCCCGCGACATCGCCGATGTGACGCATATGCCGCGCACCACCTACTGCTTGGTCTATGCCCTGTCCGAGGGCAACACCGGCGCCTACAGCCGCGCCGTGGCGGTGGTGCGGGCCGAACACCCCGACCTCTTGCGGCAATCCTGCTTTCACGAGGAAATCGCCCAGGGTCTTGGCCTGGCCAACGACAGCCCCGCCGCGCGGCCTTCGATCTTCAACGACGACGAGGAATTCGCCCTGCTGACGCGGCAGGACGAGCTGATGCTGAAGATGCTCTACGACCCCGCCCTGCGCCCCGGCATGAAGCTGACCGAGGCGCGGCCCATCGTCTTGTCGCTTGCCAACCGCCTGATCGGCGGGGATTCATGATCCCGCAACACGGCGGGAAAGGAGTGCACCATGGTCTTCGATTTCCTCAAGGGCGAATTCATCGACGTCATCTCCTGGCTGGATGACACCCGCGACACCATGGTGTGGCGGTTCGACCGGCGCGGCCAGGCCATCAAGTACGGCGCCAAGCTGACGGTGCGCGAAGGCCAGTCGGCGGTGTTCATCCACGAAGGCCAGCTGGCCGATGTCTTCGGCCCCGGCCTTTACATGCTGGAAACCAACAACCTGCCGATCCTGACCACGCTGCAGCACTGGGACCACGGCTTTTCCAGCCCGTTCAAGTCCGAGGTCTATTTCGTCTCGACCACCCGCTTCAACGACCAGAAGTGGGGCACCAAGAACCCGATCATGGCGCGCGACCCGGAGTTCGGCCCGATCCGCCTGCGGGCCTTTGGCACCTATGCGATGCGCGTCGGCGATCCGGGCAAGTTCATGACCGAGATCGTCGGCACCGATGGCGAGTTCACCGCCGACGAGATCAGCTTCCAGATCCGCAACATCATTGTCCAGGCCACCAGCCAGGTGCTGGCCAGTTCGAAGATCCCGGTCCTGGACATGGCGGCGAACCTGGAACAGCTGGGTCGCATCATCGCCGACCAGATCGGCCCCAAGGTCGCCGACTATGGTCTGACCATTCCGGAATTCTACATCGAGAACATCAGCCTGCCGGAAGAGGTGGAAAAGGCGCTGGACAAGCGCAGCTCGATCGGCGTGGTCGGCGACCTGACGAAATACATGCAGTTCAACGCCGCCGAAGGCATGGCCCAGCCGGGCGGCCTGGGCGGCGTGGTCGGCGCCGGGATGGCCGCCGGCATGGGCCTGGGGCTGGGTCAGGCGATCGGCCCCTGGGGGGCGGCGCCTGCCGGCCAGACCGCGCCGCCACCGCCACCGCCGCCCTCGACCGGACGCACCTGGCACCTGGCCGTCGATGGCGAAACCAGGGGGCCTTATGCCGAGGCCGACCTTGCAGCGCTGGCCGCCAAAGGCACGCTGACGCCCGCCTCGCTGGTCTGGACGGCCGGGCAGGACGGCTGGAAGGCCGCCCAGCTGACCGAGCTGCGGCGCCTGCTCTCCGAGGTTCCCCCGCCGCCGCCTGCCCCCTGAGCCATGCCCCTGCCCCCGCCCGCGACCGGGACCGAACACCGCTGGCCCTGCGCCCAGTGCGGCGCGCAGCTACGCTTTGCGCCCGGCCAGACCGAGCTGGTCTGCGACCATTGCGGCCATGTCCAGACCATCCCGCAGGCCGGCGACCGCCGCCGCGCCCGCGCGCTGCACGAACATGACCTCGCCGCCGGCCTGCGCGACGACCTGCCGGTCTCGGCGATGCAGGACGTGCGCACCACCACCTGCACCTCCTGCGGCGCGCAGATCGAATTCCGCGCCGCGACCCATGCCACCCAGTGCCCGTTCTGCGCCTCGCCCGTGGCGCTGGACAGCGGTTCCCACCGGCTGGTCAAGCCGCAGGCGCTGGTGCCCTTCGCGCTGACCCAGGCCCAGGCCCGCGCGGCGCTGATCACCTGGCTTGGCAACCGCTGGTTCGCGCCGTCGACGCTGCTGGAATATGCCCGCAAGGGCCGCGCGATGGACGGCATCTATGTGCCGTTCTGGACCTTCGACGCGGCCACGCAGTCGGACTACAGCGGCCAGCGCGGCGAGCATTACTACGAGACCGAGATGGTTCGCGTCACCGTGAACGGCCGCAGCCAGATGCAACCGCGCCAGGTGCGCAAGACCCGCTGGTATGCCGCCTCGGGCCATGTCGCGCGCGACTTCGACGATGTGCTGGTGATGGGCTCGGCCAGCCTGCCGGCCCGACTGGGCAACGAGCTGACGCCCTGGGACCTGTCGGCGCTGGTGCCCTATGACCCGGATTTCCTGGCCGGTTTCACCGCCGAGGGCTACACCGTCGCGCTGACCGAGGCCGATGCCGCCGCGAAGGCACAGATGGCCACGGTGATCGAGCGCGACGTCCGCCGCGACATCGGCGGCGACGAACAGCGGGTGCACTCGGTCGACACGCGGTTCTCGGACGAGACCTTCAAGCACATCCTGCTGCCGGTCTGGATGGCGGCCTACAAGTACAACGGCAAGAGCTTCCGCTTTCTGGTCAACGGCCAGACCGGCGAGGTGCAGGGCGAACGGCCCTGGTCGGCCTGGAAGATCGCCTTCGCTGTGCTGCTGGTGGCGCTGCTGGCCCTTGGCGCGGTCTACCTGAACGACCCCGCCAACCTGGGCCTGCCACGGCCGGACTGGATGAACTGACGCCGGGAAGCGGAATTCGAAGTCGAATTCCGTGCACGATTTCCGAAGTCGGAAATCGGCTGCCTGGCGCCACCCGCGCGCCCGCAACGAACCAAGGGAATGCCATGCAGACCGACTGGGAAACCGACGCCATCATCGACCGGCGCGACGCCTTCTACGCCGCCTCGCAGCGCGCCTTCATGCCCTACCGGTCGCCGCTGATCTTTCAACGCGGCGAGATGCAGTATCTGTGGGACGAGACAGGCCGGAAATACACCGACCTTCTGGGCATGAATGTCTGCATCTCGGTCGGCCATGCGCACCCCCGGGTGAATGCGGCGGTGAAAGCGCAGATCGACGAAATGCAGCATTGCACGACGATGTTCTACCACCCCGTGCCCGCGCATTTCGCCGAAGAGCTGGTGGCCAGGATGCCCGCAGGGCATGACTGGGTGGTGCATTTCACCGTCTCGGGGACCGAGGCCGTGGACCTGGCCCTGGTCATGGCCCAGGCCCACACCCGCAACATCGACATGCTGGCCTTCCGCAACGCCTATCACGGCGCCACCATCGGGGCGCAGTCGCTGACCGGGATTTCCGGCTTTCGCCACGACATGCCGCTGTTGGGCGGCATCCACCACATCGCCAACCCCGACCCCTACCGCGGCATCTTCGGCGACGACACCGGCGCCTATCTGGACGAGATCGACCGCACCATCGCCCATTCCACCAACGGCCGTCTGGCCGGCTTCATCTTCGAGGCGATCCAGGGTTACGGCGGCATCGTCGAGGTGCCGCCGGGCTACCTGAAGGCCGCCGCCGAGAAGGTCCGCGCCCGCGGCGGGGTGCTGATCGCCGATGAGGTGCAGTCGGGCTTCGGCCGCACCGGCAGCCATTTCTGGGGCTTCCAGGCGCATGACGTGGTGCCGGAAATCGTCGTCATGGCCAAGGGCATCGGCAACGGCTTTCCCCTGGCCGCCGTGGTGGCGCAGCGGCACGTGGCCGAATCCCTTGCCGGCAAGTTCTTCTTCAACACCTACGGCGCCAGCCCGATGTCCTGCGCCGCCGGCCGGGCGGTGTTGCAGGTGATTCAGGAAGACGGGTTGCAGGCGAACGCCGCCCGCGTCGGCGCCGGCCTGCGCGCCATCCTCGACCGGCTGCACCAGCGCCACGAGGTGGTGGGAGATGTGCGCGGCCGCGGGCTGATGCAGGCGATCGAGCTGGTGACGGATCGGCGCACGAAAACCCCGGCGACCGAGATCACCGCGCAGGTCTTCGAGCGCACCCGCGAGGCGGGCCTTGTGGTGTCGAAATCCGGTGCAAACCGCAACATCCTGCGGATGGTGCCGCCGATGTGCCTGTCTCAGGACGACCTGCCGCGGATCGAGGCGGCGCTGGAGGCCAGTTTCAAGGGCTTCTGACCGCGCCGCGCCTCAGGTCTCCAGCTCGGGATCGCCACCCGCACGGACCAGCCGCGTCAGGTCGGACAGGCGTTCGCGCTGGCGGCCCCTGGCGTCGAAATTGGCCGGTGCCAGCCAGGCCGCGAAGGCCTCGGTCAAGGCCGGCCATTCGCTGTCGATCACCGAGAACCAGGCCGTGTCGCGGTTGCGCCCCTTGACCACCAGGTGCTGCCGGAACACGCCTTCGAAGCTGAAGCCCAGCCGTTGCGCCGCCCGCCGCGAGGCCAGGTTCAGCGCGTTGCACTTCCATTCATAGCGGCGGTATCCGGCGCCGAAGGCCCAGCCCATCATCAGCCACATCGCCTCGGTCGCCGCCACCCCGCGCTGCATCTCGGGCGCAATGCAGATGTGCCCCACCTCGATCGACCCGGCCTCGGGGGCGATCCGCAGATAGCTGGCGATACCGCCGCAATGCCCCGTGGCCCGGTCGCGCAGCACCCAGAACCGCGGATCATCACCCGCCTCGCGCTCCTTGGCCCAGCGGTGATAGGCGCCAGAGGAGACGAACGGCCCGTAGGGCATGTAGTCCCACAGCCGGTCATGCCCGTTGAAGGCCCGGTGCAGGTCGGCGGCATGGATATCAGCCGACAGCGGTTCCAGCCGCACCACCCGGCCTTCCAGCGGCTCGTGCCCCGGTCGCGGCGGTGGCGTCCAGTCGGGCACCGGCGCGCCAAGTCTTGCCTCGTCCAACCTCAGCCCCCTGCCTGTCCTTCGCGCCAAGGCTACGCCGCGCCCTTGCGCGCCACAAGATCAGTCCTCGAACCGGAAGTCGGCCGGATAGCTGTGAAAACCGTCGAAATCCGCCTTGCCCAGCGGCACGCCCACGGCGCGCAGGGCAGCATAGCCCATGGTGATGTGGAAGAAGAAGTTCGGCAATCCGTAGAGGAACAGGAACTCGGCCCCGGTCTGCTCGATCTCGGCAAAGCCGGCGCGGTGGCGGATGATCCGCTCTTCCGCGCCTTCGAACTCGGCCGGCTTCATGGCGCCCAAGAGCGCCCGCGCCACCGCCAGCCTTGGCCCCAGCGCCTGCGGCAGGTCGGGCACCTCGCGCCCGGCCAGCGGGCAGGCGATCCGCAGCGCATACCCCGCTGCCACGCCGAACTGCCGCCGGGCGGGAAAGGCATCGGCCAGCCGCGCATCCAGCGCGTCGGGCCCCGCCACTGCCACCATGTCCGCGATGCGCGACAGATAGTGGCGAAAGACGGGGACCGAGGCCTGATACATCAGCTTTCCTTCGGAACCACCCGCAGCCGCAATTCGCGCAACTGCTCGTTCAACGGCTCGGAAGGCGCGCCCATCAGCAGGTCTTCGGCGCGCTGGTTCATCGGGAACATGATGACCTCGCGGATGTTGGTGGTATCGGCCAGCAGCATCACCAGCCGGTCGATGCCGGCAGCACAGCCCCCGTGCGGCGGCGCGCCATACTTGAACGCCTTGACCATGCCGCCGAAGCGCTTTTCCACCTCGCCGGCCGGATAGCCTGCCAGCTCGAAGGCCTTGAACATGATCTCCGGCTTGTGGTTGCGGATCGCGCCCGAAATCACCTCATAGCCGTTGCAGGCCAGATCATACTGATAGCCCAGCACGTCCAGCGGGTTGCCGTTCAGGGCGTCCATCCCACCCTGCGGCATCGAGAACGGGTTGTGCGAAAAGTCGATCTTGCCCTCGTCGTCCTTCTCGTACATCGGGAAATCGACGATCCAGGCAAAGCGGAAACTGTCGGTCTCGGTCAACCCCAACTCCCGCCCGATCTCGTTGCGCGCCTTCGCCGCCACCGGCTGGAACGCCTCGGCCTTTCCCGCCAGGAAGAACACGGCATCGCCTTCCTTCAGGCCCAGTTCCCCCCGGATCGCCTCGGTCCGCTCCGGCCCGATGGCCTTGGCGATGGGGCCGGCGGCCTCGGTCGTTCCATCCTCGGCCTTGCGCCAGAAGATGTACCCCATCCCCGGCAGGCCTTCCTTCTGGGCAAAGGCGTTCATCCGGTCGGCGAACTTGCGGCTGCCGCCCCCCGGCGCCGGAATGGCCCGCACCTCGGTGCCCTCGTTTTCCAGCAGGCTGGCGAAGATGGCAAAGCCCGAGCCGCGGAAATGCTCGCTGACGTCGCTCATCCGGATCGGGTTGCGCAGGTCCGGCTTGTCGTTGCCATACCACAACAGCGAATCCTTGTAGGCAATCCGCGGCCAGTCAGCATGCACCTTCCGGCCGCCCGCGAAATGCTCGAACAGCCCCTGCAACACCGGCTGCACGGCGGCAAAGACGTCGTCCTGGGTGACGAAACTCATCTCCACATCCAGCTGGTAGAAGTCGGTGGGGGAACGGTCCGCCCGCGGGTCCTCGTCGCGGAAACACGGTGCGATCTGGAAATAGCGGTCGAACCCCGCCACCATGATCAGCTGCTTGAACTGCTGCGGCGCCTGCGGCAGGGCATAGAACTTGCCCGGATGCAACCGGCTCGGCACTAGGAAGTCGCGCGCCCCCTCGGGGCTCGAGGCCGTGATGATCGGCGTCTGGAACTCGGTGAAGCCCTTGTCCCACATCGCCTGCCGCAGCCAGCGCACGACGTTCGACCGCAGCATCATGTTGGCGTGCATGCTGTCGCGGCGCAGGTCCAGAAAGCGATAGGTCAGCCGGGTTTCCTCGGGGTATTCGGTGTCGCCGAAGACCGGCAGCGGCAGCTCGTCCGAGGCGCCCAGCACCTCGACCCCGGTGACATAGACCTCGATCTCGCCGGTCGGGATCTTGGGGTTCACCAGTGCGGCATCGCGCGCCTTCACCCGGCCGTCGATGCGCACCACCCACTCCGCCCGCACCTTCTCCAGCGCCGCAAAGGCGGCACTGTCGCCATCGCACAACACCTGGGTGATGCCGTAGTGGTCGCGCAGGTCGATGAACAAGACGCCACCATGGTCGCGCACCCGGTGCACCCAGCCCGCCAGCCGGACGGTCTGGCCGACATCGGCCTTGCTCAGGCCCGCACAGGTGTGGCTGCGATAGGCATGCATCATCGTTCCCCTTTCCAAGGGCAGAAATTCCATCGCGCCGATACACCGCGCCCGGCCCCCCAAGTCAACCCCGCCGCCCCCCGCCCCGGCTTCATCTTGGCCAAAATACCCTCTGGGGGTCCGGGGGGCGAAGCACCCCCGGCGGTCAGCCGGCCCAGCGCGCCGGGATCAGCCCCCGCAGCGCATTGCCCAGCCACAGCCGCACCCGCGGCAGATCCTCTGCAGCCAGCACCTCCTCGGGGCAGCCGACCTCGGCCCGCAGCACCCCCGGCAACAGCCCGCAAGACAAGGGCGGCGTCCGCAGCCCCTGGCCGCGATCAAAGAAGACCGAGGTGATCGACCCGTCGCAAACCTCGCCCCGCTCGTTCAGGAACAAGACCTCGTCCAGCCCCGCCGCCAGCGACGCCCGCGCCCGGTCATAGGCCCCCCGCCTTGTGGACTTCACCCGCAACCACGGATCACCCGACGACAACCGCTCGGCCGCCAGCCCCACGCGCCACTCGGCCTTGACCGGGGGCAGCGCCGCCACCTCCCAGAGCACCGCGCCAAAGGCATCCAGCGTCAGCCGCAGCCGCGCCGGATGATCCGGCCCTGCCGGCACCACCTCGGGGCAGGCCCAGCCCAGCCATCCCGCGCTGCGCCGCAGCCGCGCCGCATGCAGCGGCCAGCGCGGGGCGGCCGTGCCATCCCACAGCACCGTCTCGATCAGCCTCAGCCCCGGCGCACCGCCGCCTTCACGAAGCGCGCTTTCCACAGCGCCTCCTCCCATTCTCCTTCGGCGGTGGACCCATGCACCACGCCACCGCCCACGTTCATCACGATGTCCGACCCGCTGACGGCCAGCGTCCGAATCGCCACGCTGAAATCCGCCCGCCCGAAGCCTGATCCGTCGTCCGGCGCCATCCACCCCACCGCGCCGCAATAGACGCCGCGCGGGAACGGCTCCACCTCGCGGATGATCTCCATCGCCCGGATCTTCGGCGCCCCGGTCACGCTGCCGCAGGGGAACAAGGCCCCCATCAGCCCCGGCAGCCCCACCGGCCCCGCCAGAACGCCTTCGACCGTGGACGTCATCTGATGCACCGTCGCATAGGTCTCGACGGCGAACAAAGACGGCACCCGCACCGACCCCACCTTCGCCAGCCGCGAGATGTCGTTGCGCAGAAGATCCACGATCATCAGGTTCTCGGCCCGGTCCTTCCCGGCCGCCCGCAACTCGGCCACGATCGCCGCGTCCTCGGCTGCATCCGCCCCCCGCGGCCGCGTGCCCTTCATCGGCCGGGTGACGATCCGCCCGCCGTCCACCCGAAAGAACAGCTCGGGCGAGCGCGACACCACCACCGGCCCCACCCCCAGATCGACAAAGGCCCCGTGCCCCACCGCCCCGGTCCGCCGGAGCGCGCCATAGAGCCCCAGCGCAGTCCCCGACACCAGCCGCGCCCGCATCGGAAAGGTCAGGTTCACCTGATAGCAGTCGCCCGCCGCGATGTACTCCAGCACCCGCGCCGCCGCCCGGCCATAGGCCCGCCGCCCCACCACCGGCTCGGGCGCCGTCATCCAGGTGCCCCGCCCCTCCTCGGCCGCCCGCGCCAGCACCGCCTCGGCCGACACCGGCCCGTCATACACCCCCAGCGCCAGCAGCGGCCCCGCCCGCCGCCGCGGCATCCGCCGCCGCAACCGGGCCTCCAGCGCATAGCCGGCCTCATAGCCCACATAGCCTGCCACCCAGGCCCCCGCCGCCCGTACCGCCTCGGCCCGCGCCAGCGCCGGCGCCACCTCGGCCCCCTGTTCAGCGATGATCACCTCACGCGGCCGGTCAAAGGCCGCCGGCCTCCCCTCTGGCCCATGTTCGACAAGGATCACCGCGCGCCCCCCTTTCGGACCCCCAGCAATAGGCCCATCCACCGCCCCGATCCAGCCCGCCGCAGACACCCCGGCCGCCGTTCCCGACAGGCGCCTTTGCCCCTTGCGCCCGGGCCGCGCCTGTCTATAACCCGCACAATTTTGCGCGACAGATGGGGGCCGACCATGCCGAAGCGGACAGACATCCATTCGATCATGATTATCGGCGCAGGCCCCATCGTCATCGGCCAGGCCTGCGAGTTCGACTACTCCGGCGCCCAGGCCTGCAAGGCGCTGCGCGAGGAAGGCTACCGCGTCATCCTGGTGAACTCGAACCCCGCCACCATCATGACCGACCCAGGGCTGGCCGATGCGACCTATATCGAGCCGATAACCCCCGAAGTCGTCGCCAAGATCATCGAGAAGGAACGCCCCGACGCCATCCTGCCCACCATGGGCGGGCAGACCGGCCTCAACACCGCCCTGGCGCTGGCCGACATGGGCGTGTTGGATAAGTTCAACGTGGAACTGATCGGGGCCAAGCGCCCGGCCATCGAAATGGCAGAAGATCGCAAGTTGTTCCGCGAGGCGATGGACCGGATCGGGCTTGAAAACCCCAAGGCAACCATCATCGCCGCCCCGAAGAAGGCCGACGGCAAGTATGACATCGCCGCCGGCGTGGCCGAGGCGCTGGCCGCCATCGAATACGTCGGCCTGCCCGCCATCATCCGCCCCGCTTTCACCCTGGGCGGCACCGGCGGCGGCGTCGCCTACAACCGCGACGACTATGAGGCCATCGTGAAATCCGGCCTCGAAGCCTCGCCCGTGGCGCAGGTTCTGGTCGATGAATCCCTCCTCGGCTGGAAGGAATTCGAGATGGAGGTGGTCCGCGACAAGGCCGACAATGCCATCATCGTCTGTTCCATCGAGAACGTCGATCCGATGGGCGTGCACACCGGCGATTCCATCACCGTGGCGCCCGCCCTGACGCTGACCGACAAGGAATACCAGATCATGCGCAACGGCAGCATCGCCGTCCTGCGCGAGATCGGGGTGGAAACCGGCGGCTCGAATGTGCAGTGGGCGATCAACCCGGCGGACGGCCGCATGGTCGTGATCGAGATGAACCCCCGCGTGTCGCGGAGTTCCGCACTGGCGTCGAAAGCCACCGGCTTCCCCATCGCCAAGATCGCCGCCAAGCTGGCCGTCGGCTACACGCTGGACGAGCTTGACAACGACATCACCAAGGTCACCCCCGCCTCGTTCGAACCCTCCATCGACTATGTCGTGACCAAGATCCCCCGCTTCGCCTTCGAGAAATTCCCCGGCTCGGAACCCAACCTCACCACCGCGATGAAATCGGTGGGCGAGGCGATGGCCATCGGCCGCACCATCCACGAAAGCCTGCAAAAGGCCCTGGCGTCCCTGGAAACCGGCCTCACCGGCTTCGACGAGATCGCCATCCCCGGCGCGCCCGACAAGGCCGCCATCTCCAAGGCCCTCAGCCTGGCCACCCCCGACCGGCTGCGCACCATCGCCCAGGCCATGCGCCACGGACTGTCGAACGACGAGATCGAAGCCATCACCGCCTTCGACCCCTGGTTCCTGGCCCGCATCCGCGAGATCATCGAAACCGAGGCGCAAATCCGCCGCGATGGCCTGCCCGTCACCGCCGAAGCCCTGCGCGCGCTGAAAATGATGGGTTTCACCGACGCCCGCCTCGCCAAGCTGACCGGCCGCGACGAGGCGCAAATCCGCCGGGCCCGGCAACGCCTCGGCGTCCGCGCCGTCTTCAAGCGCATCGACACCTGCGCCGCCGAGTTCGAGGCCCAGACCCCCTACATGTATTCCACCTACGAATCCCCCGCGATGGGCGACGTGGAATGCGAATCCCGCCCCTCGGCCGCGAAAAAGGTGGTCATCCTCGGCGGCGGCCCCAACCGCATCGGCCAGGGCATCGAGTTCGACTACTGCTGCTGCCACGCCTGCTTTGCCCTGACCGCGGCGGGCTATGAGACCATCATGGTCAACTGCAACCCGGAAACCGTCTCGACCGACTACGACACCTCGGACCGGCTGTATTTCGAACCGCTGACGCTGGAACACGTGCTGGAAATCCTGCGCGTGGAACAGGAAAACGGCACGCTGCACGGCGTGATCGTCCAGTTCGGCGGCCAGACGCCCCTGAAACTCGCCAACGCCCTGCACGAAAGCGGCATCCCGATCCTCGGCACCACCCCCGACGCCATCGACCTGGCCGAGGACCGCGAGCGGTTCCAGGGCCTCCTTCACGCCCTTGGCCTCCGCCAGCCCCACAACGGCACCGCCCGCTCGCGCGACCAGGCCTTCGCCGTGGCGCGCGACGTCGGCTATCCGCTGGTCATCCGTCCCAGCTTCGTCCTCGGCGGCCGCGCGATGGAGATCGTCCGCTCGGATGAGCAGCTGGAACGCTACATCACCACCGCCGTGCAGGTCTCGGGCGACAGCCCGGTGCTGCTGGACAGCTACCTTTCCGGCGCCGTCGAGGTCGATGTCGACGCCCTGTCGGACGGCACCAACGTCCACGTCGCGGGCATCATGGAGCATATCGAAGAGGCCGGCGTCCATTCCGGCGACAGCGCCTGCTGCCTGCCGCCGCACCAGCTCTCCGCCGCCACGGTCGAGGAGCTGAAGCGCCAGACCGTCCAGATGGCCCGCGCGCTGAACGTCGTCGGGCTGATGAACGTGCAGTTCGCCATCAAGGACGGGGTGATCTACGTGCTGGAGGTGAACCCCCGCGCCAGCCGCACCGTGCCCTTCGTGGCCAAGGCCACCGACAGCGCCATCGCCAGCATCGCCGCCCGCCTGATGGCGGGTGAGCCGTTGTCGAACTTCCCCATGCGCGCGCCCTACGCCGCCGATGTCGGCCCCGACAGCCCCCTGCCGCTGGCCGACCCGATGACGCTGGCCGACCCGATCACGCCCTGGTTCAGCGTCAAAGAGGCCGTCCTCCCCTTCGCCCGCTTCCCCGGCGTCGACCCGCTCCTCGGCCCGGAAATGCGCTCGACCGGAGAGGTGATGGGCTGGGACCGCACCTTCGCGCTGGCCTTCCTCAAGGCCCAGATGGGCGCAGGCACCCACCTGCCCGAAACCGGCCGCGTCTTCCTGTCCGTCAAGGACACGGACAAGACCGAGCCCCTTGCGGCCGCCGCCCGCGACCTCGTGGCGATGGGCTTCCAGATCGTCGCCACCCGCGGCACCTCCACCTGGCTAAGCGGGCACGGAGTGCCCAGCGAAAGCGTCGCCAAAGTCTACGAAGGCCGCCCGAACATCGTCGACCGCCTGAAGAACGGCGACATCGCCCTGGTGCTGAACACCACCGACGGCACCCAGGCCGTTTCCGACAGCCGAGACATCCGCCGCGTCGCCCTGATGGACAAGATCCCCTACTTCACCACGGCCGCGGCGAGCATCGCGGCCGTGGAGGCGATGAAGGCGCGGGGCGAAGGGTATGGGGTTAGGACGTTGCAGGGGTAAGTTTGCGTAACTAAACCCGCACTTCGACAAATCGATAATCCGGTTCTGGCAATTTCTCCAAATCAGTCGGTAAGATCTCTTTTGTTAGCGGAACAAAGAAGTCAAAACTGCCGATATGAAAGTGAAGCATGTTCCAGCGGTCCTCTACGTGTAAGAGTGTTGCCGAAGCTGATCCATCGTCATCGTTTAGCAGATGAGTTCCACAAATCAAATACCACCAGCGATCACCTCGTCTCGGTGATCGGGCAAAACTTCTTGCGGCGTTGTATTTGTCTCTTTGGGCGAAGGCTTCATCTGCGAATGAAACAGCCTCGAGTCCCATCTTGATGAGTAGCCGACATTGTGCGACTGGCTTTCTGGGCTCAGCGTAGACAAGCATTCTGTCTAAGCCGCCAGAAAGAATTCTGTTTTCAATTTCAACGTTCTTTGGATCGAGACCAATAGTATTCTTCCAAGGGGATGCGCTGAGTCTCCCAAGATCTGATTTCATCGAAGCCCATTTTCCACGCTTTGTGATGATGCCATTCGATATCCTCAGAATATTGAACGGATAGTCATCCAGCGCCTCACGCTCAACCGTAGTTCCAAAGTACTGATTGCATCGATTGCAGACTGAACCTTTAGGCGCGCAAAAAGAATCATCGCCTCCCAGAGACTCCGGAACAATATGCTCACGTCGGTCCGCTGGCTCGGTATTTGAACGGCAAAAAAGGCAAGGCATGGACAGCAACAACTCGCTGTGGTCAAGGTCTGGCGCACTCTTAGCTGCACGTCAGCATAGGCGAAAAGGGCTAGACGTCACATGCCAAAAGTCGCCTACCCCGCCCGATTTGTCCCGCGACAAATCGGGCCGCGCCTGCCTGCCCCTCGGCAGGCGCGTTCCGCGCCCGCCCAGGCAGGCGCGTCCCGATTTCCAACCCGCAGACCCAGCCGCACCCCCCTTGCCCTGCGGCCTCACGGCCTGCGGGCAATCGGGCCGGGCGACCGTCCACTGGACGGTCGCTCTCCGGCCCTCTGGGCGTCCCGTCCCACGCGGCGCTTGACTTGTCGCGCCGGAAGGCCCATCTCCGACCGGTCCGATGCCCGTGCCGCGTGAGCACCTTCTGGCCCGGACACCAGGTTCCCACCATCACGCAGGGGCGCCGCAAGCGGCACGGTCACCGGGGTTCCCTGGCGACGAGGGTCGTTTGCCCTCTGACGGAACGGACCTGACATGACCACCTTCGAAGCCCTGGGCCTTTCGCCCAAACTGCTGAAAGCCCTTGAGAAAACCGTGATGCGGGTGCCGACGCCGATCCAGGCGCAGGCGATCCCCGCGATCATGGCCGGCAAGGATCTGCTGGGCCTGGCGCAGACCGGCACCGGCAAGACCGCTGCTTTTGGCCTGCCGCTGCTGCACCGCCTGCTCGACATCGGGCATCCCCCCGGCCCCAAGAACGTGCGCGCGCTGATCCTTGTGCCCACCCGGGAACTGGCCAACCAGATCCGCGAGCATCTGGAGATCTTCACCAAGGGCACCGCGATCAAGGTGGTCATGGTGGTCGGCGGGGCCTCGATCAACAAGCAGTCGCAGGCGCTGGTGCGCGGGGCCGACGTGCTGGTCGCCACCCCCGGCCGGCTGCAGGACCTGATCGACCGCGGCGATGTCTCCCTTGAGAAATGCGGCTATCTGGTGCTGGACGAGGCCGACCACATGCTGGACATGGGCTTCATCCACGCCCTGCGCCGGATCGCCAAGCACATTCCCCTGCGGCGCCAGACCCTGATGTTCAGCGCCACCATGCCCAAGGACATCGACGAGATCGCCGCCACCTACCTGCGCGACCCGGTCAAGGTGCAGGTGGCCCCCCCCGGCAAGCCGGCCGAGAAGGTGTCTCAGGCGGTGCATTTCATTCCCAACGGCGACAAGGCCAAGCTGCTGGAGACCTACCTCAAGACGCATGAAGGCGAACAAGCGCTGGTGTTCTGCCGCACCAAGCACGGCTCCGACAAGCTGGCCAAGGTGCTGGGCGTCTGGGGCTTCAAGGTCGGCGCCATCCACGGCAACCGCAGCCAGGGCCAGCGTGACCGGGTGCTGGCCGAATTCCGCGCCGAGGAACTGGACGTGCTGGTCGCCACCGACGTCGCCGCGCGCGGCATCGACATTCCCACGGTGCGCCACGTCTACAACTACGACATGCCCAACGTGCCGGAAAACTACGTCCACCGCATCGGCCGCACGGCGCGGGCGGGGGCCAATGGCTCCAGCATCAGCTTCTGCGCCCCGGCCGAGATGGGTGAGTTGCAGGCCATCGAGAAGATCCTGAAAAAGGTGATCCCGGTGATCGGCGGCGCGCCCTGGGCGGCCGATGTGGTGGCGGCAGCGCCGCGGCCCGGCCAGAACCGCGGGCAGCGGGCGCAGGGCGGCGGGCGCCAGGGCCAGCAGCAGACCAAGAACCCGGCGAAGTCGGGGCCAAAGCCGGCTGGCCGGCCGCAGGCGCCCAAGCCGCGGGCGGCAGGCGGCGGGCAGGCCCCGAAGCGCAGCCGGACTAGCTGACCTCGTCTTCCAGGTTCAGCTTCATCTCCAGCAGCACCTGCTGGATGGCCAGGGTCTCGCGCAGCATCCGCTTGGCCTCGTTGATGGTGATCCGGCCGTCGCCGATGGCCGAGTTGTATTCGCTCATCAGCATGGCAAAGCGCTGCGCCAGGGCGACCACGTCCTGGTTCACCCCCTTGGACGCGGCGTTGCGCTTCTCGGCATCGTAGCTGAGGGTGATGCCGCGCAGGTCGCACAGCGCCGCCGTCACATGCGGAAAGCGCGCGGCGGACTCCAGCTCGGCCACCACGTCGATCGGCATGAAACGGTCGTCATG
Organism: Rhodobacter sp. Har01; assembly: GCF_020564565.1. Taxonomy (GTDB): domain Bacteria; phylum Pseudomonadota; class Alphaproteobacteria; order Rhodobacterales; family Rhodobacteraceae; genus Pseudogemmobacter. The sequence goes on from NZ_JAJCTD010000003.1 coordinate 33,814, forward strand.
CTCGTCGCTGTCCGAATAGTAGCGGCCCAGCGTCGCCTTCGACTTGCCGGTGATCGCGCAGGCTGCCTCGATGCCCACGTCCTTCACCAGGGCTTCGGTGTGCTTCTTGAGATAGCTTGCTGTCGACATCCTGCGCCTCCGCGCCTTTGCGGCGACTCGTTCGGGGAAAACACCATCGATTTTCCCATTAATCCCGCAACAAGTCTTTGTCATGGATAAAGACGTTCCGGGCAACCGGGACTGTAGCGAGTGGCCGGTGTCCCCAGCATCGGCTTAGGGTGGGGGTTCGCCGTGCACGTGTCCTTCGGGGCGTGGGTCAGGCAACTTTGCAGTTGGCGGGTCTGGTTCGAGTGAATGGTTTGACCGGCGCTTGCCGGTCGCGTGGATGGTTTCAGGCCCGACGCACCCCCGCCCGTGTCTTTCCGGACCGTGTCGTTTCATGCCACCACCGGAACGCGGCCCCCACCCGCTCGCGCAGGCTTGCGTGCCGCTTTTTGCGGCGGTAGGCGGGGGCATGGCCAAGCTTCACTTCCATTATTCGACCATGAATGCGGGCAAATCGACCCTGCTTCTGCAGGCGGCCCACAACTACCGCGAAGGTGGCATGGAGACCTATCTGATCACCGCGCGCTTCGATGGCCGCGCGGGGGTGGGACGGATCGGCAGCCGGATCGGGATCGGCGCGGATGCCGATACCTTCGAGCCTGGCGAAGACATGTTCGCCAAGATCCTGGCCCGGATGGCGCAAGGGCCGGTCGCCTGCGTCTTCATCGACGAGGCGCAATTCCTGTCGCAGGATCAGGTCTGGCAACTGGCCCGCGTGGTCGATGACCTGAAGGTGCCGGTCATGGCCTACGGGCTGCGGGTGGATTTCCAGGGCAACCTGTTCCCCGGATCGGCCGCACTGCTGGCCTGGGCCGACGAGATGCGCGAGGTCCGCACCATCTGCCATTGCGGCCGCAAGGCGACGATGGTGGTCCGCAAAGGGCCGGACGGGCGGGCGCTGAAGACCGGCGAGCAGGTGGTGATCGGCGGCAACGAGACCTACCAGAGCCTGTGCCGCAAGCACTGGCGCGAGGCGATGGGCAAGTAGACCGCCGTTTCAGGCCGGTCTGGTGGCAACAAGGCCAACCACGGCCGACAGGCCGGAATGGCCCGCGCCTTCGTCCAGCACCTCTTCGGTCTCCTCAAGCAGGTCGATCCGAAGGTCGCCGAAGGCGTCGCGCAACAGCGCGGGGGTGTAGAGGTTCGCCTCTTCCGAGGGGCCGCCGGTGCGGTGGAGCAGTTGCCGCGGCGTGTAGCCGACCACGATCAGCGCGCCGCCGGGGCGCAGGGCGCGCAGCATCCCCTCCCATTTGCGCGCCCGCTGCTGGGGCGTGCTGAACTGCGAGAACACGTCGACCACGAGGTCGAAGGCGGCCTCGGGGTAGGGCCAGTCATGCACGTCGGCCTCGACCAGATGCAGCGTCACGCCATGGCGGGTGGCCAGATCGGCCGCCTTGCGCTGCGCCACGGCCGAGAAATCAAGGCTGGTCACCTGCCAGCCCCGCGCCGCCAGCCAGACGCCGTTGCGGCCCTCGCCATCGGCGACGCAAAGGGCCTTGCCCGCGGGCAGGTCCGCGGCGTGACGGGCGAGAAACGTGTTGGGCCCCTCGCCAAAGACGAAATCGGCGGTGTCGAAGCGGCTGTTCCAGCGGGCCAGGTCGGGGCGGATCAGGTCGGGGCGGATCAGGGCGGGGCGGGGCATCGGGGCGGCTTCCTCCTCGGGCGGGTCGAAGGCGGGGGCGGCGTGATCCTCGGCCGTGTCGGGGCAGGCATGGGCCGCCTTGCCGGCCCGCGCCCGCAGCGCGATCATCAGCCCGGCGACCACGATCAGCGCCATGCCGATCCAGGCCAGGGCCGACAGCGTTTCGCCCCAGATCGCCCAGGACCAGAAGGCCGAGGCGGGCAGGATGACGTATTCCAGCACGCTGACCCGGCCGGCATCGGCAATCTGGTAGGCCCGGATCATCATCCCGACGCCCAGAAGCGAGCCGGTGGCCTGGATGAAGGTCCAGAAATAGAAGGTCGAAGAGGGCCAGACCGGCCCGCGCATCAGGAACCCCTCCGGCCCCGCCGGCGCGACCACCGGCAGGACGGCCAGCACCGCCATGCCGATCAGGCCGAACAGGCCCAGCGCGGTGAAGAACCCCGCCAGCAGGGTCTCGGCGCTTTCCTCGGCGCACCACTCCTTGGTGGCGATGTTGCCCAGGGCATACATGGCGCCCGCTGCCACCGGCAGCACGGCCGCCAGCGAGGCGCCGGACAGGGCCTCGGGGCCAAGCACCAGGATGACGCCCAGGAAACCCGCGGCCACGGCCAGGATGCGGATGGGGCCGATGCGGTGGCCGTAGACGAAGCGCGAGATCAGCAGCACGAAGATCGGCGCGGTGAACAGGCCGGCAGCGACGATGGCCACCGGCAGGAAGGCCAGCGCGCCGAAGTAGATCAGCATCGCGGTGCCATGGATCGCCGACCGCGCCACCACCGACCGCAGCCTGACCGGTCGCAGCCGCAGGCCCAGAAGCGGCATCATCAGCCCCAGCAGCGCAAGCGCCATCACGGCCCGGGTGACGTGGAATTGCCAGAGGCCCGCCTCGGCCGCGATCACCCGGACATAATTGTCGGTGAAGCCGATGACCGTGGCATAGATCAGGATCAGCCCGGCGGCAAAAAGCGTTCTGTCGGCCTGGGCCATGATTGCGGAAAATCCTTCGCTTCCGTCCGCAGTCAAGCCTGCTAACCTGCGGACTGCGCGCTTGAAAGCGACATGCGGGGGAGGAGAAGAGATGGGCTGGCTGGCCGACGAGACGGGGTTGGGCAAGTGCGCGGCGAACCATGTGCCGCTGACGCCGCTGTCGCATCTGAAACGCGCGGCGGATGTCTTTGCCGAACGGACGGCGGTGGTCTGGAAGGACAGGCGACTCAGCTATGCGGACTATGCGGCGCGGGTGACGCTTCTGGCCAGCGCGCTTACCCGGCGCGGCATAAGGCCGGGCGACGTGGTGGCGACGCTGTTGCCGAACATCCCCGCCCAGGCCGAAGCGCATTTCGGCGTGCCGGCCTGCGGGGCGGTCTTGAACACCATCAACACCCGGCTGGACGTGGACACGGTGGCCTATATCTTCGGCCATGCCGGGGCCAAGCTGGTGCTGTGCGACAGCGCCTTCATCGCGCTGGCCGAGCAGGCGATCCGCAAGATGGACGGCGCTGCGCCGCAGATCATCGAGGTGGTGGACCACGGGCACCAGGCCTCGGGTCACTACCTGACCTATGAGGGACTGCTGGAAAAGGGCGATCCCGGGTTCGACTGGCTGATGCCCGAGGATGAATGGGAATCGCTGGCGATCAACTACACCAGCGGCACCACGGGGCGGCCCAAGGGTGTGGTCTACCACCACCGCGGCGCCTATCTGGCGACCACGGCGAATGCCATCGGCTGGCGGATGACGCTGTTCCCGGTCTACCTGACCATCGTGCCGCTGTTCCACTGCAACGGCTGGTGCCACACCTGGATGCTGCCGATGCTGGGCGGCACCCTGGTCTGCTGCCGCGACGTGACGGCGAAGGCGATCTACGATGCCATCGCCGACGAAGGCGTCACCCATTTCGGCGGCGCGCCGATCGTGTTGAACACGATGGTGAACGCAAGACCCGAGGAGCGGCGCGAATTTTCGCATATCGTCGAGGTGTTCACCGCCGGCGCCCCTCCGCCCGCCGCAACGCTGGCGGCGTTCGAGCCCTTGGGGTTCAACGTGACCCAGGTCTACGGGTTGACCGAGACCTACGGACCTTCGACCGAATGCCTGTGGCAGCCCGACTGGGACGGGACCGAGGGCGCCCGGCGGGCCGACTACAAGGCGCGGCAAGGCGTGCGGATGGCGATGCTGGAGGGCGCCGAAGCGCATGACACCCACGGCGTGCCGGTGCCGCGCGACGCCCATCACCTGGGCGAGATCGCGATGCGCGGCAACCTGGTGATGAAGGGCTACTACCGCAACCCCGAAGCCACCGCCGAGGCCTTCAAGGGCGGCTGGTTCCGGTCGGGCGACATCGCGCTGCAGCACCCCGACGGCTATCTGCAGATCACCGACCGGGCCAAGGACATCATCATCTCGGGCGGCGAGAACGTCAGTTCGGTCGAGGTCGAGGGCGCGCTGATGAAACACCCGGCGGTGAACCTTTGCGCCGTGGTGGCCAAGCCCGACGAGAAGTGGGGCGAGGTGCCCTGTGCCTTTGTCGAGCTGAAGCCGGGGCAATCGGCGACCGAGGCGGAGCTGATCGCGCATTGCCGGGACCTGCTGGCCGGGTTCAAGACGCCCAAGCACGTGATCTTTCACGAATTGCCGAAGACCAGCACCGGCAAGATCCAGAAGTTCGAACTGCGCGCGGTGGCCAAGCTGATCTGATTGTGCCCTGCGGCGGCGGCGGCTAAGGTTCCCCGGGGCAGGGAACGGGGCTGGCAGGGGCCGATGACGGCACTGAAGAAGTATCAGCGGCTAGAGACCTCGGGGCTTTGGCGCGAGGCTGCGGGTGGCCAGCGGCAAGAGGTGGTCGTCCGGCTGGGCGAGGCCACGCTGATGCTGACCGACCCGCGGTCCGAGGCCGTGCTGAGCCACTGGTCGCTGCCGGCGGTGGTGCGGCGCAACCCGGGCGAGCGGCCGGCGCTGTTCGCCCCGGGCGAAGAGACGGCCGAGACCCTGGAACTGACCGACGACGACATGATCGCCGCCTTGAAGACGGTGCAGGCGGCGGTGCGCCAGGCCACGCCGCGGCCAGGCCGGCTGCGGGCGGTGCTGATCGGCGGCACCACGCTGGCAATCCTGCTGGTCGCGGTGCTGGTTCTGCCGGGGGTGCTGAAGACCCACACCGCCAGCGTGGTGCCGGCGGCCAAGCGGGCCGAGATCGGCCAGCGCGCGCTGGACGACGTCACCCGCCTGACCGGCGCGCCCTGCGACGGGGCGCTGGGGCTACCGGCGCTGGCCAAGCTTTCGGAACGGGTCTTCGGCCCCGAGGACACGCCGATCCTCTACCTGCTGCCCGAAGGCCTGCTGCGCCCCGCCCACCTGCCCGGCGGCGTGATCCTGCTGCCAGGAAGTCTGGTCGAGACCGACACCCCCGAGGCACTGGCCGCTGCCGCCCTGGCGGAAGGCGTGGCCGCACGGGGCGATGACCCGCTGCTGCCGATCCTTGACCACGCCGGGCTGCGGGCAAGCTTCGAACTGCTCACCTCGGGCGAGTTGCCCGCCGCGGCGCTGGCGGGCTATGGCGAGGCTTTCCTGAGCGCCGCCCCGCCGCCGCTGGCCGATGCCACGCTGATCCAGGCCGCAAGGGACGCACAGGTGCCGCTCTCGGCCTATGCCCGCTGGCGCGATCCTTCGGGCAAGGCCACCGCCGGCCTGCTGGAGGGCGATCCCTACCGTGGTCTGATGCCCAGCCCGCTGTTGCCCGACGACGACTGGATCTCCCTGCAATCGGTCTGCAGCGACTGAACCGCCAGGCCGCCGCGCCGCCGGCCTAGCGGACGATCATCGCATCGCTGAAGCCGGCCTTGCGGGCGGCCGCCAGCGCCGCCCCCGCCTCGGCCGCCGAGGCGAAGGGTCCGGCATAGACCACCGTCAGCGCCCCACCCTTGAGCGACCCGCGTGCCACCGGCAGGCCCAGGGCGCCAAGCCGCCCGGCCGCGCCTTCGGCGTTCGAGGGCACGCCGAAGGTGCCGACCTGCACCATCAGCCGCCCGGCCGAAGCTTCGCCGATCTGCACCACGCGACGCCCGTCCGACTTGGTCGAGACCACCACGCCCTCATGCTCGGAGGTGCTTCCGTCCCGGTGGCGCACGATCACTGTCAGCGGGGGCTTCGGCTTTTGCCAGTCTTCGCGCAGTTCGGCCGGCACCGTCCGGGTCCAGACCTCGTCCTGCTGATAGACGCCGTCGACGGTCTGCTTGCCGCGGTTCGGGTTCAGTCGGTCATCCGTCCAGGCCAGCTTGTAGCCCGGCGGCGGCACGCCCGCAGGCAGCTTGTCCGAAGTCTTATCCACCGCCCCCGCGCCAGCGCCGGCGGTCGCCGTCACCTCGCCAGAAGCCGCGCCGCCATCGGCCGCCCAGGCGGCATAGCCGACCGGAACCCCGTCCAGGCTGCCGTCGACCAGGATCGGCAGGCTGGCCCCGTCCAGCGACCCGTCGCCCCGGGTGCACATCACCTTGGAGCCGCCGCCGCGCAGCTTGAGCCGCTGCGCGACCGGCGTGTCGGCCGGGCAGGCCAGGCGCAGATCGGCCCCCGGCGGCGGGGCCTCGGGCACCAGCCTGACCGTCTCAACCCCGGCCCGGGGCTTTGCCTTCGCCTTGGCCGTGGTCTTGGCCACCGGCTTCGGCGCCGGCTCGGCCGCCGCCATCGCGGTGTCGGCCGGAGCCGGGGCCAGAGTCGGATTCGGGGCCGGCGCGGGGGCTGCAGATGCAGCGCCCGCCATTTCGGTCGGGGCCACGGGGGCGCCCGAGGGCGGATAGCCGCACAGTTGCTTGCGGTCGCGCGTCACCCGCGGCACCCAGGTCACCTTGCCGCCGAAGCCCGCGCGCAAGAACACGCAGCCGGCGCTGTCGACGTATTGCTGGCCCTTGTAGGAACTGGGCGGCACTTCGGCCGGCTCCCTGAGCTGGGCCAAGGCCGGCGCGGCGGCACACACAGCGGCGAGGCAGGCCGCCGACAGAACTTTCCCGAACATGAACGACCCCCAAGCAGTCGCGCAAGTGTGGAACAACCGCTTGAGCGAGTAAAGAGGCTGCGCGCCGGGCCGCTACTTGGTGCCGAACATCCGGTCGCCGGCGTCGCCCAGGCCCGGCACGATATAGCCGTGGTCGTTCAGGTGGCTGTCCACCGCCGCAGTAACGATCGGCACGTCGGGATGCGCCTCCTTCATCCGGGCAATGCCCTCGGGCGCCGCCAGAAGGCAGAGGAACCGGATCTGCCTGGCCCCGGCCTTCTTCAGTAGCGACACCGCGGCGGCGCTGGAATTGCCGGTGGCCAGCATCGGATCGACCACGATGGAAATCCGGTCCTCCAGCTGGTCGGGCAGCTTGCAGTAGTATTGCACCGGGTGCAGCGTCTCGGGGTCGCGGTAAAGCCCGACAAACCCCACCCGGGCGGCCGGGATCAACTCAAGGATGCCGTCCAGAAGGCCGTTGCCGGCCCGCAGGATGCTGACCAGCGCCAGTTTCTTGCCCTCGATGACGGGGGCGTCCATCTCGCAGAGCGGGGTCTCGATGCGGCGGGTCGTCATCGGCAGCTCGCGGGTGACCTCATAGGCCAGAAGCAGGCTGATCTCGCGCAGCAGCTTGCGGAAACTGGCGGTCGAGGTGTCCTTGTCGCGCATCAGGCTCAGCTTGTGCTGCACCAGCGGGTGGGTGACGACGGTCAGATGATCCAGCATGGGCAGCCCTCCTCAGCGATCCTGCCCCGGTATCGACGCCGCGACGGACGCCGTCAAGCGCACCCCGCCGCCCGCCGCTTCATCTTGGCCCAAATACCCCGGGGGTCCGGGGGCAGCGCCCCCGGGGCGTCCGGTCAGAGGAAGCTCCGGCCCGCCCCCTGCGGCACGACCTGCAGGTGTCTCGCCACCGAGGCCGCCACATCGACAAAGCCGCGCAGCCCGATCCTGCGCGGGACGGCGCCCCAGCCCACCACCGGAACCCGCTCGCGGGTGTGCTCGGTGCCGTGCCAGGTGGGGTCGTTGCCGTGGTCGGCGGTGAAGATCGCCAGATCGCCGGGCCGCAGGGTGGCCAGGAACCGCGGCAGCGCGGCATCGAACCATTCAAGCGCGCGCGCGTAGCCCGACACGTCGCGCGGGTGGCCATACAGGCTGTCGAACTCGACAAAGTTCGCAAAGGTCAAGGAACCTGACTTGGCCTTCGCCCCCAACCGCACCAGATGTTCGAAAAGGTCAGCGTCGGATTTGCCCTTCCAGAGCTGACCCACCCCCCGCATCGAGAAGATGTCGCCGATCTTGCCGATGGCATGGGTCTGTCGCCCCGCGCCCTGCACCCAGTCCAGGAGCGTGGGCGAGGGCGGCGCGATGGCATAGTCGTGCCGGTTGGCGGTGCGGTGGAAGTCGCCGCATGTGCCGGTGAAGGGCCGCGCGATCACCCGGCCGACCTTCATCGCATGCAGATGCGGGGCCAGGTCGGCACACAGCTGCAACAGCCGGTCCAGCCCGAAGGCCTCTTCATGCGCGGCGATCTGGAACACGCTGTCGGCGCTGGTATAGCAGATCGGCCAGCCGGTCCGCAGATGCGCTTCGCAATGCTCGGCAATGATCGGCACGCCCGAGGCGTGGCAGTTGCCCAGGATGCCGGCTGTGCCGGCCAGCTTGCAGACCAGCGCCACCAGGTCGGGCGGAAAGGCCGGCACCGTCTTCGGGAAGTAGGTCCAGTCCCAGGGCACCGGCACGCCGGCCAGTTCCCAATGCCCCGAGGGCGTGTCCTTGCCGCGGGACACCTCTTCGGCCGCGCCCCACAGGCCCCGAGGCACCGCCGCAAACCCCTCCATCGCCGCGCCCGAGGCCAGCCGCACCGCCGCCCCCAGCCCCAGCCCGTCAAGGTTGGGCATCCGCAAGGGGCCCGACCGCCCCTCTTCTGCCTGGCCGGCAGCACAGGCCGCCGCGATATGTCCCAGGGTGTTTGCGCCCTCGTCGCCGAAGGCCGCCGCATCCGGCGCGCCACCGGCACCGACCGAATCCATCACGATCAGAAACGCCCGTGCCATCTTTCAGGCGATCCTCTTCATCACCAGGGGCGGCTCGTCCGGCACATCCGGGACAATCCGGTAGGCCGCCTGCACCGCCTTTACCGCGGCCTCGGCCGCCGCATCGCTGGCGGCATGCACCATCGCGATGGGCACGCCCGCGCCGGTTTCCTCGCCGATTCCCGCCAGGTCCGACAGGCCGACCGAGGGGTTGACCTTGTCGCCTTCGCGCAGCCGGCCGCCGCCCAGGTGCACCACGGCATTGCCCAGCACCTGGCCGTCGATCGCCGCCACATAGCCATCGGCCAGCGCCGGCACCTCGCGCACCACCGGAGCGGCCGGCAGCCGGTCTGGCCAGCGCTCGACGAAATCCGCCGGCCCGCCCTGCGCCGCCACCATCTGGCCGAAACGCTCGGCCGCCGCGCCGCTTTCCAGCGCCCGGGAGATTCGGCCGCCACCATCCTCGGCATCCGCCGCCAGCCCCGCCAGCGCCAGCACCTCGCCGCCCAGCGCCACCGTCAGGTCGCGCAGCGCCACGTTGACCGAGGTGCCGGTCAGCGTCTCCATCACCTCGATCACCTCAAGCGCATTGCCGGCCGCGGTGGCCAGCGGCTGCGACATGTCGGTGATCAGCGCCGCGGTCATGCAGCCCGCCCCCTGCGCCGTGCCGACCAGCGCCCGCGCCAGCGCTTCGGCATCGTCAAGCGTCTTCATGAACGCACCCGAGCCGCATTTCACGTCCAGCACCAGCGCCTCAAGCCCCGCCGCCAGTTTCTTCGACAGGATCGAGGCGGTGATCAGGTCGATGCTTTCCACCGTGCCGGTCACGTCGCGGATGGCATAGAGCCGCTTGTCGGCAGGCGCGAGGTCGGCCGAGGCCGCCACGATGGCGCAGCCGATCCGGGCCACCTGGGTGCGGAAATCGGCCTCGCTCAGGCCGGTGCGGAAGCCGGGAATCGCCTCGAGCTTGTCCAGCGTGCCGCCGGTGTGGCCCAGTCCGCGGCCCGAGATCATCGGGTTCATCGCCCCGCAGGCCGCCAGCGCCGGGGCCAGCAACAAGGACACGCAGTCGCCGATCCCGCCGGTGGAATGCTTGTCCACCACCGGGGCGGGCAGGTCCCAGGCCATGACCTTGCCGCTGTCGCGCATGGCGCGGGTCAGGGCGACGCGGCCCGCCTCGCCCAGGCCCTTGAGCAGCACGGCCATGGCAAAGGCCCCGGCCTGGGCATCGGTGACAGCCCCCGACGCCAGGCCCTGCGCGAACCAGGAGATCTCGTCCGCCGACGGCGGCACCCCGTCGCGAAGCTTGGCGATGATCAGGCGCGCGTCCATCAGGCCCGGCCCATATGCGCGGCCGAGAACACGCCGGGCAACAGGTCGGCCACCGTCATCACCTTGCGCTTGCCCTGGGTCGTGGCCAGGGTCACCCGCACCCCCTGCGCCGCAAATTCAGCGATCTTCTGGCGGCAGCCCCCGCAGGGCGGCACCGGCTCGGGGCTGTCGGCGATCACGCAGACCTCTTCGATCACGGTATCGCCGCCGGCCACCATGGCCGCAATGGCGCCGGCCTCGGCGCAGGTGCCCTCGGGATAGGCCACGTTCTCGACGTTGCAGCCGACATAGACGCGGCCCGAGGCGGCGCGGATCGCCGCCCCCACCTTGAAACGTGAATAGGGCGCCCAGGCGTGCTCGCGCACCTCGGTTGCGGCCTTCAGAAGATCCATGCCTGCGCCTCCGCCCGGTCTTGTTGCCCCGACTGTGGCCCTGCGCCGGGCCGAGTGCAAGCCGGGCGCGCGGGTCAGGGTGCGGGCACGGCGCGGGTGGGCGGGTTGCCGGGCAGGGTGACCTCAAGCAGTTGCAGGTCCTCGGTCGGCTCGGCGTAGCGGGTCGCAAGGCCCGGCGGGATGACGAAGGCATCGCCGGGCGACAGGCGGAACGGGTCCTTCCCCTGCCCTTCCAGCACCATGTGGCCCGAGATCACGAAGCTGAAGAGGATATCGCCCTCATGCACCGTCCAGGGCGAGGGTGCGGCGAAGGCATTGTCCAGCGGCCGCGCGACCAGCACGCTGGCCACCCCCTTGGTGGCGGCGTTCACCCCGGTATCGCGGGCCTCGAAGCCCGGAATGCGGAACGCGGCGAAGACGCCCTTGTCGCCGATGTCATGCACGAAGCGCTGGCCGTCCCATTCGCGGTCGGGGCGCAGTTGCGGGGTGGGCAGGGTCATCTCGTGGTCGATCTCGGTCAGGTGTTCGGCCGGCACGCCGATTTCCACCACCTGCACGCCTTCGGAATGCAGCACCTTGTGGCGGATGCCGGGCGGCTGGATGAAACAGTCGCCGGCATGGATGCGCAGCGGGCCGCCCTGGTCCTCGTACAGCACGTCGACCCAGCCGGCGACGCAGAAGATCAGCTGGAAGCCGACCTTGTGGTAATGCACCATGTCGGGCACCGGGCCGTCGGGCACCCGGATGTGGCTGGCGATCATCGCGCCGCCCAGGCGCGAGGGCACCAGATCGCGGTATTCCATCCCCGCCCGGCCGATCACCCAGGGCGCGCTGTCGGCCAGCCGCCGCACCACGAAGGCATGTTCGGTGGCGGGCAGGACGAGGGGCGGGTTCAGCTCGTCGATCTCGACGCGGGTGCCGTTCGGCGCGGTCAGTTCGCGCAGGCCGCCGGCAAAAGCGTCGGGGGCTTCGGTCAGGATGCGGATGGTGCCGGGGCCTTCCGGCGCGCCCTTCTCGATCCGCAGGCGCAGCCCGTGGCCCGAGACCACCGCGATCTGCGGGTTGTCGGCCGGATAGATCATGTCCAGCCGCATCCCCAGCGTCCCGGTATAGAACGGCAGGTCATCGCGCAGTTCCTTCGTCGGCAGCCGGATTTCGGCGCGCGTGTCCGTCATGTCTCTCTCCCTGGTCTTTGCTCCCATGGTGCGGGCGGCTCCGGCGATTTGCAAGCCGCGGCGTTTGCTGCCAGGGCCGGTCGATGACCAGGGTCAGCCGATAGTTCAACGTTAAACCATCAAGGCCTCGGCGCGCGCCGGCAGGCGTCGCGGCGGGGGTTTCACACCCCCGCACCCCCGTGGGATATTTCTCAGAGAGGAAGGCAGGGCCGAGGGGAATCGGGGGCCGGCGGGGCGGCGGGCAACTTTGCAAAATCGGCCGCAGTTCGCGGCAGGTTTCGCGGAAACCTGGGCTTTGCAAAAATTCGCAAGCTGAATACGCGAAATCCTGCAAACATTTTGTCACAGCCGTACGTTGTTCCCGGTAACATTGTTGCGCGGCAGGGGGGCCTGCCGTAACAGGGAAGCGCTTTGGGAGGAGGGCTGGCTGATGGGATACGCCGAGATCTATGCGCGCTGGAAGACCGATCCGGAGGGATTCTGGATGGATGCTGCGGGGGCCATCGACTGGGTGCGCAAGCCGACCACCGCCCTGAACGACAGCCGCGCGCCGCTCTACGAGTGGTTTACCGATGGCGTCGCCAATGCCTGCTGGAACGCGGTGGACCGGCATGTGCTGGCCGGACGCGGCGCCCAGCTGGCGATCATCCATGACAGCCCGGTCACGCATCTGCGCAAGGGCATCACCTACAAGGAACTGCAGGCCCGCGTCGCCAGCCTGGCCGGTGCGCTGCGCGCCAAGGGCGTGGAAAAGGGCGACCGCGTCATCATCTACATGCCGATGATCCCCGAGGCGCTGGAGGCGATGCTGGCCTGTGCGCGGCTGGGCGCAATCCACTCGGTGGTGTTCGGCGGCTTTGCGGCGAACGAACTGGCGGTGCGGATCGACGACTGCACGCCCAAGGCGATCATCGCCGCCTCTTGCGGGATCGAGCCGAACCGGATCGTTCACTACAAGCCGCTGCTGGATGCCGCCATCGACATGGCCGAACACAAGCCCGACTTCTGCGTGATCTTCCAGCGCGAGCAGGAAGTGGCCAAGCTGGTCGAGGGCCGCGACGTGGCCTGGCACACCTTCCAGTTCGGCGTGGAACCGGCCGATTGCGTGCCGGTCGAGGGCGATCACCCGGCCTATATCCTGTACACCAGCGGCACCACCGGCGCGCCGAAGGGCGTGGTGCGCCCGACCGGCGGCCACATGGTGGCGCTGATGTGGACCATGCGCGCGATCTATGACTGTGGCCCGGGCGACGTGTTCTGGGCCGCCAGCGACGTGGGCTGGGTCGTCGGGCACAGCTACATCTGTTATGCGCCGCTCTTGGCGGGCTGCACCACGGTGGTGTTCGAGGGCAAGCCGGTGGGCACGCCGGATGCCGGCACCTTCTGGCGGGTGATCAGCGAGAACAAGGTGAAGGCGCTGTTCACCGCGCCCACCGCGTTGCGGGCGATCAAGCGCGACGATCCGGCGGGCGAGTTGGTCACCGACTACAACATGAAGACGCTGAGGACGCTGTATCTGGCGGGCGAGCGGGCCGACCCCGACACCATCCTCTGGGCGCAAAAGCATCTGAAGGTGCCGGTGATCGACCACTGGTGGCAGACCGAGACCGGCTGGGCGATCGCCGCCAACCCGATGGGGATCGAGGCGCTGCCGGTCAAGATCGGCTCTCCGTCGGTGGCCATGCCCGGCTATGACGTGCAGGTGCTGGACGAGGGCGGCCACCCGATGGGCCCCGGCACGCTGGGCGCCATCGCGGTCAAGCTGCCGCTGCCCCCCGGCACCCTGCCCACGCTGTGGAACGCGGACGACCGGTTCCGCAAGTCCTACCTTGCCCATTTCCCCGGCTACTATGAGACCGGTGATGCCGGCTACATCGACGAGGACGGCTATCTCTACATCATGGCGCGCACCGACGACGTGATCAACGTCGCCGGGCACCGGCTGTCGACCGGGGCGATGGAAGAGGTGCTGGCCAGCCACCGCGACGTGGCCGAATGCGCGGTGATCGGGGTGGCGGACGAGTTGAAGGGGCAGTCGCCGCTGGGCTTCCTGTGCCTCAACAAGGGGTCGAACCGGCACCATGACGATGTGGTGAAGGAATGCGTCAAGCTGGTGCGCGAGCGCATCGGCCCGGTCGCCGACTTCAAGCGCGCGGTGGTGGTGGACCGGTTGCCGAAGACGCGCTCTGGCAAGATCCTGCGCGGGACCATGGTCAAGATCGCCGACAGCCAGCCCTGGAAGATGCCGGCGACGATCGACGACCCGGCGATCCTGGACGAGATCGCCATGGCGCTGAAATCGCTGGGGCTGGCGCGCGGCTAGGGCCGCGGACAGGAAACCGGGTGCGAGGCTGGACTTGCGCCCCGCGCCCGTGGCAGCCTGTGGGCGTGCAGCAGGGGCCAGACGCATGACGGCACTGAGCAGCGATCAGGCAAGAGGGCGGGCGCGATGACGCCGGGCCGCGCCGATCCGGCCCTGGTCCTGGCGGTGGGCGATCTGGCGTTGCCACAGGCGGCGCTGCGCCAGTCGCTGGCGGCGGCGGGGTTCACGCTGCAGCTTGCAGCCACGGCCGAGGATGCGCGGCGGCTGTTCCGGGCGCTGACCCCGCGGATCGTGGTTCTGGACCTGGGTCTGTCCGCGGCCGGTCCGCTGCTGGCCGAGATGTTGCAGGCCAAGCCCGACCTGGCGGTTCTGGCACTGGCCGCGTCGGAGGCGACCGACAGCGGGGGGGCGACCGCTCTGGCGGGCGCGCGCGACCTGCTGTTGCGTCCGCTTGACGCCGACCGCCTGCTCACCGCGCTGAAGACCGTCTGCGAGGCCGCACCCAGGCCCGGGGCGCGGCCACCGGCCGAACGCCGCAAGCCGGCGGGCGATCTGGCCTCGGTTCCGCCCGAACGGGCCGCCTTCATCGGCTCGTCCGAGGCGATGGAGCGGGTTCACCGGATCATCGCCTCGGTGGCCCGGTCGCAAGCGACGGTGTTCATCACCGGCGAAAGCGGCACCGGCAAGGAACTGGCGGCGCTGGCGCTGCACGCGCGGTCGAACCGGGCAAACGGCCCCTTCATCGCGCTGAACTGCGGCGCGATCCCGCCGGACCTGCTGGAAAGTGAGGTCTTCGGCCATATGAAGGGCAGCTTCACCGGGGCGATTTCCGACAAGCCGGGGGCGGCGGCGGCGGCCGATGGCGGCACCCTGTTCCTGGACGAAGTCTGCGAAATGGCCCTGCCCCTGCAGACCAAGATGCTGCGCTTTCTGCAGACCTCGACGATCCAGCCGGTCGGGGCAGTCAAGCCGCGCCGGGTGGACGTGCGCATCGTCTGCGCGACGAACCGGGACCCGCTGGAAGCCGTGCGCCGGGGCCATTTCCGAGAGGACCTGTTCTACCGGCTTTACGTCGTGCCGGTTCACATGCCGCCCCTGCGCGACCGCGGACCCGACATTATCGAGATCGCCGAGGCCGCACTTGAGCGTTTTGCAGCCGAGGAGGGCAAGCGGTTCGAAGGCCTGGCGCCCGAGACGCGGGCCTTTCTGCTGACGCAGGACTGGCCGGGCAACGTGCGCCAGCTTCTGAACGTGATGCGCAACGCGGTGGTGCTGAACGACGGCGGGCCGGTGACGCCCGAGATGCTGCCGCTGGCGATGGCGGGCACGGCGCTGAACTTCGACCTGCCGCGCGACGCCGAGACCCGCCCGGCCCTGGTGCCGGTTTCCGAGCCGGGGCTGTCGCTTGCCGAGATCGAGCGCCGCGCCATCGAGGCGGCGCTTGCCCGCCACGACGGCTCGATCCCGCGCGCGGCGCGGGAACTGGAGGTCTCGCCCTCGACGCTGTATCGCAAGCTCGACGCCTGGTCGAACCGGCGGTGAAGCAGCGGCGCGGCGCCGGGGCGCCGCAAGCCTCTTGCCTCGTCGTCGCCTTTCAGGCTCCTCCTCGGGCAGGGGGCGCTGCCCCCTGACCCCCGGGATATTTGCAGACAGATGAAAGCCAAGGGGCACCTTGTTGTTTCATCTGGCTGCAAGCACCCCGCCGGAGGCAAGGCCCGGTGGCCCCGGTCAGGCGAATTGTTCGGTCAGCAGGCGCTCTTCCAGGCCGTGGCCGGGGTCGAACAGCAGATGGTGGCGGATGTCGGGTTCGGATCGCACCGCCACCCAGGCCACGTCGCGCACCGACGACCGGCTGTCGGCGTCGGCCATGACCGGACGCCGCTCGGGTTCGATCACGTCGAAGCGCACCACTGCCGCCTTGGGCAGAACCGCGCCGCGCCAGCGGCGGGGGCGAAAGGCGGCCATCGCGGTCAGCGCCAGCACGTCAGAGCCGATGGGCAGGATCGGGCCATGCGCCGAATAGTTGTATGCGGTCGAACCTGCCGGGGTCGAGACCAGCGCGCCGTCGCAGACCAGTTCCTCCAGCCGCTCGCGTCCGTCGATCGAGATCTTCAGCTTGGCCGCCTGCGGCCCCTGGCGCAACAGCGACACTTCGTTGATCGCCAGCGCCTCGGTCACCTTGCCGCGGGTGTTCTCGGCCCGCATCGACAAGGGGTTCAGCACCGCCTCCTCAGCCTCCGCCAGCCGCTCGGACAGGCTTTCGTCGGAATAGGCGTTCATCAGAAAGCCGATGGTTCCGCAGTTCATGCCATAGACCGGCAGCACGTGCGCCGCATTGGCGTGCAGCGTCTGCAACATGAAGCCGTCGCCGCCAAGCGCCACGATCACCTCGGCCCGGCGCAGGTCCGATTGTCCGTAGCGCGCGGTCAGACGTTCCAGTGCCGCCATTGCCGCCGGTGCCCTGGATGCCGTGAACCTGATGCGCTGCGCCGCCCGAACCGCCATGCGCCCCCCTGTCTGCCCCGCCACCTTGGCCGGGCGATCCGGCAAACTCAACCCCTTGCGCCGTGTCGATTTCGCAGCCACCGCGACATCTGTCGTTTCCGGCCTTTTCCGGGGCATCCGCCTGCTCTACAACGCCGGGCAACCCGCCCCGCCCTGATGGAGACGCGCATGTCCGACACCGGCTTTTTCACCGAAACCCTGTCCTCGCGCGACCCCGCGATCTTTGGTGCAATCACGCAGGAACTGCACCGCCAGCGCCACGAGATCGAGTTGATCGCCAGCGAGAACATCGTCAGCCGCGCGGTGACCGAGGCGCAGGGCTCGGTGATGACGAACAAGTATGCCGAGGGCTACCCGGGCCGGCGCTACTATGGCGGCTGCGAGTTCGTCGACGTGGCGGAAAACCTGGCCATCGAGCGCGCCTGCCAGCTGTTCGGCTGCCGCTTTGCCAACGTCCAGCCGAATTCGGGCAGCCAGGCCAACCAGGGCGTATTCATGGCGCTGTTGAAGCCCGGCGACACCATCCTGGGGATGAGCCTGGATGCCGGTGGCCACCTGACCCATGGCGCGGCACCGAACCAGTCGGGCAAGTGGTTCCACGCGGTGCAGTATGGCGTGCGCAAGCAGGATCTGACGCTGAACTACGACCAGGTCGCGGAACTGGCGGCCGCGCACAAGCCGAAGATGATCATCGCCGGCGGCAGCGCCATCCCGCGGATCATCGACTTTGCCCGCATGCGCGCGATTGCCGATTCCGTCGGCGCGCTGTTGCTGGTGGACATGGCCCACTTCGCGGGACTGGTGGCGGCGGGCCTGTATCCCAGCCCCTTCCCGCATGCCCATGTCGCCACCACCACCACCCACAAGACCCTGCGCGGCCCGCGCGGCGGCATGATCCTGACCAATGACGAGGACATCGCCAAGAAGGTGAACTCGGCGATCTTCCCCGGCATCCAGGGCGGCCCGCTGATGCACGTCATCGCCGCAAAGGCCGTCGCCTTTGGCGAGGCGCTGCGGCCCGAGTTCAAGGTCTACCAGGCCCAGGTCATCGCCAATGCCAAGGCGCTGGCGGATGAGCTGATGAAGGGCGGCCTCGACATCGTCACCGGCGGCACCGACAGCCACCTGATGCTGGTCGACCTGCGGCCCAAGGGCGTGAAGGGCAATGCCACCGAAAAGGCCCTCGGCCGCGCCCACATCACCTGCAACAAGAACGGCATCCCCTTCGACACCGAAAAGCCCACCATCACCTCGGGCGTCCGCCTCGGCACCCCGGCGGGCACCACCCGCGGCTTCGGCGAAGCCGAATTCCGCCAGATCGGCCGCTGGATCACCGAGGTGGTGGACGGGCTGGCCGCGAACGGCGAAGACGGCAACGGCGCGGTCGAGGCCAGGGTGAAAGCCGCGGTCGAGGCGCTGTGCATCCGCTTCCCGATTTACCCGGACCTCTGATCCGCCTGCCTTGACAGCCGCAGGGCGCGCACCGCAGGGTCGCGCCCTGTTCCTTTCCGGCCAAGGCCCCGATGCCCCTCGCCCCGCCTGAAACCCGCAGTCTTGAACGCCGGATGGGTGACTGGGCGCGCGCCCGCCTGCCCTATGGGGTGGCCGAACTGGCGATGTTCGTGCTCAAGCAGGGCTGGGCCTGCCTGTTCGGCGGGCTGCTCCTGATCGCCATCGTCGCCTCCAAGGCAGTGTGGCAACCCGACTGGCCGCTGGCCCGCTACGACGCGCTGTTCCTGTTCGCCCTGGCCACCCAGGCGCTGTTCCTGTGGCGCAAGCTGGAAACCTGGGAGGAAGCGCGGGTGATCCTGCTGTTCCACCTGACCGGCACGGCGATGGAGTGGTTCAAGGTCCACGCCGGCAGTTGGGCCTATCCCGAGCCGGCGCTGTTCAAGGTGCTGGGCGTGCCGCTGTTTTCCGGCTTCATGTATGCCAGCGTGGGCAGCTACATGGCCCGGGTGATCCGCATCTTCGACATGCGCTTCGCCCCCTACCCACCGTACGCGCTGACCCTGGCTCTGGCCGCGGCCATCTACATCAACTTCTTCGCGCATCATTTCGGGCCGGACATCCGCATCGGTCTTTTTGCGGCCACCGTCCTGATCTATGGCCGCACCCGCATCTGGTTTCGCATCCATGACCACGACTGGTGGATGCCGCTGCCGCTGGCGGCCTTTCTGTCCAGCCTCGCGTTGTGGGTGGCCGAGAACATCGGCACGGCCACGGGCACCTGGCTGTACAACGGCCAGCGTCCAGACCACTGGGTCAGTCTGGCCAAGCTGGGGTCCTGGTATCTGCTGCTCTATGTCGCCTTCGTGACGGTCACGCTGGTGGTCCGCTCGGCGCTTTATCCGGCAGGCCGGGCGGTTCAGACGTATCCGCGCCAGACCAGATAGGCGATCACCCCGCCCGCCACGACCAGAAGGGAAAACGCGATCGAGGCCGCGATCGAGGCGAGCGTGGCCTTTCGCCGTGCGCTGCGGCCCAGTCGGGACAGGTAACGCAGACAGATGTCGTAGTCCCGCGCCACGCGGGATTCGTCCACCTGCACCAGAAGCTTGGGGTTCTGCGCCTTGAGCGCGGACAGGGCCAGGGCCTCGGCCGCGGCCCGCACATGGTGCGGCAGCCGGCGCCCGCCGCGGCGCAGCTTGTCCTCAAGCCCCTGACCGGAAATGCCCAGCCGGTCCTCAAGCAGAGAAGCCACCCGATCCGCCATCTGCGTGATCGTCACCGCACCCATGCATTCCCACCCGCGTTCTGCAGCGCGTCCGAGTATCCACGACGCACGGGCGCGCAGCAACGGCTCTGGCGGGCCACAATGCGTTTCGCTATGCAAACCCAATGCTTGCGACAATCCGCCACCACGCCCACCAGGCTGCCAGCGCCCCACCCCTGGTGGTCGCGCATGGCCTCTATGGCTCGGCCCGCAACTGGAATGTGATCGCCCGCCGCCTGGCCGACCGGCGCGAGGTCATTGCGGTGGACATGCGCAACCATGGCCAAAGCCCGCGGATGCCCAGCCAGGGCTATCCCGAGATGGCCGCCGACCTGGCCCAGGTGATCGGGTCGCTGGGCGGGCAGGCCGATCTGCTGGGCCATTCCATGGGTGGCAAGGCGGCGATGCACCTGGCGCTGACCGAGCCCGGGCTGATCCGGCGGCTGGTCGTGGCCGACATCGCGCCGGTCGCCTATGATCATGACCAAAGCCGCCACGCCCGGGCCATGCGGGCGCTGGACCTGGCCGGCCTGACCACCAGGGCCGAGGCCGACCGGCGGCTGTCGGAGACGGTCGAGGATCCGGGCTTGCGCGCCTTCTTCCTGCAATCGCTGGACCTGCGGGCCGAGGGCGGCCCGCGCTGGCGGCTGAACCTCGAGGTGCTGGAGACAGAGATGCCAAGGATCGTGGGCTGGCCGGGCACCGAAGGCCGCTTCGACGGCCCGGCCCTGTTCCTGACCGGAGCCGACAGCAGCTATGTCCGCCCCGAACACCGCGACCTGATCCGCGCCCTGTTTCCGAAGGCGCGGTTCGCAAAGATCCCCGGTGCGGGCCACTGGCTGCACGCCGATGCCCCGCGCGCCTTCGAGGAAACCGTGCGGGTCTTTCTGGACGCCTGAAGCTCCGGCCTCAGATCGTCGCCACCTTCTTGGCGACCAGCCAGGTCACCGGCAGGCCGATGGCAGCGCCAATGGCAGCGGAAATGACGATCGGCCTGAGCGTGTCCATCCCCATGGTCAGCGCCACAACCATGGCAATCCCGGCCAGAGTGGTCCCGATCACCGGGTAAAGAAGCAGGAACAGGCGCATGAGACAGTCCTCCGAAAGGGCGCGTCCGGCATGAAGCAGCACGCCCGGCCGCCAAGGGCCATGATCCACATCAAGACACATGCGTATTGCTGCATGTCATGCGGCACCGGCACGGCGAAACACCCGCGAATCGCGGCGCCCGGGTCAACTGCACGGCGCCTCGGCCTGGGGCGGAACGTCCACCCCGGGCAACCAGGGCTTGAGGTCCAGAACCGGCGTGCCGTCGAAGGCGTCGATGGCGTCCAGTTCCAGTTCTCCGGTTTCGGCGTCCAGTGCCAACAGCCGGACCACTGCCACCGCGATCGGGTTCGGCCTGGCCGGAGAGCGCAGGGCAAAGGTCCCGGTCGGCACGGTCCGGTGCGATGGCGTCTGCACGATCAGGTCGCGCCGGGCCTCGCCTGTCCAGTAGAGCAGGATCACCGACTCGCCTGCCGTCAGCCCGTCCAGCCCGCGCCGGTAAGGCGCGTCGATCAGAACGAAGAAACGCCCGCCCCGCATGCGCGCCTCGCGCAGGTTCCTGGGGCAGTTCCCCCGGCTCCAGGGCGACCGGATCCGGCCGATGAATGCAACGCCTGCAGACAGGGTTTCGGCGGGATCGAAAGGCAGGGTCTCTTCGCCGGGACGGCTGGTCCCTGCCGGATCAGGCTCTGCCGCGGGGCGCTCTGGATGCTGGTCCGGCCTGCGCATGTGCTGCCTTTCGCTGGCCGCCGGCGGCGCTGCGGTCAGGCGAAGGCCGCGCTCGGGATCGGGTCAGTCTTTCGCGGCGGGTCTTGCCTGCATGGAAGACGTGGCACAGAGATACACCTTCCCGGCCCCGTTGGCCGCGACCGGGGTAGCAGAGCAGCCGGTGACGCGGTCGTGGTGCGCCGCAGCAACGGCGCGCAGGGCCTGGAGGGCAAGCCAGACATGCGCGCGATCACGGCCGGGAGAAGCAGCAGGGGCGGCATTTACCGAATAGGCGTGGCTTGGCATTGGCGAAACCTCGGTATCGGGAGATGGACAATGCGGCCCTGAGCAGCGGGCCGCAACGAGGGACGTTTGGATCAAGGTTGCGGAGAGGCGCGCAGGCCATGTGACAGCATGGAACCCCGACCGCGCGACGGCGTTCCGACCAGCGGGTCGACAGGTGGGCCGCCAGGCATACCGCGAAGAACCACCCATGCCACGGGGGCAATGGGTTGCGTCGAAGAACCGGCTGATCTGCCAGGGCGCTGTTCGATCATGGGCTTCATTCTTCGACTCGTGCCGCAGATCGGCCGCTGGATCAACCGGGAACTGTATTGTGATCGTGGTCGCATTGTCGCAGGTGTTGACGTAAGGTAAACACGGCGCCCGCTCAGCCCATTGCTTGGGCATTCGGGAGTCTCTCCGGCCCGCCGCGCACGGGCCTATCCAGCCCCTGCCCCGAATCGCCCACGCCTTTCGGCCGATGCGGCCAGCGCCAGGGCGGCCGTGCCTCGACCGCCGCCAGGCCGCCTTGCCAGGACGGCCGCCCGGAATTGAAACGGGCCGCACGACGGCGGCCCGGGTTCAGCGTGGATGGCTCAGGTCTTTGGTGGAGCAGAGGGGGATCGAACCCCTGACCTTATCATTGCGAACGATACGCTCTCCCAACTGAGCTACTGCCCCAACGACCTTGGGCCGGGTAATTGGCCCATCGGGCGGGCGTTGTCAAGCCGGCCAGACGGCGGTCGCTTGCGGCGGCGGGCGGGTCGTCAGGGGGCAGGAAGGGGGCGGGCCGGCCGCCCCTCGACGGCTCCGGCCCGCCCTGGCCCGGCCTGGCCCGCCCCGGCCCGGGCTCGCTACCGCAGGGTGAACTGCGGCTGCCGGTCGGTCAGCGGCAGGCGGGATGTTCGGCGATGTCGCCCGCGTCGTCGCAGCCCGAACCGCCCTTGATGCGCGGCTTGCGGCGCTTGTCCAGGCTGTCGTCGGTCCGCGCCTGGACGAAAGCCTGGTCTGCCATGTCCCGGGCAAGGCTGGGCAGCGCGGAGAGGGCGATGGCGGCGGCGATGGTGATGGTGGTTGCGGACAGGATCAGGGGTTTCATGGCGTCCTCCTTGGGGGTTGTCGGTCGGATCAGCCTAGCCCCGCGGCAGGGTTCGGCGCAGGGCCGGAAGTCCGCCGAAGTTGTCTGCTTCGGTCAGACCATGGTCCCGCCGGGGAACCGCCCGCTTCGGATGCCGCGCCGTCAGTCCTTGCCGTGTTCCCGCGCCAGCATCGCCGCTTCCACCCGGTTGCGGACCTGCAGCTTCTGCAGGATCGAGGTCATGTAGTGCTTGACCGTCTTTTCCTGCAGGTCCAGCGCCTCGCCCACCTCGCGGTTGCTGCGGCCTTGCGCCACCAGCCGCAGGATTTCGCTCTCGCGGTGCGACAGCTCGTCCAGCGGGTTCGGCGGTGGGCGGTCGGTGCGACCGCGCATCAGCACCAGCAGGCGGCTGGCCAGCCCGGGCGCGACATAGGGCCGGCCTGCCGCAAGGTCGCGCACCAGCGCCACCAGTTCGCCGGCGCCCAGCCCCTTGAGCAGATAGCCCAGTGCCCCGGCCTTCATCGCCGCGACCAGGTCTTCCTGGTCTTCCGAGGCGGTCAGCATCGCCACCTGCGGCGGCTGCGGCAGGGCCCGGATCGCCGCCAGCGCCCCCAGGCCGCCGCCGCCCGGCATCGAGATATCCAGCAGCACCAGGTCGGGCGCCAAGTCGGCCGCCAGCCGGGCCGCTTCGATCCCGTCGGCCGCCATGCCCACAACGTCGATGCCGGGGGCATCGCGCAGCGTCCGGGCCAGCCCGTCGCGGTAGATCGGGTGGTCGTCGGCCACCACCACCCGGATTTGCGGCGGCGCTGCCCTGTCGTCCGGATCCGTCGCGCTCATCCCGCAGCCTCCCCGATGTCCAGTGTCATCCGCAGTTCGGCCCCGCCGTCGGGGCGGTTGCGCGTCTCCAGCCGGCCGCCCAGGCTTTCGACCCGGTCGGCCAGTCCCGACAGACCCATGCCGTCGTCGTCGTCGGCGCCGGGACCGGCGCTGCCGAAGCCGGGACCGCGATCCAGAACCGACAGCTGCAGCCGGTTGCCCTGCAGCCGCAGCCGCAGTTCCTGGCCCTGACCGCCGGCATGCCGCCAGGCGTTGGTCAGCCCTTCCTGCGCCACCCGGTAGGCACAGGTCTTTGCGGCCACCGGCAGGTCGGCACCGGGTGGGATGTCGATCGATGGCTGCACCGCGGCCCCGGAGCGTTCGGCATGCGCCTCGGCCAGCGCCCGCAACAGCGTGTCAATCGGCCGCCGCTCGATGTCCGGCAGCGACAGGCCGCGGGCGACCGAACGGATCTCGGAGATCGACCCGCGCACCGCGCGCTCGACCGCGTCCAGGTCGGCACGGGCCGCGCCGCCTTCGGGCACGGCGGCGCGCAACGCGTCCAGCCGCAGCGCAGCGAAACCCAGCAGCTGCGCCGGTCCGTCGTGCAGGTCGGCGCCGATCCGCTTGATCGTGCTGTCATTCAAGGCGGCCACCCGACCGGCCGCATCCTGCGCGCGCAGCCGCAGCGCGTGGTTGCGGCGCGACAGGCTTTCCAGTTCCGCCATCTGGCGGTCGATCGTCCAGCTGCCGCGCAGCACGATGGCGAACAGGCTGACGCCGATCGCCCCCATCACCGCCGTGACCGCCGCAAAGCTGGCCAGCCGGGCGCGGCGCAGATCGTTCTCCAGCTGCGTCGCCACCTCGTAGAACTCGGCCACCGCGATCACCTCGCCGCTGCCGATCTCGCGGATCGGGCTGTAAATTTCCAGCAGCGGCAGACCCAGCGCCGCCTCGGCCACGTCCTCGGCATCGCCGGTGTCATCGAAATCGGCGCGGACCTGGCCATCCCAGGCCAGCCGCAGGTTCTCGGTGACCTCGAAGCGCCGGCCGACCAGCGCCGCGGTCGAGGCATCGGCCAGCAGCCCGCCCTTGCGCCACAGCTTGAACGACAGCACCCGCTGGCCCAGCGCGGTGTCCTTGATCAGCCGGTCGATCTCGAGCCGCGCCTCGGGGGTCAGCCGTTCCCGTTCGGCCAGGTCCTGCATCAGGGGCGCGATGAAGCTTTCCATGTAAAGCGCTGTCGCGTTGGCAGAGTTGCGGACCACCACCTCTTCGATCCAGCGCGACACCCAGAGGCCCACCGCCAGCACCGCGAACAGCATCACCGCGCCGCCCGCCAGAGCGAACTGGCGCGCCAGGGACATCCGGGTCCACGGCCAGTCTGTTCCCGTCATACGCCCCCCGCACCACCTACTGCGGCAAGCCTAGCGCAGCCGGGCCGTCTTGGCACCCGTGGCGTTTGGGCCGAGGCTGTCAGCCCCCTGTGTGCTGGCGCACAAATGCCATGATATCGGCGGCCGGGCGGGCGCCCGCCAGCCGGGCAACCTCGCGGCCGCCGCGATACAGGATCAGGGCCGGGATGCCGCGGATGCCGGCGCGCGAGGCGATCTCGGGGTGGTCCTCGGTGTTCAGCTTCATCAGCCGCACCTGCGGCGCCAGCATCTTCGCGGCCTTGGCGAATTCCGGTGCCATGCTGCGGCAGGGGCCGCACCAGGGCGCCCAATAGTCCACCAGCACCGGCAGCCCGTCGCCGCGGGTCACCTTGTCATGCGTCGCGGCGTCCAGTTCGGCCACCCGTCCATCGGCCAGCGGGTCGCCGCAAGAGCCGCATTTCGGCCCCGCGGCAAGCCGCGCCACCGGCACCCGGTTGGCCTGCCCGCAGGTCGGGCAAATCAGCTTGACGGCATCCATCGTTGCAGGCATCGCGCACCTCACATTCCGCTTTCGGAATATATGTGCGACCGGGCGCGGCGGTTCAAGGGCCTCAGAGCAGGTCTTCTTCCTCGCCCGAGACATCCACGCCCATGGCGTCAAGACCCGCCTCAAGGTTCTCGGCCAGGTGCGGCATGCCCATCAGATAGTCGGCCGTCGGCGTGGTCGCCTCGGTAATGGCGGTCTCGACCGCCTCTTCGTAATCCTCGGCGTCGAAGGCCCCGCGACCCACCCAGGCCAGCGCCGTGAGATGCGCCTTCTCTTCGGCATTCATGCCGTCGATGAAGGCCCAGAGCTGGGCTTCCCCGGCCGCCTCCTCGCGCGCAAGGAAGATGACGTGCACAACCTTGCTGGGACTGATCTCGATCATCGGACGGGCCTCCTTCGCCACCATGGTCGCGCGCATCGCGGCGCGGTGCAAGGGCCAAGCCGGCCGCGCCCCCCGGAAGTGCTGCGAATTCCGGTCGCGGCATCTGCATGAAAAGATTTTTCGCATCACGCCAGAAGGCCGAAGGCCAGGCCATAGACCGTCGCCCCGATCAACGTCGCCGCCGCCACCGAGCGGCGGGGCAGGAAAGCCAGGACCGTGGCCGCCGCGCCCGCCGCCAAGGGAATCAACGCGCGCGGCACCGGGTGAAGCTGCGGCAGCACCGAGGCCACCACCAGCGTGGCAATCGCCGCCGGACCGGTTGCGGCCAGAAACCGCGCCATCATGCCGCCGGGATGCGGCTCGCGCCGCATCAGCAGCGTCGGCAGCGCCCGGAACCCCCAGTTCGCCGCCCCGGCCAGCACCGCCAACACCACCAGGTCCAGGTTCATCGCCGCAGCACCCCGGCCAGCGCGCCGGCAATCATCCCGGCCAGAATGCCCGTGGTGCCCGAAACCGCAAGGGTGCCGATCACCGTCGCCACCGCCGCCACCGCAATTGCCGGCAGCGCGGCGCGGCTGAGGATCGACAAGAGCAGCGCCAGGAACAGCGCCGTCAGCATGAAGCCCAGGCCGGCGCTGACCGCCGGAAAGGACTCGAGCGCCCCGCCGCCGGCCAGCGCGCCGACGCCGGTTCCGCCGACCCAGGCGACATAGGCCCCCAGGCCAAGGCCGAACATCCAGGGCTCTGAGAACCGCTGACCGCGCGCCAGCGCCCCCAGGGCCTGGCCGAAGACCTCGTCCGTCAGGCCCCAGGCCCAGGCCCAGGCATGGCGCCGGCTGGCCCCCGTGCCCGCCTGTTTCATCAGCGCCGGGCCATACAGAACATGCCGCAGGTTCATCGCGATCAGGGTGAAGGCCGCCACCAGCACCGGCGCCCCGCTGGTGACCAACGCCAGTGCCAGGAACTGCGAGGCGCCGGCATAGATCACCAGCGACAGCATCACCGCCTCGGGCGCGGTCAGCCCGGCGCGGGTGGCGGCGACGCCGAACGAGAACGCGATGGGGAAATAGCCCAGCGCAATCGGCAACGACTGGCCAAGGCCGGCAAGAAAGCCTGGACGAGGCGGGGAGTTCTGGACGAGACGCCGGTCGGTCATGCTGCGCCATCGCTAGCGGCCGCCGCGGCCGGTGTCAAAGCCTGTCGCCCGCGCCGCCGCGACGCCGGGTCGGGAATGGCCACCCTTGCCAGCCCGGCCGCTTCTGTTAGCCTTCGACCTTGCGCCTTTGGCCGAAATCCGTTTGTTTCCAGTCCAGACCGGCCGCGGCGCCGCCCTTTTCTCAAGGAGCCCGTCCATGCGCCTTTCGCAGCCTCCGACCGCCATTCTGCTTTCGCTTGGCCTTGTTACCGCCGCCGCCGCCCTGGCCGCCGCGCCCGCCTCCGAAGACATTCCCGGCAGCCAATTCACCTCGGGCAACTGGTCCGGCGGCGCCTGGGCAGACGACTCGGGCGCCTTCGTCGACTGCTACGTCGGCGTCGGCTACAACGAAGGCGCGCAGCTGTCGCTGTCGCTGACCGCCGACGATACGCTGACCGTCTACCTGTCGGCGCCCGGGGCCAGCTTCACGCCGGGGCAGTCCTACGACGCCGCGCTGATGACCGAGGTCGGCCTTCCCGCTGTCGGCCCTGCCTTCGGCTCGAACGAGGCCTATGTCGGCTTCGCGCTGGCCGGCATCGACGCTTCGATCGATTTCCTGACGCAGGGATCCTACCTGCGGCTCTACGGCATCGGCATCGACCAGGCCTTCGACGTCCGCGGCATGGGCGGCGCGCTGGCGCAGGCGCGGATGTGCCTCGAGGCGCAGACCGGCCCGGCGCAGACCGTCGCCACCTCGCCCGCGCAGCCGGAGAAGCCAGCGCTGGGCCGCCCTGCGGGAACCAAGCCGGCACAACTGTCCGGCCAGACCGCGGTGTTCAAGCGCCAGCACATGCCGTGCAAGGACGACACCTGCAAGTAACCGCCAAGCCGGGGGTGCGGAGCAGCGCCCCCGGCTATTCGGCCGCCTCGGCATAGGCCTCGACCGGCGGGCAGGTGCAGACCAGGTTGCGGTCACCATAGACATTGTCCACCCGCCCGACCGGCGGCCAGTACTTGTCCTCACGGAACGATCCGGGCGGGAAGCAACCCTGTTCGCGCGGGTATTTCCGCGTCCAGTCCGCCACCAGGTCTTCGACCGTGTGCGGCGCATGGCGCAGCGGGCTGTCCGCGGCTGCGATCTCGCCGCGCTCGACCGCCCTGATCTCTTCGCGGATCGCCAGCAGCGCGGTGATGAAGCGGTCGATCTCGGCCTTGGTCTCGGATTCCGTCGGCTCGACCATCAGCGTGCCCGCCACCGGCCAGCTCATGGTCGGCGCGTGAAAGCCGTTGTCGATCAGCCGCTTGGCGATGTCGTCCACGGTCACCCCCGCCTCGGCGAACGGCCGGGTGTCCAGAATGCACTCATGCGCCACCCGGCCGCGGTTGCCCATGTACAGCACCTCATAGGCCCCGCGCAGCCGCGCCGCGATGTAGTTGGCGTTCAGGATCGCCACCCGCGTCGCCTGGGTCAGCCCCGGCCCGCCCATCATCAGGCAATAGGCCCAGCTGATCAGCAGGATGCTGGCCGAGCCATAGGGCGCCGCGCTGACCGGCCCTTCGGTGCCCCCCGTCTCGGGGTGCCCCGGCAGGTGCGGCGCCAGATGCGCCTTGACCCCGATCGGCCCCATTCCCGGACCGCCGCCGCCATGCGGAATGGCAAAGGTCTTGTGCAGGTTCAGGTGGCTGACATCGCCGCCGATCTCGCCCGGCTTCACCAGCCCGACCATGGCGTTCATGTTGGCGCCGTCGATATAGACCTGCCCGCCGAACTGGTGCGTGATCCTGCAGACCTCGCGCACGGTTTCCTCGAACACCCCATGCGTGGACGGATAGGTGATCATGCAGGCCGCCAGCCGGTCGCCGGCCGCTTCGGCCTTGGCACGGAAATCCTCGACGTCCACGTCGCCGTTGGCCGAGGCCTTGACGACCACCACCTCCATCCCCGCCATCTGCGCAGAGGCCGGGTTGGTGCCATGCGCCGAGGTCGGAATCAGGCAGACCTTGCGGTCTTGCTCGCCGCGCGCCCGGTGATAGGCCAGGATGGTCAAAAGCCCGGCATATTCGCCCTGCGCACCGCTGTTGGGCTGCATCGAGAAGGCATCATAGCCGGTGATCTCGCACAGCTTCACGGTCAGATCGTCAATCGCCTCACGGTAGCCCGCCGCCTGGTCCGGCGGCACAAAGGGGTGCAGGCTGGCGAACTCGGGCCAGGTGATCGGCATCATCTCGGCCGCCGCGTTCAGCTTCATCGTGCAAGACCCAAGCGGGATCATCGCCCGATCCAGCGCAAGATCGCGGTCGCTGAGCCTTCGCATGTAGCGCATCATTTCCGACTCGGCCCGGTTCATGTGAAACACCGGATGCGTCAGATAGGGCGTCTCGCGCAGCATGTCCTCGGGAAAGCCCAGGGCCGCGCGGTGCGGCGGCAGGCCGTGAATGCCAAAGGTGCGCAGCACCCGGATCAGGATGCGCTCGTCCGTCGTCTCGTCAAGGCTGATGCCCACCCGGTTCAAGCCGATCTTGCGGAAGTTCAGCCCCTCGGCCCGCGCCGCGGCCAGGATGCCGGCCTGCCCCACGCCCACCTCGACGGTGATGGTGTCGAAGAACGCCTTGGGCGACACCTTCGCCCCCGCCGCCTTCAAGGCCCGCGCCAGCCGCTGGGTGCGGAAATGCACCCGCTCGGCAATCGCCCGCAGGCCCTTGGGGCCATGGAACACCGCATACATGGATGCCATCACCGCCAGCAGCGCCTGCGCCGTGCAGACGTTGCTGGTCGCCTTTTCCCGCCGGATGTGCTGCTCGCGGGTCTGCAGCGACAGGCGATAGGCCTTGTTGCCGTTCGAATCGACCGAGACCCCGACGATCCGCCCCGGCATCTGCCGCTTGTGCGCGTCGCGCGTGGCCATGAAGGCGGCATGCGGCCCGCCATAGCCCATCTGAACCCCGAAGCGTTGCGCGCTGCCGATGGCAATGTCGGCCCCCATCGCGCCCGGCTCCTTCAGCAGGCACAGCGCCAGCAGGTCGGTCGCCACCACCGCCACCGCTCCCGCCGCGTGCAGGGCCTCGATCTGAGGGGTGAAATCGCGGACATGGCCATAGCTGCCCGGATACTGGAAGATCGCCCCGAACACCTTCGACGGGTCCAGCGCCTCGATCCTGTCCTCGATGATCTCGATGCCCAAGGGCAGCGCCCGGGTGCGGATCACCGCAATGGTCTGCGGATGGCAGAACCGGTCCACGAAGAACCCCTTCGCCTTCGCCTTCGCCACCCGCTCGGCCATCGCCATGGCCTCGGCCGCCGCCGTCGATTCGTCCAGCAGGCTGGCATTGGCCACGTCCAGCCCGGTCAGGTCGCAGACCATGGTCTGGAAGTTCAACAGCGCCTCCAGCCGCCCCTGCGCGATCTCGGGCTGATAGGGCGTATAGGCCGTGTACCAGGCCGGGTTCTCCAGGATGTTGCGCTGGATCGCCGGCGGCGTGACGGTGCCGTAATAGCCCTGCCCGATCAGGCTGGTCATCACCCGGTTCTTCGCCGCCACCTCGATCATCTTCGCCGTCAGCTCATGCTCGGACAGCGGCGCCCAGCCCAAAGGCCGCGCCTGCCGGATGCTGGCCGGCACCGTCTGGTCGATCAGCGTCTCAAGGTCGGGCACGCCCACCGCCTTCAGCATCGCCTCCATCTCGGCCGGCGAAGGCCCGATGTGGCGACGGTTGGCAAAGTCGTAGGGGTTGTACTCGGTGGGCGTGAACGTCATCCGCTTCCGGGCCGCGCAATCCCGCGCCCTTTCATCTGTCCCACAATATCCCGGGGGGTCCGGCGGGCTGGCCCCCCGGTCCTCCGCCGGCCGCAAGGCCTAACCGATCAGTTCGGCATATTCGTCCTCGTCCATGAACTCATCCAGCACCGACAGGTCGGCGACCTTCATCTTGAAGAACCAGGCCGCCCCGGTCGGGTCTTCGTTCACCAGGCCGGGGGCATCGACCAGCTTCTGGTTCACCGCGACGATCTCGCCATCCAGCGGCGCCAGGATGTCCGAGGCCGCCTTGACGCTTTCGATCACGCAGACCTCGTCACCGGCCGACACCATGGCGTCGGTATCGGGCAGTTCCACAAAGACCACGTCGCCCAGCTGGGTCGCCGCATGCTCGGTGATGCCGACGACGACCACATCGCCCTCGACCCGCAGCCATTCATGTTCCTTGGTGTATTTCATCGTCTTGCCTCAGCGTTTGTAGGTTGTGGGATGGAAAGGCAGCGCCGCCACCGTCACTGGCAGCTTCTTGCCGCGCACCTCGCCCTGAAGGGGGGTGCCGACATCGGCAAAGGCGCGGGGCACATAGCCCATGGCGACAGGCGCCTCGACCGAAGGCCCGAACCCGCCCGAGGTCACCTGGCCCAGCGGCGTCTCGTCCGCCGCGAACAGTCCGGTCCCCTCGCGCATCGGCGCCCGGCCATCGGGCCGCAAACCCACGCGGCACCGCTCCGGCCCCTCGGCCAGTTCCTGCAGGATCCGTGCCGCGCCGGGAAAGCCGCCCTCGCGCGCGCCGCCGGTCCGGCGGACCTTCTGGATCGCCCAAGGCAGCCCCGCCTCGACCGGGCTTGTCGTCTCGTCGATGTCATGGCCGTAAAGACACAAGCCCGCCTCCAGCCGCAGGCTGTCGCGCGCGCCCAGGCCGACGGGCTGCACTTCGGGCATTGCCAGCAGGTCGCGGGCAAAGGTCTCGGCCCAGCCCTGCGGGACCGAGATCTCGAAACCGTCCTCGCCGGTATAGCCGGACCGGCTGACCCAGACCTCGCCGAACACGCCCACATCCATGAACCGCAGCGCCGCCACGTCCGGCACCAGCCGCGCCAGCGCGGCCTCGGCCAGGGGCCCTTGCAGCGCCAGCAGCGCCCGGTCGGTGATCGGCACCACCTCGGCCACCGCCGCCAGATGCTCGGCCATGTGCGGAATGTCATGCGCCTTGCGGGCGGCGTTGACCACCACGAACAGGTGATCGCCCCGGTTGGCGAACATCAGGTCGTCCAGGATGCCACCGGTCTCGTTGGTGAACAGGCCATAGCGCTGCCGCCCCTCGGCCAGCCCCGCCACGTCGACCGGCATCATCGCCTCGAACCCGGCACAGAGCGCCGCCATCCCGGCCTTGGGCCGCAGGATCACCTGGCCCATGTGGGACACATCGAACAGCCCCGCCGCGGCGCGGGTGTGCAGGTGTTCCTGCATCACCCCGGCGGCGTATTGCACCGGCATCTCGTAGCCCGCAAAGGGCACCATCCTGCCCTGCAATCCGACATGCAGGTCATGTAGCCCCAGCCGCAAAAGGTCGGTCACCCCGCCTCTCCCCAATGCTTGCCGGAACGCACCCGGCACCGTTCGCAGCAGTTCCCCTGCCGCCCGGTGCCCCCTCTGTCCCTGCCCGTTGCGGACGCCTGAGATCGTTATCCCTTCGGCGGGCGCCTGACGCGCCACTCTCCAGAGTCTTTTCGCAGGAACGGTCCCTTGCGCCTGAGAGTTTACCGGGGCGGTTGCTCCTTCGGCACCGGGGCAAGCGGCCCCGGATTCTCCCGATTCTGCGATTTCGGGATTACCGCATCGGCGCGGGGGCGGGCAAGCGAAAAGCAGGATGCGACTGTATACGGTCCGAAACCGTCAGACACCGGCCGGGGCCGGCGCGGTGCGCCGAAGGACCACCCGCCAGGCCAGCCAAGCCGAGATCAGACCGAAGACCACGCCCCCCGCCGCCTGCCCGATCAGCACGCCCGCCGCCCCCCACCACTGCGCGCCCAACAGGGCAAAGGGCAGCGTGCCCAGCGTGTGCCGGGCCCAGTTGATCAGCGTCGACTGATAGGCCGCGCCCAGATTGTTGCAGGTGGCATTGGCGACAAAGATCAGCCCGTTGAAAAAGAACAGCAGGCTCAGCGGGCCGCAGAACAGATAGACCAGATCGCGCGTCACCCCCTCGGCATGGAACATGTCGGCCAGGGGCGCGCGCAAGGCAAACAGCACCGCCGAGACGGCCACGATCACCATCCCGGTGAACCGGATCGCATCGCCGAAGCTCTGCCGCACCCGGTCCATCCGCTTTGCCCCCAGATTCTGGCCGATGATCGGCCCCAGCGCCCCGGCCAGCGCGAACAGCACCGAGAACGCCACCGGCGTCAGCCGCCCGGCAATCGCCATCCCCGCCACCGCCGCCTCGCCAAAACCGGCAACCAGCCGCGTCACCAGCGCCTGCCCCACCGGCGTCGCCAGCTGGGTCAGGATCGCC
The DNA here is from genome assembly GCF_020564565.1 of Rhodobacter sp. Har01. Taxonomy (GTDB): domain Bacteria; phylum Pseudomonadota; class Alphaproteobacteria; order Rhodobacterales; family Rhodobacteraceae; genus Pseudogemmobacter. The sequence goes on from NZ_JAJCTD010000003.1 coordinate 66,675, forward strand.
GGCCCCGAGATCGCCGACAACGGCCGCAGCACCCCCGCCAGCACCCGCCGGTCCAGGGGCGCAAAGCCGCCGATCCGCCGCCAGACCGGCCACAGCGCCATGCCCGCCATCACGATCCGCGACCCCGCCCCCGCCAGCGCCGCCCCCGTCAGGTCCAGCCGCGCCCACAGGATCAGAACCGGGTCCAGCGCCGCCAGCGCCACCGCCGCCCAGACGGTGACCATCATCGCCCGCCGCGCCTCGCCAAAGGCCCGCAGGATCGCCGCACCGACGATGCCCAGAATCAGCAAGGGCTGGCTGGCGGTATAGACCTGCAGGAAATGCACCGTTTCCTCGGCCGTCCGCCCGGTGGCGCCCAAAAGCCCCACGATCTGCGGCAACAGCACCCAGACCAGCGCCGAGAACGCGCTGCCGAAGCCCAGGCTCAGCACCAGCCCCGCCGTCGCCCGCTCCCGCGCCAACCCCGGATCGCGCGCGCCCACCGCCTGCGCCACCAGCGCCGAAACCCCGATCGACAGGCCAATCCCGAAGGCGGTGACGAAGAACATCACCGCCCCGCCATAGCCCACCGCCGCGGTCAGCACCGGGTCCTTCAGCCAGCCGATGTAGACCATGTTGATCAGGTCGACGACGAAGATCGCCATCAGCCCGACCGAAGAGGTCAGCGACATCACCACGATGTGCCGCAGCAGGCTTCCCTCGACGAACTTCGCCTGCGCCCCGCCCACCCGGCCTAACCCCTTCATCTTGGTTCAAGTACCCCACGGGGGTCCGGGGGTGTGAAACCCCCGGCTTCGCAACGGGTCCGGGGGTGTGAAACCCCCGGTGGTCGGTCACACAGCGGGACGCTTGGGCAGAAGCGGCATCACGTCGGCCATCTCGGGGCCCGCGTCCAGCCCCGTCAGCGCGCGCCGCAGCGGACGGAACAGCTCCTTGCCCTTGCGCCCCGTCGCCGCCTTCACCGCGGCGGTCCACTCGCCCCAGGTGTCGCGCGTCCAGGGCTGCGGCGGCAACAGCGCGAAGGCCTGCGCCACGAACTCCCGATCCGCCTCATCGACCACCGGCGCAGCCCCATCGCGGAACAAGGCCCACCAGCCCTCAAGGTCGGCCAGTACGGTGATGTTGCCTTTGGCCACCGCCCAGAACGCCTCGGCCTGATCCGCCGGCACGCCCAACCCAGCAATCCGCGCCTGCACGGCCGCAAACGGCAGCCCCTGCACATGGTGCCGGGTCAGCGGGAACAGGTCTTCCGCATCGAACTTCGTCGGTGCCGCACCGAAGCTGTCCACGTCGAACCCCTCGGCCAGCTCATCCAGACTCCCCGCCAGTTCCACCGGCTTCGACGACCCCAGCCGCGCCATCAGGCTCAGCAGCGCCATCGGTTCGACCCCCCGCGCGCGCAGGTCGCGCAAGCTCAGCGTGCCAAGACGCTTCGACAGCTCTTCCCCCTGCGCCCCGGTCAGCAGCGAATGATGCGCAAAAGCCGGCGGCGTGCCGCCCAGCGCCTCCATGATCTGGATCTGCGTCGCGGTGTTGGTCACATGGTCCGACCCGCGGACGATGTTCGTCACCCCCATCTCGATGTCATCCACCGACGAGGCAAAGGTATACAGCACCTGCCCGTCGGCCCGGATCAGCACCGGATCGCTGACGCTTGCCGCATCAATCGACACCGGCCCGATGATGCCGTCCGGCCACTCGATCCGCGTCTGGTTCAACAGGAACCGCCAGTAGCCCACCCGCCCCTCGGCCCGGAACGCCGCCTTCGCCTCCTCCGACAGCCCCAGCGAGGCGCGGTCATAGACCGGCGGCTTGCCCATCCCCAAGAGCTTCTTGCGCTTCAGGTCCAGCTCGCCCGGCGTCTCGAAACACTCATAGAACCGCCCGTCCGCCCGCAGCCGGTCGGCCGCATCGCGGTAGCGGTCATAGCGCAGCGACTGCTTCTCCAGCCGGTCCCAGTGCAGGCCCAGCCAGTCCAGATCGGCCATGATCCCGTCGGCATATTCCTGCTTGCTGCGCTCCTGGTCGGTATCGTCCAGCCGCAGGATGAACTGCCCCCCGGCCTTGCGGGCGATCAGGTAGTTCATCAGCGCGGTGCGCAGGTTGCCCACATGGATGTAGCCGGTGGGCGACGGGGCGAAGCGGGTGACGACAGGACGGGACATGCGGGCGGCTCCTTGGACGGCAACCTCCTGTCACAAGCACCGCCCCTTGTCCAGTTTGCCGCCCCCCCGCCGCACCCCGGGGCGGGTCACACCGGATGCACCGGCCAGCGCGCCGCGAGGTCCGCCAGCCCGACGCGGACCAGCTCCTCCAGCGCCGCCAGGTCCAGCCCCGCCAGCCGCTTCAGGTAAAGGCAGGCCTTGCCCACCCGGTGCGGCCCCAGCCGCGACAGGATCGCGCCGTAGTCGCGATAGCCGGGCGGGATGTAGAGCACGATCTCGGCCTTGCGCGGCGAAAATCCCGTCGCCGCCGCCTCGCCGCCATGGCCGCTGTCATAGCGATAGACATAGCGCCCGAAGCCCACGATCGACGGCCCCCACAGCCGCGCCTCCCACCCCGTCACCCGCCGGAACAGCGCCAGCAGCGCCTCGGCCTCGGCCTGCCGCGCCGGGTCCACCCCGGCCAGCCAGATCGCCACGTCCAGCGGCGCGCTTGTGGTCTTCGCGACATGGGCCATGCCGGATCCTACACCAGGACCGGCGACTTGCGCAGCCACCTCCGCCCGCCGGAATTCGAATTCGAATTCCGTGCACGATTTCCGACTTCGGAAATCGCCGCCCCCCGCCCCCTTCCGCCGCCGCCGCCGACGCCCTATCCTTGCGTGATGACAAACCCCGCGCCCGACTCCATCGCCCCCTCGCTGGACCTGATCGAGACCCTCGCCCGAGAGGCAGTGGCGACCCTGCCAGAGCCCTGGCGCGGCCCGGCCACCCAGGTCGTCCTGCGGGTCGAGGACTTCCCCTCGGACGACATCCTCCAGGCGATGGACCTGGAAGATCCGTTCGACCTGACCGGCCTTTACGAAGGCACGCCCCTGACCGAGAAATCGGTCGCCGACCAACCCACGCACCCCGACCTGATCTGGCTGTTCCGCCGCCCGATCCTGGACGAATGGGCCGAACGCGGCGACATCGCCATCGGCGATCTGGTCACCCATGTGATGATCCACGAGCTTGCCCACCACTTCGGCTGGTCCGACGAGGACATCGCCGCCATCGACCCCTGGTGGGAATGACGCACAGCTTCTGTGCATTGCCGCACCCCTGTTGACGGCCGCGTGAAACGCGGGCCGCGCCGGACGCTTTATCCTGTCCGTCGCGATCAACCGAAGAGGAGGACCGAATGACGACCCTCACCCGCCGTCAGGCCCTTGCGGCCGCCGCCACCCTGCCCCTGGCCGCCGCGCTGCCGCGCCCGACCCTGGCCCGGGCCGAGATGCAGGGGTCGGCCCTGCCGCCCTTTCACCGGTTTCGCCTGGGCAGCTTCGAGGTGACGACGCTGCTTGCCGGCACCCGCTCTGGCGACAAGCCGCAAGAGACCTTCGGCCTGAACGCCAGTGCCGAGGATTTCGCCACCGCATCGGCCGCGGCCTTCCTGCCGGCGGACAAGACGATGACCTTCTTCACCCCCACGCTGGTCAACACCGGCACCGAACTGGTGCTGTTCGACACCGGCCTTTCTGCCGACGGCCTTGGGGCCGCGCTGGCCGCCGCCGGCCTTGCGCCCGAGCAGGTCGATGTCGTCGTGCTGACCCACATGCACGGTGACCACATCGGCGGGCTGACCACGGCCGACGGCGCCGCGCCGTTCTTTCCGAACGCCCGCTACGTGACCGGCAGCGTCGAGCACAACCACTGGTCCGCCGCCGGAAACGAGGGCTTTGACAAGAACGTGCGGCCACTGAACGAGAAGACCAGCTTCGTCGAAGGCGGCGGCAGCGCCGCCCCGGGCATCACGGCCATCGAGGCCTTCGGCCACAGCCCGGGCCACATGGCCTGGATGGTCGAATCCCGGGGCCAGCACCTGGCGATCACCGCAGACACTGCCAATCACCATGTCTGGTCGCTGCAATTCCCCGACTGGGAGGTCAGGTTCGACGCCGACAAGGCGGCCGCGGCGGCCACGCGCAAGCAGCTTTTCGGCATGATCGCCGCCGACCGCATCCCGTTCATCAGCTACCACATGCCGTTTCCGGCCGTGGGTTACGTCGAACCGAAGGACGCCGGCTTCCGCCTGGTGCCGGCAAGCTATCAGATGCTGCTGGACGGCTAGGTCCGCCTAGAGCGCGCCGTCGGTGAACTGCAAACGGGCGAGGCGGGCGTAAAGTCCGCCTTCGGCCACCAGTTCGTCATGGGTGCCTTGCGCGGCGATGCGGCCGTCTTCGAACACCACGATCCGGTCGGCCCGCTTCACCGTCGCCAGCCGGTGCGCCACCACCAGCGTGGTGCGGCCCTGCGACAGATGCTCGACCGCCTCTTGCACGGCGCGTTCCGATTCGGCGTCCAGCGCGCTGGTCGCCTCGTCCAGCAGCAGCACCGGCGCGTCGCGCAGGATGGCGCGGGCGATCGCCACGCGCTGCTTCTGGCCGCCCGACAGCATGACGCCGCGTTCGCCCAGGAAGGTGTCATAGCCCTGCGGCAGCGCCGTCAGAAAGTCATGCGCGGCGGCGGCGCGGGCGGCGGCCTCGACCTCGGCGTCGCCGGCCTCGGGGCGGCCGAAGCGGATGTTCTCGCGCGCCGAGGCCGCGAAGATCACCGGGTCCTGCGGCACCAGTGCCATCGCGCGGCGAAAGTCGGCGCGGGCCAGGTCGCGCAGGTCGATGCCGTCCAGGGTGATGCGGCCGGCCTGCGGATCATAGAACCGTTGCAGCAGTTGCAGGATGGTGGACTTGCCCGCGCCCGAAGGCCCGACCAGCGCCACCGTCTCGCCGGGCCGGACGGTCAGCGTCACCCCGTTCAGGGCCGAAACCTCGGGCCGCGCCGGGTAGCGGAAGGTCACGGCCTCGAAGCCGATCTCGCCGCGCACCGGGCGCGGCAGTTGCCGCGGCGCCACCGGGTCCAGCACGCTGTCCCTGGTGTTCAGTATCTCGACCAGGCGCTCGGTCGCGCCCGAGGCCCGCTGCAACTCGCCCCAGATTTCCGACAATGCCCCCACGGCGCCGGCGACCAGAACGGCGTAGATCACGAACTGGATCAACTCGCCGATCGACATTTCGCCCGCCCGCACATCGCGCGCGCCAACCCACAGGACGCCGACGATGCCGGTGAAGACCAGGAAGATCACGATCACCGTCATCACCGCCCGGGTGCCGATGCGGCGGCGGTTGGCCTCGAAGCTCTTCTCGGTGACCTCGGCAAAGGTGGCGCGGGTCTGGCCTTCGTGGGTGTAGGACTGCACCGTCTGGATGGCGCTCAGCGCTTCCGAGGCCGACCCCGAGGAGGACGCGATCCAGTCCTGGCTTTCGCGCGACAGCGACCGCAGGCGGCGCCCGAGAATGATGATCGGCACCACCACGGCGGGAACGATCAGCAGCACCAGCCCGGTCAGCTTGGCCGAGGTCAGCATCAGCAGGGCCAGCCCGCCCAGCAACAAGAGCAGGTTGCGCAGGGCAACCGAGATCGACGAACCGATCACCGACAGGATCAGCGTGGTGTCGGTGGTGATGCGGCTCAGCACCTCGCCGGTCAGCACGCGCTCGAAGAAGGCCGGGCTCAGCGAGGTGACCTTGTCGAAGGTGGCACGGCGAATGTCGGCCACCACGCGCTCGCCCAGCCGGGTGACCAGATAGTAGCGCAGGCCGGTGCCCAGAGCCAAAAGCGCGGCGATCAGAAGAAAGGCGCCGAAGTATTCGTCCAGCATCGCCACGTTGTTCGAGTTGAAGCCGTCAACCACCCGGCGCACGGCCAGTGGCAGGACCAGGCTGATCCCCGCCGTCAGCACCAGGGCCGCCAGCGCGGCCAGGGTCAGCGCGCGATAGGGCCGCAGAAACGGGACAAGCCCCGATAGCGCAGCGACCCGGCGCGAGGTCGGGCGGTCTTCGGTCGGGGCTGTTTTCGGCTGTCGGGCCATGTCGTCCCTTCGGGTCTTCGGTCCTGCGGCGTTCCGGGGTTTAGTCGGCGCCGGTCCGGGGGGCAAGCCTTCCCTGCCACCTTGCCCCCCTTCCGTCGCCCGTCGCGCCGTGCAAGTGTCGGGGTCAGAGGAGGGTTCATGCCGAAATCCGTGATCGTCTTCGATGCCTATGGCACGCTGTTCGACGTGGCCGGTGCCGCCCGTCAGGCCGCCGTCAGCGCGCCGCGGCTGGCCGAGGTCTGGCCGCGGCTAGCCGAGGACTGGCGCCGGAAACAGCTGGAATATTCCTGGCTGCGGGCGATCATGGGCGCGCATGCCGATTTCGCCGAAGTGACCGCCGACGCGCTGGACTGGGCGCTCGAGGCCGCAGGCCTGGGCGCGGCGGCCGGTCCGTTGCGGCCACTGCTGCTGGACCTTTACCGCCGCCTGCCCGCCTATCCCGAAGCCGCCGGCGTTCTGGCGCAGCTTCGGGCACAGGGCAAGCGGCTGGCCATCCTGTCGAATGGCGCGCCGCCGATGCTGGCCGAGGCGGTGGCCTCCGCCGGCCTGGAAGGCCTGTTCGAGGCCGTGATCAGCGTCGAAGAGGTCGGGGTCTACAAGCCCGACGCCCGCACCTATGCCCTGATTCCCGCCCGCCTGGGCGCAAACCCGCGCGACGTCCTGTTCGTCTCGTCGAACGGCTGGGACGTGGCCGGGGCCGCGCGGTTCGGCTTCACCGCGGTCTGGGTGAACCGCGCCGGCCTGCCGATGGACCGCCTGCCGCACGGCCCCGCCCATGTGGTCCGCGACCTGACCCAGCTCGGGGGGCTGTGATGCCCGGCGTCTTTGCCGCCACCGACGGGGCCCGGCTCGCCTACCGCGACCAGGGCGACGGCTTGCCGGTGCTGTGCCTGGCCGGCCTGACCCGCACCATGGCCGATTTCGACGATGCCCTGCCGGCGCTGGCCGGTTGCCGGGTGATCCGGATGGACTATCGCGGCCGCGGCGACAGCGCCTGGACCGGGGCCGCGAGCTATTCCGTTCCGCAAGAGGCGGCGGATGCGCTGGCGCTGCTTGACCACCTCGGATTGGCGCAGGCGGCCGTGCTGGGCACCTCTCGCGGCGGGCTGATCGGGATGGTCCTTGCCGCCACCGCAAGGCATCGCCTGCTGGGCCTTTGCCTCAACGACGTCGGGCCGGAGATCAACCGCCCGGGCCTTGACCGCATCAAGGATTACCTCGGCCGCCGCCCCGCCGCGAAGACGCTGGCCGAGATGGCCGAGCGGCTGCCCGCCACCTCGCCCGGGTTCGACGGCGTGCCGGCGGTGCAATGGGCAGCCTTCGCCGCGCGGCTTTACCGCGAAAGCGACCGCGGGCTGGAGTTGCGCTATGACCCGGCCCTGCGCGAGGCCTTCCTCGCCGCCTTCGACGGCCCGCCCGCCGACCTCTGGCCGCTCTGGGCGGCAACGGCGGGCCTGCCGGTCGCCCTGATCCGCGGCGCGAATTCCGACCTGCTGTCGCCCGGGACGGTGGCGCGGATGCAGGCGATGCGCCCCGACCTGATCTTCGCCGATGTGCCCGGCCGCGCGCATGTGCCGTTTCTGGACGAACCCGCTGCCGTCGCCGTGCTGCAACGCTGGCTCGAGGCGATGCGATGACCCCCGAGGCCATACAGGCCGCCGCCGCCCGGATGCGCGGGCATGTCCGGGTGACGCCGCTGCTGAACGCGCCTTTGCTCGACCGGCTGGCCGGGCGGCGCATCTTCGTCAAGGCGGAATGCCTGCAGGTGACCGGCAGCTTCAAGGCCCGCGGCGGCTGGGCGGCGGTCTCGACCCTGCCGGCCGGCGCCAGGGGCGTGCTTGCCATGTCATCGGGCAACCATGCCCAGGGTGTGGCCTGGGCGGCGGCGGCGCATGGGGTGACGGCGGTGATCGTGATGCCGTCCGACGCGCCGCCGGTGAAGATCGAGCGCACCCGCGCCTATGGCGCCGAGGTGGTGCTCTATGACCGTGCCTGCGACGACCGCGACGCGCTGGCGGCGCGGATCGCCGCCGAACGCGGGCTTGCGCTGGTGCCGCCCTATGACCACCCCGAGGTGATCGCCGGGCAAGGCACGGTGGGCCTTGAGATCGCCGCCCAGGCCGCCGAGGCCGGCATCGACGTCGCCGAAGTGCTGGTCTGCTGCGGCGGCGGAGGCCTGGCCGCCGGCATCGCCACGGCGCTTGAAGTGCGCGCGCCCGGCCTGCGCGTCCGCACGGCCGAACCCGCGGGTTTCGACGACATGGCCCGCTCGCTGGCCGCCGGTCAGCGGCTGCGCAACCTCGCCGCCACCGGATCGGTCTGCGACGCGATCCTGACGCCCACGCCCGGTGCGCTGACCTTTCCGATCCTGCGGCGCCTGGCCGGCCCCGGCCTGGCGGTCACCGACGATCAGGCCCTGCGCGCCGTCGCGCTGGCGTTCTCTCATCTGCGCCTTGTCGCCGAACCCGGCGGCGCGGTGGCGCTGGCGGCGGCACTGCACGCCGACGACCTGCCCGAGACCGTCATCTGCACCGTCTCGGGTGGCAACGTCGACCCGCAGGTGTTTCGCGCGGCACTCGACCGCTTCGGGTGCTAGATGGCCGCCGTCAAGAAACGATTTCCGAAGTCGGAAATCGGGGACGGAATTCGACTTCGAATTCCGGTTCCCGGGGTCGGCGTTTCGCCAAACCGGAACATTTCCTGGCCCCCAATATGTTTCTCTGGCTCCTGTGCTTGAGGTTTCCGAACATGCCCCCGGTCTTTCTGCCCGACCTGCGCCTGAATGCCCGCCTTGACGGCCCCGAGGGCGCGCCGCCGCTGGTCTTCGTCAACGCCCTGGGCACCGATCTGTCGATCTGGGATGACATCATCGCTTGCCTGCCCGCCCATCGCATCCTGCGCTTCGATGCCCGCGGCCATGGCGCCAGCGACGTGCCCCCGGCGCCCTATGCCATGGGCACCCTGATCCGCGATGCCGAGCGGCTGATGGATCATTTCGGCCTGAAGGGCGCCGTGGTCGTCGGCCTGTCCATCGGCGGCCTTGTCGCCCAAGGGCTGGCCGTCAAGCGCAGCGATCTGGTCCGCGGGATGGTGCTGTCGAACACCGCCGCCCGCATCGGCACGGCCGAACAATGGCAGGCCCGCATCGCCAGCGTCCGCGACGGCGGCCTTGCCGCCATTGCCGAGGCCACGATGGAGCGCTGGTTCGGCCGCAAGTGGCGCGATACCCCGGCCATGCCGCGGCTGCGCGACATGCTCTTGGCCTGCCCGGTGCAGGGCTGGATGGGCTGCGCCGCCGCCATTGCCGGCACCGACTTCTACCAGACCACCGCCACCCTGCGCCTGCCCACCCTGGCCCTCGCCGGGGCCAACGACGGCTCGACCCCGCCCGATCTGGTGCGTGAAACGGCAGACCTGATCCCCGGCAGCCGCTTCCAGCTGATCCGCGGCGCCGGTCACCTGCCCTTTGCCGAACAGCCCGAGGCCTATGCCACCGCCCTGCGCACCTTCCTGACGGAGATTGGCCATGACTGAGATCCTGCTGATCCACGGCTCTTGCCACGGCGCCTGGTGCTGGCACCGGGTGATCCCGGCACTGGCGGCCCTGGGCCACAGCGCCCGCGCCATCGACCTGCCGGCGCATGGCAACGACCGCACCCCTGCCGCGCAGGCCACGCTGGACAACTATGCGCAGGCGATCCTGGACGCCCTGCCGCGCCCGGCCCTGGTGGTCGGCCATTCCGCCGGCGGCTACGCGATCACCGCCGCGGCCGAGCGCGACCCCGCCCGCATTGCCGGTCTGCTCTACCTCTGCGCCTATGCCCCGGCCTCGGGCCAGTCGCTGGCCGAGATGCGCCGCGCCGGCCCGCGCCAGCCGCTGGCCCCGGCGATCCGCGTCAGCGCCGACCGCAGCGCCTTTGCCTTCGACCCGGCCCAGACCGAAGCGCTGTTCTACCACGACTGCCCGCCCGAAGACCGGGCGCTGGCCGCACACCACCTGTGCCCCGAACCGCTGCGGCCGCAGGAAACCCCGCTCACCCTGACCAAGCGGTCGCAGTCGCTGCCCCGTTTCTACATCCGCTGCAGCGAAGACCGCGCCATCCCGCCCGAGTATCAGGCGGTGATGGCGCAAAGCGTCCCGCCCGGGAACCGCTTCACCCTGCCCACCTCGCATTCGCCGTTCTTCGCCGCCCCCCGGGCGCTGGCGGAAATCCTTGACCGCATCGCGCAAGGGGCTTTCGGCGCCAGCCCGGCCTGATATGGTCCGCGCCGACCAAAGGGCCCCCCGATGCCGAACCCGCGCCTTGCGCTGACCTTCATCCTGATCACCGTGGCGCTGGACGCCATCGGCATCGGCATCATCTTCCCGGTGATGCCTGACCTCCTGCGCGAGGTGACGGGCCTGTCCCTGTCGGACGCCGCCCTCTGGGCCGGCACCCTTGGCACCGCCTTTGCGGTGATGCAGTTCCTGTTCGGCCCGATCCTGGGCGCGCTGTCCGACCGCTTCGGCCGCCGTCCGGTGCTGCTCGTGTCCCTGGCGGTGATGTCGGTCGACTACCTGGTCATGGCCACCGCGGGCACGATCTGGCTCCTCCTCGGCGCCCGCATCGTCGCCGGCATCACCGCCGCCACCTACTCTACCGCCACCGCCTTCATCTCGGACATCACCCCGCCGGAACAACGCGGCGCCCGTTTCGGCCTGATCGGCGCCTGCTTCGGCGTGGGCTTCGTGATCGGCCCGCTGATCGGCGCCGGGCTGGCCGGCATCGACACCCGCGCGCCGTTCTTCGCCGCCGCGGCAATGGCCGCAGGAAACCTGGCGCTGGGCTGGTTCACCCTGCCCGAGACGGTGACCGACGCCACCCGCCGCCCGTTCCGCTGGTCCCGCGCCAACCCCCTGGGCGCGCTGCGCTCGGTCGGCCGCCTGCCCGGGGTGGGTGTCACGCTGACCTGCTGGCTGATCCTGGCCATCGCGATGAACGTCTACCCGACGGTGTGGAACTTCTACGGCCAGGCCCAATTCGGCTGGTCCTCCAGCATGGTCGGCGTCTCGCTGGCGCTTTACGGCGTCAGCTTTGCGCTCGGCCAGGCGGTGATCGTCGGCCCGGTGATCCGCCGCTTCGGCGAACACCGCGCGGCCCAGTTCGGCATGGCGGTCGACATCGTCACCCTCACCGCCCTTGGCCTGGTCACCTCGCCCGCAATCGCGCTGGCCATCATCCCGGTCACCGCCCTGGGCGGCACCGTCACCCCCTCGCTTCAGGCGCTGGCCTCGCGCGCCGCCCCCGCCGACGCGCAAGGTGAAATCCACGGAGTCCTCTCCAGCCTGAACGCCATCGCCACCATGGTCTCGCCCCTGCTGATGACCACCACCTTCGCCCATTTCACCAGGGCAGACGCCCCCCTGCACGCCCCCGGTGCGCCCTTCCTCCTGTCGGCTGCCCTGATGATCGGCTGCCTCGCGCTCCTCAGTCTCGCGGCCCGCCCGCGCCCCATCGCCGCCTGACCGCCCGTTTCCGCCACCCCAAGGTCGCAAAGGAACCGGCCCCCGGCCCGCCCGGCCCTTAGGCTTGCCCACTAGGAAATACTCCACGGGGGCCCGGGGGTGTGAAACCCCCGGCCCGTCGCCAGCCAGAGGCATGCCGATGAAACTCAAGGACCTCGAGATTTTCACCGTCGCCCCGCCCGCACCCGGCTGGGGCGGCCGCTACTGGATCTTTCCGAAGATCACCACCGACGACGGCATCGTGGGCTACGGCGAATGCTATGCCTCGACCGTCGGCCCCAAGGCCATGCAGGCGGTGATCGAAGACGTCTTCGACCGCCACATGCGCGGCACTTCCGCCGAAAACATCGAACTGATGTATCGCCGGGTCTATTCCTCAGGCTTCACCCAGCGCCCCGACCCCACCGTCATGGGCGCCTTCTCCGGCCTGGAAATCGCCTGTTGGGACATCCTCGGCAAGGCCCGCAACCGCCCGGTCTGGGCGCTGCTCGGCGGCCGGATGAACGATCGCGTGCGCAGCTACACCTACCTCTACCCCGAGCCGGGCCAGGACCAGGCCGAATTCTGGGTCAACCCGGACTGGCAGGCCGAGGCCGCCGCAAAGGCCGTCGCCCAGGGCTTCACCGCCGTCAAGTTCGACCCCGCCGGCCCCTACACCATCCGCGGCGGCCACCAGCCCGCAATGTCCGACATCTCGCGCAGCGTTGCCTTCTGCCGGGCCATCCGCGAAGCGGTGGGCGACCGCGCCGACCTTCTGTTCGGCACCCATGGCCAGTTCACCACCGCCGGCGCCATCCGCCTCGGGCGCGAACTGGAACCCTACAACCCGCTCTGGTACGAAGAACCCATCCCGCCCGACAACCTGCTGGAATTCGCCGAGGTGGCGCGGGCCGTCCGCATCCCGCTTGCCACCGGAGAGCGGCTGACCACCAAGACCGAATTCGGCATGCTGCTGCGGGCCGGCGGAGTGAAAATCCTGCAACCCGCCCTCGGCCGCCTCGGCGGCATCCTCGAAGGCCGCAAGCTGGCCGCCATCGCCGAGGTCTTCAATGCCGAGATGGCCCCGCATCTTTACGCCGGACCGGTGGAATGGGCCGCCAACATCCACCTCTCGGTGTCGATCCCCAACCTTCTCATCGCCGAGACCATCCAGACCGGCGGCGCCTTCCACCTGGCGCTGATCCGCAACAGCCTGACATGGGAAGACGGCTACATCCTGCCGCCCGAGGCGCCGGGCCTGGGCATCGACTTCGACGAAGACCTGGCCCGCGCCCACCCCTACACCGGCACCGGCCTGCACCTGCAGATGCAAGAGGCGCCCTGCGACCACCGCCACGGCAACCGCTTCGAAGGCGGCGCGCCCGCCAAGGCCCCGGCGTAACCGGATCGCAAGGGACTGCGCGCAGCATGGACCCAAAAGGGGCGCACCATGCTGCCAACGGGCCTTTCAATTCGCACGACCACGCTGCTGGCCCAGACCGGGCCGGGCGGCTCTGTCGCGGCGGTTGCCATCCTTGGCCCCGCTGCGCCCGCCAAGGATGCCGCGGGCATACTCAAGGCCTACCGCGCCGAAGTGGGCACCGAAGCCGAACAGAATGCAGCCATGCTGGCCCGCACCAAGGCCTCCGAAAAGGCGCTGGCCCAGGCGCGAAAGGCGCCGGAGGCAGAGGTTATCCGCCAGATCAACCGGATGAACCAATACCTCAAGGCAATGGAAAAGCTGGGAATTGATGCCACCGTCCGGCCCAACGTCCTGACCATCGCCACGGGCAAGGACGGGCTGACCCTACAGGCCACGCGCGGCGATAACCGGCTGGCCATCGCGGCAGACCGCATCGCGCAGATCGATACCGGCGGCGGGGCCGACGCGCTGACCGTTCAGGCCGATCGCGTTGGCACCATCTCCACCGACCGCCCCGATTCGCGCGCCGACCGCGATATCGACCGCGAAGCGCAGGGCAACGACGCGCTTGCCATCGCCGCCCGCATCGTGCGGTCCATCGAGTTGGGCGGCGGGAATGACGTGCTGGCCGCGCAGACGCAGATGATCTTCGCCGATCTTGGCGCGGGCAACGATGTGGCCGCCATCACCACAGACATCGCCCTTGGCGTTGCCGGCGGCGCGGGGGATGACGTCATCACCCTGACCGCCAGCCTTGGCGGCAGCGCGGCCCGCAGGCTGACGGAAACCGCCGACGGCACCCCCATCGCCGCCGCTCAGGCCGCCGCCACGCTTTACGCCGACACCGCCACCCGCCTTGCCGCCGCCGCCGCCGCCGCCAACACGGCCGACGTGGACGGCGGCGGGGGCAATGACGTGATCGCCGTCTCCGGCGCGCTGATGATCGGGGTTGCGGGTGGGGCGGGCGATGACCTCATCCGGGTCGAAGGCCGCACCGTCGCCCTGCACTACGGCCAAGGCGATGGGAAAGACGTGGTGGCCATCGGCGCGGGCACCGATGTGCTGGTGCAACTTGCCGCCCGGCCCGATGGCGGCTCCGATCCCAAGGGATTTACCGTTGAGCGCGACGCAGACCGGATGATCCTCCGATTCGCCGGCGGCTCCATCACCTTCACCGGGGTGCAGCAGGCCGGAACCATCGCCATCGCCCGCGGCTTCGGGGCGGCCGAAATCCTGTCGACACCCGCGCCGCCGGTGGACCTGCTTCTCTGACAGAAAGTGGCGGCCCCGGAAGGACTCGAACCCTCGACCCGCTGCTTAGAAGGCAGCTGCTCTATCCAGCTGAGCTACGGGACCTTGCGACGTTTCTAGCGAAGGGTTTTCGTCATGAAAACCGAATTCGGATCGTCCCAATAGCCCTCGAACGGCCCGCATTCCACGAACCCCGCCCGGGCATACAGCGCGCGGGCGGCAACGAAGGTGGGCTGCACACCGGTTTCCAGCGACAACCGGGCATAGCCGTCGCGGGCGGCCTCGGCCAGCAGATGGTCGAGCATGGCGCGCGACAGGCCGCGGCCGCGGTCCTCGGCCAGGACGTGCATCGACTTGATCTCGGCGTGGCCCGCGTCGATCCGCTTGAAGGCGCCCATGGCCACCGGACGGCCGCCGTCGCGCATCACGAAAAAGCGGATGCCGGGCGCGGCCAGCGCGGCCTTGTCCATCATGTGGATCGATTCCGGCGGCGTGTCGGCGTGCATGTCGGCGGTGTGGCGCTGGAACAGCAGCTCCAGGTCCGGCGTCAGCGGGGGCTCTTCGGCAATGGTCGGCATCGGCGTCTCCTTGCGCCCTTCAATGACCAAGCGACGTGCTGCCCGCAAGCCCCCCTCGGCCGATGCCGGAGAAGCCGACGTGCCAGCCGGACTGCGGCCTGGAACCGTCGCGCCATGCGCATCGCCCTGGCCCATGCCGACGGCGCCGCCCGCCGCCGCCGAGACGCGCCAGCACGGCAACATCGTCTTTGCCCCGCCTGCCGGATGGGCACTGGGCGCGGTTCAGGACGGCGGCACGCAGATGCTCTCGGACCGGCCGAACGACGAATGCAAGGACTGACGCATGTTCATCACCCCCGGCTACCGCGGTCAGGGTCGGCTTGACAGGTGCCTGTTCAGCCAGGTCACCCGCTTCATCGACGATGACAAGACGCCAAGCGGAGGGGGGCTGATCCCGCCCGCGTTCACGCCGTCAATGGCCGGCTGCTGGCGGTGCGACTTGTCGGCCGCATCGAGCAGATTGCCGTCCGGGCCGGCGCCCCGGACGAGGCGCAGGCCGCCGCCTCGCTGGCCATGTTTCAGCGCGACGTCGTGGCGATGCCGGACGCCGCGGCCCTTGTCAGCGAAGGCGCCGCACCGCTGATGCCGGCGCCGCGGCCGGGCAGTGTGCAGGGCCTTTTCTCGGGGTGTTCCATCCCCTGGGCCCTGGGCCTTGACGGCATGATGCAGATGCAGTGGGCGCATCGCTTGCTGAGCTTCTGGCCCGATTGCCTGTTCCATGACGGCACACCGCCCGCAGGCCTTGCCGCGTTCGACCGGCAGGCCCGGCTGGACAAGGGCGAACCGCTGTCCGACGGCACCCGGATCGACGGCGCGCTGTCCAGCGTCTTCTCTTCCGGCTGCACCCCCGGCAGCAGCGGCGAGCGCGGCGCCTTTGCCTCGACCTACACCGCGTTCTCGTCCGACGGTCGTCGGACCCAGGACGCCAGCGGCGGCGCCTTCGGCAATCTGATGAACGGCAGCGGCGATCTGACCGGCGGCTATGCGACAAGCAGCGAAAGCACCACCGCCGGCACCTACGAGGTGAAGGACGGCCTGCTGATCCGAACCCCGAACCATGGCGGCACACCGCAGGCTGAGCTGATCTTCAAGGTCGGGGACGAGACCATGATCGGCAGCCTGACGCTGGCCGGCGGCACCGCAAGATAGGCAGGCTCAGTGCGTCCAGGCGCCCTTGCGCTCGGTCGCGAAGTTCTCGCCATAGCCGCGCGGCCGGATGTTGGCCTTGCGCGCCTTCGGCTCGACCACCTCGGCCTCGACGCCTTTTTGCGCCGCATAGGCCAGTGCCGCCTCGCGCGTTTCGAATCGCAGCTTGACCTGGGTCTGGGTGTCGGTGGATGAGGTCCATCCCATCAGCGGATCAACTTCGCGCGCGCTGCCTTGCGCGAATTCCAGCACCCAGCCCTTGGCCTTGGCGGTTCCGGACTGCATGGCCGTCCTGGCCGGCTGGTAGATGCGGGCACGCATGAATATCCCTCCGTCACTTGGGCCGTTTGTCCCGCAAGGCGAGGGAAAGCGCAAGCGGCACGTATCCTGCGCGAGGTGGCATCGGAGGACATGGAAGGTGCTGTCGGCCGGTCACGGGGAGTGTGGGTGGGGTGTGGGGTGCGACCGGCCGACAGCCTAGTGTGCTGCTTGCCCGATCAACATGCCGCAAGATTTCCGGTCGCACAACCGAAAGATGCGCCTTTGACGATGATTTTCGCTAAAATTGCAGAAGATGCGTTAAGTCTTCATCAAGGGGACTGCAACCGAAGGCTGTATCTTCGGCGCCGGTCCCGGATCCGCCCCGCGGTTTCGGCCAGCCGGGCTCCCGGGCGCCGGCCGGCCCGAGGGCCGCCCCGGGCCGGTTTGCACAAGGGGCACCCGGGCCGCAGGCCCGCCGGCTGCAACGGGGCCGGACGGCAGGCCTGCGCCTTGGCGCGTTCCAGTGCTTGAACCGGAACAAAAACGGATCAAATCTGTAGGACCTAGGGAATCACCCCAATGCCCCACAACAACGCCAATGCCCTCGCGCCGCGCCCCGACGTGCTGACCAAGCCCAAGCTGGAGGGCGGGCGCAGCTTTGTCCTGCAGACGCCGTTCCAGCCCGCCGGCGACCAGCCCACCGCGATTGCCGAGTTGACGGCAGGCATTCAGGCCGGCGAGCGTGACCAGGTGCTGTTGGGCGCCACCGGCACCGGCAAGACCTTCACCATGGCCAAGGTGATCGAGGAAACCCAGCGCCCCGCCATCATCCTGGCGCCGAACAAGACCCTCGCAGCCCAATTGTATGGCGAATTCAAGGGCTTCTTCCCCGACAACGCGGTCGAATACTTCGTGTCGTATTACGACTACTACCAGCCCGAGGCCTATGTCGCCCGCACCGACACCTATATCGAGAAGGAATCCCAGATCAACGAACAGATCGACCGGATGCGCCACTCGGCCACCCGGGCGCTGCTCGAGCGTGACGATGTGATCATCGTCGCCTCAGTGTCGTGCATCTACGGTATCGGCTCGGTCGAGACCTATTCGGCGATGACGCAGGACCTGATCGTCGGCCAGACCTATGACCAGCGCAAGGTGATCGGGGAACTGGTTACCCAGCAATACCGGCGGCTTGAGGGCAGCTTTCAGCGCGGCTCGTTCCGGGTGCGGGGCGACAGCCTTGAGGTCTGGCCCGCCCACCTGGAGGACCGCGCCTGGCGGTTTTCCTTCTTTGGCGAGGAACTGGAAAGCATCGTCGAATTCGACCCGCTGACCGGGGCCAAGACCGACACCTTCCGGCAGATCCGCATCTACGCGAATTCCCACTACGTCACCCCCCGCCCGACCCTGGCCCAGGCCATCAAGGGCATCAAGGACGAGCTGTTCCACCGCCTCAAGCAACTGACCGGCGAGGGCAAATTGCTTGAGGCGCAGCGGCTTGAGCAGCGCACCCAGTTCGATCTGGAAATGATGGAGGCCACCGGCAGCTGCGCCGGGATCGAGAACTATTCGCGCTGGCTGACGGGCCGCGCCCCCGGGGAACCGCCGCCGACGCTGTTCGAATTCATCCCCGACAATGCCATTGTCTTTGCCGACGAAAGCCACGTCTCGGTGCCGCAGATCGGCGGCATGTACAAGGGCGACTTCCGCCGCAAGTTCACCCTGGCCGAACACGGCTTCCGCCTGCCCTCTTGCATGGACAACCGCCCGCTCAAGTTCGAGGAATGGGATGCGATGCGGCCGCAATCGGTGTTCGTCTCCGCCACCCCGGCAGCGTGGGAACTGGAACAGACCGGCGGCGTCTTCACCGAACAGGTCATCCGCCCGACCGGCCTGATCGACCCGCAGGTCGAAATCAGGCCCGTCGAGATGCAGGTCGACGATCTGCTGGACGAGGTGCGCCGTGTGGCGGCCAAGGGCCTGCGCACGCTGGTCACCACCCTGACCAAGCGCATGGCGGAAGACCTGACCGAATACCTGCACGAACAGGGCATCCGCGTGCGCTACATGCACAGCGACATCGACACCATCGAACGCATCGAGATCCTGCGCGACCTGCGGCTGGGGGCCTTCGACGTGCTGGTCGGTATCAACCTGTTGCGCGAAGGGCTGGACATCCCCGAATGCGGGCTGGTCGCCATCCTCGACGCCGACAAGGAAGGCTTCCTGCGGTCGGAAACCAGTCTGATCCAGACCATCGGCCGGGCCGCGCGCAACGCCGAGGGCCGGGTGATCCTTTATGCCGACCGCATCACCGGCAGCATGGAACGCGCCATGGCCGAAACCGACCGCCGGCGCGAAAAGCAAAGGGCCTACAACACCCTGCACGGCATCACCCCGCAGACGATCCGCAAGAACGTCGAGGACGTGCTGGCCGGCCTCTGGCAGGGCGACACCGACATGGCCCGCGTCACCGCCAAGGTGGAAAAGGCCCAGGTCGGCCAGAACCTGGCCGCCCACCTGGACGCGCTGCGTACCGCCATGCGCAAGGCCGCCGAGAACCTTGAGTTCGAGGAAGCCGCCCGCCTGCGCGATGAGGTCAGGCGGCTGGAAGCGGTGGAACTGGCGGTCGCCGACGACCCCCTTGCCCGCCAGGCCGCAGTCGAGGAAGCCGCGGAGATGGCGGTGAAATCCTCGGGCCGGTCCAACGCCGGCCGCGCCGGCCAGCGCGGCGGCGTGAAACGGCGGGGGCGTCGCTAGGCGGCGTCGTCCTTCGGCACCAGAGCCAGGTCCTTCAGCATGGGCCCGTCGGGACCATAGCTGCCACGGATCAGAAAGCCCGGCCGCAACACCTCGGGGTGAGTCGGCACCCAGTCGCGGAAGCGGTCGTTCGTCACCACCGAAGCCCGGCGCTTGCGGGCCTCGGCCAGAACCAGCGGGTCGGCCGGCTGGCCGCTGGCGGCCACCAGCACCTGTTTCTGTGGCAGGCCCAGGTCCTTGGACAGCTCTTGCGGGCCGATCCAGCCGTTGCCGATCTTGTAGCCGATGTTGGCGTCGAACCAGACCACCGGCTGGAACCCTTGCGCCTCAAGCGCCCGAAGCACCTGCGCCACCGTCAGAAGCGAAGGCCCCTCGGGGTTCCAGAACAGCACGTTCGAGCCGTCCACCACGATCCAGCGCGGCGGCGGCCGCTTGCCCCGGCCCGGGCGGCGCTTCGGCTCTTGCCTTGGCGTCTGGGTCGCCGGGCCGCGCGCGGATCGCAGCGCCATCACGAAACTGGCCACCGCAGCCAGCACAGCCAGCACAGCCGGCGTTGCCTTCGGGTCAAGGACCACGATCGTGATCACCACGAAGGCCAGGATGAAGAGGGCGAAGTAGACCAGGCGCATGTGCGTTCAGTATACCAGAGCAGTGGCGTGGCGACATCCGCGAAGCGGCGGACCGGCACGCCTATGCCAATACTCTGTCTTGATGCGGGTTTCCATCAGAACGCGGCGACAACCTCGTACATCACCGGCTCATAGCTCTTGCTCAGCTCGTTGATGTGGCGGTTGCGCTCGCGCATCTCGGGGGTGCGCAGCATGGCCTGGAAATCCTCGCGCCGCTGCCACTGCGAATAGTTGCACACGCGGGTGCGGGCGTCGTTCATGTGCAGGCCTGCGGCAATGAAGCCGGGCTGCTTCGAGATGCATTCGGCATAGGCAGCCTCCAGCGCCTCCATCAGGTCGAAGGCCATCGCTGGCGTGGTGTCGAAGGTGGTGATGACGGTCTGGCCTTGAAAATCCTTGGAAATCTGCGGCATGGTGTGGGCCTCCTTTTGCCCCATCCTGCCACGGGAGCGCGCAGAAATCATGCCCCTAATCGACCCCAAAGACCCTTTCTTTGCAAAGACTTGGGTTCGCTGGTCGGTCACCCTGGTGCCGTTGGGCTGGGGTCTGGTGGAATTCGCCACCGGCAGCCCCGGCTGGGGGGCGCTGTTCGCCGCCGCTGGCGCCTATGCCGGCTGGGTGCTGCTGGTCAGCAGGTGAGCAGGCCCCGCATCTCGCCGCTGTCGCCCTGCAGCGAGGTCTCGCGCAGCTTGCAGCCGGTCACCTGGGGAATCAGCGCAATCATGTCGGCGCGGATCTGCTGGTGCTCGCCGCGGTGGGCGTAGCCCAGGCGGATGACCTCGACCGCGTTGCCCTTCTGGTAAACGACATAGTGCCGGCCCGAACGGGTGACATCGGTGCGCTGCGCGCCGAACATCGTGGGGGTCGGCTGCGCACCGCAGGCCGCAAGGAAAATCAAGGGGATAAGCCGCTTCATGCCGGCAGGATGGCAGGCCGTGGTTAACAGGGCGTTAATCGGCGCCCGGGTCTGCGCGGCGACTGGCTGAGGTCTGGCAGACGTATGGCCTTGCGCCTGACGCTGCCAGACGGCCGCAACGGATTGCCCCCGGATCGGCGGCGGATTCCCGCGCACCGGGCGCCAACACCAACTTGTGGCAGTGCGGGGCGCGGCGCCGCGGTGCAGGCTTGCGCGGTCAACCCTTGAACCGGAGTTTCCCCGATGACCCTCAAACCGCTTCTTCTGCTGATCCCCGCCGCCCTGGCTCTGTCGGGCTGCCTGACCACTGACACCGAGCGCGGCCTGGCCGGCGCCGCCGGCGGCGCGGTGATCGCCGACGTCACCGGAGGCAGCGCCGTCACCGGCGCCGTGATCGGCGGCGCCGCGGGCGTGTTCTGCGACGACCTCGGCGTCTGCAAGTAAGACCCGGACGTCTTGCCGCCGGCCAGAGCGGTGGGGCTTGCGCCCCCGTGGCCGGCGACTTGATTTTCGGACAAAAGTGACGTATCTTCAGAAACGTCACTTTTGTACGAAACGGACAAAACCATGATCGAAGTCACCGTCTCCGAAGCCCGCGAAGGCCTGGCTGACCTGCTGGGCCGCGTGCAGCACGGGCATGAGGACGTGACCATCACCAAGCACGGCAAGCCGGTGGCGGTGATGATCTCGGTCGAGGCCATGGCCTATTACGAGGCCCTGGAAGACGCCGAACTGGCGAAGATGGGCCAGGCGGCCTATGCGGAATACCTGGCCGACCCGTCGACGGCCATCAGCCACGAAAAGCTGTGGGCCGAACTTGAGGCGGGCTTCAAGTCGGAATGACGCGCTACAGCATCGACTACGCCCCCAAGGCGGAAAAGCAGTTGCGGGCGGTCAGGGATGCCCGGCTGGCCCTGCGCCTGAAACGCGCCATCGACCTTCTGGCCGAGAACCCGCGCCCGGACGGCTGCCTGAAGCTGGTGGGCGAGGTGGACCAGTGGCGGGTTCGGGTGGGGGATTGGCGGATCGTCTATGTGATCGAGGACGGCCGGCTGCTGGTGCTGGTGGTGACGGTGGCGCCGAGGGGCGGGGCGTATCGCGGCTTGTGAGCGCCGCAAAGGACTCGGTTCAGCCCGGCGGCACGCCGGGCAGCGCCCGACCCGCCCCCCACGGGGCGGGCGCTACTCGCCCACCCCGCCGGGCCGGGCGCTGCGCTGGTCCAGAACCGATTTGGTGGCCTCTGCCGATTCTTGCGGGTTGGTACCCACTACACGAAAGCTGAACGCTTCGGTTGCACCGACCGAAGAATTGACAGCCTCAGCTATATAAACAGAATCTCAACTGAAGTTATTACGGTAGGGACCACAAGCAGAACGCCTCCGAAGGCAAGAAGAAAGGCGCATAGATAGCGTTGGATCACGCGCGAGTAATCGCTTGCTGTGAAATCCAAGTAAAGAATGTCTCTCGTCTTTGCCTTGTAAGCAATGTCGAGAAGTTCCTCCCATAGAGCCCGCTCCACTCTTCGACGCGAAGAAATTACATCAATCACAGCCTCTGAATTGACGTATCCTGAACCGGTGTAGAAGTGACCAGCAGCTTCGGCCTCAAATTCTTCCTCTATGACATTAGGTGACCGGCTTTCGAAGATTTCACTAATAAACTCATGGAAAGACTCCTGCAGCGAGGCCGGGAAACTCAATGAATCCCCGTTGAAAAATGGCGACGAGCTCTCACCCTGCAAACTCACATTGAAACGCGCGATGACCCTATCGAGGGCTGCGACAGTCAGTGCTTTCGTCTGGGTCTTTTCGGATTCCTCAATCATCCTTTGGGCTGTTGAAAACCGCGACACCTGTGTTGGGCAAAAGAGCAGAAACAGAAAAGAACCCAATCCAAAGACAAGGAGTCCAAAATACAAGAAATGCAAGCGCTTCTGTTCAACACTATCCCACCATCCTTGGACATCCATCGAAGGATTCGATAATTGATTCAGTCCGAAGAAGTCCAAGAAGAAATGATTGTATATAATTAGGTAGCCAATAAATGGCGCAAGAACGGTAGCGCGGGATACTCCAGACCCACCGACCCTAGCGAGAGAAGACCATTTCGTAAACTCGTTCAAATTGTGAAAGAACTTTCGCGCCCTTCCCATCCGACTAGCTGTCCCTCACCCATCCATCTTCAACGCCGAGATGAACGCCGTCTGCGGGATTTCCACTTTCCCGAACTGGCGCATCCGTTTCTTGCCCTCTTTCTGCTTGTCCAGCAGCTTGCGCTTCCGCGTGGCGTCCCCGCCATAGCACTTCGCCGTCACGTCCTTGCGCATCGCCGAAATCGTTTCGCGCGCGATCACCTTGGCGCCGATGGCGGCCTGGATGGGGATCTGGAACATGTGGCGGGGGATCAGTTCCTTGAGCTTTTCGCACATCATCCGGCCGCGGGCCTCGGCGCGGTCGCGGTGGACCAGCATGGACAGGGCGTCCACCGGCTCGGCGTTGACGAGGATCGACATGCGGACGAGGTTGTCTTCGCGGTAGTCGGTCAGGGTGTAGTCGAAGGACGCATAGCCTTTGGTCACCGATTTCAGCCGGTCGTAGAAGTCGAACACCACCTCGTTCAGCGGCAGGTCGTATTCGACCATGGCGCGGGGGCCGGCGTAGGTGAGGTTCAGCTGGATGCCGCGGCGGTCCTGGCAGAGTTTCAGGATGTCGCCGAGGTATTCGTCGGGGACCATGATGGTCGCCTTGATCCGCGGTTCCTCGATATGGTCGATGTAGGTGACGTCGGGCATGTCGGCGGGGTTGTGCAACTCGCGCATCGTCCCGTCCTTCATGTGCAGGTGGTAGACGACCGAGGGCGCGGTGGTGATCAGGTCAAGGTCGAACTCGCGTTCCAGCCGTTCACGGATGACCTCAAGGTGCAGCAGGCCCAGGAAGCCGCAGCGGAAGCCGAAGCCCAGCGCGGCCGAGGTTTCCATCTCGGCGGTGAAGGAGGCGTCGTTGAGGGCCAGCTTCTCGATGGCGTCGCGGAGGGATTCGAAGTCGGCGGCGTCGACCGGGAACAGGCCGCAGAACACCACCGGGACCGAGGGCTTGAAGCCCGGCAGCGCCTGGGCGCAGGGGCGGCGCTCGTGGGTGATGGTGTCGCCGACGCGGGTGTCGCGGACCTGCTTGATGCTGGCGGTCAGCACGCCGATCTCGCCCGGGCCCAGTTCGGGCCAGTCCACCATTTGCGGGCGAAGGACCGCCAGCTTGTCGATGCCGTAGGTGGCGTTGGTCGCCATCATGCGGATGCGGTCGCCCTTGCGGATGACGCCGTCGATGACGCGGATCATCACCACGACGCCCAGGTAGGCGTCATACCAGCTGTCCACCAGCATCGCCTTCAGCGGCGCCTCGCGGTCGCCCTTCGGCGCCGGCAGGCGGGTGACGATGGCCTCAAGCACCTCGGGGATGCCGAGGCCGGTCTTGGCCGAGATGGCGATGGCGTCGCTGGCGTCAAGGCCGATCACGTCCTCGATGTTGGCCTTCACCCGCTCGGGCTCGGCGGCGGGGAGGTCGATCTTGTTCAGCACCGGCACGATTTCGTGCCCCGCGTCGAGGGCCTGGTAGACGTTGGCCAGGGTCTGTGCCTCGACCCCCTGGGAGGCATCGACCACCAGAAGCGAGCCTTCGACGGCGCGCATCGAGCGCGACACTTCGTAGGCAAAGTCGACGTGGCCGGGGGTGTCGATCAGGTTCAGCACATAGGTCTTGCCGTCGCGGGCCGGGTATTCCAGCCGCACGGTGTTGGCCTTGATGGTGATGCCGCGTTCCCTCTCGATATCCATCGAGTCCAGCATCTGGGCCTTCATGTCGCGTTGCGCGACGGTGCCCGTGGTCTGGATCAGCCGGTCGGCCAGGGTGGATTTGCCGTGGTCGATGTGCGCCACGATCGAGAAATTGCGGATAAGGGAAAGTTCGGTCATGGGAAGGGCATATAGCCTGCCCTGCAAGGGCAAGGAAGGGGCCAGGTGGCGGGTCAGTGGACGCTTGACGCATCTGGTACGTATGTACAGGATATCGGATATCCCGCAGCGGGGGGGGCCGCGATGGACTGTGTGCATTTCCTGTCGACGCATCTGCTGGACCCGGCCAAGGGCGGCAAGCAGCTTTATGCGGACACCGTGGCGCAGGCGGTGCAGGCCGAGGCCTGCGGATACCGGGGCGTGGCGATCCCGGAGCACCACCTTGTCAACATCCTTCTGGTGCCCTCGCCCTTGCAGATGGCGGTCAAGATCGCCGCCCACACCCGGCGGCTGGCGCTGATGACCTCGATCTGCCAGTTGCCCTTGCGCGACATGCGCATCTTTGCCGGCGAGGTGATCCAGGCCCAGGCGCTGTGCGAGGGGCGGCTGAGCCTGGGCGTGGGCAAGGGCGCCTTCGGCTATGAGACGGCGCGCTGCGGCGTGCCGATGGACGAGACCAAGGCGCGCTTCGAAGACGCGCTGGCCCTGCTTGAGGCGCTGCTGACGCGGCCAGAGGTGGGCTGGGACAGCCCCTGGTACCGGTTCGACCCGCTGACCGTGATGCCGCGCCCGGAAGACCCCATTCCCTTGATGCTGGGGGTGATGGCGCCGCCCGGGATCGAGGCGGCGGCGGCGAAGAACTATCACGTCCAGACCACGCCGCTGTCGGCCACGCATGGCGTGCTGGAAAGCCAGGTCGCCGCCTTTCACCGCGGCCGGGCGCAGCACCCGGCGCCGACCAACCGGCTGTCGTTGCAGCGCGGCGTCTTTCTGGTGCGATCCGAGGCCGAGCGGCGCCGGATGGTCGACCTGGCGCAGCGCTATTACATGAGCTTCGACAATGTCTTTGGCGGGCCGGGGATCGTCGACCACGGGGTGATCCGGCCGCTGCCCCGGGCCCAGACGGCCGAAGAGCTGGGCGCGAACATCCTGATCTGCGAGAAGGACCAGATGATCGACCGGCTGGCTGCCTATGCCGAAATGGGCATCGACGAGGTCATTGTCACCTCGATCTTCGGCCAGCCGCAGGACGAGACGCTGGAGATGATGGCGCGGTTCGGGGCCGAGGTGATGCCGCACCTCTTGGCCCTGAAGCGCAAGGCCGCCTGAGCGGCGGGGTTCGAGTTCTGCAAGGAAAGGGGAAGGCGATGCCAGTCATCCGCATCGAAATGTTCGAAGGCCGCACGGTCGAGCAGAAGCGCGCCTGCGCCGAAGCGGTCACCCGCGCCTGGGCCGAGACCTGCAACGGCGATCCCGCACAGGTGATCGTGGTGTTCGAGGACCTGAAGCGCGAGAACTGGGCCACCGGCGGGCGGCTGGCCAGCGACCCCAGGGTCTGAGGCCATGCGGTCAGCCTATTCGGTGGCGGGCGACGGGCCGGCGCTGTTCCTGATTCACGGCATCGGCGCGCGGCGGGCCACCTTCGACAGCCTTGTCGCGGGCCTGAAGGACCGCTTCACCTGCATCAGCTATGACCTGCGCGGGCACGGGCTTTCGCCGCTGCCCGCGGAGCGGTTCGGGCTGGACGATCTGGTCGACGATCTTGAGGAATTGCGCGCCCGGCTGGGGGTGGACCGGGCGCATTTCGCCGGGCACAGCCTGGGCGGCATGATCGGCCCCGCCTATGCCCTGCGCCACCCCGAGCGGGTGCTGTCGCTGGGCCTGTGGTCCACCGCCGCCTTCCGCACCGACGACGACAGCGCCAAGGTGCGCGGCGTGGTGGCCCAGATGCGCGCGCAGGGCATCGGCCCGGTGCTGGACACGCTGACCGCGCGCTGGTTCACCGATGCCTTCTGCGCCGCGCGGCCGGATGTCATCGATTGGCGCAAGCGGCAGGTGATGGACACCGACCCGCAGGTGTTCCTCAACGTCTTCGACATCTATGCCGAGACCGAGATGGCGCCCTGGCTGCACCGGGTGACGGCCCCGGCGCAGATCATCACCGGAGAGCTGGACGGCGGCTGCAACCCGCGGCTCAACGCCGAGATCAACCGGGCGCTGCCGGGCAGCGAGCTGGTGATCCTGCCGGGCCTGAAGCACGCCATCTTCATCGAGGCGACGGACCGGGTGCTGCCGCATGTCCGCCGCTTTCTGCTGGCGCAAGGCTGAGGCGGATCAGGTCTTCGCAGCCTTGCAGGCCGCGTTCCAGCGCCGCCGCGTCCTGGCGGCGGGCATAGTCGGCCCAAAGCCCGTCAAGGGCGGCCATCACCGTGTCGGCCACCCGGTCGCGCGCCGGCTCCGGCCCGCCCGGCAGCAGGTCCAGCAGCGCGGCGCGGTAGGCCGCGTAAAGCGCGCGCTCGGTGGCGGCGATCTGGGGGTGCCATTGCGCGGCGGCCCAGAGGTCCAGCCGCAACCGCAGGTGATCGGGGGCCAGAAAGCGGTCGGAAAAGCCGGCCCGCAGGAACGCCCGCAGCCGGTCCTGTGGCCCACCGGCGGCGGACAGGGCGGCCTCGGTCGCGGCGCGCAGGTCGTTCGAGGCCAGCCGGTAAGCCTCGGCCAGCACCTCGTCCATGCCGGCGAAGTTGTAGGTGATGTGGCCCAGCGCCAGCCCGGCCTCGGCCGCCACCTTGCGGGCGGTCAGCCGGGCATGCCCGTCGCGCGCCAGCACCCGCAGCGCGGCGGCGGCAATCTGGGCGCGGCGGGCGGCGCGGGTCATCGCGGTTGACCGCGGCGAATCAGGTGCGCCCTCTGCCCCGGTCTGCCGCCTGGCGCGCGCTGCATGATCCCGCCCCCTATCTGGTGGTTTGCGGGGGCCAGCCTTCCATCCCTTGCGGATTTCGGCAATCCCCTGCCCAGCCGCGGTGCAGCATTGAAAGATTCGGTGGAAATCGGCATAATTCCGCTCAAACAATGACCGCAGTCAGAGGGTGACCCTGTCGGCGGCGATGAGGCAGAAGATGAAGAAATCTCTCGTTGTGGCGGCCTTTGCCGTTTGCGTGCTTCCCGTCACAGGCACTGTTGCAGCCGCCGGGCCGATCGAAAGCGCCTGCCTGCGGTCGGGCCGCGATGCCGCCAGCCGGGCGCTGTGCGGCTGCATCCAGGAAGTCGCGGACATGACGCTGAAGGGCAATGACCAGCGCCGGGCCGCCAAGTTCTTCCGCGACCCCGAACTGGCGCATGAAGTCTGGATCTCGCAGCGGCCCGACGACGATGCCTTCTGGAACCGCTACAAGCAGTTCGGCGAGATGGCCGAGGCCTACTGCGCCTTCTGAGGCCTGCGCAGCGCGGAAATCAGCCCCCGGCAGCCGGTCTCGATCAGGTCAAGGGTGCGGTCGAATTCGCCGGTGTACCAGGGGTCGGGCACATCGGCATCGGCCAGGAACAGCCGCAGCTCCGCCCCCGGCCCGGGGTGCAGCGCGCGCAGGTCTGACAGGTTGCTGCGGTCCATCGCCAGGATCAGGTCGAACCGGGTGAAATCCGCGCGGGTCACCTGCCGGGCGCGCAAGTCTGACAGGTCATAGCCGCGCCGCGCGGCGGCGGCCACGGCGGGGGGGTGCGGCGGGTCGCCCGCGTGCCAGCCGCCGGTGCCGGCGCTGTCGGCGGTGACGTTCAGGCCGGCGTCGAGGGCCAGGCGGCGGAACACGCCCTCGGCGGTGGGCGAGCGGCAGATGTTGCCCAGGCAGACGAACAGCACGGCGGTCATCGGGCACGGTCTCCGAACCGCCAGCGGGCGACGCTTTCGGGCAGCGCCAGCCCGGGCGGCAGGTCGGGGGCGGCGACGGGCGCGGCGGTGGCCAGCGCCAGCGGGATCAGCCCGGCCCAGACCGGCCAGGCGCGATCTTCGCCCGGGTCGGTGCCGCCGGGGGGTGCGGCGGCGATCTTGGCCGAGGCCTCGGTCAGGGGCAGCGACAGGATGGCGGTGGCCTTGAGTTCCTGTTCGGTCATCGGGCGCAGGGTGTCCCAGCGGCCGGGCCACAGGGTCTCGACCATGGCGCGCAGATGCGCCCGCTTGGCGGCCGGGTCGGTGACCGGCTGCGCCGTGCCGAAGACCATGACCGAGCGGTGGTTGACCGAATGCTCGAAGGCCGAGCGCGCCAGCACCATGGCGTCGGTAAAGGTGACGGTCACGCAGACCTGTGCGCCCCGCCCCGCCTTCAGGCTGCGCGAGGCGGCCGAGCCGTGCCAGTAGATCCGGTCACCCTCGCGCCATTGCAGGGTGGGAATGACCACCGGCGCGCCGTCGATGACGGTGCCGACATGGGCCACCGGCATGGCGTCGAGGATGGCCTCGATCAGGGCGCGGTCATAACCCGCCTTTTCCGGCATCCGGCGCAGCCGGGTGCGGGCCGAAGGGGCTGCGGCAGGGCGGGGGTGGGTCATGGCAGGCGGCGCCTTTTCGACGGGGTCGCGAGACACTTCCGCAACCCGGCGCAAGGGTCAAGGCAGGCCGGGGGCCAACGGGCCGGAGAGGATGTCTCCCCTCCGGCCGCCGCACGCGCCGATCAGCCGCCGGTGCCGTGGTCCATCTCGCCCTTGGCGGGCATGCGGGCATTGTCGATCGGCACTTCGACGGTGACTTCGGTGCCGGATTCGAAGACCAGCGTCAGCGGGAAGCTGTCGCCGTCCTTCAGTTCCGTGGTCAGGCCCATCAGCATGACGTGGTCGGCCCCACGCTTCAGCTCATGCATGCCGCCGGCGGCGACGGGAAAGCCCTCTTTCACCTCGACCATCTTCATCACGCCCTGGTCGTCCATGATATGGGTGTGCAGTTCCACCTTCTGCGCCACGTCGGCCTTTGCGGCGACAAGGCGGTCATCGGTGGCCCCCATGTTGTGCAGGGTGAAGAAGGCCGCGCCAGAGGCGCCGATGCCGCCCATGGTGCGGCCATAGGCGTCCATGACGTGGATCGAGGCGTCCTCGGCAAAGCCGGGGGACAGGGACAGGATGGCCGCGGCGGCGGCCAGGAACGTGCGACGGGACAGCATCTTGATGCTCCTTGCTGGTACAGTCTGGATCGGTTGCGAAGACGGCTCAGGCCGCCGCCGGGGGGCCCCGGGACCGCACCCGCAACCGCCGGCGCAGGCGCGGGGCGGGGGCCGAGACCGGCCGGCCCAGTCGCGCCCGCAGTTGCCGCGGCAGCAGCAGGGGCATCGGCAGCGCGGATGCCAGCGCCAGCCCGCCCAGCACGCAGTCGGGGCAGGCATGGCGATGCACCGCCGGCTTGCCCTCGGCATCCAGGCTGACAACGGCGGTGCCGCCGTCGGCGCAAATCTCCACCAGGACCGCGCCGCGCGCCTCGGCCCGGCCGATGGCGGTCTGCCCCGAGACCAGCGCAACGGCCAGCGCAACGGCCAGCACAAGCAACAGGCGAAGGGCATGGATCAGCCGCATGCCCCGTTTCTAGCGGCTTCGATCCGGCATTTCCAGCCCATCGGCCGGCGGCACAACGGCAAAGGCCCCGCGCGGGTGACGCGCGGGGCCTTGCATGGGTGCCTTGCGGCGCAGCGTCAGACCGCGGCCTGGGCCTTTTCGATCTCGCGCTTGATCTTGAGGGCGCTCGACGACAGCTCGTCATCCTTGGACTTGGCCAGGAAGGCATCAAGCCCGCCGCGGTGATCGACCGTGCGCAGCGCCGCCGCCGAGATGCGCAGGTTGAACGAGCGGCCCAGAACGTCGGACAACAGCGTCACTTCGTTCAGGTTCGGCAGGAAGCGGCGCCGGGACTTGTTGTTGGCGTGGCTGACCATGTTGCCGGTCATCGGGCCCTTGCCCGTCAGTTCGCAGACGCGCGACATCGCGGTGATCCTTCAGTTCTGGCAAAGGGACGTGGTGCAGGGAATCCCCGCCGTCCGAATTCGATTGCGGGCGTATAGGCGCATGGCCGGCGGGCGTCAAGCGATTCACCGCGGGGCAAAGTGCGGGCCAAAGCATGGGCAGAGCGCGGCAAAGTCTGGGTTCGCGCGCGGGCCTGCGCGCTCTGGCGTCAGCCGCGCCCCAGGGCGGCAAGCATCTCGGCCGCCGCCGCCTCGGGCGTCTTTGCCCCCTGCCCCACCTCGGCCGCCAGCCGCCCCATCAAGCCTCGCGCCGGTTCGCGGTCCAGCGCTGCCAGAAGGCCCTGGCGCACCTCTTGCCCGAACCAGTGCGCCGCCTGTTCGGCCCGCCGCGCCGCCCAGTGGCCCTGGGCGCGGCGCCAGTCGGCCAGGGCCTGCATCTCGGCCCAGGCCTGCGCGAGGCCCGCACCGGTGACCGCGCTGACCGGCATCGCCTTGGGAAAGCCCGGCGGGTCTTGCGGCCGGTGCCGCAACAGGTTCAGCGCCCCGGCATAGTCGGCGCAGGTGCGGGTGGCGGCGGCCAGCAGGTCGCCATCGGACTTGTTGACCAGGATCAGGTCGGCCATCTCCATGATGCCGCGCTTGACCCCCTGCAACTCGTCGCCGCCCGCCGGGGCCATCAGCAGCACGAACAGGTCGCAGGTCTCGGCCACCATGGTCTCGGACTGGCCGACGCCCACCGTCTCGATCAGGATGACGTCGAACCCCGCCGCCTCGCACAGCGCCACCGCCTCGCGGGTGCGGCGGGCGACACCGCCCATCTGGGCCTGGCTGGGCGAGGGCCGGATGAAGGCCTGCGGCTGGCGGGAAAGCCGTTCCATCCGGGTCTTGTCGCCAAGGATCGAGCCGCCCGAGCGCGCCGAGGAGGGATCGACTGCCAGCACGGCGACGCGCAGGCCGGCGTCGACCAGCATCATCCCGAAGGCTTCGATGAAGGTGGACTTGCCGACGCCGGGCGTGCCGGACAGCCCCAGCCGCAAGGCCTGCCGGTCGCCGAACGGCGCCCGGCCCAGCGCCGCCAGCAGCGCCACCGCCAGTGCCCGGTGATCGGCGCGCGCGCTTTCGACCAGGGTGATCGCCCGCGCCAGCGCCCGCCGGTCGCCGTTCCGGATCGCCGCCGCCGTTCCGCCGATGTCCATCCTGCGCCTCCGCCGTTTTCCGCCTTCTGCCCGACGCCGCGGGATTGCGCCAGAGAAAGGCTGAAGCAGCGGCGCGGCGCAAGGGCGCCGCAAGCCTCTTGCCTCGTCATCGCGCGCCAGGGGCGCGCGCCGCCTCGGTCAGGGGGCGCTGCCCCCTGACCCCCGGGGTATTTTCGCCAAGATGAAGATCCTTGCCGCTTCATCTTGGTCCAAATACCCCCGCCGGAGGCAAATCCGGCAAGACAAGGCAAGACAAGGCAAGACAAGGCAAGACAAGGGACGTGCGGCCGCGGTTGTGGCCTCTCCGCCTGACCGGCCCCGGTCAGGTGCCGCGCGGCTTGGCACGCAGGGTGGGTTCGGCCTGGGTCGGGTCTTCCGGCCAGGGATGCCTTGGGTATTGCCCGCGCATGTCCTTGCGCACCTCGGCGTAGGTGGTGGCCCAGAACCGCGGCAGGTCCAGCGTGACCTGCACCGGCCGTTGCGCCGGCGACAGCAGGGTGACGCGCAGGGGCAGCCGGTGCTGGCCCACGGTCGGGTGACGGGTGACGCCGAACATCTCTTGCAGACGCACCTCGATGGCGGGGTGGTCGCCGTCATAGTCGATCGGCACCGACCGGCCCAGCGGGGTGGTGAACTGCGACGGCGTCAGCCGGTCCAGCGCGGATTTCTGCTCGTGCGAGAGCAGCTCCAGCAGCGGCTTTGTCAGGTCCAGCGCCCGCAGGTCGGCCTCGCTGCGGCGACCCTTGAGATGCGCCAGCAGCCAGTCCGCCGGGCCGGCCAGCAGCGCCTCGTCCTCGACCTCGGGCCAGTCCGTGCCGCGCGCCAGCCGCATCCGCGCCCGCAGCCGGCGGGCGGCCGGCGTCCAGGGCAGGCCGATCTGGCGCAGCCCGTCCAGCGCCGCCCGGGCCAGCGCCTCGGGCGGGGCCTCGGGCCAGGGCCGCTCGTCCAGCACCAGCGCACCGAACACCTCTTGCCGCCGCGCCTGCACCCGGCCGTCGCGGCGGTTCCATTCCACCGTCTCGCGCCAGCCGATCTGGCCCGCGTGCAGGGCGCGGAACTCGGTCTCGGGCAGTTCGACCGCCTGCCGCACCATGGCTTCGCGCGGGTCGCCGTCCAGGTCGGTGGCCACGATCATCCGCGCCCTGGCCAAGCCCGAGCCTGCGGGCAGCAACGCGCCCTTGCCGCCCGACAGAAGATAGCGCGGCGCCTCACCCGGGCGGCGCAGGCCGATGCGGTCGGGGTAGGCCAGTGCCGCCGCCTGCGCCACCGACAGGCCTGGCACGGTGCCCAGCGGCACGGCGCGGGCCAGCCGCGCGGCCTCGAGCCGGATGCGGTCCAGCGTCGGGCGATGCGCGTCCGCCGGCGGCCGGTCCAGCGCCTTCAGCCGCAGCATCAGGTCCGGCCCCGCCCCGCGCAGCGGATCGCGGTCCTCCAGCAGCGCGGCCAGCGGCGCGGCCCCCGGCCCGGCCACCGCCAGCATATGCGCCAGCCGCGGGTGCAGCGGCAGGCCGGCCAGCAGCCGGCCATGCGCGGTGATGCGGCCGGTGTCGTCCAGCGCGCCCAGGCCCGCCAGCAGCGCCCGCGCCTCGGCCAGCGTGCCCGGGTGCGGCGGGGTCAGGAAGGGCAGCGCCCCGGACCCCCAGAGCGCCAGTTCCAGCGCCAGCGGGGTCAGGTCCGCGGCCTCGATCTCGGCCGGGGGATAGGCGCGCAACGCGCCTTCCTCGCCGCGGGTCCACATCCGGTAGCAGGTGCCTTGCGCCACCCGGCCCGCCCGGCCGCGGCGCTGCTCGGCCTCGGCCCGGGTCACCCGTTCGGTCACCAGCCGCGACATCCCCGAGGCCGGATCGAACCGCGCCCGCCGCGCCCGGCCGCAATCGACCACCACCCGGATGTCGGGCAGCGTCAGCGAGGTCTCCGCGATGGCGGTCGCCAGCACCACCTTGCGCCCCGGCGCCGGCGCCAGCGCGGCGCGCTGCGCGGCAAAGTCCATTGCGCCGAACAGCGGCCGCAGGCTGCAGCCCGGCAGGCCTTGCAGCAGGCCCTCGACGCGGCGGATCTCGCCCTCGCCCGGCAGGAAGACCAGCACCCCGCCGTCGGTTTCCTCGACCGCCTGCCGCACCAGCGCTGCCGCCGCCGCCTCGAACCGCAGGCTGGCGTCCAGCGGTCGCGGCAGCCAGCGGGTTTCCACCGCAAAGGCGCGGCCCTCGGCGGTGATCACCGGCGCATCGCCCATCAGCGCGGCCACCGGCGCGGCGTCCAGCGTCGCCGACATCACCAGCACCGCCAGGTCGGGGCGCAGCGCCGCCCGCACCTCCAGCGCCAGCGCGAGCCCAAGGTCGGCATGCAGGCTGCGTTCGTGGAATTCGTCGAAGATCAGACAGGACACGCCGGGCAGTTCTGCCTCGGACTGGATCATCCGGGTCAGGATGCCCTCGGTCACCACCTCGATGCGGGTGGCCGCCGAGACCTTCGCCTCGCCCCGGATGCGATAGCCGACGCGCCCGCCGACGGTCTCGCCCAGCGTCTCGGCCATCCGTTCGGCGGCGGCACGGGCGGCCAGGCGGCGCGGCTCGAGCATCAGGATGCGGCCGGGAAACAGGTCCGCCGCCAGCAGGTCCAGCGGCACCACGGTGGTCTTGCCCGCGCCCGGCGGGGCCTGCAGCACGGCGCGGCCGGCGGTCGCCAGCGCGGCGCGCAATTCGGGCAGGATGGCGGTGACGGGCAATGCGGTCATCCCCGCCTCTTGCCACGCCGGGCCGGCCTGTAACAAGCCGTGAAGGCCGGGGGCTTCCGGGTTGCCGTCCCGGGCGCTAGGGGAGTGTTTGCGCAAGCAGGAGACCGGCATGACCCTGGACGAAGCCAAGCGCGCCCGCGCGGCGGTGGCGGCGATGTTTGCCGCCAACGGGTTCACCATGGGCGCCTGGGCACCGCAGATTCCGCTGCTGCTGCCGCGCCATCAGATCAGCGAATTCACCCTGGGCCTGCTGATCCTGGTGCTGGGCCTGGGCGCGGTTTCCGCCATGCTGTTTGCCGGCCGGCTGATCGCCCGCTTCGGCACCGTGCCGGTGCTGCGCGTCTTTGCGCTTGGCATCGTGCCCAGCCTGCCCGCCGTGGTGCTGGCCCCGTCGCTTTGGCTGCTGGCCCCGGCCATGGCCGCCCTGGGGGCACTGATCGGCTGCATGGACGTGGCGATGAACGCCAACGCGGTCGAGGTCGAACGCCGGCTGGGCCGGGCGATCATGTCGTCGTCGCATGGCTTCTGGTCGCTGGGCGGCTTTCTGGGCGGCACCTTCGGGGCGGCGCTGATCGCCCGCGCCTCGGCCGAGGCGCAGGCGCTGGCGACCGCCGCGCTGGTGGCCGGGGTGGTCCTGCTTGCCCAGGCCGCCCTGAAGGGAGAGCCGCCGCACCCGGTGCCTGCCCCCGCCGGCGGCCGTCGGCGCGGGCTGTTGCCCCGCGCGGCGGGGATCTGGGTTCTGGGCGCGATGGCGCTGTTCTCCATGGTGCCGGAAGGCGCGGTGCTGGACTGGGCCGCGCTCTATCTGCAGGACGAGCTTGCCGCCTCGACCTTCGCTTCGGGCCTGGGCTTTGCGTTCTTCGCCGGGGCGATGGCGGTGATGCGCTTTGCCGGCGACGGCCTGCGCAACCGCTTTGGCGCGGTGCAGACGCTGCGGCTGTCCGGGCTGATCGGCGCGGCGGGGCTGCTGATCGGCGCGGTCGCCCCGGCGGCCCCCCTGGCCATCGCCGGCTTTGCGCTGGCCGGTCTGGGGGTGGCGAACATGGTGCCGATCCTGTTCTCGGCGGCCGGGAACTATCCTGGCCAGGCGGCGGGCGCGGCGATTTCGGCCGTCACCATGGTCGGCTATACCGGCATCCTGGTCGCCCCCGCCTCGATCGGCTTCGTGGCCGAGCATATCGGCTACCGGCCGACCTATGCCGTGCTGGCGGGGCTTCTGGTGGTGGTGGCGACGCTGGCCCCGCGCACCGCCATGGCCGACGCCCGTCATGCGCCCCCGGCGGCTCCGACCGCCCGCTGAAGCAGGCCCGCCGCCGGATCGGCGGCCAACAGCCGGACAAGGTCGCAGGCCTGCCGCAGCGGCATGACCGGCGAGGTCAGCCGCCGCGCCCCAGCGTCAGCGACAGGAAGGCGCGGAACACCTGCGCCGGGGCGGTCAGCGGGCGGTTGCGCGCCCAGCTCAGCCCGACGTCCATCGAGGGCACCGGCTCTTGCGTCGTGCGCTGCTCGATGCGCTGGCCTTCCAGCGACCAGGGCCGATAGACCATGTCCGACAGGATCGTCACGCCCATTCCGGCAGCGACCATCGAGCGCACTGCCTCGACCGACGAGGTCGAGAACACCACCTGCGGAACCAGGCCGTGCTGGTCCCAGTAGCGGCCGGCGGTGCGGCTGGCCTCATCCACCGTCAGCATGATGTATGGTTCGCGGGCAACGTCGCGCAGCGACACCTCGGGGGCCGAAAGCAGCGGGTGTTCCGACGGCAGCCAGACCCGACGGCGCGACCGGAACAGGGTTTCGGCCTCAAGCTCTTCGGCATTGCCCAGGTTCGAGGTCAGCATCACCGCCAGGTCCAGCCCGCCGGTGACCAGCGCGTTCTCGATCGCCGAGCGCGAAAGCTCGGACAGTTCCAGCGTGACGCCCGGATAGCTGCGCCGGAAGGCAGCGGTGTGGCGGGCCATGAAATAGCCGGCGACCGTATAGGTGACGCCCAGCCGCAACCGCCCGGTGACGCTGCGTTCCTCGCCCAGCGGGCTGCGTTCGGCATCGTCCACCGCGGCCATGATCGCCCGTGCCCGGCCCAGGAAGCGCGCGCCCTCGGGGGTGACCGACACGCCCTGCGCGCCGCGCTGCAAAAGCTGCACCCCCAGCCGCGCCTCAAGCCCCTGGATGCCCGCCGTGACCGCCGATTGCGAGATGTTCATCTCGACCGCCGCCTGGCTGATCTGCCCGGCCTCGGCGGCAGCGATGAAGTAGCGCAACTGTCTCAGCGTCAGGGCCATGGCGGCGTCTCATCGGATTTTTCGATACTGTAATGCAGATTTTCGTATTTGCCTATGCGAACCGAGTCGGTCCAGCATCGGGGCAATCCAGAAGAAAAAAGGGGGGTGCGATGCCGGTCACGGTGAATTGTGACATGGGGGAAGGCTTTGGCCTGTACCGCATGGGCGACGACGCGGGCCTGATGCCGCTGATCGACATCGCCAACGTCGCCTGCGGCTTTCACGCCAGCGATTTCAACCACATGCGGGCCACGGTCCGGCTTGCCAAACAGCATGGGGTCAAGGTCGGCGCACACCCCTCGCTGCCCGATCTGCAGGGCTTCGGCCGGCGCGAGATGAAGATCGGCCGCGAGGAAATGACCAACGCGCTGATCTACCAGATCGGCGCTTTGTGCGGGTTCCTCAAGGCCGAGGGGCTGCCGCTCAACCACATCAAGCCGCACGGCAGCCTCTATGGCATGGCCGCCCGTCAGGACGACATCGCCCAGGCCGTCTGCGACGCCGCCGATATTTTCGGCGTGCCGCTTCTAGGCATGACCGGCACGCTGCACGAAACCGTCTACCCGGCCCGCGGCCACGGCTTTGTCGCCGAGTTCTATGCCGATCTGGATTACCGCCCCGACGGCAGCCTGATCGTGACGCGCGAGCATGAGGCGAAGGACCCGGCGCTCATGGCCGCCCGCTGCGTGCGCGCCATCACGGAAGGCCGCGGCACCGCCATCGACGGCAGCGACATCCCGGTGCGCTGCGACAGCATCTGCATCCACTCCGACACGCCCAACGCCATCGACATCGCCCGCGCCGTCCGCGCCGCCATCCAGCCCTACACCTGAAAGGCCCCTCCGATGCCCCAGATCCAATCCCCCCTGCCCGGCACGTTCTACCGCAGCCCCTCGCCCGACAAGCCGCCCTTCAAGGCCGACGGCGACGCCGTCGCCGTGGGCGACGTGATCGGGTTGATCGAGGTGATGAAGTCGTTCCACGAGGTGAAGTCCGAAGTGGCCGGAGCCAATATCCGCTTCGCCTGCGACAACGAGGAGCCGGTGATGGCCGGCGCCGTGCTGGCGGACCTCGACTGATGCTGAAGAAACTCCTGGTCGCGAACCGGGGCGAGATCGCGGTGCGGATCATCCGCGCCGCCCGCGACCTTGGGATCGCCACCGTCGCGGTGCATTCCGACGCCGACACCGAAAGTCTGCATGTCCAGATTGCCGATGAGGCGGTGAACATCGGCCCGCCAGCGGCGAAGAAAAGCTATCTGAACATTCCGGTCCTCCTGAAGGCTGCAGAAGACACTGGCTGCGACAGCGTCCACCCCGGCTACGGCTTCCTGGCCGAGAACGCCGGCTTCTCGGACGCCGTCACCGCCGCCGGCCTGACCTTCGTCGGCCCCAGCGGAGACGCCATCCGCCTGATGGGCGACAAGGTCGCCGCCCGCTCGGCCGCCCATGCGGCGGGGGTGCCGGTGGTGCCCGGATCGGCGGGGCGCATCCATGACATCGACGAGGCCCGCCACATCCTGATCGACACCGGGTTCCCGGTGATGATCAAGGCCGCGGCGGGCGGCGGCGGGCGCGGCATCCGCATCGCCAACTCGCTGGCCGAATTCGAGACCGCCTTCCCCCAGGCCGCGACCGAGGCCCTTGCGGCCTTCGGCGACGGCGGGTTGTACATGGAAAAGGTCATCACCCAGGCCCGCCACATCGAGGTGCAGGTGCTGGGCGACGGCACCGACGCCATCCACTGCTTCGAACGCGAATGCTCACTCCAGCGCCGCCGCCAGAAGGTCTGGGAAGAAGCCCCCTCGCGCGCCCTTTCGCCCCGTCTGCGCGACGAGCTTTGCGCCTCCGCCGTGCGGCTGGCCCGCGCGGTGGGCTATTCCGGCGCCGGAACCATCGAATACCTCTACGACGACGCGGCCGACCGCTTCTACTTCATCGAGATGAATACCCGCATCCAGGTGGAACATCCGGTGACCGAGATGATCACCGGCATCGACCTGGTGGCCGAGATGCTCCGCATCGCCGGGGGCGAACCGCTGCGGCTGCGGCAATCCGAGATCACCCCGCGCGGCCACGCCATCGAGGTGCGCCTCAACGCCGAAGACCCGGCCCGCGACTTCGCCCCCTTCCCCGGCACCGTCACCGACCTGCGCATTCCCGGCGGCCCCGGCGTGCGCTTCGATTCGATGCTCTACGCCGGCTACACCGTGCCGCCGTTCTACGACTCGCTCCTGGCGAAGCTGATCGTCCACGCCGAGACCCGCGAGGCTGCGATTGCCCGCCTCACCCGCGCGCTGAGCGAGCTGCGGATCGACGGGCTGAAAACCACCAAACCGCTGTTCCTTGCCCTGGCGGCCGATCCGGCCGTGCAGGCGGGCGCGGTGCATACCCGCTGGCTGGAAGGCTGGCTTGAAACACACGCCGCCCGGCTGGTGCCGGAGCTGGAGCCATGAGGGAGGGACCATGACGATCCGTTTCAGCTTTGGGGGGGACGAGCACATCTTCGGCGAAGTCTCCGAGGAAATGTCGCTTGAGGCCTTCTTCACCTCGCTTTCCATGACCAACGCCGTCCGGCAGGCCGGCATCAAGGGCGTGACCGAGATCTGCCCGGCCAACGCCAGCTTTCAGGTCAAGTTCGACCCCGATGCGATCAAGCCGGCCGACCTGCTCAAGGAACTGCAGTCGATGGAAAGCGCGGCGTCGAAGTCCGACGCCAGCCTGCAGACCCGGATCATGGAAATCCCGGTGTTCTACCAGGACCCCTGGACGCATGAGACCCTGATGCGGTTCCGCGAGCGGCACCAGGACCCGTCCAAGACCGACCTCGAATACGCCGCCGACGTCAACGGCCTCGGCACGGTGGAAAACTTCGTCCAGGCGCATTCCAGCCAGCCCTGGTTCGTCTCGATGGTGGGTTTCGTCGCCGGCCTGCCGTTCCTCTACCAGATGGTCGAACGCAAGCGGCAGCTGCAGGTGCCGAAGTACCTGCGGCCCCGCACCGACACGCCCAAGCTGACCATCGGCCACGGCGGCTGTTTTTCCTGCATCTACTCGGTGCGTGGCGCCGGCGGCTACCAGATGTTCGGCATCACGCCGATGCCGATCTACGACCCGAACCAGCAGGTTTCCTATCTGCATGATGAGATGTGCCTGTTCCGCCCCGGCGACATCGTCAAATGGAAGCCGATCAGCCGTGACGAGTATGACGCCGACCTGCAGGCGGTCGAGGCCAACCGCTATGAGCCGGTGATCCGGCCGGCGACCTTCAGCCTGTCGGAGTTCAACCGCGACATGGCCGGCACCAATGCGCGTCTGATGGAGGCCCTTCATGGCCGTTAAGATCATCACCCCCGGCCTGTCGACCACCGTGCAGGACCTTGGCCGCCCGGGATATTATCACCTCGGCATCCCGATTTCCGGCGGGATGGACCGCTTTGCCCTGCGCGCGGCGAACATGCTGGTCGGCAACGACGAAGGCGCGGCCGTGCTGGAAGCGGTGTTCCTGGGCCCCGAGATCGAGTTCACCGCCGCCGCCACCGTCGCCGTCACCGGCGGCGATCTGCCGCCCAGACTGAACGGCGAGGAACGTGCCGGATGGGAGGCGTTTCCGGTCAAGGCCGGCGACCGCCTCTCCTTCGGCTTCCTTAAGGCGGGCGCGCGGGCCTATATCGCGGTCTCGGGCGGCATCGATGTGCCGGTGAAACTCGGCTCGCGCTCGACCTACACCCTCGGCGCCCTCGGCGGGCACGAAGGGCGCGCGCTGAAGGCGGGGGACGAGTTGCCGGTGGGCCAGGGCGCGGGCGGCAAGGGCAGCGTCCCGGCCAACCTTCGCCGCATGCCCGGCAGCCCGGCGGAACTGCGCATGCTGCCGGGGCTTTACTGGCACCGGATCACCGCCGAGGCCGGGAAGCAGTTCTTCGCCGATACGTGGAAGGTCGCCCCTGAGGCCGACCGCATCGGCTACCGCTTCCGCGGCGGCAAGGCGCTGGATTTCGTGCCGCGCGAGCCGCCGTTCGGCGCCGGCAGCAACCCCAGCAACATCGTCGACGCCTGCTATCCCTATGGCAGCATTCAGGTTCCCGGCGGCACCGAACCCATCGTGCTGCACCGCGACGCGGTGTCGGGCGGCGGCTACATGATGCTGGGCTGCGTGATCAGCGCCGACATGGACCTGATCGGGCAGTTGCAGCCGCACAGCCCGGCGCGGTTCGTCGAGGTCAGCATGGACCAGGCCCTGCAGGCCCGCCACGACCGCCAGGCCGCGCTGGCCCGCGTCCGCGCGCATCTTGGCCGCTGAAGGGGGCGCGGGGCGGATGGCCGTGATCAGATCAGGCCCTGCCGCCCCGCGCCTCTTTCGGCGTCACCCCGAAGCGCGCCCGGAAGGCGCGCGAGAACTGCGCCTGGTCGGTGAAGCCGCGGGCATAGGCGATCTCGCCGATGGCGCGGCGGTCGGCGGGGTTCTTCAGGTCTTCCAGCGCCGCCTGCAACCGGGTGTCCCTGATCCACTGACCCAAGGTGGTGTTGGTGTCGCGCAACAACTCGTGCAGGTAGCGCACCGAGATGCCGCAGCCCGCCGCCACCTCGTCCGGCCCCAGGTCGGGGTCGTCGATGTGGCGCCGCACGAAGGCCTCGATCCGCGCCAGATGCGCCGCCCGCACGCTGGAGGCGCCCGAGGTCAGCACCCGTTCGTCGGACTGGATGGCGAGGGCGAGCAGGTCCACCAGCTGGCGGCCGACGATGGCGCGGGTTTCCTCGGTCATCGCGTCATAGCGACCGGGGATCAGGTGGACCATGTCGACGAAGAGGCCATTCGCGCCGTTGGTGGCGTCGAATTGCAGGCTGCAAAAGCGGTCCGGCGCGCGGACGCGGCCGCCGAGCAGCGCCTTGGACAGCTTCATCACCCACAGGTCGGCCGGCTCGGCATGGCTGAATTCATAGGGCTCATGGCTGCGTTCCATGAAGAAGCAGCCCGGATTGCCGCGGATTTCCTTGCCGCCTTGGGAAAAGCGCAGCTCGGACTTGACCGGCAGGGTGACGAGGAATTCCTCGGGCCCCGGTTCGCGGAAATGCTTGGGCAGGCGGCGGTAAAGCAGCGGGTCCGAGGTCAGCCGCGACAGCGACACGCCGCCCAGGTCCCAGCTGGACAATTCGCCGTCAAAGGCCTCGGGCCGCGCGAAGGTCAGGTCCAGCGGGAAGTAGGCGCGGGCGATGGTTTCGTGCCAATGCCGGCTGCGCCCCGCCTGATCCACCCCTTGCGTGCTGATCGTGGTCTTCATCGCGGCACCCCCTGGTGGCGCTATCAGGCCACGCGCCGAACCACCTGTAAAGCGCCCGCTGCGACCCGCCGCAAAGGGTGCACGGAAACACAAGAACCCATGCGCCCGGCGCAAAGACGCTGTGCAAAGATCGCCGCTAGCCTTCCCCGATCAACGGCGCAACAGACGCCGCGCGACAGGGAGTTTCGGCGATTCGCACCGGCCATTGGCCGGGCCCGCCCCCTATTGCGCGGCTTCCCAAGGGAGGCTTCGGCATGACGAAGGGAACTGCAAGGAAACGGGCTGAGGTCGATCCGATCACGCTATCGGTCGTCCGCGGCATCCTGGAGACGACCCAGCGCGAAATGACGCTTTCGCTGGAGAAGACCGCGCGGTCGAGCGTGTTCAACCTGGCGCACGACTATTCCACCGCGCTGTTCAACGCGGTGCCCGAGATGATCCTGCAGGGCCAGGATATTCCGATCCACCTTGGGTCGCTGATCCCGGCGATGAAGGTGGTGGCGGGCTATTTCGGCGACGACATCCACGAAGGCGACCTGCTGATCCACAACGATCCGGCCTGGGGCGGGTCGCACGCCATCGACACCTGCTTTTACAAGCCGGTGTTCTGGAAGGGCCGCCTGAAATACTGGACCGTCTGCAAGGGCCACCTCACGGACGTCGGCGGCCCGGTGCCGGCCGGCTACAACCCGGGCGCCAAGGAAATCTACGCCGAATGCCTGCGCATTCCGCCCGTCAAGGTCTGGGACCGCGGCGTTCCGCGCAAGGACGTGCTGAACTTCATCTTCACCAACATGCGCGCCCGCCGCGACCAGGAGGGCGACTTCAACGCCCTGATCGGCGCCTGCCAGGTGGGTGAACGCGCGCTGCTGGCGATGCTGGAGAAATACGGCGAAGAGCAGGTCGATGCCTGCATCGAGACCCTGCTCGACATGGCTGAGAAACAGATGCGGACGCTGATCGCCAGCGTGCCGGACGGCGTCTACGAAGGTGCGGCGATCGTCGAGGATGCGGGCCACGGCTTTGGCGACATGACCATCACCGCCAAGGTGACGATCAAGGCCGACACCTGCCACATCGAGATCTCGTCGCCCCCGCAGATCCCTTATTTCATCAATAGTTACGAGGGGAACAGCTATTCCGGCGTCTATCTGGGCCTGATGATGTTCGCCCAGCTGCCGCCGCCCTACAACGAGGGCCTGTATCGCTGCGTGACGGTGAACATGGGCCCCAAGGGCACGCTGTGCAACGCGCAGGAACCGGCGCCGCACATGAACTGCACCACCACGCCGATGGAGACGCTGACCGACGCGGTGCGGCTGGCCTTCGAAAAGGCGGTGCCGTCCAAGGTCTCGGCCAGCTGGGGCCATGCCAACGGGCTGAACATCGCCGGCTGGGACAAGCGGCATAACGAGGAATACGTGACGATGGTGCTGGCCACCATCATCTCGGGCGCCGGGGCGACGCCGTCGCAGGACGGCTGGCACGCCTGCGGGCCGGAATGCTGCTTCGGCGCGCTGACCAGCGGCGACGTGGAACTGCTGGAATACAGCTATCCGATCATCATCCACCGCTACAGCCTGATGACCGACAGTGGCGGCGCGGGCAAGAACCGCGGCGGGTCGGGCACGGCCTGGGAGGTGGAACCGCTCAACGACGACATGACCTTCATCACCTTCGGCGAAGGCCGCCGCATCCCCGCCGTGGGCGCGGCGGGGGCCGCCAGCACCATGATCGACGAAAAGGTCGGGCGGCTGGAGCTGGTGGAAGGCGACCATACCCAGACCATCCGCGAGAACGTCATCAAGGTCATCAAGCCCGGCGACCGCATCACCAACATGAACCCCGGCGGCGGCGGCTACGGCAACCCGATGGAACGGGCCGTGGAAAAGGTCGTCTGGGACGTGAAGAACGGCCTCGTCTCGATCAACGGCGCGAAGGAGGATTACGGCGTCATCATCAAGGACCCCGCCACGCTGGACGTGGACATGCGAGCGACCGAAGCCCTGCGCGCCCGTCGCGCCGTGGCAGCGATTTAAGGGGAAGATGATGAAAT
The DNA here is from genome assembly GCF_020564565.1 of Rhodobacter sp. Har01. Classification (GTDB taxonomy): domain Bacteria; phylum Pseudomonadota; class Alphaproteobacteria; order Rhodobacterales; family Rhodobacteraceae; genus Pseudogemmobacter. The sequence goes on from NZ_JAJCTD010000003.1 coordinate 110,465, forward strand.
CCGAATACAGACTGGGCATCGACGCCGGCGGCACCTTCACCGACTTCGTCCTCGCCGACCGCGAGGGGCAGGTGCGGCTTTACAAGGCGCTGTCCACGCCGCAAGACCCGACGCTGGCCATCCGCAACGGGCTGGCGCTGATTGCCGAAGACCTGGGCGTGCCGGCCGAACAGGTGGTATCGAACTGCGACCTCTGCATCAACGGTACCACTGTCGGCCTGAATGCGCTGATCCAGCACAAGGGCGCCAAGGCCGGGCTGATCTGCACCGCGGGGCATGAGGATTCGCTTGAAATCCGGCTGGGCCACAAGGAAGACGGCTACCGCTACGATCCCGAATATCCCCCCGCCACCATGCTGGTGCCGCGCTACCTGCGCAAAGGCATCCGCGAGCGCATCCTGTCGGACGGCAGCATCCGCGAGCCCCTGAACGAAGACGATGTCCGCGCCGCCTGCGAGGCGTTCAAGGCTGAAGGCGTCGAGACGGTGGCGATCAGCTTCGTCTGGTCGGTGCTGCACCCGGCGCATGAGGCCCGCGCCGGGCAGATCGTGCGCGAGATGATGCCGGGGGTGATCCTGACCCTGGGGTCGGAACTGTATCCCCAGGTCCGCGAATACACCCGCACCTCGACCGCGGTGGTCAACGCCTACCTCGCCCCGATCATGAAGCGCTACGTCGCCGCCGTGGACGCCTATTTCCAGGGCCTCGGGGCCAAGCAGCCGGTGCGCTACTACCAGTCGAACGGCGGCCTTGCCATCGGCCAGGCGATGACGGACCGCTCGGTCTATGCCATCAACTCGGGGCCGGCTTCCGCCCCGGCGGCGGGGCTGTATGTCTGCGAGCCGTTCGGCAAGACCGACGTCATCACCGTCGACATGGGCGGGACGTCGTTCGATATCACACTGACCAAGGACGGCAGCACCAACATCAACAAGAACATCGACTTCCTGCGCTATCGCATCGGCGTGCCGATGATCCAGGTCGAAACCCTGGGCGCCGGTGGCGGCTCGATCGGCTGGATCGACGAGATGGGATTGATGCAGATGGGCCCGCAAAGCGCGGGGTCCGACCCCGGCCCGGCCTGCTATGGGCAAGGGGGCAAGCTGCCCACCGTCTCGGATGCCAACATCGTGCTGGGCTACCTCAACCCCGATGGCCTGGTCGGCGGGCGGTTGCCGCTGGATGCCGGCAAGGCCCGCGAGGCGGTGAAGACCCACCTTGCCGACCCGCTGGGCATGAGCGTCGAACGCGCCGCCTATGGCATGTTCACCATCGTCAACGCCAATATGGTGAACGGCATCCGCCGCGTTACCGTGGAACGCGGCTATGACCCGCGCGACTTCGTGCTGGTCGGCGCCGGCGGGGCCACCGCGGCCCATATCACCGCGCTGGCCGATGCGATGGGGATCGATACCATCGTGCTGCCGAAGCTGGCCTCGGGGCTTTGCGCCTTTGGCCAGATCATCAGCGACGTGAAGTACAACTACATGGCCACCGCCCCCCTGCGGCTGGACAACGCCGCCGCCTACGCCCGCATTGATGAGCTGTTCGGCCAGATCGAGGCGCAGGGCATGGCGCATCTGAAGACCGATGGCTTCCACAAGAAAGACACCCGCACCCAGCGCAGTCTTGACATGAGATATGTCGGGCAAGTGCATGAATGCACGGTGGAAATCGATACCTTCAAGGTCGATGCCAAGTCGATTGCCAAGGTGATCGAGGCCTTCCACCGCCGGCACGAGCAGCTTTACACCTACGCCGAACCGCATTCGACCGTGGAAGTGGTGAACATCGAAAGCACCGTCTACGGGCTGGTGGACAAGCCGGAACGGATGATCATCGGCCACGGCGCCACGCCCGAAAAGGCGCTGAAAGGCCACCGCGACGCGGTGTTCAGCGCCGACGGCAAGCGGGTGAAGACGCCGATCTACGACGGCACCCCCTTGGGCGCCGGGGCCACCATCAAGGGGCCGGCGGTGATCGAAGAGGTCACCACCACCATCGTCATCGAACCCGGCTGGACCGCGCGGCTGAACGAAAGCGGCTCTTACCTGATCACCCGCGACCACAAGAAGGGGGCCTGATGAGCGTTCTGCATGCCGACAAGGTTTCGGTCGCCTTCGCCGGGCTCAAGGCCCTGGCGGAGGTGGACCTGACGGTCTCATCCGGCCAGATCCTGGGGCTGATCGGCCCGAACGGGGCCGGCAAGACCACCCTTGTCAACGTGCTGACCGGCTTTCAGGCCCCGACCTCCGGCGCCGTCCTGCTGGATGGCGCCCCCCTCACCGGCCTGAAACCCCACCAGCTGCGCCGCCGCGGCATCGCCCGCACCTTCCAGGGCGGACGATTGTTCAAGGACCTGCCGGTGCTGGACAACCTCGAAGTCACCGGCGTCGGCCTTGGCCAGTCCCGCCGCAGCGCCATTGCCGAGGCCGAGGCGATGCTCGACTGGATCGGCATCGCCGACCTGGCCCCCCGCATCGCCGGCACCCTGCCCTATACCGACGAACGCCGCGTCGCCATTGGCCGGGCGCTGATGGGCAAGCCGGCCTTCCTGCTGCTGGACGAACCCGCCGCCGGGATGAGCGCGCAGGAATCCCGCGACCTTGCCGCCTTGATCCGCCGCATTGCCGCCGACATGGGCTGCGGCGTGCTGCTGATCGAGCACAACGTCGGGCTGGTGCTGGACCTGTGCCATGACATCGTGGTGCTGGACAGCGGCGCAGTGATCGAGACCGGCGACCCCGCCGCCATCCGCGCATCGGAGAAGGTGCGCCACGCCTACATGGGCACCGCCGCCGAGACCGATTTGCCGATCCTGGAAGCCGGGCTGGAGGTGGCGGAATGAGCCTCTTGTCGCTCGCCAACGTCTCGGTCCGTTACGGCCGGCTGACCGCGGTCCGCAAGGTCAGCTTTGCCATGAAGGAAGGCGAGATCCTGTTCATCACCGGGCCGAACGGCGCCGGGAAATCCTCGCTGTTGCGGGCCATTGCCGGGGTGACGCTGCCCGCCAACGGCCGCATCGACTTTGACGGCCATGACATCACCGGCCGCGCGCCGGAGGACATTGCCCGGCTGGGGATTTCCATGGTGCCCGAGGGGCGCGACGTGTTCGGCGGCCTGAGCATCGAGGAAAACCTGATGGTCGGGACCGGGATGCACAGCCATGAGCGCGGCTGGCGGGCCCGGGCGCAGAACGAGCTGGCGGCGGTCTATGCCACCTTCCCGATCCTCAAGGAGCGCCGGCATTCGCAGGCGGGCCTGTTGTCCGGCGGCCAGCAGCAGATGCTGGTGATCGGCCGCGCCCTGATGACTCACCCGCGGCTCATCGCCATCGACGAACCCAGCCTGGGCCTGGCCCCCAACATCACCGACCAGGTCTACGAGCGCCTGATCGCGCTGCAAAAGGAACGCAAGCTGACCCTTCTCATCGTCGAGCAATCCTCGACCCGCGCCATGCTGGTGGGCGGGCGGATGATGCTGATGCGCGGCGGCGAAATCCTGCTGGACGGCGATGCCCGCGCGCTGGGGCAAAGCGAAGCCATGCAGGCCGCCTATTTCGGCTACGGAGACCATTGATGGGCCAGATCCTTCAGGTCGTCTTCGACGCGCTGTCGCTGGGGTCGCTCTACGCCTTGGCCGCGCTTGGCATCGCGCTGATCTTCGGGGTGATGAAGCTGGTCAACTTCGCCCATGGCGACGTGATCGCCTTTTCCGTCTTCGCCCTTCTGTGGCCCTCGGTCGATGCCGTCGCCATCATCTTCGCCGGCAACCTGCCGTGGTTCCTGCTGATCCCCTTCGTCCTCGCCATCGGCGCCGGTCTGTCGGTGCTGTCCGAGATCGTCGTCTTCCGCCGCTTCCGCCGCGCCAACCCGGCGACGATGATGATCGCCTCCTTCGCGCTGGGCTTCGTGATCCGCTATTTCCTGCTGATGCTGTTCTCCAGCCGGCCGAAAAGCATCTCGCTCCTGCCCGCCCTGTCGCAGCCGGTCGAGATCTTCGGCGCCCGCATTCCGCTGCTGCAACTGATCACCATCCTGATCACCATGGCGGTGCTGATCGGCCTGACCGCCTTCCTGCGCCGCACGAGGTTCGGCCTGGAAATGCGTGCGGCGGCTGAGAATTTCACCATGGCGCGAATGCTGGGCGTGCGCGCCAACCGGGTGATCATGGGGGCCTTTGCGCTGTCGGGTGCCCTCGCGGCCGCCATCGCGCTGATCCTGGGGTCGCAGACCGGCACCGCCAACATCATGATGGGGGCCAACGTGATGCTGATGGCCTTCATCGCCACCGTGATCGGCGGCATGGGCAGCCTAGCCGGCGCGGTGCTGGCGGGCTTCCTTCTCGGCGCCATCGCCACCGTCATGCAGACCATCCTGCCCCCCGACGCCCGCGCCTTCCGTGATGCCTTCGTCTACGGCGCGGTGATCCTGGTCCTGATCTTCCGGCCGCAGGGCATACTTTCCGCCCGCGGCACCAAGGAAAGGGTCTGAGGAATGGGCGCTTCCGTCATTCGCCGCACCATCGCCACGCCGGTCTTCCTGAGCCTGCTGCTGGTGGCCTTCGCCGTCACCGCCTGGGCGGTGGGCTCGCGGCCGTTCAACCAGACCATCATCGACATCTTCCTGCAGGTGATCTTCGTCGTCGGCCTGTGGATCTTTGTCGGCAATTCCGGCGTGATCAGCTTCGGCCACATCGCCTTTGCCTGCCTCGGCGGCTATGTCGCCGCCTGGACCACGATCAAGCCGATGATGAAGGGCAACGCCATGCCCGGCCTGCCCGACTGGCTGATGGGGATGGAGATTCCGTTCTGGGCCGCCGCTGGCCTGGGGGCCTTCTGGGCCGCCCTCTGGGCCTTGATCTTCGGGCTGGTGCTGATGCGGCTTTCCGGCATCGCCGCCTCCATCGCCACCTTCGCCATGCTGGCCATGGTGAATTCGATCTACTCGAACTGGGAAAGCGTCACCGCCGCCACCTCCTCCGTCGTCGGCATCCCCATCGTGCGCACCGTCTGGCCCTACCTGATCGCCGCCGTGCTGGCCGTCTTCGTCGCCTGGGCCTTCGCCATCTCGCGCCACGGCCTTGCGCTCCGCGCCGCGCGGGATGAGCCGACCGCCGCTGCGGCCAGCGGCGTGAACATCTCGCGGATGCGGCTGATCGCCTTTGTCATCTCGGCCGCCGTCATGGGCATGGGCGGCACGCTTTACGCCCATTCCATCGGCGTCGTCACACCCGATACCTTCTACCTTGGCCTGACCTTCACCACGCTGTCCATGCTGGTCGTCGGCGGCATGGGCAGCCTGTCGGGCGCGGTCATCGGCGTCCTCATCCTGTCCTCCCTCATCCAGGTGCTGCGCTGGCTTGAGGCCGGGGTGCAGGTCGGCGCCTCGACCTTCGCCCTGCCCGGCGGCGTGCAGGAAATCGCCCTGGGCGTGGTGATGATCCTGATCCTGATGTTCCGGCCCGCCGGCATCATGGGCAATTCCGAACTGAACCTGCCGAACCGCAGGTCCGACAAGGCGGGCCAACCCGCCCCGACCCGAGTGCTTTGAACCAAGAAGAAACCGAAGACCCAACAAGGAGACACGACCATGAAAAGACTGACCGCCTTCCTTGCCGCCACCACCTGCCTCAGCTCTCCGCTGATGGCGCAGGACGACCGCATCGTGGTGGGCTTCGCCACCGCCGAGACCGGCTTCATGCAGGCCTATGACAAGCCCGCGCAGGATTCCGCGATGATCCGCATCGCCGAGATCAACGCCGCCGGCGGCCTTCTGGGCAAGCAGATCGAAGTGGTGAACGCCGACACCAAGACCGACCGCGCCGAAGGCGCCAAGGCGGGCCTTTCCGTCATCGACGCCGGCGCCGACATGGTGGTGGTGTCCTGCGACTATGACTTCGGCGCCCCCGCAGCACTTGCCGCCGAATCCAGCGGCCTGATCTCGTTCTTCCTCTGCGCGGAATCGATCAAGGCCGGCATCCAGGGCGTCGGGCCGAACAGCTTCTCGGCCTCGGTCCTGGCCGCGGTGCAGGGCGCGACCATGGCGGAATGGGCATATACCAAGAAAGAGGCCCGCACCTTCTATCGCCTGCTCGACACTTGGACCGAATACAACAAGGGCATCTGCGACGGCTTTGACTGGATGATGCCGCAACTGGCCGATGCGAAACTGGTGGGCGAGGACACCTTCCTGAACGAGGATGCCTCGATCGCCGCCCAGATCACCCGCATCAAGGCCCTGCCCGAGGAACCCGACGCGATCATGCTCTGCACCATGATGCCGGGCGCCGTTTCGGCCATCAAGCAGCTGCGCGCGGCCGGGATCAACTCGGCCATCCTGAACGGCTCGGGCGTTGACGGCAGCTACTGGCTGTCGGCGGTGCCAGACCTGTCGAACTTCTACGTCCCGGTTCAGGGGTCGATCTACGGCGATGATCCGAACCCCGACGTCACCGCCTTCAACGCCAAGTACAAGGAAGTGACCGGGGGCGATCCCAGCACCCAGTACACCTATCCGGGTTACGTGATGATCGACGTCTGGGCCAAGGCGGTGGAACGTGCGGGCACCACCGAGACCGCCGCCGTGGTGGCCGAGCTTGAGAAGATGACGGCCGAGCCCACCCTGTTCGGGCCGCGCACCTTTACGCCTGAGCTGCACCACCAGAACCAGGCCCGCTACCTGATCGTGGAAACCAACGCCGGCAAGCCGGCCGTGGTGGACGAATGGACCATCTCGGCGCCGATCCCGGTCGCCGACCTGATGAAGTGAGGAACGGGCGGAAGGGGGCTGCCGTCCCCTTCCGCCGCCTTCTGCCGGCCGAACAGCCGGCGCAACACGGCCTTCACCGCCGCCCGCCGGGCCTGCCGCCGGGCCGCCAGCAGCGTGCGGCGATGTTCGGCCATCCGGCCCTCGGCGGTGCCCGGACCCGGCACGCGGGCCACAGCCGCGATCAGATCGGGGTTCGGGGGGTGAAACATGGCGCCCGTCCTTCGTTGCGGTTTCCTCTCGCAATATGCCAGAAAACCGGCGAGGATGCCGCACAACTCGTCTGCCCACCTTTAAGCACAGCTTTTAGATGACCCCGTTCGACTGGCGCACCCTCCCGCCCCTGCCCGCCTTGCGCGCCTATGAGGCCGCGGCGCGGTTGGGCAGCTTTTCCGCCGCCGCGCGGGTGCTGAACGTCACCCACCCCGCCGTGGCCCAGCAGGTGCGCGGGCTGGAACGCCACCTTGGCCTGCGGCTGGTGGCCGAGGCCGGGCGCAGCCTGCGGCTGACCGAGGACGGCACCCGCCTTGCCGCCGCGCTGAACTCGGGCTTCGCCGCCATCGCCGAAACCCTCACAACCCTGCGCCAGGCCGACCGGCACCGCGGCTTGCGCATCACCCTGACCCCTGGCTTCGCGCAGAACGTCGTGATCCCCGCCCTGCCCGAATTCTGGGCCGCCCACCCCGAGATCGCCGTCTCGCTGGTGCCCGAAACCCGGCTTTCCGACCTCGCGCGGGAAGGCTTCGATCTGGCCATCCGCGCCGGCTTTGGCCCCTGGCCGGATGGCGAGGCGCAGCTTCTGTGCCGCACCCGCATGGTGCTTGTCGGGGCGCCGGCACTGCTGGACAGCGGCGCCGACCTGGCCCACCTACCCTGGATCGTCAACCTGACCGACCCGGAGGAGGCCGAATGGATGGCCGCCCGCGGCCTGGACCGCAGCCGCCTGCAAACCCTCGATATCGAGAACCCGATGCTCGCCGTTGCCGCCGCCCTGCGCGGCCTTGGCCTGATGTTCGCCACCGAAGCCATGCTGCGCGATCCCATCGCCGCCGGCCAGTTGCGGCTGGTGCCGGGCTGGGACCTGCCGGAAACCGCCTACTGGGCCGTCACCCCGCACGGCCCGCCCCGCGCCCCGGTGCAGGATTTCCTGCGCTGGCTGGCCAAACGCCTGTAAAGGAACCCCCCGATGCCCGAGATCACCCTCCGCCCCCTGCGTGCCGAAGACGAAGCCGACTGGCGCCGGCTCTGGACCGGCTACCTGGACTACTACCAGATTTCGGTCCCCGAAGCCGTCTACGCCAGCACCTTCGCCCGCCTGTTGGGCAGCGACCCGCAGGACTTCCACGGGTTGATCGCCACGGTGGACGGGCAGGCAATGGGCCTGACCCACTACCTCTTCCACCGCCACTGCTGGAAGATCGAGAACGTCTGCTACCTGCAAGACCTCTATGTCGCGCCAGACGCCCGCGGCACCGGCCTTGGCCGCCGCCTGATCGAGGCGGTCTATGCCGCCGCCGATGCCAACGGCACCCCGGCGGTCTACTGGCTGACGCAGGATTTCAACGCCCCCGCCCGCCTGCTTTATGACCGGATTGCCAAGGTCACGCCCTTCATCCGCTACAACCGCTGATCCCGCCCGCCCCGGGCGCGCCCCGCTTCGTCAGCCGCCGAACCGACTGGCCCGGGCCGCGGGCCAGTTGGATTTGAAAACACGCGTCAGTTGTGGCATAATTCTGGGATTCATTGTTTCCCTTTCCAGAACGAAGGCGATTTGCCATGACCCTCGATCCTGTCTCTGCCGTGCAAACCTCTCTGGGCATCAACCGCACCGCGACAAAGATCGCGATCGGCGGTTTCGTGGTGATGGCGCTGGCCATCGGCCTGATGCAGATGCTGGACAACGACACGCTCAGCTTCTGGCAGCTGCTGGCCGCCCTTGTGGCGCTGATCGTGGTGATGATGGTGCTGACCCAACTGCCGCTTCTGGCGCGGCGCCTGCTGTGCTGGGTGATGACGCTGTGCCTGACCTTCGTCGCGGTCACGGCTACGGCGCAGGCGATCACCTTCAACGGCATCCCCTGGCTGGCCCCCTCGACCTGCATCCTGTCGTTCCACCTGGCCCCCAGCTGCGTCATTTCGGGCCCTGCCGCCGGCAGCGGTCCGGCCATCGGCGGCGCCGGTCTGTCCCTTGCCGGTGCCGCCCAGGCCGGCACCCTGCCACAGGCGCAGCTTCTGGGGCTGGCCGATCTGGCCGGCCAGGACACCGCCCGCGTCTTCATCCAGTTCGCCGGCTACAGCCGCGGCTGGGCCGAGAAGCTGGCCGCGGCCCTGGTGCAGTCCGGCTGGCAGGTCCAGGGCGCCGACCGCGGGGGCGAGCGCATCTCGGCCGCCGCCGGGCTGAACGAGGTGCGCTACTTCCATCCCTCCGATGCCGAACTGGCCGCCGCCCTGGCCAAGGCCGCGCAGGACTGGCGCGCCGGCGCACCGGTCGGCGTGGTCGACCTCTCGGCCACCAAATTCGGCCGGTCCGAGCCTGGCCTGCTGGAGGTCTGGATCAGCGAATAGCGCCTACAGCCCCAGGCACCAGCGCATCACCGCCTTCTGGGCGTGCAGCCGGTTCTCGGCCTCGTCGAAGATCACCGAATGCGGGCCGTCCATCACCGCGCTGGTCGCCTCGTCGTTGCGATGCGCGGGCAGGCAGTGCATGAACAGCGCGTCGGGTTTCGCCCGGCTCATCAGTTGTTCGTTGACCTGATAGGGCCGCAGCTGGTTGTGCCGGCGTTCCTTGGCGGATTCCGGGTCGTGCATCGACACCCAGGTGTCGGTCACCACCAGGTCAGCGCCCTCGACGGCGGTGAAGGGGTCGCGCTGGATGGTGACGCGGCTGCCCTTTTCGCGCGCAAAGGCGACCGAGCGATCCTCGGGGTCCAGGGTTTCCGGCCCGGTGAAGGTGAAGTCGAACCCGAACTGCCCGGCGGCGTGAAGGAAGCTGGCGCAGACGTTGTTTCCGTCACCGGCCCAGACCACCTTGCGGCCCGAGATGGGCCCGCGGTGTTCCTCATAGGTCATCACGTCGGCCATGATCTGGCAGGGATGGGTGCGGTTGGTCAGCCCGTTGATCACCGGCACGGTGGCGTGCTCGGCCATCTCCAGCAGCGTCGCCTCCTCGAAGGTGCGGATCATGATCAGGTCGACATAGCGCGACAGCACGCGGGCGGTATCGGCAATGGTCTCGCCATGGCCCAATTGCATTTCCTTGCCCGACAGCACCATGGTCTGCCCGCCCATCTGCCGCACGCCGACGTCGAAGGACACTCGGGTGCGGGTCGAGGGCTTCTCGAAGATCAGCGCGACCATGCGGCCTTGCAGCGGCTGGTCATCGTCGGGGGCGCCTTTCGGGCGGCCGTTGCGGGCGGTCTTCATCGCGCGGGCCGCGTCGATCATGCCCCGCAATTCGGTGGCGTCGGTCTTGTGGATGTCAAGGAAGTGGTTCATTTCGTTTCGCTTTCGGAACCCGCGGCCGGGGGCGCTGCCCCCGGACCCCCGGGATATTTATCGGACAGATGAAATCAGGCGGCTTTCGCGGTGGCAGTGGCGGCCTGGTCGAGGCGGCTGAGGGCCTCGGCGATGTCTTCGTCGGGGATGTTGAGCGCGGGCAGCAGGCGCAGCACGTTGTCGGCGGCGGCGACGGTCAGGACGCCCGAGGCGTAGCCGGCCTTGACCACATCGGTGTTGGTTGCGCGGCATTTCAGGCCCAGCATCAGGCCCTCGCCACGGACCGCCTCGAACACCTGCGGGTGGCGGGCGACCAGGGACTCGAGCCCCTGGCGGAAGAGCGCGGCCTTGCGGTTGACCTCGGCCAGGAAGGCGGGGTCGGAGACGATCTCGAGTACCTTGGCGCCCACCGCGCAGCCCAGCGGGTTGCCGCCATAGGTCGAGCCGTGGCTGCCCGCCGTCATGCCCTTGGCGGCGCGTTCGGTAGCCAAGAGCGCGCCCAGCGGGAAGCCGCCGCCGATGCCCTTGGCCACCATCATGATGTCGGGGGTGATGCCGGCCCATTCATGGGCGAACAGCCGGCCGGTGCGGGCGACGCCGCACTGCACCTCGTCGAAGATCAGCAGGGTGCCGGTGCTGTCGCAGAGGTCGCGCAGGCCCTTCAGGCACTGGTCCGGCACCACGCGGATGCCGCCCTCGCCCTGGATCGGCTCGATGATCACCGCGCAGGTCTGGTCGGTGACCGCGGCGCGCAGGGCGTCGTGGTCGCCCCATTTCACCTGGATGAACCCCGGCATCAGCGGGCCGAAGCCCTTGACCATCTTCTCCGACCCGGCGGCGGCGATGGCCCCGGTCGAGCGGCCATGGAAGGCGCCCTCGAAGGCGACGAAGCCGGTGCGCTCGGGCTGGCCGTTGTCATGGTGGAATCGCCGCGCCATCTTGATCGCCAGTTCCGCCGTCTCGGTGCCGGAATTGGTGAAGAAGACGGTGTCGGCGAAGGTCAGCTCGACCAGCATTTCGGCCAGCCGTTCCTGTTCCGGGATGCGGTAGACGTTCGACACGTGCCACACCTTGCGGGCCTGCTCGGTCAGCGCCTCGACCAGCGCGGGATGGGCGTGGCCCAGCGCGTTCACCGCGATGCCGGCGCCCAGGTCCAGGTATCGCCGGCCGTCCTCGCCCTCAAGCCGGCTGCCGGCGCCCCGGACAAAGGCAAGGTCGGCACGGTTGTAGGTCGGAAGCACGGGCGAGATCATGGACTTGTCCCCTGGAACGGAAGCCCTAGCCCTAAGGCCGGGGGAATGCGGGTGTCAACGGGAGAGGTGCCCCTTGCGGCCGGGCAGGCCAGACCGAACGCCTTATCGGCGACGCAGGATCGGCGAAATGCGCATGCAATCGGTCATGCCCCGCCCCTTAGCCCAAGGCTGCCGCAAAGGAAAGCCCCCTGCCGCTTGCCCTTTCGGAAATACTCCGGGGAGTGTGAGGGGCAGCGCCCCTCATCGCCCGAGGAGGAGCGGCACGCGACGACGAGACAAAAGACTTGCGGCGCAAGCCGCGCAATCGGATCACCGCGCTTGCCCGGCGCAAATCTCGGCCAGCATCGCGATGACCGGCGGGTAATACCCGGCGTCATAGCCGTCCTCGTCCTGCAGCACCGACAGGAAGCAGGCCACCCGGCCGGTTTCCGGGTTGGCCAGCAGGTACTGCCCGCCATAGCCGCCATGGCCCAGCCAGACCCCATCGGTGTTGGTCTGGTTGGAATAGCGCAGATGCGCCCGTGGCGGCGGCATCGGCACGCCGCCGTGGCGGGTCTCATCGATGAACCCGGCCGATCCGAACGGCCGCCCGTCCACCCCCGCCCCCAGCCGCGCGAAGACCGCGCCATAGCGGCACAGATCGCGTGCCGTCAGGCAGATGCCGCCGTTCAGCAGCGGAAATCCCACCCGGTCGGTCGCCACATGCAGCGCGCCCTCGACCCCCGCCGCATCGGCCAGGTCGGCCAGCCAGGCCGACAGCGGTCGACCGCCCAATGCCTCGGCCACCAGGCCCAGCACATCGGTGTTGGCGCTTTTGTAGAGGCTCGCCCCGGTGCGGTTCACCGTGTCCACCGCCCCCGGCGCCAGGCCGATGCCGCACAGGAATTCGCGGTTGGTCGCCTCAGGCCCCTCGGGCAGGCGCATGCCCGTCGCCGCCTCGTGCAGGAACACCGCCGCGGCGGGATCGTGGTAATCCTCGTCATAGCCGTTGGCGACGTTCATGTTCAGCACGTCCGCGATCCGCGCCCCGGCATAGCCCGGCCCGATGTCGGGCAGCACCTCGGCCACCGTCTGGTCCAGCCGCAAAAGCCCGTCTTCCCACAGCCGCCCGAGGATCAGGTTCATCGCCATCTTCGAGATCGACATGATCGAATGCGGCCGGTCGGGGCCGAAGTCCGGGGCGTAGGATTCGTACAGCAGCCGGTTGCCTTCGATCACCGCCATGGCGGAAAACCACGGGCTGGCGGTCAGCCGGCGCACCGCGTCATGCCGCGCAATGGAAAGGTCGGCCGACAGCCGCAGGTCCAGCACCTGCCCGGCGCGGCAGCTTTGGCCATAGCGCACCAGCCGGTGCAGGTTGTGGAACCCCTGCCGCCGGTGCGGGGCGGAATTCCAGCGCGGGCGGCGGTCCTCGCCCACACTCAGGTCGGGGTTGGGGTGGCTGCGCGGCGGCATCGGCGTCTCCTTCCGGTCCGGTTTGCGCAGCGTAAGACCGCGCCGCCCCGGCCGGCAAGCCCACGGCCCTTGCGGCCCCCCGCCCCGGCCCGCTAGAATGCCCGGAACAGATTGACAGGCGGAGAAACAGATGTCCTGGACGGACGAGCGTGTCGAGACGCTCAAGCGGATGTGGGCCGAGGGCCAGTCGGCCAGCCAGATCGCCAAGGAACTGGGCGGGGTGACCCGCAACGCGGTGATCGGCAAGGTCCATCGCCTGGGCCTGTCGAACCGCGTCGGCGGCAAGGACGAGGACGAGGCCGCCGCCGGCCCCGCCGCCGCCCCGGGCGCCGCGCGCGCCGAGGGCGTCACGCCGCTGCGGCCGGAACCCGCCGCCCCGCGCCCCGACCCCGGCCCGGCCGCCACCCAGCCACGCCCCAGCGCCGCCGAGCGCAGCGCCGCCCCGGCAGTGCCGGCCTCCAACGTCATGCCGCTGCCGGTGCGCAAGGCCATCGTGCCGGCCGGCCAGCCGCTGCCGCCGCAGCCCAGCCTGAACGAGATTTCCCCCGAGGCCCTTGCTTCGGTGCGCGAGGTCGAGAAGCGGGCCAAGAAGCTGACGCTGATGGAACTGACCGAGCGCACCTGCAAATGGCCGATCGGCGATCCGGCGACCGACGACTTCTGGTTCTGCGGCCTGCCCAGCCTGCCCGGCAAGCCCTATTGCGAGGCCCATGTCGGTGTCGCTTTCCAGCCGATGAGCGCCCGCCGCGACCGTCGCCGCTGACCATCGGCGCTGACCATCGCCAGGCCGCCACCTGACGCCTGCCGCTCGCCGCGGCAGCGCGGTTGGCCTGTGCATCCCGCAGGGGACTTCCCCTGTCCGGGATGTCCGGATTCGCTCTCGAACCCGGCAGTCTGCCCTTCTGTGCGCGGCAGAACCTCGGACCCGACCAGCTGCGACAACCCGCCGCAGCATGCCATTGCATACCGGCAGATTGCTTGTTTTCAAGGCGTTGCCCCCCGTAAGCGGCTGCTTAGAAGGCGGGTTTTTGACGCCAAGTTTAGAATTGATCCAGATCATGGCCGCCCGGACCTCACCGGGATGTGATCTGCCAGGCGCAGATAGAACCAGGAGAGAACCATGCGCATTTTGCTTGCCCTGACGCTTGCCACCACGGCGCTTGCGGGCGCTGCCTCGGCCGATCAGTTGCGCGATCGTGCCTTGGAAATCTACAAGCCGCTGCCGTCGACGACCCCGGCGGTCGCCGACAACCCGGCGACCCCCGAGAAGGTCGATCTCGGCAAGGCGCTGTTCTTCGATCCGCGGCTCTCGGCCTCGGGCGTGTTTTCCTGCTATTCGTGCCACAACCTGACCACCGGCGGCGACGACAACATGGAAACCTCGGTCGGCCACGGCTGGCAGAAGGGTCCGCGCAACGCGCCCACCGCGCTGAACGCGGTGCTGAACGAAGCCCAGTTCTGGGACGGCCGGGCGGCCGACCTGAAGGCTCAGGCGAAAGGCCCGGTGCAGGCCGGCGTCGAGATGGCCAACACGCCCGACAACGTGGTGACCACGCTGAAATCGCTGCCGGCCTATGTCGACTGGTTCGCCGGGGCCTTCCCGGGCGAAGCCGATCCGGTCAGCTTCGACAACATGGCCAAGGCGATCGAGGCCTTCGAAGCCACCCTGATCACGCCCGCGCCCTTTGACGCCTGGCTGAACGGCGATGATGCCGCGCTGTCGGATGACGCCAAGGCCGGTCTGACGCTGTTCATGGACAAGGGCTGCTCGTCCTGCCACAGCGGCGTGAACGTCGGCGGCCACGGCTACTATCCCTTCGGCCTGATCGAGAAGCCCGGCTCGGACATCCTGCCCGAAGGCGACAAGGGCCGCTTCGCGGTGACCGAGACGGCGGACGACGAATACGTCTTCCGCGCAGCCCCCCTGCGCAACATCGCGCTGACCGCGCCCTATTTCCACTCGGGCAAGGTCTGGGATCTGGACGTCGCGGTCAGCATCATGGCCGAAAGCCAGCTTGGCGCCGAGTTCAGCGAACAGGAGGTCACCCAGGTCGTGGCCTTCCTCAACAGCCTGACCGGCACGATGCCCGCGATCACCCTGCCGGTGCTGCCGGCGGAAACCGCCGAAACGCCGCGGCCGACCACGATGGTCACGCCGTAATCCTGCGGCACACTCCGTTTCGACACCTGGGGAAGACGGGGGGCGGCCGAAAGGCCGCCCTTTCCGCTTGCCGGGGTCAGTTGCCGTTCAGGATGTCGTCCAGCAGCTTGCCGGCCTCGTCGGTCAGCGCCTCCTGCGCCTTGCGCCGGGCGGCGTCCTGCAGCGTCTCGCCGTCGCCGGCGACGATGCCCTCTTCGGCCAGCTTGGCCTCAAGTGCTGCCTTGGCCGCCGCTTCGGCTTCGGCCGCCTCCTGCCGCAGCCGGTCCTCGGCCGCGCGCGCTTCGGCCTCCATCTTCTCGCGGGCGATGGATTCCATGTCCAGGCGGAAGCGGGGGGCGGCCCAGGGTCCGGTGATCAGCAAGGGCACCATCACGCCGCCGCTGCCGTCCGCCGCCGCCAGCGCGGTGGGCCGCAGCCGGTAGTTCAGCTCGCGCTTGCCCAGGCCCACCTCGCCCGATCCGGTGGCCGTCAGCCCGGGCGCCACCAGCTTGAGGTCGCTGTTCGACAGCACCCCGTCGGCAATGGCGAAGCTGCCCGCCACGCCGTCGAAGATGGTCTTCTGCCCCTCGCCGACAAAGCCCGGATCCAGCGTCCGCAGCATCCCCGCGATGTCCAGGCCGCGCAACTCGCCCTTGCCCAGCGACAGCGTTCCGTCGCCCTTCAGGCCCTGCATGATCTCGTCAACCGAATTGCCGACCCCCAGGAACTTGAGCGTCAGGTTGCCCTTGGCGACCAGCCGCTCCCAGCCCGAGAGGTCGGTCATCAGCGGCTGCATGTCCAGGCCCTTGAGAGTCAGGTCGCCGCCCACCGACAGGCCGCCGCGGCCGTTCACCACGAACTGCCCGGTCACGGTGCCGCCATAGGCCGCCATCTGGCGGATGTCGAAGACGGCGCGGGCGCGGTCGATGGTCAGCAACAGGCGGGTTTCGCCCAGCCGCGCCAGACCAAGGTCGACCGAAGGCGCCACCAGCGAGACCGCAGCATCCACCGCGCCCAGGGCCGAGACGTCCAGCGTCTCTTTCGGCCAGCCGTCGGCCTTCATGCCGCCGTTGACACCGCCGCCACGCTCGCCCCACAACCCGGCCAGCAGCAGCGGGCCGCTGCGCAGTTGCGCCGAGAGCATCGGCCGCGCCTCGCCCGGCTTCAGGTCCAGATCGCCGGTGATCTGGTTGGTGTCTGCGATGATGGTGGCGCCGCGCAGGTAGGCCGCGCCGGTGCCGTCCAGCGTCAGTTGCCCTTCCATCGTCAGCCGCTCGGCGCCCAGGCCGCGAGGCAGGATCGGGGTATCGGCGCCCAGCGCATGGCCCAGGGCCTCGAGATCGCTCAGGTCGGCTGTCAGCGCGCCTTCGGCGGCCAGCGGGGACCAGCCGGCGCGGCCCTCGAAGGCCAGGCTTGATCCGGTTTTCCGCACGCCCGCGCGGGCGGTCAGCGTCATCGGCACCACGCGGCCCTCGGTGAAGGCCGAGAAGACGCCGCCTTCGGCGGTGAGGGCGACCTCTTCGCCGCCGCTGACCGCCGTGAGGTCCAGCGTGAAGGGGCCGGTGAAATCGGGCACCTGCAGCGTCGCATCCACCCCGTCCAGCGCGATGCGTCGCCCCGAGGCGTGGTCGATGTAGCGGATCGTGCCGCCTTCGATGCGGCCGTCTGCCAGGGTGTAGGCGGTGCCCACGCCCGGCGTGGCCGGGCTGACCGCGCCGCCGCCGCCGAACACCCAGTTTTCCTGGCCGTCCTTGCTGCGTTCCAGCAGGATTTCGGGGCGTTCGGCGCGCAGGCCCAGGATCTGGATCTCGCCGCCCATTAGGGCGGTGGCGTTGATCTCGATCTGCAGGCTTTCGGCGGCGAACATCGGCCCGTCCTCGGTGGACCAGTCGGCATTGGCGATGCGCACCGGGCCGGTGGTGACGCCGAGGACCGGCCAGAACCGCGGGCTGACCTCGCCGTCGAATTCCAGCTTGCGGCCGGTCAGACGCTCGAACTGCGCCGCGGCGGCCTGGGCCACCCGTTCGGCCGGCACCAGGGCCAGCAGCCCGGCACCGACCAGCGCCAAGACCAGAAGCGCCCCCAAGGCCCGGACCAGCCACCGCATCGACGCCTCCGTTCTTTTCTTGTTTGGAAACAAGCCTAAGCCCGCAGGGGTTCCGCCGGCAAGAACGCGCTGCGGCGCGAGGCATCAATTCGCCGGGAGCGGCGGCGGCAGTGGCCTTGGCAGGACAAGGCGGGGGCTTCGCGCCCCCGCACCCCCGCGGGGTATTTTGGCCAAGATGAAGGGCCAAGATGGAGGGGGTCAGTTGCGGCTGACGGGGCGCGAGCGGAAGCGGGCGACGGTCTCGCGTTCGGCGCGTTTGCACAGGTTGGGCGGCAGGCCGCGGTCGAGAAGGGCCATGTCGGCCAGCACCATCTCGCCCATGCGTTTGAAGGCTGCGTCCAGCGCGCCGGCGCGGTGGGCGCTTTTCAACAGGCCCGGCAGGGCGCGGGCGGGGTGGCCCTGCGGCAGGGGCTCTTCGGGCCAGACGTCGGTGGCGGCGCGAATGTGGCCGCTGGCGACGGCGTCGATCAGGGCCGGGAAGTCGACCACATCGGCGCGGGAAAGCAGGATGAAGGCGGCCCCGGGGCGCATTGCGGCAAAGGCATCGGCGCCAAGAAAGCCGCGGTTTTCCGCCGTGACGGCGGCGGTGACGAAGACGACGTCGGCCTCGGCCAGCGCGGTGGGCAGGTCGACGGGGCGGGCCCCGGCCTCGCGGATGCGGGCCTCGGGCAGCCAGGGGTCGTGGATCGACAGCCGCGGCCGGAACCCCGCCAGCACCCGCGCCAGCGCCCGGCCAAGGTCGCCGAAGCCGATGATCGAGACCTCGGCCCCGGTCAGCAGCCGCGCCTGCGCGTTGCCGTCGCCGCCCCAGAGTTCCGTCCCCGCACCAAAGGCGGCATCCGCGCCGTGGATGTTGCGCAGCAGGCTCAGCGCGAAGCCAAGGCCGATCTCGGCCACCGGCTCAGCAAAGACCGCGCCGGTGGTGACGACATGCACGCCCCGGACAAAGGCCGCGTCATAGGGCATGTTCGGCAGCAGGTTCGATTCGACGTTGAAGGTGCAGCGCAGGCCGGTCATCGCCGCCAGGGTCGCTTCCGAAAGGGGCGGCTGGCCGATGATGTAGCGCGCCTGCGCCAGAACCTCGGGCGGCAGCGCGGCGAAATCCTCGTCCACCGTCTCGACGATGCGATAGCGGGCGCGCAGGTCCGCCAGCCGGTCGGGAGCGAAGATCAGCGCAAGGCTGCGCGGCAGCGGGCAGGAAATCACCAGCGGGCGGGAATCGGGCATGCAGACACCTCCGGACGCGCAGCCTATCCGTCGTTCCCGGCCATGCCCAGATGCGCCCGGATGCGTGCCGCCGCCGCCGCGGCAAACTTCGCCTTCAGGAAGCCGTGGCTTTCGAACGCCGGCGCCACGCCGCGCTCCAGCCGGACGACCCAGGTGTCGGGGCCGTCGCTGCTGGCGTCCCGCACCACCGTCACGGCGGTCAGGTCGGCGGCCGTCAGCCGGGTTTCCCAGACCTTCCGCCACAGCCGCCGCTCGATGACAACCGCACCGGGCGGATAGCGCCAGACCTGCCCCTCGCCCGTCAGCCCCATGGCCACGAAGGCCACGCCCACCGCCACTCCGCCGCCGACGATGAGGGCGAAGAACGGGCTCAGCAGGTTCGGCGGCAAGATCCCGCGGCCCAGTTCCCAGACCGGCATGACGACCGCGAAGGCGCCAGCCGCCATCAGCCCCAGCCGGATGACCAGGGGCATCGGCCGCTCGATCACCGGCATGTCGTCGGGCATCTCGTCGGGCATGTCGTCGGGCATGGCCCGGATTTCGCACAGGATCGTGGCATCCTTGCGACCGCTCTTCCCCGCGCCCGGTGCCGGCCCTGCGGCGACAACACCCATGAAACCGCCGGGCGACGTCCTGGCCCGCGCGCCGGACCCTCGACAGGCCGCACCGCCGAAGGTGCGAGGAGCGGGAAAGCAGCGGCCGCGCCAGGCCTTGCCGGGAAGAAGGACCCCGCCGCAGGCGTGTTCGCGTCAATCGAGCGGAACCGAGTGCGGTCAAGGCGGCAGCATCCCAAGCGGCAAAATGGTCGGCGCGAAGAGCCCATTGCCGACATTCAACAGTACGCTCAATACGCTTTCCGGTTGGACCACGCCGTTAAGAGCCGCTGTCCGTCAGGAAGCTGTCCTTCCTCAATCGTGCGTATCAACACTTGTCTAGCGACCTTTGCCGTACTTTCTACTGAAATCCGATCAGGCATCCGCGCAGCATGGACCATATCGCCCCGCACTTTGTATAGCGCTCTGATTTCTTGGTAAGTTCGATCTCTCACCCCTGTATCATCGGACAGGTAGGTGGCGACCATTCTTGATAGCGTTTTCGCTATGTCTCGCCCTCCGGGTCGGAAAAGCGCCTCAACGGACGACCACAAGAGCACCATAGCCGTCCCTAAACTATCCACATGACATGCCCGGTCATTGGATTGTATTGCGAGAGAAAACCCTTCATCCGTCATGAGGTCCGCGCCCCGTTCAATGTGCTGGGAGACCCAGAGTAACCCCACCAATGGATCAACGGCAGTTTGAAATGGAAGGACTTGCGACGATTGATTGAATTCGACCGGCCAAAGCACTGGTTCAGCGCCGCCAGCCACTTCCGAGAAGCTTGTATCACTTATAATAGGTACTCGAATAGCATTCGAAATTCTAAGCCGAAGAAGCGTTGCCAGAAACCAAATGCTGTTCAATCGGTCAAAGGCTCCAATGTTCACTCCTTCGTCAAGTGTTGCTTGGGCATAAACATCGACTGCTAGGCCGCCAGAGGCACTCTTCCAAGGTCCGGGGTGAGGCTTTCCATCTTCTGCCGGTGAAAACGCCAAGATGAACGGTGCCATAACATGCGCATAGGTTGGATCCAAACGAAGACCATTCGATATCTCGACGCTTTCTTTAACACTAATGCCGGTGAATGCAGCATACAGCCGCACTTTCACGGGGCTGATGCCTACCTTTCGTTTGCGTTCGATCTCATCCAGCTCAAAATATTCTTTAAGCGCGAGCGCTTTTTCGCGCCAGTGCAGCGCTCCACTAAGGTCGCCCTGTCGTTCTAGTTCTTCGGCTTTGTCCAAGGCTCTCTTTAGCGCCTGTGGCCCATACAAGAGTGCTTCGGCTTCGACTGCCACGTCCTTTTGCACCTATCGGCCCCACAATTTCTGTCAGAATCATTATCTGTCTCATGGTCGGGTGTCGTGCAAGACGTCTAGGAACGACAAGCTTTGGAAATGTGGGACGCCTTAACATCAGGGCTAGAGAACTGCGGAGGAAGTCGGATAGTTCTGCGCCGCGTCTGTCCGCTCCGTCCGCAAAGCGGACCTTCGCAGCTCTTTCCGACCGCCGCCGGCCCCGTCCCCAGGTCCCTTTCCGTGGCAAGCGGGCCGAGGCTGGCTCCGCACGTCGTGGAAACGGTTGCGACATTTCCACCTTGTCCGCCTGGCGAGAGTCTTGCCTGGTGACAACGCAAGAGTCCGACTGATCTGGGTCAATCACGCCATCAGACCGACCATCAGGACAGACCGGATCTGCGCCGATCCAGGCCCCTGTCAGGGACACCGTACCTTCGCCTGGGCACCCCGTGGCTAAGGCCAACCGGACCGACCCTGCGCATCCGGTTGGCTTCCACCCCCGGAACACCGCAGCCCAATGGCCCAAGGCCATGGGTCGAACTGTCCGGCACCTCCGGCGCCGGTTCCAGCCACCAATCGAACAACTGCAGCGCCGGTTACATCTCGCGCAGGATGAAGTCGAGCCGGCCGCTGACGAAGGCCCCGCGCAGCATCGGGCCGCGGGGGCCGGGGCGGTGCGTTTCGTCTCCTCCCAGCAGCAGGAACCGCAACAGCGGGGCGCGGACTTCGTTTGCCTCGGTCGCCGTCTCGGTCCGGGTGCCGGTGCCGACCTCCACCTCGTCGCCCCGCGGGCATTCGTCCAGCAGCTTGCGCTCGGCTTCGGTCAGCGGGCGGTCAGCACCTCGGCCAGCAAGGGCCGCCGGACCGGCACAGGTTGGGCGTGCTACGGAGTCTTTTGCGGCCTTGAGGGTGCCGCGGTCGGCCCAGGCGCGGTGGCCATTTCCTAACGAAAGGTAAAGTCGCCTGGGCAAGTCCTTGATTTTGCTACGGCCGAGACCTGTCCCATCATGGGACACGCCCTCTACCCCGGCCGGGCCATCTGGGCTATATCCCCGCCCCATGACCCGCAACCCGCCCGACCTCCGCCCCGATCTGGCCCACGCCCGCCTGGCGGCCGAGCCCGCCCGCCCCGGCCAGCCCCGGATCGGCATGGTCTCTCTCGGCTGCCCCAAGGCCCTGGTCGACAGCGAGCGCATCCTGACCCGCCTGCGCGCCGAAGGCTACGCCATCAGCCCGGATTATCAGGGCGCCGAGGCGGTGATCGTGAACACCTGCGGCTTCCTCGACAGCGCCCGCGCCGAAAGCCTGGAAGCCATCGGCGAGGCTTTGCGCGAGAATGGCCGGGTGATCGTGACCGGCTGCCTGGGCGCCGAGCCTGAGATGATCACCGGCACCCATCCGCGCGTGCTGGCGGTGACCGGCCCGCAGCAATACGAGGCGGTGCTGGACGCCATCCACGCCGCCGTGCCGCCGTCGCCGGACCCGTTCGTCGACCTCTTGCCCGCGACGGGCGTGTCGCTGACCCCCCGCCACTACAGCTATCTCAAGATTGCCGAGGGCTGCGACCACGCCTGCAAGTTCTGCATCATCCCCGACATGCGCGGGCGACTGGTCAGCCGGCCGACCAAGGCGGTGCTGCGCGAGGCGGAAAAGCTGGTCGAGGCGGGGGTCCGCGAGTTGCTGGTGATCAGCCAGGACACCTCGGCCTACGGCACCGACTGGAAGGGGCGGGACGACAGGTTCCCGATCCTGCCGCTGGCCCGCGACCTTGGGGCCTTGGGCGCCTGGGTGCGGCTGCACTACGTCTACCCCTACCCCCATGTCCGCGACCTGGTGCCGCTGATGGCGGAAGGTCTGATCCTGCCCTACCTGGACATTCCGTTCCAGCACGCCCACCCCGACACCCTGCGTCGCATGGCCCGCCCCGCCGCCGCCGCCCGCACCCTGGACGAGATCGCCGCCTGGCGCCGGGACTGCCCGGAGATCACCCTCCGCTCGACCTTCATCGTCGGCTACCCGGGCGAGACCGAGGCCGAGTTCCAGACCCTGCTGGACTGGCTGGACGAGGCCCAACTCGACCGGGTCGGCGCCTTCCGCTACGAGAACGTCCGCGGCGCGCGGTCGAACGACCTGCCCGACCACGTGCCGGACGAGGTGAAGGAAGACCGCTACGCCCGGTTCATGGAAAAGGCCCAAGCCATTTCAGCCGCGAAGCTGGCCGCGAAGGTTGGCACCCGCCTTGAGGTGATCGTCGACGAGGTGGACGCCGACGGCGCCACTTGCCGGACAAAGGCCGACGCGCCCGAGATCGACGGCAACCTGTTCCTGGACGAGGGGTTCGCGGACCTGACGCCCGGCGATATCCTGACCGTCGAGGTGGACGAGGCCGGGGACTACGACCTTTGGGGCAAACGCCTGACCGACCGGGCGTGATCCCGCAGAGCGGCGCGAAGGGCGCCGCACGGCCTTTGCCTCGTCGTCGCCTTGCAGGCTCCTCCTCGAAGGGGGGCGCTGCCCCCGTCTTCGCTGCCGCGAAGACTCCCCCGGGATATTTGAGGACAGATGAAACGGCACAGGCTTTCATCCGTCTTCAAATATCCCCGCCGGAGGCATCCCCGGCCGATGCCAGGCGCCGCGCCGGGGCACAGGCGTCGCGGTACGGCCGGGCGGCCGAGCCGGTTGCGCGCTTGCGCGCAGAGGCGAGAGAAAAGGCGTGCGGCGCGCCTTCGCGCCGCTCTGTTTCAAAACCGCGGGGTCCGGGCGGCCGGTCAGCCGACCAGCACCACGACCCAGGCCACCCCGCCCGCCAGCGCGGCAAGGGCCACACCGGCACTGCCACAGTCCTTGGCCTTTTTCGCGCGCGGGTCGGGGTCGGTCGAGATGTAGTCGACCACCTCTTCGATGGCGGTGTTCAGCAGCTCGGCCGCCAGCAGCACCAGCCCCAGCGCCAGGATCAGCGCGCGCTCACCGGGGGTCAGGTCCAGCGTGAAGGCCAGCGCGGCCGAGGCGACATTCACCAGCGTCCATTGCCGCAAGGTCTTTTCACTGGCCCAGGCGGCGCACCAGCCGGCCCAGCTCCAGCGCACCGTGTTGGCGAAGCGGCGCACTTCGGCCCGCAGGAATTCCATCTCCGGCGTCCTCCCCCACCCCAGACCGGGCAAGGTTAGCCGCCCGCCCGCCGCGCGTCGAGCCAGGCGCGGACACAGGTCACCACATGGGCGAAGCGGTCGCCGCCGAGGTGCACGCCGCCATACCAGCGGGTGACCACGACAACGTGGTCCAGCAGGCCCTCGCGGTCCAGCATGCGCAGGATCACCGCGCCGGCGCCGGTCTCGCCGTCATCGGCCCTGAGCGGCCCGCCATCGGTCAGCACGCAGGCCCAGCTGTTGTGGGTGGCGCGGGCAAAGCGCTTGTCGCGCTTCAGGTCGGCCAGGAAGGCGTCGATCCCGGCCCTTCCCGCGACCGGCCCGCCGCAGACGGCATAGCGCGAGCCGCGGTCGCGGACCACGTCGTCAAGCTGCAGCATGTCGGGCCGGGGCGGGGGCGAAGCTTTGGCCAAGGGGTCCTGCCGGGACTGTCCGCCGCAGGATAGTTCGCCGGGCCGGCGACGCAAGGCCCCGGGGCGGGACGGCACCGCGCCCCCTCGGGACGCGGGGTGGGTGGGTGGGAGCGGCCCGAGGGGGCGCTTTCCCGCCTGCGGGAAAGCAGGAAAGGCGCCCGTCAGGGCGCCCTCCTCACAAACCTTTGGAAAAGCCGGTCAGACCGCCTTTTTCAGCGCCTCGACCAGATCGGTCCGTTCCCAGCTGAAGCCGCCGTCCTCGGTCGGCGTGCGGCCGAAGTGGCCGTAGGCCGCGGTGCGGGCGTAGATCGGGCGGTTGAGGTTCAGGTGGGTACGGATGCCGCGGGGCGTCAGGTCCATGACCTCTGTCACCGCGCGCTCGATCACCGCCTCATCGACCTGGCCGGTGCCATGGGTGTCGACATAGATCGACAGCGGCTTGGCCACGCCGATGGCATAGGAGACCTGCAGCGTGCAGCGGTCGGCCAGCCCGGCCGCCACCACGTTCTTGGCCAGATAGCGCGCGGCATAGGCGGCCGAGCGGTCGACCTTGGTCGGGTCCTTGCCCGAGAACGCCCCGCCGCCGTGCGGCGCAGCCCCGCCATAGGTATCGACGATGATCTTGCGGCCCGTCAGGCCCGCGTCGCCGTCCGGCCCGCCGATCACGAAGGTGCCGGTCGGGTTGACGTGCCATTCGGTCTTTCTGGTCAGCCAGCCTTCGGGCAGGACTTCGCGGATGTAGGGTTCCACGATGCCGCGGATCACCTTCGAGGTCTGCCGCTTCGACGTGTGCTGGGTCGACAGCACGATCGAGGTCACCTCGACCGGCTTGCCATCGGCATAGCGCAGCGTCAGCTGGCTTTTCGCGTCCGGCCCAAGGGTCGGTTCCTTGCCGGACTTCCGCGCCTCGGCCAGGCGGCGCAGGATCGCATGCGAATACTGGATCGGCGCCGGCATGTATTCGGGCGTCTCGCGGGTGGCATAGCCGAACATGATGCCCTGGTCGCCCGCGCCGTCGCGGTCCACGCCCTGGGCGATATGCGCCGACTGTTCGTGGATGTAGTTGTGGATCTTGATCTTGTTCCAGTGGAACTTCTTCTGCTCGTAGCCGATGTCGCGGACGCAGTCGCGGACGATGCCGTCGATCCGCTCCATCATCGCCTTGGTCTTTTCCTTGGTGGACAGACCCACTTCGCCGCCCACCACGACGCGGTTGGTCGTGGCGAAGGTTTCGCAGGCGACGCGGGCGTTCGGCTCTTCCGTCAGGAAGGCGTCAAGGACGGCGTCCGAGACGCGGTCGCACAGCTTGTCGGGATGTCCCTCCGAGACGGACTCGGAAGTGAAGACATAATTCTTGCGGCTCATGGGAAGTGCTCCGTTGATGATCCCCGTCACGCCAGGAAGCCGTTGTGACGGTTCGACAGCGGCCGACTTACGCGGCGGCGTGACAACAATCAAGCGCCATTGCGCCGCAGCCGCAGCAGCGCCGGAAGGAAGAGCCCGGCCAGCAACAATGCGGTCAGGGGTCCGTCGCCGATCCGGGCATAGGGCGGCGGCGGCAAGGCACCGGGCAGGGCAACGTCCAAGACGCCGCGCGCTCCCAGCGGCAACAGCGCCGGTGCGCCGTCCAGACCGGCGACGATGCGGCCGCGGGCGTCGGTCACCGCCGAGACGCCGGTGTTAGCGACCCTCACCAGCGGCAGGCCCAGTTCCACCGCCCGCAGCCGGGCTTGGGCATAGTGCTGGTAGGGCCCGGTCAGGGTGCCGAACCAGGCGTCGTTGGTGATCTGCAGCAGCCAGTCGCCGCGCGGGGCGGCGGCCAGTTCCTGCGCGAAGATCGCCTCGTAGCAGATCGCCGGCAGCGCCCGGCCCAGGCCGGGGCCGAAGTCGACCGGCCGGCGCGTGCTGCCGGCCATATAGGCCGCCCCGGCCTGCGCTGCAAATGCACGGATGCCGAACCAGTCATAGGCCAGATCGCCGAAGGGCACGTATTCGCCGAACGGCACCAGATGGATCTTGTCATAGGTCGGCCCGATGCGGCCGCCCGGGCCGATCACCGCCAGGCTGTTCCAGGCCAACTCGCCTTCAACGCGCTGAATGCCGGCCGCCAGGGGAGTGCCCCCGGCGACCCCGGCCATGGCCAGCGCCGCGCCCTGGCCTTCGGTCAGGATGAAGGGCACGGCGGTCTCGGGCCAGACGATCAGCTCGACCGGCGCGGCGGCGGACAGCGCCAGCAGCGTGTCGAAGTTGGCACGGGCCTCATCGGGGTCCCATTTCAGGGTCTGCGCGATGTTCGGCTGAACCAGGCGGACGCTGCCGCCGGGCGCCGGCGGCTCGGGCAGCGCCAGCCGGTGCCAGCTCCAGCCGGCGACCACGGCCAGCGCCAGCGCCGGCACGGCAAGGCCCTTGCGGCCCCAGGCCAGCGGCGCCGCCAGTGCCAGCAGCGTGGCGGCGGTCATCCCGTTGGCGCCGATCAGCGCCGCAGTCTGCATCAGCGGCGTGTCCAGCCAGATGTGCCCCGGCAAGGCCCAGGGAAAGCCGGTCAGCACCTGGCCCCGGGCCAGTTCGACCGCCGCCCAGGCCAGAGCCACCGCGACCGCCCCGCCGCCCAGCCGCCGCGCGCCCCAGGCTGCCGCCCCCCAGAACAGCCCCAGCCCGAAGGCCATGCCCACAAGGGCGAACGGCGCCATCCAGCCATGCCGTTCCGGATCGACGAAGAAGGGCTGCACGATCCAGGCCAGCGCAAAGGCGAAATGCCCCGCACCGATCATCCAGCCGCGCCGGAATGCAGCCCCCGGCCCGGCCGCCCCTGCCATCCGCCCCAAGGCCAGCCCCAGCCCCGCAAGCGCCACCGGCCACAGCCCCAGCGGCGCCTGCCCAAGGGCGATCGCCACGCCGATCGCCGCATCGCGCAGCGCCGTCCTCGGGCCGGGGCGCATGCCGGTCAGGTCTCGGTCGCGCTGGCCGCCGTCGCCTGGCCCGGCAGGCGCAGCCGAAGCCGCTTGATGCGCCGCGCGTCGGCATCGACGATCTCGATCTGCACCCCGCCCTCCAGCGCCACGACCTCGCCGCGCGACGGCACCCGGCCGGTGCGCAGGAAGACCAGGCCGCCGATGGTGTCGATCTCGTCGTCGTCCTCGCCGCTGCGCAGGCGCAGGCCAAGGGTCTGTTCCAGCTCTTCCAGCGGCGCGGTGGACTGCGCCAGGATCACCCCCGGGGTTTCCTCCTTCCACAGCGCGCTTTCATCCTCATCGTGCTCGTCCTCGATCTCGCCGATCACGGTCTCGATCAGGTCCTCGATGGTGACCAGCCCGTCGACCCCGCCGTATTCGTCGATCACCAGCGCCATGTGGACACGTTCCTTCTGCATCTTCTGCAGCAGGACACCGGTCGGCATCGACGGCGGCGCATAGAGAATCGGCCGCAACAGGCGTTTCAGGCTGAACCGGCCGGTCTGGCCAAAGCCGTGCTGCAACGCGAGGTCCTTGAGCAGGACCAGGCCCTGCGGATGGTCCAGCGTGCCCTTGTAGACCGGGACCCGGGAAAAGCCGTGCTCGCGGAAGGCCGCGACCAGGTCATCCTTGCCGATGTCCAGCGGCACCGCCACGATTTCGGCCTTGGGAATGGCCACGTCATCCACCCGCATCCGGCGCAGCGCGCCGAGCCCAGGGCTGGAGACCGGCGCCGGTGCCGCGGGGTTAGCGGCCTCGGACTCTGCGTTGGGGGTGAAGGCGGACAGAAGCCGCCCGAAGAAACCGCGACCTGAAGGTTCGGCCGGCGGGTCGTCGGTCAATCCCGCCTGCGCCTCGGGCGCCGGGGATGACCCATCGCTGCTACTGCCCATCTGTCCTTTTTCCGGAACACACCCGTCCTGCGGGTGCTCTTCAATATGGGTCGGAAACCCCGAGCGATGCAAGTATGCGCACTTCGTGGGCTTCCATCAGGGCCGCATCCTCATCCTCAATGTGGTCGTAACCCAGAAGATGCAGCACGGCATGCACGATCAGATGAGCGGCATGGTCGGCCATCGGCTTGCCCTGCGCGGCGGCTTCGCCCGCGCAGGTCTCCCAGGCGATGGCGATGTCGCCAAGAGGTTCGGGGTCGTCGGGCGTGCCGGCGACGGGCGGTTCGGGTTCGGCGCCGATCACTTCGGGCGCCCGGTCCTCGGACGGCCAGGACAGAACGTTGGTCGGCTGCGGCTTGCCGCGGAAACCGGCGTTCAGCACGGCAATGCGCGCATCGTCGCAGCCAAGCAGCGCAACCTGAAATCCCTCGGCCCCGATCCCCAGCCCCTGCAATGCGGCCCGCGCCGCGCGCTCGGCCAGCGCCTCAAGCCCGATCCCCTGCCAGCGGGCATCCTCGATCACGGTCTCGACCAGCATCTCCATCCCGCGTCCCTAGCGCCTGCGACGACCCTTCTCAAGCACGGCCATCAGGCAAGCCCGCAATCCCTTCCCAACGGTTGCCTCCGGCGGGGGTATTTGGGCCAAGATGAAACGGCATGGGCTTCATCTTGGTCCAAATACCCCGGGGGAGTCTTCGCGGCACGCGAAGACGGGGGCAGCGCCCCCCGCGCCCGAGGAGACGCCTGCAAGGCGACGACGAGACAAATGACCTGCGGCGCCCCGGCGCCGCTCCGCCGGATCACCGCGCGGTCAGAACCACTGCCCCGGCTCCATCAGCCCCAGGTCCATCAACTGCTGGCTGTGCCAGTCGAACGGCACCGAATTGCGCCAGCGGAAGGTGGGAATGTCAAAGCGCGATCCGGGGTTCGTGCGCAGCGCCTTGGCGGTGCGGAACGAACCGACCGCGGCGGTCAGGTTGTGGTGCCAGGGGCAGGCATAGGTATTGTATTCCTCATCGGAAAAGGTGAAGTCCGGCCGCAGAAGCAGCCCGGGCCTGGTCCGGAAGATCGAGATGCGGTCGATCTTCCGCCGCGCCGGCGGGATGTGTTCCTCGAACCGCCAGCGCAGCCCGCCGTGGAAATCCATCTGCCGGTCGCGGGGTTCCCAATCGCGTTCGGGGTCCTTGCGGGCCAGCGCGTAATAGCCCGAGCGGTCAAGATGCGCGTCCTCCAGCGAAACCGCGTTGCTGTGGCGGTTCAGGTCGCCGGCATAAAGGTCGATCACATAGGTCAGCATCGCGTCGCGGCGTTCCTCGGTGTGGAACGACAACAGGTCGCGGATGGTTCGGGTCTCGCAGAACGGGAAGAACAGGTATTCGGCGTTGAAGCAGTAATAGACCCAGGTCCCCGCCGGCAGCGCGACGTTCAGCCGGTTCACCGCTTCGACCAGCGCGGATTCGGCAAAGACGTCATGCGCGATGACCTCGATGCGCCCGGCGAATTCCTCTGGTGCCGCGATCTCGGGCGGGGCCAGCAGCAGCACGCTGCCGAATCCCAGCGACAGGTGATGGCGCAGGGTCGAGGCCAGCTCGACCTCGTCCTCGGCCATGATCAGGCAGACCGGCGTCTTCGGCGGCGCGGCCTTCAGGCGGCTGAGATAGTCGGCAAGGTCGGTGTAGGTCATCGGCGTCCGGCGGCGGCTGCGCGGCCAGATTCGGCCAATCCGCGGCGCAAGGCAAGAGGGCCGGCGTTGCCGCCACTCCGCCCGCGGTGTAAGACCGCCGCTTCAGGAGGCACCGGCCGATGAGCGAAGCCAAGAAGCTCTACCTCAAGACCTATGGCTGTCAGATGAACGTCTACGACAGCGAGCGCATGGCCGAGGCCCTGGGCGCCGAGGGCTACACCCTGACCGAGCTGGCCGAAGAGGCCGACATGGTGCTGCTGAACACCTGCCATATCCGCGAAAAGGCCAGCGAGAAGCTATATTCCGACCTCGGCCGGCTGAAGCCGCTCAAACAGCGGAAGCCGGGGCTGAAGATCGGCGTCGCCGGTTGCGTGGCGCAGGCCGAGGGGGCCGAGATCCTGCGCCGGGCGCCGCTGGTCGATCTGGTGGTCGGGCCGCAGGCCTATCACCGCCTGCCCGAGATGGCGCGCGGGGCCGGCCGGGTGGTGGACACCGAATTTCCGGCGGAAGACAAGTTCGACCACCTGCCCGCCCGCAAGGCGCTGCGCGGGCCGACCGCCTTTCTGACCGTGCAGGAGGGCTGCGACAAGTTCTGCGCCTTTTGCGTGGTGCCCTACACCCGCGGCACCGAGGTCAGCCGCCCGGTCGAGCGGCTGCTGGCGGAAGCGCGCGATCTGGTGGCGCGCGGCGTGCGCGAGATCACCCTGCTGGGCCAGAACGTCAACGCCTACCACGGCGCAGGCCCAGGGGGCGCCTGGGGCCTGAGCCGGCTCTTGCGCGAGCTGGCGGGCATCCCGGGGCTGGACCGGCTGCGCTATACCACCAGCCACCCGAACGACATGGCGGATGACCTGATCGCCGCCCATGCCGAAGTGCCGCAACTGATGCCCTACCTGCACCTGCCGGTGCAGTCGGGCAGCGACCGCATCCTGCGGGCGATGAACCGCAAGCACACCGCAGACGACTATCTGCGCCTCGTCGAGCGCATCCGCGCCGCCCGGCCCGACATCCTGCTGACCAGCGATTTCATCGTCGGTTTCCCGGGCGAGACCGATGCCGATTTCCAGGCCACCCTGGCGCTGATCCGCGAGGTGCGCTTCGGCGCTGCTTTCAGCTTTGCCTATTCGGCCCGCCCGGGCACGCCGGCCGCCGAAAAGCCGCCCGTCCCGGCCGCGCTGGCGCAGGCCCGGCTGCACGAATTGCAGGCCCTGATCACCGCCCAGCAGCATGCCGCGCAGGAGGCCATGGTCGGCCGCGAGGTCGGCGTGCTGTACGAAAAGCCCGGCCGGCTGCCGGGGCAGATGGTGGGCAAGTCCGACCATCTGATGGCGGTGCATGTCACCGACCCGGACGGCCGGGTGGGCGAACTGGCGCGCGCGCGCATCACCGCGGCCTCGACGAATTCCCTTGCCGCCATTCGGGTTGCGGGCTGATCCGCAGCGCATCCCGGCAGCCGCCGAGGAGTTATCCACAGGATTGTTCGGGCAGACACCGCACGGTTGCGCCTGCCCTGCCGCGAAGATCGCGAATCAGCTTTACTTCGCGGAAGCCGGTCGCCAAACCTAAGCCGTCGGTCACGGTTCGGTGAAGGGGGCTCTGGCGGTGGATCGGAAGTCTCGCGCAATGCGCAGGGTCCTGGGTGCGGCGGCACTTGCAGTCGGCCTGGCGGGGGGATCGTCGCTTGTCGCCGAGACCAGCCCGACCGTGGTGGCCCCCGAGGTGACGGGCCAGATCGAATGGGGCGTCTGGATCGACGACGACGGCTGCATGCACTGGTGGGCCGACGGCGGCGAAGAAGGCTACATGGTGCCGCGCCGCAACCCCAAGACCGGCAAGCCGGTCTGCCTGAAGAAGAACACCTGCCTGGTCGAGAACACCGACACGCTGTTCGCCAGCGGCAGCGCCACGCTGACGGCGACGGGACGCAAGCGGCTGCAAGAGTTCTTTCTGAACGCCGGGGCCTTCGGCTATGCGATCTACGGTCATACCGACAGCCGCGGCTCGGACGGCAACAACCTCAGGCTTTCCAAGCGCCGCGCCCATGCAGTGGCCGAGGTCGCCCAGTCGGTCGGCGCCTCGGTCGAGCGCGAGATGGGCCTTGGCGAAGGCCAGCCGGTCGCATCGAACACATCTGCCGCCGGCATGGCGAAGAATCGCCGCGTCGAAATCGTCTGCTATCGGTGGTGACCCAGATGCAGGGCTTTCTCAGACTGTCCACGGGTGTTGCGGCGCTGCTGGCGCTGACGGGCTGCATCGAGACGCTGGAGGGCGGCCAGCCCTATGCCGGCGCCGGTTCGGTCATCGCCACCGGCGAGGACCAGGGCTACCAGAAGGGCGTGCTGAAAAACGGTGAGGCGGCGATCGCCTATGATCCGGACGGCTGCCAGAACTGGGTCATCGACGACGGGCTGGAGGGGTATTCCAGCCCGCGCTTCGACCCGGTCTCGGGCCTGCCGATCTGCAACGACCTCTATCCACCCGGCACCGTGCTGCGGCCCTACGAGACCGAGGCGGCCGGGGTGAAGGACCAGATCTCGGGGCCAGGCCGCAAGACCGTGGTCGTCAAGCGCTGAGCGCCGGACCGGGTTTCGGGCGAAGACGCCAGCGATCTGCACAAGACTGTCGCAACACTTTCACATCCGCGCGCAAGATGTTGTGGCGGGGATGAAAATCCTTGCCAGATCGTCCGGCAGGCCGCACCATTCCCGTGAAGGCCCTTTGACATTCAAGGAGACCCGATTGGGCATCAGCGCGCTGACCCCCCCGACCAAGCCCGAGGACATTGTGGAGACGCTCCTCGAATTTCCCGACAACCGGCTGTTGATCGAACTGTGCGGCGAGTTCGACCGCAACCTTGCCCAGATCGAGCACCAGATGGGGGTGCACATCCTGCGGCGCGGCAACCGGCTGGCGGTGGTGGGCGAAAAGGGCGCGCGGGACCAGGCCGCGGCAGTGCTGCGCAGCCTCTATGCCCGGCTGGAAGCAGGCCGCAGCGTCGGCGCCGGCGACGTGGACGGCGCGCTGCGGATGGGCCGGCCGGTGACGCCCTCGGGCGACAGCGAGCAGATCGAGCTGTTCAATCCGGGACTGGAGCTGCGCACCCGCAAGAAGCCGATCGAGCCGCGGACCGAGGCGCAGAAGGCCTATGTGGCGAACCTGTTCGCGCATGAGCTGGGCTTCGGCATCGGCCCGGCGGGCACCGGCAAGACCTATCTGGCGGTGGCGGTGGGGGTGACGATGTTCATCTCGGGCGCGGTCGAGAAGATCGTGCTGTCGCGCCCCGCGGTCGAGGCGGGCGAGCGGCTGGGCTTTCTGCCGGGCGACATGAAGGAGAAGGTCGATCCCTACA
The DNA here is from genome assembly GCF_020564565.1 of Rhodobacter sp. Har01. Classification (GTDB taxonomy): domain Bacteria; phylum Pseudomonadota; class Alphaproteobacteria; order Rhodobacterales; family Rhodobacteraceae; genus Pseudogemmobacter. The sequence goes on from NZ_JAJCTD010000003.1 coordinate 143,242, forward strand.
TGCAGCCCCTGTACGACGCGCTGAACGACTTCTTGCCGTCGAAGCAGGTGGAAAAGCTGATCCAGGAAAAGCGGATCGAGATCGCACCCCTGGCCTTCATGCGGGGGCGCACACTGTCAAACGCCTTCGTGGTGCTGGACGAGGCGCAGAATGCCACCGCGATGCAGATGAAGATGTTCCTCACCCGCCTGGGCGAGGGCAGCCGGATGGTGATCACCGGCGACCGCACCCAGGTCGACCTGCCGCGCGGGGTGACCAGCGGCCTGTCCGAGGCCGAGCGCATCCTCAAGGGGGTGAAAGGCGTGTCGTTCAACTACTTCACCGCCAAGGATGTGGTGCGTCACCCCCTGGTGGCGCGCATCATCGAGGCCTGGGACAGCGACGAAGCCGCCTCCTGACCGGCGGTGATCCGGCGGAGCGGCGCGCTTGCGCGCCGCACGACCTTTGCCTCGTCGTCGCGCGCCAAGGGCGCGCTCCTCCTCAGGTATCGGGGGCGCTGCCCCCGAACCCCCGGGGTATTTGGGCCAAGATGAAGCGGCATCGGCTTCATCTTGGTGAAAATACCCCGCCGGAGGCATCCCAGGTCGATGCGGGGAGCCCTGCCGCAGGCCAGCCGTCGCGGCCGGGCCGGGCGGCCGGGCCGGTTGCGCGCAGAGGCGAGAGGAGAGGCCAGCGGCCGCCCTTGCGGCCGACCGGTTTCAGCGGCGCCGCAGGCGGATCACCACATCGACGCGGGCGATCTCGGTGCCCTCGGGGGCCTTGGGCAGGGCCGAGATGGTCAGGTCTTCCTTCGGGGCATCCGTCAGCGTGCCGCTGTCTTCCCAGAAGTAATGCGGATGGTCGTCCATCCGGGTGTCGAAGTAGCTGCGCGCGCCGTCGACCACGACCTCGTTCATCAGGCCCGCGTCGCAGAAGGCCCGCAGCGTGTTGTAGACGGTGGCAAGGCTGACCTTCTCGCCCGCGGCATCGGCCATCTCGTAAAGGCTTTCCGCGGTGACGTGGCGATCCTCGCCATCGCCGACCAGCAACTGCGCCAGGGCAAGACGCTGACGGGTCGGCCGCAATTGGCCCCGGTCCAGCCAGGCGGCGATACGGTCTTGCCCTCTTGGCATCATTGCGCAGATCCCTGAATCTGATGCTTATATATAGGCGCCGGGCCCGGGGATTCAACTGAAAAGCCGCACGCCGGTGCCGCCCGCCGCCCTTGCCCAGGGTTCCGTGCCTCTGATACACGCGGGGCCTGAGGGAACAGATGGGAAGGCCAGGCCGATGGGGCGCTATCCGACGAGGTTCGAACGCGAGGACCTGCTCGCCTGCGCGCGGGGCGAGTTGTTCGGGCCGGGCAATGCCCAGTTGCCCGAGCCGCCGATGCTGATGATGGACCGCATCACCGAAATCTCGGAGGACGGCGGCGAGCACGGCAAGGGCCACGTGGTGGCCGAGTTCGACATCCATCCCGACCTGTGGTTCTTTGCCTGCCACTTTCCCGGCAACCCGATCATGCCGGGCTGCCTGGGCCTGGACGGGTTGTGGCAGCTGACCGGTTTCAACCTGGGCTGGCGCGGCTGGGAAGGCCGGGGCTATGCCCTGGGCGTGGGCGAGGTCAAGCTGACCGGGATGGTGCGGCCCGACCGCAAGCGGCTGACCTACTTCGTCGACTTCACCAAGGCGCTGCAGACCCGCCGCCTGACGATGGGTGTGGCGGATGGCCGGGTGGAAGCCGACGGCGAAACCATCTATCTGGTTAAGGACATGAAGGTCGCCCTCTCGGCGAGCTGATCGGACAGGGAAAGGTTCAGCCCCATGCGTCGTGTCGTCATCACCGGGCTTGGCATCGTCTCGCCCATCGGCAATTCCGTGGCCGAGGTCGAAGCCAGCCTGCGCGCCGGGAAATCCGGCATCGTCTTTGCGCCCGACTATGCCGAGCGCGGCTTCCGCAGCCAGATTCACGGCCAGCCGCAGATCGTGCTGGAAGACCACATCGACAAGCGCGACCTGCGCTTCATGGGCGATGGCGCGGCCTACAACTTCATCGCCATGGCGCAGGCCGTGGCCGACAGCGGGCTGGCGCCGGACGAGGTGTCGAACGAGCGCACCGGGATCATCGTGGGGTCGGGTGGGCCCTCGACCAAGTCGTTCTTCAAGGCCCACAACATCGTGCGCGAAAGCGGCTCGCCGAAACGCATCGGCCCGTTCGGCGTGACCAAGGGCATGTCGTCCACCACCTCGGCCTGCCTGGCCACGCCGTTCAAGATCAAGGGGGTGAACTATTCGATCACCTCGGCCTGCTCGACCAGCGCCCATTGCATCGGCAACGGCACCGAGCTGATCCAGATGGGCAAGCAGGACGTGGTGTTCGCCGGCGGCGGCGAGGAACTCGACTGGACGCTGTCGTGCCTGTTCGACGCGATGGGCGCCATGTCGTCGAAATACAACGATGCGCCGACCACCGCGTCCCGCGCCTTCGACGCCACCCGCGACGGGTTCGTGATCGCCGGCGGCGGCGGCGTGGTGGTGCTGGAAGAGCTGAACCACGCCCTTGCGCGCGGCGCGAAGATTTATGCCGAGGTCACCGGCTACGGCGCCACATCGGACGGGCACGACATGGTGGCGCCCAGTGGCGAGGGCGGCGAGCGGTCGATGAATCTGGCGCTGTCCACCCTGCCCCAGGGCCGCAAGATCACCTACATCAACGCCCACGGCACCAGCACGGTGGCCGGCGACGTGACCGAGGTGAAGGCCATCCGCAACGTCTTTGGCGCCGACGCTGTGCCGCCGATTTCCTCGACCAAGTCGCTGACCGGGCATTCGCTGGGCGCGACCGGCGTGCATGAGGCGATCTATTCGCTGATCATGTTGCAGGGCGGCTTCATCTCGGCCTCGGCCAACGTCACCCAGCTGGACCCGGAATTGCGGCCCGAAGAGATTGCCACCGCCTATCGGGATGTGGCGCATGATTCGATCCTGTCCAACAGCTTCGGCTTTGGCGGCACCAATGCCACCCTCGTGATGAGCAAGTATCAGGGCTGAGGAGCACGCGATGGCCGGACTGATGAAGGGCAAGCGCGGGCTTGTCATGGGTGTGGCCAACGAACGGTCGATCGCCTGGGGCATCGCCTCGGCCCTGGCGGCCGAAGGGGCGGACCTGGCCTTCGCCTACCAGGGCGAGGCGTTCGGGCGCCGCGTGCAGCCGCTGGCGGCTTCGGTCGGGTCGGACCTCCTGGTCGATGTGGACGTGACCGATGAGGCCTCGCTGGACGCCTGTTTTGCGGTGCTGGCCGACCGCTGGGGCAAGCTGGACTTCGTCATCCACGCCATCGCGTTTTCCGACAAGGCCGAATTGACCGGGCGATTCATCAACACCAGCAAGGGCAATTTCCTGAATTCCCTGAACATATCGTGCTTCAGCTTCATCGACGTGGCACGCCGGGCGCAGGCGCTGATGCCGGACGGCGGCTGCCTGGTGACGCTGACCTTCCAGGGTTCGAACCGGGTGACGCCGAACTACAATGTGATGGGCGTGGCCAAGGCGGCGCTGGAAAGCGCAACGCGCTATCTGGCGAACGACCTGGGGCCGCAGAAGATTCGCGTCAACGCAATCAGCCCGGGGCCGATGAAGACCCTGGCCGGCAGCGCCATCGGCGGGGCGCGGGCGACCTACCGCCACACCGAGGAAAACGCGCCCTTGCGGTCGAACGCCACGCTTGAGGCGATCGGCGGCACGGCGGTCTGGCTGTGTTCGGACGGCGGCGCCTTCACCACCGGCGAGGTGGTGCATGTCGACGGCGGCTATCACATCCTGGGCTTTCCGCAGGCCGAGAACCTGTAGCGGGCAAGACCGAACCGAAGCCGGCGCGCAGGGCGCGGAGGATTCTTGCCGCAAATCAGGGATTCTGGAGCGGGTAGCGGGAATCGAACCCGCCCCATCAGCTTGGAAGGCTGAGGCGCTACCACTACACCATACCCGCCGCTCGCTGCCGTGAAGCACGTCTGGCTGTTCACGGCAGGTCGTGGTTATCCGAACTGCTTGCGCGCCGCAAGATGACCGAAGCAGGCGACCGGCCCGAACACCTGCTCCGATGGGTAGCACCAGCGGGCCGAGACCTTCGCGCAGTTGCGGGTGGACGGTCCGGACGGCGGGTTCGACAGGCACCAGCCGGAGGCTGCCGGACCCCGGGCGGTCCAAGCCGGACTCCGCTGTATTTCTGCGCTGCAGCACGCGTGAGCGCACAGGTTTTCAGCGGACCGGACCGGCGGCCGGTCATTCATAGGCCACGGATGTGACTTTGCCTTGCCGGTCTCGGCGGCAGCAAGCCTGCTTGCGATCGGGGTCGGCCGATCATGCCCCGAAAGACGGAATGTGCGGGGACACCAGACGGGAAACCGTCGCCACCGCATGCGGTGCAACAACTGTCGCCAGGTCAGGATCAGGCCCTCAGGCCCGGTCTGGAACGCCACCGGCGACCCTGAAATGGGGGAAAGCGATGAAACTGACACGACGTATGCTTCTGGCATCCGGGGCAGCCGCCCTTGCCGCGCCGCGCCTGGCCTTTGCCCAGGGCGAGACGATCAAGATTGGCATCCTGCATTCGCTCTCGGGGACGATGGCGATTTCCGAGACCACGCTCAAGGACACCATGCTGATGCTGATCGAGGCGCAGAACGCCAAGGGCGGCGTGCTGGGCAAGATGCTTGAGCCCGTGGTGGTGGACCCGGCCTCGGACTGGCCGCTGTTCGCCGAAAAGGCGCGCGAGTTGCTGACGGTGCAGAAGGTCGCCTGCATGTTCGGCTGCTGGACAAGCGTCAGCCGCAAATCGGTGCTGCCGGTGATCGAGGAACTGAACGGCCTGTTGTTCTACCCGGTGCAGTATGAGGGCGAGGAATCGTCGAAGAACGTGTTCTACACCGGCGCCGCGCCGAACCAGCAGGCGATTCCGGCGGTGGACTACTACCTGAACGAATTGGGCATCGAGAAATTCGCCCTGCTCGGCACCGATTATGTCTATCCGCGCACCACCAACAACATCCTTGAGGCCTACCTGAAGTCGAAGGGCATCGCCGCCGAAGACATCTTCGTCAACTACACCCCCTTCGGGCACAGCGACTGGTCGAAGATCGTCGCCGACGTGGTGGCCCTGGGCGCCGACGGCAAGAAGGTGGGCGTGATCTCCACCGTCAACGGCGATGCCAACATCGGTTTCTACAAGGAACTGGCGGCGGCGGGCGTGACCGCCGACAAGCTGCCGGTCATCGCCTTCTCGGTCGGCGAAGAAGAGCTTTCGGGCCTCGACACCTCGAACCTGGTCGGCCACCTGGCGGCCTGGAACTACTTCCAGTCCGCCGAAACCCCGGCCAACGCCGAGTTCATTGCCGCCTGGAAGGCCTTCATCAAGGATGACAAGCGGGTGACCAACGACCCGATGGAGGCGCATTACATCGGCTTCAACATGTGGGTGCAGGCGGTGACGGCGGCGGGAACCACCGACGTTGACCCGGTGATCGACGCCATGGTCGGGCAGACTTTCCCCAATCTCACCGGTGGGGTGGCCGAGATGCTGGCGAACCACCACCTGACCAAGCCAGTGCTGATCGGCGAGATCCGCGCCGACGGGCAATTCGACATCATCAGCCAGACCGAGCCCGTTCCGGGCGACGCCTGGACCGACTTCCTGCCGGACTCCGCAGTGTTGGAGGCCGACTGGAAAGACCTCAGGTGCGGCATGTACAACACGCAGTCGAAGACCTGCGTGCAGCTGACCTCGAACTACTGAGGCGCGAACCCTGTCGGGGCGGGGAGCCCGAATTTTCGACGAAAATTCGCTCCCGCCCCGTCGCCACCTTGTGCGGAGATACACATGCTGCGCGCGCTGTGCCTTGCGCTGACGCTTGTTCTCGGGCTGACGCTTCCGGCGCGGTCGCAATCGGGGTCCGAACCGCTGGCCGCGGTCGTCGCGAGACATGCCGAAGCCATCGCAAAGCCCTCGCGCCAGACCATTGGCCCGGTGATCGACGCGCTCGCCGCCAGCGGTGATCCGATGACCGCCGCCTTCCTTCAGGCCTGGGAGGCCAAGCACCTGGGCCAGCGCAAATCCGACGGCGCCTTCTTCCTGCTGACCCCGGACCCGGCCGGCTTCGCCCTGACCGCCCTGGACGGCACCCCCGCCGGCACCGCCGCGAAAGCCGACATCGCCGAGTTGAAGCCCAACGCCGGGGTGCGCGGCCTGATTTCCACCGCGCTGGTGCAGTTCACCCTCTCGGACCCTGATCCTGCCACCCGAACCGCGGCGCTGGACAGCATTGCCAAGGACCCGACCGCAGAAAGCCTGGCCCCGTTGCGGGCCGCCATCGACGGCGAGCCGGACCCGGCGCTGAAGGCCCGCAAGATCCGCCTTGAACGCCTGCTGACCCTGCAATTCGATCCCGACCATGCGGCCCGCATCGCCGCGATCGACGGCTTCGGCAGCGATCTTGGGCTGGATGTCCGCGCCGCCCTCTCGCCGCTGGTTGCCACGCGACGGCTGGCCGCCACCGCCGCCCCCGCAGGCGCCAACATCGCCCGCGAGTTGCGCCTCGGCCGCGACCTGACCCGGACCGAGGCCTACGACCTGCTGACCGCCGCCGGTCTTGCCCCCGAACGTCTGAGTCTTGAGGACCAGAGGGCAGCCCTGGCCGCCCACATCGTGGCGGGACGCACGGGCGGCATCCCGCTGGCCGAACTCGCCGACCAGGACGCCCGTGACCGCGCCTATTCGGCGCTTGAGGCCAGCGGAACCGTGCCCCCGGCCGCCACCGCCGACGAGGTCGCCGCCGCGCTGGCCGCCCACCGCTTCTACGACGTCTACAGCGAGCCCGACGCCGCCGTCACCGCCGCCGCCGCAGCAGCACTTGACCGCATCGGGCTGAAGGTCGGGGCCATGCAGGCCGCCGACCTGGGCCTCGACGCGCTCTCGCTCGCCTCGATCTACTTCCTTGCCGCGATCGGACTGGCGATCACCTTCGGCGTCATGGGCGTCATCAACATGGCGCATGGCGAGTTCATCACCCTGGGCGCCTACACCGGCTATGTGGTGCAACTCTTCGTGCCGGACCTGACCCTGTCGATCCTGATCGCTTTGCCGCTGGCCTTTGCCGTCACCTTCGCGGCCGGCGTGGCGATGGAGCGGCTGGTGATCCGCCACCTCTACAAGCGCCCGCTCGAGACCCTGCTGGCCACCTTCGGCATCTCGATCGCCATCCAGCAGGTGTTGAAGAACATCTTCGGCACCCAGGCCCGCCCGCTGACCGCCCCCGCCTGGCTGGACGGCGCGCTGAGCGTCAACGATGTCGTCTCGATCAGCACCATCCGCGTCGCGATCTTCGGACTGGCGGTCCTGTTCCTGGGCTTCTTCATCTGGCTCATGCGCCGCACCCGGCTGGGCCTGGAAGTCCGGGCCGTCACCCAGAATCCGGCGATGGCCGCCTCGATGGGCATCAACCCCGACCGCATCAACATGCTGACCTTCGGCATCGGCTCGGGCATCGCCGGCATCGCGGGCGTCGCCATCGGCCTGTTCGCCAAGGTCACCTCGGACCTCGGCTCCGACTACATCGTGCAAAGCTTCATGACCGTGGTGGTCGGCGGCGTCGGCTCGATCTGGGGCACGCTTGCGGGCGCCAGCATGATCGGCGCGCTGCAGAAGGTGATCGAGTTCCTGAACCCCTCGAACACGCTGGCCGCGCAGACCTACATGATCCTCTTCATCATCCTCTTCATCCAGGTTCGCCCGCGGGGCATCATTGCCCTCAGGGGCCGCGCGGCAGGAGACTGACGGCCATGCCCGTTTCATCCGTCCCCAAATATCCCGGGGGTCCGGGGGCAGCGCCCCCGGCGGCTTCCGCCCTTGCCCGGCGGGGCTTTCTGGCCCGCAACCCGTCGGTCTTGTGGTTCCTCGGCCTGCTGGCCGCGCTGTGCCTGACCATCACCGCGCTGTCGCCTGCGCTGGATCTCGACATGGTCTCGACCAGTTTCATCAAGACCCTTGGCAAGACGCTGTGCCTGTGCCTCGCCGCCCTGGCGATGGATGTGGTCTGGGGCTACGCGGGCATCCTGTCGCTGGGCCACATGGCCTTCTTCGCGCTGGGCGGCTACATGATCGGCCAGTGGCTGATGTATGCCCGCACCGAAGAGATCGTCCTCGCCGCCCTCGCCTCGGACCCGATCCCGCCCACCGCGGCCGAAATCGCCCAGGGCGTTGCCAGCCAGATTTTCGGCGTCGTCGGCTCATCCGAGATGCCCCTGATCTGGACCTTCGCCGATTCGCTGCCGCTGCAACTTGCCCTGGTCGTTCTGGTCCCCGGCACCCTCGCGCTGGTGTTCGGCTGGCTGGCCTTCCGATCGCGCGTCACCGGCGTCTACCTGTCGATCCTCACCCAGGCGATGACCCTCGCGCTGTCGCTGTTTCTCTTCCAGAACGACAGCGGCTTGCGCGGCAACAACGGCCTGTCCGGGCTGCAGAACCTTCCCGGCCTTTCCGCCACCGGACAGGACGCCGTCTCGCTGGCATTCTTCCTTGTCTCGGCCGCGGCACTTGGGCTGACCTACCTGCTCTTGGCCTGGGCGATCTCGGGCAAGTTCGGCTCGGTCCTGCGCGCCATCCGCGACGACGAGGCCCGCGTGCGCTTTCTCGGCTACCCGGTCGAGGGCTACAAGCTGTTCGTCTTCACCGGCACTGCCATCCTGTGCGGCCTGGCCGGCGCGCTTTACTACCCGCAGGCCGGCATCATCAACCCGGCGGAACTGGCCCCGATCGCCTCGATCTACCTTGCGGTCTGGGTGGCGATCGGCGGCCGCGGACGCCTTTACGGCGCGGTCATCGGCGCGGCCGTGGTCTCGCTGCTGTCGTCCTGGTTCACCGGCGGTCGCGCGCCTTCGCTTCCCCTGGGCTTTGCCAGCCTCGACTGGGTGGACTGGTGGCTTGTCCTGCTTGGCCTCTGTTTCGTCGCCGTCACCCTGTTCGCCCCCAAAGGCATCGGCGGGCTGTTCGACCGCTGGCAGGGTCGCCGCAGCCCCGACCGCAAGGGCGCCCCCCTGGGCCCCGACGACGGCGCGCTCCAGGAACGCGAGGCCAGCGAATGAGCGCACTGCTTGAGGTTTCCGGCGTCTCGGTCAGCTTCGACGGCTTTCGCGCCATCAACAACCTGTCGTTCAGCATCGGACCGGCGGAACTGCGCGCCGTGATCGGCCCGAACGGGGCCGGCAAGACCACCTTCATGGACATCGTCACCGGCAAGACCAGGCCCGACGAAGGCAGCGTCACCTGGGGTGAACGCTCGATCTCGCTTCTGAAACTGTCCGAGGCCGCGATTGCCCGCGTCGGCGTCGGCCGCAAGTTCCAGCGCCCCACCGTCTTCGAAGACCAGACCGTTGCCGAAAACCTGGTGCTGGCGCTGAAATCGAAGCGCGGCCCGGTCGCCGCGCTGCTTTACGCGCTGTCCGCCCAGGGCCGCGACCGCGTGCTGGAACTGGCGCAAGAGGTCGGCCTGGCCGACCACCTGCCGCGCAAGGCGGGGGAACTGAGCCACGGCCAGAAGCAATGGCTTGAGATCGCCATGCTGCTGGCGCAGGAACCGCGCCTGCTGCTGGTGGACGAACCCGCCGCCGGCATGACCCTTGCAGAGCGCGAACACACCACCGCCATGCTGGTGGAAATGGCCAGGACCCGCGCCGTGGTGGTGGTCGAACACGACATGGACTTCGTTCGCCGGCTGAACTGCAAGGTCACCGTGCTGCACGAAGGCTCGGTCCTGGCCGAAGGCACGCTGGACCATGTCACCCGCGACCCGGCGGTGATCGAAGTCTATCTGGGGCGGGGCTGAGATGCTGCAAACCAGGGGCCTCACTCTGCACTACGGCGGCTCGCAGGTCCTGCATGGCATCGACTTTGCCGCCCGCGCCGGCAAGGTGACCTGCATCATGGGCACCAACGGTGTCGGCAAGACCAGCTTCCTCAAGGCGCTGGCGGGCACCCATCCGCGCTCGGGCGGCAGTATCGCGCTGGACGGCCAGGACCTGCCCGTCCTGCGGCCACAGGACATGGCCGCCCGCGGCCTGGCCGTGGTGCCGCAGGGGCGGATGATCTTTCCCCTGCTGACGGTGCAGGAAAACCTGGAAACCGCCTTCGCCGTGCTGCCGCGGTCGGAACGCCGCATCCCGGCGGAAATCCACGACCTGTTCCCGGTGCTGAAGGACATGGCCCGACGCCGCGGCGGCGACCTTTCGGGTGGACAGCAGCAGCAACTGGCCATCGCCCGGGCGATGCTGATGCGGCCCAAGGTGCTGCTCCTGGACGAGCCGACCGAGGGCATCCAGCCCAACATCATCCAGCAGATCGGCCGGGTCATCGCCCATCTCAGGGCGCGCGGCGACATGGCGATCGTTCTGGTCGAGCAGTATTTCGATTTCGCCTGGGGCCTGGCTGACCAGCTTTACGTCTTTGACCGGGGCAGCGTCGCCCTTTGCGGCGCAAGGTCAGACCTCTCGGTCGATGAGGTGCGCCGTCACTTCTCGATCTAGGTGGCCCTGGGGGCGCCTGCGCAGACCGCGTTTCGCCCGCGACCGGATCGCGCCGCCCGCGCGGCCGGCACCGCCCGTCACCGTCACGCAGGGCGGTGGGCGGCGGCCGCCGTCATTCGTCGGTGCCGACCATCACATCCGTGGCCTTGACCACGGCATAGGCCTTTTCGCCAACCTTGAGGCCCAGTTCCTCGACCGCCTCGTTGGTGATCGCGGCGGTCACCAGGATGCCGCCGACGTCGATCCGGACGTGGCTTGTGACGGCTCCCGAGGTGATCCAGACCACGGTTCCCGGCAAGACATTCCTGGCGCTGAGTTTCATGGCGACGGTCCTCGTATGATATGTTCGAAGGAAAATATCGGATGATGTCGAAGAGACGTCCAGCCGACCCCGCCACGCCCCGTGGCAAAGGCGTTCCGGCGATGAAAATCCGACGCCCGGCGCCCGGAAAATGATCGGCTTGACCGGAAATCAGGCCGGCAGATGCTGCCCGGCCAGGTCCACCACCGCCTGCAGGGGCAGATCGACGACGGTGATTCCCAGTTCCTCGGTGAACCGCTGTTCCATCCGGGTCAGCGGCGCCTGCACCACGGCAACATGACCCGGGGCCGAGCGCTTGGCGATCTGGCGGGCAAAGGTGCGCAGCATCTGGTCGTCGAAGCGGGTGCCAAGGAACAGGAATGGCCGGCCGGTGCGGCGGTTCTGCACCTCGTCCGGGATCGGGGTCTGGATGTCGATCTCGGTCAGCACCTCGACATAGTCGCTGTCCGAAACCAGCACGTCCGACCCCGGCCGCACCATGCCGTGCGGCTTGTAGATCAGCGTCCGCCATGCCGGATCGGCGGCCGCGACCGGGGCGCCGGTGGCATCGTGGACGGCGGTCCAGACTTCGGCGGCGATGCGCTGGCGGCTGATCGCCTGAACCCAGCCCCAATCTGCCCCGTCAAAGGCGCGGATCAGGGCGTCGTCATACCAGGCGTCCACGATCAGCGGCGGGCGCACGGCGGCCAGCCAGCGCTGCAGCGGGTTCGGCGGCGGGCCGTCCGAGAAGGCACGGCGCATGATCGCGTCCAGCGTGGCGCGGAAGCGGCGGCTTTCCACGAATTGCGCCGCCGACCACAGGTTCCCGCTGACCCGCCGGGGCACCCGCACCTCGGCCTCGATCCTTGCACAAAGCTCGGCGGGGGTCGCGGGCAGCCCGCCCCCCGACAGCGCGGCCACGCCCGGCCCCAGCCAGGGCACGCGGGCGCCGCGCGCGACCTCGTCCAGCGCCCTGGCAAGACCGGCGTTCATCCGTCCTCTCCGGTGGACAGCCGGCGGGCCTCGACGGTGACCGGCAGGGTCGGCGGGGGGTCATAGGCCGGCATCTCGAACAGCCAGCCGTTCGACAGCCGCGCCCAGCCGCCCCAGAGGCCGGGCTTTTCGGTCTCGACGATCATCTCCTCAAGGTCCTTCTTGGCCACATAGGCCTCAAGCCCCTTTGCGGTCTGGCGGATCATCACTTTCATGGCCGGGTCTCCGGGTCTGGGCGGGAAAAGGGTGTCAGCTCGCGTTCGCGCATGCCGACGATGCTGGCGCGGACGGGGTATTCGACCGCGTAGATCCAGAACTGCTGCAGGAAGGTGCCGATGTCGCGGACATAGCCCACGTCGCCCTTGTGCACGACGATGTCGCCGATCTCATGCCCCCACATGGTGCCGTCGTTGCGCACGGTCTTGCGCGAGACCACCTTGTCGCCGGGGCTGAACGCCGGGTCGCGCCAGACCTCGATCTCTTCATCGGCTTGCATCGCGGTCCTCCGGTGCGGCCAGCCGCTCGGCGGCGGTCTGGCGGATGATATCTTCGGCGTCGTCCAGCAGGCGGCGCAGGATGTCCGGCCCGGCAGCTTCGGCCACGGCGTGGCGGACGCGGATGTCGGGATCGGCCACGAAGGGGCCGGGGCGGCGGCGGGCGGCCCTGCGGCGGACCTGCGGGTCGGGGTCCAGGACAAAACGGTCAAGGCTGGCTTCGGCGATGCGGTCGGCGACAGCGCCGCGCACCTCGGGGTCGGGGTCGGACTGCAAGAGCGGCAGCAGCCCCGGCTCGGCCCGACGCGCCACCACCGCCCGCACGGCGGAATCGGCGTCCTGCACCAGCGGGGAAAGATCGCCGGGCGGCAGGCGATGGGCCACCGCGATGCGGACGCCGCGGTCGGGGTCGCGCATCAGGCCGCGGGACTGCGCGGCGGGCAGCCGCAACAGCGCCATCGACCTTACGGCAGGATCAGGGTCTTGCAGCAGGGGCGGCAGGCGGAACAGCGTGGCCACCTGTGCGGCGTTCATCCGGGTCTCGAAATAAGGCGACGACAGGCAATCATCGGCCAGTTCGGGGTTCAGCACGAAGAACCGCCGGATGCGCGGGGCATAGCGGTCCTGCAGGCAGGCCCAGGCCGGGCCGCACTGGCCCTGCCCCAGCAGGGCGCGGTGGTCGCAGGCGCCACAGTCCAGCGGCTGCCCCTGCCAGTCGACCGGGGCCGGGCCCTCGGGCATGGGCTCAGGCCGGAACGCAGGTGTTCGGCACCGGGCAGACGGCGGCGCATTGCGGCTTGGGGAACTGGTCCTTGCATTCGGTGCACAGCGCCGCGTCGATGATGTAGGTCTCGCCCTTGAACTTGACGGCGGCGTTCGGGCATTCGAACTCGCAGGCGCCGCAGACGGTGCATTGCGACTTGATGATCTTGAGGGCCATGGGAATTCCTTTCGTGGCTCAGGCAGTCAGGGCAGCGGGCAGGGCGCGGCGGTCGCGGTAGACCGCGGCCACTGCTGGCTCGATGTAGTCATGGGCATGGGCGTCGATCGCCTCGATCCCGGCGGCGGCAAGGGCTTCGCGGGGGCAGTCGCCGATGCGGGCGCACAGCACCACCGGCACGCCTTCAAGGGTGCGGATCACCCGGGCAAGGCGTTCGTCATCGCCGGCGCCGTCGGTGCAGTAGTTGTCGGCCCGCCGGTGGGTGACGAAGCGGACGCCCTTGGCATCGACCTCATAGATCTTGAACTCGGTCGCGTGGCCGAAGTGCTGGTTGATCCGGCCGCCACCTTGCGTGCAGACCGCCACCAGAAGCGGGGTTTCCTGCGGCGCGACCTGCGCTGCCGTCGCTTGCACCGCCTGCGACACGGCGGCGCGGCGGTCCTCGCGTTCCTGCGCCACCCAGTCGCGCCAGGCTTCACGGGCGGCGGGGTCGTAGTCCACCGTCTCGGGCAGCTTGTCCAGGGTGAACTCCTGCCCGCGATCCTCACCCAAGAGGCCCACGGCATCAGCCCGGCACTGGCGGCAATGCCGCATCAGGTTCGCGCCGCCTTCGCAATCGTCCTGCAAGGCCTTCAACTCGGCCGCGGTCGGGCCGCGCTGGCCGGTCAGGCCGAAATGCGTGCCATGCGCCGGGTCGGAAATCAGCGGCATGATGTTGTGCAGGAAGGCGCCGCGGCGCTTGACCTCGCGGTTCACCTCGCGCAGGTGGGCGTCGTTGATGCCCGGGATCATCACCGAGTTCACCTTGACCAGGATGCCCCGCGCCACCAGCATGTCCAAGGACAGCATCTGGCGTTCGTGCAGCACGCGGGCGGCCTCGATCCCCGTCAGGCGCTGGTGGTCGTGAAAGATCCAGGGATAGATCTTCGCGCCGATCTCCGGGTCGATCATGTTGATGGTCAGGGTGACGTGGTCGATGTTCATCTCGACCAGTTCGTCGATGTGGTCGGGCAGCGCCAGGCCGTTGGACGAGAGGCACAGCTTGATGTCGGGAATCTGCGCGACGACCTGGCGGAAGGTCTCGCGGGTCTTGCGCCAGTCATAGGCCGCATCCCCCGGCCCGGCGATGCCCAGCACGGAAAGCTGCGGCACCTCGTTGGCCACGGCGATCACCTTGCGCGCCGCCTGGTCCGGGGTCAGCCGTTCGCTGACCACGCCGGGGCGGCTTTCGTTCGAGCAGTCATACTTGCGGTTGCAGTAGTTGCACTGGATGTTGCAGGCCGGCGCCACCGCCACATGCATCCGGGCAAAGTAGTGGTGCGCCTCTTCGGAATAGCAGGGGTGGTCCTTGACCCGCGCCCAGATGGCCGGGTCCATGTCGGCCGGACCTTCCGACGACCCGCAGGAGGTGGACGCGCAGCCGGTCATCGACTGGCTGAGGTCATCGCGCGAGACGACCTTGAGCGATCCCAGTGTCACCAGGTTAGCCGCCATGATCGCCCCCTATTGCTGCAGTTGCAGCATTTCCACAGCAAGGAACGTGCCAGATCGGAAAGGGACGAAAACCGGGGCTTTGGCAGGCCTGCCGCGACAGGCCGCGCGACTTTGTCGGGAAGCCGACAACGGCAGGCTCACAGCTTCTGAACCTCGATGCCATGCTTTTTCAGCGCATAGGCGATCTGGCGCGGGGTCATGCCCAGAATGCGCGCGGCCTTGGCCTGCACCCAGCCGGCCTGGGTCATCGCCGCCATCAGCTCGTCGCGCTCCATGTCGGCGGTCTTGCGGCGGCTGTCGGCGGGCGCGGATGCGGGCGCGGATGTGGGCGCTGGGGCGAACATGGGCGCCGGTGCGGGTTCAGGCACCGGCGGGGCGTAACGGGCCACCGGCTCGGACTGCGCCACCAGCCCGGAGGCCAGCCCGCCAATCGGCGAGGCGTCGGACTTCTGCAGCCGCCACAGGTCGGCCGAGAGGCAGGCGCCCTGCTGGCAGGCCAGCACGTCCAGCCCGATCACATCGCCGCTGGACAAGGCCGCCGCACGGTTCACGCAGTTCTCCAACTCGCGCACGTTGCCGGGGAACTTGCAGCGGCACAGCGTGTCAAAGGCGTTGCGGGCAAAGCTGAGCTTTGCGCCGTTCTCGCGGTTGAAGCGGTCAAGGAAGACCTGCGCCAGCGGCTGGATGTCGCCGGGCCGCGCCCGCAGCGGCGGCAGCAGGATCGGCACCACGCAGATGCGGAAGTAGAGGTCGGCGCGGAACTTGCCGCTGGCGACAGCCTCTTCCAGATCGCGGTTGGTGGCGGTGACCAGGCGGAAATCGACCTTGATCGTCCTGGTGCCGCCGACCCGCTCGAACTCGCCCTCTTGCAGCACGCGCAACAGCTTGGCCTGGAAGGCGTGGCTGATCTCGCCGATCTCGTCCAGGAACAAGGTGCCGCCGTCGGCCAGCTCGAACCGGCCCTTCTTCAGGCCCATGGCCCCGGTAAAGGCGCCCTTCTCATGGCCAAACAGTTCGCTTTCCAGCAAGGTTTCGCTCAGCGCCGCGCAGTTCACCCGGACAAAGGGCTTGTCGCGGCGGTCTGACAGGGTGTGGATGGCGCGGGCGAACAACTCTTTCCCGGTGCCGCTTTCGCCGCGCAAGAGGATGGCCGCGCGGGTTGGGCCGACCTTGCGGATGCGGGCGGTGACCTCGGAAATCGCCGGGCTGTCGCCGATGATGCCGTCGATGCTGACCGGCTTGGAAGGGGCCACTTCTGAGGCCATCGCCAGCGCCCGGCGCGATTCCTCCAGCACCCGCTCACGGTCGCGCGCGACCATGCGGCGGAAGCGCAGCGATTGCTCCAGCAAGGCCGAGACCATGGTCAGGACCGAGATGTCGCGGTCCCACCAGCCGGCGCCGTCATCGTCGGCCAGCCGATAGGCGCAAAGGACGCCGATCACCAGGTGGCTGCGGGCGTTCTCGCGCAGCGGCACGGCGATCAGCCGCACGGATTGCCCTTTCAGCGCCGGCGGCACGGAATCGGTGCCGAACTCCTCGCCCAGATCCCAGGTCGAGATCGGCACGCCGGTGCGGAACACCATCTGCGCCACCGGCTCGGGCAGGTAGTCGCCGTTCGGGCCGCGCTGCGACAGGCCCAGGCTGGTGGCGACCACCGCCCAGGGGTTGCGCGCGCCCGAGGTGATCGGGCGATCGGGTTCCACCAGCAGCGCCAGCGAGCCGTGGCACAGGCCCAGGAACGAGTTGAGGATGTTCAGCACCCCCGGCAGCGCGGCGATCGGGTCGGGGGTGCTGGTCAGCACCTTGGCCACCTCGAACACGGCGTTCAGGACCAGATGTTCCTTGCGGGCCGCCTTGACGGCTGCACGGGCCTGCGGGACGTGGGGGCGGGCGTCATCGTTCATCGGGGTCTCGGCTTTGGGCAGGCAGGGGAAAGGGTGCGACCCGCCTTGGATACAAGTCTAGCAGAACGGTCCAGACCCGGGCGCATTTCCACTGCCCGCGCAGGCCCGGTCGCGCGACTTCGCCGCAGTGCAGCAAGAGGGAATCCGCGCATCTGCCGCTTTCCTGCGCAACCTTGGGCAGAGCGCCCGATTGCTGGTCAGACTGCGAACATCGAGCGGGCCCGGGGGACGAATCATCCCGATAACCGCGATGCAGCTTAGCCTGCCGTCTCCAGCGTCTTGCGCCGCCGCTGAAACGATCCGGCGATGCCCAGCACCAGCCGGTATTTCGCCACCGTGCGGCGGGCCAGCGTCAGGTCGGCCTTGCGGGCCAGCGTCACGATGGCATCGTCCGACAGTGGCGCGTCGGGGTCTTCCTCGGCGATGACGCGGCGGACAAAGGCGCGGGCGCGGTCCTGCGACACGCCTTCTTCGCCGCCGGTCAGGGCACGGCTGAAGAAGGCGCGCAGCGGCAGCGCGCCCCTTGGCGTGTCGATCATCCGCCCCGCCGTGGCCCGGCTGATGGTTGAAGGGTGCAACTCCAACTCGGCGGCGATGTCGTCCAGCGTCAGCGGGGCCAGGCAGCCCGGACCCTGGTCCAGAAACTCGGCCTGACGGGCCACCAGCACGGCGGCGGTTCGCAGCAGCGTGGCGTTGCGCCGCTCCAGCGCCTGCGCCAGCGCGCGGGCTTCGGCCAAGGCCTTGCGGCGGAAGGCGGCGGCCGCGGGGTCGCGCGGGCCTTCCGGCAGGCGGTCGGGCAGCACCTGAATGGCGAAGGCGGCGGATCGGTGCAGCGTCACCTGCCAGCCGTTGCCATCGCGGGCCGCCACCAGATCGGGCGGAAAGATCGGTTCGGGATCAAAGGCATAGGCAAGGCCCGGCTTGGGGTCATAGGCGCGCAATTGGCGCGCGATCAGCGGAATGTCGGCCGGCTCGCAGTCGCACAGATCGGCCAGTTCGCGTAGCCGGCCCTCGGCCAGCAGCGGCAGATGGGCCAGCAGGGTTTCCATCTCCCAGGTCAGCGCGCCCGCTTCGCGGGCCTGCAGGGCCAGGCATTCCTCCAGCGAGCGGGCGAACAGGCCGGTGGGTTCCAGCCCCTGCAGGCGGGCCAGCAGCGCTTCGGCCTGCGGCAGGGTCAGCCCGGCCTCGGCGGCGATCCGGGGCAGCGGCGGGCCAAGCCAGCCGGTCGGCTCCAGCCCTTGGGCAAACACCAGCGCGGCCCGGTGATCGGCGGGGTCGGCAAAGGCCATGTCGATCTGCGTCAGCACATGGCCGATCAGGCTGGGCCTGTCGGCGGCCAGCGCCGCCGCGGCGTCGAAGTCGGCCACGCGGCCGCGCGGCACCGGCGGGGTGTAGCGAATGGCGGGGTTCGCTTCGGCCAGGCTGGCGATGTGCTCGGCCAGGTCCACCGCCGGCATCGACAGGATGGCGAGCGACGAGCGCATCTCGGCGCCCATCACCCGGACCTGTCGCTGCGCCGCAGATTGGACCAGTTCCATCAGCATGTCCCCAGCAGGCCCCCGCGCCGGTTCGCGGTCAAGCCGCCCGCCTCAGCCGAACTTGAACAGGATGCCGTAGCCGCCGCGCGGGTAGGACCATTCGATTTCGCCCGTCGCCTGGCAGACGATCCGGCAGGTGCCGCATTCCATGCAGCCGTCGGCGGCGACCTGCACCCGGCCGTTTTCGTCGGTCGAGTAGCACCCCGCCGGGCAGATGCGCGTCAGCGTCTTCAACTGCGGGCTGTCCTCGGCCTGGTGGTGAATCTTCACATGCGGGCGGCCTTCGTCGACCATGTAGCGGTTCTGGTAAAGCCGCTCCTCCATCCGGGCCGGCTTGTCGGGGGTCTTCGTCATCTCCAGGCCCTCGCCAGTTTGAACATGTCGGTGGCCACGGCCCACCACGAGCCGCGGCTTTTCTTCACGATGCCCAGCATCTCTCGTTCCTTGTCGCGCTTGGCCACGCCATCGACGCGGAACAGCGTCTGCAGGGCCGAACTCAGCGCCTTGGGATAGGCCCCGAACAGCGCATCGCGGTTCCGCTCCAGCGTGCCCGGCAGGTGGCGGTATTTCTTCATGTCCTTCATCACGAAGCTGTCGGCCAGCGCATCGCGATACAGCTTCAGCGCCGCCTCGGTGATCGGCACATCCGCCTTGCGCAGCGCGATGATCGCCTCGGCCGCCATCCGGCCGGTGGTCATCGCCAGGTTCGACCCCTCGCGATGCACCGCGTTCACGAACTGCCCGGCATCGCCGACGATCACCCAGCCGTCGCCGGTCAGCTTCGGGATGGCGTTGTAGCCGCCTTCGGGGATCAGGTGGGCGACGTATTCCTTCATCTCGCTGCCGCGCAGCAGCGGCGCGACCGAGGGGTGGCGCTTGAACCGGTCCAGCAATTCATAGGGCGCCATGCCGGTCTCGGCATAGTCCGACACCAGGCAGCCGACCCCGATCGAGATGGATTCCTTGTTGGTATACAGGAACCCGGTGCCGACCATGCCCGAGGTGACCGAGCCCAGCACCTCGATGACCACCCCGTCTTCCTCGCCGTTCAGGTTGAAGCGTTCGCGCACCTTTTCCTCGGTCAGGAAGTGGGTTTCCTTCACCGCCAGCGCGACATGGTTGGTCTTCAGTTCCGGCCGCAGGCCGGCGCGCTGGGCGACCAGGCCGTTCACGCCCTCGGCCAGCACCACCACCTTGGCGAAGATCGGCCCGCCCTCGCGGTCGGTCTGGATGCCGATCACCGCGCCGGCCTCGTTGCGCACCAGCCCGGTGACGGTGGTTTCGGTGATGACCAGCGCCCCCGCCTCGCGCACCTTCTTGGAAAACCACTTGTCGAACTGCGCCCGCAGGATGGTGTAGCGGTTGGGCCGCTCCTCGTTGAAATCGTCGCTGCGATAGTGGCTGCCGGTGTGGGCGCGGTCGTCCAGCACCCAGATGCGCTGTTCCACGACGTGGCGCTCCAAGGGTGCGTCGTCGCGGAAATCGGGGATGATCTTTTCCAGCGCGTCGGCATACAGGATCGCGCCCTGCACGTTCTTCGACCCCGGATATTCGCCGCGGTCGATCTGCAGCACCGAAAGCCCCGCCTTGGCCATGGTGTAGCTGGCGGCGTTGCCCGACGGGCCTGCGCCGACGACGATGGCGTCGAAATGCTCGGACATCACGCTTCCTCCAGGATGCGGGTTTCGCGGCCAAGGCGCTTGGCGAAGGCCTCGGTCAGGGCGGGCAGAACCTGCAGCGCATCGGCCACCACGCCCAGATGGGCGAATTCAAAGATCTTGGCCTGCGGGTCGGTGTTGATGGCGATGATCAGGTCGGCGCCTTCCACCCCGACGCGATGCTGGATCGCGCCCGAGATGCCGGCGGCGATGTAAAGCCGCGGCCGGATGGTCTTGCCGGTCTGGCCGATCTGCCGCTCGGACGGCATCCAGCCCTTTTGGATGACCGGGCGCGAGCAGCCGTATTCGCCGCCCAGCACCGCGGCCAGGTCACGGACCAGCTTGAAGTTGGCCGCGCTCTGCAACCCCATGCCGCCGGCGACGACGATGTCGGCATAGGCGAGGTTGACGTCATTGGTGGTGGCATCGGCGACGAATTCCAGCACCTTGGTGATGACGTCGTCCTCCGCCACCCCCAGCGTGTACCAGACACTGCGGCCACTGGGGCGCTTCATGTCCGGCTCGGGCATCGCCATGACGCGGGGCCGCACGGTGGCCATTTGCGGCCGGAAGTTCAGGGTGTGGATGGTGCACAGAAGCGTGCCGCCAAAGGTGGGGCGGGTGGCCGCCAGTGACATCTCGTGGTCGATTTCCAGCTCGGTCGCATCGGCGGTCAGGCCGGTCTTCAGCGTGGTGGCAACCGATCCCGCCAGGTCGCGGCCCAGCGTGGTGGCGCCCAGGAGCAGGATTTCCGGCTTGTAGGCGTTGACTAGCCCAGTCAGCGCGCTGGTGTAGGGCTCATTGCGGTAATCGGCCAGCACCTTGTCCTTGCAGATGTAGCATATGTCGGCGCCATAGGCCCAGGTCATGCGGATGGCGGTGCGGGTCGCCTCGTCCTTTTGCCCCAGCACCACGGCGCAGAGGTCCACCCCCAGCTTGTCGGCCAGCTTGCGGCCTTCGCCCATCAGCTCCCAGCTGACGGGATGGACCTCGCCGCGTTCCAGCTCGATGAAGACCCAGACGTTGCGGTAATCGCGGAAATGCTCGGGCAGTTCCTTGCGCATTCCGGCGCGGCCGGCGGCGGGTGCGGCGGGTTCGGACATCTCAGGCCCCTTTCCGGGCGGTCAGGTCCGCCTCGAGCTTCGGGTTGCGGGCGAACAGCAGGTCAAGCACGGCCTCGGCCACCTGGGCCGGGCGCTTGGCCTCGGTCGTCACCATCTCGGCCGGCTCCGACCGCGGCGACGGCGCGAAAACCTTTTTCACCACGGTGGGCGATCCGCGCAGCCCGCACATCATCGGGTTGGTGACGCCGGCCTGTTCGGCCGACCAGACGGTGACATTCGCCCGGGCCGCGCGCAGCATGTCGTGGATCGAGCCGCGGCGCAGGTCGTTGATGCCTTCCATCACGGTGATCAGGCAAGGCAGCTTCGATTGCAGAACCTGCACCCCGCCCTCGGCCCGGCGCCGCACGACGATCTCGCGCCGCGCCAGATCAAGCGAGTCGATGGCGGCGACATAGGTCAGCTGGTTCAGCCCCAGCCGCCGCGCGATCCCCGGACCGACCTGGGCGGTATCGCCGTCGATGGTCTGCTTGCCGGTGAAGACCACATCGACCGGCCGCTCTTGCCCGATGGTCGTCAGCGCGGTGGACAGCGCGAACGAGGTGGCCAGCGTGTCCGACCCGGCAAACCGCCGGTCGGTGATCAGCACCGCCTTGTCGGCCCCCAGCGACAGCGCCCGGCGCAGCGCGTCCTCGGCCATCGGCGGGCCCATGCACAGGGCCGTCACCTGCCCGCCGTACTGGTCGCGCAGGCGCAAAGCCTCTTCCAGGGCGAACAGGTCGTAGGGGTTGATGATGGTGGGCACGCCCTGCCGCATGATGGTGTTGGTCACCGGATGCACCCGGATCTGCGCGCTGTCGGGCACCTGCTTGAGGCAGACCACGATGTTCAGGCCCTTGAAACTGTCGGGCGCGGGGTTTCCGGTCAGGTCGTCGCTCATTTCGCATCCTCCGCCAGGCGCAGGGAGTTCAGCCCTACGAGCCGTTTCGCCTTCTGGTCGGCAAAGACCTTGAACACCCCCACCAGCCGCGGCGCGGTGCCGGTGAAATCCTCTTGCGCGCGGGCCAGGCAGTCGCGCAGCGCGGCGCGGGTGGCCTCGGCGTCCAGCCCGCTCAGATCAGCGGTGTCGAGGTAGGCGCCGAAGCGCTTCATGATGTGCAGCCGGGCCACGTTCAGGGTCTGCGCGTCGAACGCCAGACCCAGGAAGGCAAAGATCTCCTCGGCCGAGGACAGGCCGGACAGTTCGTCCAGCACCCGTGAGGCATCAGTCATGGCGGGGCTCCTCGGTCAGGGCCAGAAGGCCGGTCAGGTCGGCGCCGGTGGCGGGGCGCTTTTCGCGGATGGCAAAGGCGCGCAGATGCGGTTGCAGGCGGCGCGCGGTGGCCTCATCCGCCGGCAGTCCGCTGTCGGCCAGCGCCGCCCGCAGGCCCGCTAGGCCCGAATGCTTGCCGACCACCAGTTCCCGGCTGCGGCCAAAGCGGCCGGGGGCGCTGCGCGGGTCTTCATAGGTATCGGCACGCTTGAGGATGGCATCGACATGGATGCCCGCCTCGTGGGCAAAGACCATGCCGCCGACGATGGGCTTGGCCGCCGGCAAGGGACGCCCCGAGGCCTTGGCGACCAGCGTCGACAGGGCCGAGAGGCGCGGCAGGGCGATGCCGGTGTCGATCCCCCGCGCCTCAAGCGCCGCAGTGACCTCTTCCAGCGCGGCATTCCCGGCGCGTTCGCCCAGGCCGTTGACGGTGACCGACAGGTGCGTCGCCCCCGCCCGCCAGGCGGCCAGCGTGTTTGCCGTGGCCATGCCGAAATCGTTGTGGGCGTGGAACTCGACCGGCAGGCCGATGCGCGGCAGCAAAGTGCGCAGCAGCGCGCCGGTCTCGGTCGGGTCCAGCAGGCCCAGGGTATCGGCCAGCCGCAGCCGGATCGCACCGGCGCCGCGCGCGACCTGCGCCAGCGCCACGATGAATTCCGGGTCGCCCCGGCTGGCATCCTCGGCGCCGACGGAAACCCGCATCCCCTCGGCCGTGGCAGCCGTCACCAGACGCGCCGTCGCGTCCAGCACCTCGGTCCGTGTCAGCCGCAGCTTGCCCAGAATCTGCCGGTCCGATACCGGCACCGCGATGTGAACGCGCCGCACGCCGGTCTGCCGGGCCAGCGCCAGATCGCCCGCCCGCAGCCGGCACCAGACCACCGGCCGCGCGCGACTCAGGTCGGCCGCAAGAGTGCGGATGTCGGCCACTTCCTCGGCCCCCATCGCCACCACGCCCAGCTCCATTTCGGGCACGCCGGCGGCATCCAGCGCCCGGGCGATGGCGCGCTTTTCCTCCAGCGAGAAGGCAACGCCCGCCGTCTGCTCACCATCGCGCAGCGTGGTGTCGCACAGGATCGCGGGGTGGCGCGGCAGGTCAGCCTGCATGGGCCGCCTCCCGCGCCGGGGCCGCAACGGGCGCCGGGCCGCGCAGATCGGCCAGGATGCCGGGCAGAACCTCGATCACCCGGGCGATTTCGGCCTCGGTCGTCTCGGCCGAGAGCGAGAAGCGGACCACCCCATGCGCGACGGTGAAATGAATTTTCATCGCCCGCACCACGTGGCTTGGCTCGACCGCCCCCGAGGAACAGGCCGACCCGGTGGAAACCGCAATCCCCAGGGCGTTCAGCCTGGCCTGGATCGCCTCGCCCTGGACCAGATCGAAGGCAAGGGCCGAGGTGTTGGGCAACCGGTCGCCCAGATCGCCCAGGCGCGTCACGCCGCCAATGCGGGCCAGCACCCCGGTCTCAAGCCGGTCGCGCAGGGCCGCAATCCGCGGCGTCTGCGCCAGCGCCGCTAGCGCCAGATCGGCCGCAACGCCCGCGCCGACGATGCCCGGCAGGTTCTCGGTTCCTGCCCGCCGCCCGCGTTCCTGCTTGCCGCCGCGCAAGAGCGACCGGAACGGCGTGCCCTTGCGGACATAGAGCGCGCCCACGCCCTTGGGCCCGTGAAACTTGTGCGCCGACAGCGACAACAGGTCGACCGAAGTCTCCGAGACCCGCAGCGGCAGCTTGCCCGCCGCCTGCACCGCATCGGAATGGAACAGTGCCCCCACCCCATGCGCCAGTTCGGCCAGGCCATCCACCGGGAACACCGTCCCGGTCTCGTTGTTGGCCCACATCAGGCTGACCAGCGCCACCCGCTCGCTCAGGGCGGCGCGATAGGCGTCCAGGTCCAGCCGCCCCTCGCCATCCACCGCAATACGGTGGACCTTGATGCCCTCGAACCGCTCCAGCGCGTCGCACATCGACAGCACCGAGGGGTGTTCGACGGTAGAAACGACAACCTCGGTCCGCCCCGGCTGCACCGCCAGGGCAGACCGGATTGCGGTGGCATTCGCCTCGGTCCCGCCCGAGGTGAAGACGATCTCATGGTCCTGCGCGGCACCCACCAGCGCCTGCACCGACCGCCGCGCCTGCCGCAGCGCAGCAGCGGCTTCGGACCCGACGCCATGCGCCGACGAGGGGTTGCCGTAGTGCGTGGTGAAGAAGGGCAGCATCGCCGTCACCGCCAGCGGCGCGGTCCGGGTGGTGGCGTTGTTGTCCAGGTAGATCATCGCGCCACCGGCACGCAGCGGACCGGGCGGCCGAGGGCCGAGGTCATCCGCGCCGACAGCCCGCCCAGCGTCAGCCCGGCGATCTGGCAGCCGGCGCAGGCGCCGGTCATCCTGACCAGCACGCGGATGCCCTGGATATCCACCAGTTCCACGTCGCCGCCGTCGGCGATCAGCCGGGGGCGCATCTCCTCGATCACGGCGGCGGCCAGGGCCATCTCGGCGGCCGAGCCCACGGGGACGGCAGGCCGGGCCACCGCGGCGGGCAGGCTGATCTGCACCGGAGCGCCGCTGCGCCGCGCCCGCATCGCCGGCGGCTGGCGCGACAGGTCCGGCGGAAGGTAGACCTCGTCCGCGGCCAGCAGCCCTTCGGTCGCCATGGCCGCGGTGACGCGGGCCAGCACGCCTTGCAGGCGGCCGGTACAGTCGGGGCAATCCTCTGCGGCCCCCAGTGCGCGACGCAGGGCCGCCAGCGTGGTCAGCCGGTCGTCACGGATGGCCGCCTCGGCGCGGGCCGCATCCAGGCCGCAGGCGCAGGCGGCCAGCAGGTCGGACACGGCGGGATCATGGATCGACATCGCCGCGCCCCTTCAGCAGAACGACTTGCCGCAGCCGCAGGCGGCCTTGGCATTGGGGTTGTCGAAAACGAAGCCCGCGCCTTCCAGCCCGTCGACGAAATCGACGGTGGCACCGGTCAGATGCGCGCCGCTGTCCGGGTCGATCAGCACGGTAACGTCGCCGAAGGCCACCACCGCGTCATCCGGCTGGGCCTCAAGCTCAAGCGCCATGCCGTATTTCAGCCCCGCGCAACCGCCCGACTGCACCATCAGCCGCAGGCCCGCCACCTGCTGCCCGGCGCCCTGAATGGCCTTGCGGATGGCGCTGCGGGCGGGTTCGGTCAGGGCGATCATCTTGCGGCCTCCTGTCGGACGGGATGGGTCTGTCTGGGGTTCAGCAAGAAACGTGCCAGGCCATGCAGGCGAAGGATTCCAAGGAGTTGCAGGGTGACCAGCCCGGATGGCGCGACAATGGCGGGTTTCCGACAGCGACACTGAAAGGGGGGGCGTCTACTCGGGCGCGAAGCACGATGCCCATTCCGGGCAGTCGTCGCAAATGGGCGACAGGCACAGCGACAGCCCGTCATCCAGGCAGACCTGGCGATAGAGGAACTTCTTCCAACGCATGTTGCGGGTGTTGGCGGCGGCCAGCCCCGGCAGGTGCCGCGCGATCAGCGCCGTCAGGGCGGGCCGGTCGCACAGGCCCAGGTCTTCCCACAGATGCCGCGGTTCCAGCGCGCGGCGGGCGATGATCGCCGCCAGCGCGCGGGCGGTGGCGTCGCTGCGCCCGGCCCGCCAAAGGATCAGCGTCACCACCGCCTCCTGCTCGGGCAGCGGCGGCGGGGCGACCTCGGTCAGGTCGGGCAGCGCCAGCCCCGGCGCCCAGGCATCGCGCAGCGCCGCGATCCCGGGGCCGTCCAGGCCCAAGAGCGCCGGCAGACTGCCCTTGCCTGCCGCCCGTTCGGCCAAAGCATGGGCCAGGATGTCGCCAAAGTCGCGGCGGCTTAGGGCCGCAGTGTCTTCGGCTGCGGCGTCAAGCGGGGGCATGGCTCTGGCAGCCCGAGGGGCAGACCCGCGCGCAGGCGCCGCAGCCGATGCAGGCGCCTGCGGCCTCCAGCACCATGACCTTCTTGATGACCTCCTCGTCGTCCTCGTCGGCATCGACCAGATCGCCGTCCTCGGTCAGCCCGCGCAGGCCCATCACGCCGCGGCCGCAGACCTTGTAGCAGCGTCCGCAGCCGATGCATTTCTCCGGGTCGATGGCGACCAGGAATTCCGGCACCCACTCGGCGCCCCCGCGCGTCAGCCCCGTCATCGGCATCTCGCTGCCCCTTTCATTCCGCGGCCTGCTTGGCCCGTTTCAGTTCCTTGCGCGCCGCGTCCAGGTCGGCAAAGACCTGGAACGTCGCCGCCGCCACCTCGGGGATCTTCTGCCAGTCGGTCGGCAGCTCCTCGGCCAGATCGTGCAGGTTCATCTTCGCCGTGGTCGACCGCAGCGACAGCTTCTTCACCCGCTCCTCAAGCTCCGCCATCGTCATCACGCCCTCGCCGCCTCGGGGAATTGCTCGATCAGCGCCACCGCCTCGGCGACCAGCTTGTCGCCCGCCTCGGCCAGCTTGGCCCAGGTCGGAAAGCCCCAGCGATGCACGTCGCGCAGGTGGCGCGACATCACCACCAGCCGCCCGGCGATCAGCACCACGCGGCCAAAGCCCTCGTGGTGGAACTTGTCCATCTGGCCGGCCATGACGCCGGTGCGCTTCTCGATCATCAGCCCCACCGCGTCGTGGAACTTGGACAGCCGCCACAGCACCTCGGGTTCGGGGTCGCACATCATCGGGATCAGGCGGCGTTCCTCCGGCGTCACGATGAACTCGGCCAGCAGGTCGGCATCGGTCTTGGCGTCCCATTGGCCGTGGCCATCCTCGGCCCGGATCACCGCCACCAGTTGCCTCAGGAACGCGCTGTCGGGCATCACGCCGCCGCGCGGTTCGGTCAGGGCGTCCGGTTGGGTCATGCCAGGTCCTCGTCGTCCACGGTGAAATCGGGGCGCGCGGTCATGCCCAGCGCCTTGCGCAGGAACGGCGGCGGAGTGCCGTTCAGCATCACCCGCACCTGCTCCAGCACCGCCGCGATCGGCTCGGGGTCTTTCCGCTTGATCGGATGCACCCCGGCCTTGACCACCCGCGCCGCCGACGGCCCGCCGATGGCCAGCGCAAAGACCAGCGCGCAGCCTTCCAGCGCGGCGATCTTGGGGGCGATGCGGTCGTCCTGGTCGTCATGCCTGCCCGCGCCGGCGGTAAAGCTGTCGAACTCATGCGCCGCCAGAAAGCGGGCGCCGGTCCGCGTCACCTCATAGACCGCGAACTTGCGGGCTGATCCGAAGTGGGCGTTCAGGTTTTCCATATCGTCGGTGGCGATGGCGATACGCAGCGGCTTTTCGGCCGTTGGCGGGGCGGCATCAACCAGCCGCAGCGTGCGGGACATGCTCGAACTCCTGGGGGATCGGGGCCGCGCCGAAATCGGCGGGCCGGGCGGCGTGGGGAAGGGATTGGACGGTGTTGGCGATCTCGGTGAGGAAGGCGCGGGAGCCGCGATAGCCGACGCGAAGGGTGTCCTGCGCGCCGATGCGGTCGAAGATCGGGAAGCCCGCGCGGACCAGGGGCAGGTGCAGGCGGTCGGCGGCCTGGCGGCCGTGGGAATGGGTGATCAGGATTTGGGCGCCCTTGGCGGCGGCGTCGCGTTCCAGATCGCCCAGGTCGCCGACGATGACCTCGGCGGCCGGGACATCGGCCAATTCGGGCCGGTCCGAGGTGGTGACGGCGGTGACGATTTCGGCGCCCATGGCGGTGAGGGCGGTGGAGAGGGACAGGAGCAGGTCGGGGTCGGCGCCGAGGGCGACCCTGAGGCCGCCGGTGAAGAAATGCGCGTCAAGCTGCGCGTCCATCAGCCGGGCGCGGTCGCGCTTGAGGCTGGGGGGGGCGTCGGTGCCCGAGAGCTCCATCAGGGTGCGGATGAAGGCATCGGTGGGCTTGAGGCCGGTGACGCCGGAGAACACCCGCCAGGGCACGAAGGCGCGGTCCTCGATCAGCTTCGCGGCCGGGCGCATCGATTCCCCGATGGCGAGCGTGAAGGCGCTGCGGGGGATGCGGGCGATTTCCTCCAGCGTGGTGCCGCCGAGCGAAGTGCCGCGCCAGTCTTCCGCCAGGTGGCCGTCGAGCGAACGGGAAAGGTCCGGCAGCACGATGGGATTGAGGCCGAAGAGGCGGATCAGCCGCACCAGTTCCTCGACATCCGCCACGGTCAGCGCGCTGCCGCAGAGCAGGTTCACCTGCCGCAGGTCGGGGTCGCGGTAGATCGGGTCGGTCTCAGGCACCAGGGCGGCGATGATCGCCTCGACCGCCCGCGCCCAGCCGTCCTCAAGGCCGCCGGCGAAATCGGGGGTGGCGGCGTAGACGATGGCGGTATCGGCGAAATCCTTGCGGCGGGCCTTCATGGCGCGCAACTCGCCGGCGACGTCTTCGCCGCGGGTCTCGGTCAGCGCGGTCGAGGCGATGCCGATGAACCGGGGATTGGCGCGCTTCTTCAGGTTGCCGATGGCCTCCTCGATCTGCTCGGCCCCGCCCAGGATGGCCGAGATCTCGTTCATCGCGGTGGTCTGCAGAGGGATGGCTTCCTTGAAGTGCCGCACCATGTGGACCATAGCGAATGCCGTGCAGCCCTGCGCGCCGTGAAACAGCGGGATGGCCCCCTCGATGCCCAGATAGGCCATGGCCGCGCCCAGGGGGGCCGAGGATTTCAGCGGGTTGGTGGACAGCGCCCGCTTGGGGTGGGTGATGCGGGCCATGCTAGCAATCCTCGAAATCGGCGGGGTCCGAGGGCGCAAGCACTGGCATCAGCCCATGCGCCACCGGGCAGCGGCTGGCGGTCAGCGGCGGCAGCACGGTGGGCGAGACCAGCGGCGTGTCCCAGGGTGCGGGCGCGCGCAGGTCGGCCCACATCGGGTTGTTCACCGACCGGTCGATGGCCCGGACCAGATCGACCATGCCGACATACCCGGCATAGGGTTCATGCTTTTCCTGGTTCACGTCGACCCAGGGCACGCGGGCCTTCAGCGCCACGAACTGGCTGCGGCCGCCCGACATCAGCACATCGGCGCCGCTGTCACGCAGCAGGGCATACATCTCGCGCGGGGCCATGTTGTCGAACATGTGCGCGTCGGTCTGCATGATCTCGCGGATGCGGTCCTTGTCGGCCTCTGTCGCCTTGCGGGTCGAGGTGCCGACCACCTCCATCCCCAGTTCCTGCAGCGCCGAGACGACGGACCAGCTCTTGTGCCCGCCGGTGTAAAGCAGCACCCGCTTGCCTGCGACGCGGGGCCGGAAGGGTTCCAGCGCGGCGCGGGCCTTGGCCTCTTCCTCGGCCACCAAGGCCTCACAGCGGGGGATCAGGTCGGCGGGGGCGCCGCGGTCGACCAGCATCCGGCACATGGTGCGCAGCGCGTCGGAGGTATCCGAAATGCCGTAGAACGAGCCTTCGAAGAACGGGATGCCGTGGCGTTCCTCCAACCCCCGCGCCAGGTTGATGAGGGCCTGCGAGCAGACCAGCATCGTCACCCGCGCCCGGTGCGCCATGGCGACCTGGGCGTAGCGGGCGTCGCCAGTGATGGCGCCGAGGATGCGGATGCCAAGGCGGTCCAAGAGCGGCTTGACCTGCCACAACTCCCCCGACAGGTTGAAATCGCCGATGATGTTCACGTCCAGCGGCGACGGCGCTTCCGGCTCCACCGTGCCGATCACATGGTCCAGCAGCACCTGCCCGGCCAGCTTGTTGCCAAGGTTCTTCGACCCCACGAAGCCCGGCACGTTGACCGGGATGCAGGGGGTGCCAAGGTTCTCCGTCGCCGCCTTGCAGACCGCCTCGATGTCGTCGCCGATCAGGGCGGTGACGCAGGTCGCATAGACGAAGACCGCCGGCGGCTGTTCGGCCGCGATCACCTCGCGGATGGCGCGATAGAGCTTCTTCTCGCCATGGCCCATGACGATGTCCAGCTCGGAAAGGTCGGTGGTGAAGCCGCTGCGATAGAGTGTCGGCCCCGAGGAGGCCGAGCCGCGGTTGTCCCAGCCGTTGCCCCAACAGGCCAGCGGCGCATGCACCAGATGCGCCACGTCGACGATCGGTTGCAGGGTGATCATCGCGCCGTCGAAGGCACAGCCGCCCGCCGCCGCGCCGGGGGTCAGCGGCTTGGTGCAACCCTTCTTCCGCTCGGCCTCCGGCTTGGCGGTGTTCACGCCGCAGGCCGGTTCGTTCATCACGGCGGCAATGGTGGCTTTCAGGCTGTCGGCCATGGCGTCCTCGTGGTTCATCCGGATACAGCAAGGATCGTGCCAGGTTCCTTGCGGCCCCAAAGGCGCGGTTTTGTCGGACACCCGACAGGGCAATGGCGGAAATGAAACCGGCGACCCCCGGGTGGGGGCCGCCGGTCAGGCACGCTTGGGGACAGGGAAACCCTAGCGCGTCAGGTCGAACGAGATGTCTTCGCCGGAATTGCCGCTGTCGCCGTCCAGCTTGTCGAAGATGGCGTCCAAGAGCTTGACCAGCACGTTCAGCCCGCCCTGGTAGCCCCAGGTGGGGAAGCGGTGGTGGTGGTGGCGGTCGAAGATCGGGAAGGTCAGCCGCACCAGCGGCACGCCCAGGTCGCGTTGCAGGTATTTGCCGTAGGACGACCCGATCAGCATGTCCACCGGCTCGGTCGCCATCAGCGACCGCAGGTGCCACAGGTCCTTGCCCGGCCAGGCCTTGGCCCCGGCGCCAAAGGGCGAGGTGGCGAACAGCGCCTGCATCTTTTCCGCCCAGGCCTTGCTGCCGTTGGTGGCCAGGCAATGCTTCGGCTCGGCGCCCACTTCCAGCAGGAAGCGGGCCATGGCGTAGACGAAGTCCGGGTCGCCGAAGAGCGCGAACGACTTGCCGTGCAGATAGGCCTGGCTGTCGGCCATCGCATCGACCAGACGGCCACGTTCCAGCTTCAGGCTGGCGGGGATCGCCTTGCCGGTCAGCGCGCTGATCTTCATCAAGAGCTCATCAGTGGCCTGCACGCCCATCGGATAGTGGAAGGACGCCACGTCCTGCCCCTTGCCGGCGATGTAGTCCAGCGTCTTGGGGCTACAGTATTCCTGCATCGACAGCGTCGCCCTGGCGTTCAGCGCGGCCTTCGCCTCATCCAGCCCGGTGCCGCCGGCATACATCCGGAACTCGCCGTCCGACGGGGTGTCGTAGACCTCGGACACATCGCCCAGCACGGTGGCGGAAACGCCCATCAGCCCCAGCATCCGCTTCAATTCGCGGTTGTTGCCCACGGCATAGCCGTCAAAGCCCGGAATGATGTTCAGGCCCTCGCCTGCCACCCGCTCCTGCCCTTCCCAGAACTGGGTCAGGATACCCTTCTGCATGTTGTCGTAGCCATCGACATGGCTGCCCACGAACGAAGGCGTATGGGCGAAGGGCACCGGATAATCGGCCTCGACCGAGCCCTTTTCCTTGGCCTGACGGATGAAGGAATTCAGGTCGTCTCCGATGACTTCCGCCATGCAGGTGGTGGAAACCGCGATCATCTTCGGGTCATACAGCGCCTTGGTGTTGGCCAGGCCTTCGACCATGTTGTTCAGCCCGCCGAACACCGCCGCATCTTCGGTCATCGACGAGGACACCGCCGAGGACGGTTCCTTGAAGTGCCGCGACAGGTGGCTGCGGAAATAGGCGACGCAACCCTGGCTGCCGTGGACGAAGGGCATGGTGCCTTCATAGCCTTGGGCCACGAAGACCGCGCCCAGCGGCTGGCAGGCCTTGGCCGGGTTGATGGTCAGCGCCTCGCGGGCAAAGTTCTTTTCGCGGTAGTCCCAGGATTTGGTCCAGTCGCCGATCTCGGTCACCTTGGCGGTGGCGTGGCCGCATTCGAACTGGACGCGTTTGTTCTCCAGCATTTCCTGATATTCGGGCTCGCGGAACAGCGGGCCGTGGTCCAGCACCTTGTCTGCCGATTGGGGCATGGTCGGGGTCCTTCTGTGGGCCGTCCGCATTCCGGGACGCGCCTTGAGGGGAGGGGGGGGCGGGCCACGTGGGCCCGCCGCTTATTCGGCCGCGATGGCGGTGGGGGCGGTTTCCCAGGGCGCGTCGAACAGGCCCCAGACCGGGTTGTTGATCGCCAGGTCCATGTCGCGGGCAAAGATCGCAAAGCCGTCATAGCCGTGGTAGGGGCCGGAGTAGTCCCAGCTGTGCATCTGACGGAACGGGATGCCCATCTTCTGCACCGGGTATTTCTCCTTGATCCCCGAACCGACGAGGTCGGGCCGCACCTTCTCGATGAAACGCTCCAGCTCATAGCCGGTCACGTCGTCGTAGATCAGGGTGCCTTCCTTTACGTAGTGGCCGGTGCGCTTGTAGTCGTCGCCGTGGGCGAATTCGTAGCCGGTGCCGGCGATGACCATGCCGAGGTCGTCATAGGCGGTGACCACGTGGCGCGGACGCAACCCGCCGACGTAGAGCATGACGCGCTTGCCCTCGAGCCGCGGCTTGTATTTGGCCAGGATGGCATCGACCAGCGGCTGATACTTGGCGATCACTTCTTCGGCCTTGGCCTGGATGGTGGCGTCGAACTTGGCGGCAATGGCGCGGATCGAGGCGGCAATCTGGCTGGGGCCGAAGAAGTTGTATTCGATCCACGGAACCCCGTAGGTTTCCTCCATGTGCCGGCAGATGTAGTTCATCGACCGGTAGCAGTGGATCAGGTTCAGCTTCGCCTTCGGCGCGCGTTCGATCTCGGCCAGGGTGGCATCGCCCGACCAGTTGCCGACGACGTTCAGGCCCATCTCTTCCAACAGCCGGCGCGAGGCCCAGGCATCGCCGCCGATGTTGTAGTCGCCGATGACGTTCACGTCATAGGGGCCGGCCTCGTAGTCGACGTCCTTCTTGTCGAACACCCAGTCGCGCACCGCGTCGTTGGCGATGTGGTGGCCCAAGGATTGCGACACGCCGCGGAAACCTTCGCAGCGGACCGGGACGATGGTCTTGCCGATCTCCTTGTTCTTCTTCTTGGCCACCGCGTTGATGTCGTCGCCGATCAGACCGATCGGGCATTCCGACTGGATGGTGATGCCGTTGTTCAGCGGGAACAGGCCGTCGATCTCGTCAATCGTCTTGTCCAGCTTCTTGTCGCCACCAAAGACGATGTCCTTTTCCTGGAAATCGGTGGTGAACTGCATCGTCACATAGCTGTCGATGCCGGTGGTGCCGGTATAGTAGTTGCGGCGCTGGCTCCAGGAATACTGGCCGCAGCCGACCGGGCCGTGGCTGATGTGGACCATGTCCTTGATCGGACCCCAGACCACGCCTTTCGAGCCGGCATAGGCGCAGCCGCGGATGGTCATCACCCCCGGCATCGACTTGATGTTCGATTTCACCAGATCGCATTTCGACACGATGCCGGTCACCGGATCGGCTTCGCCCTCGGGCTCGGCCCCGGCCACGCCCAGGTGTTTGGCGCGCTTCTTGCGGGATTTCTCGGGATAGGCGGACAGGACTTCCTCGATGAGGGCCTCATAGTCCGGCGTCCCGCTGGCTTGGTCCTTGGCCATTCTTTTGGCTCCTGTTCCTGCTGTGGGGGTGGGGGCCGGGCCGCAGCCCGGCCGATGCGGCGATCAGGCCTCGGCGGCGGCGGCGATGGCGGCCAGCCGGTCTTCCTCGGTCTGCATGATGCCGAAATCCATCAGCATCTGTTCCAGCTCTTCCATGGTGATCGGGGTCGGGATCACGCCTTGCCCCGAGTTCGCGTGGATCTTGCGCGCCAGTTCGCGGTATTCCTCGGCCTGCTTGCTGCCGGGGGCATACTGGATCACCGTCTCGCGGCGCAGCTCGGCGTGCTGCACGATATTGTCGCGCGGCACGAAGTGGATCATCTTGCAGCCCAGCCGCGCGGCAAGGGCCTCGGCCAGCTCCAGCTCGCGGTCGGTCTGGCGCTCGTTGCAGATCAGCCCGCCCAGACGGACCCCGCCCGAGTTGGCATACTTCAGGATGCCCTTGGCGATGTTGTTGGCGGCATAAAGCGCCATCATCTCGCCCGACATCACGATATAGATTTCCTGCGCCTTGTTCTCGCGGATCGGCATGGCGAAGCCGCCGCAGACCACGTCGCCCAGGACGTCGTAGCTGACGTAATCGACGTCCTCATAGGCGCCGTTCTCTTCCAGGAAGTTGATCGCGGTGATCACGCCGCGGCCGGCGCAGCCAACACCCGGCTCCGGCCCGCCGGCTTCGGTGCACTTGATGCCCTTGTAGCCGATCTTCATCACGTCTTCGAGTTCCAGGTCCTCGACCGACCCGGCCTCGGCGGCCAGGTGCAGCACGGTGTCCTGCAGCTTGGTGTTGAGGATCAGCCGGGTGCTGTCCGCCTTGGGGTCGCAGCCGACGATCAGGATCTTCTGACCCATCTCGACCAGCGCGGCGAGGGTGTTCTGCGAGGTGGTCGACTTTCCGATACCGCCCTTGCCGTAGAAGGCGATCTGACGAAGCTTGCCCATGTCGGGGTCCCTTTCGGTTCAAGGATACTGACGAGACGGCAAGGCCGCCGCTCTCAGGGAACCGATCAGCAGGAAACGTGCCAGGTCCGGGAATTCTTCCAAATGATTTAAAACCAAAGGCTTGACGGAAATCGCCCGGTCGTTCGGTGGCTGTGGCACTTCCGACAATGTGTGTCGGATGCGACAGTCCGGGTGGTGCGGCCGCTATTCGGCCGATACCCCGGCCCGCAGCGGTTGCTTCATGGCCGCGCGCCGGGCCTGCAGGATGGCGACCGTCTGGCTGGCCGAAACGCCCAGCGTCTGCAGCGCCGTGCCGGCCAGTTCCAGGCCGGTTCCCAGCACCTCGGGCACCACCTCGGTCGCACCCAGGCTGACCAGCCTGCCGGCGTGTTCGGCGTCGCGCGCCCGCACGATCACCGCCACATCGGCGCGCTCGGCGCGCACCGCCTCGACCACGCGTTCGGCGGTGGCCGCGTCATGCATGGTGACGATCACCGCCTGCGCCTCGTCCAGCCCGCATTTGCGCAGGAACTCGCGCCGCATCGCATCGCCATAGACCACGTCGCGCCCGGCCGCCCGGCCGCGCCGGACCCCGTCGGTATCGCGTGAGATCGCCAGGAAACTGCGCCCCTCGCTGTCCAGCACGTCGCAGACCAACTGGCCCACGCGGCCATAGCCGATCACGATGGTGCGGCCGGGCCGGACCGGCCCCGGTTCGGACTGGGCGGCGTCGGCCGCCCCGGCCCGGGTGATGCGCTGGCCGGCACGATGGCCCATCCGGGCCAGAACCGGCGTCAACAGCAGCGTGCCCGAGGCGACCAGCAGCATGAACTGCTCGACCTCGCGGGTCATCAGCCCGCTGGAACTGCCCAGGCTGAGCACCAGGAAGGCGAATTCGCCACCACCGGCCAGCAGCAGGCTGGCCTCGATCACCAGGGGCCAGGCCAGCCCGAACAGCCGGGCCAGCAGCGCGATGACCGCCGCCTTGATCGCCACCATCCCGAAGATCGAGATCGCCAGCATCAGCGGCGTGCGTGCCACCTCGGCCAGGTCGATCCGCATCCCGACCGAGATGAAGAACAGCCCCAGCAGCATGCCCTTGAACGGTTCGATGTCCACCTCGACCTGGCGGCGAAACTCGGTTTCCGCCAGCAGCAGCCCGGCCAGAAAGGCCCCCAGCGCCATCGACAGCCCGGCGAACTGGGTGATCAGCGAGGTTCCGACCACCACGAACAGGATCGTCGCCATGAACAGCTCGCGGTTGTGGGTCCGCGATACCAGCCGGAACAGCCGGCGCAGGATGAAATGACCAAAGCCGACGATCAGCAGGATCGCCCCGGCGGCCTGGGCCAGGGCCAGGCCCAGCCCCAGCCAGACCGACAAGGTCGCATCGGCGCCCTGCGCGACGGTGGCCCCGAACACCGCGATCAGGAACAGGATCGGCACCACGGCAAGGTCCTGCGCCAGCAGGACGGCAAAGATGATGCGGCCGGCGATCGTGACCAGCCGGCGCTGCTCGGCCAGCAGTTGCAGCACGACTGCGGTTGACGACAGCGCCAGGCAGGCACCGATCACCAGACTGGATTCGATCGGGTTGCCAAAGGCAAAGGCCACGCCGCTGATCACCGCCGTGGTCAGCACCACCTGACCGATGCCGAAGCCGAACACCCATCGCCGCAGCGTCCAGAGACGCCCGAATGACAATCCCAGCCCGATGGTGAACAGCAGGAAGGCAACGCCCAGTTCGGCCAGCCGGTCAACGGCGTCCTGCGACGAGATGGTGATCCAGCCCAGCCAGGGCAGGTCCTCGGCCAGCCGGCCGATGCTGTTCGGCCCCAGCACCAGGCCCGCGACCAGAAACCCCACCACCGGGCTGACGCGCAGCCGCGCCATCAAGGGAATCACCACGCCGGCGATGCCCAGGAACACCAGCGCTTCGCGATAAACCCCGATGTCGGTTGTCGTTGCCATGGTTCCGATCAATCACGAAGCCGCCGCCGTGGCGAGCGGTCATTGCACCGCTTGCCCGGCGTCATTCTGGCACAGTGGCGGAAAAGTCGGCACATTCGCGGCCGCCGCCGCGGGGGCATTTGCGGCCGCCGCCGCGGGGGCCGTCAATGGGTGCAGAGCGACTCGATCGTCGGCTTGTTGGGGCAGAAGTCGGGCATCCTGCGGGCAGAGCCGGACCCGGCCAGCCAGGCGTTGCAGCGCGACGGGTTCTGGCAACCTTCGCAGCGCGCGACGATCTCGGCCAGTTCGTCGCGGGTCAGCCAGCCATCGACCACCGCCTGCGGCAGGTTCACCCCTGCCACCCGTGCCATGCCACGGGTCAACCACCAGGCCCGAGGGGCATCCGTGTATCCGATCATCGCGTTGCCTCGTCCGGCTCAGGGTAAGTGCCGGCCAGAGTGCCAATGCTGCGGCAGCCGCGCCTTGACGCAAATCAAGCGCGCGGACCCCGGTCCGCGCCCGCAACGGGCCTAGCCGCCGATCTCGCGCACCGCTGCGGCGACCACGGCCTTGCGCTGTGCATTCGGCGGGTGGCTGCCCAGGAACCGGTCGCCCGGGTCGGGCAGCCGGTCGAAGAAGGCCGCCCCGCGCAGCGGGTCGAAACCGGCCGACCAGGCGATCTGCGCGCCCAGCCGGTCGGCTTCCAGTTCGAACTCCTTCGAATACTTCTGTGCCCCCAGCTTGGCGCCCACGTCCTGCGCCGCCCGCACCTCTTCGGCCGAAAGCCCGGTGGCCTGCGCCAGCACGCCGGCCAGCATCGCGCCGGTCAAGGCCTGGTCCTTGCGGCGCGGGATGTGGCCGGCAACATGGTGGGCCGCCTCGTGCCCCAGCACGAAGGCCAGTTCGTCGGCGTTCTGGGCCATGGCGACCAGCGCCCCGGTGAACACCAGATAGGGCCGCCCCGAGGCATCGACGGTCTGAAAGGCATTCGGCGGCAGGTCGGGCCGGTCGTCCACCGCGATGGCGAAATCGCAATTGCGCAGGGCGTCGCGCGCGCGGCAGGCGGCCTCGGCCACCGGCTCGACCCGGGCCGCGACTGCCGCAAACCCGGCGATTCCGGCCGGAGGGCCGGCGACGGGCGCGCCCGGATAGGGCGCCGAAGGCGGCGGGACCGCAGCCACGCAGCCGGCCAGCGCGGTCGCGGCCAGCAGGGCAATCAGCGGAAAACGGACAGGGCGGGTCGCGGGCATCGGCCGCAGACTAGCAAATCCGCGCGCCGCGGAAAGACCGCGCCGGGGCCGCTCGCGAAAGGTTGCGCGGGCCGGCGGCGCGGGCTAGCCTTGCCGCCATGTTCACCATCGAGCACGAATTCGACGCGACTGTCGTCACCCTCATCGACGAGGGGGACGGCCTGCCCTTGATGGGCGACGTGGTGATCTCGGGCTTCGAGGATTGCGTGACGGTCGAACAGACCGACCCCGACACCGACGAAGTCCAGCGCATCACGCTGTCGATGACCCAGATCGCCGACCTCGCCGCCGCGCTGAACCTGCCCGAGGGCAGCTACCGGATCGACCGCGCCCCGAAGGCCTGAGCCAGGCCTGCCGAGTGCAGGATCAGCCGCCGCCAGCCAGCAGCGCTGCCGCCACATCGGCCTCGGTCTTGCCGGCCGCGGTGGCGATCTCCGACAGGCTCTGGCCCGCTGCCGGGGTGAAACCGGCCGCGGTCAGCGCCGCCGTCACCGCCTCGGGCGTCTGTCCCAGCACCGGAGCCAGCGCCTCGGGCGAAGCCTTCATCACCTGGGCAAACAGCCGGAACTGCGGCGGACCACCGGCCTCGGTGCCACCCGTCGGCACCAGGAAGACCGCGGCCGCCACCAGCGAGGCCACCAGCCCGACCGCCATCGGCCTGCCGCGCAGATAGTTCAGCATCGGCCGCCAGTTCTTCCAGATGTGCAGCACGAAGGGCAGGATCAGCACCAGGCTCAGCCATTCGTGCATGCCGTGAAAGCCCGAGGGTCCGATGTGGAAGAACAGCGCCAGCCCCGAGACCAGAGAGACCAGGAACAACCCGGTGATGAACGGGGTGGCGTAACGCGCAAAGACGGTGGGCATGGCAAGCGACCTTGGTTGCGATGGATTCCCTCA
This sequence comes from Rhodobacter sp. Har01, assembly GCF_020564565.1. GTDB lineage: Bacteria > Pseudomonadota > Alphaproteobacteria > Rhodobacterales > Rhodobacteraceae > Pseudogemmobacter. The sequence continues at coordinate 181,981 of NZ_JAJCTD010000003.1, forward strand.
TCTTTACGCGGCAGCGCAGCATTTCCGTCGCGGCAGGCGACGGAATCGTCCGGACCTCGGGGGATCAATCCAGCCGGAACACCTTGTCGCGGGCCTTGGCGCCGCGGATCAGGGTCAGCCGCGTCTTGGCCACGCCCAGCGCGCGCGCCAGCAGCACCTGTGCCGCGGCCGTGGCGCGGCCGTCCTCGGGCACCACCGTCACCGCGATGCGGATCGGCGGCCCGGGCTCCAGCGCCTCGCGCCGGGCGTTCGGGGTGACGCGCACCGCGATCTCGGCGCCGGGGGTGGCCAGGTCGGTCAGGTCGGGCAGGTCCATCTGGTTCCCTCTGGCCCTGCACCCTGCCCCGCGTCTAGGCTGGCCGCAAGGGAGGACCCGCCGATGACCACCGCCTTCTTCACCGACGAGCGCTGCTTTTGGCATGGCGGCGGCAACTACGCCTTCACCCTGCCGACGGGCGGTCTGGTACAACCCGGCGGCGGCCTGCCGGAAAGCCCCGAGACCAAGCGACGACTGCGCAACCTGCTTGAGGTGACGGGGCTGTTGCGCGACCTTGACGTCCGGTCGGCCCCCGAGGCCAGCTGGGAGGAGATGTCCCGCGTCCACCCCGAAAGCTACCTTCGGGCGTTCAAGGCAGCGTCCGACGCGGGCGGCGGAGAGCTGGGCCTGCGCACCCCGTTCGGCCGCGGCGGCTTCGAGATTGCCGCGCTGTCGGCGGGGCTGGCGACTGCGGCGCTGCGCGCGGTGCTGGCGGGCGAGGCGGCGAACGCCTACGCGCTGTCGCGCCCGCCGGGCCACCATTGCCTGCCCGACTTCCCCAACGGCTTCTGCCTCTTGAACAACATCGGCATCGCCATCCGCGCCGCCCGGGCCGAAGGCCGGATCGGCCCTGTGGCGGTGGTCGATTGGGACGTGCACCATGGCAATGGCACCGAGGCGGTGTTCTGGGATGACCCCGAGGTGCTGACCATCAGCCTGCATCAGGACCGCAACTACCCGCTCGACACCGGCGCGGTCGAGGCGCGCGGTGGCGGACTGGGCGAAGGCTACAACCTCAATCTTCCCCTGCCGCCCGGCTGCGGGCACGTTGCCTACCTGCATGCCTTCGACCGGGTGGTGCTGCCTGCCCTGTACCGCTTCCGTCCCGAGACCATCGTCGTCGCCTGCGGCTACGACGCCTCGGCGCTGGATCCGCTGGGCCGGATGCTGTGCACCGCGGAAACCTTCCGGGCCATGACACAGGCGGTGAAACAGGCTGCGGCAGACCTCTGCGGCGGCCGCCTCGTGCTGGTCCATGAAGGCGGATATTCCGAGGTCCACGTGCCGTTCTGCGGCCATGCGGCGATCGAGGAACTGGCCGGCAGCGCGATCCGCGCCCCCGACCCGCTGGCAACCACCCTTGAGAAACGCCAGCCTGCCGCGAGCTTCGACCGCTTTGCCCAGGCCTGGATCGACGAGGCCGCCGTCGCCCTGGGCCTCTGACCGAGGCTTCAAGACCGGAGCGGCCGCAAGCGCGGCCGCACGCCTTTCCTCTCGCCTCTGCGCGCAAGCGCGCAACCGGCTCGGCCGCCCGGCCGCACCGCGACGCTTCTGCTGGGGCGGGGCTCCCGGCATCGGCCGGGGATGCCTCCGGCGGGGATATTTATGGACAGATGAAAGCCCACGTCCTTTCATCTGTCCCCAAATATCCCGGGGGTGCGGGGGCTGGCCCCCGCCTTCCGAGGAGAAGCGCGCCTTCGCGCGCGACGAGACAAAGGACGTGCGCACGCTTGCGGGCGCTCCGCTGGATCACGCCCCGTGGTCGGGGGCGCGGCGCGAGGGGGCGAGGTAAGGCCGGGTCACGTCTTCCAGCCGCAGGTCCAGCGTCTCGACCTCCAGAGCCACGGCGCCGTCGCCGGCCAGCACCAAGGTCAGCCGCCCGGTGCCGTCGCGCCCCGGCGCCCAGTCCAGCGCCAGGATCGACAGCACCTGGTCGGCGTCGCGGCGATCGATGCCCTGGCTGCGCACCGCCCGCACATCCTCGACCGTCAGCAAGCTGCGAACGCGTTCGAACGGCCGGCCCTCGCGTTCCGCCGCCGCGCGGTCTTCCCAGCGGAACCGGTTCACCAGAACGGCGAACCGCCGCCGGCGGGCGTCGTAGCGCATCTCGGTCGCCGGCAGCACCGCGTCCTGCAGCAGGGCCGAGACGACGGGCACATCCGCCACCACCTGCGCCAGCAGCCGCAGCGGCCCCTCGTCACCGTCCTGAAAGCGCGCGTCCACCATCAGTTGCCCGTGATCCGTTCGATCTGCGCCCCGCAGGCCGACAGCTTTTCCTCGACCCGCTCATAGCCGCGATCCAGGTGATAGACCCGGCTCACCACCGTCTCGCCTTCGGCCGCCAGCCCGGCCAGGATCAGGCTGACGCTGGCGCGCAGGTCGGTCGCCATCACCGGCGCGCCGCGCAGCCGTTCGACCCCGGTCACCCGGGCCGTGCCGCCATGCACGTCGATCCGCGCGCCCATCCGGATCAGTTCGGGCGCGTGCATGAAGCGGTTCTCGAAGATCTTCTCTTCCAGCACGCTGACCCCCTCGGCGGTGCAGAGCAGCGCCATCATCTGCGCCTGCAGGTCGGTCGGGAATCCCGGGAAGGGTTCGGTCACCACGTCCACCGCCCGCACCCGGCCATTCTTGCGCGACACCTTCAGCCCGCGTGGCGTTTCGGTGATCGAGACCCCGGCCTCGTCCAGCTTCTCGGCAAAGGCGCCGACCAGCTCCAGCCGGCCGCCCAGGCACTCGACCTCGCCGCCGGCGATGGCCGGCACCAGCATGTAGGTGCCCAGCTCGATCCGGTCGGTCACCACCGGATGCGTGGCACCGTGCAGCCGGTCCACCCCTTGCACGGTGATCGTGCCGGTCCCCTCGCCGTCGATCTGCGCGCCCATCTTGCGCAGACAGCGGGCCAGATCGACGATCTCCGGCTCGCGCGCGGCGTTCTTCAGCACCGTGGTGCCGCGGGCCAGCGTCGCCGCCATCAGCGCGTTTTCCGTGGCGCCGACCGAGACGAAAGGGAAGTCCACCACCGCACCCTTCAGCCGCCCGCCCGGCGCGCGGGCATGGACATAGCCGTCGCGCAGATCCAGTTCTGCCCCCATCGCCTCCAGCGCCTTGAGGTGCAGGTCGACCGGGCGCGCGCCGATGGCACAGCCGCCGGGCAGCGACACCACCGCATGCCCGTCGCGCGCCAGCATCGGCCCCAGCACGAGGATCGAGGCCCGCATCTTGCGGACGATGTCGTAATCGGCCTTGTGGTTGTCGATGTTATGGCTGGACAGCGCCAGCACCAGCCCGTCCTGCAGCGCCGCCACCTCGGCCCCCAGCGACTGCAGAAGCTGCGTCATGGTGGCGATGTCCGACAGCCGCGGCGCGTTGGTCAGGGTCAGCGGCTCTTCGCTGAGCAGCGTGGCCGGCATCAACGCCAGACAGGCGTTCTTCGCCCCCGCGATCGGGATCTCGCCCTTCAGCGGGCCATTGCCCCTGACCAGAATGGAATCCATGCCCGCCTCACCTAACCCTTGTTCTTCTCGTCCGGCACGTCCCCGGTCCGCGCCCTGGCCTGCGCCTTGCGCCGCCCCATGTTCGCCTTCAGCGCCGCTTTCAGCCGATCCTGACGCGCCCCGGCCTGTGTCGGCGCCGCAGCAGGCTTGCCGGTGTTGCCCGGCATATCGGACTTGGGGGTCTCACGCATCGCAAACCCCATACCCCAGCGCGCGCCAGGGGTCCAGAGAGGCCGCGAAAAGGGGGTTGCGAACCGCCGGGCCTTCGTCTATCTCCGCCGCCACCAACGGCGCTGCAGTAGCTCAGTGGTAGAGCACTCCCTTGGTAAGGGAGAGGTCGAGAGTTCAATCCTCTCTTGCAGCACCATCTTTCCTCCTTTCAGATCAGGAAGATAGGCGCTATCAAGGGCTTAGATCGACTTCGGTTCCGCACCGGAGTCAGGCGATCCCTGCGTGTCCGATGGCGGTCGCAGGACCTGGTCGGTGCCGCTGGTGACGATGTGGACGGCGCCTTGCAGGCACGCGGGCCTGCATCGCCGTGCAAGCCGCAGCGCCGGCCCTCTGGCCGCGGTCGATCCTTCGCCCCGCGTCGGGCTGGTCAGGATCAGGTCAACCGGCGCGGTGGTTCGTCCCGGGGCACACCGGGCCAGGGTCGGACGGCGGCTGGTGCCGGCCCGGGGCCTGCGCCATCGTGTTGCGGGCGACGAAGACCCGGGCGAAGACGCTTGATTGTGAAGGCCGCGGCACTATTCTGCCGCGAAACGTTGTCAACAGGTGGTCCCGTGCATCTCAAGTCTTGCCTTTCCTGTCTATTCATTGCCTTCGTCACTCCGGCCCTTGCAGCGCCCTGTTCCGATACCGGTGGCAACTACGAAGCCTGGAAACCCGTGATGGCCGACGAGGCCCGCGCCGCGGGTGTCGGCAACCGCGGCATCGACGCGCTGATGGCCTCGTCCTATTCCAAGGCCACGATCTCGGCCGACCGCAACCAGAAAAGCTTCAAGTACAGCCTGGAGAAATTCCTTCAGGTCCGCGGCGCCGAGACGATCATCTCGCAGGGGCGCAGCCGCAAGAAGAAGAACGCCGAGTTCTACGCCGCGCTGGAACAGCAATACGGCGTGCCCGCCGGGGTGCTGCTGGCCATCCACGGCATGGAGACCGGCTTTGGCGGATTCATGGGCGACACCAATGTCGTCTCCGCCATCGCCACCCTGGCCTATGACTGCCGCCGCTCGGACTACTTCACCCCGCATCTGATCGGCGCGCTGAAACTGGTTGACCGCGGCTCGATCAGCGCCGCGACCGTGGGCGCAAAGCATGGCGAGCTGGGGCATACCCAGTTCCTGCCCGGCAATGCGTTGAACTACGGGGTCGACGGCAACGGCGACGGCCGCATCGACCTGACCAACCAGACCGATGCGCTGGCCTCGACGGCGAATTTCCTGCGCAAGAAGGGCTGGCGACCCGGCAAGGGCTATCAGGAAGGCGAGCCGAACTTTGCCGTGATCAAGGAATGGAACGCCGCCCGGGTCTACCAGCAGGCCATCGCGCTGATGGGCGCGCGCATCGACGGCTGACCAAGGCGCCTGGCCGGAATCATTCCCCCGGCACCGCCACGCGGGCGGAGGGGCCGTCGGTCGGGCCGTCGGTCGGGCCGTCGGGCGGGCGGGCGGGCGGGCGGGCGGGCGCGTTCAGGGCCCGCGGCAGGGCCTTGCCCTCGTTCACCCGGCCGCGCCCGGCCTGCTTGGCGGCATAGAGCGCGACATCGGCGGCAGCCAGCACGCCCGAGGGATCGGCGGCCTCGCCCTCGCGCACGATGACATAGCCGATGCTGCCCGAGATGCGGCAGATCTCGCCCTTGAACAGGATCGGCTGCTTCAACTCGTCCACGATCCGCTCGGCGATGCGGGCGATGCGCGGCCCGTCGGTCATGCCGGGCAGGATCAGCACGAATTCGTCGCCCCCCACCCGCGCCAGCGAATCCATCGCCCGGCAGACCCGGCGCAGCACCGCGGCCACCGCCACCAGCACATGGTCGCCGGCGGCATGGCCCAGCCAGTCGTTGACCTGCTTGAAATAGTCCAGGTCCAGATGCAGCAGCGCAAAGGCCATGCGCTCGCGGCATTGGCGGGCCAGCAGGCTGTCGCTGGCGCGGCGGTTGCGCAGGCCGGTCAGCGGGTCGGTCAAGGCCTCTTCCTCGGCCTGCACCCGCGCGCCGTCCAGCCGGCCGCTCATCGCCCGCATCTCGCCCATCACGGCGGCATTCGCCTCGGCCAGATACAGCACCTCCATCGTCATGTCGGTCGGGGCAAAGTCGGCGTCCGACAGGTGCAGCATTGCCACCGCGCGCGGGCAGTCGATGCCGAAGGACAGGTTCAGCAGCCAGCCATCGTCCGGGCGCCCCAGCGGCACCGCCACCCCGCGCAGCCGCAGCGCCGGCACCTCGCCGCGCGGGATCAGGTTCAGCTTGTGCCCGGCGCGGTCCGCAAAGGCCGCCATGTCGGCGATCCGCGTCGGGCCGCGCATCTCGAACAGGCTCAGGATCGACCGGCCGACCAGCCGCTGACCGGCGAACAGCCGCTTCAGCGTTGGGCCGACCTGGCGAACCCGGCCCGAGGCCGACAGCACGACGTGCATCGGCATCAGCCAGGCCAGCACTTGCGGGCGCAACGTAACTTCGGACCGCCGGCGGTGCCGGGACCGTCGCTCAGCCATGGGCCACCTCGACCGGTGCAAGGACGAATTTGCGGCCGCTGGCATAGTCGGCCTCGTGCAACCGGATCGACAGCACCACGCCGGTGCCTTCCAACGGCTCGGCCTCAATGACGACCAGCGCGCCGTAGTCATCGGCCATGGCGCGCAGGACGCCGATCAGCACGTGGCCCAGGCAGGGCATCGCCAGCGGGCAGGACAGGGTGAAATGGCCATGCGCCACCTCTTCCAGCAGAACCGGCGGAATCTGGATATCCGGCAGGGCCAGACGCGCGCGGTCGGGCAGTTCCTCGACCGACAGCAGGAAATCGGCATAGCTCACTCCGCCAAAGCGCAGCAGCCGGCGCGGCGCCTGATTGGCAGAGTTGGTCACGATATAGGTTCCCAGGTCTTCCAGAACCACGTCAGCGGGACGTTCCAGCACGGCCGAGGTGGCGTTCAGCACCTTGTGGAACAGCGCCATGTCATAGGGCAGCAGGGGTTCGAACCCCTGACCCATGAAACCGGCACGGGTCAGGATCTGCCCCCAGGGATCCGCCCCGAAGGTGGTCGAGACATAGCCCTGCAGGGCGCGCAGAAACAGACCGAACATGGGCAAGACCATCGTGATTCCCGCCGAAGGCTACTGCGCGCCAGTTAACAAGCCGCAAAAAACACATCCGTTGGTCAAGATTTTGGGCGGCGGCGCGGTGCAGGGCCTGCACTCAGCCCATCGGCTCGGCGGCGGCGCCGCGATGGTGCTTCCAAAGCAGGCCAAGCCCGGGCAGGAACAGCGCAAACCCGATCAGGATCGAGGGACCCAGCAGCAGCAGCGGACTGCTCTGCCACAGGGCCGGGTCGGTCAGGCCGGTCGGGCAAGGGCGGCAGGCGGGGCTGCAACGGATCAGCCGCAGGGCCGGCGCAGCCGCCAGCGCAGCACCCGGGCCAAGCCAGCGCAGCAGCACCGTCGGCAGCGGCACCGGCACGGCCGGCGGCATCGGCCGAGGCGCGGTCGCGGGCCGATACCGGCCGCTTCGCAGGGTCTCCGCCAGGCTGGCCACCGTGTCCGTGCAGGAGGTCCAGTCCGGGCGCGGCGGCAAGGCGCGCAACGCAGCCCGGGCGCCCGGCAGCAGTGCCGCCAGATGGCGCAGCGACATCTCCAGCCGCTCTGCCTTGCGGGCCGCCTCGCCGGTTTCCGCGGCCGGCAGGTCCAGCCCCTGAGCCCGGGCGACATCGTCGACGGCGTCCCAGATCTCCTCCTCGTCCAGGCCCAGACCCTGCAAGGCCGCGTCATCGGCAAAGTCAAAAGCCGGGCGGCCCGAGATTTCGGACAGCGCTTCCCGCAGGGCGTCTTCGATGCAGCGTCTCTCGGTCATGGCAGCAGCCTGCCACGCGACTCGGGCAGGATTCTGGCCGTCCCGACGCGGTCGCAAGGCATGACACAGCGTCAGGACACGCGGCCAAACCCGTGGGCTGCTTTGCGGCCCGGCCTGTCCCAGCATCGGACAGCGCTCAGAAATCCGTCGGCGCCCCGCCTTCCTGCTTGCGGCGGGCCACGAAGCGGGCCAGTTCCTCCTGTGCCGTTCCATCCATTTCGGGCGGCTCGAACTCGGCCATGATCTGCTTCCAGATCCGGTGCGCCCGTTCCACCGTCCAGACCGACCCGTCGGCCTGCCAGGCTTCATAGTTCCGCCAGTCGCTGACGAAGGGGGCGTAAAAGGCGGTCTGATAGCGGTCCTGGGTGTGCTGGCAGCCGAAGTAATGCCCGTTCGGCCCGACCTCGCGGATGGCGTCGAAGGCCAGGTCGTCGTCGGTCGAGGCAAAGGTCGCCGCTTCAAAATAGCGCTGGATCATCTGCAAGACCTCGCAGTCCATGACGAACTTCTCCGGGCTGGCGATCAGCCCGCCCTCCAGCCAGCCGGCGGCGTGGTAAACCATGTTCGACCGGCTCTGCACCGCCGACCACAGGCTGTTCGAGGTCTCCCACATCGCCTGCCCGTCCGGCACGTTCGCGGCACAAACGCCGCTGGCCCGCATCGGCACGCCGTAGAACCGCACCAGTTGCCCGGTCATCTGCGTCGCCCGCATGTATTCCGGCGTGCCAAAGGCCGGCGCGCCCGACTTCATGTCGACGTTGCTGGTAAAGGTGCCGATCGCCACCGGGCAGCCCGGCGCGATGAACTGCAGCAGCGCCACCGCGGCCAGCGCCTCGGCAATGGACAGCGTCACCGCACCCGCCATCGTCACCGGCGCCATCGCGCCCGCCAGGGTGAAGGGCGTCACCACCACCGGCTGGCCGCGCTTGGCCAGCCGCATCGCGCCATCCAGCATCGGATAGTCATGCTTCAGCGGGCTGACCGAGTTGATGTTGGTGTACATCCGCGGCTTCGCCTGGAACTCGGCCTCGGACAGCCCGCCGGCGATGCGGACCATCTCCATCACGTCCTCGACCCGCTCGGCGCCCAGGCTGTAGGCGTGACAGACCTTGTCGGTCAGCGTCAGCTTTTCATAGAGGCAATCCAGATGCCGGACCGAGGGGTGAATGTCCTGCGGCTCGACCGGGTAGCCGCCGGCGACGTGGATGCAGTTGAAATACTGCGTCAGCCGCAGGAAATCCTTGAAGGTCTCGAAGTCGCCGGACCGCTTGCCGCGCTCCATATCCCAGGCGTTGGGCGGCGACGAGACGTTGACGAAGACCATGTGCTTGCCGCCCATGACGATCTCGCGGGCCGGGTTGCGCGGCGTGATGGCAAAGGTCTCGGGCGCGCGGCCCACCATCTCCATCACGAAATCCTCGTCCATGCGGACGTTGGTGCCGTTGACGATGCAGCCGGCGTGCCTGAGGTGCGCCACCGCGTCGGGGTTCAGGAACTCGATCCCGATCTCGCGCAGGATGCGCATCGCCGCCTTGTGGATGCGCTGCACACCTTCGGCATCCAGCGGTTCGGTCGGCTGGTCAGGGTTGACCGGAATCCGCCAGGGCATCTGGTCGATGGTGGCCGAACCGGCCCGCGCCTTCATCCCGGCCCGGCCCCCGGCCCGGCGCTTGCGGCCATCATCGTTCATCCGATCGTCTCCCCGGCAAAGCTCTGGGCCGAAGGATGGCGCTGCCGCCCGCGCGACGTCACGTTGCCAGCGACGGAAACGAGTCGTTTTTCGGCCTTTGTCAGGCCTGCAGCCGGTCCAGCAGCGCCGGCAGCGCGCCGATGTCGGGCAGAACGGCCTCGGCCAGGGGGGCCAGGTCGGCGGCCGTCGCGATGCCGGTCAGCACCGCGATCGTGCGCATCCCGGCCGCGCGGCCGGCCTCAAGGTCATGCCGGCTGTCGCCCACCATCAGCACCCGGCCCGGTTCAAGCCCCTGAGAGACGGCAAAGGCCCGACACATGCCCGGGCCGGGCTTCGGACCATACCCCGAGTCGTAGCCGGCGATGAAATCCAGCAGACCGGTCAGCCCGTGCGCCGCCAGATGCGCCCGGGCCGGGGCCTCGCTGTCGTTGGTCGCCACCCCCAGCCGCAGCCCCCGCGCGCGCAACGCCGTCAGCAGCGGCACCAGCGGCACCGCCTCGGCCATCGCCACGCCGGCCGCCGCCTCGTCGATCGCCTCGCGCAGCGCGCCCAGGTCGCGGCCCGGCAGGTGCGGCAAGAGGGTGGCCGCGATGTCGGCGGCGGTGGCGGCGATCACCACGCTGTCGGGCCGGAAGCTGCGCTCGGCAGGCAGGAAACCGATCGCCTCGGCCATCTGGCCGGCATGGTTCTCGTCCCTGGCAAGGCCGGCCAGAAAGCCTTCGGCCCAGCGGCCCCAGCTGACGCGGAAGTCGAACAGCGTGCCGTCCTTGTCGAAGACGATCCCGTCGATCATGGTCGCCTGCCTTCCTTGCCGTCCCGGTGCTGGCAGCAGTGTTGACGGCTGCGGCGGCGAAAGGCAATCAGGTCCAGTTCGGCACCTCGCCGCCGGCCAGAACGGCTCGGGCGCGGGCGACGTCTTCGGGCGGAACGCCGGCCTCGCGGGCAAAGGCCAGCACCAGATTGTCCTCGGACAGGACGCAATCCAGCACCGACGCCAGCAGGTCGGGGTCGTCGGCGCGGGCGCGGATCGTCGCCGCGCTGGTGCCTGTCGCGGCCAGGAAGGCCCCGAAGGCCGCCTCCTGGCCAGCCAGGAAAGCCAGGGCCTGCAAGGCCAGGGTTTGGGCGGATTCTTGCCGCATCTGGACGTTATCCCCAGTGTAAAACCACTTATTCACAGCCTGTTCGCGGAGTTGTGCGCTAATCTCGCCGGCAATCCGGAAACCGGAAAGGATTTCTTAACCTTCTCGGTAACACATTGGTCACCATATGGCGGTGACTTTCACCAACAGATCAAGAGTGACCATGCACGGGCGAATCCTCATCGTAGATGATACGGCAACGAACCGGATCGTCTACAAGGTCAAGCTCAGCGACGCGTTCTACGAACCGCTGCTGGCTTCGGACGGCGAAAGCGGTCTGCGGCTGGCCCGGGAAGAGACGCCGGATCTGGTGCTTCTTGACCTCGCGTTGCCCGACATCGACGGGACCGAAGTCCTGCGCCGCCTCAAGGCCGACCCGATGACCCGCTCGATCCCGGTGATCGCCCTGTCGGCGTCGCGCAGCGGGGATGAGCGGTGCCGCGCGCTGGCCGCCGGGGCGGATGACGTGATCTCCAAGCCGTTCATCGACTCGGTGCTGATGGCGCGGATGCGCAACCTGCTGCGGATGCGGGAAGACACGCGCTTTGTCACCCGGGCCTGGGGCCAGGAGGCGCCGGCGCTGCTGGGCATGGCCGAGGCAGCGCAGCCGTTCGAGCCGGCGGGAACTGTGGCGCTGGTGGCGTCGCGGCCGGAACTGGCGCTGATCTGGAAGCATCAGCTGCTGCGAACCTTGCGTGACCGGCTGGTGGTGATGACGCGCGACCAGGTGCTGGCGCTGCCGCCCCTGCGCGACGCCACGACGCCCGACATCTTCGTCGTCGAGGCCGACCTCGACGCGCCGGGCGCCGGGCTGCGGCTGATCTCGGAACTGGGCAGCCATGCCGGCACCCGGCACAGCGCGGTCTGCATCGTCACTGCCGCGGAAGACGACGAAACCACCGTGATGGCCTTCGACCTGGGCGCCGACGACGTGCTGGCCCGCGCGGTCTGCGACCGCGAACTGGCGCCGCGTCTGCGCATCCTTCTGCGTCGCAAGCGCCAGGCCGACCGCATCCGTGCCACGGTGGAAGACGGCCTGCGGATGGCGATGATCGATCCGCTGACCGGGGTCTACAACCGCCGCTATGCAATGCCGCGGCTGGCCGGGATCGCGGCCCAGGCGGCCTCCGAGGCCTCGGACTTTGCGGTCATGGTGGTGGACCTCGACCGCTTCAAGTCGGTGAATGACCGCTTCGGCCATGCCGCCGGCGACGCCGTGCTGATCGAGGTGGCGCGCCGACTGTCGGAAAACCTGCGGATTTCCGACATGCTCGCGCGCATCGGCGGCGAGGAATTCCTGGTCGCCCTGCCGCAGACCAACCTGGCCGATGCCGAGCGCGTGGCCGAGCGGCTGCGCCAGGTGGTCGGCGACGATCCGGTGCTGTTGCCCACCGGCGAGCGGCTGCGGGTGACGGTGTCGATCGGGGTCGCGCTGGGGCACAGCGGGGCCGAGGCGGCCGAAGATGTCTCGGGCATGGTGGACCGGGCCGACCGGGCGCTGCTGGCCTCGAAGACGGCCGGTCGCAACCTGGTGACCTTCAGCCGCACTGCGGCGTAAACGGGGGCATGAACACCGGCCGGAACGGCGGCCTCAATCGCGATGTTCGCGGCGTCCGGCGCGGGTCAGCGCCTTGTCCAGCCGGTCGGCAAAGCCGGCCCGCGCTGCGGGCGTCAGCTCTTTCAGGTAGCGGGCGATCAGGTCGCGGCCAGTGGCCAGCATCTCGGCGTTGCGCGCGGCGATGGTGGCCAGCGCCGCGTCCAGCGCCGCCGGGTCCAGCGGGTCGGCGCGCAGCACCGCGATCAGCGCACCGAAATCGCCGCGCAGCGCCGCGCGGCCGTCCTTCAGCGCCGGGAAATTCTCAAGGAAGGCCAGGCGCAGCGCCTTGCGGTCCTCGCGGCTGAGGGCCTCGCCCAGGGGGCCAAAGCCGAAGTCGCGGTCGCCGCGGCCGGGCGGCCCGCCGTCGCGCAGGTAGGCGCCGGCGGCAAGGCCCGCAATGGCCAGGTTCAGCGCCAGCGACAGCGCCAGCAGGGCCTTGACCCAGCCCGCCGTGCGCGGCGCCGAAGGCGGGACGCCAGTCGAAGGGGCGGCGGTCGAAGGGGCGTCGGGGGGAACGGCATCGGACATCGGTTTCAGCCCTCGGACAGGAAGACCTCGGCGACCGGGACCAGTTCGATCCCGACCGAGGACGACAGGTAATCGTTCGTCAGCCAGCCCAGCGTCGCCGGATTGGCATAGCCCACCACCAGGCCCAGGGCCGCGGCGCAGCCCAGGCCCGCCACCACGCCCGCCCCCCCGAAGGCCGAGGCGAAGAGGACCCGAAGCCCGGGGCGCCGGGGCGTCCGCACCAAAGCCGGAGTCCGCCCGGCGGGTGCGCCCGTCGCCGCGGGGCGCGGCTGTTCGGCATGCGCCTCGGCCAGCACCCGGGCCAGGAAATCCTCGCTGGGCGGCGGCGGCGGGGTCGTCCGGGCTTCGGCCAGGAGACGGTCAAGATCAGGGTCGCGCATCGCTCAGTCTCCTTCGTATCCCAAGCCGTCGCGCTGGCCCGCCAGGGCCGACGCAAGCGCCCGCTTTCCCCGGGCGACCAGGCTTTCCACCGCCTCGACGCCCACCCCCAGGACCGCGCCGATCTCGGGGTTCGACAGGCCTTCCAGATGGCGCAGCACAACCGCCTCGCGCTGCCGGTCGGGCAGCGCCGCCAGGGCCCGCGTCAGCGCCGCCTGGCGGTCGGTCTCGATCAGCTGCGCCACCGCGCCCGGGCTGTCGTCCGCCACTTCCGGCGCGTCGTCCAGGCCGTCCTGCCGCCGCCGGCCGCGGGCCCGCAGCCGGTCGGTCGCCAGGTTCGACACCACCCGGTAAAGCCAGGTCGAGACCTTGGCCTCGCCCGTCCGCCAGCCCGGCGCCGCTCGCCACAGCCGCAGCAGCGCCTCTTGCGCCACGTCCTCGGCCTCGGCCCGGTCGCCGCCCAAGAGGCGGGCGGCAAACCCCAGCACCCGCGGCGACAGCCGCAGCACCAGGGTCCGCGCTGCCGCAGGGTCGCCGTCGGCGTATAGGACCAGAAGGTCCTCGTCCGTCATCGCCTCTGCCGTCAGATCGCGGGCCATGGTCATGCCGGGGTTCTAGCGCAAGGCATCCCTGCCGTGCAAAGGGACTGATCAGTTCCACCAGCCCCAGCCGTCGCCGCCACGGTTCTTGCCATGGCCGCGGTCGCGCTTGCCGTCGCGATGGCCCTGCATCCAGGCCTGCGCCTGCTGCATTTCGTCTTTCGACACCGCGCCGTCATTGTCGGCATCGGCCAGGTCGAACATCCGGGCCTCGACCTGGACGGCAGGCATCTCGGTGGCGGCCAGCTTGCCGTCCTTGTCGGCGTCCAGCCGCGTCAGCATCCGGGCGGCGCGGTCGGCCATGCGGGCCTGCATCATCTTCAGCTGCATCGCCGCCAGTTCGTCCTGGTTCAGAAAGCCGTCCTTGTCGGCATCGGCCTCGGTGAAGCGGGCGGTGCGGAAGGCGTCCAGCTCGGCCTGGGTGACCTTGCCGTCCTTGTCGGCATCCACCGCGTCGAACTGGTTCAGCATCATCGTCCCCATCCCGCCCGGCGCGTCCATCGGACCTTGGGCCAGCACGGCCGTGCCCAGTGCGGCAGCGGCAACAGAGACCAGGGCAATCGCGGCAAGGCTCTTGCGGTTTTTCATATTCGGTTCATCCTTGGTTTGCGTTGCGGGGGGCACCGCAGGCTGCAGCACCCCGTCATGGTTCTCAAACGCCCCGCCTGGGGGATTCCGTCGCGGCCCCTTGCGACAACTGGCCACAGCGACGCTGGGGCTTCCGTGAGTCAGAAAACGGTATATATGAGATAAATCTTACCGGGACTGTCCCGGACCTGGACCAATGATGTTGCAGACCGCCACACTTGACGACGCCGCCTCGCCGCTTCCTGACCCAGATGACCGCCCGTTCTGGCCGTCGATCCGGCGGGGCTGGCAATGCCGCTGCCCGAATTGCGGCGGCGGCCCGATGATGCGCAGCTATCTCAAGGTGCGCGACACCTGCCCGGTCTGCGGCGAGGAATTGTTCCACCATCGCGCCGACGACGGGCCGGCCTATCTGACGATCCTGATCGTCGGCCACCTGATGGCGCCGCTGATGCTGTTTGTCTTCACCCAGTGGCGGCCCGACCCGCTCACCTCGGCCACGGTGTTTTCGGTCGCTTGCGTGGCGCTGTCGCTGTTCCTGCTGCCGCGGCTCAAGGGCGTTCTGGTGGGGGTGCAGTGGTCCAAGCGGATGCACGGGTTCGGCCAGGATGACGGCTGAGCCGATTCGCCCCGCCGCAACCGTGATCCTGGTGCGCCAGTCCGCCGGCGGGCCACAGGTCCTGATGGGCCAGCGCGGCGCCGGGGCGGCCTTCATGCCGTCGAAATACGTCTTCCCGGGCGGCGCGGTGGATGCCGGCGATGGCTGCGACGGCCCGATGCCGCTGGCCGCGCCCTGCGCGGCGCGGCTGGCTTCTGCGCCGGTGCCGGCGGCGGCCCTGGTGGGCGCGGCGCTGCGCGAACTGGCCGAGGAGACCGGGCTTTCGCTGCGCCCCGACGCCCCGCCGCTGCGCTTTGTCTTCCGTGCCATCACCCCGCCCGGCCGCTCCCGCCGCTTCGATGCCAGCTTCTTCCTGGCCGATGCCGCGGGCCTGGCCGGCGACCCCGACGACTTTGCCCGCGCCTCGGACGAGCTTTCGCACCTGCACTGGATCGGCCTGGCCGAGGCGCGGGCGCTGGACCTGCCCTTCATCACCGAGGTGGTGCTGGCCGAGGTGACCAACCTCCTGGCCGGCGGCGACCAGCCTGGCGTGCCGTTCTTCGACAACTCGGGTCCGGTCCCGACCTTCCGTCGGATCGCCTGACCGCAGCGGCGCAAAGCGAAGGCGCCCACCCCGCTGTCCGCGGACCGGGCGCTTGCGTCTGTCAACGCGCCGCCGGCGTGCCCGCAAAGGGCGCGGCAGCGGGCGCTACTTGCCCTTGCGGCCCTTGCGCGTCTCGGGCGGCGTGGCGTCGTCCGGCGCGATCACCTCGGCGTCCTCGACATCGACGACGATGCCGTCATCCGACATCTCGGCCGCCATGCCGGACGCCGGGGCAGCGGCAGCGGCAGGGGCCGGGGCCGGGGCCGGCGTCGGTGCGACGGGCAGCGTATCGTCGATCATCTCGCCCGGATCGGCGCCCGATTTGTCCACCGGCCAGATCGGATGCGGCACCGGGTCCTTCGCGGTCATGAAATACTTCGAGAAGATCTCGCTGTAGCTCTTGAACACGTAGGCCTCGTTGCGGCGCTGGTAGTGGTCGCGCTTGGCGGCATACATCGCCGGCAGCTTGTACCACGACGCCTTGGGGTGCATGTGGTGCACCACGTGCAGGTTGTTGTTCAGGAACAGATAGGACAGCGGGCCCTTGTCCTCGACGATCACCGTGCGGGCGCGGAACTTCTCGTGCGCGCGGTGTTCCAGGAAGGTGCGGATCTTCAGCAACGAAGCGCCGAAGTAGGATGCCAGCACCCAGGCCCAGACCGGCATTGCGCCGAAGCCCACGATCCACAACAGCGCCAGCATCACGCCGATGCCGTGCAGCGCCCAGGCCAGGGCGATGCGGTCGTTGCCGCCCCTGATCTCGGCCAGGTCGGCCTTGACGAAAGCATAGTAGCTGATCGCCGGGCCGACCAGCATTCGCCCGGCCAGAGTGTTGTTGAACCGCATCAGGCTTTGCTGCCGCGGCGACAGGCTCTCCCAGACGGCCGGGTCAAGAAAGTTCGACTCGGGGTCTTCGTAGGGGTCGGTCAGCGCCGGGTCGTAGTGGTGCTTGAGGTGGGTGTCGCGGAACCGCAGGTAGGGGATGAACAGCCCGATGGCCGGGAACACCAGCAGGTGGTTCAGCGTCTCGTTCTGGGTCGGATGGCCGTGCAGCGCCTCGTGTTGCAGCGAGGAATGCTGTGCGACCGCCAGCGCGACCAGGATGAACGCGACCGGCCAGGCCGCCCAGAGCACCGACGTCGCCAGTGCCCAGACGACATAGGTCCCTGCCAGAATGTAGATTGTCGGCCATTCGGCCTGAGGAGTTTCGATGCGCATGTCTGACGCCTCCGTGTCTCACTCGCGCCTCGCGATACCACCTTCGCCGTTCGTCGGGAACCCCCCGGCGCTGCGAAGCATCCGCCCTTCCGGGGTCGGACGGCCTGGGTCCGGGCCGTCAGATGCCGAATCCGCAGGCCGGGCGCGGCGAAACTGCCGGTGGCGGGCCGGAACGACCGGATTCGCGCGCGCCCCTGCGATGATGTGTCGCTGCCCGTTCCGGCGGCATCCGCCCGGCCGGAGGGCCGGTCAGAACGGCCGCAGCCGGGCCCTGGAATAGCCGTTGAACGCGAAGATCTCGGCCGCCGCTGTCAGCCGGTCGGACGGAATGGCGCCGCGGTCCAGCACGAAGCCGAAGCTGCCGTCGGGCGTCGCCACCGCCAGCGTGCGATAGCCGCTGTCGACCCAGATCACCCACCAGTCCGCCATCCCCGGCACCGCCAGCCGCCCCGGCCCCGCCGCGCCCACCGGCCCCGAGACCGTCACCTCGCGCCCGTTCAGGCACAGCCGGGCCGCGATCGTCAGACCGCCGGGGCGGCGGGTGAACTCGGCTCCGCCCGGCCGGCAGCCGGGGGTTTCCGCCGCCGAATAGGCCGCCACCTGCCGCCAGCGCCCGTCCAGCCGCGCCGGCACGAAGGCCGCGACCGACCACAGGCCCGCCGCGGCCGGGCGGAACGCGGTCGCCGGCGGCGCCGCCGTCCGGACGCAGGCCGCCAGCAGCAGCAACAGCAGCGAGGCGGGCGGGGTCAGTCGAGGCACAGAGTCGTCCTCCGGCCACCGTCGTCGAGAATCTCGTTGCAGCCGAACAGCGGCTTGTAGGGGGCGCAGCTGCGCGACCGCGCCAGGCAGTCGCCGTCGCAATCCTTGCCCGAATCGCAGGATTTGCCGCCGTCGCGCGTATAGGTGACGCAGGCCCGGGCGCCATCGCCCGCCTTGGCCCAGACCCCCTTCTTCTTCTCGCAGGCGACCTGGGCCGCCGATTTCTCGACCTCGGGAACCGCCTCGGCCGCCTCGGGTGCGGGCGGGATGACCGGCTTGCCCTCGGCCGCCGCCTCGCCTTCGGCTGCCGGCGCGGCCATTGCGGACGGGCGCGGGCGCGGCTTCACGGCGCCGGGCGGTGGCGCCAGTGCGGCCGGCGTCCCGGCGGGCAGCGCGGCCGCACCGGAGCTGCCGGCCGGCGCTTCTGCCCCCGCCGCGGTCAGATCGTCCAGCACCGTGACCTCGATTTCGCCGCCGGTCACCGGATTCGGCCCGGCCGGCTTCTTCGCTGGGCCAAATGCGGGGCCAAGGGCGGGCACGCAGGCGGCCAACACCAGCGCCGCCAGCACGGCCATTGCCGCCTTGGGAAACAATCCTGCCATCGGCATCTGCCGCTCCTGCCCTTGGCCCATCTGCCCCGAAACGCCCCGCCGCCGCAAGCGGCTCAGTAGGGCCGGGCGTGTTCGCGATGCGCCGCCGCGATCTCGGCCAGCACCTCGGGTGCCAGCACCAGCCCCGCCGCGCCGATGTCCGTTTCCAGCTGGGCAACGCTGGTGGCCCCCAGGATCGGGATCGTCGTGAACGGCCGCGACCGGCAGAAGGCCAGCGCCATCTGGCAGGGGTCCAGCCCGTGCCGCGCGGCAATGCCCAGATAGGCCGCCACCGCCGGGAACACCCGCGGCGTGATCCGCCCGCCCATGTCGGGGTTGACCGCGCGCCTGGTGCCCTCGGGCGTCACGTCGCCGGCGTATTTGCCGCTCAGCAGCCCCGTCGCCAGCGGCGAGAAGGCCAAGAGCGGCATCTCCTCGATCAGGCTGAACTCGGCCCAGTCGGTATCGAACTGCCGGCACAAGAGGCTGTATTCGTTCTGCACCGATGCCATCCGCGGCAGGCCCAGCGTGTCGGCCAGATGCAGCCAGCGCGCCGCGCCCCAGACGCTTTCGTTGGACATCCCGATGGCGCGGATCTTGCCCTCGTCGATCAGCGCCCTGGCGGTGGTCAGCACGTCAGTCATGTGCGCCATCTCGGCCGCGCGGTCGGCGCCGTGCGGGGCATAGCTCCAGGCCTGGCGAAAGTGATAGCTGCCCCGGTTCGGCCAGTGCAACTGGTATAGATCGACGTAATCGGTCTGCATCCGCCGCAGCGACCCCTCCAGCGCCGTCCGCAGGCTGCGCCCGGTGATCGGCTCGCCCGGCCGCACCACCTGGCCCTTGCCGGTGACCTTGGTCGCGATCACCAGCCGCGACCGCGCGCCGCGCGCCGCCAGCCAGGTGCCGATGATCTCTTCGGTGCGGCCCACCGTCTCGGCGCGCACGGGGTTGGTCGGATACATCTCGGCGGTGTCCCAGAAGGTCACCCCCCGCTCCAGCGCCAGATCGGCCTGGGCCTGCGCCTCGGCCTCGGTGTTCTGGCTGCCCCAGGTCATCGTGCCCAGGCACAGTTCGGAGACGGTCAGGCCGGACCGACCCAGCGGAATCATCTTCATGGCGGCAATTCTTCCTTGTGCTGGCCTTTGCGGCCAAGGGTAACCGGACGGGGGGTGCCGTCCAACATGGGGAATTGAGAACAGAACGGGAACGCGATAAACTTCCCGGCATGTCTCTGCCGCGCCTCCTTGATCCGCGCCCGGCCGCGCCGCTGCAACCCCTGCCCGGCGGGGTGGCCAGCTTGCGCCGCGCGCGGGTGCATGAAATCTGCGGCACCTCGCGGCTGGCGCTGGCCGCGATGGTGATGGAGCTTTCCGAGGGCCCGGTGCTCTGGGTCTTTCCCGGCTGGCTCAACGGCCGCATCTTCCCCGACGGCTTGCTCGATTTCGCCGATCCGGCGCGCGTGGTCTTTGTCCGCACGCGGCGGCCGGAAGAGATTCTCTGGACCGTCGAAGAGACCCTGCGCTCGGGCGCCGTGCCGCTGGTGGTGGCCGAGGTCGCCACGGTGCCCGCGCTGACCCCGGTGCGCCGGATGAACCTGGCCGCCGAGGCCGGGACCGAGGCGGCGCATCACTGGGGCCGCATCGCGCCCCTTGGCCTTTTGCTGACCCCGGGCGACGGCGGCGCGGCCGGGGTGGAAAGCCGCTGGCGGATGGACGCCATCCCCTCCGGCTCGACCCTGATCGAGCGGCACCAGGCCTGGCGGATGCAGCGCCTGCGCGCCCGCGACGCCGGCCCCGGCGCCTGGACCGTCAGCCGCGACGAAGACAACCAGACCACCGTCGCCCGCCTGCCCGACTGAGGCCCCGCGGCATCCGCCGGGAAGCGATTTTCGCGCGAAAATCGTGCACGGAATTCGACTTCGAATTCCGTATCCCCGGCCGCCGCCGCGCGCGCCGGCCCGACCCTCTGGCCCTTGGCCCCGGCGCAGGATAAAAGCCCCCGACCGGCACGACCCGACCGGCACGAAAGGCGCGCGCATGGCCCGAATCCTCATCACCTCCGCCATTCCCTACATCAACGGGATCAAGCACCTGGGCAATCTCGTCGGCAGCCAGCTGCCGGCCGACCTCTTCGCCCGCTACAAGCGTGCCCGCGGGCACGAGGTGATGTTCATCTGCGCCACCGACGAACACGGCACGCCCGCCGAACTGGCCGCCGCCAAGGCCGGCAAGCCGGTGCAGGCCTATTGCGCCGAGATGCACCATGTCCAGAAGGACCTTGCCGCCGGCTTCCGGCTGTCGTTCGACCACTTCGGCCGGTCCTCGTCGCAGCGCAACCACCGGCTCACCCAGCATTTCGCCGGCAAGCTGGCCGACAACGGCTACATCTCGGAAGTGTCGGAAAAGCAAGTCTTTTCCATCGACGACAACCGTTTCCTGCCGGATCGCTACATCACCGGCACCTGCCCGAACTGCGGCTATGAGGCGGCCCGCGGCGACCAGTGCGAAAACTGCACCAAGCAGCTTGACCCGACCGACCTGATCAACCCGCGCTCGGCCATCTCGGGCAGCACTAACCTTGAAGTGCGCGAGACCAAGCACCTCTACCTCAAGCAGCGTGCCCTGCGCGACAAGCTTGAGGCCTGGATCGACTCGAAAACCGACTGGCCGATCCTGACCACCTCGATCGCCAAGAAATGGCTGAATGACGGCGACGGCTTGCAAGACCGCGGCATCACCCGCGACCTGCACTGGGGCATCCCGGTGCGCCGCGGCGAGGCGCCCTGGCCCGGCATGGAAGGCAAGGTCTTCTACGTCTGGTTCGACGCCCCCATCGAATACATCGCCTGCACCGCCGAATGGGCCGATGCCCATGGCCGCCCCGAGGCCGACTGGGAACGCTGGTGGCGCACCGACAAGGGCGCGGGTGACGTGACCTATTACCAGTTCATGGGCAAGGACAACGTGCCCTTCCACACCCTGTCCTTCCCCGCCACCATCCTGGGGTCCGGGGAACCGTGGAAGCTGGTCGACTACCTGAAATCCTTCAACTACCTGAACTACGACGGCGGCCAGTTCTCCACCTCGCAGGGCCGCGGCGTGTTCATGGATCAGGCGCTGTCGATCCTGCCCGCCGACTACTGGCGCTGGTGGCTGTTGTCCCACGCCCCCGAAAGTGCCGACAGCGAGTTCACCTGGGAAAACTTCCAGGCCAGCGTCAACAAGGACCTGGCCGACGTGCTGGGCAACCTCGTCAGCCGCGTCACCAAGTTCGCCCGCACCAAGTTCGGCGAAACCGTGCCTGCAGGGGGCGACTACGGCCCGCAGGAAGAGCAGCTGATCGAAGAGCTGTCCACCCGCATCCGCGACTACCAGCTCTGCATGGACGCCATCGAGGTCCGCAAGGCCGCAGCCGAGTTGCGCGCGATCTGGGTCGCCGGCAACGAATACCTGCAGGCCGCAGCGCCCTGGACCGTGGTCAAGACCGACCCCGAGCGCGCCCAGGCCATGGTCCGGCTGGGCCTGAACCTGATCCGCCTCTACGCCATCCTCGCCCGCCCCTTCATCCCCGACGCGGCCGAGGTGATGATGCAGGCGATGGGCAGCACCGACTGGACCTGGCCTGACGACTTGCCTGCCGCGATGCGGACGCTTGCCCCCGGCCAGCCGTTCAGCGTGCCGGAAAACCTGTTCCGCAAGATCACCGACGACGAACGCGCCGACTGGCAAGCGCGGTTCTCGGGCGTCCGCGCCTGAAAACCGGTGCCACCGGCCGCGCAAAATCGCTTGCCGGTTGCAGCCGGGGCGCCGGCACGCAGGAAAACCTGACCCCACTTGCGCATGACGGGGAATTTCATTTGCCCCGATGCGCAGGCTGAGGCAGATTTCGCGCATGCCTCCGGCCCGTTGGACCTTTTCGACCAAACCCGACAGGACGTGCAGACCTTGATCCTTGGGAGAATGACATGAAGCGTTTCCTTTCCGCCTTTGCCCTTTCGGCCGCCGTTCTGGCCGCTGCCCCCGCTGCGATGGCCGAAGACGCCGCCGCCCCGAATGCCGCTCAGCAGGCCGAGGCGCAATCGACCCTGCAGACCGCCAATGCGATGATCAACTACGGCCGCTCGAAGGGCGACGCCCTGGCGATGATCGCCGGCGTGCAGATGATGGTCGCCGTTGCCGAAGGCACCACGATCGAGGCCGGCGGCACGCCGATGGACCTTGGCAAGGTGCTGGATGAAGCCGTGGCACTGGCCGCCGGCGACGAACTGGTCGTCGCCAAGGCCGAGGCCCTGCGCGACGCCGCCGAGACCAAGACCCGTGGCGCCTGCTACTGGGAATACTGGTGTGACTGGTACGGCTACTGCGAATACTGGTACATCTGCTACTGATCCCGCCCGATTTCGGGCCTGAAAGGGGGCCAGGCCGCACCGTCGGCCTGGCCCCTTGGCTTTGCAGCCGCAGCACGCCGGAATCGCCCTATACGGGAAAAGGCGGAAAACGTCCCTTCGCAGGCGCAGAAAACCCTCAGGGCAGGCGAAAATTCGCCATCCCAGGCCCGAACCGGGAAGAATTTCCGCCCACCCCCGAAAAGACGGGAGGTTCGTGCCGCCTTTCGATGCTAGTCTCTCGGCATCGGCCCAATCGACCCCGAAGAGCTGCATCAAGGGAGAGACACCATGACCGACACCCTGACGCGCAAGCGCACCTCTGGCCTGGCTGCCGGCCCTGCGCTGCTGCTGTTCCTTGCCGTCTATGCCGGCGCGCTGGTGGTTTCGCTGGCCCCGCGCGGAACCTTTTCCACCACTCCGGCCAGCCTGATCACGGCGGGCGACTGACCCGGCACATGCCGTGCCCGCCCCCGTGCCCGTACCCGCTGCCCCCGCCGGTCAGCCGCAAACGGCCAGACCGGGCGGGCCTTCGGTAACCGTGCCGACCGCCGCCGCGGCGTCAAACCCGTGGCGGCGGAAGGTCTCCAGCACCGCCCCCACCGCCGCCGGCCGGCATGACACCAGCAGTCCGCCGCTGGTCTGCGGATCGGTCAGCAGCGCGCGGTCGATGCTGGCAAAGCCCGCGGGCAAGGTCACCTCGGCGCCGTAGCTGGCCCAGTTCCGCCCCGAGGCCCCGGTGATGTGGCCCTGCCCCGCCAGATCGCGCACGCCCGGCAAAAGCGGCACCGCCGCCCAGTCCAGTTGCAGGCCATGGCCGGCGCCGCGCGACATCTCCAGCGCATGACCGGCCAGCCCGAAGCCGGTGACATCGGTCATTGCCTGCACGCCGTCCAGCCGGGCCAGATCCGGCCCCGCCGCGTTCAGCCGCGTCGTGCTGTCGATCATCGTGGCATAGCCGGCGGCGCCCAGCGCGCCCTGCTTCAGCGCCGCCGACATCACCCCCACGCCCAGCGGCTTGCCCAGAACCAACACGTCGCCAGGCTGCGCCGCCGCATTGCGGCGCACCTGGTCGGGATGCACCAGGCCCAGCACGACCAGGCCATAGATCGGCTCGACCGAATCGATGGTGTGGCCGCCTGCAACCGGGATGCCCGCCGCCCGGCAGACCGCGGCGCCGCCCTCCAGGATGCGGCCGATGGTGGCCGTGGACAGCACGCTGACCGGCATCCCCACGATGGCCAGCGCCAGGATCGGCGTGCCGCCCATGGCATAGACGTCGCTGATCGCGTTGGTTGCGGCGATGCGGCCAAAGTCGTGCGGGTCATCGACGATGGGCATGAAGAAATCGGTGGTGGCGACGATGGCCTGGGTCTCGTTCAGCCGATAGACCGCGGCATCGTCCGAGGTCTCGATTCCCACCAGTAGCGCCTCGGGCACCACGCCCCCACCGGTGCCGCGCAGGATCTGCGACAGCACCCCCGGCGCGATCTTGCAGCCGCAGCCGCCGCCATGCGACAGCGAGGTCAGCCGTGGCTCGGCGCCGGCGCCCTTGGTCGTTGCGGTCATCGCATCCTCCGTCTTGACCGGCCGCGCATCGCGCCCGCGGCCCGGCTCTGCCCCAGCCTCTACCCGTCGCCCCGGACAAACGGAAGATGGTGCCCCGCGTTTGGACTTGAAGCCGCGGCCCGCTTCCCGCAATCCTGCGGGCATGTCCACGGCCGAACAGCCCGATCTGCCCGCCCGCCTGCGCATCCGCATCCATTTCGGCGACAGCTGGATGATGGGGCCGGGCAAGGCCGAACTGCTTGAGCGGATCGCGCGCACCGGCTCGATCGCCGCGGCGGGACGTGAAATGGGGATGAGCTACAAGCGCGCCTGGATGCTGACCGAGACGCTGAACGCCATGTTCCAGGCGCCGCTGGTGGACAGCACGCGCGGCGGCCCCGGTGGCGGCGGCGCGGTGCTGACCAAGACCGGCCAGCAGGTGCTGGCACAGTACCGCGCCTTCGAATCGCAGGCGGCCCTTGCCGGGGCAGAGGCGCTGGCCGCCCTGAAGACCCTGATGCGGGACAGTCCCGACGGAACCTGACGGCCCGGCGGCCTTTCGGGGCGGCCACTGGCGCCACTTCGCAGGGCCGCTGTGCTCATGTCCTTCCGGTCGGCACCTGGCGGGCATCTGCCTGGGCCTGGAACCGGCCCATGACCCTGCAGCCCGCTCAGCCCGGCGCGGCCACCTCCACCGCGGTGCCCCAGTCTGCGCAGCGGCGGGCCAGGTCGTCCGGCAGCGGGTAATCCGTGAAAAGCGTTTTCACCTCGGCCAGCGAGGCCACCCGCGCCGGCGCCGACCGGGCCAGCTTGGCATGGTCGCAGACCACGAAGACCTGCCGCGCCTGCCGCAGGATCGTCCGGCTCACCCGCACTTCGGCCAGGTCATAGTCCAGCAGGTCGCCGTCCCGGTCCAGCGCCGAACAGCCGATCACCGCGAAATCCACCTTGAACTGCGCGAAGACCTGCGTCGTCAGCTCGCCCACCAGCCCGCCGTCCGACCGCCGCAGCACGCCCCCCGCCACCACGATCTCGCAGCCCGGGTTCGCCGCCAGCGTGTTGGCCACGTTCACGTTGTTGGTGACCACCGTCAGGTTGCGGTGCCGCACCAGCGCGCGCGCCACCGCCTCGACCGTCGTCCCCAGGGTCATCATCACCGAGGCATTGTCCGCAATCGCCGCCGCGCAGGCCCGCCCGATGGCCGCCTTCCCGGCCGCATTCATCCGCCGCCGCGCGTCATAGCCGAAGTTCGCCACGCCCGACCGCGGCACCGCCCCGCCATGCACCCGGTCCAGATGGCCCAGGCCCGCCAGATCGCCCAGATCGCGGCGGATCGTCTGCAGCGTCACCTCGAAGCGCTGCGCCAGGTCCTCGACCACGACCCGCCCCTCGGCGCGGGCAATGTCCAGGATCTCGGTCTGACGAAAGCTCAGCGCCATGCGATCCTCTTTGCGCGCATTCCGTTCCTTGATCTTCGTTCTTGCAGCATTCGCACAAAAACGAAAGAACAAGTTGACCGAACCGCGAAAACCCCGCACCCTGCCGCCAAGACCGGAGGCGCCTTTGACCCAGACGGCCGATCTTTTCATCATCGGCGGCGGCATCAATGGCTGCGGCATCGCCCGCGACGCGGCCGGGCGCGGGCTGTCCGTCACCCTGGCCGAACAGGGCGATCTGGCGCAGGGCACCTCCTCGGCCTCGACCAAGCTGTTCCATGGCGGGTTGCGCTACCTGGAATACTTCAAGTTCCGCCTGGTGCGCGAGGCGCTTGAGGAACGCGAAACCCTGCTGGTTGCCATGCCCCACATCAGCTGGCCGATGCGCTTTGTGCTGCCCTTGCACCCCGACATGCGGTTCGAAGGCAACACCCCCGCCGGTCGCCTGCTGTCGCGCGTGATGCCCTGGATGCGCGGCCGCCGGCCGAACTGGATGATCCGCCTCGCGCTGGTCGCCTATGACCACCTTGGCGGCCGCAGGATCCTGCCGCCCACCCGCACGCTGGACCTTGGCCTCGACCCGGCCGGCAAGCCGCTGCAATCGCGCTTTCAGAAGGCCTACGAATTCTCGGATTGCTGGGTCGAGGATGCCAAGCTGGTCTCGCTCAACGCCCGCGACGCCGCCCGGCGCGGTGCCCGCATCCTGACCCGCACCCGCGTCATAGGCGCCGAACGCCAGGCCGACCACTGGCGGATCACCACCGAAACCCCGCAAGGCCCGCAGACCCACCGCGCCCGTGCCCTGGTCAACGCCGCCGGCCCCTGGGCGGGCGAGGTGCTGCGGCTGGCCGGCATCACGTCCACCGAAGGTGTCCGGCTGGTGCGCGGCTCGCACATCGTCACCCGCCGGCTTTACGACCACGACCGCTGCTATTTCTTTCAAGGCGGTGACGGCCGCATCGTCTTTGCCATCCCCTATGAGCATGACTTCACCCTGATCGGCACGACCGACGTCGATCACCCCGGCCTGCCGTCCGAGGCCCGCTGCACCGACCAGGAACGCGACTACCTCCTTGCCTTCGTCTCGCAATACTTCGCCCGGGCGGTGACCCCCGACGATGTGGTCTGGACCTATTCCGGCGTGCGCCCGCTTTATGACGACGGCGCGGCGTCGGCCAGCGCCGCCACCCGCGACTATGTGCTGACACTGAACGCCGACGGCCCGCCGCTTCTGAACATCTTCGGCGGCAAGATCACCACCTACCGCCGGCTGGCCGAGGCCGCCCTTGACCGCCTGTCCCCCGCCTTGCCGCAGATGACCGCCCCCTGGACCGCCCGCGCGCCCCTGCCCGGCGGCGATTTTCCGCATGACGGCGTGCCGTCCTTGCGCGGCGCGCTGATGGCGCAGCATTCCTTCCTGACCGAATTCTGGGCCACCCGACTGGTCCGCGCCTATGGCACCGAGGCCGCCGCCATCCTGGGGCGGTCCGGCAGCCCCGCCGAACTGGGCCGCGATTTCGGCGCCACCCTGAGCGAGGCCGAGGTGCTCTGGCTGATGACCCACGAATTCGCCCGCAGCGCCGAAGACGTGGTCTGGCGCCGCACCAAGCTGGGGCTGCGGATGACACCCGACCAAATCGCCGCCCTTGACGCCTTCATGGCCGAAACCGCAACGCGGGCCGCCGAATGACCGCCGCATCCGAACGGAGGGACTGATGACCCACATCCTGGCCATCGACCAGGGCACCACCTCGTCGCGCGCCATCGTCTTTGACGCCGCGCTGCGGGTGAAGGCCGTCGCGCAAGAGGAATTCGCCCAGCACTTCCCCGCCTCGGGCCATGTCGAGCATGCCCCCGCCGACCTGTGGTCCACCGTTGCCGGCACCGCCCGCGCGGCGATCGAGAAGGCCGGGCTGCGCGCCGCCGACATCGCCGCCATCGGCATCACCAACCAGCGCGAGACGACGCTGATCTGGGACCGCGCCACCGGCCAGCCGATCCACCGCGCCATCGTCTGGCAGGACCGGCGCACCGCCGACACCTGCGCCCGGCTGCGCGATCAGGGCCTTGAGACGATGGTCACCGACCGCACCGGCCTGCTGCTCGACCCGTATTTCTCGGGCACCAAGGTCAAGTGGCTATTGGACAACGTGCCCGGCGCGCGGGACCGTGCGGCGCGGGGCGAGCTGGCCTTCGGCACCGTCGATACCTGGTTGATCTGGCAGCTGACCGGCGGCAAGGTCCATGCCACCGACGCCACCAACGCCTCGCGCACGATGCTGTTCAACATCGCCACCGGCGACTGGGACGCCGAGCTTTGCCGGCTGCTGGACGTGCCAATGTCGCTCTTGCCCGAAGTCCGCGACTGCGCCGCCCCGTTCGGCGAAACGCGGCCTGACCTGTTCGGCCGGCCGATCCCGATCCTGGGCGTGGCCGGCGACCAGCAGGCCGCCACCGTGGGCCAGGCCTGCTTTGCACCCGGGATGATGAAATCCACCTACGGCACCGGGTGCTTTGCGCTGCTGAACACCGGCGCCGACCGGGTGCCGTCGAAGAACCGGCTGCTGACCACCATCGCCTACCGGCTGGGTGGCCGCACCATCTATGCGCTGGAAGGCTCGATCTTCATCGCCGGCGCGGTGGTGCAATGGCTGCGCGACGGGCTGAAGATCATCCGAGAGGCGAAGGAGACCCAGCCGTTGGCCGACACCGCCGATCCGACGCAGGACGTGATCCTGGTGCCCGCCTTCACCGGTCTGGGTGCGCCCTACTGGCGGCCCGATTGCCGCGGCGCGATCTTCGGGCTGACGCGGAACTCCGGCCCGGCCGAACTGGCCCGCGCCGCGCTGGAAAGCGTCGGCTTCCAGACCCGCGATTTGTTGCAGGCGATGCGGGCCGACTGGGGCGCCGCCGCCGACGGCGTCTTGCGGGTTGATGGCGGGATGACCGCCTCGGACTGGACGATGCAGTTTCTGGCCGACATCCTGGGTGCTCCGGTCGATCGGCCCGTGGTGACCGAGACCACCGCGCTGGGGGCCGCCTACCTGGCCGGGTTCCAGGCCGGGGTCTGCCCGCCGCCCGAGGACTTCCAGAAGACCTGGGCGCTCGAACGCCGGTTCACCCCCGCGATGGATGCCGCCACCCGCGACGTCCGCTATGCCCGCTGGGGCCGCGCCGTGGCGGCGACCATGGCGGTCTGACGGCGCAGGCGGTTTCCTAACAAATCGTTAAAACGGCCTGCCAAGCCCTTGAATTTCCAAGGCCCGCAGCCTGTCCCATCATGGGACACCCGGTTTCAGACATTCGACCAGCCGCCGTCGATCACATGGGCATGGCCGGTGGTGAAGCTGGATTCGTCCGAGGCCAGATAGACCACCAGGTTCGCAATCTCGTCCGCCGAGGCCATCCGCCCCATCGGCTGCCGGGCGATGAAGGCCTTTTTCGCCGCCTCATAGTCCCCCGTCGCCCGCAGCCTTTCGTCCAGGGACGGGCTTTCCACCGTGCCGGGACAGACCGCGTTGCAGCGGATGCCCCTGGTCACCATGTCCGCCGCCACCGCCTTGGTCAGCCCGATCACGCCGGCCTTGGTGACGCCATAGACGAAGCGGTTCGGCGCCGCGATGATCGACCCCACCGCGCTCGCCATGTTGACGATCGACCCGCCCCCCAACGCCACCATCCCCGGCAGGAAGGCCCGGCACATCCGGAACATCGCCGTCACGTTCAGGTCCAGCGAGAACGCCCAGTCCTCTTCGGTGCAGTCCAGGATCGTCCCGTTCGCCACGAACCCCGCGCAGTTGAACAGCACGTTCGTCTCCGGCAAATCCGCCGCGATCCGGGCCACCGCCACCGGATCGCGCACATTCAGCAGCCGCGTCTCCAGCCCCGCCGCGGCCAGGTCCTCTAGCGTCCTTGCGTTGATGTCGGTCGCGATCACCCGCGCCCCCTCGCGGTGCATGGCCATAGCCGAGGCCCGCCCGATGCCCTGCCCCGCCGCCGTCACCACCGCCACCTTGCCTTGCAGCCGCCCCGTCATCCTTGCCTCCCAAACGGAATTCCCTGCGGCCAACCTAGCCGGAGCCGAAGTGCCCTGCCAGTTCCTCTGCGCCCTTGCAGCCGGGGGCTGCAGAGGACTAGCCTCTGCCTCTGCCAGAGGAGTCCACCATGCCCCAGACCGTCACCGCCCGCGGCATCGCCTTCGACTTCGATCCGCGCGGCGGCACCCTGACCCGCCTGACCGTCACCGACGAGGGCGCCGAGATCGCCCCCCTGCACGCCGCCCCCTGGGCCGAGACCGAAGTCCCCCCCGACGCCCCGCCGCACCAGCGCTGGCTGAAGGGCGATTTCCTGGCCGCGCCCATGGGACCCGGCCCCGATGGTTTGCCCGCCGGCCTGCACGGCCCGGCGGCGAACGGCACCTGGGCCGTCACCCCCTCGGCCCCCGGCACCCTGCGGGCAATGCTCGACCAAGACATCCAGGGCGCCACCCTGATCAAGGAGCTGTCGGTCACCGACGACCACCCGTTCCTGTACCAGCGCCACCTGTTCGTCGGCGGCAGCGGCACCCTGCCGGTCTGCAACCACGCCATGGTCTCCGTGCCGAACGGCGCGAAGCTGTCGTTCTCTCGCAAGCGCTGGTTTGAAACCCTGCGCGAACCGCTGGAACCCGACCCCGCCCGCGGCCGGTCGTTCCTCGCCTACCCGCGCCGGCAGGAAGACCCGACCGAATTCCCCGCCGCCGACGGCAGCACGGTGAACCTGCACCGCTACCCCTGGGCCGAGGCGCATGACGATTTCATCTCGGCCGTCGAAGACCCCGCCGCGCGCCTGGGCTGGACCGCCGTGGTCCGGCCCGCCGAGGGCGACCTGTTCCTGTCCTTGCGCAACGCCCGCCGGCTGCCGATGACAATGCTCTGGCAGTCCAACGGCGGCCGCGACTATGCGCCCTGGAACGGCCGGCATCGCGGTTGCCTCGGCATCGAGGAAGGCGCGGCTCTGCCCGTTCTGGGCCTGTCGTCGCGCGAAACCCCCGACCCGCTGACCGCCGCCGGCCAGCCGCCTCTGCTGGTGCTGGACCCCTTCGGCACCGTCGAAGTGCGCCACATCCTGGGCGCGATCCGCTGGCCCGGCGGGCAGGCCGTGGCCGGCGTGATGCTGGAAGGCGACACCCTCACCGTCACCGGCGACTGGGGGGTGGAA
The DNA here is from genome assembly GCF_020564565.1 of Rhodobacter sp. Har01. Taxonomy (GTDB): domain Bacteria; phylum Pseudomonadota; class Alphaproteobacteria; order Rhodobacterales; family Rhodobacteraceae; genus Pseudogemmobacter. Next base: position 212,437 of record NZ_JAJCTD010000003.1, read on the forward strand.
CGCAGGCTGCCCATCCGCGGCGGCTGGCTGGGGCTTGCGGACGGGCCGGCCGAGCCGAAGAAGCCCGCGCTGGACTGGGATCTTTAGCCCGCAAAGCCCGGCTTCTGAGCCCAGGCCCAGGCATCGCCGATCATCTGCCGCAAGTCCGATCGCTGCGGCTGCCACCCCAGCACGCTGACGGCGCGGGTGCTGGCGCAGACCAGGCTTGCCGCATCCCCCGCCCGGCGGGCGCCGATCACCACCGGCACCTCGCGGTTGGTCACCGCCCGGCTGGCCTCGATCACCTCGCGCACAGAAAACCCGCGACCCGAGCCAAGGCAGAACACCCCGTCGCCCCGCCCCTGCAGCAGCCGGCGCAGGCCCAGAACATGCGCCTCGGCCAGGTCGGCGACATGCACATAGTCGCGCACGCAGGTGCCATCGGGCGTGGCGTAGTCGGTGCCGAAGACCGTCAGCGCCGGGCGCCGGCCCGCCACCGCGTCCAGCATCAGCGGAATGAGATGCGTCTCGGGCCGGTGCTGTTCGCCCACCTCGCCCTCGGGGTCGGCCCCGGCGACGTTGAAATAGCGAAAGATCACATGGGCCAGGCCATGGGCCGCGCCAAAGTCGCGCAGGATGCCCTCGATCGCCAGCTTCGAGCCGCCATAGGCGTTGATCGGCTTCTGCGCGGCATCTTCGGTCAGCAGCACCCCGTCCTGGTCGCCATAAGTGGCGCAAGTCGATGAAAAGACGATATTCTTTACCCCCGCCGCAACGCAGGCCTCGACCAGGTTCAGCGCCCCGCTGACATTGGTGCGCCAGTAAAGCCCGGGGTCCTGCATCGACACGCCCACCAGCGACAGCGCGGCGAAGTGCATCACGGCGACGGGCCGATGCTCGGCCAGGGCCGCGTCGACGGCGGCGCGGTCCAGCAGGTCGGCCTTGACCAGCGGCCCCCATTTCACCGCCTCGGCCCAGCCGGTGGACAGGTTGTCGAAGACCACCGGCACGAAGCCCGCCCGCGCCAGCGCCTTGCAGGCATGCGCACCGATGTAGCCCGCGCCACCGGTGACCAGCACCCGATCCGCCATCTATTCCCCCTTGGGCCGTTCGGACCAAGGGGTAACGCAAGCGGGCGGGCTTGTCGAACCCGGCCGATCAGCGGGCCATGTTGCGCTGATGCTGGCGCAGCCCCTCGGCCACATCCTCGAACCAGGTCAGGTGGCCGTCTTCCAGCAAGAGCACGCCGTCGCAGAGGTCGCGGATCATCGCATCCGAATGATTGACGACGATCCCCCCCGCCCCCTGCATCCGGGCGCGGAACATCCGATCGGACTTGGTCCGGAAACCAGCATCGCCCACCGCTGTCACTTCATCGACCAGGTAGCAATCGAAGGCGATGCCCATCGACAGCGCAAAGGCCAGGCGCGCCACCATCCCGGACGAGTAGGTGCGCACCGGCAGCCGGAAATGCGCGCCCAGTTCGGCGAAATCCTCGGCGAAGGCGATCAGCTCGTCGCTGTCGACGCCGTAGATGCGGGCCACGAAGCGGGCGTTCTGCGCGCCGCTGAGGTCGGGGTGGAACGAGCCGGCAAAGCCGACCGGCCAGGACACCGACCCGTGCAGCCGGATTTCTCCGGACGAGGCCGCCTGGGTGCCGGCGATCATGCGCAGCAGCGTGGACTTGCCCGCCCCGTTGCGGCCGACCAGCCCGATGGTGCGCCCGCGCGGCAGCCGCATCGAGGTGCGGTGCAGCACCGTCTTGGTGACCCCGCTCATCCGGTAGGTCTTGGACAGGTTGACCAGTTCGATCACCTTGGTCCCCCGGGCCTAGCGACGGTCGCGCAGCGAATAGTACAGCATGACGGCGATGCCCCAGAGCATGAACAGGAACACCGCCACCACGGCCATGATCTTGCCGCGCTCTGGGAAGCGGGCACTTTCGGCCAGCGTCGGCGCGATGTGCGGCGCCAGGTAGCGGCTTTGCCGCCGCGCCTCGGTCTGCGCGGCCTCATGTGCGGCGCGCGCCGCGGCATAGGCGGTTTCGGCAAAGCCGCGATCGACCTGAAGGCGCTCATACTCGGCCACCACGTCGGCCATCACCTCGCCCTCGCCATCGTTGCCCAGGCCCAGCTTCTGCCGCTCGGCGGCGATGCGTGTTTCGATCACCTGGATGCGCTGTTCCATCGGGCCGATGCGCGGGTCTGCCTTGGCGCCACGGTCGCGCAAGAGGTCCAGTTCGACCCGTGCCGCGGCCAGTTCCTGCTGCAACCCGGCCAGGATGCCGCTTTGCGCAGCCAGATCGGCCGCCGGATCGACCAGCTGGTGGCGGTTGCGGAAATCGGTCACCGCCTGGCGGGCGGCGCGCAACTCGGCCTCTGCCTCGGCGAGTTCTTCCTGCGTGTAGCGGATCATGTCGGCAGCGGCGATGTCGTTCAGCCGGTTGATCATCGCGTTCGATCTTGCAAACACCGCCGTCGAGATGCGCCTGGCATCCTCGGCATCGAAGGCCAGCACCCGGATCTCGATCAGCCGCGTGCTGGCATTGTAGTAGACCGTCACCATGTCTTCCCAATAGCTGACCAGATCCTCGATCGTGCCCTCTGGGTCGAAGGCGAAGACCGGGTCGCCCTCGGCCTTGGACCACAGGGCGCGCAGGCCGACTTCGGTGTCGATTTCGGCCACCAGCGGCTGGCTGAAGATGTATTCATACAGGATGTCGGTGTCGGCCGAGCCGCTGCCCGAGATCGAGGCAAAGCCGCGCAGCAGCGACAAGGCGGACTCGGTCTGTTCCTGGTGCACCGAGAAAGCCACAGTCGAGGCATACTGATCCGCCGCCCGCGTCCAGAGATACCAGGCGCTGATCGCGGCAGGCAGCGCCACGCCCAGGACGAAGGACAGCGCCACAAGGTGGTGGCGCAGGCGAAACCGTCCGGGCCTTGCCGGGGGAAGGATGCGCAGGACGGTCGCCTCGGCCCGGCCGGACAGCGCCGGAGCGGCAGCCGAAGCCGGAGCCACGACGGTTGGCCTGGCTGGCGCCGGCGGACCGGGAGGCGTGAGTGTTGGGGCCGGGGGTTGCGCCGCCGGGGGCCTGTGACCGACCGGCGTGGCCTGTGCGGGGGAAAGCGGGCGTTCTGCGCTCACATCGTCCTCATGCCTTGACGGAAGGGGTTGCCCGCGGCCACAGCCAGACCGCAGGTTGTGCGGCCGCGCCCGCACGGCACGCCACGCTTGGCGCAACCCGCGGCGGATGCTAAGGAAACCGCAGACCCTGAAAGGACCCTCGCGCCCGCATGTGTGCGCAACCGATCCACCCAAGCGGGAATTCCCCGCCGCCCCCGCGGCGACCGCTGTTCAGCTTCCGGGCGGTCGGCGCGCTGATGCTGCGCGAGATGGCCACGTCCTACGGGCGTTCGCCCGGCGGGTTTCTCTGGGCGATCCTGGAACCCGTGGCCGGCATCGCCATCCTGACCTTCGCCTTTTCGTTCTTCTTCGCGGCCCCGCCGATCGGAACCAGCTTCGAGCTGTTCTACGCCACGGCCATGCTGCCCTTCACCCTGTTCACCACGGTCGCCAACCGGGTCAGCGGGGCGTTGGTGTTCTCGAAACCGCTGCTCAGCTATCCCGTCGTCACCTTTGTCGACGCGATCCTGGCGCGGTTTCTGGTCAACCTTCTGGCCGAGATCCTGGTCTTCTTCATCGTCATCACCGGCGTGCTGCTGTTGTTCGAGACCCGCGCCGTGATGGACATCGGCCGCATCGCCGAGGCGCTGGCGCTGGCGGCCTTCTTCGCCTTGGCGGTGGGCACGCTGAACGCCTACCTCTTCCTGCGCTTCCATGCCTGGCATGTGATCTGGTCGCTGATCTCGCGACCGCTGTTCCTGGTCTCGGGCGGGCTGGTGCTGTTCGAACGCATGCCCGAAGCGCTGCAGGCGGCGCTGTGGTGGAACCCGCTGGTGCATGTCACCGGGATCATGCGCTCGGGGTTCTTCCCCGACTATCCCGACAGCTACACCTCGGCGCTGTATGTCTGCGGCGTGTCGATGGCGCTGCTGCTGTTCGGGCTGCGGCTGCTCAGCTGGCATGCCAAGTGGCTGCTGCTGGAACACTAGGCGCATGGTCATGCCTTTCCCAGCGCCAGGCCCAGGTGCAGCGCGGCCTGCGACAGCCGGCCCTGGCGGTACAGGCCCAGGCGCGCCATCTGCGTCAGGCGATGCCGCAGCGGGCTGCGTCGCAGCGCCAGGAAATCCTGCAAGAGACGGCGGTTCTTCGGCGTCAGCAGGTGCTGGCAGGCGCGCAGGCCCCGAAGGTTGGCGTCGACCCGGTCGCGGTAGCGCCCGCCCAACGCCCGGACCATCCCGGCAGCGCGGGCGAGCGGCCCGTCGTTGCGGCCGATCTGGTTGCCGTCGTGCTGGCGATACAGCACCATCGGTTCGGGGTCGCGGATGAAGGTTGCGCCGGCGCCCGAGAGGACCAGGTAGATCCACCAGTCATGCAGCGGCACCTGGGCGGCCTGGGCGGCCGGCAGGCTGGCGCGGACGATGGCCAGGGCGGCGGCGTTCATCACCATGGCATTGCCTGGCAGGATGTTCTCGACCAGAGCGTTGGCAAAGCCCGGGTGGCGACGCCACGCCGCATCGCGCCCCTGCGGCCGCAGGTCGGCGTCGGTGAACAAACGGGCGCCGACCACCACGCCGGGTTGACCTGCCGGCAGATTGGCCAGCGCGGCCTGGGCGCGGCGCAGCTTGCGCGGCAGCCAGACGTCGTCCTGGTCGCACAGCGCGGTGATCTCGGCCGCCAGGGGTGCCTGCGACAGCAGCGCCAGGAAGGCCGCCGCCGCCCCCTGGCGCGGGCCTTCCGTCAGCCGCAGCGCCGCGCCCCGCAGGGCCGTATGGGCCTGAAGCCAGGTCCGCGACCCATCGGTCGAGCCGTCGTCCGAGGCGTAGACGCGCACCGAGACCCCCTGTTGCGCGTAGACGCTTGCCAACTGTTGCGGCAAGTGCCGCGCGCCGTTGCGCACGGCCAGAAGGACGCTGGCCTTCGGAAGGGCGAGGTCTTCGAACAGATCGAGAGCGACATGCATCGGCTCAGCCCTCCGTGACACGGGCCGCCGCACGGGCGGCGCGTTCGCGCACCACCGCCACCAGGCGGGCGTCGGCGGCATTGGCGCGCGCAAGGAATGCCAGCACTTCAGGCGCGCGGAGCACCGCCCTTTCAAAGCGGCAGGGAAGGGTCACCTCGCGCGGGACCGTCAAGCCGGGGTGGCCGGTCATCTCGATCGCAAGCAGCCCGATCTCGTCGTGAAGGCGGATGCTCTCATGGCTTTCCAGGCCACGGCGCATCTCGGCCGCGGTCATCGCCTCGGCGCCGGCCGGAAACAGGGCCCGGGCCTGGGCGTTCAGGAAAACGCCGGAATGGCGGTCAAGCGTGCGGATCATCCCGGCCGGATCGGTGCAGTCCGCGCCGGCCAGCGCCTCGGCCGCGCCGCGGATCTGCGGGTTCAGCGCCTGAAGCACGGCCGGCCCCTGGCGGTGCTGGTCGAGAAGCCAGGCGCAGATCGCAGCGACATGGTCCACCGGCCGGCGCACCAGGGTGAACAGGCGAAGCGGCCGCCGGGTGGCGCCGCCAAGCAGACAAAGCAGCTTGTACGGGGCCAGATGGCCCGAGATCCAGCCGCTGTGCTGCACCTGCCGGGCCAGCGCGGCGGGATCGCCTTGCAGACTCTCGGCATGCCAGATGCCGGGGCCAAGCGCCTGGTGCAGCACCTCGAAGAGGCGGCTGCCGGCGGCACTGCCGAGTTGGAGATAGACCACCAGCGGATCGCGCCTGGCATGGCCAGGCAGATCGACCAGCCGCGCACACCGGCCGTGGGTCTGGCCCGCCGTGCTGCGGTGCGGCTCCCGGTCGACGCCCGCGTCCGGCCTGCGATCGGAAGCGGGGTCGAAAACGGTCGGAAGGCCGTGGAACCCGGGTTGCGCCATGGCAATCATGTTCTGCCCCCTCCGCCTAGATCAGGCCGCGGTTGAAGGCGGCCTTGCGCCAGCCGATCAACGTGTCGTTGCCGTAGGGCCGTTCGACCAGCAGCGCGGTCAGTTCCTCTTGCTCGCCGGGTTGCAGCGGGGCGGTGATATTGCGGATGTCGAACAGGTTGAACATGCCGCGATACAGCCCATCAAGCTTGACCAACGGCATGCCCATATGCAGCAGAATCGCGGCGTTCTGGTGGATCTGGCTGCCCTCGATGAAGGCGTGCCCCAGTTCGGACCGGATCGCTTCCATCAAAATCCCCTCGTCCGCTTGCGTGCTGTCGTCCAGGTTCTTGCGAAGATAGGCCAGCAAGGTTTCCCGATCCTTTACGAAGGCGCGTCGGTTCAGGTCTTCCAGCGTCGCATCCAGCTGGATGTCGTGCTTCTCGACCTGCCTGGACAGCGTGTTCACCGGCGCGAAGAACCGCTCTTGCAGCGCAACGCGAATGCTTTCCGGGCGGACCCGTTTCCAGTTGGTCAGGTCCGAGGTGCGGGCGCGGGTGATCGCGATGTCGATCAGCGCATCATCCTCGTTCAGCGCCATGAGGTAGCGGCGCGCGCCGTAAAGCGCGGCAAAGGCCTGCGGACTCGAGGCACAGCGCTTCAGCACCTTCGACAGGCCCATTTCGCCGCGCTTGATCACCAGCGGGCGCACGTCGGTCAGCCGGTAGCCGCGCCAGAAGGCTTGGAACTGCGGGTGTTGCAGGATCGGCTGCGCCATCGCGATGCAGAACGAGCCCAGGTGATACTCGATCTCGAAATTCTCGGTGCTGCCCAGCACTTCCACATCCGACGCCATCATGTCGCGCAGGAAGGCGGGCATCCGCTCGGCCGAGAAGAAGATGCTGTCGTTGATCATCAGCAGGCGCGGGCAGGTCTGCTGCCAGCCACGGTCTAACACATGCAGAAAGCCGGTCTTGTAGCTGCCGAAGTCGCGGCCGAAGTTCGGCCGCTCGATATAGCAGTCGATCAGGTCGCGGCTGGCGCCCGGGTCCTTCAGCCGCAGCGTGTTCACCGCCAGGACATACAGCCCCTCGGCCCGGGCGGCGCGCAGCAGGCGGATCACGTCGGGCCGCAGCCTGCCCTTTTCATACAGCGCCAGCAGCAGGATCGGGCGGCCGTCATAGGCGGCCTCATGATGCACCTTGGGCTGTTTACCCAGGGTTTTCGCCCAGGTCTGCGCGGATTGCGCGGCCACGATCACCCGGGCTGCCGGGTAAAGGGCAAGCGTGTGCAGATAGCCCACAAGCTTGAGCATGGGTCAGCGTCCTTGGTCTGCGGTGTGAAGGGCGGTCAGCCGGCGATGTCGGCCAGGTATTTTCCGTAGTCGTTCTTGGCGTAGGCCTTCGCGCGAACGCGCAGCATGTCGCGGTCGATCCAGCCCATCCGATAGGCAATCTCGTCGGGGCAGCCCACCTGCAGGCCCTGGCGTTCCTCCAGCGTGCGCACGAAATTGCCGGCATCCAGCAGGCTGCCGTGGGTTCCGGTGTCCAGCCAGGCAAAACCGCGGCCGAGCAGTTCCACGCCGAGGCTGCCCTCGGCACGGTAGATCTCCAGAAGGTCGGCAATCTCCAGCTCGCCCCGGGCCGAGGGGCGGACCTGCCGCGCCAGCGCCGGCGCGCGGCCGTCAAGGAAGTAAAGCCCGGTCACGGCATAGTTCGACGGCGGTTTCGCCGGTTTCTCGATGATGGCGCGGACATGGCCCTGCGCATCGAAATCCACCACGCCATAGCGTTCGGGATCGGCCACGCGGTAGCCAAAGACGGTGCCGCCGTCGATGCGTGCATCCGCCGCCGCCAGATAGTCGGGCAGGCCGTGGCCGAAAAAGATGTTGTCGCCCAGAACCATGGCGCTGGGGGCCCCAGCGAGGAAATCCTCGGCCAGGATGTAGGCCTGAGCCAGGCCGTCGGGACTGGGCTGCACGATCCAGGTGAACCGCAGGCCGAAGGCACTGCCGTCACCCAGAAGGCGCTGGAACTGCGGCTGGTCGTCGGGGGTGGTGATGATCGCGATCTCGCGGATGCCGGCCAGCATCAGCACGCTGAGCGGATAGTAGATCATCGGCTTGTCGTAGACCGGCAGCAGCTGCTTGGACAGGCCCAGGGTGATGGGCCAGAGCCTTGTGCCGGACCCTCCGGCCAGGATGATGCCCTTTCGCGCAATCGTCATGCGTCAAGCTCCTTGAGAATGCTGTGCAGGCCCGGTCGCCAGTCGGGGCGCGGCACCCCGAAGGCAGCGGTGAAGGCCGTGCAATCCAGCCGCGAATTGGCCGGGCGGCGGGCCGGCGTGGGGTAATCGGCGGTGGTGATGTCTTCCACCTGCGCGGGAAGGCCGGCGGCGGCAAGGATGGCACGGGCGAAATCGGCCCAGCTGACATCGGGGCTGCCGGCGAAATGATGCGTGCCGCCGGGGGTGCCCTGCGCCATGGCCTGCGCGGCGGCCAGCAGGGCGGCGGCAATGTCGGCGGCGGGGGTCGGGCCGCCCACCTGGTCGGCCACCACCCGCAGCACGGGGCGTTCGCGGCCCAGGCGCAGCATGGTCTTCACGAAGTTCGCGCCATGGGCCGAGACGACCCAGCTGGTGCGCAGAATCAGATGCGGCCCGCCGGCGGCGCGCACGCCCTGCTCACCCGCCAGCTTGGTGCGGCCATAGGCGCCCAAGGGGCCGGTCGGGTCATCGGGGCGGAAGGGCTGCGTGCCGGTGCCGTCGAACACATAGTCGGTCGAGACATGCAGGAAGGGCAGACCCTTGCGCGCTGCGGCCTCGGCCATCGCGGCGGGGGCATCGGCGTTCACGGCCCGCGCCGCGTCTTCCTCGGCCTCGGCCCGGTCGACCGCGGTCCAGGCGGCGGCGTTGATCACCGCATCGGCGTCCGTTGCGGCCACCGCGGCGGCGGCCTGATCGGGGCGCGACAGGTCCAGCTCTTGCCGGCCCAGGAAGCTGGCCGTCGTGCCTTGCGGCAGCGCGCGCGCCAGTTCCCGCGCGACCTGACCGGTTCGACCGATGACCAGAAGCTTCATTCCGCGACCTCCTGCCGCCCGGGGACCCTGTCCCCCTTCAATGCCTCGATCTCTGCACGAACACCGTTAAGGCTTTCTTGCCGTGTTCGCGAAAAATTCTCTCTTCTTCTCCGCAGGCCCCAGTTCTGCCGGCGCCAATCACGCCCGCGTGCCCAGGCGTTGCCCCACGCCCTGCCGATCCAACAGCGGGCGCCACCAGGCCTCGTTGTCCAGATACCAGCGGACGGTGCGGCGCAGGCCTTCCTCGACCGTCACGCTGGGCCGCCAGCCCAGTTCCTCGCGGATGCGACTGGGGTCGATGGCATAGCGCGCATCATGGCCGGGGCGGTCGGCGACAAAGGTGATCTGGTCGGCATGGCTGCCCGGCTTGGGCCGCATCTCGTCCAGCAGCGCGCAGATGGTGCGGACAAGGTCGATGTTGCGCCGCTCGTTCTCGCCGCCGATGTTGTAGCTGCGGCCGACAGCCCCCTTCTGCACCACCAGAAGCAGCGCGTCGGCGTGGTCTTCGACATACAGCCAGTCGCGCACGTTCTCTCCCCTGCCATAGACCGGGATCGGCCGGCCGTGCAGCGCGTTCAGGATCGCGACCGGAATCAGCTTTTCGGGGAAATGGTACGGCCCGTAGTTGTTGGAACAGTTGGTCAGCACCACCGGCAGGCCGTAGGTCTCATGCCAGGCGCGGACCAGATGGTCGCTGGCCGCCTTGGACGCCGAATAGGGGCTGCGCGGGTCATAGGGCGTGGTTTCGGTGAACCGGCCGGTCGGGCCAAGCGAGCCGAACACCTCATCGGTCGAGATGTGGTGGAAGCGGAACCCCTCCGGCTTCCCGGCCCGTGTCCAATGCGCTCGGGCGGCTTCCAGCAGGTTGAACGTGCCGGTGATGTTGGTTTCGACAAAGTCCGCCGGGCCGTCGATGCTGCGGTCGACGTGGCTTTCGGCGGCCAGGTGCATCACCGCATCGGGGCGATGGGTGGCAAAGATGCGGTCCAGCGCGGCGCGGTCACGGATGTCGGCCTGCTCGAAGCTGTGCAGGTTCGATTGCGCCACCGGTGCGACGTTCGCCTCGCAGGCGGCGTAGGTCAGGGCGTCAAGGTTCACCACCTCATGCCCGCGGGCGACGGCCAGCCGGACCACGGCGCTGCCGATGAAGCCCATGCCGCCGGTGACCAGCAGCTTCATTCCGCGCCCTCCCACCGGAACGGCCGCGGCGCCGCGGCCAGCAGCGGGGCTGCGGCATCCTTGGCCGACAGAACGGGCGCCTCAAGCCCCCAGTCGATGCCGATTTCCGGGTCATCCCAGCGCACCGCGCCATCGCAATCGGGGGCGTAGACATCGGTGCACTTGTACTGCACCTCGGTGTCCTCGGTCAGGGTGACAAAGCCGTGCAGGAAGCCGCGCGGCACTAGGAGTTGGCGGCCGTTCTCGGCCGTCAGGTCCACCGCCACCCATTTCGCAAAGCTGGGAGAGCCGGCGCGGAAATCCACTGCCACGTCGCGGATCGCGCCGCGCGAGCAACGGACCAATTTGTCCTGGGCATGCGGCGGGGCCTGGTAATGCAGCCCGCGCAGGGTGCCCCTTGCGGCGCTGAAACTGTGGTTGTCCTGCACCCAGGTCAGATGGTCCAAACCCGCCTCGGCCATCCGGGCCGCGCTGAAGGTCTCGGCAAACCAGCCGCGCGCATCGCCGAACCGCCGCGGGGTCAGGATCAGCACGCCGGGCAAGGCGGTTTCGGTCACAAAGTCGCTCACGTCGCCTCCGATCCGGCCGAAGCGTCAATTCTGCCCCCGGGCCAAGCGGGTACAATTGGCACCCGAGCCTGTCAACATATGGTTAACGCTGCCGCTTTCGCGCGGTCAGCCGAACAGCAGGTCGTCGAACAGCAGGATGGGGTCGGTGATGCCGCGAATCTCCAGCCGGTCCTCGGCCGAAAAGACCAGCGTGACCGAACCGGCACCAAGGATGACGTTCTCGGGGGCAAGGACATCGGCGATGCTGCGCGCCCCGCCACCCCAGAGACCGGGATCAAGCCGGATCGCGTCGATATCGGTCTCGAAGTCGAGCACGAGGTCGCGTCCACCATTGAAGACGAAGACATCTGCCCCCGCGCCGCCCAGCAGCTGGTCGTCGCCGCCGCGGCCCTCGATCACATCGGCGCCGCCGTTGCCGGTGATCACGTTCGCCCCCGCGTCGCCGATCAGGACATCGGCGAACTGCGACCCGGCGAGGTTCTCGACGGCAAGGAACGTGTCGCCCGCCGCGTCGCCGGTGTTGGTGCCGGGCGACGACAGGTCGGCCCGCAGCCCGGCCGAGGCATCGGAGTAGGTGGCAAAATCCTTGCCGTTGCCACCGTCCAGCCGGTCGGCCCCGGCGCCGCCGCGCAGGGTGTCGTTGCCCTCGCCGCCGAACAACTGGTCGTTGCCGGCCAGACCCAGCAACATGTCCGCGCCGTCGTTGCCCAAGAGCAGGTTGTTCACGGCGTTTCCGGTCAGCGTGTCGGCGAAGCGGGTGCCCGCCAGGTCCTCGATCGCGACATAGACCGGCTGCCCGGTCGCCTCGACTGCCATCGGCACGGCCTGGGCCTCGGACAGACTGACCGAGAGTCCCACGCTCAGCGCAGAGAAGTCCACTAGGTCGCGGCCCTCGCCGCCGTCGATGGTATCGGACCCGGGCGAAGCCAGAAAGACATCGTCCCCCGCGGTGCCATAGATCAGGTCGGCGGCCTCGGTGCCGATGAATCGGCCGTCGGCATTTGTGCGCGCGGGCGGTTCGTGCCACAGCGGGAACAGGGTGGTGCGCGCCAGCGTGGCGGCCAGGATCGGCAGACCGTTCGAGGAGAAGATCTCCAGCACCTCGCCCCGCCAGCCGACGGTGCAGCCGGTGGCGGTCGGGGTGATGGTCAGGTCGGCCGCATCATGGACCCGGCCCCAGGACGACAGGTCGATGCGGTCGATGCCGACCTGAAAGTCGGCGATGCGGTCGGTCGCGCCATCGGCGTCCAGCACGAAGACATCGGCCCCTGCACCGCCAGAGAGCGTGTCCGATCCGGCCCCGTCGACCAGAATGTCGGCCCCCGCCTCGCCCGCCAGCACATCGTTGCCCGCGCCGCCCAGGATCAGGTCGCCCGCCGCCCCGCCGGTCAGGCTGTCCGCGCCCGCCGTGCCCGCAAGTGTCGGCGCCAATGCCCCCGGGTCCAGCCGCAGACGCGAGATTCCGGTGCCCTCGCCCGCCACGAAGACCTCAATCTGGCCGTTCACCACCCGCGCCTCAAGCGCGGTGATCGCCTCCAGCGCCAGTTCGGGCGTGTCCAGAAGCGTGGCGGTCAGCACCAGCCGGCCATCGGGCAGCAGCGCGAAAAGGTGCAAGCCCCCGTCGCCGCCGCCCGCCACGACGAAGGCGCGGTCGCCCAGGTTGACCGCCGCCACCGCCGAGACGCCGGCGAACCGCGTGTCCAGCGTGTCGATCACATGGTCGGTCACGCTCAGCCGCCCGTTCGCCGCGATCTCCAGCACCGACAGCGACGAGGACGAGGCGGAAGCGACAACCAGGAAGCTGCGCCCGCCCGACTCGATGGCGGCGACCGCGGTCGGGTCAGACATGCCCAGGCCGGCCGCGGCGCCGATGCGTCCCGCCTCGGTCAGCCGGCCATCGGCGCCAACTGCGTAACTGGTCACCCGGTCCCCGGCCAGCGACAAGGCAATGACGTAGGGCTGGCCGCCGATGCTGACGGCGGTCATCTTGCGGATGTCGATGCCCTGCAAGTCAGGGCCGGCCTCCAGCTCTTGCAGCAAGGTCATGGTACCGTCCTGGCCGCAGCTGAAGGCGTGGATCGACCCGTCGTTGGCCCGTGCCCCGTAGAAATACGTCTGCCCGCCGGTCTGCACCCAAGTCTCGGCCGAGATCACCCCGGCCAGGCTGCCGATCGGTCGAATCCAGCGGTCGAATGTCCCGTCGGTCTCCAGCCGGTAGGTCAGGGTGCGAGCCTGGTTCGCCCCCGAGGTGACCAGAACCGTCTGGCCGGCGAAGGGCATCAGGTCCAGCGTGCCCGGGGCGGGCAGGATGGTGGTTGCGGCCAGGCTGATCATGCCGACCTGCGTCATGCCGGCGTCGATCTCAAGCGCCAGAACGCCGCCACCCGCGCGGGTGATGGAGTAGAGCATCACAGTGCCGCCCTGCACCGTCAGCAGCAGGTCGTCGATCCCCGACACCATGTTGAGCGGTGCGTCGAGGAAGGTCTCGATCGTCTGAAAGGAATACACCCCGGCCCCCGCCACATGTTCCCCAGCGGTCAGGATTGCCGGGCAAAACCGATCAGGGCGGGCAGAAACCGCGGCGCAAACCGGGCATTTCGCTGCAATGCCGGTCGAATATGCGCGAAATCTTCACCTTTCGGCGGCAGGACAGGGGCATGGCGCAGGATCACGTCAGCATCGTCATGGCCACCCGAAACGGCGCGGCACATCTTCCGGCGCAGCTGGCAAGCCTGGCCTGGCAAAGCCATCGGAACTGGTCGCTGTTCGTCTCGGACGACGATTCGACCGATGCCACCCGCGACGTGCTGGCCAATTTCTCCCTGCCGCGTCCGCTGCGGTTGACCCGGGGTCCCTGTGCCGGAACCTCGGCGGCGAACTTCCTGTCCGCGCTGGCGCATCCTGACCTGCCCGATGGCCCGGTGGCGCTGGCCGACCAGGACGACGTCTGGCTGAAGGGCAAGCTCGCCCGCGCCCTGCGGCGGCTGGGGTCGGCGCCGGGGCCGGCGCTCTATGCCGCCGAAAGCCTGCTGTGCGACGCCGGCCTTCGGCCGCTGCGCCGTTCCAGGGCGCCGGGGGCGCAGCCGGGCTTTGGCAATGCGCTGGTGCAGAACCTGTTCGGCGGCCACACCCTGGTTCTGAACTCCGCGGCACTTGCGCTGGTGCGGCAGGCCCTGGCCCTGCTGGGGCCTGATGGTGCGCGCGGCATCGCCTATCACGACTGGTTTCTTTACCAGCTTGTCGCCGGGGCCGGCGGGCGGCTGCTGCTCGACCCGCTGCCGGTGGCGCTGTATCGCCAGCATGGCGGCAACGAACTGGGCGGCAGCGGCGATGCGCGGGCGGCGCTGCGGCGGCTGGCGATGCTGGCCTCGGGGCGGTGGGGCGGCGCGATGCGGGCGCAGGCGCAGGCACTGGCGCGCGTCGAAACCCTGCTCACCGCACCGGCGCGGCAGACGCTGACGGCCTACCTTGCCGCCCCGCCGGCCGGACTGCACCGGGCCAGGGCGCTGGCAGCCGCCGGCATCGGCCGCGCGTCGCGCGGGGGACAGGCCCTGATGCAGACCGCGGCGCTGTTCGGACGGGTCTGATCAGCGCCCGACGCCGGCGTACCGTTCGAAACCCGCGGCCTCAACCTCGGCCGGATCATAGATGTTGCGCAGATCAGCCAGGCGCGGCACCGCCATCTTTCTGGCCAGCCGGCCCAGGTCCAGCGCGCGAAACTCGTTCCATTCGGTCAGGATCACCACCAGGTCGGCCCCCTGTGCCGCCTGGTAGGCGTTGTCGGCCCATTTCACTCCCGGCAGCAGCGCCTCGCCCTCGTGCTTGCCTTGCGGATCGCAGACCCGGACCTTGGCCCCCGCCCCGACCAGAGCCGGGACCAGGGTCAGGGACGGCGCCTCGCGCATGTCGTCGGTGTTGGGCTTGAAGGTCACGCCCAGGATGGCGATGGTCTTGTCGCGCAGAACCCCGTCGCAGAGGTCCTCGATCTTTGCGACCATCCGCCGCTTCACCTCTTCGTTGACCTTGATCACGGTCTCGACGATCTGCATCGGCACCGCGTGGTCCTGGCCGATCCGGGCCAGCGCCTTGGTGTCCTTGGGAAAGCACGACCCGCCGTAGCCCGGCCCGGCATGCAGGAACTTCGACCCGATCCGGCCGTCCATCCCCATGCCCTTGGCCACCGCCTTGACGTCGGCCCCGACCCGTTCGCACAGCGCGGCGATTTCGTTGATGAAGGTGATCTTCGTCGCCAGAAAGGCGTTCGCGGCGTACTTGATCATCTCGGCGCTTTCCAGGCCGGTATAGACCACCGGGAATTCGCGCAACGAGAGCGGGCGGTAAAGCTCTGCCATCACCTTGCGCGCGCGGTCGCCCTCGACCCCGATCACCACCCGGTCGGGGCGCATGAAATCGTCGATCGCCGCGCCCTCGCGCAGGAACTCCGGGTTCGAAGCGACATCGAACACCGCGCCCGGATTGGCGGCGCGCACCGCCTCGGCCACCTTGCGGTTGGTGCCCACCGGAACCGTGGATTTCGTCACCACCACCGCGTAGTTGGTCAAGGCGCGGCCGATTTCCTCGGCCGCCGCCATCACGTAGCTCAGGTCGGCGTGGCCGTCGCCCCGGCGCGTCGGCGTGCCCACGGCGATGAACACCGCTTCGGCGCCGGCCACCGCCTGAGCGATGTCGGTGGTGAAACTCAACCGCCCGGCGGCGACGTTCTTGGCCATCAGCGCCTCAAGCCCGGGCTCGTAGATCGGCACTTCGCCGGCCTGCAGCCGCTCGATCTTCTCGGGGTTCTTGTCGACACAGACGACCTCGTGCCCGAAGTCCGAGAAACACACCCCCGAAACCAGGCCGACATAACCTGTCCCGATCATCGCGATCCGCATTTCGGCACCTTCCCAGACATATGGCGGCCCCACTTAGAGGACCGCCACAGGATCTGTCAAACACCGCCCGGTCGGGGCCGTGGAAAAGCCGGCGCTGCACTCAGTAGTCGGTTTCGATGTAGCAGCTCATCAGCGCGATGCCGATGACCGAAGACGTGCCGCCGACGCTGGCATAGCCGTAGAGGTTCAACAGCGTGGCGGCAGCCGGAATGTCGGTCGTGACGGTGCCGCTGGCGGTCGCCCCGGTGACCAGGTTGTTGACTTCATAGTTCAGCACCTGCGTGGTGCCGGGCGGTGAGAACAGCACCAGTTCATAGACGCTCGACCGGTCGGCGGTCGGAACCGGGAACGCCGCCCCAAGGTCGATCTTGCTGGCGGTGCCGGACCCGTCGTTGTGCAGGACCTGGACGTTCGCATCCGCAGCGTCCCACCCCATGCCGACCATGTTGACAATGCTCGAAGGCTCGACATCGGTCGGCGCCGCGGTCGAGTTGCGCAACCCGACAAAGGCCCGGTGCGTTGCCGTCGCGCCGCCGGTCGCATTGCCCCAGCGGCAGACGTAAAGGAACCCGCCAAGCGCGGCTGCCGTGCCGCCGATGCCGAACTGGTTGCCGCCACAGCGGAAGCCGGCCACCGCCGTGGTCGCCGCCGTGGTGACCAGATAGTCGATCCGGCGCATCATCGTGTGCAGGTTTGTCGTGGCAACGCTTGCGGCCGTGGCGGTTCCGGTCGCGGTCGGGGTCGCCAGCCCCAGCGCCGTCACACTGTTGGCATTGCCCTGCGGAACCCAGAGGCCCACCTTGTTGCGGGCCAGCAGCGGTTGCAGCGACGAATCCAGTCCCGACGGCCCCATGATCGCCGGCAGGATGCGCCCGCCGACATTGCGGCCGAACAGCTTGACACCGCCGGCCGCCGGTGCGGCCGGAGCGGAGATCACCGGAAGCCGCAACTGGCCGCCCTCGATCTCGACATCGGCCGCTCCGGCGAAGGCGCCGCCGTTGTTGTATTGCACCTCGCCGGATGCCCCGCCCGGGGAACCGCCGCCGCCGCCGGACGGCGCGGCCCAGCTGCCGTCGGCGCGCAGGAAGTTGGTCGTTCCGCCGCCCGAGGCCGGGGCCAGACCCTTGGCGCCGCTGGTGAAGGTGTCCAGCAGGGCGGTCGCCTGCGTGCCGGTCAGGTCTTCCGGATTGCCCGTCCCGGCCGTGGCCCGCCCCTTGAGCGTTGCGGTGGCGACATTGGCCAGCTTGGCATTGGTCACCGCTGCCGCCGCGATCACGGTCGCTCCGTCCCCGGTCGAGGTGACATCGCCGCTGTGGTTCGGGTGGACGTAGGCATTGGCCCCGGCGGCGATGCCGGCCAGCTTCGTCTCCTGCGCCACGGTGAAGCTGGCCGTGGTGTTCGTGAGCACCGTTGCCAAGGGTTGCTTGCCGTCAAGGGTGGCCTGCAGGCTGCCCACATCGGCCACCCCGATCGACAGCAGGGCCTTGACCTGTGCCGCCGTCAGCGCCTCGGGCGTGCCGGCGCCCGCCGTCGCGCGGCCCAGGATCGACCCGCTGGCCAGATCGGCCAGCTTGTCCAGCGAGACGGCAGCGGCGTCGATGGACCAGACCGTGCCCGTGCCGCTGACCGTGATGTCGCCCTTGTCGCCGTCGCTGACACCGCCGCCACTGCCGCCGGTGCCGACCACGATGGTGGTGCCCGCGGTGCGCAGCTTGACCTCGCCCGTCGTGGTGTTCAGCCACATCGTGCCGTCCGCCGGGGCGGCGGGGTCGCTTGCCTGGCCGCCCAGGTGCAGCGGTTGCGGCAGCGTCACCTCGCCGGTCGCCGCCGCCGCGGTCAGGGCGCTGAACCAGCTTGACCCGTCGGCGCTGACCTTGACCGAGAAGTCGTCCGCGCCCGCCGTGCCCATCTCGGCCCGGCCGGAAAAGCCGGTCTGGAACAGCAGGCTGGCGGTGTCGCCCGCCGCCGCCTTGTTCAGCTTCAGTTGATGCCCGGCCCCGGCGTGGGTCAACAGCGTCGCAGCCGAAGACACCGCCAGCCGGTTCGTCGCATCCGGCGTGGCCGCGACGCCGAGGCGCTGGAAGCTGGCCTCGTCGGCCCCCGCCGGCACTGCCCAGCCCAACCCGGTCCAGACCACCGGCCGGCCCTCGGCCAGAACCTGCGCGGTCCAGCCGGGGCGGGCGGTATGGAACTGCCAACCGGTCTCGGTCATCACCGCGACCTTGCCGTCCTGCCCGGCCCACTCGACCTGCCCGCCGGCGGCCACGATATAGCGGTCGCCGATCCCGGCCAGCGCCGGCGGCAGGGTCAGCGTCCGGCTGATCACCGCCAATTGCACGACCACATCCAGCACCCCCAGCACCTCGTTGTGGGTGACATGTTTTTGCGCCTGATTGGGCAGGATCAGGGGAAGCCCCAGGATGGTGGTGTCGTCTGCCATGAAAACCTCCGCGGGAACGCCTTGACGCGCGACCCTAGGAGAGCGTGCTGAAGGCCCGGTAACCCGACCGCGCGCCGCCGGGCCTCAGGGCGCAACACCGGTCGGCAGCGCCGCCCGGCCGGTTCGCGCCTCGGCCCAGGTGTTCAGACTGACCGCGCCGACGATCAGCGCGCCGCCGGCAATCACCCAGGGGTCCACCGCCTCGCCGAAGGCCAGCGCCCCCAAGGCCGCAGACCACAGGATCTGCAGGAAGGTCACCGGCTGGGTGACCGACAGCGGCGCGGCACCAAAGGCCCGCGACATGGCGTAGTGTCCGAAGCTGGCCAGCGCGGCAACCACCGCCAGCCAGGCCAGTTGCACCGCCCCGACCGGCTGCCAGACCCACAGCGCCAGCGGCAGCAGGCCTAGCGTGACGCTGACCGACATCACCGCGACCACCACCCCCGCGGGGGCGATCAGGCTCAGGCGCTTGGCAAAGAGGTAGCTGAAGGCGAAGCAGACCGTGGCCGCGATCTGGCTCAGGTGCCCCTCGGTCACCTCGCGAAAGCCGGGGCGCAGGACGATCAGCGTCCCCGCAAGCGCCGCCGCGACAACCATCGCCCGGCGCAGGCCCAGCGGCTCGCCCAGCAGCACCCCGGCCAGAACCAGCACGATGACCGGGTTCAGGAAGGCAATCGCCGACATCTCGGCCACCGGCACCCGTGCCATGGCGTGAAACCAGAACACCACCGCGGCCACATGCAGCACGCCGCGCCAACCGAACAGGCGCCAGACCGGCGCTGGAAAGCGGCTGCGCAGGATCGGCCGCAGCATCGGCAGGAAAAACACCACGCCAAAGCCAAACCGGATGAACGCCGCCTGCGCCGCCGGCAACTCGGTGCCCAGGTGCTTGACCACCCCGTTCACCCCCACGAAGGCCAGTCCCGAGGCCAGCATCCACGCCGCCCCCGCCAGAGGCCGCCCTTGGTCGGTTGCATCCGTCATGCCGGCGCTTCCACACCGGGCGTCAGGAAAACGCAAGCCCCGCCGCGATGATCCACATCGTCAGCCCCACCCCGATCTCCAGCGCCACCCAGGCCCGCGGGCTGGCAAACACCGGCGCCAGCAGGCGCGCGCCAAACCCCAGCGCGGCGAAGAAGCTGAACGAGGCCGCCGCAGCCGCCAGCCCGAAAGCCACCCCATGCGGCGCGTACTGAGCGCTGATCGAGCCGAGCAGCACCACCGTATCCAGATAGACATGCGGGTTGGCCCAGGTCAGGAACAGGCAGATCGCCAGCACCCGGCGCAGCGGAGCCTGCGCATCGGGCGCCGGCCGCAACGCCTCGCCCCCCTTGCGCGCGGCCAGGAACCGCAAGCCGCCATAAACCACCAGGAACCCGACTCCCGCCCAGCGCGCCAGCTCGGCAAGCCCGGGCAGCGCCTCGGAAGCGGCGCCGAACCCGGCAACCCCGGCCCCGATCAGCAGCGCGTCCGACGCCGCACAGACCGCCACCACCGCGCCCACATGCTCGCGCCGCAGGCCCTGTCGCAACACAAAGGCGTTTTGCGCCCCGATCGCAAGGATCAGGCTCAGGCTGGTCAGATACCCCGCAACGACGGCTTCAAGCATTCCGCGACAGCCGGTCCAGCACCTGCATCGCCTGCCTGGCCTGCGCCGCGGGCAGGAAGATGTGGTCATGGTGAAACCCCGCGATGACGTTGGCGCTGATCCCCTCGGCCGCCAGCGCGCCCGCCACCGCCGCGGTCAGGCCGACCGCCACCAGCGAAGAATGAACGCGCAGCGTGATGCGGGCCATCGGGCCTTGTGGCTGCAACCCCGCTTGCCGCAGCCGGTCCATCGGCGCCACCAGCGTCAGCCCTTCGTCCTCGGCCACCACGGCAAAGGGCTGCACCGCCTCAGGGACACGGTCCGCGCAGGCGAACCCCCAGTCCATCGCACTCAGTTCCGGCCTCATCCCTGCCAGAAGCCTCCCCAGGTCGCGTTCGCCCGTCATGCCCGTCCCTTCTTGTGACTGCCCCTTGGTAGCGTCGCCCATCGACCAAGGCGAATTAATCTTCCTTTGCCATCATAAGGCCGGCTAATCTTCAGCTCGGGCCCGATACCGCGAGGGGACCAGCAGCAAACCCCCGGCCACCGCGAGACACCGCCATGCTCGACCCCGCCCAGCTGGCCGCCCTGGCCGCCGTCCACCGCCGCGGCAGTTTCGATCTGGCCGCCGCCAGCCTGAACGTCACGCCTTCGGCGGTGTCGCAACGCATCAAGGCGCTGGAGGAAACCGTCGGCACCCTCTTGCTTCGCCGCGGCCAGCCCTGCGTGGCCACGCCCGTTGGCCTGCGCCTCATCCGCCACCATGACGAGGTCTTGCTGCTGGAATCCCGCCTGGCCAAGGACCTGCCGGCCCAGACGCGCGACAGCGCGACGCTGCGCATCGCGGTCAACGCAGACAGCCTGGCGACCTGGATCCTGCCCGTACTGGCCGAAGTGCCCGGGTTCCTGTTCGATCTGGTGATCGACGACCAGGACGTCAGCCAGGACTGGCTGCGCCGGGGCGAGGTGGTTGCGGCCCTGACCGGCCACCCCGGCCCGGTGCAGGGCTGCGACAGTCTGGCGATGGGCGCCCTGCGCTACCGTGCCACCGCCAGCCCCGGCTTCGCCGCCCGCTGGTTTTCCGATGGCGTCACTTCCCAGGCGCTGTCCCGCGCGCCCTCGCTGCGCTTCTCCGACAGCGACCGGCTGCAGGACCGCTGGTCCGCCCGCGTCACCGGCTCCACCCGACCCGGCAGCTTGCCGACCCACCGAATCGCCTCGACCCAGGGCTTCGTCGAGGCCAGCCTGCTGGGCCTTGGCTGGGGCATGAACCCCGAGGCTCTGGTGGCCCTGCCTCTGGCCGAGGGCCGGCTGGTCGAACTGGTGCCCGACACGCCGCTCGACGTGCCGCTCTACTGGCAGTTCACCCGCCTCGTCGCCCCGGCGCTGGACCCGCTTACACATGCGCTTCGGGCCCAGGCTGGCAGGGCGCTGGTGTCCCCGGCCAGACTGTGAAGCCGGCCTTCGGGGGCGGACGACCGCCCGAAAACCACCCCTCAGCCCGCCCGAAATACCGCCTGCGCCAAGGCCGCCCTGGCCGGTCTCCGGGCCGGTGCTGACCGCAGGGCGCCGAATTCAGGCATCAGCCGCCCACGCACCCGCCAGGCCTCAGGCGGCCGCCGACTGCAAAGGTGCCGCGGCCTCATCCGGCAGGCGGAAGCGATCGACCAGGCGGACCAGCAGGTCGGCCTGGCCATTCAGGCCGCGCCCCGAAGTCGAGGTCTGGTCCAGCACCGCGGTATTGCGCTGCATGTCGCCGTCAATCGAGCCGACCGCGCCGGCGATCTCGTCGATGCTGGTCGCCTGCGATTGGGTGTGCGCGATGATCTCGCCCACCTTCACGACGACATCGGCCACCGCCGTCTCGATCTGGCCCAGCACGCTGACCGAATCCATTACCAGGCGAACGCCGTCGGCAACCTGGGTCTCGCTGGCGCGGATTTGTGCGGTGATTTCGGCCGCCGCCTTGGCGGTGCTCTGCGCCAGCGCCCGCACCTCCGAGGCGACGACCGCGAAACCGCGCCCCGCCTCTCCGGCCCTGGCCGCCTCAACCCCGGCGTTCAGCGCCAGAAGGTTGGTCTGAAAGGCGATGGTGCCGATCAGGTCGGTGATCTTGCCGATTGCCCGGGACGATTCCTCGATCCTGTGGATCGCCCCCATCACCTGATCGGCCACCACGCGCGACGATTGTGCCCGGGCTTCGACATCCGCCACCGCGGCCTCGGCGCAGCGCGCCGTTGCGGTCGCGTCGCGCAGGGTGTCGGTCAGCATCTTCAACGCTGCCGCCGATTCCTCGACGGCGGCGGCGGATGACTGGCCGCGCATCGAGGAATCCTCCATCGCGGCAGCGATTTCGTGCGCGGTGTGGTTCAACGTCCGGCTGCTGATGGCGAGGTGGCGCAGCACCTCGACCAGATTGGCGGTCAGCGCGGCAATCTGGACCGAGATTTCCTGGAACACTCCGACATGGCCCGCGGGCATGGTGACGGTCAGATCGCCCTCGGCCAGCGCCCGCAGCACGCGCTGCACGTCGCCCAGGCCGCCTTGCGCAGCCTCGCCGATGGCATTGACGCCGCGGGCCAGGTCGGCAAGCGGGCCGGCGGCCTCGGCCTCGGGCAGACGCTGCGAGAAATCGCCCGCGGCACAGGACTCGATCACGCGGGCAAGCTCGCGCATGAAAGCCTCGCGCTGCTGCTGCTCGGACCGGAACAACCCAACCGCGGCGCCGATGGCGGCTGACTCGCGGATGCGCGAGGCGATGAGCGGCCGGTCGAAGTCGCCGCTCCGCATGCCGTCCAGCGCGCGCGAGATCGCCCGCAGCGGCCGCGATATGCCGATCGCCACGATGCCGCCGCACAGCATGAACAGCGTGGTCAGCACAGCCGTCACGCCGATCTGGGTCGATTTGGCGAAGGCCAGCTCTGCGTCGGCTGCGTCGCGGATCGCCATGATATGCCCGTGCAGCGTGTCTTTCAGCGACTCAAGAACGGGTTTGACCTCGGCATGGCGGTCGGTGATGTCCTGGCGCAGACCCTGCCCGGCAAGGGTCTCGTCCACAAAGGCGGCAAAGGCGGTCTGGTAGGCGTCAAGCTGGCCAAGGACCGCTGACCGCTGTGCGAGCGAACTGAAGTTGGTTACCGGAAACGCCCTGAACTCGGCCACGCGCGCGTTCAGTTCGTCCAAATACTCGGGCGTACCGCGCAGCATGAAATCCTTTTCATGCCGGCGCATCATCAGCATCTTGCTTTGCATCGCCGGGTTGCCGATCTGTTCAAGCGAGGCCTCGACCGTGTGAATGGCACCCCGCAACTCGCCCTGAAGACCGGACTCGGGGTCAAGACCCAGACGGCGGGTGCTTTCGATGATGTCGGAAAAGACGGTGCCGTAAGTGGCCGTCAGGTCGGCCAGGAAGGCCAGCAGCTCCCGCTCCTCCTCCATCGTGCCGATCTCTGCCATCAGGGTCTGCGCCCGGGTCATGGACTGGGACAGGTCGACCAGTTCCTGGGCATGGATCGCCAGCTTGTCCTCGTCCGCGTCGACAAGGAATTCCATTTCGATGCGGCGGGCCTGCTCAAGGTGAAGGTCGATCTCGTCCAGCGCGGTGTCCAGTTCGGCGGCCTGCTGAAACCGCCGCTCGGCCGCATCGCGCCGGCCTTCGGTGTGGTAGGAGAATGCCAGCAGGGCCAGCATCGAAAGGCTGACCGCAAGGGCGATGCCGAACAGGACGAAAGAGATTGACGGGCGCATGGGCACCACCCCGGATTGCGAAAGTGCCGGAATGCTGCGCGCCAGAAGTTAGGAAGCGGTGAATGCGTCCGGTCGGGGCGGCGCCTGGTCCAGCCCCCGGGCAATCGCGGCACAGGCGCGCGCGGCGATGTCTTCGGCGCGGGCGGCGGTCGCGGCCTCGGCATAGATGCGGAACTCGGGCGCGTTGCCCGAGGGGCGCAGATGCAGGATGTCGTCGCCGATGGCGGTGCCGCGCCAGCCGTCGGTGCGGTCGATCCCCTTCAGCGCGGGCAGGCCCGCGGCGGCGAGAAGCGGTGCCGGATCGGCCTCGACCCCGGCCAGGAAGGCACGCGCCACCGCCGGCTCGACCCCCTGCAGCCGCGCCGTGGCGGTGAAGCGGGCCGGCAGCCTGGCGGCCAGCGCCGAGACGGCAAGGCCGCGGGCGCGGGCTTCGGCCAGGGGCGCAAGCAGCGGCAACAGACAGTCGCGCGTTCGCAACTGCGGCATCGGGCCACAGGGGCCGCGGGCGGCAAAGCCAAGCAGGAAGCCGCCGTTCGGCTCATAGCCCACGACCCGCGCGTTGCCGATCCGCTCGGGCGCCATGTCGGCGATGACGTAAGGCGAACCGATCCGGGTACGGATCACCCGGAACCGGCCGGTCAGGTCGATGCAGGTGTTGGCCGAGACGGTGGTGACGACGGTCTCGGCCGCCAGCGCCTCGGCGGTCAGCGCGCCCAGAACGTCGCCCGGGATCACCTGTCCCGTCTCGTCGGCCATCAGCGGCCGATCGGCATCGCCGTCGGTCGAGATCAGCGCGTCAAGGCGATGCTCGGCCGCCCAGGCGGCGAACATGTCTCGCCATTCCGGCTCGATCGCCTCGGTGTCCACCGGCAGGAACCGGTCCGAACGTCCCAGCGGAACCGCCTGCGCACCGCAGGCGGACAGCACCTCGCACAGCAGGTCGCGGGCGACCGAGGAATGTTGCCAGACCCCCACCCGCAGCCCGATCAGTGCGCCGCCGTATGCACCGGAATAACGGGCGGCATAGCGCGCGCACGCGCTTTCATCCGCCGACAGCGTCGCGGAAAGCCGGGCCGGCGCGGCGCCCAGCGCCGACAGGATCGCTGCTTCGTCGGCCTTGGTGATCTCGCCTTCGGGGGTGTAGAACTTCAACCCGTTGCGGTCATCCGGGATATGACTGCCGGTGACCATGATCGCGGCCTGCCCGGCATTCAGCGCGGCCAGGGCAAGCGCCGGGGTGGGCAGCGCGCCGCAGTCGGTGACCGGCAGGCCCTCGCTGCGTGCGGTCCGGGCCACCACATCGGCCAGCGCGGGCGAGCTTGACCGCAGGTCGCGGCCAAGGTGCAGGCCGCCGCCATTGGGGCAGGCGCGCAGGAAGGCGCGGACGTGGTCGGCGACCAGGTCCGGCGTCAGCTCGGTAACCAGTCCGCGCAGGCCGGAGGTGCCGAATTTCGGAGCCATGAGCAGGGCCTTTCGTGCCGCGGGTCGCCAGCGTCAGCTAAGGCCGGCGGGCGGCATTTGGCAACCCTGCCGCAGCGAGCCGGTTTTCGCGCGAAAATCGGGCACGGAATTCGCGCGAATTCCGGCTTGCCTTCAGCGCCGCGTCAAAGCTTCGCGGCCACCTCCTCGGGGACATCGAAGTTGTGGGTGACCGACTGCACGTCGTCATCCTCTTCCAGAAGGTCGATCAGCTTCATCAGCTTGGTCGCGGTGTCGAAATCAACCTCGGTGCGGCTTTGCGGTCGCCAGACCAGCTTGGATTCGGTCGATTCCCCCAAGCTGCCTTCCAGCGCGTCGGAAACCGTCGCCAGATCCTCAACCCTGCAATAGATCCAATGCGCCTCGTCATCGGTCTCGACGTCGTCGGCGCCCGCCTCGATCGCGGCCATCATGACGTCATCGGCGCTGCCCGCCGACAGCGGATAGGAAACCTCACCCACCCGGTCAAAGCTGTGACTAACGCTGCCGGTCTGGCCGAGGTTGCCGCCGGCCTTGGTGAAATAGCTGCGCACGTTGCTGGCAGTGCGGTTCAGGTTGTCGGTCATCGTCTCGACGATGATGGCGATGCCGCCGGCGCCGTAGCCTTCGTAGCGGATCTCGGAATAGTCGCTGGCGTCGCCCATCTGCGATTTCCTGATCGCGCGGTCGATCACGTCCTTCGGCATCGACACCGCCTTGGCGGCCTTGACCGCCAGCCGCAGCCGCGGGTTCTTGTCGGGGTCAGGGTCGCCCATCTTGGCGGCGACGGTGATTTCCTTCGACAGCTTCGAGAACATCTTCGAGCGGATGCCATCCTGCTTGCCCTTGCGGTGCTGGATGTTCGCCCATTTCGAATGGCCGGCCATGGCCGTTTACCCCTTGGTCTTTTCGGTGCTGCGGTCCCTTACACCGGCAGGTGGCGGCTGGGCAACCCCGAGGCGCCGGGGGCCAGCCCCCCAGCCCATCGGTTTCTCGAACCGATGGCGCGACCAATGGACTACCCCCCCGGAGGTATTTCGGCCAAGATGAAGCAGGGTCAGTCGCGCGCGGGATCGGGCGAGGAGAAGACATGATCGATGCCGGCCGGGTCGGTGATCACCACCTCGGCCATCGGTGCCAGGCCCAGACCGCCGCCGAGGGCAAGGTCGATGCCCTCGACCAGCTGGCGAGCCAGGTTCTTGCGGTCCGCAAGCTTGACCGCATAGCCGTAGCCGGGGCCGCAGGTGTCCATCCGGCCGACCGGGGAAGCGGCCCAGTCGGCCCGGCAGGTGGTGCCGTCCGACAGCCGCAGGGTCAGCGTGGTGTCGGTCAGCCGCGCGGCCTGCGGCACGGGATTTCCCGGTGCCGCAACGCAGGCGGACAGCAGCAGGATCGGCAACAGGCGTTTCATCGGCATTCCCTTTCTAGAGTGGCCAGAGGATCGGGATCAGCGCCGAGGCGACCAGCATGGTCAGCAGGTTCAGCGGCACACCGACCTTGGTGAAGTCCGAAAAGCGATAGCCTCCCGGCCCATAGACCATCATGTTGGTCTGGTAGCCGACGGGCGTGGCAAAGGCGAGTGTGGCCGAGAACATCACCGCCACCACGAAGGGCCGCGGGTCGTGGCCAAGGTTCTGCGCCAGTTCGATGGCGACCGGCGTGTAGATCACCGCGACCGCGTTGTTCGACAGGAACTCGGTCAGCACCAGCCCGATGAAATAGACCGCCAGGATCAGCAGGAACGGCGACAGCCCCGCCAGCCAGGGCGCCACGCCCTGCACGATCAGCCCCACCGCGCCGGACTGGTCCAGCCCCTCGCCCACCGCCAGCATGGCGAAGATCATCGCCAGAAGGCGGCCGTCGATGAAGCTGAAAGCCTCGTCGCTGTCGACACAGCGGGTCAGCAGGATTGCCGCCACCGCAAGCAGCGCCAGCGCCTGGATCGGCGCCACGTCAAAGGCCGACAGCACCACGATGAAGGCCAGCGCGGCGATGGCGATCGGCGCCTTGGCGCGGCGGAACGGCTTGATCGAGGGGCGCGAGATGTCGACCAGGTCCATGTCGGCGGCCAGCCGCTGGATGTCCTCGATGGCGCCTTCCAGCAAGAGCGTGTCGCCCACCCGGACGACCAGATCGTCCAGCTGGCGGCCGATGTTCTGGTTCCGCCGATGCGCCGCGATGGGGTAGACGCCGTAGCGCCGACGCAGCCGCAGGTCGCCCAGCCGCTGGCCCTCCATCCGGCAGCCCGGGCCGATCAGCACCTCGACCGTCTCGGTCTTGACCGAAGACAGCTTGTCGACCAGATTCACGTCCGTGCGCCGCGCCAGGCCCAGAAGCTCGGTCATCTCGGTGCGCAGCACAACCCGGTCGCCGGCCTGCAGCCGCACCGGCGCCAGGTCGCGCCGCAGGCTGGCATCGCCGCGCAAGACGTCGATCAGCCGCACGCCGTCACGGCGGAACAGGTCCACCTCCATCGGCGGCTGGCCGATCAGGGTGCTGTCCTCGGGGATGGCGACTTCGGTGAAATACTTCATCTTGCGGCGGTCGCTGAGAAGCGTGCCCATCGACTGCCGCACCGGCAGCAGGTGCCGCCCTATGGTGGCCAGGTAAAGCCCGCCCACCACCGTCACCGCAATTCCCAGCGGCGCCACTTCGAACAGGCTGAAATGCTCCATCCCCGCCTTCACCGCCACGCCATCGACCAGAATGTTGGTCGAGGTGCCAATGAGCGTGATCATGCCCCCCAGCACGGTCATGTAGGAAAGCGGGATCAGCAGCTTCGACGGCGCGGTGCCCAGCTTGATGGCGATCTGGATCACCACCGGGATCATCACCGCCACCAGCGGCGTGTTGTTCATGAAGGCCGAGGCGACGGCGCAGAATCCGAACAGCACCACGACGGTCGCCTTCGGGCGGCCCTCGACGCGCGCCTCGGCCAGCTGGATCACCGCCTCGATCGCGCCGGTTCGCACCAGCCCCCCCATCACCAGGAACATCAGTGCGATGGTCCAGGGCGCGCTGTTCGACAGCACCGCCGTCGCGTCCTTCACGGGCAAAAGGCCGGTGACCAGCATCACCGCCGCACCGCCGATGGCGGTCACCTCGACCGGCATCGTCTCCAGCACGAACAGCGTGAACATGACGACCAGGATCGCCAGCGCCACCCAGGGTGCCCAGTCCGCCGGAACGCTCAGGCCGAACATGGCTTGCCCCCTGCCCTTGCCGCCACCCGCGGCTGCACCAGCGCCACGCCCACCAGCATCGCCGCCATCGCCAGCCAGACCAGCGGCGGGAACCGCTCGCCCAGCAGCAGCATGGCCCAAAAGACGCCAGTCACCGTGACGACATAGCTTGATTGCGCCGCGAACACAGCGCCCGCCGTGGCGGCCAGCCAGACATAGGTCGCGTACAGCGCCGCATGGCTGACCGACATCACCAGCAGTGCGATTTCTGACCGGTCGAACGGCGGCCCGGGCAGATAGAACTGCCCGGTCCCCAGCACCAGGGGCACGCACAGCACCAGCCCCACCGCCGAGGCGCCGAACATCGCCTGCACCGCGTCCATCCCTGCCGTACCGGACTTCGCCACCCAGGTCGCCTCAAGCGCATAAAACAGCGGCCCGATCATTGCCACCGGCAGCCAGCGCAGCATCTCGGGCGCCAGCGCCGCCCCTCCCGGCGCCGCGATCAGCCCCACGCCCGCCAGTCCCAGACCCAGGCCGGCCACCCGCAGCGCCGAGAACCGGTCGATCCCCGCCAGCACCGCCAGCGGCAGCGAAATCATCGGCACCAGCGCGATCACCAGCGACATCACCCCCGCCGGCAGATGCACCACCGAGGCATAGAAGGTATAGTTCGGCACCAGCGTCCCCAGCACCGCCACCACGACATAGAACCGCAGCGCGGGGCGGCTCAGCACCAGCCCGCGCCCGCGGACCAGACTGATCGCGCCCAAAAGCACTGTGCAGATCGCCAACTGCCAGAACATGATGCCGAAGGGCCCCTGCCCGGTCTCGGCCGCCATCTTGCCGGTGGCCTGGCTTGACCCCCAGCCGGTGCCCACCGCCAGCAGGATGGCGATCAACGCCCCCCGCCCCGGCCGGCCGCTCATGATGGCCCCGAGGGCGACAACCGCCCCCCCTGCCGCACCATCTCGACCCGCGTCGCCCGCCCGGTGCGGTCATCGGTCTCGACATAGACACCCGACAGGGTGGCCTCGCCCCCCGCCGGCTCGAACCGCGCCTTCGACATGCCGGTGACAAAGCGGCGCAACGGCTCCAGCTTTTCCATCCCGATCACGCTGTCATAATCGCCGCACATCCCCGCGTCGGTCATGTAGGCCGTGCCGCCCGACAGGATCTGCGCATCGCCTGTCGGCACATGGGTATGCGTGCCGACGACCAGCGACGCCTGCCCGTCGCACCAATGTCCCAGCCCCATCTTTTCCGATGTCGCCTCGGCATGCACATCGACGATCACCGCCTGCACCGCCTTGCCCAAGGGGTGCGTCTTCAGCACCGGCTCGATGGCGCTGAACGGATCGTCAAAGGGCTGCTTCATGAACACCCGGCCCAGCACCTGCGCCACCAGCACCCGCCGCCCGCCCGGCGCATCATAAACCCGCGAACCATGCCCCGGTGCCAGCTTCGACCAGTTGATCGGCCGCAACACCCGCGGTTCCTGCTCCAGGAACGACGCCATGTCCTTCTGGTCAAAGGCATGGTCGCCCAGGGTCACCACATCGGCGCCCGCCCCCAGCAGCAGCCTGGCATGCTCGCCCGAAAGCCCCATGCCCCCGGTGGCGTTCTCGCCATTGACCACCACGAAATCCAGCCCCCAGGCCGCGCGCAACCCCGGCAGCCGCTCGGCCACCGCCGAACGCCCCGCCTTGCCCATCACATCGCCCAGGAACAACAGCCTCATGCGCCCCGATTAGGCCGCAAGCCCCGTTCCCGCAACCCCCTCGGCGCCACCGCCCGCCCTTGCTGCCCTCCATGCCGGGCGAAATCCCCTGCCGCCGCCCGGAAATTCTCATCGCCTTGCCGCCTTCCTCTCTGCGAAAATATCCCGCGGGGGTCCGGGGGCGCGAAGCCCCCGGCTCCACCGCCGCCAAAGGCGATTCGCCCCGCCAGAGTCAACGCCCCCCGCGCCGACAAAGCGTGCCGACGTCAGCCATACGCAAGCCAGACGCAACGCAGATCCAACGCCGACCTATGTTCCAAAGCAAATTCAGCGCATTATCCAACCGCACGCCCGCCCCCGTTGACGCCAGACCCCAGACCCCTACCCTGCCGCCCCATGGCCGCCCTTCCCGCCCCCCTCGCCGCCTGGCTTGCCGCCAAGGGCTGGACGCTGCACCCCCACCAGCAGACCATGCTCGACCGGGCCGCCGCACCCGCCACCCTGCTCATCGCCCCCACCGGAGGCGGCAAGACCCTCGCCGGCTTCCTTCCCACCCTGGCCGAACTTGGCGCCTCGCCGCCCCCCGGCCTGCACACCCTCTACATCTCGCCGCTCAAGGCCCTGACCGCCGACATCCGCCGCAACCTGCGCACCCCGATCGAAGGCGCCGGCCTCGCCATCCGGGTCGAGGACCGCACCGGCGACACCTCGCAGACCACCCGCAAGCGTCAGCGCATCGACCCGCCGCACATCCTGCTGACCACACCCGAAAGCCTGGCCCTGCTGCTCAGCTACGAAGATTCCCCCAGGCTTTTCAAACCCCTGCAAAGGGTGATCCTCGACGAACTCCACGCCCTTGCGGACTCGAAACGCGGCGATCAGCTCACCCTTCTGCTCGCCCGCCTGCAGCGCCTGGCGCCAGACCTCCGCCGCATCGGCCTCTCCGCCACCGTCGAAGACCCGCCCGCGCTGGCCCGCTTCCTGGCCCCGGAAACGCAAATCCTCCAGGCCGACCCCGGCCCCGACCCCGACATCACCATGCTGGAAACGCCCCAGGCCCCGCCTTGGTCGGGCGGCGGCGGCCGCTACGCGATCCCGGCGATCCTGGCGCAAGTGAAGGCCCACCGCACCACGCTGATCTTCCACAACACCCGCGCCCAGGCCGAACTGTTCTTTCACGATCTCTGGCTACAGAATGACGAAAGCCTGCCCATCGGCATCCACCACGGCTCGCTGTCGCGCGAACAGCGCGAACGGGTCGAGGCGGCGATGACCGAAGGCAGACTTCGCGCCGTGGTCTGCACCGGCTCGCTCGACCTCGGCATCGACTGGGGCGATGTCGACCTGGTGATCCAGGTCGGCGCGCCGAAGAACGTGAAACGCCTCGTGCAAAGGATCGGCCGCGCTAACCACCGCTACAACGCCCCCTCCAAGGCCCTTCTGGTGCCCGCCAACCGCTTCGAGGTCGTGGAATGCCAGGCCGCCCTCGACGCCGCCCGCGCCCACGACCTGGACGGAGACCCCCGCGGCCCCGGCCCGCGCGACGTCCTCTGCCAGCACATCCTGATCGCTGCCTGCGCCGGCCCCTTCGCCGCCGACGATCTTTATGAAGAAATCGTTAACGCCCCGCCCTACCACAACCTGTTACGGGCCGACTTCGACGCCACACTCGATTTTGTGGCCACCGGCGGATACGCGCTGAAAGCCTATGACCGCTGGCAGCGCCTGAAATCTGCCGAGGGCCGCTGGCACCTGCGCGACCCCCGTTCCGCCGCGATCATCCGGCAGAACCTCGGCACCATCATCGACACCGAAACCCTCAAGGTCCGCCTGAAAGGCCGCTTCGGCGGCACCCCCCTGGGCGAGGTCGAGGAATCCTTTGCGGCCACCCTCACCCCCGGCGACACCTTCCTGATCGGCGGCGAGGTGGTGCGCTACGAAGGTCTCTCCGAGATGACCGTCGAAGTCACCCGCACCCCCGGCCGCGACCCAAAGGTGGCCGTTTTCAACGGCACCAAGTTCGCCACCTCGACCCAGCTGTCCGACCGCATCCTGTCAATCCTGAACGCCCCCGCCTGGCCCGAACTGCCCGCCCACACCGCGCTATGGCTGGCCCTGCAACGCCAGGTCTCGTCAATGCCCAGCCGCGACCGGCTGCTTTTGGAAAGCTTCCCGCACGAGGGCCGCGAACACCTGGTCATTTACGGCTTTGCCGGCCGCAACGCCCAGCAGACCCTCGGCCTTCTGGTGACGAAACAGATGGAGGATCAAGGCCTTGCGCCCCTGGGGTTCGTCGCCACCGACTACGCCACGCTGATCTGGGGCCTGACCCCGGTCACCGACCCCGCCCCCCTGTTCGCCGCCGAAACCCTGCGCCAGGGCCTGGAAACCTGGCTCAACGGCAACGCGCTGATGAAGCGCACCTTCCGCAACGTCGCCATCATCGCCGGCCTGATCGAGCGCAGCCACCAGGGCCGCCGCAAGACCGGCCGACAGGCCACCTTCTCCTCGGACATCCTTTACGACACGTTGCGGCGTTTCGACCCCGGCCACCTGCTATTGCAGATCACCCGCGAAGAGGCGATGCGCGGCCTGATCGACTTTGCCCGCATCGAACACCTCCTTGCTCGCACCCAAGGCCGCCTGGACCTGATTCGCCTGCCCCGCGTCACCCCCCTTGCGGCACCCTTGTTCCTGGAAACCGGCAAGGTGCCGATCCATGGCCGGGGCCGCGAGAAGCTGGCCGAGGCCCAGGCCATGGCCCTGATGCAGGCCGCGGGCCTGGCCTGACCCAGAGACGGGGGGCCAGAGACGGGGGGCCAGCCCCCCGAACCCCCCGGAGTATTTCCAAAAGGGCAAATGCAGACACCCGCTTGCCCTTGCCCTTTTCCAAATACTCCCAGGGGGTCTGGGGGCAGGATGCCCCCATCGCCCCAGCCGGTTGGCGCGGAACGCGCCAGAGGCGAGACGAAAGGCTTCGGCGAAGCCGTCCGTTTCGAAACCACCCTTGCCAGCCGCGCGAAGGCCGCCGAAAAGGCCCCGATGCACCACGCGCTGACCCTAGGCCCCGAGACCCTCCACGCGCTGCCCTCGGGCGCGCTCTCCTGGCCCGCCCGCCGCCTGCTGACTGTCTCCGACCTCCACCTCGGAAAATCCGCCCGCCTGGCCCGCCGCGCCGGCGCCCTGCTGCCGCCCTATGACACCCGCGCGACGCTGGCCCGTCTGGACGCCGATATCGAGGCGGCAAGGCCCGCCACCGTGGTCTGCCTTGGCGACAGCTTCGACGACCTCGCCGCCGCCGACAGCCTGGACGAGGCCGACGCGCTGTGGCTGTCGCGCCTGATGGCCGGGCGCGACTGGGTCTGGATGATGGGCAACCACGACCCCGGGCCCGTCGCCATCGGCGGTAGCCACCGGGCCGAACTGACGCTTGGCGCGCTGACCTTCCGGCACATTGCCGACCCAGGGCAATGCCTTGAGATCAGTGGCCATTACCACCCCAAGGCCCAGCTTGCCGGCACCTCTCATCCGTGCTTTCTGGCTGACACGGCCCGCATCATCCTGCCCGCCTACGGAGCCTATACCGGCGGCTTGCGCTGCACTGACCCGGCGCTGACCGCCCTCATGCAGCCCGGCGCGCTGGCGATCCTCACGGGGCGCAAGGCCCTGGCCATCCCGATGCCGCGCTAGGCAGTCGTCCCGAGGCGGTGCTAGGCTGGCCGCCAGCCGCCTATATCCGGAGCCTCTGCCATGCGCCGCCTCTGCCTCTTCGCCCTGATCGCCCTCTGCACCACCCCCGCCGCGGCCGACCCTGCCGCCGACTACGTCCGCCTGCGGCAGGCCCTGCCGACGATCCTGTTCGGCAACGACATCGGCCTGCATCTGCAGCTGAACGCCGAGGTCATCAAGCGACTTGAGGGGCGCTGGACCCTGGTCGCACCGCTGATGCAGGACGGCCTGACCTTCCCTGCGGCCGACGCCCTGGCCAAGGCCTGCGACAGGGCCGGCTACCAGGTCGCGCCCGAGGGCACGCTAGGCCTGACCCTAACCCTGCCGACAAAGACCAAACCCTACGTCATCCACCTGCGCTATGCTGGCGGCACGACCTACCTTGCCAGCGTCGACGAAGCCGGCCTGATGGCCCGGCTGTTCCCCGGCAAGGACTTCGAGGATCTGCAGCCGGACATGCTGTATTCGACGCTGTTGGGCGGCACCTGGCAAGGCTATGTCTCGCTGCTGCCGGCGGGTGACGATCTGGTGCTGATCCAGCCGCAGTCCCGCCCGCCGGAACTGCTGGCGCGCTGCCCCTAGACGGTCAGGCCTTCCGGCTCGGGCAGGCCGTTGGCCCGGCAGCAGGCGGTCAGGGTGTTGGCCAGAAGGCAGGCGATGGTCATCGGCCCCACGCCACCCGGGACGGGGGTGATGGCGCCGGCCACCGCGGCTGCACTGGCGGTGTGGACGTCGCCCACCAGCCTCGACTTGCCGTCGCGCTCGATCCGGTTGATGCCGACGTCGATCACGGTGGCGCCGGGCTTGACCATGTCGCCGGTGATCATCTCGGGCCGGCCCACGGCGGCGACCAGGATGTCGGCGCGGCGGCAGACTTCGGCCAGGTCGCGGGTGCGGGAATGCGCGATGGTCACCGTGCAGCTGTCGCCCAGCAAAAGCTGCGCCATCGGCTTGCCGACGATGTTGCTGCGCCCCACCACCACCGCCTCAAGTCCCGCCAGTTTGCCATGATGGTCGCGCAGCATCATCAGGCAACCCAGCGGCGTGCAGGGGACCATGCTCTTCTGCCCCGTCCCCAGAAGCCCGACGTTGGAAATGTGAAAACCGTCCACGTCCTTGGCCGGGTCGATGGTGTTGATGATCAGTTCGGAATTCAGATGAGGAGGCAGCGGCAACTGCACAAGAATGCCGTGAACTTGCGGATCGGCGTTCAGCCGGGCGATCAGCGCCAGCAGGTCGGCCTCTGATGTGTCGACCGGCAGCTTGTGTTCGAAAGAGGTCATTCCGACCTCGACCGTCTGGGTGCCCTTGTTGCGGACATAGACCTGGGACGCCGGGTCTTCGCCCACCAGCACCACGGCCAAGCCGGGGGTCAGCCCGTGCTCTTCCTTCAGCCGCGCCACATGCGCCGCCACCTGTTCGCGCACACCTGCCGCAAAGGCCTTGCCGTCGATCACCACTGCCGTCATCGGATCATCCCTTTCGCAGGCTGTCGGGGCCCAGGCGGCTTTCCTCGCGCGCGATGGACCAGTCGATGAGCCGCCGCCACAGCTTTTCCACCAGGTCAGGCGGCAGCCCGTAGGTCAGGGCGTGGCGGCGGACGTTCTGCACCACCTCTTCCACGCGGTTGTCGATCCGGGCCGGCAGGTCCACCGTCGCCTTGATCTCGGCCGCGCGGTCGATATAGCCCGCGCGCTCTGCAAACAGCCGGACCAGGTCGTCGTCCAGCCGGTCGATCTCGGCCCGGATCTGGGCCATGGTCGTGCAATCTGCGGGCTTCGGCATCGGTTCTTCCCCTTCTCAGGCCGCCCCCAGATACGGCGGCGGCCCGCAAAGGGCAATGCGGCGGCTTAGAACAGGCCTTCGACCTGGCCCAGGTCGTTCAGCCGGATCACCTCGGCGCTTGGCACCTTGGGCAGGCCGGGCATCGTCATGATCTCGCCGCAGATCACCACGATGAAGCCCGCACCGGCCGAAAGCCGCACCTCGCGCACCGGAACGGAATGCCCGGTGGGTGCGCCGCGCAGGTTAGGGTCGGTGCTGAAGGAATATTGCGTCTTGGCCATGCAGATCGGCAGGTGGCCGTAGCCCGCCGCCTCCCAGGTCTTGAGCTGGTCGCGGATCGACTTGTCGGCCAGCACCTCGTCGGCATGGTAGATGCGCCGGGCGATGGTCTCGATCTTGTGGAACAGGCTCATCTCGTCGGGGTAGAGCGGCGCGAAATTGGCGCCACCGCCTTCGGCCAGGGCCACCACCTTGCGGGCAAGGTCCTCGATGCCCGCGCTGCCATGTGCCCAGTGCTTGCACAGGATCGCCTCGGCGCCTTGCGCCGCGACATATTCCTTCACCGCGGCGATTTCGGCGTCGGTATCACTGAAGAAGTGATTGATCGCCACCACCACCGGCACGCCGAAACCCTTCACGTTGGCGATGTGGCGGCCCAGGTTCGGGCAGCCCTTCTTGACTGCCTCCACGTTCTCGGCGCCGAGGTCGGCCTTGGAGACGCCGCCGTTCATCTTCATCGCCCGCACCGTGGCCACGATGACGGCGGCCGAGGGCTTGAGGCCGGCCTTGCGGCACTTGATGTCAAAGAACTTCTCGGCGCCGAGGTCGGCGCCGAAGCCGGCTTCGGTGACGACATATTCCCCGAGCTTCAACGCGGTTTTCGTCGCGATGACCGAGTTGCAGCCGTGGGCGATGTTGGCGAAGGGGCCACCGTGGACGAAGGCCGGATTGTTCTCCAGCGTCTGCACCAGGTTCGGCTGCATCGCGTCTTTCAGCAGCACGGTCATCGCGCCATCGGCCTTGATGTCGCGGGCATAGATCGGCTTTTTCTCGCGGGTATAGGCGACGACGATGTCTCCCAGCCGCTTTTGCAGGTCTACCAGGTCGTTCGACAGGCACAGGATCGCCATGACTTCCGAGGCGACCGTGATGTCGAACCCGGTCTGGCGTGGAAAGCCGTTCGACACGCCGCCCAGGTTCACCACGATGTCGCGCAGCGCGCGGTCGTTCATGTCCATCACCCGGCGCCACACCACGCGGCGGGCATCGATCTGCAATTCGTTGCCCCAGTAGATGTGATTGTCGATCATTGCCGACAGCAGGTTGTGGGCCGATGTGATGGCGTGGAAATCGCCGGTGAAGTGAAGGTTCATCTCCTCCATCGGCACGACCTGGGCCATGCCGCCGCCGGCAGCCCCCCCCTTCATGCCGAAGTTCGGGCCAAGGCTGGCCTCGCGGATGCAGATCACCGCGCGCTTGCCGATGCGGTTCAAGCCATCACCCAGGCCGACGGTGGTGGTGGTCTTGCCTTCGCCCGCCGGCGTGGGGTTGATCGCGGTGACTAGGATCAGCTTGCCGTCGGGGCGGTCCTTCAACGAGGCGATGAACTCCTGCCCGACCTTGGCCTTGTCGTGGCCATAGGGCAGCAGGTGCTCGGCCGGGATGCCCAGCCTGGCGCCGATCTCCATGATCGGCTTCTTGTTGGCTTCGCGGGCGATTTCGATGTCGGTCTTGAAGGCCATGTCGCACTCCCTGCCCGGACATTTCGCCGGATGTTTCGTTAGCGACGTGATACCGGGGGAAATTCACTGCCCGAGTCCGGTTTGCGACGTGTTCGCCGCGAAATTCGGCGCCAGGAGTTTCCGATCGGAAAAATCGGAACAGTCGAGGGAACGGCGGGTCAGCCGGCCTTGCCCGCGCGGGCGGTGTCAAGATGCGCCCAAGGCCGCTGGTCGGGGATGTGCAGCGTCAGCGAATCGCCGATCCGCAGGGTGCCTTCGCGTTCCACCCAAGCCGTGACGCCGCGCTTGCCCTGGGCCGCGGTCTTGAACGCCTTGCCCTGCCCGCCGGTTGCGCGGGCCATGGTGATGGCGGGTTCCTGGCAAGGGCGGTTTTCCATGTCGACAACCAGTGTCACGCCATCGGGGCCTTGCAGGCGGCTTGAGGGCGGCAGGTGGCTGAAATCCGGCAGACCGGAAATCACCACGCTGGCGCCCAGCCAGGCCGGGTCGATGCGCTCCATTCCCAGGGTGGCGGCAACCTGGGCCATCTCTTGGGCACAGACCAGGCACAGCTGGCGGCTGTTGCGGATCGTCGTGCCGCGCGGATGCTGTCCCAGCACGCGGCTGCAGGACGGGCGGGTCAGGCCGGCGTGAGTTTCGTCTGCAAAGCCCGCGAAGGTCAGGGGCATCTCGGCGACCGGCTCGCCGAAGATCTCCAGCGCCTCGACCGGGCGGCGTTGCACGCCCAGCCAGGTGACGGTGCCGGTCAGGGCGGTGCGCAGCAGGGCGGGCATCGGGGCCTCGTCAGAACCAGGAACAGGCGGCGGAAGGGGAAAAGCGTGGTGCCGTCAGGTAGGCTTGGGTAGGCCAGCGTCAATGCCGCGTCGTAGGCGGCGATGAAGCGGGCGGCTTCGGCCGCGGACAGCCGGCCCAGGAAGGGGCGCATGGCGGTCGCGGCGGTGAAGGCGCGGACCGGGTGGCCTTCGGCTTGCGGCGCAAGCGGCTGAAGGTAGTCGGTCTCCCAGACCGCCAGCCGGCCAAGCGGCGCCAGCAGCAGCCAGTAGGTTTCCGGCGGGTGGGTCGGCGGGGACCATGAGGTGAAGTCGAAACGGTCGGGGAACAGCCGGGCCGCAAAGTCGCGCAGCAGCGCGTGCGAGGGGGCCAGCCAGTTGCGCGGCATCTGCACGGCAAGGGTGCCGGCCGGCGCCAGCAGGCCGGCAAGCCGCGGCAGAAGGGTTTCGTGATCGCCCAGCCAGTGCAGCGCCGCGTTCGAGAAGATCAGCGCCGGGGGCGTGTCGGGGCGCCAGGCGCCGATGTCGGTCCGCACCTTGTCCGCATAGCCCTGCGCGGAGTCCAGCATGGCCGCCGAGGCATCGACACCCACCAGACGGCGGCCGGGGAAGCACGCCGCCAGCGGCCCCGAGGCGGCGCCATCGCCGCAGCCGAGGTCGACCAGATCGCCCGGCGGCAGGTCGGGCACCTGCGCCAGAAGGTCCAGCGCGGGGCGCAGGCGCAAGGACCGGAAGGCCGCATGGGCCGCGGGGTCCCAGTCGGTCACAGCAGCTTTTTCCAGCGGAAAATCAGCCAGGGGATCAGCGCCGAAAGGAACATCAGCCCCAACGCCATCGGATAGCCCCAGGGCCAGTGGATTTCCGGCATGACGTCGAAGTTCATGCCGTAGATGCTGGCGATCAGCGTCGGCGGCAGGAAGACGAAGGCCACCACCGAGAAGACCTTGATGATGTCGGACTGGCGGATGTTGATCACACCCAGTGTCGCGTCCAGCTGGAACAGGATCTTGCGCTCCTGAGTGCCGGCGGTTTCCTGCAGCGACTTCACGTCGCGGACCAGCGTCTTGAGGCGCGCCTTGTCAAGGCCCTTGAGCATCGCCATCGCCGCCGCTCCCGAAGGGATGGAAAGGAACCCCAGGATGCGCTGGATCGTCGCCAGGCTTTCGCTGATCTTGCCGTTCAGGTCTTCGGCACGGCCGATGCGCTGGACGATCACCGCCAGCGTCTGCGCCTTGCCCTTGGGCCGGTGCGCCTCGAAGATTGACCGGCTCAGAAGCTCCAGCTTGCGCGACTCGCCCTCAAGAATGTCGGCCAGCCGGTCGACCAGCGTCTCCAGCAATGCCAGCAGGGTGGAACGGCCGTCGGTGCAACCCATCGGCTGGCTGGTCACCCGGTCCGCGAAGACCACCAT
This sequence comes from Rhodobacter sp. Har01, assembly GCF_020564565.1. Classification (GTDB taxonomy): domain Bacteria; phylum Pseudomonadota; class Alphaproteobacteria; order Rhodobacterales; family Rhodobacteraceae; genus Pseudogemmobacter. The sequence goes on from NZ_JAJCTD010000003.1 coordinate 251,674, forward strand.
CGAGCGCGGCGTGTGGTAGCGCACCGTGACCAGCCGCTCGGGCGTCAGGACAAAGGTGACGGGGCCGATCTCGGGCTCGCGTGCATCGGGCATGGCCACGACCTGGGCGGTCAGGAACAGCGCGCCGCGGTCGTCATACAGGCGGGACGAGACCTCGATCTCCTGCATGTCCTCGCGGGTGGGGATGTCCAGGCCAAGCGCGGCCTCGATGGCCGTTTCCTCGTCCCGGGTTGGGGCCTCGAGGTCGATCCAGACCATGTCGCGCAGGGCATCGGCGGTGGCGTCAGCCTGTTCCAGCCTTCCGCCCGAGGCACGGTATGCCGTGATCATCGCCGCTCTCCGCAAGGCCCGTTCGTGCCGACCCTATCCCAAGCCCACGCCAAAGCAAAAGGCCCCGCCGAAGCGGGGCCTTTGCTGCGCCGTCACAGCGGCGCGGGTTCCGGGTCGGGCTTCGGCGCCCGGGGTGGCTTCTTGGTCTTGGGAATGGCCGCGACCGAGGGCGCGCCACCACCGGGGGCGGGCTTGTCGGCATCGTCATCCTCGCCCAGCTTCTCGCCGGCAATGACCTTGCGGATTTCGTCACCCGTAAGGGTTTCGTATTCCAGCAAGCCCTTGGCCAGGCGCTCCCAGTCGTCCTGGCGCTCGATCAGGATACGGCGCGCCTCTTCAAAGCCCTCGTCGATCAGCCGCTTCACTTCCTGTTCGATCATCCGCTTGGTCTCGGCACTGACCGAGAAGCCGCCGGTGTTGCCCGAATAGCCATCGGCCGCCTCGGCATAGTCGATGTTGCCGACCACGTCGGACATGCCCCAGCGTAGCACCATGGCGCGGGCCAACGCCGATGCCTGCTGGATGTCGCCCGACGGCCCGTTCGAGACCGACTCTTCGCCCCATTTCAGGATTTCCGCAGCCTTGCCGGCCATGGTCATGGCGATGCGCTGTTCGCACTGGTCCTTGTGCCAGTTCAGGCGGTCCATCTCGGGCAGGCTCATCACCATGCCCAGGGCGCCGCCGCGCGGGATGATCGTGGCCTTGTAGACCGGGTCGCACTTGGGCAGCGACATGCCGACGATGGCGTGGCCGGCCTCGTGATAGGCGGTCATTTCCTTCTGGTCCTGGGTCAGCACCATGGAACGGCGCTCGGCCCCCATCATCACCTTGTCCTTGGCGTTCTCGAAATCGACCATGGTGACGAAGCGGCGGCCGGCGCGGGCGGCCATCAGCGCCGCCTCGTTGACCAGGTTCATCAGGTCGGCGCCGGAAAAGCCGGGGCTGCCCCGTGCGATGGTGCGCAGATCGACATCCGGCCCCAGCGGCACCTTGCGGGCGTGGACGGACAGGATCTTTTCGCGGCCCTTGATATCGGGGTTCGGCACGTGGATCTGGCGGTCGAAGCGGCCGGGGCGCAGCAGCGCGGGGTCCAGCACGTCCTTGCGGTTGGTGGCGGCGATGATGATCACGCCCTCGTTGGCCTCGAAGCCGTCCATTTCCACCAGAAGCTGGTTCAGCGTCTGCTCGCGCTCGTCGTTGCCGCCGCCGATGCCCACGCCCCGGGCCCGGCCCACGGCGTCGATCTCGTCGATGAAGACGATGCAGGGCGCGTTCTTCTTGGCCTGTTCGAACATGTCGCGCACACGGGATGCGCCGACGCCGACGAACATTTCCACGAAGTCCGAGCCGGAGATGGTGAAGAACGGCACCCCCGCCTCGCCCGCAATGGCGCGGGCGAGCAGGGTCTTGCCCGTGCCGGGCGGGCCGACCAGCAACGCGCCCTTCGGAATCCGGCCGCCCAGGCGGCTGAACTTCTGCGGGTTGCGCAGAAATTCGACGATCTCTTCCAGTTCTTCCTTGGCCTCGTCGATGCCGGCCACGTCGTCAAACGTGATGCGGCCCTGCTTTTCTGTCAGCAGCTTGGCGCGCGACTTGCCAAAGCCCATCGCGCCGCCACGGCCGCCGCCCTGCATCCGGTTCATGAAGAAGATCCAGATGCCGATCAGCACCAGGAAGGGCAGCCACAGCGAGATCAGCGACATGAAGCCGGATTGTTCCTGCGGGGTCGCCTGCACCTCGATGCCCTTGGCGATCAGCCGATCGGTCAGCACCTCGCCCTCGGGCTTGACGGTGGAATAGCTGGTGCCATCGGTGCCGCGCACGATCACCCGCTCGCCGTCCAGCGTGACGCTGGCCACCTTGCCGGCATCCACCTGCGAGATGAAGTCCGAGTACGACAGGCTGCGCGACGACATCGTCGTCTGCCCCCCGGAAAACAAGTTGAAAAGCGCCAGGATCAGCAGCAGCAGAACGACCCAGAAGGCGATGTTTCGTGCGTTGTTCACGAACGGACTCCCGTAATGCCCGCCAGCCCGGTTCGGACGGCGGTCTTGCCGAACAAGATAGTCAGATGCGCGCGGGGTTCAATGCGATAACAGGAAAGTTGCGAAGGAGGGATCGGTTTTCGCCGTCCAACCGGTGCCAAACCCCGCGCAAGGGGCTGCAACCAGCGCTTCTCCGCGCCAGACGCCGGGCGTGACCTCGAGCACCTGCCGCGAAAGCCCGGTCGCCCGCCAGTCGGGGCAGGCCTGCAACCCGGCAGAGCCAAGTGCGCGGATTTCCATGTCTCCCCCGGTCGGACCATCGACGCGCCAGCGCCGATCCCAGAGACCACCGGGCGTCGCGACAAGCCCGGAAAGGGCGCGAGGCTCGCGCGTCAACAGCAGATGGTCGGGCCGGACGCGCAAGCGGCACCCGTGCAGCGTGACATCCCGACCCTCACGGGCGGAATTCAGCAGGTTGAACTGCTTGTCGGTGCGCGGCGGCGGCGCCTTGCCAGAAAGCCAGGCCAGACCGGCCATCAGCACCTGCCGCTGCACCTCAGCGGGAAGGCCCTCGAAACCGGCGTAATCGACCCTCAGCGCGCCGGCCACTTCGCGGACATGGTCCCTGATCGCCTTGCGCAGCATGTCGTCCAGCGCCCATTTCGCGAACTGCAAATGAGACAAGGTCTGCCCGATCCTGGTCGCGTCGATGCCAAGCGGCGCCAGGGCCGCCATAGCCTTGCGTGCGCGCACGCGCTCGAACCTCGGGTCTTCATTGGTCGGGTCGTCGACCCAAGCAATCCCATGGCGCCGCAGATAGGCGCGAAGGCCTGCCCGCGTCGCATCAAGCAGCGGGCGCCCCCAATCGATGCCCTCGCCTTTCCAATTGCGTCGCAGGCCTACCAGACCATCCAGACCGGAAGCGCGCGACAGCGCCATGAGGAAGGATTCGGCCTGGTCATCCGCGGTGTGGCCCAGAGCGACATGCGTGACCCCTTGTTTGATGGCCCAACCGGCGATCAGGGCGCTGCGAGCCTGCCGCGCCGCATCCATCAGGTTTCCGGCAACCGGACCATGATCCCAGGTCAGCGTGTGGTGCGGGATATCCAGGGTCGCACAAAGAGCGGCGACCATTCGCGCCTCGTCGGCCGATCCGGGGCGCAGGCGGTGATCCACTGTCACCGCCTGAACAGGCACGCCCTGGTGCCGACACGCCCGCACGGTCAAGTGAAGCAGCGCAACGGAATCTCCGCCCCCCGACACCGCAACGCCGAGCTTTCGCGCCGGGTGCGGCGGAAAGGCATAGGCGACGGCCAGCAGAAGCTCGGCATCCTCGCCCTGATCCAGCGGCCAGGCCACTTTTTCCGCGGGCTGCGTCCTTACGGGCACCCCAGCCCCTGCATGGCGATGGGGGCCTGGGTTGCCGCCATCGTTCCGGGGTATTGGGTGGACACCTCGGCCAGGGTCACGCAGGCCTCGGGCGTCTGGCCCAGGGTGCCCAGTGCCTGGCCCAGTTTCAGCAGGGCGTCGGGGGCGAAGGCGCTTTGCGGGTCGGCGGAATAGGCGTCCAGATAGGCGCGGGCGGCGTTCGAGGTTTCGCCCAGGCTGGTCAGCGCCTCGCCGCGCAGATAGTTCGCCTCGGGGATCAGCGGCCCGCCAGGATAGGATTGGGCATAGGCCGCAAAGAGCTGTTCAGCCTGACGAAAGTCACCCTGACCGAGCACCTCCTTGGCCCGGTCAAAGTCTGCTTTCTCGGCCACGGCCATTTCCGGGCCGCCGGTCGTGCCGGCCGCGGTGCCGGTGGGCGCAGGCTCGGCCGGCGCGGCGGCCGCGCTGTCGCCGCCCAGCACCGAGGTCGCGCCCAGGTTCAGCGGGTCGCAGCCCTCGGTCAACTCGCACAGCCGGTATTCGATGTCGCCGATGCGGTTGGTGCCGTCGGCGACGACGCGGTTAAGCTTCAACTCGACCTGTTCGGTGCGCGAGGTCAGGCGGGCCAGTTCCGCCTCGATGGCATCCATCCGCTGCAACGCATCGCCGCCGCCAAAGCTGGCGGTTGCACCGGTGGACAGGGTCTCGGCCTTGAGCGTGTTGAATTCGGCCGCAAGCTGGCCCAGTTCGGCCCGGATGTCGGCCAGCGTCTGCGCCTTGTCCTGTGCCAGCGCGGCAAGGGGAAACGCCGTCAGCAGAAGGGCAAGGCGCAGAAGGCGCATGGCGTCAGACCCCCGCGCCCACCGCCAGAACCGAAACGGCGCGGCGGTTCTTGGCATAGCAGGCCTCTTCCGAGCAGACCTCGATCGGGCGTTCCTTGCCGTAGGAGATGGTCTTCATCCGGTTGCCGGCAACGCCCTGGCTGACCAGGAACTGCTGCACCGCCGCCGCGCGCCGGGCGCCAAGCGACAGGTTGTAGTCCCGGGTGCCCTGTTCGTCGGCATGGCCCTCGATCAGGACCGTGTAGCCCGGGTTCTGGTTCAACCAGCCGGCCTGGCCGGCCAGCACGCTGCGCGCCTCGGCCGTCAGCGTCGACTGGTCGACGGCGAACAGGACACGGTCGCCGACGGTCTGGTTGAAGTAGGCAATCGAACGCGGATCGCTGGGGTCGCCCAGACCGGTCGAGTCGATGTAGCCGCCGGCACCGCCCGCGCCGCCGGCTCCGGCGCCGCCGGCACCATAGCGGTCGGGGTTCTGGCAGGCGGCCAGCGTCAGCGCGGCCAGCAGAAGCAGGGCCTTGGGGGCAATCGTCATCGGGTTGTCCTTCTCGTTGGCTCGAATGGGGGCTTTGTGCCCTGTTTATCAGGTTTGCGCGCCCATGGGAATCGGGCGCGCGACACGTTTATGGCAGAAGCGGCGACCAGGCCGGGTCGCTGGCGGGGCCTTCGGTGGGGATCTGTTTCAGGTTCCGCCCGGTGATGTCGACCGACCACAGCGAAGACTGCCCGCCGCCGCCACTGGTTTCGCGGGTGAACATGATCACCCGGCCGTTCGGCGCCCAGGTCGGGCCTTCGTCCAGGAAGCTGGCGGTCAGCAGGCGTTCCTCACTGCCATCGGTGCGCATCACGCCGATGTGGAAGCGGCCGGCGTTCTGCTTGGTGAAGGCGATCAGGTCGCCGCGGGGCGACCAGACCGGGGTGCCATAGCGCCCCTCGCCGCCCGAGATGCGCTGCCCTTCACCCCCCGAGGCCGGCATGACATAGACCTGCGGTGCCCCCGAACGGTCGCTTTCAAAGACGATCTGGCTGCCATCGGGGCTGAACGACGGCGCGGTCTCGATCGACGGCGTGTTGGTCAGCTGCGACAGCTGCCCCGAGCGGATGTTCAGCGCGTAGATGTCGGAATTGCCGCCGCGTTCCAGGCTGAAGACCACGGTTCCGCCGTCGGGCGAGAAGCGCGGGGCAAAGGTCATGGTGCCCGGCTGTTCCTCCAGCGTGCGGCGGTCAAGGCTGCCCACGTCCATCAGGGTGATGCGGGGAAAGCCGGTCTCGTAGCTGGTGTAGAGGATGCGGTCGCCGGTGGGCGAGAAGCGCGGCGCCAGCACGATGGTGCTGCTGTCGGTCAGGTACTGGACGTTCGCCCCGTCGTAATCCATCACCGCCAGCCGCTTCAGCCGGGCGTTCTTCGGGCCGCTTTCGGCCACGAACACCACGCGGCTGTCGAAATAGCCGCCCTCGCCGGTGATCTTGGCATAGACCACGTCGGCCACCTTGTGCGCCATCCGCCGCCAGCCCGCGGTGGTGCCGGCGAACTGCAGCGCGGCACCTTCGATGGCGCGGCCGTTCAGCACGTCATAGGCGCGGAACTTGACCGTGATCCGGTCGCCCGCGGCCGAGACGGCGCCGGTGATCAGCACCTGAGAGTTGACGGCCTTCCAGTCCTCGAAGGCGACGCCGCCGTCGAAGCTGGTCACCCGGCTGATGTGCGCCTCTTCCGGGATCTCGCGGAAGAAGCCGGTTCCGACCAGGTCCGAAGCCACCACGCGGCTCAGTTCGCGGGCGTAGTCCCCGGCGCCGCCTTCGTCGACGAAGGTGGGCACGGCAATCGGCATCGGCTCAATCACGCCCGAGTCGATGACGATGCGGGGCGGGCTGCCATCCTGCGCCCTGAGAGGTGCGCCCATGACAAGCGCAAGGCCCAGGGCTGCCACGATGGTGAGAAATCGGAAATACGGTTTCATGTGCCTCAGGCTCCGTTTTTTCTTTGTCATTAGCCCGGTCAGGGGCAGGGGGTCAGGGGAAAACGGGCCGATGCGCGGCCCTTTGCCCAATTCGGTGCGGGGGAATGCGGTCATCGGAACCTCATCCCGTTGGCGTCGAAGACGAATTCCAGCACGCGCCAGGTGTCGTATTTGTCCGGCGGCAGCGGGATGCCGCCTTCGACATAGGCGCGCTGGATGGCGCGGCGGGCGGCGGCAAAGGCGGTATCGATGGCGGCCTGCGACGGGCCGTCGCCTTCGACCAGCCGGATGTCGCCCGGCTTGCCGTCGGGCGAGAACTCGACCCGCACCACGATCACGGTGCGCATGGTGTCGGTCGAGACGCTGCCCAGGTTCCACTTGTTGCCGATGGCCGAGCGGATGTCGCCGATCTCGCCCGCGTTCAGCGGCGGACCGGCGGGGCCGGTTGTTTCGCCGGTGCCTGCATCGGCCGTCTCGGCGCTGGTTTCTTCAGCCGCGGCCTCGGCCAGGGCGGCGGCAATGGCATCGGCGGCGGGGTCTTCGGCCGACTCCTCGCTCGGTTCCGCGGCGGCTTCGGCGGCGGCAACCTGGGTCTCTTCCGTGGGCGCTTCGGCCGGAGTCTCGGGCCGCACCGGCCGCGACTTCGGGCGGATCGAGGCGGTCATGCCCAGCGACTGGTCCTGCTCTTCGGTCGCCTCGGTGCGCAACACGTCGCCGGATTCCTCGGGCAGCACTTCCTCTTGTGCCTCCTGGGGCTGCTGCGGGGTCTCGCTGGGCGTCTCGCTGACGGCCTCTTCCGGAACCTCGGCGGTCTGGGCGTCTTCCGGCACGTCGACCGGATCGGGGGCCACGCGGTCGGCGGGCTTGGGCTTGGGCCGCACCGTGTCGGACAGCGACGGCAGCGGCTGCTCCTCGGGCGCGACGACCACCTCTTGCGGCTGCGGCTCTGGCGCTGGCGGCAGCGGGTCCGGCTCGGGCTGCGGCTGAGGCTCTGGGGCGGGTTCGGGCAGCGGTTCGGGCAGCGGTTCGGGTTGGGGCGCGGGTGGCGGCTCGACCGCAGGTTCGGCGGCGGGGGGGTCGGGCTGCACCGGCTCGGGTGCTGCGATTTCGGAGGGCTGTTCGGGGGGGGCAGCGGGGCCAGAGGGGGCCGCGGACTGCAACGCCTGGAACTCGGCCTCGGACATCATCGAGACCTGGGTGGCGATGATCTCGGGCGCGGGATCGGGTGCAAACAGCCAATCCCCCAGGACCACCCAGAGGATCGCCCCGGCATGCCCTACACCGGATAAGAGCGTGCCCTTCTGCAGCCGCTCCTCCATGGCCTCAGTCCTGGCCGCCTGCGGCCGCTCCGAAGTCGGGCCCCTGCGCGTCGGTCACCAGGCCGATGTTGGTGAATCCGCCCGCGTTCAGCGCGCCCATGACCTGCGCCACCCTTTCATAGGGCAGCGACCCGTCGGCCCGCAGAAACACCTTGTCGCTGGTCCGCTCGGCCGCGATGGCCTTGAGCTTGGGGATCAGTTCGGCCGCGGCGACCTCGGTGGTCATCACCATGATCAGTCCGTCGGCGGTCAGGGTGATGGTCAGCGGCTCTTCCTGCTCTGTCGGCAGGGCGCTGGCGGCGGTCTTCGGCAACTCGACCGGCACGCCCACGGTCAGCATCGGGGCTGCAACCATGAAGATGATCAGCAGCACCAGCATGACGTCGACAAAGGGCGTGACGTTGATCTCGCTCATCGCCGCGGCGGTGCCGCGACGGCGACGACGGTGTCCGCCGCCGCTTTTCTTGATGACCCCGGCACCCATGGCTCAGCTGTCCAACTGGCGCGACAGGATCGTCGCGAATTCGTCGGCAAAGCTTTCGTAGCCGGTCTGGATGCGCTCGCTGTCGGCGTTCAGCTTGTTGTAGAAGACCACCGCCGGGATGGCCGCGACCAGGCCCACGGCAGTGGCCATCAGCGCCTCGGCGATGCCGGGGGCGACGACCGCCAGGTTGGTGTTCTGGCTGATCGCGATCTGCTCGAAGCTGTGCTTGATGCCCCAGACCGTGCCAAACAACCCGATGAACGGCGCGGTCGAGCCGGTGGTGGCCAGGAACGACAACCCCTTGTTCAACCTTTCGCTTTCGCGCGCGATGGCGACGTCCATTGCGCGGTCGATGCGGGCCTGGGCACCGGCGATCAGCGCGCCGTCCTGCTTGTGGCTGCGCCGCCATTCCAGCATGCCGCTGGCAAAGACCTTCTCGCTGGCCCCCGCCGGCTCGGGTCCGATCTTCTCGTACAACTCGTCCAGCGGTTCGCCCGACCAGAAGGCGCGGTCGAAGACCCCGGCCTCCTTCTTCGCCGCGCCGAACATGATGTGTTTCTGGATGATGATCGCCCAGGACCAGAACGACATGACCAGAAGCATGATCATGACGATCTTCACCGTCAGCGTCGCGCGCGCGAAGAGGGCGAGCAAGGAGAAGTCGATCTCCTGCGCCAATGCGAGGGTTTCCGTTTCCATTCCGCCTGCTCTGTTATGGTCGGTCCGTTTCCCCGGCCCGTTAGAGCTGATTCTAGCAAGGGAGAAGGGGGATTGCCAACACAAGTTGGCGATGGGCGGGGCCTCGCCACCGCGCGGGCACGCCGGCGTGCCGGGGGCAGACGAAATTCGCGCGAATTTCGGGCACGATTTCCGGGCGGAAATCGCCTTAATGCATCGCCGGCGACAGCAGCGCCCGCACCTCTGCCGGCACCCGCGCCGCATGACCGTCGTCGGTCATGCAGACCAGCGTGACCACCGCCTGGAACAGCCGCTCGGCCCCGCGCAGCACCTCCTGATCAAGCACGATCCGCGCGCCGCCCATCTCGCGCAGGCGGGTGGTCACCGTCAGGTCGTCGCCGAACTTGCCGGGCCGCAGGTAATCGGCCTCGACCCGCCGCACCGCAAAGACCACGCCTTGCGCGGCCCGCAGCGCCACCTGGTCCACCCCCATCGCCCGCACCCATTCGCTGCGGCCGCGCTCGATGAACTTCAGATAGTTGGCATAGTAGACGATCCCCGCCAGGTCGGTATCCTCGTAGTAGACCCGCACAGGCAGGACATGGGTGTCAGACATCTCAGGGCCTCGCAACGGCTGCCGGCATTTCCTATTCTTTCGCGAACGGGAACGCCACCGCCCCGGCGCGCGTTTCCCCGCGACAGCAGGAGTCTCCCCATGCGCCTTGCCCTGGCCGCTCTGGCCCTGACCGCCCTTCCCGCCAGCGCCGAAGAGGTGGGCCGCGTCAGCGTCGACTGGGTCGGCAACGACATCATTGTCGAGGCCATCCCCGACCCGGAGGTGCAGGGTGTGACCTGCCACCTGGCCTATTTCGAGCGTTCGATCTACGACCGCCTGACCAATGGCAACTGGTTCGAGGACCCCAGCTATTCGGCGGTCGATTGCAGCCAGACCGGCCCCATCGTGCTGGGCGACATCGACACCGGCGCAGGCGGCGAAGCGGTGTTCTCGGAACGCCAGTCGCTGATCCTGAAGACACTTGAGATCACCCGCATCTACGACGCGCAGACCCGTGCCCTGATCTACCTCGCCCATGCCAGCGAGATCACCCAAGGTTCCGGCAAGATGTCGATTTCCGTCGTGCCCCTGCCGCCTGGGGTGACACCCTAGGGCACCAGCGCCACGTCGCTTTCCGGGTAGCGCAGGCCACGGTCCTGGACGTAGACATCGGCGTCGTCCAGCCGGAACGCCTGCATCAGCTGTCGGATCGCGGCCTTGCGGTCCAGGTCGGTCTGGCAGGTGTAGAGGTCGATGGTGACAAAGCGCCGGGCCGGAAAGGTGTGAAAGCTGATGTGGCTTTCGGCAATCATCACAAAGCCCGACAGCCCGCCCGGGTCTTTCTTGCAGTTCGGCCCGACCGAGACGACAACCGGCGCGCAGATCGGGTGCATCCCCATCTCGGCCGGCAGGGTCTCCAGCAGCGCCCGCAGCGCCGCCTCATTGGTCATCGCCGGGCCTGCGGCCCAATAGCCGTCAATCATCAGATGCACGCCGAACTGCATCGTGCGCGGGGCGGAGGGGTGTTCCAGCATCATCGCCATCCCCCTCAGCCGGCCGAACAAAAGGGCGCAGCGCAGACCGGGCGCAGCCAGTCGTATCCCAGGTGAAAGACATAGGCATAGGCCGCGTAAACCAGCGTCAGACCCAGGTCGATCAGCAGCGCCTCGCCCAGGCCGTGCCCGCCCAGAAACATCAGCACCGGCAGCGTGACCAGCACGGTCGAGATCTCGTGGCTGGCCGCATGCACCATCCGCCAGCGGTGCGGCCGGTCGCTGGCCAGCCGGCCGGTCAGCCGCAGGTCGACAAGGTCGAAGGCGGTGTTGTGGATCGGCGACCAAAGCAGCACCGCCGCCGACATGGCCAGCATCACCTCCGCGCCCTGGCCGGCCCCGCCGCCGCTGTAAAGGATGTAGAGCGGAACCGACAGCAGCAGCCCGCCCGCCTCATAGGCCAATGTCTGGATGAACCGCTCGCGCGGGGATCGCAAAGTCATGGGTCCTCCGAAATGCCGGATAAGGTAAAGGTCTGCCGGGCCAGAGTGGCCCAAAATCAAATGCGGCAATGTTACCTTGGGAACGACCGCGGCGGCAGTCGGGAATTCCGACCGTGCTAGCGCAGCAGCCCCGCCCGCGCCGCCAGCCGCAGGGCGTGGCTGGGGTCTTGTGTCATCGCCGGCAGCACCGGGTCATAGGCCGCCCGGATCAGCGCCGCGATCTCGGGCCGCAGGACCACCGCCTCGCCCGCCCGCGCCAGGGGCGAGCCCCCGGCAAACGCCCGGTCAGACCACAGCAGGATCACCTGCACCGCCTGCGCCAGGGCGAGGGCCTCGGCCGGGATCGCGGCCAGATGGTCGTCCATCCGCAGAAAGACGAAAGCCGCCCGGATCGCCCCCGAAGCATCGAACCTGAACGCGCGGTACTGGTTCGCCCCCTCGGCCGCCAGCCGGGCGCAAAGGTCCGCCAGCCCGGGCACCAGCCGATCCAGGTTCGGCACGTCCGGCAGTTCCGCCCAGTCACGGAAGAAAAAGATCATCAGGTTGGCGCCCAGTTCCGGGTCGGTTTCGGCCATCCTGTGCCCGGCCAGCGCCACCACCGCCTCGATCGCCCCCTTCACCACCGGCAGCGTGGCATCGTCCACCCCGAACACCACCGGCACGATCGGCCGCCCCCAGCGGGCACACAGGAACCCCCCGTCCCCGCGCGTGAACAACGCCTCGACCTCGCCCGCCTGCATCCCGGCCTCCCCTCGCAGCGGCACCGTCGCTAGCATCCGGGCAGACACCAGGGCAACCCCGCATGGTCTTGCCCTTTTCGAAATACTCCCAGGGGGTTTGGGGGCAGGATGCCCCCATCGTCGGGCCGGCAGCGCGCTTTCGGATCAGCCGTCGAACAGGGTGCCCTGCCCCGGCACTTTCGGCGCCTCCAGCCCCAAATGCCGCCAGGCCTTGGCCGCCAGCATCCGCCCGCGCGGGGTGCGCTGGATCAGGCCCTGCTGCAAGAGGTAGGGCTCGATCACCTCCTCGATGGCATCGCGCGGCTCGCTCAGGGCCGCCGCAATCGTCTCTACCCCCACCGGGCCACCGGCATAATTCTCGGCCAGCAGCACCAGATAGCGCCGGTCGGCGCCATCGAGGCCCAGGTGATCCACGCCCAGCCGGGTCAGCGCCCGGTCGGCCAGCGCGCGGGAAACCTTCCCCCCCGCCTCGACCAGCGCGAAATCCACCACCCGTCGCAACAGCCGCCCAGCGATCCGCGGCGTCCCGCGGGCCCGCCGCGCGATCTCGCGGCACCCCGCTTCCTCGGCCTGCACGCCCAGAAGCCGCGCGCCGCGGGTGACGATCTCGAACAACTCGTCCTCGGTATAGAACTGCAACCGCGTCGGAATGCCGAACCGGTCGCGCAGCGGCGTCGTCAGCAGCCCCAGTCGCGTCGTCGCGCCGACCAGCGTGAAGGGCTGCAACTCGATCCGCACCGTCCGCGCCGCCGGCCCCTCGCCGATCACCAGGTCCAGCGCGAAATCCTCCATCGCCGGATACAGCACCTCCTCGACCACCGGGGACAGGCGGTGAATCTCGTCGATGAACAGCACGTCGCGCGGCTCGAGGTTTGTCAGGATTGCCGCCAGATCGCCCGGCCGCGCCAGCACCGGGCCGCTGGTCATGCGAAACCCCACCCCCAGTTCCCGCGCCATGATCTGCGCCAGGGTGGTCTTGCCCAGGCCCGGCGGCCCGTGGAACAGCGTGTGGTCCATCGCCTCGCCGCGCATCCGGGCGCTGTCGATGAAGACGCGCAGGTTCGCCCGCGCCTCATGCTGGCCGATGAACTCCTCCAGCACCTGCGGTCGCAAGGCGCGGTCGCCATCCTCGGGCAGCTTCTCGGGGCGCAAGGCGCGGTCGGGTTCCATGCCTTACCTCGGCGCCAGCAGCTTCAGCGCGGCGCGGATCAGCGTCGCCGTGTCGGCCTCCGGGTCTTCGCGCGCCACTGTCGCCACCGCCTGCGCGGCATCGCCCTGCGTGTAGCCCAGGTTCAGCAGCGCCGACAGCGCGTCGGCGGTATAGGCGGCGCGGCGGGCGCCTTCGGGCGGCTTCTGCGGCCGGGCCGGGGCCGCGGGGGCGGCGGGTTCGATCACCTCGAAGGCCTCGGCCTTGGCCGAAAGGCGCACGCCCTGCGCCATGACCGAGGGCGCCTTGGACTTCAGCTCAAGGATCACCCGTTGCGCCAGCTTCGGCCCCACGCCCGGCGCCGCCTGCACTGCGCGGGCATCGCCCAGGGTGATCGCCCGGGCCACGCCTTCGGCCCCCAGCGCGCCCAGGATCGCCATGCTGGCCTTGGCCCCCACCCCCTGCACCGTCATCAACAGCTTGTGCCATTCCTTCTCAAGCATGGTCGGAAAGCCGAACAACTGCAGCAGGTCCTCGCGCACCAGAAGGTCGGTATACAGCGCACAAGCCTCGCCCACCGGCGGCAGCGCGGCCATGGTGCGGTCGTTCACATGCACGATGTAGCCCACGCCGCGGCAGTCGATCAGCACCGAATCCAGACCCTTCCAGTCGACCCGGCCGGCAATCTTGCCGATCATCCTGCCGCCCTCCGCAAGGCTTCCTCAAGCCGGCCCGAGGATTGCACGTGATGGGCATGGCAGATCGCCACCGCCAGTGCATCGGCCGCGTCCGGCCCGGCGATCCGCACCCCGGGCAGGTGCAGCCGCACCATGTGGTCGATCTGCACCTTGGCGGCATGGCCGACGCCGACGACGGTCTTCTTCACCGCGTTCGGCGCATATTCCCCCACCGCCAGCCCGAACTGCGCCGGCACCAAGAGCGCGATGCCCCGCGCCTGGCCCAGCTTCAGCGTCGCCACTGCGTCCTTGTTGACAAAGGTATGCTCGACCGCCGCCGTTTCCGGTGCATGGGTCCGGAACACCTCGGTCAGTTGGGCGTGCAGGCTGCACAGCCGCCGCGCCAGATCGCCCGTCTCGGCATCGCTGTGGCAGATGCCATTGGCGACATGGCTCAGGCGCGGCCCGGAGACGTCGATGATGCCCCAGCCAAGGTTCCTCAGCCCCGGGTCGATGCCGATGACGCGCATCCCGCCCCCCTGTTTCGTCGCATTTTAGCGATTAGCACGAAAAGTGAACATCCGCCAAGCCGCATGTTCAATCTTGAACACCGAGGGATACCGTAGTATGCATGCGCAGAATTCGACGGGGAGTCGCGCGGAAGCGACATTTCTCACCGCTTCGTGACGAACCCGCTGATAAAGATGGCGGAACTGCGTCAGCAGCCATGCAACGGCTGCAACTCGGCCTTGCGGGCCCACCGCTTGCTTTGCACATGCAGCACGATTATCTGGCATGACGAGGGGCAAAACGCCCCCGTTTTGAGCAGAACTGAAAAGGAACTTCATCATGGCCGCCATCGAAACGAGCCGCCCGGCACCGTTCGGCGCCATCACGACTTACCGTGCGTTCAACGCCCTTTCGAACGTCTTCTCGACGATCGGCATGTGGAACGACGCGCGTGTCACCCGCAAGGCCCTGTCCAAGCTCTCGGATCGTGAGTTGGACGACATCGGCCTGTGCCGTGGCGATATCGAGATGCTGGGGCGCTGAACCGCCTCTGACCTGAAAGAACGGTCGCCGGACATGCAAAGACCGCCGCGCAGGGCAACTTGCGGGCGGTCTTTCTGCTTTGCGGCCCAAAGGCGACGGCAGGGCGCATCGCCAGAAAAACCAAAGGCCGCCAGCGGCTGATCCGCCCGGCGGCCCTGCTGCACCGTTTCGAACACGTCAGGCCGGGAAAACCTCGCCCAGGAAGGCGGCGACAACGCGCGAGACCGGGTCGGCCGACATCAGCGTCGCGGCCAGCGGGTCAAAGCCCGTCCCGGTGGCCAGTTCGCCGACGCGCTGCTCATAGGTCTCGGCCCCGACCGAGAACAGGATCGCGCCCTTCAGCACAAAGCCGATCGCGACCACCAGCATCAAGGACCGCACAAGGCGCCCGATCGAACGCTCTCTGCGGAAGGTGGCCGAGCGGCCAAGCGTGCCGCGGGCTTCGAAGCCATAGCCCTTGCGCCGCAGCTTCTCGATGCGCTCGACGCGGCCGTAGAACTCATTGAGATTCGGGTCAGCCCACATCTCGGTCACCAAAATTGTACCCCGCCAAATAAAGACGCTGCTTTCGGAATGCGGCAGGATTTTGACCTTCCAGGCGCAGCGTCAGGACAGAAGAACGCACCTGCTGTGCTTTTTCAAGCCCCTACGCCCGTTCCAACACCAATGCGGACCATTCACCCAGATCGTTTCGATCCTGCAGACGGAATCCTGACGTAGCGTAAGCTTGAATCACGGATTCAGCCTGAACGACCAGAAGACCGGACAGAATCACCCGGGCGCCGGCCTGGGTATGCGACGCCATCGCCGGGGCCAGTTCGATCAGCGGGCCCTTCAGGATATTGGCGAAAACCAGATCGTAGGGCGCAGCGGCGCGCAGACGGCGGTGGTCGAAGCCCGCAGCCTCGAGGCATTCGATCCGGGCATCCAGCCCGTTGATCGCCACGTTGGCGCGTGCCACGTCCACGGCCACGGGGTCGATGTCGCTGGCAAGCACCAGCGCGTCCGGCAAGACCTTGGCCGCCGCCATGGCCAGCACCGCCGTGCCGCAGCCGATGTCGGCCACGCGACCGGGGCGGAAGCCGGCCGTCACCAGTTTGTCGAAGGCCAGCAGGCAGCCCAGCGTGGTCGAGTGATGGCCGGTGCCAAAGGCCATCGTGGCCTCGATCTGCAGCGCCACGCGACCGGGCGGCACCTTGTCGGCATCATGGCTGCCGAACACGAAAAAGCGGCCGGCATCCACCGGGTGCAGCTCGCGCTGGACCTTGGCGACCCAGTCGACCTCGGGCAGGTCCGAGACGAGAAAGGGTTTCGCGCCGAAGGCGGTGGCCAGGATTTCCAGCACGATGGCATCGGGCGCCTCGTGGAAATAGGCCGCCACTTCCCACCGCCCCAAACCGTCCTCAATCTCGAAGATGCCCACGCCAAAGGGCTCGGGCTCCATCCGTTCCAACGCGTCCGAAAGCGCCCGGGCGGCGTCCTGTCCGGCAAGCGTGGTCAGGGCGGAGTAGGTGGTCATGGCGGCCTCCGGTCAGGGTCTGCCGGATGCGTTACGCGCTTGCCCCCAAGCGCGCAAGCTGACGCGCAAGCTGACGCGCAACCGCGCTGGCAGGCAAGTCAGCCAGAGCTGACGCCGGTGCCGATCGGGCAGGCCACGCCGGTGCCACCCAGGCCGCAATAGCCGCCGGGGTTCTTGGCCAGGTACTGCTGGTGGTAATCCTCGGCAAAGTAGAACACCGGCGCGGGCTGGATTTCGGTGGTGATCCTGCCCTTGCCCGCCTTGCTCAGCGCCTGCTGGTAGGCGGCAAGCGAGCTCCTTGCGGCCTGCTCTTGCGCGGGCGTGAAGGTGTAGATGCCGCTGCGGTAGGTGGACCCGACGTCATTGCCTTGCCGCATCCCTTGCGTGGGATCGTGGTTTTCCCAGAACACCTTGAGCAGGCCTTCGTAGCTGATCACCTGCGGATCGTAGATCACCCGCACCACCTCGTTGTGGCCGGTCAATTGGGTGCAGGTTTCCTTGTAGGTCGGGTTCGGGGTGAAGCCGCCGGCATAGCCGACCATGGTCAGCCAGACCCCCGGCAAGGCCCAGAACTTGCGTTCCACACCCCAGAAGCAGCCCATGCCGAACATCGCCTCGGCCATCCCCTCGGGGACCGGCGATTTCAGCGCGATGCCGGTCAGGAAATGCGTCTCGGCAGTGGGAATCGGATCGGGCCGGCCCGGCAGGGCACGGTCGGGGGTGACCATCTCGGTTTTCCTGCGGTCGAAAAGGAACATCTGCGCCTCTCTGTCTGTCTGCGACAGATATAGGCGCCCCCGGCGGAAAGTCACTCTGCCGGCTGCGGCAATCCGCGCGAAAACATCGTTTCGTTGCCCGGTTCGGGGTGGCGCGGGATCAGCAGCACCAGCCCCACCGTCACCGCCGCCATGCCCGCCCCCAGGACGAACACCTTGTCCGGCGAAACCGCCCAGAGATAGCCCAGCGCCGCCGGCAGGAACACCGCCGCGATGTGGTTGATGGTGAAGGCCACGGCCTGGGTGGGGGCGATGTCGCGCGGATCGGCGATCTTCTGGAAATAGGTCTTCAGCGCGAAGGACAGCGAGAAAAAGAACTGGTCGGCGATGAAAAGCCCCCCCGCCACCATGATCCCCCAGCCGAACCAGGTCAGCCCGCCATAGGCCAGGAACACCAGCGTCAGGCCGATGTATTCCACCGCCATGACCTTGCGCTCGCCCCAGCGGCCCAGGGCGCGCCCCATCGCCGGGGCGGCAACCATGCTGACGGCAAAGTTCACCAGCAAAAGCCCGGTCATTTCCGACACCTTCATGCCGAACTGTTCCACCATCATGAAGCCGGCGAAAACCACATAGATCTGCCGCCGCGCGCCGGCCATGAACTGCAACAGGTAGAACAGCCAGTAGCGCCGCCGCAGCACCATGTGCTTGTGCTGGGGATGCGGCGCCTCGATCTGCGGCCAGGCCAGCGCGGCGAAGGCCACCAGCGCCAGGGTGATCCCGCCCGCGGCCATGTAGACCGTGCTGTAATCCAGCTCCATCCGGTTCCACAGCAGGACAATGGCGCCATAGGACAAGAGCGAGGCCGCCGAGCCGACCCCGACGATCCGCCCCAGCACCTGTGGCGCGCGGTCCCGGCCCAGCCATTGCAGCTGCAGCGACTGGTTCACCGTCTCGAAATAGTGAAACCCGATGGATGACAGCAGCGTGGTCACCAGCAGCCCGGTAAAGCTGGTGAACCAGGCCGTCACCGCCGTCGCCACGCCCAAAAGCGCCAGCGCGCCCAAGGCCAGCACCTGTTCGCGCAGCACCAAGAGGACCAGGATCACCCCCACGGCCAGAAAGCCGGGGATTTCCCGCACCGTGTGCAGCCAGCCAATCTCCTTGCCGGTGAAAGCGGCGACCTCGACCACGAAGTTGTTCAAGAGCGCGGTCCAGGTGGCAAAGCTCATCGGCAGGGCGAAGGCCATCAGATAGAGCAGCGCCTCGGGCCGCCGCCAGCGCGGCAGGGCTTCGGCCTCGGCAAGGGTCATGCGGCGGCGCATCATGTCCGGCCCTTACACCCGGCCCGGCCGTCCGGCCAGCCGAACCTTGTGCCCGTCACAATCGCAGCCACGATCACACTGCTTCGCCCCGGTCCAGCCGCGTCAGCAGCATTGCAGCATCGGCCAGCACCCGCGCCCGGTGGCCCGCATCCATCCGGTCCCAGGTCCGATACATCTGGGCCATCCGCGGATTGCGCACGAACCGCGCGCGGTGGCGGTCCAGGAACTGCCAGTACAGCAGGTTGAACGGGCAGGCCGCCTCGCCGGTCTTTTCCGCAACCTTGTAGCCACAGCCCCGGCAATGGTCCGACATCCGGTCGATGTAGGCGCCCGAGGAAACATAGGGCTTGGACCCCACCACCCCGCCATCGGCCCACTGGCTCATTCCCAGAGTGTTCGGCGCCTCGACCCATTCGAAGGCGTCGATGTAGACCGACAGATACCATTCATGCACCGCGGCCGGGTCCACCCCCGCCAGCAGCGCAAAGTTGCCGGTCACCATCAGCCGCTGGATGTGGTGGGCATAGGCCAGATCGCGGGTCTGAGCGACCGCCGCGCCCAGGCAGGCCATCCGCGTCTCGCCGTCCCAATAGGCCGCGGGCAGCGCACGGGAATGACCCAGCGCATTGGCCCCCAGATACTCGGGCCCCTTCAGCGCCCAGATCCCCCGCACATACTCCCGCCAGCCGATGATCTGCCGGATGAAGCCCTCGGCCGCGTTCAGCGGCACCTTGCCGGCCCGCCATGCGTCTTCGACGGCCCGGCACACCTCCAGCGGCCCTAGCAGCCCGATGTTCAGCGCCGCCGACAGCAGCGAGTGCGACAGCCACGGCTCGCCCTCCAGCATCGCATCCTGCTCGGCGCCAAAGGACGGCAGCCGGTGCGCGGCGAAATCCGCCAACGCCTCCAGCGCCTGCACTCGCGTCACCGGCCAGCCGAAGGGCCGCGCCGTGCCGAAATGGGCAAACCGCGCCTCGACCAGCGCCAACACCTCGTCGGTCACCGCATCCGGGGCAAAGCGCAGGGGCTGCGGCCGCAACAGGCCGCGCTCGGCCCGCTTGCGGTTCTCGGCGTCAAAGTTCCACTGACCGCCGGCGGGCGTATCGCCCTGCATCAGCAGCCCGGTCCTGCGCCGCATCTCGCGGTAGAACCACTCCATCCGCAACTCCTTGCGGCCCTCGGCCCAGGCCGCGAACTCGGCGTGGGAACACAGGAACCGGTCGTCGGGCAGCACCGAGACGTCCAGCGGCAGCGCCTGCAGGTCCGCCAGCACCCGCCACTCGCCCGGATGGGTGCAAAGCAGCGCCCCCGCCCCCACCTCGGAAGCCCGGCGCAGAATCTCCGCCACCAGCGTCTGCCCATTCGCCGGATCGTCCAGCCGCGAATAGGCCACCCGCCAGCCCGCCGCCTGCAGGTCTTTCGCGAAATGCCGCATCGCCGACAGGATCAGTGCAATCTTCTGCGGATGGTGCGGAACGGATGTCCCCTCGCCCATCCCCTCGGCCATCACCACCAGATCGCGTGCCGGATCGGCGGCCCGCAGGGCACTCAGGCCCGGCGAAAGCTGGTCGCCCAGAACAAGGATCAGGCGCGGCTTCGGCATGACCCTGCATGCCCCGCCGCCGCACCCGCGCGCAACCCGCGTTTCCCCTCTTTCCTTCGCGGAAATCCTGCCTATAGTCCGGCGCCATGACCAACGCGCCGCAGATCACCGCCGTCTGCCCCGGGCCCCGCCCGGTCCTCGCGCTTGGCCTGCTGCTTCTTAGCCGCCTCTGAGCGTGCCCAAGGGCGCGACCGCTCAGAGGTGAACAGCGCCCACAGAAGCGAAACAGGCTAAGACCCCAAGGATACACCCGATGACCGACACGACAGCGCAACCCCGCGTCCTGATCTTCGACACCACCCTGCGCGACGGCGAGCAAAGCCCCGGCGCCACCATGACCCATGAGGAAAAGCTGGAGATCGCCACCCTTCTGGACGATATGGGGGTGGACATCATCGAGGCCGGCTTCCCGATCGCCAGCGAGGGCGATTTCACCGCCGTCTCCGAGATCGCGAAGCGCGCGAAGACCAGCACCATCTGCGGCCTGGCGCGCGCCAACGCCAAGGACATCGACCGCTGCTGGGAGGCGGTGCGCCACGCCAAATCCCCGCGCATCCACACCTTCATCGGCACCTCGCCGCTGCACCGGGCCATTCCGAACCTGGACATGGACCAGATGGCCGAGCGCATCCACGACACCGTGACCCACGCCCGCAACCTCTGCGACAACATCCAGTGGTCGCCGATGGACGCGACGCGGACCGAGGCCGATTACCTGTGCCGCGTGGTTGAGATCGCCATCAAGGCCGGCGCCACCACGATCAACATCCCCGATACGGTGGGCTACACCTATCCGATGGAATCCGCCCAGATCATCCGCATGCTGCTTGAGCGGGTGCCCGGTGCCGACAGCATCATCTTCGCCACCCATTGCCACAATGACCTGGGCATGGCGACCGCCAACGCCCTGGCCGCCGTGCAGGCGGGTGCGCGGCAGATCGAATGCACCATCAACGGGCTGGGCGAACGCGCCGGCAACACCGCGCTGGAAGAGGTGGTGATGGCGCTGCGGGTCCGCAACGACATCCTGCCCTACCGGACCGGCATCGACACCACCAAGATCATGAATCTCAGCCGGCGGGTCAGCCAGGTCTCGGGCTTCCCGGTGCAGTTCAACAAGGCCATCGTCGGCAAGAACGCCTTCCTGCACGAGTCCGGCATCCACCAGGACGGCGTGCTGAAGAACGTCCAGACCTTCGAGATCATGCGCCCCGAGGATATCGGCCTGCACGCCAAGAACATCGCCATGGGCAAGCATTCGGGGCGCGCCGCGCTGCGCGCCAAGCTCAAGGAACTGGGCTACGATCTGGCCGACAACCAGCTGAACGACGTGTTCGTGCGGTTCAAGGCCCTCGCGGACCGCAAGAAGGAGGTCTACGACGACGACCTGATCGCGCTGGTCGCGGACGAGCAGACCAACGACGCCTACGAATACCTGCAGCTCAAGAAGCTGCGGGTGGTCTGCGGCACCGAAGGCCCGCAAGAGGCCGAGATGATCCTGTCGATCGACGGCAAGGATCACCACATCGACGCCACCGGCGACGGGCCGGTCGATGCGGCCTTCATGTGCGTCAAGATGCTGTTCCCCCACAAGGCGCGGCTGCAGGTCTATCAGGTTCATGCGGTGACCGAGGGCACCGACGCGCAGGCCACGGTCTCGGTCCGGCTGGAAGAGGAGGGGCGGATCGTCACCGGCTCGTCCGCCGATACCGATACGATCGTGGCCTCGACCAAGGCCTACATCAACGCCCTGAACCGCCTGATCGTCCGCCGCCAGAAAACCGCGCCGGGCGAGGATGTGAAGACCGTCAGCTACCACGGCGAATGACCCCCTGCGCCTGGTGTCCCATGATGGGACACCAGGCGGCCGCAAGGAATTCAAGGGGTTGGCGGGCCAGTTTAACGATTTGTTAGGGAATTGCCTCGCTTCGACCGGCCAACACAGGCCAGCGCCCGACTGCGGGGGCGGGCGCCTTCGCTGGCGCGGGGTAATCGCTTTATCCTGCGTCTGCTCCCCCGGTTGAAACCGTGGAGGGACTGCGCAGGAGCGCCCGCCCGGGGGGCGGTCGGGCGCTGGCAGGGGGCGCTGCGCGCCTGTTAACCCGGCGGGGAAAAGCTGTCGGCCGTTGTTTGCGTGAGCGTCACAGCACCCCGAACCGCACGCGCAGCGCCTCGGCATGGGCTTTCAGGTCCGGCGTCCTGGACCACTGCCGCAGCAGCTCGGCCCAGCGGACCGGCGCAAAGGTCACGTCGTCGCCTTTCACCGCGCGGGCGAAATCGGCGATTTCGGCCTGGTGGCGGGCGATGGCCTCGGGCGAGACCGGCTTGCCGCTGGCCCAGGTGGCCGGAGCGGCGTGGAGGTAGACCAGCACGGCGCCGCGGGCGCGTTTGGTGGCCTGCGTCCGCAGCCCGTAGGCGTGTTTCACCAGTTGCACCGCATCCAGGCAGCGGTAGGTCTGGCGGCCTGCCGCAAGGGCCTGGCGCAGCGCGGTGAAGCGGGCCATGCCGGGGCCCCAGTCGCGGCTGTCGAAGGCCTCGGAAAACGTCGAGGCCTTGGCCGGGCGGAACGGCTCATACCGCTTGGATTCGATGCCGACCAGGGTGGTGGCGGTGGTCACGGCGGCGTCCAGCCAGGGGTGGCGGCCGCCACGCCAGGGAAAGTGCATCTCGGCCTCGATCTCGACCGTCCGAGGCTGGCCCATCGGCACGCCGGGCAACGGCGGCAACAGCGCGGGCCGGTCAAGGAACCAGCCGAAGGCGTTGACGGCCAGGGCCGCAGAAGAGTCCGGGCTGTCGAACTTGCCCGAGGCGACCTCGTTGCCGGGGCAGCGGGAGAGCGCGGCGAGGACGGCCTCTGCCGGCACGCCGGGCAGGAAATTGGGCATGCGATCAGGCAAGCTCAGGCACCCTTCATCTCTTGCAGGGTGTTGCCGCCATCGACCACCAGCATCGCGCCGGTGACGTAGGAGGCCTCGTCGCCGGCCAGGAACAGCGCGCAGGCGGCGACCTCGGCCGGGGTGCCGGGGCGGCCGGCGGGGGTGGCGCGGCCAGCCAGAATCTCGCCCTCGGACGAGCTTTCGGTGGCGATCCAGCCGGGCAGGACGGCGTTGCAGGTGATGCCCTGGCGGCCGTATTCCAGCGCGACCGAGCGGGTCATGCCGGTGACGGCGGCCTTGGCGGTGGCATAGGCGCTGCTGCCGTCGATGGTGACCAGCGGGCCGGTGACCGATGCGATGTTGACGATGCGGCCATGGCCGCGCGCCTGCATTCCCGGCAGGGCGGCGCGGCAGCAGTGGAAGGTGGTGTTGATGTTCAGCGCCATGTGATGCGCCCAGGCGGCGTCGGACCAGCCGGCCAGGCGCTGCCGGTCGACGTCGCGGCCGGTCTGCACCATGCCGGCGTTGTTCACCAGCACCTCGACCGGGCCAAGCTGCGCTTCGACGGCGGCGAACAGCGCGGCCACCTGGGCCGGGTCGGTCAGGTCTGCGATATGGGACATGCAGCCCAGGTCGGCCGCCCGGTCGTGGATGCGCGCGGTGGTCGCGGTGATGCAGACCCGTGCCCCCGCGGCCGTCATTGCCCGGGCGATGGCAAAGCCGATTCCCCCCGCCGCCCCCGCCCCGGTGACCAGCGCCACCCGTCCTGCCACGCCCGCCATTGCATCCCCCGTTCGCCTCATGTTGCGGCCCAGAATGACGCGATGTGGGATGAGGTCAATTCGGACCGGAAGAGACCGCCGTTTTCGCCCTGAAAACATGTGATTTCTGCATCTACGCGAATGTGCGCGCGCACCCGCCGGCGGCGTGATACAAGGCCTTTCGCTCTTCGGCGCAGGTCCTTATATGAAGGCGCCCGCCTCAGACCCTGAGTCGCCGGGACAATGCTGCTTGCACGTGGGGACTTTCGAATGTCGTTCTTTCCCGGCCTATTCTCGTCAGATATGGCGATCGACCTCGGCACGGCGAATACATTGGTCTACATCCGCGGCAAGGGCATCGTGCTGAACGAGCCCTCGGTGGTGGCCTACCATGTGAAGGACGGCAAGAAGCAGGTCCTCGCCGTGGGCGAGGATGCCAAGCTGATGCTGGGCCGCACCCCCGGCACCATCGAGGCGATCCGGCCGATGCGTGACGGCGTGATCGCCGACTTCGAGGCGGCGGAAGAGATGATCAAGCATTTCATCCGCAAGGTGCACAAGCGCTCGACCTTTTCGAAGCCCAAGATCATTGTCTGCGTGCCGCATGGCGCGACCCCGGTGGAAAAGCGGGCGATCCGGCAGTCGGTGCTGTCGGCGGGCGCCAAGCGGGCCGGGCTGATTGCCGAACCCATCGCGGCGGCCATTGGCGCGGGCATGCCGATCACCGAACCCACCGGCAACATGGTGGTGGACATCGGCGGCGGCACCACCGAGGTGGCGGTGCTGAGCTTGGGCGACATCGTCTATGCGCGGTCCGTCCGGGTCGGTGGCGACCGGATGGATGAGGCCATCGTCAGCTATCTGCGGCGGCACCAGAACCTGCTGATCGGGGAATCCACCGCCGAGCGGATCAAGACCAGCATCGGCACGGCGCGGATGCCCGACGACGGCCGCGGCGCCAGCATGACGATCCGCGGCCGCGACCTGCTGAACGGCGTGCCGAAGGAAACCGAGATCAACCAGGCCCAGGTGGCGGAAGCGCTGGCCGAACCGGTGCAGCAGATCTGCGATGCGGTGATGCAGGCGCTGGAGGCCACCCCGCCCGACCTGGCGGCCGACATCGTGGACCGCGGCGTGATGCTGACCGGCGGCGGCGCGCTGTTGGGCGATCTGGACCTGTCGTTGCGCGAACAGACCGGGCTTTCGATCAGCGTGGCCAACGAGTCACTGAATTGTGTTGCGCTGGGCACCGGGAAAGCTCTGGAATACGAAAAGCAGCTTCGGCATGTGATCGACTACGACACCTGATCGCCGGTCGGCGGCAGGGCATCAAGGCGAGGCACGCGTGGCCCGGACCCGGACAGATTCGGCGGAATACTACCGCCCGCTGCGGCGCCTTCTGGTGGGCGGGCTGGTGGCCGTGCTGCTTGGGCTGTTCCTGCTGTGGCGGATCGACAGCCCGCGGGTGGAACGCTTCCGCGCGGCGCTGGTCGATGCGGTGGTGCCGAACCTGGAATGGGCGCTGTTGCCGGTGGCCAAGGTCGCCGGGATGGTCGAGGATTTCGAATCCTACACCCGCATCTATGAACAGAACCAGGAGCTGAAGCGCGAGTTGCAGCAGATGAAGGCCTGGAAAGAGGCGGCGCTGCAGCTGGAACAGCAGAACGCGCGCCTCTTGGACCTGAACCAGGTGCGGCTGGACCCCAAGCTGACCCATGTCACCGGTCAGGTGCTGGCCGACAGCGGCAGTCCGTTCCGCCAGTCGGTGCTGCTGAACGTCGGCGCCCGTGACGGCATCCGCGACGGCTGGGCCTGCATGGACGGCATCGGGCTGGTCGGCCGCATCTCGGGCGTGGGCGAGCGGACGGCGCGGGTGATCCTGGTCACCGACACCAACAGCCGAATCCCCGTCACCATCCAGCCCTCGGGGCAGAAGGCGCTGCTCAGCGGCGACAACAGTCCGCTGCCGCCCCTGGAATTCATCGAGGACGCCGACGAGGTTCGACCGGGCGACCGGGTGGTGACTTCGGGCGACGGCGGGGTGTTCCCGGCGGGCCTGCTGGTGGGCCAGGTGGTGATGGGCAACGACCGGCGGCTGCGGGTGTCGCTGGCGGCGGACTACCAGCGGCTGGAGTTCCTGCGCGTGCTGCGCAGCCACGAGCTGGTGCCGATCACCGATGCCGGCGGGCTGGTGGCACCGCCATTGCTGCCCTCGATACCGCAGCCGGAGGTGGATGCCGAAGGCGAGGCGGCCGCACCGCCGGCGCCCGGCGGCGGCGATGTCGAGGGGACAGGCTCGGGCGATGCCGAAGGCGGCGATGCGGCGACCGGCGGCGGCGCGGGAGCGGGCGCGGCCGATGGATAGGTTCCTGCGCGCCGATCCCTGGGGCTACCGGGCGCTGTTCCTGGCGCTGGCGCTGCTGCTTCTGTTCCTGCGCCTGTTGCCGCTGGGCAGCCGGCCCGGCGCCTTTCCCGGCCCCGACCTGCTGTTGTGCCTGACCTTTGCCTGGATGATGCGGCGGCCCGATTACCTGCCGGTCGGGCTGATCGTCGCCGTCACCCTGGTCGAGGATCTGGTCCTGATGCGCCCGCCCGGGTTGTGGACCGCGCTGATCGTGCTGGCGACCGAATTCCTGCGGTCGCGCACCGCGCTGACGCGCGAATTGAACTTCGTCACCGAATGGCTGCTGGCGGCCGGGCTGATGCTGGGCATGCTGATCGCCTACCGCTTCGTCTTTGCGCTGTCGTTCCTGCCGCAGCCTTCGTTCGGGCACGCGCTGGTGCAGATCCTGTGGTCGGTGCTGGCCTATCCGGTGGTGGTGGGCCTGTCGCGGCTGAGCTTCGATCTGAAGAAGCCCGCCACCGGCGAGATCGACGATTTCGGGAGGCGGCTGTGAGGCGCACTCCGAAGGACAGCGAGGACAGCGCCCGCACCATCAGCCGGCGCAGCCTGATGCTGGGCGGCGCAATGACCGCCATGGTCGCGGCGCTGGGCGTGCGGATGCGCTACCTGCAGGTCGATCAGGCCGACGCCTTCCGCCTGCTCGCCGAGGAAAACCGCATCAGCATCCGGCTGATCCCGCCGACCCGCGGCCTGATCCAGGACCGCAACGGCAAGCTGATCGCCGGCAACGAACAGAATTACCGCGTGGTCATCACCCGCGAACAGGCCGGCGACGTCGAGGTGGTGATGCGCCGGCTGGCCGGCATCATCCCGATGACCGCCGAAGAGCTGCAGGAAACCATCGACGATGTCACCCGGCATTCGGCCTTTGTTCCGGTGATTGTCCGCGACCGGCTGAGCTGGGACGAATTCTCGAAGATCGCGGTCAATGCTCCGGTCCTGCCCGGCGTGGTGCCCGAGGTGGGCCAGTCGCGCATCTATCCGCGCGACACCGATTTCGCCCATGTCGTGGGCTATACCGGCCCGGTGTCGGAAAAGGACCTGGAGGGCCTGGACGACCCCGATCCGGTGCTGGCCTTGCCAAAGTTCCAGATCGGCAAGATCGGTGTCGAGAAGTGGATGGAAGACACCCTGCGCGGCGCCGCGGGCACCAAGAAGATCGAGGTCAACGCGGTGGGCCGGGTGATGCGCGAGCTTGAGCGCCAGGAGGGCGACCCCGGGTCCGACATCCGGCTGACCATCGACGCCGACCTGCAGAACTTCGCCCAGGCGCGGCTGGGCGAGGAAAGCGCCGCGGTGGTGCTGATCGACATCGCCAACGGCGACGTGCTGGCCTGCGCCTCGTCGCCCTCGTTCGACCCCAACCTGTTTGTGCGCGGCATCAGCCACGTCGACTATGGCGCGCTGACCGACAACGACCACCGGCCACTGGCCAACAAGGCGGTTTCGGGCGCCTATCCGCCGGGATCGACCTTCAAGATGGTGACCGCGCTGGCGGCGCTGGACGCCGGGGTGATCGACGAAAGCCACAAGGTGCGGTGCCCGGGCTATCTGGAGTTCGGCGGTCGCCGTTTCCACTGCTGGAGCCGGGGCGGGCATGGCACGGTGTCGCTGACCCGCTCGCTGACCGAAAGCTGCGACGTGTTCTATTACGACGTGGCGCAGAAGGTGGGGATCGACAAGATCGCCGAGACGGGCCGCCTGCTGGGCCTGGGGCTGCGCCACGACCTGCCGATGAGTGCGATCACCGAAGGCAGCATGCCCGACAAGGCCTGGAAGCTGGAACGCCACAAGGCCGAGTGGATGATCGGTGACACCATCAACGCCTCGATCGGCCAGGGCTATGTGCTGTCTTCGCCGCTGCAGCTGGCGGTGATGACGGCGCGCATCGCCAGCGGCCGGGCGGTGGCGCCGCGGCTGGTGCGGATGATCGACGGGCAAGAGGTGCCGGCCCCCGAGGCCCCGCCGCTGGGCCTGAACGAGGCCAGTCTCGCGGCGGTCCGCAAGGGCATGTACGAGGTGGTGAACGCCGAGCGTGGCACCGCCAAGTCGTCGCGCATCGTCGAGGCAAGCCTGGCGATGGCAGGCAAGACCGGCACCAGCCAGGTGCGCAACATCACCGCGGCCGAGCGCGCCCGCGGCGTGGTGTCGAACGACCAGTTGCCGTGGGAGCGGCGCGACCATGCGCTGTTCGTGGGCTTCGCGCCCTTCGACGCGCCACGCTATGCCATTGCGGTGGTGGTGGAACATGGCGGCGGCGGGTCAACCGCGGCGGCGCCGATCGCGCGCGACGTGATCCTGGCGGCGATGACCGGGGGGGTGCCGCCGCTGGAGGCCTATCCGGCCAGCCAGCGCGGCCGGATCGAGAGCATGCTGAAGGACCTGCCGCTGCGCGACCCTGCGACCGGCGCAGCACCCGAGGCCGAGAAGGCATGAGGGGGCGCGCAGCATGACCTATCTCGAGAACCGGCTGAAGCAGGTGCCCAGCGGGTTGCGCAAGGTGCTGTTCCTGAACTGGCCGCTGGTGGTGCTGATCTGCACGGTGGCGGCCGTCGGCTTCCTGATGCTGTATTCCATTGCCGGCGGCGATATCGACACCTGGGCGCGGCCGCAGATGCAGCGCTTTGCGGTCGGGCTGGTGTTGATGTTCGGCGTGGCGATGGTGCCGATCTGGTTCTGGCGCAGCATGGCGGGGGTAGCCTATCTGGTGTCGTTCCTGCTGCTGATCTTCGTCGAGGTCGTCGGCGAGGTCGGCATGGGGGCGCAGCGCTGGATCGACATCGGGCCGATCCGGCTGCAACCCTCGGAGATGATGAAGTTCACCCTGGTCCTGCTGCTGGCCGCCTATTACGACTGGCTGGACATCAAGCGGGTGTCGCGGCCGCTGTGGGTGCTGGTGCCGGTGGTGCTGACGGTGTTGCCGACGGTGCTGGTGCTGATGCAGCCGAACCTGGGCACCTCGCTGATGCTGCTTCTGGGCGGGGCGGCGGTGATGTTCGCGGCCGGGGTCAGCCTGTGGTATTTCGCGGCGGTGGGCGGGATGGCGGTGGCGGCGGTGGCGGCGGTGTTCCTGACCCGCGGCACGCCCTGGCAATTGCTGCACGACTACCAGTATCGCCGGATCGACACCTTCCTTGACCCCACCGCCGACCCGCTGGGTGCGGGCTACAACATCATCCAGGCCAAGATCGCGCTGGGGTCCGGCGGCTGGTCGGGCAAGGGCTTCATGCAGGGCACGCAAAGTCGGCTGAACTTCCTGCCCGAAAAGCACACCGATTTCATCTTCACCACCCTGGCCGAGGAATTCGGCTTTGTCGGCGCCTTTTCGCTGCTGGCGCTCTACGCGCTGATCATCGGGTTCTGCCTGGTGTCGGCCTTGCAGAACCGCGATCGGTTCTCGTCTCTATTGATCATCGGGGTGGCGGCCACCTTCTTCTTCTACATCGCGGTGAACCTGTCGATGGTGATGGGGATGGCCCCGGTGGTGGGCGTGCCGCTGCCGCTGCTCAGCTATGGCGGGTCGGCGATGCTGGTGATCCTGGTCGGCTTCGGCCTGGTGCAAAGCGCCCATGTCCACCGGCCAAGGTAGGGGGGCGCCATGACTGCGCCGCGCCGGACCGTCCGCCTTGCCCCGCGCCACGGCCGGTTCCTTGCGGCCTTTGCCGCGGGCGCCGTGGCGGGGGCCGGGCTTTGGGCGGCGGGATTGCCGGCCGCGACCGGCGCCCTGGTGGCCGCCAACGCCTTCTTCGCGATCTATCTGGCGCTGATGGCGCATCTGGCGCTGGCCACCGGCCCGGCCGAGCTGCGCCGCCATGCCGAGGCCGATGACGAAGGGCTGGCGCTGATCACCCTGCTGGCGCTGTTCGCCATCGCCACCAGCCTGGTCGCCATCCTGATCGTGCTGAACCAGGCTGGCGGGGCCGGGCCGGTGGCCAGCGCGCTGGCGCTGGCCGCGGTGCCGCTGGGCTGGGCGATGGTGCATACGCTGGCCGCGTTTCGCTACGCGCATCTCTTCTACGGCACCCGCTCGCACGGAATGGCCTTTCCGGGAACCGAGACGCCGGGGCCGTCGGATTTCCTGTACACCGCCTTCACCATCGGCATGACGGCACAGGTGTCCGATGTGGCCGTCACCACGGCCCCGATGCGCCGCGCCGTGCTGGCGCATTCGGTGCTGTCGTTCTTTTACAACACCGTCATCCTTGCCCTTGCCGTGAATGCCGCCTTGCGGCTGTCGGCCTGACCCAGCGGAAAGCCCTGCCGATGCCCATGGTCCTGTTCGCCGCCCCCGCCCTTTGGGACGACTACACCGAAGCCCTGCCACGCGCGCTGGCCGAGGCTGGTGTCGCGGCGACCATCGTGACACAGGCGCCCGATCCGGCGGCGGTGGATTACATCGTCTACGCCCCCTCGGCGCCGTTGCAGGATTTTGCGCCGTTCACCCGGGCCAAGGCCGTGCTGTCGCTTTGGGCGGGGGTCGAGCGGATTGTCGGCAATGCCAGCCTGACCCAGCCGCTGTGCCGGATGGTCGATCCCTGGCTGACCGAGGGGATGGTGGAATGGGTGGTGGGCCATGCCTTGCGGCATCATCTGGGCATGGACCGGCACATCGTGAACCCCGGCCATGTCTGGGACCAGACCTGCCCGCCGCTGGCCCGCGACCGCCCGGTGGCGATGCTGGGCCTGGGCACGCTGGGCCTGGCCTGCGCGCGGGCGCTGCAGGCGCTGCACTTTCCCGTCACCGGCTGGAGCCGCTCGCCGAAGGACGTGCCCGGCCTGACCTGCCTGCAAGGCGAGGCGGGGCTGGAGCAGGCGCTGCGCGGCGCCCAGATCGTGGTGACGCTGCTGCCCAGGACGCCGCAGACCGAGAACCTGCTGAACGCCCGCACCCTGGCCCTGCTGCCGCAGGGTGCCGCGATCCTGAACCCCGGCCGCGGCGCGCTGATCGACGATGCGGCGCTGCTGGCGGCGCTGGACAGGGGCCACATCGGCCACGCCACGCTGGACACCTTCCGCGTGGAACCCCTGCCGCCCGACCACCCTTTCTGGGCGCATCCGCGCGTGATCGTCACCCCGCACATCGCCGCCGACACCCGCCCCGCAAGCGCCGCGCGGGTGATTGCCGAGAACATCCGCCGGGGCGAGGCGGGCGAGCCGTTCCTGCATCTGGTCGACCGTGCGCGCGGCTACTGAAGGCGTCGCTTTCGGAACAGACGGTGGCACGGCAGGCCCTAGCCTGCGGCGACCATGACCTACCGCTCCGGTGCCCTTCTTGTCGTGCTTGCCGCTTCGCTGTGGTCGCTGATGGGCCTGGCCATCCGCCAGATCGACGAAGCGGGAACCTGGGCGGTGCTGCTGTGGCGGTCCGCCGGGGCGATTCCGGTGCTGGGGGCCTGGATCGTGGTCACTTCGGGCGGCCGGCCCATGGCCCAGATCGCCGCCACGGGATGGGCCGGCGTGGTGGGGGGCCTGTCGCTGGTGGCGGCCTTCGCCGGGGCGATCTATGCGATCCAGTCCACCACCGTGGCGAATGCGGTGTTCCTGTTTTCCGCCTCGCCCTTCCTTGCCGCGCTGCTGGGCTGGCTGGTGCTGCGCGAACCCGTCCGGCCGGCCACCTGGGCCGCCATCGGCCTGGCCGGCATCGGCATGTATGTGATGGTACGCGAGGGGCTGGCGGCGGGGGCGCTGGCGGGGAACCTGGCCGCGCTGGGCTCGGCGCTGGGATTCGCCGCCTTTACCGTGGCGCTGCGGGCGGGGCGGGTGGCGCAGGCGATGCCGGTCAGTTTCCTGGGCTGCGTGTTCTCGCTGGGCGTTGCGGCGGCGGTGCTGGCGCTGACCGGGCAGGATGCCGTGCCGCCGGTGCAGGACATCGCGATTTCGGCCGCCATGGGGGCGGGCATCCTGGCCGTCGGCATGGTGCTTTATACCCTGGGCAGCCGGGCGCTGCCGGCGGCCGAGGCGACGCTTCTAAGCCTGGTCGAGGTGATGCTGGCGCCGGTCTGGGTCTGGCTGGTGCTGGACGAGACGGCGACCGCGGCCACCTTCGCGGGTGGCGCTGTGGTGCTGGTCGCGGTGGTGCTGAACGCGGCGGCGGGAGCGCGGCGGATGGTGCGGGCGTGAGTCGATTTCCGAAGTCGGAAATCGTGCACGGAATTCGACTTCGAATTCCGCGCTCGTGCCGGCTACCGCCCGCCCACCTTGGGTGCCCGGAACACCCGGGTCCGGGCGAAGTAATCCTCCAGCCGGTTCAGCCGGGTCTGGACCTGGTCGGCAAGCCGGCCCTGGACCTGGGCCAGCAGCGCCTCGACCACCACCAGGATCGCGGCGGTGCTGTCCCAGGCGGCGGGCACCTCGATGGCGCAGGCCAGGGTGTGGCAGGCATGGGCGGCGGCGGGAGACATCCAGCGGTCGGTGATCAGCACCACCTCGGCGCCCTGCTCGGCCGCCGCTTCGGCGAACTGGACGGCGTTCGATTCGTAGCGGCGGATGTCGAAGATCACCGCCACGTCGCCCGCCCGCAGGTCCAGCAGCGCTTGCTGCCAGTCGGTCAGGTGGTCGGCGAGGAAGCTGACCTCGGGCCGGATCACCCGCAGCAGCGTGGCCATGTAGTCGGCATGGGCATGGGTCAGCCGCCCGCCCATGATCGCCACCCGCCGGGCCGGATCGGCCAGCAGCGCCGCCGCGCCAAGGAAATCGCCGGCCGGGATCTGGCTGAGCGTGGCGTCGATGTTGGCCACCACCCGCACCGCGAAATCCTGCAGCGGATGCGATGCGGGCTCTCGCCCGGCCTCGTGCAGGGTCAGGGGCGCCACCAGCAGCCGCTCGACCTCGGCCCGCAGTGCTGCCTGATAATCGGTATAGCCGCGGAACCCCAGCTTCTGCACCAGCCGCATCACCGTGGGCGACGACACGTCGGCCGCCCGTGCCAGGGTGGTGATCGAGCCCAGCGCCGACATCGGAAAGTGCGACAGGATATGCGTGGCCGCCTGCCGCTCGGCCCGGGTCATCTCGCCCAGCGCCGCGCGCATCCGGCCTTCAATCGTCAACGGCTGGTCCATGTCCCCGCCCCACACCTGGCCCTCAACCCGGGAATGTAACGATCTTAACAGAGAATCGTCGCCCGGAATATTCTTGACAGTCACCCGGCCACCGGGGAACGCTGACAGGAAAACGGGGAGACGACTCGCACCATGGCCAAAGCCATCGCCGTGCCCTTTCTGGCGCGGTCTACCGTGCATTCCGGCAAGGGACGGGGCTGAGCCATGCCCCGCGCCCTGATCGCCTTTGTCCACCTGGTGGAAAAGCTGAACTACGGCGTCGGCCGCTTTGCGATGTATCTGCTGTTCGTGCTGATGGCCGTGCTGATGTGGTCGTCGATTTCCAAGGCCATGGGCGCGCCGTCGCTGTGGACGCTGGAAATGGCACAGTTCGTGATGGTGGCCTATTACGTGCTGGGCGGGCCCTATGCCTGGCAACTGGGCACCCATGTCCGGATGGACCTGTTCTATGCCCGCCAGTCCGTCGGCAGCCGCGCGTTGTGGGACGCCTTCACCGTGCTGGCGGTGATCTTCTACCTGGGCGTCATGCTGTACGGCGCGATCGACGCCACCGCCTATTCCTTTGAATACGGCGAGCGCTCGCCCACCGCCTGGCGGCCCTATCTCTGGCCGGTCAAGGTCACCATGGTGATCGGCTTCCTGCTGATGCTGCTGCAGGCGCTGGCCAGCCTGATCCGCGACATCGCCCATCTGCGCGGGGTGTCGATCTGATGCCGCAGGAGATGATCGCCCTTCTGATGTTCTCGACCATGCTGATGCTGATGATGACCGGCCAGCGGGTGTTCGGGATCATCGGTTTCGTCGCCGTGGTGGCCGCGCTGGCGCTGTGGGGCACCGGCGGCGAAAGCATGGGCTTCACCCAGGCGATGAAGCTGATGAAGTGGTATCCGCTGCTGACGCTGCCGATGTTCGTCTTCATGGGCTACGTGATGAGCGAATCGCGGCTGGCCGAGGACCTGTACCGGATGTTCCACGTCTGGTTCGGGCCGGTGCCGGGCGGGCTGGCGGTGGGCACCATTCTGCTGATGGTGCTGATCTCGGCGATGAACGGGCTGTCGGTGGCCGGCATGGCCATCGGCTCGACCATCGCCCTGCCCGAGCTGCTGCGGCGCGGCTACGACAAGCAGATGGTCAGCGGGGTGATCCAGGCCGGATCAAGTCTGGGCATCCTGATCCCGCCCTCGGTGGTGCTGGTGCTGTACGCCATGATCGCCCGCGCCCCGGTCAGCGAGCTTTGGCTGGCCGGCATCCTTCCGGGCCTGCTGATGGCGGGGATGTTCATCCTTTATGTCGTGGTCCGCTGCACCATTCAGCCCTCGCTTGGCCCGGCGATGTCCAGGACCGAGCGGGAGTCGATCACCTGGGCCGAGAAGGCTTCTTCGCTGCGGGCCGGCGCACTGCCCTTCGTCATCTTCTTCGCGATGATGCTGCCCTTCGTGAAGGGCTGGACCAGCCTGGTGGAATCCAGCGTGATCGGGGTTGCCGCCACGGTCGCCGCCGCCGTCCTGAAAGGCCGCTTCACCCGCGAGGTGTTCGAGATCGCCACCCGCAACACGCTGGCGATTTCCTGCATGTTCATGTGGGTGATCCTGGCCGCGCTGTCCTTCGGGGCGGTGTTCGACGGGCTGGGCGCGGTGAAGGCCATCGAGACGCTGTTCACCGAGCAACTGGGCTTCGGCCCCTGGACCATCCTGATCCTGATGCAGCTGTCGTTCCTGGTGATGGGGATGTTCCTCGACGACACCGCCATGCTGGTGATCGTGGCGCCGCTTTACGTGCCGCTGGTGGCCAAGCTGGACCTGGGCATCCCGCCCGACCAGGTGCTGATCTGGTATGGCGTCTTGTACACCATCACCTGCCAGATCGCCTATCTGACCCCGCCTTTCGGGTATAACCTGTTCCTGATGCGCGCCTTCGCGCCGCCGGAAATCACCATGGGCGACATCTACAAGTCGGTCACGCCCTTCGTGCTGGTGATGGTCGGCGCGCTGGCACTAATCATGGTCTTCCCCGAGATCGCGCTGTGGTTGCCGCAGAGAATTTACCCCGACTGAGATCAACAACCGGCGGGCCAACCGCCTTTCAACACGGAGGTTACCGATGACGACTTCAAGACGTTCCTTCCTGACCAAGGGCGCCCTTGCCGGCGCCGCCGCCCTGGCCGCTCCGACCGTTGCCCGGTCGCAAGAGGTGATCAAGTGGCGGATGCAGACCTATGCCGGCGCCGCCCTGGGCGAGCATGTGGTCAAGCCCGCGGTCGAGCTGTTCAACCGCCTGGCCGCCGGCCAGATGGAGATCGAACTCTTCTACGCCGACCAGCTGGTTCCCACCGGTGAGCTGTTCCGCGCCATGCAGGACGGCACCATCGACTGCGTGCAGTCGGATGACGACAGCATGGCCAGCCCGACTGAAGTCACCGTCTTCGGCGGCTACTTTCCCCTTGCCCTGCGCTATTCGCTCGACGTGCCGGCACTGTTCAACAAGTACGGCCTCAAGGCGATCTGGGAAGAGGAATACGCCAAGGTCGGCGTCAAGCACATCTCGGCCGGGTCCTGGGACCCCTGCAACTTCTCGACCAACAAGCCGATCAAGTCGCTGGCCGACCTGAGCGGGTTGCGGGTCTTTACCTTCCCCACCGCCGGCCGCTTCCTGACCCAGTTCGGCGTCGTCCCCGTCACCCTGCCGTGGGAAGATGTCGAGGTCGCCATGCAGACCGGCGAGCTGGACGGGCTGTGCTGGTCGGGCATCACCGAGGTCTACACGGTGGGCTGGTCGAACGTGACCAAGTACTTCCTGACCAACAACATCTCGGGCGCCTGGATCGGCCACTTCTTCGCCAACATGGAGCGATGGAACGCCCTGCCGCCGAACCTGCAGGAACTGCTGGCCAGCTGCTTCGAGACCAGCCACATGTACCGCCAGCACTGGTACTGGGCCGGCGAGGCGGACCTGCGGGTGAACGGCGGCAAGCTGGAACTGACCACCATTCCGGACGAGGAATGGAAGACCGTGGAAGACGCCGCGGTGAAGTTCTGGGACGAGATCGCGGCGGAATCCGAGATCAAGGCCAAGGTCGTGGGCATCATCAAGACCTACAACGAGACGATGACCAAGGCCGGCGTGCCCTACCGCTTCGGCTGACGGACACCGCAGACCAATCGGACGCGCGGGGGAAGCCCCTCGCGCGCCCTTGCCGATGACAGGAGGATGGCTGCAAGATGCCCGGCAACATGACATTCGAGGCCCTGAAAGAGGCCGTCGCCCGCGGCGAGATCGACACCGTTCTGGTGGCCGCGCCCGACATGCAGGGCCGGCTGATGGGAAAGCGTTTCCACGCCGAGTTCTTCGTCCGCGGCGGCCATGAGGAGACGCATTGCTGCAACTACCTCCTGGCCGTGGACATGGAGATGACCACGGTGCCCGGCTACAAGACCAGCAGTTGGGAAAAGGGCTACGGCGACTATGTGATGAAGCCGGACCTTGCCACCCTGCGGCCGCTGCCCTGGCTGCCCGGCACCGCGCTGTGCCTGGCCGACCTGCTGGAGCATGCCACGCATGAAGAGGTGCGGGTTTCGCCCCGCGCCATCCTCAAGGCCCAGGTGGCGCGGGCGCGGGCCATGGGCTTCGAGCCGATGATGGCGACCGAGCTTGAGTTCTACATCTTCGAGAACAGCTATGAGGCCCTGCGCGATGATGGGTTCGCGGGCCTGAAGCCGATCAGCGCCTACAACGAGGATTACCACATCTTCCAGACCACCAAGGAAGAGGGGCTGATGCGGGCCGTCCGCAACGGGCTGCACGGCGCCGGCATCCCGGTGGAAAACACCAAGGGCGAGGCCGATGCCGGCCAGCATGAGGTGAACTACCGCTATTCCGACGCGCTGGACGCGGCCGACAATCATGTGGTGGTCAAGCAGGCGGTGAAGGAAATCGCCCATGCCGCCGGCAAGTCGGTGACCTTCATGGCCAAGTATGATCACCGCAAGGCGGGATCGTCTTCCCACGTCCACCAGTCCTTGTGGACGCTGGACGGCAAGCCCGCCTTTGCCGACAAGGGCGATCAGCACGGCATGTCGGCGCTGATGAAGCACTTCCTGGCCGGTCAACTGGCGCATGCGACCGAGATCACCGCCTTCCTTGCGCCCTATGTGAACAGCTACAAGCGGTTCTGCATCGGGCTGTTCGCGCCGACCAAGGCGGTCTGGAGTGCTGACAACCGCACCGCCGGTTTCCGCATCTGCGGGCTGCACAGCAAGGCGATCCGGGTGGAATGCCGCATTCCCGGCAGCGACGTGAACCCCTATCTGGCCTGTGCCGCGCTGCTGGCGGCGGGGCTGGACGGGATCGAGAACCGGCTGGAGCTTGAGCCGGAACTGACCGGCGACATGTACTCGGCCAAGGGCATCCGCGAGATTCCCAAGACCCTGCGCGAGGCGGCCACGGCGCTGGCCGGGTCGGCGATGCTGCGGCGGGCCTTCGGCGACGACGTGGTGGATCACTACCACCACGCCGCGCAGTGGGAGATTTCCGAGACCGACCGCGTGGTCACGGATTTCGAACTGCAGCGGCTGCTGGAGCGGGCATGACGGGGCAACCATTCGGGGCAGGCGCCCCAAGAAGGTGAGACGATGAAACCTGTACAACTGATTTCCCCGGTCGATGGCCGGGTCTATGCCGAACGGATGCCGCTGAGCCTTGAGGCCGCGCAGGCCGTCGCCGCACGGGCGAAGGCGGCGCAGAAGGGTTGGGCCGCGCGGCCCCTCGAGGACCGCATCGCGCTGGTCAAGGCCGGCGTCGCCCGGCTGAACGAGATGAAGGACGTGGTGGTCGAGGAACTGGCCTGGCAGATGGGCCGGCCCACCCGCTTCGGCGGCGAATATGGCGGCGTGAACGCGCGGACCGAATACATGGCGTCCATCGCCGCCGAGACGCTGGCGCCGCAGATGATCGAGAACTCCAACGCCTTCCGCCGCTACCTGGCGCGCGAACCGCTGGGCGTGGTGTTCATCGTGGCGCCCTGGAACTACCCCTACCTGACGACGATCAACACTCTGGTGCCCGCGCTGATCGCCGGCAACACCGTGGTGCTGAAACACGCCAGCCAGACCCTGCTGGTGGGCGAACGCCTGGCCCAGGCCTTTCATGAGGCGGGGGTGCCCGAGGACGTGTTCCAGAACGTCGTCCTTGACCACGCCACGACCGAGGCCCTGATCGCCGCCCGCGCCTTCAACTTCGTCAACTTCACTGGCAGCGTCGCCGGCGGGCAGGCGATCGAACGCGCCGCGGCGGGCACCTTCACGCCCCTGGGGCTGGAACTGGGCGGCAAGGATCCGGGCTACGTTCGCGCCGACGCCAACCTTGACGCCGCCGTCGACACGCTGATGGACGGCGCCATGTTCAACGCCGGCCAGTGCTGCTGCGGGATCGAGCGGATCTATGTCCACGAAAGCCTGTATGACGCCTTCGTGGAAAAGGCCGTGGCCTGGGTGAATGCGCTGAAGCTGGGGAACCCCTTTGACGCCGCCAGCACGCTTGGCCCGATGGCAAACACGCGCTTTGCCAAGGTGGTCCGCGACCAGATCGCCGAGGCGGTGGCGCAGGGGGCGAAACCCCTAATCGACCCGGCGAACTTCCCCGCCGACGACGGCGGCGCCTACCTCGCGCCGCAGGTGCTGGTGAACGTCACACACGCGATGCGGGTGATGATGGAGGAAAGCTTCGGCCCCGTCGTCGGCATCATGAAAGTGAAGGACGACGCCGA
This sequence comes from Rhodobacter sp. Har01, assembly GCF_020564565.1. GTDB lineage: Bacteria > Pseudomonadota > Alphaproteobacteria > Rhodobacterales > Rhodobacteraceae > Pseudogemmobacter. The sequence goes on from NZ_JAJCTD010000003.1 coordinate 290,329, forward strand.
AGCCCTGCGCCTGATGAACGACAGCCCCTATGGCCTGACCGCCAGCATCTGGACCGAAGACTACGACACCGCCAGCGCCCTTGGCGCACAGGTCGAGACCGGCACCGTGTTCATGAACCGCGCCGACTACCTTGACCCCGCCCTGTGCTGGACCGGCTGCAAGGACACCGGCCGCGGCGGCAGCCTTTCCTACCTGGGGTTCCATTCGGTGACCCGCCCGAAATCCTATCATCTCAAGAAGGTGTGACATGCCTCACGGTGTTCCGAACCGGAACTGGTCCTACCCCACCGCCATCAAGTTCGGCGTGGGCCGCATCGGCGAACTGGCCGAGCATGCGAAATCCATCGGGCTGAAAAAGCCCTTGCTGGTCACCGACAAGGCCCTCGCCGCCCTGCCGATCACCGCCGCGGCGCTGGAGGTGCTGGACGCCGCGGGCCTTGGCCGCGCGGTGTTCTCGGACGTGGACCCGAACCCGAACGAGGCCAACATGGCCGCCGGGATCGCGGTCTACAAGGACGGCAAGCATGACGGGGTGATCTGCTTCGGCGGCGGCTCGGCGCTGGACCTTGGCAAGATGATCGCGCTGATGGCGCACCAGAAGAAGGGCCTCAGCGTCTGGGATCTGGAAGACATCGACGACTGGTACACCCGCGCCGACGCCGCCAAGATCGCGCCCATCATCGCCGTGCCCACCACCGCCGGCACCGGCTCCGAGGTCGGCCGCGCGGGCGTGCTGACCAACAGCGAAACGCACAAGAAGAAGATCATCTTCCACCCCGCGCTGATGCCGAAGGTCACCCTCTGCGACCCGGCGCTGACCGTGGGGATGCCCAGGTTCATCACCGCCGGCACCGGGATGGACGCGCTGGCACATTGCCTTGAGGCCTATTGCAGCCCCTTCTACCACCCGATGAGCCAGGGCATCGCGCTGGAAGGCATGCGGCTGGTGTTCGAGAACCTGCCCAAGGCCTACAAGCACCCCGACCACCTGATGGCCCGCGCCCACATGATGAGTGCGGCGGCGATGGGCGCGGTGGCCTTCCAGAAGGGGCTGGGGGCGATCCATTCGCTCAGCCACCCCATCGGCGCGGTCTACGGCACCCACCACGGCACCACCAACGCCGTGGTCATGCCCATGGTGCTGGATTTCAACCGCAAGGAAATCAAGGACCGGCTGGCGGCGGCGGCGGCCTATTGCGGCATCAAGGGCGGCTACAAGGGCTTCCGCGCGCGGATCATGGGCCTGCGCGACGAGCTGGACATCCCGGCCAACCTGACCAAGCTGGGCGTCACCGACCCCGATCTGGACATGCTGACCGAGATGGCGCTGGAAGACCCCTCCTGCGGCGGCAATCCGGTGAAGATGACCAAGAAGAACACCCGCAAGCTGTATGAGGCCTGCCTCTGACCAGCGCCCGCGGCCTGAACCGATGACCCGGCACGTCACCACGGACGTCGCCGTCCTTGGCGCCGGCGTCATCGGTCTGGCCGTGGCCGAACGGCTGCTGGCCGAGGGCCGCACGGTCACCCTGGTGGACCCGGGCGATCCCGGCATGGGCACATCCTACGGCAATGCCGGAACCATCGCGGATTACGCGGTGAACCCGGTCGGCACGCCCGACGTCCTGCGCGCGCTCCCCACGCTGCTGTTCGACCGCACGTCGCCCCTGGCGATCCGGCGCGAGGCGCTGCCCTCGCTGCTGCCCTGGCTCTTGCGCTTTGCCTTTCAGTCCCTGCCCGGCCCCGCCCGCCACAACGGCCTGGCCATCGCGGCGCTGCTGCAAGGTGCCGGGCCGCTGTGGCAGGGCCTGGCTGACCGCATCGGGGCGGCAGGCATCCTGCAACCCCGCGGCGCGCTGTATCTCTACGAGACCGCCGCCCAACGCCGCGCGGCCGAGGCCGACATGGCGGGCCGCCGTGCGCTGGGGGTGACGGTCGATCTGCTGAACGGCCCCGAACTGGCGCAACTGGAACCCGCCCTGCCGTCGATGGCCGGCGCGGCGTATTTCCCCAAGGCGGTCTTCCTGAACGACCCCGGCGCGATGATGCGGGCGCTGGCGGCCCGTGTCACCGCCAAGGCGGAACACCTGCGCGCCCCGGCCCAGACCCTTAGCCGCACCGCCGACGGCGTCATCGTCGAAGGCCCCGGCTTCCGCCTCCACGCCCGCCGCGTGGTGATCGCCGCCGGGGCGCATTCGCGCAAGCTGGCCGCCCAGGCCGGCGACCGTGTGCCGCTGGACACAGAACGCGGCTACCACGTCGAATGGGACATGGCCGCGCCGCGCTTGAGCCGCCCCTGCTGCCCCACGGCCCGTGGCTTCTACCTGTGCCCGATGTCCGGCCGCTTGCGTGCCGTCGGCACGGTCGAACTGGGCGGCCTGACCCTGCCACCTTCGGCGCATCGCATCCGCAAACTGGTCGAGGGCGCGCGCGCGATCTTCCCCGACCTGCCGGAAAACCCGGATCGCGACTGGATGGGCTTCCGCCCCAGCCTGCCCGACAGCCTGCCGGTCATCGGCCCCTCGCGCGGCGGGCCCGAGGTGATTCATGCATACGGCCACGGCCATCTGGGCGTCACTTTGGCTCCGGTCACCGCCCGCATCGTCGCCGACCTGATCGCTGGCCGCATGCCGGAGATGGACATTGCGTCCCTGCGACCGGGCCGATTCTGAGGCCCCGGACTGCCTTAGAGACGCTGGTCCAGCCCGGCCGTGTCCAACCGGGTGACGACGCCATCTTCCGATAGGCGGGCGTATGTTTTGCCCTGAAAGCTGAACTCCTGCGCGACGAAGCTGACCTTGCCGCCATCCTGTCGGGTGACCGGCCCGGAGGTGCCGAAGGCCTTGCTCAGCACCGCGTTCAGAACGAACAGGTCCATCTCGGCGGCCTTGTGCTGGTCGGCATGCATGGCCAGCAACTGCTCGGTCTTGACCTCGCCGTAGGCCGCCGCGACCTCGGGCCGGGCCAGACTGTCCGCCTGGATCGTGCTGAACCTGATGGTGCTGGCGTTCGCGCCCATGCTGCCGACCAGAGATTCCAGGTAGTCCGCCGCTTCATCGGCGGCCCGGAACGACGGCACCCCGAACCGGCCGGATTGCGCGTGGGCATAGGCCCCAAGCGCCATCGAATTCACCTTGCGCCGAAACCCGTTCTCCTGCTCGAACTTCAGCTCTCCGGCCTCCCAGACGGCCATGGCCGCTTCGGACTTGGCAATCGCTGCAGCCGGATCACGGACAAACTCAGGATCCTTGTAGGCTTCGTAGCCACCGAAATCGTTGTGCGACGAAGATCTGATCGTCGTCGTAGCCGAGCGCTGCGCGGAGGACATCGCAGCTGCGGCGGATGGCGCGGTCTGTGCAGGACCGTTCACCTTGGACGGAAGCCCGAACAGCCCCGCAGTATAACTCTTGAACGGCGAAACCGTCACCATGACCCGCAATCCCCATCGTCTCACGCGCCCAATCTTGCTGCGAAACACTGAAGGCCGGGTGAACGCAGACAAGGCGCGACAGCGGGCACCGGACGCAGGGGCCGAACGGTGGTCTGCCCCCGGCAAAGCGCGGGGTGGGCGGGTGGGAGCGCTTTGCCGGGGGCAGCCGCGCCGCGGCTTCAGCCTAGGGCGCCCAGGATCACCGGCTCGACCTCGTGCCAGCCTTCCCACATCATCTTGAGCGCGACGTAGAGGATGATCGCCAGGCCGATATAGGCGATCCAGCTGTACTTGTTCAGCAGCCGGGCGATGAAGCTGGCGGCAAAGCCCATCAGCGCGATCGACAGCATCAGGCCGATGATCAGCACCGTCGGATGGTCCTTCGCCGCGCCGGCAACCGCCAGCACGTTGTCCAGGCTCATCGACACGTCGGCCACCACGATCTGCGTCGCCGCCTGGCGGAAGGTCTTGCGCGGCCCGCCGCCCGCGACGCTGCCGTCGGCGTTCAGGTCCTGCCCGGTCAACGCCTCTTCGGCGCGGTTGTCGTCGCCATGGCCTTCACGCAGCTCGCGCCACATCTTCCAGCACACCCAGAGCAGCAGGATGCCGCCGGCCAGCAGTAGGCCGACGATCTGCAGAAGCTGGGTCGTGGCCAGGGCAAAGCCGATCCGCATCACCGTGGCGGCGATGATCCCCACCAGAATCGCCTTGGCGCGCTGTTCCTTCGGCAGTCCGGCCGCCGCCAGGCCGATCACGATGGCATTGTCGCCGGCCAGCACCAGGTCGATCCCGATGACCTGCATCAGGGCCGTGAACCCTTCGGGCGTGAAGATTTCCTCGAAGCCATAGATGAAGTTCATTATGGCTTCGCTGCTGAATAAGCTCATGGCGTCCCGGTTCCGCGCTCCTGTTGCTTCGCTTCCTAGGCGTTTGGCCGGATGGTTTCAACCATCCGTCGCAGCGCCCGTGCCGCCTACAGCATCCCCGGGACCACCTGGTCGGGCGGACGGTGGCCGTCGGCGAAGGTCTTGATGTTGATGATGACCTTCTCGCCCATCTCGATCCGGCCCTCCAGCGTGGCCGATCCCATGTGGGGCAGCAGAACCACGTTCGCCAGCTCGCGCAGGCGCGGGTTGATCTCGGTGCCGCGCTCATAGACGTCAAGGCCCGCCCCGGCGATCTCGCCCGCGCGCAGCGCGCGGGTCAGCGCGTTCTCGTCGATCACCTCGCCGCGCGAGGTGTTCACGATCACCGCGCTTGGCTTCATCAGCTTGAGCCGCCGCGCGTTCAGCAGGTGAAAGGTCGACGGCGTGTGCGGGCAGTTGATCGACAGGATGTCCATCCGGGCGATCATCTGGTCCAGGCTTTCCCAGTAGGTGGCTTCAACCTCGGCCTCGGCCTCGGGGCGCAGGCGGCGGCGATTGTGGTAATGCACCTGGCAGCCGAAGACGCGGGCCCGCCGCGCCACCGCGGTGCCGATGCGGCCCATGCCCAGGATGCCCAGCCGCCGGCCCGCCAGCCGTCCGCCCAGGTTGGCCATCGGCGACCAGCCTTCCCACTGGCCCGACTGCATCATCGCCAGGCCCTCGGGGATGCGCCGGGTGACGCCCAGGATCAGCGCCAGCACCATGTCGGCGGTGTCCTCGGTCACCACGCCGGGCGTGTTCGACACCAGGATGCCGCGTTGCCGGGCGGTGGCCACGTCGATGTGGTCCACCCCCGAACCATAGTTGGCGATCAGCTTCAGCTTCTCGCCGGCCTGCGCGATCAGCCCGGCGTCGATGGTGTCGGTCAGCGTCGGCACCAGAACGTCGGCCCGGCGCATCGCCTCGGCCAGCTCGTCGCGACTCATCCGTGTGTCGGGGTCGCGCAACTCGACGTCGAAAAGCTCCTTCATCCGCGTCTCGACAGCCTCGGGCAGGCGTCGCGTGACGACAACACTCAGGCGCGGCGTAGGCATGGTCTCTCCCTCAAGGCTTCCATTGGGCGCGTCGCTGGGGCAGAGTGGGACGAAGCGGGGCGGATCACAAGCCCCGACGATCAGGCAACATCGCCGCGGGGCCAGAGGGCCTTGGGGCGGCAAGGCGGGCAGGTCCATGCGCACCGGATTGCGGGCGATGCTTCTGACGGCGCTGTTGGCGCCCGGCGTGCTGTCGGCACAAGAGACAGCCACCCCGCCGGAAGAGGCCCTGGTGCAGCCCGCCGCCGCCAAGCCGGACAAGAACTGCCGCCCGGGCTTCGGCTGCGTCACCAACCTGCCGCTGCCGCGCTTTGTCAGCCTGAAGGGCGACGAGGGCAATGCCCGGCGCGGCCCCGGCCTGACCCACCGCATCGACTGGGTCTTCACCCGGCCCGGCATGCCGCTGATGATCACCGCCGAATTCGAGCATTGGCGCCGGGTGGAAGACCAGGACGGCGCCGGCGGCTGGGTGCATTACGCGCTGCTGTCGGGGGTGCGCAGCGTGCTGGTGACGCTGGACATGGCCGAGATGCGCAGCAGCCCCGACCTGCAGGCGCAAGTGCTGGCCCAGGCCGAGATGGGGGTGATCGCCAAGGTGCTGGAATGCACCCCCGACTGGTGCCGCCTTTCGGCCGAGGGCCAGAAAGGCTGGGTGCAGAAGACCGCACTCTGGGGCGTCGCCCCCGGCGAAACCATCGAATAGCCGCAAGGGCGCCTCTGGCCTGAAAAGCGGCGTGGCCCCCGCGCCGCGCGACGACCGGGCAACAGCAGGGCACCCCGCCGTTCACCGCTTCTCGCGCGCGCGGGCGGGCGGGCGGGCAGGCGGGCGGGCAGGCGGGCGCGCCGCCCGGCCACCGCCGGAGCCGGGCGCAAGCTTGGGGATTGCAGCGCTGGCCGATCCGGGTCAGAACGCCCCATGAACTTTTCCTCCGGTGCCGGGACATGGCCGATCCCTCGAAGACCCAGCTGACGGTCACCGCCGGACTTGCCTCGGTCGGTGTGGCCGGCACCCTGGTCGCGCTCAAGCTCTGGGCGCTGGCCGAGACCGGGGCGCTGTCGGTCGCCGCCTCGCTGGCCGACAGCGCGCTTGACCTGGTGATGTCGGTCGCCGCCGCCGCTGCGCTGATCTATGCCGCCAAGCCCGCCGACGAAGACCACGCCTTCGGCCACACCTCGGCCGAGGATCTGGCGGCACTGGCGCAGTCGGTGTTCATCCTGGTCTCCTCGGTCATCATCGGCGGCTCGGCGATCCTGCGGCTGGTGTCGGGCGGCCCGTCGCAACTGCAGGCCGAAGGCCGCGGCATGGTGGTGATGGGCATCTCGGTCGCCCTGACCCTGGCGCTGGTCTGGTGGCAAGGCCGCGTCGCCCGCGCCACCGGCAGCCGCGTGGTCGCGGCCGACCGGCTGCACTACCTCAGCGACCTGCTGCCCGGCCTGGGCGCCATCGTCGCGCTGTTCGCCTCGTCGCGCCTGGGCCTGCCGCAGATCGACGCCGTCATCGCGCTGGCCGCCGCAGGCTTCATGATCCTGGGCGCGGTGCGCATCGGGCGCGGCGCCTTCGACGCGCTGATGGACCGCCGCGCCGACCCCGAACTGATCGCCGGCATCGCCGCCATCGCCCGCGGCTGGCCCGGCGTGCATGGCTTTCACGACCTCAAGACCCGCACCGCCGGCAGCCGCGTCTTCGTCAACCTGCACATCGAACTGGACGGCGACCAGACCCTGCGCGAGGCCCACGCCATCGGCGCCGGCCTGCGCCGTGCCATTCTTGCGGCCTATCCGCAGACCGATGTCATCATCCACAAGGACGTGGCCGCAAAGGATGGCAACCCCGGCACCTGAGCGGCTGCAAACGGGCTTGCACTGCCTGCGGCGCTGTGATTACACACTTGTATAACAACCGCAGCTTCGCCCTGGCCCCGCCATGCACCCCACCGCCCGCTCGCCAGCCCGACTTCCAGCCCGACCCGTGGCCCAGCCGATGGCCCAACTGGTCGCCCCGCCGGTCGAACGCCGCGCCTTCTTTCGCGACACCGAGGCAAACCGCCGCGAATCGCTGATTGCGGCCACCCAGGCGCTGGTGGCCGAGGGCGGGCCGCAAGCCGCCACCGTGCGCGCCATCGCCGCCCGTGCCGGGGTCACCCCCGGGCTGATCCGGCATTACTTCGGATCGAAGGACGAGTTGATTCGCGCCGCCTACACCATGTTGGTGGACGGCATGACGGACAAGGGCGCCGACGCGCTGGAAGGCGTCGGGGCCGATCCCGAAGAACGGCTTGCCGCCTTCGTGGCCGCCTCGCTGCGCCCGCCGGTGGTGGACGGCCGCACCGTCGGCCTCTGGGCCGGCTACCTGCACCAGGTCCAGCAGGACGCGGGCCTTCTGGCCCAGCATGAAAAGGGCTACCTGCGCTACCGCGACCAGTTGCAGGCGCTGATCGCCGACCTTGGCCGCGCCGAGGTGACGGCGACGCAGTTGCGGCAAGAGGCCATCGCCTGCAATGCCATCCTCGACGGGCTGTGGCTGGAAGGCTCGGTCCTGCCACATGGCTTTGCCCCGGGCGAGTTGGTGCGCATCGGCCTGCGCGCCACCGGCGCCATCCTGGGCGTGAACCTGACCCGACACACCACCTTCATTCCCGAACTCTACCCGACAGCCGGAAAGACCGAGACATGAGATACGCCAGCGTTACCGAGCGGCTGAAACACCTTGGCTCGGCCAAGTGGGACCTGCATTTCCGCGCCCGCGCGCTGGCCGCCGCCGGCCGCGACATCCTGGAATTCACCATCGGCGAGCCGGACGTGCCCACGCCGGCAGCGCTGATCGAGGCCACCACCGCCGCGATGAACGCCGGCCGCACCGGCTATTCGAATGGCCGCGGAGAGCCGGGCACCGTGGCCGCCGTCGCCCGCCGCTATGCCGCCCGCCGCGGCCGCCCGATCGGCACCGACCAGGTGGTCTGCATTCCCGGCACGCAGACAGCTCTTTACGGCATCCTGCGCACGCTGGTCGAACCGGGCGACGAGGTGCTGCTGGGCGACCCCTACTACGCCACCTACGAAGGCCTGATCGCCCAGACCGGCGCCAGCCTGGTGCCGGTGCCGCTGCGCCCCGAGCACGGCTTTCGCCTGCAGGCCGCCGATGTGGCCGCCCGGATCACGCCGCGCTCGCGCGTGCTGTTCCTGAACACCCCGCACAACCCCACCGGCGCCGTGCTGCGCCGTGCCGACCTGGCCGCCCTGGGCGAGATCGCCCGCGCCCACGACCTGTGGATCGTCTCGGACGAGGTCTATGAGGAACTGGTCTTCCCCGGCGTCGCCTTCACCTCGCCGCTTGACCTGCCCGAACTGGCCGACCGCAGCGTGGTTGCCGCCTCGATTTCCAAGTCGCATGCGGCGCCGGGTTTCCGGTCCGGCTGGGTCGTCGGCCCGACCGAGTTCATCAGCCGCATGCTGCCGCTTGCAGAAACCATGCTTTTCGGGGCGCAACCCTTCATCGCCGACATGACAGCCCTTGCGGTTTCCGAACCTTCCCCGGTGGCGGCCGGCATGGCCGACCGCTTTGCCCGCCGCGCCGCGATGTTCCTTGACGGGCTGGACGGCGTGGCCGGGATGCGGGTGCATCACCCCGAGGCCGGCATGTTCACCTTGCTTGACGTGCGCGCCACGGGCCTGTCGGGCGAGGCCTTCGCCAACTCGCTTCTGGAGGAGCACAGCGTCGCCGTGATGCCCGGCGAAAGCTTCGGCGGCAGCCTTGGCGGCTGGCTCCGCGTCTCGCTGACCCAAAGCGACGACCGCACCGCCGAAGCGATCCGGCGCATCGCCGCCCATGCCGCCCGCCTGCAGGGCCACGCCGCATGACCACAGTGGGCGAACGTCTGGTGCAGGGCCTGGCGGCGCGCGGCGTCGAGGTGGTCTTCGGCATCCCCGGCGTGCACACGATCGAGCTCTATCGCGGCCTGGCCCAGGGCCTGGTCCGCCACGTCACCCCGCGCCACGAACAGGGCGCGGGCTTCATGGCCGACGGCTATGCCCGCGTCACCGGGCGGCCCGGCGTGGCCTTCGTGATCACCGGCCCCGGCCTGACCAACACGCTGACCGCGATGGCCCAGGCGCGGGCCGACAGCATTCCGATGCTGGTGATCTCGGGCGTCAACCGCCGCGCCTCGCTGGGCCGCGGCCTGGGCCTCTTGCACGAACTGCCCGACCAGGCGGCGATGGTCCGCGCGCTGTGCCCGACCGAGACGCTGACCGACCCGGCCCAGCTTGGCCCCGCGCTGGACCGCGCCTTCGCCGCGATGCTGACCGGCCGCCCCGGCCCGGCGCACCTGGAAATCCCGACCGACGTAATGGGTCTGCCCTGCCCCGACCTTCCCCCGCCCGCCGTGTTGCCCCCGCCACCGACGGCGACCCCGCAGACGCTGGCCGAGGCGGCGGCCCTGCTGGCCCGCGCGCAGCGCCCGGTGATCCTGATCGGCGGCGGCGCCCGCTTCGCCGAGGAGGAGACGCGCGCCCTCGCCGAGGCGCTCGACGCCCCCGTGATCCAGACCGCCAACGCCCGCGGCCTGATGCACGGCCACCCGCTGACCGTTCCCGCCTCGCCCAGCCTTGAGGCCACCCGCGACCTGATCCGCGCCGCCGACGCGATCCTTGCCCTCGGCACGGAACTTGGCCCCACCGACTATGACATGTACGTCAACCACCGCCTGCCCGACCTGTCCGGCATGATCCGGGTCGATCTTTGCGCCCGGCAACTCGCCCGTCACCCCGCCCGCCTGACCATCCAGGCCGAGGCAAGGTCCTTTGCGGCCGCCCTTCTGCCGCTGCTTTCGCCCCGTCACGCCCAAGGCGCCGAACGCGCCGCAACGGCCCGCAAGGCGGCCCGCGCCGAACTCGCCACGCTCCACCCCGCCATGCCCGAGCAACTGGCGATGGTCGAGGCGATCCGCGACGCGGCCCCCGGCAGCCTGATCGTCGGCGACAGCACCCAGCCTGTCTACGCCGCGAACCTGTTCTACGACCACGACCGCCCCCGCGGCTGGTTCAACGCCGCCACCGGCTACGGCGCCCTTGGCTACGGCCCCGGCGCCGCGATCGGCGCCGCCATCGCCGCCCCCGGCACCCCCGTCACCTGCCTGATCGGCGATGGCGGCCTGGGCTTCGACCCGGCCGAGTTGCGCGTCGCGGTGGACGAAGGCCTGCCGGTGACCTTCGTGGTCTGGAACAACGCCGCCTTCCGCGAGATCGCCGAGGCGATGACCGCGGCCCAGACCCCGGTGATCGGCTGCAGCCCCAGCCCCTTCGACATGTCCCACCTCGCCGCCGCCTGCGGCCTGCCCTTCGCCCGCGTGCCGCAAGACCCCAAAGCCCTGGCCGCTGCCCTCAGGGCGCCCTGTGATGGGCCAAGACTGATCGAGGTTCAGGCCCGCTGAGCGCCGTCCCGCGTGCGCAGCATCAGTGCGGCCAGCGGAAAGATGCACATCAGCACCACGGCGGCAACGACAAAGGCCGCCCGCAGCCCGAAGGCCCCGGCGATGAACCCCAGCATCGGCGGGCCGAAGAAATAGCCGAAGTAGCCCAGCAGCGTGGCCCGCGCGACGGCCCGCGCCCGCGCCTCGGGCGGACCCAGCCGCCCCACCAGCGAAAACGCCGTGGGCGCGATGACCGAAGACCCGATGCCCATCACGATGAACCCGGCATAGGCCATGCCGGGCGACACCGCCTGGCTGGCGATCAGTGCCCCCAGGGCCGAGATTGCGGCCCCGCCCTTGAGCAGCGTGAAGGGGCTGATCCGTGTCACCAGCCCCTGCCCGGCCAGCCGCGCAAAGCCCATCGTCAGCGCCAGCGCCGCCGGCCCCATCGCGCCCTGCCCGGGGCTGCCGCCCAGCGTCTGCTCGATGTGCAGGGCCGACCAGTTCTCGGCCGCGTTCTCGGTCAGAAAGGCGATCAGCACCATGCCGCCGCCGATCACCGGCACCAGCCCGAGGCCCCCGCCCGAACCGCCCTTCGGCCGCCGCAAGCCGTGGATGCGGCCGTCCCGCTCCCACGTTGCCAGCGCGCAGAGCAGGCCGAAGGCCGCCATCGTGCCCATCACCCAGGCCGGCGACCAGCCCCAGCCGCGCATCACCCCGGTGCCCAGCGCGCCGCCGGCATAGCCGAAGGAATAGGCGGCGTGGGTCAGGTTCATCAGGTGCAAGCCGCGCTCGGTCTCGATCTGCGCGGTGCGGGCGTTCATCAGCACATCGGTCAGCCCGGTGGCCGCGCCGCAGGCCATCATCGCCAGCGGAAACAGCCACACCACGGCCGTCTGCCCTGGCAGCGCGAAGACCAGCGCCATCGCCCCGGCCGAGACCGGCAGCGCGACCCGCCCCAGCCCGGCGCCGAGGACGGGCGCCAGCAGCATGGCGGTGACGGCGGCGATCGGGGTGAACAGGATCAAGAGGCCCAGCCGCGCCTCGTCCACGCCCAGCATGGCCTTCAGGTCCGGCAGCACCGCCGCGAAGGTGCCCCACAGCACGCCCATGGCCGCAAAGGCCGCCACCGCCGGCCGCGCGGCGATCAGGGTCTGGGCAACGGGCATTGGCGGCTCCGGACTTTCCGAACCCGACAGCTAGCCCGACCGTCCGGTGCCGTCCATCCTGCCGGCGACACCGCAAGGCCGCGAACCGGCGGTGATCCGCAAGGGCGCAGGCAGGCGGGGGCCAGCCCCCGCACCCCCGGGGTATTTTTGCCAAGATGAAGGGAAAGCAGCTTCATCTTGGCCCAAATACCCCCGCCGGAGGCACCTTTGCGCCGACGGCCCGCTTGCGCGCAGAGCCGGGATGAAAGGCTTGTGGCCGCCCTTGCGGTCGCCTTGCCGGAAAACGCCGGTCGCCCCCGCAGCTTAGGCTTTTTACGGCTTTCCCTGCCGCCGATTCCCCGCTATAGGCCCCGGGTCGCGCCATGCACCCTTGGAGGATGGCGGACTTTACAGGAGAAAACCAATGGCTCGCGAGATCCCGGATCTTCAGGCCGTGGTACGGACGGGGACAGGCAAGGGGGCCGCCCGTCAAGCCCGCAGAGAGGGCTACGTACCCGGCATCATTTATGGCGACGGCAAGGAGCCGACGCCGATCAACCTGAACTACAACTATCTGCTCAAGCGCCTGCGTCAGGGCCGCTTCCTGCAGACGCTGTTCAACCTCAAGGTCGAAGGCCAGCCCGACGGCCATGTGATCTGCCGCGGTGTGCAGCGCGACGTGGTCAAGGACCTGCCGACCCACGTCGACTTCATGCGCATCCATGACGAATCGCGCATCAACCTCTACATCCACGTGACCTTCATCAACCACGAGGCCAGCCCCGGCCTCAAGCGCGGCGGCACGCTGACGGTGATGCGTCCCGAGGTCGAGCTGGAAGTGATGGCGGGCGACATTCCCGACCACATCACCGTCGACCTGTCCGGCAAGCAGATCGGCGACGTGATCCACATCAACGACATCGAACTGCCCGCCGGTGCCAAGCCGACGGTGGCGCGCAACTTCGCGGTGGCCAACATCGCGGCTCCGGCCGGCATCGCCGCCTCGACCGAGGAAGAGTAAGGCCACCGGCCTGACAGGACCACAGGATGCGGGGGGCCCTGGTGCCCCCCGTTTTCATTCGGCGATGCGCTGGAACACCAGCGTCGCCCCACGCGAGCCGTGGATCGAATAGGCGAAGCCCTCGGCGGCCAGGGCATCGAACAGCCGGCGCGTGCCCTGCGGCCCGTAGCGGCCGGGATGGATCTCGACCACCAGCAGCCGGACCCCGGGCAGCGGGCGGGCCAGAACCTCAAGCTCGGCGCCCTCGATGTCGCAGCACAGCACCGTGGGCCGGACCTCCGCGATCAGCCGGGCGATCGGCAAGGCGGGCACGCCCTCGCGGCGCACCCCCGGCCCCCAGCCCTCGGGGCCTTCCAGCGACGAGGCCCAGAAGGTTGGCCGCAGGCCGAATTCCACCGTGCCCTCGCCCTTGGCCACCACGGCGGCGTGGATCACCCGGACCGCGCCAAACCCGTTGGCGGCCAGATTGGCGCGGGCCAGCGCCGCCGTTGCCGGCCCCGCCTCGACGCCGGTCACCGCAGCCTCACCCAGCACCCCGGCCGCCAGCGCGCACAGGAACCCAAGGCCCGCGCCCAGATCGACAAACCGGTCGCCGGGCTGCAGGTGGCGCAGGATCGCCTCGGCTTCGGTATGTTCGTAGCGTCCGGTTTCCAGCGCCTTTTCCAGCGCGCCGTGGACCTCGGCCGCGGGCAGCGACAGGGTCAGACCGCGCAGGGTGAAGCTTCGCATGGCTCAGGCCGGTTGAGGGGGCGGCGCATCGCCGCTATACCCGGACAGGCTGGCCCGGATGGGGCGCAACATCAAGGCGGCAGGGCGAATTCGGTGAAACTCTTCGTGGGCCTTGGCAATCCGGGCGCGAAATACGCCGGCAACCGGCACAACATCGGCTTCATGGCGGTGGACCGGATCGCAGCCGACCACGGCTTCGGCCCGTGGAAGAAGGCGTTCCAGGGGCAGGCCAGCGAAGGCCGCCTTGGCGCCGAAAAGGTGGTTCTGCTCAAGCCCGAGACCTTCATGAACCTCAGCGGCCAGTCGGTCCGGGCGGCGGTCGATTTCCACAAGCTGGACCTGGCCGATCTTGTGGTCTTTCACGACGAGCTGGACCTTGCCCCCGGCAAGGCCCGCGTCAAGCAGGGCGGCGGCCATGCCGGGCACAACGGCTTGCGCTCGATCCATGCACACCTGGGGGATGCCTATGGCCGGGTACGGCTGGGCATCGGCCATCCGGGGCACAAGGATGCGGTCGCGGCCTATGTGCTGCACGATTTCGCCAAGGCCGAACAGGACGGGCTGGACGACCTTCTGCGCGGGATCAGCGATGGCGCGGCGGCGTTGGCGGCCGGGGATGCCACGCGGTTCATGAACGCGGTTGCCCTGCGCACCGCGCCGCCGCGGACCTTGGCCGCCGCCGGTCAGCGACCCGCGCCGGCACCCGCAGAGGCGCCCCCAGAGGTGCCCCCAGCGACGCCCGCCGAGGCGCCCGCTTCCCTCGAGACCCGCAGTCCGATGCAACGCCTGCTGGACAAGTTCCGCTGACGCGGCGGCGGAGGGGCGGTCGCGGTGTGGACCATGGGCGCGGCGATGGCGCTGGCTGCGGCCGATTGCCGACGCCGCATGGCGACGTCCGCGCGAATTCCCGGGCGGGGCCGGTCAGGCCTGGCCGCCGGTACCCTTGGCCGAACCGCCGCGCGGCAGCATCCCGGCCAACGCCCGGCTGACCAGCGCCGAAACCTTTGGCCGCTCGACCGCCCGGAACGGCAGCGGCCGGCACAGTTCCATCGCGGCAATCCCGATCCGCGCCGTCAGCGCGCCGTTCACCACGCCCTCGCCGAACCGCCGCGACAGCTTGGACAGCACGCCGCCGCCGGCGACCGACCCGATCAGGTCGTCGGTCAGCGCCACCGCCCCGGTCGCCACCAGCGAGGCAAAGACCTTGCGCATGAGCTTCCAGCTGCCCAGCGTGCCGGCCCGGCCGCCGTAGATCTCGGCGATCCGGCGGATCATCCGCAGGTTGGAAAACAGCGCCACGGCCACGTCGGCCAGCGCCATCGGCACCAGCGCGGTGATCAAGGCAACCCGCCGCGCCGCCGCCTCGATCTCGGTCCGGACCAGCGCGTCCAGCGGACCCAGCACCTCGGTCTCGGTCAGGTTCAGCAGCGCATCGGCGTCCAGCACATCCTCGGCGCGCTCCTTGTAGCGCGACAGGCCCCAGGCCGCTTCGGCCCTTCCGTCGTACAGCGCCAGCACCGCCGCGGTCACGCCACGCGCCTGCGCAAGGTCCGCCTCGGCATGCGCCGTCTCGGCCCGCGCCCGCAGGGCATCCAGCCGGGCCAGCCGGGCGAACCCGGCGATCTCGCGCAGCGACATCAGCACCGCCGCCACCACCACGACCGACACCAGCACCACCGCGATCCAGCCCAGCAGCGCGTTGCGGGCCAGAAGGTTGGTGACGAAATCCCAGGCCGCGACCGACAGGACCAGGGTCACAAGTGCCCCGAAGGCCCAACCGGCAAACCGGCGCAGCCGGTTGGGCGGGGCGGTGGCGATCGCCGCAACCGCCTGCATCGCCTGGCCGTCGCCGCGCAGTGCCGCGTCGGGCACCGGCGGCGCCGCGGCGGGATCGGCCTCGTCATCCTCCAGCTCGATCAGGAAGGGTTTCCGCGAGAAGGGATTGGGGGCCTCGCTCACAGCCGGTCTCCGATCAGGAATTCCACCGCCCGGTCCAGGCGGATGTGCGGCGGACCTTCGCCCGGACGCAGCACCAGCCGGGCCGGGGCAAAGCACATCACGCCATATTCCGCATCCAGCCACTTCGCCGCCCCCGAGCGTGCCGGCGACAGCACCCGCGCCGGGTCGCTGGGCAGCGCACCGGGATACATCACCGCCGGCCGCCCGGTGGCCAGCAACCGGCCCTTCACCGCCGGCAACCGGTGACCGTCGCGCTCCACCACTTCCTCGACCGTCGCGCGCAGGCCGGCCAGCGACAGCGCCGCCACCTCGGCCCCGGCGAATTCCGCCCGGCCCTTCGCCTCGACCAGCATCGCCTCGGCGATCGCTGTCAACTGGGCGTGCTGCTCGTGGTGCAGGTGGTCGGCCTTGGTGGCGGCGAACAGGATCTTCTCGACCTTGCGCGCCCCCAGGATCGCCGCCAGCCAGCCGGTGCGCCCCACCCGGAAGGCCATCAGGATCTCGGTCATCAGCCGGCGCATGTCTTCCACCGCGCGCGGCCCCTGATGGATGGCCCCCAGCACGTCCATCAGCACCACCTGCCGGTCGATGCGGGCAAAGTGATCGCGAAAGAACGGTGCCACCACGCGGTCCTTGTAGGCCGCATAGCGCCGCTCCATCTCGCGCCAGAGGCTGCCGCGGGGGCTTTCGGCCGGGCGGCGCAGCGGCGCAAAGGTCAGCACCGGAGAGCCGGCAAGGTCGCCGGGCAGCAGGAACCGGCCCGGCGTGCAGTCGGAATGGCCGGCCGCGCGGGCGGCCTGAAGATAGTCGGTAAAGACCCGTGCCAGGGCCTGCGCCTGCGGCTCGTCCAGCCGCGACGCTCCGTCCTGGGTCCGCACCAGGGCCAGGAAGGCCGCGCCCTCGGGCCGCTCTTCCAGCCGGACCAGCGTTTCCTGTGCCCAGGTTTCGTAGTCCTTCTCCATCAGCGACAGGTCCAGAAGCCATTCGCCCGGGTAGTCGACGATGTCCAGGTGCACCACCGTCGGACCGCGAAAGCCGCCGAACCAGCCGCCGGGCCGCACCCGGAACGACAGCCGCAGCTCGGAAATCGTGCGGGTGCTTTGCGGCCAGTGCGGCCGGTCGGCCAGCAGCGCCTCCATGTGGCCCTCGTAGTCGAACCGCGGCAAGGTGACGTCGGGCTGCGGCTGCAGGAAGACCGCCTCGATCCGGCCTTCCCGCTCGGCCGTCAGTTGCGGCATCCGGCCTCGCGACAAGAGGTTGGCGATCAGGCCGGTGATGAAAACGGTCTTGCCGGCGCGGGACAGACCGGTGACGCCCAGCCGGATGACCGGTTCGAAGAGGTATTCCGAAACCCGGGATTGCACGCCCTCGACACTGCGCGCGATGCCGTCTGTGATGCCGAAGAGAGCCAAGCTTGGGTCCTTTCCGGCGCCAAGATAGGCCCGGTGGGATGCATTGGAAAGGTGGACAGGTCAAGGCCCTTGCGCTAAGCGCCGCGACATGGCGCGCTTTGCCCTCAGGATCGAATACCATGGCGGGCCGTTCTGCGGCTGGCAACGGCAGGCAGAGGGGCTGCCCTCGGTGCAGGCGGCCGTCGAGGCGGCGCTGGGGCGGCTGGAACCGGCCGAGCACCGGATCGCCGCGGCAGGGCGGACGGATGCGGGCGTGCATGCCACGGGCCAGGTCGCGCATGCCGATCTGGCCAGGGATTGGGACCCGTTCCGCCTGTCCGAAGCGCTGAACTGGCACCTGAAGCCCCTGCCGGTGGCGGTGACAGCCTGCGCCCGGGTGGCCGACGACTTCCACGCCCGCTTTTCGGCCGTGGAGCGGCGCTACCTGTTCCGCATGGTCGCCCGCCGGGCACCCGTCACCCTTGACGCCGGTCTGGTCTGGCAGGTGCGAGAGCTGCCCGATCCAGCCGCCATGCGCGACGCCGCGTCGCACCTGGTGGGCCGGCACGACTTCACCACCTTCCGCTCGGCCCTGTGCCAGGCCGACAGCCCGGTCAAGACGCTGGACGAGATCGCCATCGACGAGGTGCCCTGCCCCGGCGGCCACGAGATCCGCTTCACCCTGCGGGCGCGCAGCTTCCTGCACAACCAGGTGCGCTCGATCGTCGGCACGCTGGAGCGGGTGGGCGCCGGCGCCTGGCCGCCGGCGCGCGTGGCCGCGGCCCTGGCCGCCCGCGACCGCGCCGCCTGCGGCCCCGTCGCCCCGCCGCAGGGGCTGTATCTCACCGGGGTGTCCTATCCGGCCGACCCCTTCGCAGGATGACCCGTCGCCCGGGGGCGCTTCGCCCCCCACGGCCTTGCGGCCTCCCCCCGAGGATATTTTCGCAGAGAGGAAGGCCATTAACGTTAATCCGGCGTTTACCCGAATCGCCGGACACTGGCCGCGCGGTACAGGCGGGGACGCCGATGACCGCCAGAGGGGAAGGCGCCCTGCGGCTTGACCTGGTCTCCCGCGGGGTGCCCGACCTCTTTCCTCCTGCCTTCCTCTCTGGAGAAATATCCTCGGGGGGAGGCCGCAAGGCCGTGGGGGGCAGACAGCCCCCCGGCGACGCCGGCCAGGGGCGAGACGGTGGACCGGAGACGGTGGACCGGCGGGCGCATTTGGCTTAGGGGTGCCAGGGCAAAGAAGCATGAGGCGCTCGCGATGACCCTGAGCCAGTTGATCCTGACCCAACTTGCCGATCCGTTCCGGATCGGGCTGATCATCGCGCTGGTTGCGACCATGGCGCGCACCCGCGCCGCGACCGGCACGGCCCTGCCGCTGGCGGCGGGTGTTCTGTTCGTCGCGGTGATCCTGCCCACCACCATGGGCCGCGGCCTGGCCGAGCCGCTGTGGCGGCAGGTCTCGGCCGGGGTGCTGTCGAATGCGGTGATCCTGGGCATCACCCTGGGCATCTGGACCGCGATCCGCCGCGCGCGCGGCAACTGAGCGGCAGCCAGGCCAGGGCTTGGGCGGATCTCAGGCCAGCAGGCGGCGCACTTCGCGGCGCAGGATGTCCAGTTCGAACGGCTTGGCGACGAAACCGTCGGCGCCCAGTTCTCGGGCACGGCGCTGGTCCTGGGCCGAACCGCGCGCCGTCATCATCAGGATGCGCACGCCCGCCATGGCCGGATCGTCGCGCAGGCGGTGACAGATCTCATAGCCCGACAGCCCCGGCAGCATCACGTCGAGCAGCACCAGGTCCGGCACCTGCGCCCGGATCATCGCAAGCGCCTCGGTGCCGTCGGCCACGCGGTCATGCGCATAGCCTTCGCGCCCCAGCACGAACTCCAGCGCCAGGGCGATGGAATCGTCATCCTCGACGATCAGCACCCGCCTGGGCGGGGCCACGACGTCAGAACCGGCTGAGTCCTTGGGCATAAGCAAGGCGAACCTGACAGCAGGAAAAGGGAAAAGGGACAAACGAATATTGCCGCAGAAAGAAGGACGGGCCGGGAAACCCCGGCCCGTCCGGGCACATCACCGACCCTGGTCGGCGAAGATGTCCTTCTTGTGGGTACCGCCCGGCACGAAGAGCGCGCCGATGACCACGGTCATCACCGCCACCACGATGGCGTACCACAGGCCGGCGTAGATGTTGCCGGACTGGGCCGAGATCGCGAAGGCGGTCGCGGGCAGCAGGCCGCCGAACCAGCCGTTGCCGATGTGATACGGCAGCGACAGGCCCGAGTAGCGGATGCGGGTCGGGAACAGTTCGACCAGTGCCGCCGCGATCGGGCCATAGACCATCGTCACCAGCAGGATCAGATAGGTCAGCACCGCGATCACCGTCAGTTTCTGGGCCGTGAAGATGTCGATGAAGTTCGCGGCCTTGGCGACGGTGGTGTTCTTCTCGGGCACCAGCGGATAGCCCGCCGCGGACAGCGCCTCGTTCAGGCCCTTCTCGAAGGCACCCTTCACGCCGCTTTCCTTGGCAACCAGCGCCGAAGCCTCGTCGTACTTGGCCAGCGTCTCGGTCGGAACCGGCACACGGGCATAGTCCACCACGGCCTGGGCCTTGGCGACCGCAACCGTTGCTTCGTCGAGCTTGGCCTTGGCGGCGGTCTTCGCCGCCTCGTCGGTGCCTTCATCGGCCTTCTTGGCCACCTTGTCGGCGGTGCTCATGACTGCCTTGGCGGTGGCCAGTGCCTTTTCGGCATCGCCCAGCGCGGTGGCCTGCGCCGGGTCCATGGCCTTCTTCACTTCTTCCAGCGCCGCCTTGGCGTCGGCGATGGCCTTGCTGTTCTGGGCGGCGTCATAGGCCGTCACTTCGATGTCGCCGACCTTGACGGTCGCGACCGAACCGGCCGGCCCGTCAACCGTGGTCGAGTTCACCGAGGTCCGCGACAGCTGCGCCTTCACGATGTCGCAGCTGTTGTTGAACTTGGCGGTCCCCACCGGGTTGAACTGGAACGAGCAGTTCAGCGGGTCGGCGGTCACCACCACCGGCACCTGGTGGGCGGCGTGCATCGCCGGGTTCGCGGTCTTGGTCAGGAAGGTGAACACCGGGAAGTAGGTCACCGCGGCGATCAGGCAGCCGGCCAGGATGATCGGCTTGCGGCCGATGCGGTCCGAGAGAGAGCCGAAGAAGATGAAGCCCCAGGTGCCCAGGATCAGCGACCAGGCCACGAAGACGTTGGCCGAGAAGCTGTCGACCTTGACGACGTTCTGCAGGAAGAACAGCGCGTAGAACTGGCCCGAATACCACACCACGGCCTGGCCGGCGGTCAGGCCGAACAGGGCGATCAGGGCGAACTTGCCGTTTTTCCACTGGCCGAAGGCTTCGCGCAGCGGTGCCTTCGAGGCGGAACCCTCTTCCTTCATCTTCTTGAAGGCAGGCGACTCGTTCATCTGCAGGCGGATGTAGAGCGACACCGCCAGCAGCACGATCGAGCCGAGGAACGGGATGCGCCAGCCCCAGGCGTTGAACGCCTTCATCATCGCCGGCGTGCCGTCGGCGTTGAAGGTGGCCAGACCGGCGGCATCAAGCACCGGCTGCTCGGGGAAGTTGCCGTTGACGTAGCCCTGCACCGACAGGATGACGACCAGCGACAAGAGCAGACCCAGCGTCGCCGTTGTCTGGATGAACGAGGTGAAGTAGCCGCGCTGGTTCTGCGGCGCGTGTTCGGCCACATAAACCGCCGCACCGCCGTATTCGCCGCCCAGGGCCAGGCCCTGCAGCATGCGCAGGGCGATCAGGATGATCGGCGCGGCGATGCCCCAGCTGTAGTAGTTGGGCAGCATGCCGACGATGAAGGTCGACAGGCCCATGATCAGGATGGTCATCAGGAAGGTGTACTTCCGGCCGATCAGGTCACCCAGCATGCCGAAGAACAGCGCGCCGAACGGGCGCACGATGAAGCCCGCCGCAAAGGCGAGCAGCGCGAACACGTTGCGCGTCGATTCCGGGAACGGCGTGAAGAACTGCGCGCCGATGATCGCGGCGAGCGAGCCGTAGAGATAGAAGTCGTACCATTCGAAGATCGTCCCGGCGGAAGATGCCAGAATGACCTTCTTCTCCTCCCGGGTCATGGGACGTGCCCGATCGCGCACGTCCGTGGATGCCATTGCCATCGTATCCTCCTTGTTGCCCCGCCGGAAATGGTCGGGGCGGTCCCTTTCGCATTCGGCCTCTTGCCCGCCCGCGAAAGACGGGCCGGGCCCCTGGGCCCGCGACCCCGCTTGCGGGGCCTCGGGTCGGGCGAGAAGGGCATCCCGCATGGTCGCGCGAGCCGCCTCCCCCTCCGGTCATTTCGCCTGCGCCCGGGGGTTCCTCCTGCCCCGGATGCCGGCCTCGCTCAGGCCGCTACCCGCCCCATGATCTGGCCAAGGGCGGCGCGGATCGCCGCGATGGAACCCATCGCGTCGATCCGTTCCAGAACACCTTTTCCCTCGTAATAGGCGATCAGCGGCGCCGTCTGGGCGTGGTAGGCCTTCAGCCTTTCGCGCACCGTTCCGGCCGTGTCGTCGGCGCGGCGCTTGAAGCCCGTGCCGCCGCATTTGTCGCAAGTGCCCGCCACCGCGGGCTGCTTGAATTCGTCATGATAGCCTTCGCCGCAGGCGGCGCAGGTGTAGCGGCCGGAGACCCGGCCGACCATCGCCTCGTCGTCCACCTCAAGGCTGACGGCGGCGGTGACACGCTGGCCATTGCCGGCCAGCAGCGCGTCCAGCGCCGCGGCCTGGCCGTCGGTGCGCGGAAAGCCGTCCAGGATGATGCCGCGGGCCACGTCGGGCTGCGCCATGCGGTCCTTGAGGACAGCCAGCACGATCTCGTCGCTGACCAGCTGGCCTGCCTCCATCACCGCGCGGGCCTTGCGGCCGGCCTCGGTGCCCTGGGCCACCGCGGCGCGCAGCAGGTCGCCGGTCGAAAGCTGGATCAGACCGAAGTCCTCTTCCAGCATCCGCGCCTGCGTGCCCTTGCCGGCCCCGGGGGGGCCAAGCAGGATCACCACGGGGGCCTTGTCCGCTGCCATCTCAGCCCCGGTGCATCCGGTTTTCGATCAGGTCGTCCACCACTGCGGGGTCGGCCAGCGTCGAGGTGTCGCCCAGGGCGCCAAAGTCGTTCTCGGCGATCTTGCGCAGGATGCGGCGCATGATCTTGCCCGAGCGGGTCTTCGGCAGGCCGGGGGCCCACTGGATGAGGTCGGGCTTGGCGATCGGGCCGATTTCCTGGCGGACCCAGGCTTCCAGTTCCTTGCGCAGGGCATCCGACGGCTCGACGCCCTTCATCAGGGTGACATAGGCATAGATGCCCTGGCCCTTGATGTCGTGCGGGTAGCCCACGACGGCGGCCTCGGCCACCTTCTCATGCGCGACAAGGGCGCTTTCGACCTCGGCGGTGCCCATCCGGTGGCCCGAGACGTTGATCACGTCATCGACCCGGCCGGTGATCCAGTAGTAGCCGTCGGCATCGCGGCGGCAGCCGTCGCCGGTGAAGTAATAGCCCTTGTACTGGGTGAAATACGCCTCCTCGAAGCGCTCATGGTCGCCCCAGAGCGTGCGCATCTGGCCCGGCCAGCTGTCGCCGATGCACAGCACGCCTTCGGTTTCCGTCTCTTCGTGCACCTTGGCGGTCGCGGCATCCAGCACCACCGGCTTGACGCCGAAGAACGGCAAGGTGGCCGAGCCGGGCTTGGTGGCAATGGCGCCGGGCAACGGCGTCAGCATGTGGCCGCCGGTCTCGGTCTGCCAGAAGGTATCGACGATGGGCTTGGTGCCCTTGCCGACGTGCAGGTTGTACCAGCTCCAGGCCTCGGGGTTGATCGGCTCGCCGACCGATCCCAGCACCTTGATCGACGACAGGTCGTGCTTTTCCACCCATTCCGGGCCAAGGCCCATCAGGCTGCGGATCGCGGTGGGCGCGGTGTAGAACTGGTTGACCCTGTGCTTGGCGCAGACCTCCCAGAACCGGCCGGCGTCGGGGAAGGTGGGCACGCCCTCGAACATCAGCGTGGTGGCGCCGTTGGCGAGCGGGCCGTAGATGATGTAGCTGTGGCCGGTGACCCAGCCGACATCGGCGGTGCACCAGAACACGTCGCCGTCATGGTAGTCGAAGGTCAGCTGCTGGGTCATCGAGGCATAGACCAGATAGCCGCCCGAGGTGTGGACCACGCCCTTCGGCTTGCCGGTCGAGCCCGAGGTGTACAGGATGAACAGCGGGTCTTCCGCGCCCATTTCCACATAGGGGCAATAGGGCTTGGCCCAGTCCATCTGCTGGCGCAGGTCGATGTCGCGGTCGGCGATCCAGTGGATCTGGTCGCCGGTGTGCTTGACCACCAGGCATTTCACCCGGTCGGAACAGTGCAGCAGCGCCTTGTCGGTGTTGTCCTTCAACGGCGTCTTCTTGCCGCCGCGCGGGGCGTAGTCGGCGGTGATCACCACCTTGGCGTCGCAGTCGTTGATCCGGTTCGCCAGCGCATCGGGCGAAAAGCCGGCGAAAACGATGGAATGGATGGCGCCGATCCGCGCGCAGGCCAGCATGGCGTAGGCCGCCTCGGGGATCATCGGCAGATAGATCACCACCCGGTCGCCCTTGCGCACGCCGACCGACTTCAGCACGTTGGCCATCCGCGAGGTTTCTTCCAGAAGCTTCGCATAGGTGATGTGCAGCGCCGGGGTCTTGGGATCATCGGGTTCCCAGATGATCGCGGTCTGGTTGGCGCGGGAAATCATGTGGCGGTCGATGCAGTTCGCGCTGACGTTCAGCGTGCCGTCCTCGAACCACTTGATGTCGACGTGACCGACGTTGAAGTTGGTGTTCTTCACCACCGTGAAGGGCTGGATCCAGTCGATCCGCTGGCCGTGTTCGGCCCAGAAGGCATCGGGATCGGTGATCGAGGCCTCATACATCTTGGCATAGGTCTCGGCGTCGATATGCGCGTTGGCGACAAAATCGTCCGACGGGGCATGCAGGGCATGCGCATCAACGTGGTCTTTCATGGCGTCCTCCCGAAAGATCGCAGACCCGGCCCTGGCCTGCGCCCATACCGCCCGGGGCTGCCCCGGACAAAGCTTCTCTGACTCATTGTAACGCATCGTCAATTTTCTGGTAACCCCTTTTAACGCAAACATTTTTCTGTCAACAAATTAACGCCAATGCCGTCAAGTCTGTAAATTGTGACAGGAATGAGGCGGATTTGCCGCGCGTTTTCAAGGCGCTACAGATTGACAAGGGCGGCGCCGTCAAGGGCCGCTGCGAAGCGGCGGACCAGCCAGGGCCCGCCGGGGCGCACCGCAACCCTGCGGCGAGCGCAGCGGCAGGCCAGACGATTCGACGGCCGCCGGGGCGCCACGCTTCGGCGCAGCAACCGGAATTCGAAGTCGAATTCCGTGCACGATTTCCGGCTTCGGAAATCGTTTCCCGCCCGCCGCCGCCTCTAGCTGCGGCTGGCGGCGCATTCGCGCAATGCGGCCAGATCGGGCAGATAGCGCGCATGCGGCTCGCGCAGGCCCTGTGCCAGCAGCACCGCCCGCACCTGCGGCGGCGCGCCCACGATGCACAGCTGCCCGCCCTTGCGGTGCAGCTTGCGCGCCAGCACGTCAAAGCTCTTGGCGCCGGAACTGTCGATCATCGGTACGTCGGTGAAATCGACGGCAAAGATCCGCGGCCGTTCGGCGATGCGGTCCAGCACCCCGCCGACCTGCGCCGCCGCGCCAAAGAAGAACGGCCCGTTCAGGTGGTAGATCATCACGTCGCTCATCGGCGGACCGCCCTCTTCGACCGGCACCTCGCCTTGGCGCAGGCCGGTCGCATCCGACATCCGCTTGATGAACACCAGGCCCGCGATGGCGAAGCCGACCACGATGCCCTCGGTCAGATCGCGGAAGACGACCAGCAGGAAGGTGGTCAGGATGATCAGCGCATCGCCGCGCGAGGCGCGGACGAGGTTCCAGAATTCCTCTTTCTCGACCATGCCCCAGCTGACCAGCGCCAGCACTCCGGCCAGGGCGGCCAGCGGGATATAGGCGGCATAGGGGGCGGCGACGGCCATGAAGGCCAGCAGGAACAGCGCGTGCAGCATGCCCGAAACCGGGCCATGGCTGCCCGCGCGCACATTGGTTGCGGTCCGCGCGATGGTGCCGGTGACGCAGAACCCGCCGAACAGCGCGGCGCCGATGTTGGCCACCCCCTGCCCCACCAGTTCCGCGTTTGACCGGTGGCGGGCGCCGCTCATGCCGTCGGCCACCACCGCCGACAAGAGTGACTCGATGGCGCCCAGCAGCGCGAAGCTCAGCGCCCAGGGCAGCGCCGCGGTCAGTGCGGCGGCATCCACCGCGGGCAGCACCGGCAGGGGCGGCAGGTTCGGCAAAGCGCCGAAGCGGCTGCCGATGGTCTCGATCGGCATGCCCAGCGTGGCGGTGCCGATGGCGGTCAGCACCACCGCGATCAGCATGCCGGGCCAGTGCGGCTTGAACCGGCGCACGGCCAGGATGGTGACGATGGTGATCAGCGCCACGCCCACCGCTTGCGGCGTGACGCTGCCCTTGGCGTCCCACAGGCTCTGCAGCTTGGCGATGATCTCGGCCGGCTCCGGTCCGGCCAGGGTCAACCCGAACAACTCCTTGATCTGGCTGGCGAAGATGATCACACCGATGCCCGCGGTAAAGCCGACGGTCACCGGATAGGGGATGAACTTGATGTAGGTCCCCAGCCGCAGCAGGCCCGCGACGATCAGGATGAACCCCGACAGGAAGGTGGCCGTGATCAGCCCCGGCAGGCCAATGGCCATGACGCAGGCCGAGATCAGTACGATGAAGGCCCCCGCCGGCCCGCCGATCTGGTAGCGGCTGCCGCCGAAGGCCGAGACCAGGAAGCCGCCGATGATGGCGGTGTTCAGTCCGCGCTCGGGGCCGACGCCGCTGGCGATGGCAATGGCCATCGACAGGGGCAGCGCCACGATGGCAACGGTCAGCCCGGCCAGCGCATCGGCCTTGAGGTTGCTGGCGCGATAGCCCTCGCGAAAGACGGTGACGATCTTTGGTAGGAACTCGTCCGGGACGCGGTTCGTGCGGGTCAGATCGGTCATCAAGGGCACCGGGGCCAAGTGCGGACTGCCAGAAATTGCTGGCCTGTCGGTCTGAATGGCGCCAGAAGACTCTGGCCTCTTCTTGCTGTCAACAGCGTTCTGGCCGACCCATGACCGATCCCTCGCCCCCGCGCCGCCCCGACCCCGTCGCCCCCGCCGATGCCGAGGCGCGGACGCTGGCGCGCGACCTGCTGGCGCGGGCGGATCATGCCGCACTGGCCTGGACCGACCCTTCCGACGGCACGCCGGGGATCAGCCGGGTGGCCTTCGGGCGGGCGCCGGACGGCTGTCCGCTGACGCTGGTGTCGGGCCTTGCGCCGCACCTCGGGGCGCTGCGGGCGCACCCCGCCTGCGCCGTGCTGGTGGGCGAGGTGGGCGCAAGGGGCGATCCGCTGACCCACCCGCGGCTGATGCTCCGGGCCCGGGCCGAGATCGTGCCGCCGGCGGGGCCGCGATGCCCTGCGCGGCCCCTGGCTGGCCCGGCACCCCAAGGCCAGGCTCTACATCGACCTGCCGGATTTCGCCTTTGTCCGGCTGCATCCGCTATCGGCGCTGCTGAACGGCGGCTTTGGCCGGGCGTTCCGGCTGACCGCGACCGATCTGCTGGGGTAGCGCATGGCACAAGGGCGGGGACGGTCGCCCAGACCGCCCCCGCCCGCCCCGTGGCGCCCGGCCCCGGCCGGGGCCTCAGGTCGTCGTGTCCATCCGGAAGACCGCCACGACCTTGCCCTTCACCGCCTCGCCCCAGCGCAGTTGCACCTGGTTGCCCGACGCTCCCTGCTCGGGCAGCGCGTTCGGGAAGACATAGCGCGCGGCGTTCGCTGCCGTGGTGATCGCGCCTTCCGGGCAGATGCTTTCCACCATCCGCACCCGCCCGCCGAACGGAATGTAGCCTGCGGCGTCGATGGTCCAGGTGTCGGCGGCGGTGTTCTGGGTGTGGGTGACGACCAGCGGGTTCATGATCGTCTGGTCGACCTGGTTGAAGGTATTGCCTTCCACCCGCACATTGCGCGACCGGGCAAAGTCCAGCGCGGCAAAGCTGGTGTCCACCATCTCGACCCGGTCCACCGTGGCGTTGAACACCCGGAAGGTGTTGCTCGTCAGGGCAAAGCCGTTGAAGAAATGCCCGGTGCCATAGGGTTTCACCACCAGCCAGCGGAACGCCGACGACACGTTCGAGGCGATGAAGATGTTGCCGGTCACGTTCAGCCCGCCGAACGAGAACTCGGCGTTGAACTCGGGCTCGACGTCATGCTCGTTGCCCCATTCGATGAAGCAGTTGTCGACGTAGTTGCCGCTGACGACGGTGGCGACGTTGGTCTGGGTGAAGATCAGCCCCGCCAGCCGCACGCCCGAGGTCTGGTCGTCGCCCTGGAAGAAATGGTTGGACTGCACCATGTGGCTGGTGCCGTTCATCACCGCAAAGTGGCGGAAGCGCACCACCCGGTTGTTGCGGATCTTGGCGTCGTTGGCCTGGATGTTCAGCGCAATCGTGGTGCGGCTTTGCGCCGGCAGCGACTGTTCGTTCGACAGGAACTGGCAGTGGTCCACCTGGATTCCCTGGCAACCGGACCCGGTCGAGGTGATGCCGCGGTCGAGCGGCCGGTTGAAGGTGCAGTTGTCGAAGCGGTTCACCGACCCCGCCAGCGGCAGCAACACGCCCGAGGCAAGGCCAAGGCAGTTGAACTCCAGCTCCTGCATCTCGAACCGCGACATCTGCGAGAAGCCACTGAAATCCAGCAGGTACTTGAACCGGGTGAAGGTATAGGTCCGGGTGCCGGCAGCGCCGTACAGCGGCTGCGACAGTTCCACCGTGCCGGCACCGATGTCCTTGGCCTTGACATAGACTTCGCGGCCCACGCCGGTGGCCTGCACCAGCGCACCCAGCGGCACGTTGGCCACGTTGACCACGCCGGTCAGCGTGGTCGCGGCGGCGGTGGAATAGGTGGCGACCGAGGTCACCACCTCGCTGGTCCAGGCGGTCGAGGTCACCGCGTTGATCGAGCCGTTGCGCAGCACCCGGCGGTTCGAGAAACTGGTCAGCCCCGAGATCGCCGCCACGTCCACCGGCGCGGTCAGATCGACCCGGCGGCCCGACATGTCGAAGGTGACGTGGTCGCTGAAATAGAACAGCGCCTGCAGGGCCCGCCGGAACCCCTCGGCATCGCCGCCATAGGCCGCGGAATAGGTGTCCAGATCGAAGTTGCGCGTCAGCACCAGCCGGTTCGCGGCCGGCTGGGTGATGGTGCCGACAAAACGGATGGGGGAATTCACCGTCAGGTTGCCGGCGATCAGGTAGGTCCCCGAGGACACCAGGATCGACCGTCCCGCCGCCGCCAGGTCGGCCGCCTGGAAGGCCGCGAAATCGTTGGCCACGCCATCGCCCACCGCGCCATAGTCGCGCACGTCCACCACGTCGACCAGGCCGCGCAGGAAGACCTCGGTCACGTCCTCGACCACGATGTCGTCGATCCGCACCACGCCGCCGGTCGATCCGGTCAGGTCAAGCCCGACATGGGCGAAGACCGGCTCCAGCCCCCAGGCCAGGTCCACCCCCTGCCGGTTGCCGGCGCCGATGATGGTCTGAAGCGTGACGATCTCGCCATAGCTCAGAAGCTGCACCGAGGCATCGGTCTGCGGCACGCCGCCGACGTTGCTGCCACCGGCATTGCCGGCCCAGGCGGCGATGCGTGCCTCGGGCAGGTTGCCCGACACCGCCTTCAGCTTCACCGTGATGCGGATGTACATGTCCGGCCGCAGCGGCGTTTCGGCAAAGGCCCGCAGCTTCTGGGTGGCCGCCGTTTTCTGCAACTCAAGGCAGCTGCCGAAATCCTGGTCGTTCGAAACCAGCGCGGCGTTCGGGGCCCCGGAATACGAGGCATCGCCCGGCACGCCGTTTGCGCTGGACCAGTTCGCGAGACCCGCCGAAAACGGCGGCGGCATCAGGACCAGCCCTTCGGTAATCGCCTTGTTCATCTGCACATTCCCTTGCCGAATTGCTTCCGACGCGCCGCCAGGACGGGGCCGCGCCCTCGGGCAAGGGAAGTATCAACGAAGGGTTAACCGGGTCTCAGGCGGGCGCGCGGGGCACCGGCGCCGCGCGCAACGGCCGGCTCAGGCGGTGACGTCCTGGCTGTCAAGGATCACCACCCCGTCGATCCGCCAGCCTTCCGGCGTCTCGACCATCTCATAGCCCAGGACGTGCACCCGCCCCGCGCCATCGGTGATCTGCACCTTCTGCCACAGCTGGCCGTCGCGGTCCTCAAGACCCAGCATCCGCACCTCGGCCGGGCGATGCACCATCGGATATCCCTGCACCACCATCCGGCCGAACCTTTCGGACGTGCCGAACATCGTCTGGATGCCGGGGCTGGCATAGCTGAAGGCGGTGGCGAAGTCGTCTTGTCGGAAGGCGTCGATCTGGGCGCGGATAGTGCCCTCGATCGGCGCCTCCTGCGCGGCGGCGGGCAGGGCCAAGGTCAGGATCAGGGCGGCGACACGGGCAAGGCGCATGGGGCGGGCCTCCGGGCTGGACAAGGGTCAGCTAGCGCCCCCGCCCCGCCCGTCAACGCCCCCCCCGTCAACGCCTGCCCGCCAACGCCTACTTGACAGCTCCCCGCCCGCCGCGCTGTCCTTGGGCTTTCCCAAGCCTGAAGGAACCCCCGCCATGCGCGCCGCCCTTTGCCTGCTTGCCGCCCTTGCCGCCGCCGCCCCTGCTCTGGCCCAGTCGGAAGAGACGGTGACCATCGACACCCCCCTCGGCCCGGTGATCGGCACGCTGGAAACCCCGGCCGGCGACCCCGCGCCGGTGGTTCTGCTGTTGCACGGCTTCACCGGCAGCCGGGACGAGTTGCCCGTCGCCGGCACCGAAGAGGGCGTGTTTTCCCGCACCGCCCGCACGCTGGCCGAACAGGGCATCGCCTCGCTGCGGATCGACTTCCGCGGTTCGGGCGAAAGCCCCGGCGCCTTTGCCGACACCACCTTCGAAGGCCAGGTGGCCGACGGCCTGGCCGCGCTGGCCTGGGTGCAGGCGAACCCCGCCGTCGACGGCCAGCGCCTTGCCGTCCTGGGCTGGAGCCAGGGCGGCCTTGTCGCCACCGCCGTCGCCGGCCGGTCCGACACGCCCGATGCGCTGGTGCTGTGGGCCGCCGTGGCCGACCCGAAGGAAAGCTTCGGCGGCATCCTCGGGGCCGAGACCCTGGCCGCGGGCCTGGCCGCCGGCGATGCGCCGATTCCGGTCAAGCTGCCCTGGGCCGAAATCCAGCTGAAACGCGGCTTCTTCGAGGGCATCCAGAGCTTTGACCCCAAGGCCGAGCTCGCCGGCTACGCCGGGCCGCTGTTCGTGGCCCACGGCACGCAGGACACCACCGTCCTGCCCCACGCCGCCGACGATTTCCTTGCCGCGCATGACGGGCAAGAGGTGAAGTGGACCGCCGAGATGGACCACGTCTTCAACGCCTTCACCGGCCCCGACACGCTGGACCAGATGCTGGGCGAAACCATCGGCTTCCTGAAGCCGCACCTCCAGTAAACCCGGGCGCCGATTTCCGAAGTCGGAAATCGTGGACGGAATTCGTCTTCGAATTCCGTATCCCGAAGTCGCGCAATGGGGGGGTGCGTCAGGCCCCGACCAGCTCGCCCTTCAGCGCGCGGGCGATCAGCGCCTCGGTCTCGGCCACGCCGTACAGCGCGATGAAGCCGCCGAAGCGCGGGCCTTCGCTGGCGCCCAGCAGCACCTCGTAGAGGGCCTTGAACCAGTCGCGCAGCGGCTCGAACCCGTGGTCCTTGCCCACCGCATAGACCACCGCCTGCAAGGCCTCGGGGTCATGGGTGCCTTCCCAGACCGCCAGCCGCGCCCGCAGGTCCTCGATCGCCGCGCGCTCGCGCTCGTCGGGCAGGCGGAAAGCGCGAGTGGGGGCGATCTTGTCGGCAAAGTAGCGCACCGCAAAGCCGGCGGCGGCGTCCAGGTCGGGGTGCGTCTCGGGGCTGGCCTCGGGCGCATAGGCCTTGATGTAACCCCACAGCCCGCGGGCATTCTTGGCGCCCGACACCGAGGCCAGGTTCAGCAGCATCGCAAACGGCACCACCATGTGCGACGCCGGCGGCTTGCCGTTGTGGATGTGCCAGACCGGGTTGTTGACGCGGGCCTCCAGCTCCTGCTCGGGGAAGGCCTTCAGTTGCTGGTGATACTCGTCCACCGCCTTGGGGATCACGTCCCACCACAGCCGCTTGGCGGTCTTGGGCTTCTGGTACATGAAGTAGCTGAGGGATTCCGTCGCCGCATAGGTCAGCCATTCGTCGATGGTCAGGCCGTTGCCCTTGGACTTGCTGATCTTCTGCCCCTCGAAATCCAGGAACAGCTCATAGGTGAAGTGGTTGGGCTTGCGGCCGCCCAGCACCTCGCAGATGCCGTCGTAGATCGGCGTGTTGGTGCTGTGGTCCTTGCCGTACATCTCGAAGTCGACGTCCAGCGCGGCCCAGCGGGCGCCGAAATCGGGCTTCCACTGCAGCTTCACATGCCCGCCGGTGACCGGCAGCGTCCATTCGCGGCCCGTCTCGTCATCGAAGGTGATGGTGTGGTTCACCTTGTCGATGTGCTTCATCGGCACATACAGAACGCGCCCCGTCTCGGGGTGGATCGGCAGGAAGCAGGAATAGGTCTGCTGGCGCTCCTCGCGCAAGCTGGCAAGCATGATCTCCATGATCTGCTCGTAGCGTTCGGCGGCCAGCCGCAGCGTGTCGTCGAAGCGGCCCGACTTGTAGAACTCGGTCGCCGAGAAGAACTCATACTCGAAACCGAAGGTGTCCAGGAACCGCCGCAGCATGGCGTTGTTGTGGGCGCCGAAGCTTTCGAACTCGCCATAGGGGTCGGGCACCGATGTCAGCGGCTTCTGCATGTGCTGGCGCAGCATCTCTTGCTGCGGAACGTTCTCGGGCACCTTGCGCATGCCGTCGACGTCGTCGGAAAAGCAGATCAGCCGCGTCGGGATATCGCTGATGATCTCGAACGCCCGGCGGATCATCGTCGTGCGCGCCACCTCGCCGAAGGTGCCGATATGCGGCAGGCCCGAGGGGCCGTAGCCGGTCTCGAACAGCACATAGCCCTTGGCCGGGTCCTTGCCGCCATAGCGTTTCAAGACCGCGCGCGCCTCTTCGAACGGCCAGGCCTTCGATTTCATCGCAGCGTCGCGGAGCGCGGTCATGGAGGGAATCCTTTGCGGGCGGGCCGGAAACCCCTTGTCCCCGGCCTGCCGTCCTCTATTGCCGTGGCCCCGCCCCGTCAATAATCTCCGCCCCGCAATGCCCTGAAGGAGCCGACCATGACCGATACCGCGCCGATGTCGCCGCAAGATGCCCTGGTGGCGGTGATGGTGGCCTGCTCGGCGGCCGACCAGAACATGCGCACCGCCGAACTGGTGGCCATCCAGCGGGTGGTGAACCACATGCCGGTCTTCGCCAGCTACGACGCCGACCGCATCCGCCGCGTCAGCCAGACCGTGTTCGACCTGTTCGAGGAAGAAGACGGCCTCGACGCCCTGTTCGGACTGATCCGCGGGGCCCTGCCCGAGCGGCTGTTCGAGACGGCCTATGCGCTGGCCTGCGATGTGGTGACGGCGGATGGCAAGCATTCCCAGGAGGAGCTGCGGATGCTGGAAGAGGTGCGCGAAGAGCTGAAGATCGACCACCTGCATGCCGCGGCCATCGAATGGGGCGCGCGGGTGCGGCACATGATGCCCTGAGCGCAAACCGTGGCAGACGGAATTCGAAGTCGAATTCCGTGCACGATTTCCGACTTCGGAAATCGCCTGCTTCCCCGGCCGCCCGGCTTAGCCGTAAAGCGTCGCCCAGCGGCTGATCAACTGCCCTTGCATCCGGCGCGCGCGCTTGGTCCAGCCTTCGGCGCCGGGCGGATCTTCGCGCTCGGCTGCGGGCACGGCGTCGCGGCGGGCAGGATCGCCCGAGAAGATGGCAAAGACCATCTCCCGCCCACTGGGCGGCACGATGTGCCCGGCCAGGCCCGAGACGAAGTTCAGCGTGCCGGATTTCGCCAGAACCGTCACCGGGTGCCCCTCGATCACGCGGCCCTTGTCGTCCTTCATGCCGACGTCGCGCAGGATCGGTCGCAACCCCCGCCGCCGGGCGTGATCGGCCAGCAGCACCTTGACCATGTCGGAAGCGGTGATCCGTGAGTCACCGCCCAGCCCCGAATGATCGGCAAAGCGGGCGCCAATGCCAAAGGCGGTCTGCGCCCAGGCCGTCATCGTCGCCGCAGAGGACGCCAGCCCCCCCGCCCCGCTGGCCGCCAGACCGCTGCATTCCGCGGTCAGGTTGGTCGAGAACTTCAGCATGTCGCGCAGCACGTCCGGCAGCGCTTCGCTATCCACCCGGCCGATCTCGCTGCCCTGCGGCAAGGCGATGACTGGCGCGGCCGGCGGCAACTCGATGCCCTGCGCGCGGGCCAGCGTGCGGAAGACTTCGGCCACATAGACCCCGGGCAGACGCACTGGCAACCACCGGCTGCCGCCCTTGCCCAGCGCCGCCGAGGCCACCGTCCAGTCCTCGTGATCCGGGCCGCGGTCATAGGTGAACAGCGGGGTCTCGCGGCGGGCGACCGACATCCGGGCCATCTGCACCAGCGGCAGAAAGCGCTCGCCGCGCGCATCCATCTGCACTGCCCAGTCGTCGCCGGCCTGCTTCCACTCGAAGTTCACCCGGTTGAAGTTCAGGCAAAGGCCGGAAATCGCCGGGTTGTAGCCGACATGCACCGGCTGATCGTCCGAGACGCGGTCCAGCGCCGGCAACGCCTGTTCCCAAAACAGCAATGCGCCCGTGACGCCACGCAGGCCGGCGGCCGCCAGCCGCTCCACCAGGTTGCCCAATTGGTCGGTCTGCAAGGTTGCGTCGCCGCCGCCCGCCAGCACCAGGTCGCCCTGCACGATGCCGCCAATGATCGGACCCGTCGCCAGCACCCGTGTCGCGAAGCGGTGCCCCGACCCCAGCCGCTCCAGCGCGTAGAGCGCGGTCACCGCCTTGGCGACCGAGGCCGGCGGCAACGGCGCCTCGGCCGACCTCGCCTCCAGCACCACGCCGGTTGCCGCGTCGGCCAGCACATAGGCCACCGTGCCGCCCAGCTCGGCCGCGGCAATCAGGCGTTCGGCGCCGGCCGGGGCCGCCGCCGGCCAACCGCCCCGCGGCACCGGCCGGGGCGAACGCTCGATGACCTCGGCCAGCCCCGGAAAAGCCGCCCCGGCCAGAACCCCCGCCAACACGCCGCGCCGCGAAATCACACCCGAATCTCCACCCGAATCTCTGCCCGAATCTCTGCCCGTATCCCCGATGGAACACCCCTTTCGGCATACTCGATTCGGGGAATTCCGCCAGCCCCGCAAACCCGACCCGGGTCAGAGGGGGGCGCTGCCCCCGTCTTCGCGAAGGCGCGAAGACTCCCCCGGGATATTTTTTGCAGAGAGGAAGGCAGGGGCACGCGTCTGCCTTCCTCTCTGGGAAAATATCCCCGCCGGAGGCCCCGGCCAGTGCCAGGAGCCAAGGCCCGGAGAGGGCGTCGCGCCGATGCCGGGCGGCCGAGCCGGTTGGCGCGCTTGCGCGCCAGAGGCGAGAGACAAGGCGTGCGGACGCGCTTTCGCGGACGCTCCGCCGGATCACCGCCGCCAGCCGCCCCGCGCGCGGATTTCTGTCGATGACGCATCGTGCATCGGCAGGTTCACGAAGACCCAGGCCGGGGCCTTGCGCCGCGCTAGGTTCTCGCCCCGGTGAACCCGGTTGCCGCGGAAGATCTGTGCCGCCACCGACAGGCGCGCCTTCAGCCCCGAGCCGGGCCGGGCCAGCACACCCACCGCCACCAGGGCCATGATCTCGCGCCAGCGGCCCCATTTGTGGAACTGCACCAGATTGTCGGCCCCCATGAGCCAGACGAAGGCCACCCCCGGATAGATCGCCTGCAGGCGCTTCACCGTGTCGGCGGTGTAGACCGTGCCCAGCCGCGCCTCGAGGTCGGTGACCACCACCCGGGGGTGCCGCATCAGCGCCCGCGCATGCGCCAGCCTGTCGGCCATCGGCGCCGGCTGGCGGGCTTTCAGCGGGTTGCCGGGCGAGACCAGCCACCACACCCGGTCGATCCCCATCCGCTTCAGCGCCTCGCGCGTGACATGCACATGCCCCTCATGCGCCGGGTCGAACGACCCGCCCAAGAGGCCGATGACCATCCCGCGCCGCGCCACTGGAAATCCTGCAGGCATCCCGTTCCTCCGCCCTCACGGCCATGTGACCCGAAACCGCTAACACCTACAATGGCTTGCCGCAGGACACCCGGCCAGACCGGGCGAGGACGCCGGATTTCCGGCCCATCATCCCCCAGGCCCGATCCATGCCCGGCCGACCGCGCCACGCGCTCTGACCGTTGCAGCGCCGCCGCCGGCCCGCTACATGCACGGCAACCCGCGACAAGGAGCACCCGCATGGCCAGCTACCAGTACGTCTATCACATGGACGGCGTCTCCAAGACCTATCCCGGCGGCAAGAAGGTGTTCGAGAACATCCGCCTCAACTTCCTGCCCGGGGTGAAGATCGGCGTCGTCGGCGTCAACGGCTCGGGCAAGTCGTCGCTCCTGCGGGTCATGGCCGGCTGGGACAAGGACTTCACCGGAGAGGCCTGGGCCGCCAAGGGCGCCACCGTCGGCTACCTGCCCCAGGAACCGCAGCTGGACGAGGCGCTGAACGTCCGCGGCAACGTGATGGAGGGGGTCAAGGCCAAGCAGGCCAAGCTTGACCGCTACAACGAACTGGCGATGAACTACTCCGACGACACCGCCGAGGAAATGTCGGCCCTGCAAGACCAGATCGACGCCGAGAACCTGTGGGATCTCGACAGCCAGGTCGACGTCGCGATGGAGGCCTTGCGCTGCCCGCCCGACGATGCCGACGTCACCACCCTGTCCGGCGGCGAAAAGCGCCGCGTCGCGCTGTGCAAGCTCTTGCTCGAAGCGCCCGACATGCTGCTGCTCGACGAACCGACCAACCACCTCGATGCCGAAACCATCGCCTGGCTGCAAAAGCACCTGATCGAATACAAGGGCACCATCCTGATCGTCACCCACGACCGCTATTTCCTGGATGACATCACCAGCTGGATTCTGGAACTCGACCGCGGCCGCGGCATTCCCTACGAAGGCAATTACTCGGCCTGGCTGGAACAGAAGGCCAAGCGTCTGGCGCAAGAGGCGCGCGAGGATCGCTCCACGCAAAAGACCCTGGAACGAGAGCTGGAGTGGATTCGCGCCGGCGCCAAGGCCCGGCAGGCCAAGCAGAAGGCCCGGATCAACGCCTATGAGGAAATGGCCTCGAAATCCGAGCGGGAAAAGATCGCCACCGCGCAGATCATCATCCCCAACGGCCCGCGTCTGGGCGGCAAGGTGATCGAGGTGGAAAACCTCGCCAAGCACTACGCCGACAAGCAGTTGATCGAGGGCCTTTCCTTCGCCCTGCCCCCCGGCGGCATCGTCGGCGTGATCGGCCCCAACGGCGCCGGCAAATCGACCCTGTTCCGCATGCTGACCGGGCAGGAACAGCCCGACAGCGGCACCATCACCCTGGGCGACACGGTGAAACTGGCCTACGTCGACCAGTCGCGCGATTCGCTCAACCCCAACAAGACGGTGTGGGAGGAAATCTCCGACGGGCTGGAAATCCTGGAACTCGGCGACGCCACGATGAACAGCCGCGCCTATTGCGGGGCGTTCAACTTCAAGGGCGGCGACCAGCAGAAGAAGGTCGGCCTGTTGTCAGGCGGCGAACGCAACCGCGTCCACCTGGCCAAACTCCTGCGCGCCGGCGGCAACGTGCTTCTGCTCGACGAACCCACCAACGACCTCGACGTCGAAACCCTGCAAGCCCTTGAGGCCGCCCTGGAAGACTTCGCCGGCTGCGCCGTGATCATCAGCCACGACCGCTTCTTCCTCGACCGCCTCTGCACGCATATCCTTGCGTTTGAAGGCGACGCGAAAGTGGAATGGTTCGAGGGCAACTTCGAGGCCTACGAGGAAGACAAGGTGCGGCGTCTGGGCCCGGATTCGATCGAGCCGAAGCGGGTGAAGTACAAGAAGTTCACGAGGTGAGGGGATGTCTCACGCCCTATTCTTGGACGCCAATGTCTTCCTGTCCTTCTACGCTTTTGGAAAGGATGATTTGGAGGAAATGGCGAAAGTCGTCAAACTGATTGGCGATGAGGAAATAACGCTCCATACGAACACACACTTGGAGTCTGAGATCAGACGAAATCGTGAAGGAAAGATCGGCGAGGCCTTTTCAAGCATAAAATCGTTGAGCTTCTCAAGAGAGTACCCACACTACTTCAATGACTACCCAGAACTTGGTCAGATTAGAACAAAGCTGAAGGAAGTTTCGCTGCTCCACTCCAAGCTAGTAGACCAAGCTCGGAAGGACATTGAGTCAAGATCATTGCGTGCAGATCATTTAATAGAAGGCCTTCTCAAGCTTGGCACCCGGGATGACGTATCCAATCTTGAAGTTGAAGCCGCTTTGCGTCGGTGCGATTTAGGTGAGCCGCCGGGCAAGAAGGGTTCAATTGGAGATGCAATCCACTGGCTGAGCCTTTTAAAGAAGCCTGTCCACGCCATTTCTATTGTTTCTTTAGATTCAGATTTCTCAAATCCCCTTGACCCGCTGAAGATCAACCCATTTCTTGGGGATGAATGGAAGCGTGTGAAGAAATTCGGCCAACCTCACCTCTATCGATCACTTTCAGACTATTTCAAAGCACAATTTCCAAAGATCACACTTTCGGATGAGTTTGAGAAAGATGAGCTCGTCAAGAAGCTGGTCCAATCAGCGAATTTCTCCGAAACCCATCAAATCATAGAGCGACTTACGCCGTTTTCGAGCTTCACGAAGGCACAAGTCCGAGGGCTATTCAACGCTCTGCTCCAGAATACGCAAGTGGGTTGGATCGCCACAGATCCGGATGTGAAAGACTTCTACTTGACCCTAAGGGGTCAAGCCGTTCACCTCGATGGTCGTGAACTCAGGGCTGCTTCTGAGCTATTGGAAGTGCACGAAGACTATTTTGACATTCCATTCTGACGAAGGACAGTTTTAGTGGTCCTTGGTCGCATCTGAACATGCACCCCCCGCCCGATTTGTCCCGCGACAAATCGGGCCGCGCCTGCCTGCCCCTCGGCAGGCGCGACAAGCGCGCTACCCGGCCCTCGCAAGCGTGCTCGGGCGTTCGGCGGGAAAACAGTCCACTGGACTGTTTTCCGATCCGCCTCACCCCAGGCAGGCGCGCCCCGATTTCCAGCCCTGCGGGTCCCCGCCGCACCCCCCTTGCCTTGCGGCCTTGCGGCCTTCAGTCCATCGGGCCGGGCGACCGTCCACCGGACGGTCGCTCTCCGGCCCTCGGCCCCCCGCGTCCAACGCAGGGCGGGGTGGACCCCGCCCGACTCATTGCACCGACGAAGACACCCATTCCCCCGGCCGCACAACGAACCCGCGCTGCGCCGGGGTGTGGCTCACCACAAGACATGCGCCGCGACACCGGCATGGTCACCCGAGGGCGGGGGTCACCCCGCCTCTCCTCAGCCACCCGCAGCGGCGGGGTGAACCCCGCCCTGCCGCCAATGCGCCGACGAGAAGTCCCGATCTTCGCGTCGGGCTTCGCGCCGGGCCTCGCGCCCGTGTATCACCGGGTTGTTGTGGCCAGACCAGACCTGCGCCGCAAAGTCGGATTCGTCGCCGATGTGATGCTGCCGGAACCGGGGTTGCCCAGGCCCGACCTCGCCCTTCCGCCGCGGGGCGGGGCTCAGCCCGCCGTTCTTCCGGCCAATCGGCGGCGGCGGCGGGGCGAAGGCCCGCGCCTTGCGCATCTGCACCCGGAGCCGCGCCTTGATCGCCCCCCAAACCGTGTGCCGAAATCCTTGCGTCCCTCAGAATGGTCCACGGGACCGACTTGCCCCCAGCCGGATGCCCGGGGTCGGGCCTCACCCCGTCCGGCATCTGCCAAATGCAATGCAGATGGTTCGGCAGCATCCCCCGGCCTCAATCCCGAGCGGACGCGCGGTCCGGGTCTGTGCCACCGCCCGCCGCAAGGCTGCGACCGCGCGCACCAGAAGGTCGCCGCCCCGCACGGCCAGGCAGGCCGTGAAGAGCGCCCGCGCCCGCGTCCGTTTCGGTTGCACGCAGTTCGGCCTGAAAGCCGTCCCGCGGACCCGATCCTTAACAAATCCCTAAAATGGATTCGTAACCCATTGGAATCCTTTGCGGCCTGAGGTGTCCCATCATGGGACACGCCGCCACCTTTCCGCATCCCCGCCCCACTTTGGCCCGAATCGCCCCCGATTCTGACCCTAGGGATCAACGGAGGATACCATGGCCATCGTGGCGGTTCTTTTCGGCGGAATGCTCGGGTTCGTGGCCGCGGTCGCCGCCCTCCTCCTCGGCGCCAGCCTCGCCAGCGCCGTCACCCTCTGGGTCGTGACCGGCCTGGTTGCCGTCGCCCTCGCCGGGGTCTTCGCCCTGTCGCCCCGCCACGAACCTGCCCCGCAGAAGGCCTGAGCGCCGCAAAAATTCTTGCCTTCCGGCGCGACCTGCCTAATATTTCCCGGCGCGACGTTATCTCTCTCGATCTGTCTCCGACCTTCGGCCACAGCTATCGACTACAGCTGACTGCGCCAGGCCGCCGCACTCCCGCGGGCGGCATTTCGGAAGGAG
Source organism: Rhodobacter sp. Har01 (assembly GCF_020564565.1). GTDB lineage: Bacteria > Pseudomonadota > Alphaproteobacteria > Rhodobacterales > Rhodobacteraceae > Pseudogemmobacter. The sequence continues at coordinate 330,245 of NZ_JAJCTD010000003.1, forward strand.
ACCTCACGATGGCCAAGGGCACCGTGAAGTGGTTCAATGAGACCAAAGGCTATGGCTTCATCGCGCCGGAAGGCGGCAAGAAGGACGTGTTCGTCCACATCACCGCGCTTGAGCGCGCCGGAATCCGCAGCCTGAAGGACGGCCAGGCCGTGACCTTCGACATCGAAGCCGGCCGCGACGGCCGCGAATCCGCGACCAATCTGGCGCTGGCCTGATTTCTGCCGAAGAACGACGGAAAGGCGGTCTGCTGAGGTCCGCCTTTTTCGCATTCCGCGAAGCCTTGCGTCCCGCCCGCGTGCAAGGCTGAGGGCAACCCGGTTTGCCCCGAGAGACGGCCCGGCTGGCGGGCCTCCGGCCAGGGTTGCCTGTCGCGGGCGGCAGATCGGTGACGGCGTGTTGCCCAACGGACCTAGGTGCCGCAAGATCGCCGGGCCTTCCTTTGCCGGAACCCCAGAATGCCCGACCCCGACTATTCCCGACTGATCGATGCCCCGACCTGGGCCTTTATCCGGGCTACGGAAGCCGCCTATCCGGCCGATACCGCGGCGCTGGGTATCGCCGATCAGCGGGCGATCTATGACCGCATGTGTCGCGCCTTTTTCCGTGGCTATCCGGAGGGAGTGACGGCGCTGGATCAGAGCATCGCAGGCATTCCCTGCCGGCGCTATCCGGGCGCCGGGCCGGCCAGCGTGCTCTATGCCCATGGCGGTGGCTTTGTGGTCGGAGGCCTGCACAGCCATGATGACGTCTGCGCCGAAATCCGGGCGGCCACGGGCCTGACGGTGATCTCGGTCGCATATCGCCTGTCCCCGGAACACCCGCATCCGGCCGCTCTCGACGATGTCTGCGGGGTGATCCGGGCCACTCCGGGCGCACTTGTCCTGGTCGGCGACAGCGCGGGAGGAAACCTGGTGGCGGCAGCGGCACATGCCCTGCGCGACCCGCGCCTGCTGGGCCAGGTGCTGATCTATCCGGGGTTGGGGGGCGACCGGGGCCGGGGCAGCGCTGTGACCCACGCCTTCGCGCCGATGCTGACCGCCGCCGATCTGGCGTTTTATGCTGGCATCCGGCACGGCGGCATGGCGCCGCCGGAGGGGGATGCGACGGTGTCTCCGCTGCAGGACGCAGAGTTCTCGGGGCTGCCGATGACCCTGGCGATCGGAGCGGAATGCGATCCGCTGCATGACGATGCCATTGAATATGCTGAAAAGATCAGCGCTGCCGGCGGGCTGGCCCGGGCCGTGACAGCCACCGGGCTGGTGCATGGCTACCTGCGGGCGCGGGCGACGGTGCCGCGGGCCGCAGAGAGCTTTGACATGGTCTGCAAGACCATCGCGGCCTTTGCCGAGGGGCGCTGGCCGTTCTAGACCGCGAAGAAGGGCGCCGCCTTCATCGTGGCAGGCACTGGAATGCCCATGCGAGTGAGGATGGAGGGGGCCAGGGCAAGCTGGTCCAGCACAACATCCGGGGCCGGCATGGGCGAGGCGCCGAAGTAGTAGAAGGCGAAGTCCTGCTGCGCCTCGCCGGTACCGCCGTGGTGGCCGCGGGCGTCCTGCCCATGGTCAGCCGTGACGATCACCTCAAAGCCGCCGCGGCGCCAACTGTCGATGAACGGCGCCAGCGTCGCGTCCATGGCGAAGCAGGCGTGGTCCATTTCCTCGCAGTCGTGGAAGAAGCGGTGGCCCATGCTGTCCAGCGTGCAGGTGTGCAGGATGCCGTAGTCGATGCCTTGCACCTCGGCCAGCCGGGTGAGCGTGCCGAACAGGTCGTAGTCGGCCGGGGTCATCTGGTTGGCGTGCCCGTAGCCGTGCATGGTGTGGAACCGGCCATGAGTGATCGGGCCGCCGGGTTCGTCATATTCGATGTCGCGCACCACGTCGAACGGGGCGCGGTTGAAGAATTCCGACCAGTAGCTGTGGGTCACGGCGCCGGTCTTGCGGCCGGCCTTGGACAATTCCGAGAACACGTCGGGAAACTCCAGCCGGCGGATGTCGGCGTTGTCCCAGATGCGGTGCACCTGCGGCGGCAGGCCAGTGTGGATCGAAGCGTAACACGAGGCAGAGGTCGAGGGCAGCACCGAGCGCATCCGCCAGACCCGCGCCTCGCCCGATTGCACCCAGCCTTCAAGGTTGCCGAACAGCCGCCGCCAGTTGGCGTAAGGAACCCCGTCGAGGATGATGAGCAGCAGTTTCGTCACGTCCGGTTCCCGTCTGGTCAGTGTAAGGCGGACCTATGGCAAACCGCCATACGTTCCGCGGGCGCGGCCCCGGCGCTAATTCCCGGCGCTTTCCATCTTGCGATGCGCGATCACCTGTTCCAGCCAGCCGATTTCCATCTCGGGGACGGACGACAGCAACAGGTCGGTGTAGTTGTCGAAGGGCGGGGCCAGCACGTCGGATTTCTGCCCGTAGCGCACCACCTCGCCCTTGTACATGACCGCGATCTTGTCGGCGATCGCCTTCACCGTCGCCAGGTCGTGGGTGATGAACAGATAGGCCACCTTCTCCAGCGCCTGAAGGTTCAGCAGCAGCTTCAGGATGCCGTCCGCGACCAGCGGGTCCAGCGCCGAGGTGACCTCGTCGCAGATGATGAGCCTGGGCTTGGCCGCCAATGCGCGGGCGATGCAGACGCGCTGCTTTTGCCCGCCAGACAGTTCGGCCGGGTAGCGTTGGGCATAGCCCTTGCCCATCTCGATTTCATCCAGCAGCTCTTGCACCCGGCGGTCGCGCTCGGCCCCGCGCAGGCCGAAGTAGAATTCCAGCGGCCGGCCGATCAGGGTGCCGACGGTCTGGCGCGGGTTCATCGCCGTGTCGGCCATCTGGTAGATCATCTGGATTTCGCGCAGGTCGTCGCGCGAGCGGCCCTTGAGATCGGGCGACAGCACGCGCCCGGCAAAGGTGATGCGCCCGGCCGAGGGCGGCAAAAGGCCGGTGATCACCCTCGCCAGGGTGGACTTGCCCGATCCGCTTTCGCCCACAACGGCCAGGGTCTGGCCGGGGGGAAGGTCCACCGTCACCCGTTTCAGGACGTCGAAATGGGTGCCGCGGTAGCGGGCGGTGATGCCTTCCACCTGAAGGACCGGCGGCGCCGGGGGCTTTTCGACATGTTCGAGGCTGCGGACCGAGACCAGCGCGCGGGTATAGTCCTGCTGCGGGTCGTGGATGATCTGGGCCGTCGGCCCGATCTCGACCATCCGGCCGTGCCGCAGCACCATGATCTCGTCCGAGACTTGCGCCACCACGGCCAGGTCGTGGGTGATATAGAGCGCCGCGACATGGGTGTCGCGGATCGCTTCCTTGATCGCGGCCAGCACGTCGATCTGCGTCGTCACGTCCAGCGCCGTGGTCGGTTCGTCGAAGATCACCAGATCGGGGCGCGGGCACAGCGCCATGGCCGTCATCGCCCGCTGCAATTGCCCGCCCGAAACCTGGTGTGGATAGCGGTTGCCGAACCCGTCGGGGTTGGGCAGGCCCAGCTTGCGAAACAGCGAGATCGCCCGTGCCTCGGCCTCGGGGCGGGACATCAGGCCATGCGCGAGGCTGGCCTCGATGACCTGCTCCATCAGCCGTTTGGCCGGGTTGAAGGCGGCGGCGGCGGATTGCGCGACATAGGTCACCTCGCGGCCACGCAAGCTGCGCAGATCTTGCGGGCCGGCCTGGCGGATGTCGCGGCCATTGAGCCGGATCGTGCCACCCGTCAGCCGCACGCCGCCGCGGCCATAGGCCATGGCGGACAGGCCGATGGTGCTTTTGCCGGCACCGGATTCCCCGATCAGCCCCAGCACGCGGCCACGCTTCAACGTCAGATCGACGCCGTGGACAAGGGTGACCTCTCTGGCCGGTTCGCCCGGCGGGTAGCTGGTGGCCTCGATCTTGAGGCCGCGGATGGAGAGCAGGGTGTCGTCAACCACCGCGGCCCCCTTTCAGGCTGGAGGTGCGGGTCAGCACCCAGTCGGCCACCAGGTTGACACTGATCGCCAGCGCGGCAATGGCGGCGGCGGGCAGCAATGCGGCCGGCTTGCCGAAGATCAGCCCGTCCTTGTTCTCTTTCACCATGCCGCCCCAGTCGGACAGTGGCGGCTGCACACCCAGGCCCAGGAACGACAGGGTCGAGATGAACAGCACCGCGAAGATGAAGCGCAGGCCGAACTCGGCCACCAGCGGCGACAGCGCATTGGGCAGGATTTCGCGGAAAATCACCCAGGTCCCGCCTTCGCCGCGCAGCCGGGCGGCCTCGACATAGTCCATCACGGCAATGTCCATGGCGACCGCCCGCGACAGGCGGAAGACGCGGGTGCTGTCCAGGATGCCCATGACCAGGATCAGCACGGTCAGGTTCAACGGCAGGACCGAAAGCATGACAAGGGCCACGATCAGCGACGGGATCGCCATGACCAGATCGACGATGCGCGACAGCAGCTGATCGACAAAGCCGCCTGAAACGGCGGCAAGAAAGCCCAGGAACGCGCCCATCGAGAAGGCCAGTGCCGAGGAGGCGAGCGCCACGAAGATCGTGACCTGGCCGCCGTAGATCAGCCGCGACAGGATATCGCGGCCGATGGAATCGGTGCCCAGCCAGTAGTCGGCCGAGGGGCCTTCCCAGACCTTCCCGGCCGAGGCGTCGATCGGATAGGGCGCGATCCATTGGGCGAAGACGGCTGAAAACAGGAACAGGCCGGTCAGCGTCAGGCCGATCAGGGCGCTTAGCGGCGGTCTCATTTCGGGTGCCTCAGGCGCGGGTTGGCGATGATCGAGATCACGTCCGCCAGGATGTTGAGGAAGATGTAGACCGCGGCGAAGACCAGGCCCACCGCCTGCACCACCGGCAGGTCGCGCTTCGAGACATGATCGACCAGGTATTGCCCCAATGCGTTGTAGCCGAACACCACCTCGACCACGACGACGCCCACCACCAGGTAGGCCATGTTCAGCATCACCACCGAGACGACCGGCGCGATGGCATTGGGAAAGGCGTGGCGCCAGATCACCTGCATCGGCGTCAGGCCCTTGAGTTCCGCCGTCTCGATATAGGCCGACTGCATGACGTTCAGGATTGCCGCCCTGGTCATCCGCATCATGTGCGCCAGCACCACCAGAACCAGCACGATCACCGGCAAGGCCACCGCGTTCAGCTTCTGCCAGAAGGTCATGCCGCCGTAGATCGAGGCCACCGGCAGGAACACCGGAAAGACCTGGGTCAGCAGGTAGATGACGAAGTAGGCCGCCACGAATTCGGGCAGGCTGATGGTAGTCAATGTCAGGCCCGAGATCAGCTTGTCCTGCCATTTGCCGGCGTGACGGGCGGCGATCAGGCCCAGGATGATGGCCAGCGGCACCGAGATCACCGCAGCGCAGCTGGCCAGGAACAGCGTGTTGCCCAGCCGCTGCCCGATCGACTGCGCAATGTCGGCACCATTGGTCAGCGCCGTGCCCAGATCACCCGTCAGCACGCCACCCAGCCAGGCGAAGTATCGCTCCAGCGGCGGACGATCGAGACCCAGCTTCTCGCGCAGGTTGGCCAGCGCCTCGGGCGTGGCCTGCTGGCCCAGGATCGCCTGGGCGGTATCGCCCGGCAGCGCCTCGACGCCCAGGAAGATCACCGCCGATACGGCGAGAAGCAGCAGAAGGCCCAGCGCAATGCGCTGGACCACCAGTTTCAGGATGGGATGCACGAGGCGCCGGCCCTATGCCAGCCAGCAGCGCACCTGCGCCCGGCCGTTCATCAACTCGCCATTGGGGTCGTCCACCCAGCCGGCGATCTTGTCCGACACGCCCGAGACGAAGTCGTTGAACATCGGCAGGATCAACCCGCCCTCGTCGCGCAGGATCTGGGCCATCTCCTTGTACATGCCCTTGCGCTTGGCAGCGTCCAGTTCGCCCCGGGCCGCCAGCAGCAACTCGTCGAACTTGGCGTTCTTGAACTTGGTGTCGTTCCATTCGGCGGTGGACAGATAGGCGGTTGTGTACATCTGGTCCTGCACCGGGCGACCGCCCCAGTAGCTGGCGCAGAAGGGTTCGACGTTCCAGACGTTCGACCAGTAGCCGTCATCGGGTTCCAGCTTCACCTCAAGCGGAATCCCCGCGGCCTTGGCAGAGGCGGCGAACAGGTTCGCGGCATCCACCGCACCCGGGAAGGCGCCCGGCGCCGTGCGCAGGATGATTGGGCTACCGTCATGGCCCGACGCCTTGTAGTGCTCGGCCGCCTTGGCCGCGTCAAAGTCGCGCTGCTCGATGCTGTCGTCGAACAGCGGATAGGCGGCATTGATCGGAAAGTCGTTGCCGCGCGACCCCAGGCCGCCCAGGATCTTGTCCACCATTTCCTGCCGGTTGATCGCCAGCTTCAGCGCCATCCGCAGGTCGTTGTTGTCGAAGGGCGCCTTGTCGACATGCATGATGAAGACATAGTGCCCGCGGCCCGCCGCGGCGCGGATCTGGATGCCGGCGGCGCCCTTCAGCAGTTCGACGATCTTCGGATCGACCCGGTTGATCATGTGGACCTGGCCCGACTGCAGTGCCGCGGTGCGGGCGGTGTTGTCGTTGATGACCAGGATCTCGACCTCGTCGGCATGGCCGATCGTGCTGTCGAAGTAATTGGCATGCTTGACGAAGGTGTGCCGCACGCCCGGCTCGTTCACCACCACCTTGTAGGGGCCGGCGCCAATGCCCGAGGTCGGGTTGTCCACGCCGCCACCGGGCTGGATCATCAGGTGATAGTCGCCCATCAGATAAGGCAGGTCGGCGTTCGGCGCGACCAGCTTCAGGGTGACCATGTCGCCTTCGGCCTTCATCTCGGCGATGCCCTGCACGATGCCCAGCGCGCCCGACTGCGCCTTTTCGTCGGTGTGCCGCTTCAGCGTGGCCACCACATCCTCGGCGGTGACGGTCTGGCCGTTGTGGTATTCCACGCCGGCGCGGATCTTGAACTTCCACTCGCTGGCGTCGGGGGATGAGCTGATCTCTTCGGCGATGCGGTTGTCGATGCTGCCGTCGGGGTTGACGTCGACCAGCATCTCGCCCCAGGTCATGTTCACCTGATAGGGCACTTCCGAGGCCGCAAGTGCGGGGTCCAGGCTGTTGGTGCTTTCGCCGCCGGCCATGCCGACGCGGATCACGCCGCCCTTCTTGGCCTCTTGCGCCAGCGCGGTCTTGGAAAACAGCGCCGAGGCCAGCCCCGCCGTGATGCCCATGGCCGAGGCGCGGCCGACGAATTCGCGCCGGGTCATGCGGCCACGGCGCACCGTTTCGATCATCCGGTCCAGTTGGTCCGTCATCGTTCTTCTCTCCCTGTCTCGGCCCGATTTTTCCCGGCCCGTTTGTTGATTTGTCACTCACTAAACCGCGAAGGGGCTGGCGGGGCAACGATTCTCGCCCCCGCCAGGTCGCGGATCACACAAAGCGGCGCTCCACCTCCTCGTCCCAGTGCCGTTCCAAGACCAGCACCTCGCCCTCCCAGGCGGTGAGGTGGGCGCGCATCCGAAGGTGGCTTGCCGAGGCCGTCATTTCGGCCTCGGCCCGGGTTTTCACCCGCCATTCCCCGCGCGACAGGCGCTGTTCCCAGACATGGACCGCCCGCGCACTGAGCGGATCGTCGGGATGGATTTCCCAGCGTTCGCTCATCGTCTCGCCGCTGCACAGGCCATGCGCCAGATTCTCGGCGTCGCCGAGGTCGTCCTCGACCACCAGCGCCTCGGTCCCCGCGATCAGGTCGCGCTCGATGATCCGCCGGCTCTTGCCGCTGCGGATCACCCGATGCTTCCAGGGCGCAGCATGCTCCGCCGGCGGCGGCACCCATTCGGCCGCATCGGCGCCCCGCTGCACCGGCAAGGTCAGGCGCCCTGCCGTCACCGTCAGGCACCCGGCTTCCGGCGAGGGCCAGACGAAGGGCCAATAGCTGTTCGACAGCGCCAGCCGCAGCCGATGCCCCGCCGCCAGCCGATAGCCCATCTGGTCCAGCTTGAAAGCGACCTCGACCGCCTGCCCCGGCACCATCGGCGCGGGCTGCGCCATGCCGCCGCGATGGCACAGGTTCAGCATGCCATGCGCGATCCGCACACTCGCCCCGTCCGGCGCCACATCGCAGAGCCGCGCCACCACAAAGCCCAACGGCCGGTCCGAGGCCAGCCGCAGCCGCAGTTCCGCCGCCCCCAGCAATTGCAGGTCCTCGGCCAGAACCGGCCCGTCGAAACAGACCGACAGCGCATCGTCTGCCGCCTGGTTGCCCGGCATTTCTGCGTTCAGCCCCATCGGAAAGAACTCGCCCGCCGCCAACCCCAGATGCTGCGGCGTGGCCACGCTCACCGAAAACGCGCCCGCCCCTACATCTTGGCCCAAATACCCCGCGGGGGGTCCGGGGGGCGCGAAGCCCCCCGGCGCCGCCAGATGCCAGACCTGCGGCACGACGCGCAGCGACGGCCAGGCGCCCTCGGCCACCCAATGCCCCGCGCGGTGCACCGCGCTGGCGTCCGGCGGCCGGGAATGCAGGATGTAGGCGCGATAGGCCGGGTCAGCCTCGGCGCCATTCTCGATGCCCTTCAGCCAGCGATCCCACCAGCGGATCGCCATCTGCAGGAAGCCCACCTGCGGCCCCGGCACGGCGGTCTGCGGATACTGGTGCACCCAAGGGCCCACCACGCCCTTCACCGGCGCCGGTGCCCCTGCCACCATCGCCGCCACAGTGTTCATGTAGCCGTCCGCCCAGCCGCCCCAGACCATCGCCGGCACCCGGTTGCGCGCCCAGTTCTCGCAGACCGAGCCATGCGCCCAATAGCTGTCGCGCGCCTGGTGCCCCGCCCAGAGCGGCGCCAGCCAGGGCTCGGCCTCCAGCCGCTGCAACCACGTCTCACGCCAGTCCGGCCGCAACACCGGGTCCGGCGGACGGCTGGAATAGGACAGCATCACCGCCCCCCAGCCGAAGTTCTCGCCCAGAAGGCAGCCGCCCTTGAAGTGGATGTCGTCGGCAAAGCGGTCGCTGGTCGAGCAGACCGACACCACCGCCTTCAACGCCGGATGGCCGTTCCAGGCCGCCTGCAGGCAGTTGAACCCGCCCCAGCTTTTCCCCATCATTCCGACCGCGCCGGAACACCAGGGCTGCCGCGACAGCCAGTCGATCACCGACAGCGCGTCGTCCATCTCCTGCTGGCCATACTCGTCCAGCATCAGCCCGCCGCTGTCGCCATTGCCGCGCATGTCCACCCGCACGGCCGCATAGCCATGCCCGGCAAAATAGGGATGCATCCTTTCATCGCGCGGCAAGGTCCCGTCGCGCTTGCGGTAGGGGATGTATTCCAGCACCGCCGGAACCGGTCGCACCGCTGCATCCGCAGGCAGCCAGACCCGCGCCGACAGCCGCACGCCATCGGGCATCACGATCCCCATGTCCTCGTGCTCGACAACGCGACATGGGAAATCAGTGCGGATGGTCATCGGTGGCTCCTCTGCCGCCATCTGACCCCGCAGCGCGGTCCGCTCCGCGCCCGAACCCGCCGCCGCATCGCCGGAAAACGACAAAACCGGGGCCGACCGGAGCGTGTTCCTGCCTTGGTCAAGGCAGGCCCCGCTCATGGGGCGACGTTTGTCCGGCCGGTGGTCTTCACCAGATCGCCGGTCCCGCAGTCCTCAAGCTTCGCCATCGTCGAATCCTTCGAAAGCCGGATCGAGACACAGGCGGTCCTGCCGGTGACACGGGATCAGGCGTCGCCGGCACAGAGCGCACCCGTCCGGGTGATGCCGATGCCGTCACCGGCAATGGCCGGCAAGGCCATCCAGCGCCGCACCCTCACGGCGACGCCCGTGGCCCGGTCGGTGATGGTCACGGGTTCGGTGATCGCCATTGGGTCCGGAATCTCCCGGGCGCTGCTGTCGTTTCCCCGGTGTGCAGCACCGTGCCCCAGGGCGTGATGCGCATGCCGCCGCAGGAAGACGTGCCACGGACGATGGTCTCGACCAAGCGTTTCGCCAGCAAAATGCGCTGCACGCAGGGGTACAGCCTGCCCGCCGCGACACCGGCGCGACAGGGCAATTGCGCCGGGAAGACTGCCGGGCTTCGGTTTCCGGCGGAGAAGAGTCCCAAGCGGGCTACCGGTGCCGCATCTGCACCCCTATGCTGGCGCGGCCTACGGTGAGGACCCCTGCATGACCACCCGCCCCAACATCCTGATCCTGATGGTCGACCAGTTGAACGGAACGCTGTTCCCCGACGGGCCCGCGCCGTTCCTGCATGCGCCCAATCTGGCGCGGCTTGCCGCGCGGTCGGCCCGGTTCGCCAATACCTACACGGCCTCGCCGCTCTGCGCGCCCGCCCGTGCGTCGTTCATGTCGGGCCAGTTGCCGCGCCGCACCCGGGTCTACGACAACGCGGCCGAGTTCGCCTCTGACATCCCCACCTTCGCCCACCACCTGCGGAGGGCGGGCTATCAGACCGCGCTGTCGGGCAAGATGCACTTCGTCGGCCCCGACCAGATGCACGGGTTCGAGCAGCGCCTGACCACCGACATCTACCCCGCCGATTTCGGCTGGACCCCGGACTACCGCAAGCCGGGAGAACGGATCGACTGGTGGTATCACAACCTCGGCTCGGTCACCGGCGCCGGGGTGGCCGAGATCACCAACCAGTACGAATACGACGACGACGTCGCCTTCCAGGCGGTGCAGAAGCTGTATGACCTGTCGCGCGGGGCCGATGCGCGCCCTTGGTGCCTGTCCGTCAGCTTCACCCACCCGCATGACCCCTTCGTCGCCCGCCGCCGCTACTGGGACCTCTACGAAGGTGCCGCCGAGCTGGAACCGCCCGCGGCCATTCCCTATGACCAGATGGACCCGCATTCCCAGCGCTTGCTCGATGCCTGCGACTGGCGCGCCTTCGACATCACCGCCGACCAGATCCGCCGCGCCCGCCAGGGTTATTTCGCCAATATCTCCTATATCGACGACAAGATCGGCGAAATCCTCACCACGCTCGAGACGACCCGGCAAGAAGCCGTCGTGGTGTTCCTGTCGGACCACGGCGAGATGCTGGGCGAGCGCGGGCTGTGGTTCAAGATGAACTTCTTCGAAGGCTCGGCCCGGGTGCCGCTGATGATCGCCGCCCCCGGGCTGGCGCCGGGCCTGGTGGAAACCCCGGTCTCGACCATCGACCTGACGCCGACCCTCGCCGCGCTGGCCGGCGTGGACCTCGGCGAGGTGATGCCCTGGACCGACGGGGTGAACCTGGTGCCAGTGGCCGCAGGGGCGGCGCGCGGCCCGGTGCCGATGGAATACGCCGCTGAAGGCTCGATCACCCCGATGGTGGCCCTGCGCGAGGGGGCCTGGAAATACATCCGCTGCCCGGCCGACCCGGAGATGCTGTTCGACGTGGCGAACGACCCAGAGGAACGCGCGAACCTTGCCTCCGACCCGCGTGCAGCGGCGGTGCTGGCGCATTTCCAGGCCCTCGCCGAGGCCCGCTGGGACATTCCCCGCTACGATGCCGAGATCCGCGAAAGCCAGGCCCGGCGCTGGGTGGTCTATCAGGCGCTGCGCAACGGCGCCTATTTCCCCTGGGATTACCAGCCGCTGCGCGCGGCATCCGAGCGCTACATGCGCAACCACATGGACCTGAACGTGCTGGAGGAGTCCAAGCGCTTCCCCCGCGGCGAATGACGGTGATCCGGCAGAGCGGCGCAAGCGCCGCACGCCCTTTGTCTTGTCGTCGCCTTCGCTCCTCCTCGGGCAGATTGGGGGGCCAGCCCCCCAAACCCCCCGGGATATTTGAGGACAGATGAATGACAGCAGATTTCATCTGTCTTCAAATATCCCCCGCGGAGCGCCACGGCCGATGCCGGGAGAGCCGCCGGATGTGAAGCGTCACGTTGATGCCGGGCGGCCGAGCCGGTTGCGCGCTTGCGCGCAGAGGCGAGAGGAAAGATGTGCGGCGCTTGCGCCGCTCTGCTGGATCACCCCCGGTCAGGCGGCGAGCGATTTGATCAGGTCGGGCCCCAAGGCGCGGTTCGAGTTCACCCGCTTGTCTACCCTGTAGGGCGGGTGCAGCACGCCCTTTGCGGTGGGTTTCATCAGCAGCGCCGCTCCCTTGCCCGCCTCGCCCAGCCACAGGGGCCAGTCTGCCGCCTCAAGGATCACCGGTTCGCGGTGGTGCAGTCCGGCCATGCCCTCGCCGGCCTCGGTCGAGACGATGGCCAGGGTGTCGATGTCCTGCCAGCGCTGCCAGACGCCGGCCAGTGCCATCGGCTCCCCGTCCGCACGGGTGAAGTACCAGGGCAGGCGTTCGCCCTGTGGCCCCTCGCTCCATTCGTAAAAGCCGCTTGCCGGGACCAGGCAGCGGCGCGACCGGATCGCCTCGCGGAAGGCGGGTTTGGTGGCCACCGTTTCGGCGCGGGCGTTGATGATCAGCGGCCCGTCGGTGGGGGTCTTGTACCAGGCCGGCAGAAAGCCCCAGCGCATTGCCCGCAGTCGGCGCTGGCCGGCGTCCGAGGTGACCGTGGCGATGGGGGTCGTCGGGCAGACGTTGTAGTTCGGCACCGGAGGCAGGTCGTTCCCCGGCACCGCGCCGAACAGCGCTGCCAGCGCCTCGTTTGGGTGGGTGATGGTGAAGCGGCCGCACATCAGCGGACGCGCAGGGCCACGGCGCGGCTGGGGGTCGTGGCGGGGTCGCCGGGCATCGAGACGTAAGGCTCGGACACCTCCAGCCGATCCACCGGCAGGGCCTTCAGCGCTTCGGCAAAGCCGCCGTCCCAGAGCGTGCCCTTGACCGTCAGCACGATCACCCCGCCGGGCCTGGTGATGCGCACCAGTTCCGGCAGCGCCTCGGCGCCGACATGGCCGGTGGTGAAGACGCCGGTCGAGATCACCGCGGCGAAGCGGGCATCGGGGAAGTCGAGCGGTTCGCCCAGCACCGCGCGCGACAGACGGGCGTAAGCGCCCTTGCGGGCAGCGACCTTCAGCATGCCTTCGGAAATGTCCACGCCCCAGACCTCGGGCCAGCCAAGGATGCCGAACCACGGGCCCGCCAGCCCGGTGCCGACGCCGGCATCCAGGATCGGGCCCTCGCCACGCGGCAGGTGACGCGCCAGCAGCGCCAGACCGATCGAGGGGTGGCGGTAGCCCGCCTTCGCCATCTCGGCGTCATAACCCTCGGCCCAGGCGTCATAGGCCGCCGCCACCTCCTGTGGTGCCTTGGCGTCGTAGACTGCGCCCAGGTGTCCGCCGTGTTCAGCCATGCCGTGCCCCCTTGCTGCCCGGCGCAGAATAGCCAAGGCTGCGGAAATGTATAACCTTTCCCGCGCATCCACAGGAGGCCCCGCATGACCGACGATGCCGAGATCGACGCCCTGATCCGCCAGTTCCCCGCCTTGCGGGCCTTCGACGGGCGGCCCGAACGGATGGGGGGCCTGACCAATCGGGTCTATCGGGTGGGCGACGCGGTGCTGCGGCTGCCGGGAAAGGGCACCGAAGAATACATTGACCGTGCCAACGAGGCGGCTGCCGCCCAGGCGGCTGCGGTGGCCGGGGTGTCGCCGGAGGTGATCCATGCCGACCCGGCAAGCGGCATCATGGTCACCCGCTTCATCCCCGGCACCGTCACCATGTCACCCACCGCCTTCAAGGCCCGCCCGGGCAGCCCCGCCCGCGCCGCCCGGGCCTTCGCGCGCCTGCATGCATCGGGGGCACGGTTCCCGGCGCGGTTCGAGCTGTTCGCCATGATCGACGATTACCTGCGGCTGCTGTCGGGCAAGGACATGGCCCTGCCCGAAGGCTATCACGACGTGCTGCGCGAGGCCGAGGTGGTGCGGGCCGCGCTGGCCGCAAGGGAATTGCCGCTGGCGCCCTGCCACTGCGACCCCTTGTGCGAGAACTTCCTGGATACCGGCAGCCGGATGTGGATCGTCGACTGGGAATATTCCGGCATGAACGACCCGATGTGGGACCTGGGCGACCTGTCGGTCGAGGCCGGCTTCGATGACGCGCAGGACGCCGAGATGATGCAGGCCTATTTCAACGGCCCGGCCAGCCCGCGAGACTGGGGCCGGATGGTGATCTACAAGGCGATGTGCGACCTCTTGTGGACACTCTGGGGCCTGATCCAGCTGGCCAACCAGAACCCCGCCGACGACTTCCGCACCTACGCCGATGGTCGATTCGCCCGCTGCCGGGCGCTGATGGGCACAGGGGACTTTGCCCGGCACCTGGCAGCCATCGCTGCATGATCTGGCTGGACCCCGATCTTTCGTCGAAAGATCGGACCCGCAAAGACCAAATGTGGGGCGATGCAGTCCAAGCCCCGATTTTTCGTCGAAAAATCGGCCTCCCGTCCTAGCCTCCCAGCTTCTTGATCCGGCCGTCCAGCACCACGGTCACAGTGCCAAGCTTCTCGACATAGGCCATCACGTCGTTCGCGACGAGGTGCCCGGTCGGGCCGTCGGTGACCACCCGGCCGCCGCCCAGCGCCGAATACCCATCGCCACCGCCCAGGATGTAATCGTTCACGGCGACGGTGTAGAGCTTGTCGGCCTCAAGCGGCGCGCCGCCGACCATCACTTCGCTGACCCGTGACCCGGCTTCGGCCGAGGCGTCGAAGGCGAAGCTCAGGCCCGAGACTTGCGGGAAGCGTCCGGCGCCCTTTTCCACCTGGCTGACGCCATTCTCCAGCGCCAGCAGTACCTGCGACCCCGGCAGTTCGGTCACCACGGTGACGTTGCCGAACGGCAGTTCGGTCAGGATGTCGCGCCGGGTCAGCTTGGCGCCGGCGTCATAGGTCTTGTCGCCGCGAATGCCGCCGCCGTTCATGAGCGCGATGTCGGCCCCGGTCTCGGCCCGCATCGCATCGGCGATCAGGTTGCCCATGGTGGCCTCTTCGGCCCGGACCACGTTGCGGCGGCTGTCCAGCCCTGCGCCAAGGGTTGCGATCTCCTGGTTCAGCGTCTGGTCCATCGAGGCCCGCAGCGCATCGGCCATCGCCTGCGTTTCCGGGTCGGGTGTCACCGTCGCGGTGTCGATGAAGCGGAAGGAGGGGGTCCAGGAGACCTCGCGTTTGCCATCCTCTTCCGACACCTCGACGGTCAGGTCGATGGGTGTCAGAAGCTGCGCGTCCACGCTGGTCTCGACATAGGCCGTCACCCCGTCATAGGCGGTGGCGTAGGAATGGTCATCGCCCGACAGCACCACGTCGAAGACGTGGGAGGCAATCAGCGCGCGGTCGTTTTCCATGTTGGTCTGGACCACGCCGACCACGATGTCGGCGCCCTCGTCGCGGGCCTTCTTCGCGGCCTCGATGGCGGTATCGACCGTCGGCAGGAACTTGAGGCTGCCGGTGGAACTGACCTCGGGCGAGGTATCCTGCGCCACCGGAATCAGCGCCACCTTCAACCCGCCAACCTCTTTCACCATCACGCCGCCCAGGCCCTCGATGGCGCTGCCGTCATCCTTGGTGATGTTGATCGCAGCCCAAGGGTACTTCGACGCCTTCATCTTCTCAAAGAAATTCTCCGGCCCGAAGTCGAATTCGTGGTTGCCCGGCACGGCCAGGTCAAACGGCACCAGATTGGTGAAATCCACCGTGTTCTGGCCCTGATCGAACCCCGAGGCCAGCGATGGCGAGAGCATATCGCCGTTGAAGAGATACAGGGTGTTGGGGTTCGCAGCGCGTTCGGCCCGTGCCACTGCGTTCAGACGCGCAAACCCGCCGCGGCCGTCCTCCTCTTCGAAATTGTAGACGTCGCCCACGCCCAGAAGCGTCAGCTTCACGGTTTCGGCGGCAAGAGGGGCGGCAAGGCAGGTGGTGCCCAGGATGGCGGCCCAAAGGCCACGGGAAATCATCGTCATGGCGATTCTCCTGTTGGTTTATGCAGTGACTATCCTGCCACTGTGGGATGCGCGGCCAGACCTGTCAAAGCCTGCGGTGGTCCAACCCACCGCTCAACCCGCCACATTGACCTTGGGGCCGTCCCGGGGCAAAAGCCGGCCATGCTGATCTACAAGATCTTCCGCCGGCCCGAATGGGATGCCTTCCGCGCCGCCGGCGAAACCGCCGGTGCCCCGGTCGATGTCGCCGATGGCTACATCCACTTTTCCACCGCGGCCCAGGTGGCCGAAACGGCGTCGAAGTGGTTCGGCCTGGAAAGCGACCTGGTGCTGGTGGCGTTCGAGTCCGACACGCTTGGCCCGGCGCTGAAGTGGGAACCCTCGCGCGGCGGCGCGCTGTTCCCGCACCTTTACCGGCCCCTGCGCCTGGCCGAAGTGGTCTGGGACAAGTCGCTGCCCTTGGGCGCGGCGGGGCACATCTTTCCGGAGGGCGTCTGGTGAGACTCGCGGAACGTGTTGGTCTGGCGTGGTTTTCCCGGATGGAGCCCGAGCGGGCGCACCGCATGGGCCTTCTGGCGGTGCAGATCGGCTTTGCGCCACAGCCCGGGCCGGTCGCCTCGGGCCGGCTGGCGTGCGACCTGGCAGGGATGCCGCTGTTGAACCCGGTCGGGCTGGCGGCTGGATTCGACAAGAACGCCACCGCGGTCGACGCGCTGTCGAAAAGCGGCTTCGGGTTCCTTGAGGTGGGCGCTGCAACGCCGTTGCCGCAGCCGGGCAACCCCGCGCCGCGGCTGTTCCGGCTGGCCGAGGACCGGGCGGTGATCAACCGCTTCGGTTTCAACAACGAAGGCGCCGAGGTCGTTGCCGGCCGCCTTGCCCGGCGCAAGGAAAGCCGGGTGCCGGTGGGGCTGAACCTGGGCGCCAACAAGGATAGCGCCGACCGCGCCGGCGATTTCGCGCGCGTCTTGGCAACCTGCGGCCCCCATTGCGACTTTGCCACGGTCAACGTGTCCAGCCCCAACACCGAACGCTTGCGCGAGTTGCAGGGCGTGGCCGCCCTGACCGCGCTGCTTGAGCGCGTCATGGAAGCCCGTGCCGGATTGCCCAAAGCCATCCCGGTGTTCCTGAAGGTCGCCCCCGACCTGAACGACGACGAACTGTCTGGCATCGCCGAGGTCGCGCTGGCGTCCGGCCTGGCGGGGATCATCGCCACCAACACCACGCTGTCGCGCGAAGGCCTGAAAAGCGCATCGCAGGCAGAGGCGGGCGGCCTTTCCGGCGCGCCCCTGTTCGAGAAGTCCACCCGTGTGCTGGCCCGGCTGTCGCAACTGACCGAAGGCCGCCTGCAGCTGGTCGGCGTCGGCGGCATCTCCTCGCCACAGGACGCCTATGCCAAGATCAAGGCCGGTGCTTCAGCGGTGCAGCTTTACACCGCGCTGGTCTACCAGGGCATCAGCCTGGCCCCGCGCATCGCCTGGGGCCTTGAGGCGCTGCTGCGCCGCGACAAGCACGCCAATGTCGCCAGCGCCATCGGCACCGACCGCACGCGCTGGCTTTGAGCGGGCAAGAGCAAGAGCCTCCGGCGGGGATATTTGCAGACAGATGAAATCGGCAGGACCTCCTTGCCTTTCATCTGTCTCCAAAATATCCCGGGGGTCCGGGGGCAGCGCCCCCGGCGGTGTCCGCCCCTCAGAACGCCTTGAAGGTCATCGTGGTCAGCGTCCGCTGGATGCCCGGCAGGTCGAACAGCTTCGACGACAGGAAATGCCCGGTGTCCTCGCCGTCGGGGATGTAGACCTTGGCGATCAGGTCGTATTCGCCGCTGGTCGAATACAGTTCGCTGACGACCTCGCGGTCCCAGATCTCGTCGGCGACCTCATAGGTCTTGCCGGGGGTGCAGCGGATTTGGACGAACACCAGCGCCATGTAGGACTCCCTTGTCTCGGGCGGCAGATTAGCCCTGCTCGGCGTCCAGCGCCAGCGGCACTGGCGCCAGCGCGCGCAGATCATCGACGCCCAGCGGGCGCTTGGGCAGGCCCAGCCGGTTGCGCACCACCCAGTGCAGGCGCTGTTCGGCGCGGGTGATCGCCACATAGGCCAGCCGCTTCCACAAGGGCACGCCGGCCTCGGACCGGCCGGCCTGGGCGGCGGCCCAGAGGTCGGGGGCGAAGACCTGCACTTCGGGCCATTGCGAGCCTTGCGCCTTGTGGATGGTGACCGCCGCGCCATGCAGGAAGGCCGCGCCCATGGTGGCGGCATGGGGGATGAAGGGTTCCTCCTCGCCCGGCCTTTCGATCTTGATGATCGAGGCGGCGGAGAGCTGCGGGTCCTCGGCGCCCAGCACGTGCAGCCTGGCGAACCCCGGGCGGCTGCCGGGACCCAGGTAGATGACCTGAGCGCCCTTGATCAGGCCGCGGGCCTCCAGGTCGATGCGTTTCTTGCGGTGCTTCAGCGGCAGTTCGATGCCGTCGCAGATCAAGGGCTCGCCCGGCACCAAGTCGAAGTCGGAGGCGCCTTGCGCGGTGCGGAAGGCGGTGATCAGCTTGATCCGCGTCACGTTGCGCCACACCAGAACCGGGCTGCGCGCCATCAGGTCGGCGTCCACCCGTTCGGCCCAGACCACCCGGTCGTCCTTGCGGGCGGCGTCGCGCACCAGCGCCTCGAAAGCCTCGAACCCCAGCCGGTCATCGCCCAGCGCGTGGGCCAGATCCAGGATCGGGCTGTCGGCGGTCTGGCGGTGGATGCGGTGCAGGATCAGCTTGGCGGGGGTGGCCATGCGGTCGAACACCATCTCGCCCGACTGGCCCACGGGGGCCAGCTGGGCCGGGTCGCCGAACAGCACCAGTCGGGGGAATATCTCGCGCAGGTCTGCGAACTGGCGTTCGTCCAGCATCGAGGCCTCGTCCACGAAACCCACGTCCAGCGGGTCTTCGCGCCGCTTCCAGCCCTTGATGAAGTCCGATCCCTTCAAGCCCGCGGCCGCGAGGGCGCCCGGAATCGACGCCACTTGTTGGTAAAAGCCAAAGGCGCGGTCCAGCGCCTGGTCGGTCAGCCCCTCGACCACCGGCCGTGTACCCTGCCCGGCCAGCCACTCGGCGATCTTTTCATACTGCGGGTCGTAGACCGGGGTATAAAGGATGCGGTGGATCGTGGTGGCCGGCACCCCGCGCAGCCGCAGCACTGAGGCCGCCTTGTTGGTGGGCGCCAGGATGGCCAGCGTCCGGCGGTCCTTGCGGCGGCGGCCCTCCCAATCGGCCGAGACCACCTCGACCCCGGCCTCTTTCAGCGCGCGGTACAGGCTGCCCAGAAGCATGGTCTTGCCCGACCCCGCCTTGCCGATCACCGCCATGACCATGGCCTTGCCCTCGACCGCGGGCGACAGCGCGCCATCGGCAAGCTCGATCCCCTGGCCCGAGAACTCGGCGGCCAGCCGGTCCCAGGCCTCGGCCTGATCGTCAGACAGGGTCAATTCCGCGCGCGTCATGGCCGCGACCTTAGCCATGCGGCCGGGCAAGAGCCACCCCGGCCCGGCTCAGGTCGGCGTCAATGCGGGCGACCGGTGCGCGTGGAACCCTGCGCCGAGGACATCGGCTGCCCATCCCGAAGACCGGCAACCTCGGCTTCGGCCACCGCAAGGGCCTCTTCGACACGGACTGCCAGCGCTGGAAGGTCGTTCTTCTGCGCATAGGCCATCAGATCCCTCAGCACATCGAAAACCCAGTCATGCCGCATGACGCCCCCAAGCCTGCAAAACCGTCCGGCGACCGGCTGCACCCGTCCTGGATGTATTTCAGACGCCATCGCTCAACTGAGCGTTGCCTTTGCGGGAATCTCAAGCAAAAAAACCGTCGCACCCAGGCCGGTGCGGCGGTTCGCTGCGTCGAAATCCTGCGATCAGTGGTCGCGGCTGGCCTCGAGCGTGTCCTCGAAGGTGCGCAACCCGGTGCGCGGGGCCTGCACCAGCACCGCCATGTTGCCCGGCTTGTGCTGGTTGCGCCGCATCAGCATGTGCGCCGCCGGGATCTCGGCCCAGGGAAAGACCTCGGACATGCAGGGGTCCAGGCGGCGTTCGATCATCAGCCGGTTGGCGGCGCTGGCCTGGGCAAGATGCGCGAAGTGGCTGCCCTGCAGACGCTTCTGGTGCATCCACATGTAACGCACGTCGAAGGTGCAGTTGAAACCGCTGGTGCCGGCGCAGATCACCACCATGCCGCCCTTCTTGCAGATCAGCGACGACACCGGGAAGGTCGCCTCGCCGGGGTGTTCGAAGACGATGTCGACATTCACGCCCTTGCCGGTGATGTCCCAGATCGCCTTGCCGAACTTGCGGGCTTCCTTCAGCCAGTCGTTGTATTCGGGGCTGTTGACCGTGGGCAGCTGCCCCCAGCACTTGAAGTCGTTGCGGTTGATCACGCCCTTGGCGCCCAGGCCCATGACGAATTCGCGCTTGCTTTCATCCGAGATCACGCCGATCGCATTGCCGCCCGCGGTGTTCACCAGCTGGATCGCATAGGAGCCCAGGCCGCCGCTTGCGCCCCAGACCAGCACGTTCTGGCCCGGCTTCAGGTCATGCGGGGCATGGCCGAACAGCATCCGGTAGGCGGTGGCCAGCGTCAGCGTGTAGCAGGCCGCTTCCTCCCAGGTCAGATGGCGCGGCCGCGGCATCAGCTGCTGCGCCTGCACCTTGGTGAACTGCGCGAAAGACCCGTCAGGGGTCTCGTAGCCCCAGATCCGCTGGGTCGGCGAATACATCGGATCGCCGCCGTTGCAGAATTCGTCGTCGCCGTCGTCCTGGTTGCAGTGGATCACCACCTCGTCGCCCACTTTCCAGCGTTTGACCTTGTCACCGACCGCCCAGACGATGCCCGAGGCGTCGGACCCGGCGATGTGATAGGGCTGCTTGTGGCCGTCGAAGGGGCTGATCGGTTCGCCCCGGCTGGCCCAGACGCCGTTGTAGTTGACGCCGGCCGCCATCACCAGCACCAGCACCTCGTGGCTGTCCAGCTTCCAGGTGTCCACCACCTCGACCTGCATCGCCGTATCGGGCTCGCCATGGCGTTCGCGACGGATCGCCCAGGCGTACATCTTTGCCGGCACATGGCCGAGGGGCGGCATCTCGCCGATCTCGTACAGATCCTTCTTCGGAGCGTCGTAGCTGACGATCTCGGCGGGCTGGTCCAGGGCCATTGGGCGCTCCTCTCAATTGTGCCGCGCCGCAGAATCGGTCGGCTTTGGAGCGAAGAATTAGGGGGCTGTGCGCAACTTTGCAATAGTGGCAAAGTCGATTTTGTAATTTTATGTCTGCCGCAGCGCAGAATTTTCGTTGGGCGGCAAGGGCACCGAGGCGGCGTAGAACGCCAGCAGGTCAGCCTGCCCCGGCGCCACCTGCAGGCCGGGCGTGACGATCCCGCGCGCCAGCAGCGGCGTCAGGCCCTCGTCCAGCGTGGCCCGCAATCCCTGCGGCGGCAGCTTCAGCACCGCGCCCGCCGCCACCAGCCGCGCGACCAGCGCTTCGACCCGCGCCGCCAGTACCTCGCGGCTGTCCGCACCCGTGCCCAAGGCGGCAGCCACCAGCGGCACCGGCAGCACCGGCACCACCGCCGCGATGCGCTGCATCAGACCGGCGCCCAGACTGGTGACCGTGCCCCCGGCCGCCAGATGCGCCCGCAGTGACATCGGCGCCCCGAATCCGGCCGCTGCCGTGCCAAAGCCCCGGGTCCGCCCCCGCCACCGCGCCCAGAGGAACCGCGCCGAGGCCCAGGCCACCCGCAAGGGCCGGTTGCGGAACCGCCGCCCGCCCTGCCGTGCGGCCTCGACCAGCACCCGGTCTTCCAGCACCCGGTCATAGGCCAGCCCCACCGGCACGAAGACCACGTCCCGGCCCGCCGGATCGAAGCCTTCCACGATATAGCTGAGCAGGCCCAGCTTGGCCGGCCCGACGCGGCCATCCAGGCTCAGCCCGCCCTCTGGGAACATCGCCTGTGTGGTGCCTTCTTCGGTGGCCATCTGCACGTAACGCGCCAGCACCCGGCGATACAGCGCATTGCGGCTGCCGCGCCGGATGAAATAGGCCCCCATCGAGCGGATCAGCGCCGACAGCGGCCAGACCCGCGCCCATTCGCCCACTGCATAGGAAATCGCGCTGCGTTCCGACACCAGCCAGGTCACCAGCACGTAATCCAGGTTGGACCGGTGGTTCATCACGAAGACCACCGTCGCCTTGGGGTCAATAAGGCGCAGTTCCTGGTCCACCTTGCCGACGCGCACGCGGAACAACAGCCGCGAAAGCCCCTTGGCTGCCCGGGTGGCAAAGCCGAAATAGACCGTGGCGGAAAACGCCGGAACGATCTCGCGCGCATAGGCCCGAGCCTCTTCAAAGGCCACCTCGCCCGGCACCCCGGTCGCGGCCGCCTGAGCCGCCGCCGCCTCCATCACCGCCGGGTCATAGGCCAGCCGCACCACCATGTCCGAGCGCCGCGCCAGCTTGAACCATTCGATCTTGCGATCGAGCCGCGCGTTCAGCCGCGCCAGGGCCTTCTCGGCCCGCCCGCGAAAGAACCAGCGCACCGAGGGAAACAGGAAGTGCGTGGCAAAACTGACCGCGGCAAAGCCGAGGATCAGGATCAACAGCCAGACCGGAACCGCGACCGTGTCGAACATGGCCGCAGCCTATCCCATTCAGGCCTTGCCGCAATGCGCTTGCTGTTCACCAAATAACCCAGGGGTCCGGGGGCTGGCCCCGGTCCGCCTTCGCCGCAGCGCAGCGATTGACAGGGGAAGGAAATGAACGCTATTCCGGCCAGGAACGAAATATTCTTGCGCACCCGAGTCGGAGACCTGCCATGACCAAAGACGCCCCCAAGGTCGCGCCCTGGCTGTTCCGCACCTACGCCGGCCACTCCACCGCCGCCGCCTCGAACGCGCTCTATCGCGGCAACCTGGCCAAGGGCCAGACCGGGCTGTCGGTCGCCTTCGACCTGCCCACCCAGACCGGCTATGACAGCGACGATCCGCGCGCGAAGGGAGAGGTCGGCAAGGTCGGCGTCCCCGTCTGCCACCTTGGCGACATGCGCGCGCTGTTCGCGGATATCCCGCTGGACCAGATGAACACCTCGATGACGATCAACGCCACGGCGCCCTGGCTCCTGGCGCTGTACATCGCGGTCGCGGAAGAGCAGGACGCTGACGTGGCCGCGCTGCAAGGCACAGTGCAGAACGACATCATCAAGGAATACCTCAGCCGCGGCACCTACATCTGCCCGCCGAAGCCCAGCCTTCGGCTGATCACCGACGTCGCCGCATACACCGGGCAGCACTTGCCGAAGTGGAACCCGATGAACGTCTGCAGCTACCACCTGCAGGAGGCGGGCGCGACGCCCGAGCAGGAACTGGCCTTCGCGCTGGCAACGGGTGTCGCGGTGCTGGATGATCTGAAAGGGAAGGTTTCTCCCGCAGATTTCCCCGGAATGGTGGGCCGCATATCGTTTTTCGTCAACGCCGGCATCCGCTTCGTGACCGAGCTGTGCAAGATGCGCGCCTTCGTCGACCTCTGGGACGAGATCTGCGAACACCGCTACGGCATCGCGGACGCCCGCTTTCGGCGCTTCCGCTATGGCGTGCAGGTCAACAGCCTTGGCCTGACCGAGCAGCAACCGGAAAACAACGTCTACCGCATCCTGATCGAAATGCTGGCCGTCACCCTGTCGAAGAAGGCCCGCGCCCGCGCCGTGCAGCTGCCGGCTTGGAACGAGGCGCTGGGCCTGCCCCGCCCCTGGGACCAGCAATGGTCGCTGCGGATGCAGCAGATCCTGGCCTATGAGACCGACCTTCTGGAATACGACGACCTCTTCGACGGCAACCCTGCCATCGACCGCAAGGTCGCGGCGCTGAAGGACGGCGCCCGGGCCGAACTGGCGCAGATCGACGCCATGGGCGGCGCCGTGGCCGCGATCGAGTACATGAAGGGCCGGCTGGTCGAGGCGAATTCGGACCGCCTCGCCCGGATCGAGGCGAAAGAGACCACCGTCGTCGGCGTCAACCGCTTCACCACCACCGAGCCTTCGCCGCTGACCACCGGCGAGGGCGCCATCATGGTGGTGGACGCCGCCGCCGAGGCCGACCAGCTGGCCCGCCTTGCGGCCTGGAAACAGACCCGCGACGGGGCGGCGGTCAAGGCCGCCCTTGCCGCACTGCGGCAGGCTGCGGAAACCGGCGCCAATATCATGCCGCCCTCTATCGCCGCCGCGAAAGCCGGTGCCACCACCGGCGAATGGGCCGCGGTGATCCGCGCCGTCTTCGGCGAATACCGCGCCCCCACCGGCGTCTCCAAGGCCCCCAGCAACCGCACCGAAGGCCTCGACCCGATCCGTGCCGCGGTGGACGCTGTCTCATCGAAACTTGGCCGCCGGCTCAAGTTCCTGGTCGGCAAGCCCGGCCTGGACGGCCATTCCAACGGTGCCGAGCAGATCGCCGCACGCGCCCGCGACTGCGGCATGGACATCACCTATGACGGCATCCGCCTGACCCCGGCCGAGATCGTCACCGCCGCCGAGGACCAGCAGCCCCATATCATCGGCCTGTCGATCCTGTCGGGCAGCCACCTGCCGCTGATCACCGAAACGCTGGAACGGATGCGCGCGGCCGGGCTGTCGCATATTCCGGTGGTCGTCGGCGGCATCATCCCCGACGAGGACGCGGTGCGCTTGCGCGCGATGGGCGTGGCCGCCGTCTACACGCCCAAGGATTTCGAGCTGAACCGCATCATGCTGGACATCGTCGCGCTGGTCGACCCCGCCCCCGTGGCCGCCGAATAGGTCGGGCCAGCGGGTGGCGGAACGCCGCACCACGGGCCATGGCGGAAAAGCATGACGCAGATCAAGGATTTCGCCCCCCGGCGAGACTAGTCAAGCTGCGGAAATTCGCAGGAGACTGTCCATGTTCGAACGCATCAAGGCTTTCATCGAACGCTGGAACGAGTTGAACGAGGTCGAGTCTCTGACCGACCATGAGCTTGACGATCTGGGCCTGACGCGCGATCAGGTCCGCGCCTTTGTCCGCATCCCGCATGACGTGCCCGACCGGGTGCTGGCGATGGCCGAGATCTTCGGCGTTCCTGCCGAAGAGGTGCAGCGCGACCATGCGCAGTATCTGGAAATCCTGGAGACCTGCTGCACCTGCGCCGACCGTGGCGCCTGTGCGCTGGCGCTGCAAAAGGGCGACCTGACCCGCGCCTGCGACTGCGGCTTCTGCGTCAACGCCCGCACCTTTGCCGACATGGCGCCGCCCCGCGCCGCCTGACCCCTCTTGCGCCCCCCGCCGCGCGCCGCTTTGATGGCAGGCGGCAACGAAGGGGGACACATGAGCTTTCACATCGGCGCGAAACCGGGCGAGATCGCCGAGACCGTCCTCCTGCCGGGCGATCCGCTGCGCGCGAAGTGGGCAGCCGAGACCTTCCTGACCGCCCCCGAGCAGGTCAATCAGGTCCGCGGCATGCTGGGCTACACCGGCACCTGGCGCGGCCACCGGGTCACCATCCACGGCACCGGCATGGGCATGCCCTCTCTGTCGATCTACGTCAATGAGCTGATCCGCGACTATGGCGCCAAGACCCTGATCCGCATCGGATCGGCCGGCGCCCTGCAGCCGCATGTCAAGGTCCGCGACGTGGTGCTGGCGCAGTCCGCCGCCTCGATCCACACCCCGTCCTCCACCCTTTTCCGCGAGGTCAACTTCGCCCCCACCGCCGATTTCGGCCTGCTTTCCGCCGCCCACCGCGCGGCTCAGGGCAAGGCGCAGACCCATGTCGGCATGATTTTGTCGTCGGACGCCTTCTACGACGAACGCGAAGACCTGTCGCAGCAGCTTCAGCGCCACGGCTGCCTTGCGGTCGAGATGGAGGCCGCCGAGCTCTACACCCTCGCCGCCCGCCACAGCGCCCGCGCGCTGGCCGTTCTCACCATCTCCGACCACATCCTCACGCATGAGGCCCTTCCCGCCGAAGACCGCGAGAAGAGCTTCGCCGCCATGGTCGAGATCGCCCTCGAAGCCGCGTTTTCCTGAAAGTCCCAGCCATGCCCCACCTAGCCCGCCGCCCCTGGGTGCCCGACCCTTGCGAGACCCTGATCCAGCAGATCGCCGAAGGGGCCTCGGCGCCCTCGGCGCAAGTCGCCGCCCGGATCGAGGCGCTGATCGAGCGCAATCTGGAAATCCACGACCGCGACTGCTTCAACCTCAACCCCGCGACCAACGTGATGAACCCCCGCGCCGAAGCGGTGCTGGCGCGCGGGCTGGGGTCGCGGCCCAGCCTGGGCTACCCCGGCGACAAGTACGAGATGGGGCTGGAAGCCATCGAGGAAATCGAGGTCATCGCCGCGGAACTGGCGGCAGAGGTCTTTGGTGCCACCCACGCCGAGATTCGCGTGGCCAGCGGCGCGCTGGCCAACCTTTACGGCTTCATGGCGCTGGCCAGGCCGGGAGACGCGATCATCGCGCCGCCCGCCAGCATCGGCGGCCATGTCACCCACCACGCCCCCGGTTGCGCCGGGCTGTACGGGCTGCAAACCCACGACGCCCCCATCGACGCCGACGGCTTCACGCTGGACATCCCCGCGCTGCGCGCGCTGGCGCGGAAGGTTCGGCCCAAGATCATCACCGTCGGCGGCAGCCTGAACCTGTTCCCGCATCCGGTGGCAGAGGTCCGGCAGATCGCCGACGAGGTGGGTGCCAAGGTGCTGTTCGACGCCGCCCACCAATGCGGCATCATCGCCGGCGGCGTCTGGGCCAACCCCCTGACGCAAGGCGCGCATCTGATGACGATGAGCACCTACAAATCCCTCGGCGGCCCCGCCGGGGGCCTGATCGTCACCAGCGACGCGGGCATCGCCCGGGCCCTGGATGCCATCGCCTTCCCCGGCCTGACCGCCAACTTCGACGCTGCCAAGTCCGCCGCGCTGGCGCTGACGCTCTTGGACTGGCGCGATCACGGGCGGGCCTATGCGCAGGCCATGGTTGCGCTGTCGCAAGCCCTGGCGCGCGAATTTGCCGCCCTTGGCCTGCCGGTTTTTGCCGCCGACCGGGGCGCCACCCAAAGCCACCAGTTCGCGCTGGAGGCCGCGGCTTTCGGCGGCGGCCAGGCCGCGTCGAAAACCCTGCGCAAGGCCGGTTTTCTGGCCTGTGGCATCGGCCTGCCGATCGCCGAAGTCCCCGGCGACCTGAACGGGTTGCGCATCGGTACGCCGGAACTGGTGCGCCGCGGCGTTACCCCGGCCGACGCCCCTGCTTTGGCCGTGCTGATCGCGGAAGGCCTGCGCTCGAACGCCCCCGAAACTGTTGCCCCCCGAACCAAGGCCTTGCGCGCCAGGTTCCGGGGCCTGCACTACGTGAGCCAATGAAACAGCGCCGGCTCGGGGCGAACGGCCCGCTCGTTTCCGCCCTGGGCTTCGGCTGCCTGTCCTTCGGCGGCATCTTCGGCCCGACGACCGAGGCCGAATCCTTGCACACCCTCGACGCCGCCTGGGAGGCCGGCATCACCTTCCTCGACACCGCCAACATCTACGGCAAGGGGGTTTCCGAAACCGTCATCGGCCGCTGGCTTGCCACCCGCCCCCACCGCCCGCACATCGCCACCAAGGCCGCCTTCACCGACGACCCGGCCCGGCGCATCGACAACCGGCCCCGGCACCTGCGGGCCGAGCTGGAAGGGTCGCTGAAACGGCTGGGCGTGGATCACGTCACCCTATTCTACGCCCACCGGCATGACCCGCAGGTTCCGGCGGAAGACCTGGCCGGCACCATGGCCCGGCTGGTGGCCGAGGGCAAAATCCTCGGCTACGGCCTGTCGGAAGTGGCGCCACATACGCTGGAGCGTGCCCATGCCGTGCATCCGGTCATGGCGGTGCAGAACGAATATTCGCTCTGGACCCGCCTGCCCGAACTGGGCCTGATCCAGCGCTGCGCCGCGCTTGGGGTGGCCTTCGTACCCTTCTCGCCGCTGGCCCGCGGCGTCTTCGGCTCGCCGATGGCCGACCCGGGCACCTTTGCGCCGGGCGAGTTCCGCACCCGTATCCCGCGCTTTCATCCCGAGAACTGGCCCGCCAACCGCGCCCGCCTGCAAGCCTTTCACACCTTTGCGCAAGCCGGCGGCCAGAGCCCCGCCGCACTGGCGCTGGCCTGGCTTTTGCACCGCGGCGACCACCTGATCCCGATCCCCGGCACCCGCAGCGCCGCCCACCTGCAAGCCTGGGCTTCAGCCCCGGAAATCACCCTCACTCCCGCCGACCTGGAACAGATCGACCACCTGCTGCCCCCCGGATGGGCCTGGGGCGACCGCTATGACGACGCCCAGTCCGCCACCGCCGAGCGCTACTGCTGACCGGTCGCCGCTTTCGATGACCCGCATCCCGCGCTATGGTCGCGACCATGACCGACACGCTGCGCTTTTCCGTCACCGGCCTGGACTGCGCCAATTGCGCAGCCCGGGTGGAGACCGCCGCCCGCAGCCTGCCCGGCGTCACCGCCGCACGCGCCTCGCTGACCGCCGGCACGCTTGAGGTGGACCGCGCCCCCGGCGGCCCCACGCCGCAGGCGCTGGCCGAGGCTGTTGCAGCGACGGGCCATGACCTGGCACCACTGGGCGCGCCCCGCGACCCGGCCTATGCCCGCATCCTGGCCTGGGTGGTGGCGCTGAACCTTGGCTACGGCGTCTTCGAGATCGCCGCCGGCCTGATCGCAGGATCGCAAGCGCTGCTGGCCGATTCGCTGGATTTCATCGGTGACGGGCTGATCTCGGGCCTGGCCCTTGCCGCGCTGGGCTGGACCGCCCGCACCCGGGCGCAGACGGCGCTGGCGCAAGGGGTGTTCCTTGCGGCCATGGGGCTGGCCGTGCTGGCCGGCACCCTGGGCGAGGCGTTCCGCCCCGAGCTGCCGCAATCGGCGCTGATGGGCGCCGTCGGCGCCGGGGCTTTGGCGGTGAATCTGCTCTGCGCCCTTCTGATGATGCGGCACCGGGGCGGCGATGCCTCGGCCCGCGCGGTCTGGCTGTTTTCCCGCAACGACGCGCTGGGCAACCTTGCCGTGGTCGCTGCCGCCGGGCTGGTGGCGGCTCTGAACAGCCCCTGGCCGGACATCGTCATCGCCGCCGCCATCGCCGCGCTGTTCCTCGCGTCAAGTGCTGCCATCCTGCGCGACGCCCGCCGCGAACTGGCCGCCTAGCGCCCATCTGCCACACCCCCTTGCGGCCCCCGCCGATGCCGCCGTAAATCGGCCCGGTCCCAGCCGCGGAGGCACAGATGAAGATCGACGGAACCCCCTATCGCTCGATCTGGCGCGAGGGCGAGGCGGTGAGGATCATCGACCAGCGCTGGCTGCCGCATGAGCTGCGCGTGGTCGCCCTGCCCGACCGCACGGCCTTTGCCACCGCGATCCGCGACATGTGGGTGCGTGGGGCGCCCCTGATCGGGGCGACGGCGGCCTATGGCATGGCGGTGGCGCTGCGGGCCGATGCCTCGGACGCCGGGCTGGAAGACCACTGGCAGGTGCTGCACGAGACCCGCCCCACCGCGATCAACCTGCGCTGGGCGCTGGACCGGATGCGCGCCGCGCTGGCGCCGCTGGCGCCCGCCGACCGCCCCGCCGCAGCGATGCGGCTGGCCGACGAGATCGCCGATGAGGACGTGGAACTGAACCGCCAGATCGGCCTGCACGGGCTGAAGCTGATCGAGAAGATTGCGGCCCGCAAGGGAAGGGTCAACATCCTGACCCATTGCAACGCCGGTTGGCCGGCGACGGTGGACTGGGGCACCGCCACCTCGCCGATCTACCACGCCCACAATGCCGGGATCGACGTGCATGTCTGGGTCGACGAGACCCGGCCGCGCAACCAGGGCGCCCAGATCACCGCCTGGGAACTGAACGCGCACGGCGTGCCGCACAGCCTGATCGTCGACAACGCCGGCGGCCACCTGATGCAGCATGGCATGGTCGACATGGTGATCGTCGGCACCGACCGCACCACCGCCAACGGCGACGTCTGCAACAAGATCGGCACCTACCTCAAGGCGCTTGCCGCCAAGGCCAACGGCGTGCCGTTCTATGTGGCGCTGCCCTCGCCCACCCTCGACTGGCGGGTCCGCGACGGGGTGAAGGAAATCCCCATCGAGGAACGCGCAGAGGCCGAGGTGACCCATGTCCAGGGCCTCGACCCCGAGGGCCGGATCGTGCAGGTCCGCATCTCGCCCACCGGCACCGGTGCTGCGAACCCCGCCTTCGACGTGACCCCCGCGCATCTGGTCACCGGCCTGATCACCGAACGCGGCGTCTGCGCCGCTTCCCCCGCGGCGCTGAAGGCGATGTTCCCCGACCTGTCGGCCTGACCGCCGTCAGATTGCCCGGTCCAGCATCATCTTCTTGATCTCGGCAATCGCCTTGGCCGGGTTTAGCCCCTTGGGGCAGGTCTTGGTGCAGTTCATGATGGTGTGGCAGCGATACAGCTTGAACGGGTCTTCCAGGCTGTCCAGCCGCCGGCCCGTCGCCTCGTCGCGCGAGTCGATGATCCAGCGATAGGCGTTCAGCAGCGCGGCCGGGCCAAGGTAGCGGTCGCCGTTCCACCAGTAACTGGGGCAGGCCGTGCTGCACGAGGCGCACATCACGCATTCGTACAACCCGTCCAGCTTCTTGCGGTCCTTGATCGACTGCTTCCATTCCTTGCCGGGCGGGTTGGTCCGGGTTTCCAGCCAGGGCATGATGCTGGCGTGCTGGGCGTAGAAATGGGTCAGGTCGGGGATCAGGTCCTTGACCACCGGCATGTGCGGCAAGGGATAGATCTTCACCTCGCCCTTCACCTCATCAAGGCCATAGATGCAGGCCAGCGTGTTGATGCCGTCAATGTTCATGGCGCAGCTGCCGCAGATGCCCTCGCGGCACGACCGGCGGAAGGTCAGCGTCGGGTCGATCTCGGTCTTGATCTTGATCAGCGCGTCCAGAACCATCGGGCCGCAGCTGTCGAGATCGACGAAATAGGTGTCGACCCGCGGGTTCTGCCCGTCATCGGGGGTCCAGCGGTAGATGCGAAAGGTGCGCAGGCGCGTGGCGCCTTCAGGCTTGGGCCAGGTCTTGCCGGTGCGGACCTTGGAATTCTTGGGAAGCGTCAGCTGCACCATGGTCTTCAGCCTTTCAGTCGGACAGGTCGTAGAATGGCCGCCGCGGCGGCTGGCCGGATTTGGACATCACACAGGTCTCATAGACGGCCGAGGGGTCCTTGCCCATCAGCCAGTCGGTCGAGACCGACAGGTCCAGGTTGCCCAGAGCCTTGCCGTCGGACCGCGCGCCGATGCCGACCTGACCGCGCGGCTGCTGGGCCAGGCGGGCGCGGTCCAGGCATTCGCGCTCGGCCTGTTCGACCGTGATCGGGCCGCAGGCGGCCAGCAGCAGGGCAAGGGCCAGCGCAGGCCTCATGCCTTCAACGGGGGCACGCCGGCGGCGGCGAAGCAGGCCTGTGCCGAAGGCGTCAGCGCCAGGTTGCGGATGTTTTCCTTGGTCTGGGTGCCGGCCTCGACGCCGACGTCGCGCGCCAGCATGCGAACCTCGGGCATCGAGGCGGCATTCAGGATGCAATCGGTCGCAGCCGCGGCCAGCCCGGCGGGCATGTCGCGGTTGACCACCGGGAACACCACGTCATAGGCCGCCCGGCGCACCGTCTTGTCGGCCATCTCCTGCGGGTCGCAGGCGGCCAGCGGCAACAGGGCGGCCGGAAGAAGGATGCGCGTCAGTTTCCAAAGCAATAGCCTGTTCCTCCCTGCATCACGCCGCCGCCCGCACTGCATCCCCCGGATTGAACGGGGCGCGGTGCGGCGGCAGAACCTGACATCGGTTCGCTTGCGGACGGCGCAGCCATCCCGGTGCTTGTGCCCGGCTGAAGGGCCGCCACACGCGCCAGGCAGGCATTATAGTGCGACTCGGTCATTCCTCTGACCATTGATTTGCCGATCAGGGTTCCAAGCGCCGAAGCCCCGCTGCTGTAATTGCCTGCTGACGCCGACCGGTCCTTCGCAGCCTCATAGGCGGCCTTACATTCCAGCGCGGTCTGTGCCGGACGCCCCTGGTATTGCAGGAAGTCTTTCTCTGAACACGCTGTCAGAGCCAGAACCTGCAGAACCAAAACGATACGCTTGAACATCAGAACTTTCTCTCTGCCGGGGCGATCTTCTTCAGGCTGATGCCGCCTTCGTCTTCGGCGGTGAGCGGGTCCAGGTGGACCGGGCGGTAGTCCAGCCTTACCTTGTTGCCGTCCACCCATGCCAGCGAGTGCTTGCGCCAGGTCCGGTCGTCGCGGTGCGGGTGATCCTCGTGCGCATGCGCGCCGCGGCTTTCGGTGCGGGCGTGGGCGCCATAGATCGTGGCCAGCGCGTTGGGCATCAGGTTGGCCAGCTCCAGCGTTTCCATCAGGTCGCTGTTCCAGACCATCGACCGGTCGGTGACGTTCAGATCACCCATCTTGCCGGCGATGGCAGTCATCTTCGCCTCGCCCTCGGCCAGGGTCTTTTCGGTGCGGAAGACAGCGGCGTCGGCCTGCATGGTCTTTTGCATCTGCAACCGCAACTCGGCGGTGGGGATGGCGCCCTTGGCGTGACGGAAGCTGTCGAAGCGTGCCAGGCATTTGTCCACTTCGGCCGTGTTGGTGGCGGGAACCGAGGCCTGGCGGTCCACCACCTGCCCGGCGCGGATCGCCGCGGCGCGACCGAAGACCACCAGGTCGATCAGCGAGTTCGAGCCGAGGCGGTTGGCACCGTGAACGCTGGCGCAGCCGGCTTCGCCCACCGCCATCAGGCCCGGGAAGATGCGGTCGGGGTGGTTCAGTTGCGGGTTCAGCACCTCGCCCCAGTAGTTGGTCGGCACGCCGCCCATGTTGTAGTGCACGGTGGGCAGCACCGGGATCGGATCCTTGTGCAGATCGACGCCGGCGAAGATGCGGGCGGATTCAGTGATGCCGGGCAGCCGCAGTTCCAGCGATTCCCGCGGCAGGTGGCTGAGGTTCAGGTGGATGTGGTCGGCATTCGGCCCCACGCCCCGGCCTTCGCGGATTTCGATCGTCATGCAGCGGCTGACATAGTCGCGTGGGGCCAGGTCCTTGTAGTGGGGGGCATAGCGCTCCATGAAGCGCTCGCCGTTGGCGTTGGTCAGGTAACCGCCCTCGCCCCGCGCGCCTTCGGTGATCAGGCAGCCCGATCCGTAGATGCCGGTGGGGTGGAACTGCACGAACTCCATGTCCTGCAAGGGAAGGCCGGCGCGGGCGACCATGCCGCCGCCGTCGCCGGTGCAGGTATGGGCCGAGGTGGCGCTGAAGTAGGCCCGGCCGTAGCCACCTGTCGCCAGCACCACCATCTTGGCGTTGAAGACATGCAGCGTGCCGTCGTCCAGCTTCCAGGCCACGACGCCGGTGCAGGCGCCATCGGTGATGATCAGGTCAAGCGCGAAGTATTCGATGTAGAACTCGGCCCGCTGCTTGAGGCTTTGGCCGTAGAGGGTGTGCAGGATCGCGTGGCCGGTGCGGTCGGCTGCGGCGCAGGTGCGCTGCACCGGCGGGCCTTCGCCGTATTCCGTGGTGTGGCCGCCGAAGGGGCGCTGGTAGATCTTGCCCTCCTCGGTGCGACTGAAGGGCACGCCGTAATGTTCCAGCTCGTACACCGCCTTGGGGGCCTCGCGCGCCAGGTATTCCATGGCGTCGGTGTCGCCCAGCCAGTCCGACCCCTTGACGGTGTCATACATGTGCCATTGCCAACTGTCGGGGCCCATGTTGCCCAGAGAGGCCGCGATGCCACCCTGGGCGGCGACGGTGTGGCTGCGGGTCGGGAAGACCTTGGTCACGCAGGCCGTGCGCAGCCCCTGTTCCGCCATGCCCAGCGTGGCCCGCAGGCCCGCGCCGCCGGCGCCCACCACGACCACGTCGTAGTCATGCACTTCGTAAGAGTAAGCCGTCATGTTGGTTCCTTCAAAGCGCGATCAGGACCAGCGCGTAGATGCCGACGGCGCTGACCGTCCAGCCGAAGGCGACACCGCCGATCAGGGCGATCTTGCGCCAGGTGCCGCGGAAATAGTCCTGGCTCATCATCTGCGCGCCCATCACGAAATGGCGCAGCCCGACGATCAGAACAAGCGCCGTCAGGATCGCCGGGAACGGGCGCGAAAAGGTCTCCAGCACCTCGGCCCGGGTGCTGCCCAGGGCCTTGCCGAAGACGTAGAGCCAGGTCGGAATCAGAAAGGCCAGGCCCACGGCGCTGACCAGCATCGACCAGTGATGCTCGGTGCCGACATGGGCGGCACCGCGGCCTTCGGCACGCTTGCGGGGGGTCAGGTAGCGCATGGTCGGCCCCTATTGCACAAGAAGGATGGTGATCACGGTCAGCACGACCGAACCGATGATGATGCCCCAGCCCAGGCGTTCGGAGGTGCGCAGGTCAAGGCCGCGGCCGGCGTCATAGAGCAGGTGCCGCAGCCCGGCGAGGTAATGATACCAGACCGCCCAGAGCGAGCCGGTGAAGACCAGGTCACCGAACCAGCTGGTGGCGACGGCATTGGCAACCTCGAAGTAGTGGTCGCTGACCGCCGCCGCGAACAGCCACCAGAACGCCAGCATGCCGCCGAACATCAGCGCGTGCCCGGTAACCCGGGTCAGGATCGAGCTGACCGAGGTGATCTGTATCCGGTAGATCTGCAGATGCGGGGACAGGGGCCGATCGACCCGCTTCGCATTCTCCATGGCGGTTCCCTTCGTCGCTGGCCATCCCGGCATCCGGAGATCGCGCTTTTCTTGCCCCTGCATAGCGCCTTCCCGGTCCCCGAGTCACGGGGGCAGAGACCACAACGGTCGTTTGTTTGCGATACCACTCAAGGTTTTTCACAATTGTGATCACGTTTTTCGGGGGCGTGATCACAATATCTCCGACCGATGGCGACTCGGCTGCACGGGCCGACGCTGCGGTGCGGCACCCTGGCTTGCATCACCGCCCGCATTCGGGATTTCACCGGGTGCTTTCACCGGGGGCAGCAACGGGGGGAGCAACGGGGGGAGCACCGGGGGGAGCACCGGGGGCAGCACCGGGGCGGTGGGGCCGCAGCGCTTGCGTTTCCGGCCTAGACCGGGACCAGCGCCCAATAGTCCAGGTCCAGCAGGACCTCGGGCAGGTATTTGCCGTCTGCACCCTTCAACGCAAAGGGCGCCGCGCCCTGCTTCACGGCCACCAGCCGCAGCCGCAGCGCGCCAACGCCGCGGGCGGCGGTGTCGGCGCGGTCCAGCACCTCGGACCAAGCCTTCACCGTGTCGCCGGCAAAGCAGGGGTTGGCATGCGCGCCGCCGTTCAGCGCGACAATCATCTGGGCGTTCGCCAGGCCATTGAAGCTCAGCGTGCGGGCCAGGCTGATGACATGGCCGCCGTAGATCAGCCGCCTGCCGTCATCGCGGAAGGTGGCGTCGAAATGCACCTTGGCGGTATTCTGCCACAGCCGCGTGGCCAGCATGTGCTCGGCCTCTTCCACCGTCACACCGTCGACATGGTCGATCTGCTCGCCCACTCGGTAGTCGCCCCAGCGGTGCGGCTCTCCGGCCAGGGCAAAGTCGTAGTTGCGGAAATCCAACCCGGGGGGCACCACCAGGGCGCTGGCGGGCACCGCGGATTGCAGATCGGGAACCACCGGGTCCGGCGCGGGGGTGGCGCGGGATTTGCGCACCATCACCCAGCGGACATATTCCAGCACCGCCTCGCCCCGCTGGTTCAGGCCGCGAGTGCGGACCCAGACCACGCCCGACTTGCCGTTGCTGTTCTCCTTCAGCCCGATCACCGTGCTTTCGGAACGCAAGGTATCGCCCGGCCAGACCGGCGCCAGCCAGCGGCCCTCGGCGTACCCGAGGTTGGCCACGGCGTTCAGGCTGATGTCGGGGACGGTCTTGCCGAACACGGTGTGGAAGGCGATCAGATCGTCCATCGGGCTGGCCGGCAGGCCGCAGGCGCGGGCGAAGTCATCGCTGGAATACAGCGCCCCGCGCGCCGGATAAAGCGCGTGATACAGCGCCCGCTCGCCCCCCGACAGGGTGCGCGGCACGGCGTGGACGATGGTCTCGCCCAGGCGGTAATCCTCGAAGAAACGGCCCGGATTGGTCTTCATCTTCGCTCCTCTTGCGGCCAGGAAACGGAATTCGCGCGAATTCCGTGCACGATTTTCGCGCGAAAATCGTTTCCCTTGCCGTTACATCTCGCCCAGCTTGAGGTCTGGGTCATAGTTTCCCGGCACCTCTTTCACCACCGCCTGCCCGCAGCGCATCACCCCGCGGGCGGCATCGAAGGCATAGGTGGGGCCTTCGTGCAGCGTCCACCCCTTGGACAGCGCCAGCGAAACCTTGTGGCAGAAGGCCGAGGTGTCGTCGTCGCTGAGAAAGCGGTAAAGCCGCATCAGGCGCCCCAGGGCACGTAGCCCATCCAGTAGTGGATCAGCATGATGGCCACCACTGCGCCCGCCGTCGCGAACATCGCGGGCCGGTTGCGGCCTTCCTTCACCGGCTTCGGCTCCCATTCCGGTTGCGCCCGGTTGATCACGACGATCGTCGTCACCGCCCAGGCCAGCAGGCCGCCGAACAGGATGAGACTGGCAAGATCACCGTTCACCAGCAGATGCGCCAGCGCCCAAAGGGCAAAGCCGGTCAACTGCGGATGCCGCAGCTTGCCGATGATCGGCGCCCGCATCCCGTCGGCGGCATAGAGGAACACCGCCCCGATCATCAGCAGGTTGTTGATCCCGACCAGCGCCGCACCGCGGCTCCACCACTGGCCCTGAACGGGGTCATAGCCCTTGTACATCAGCCAGATCGAGGCCAGTAGCGCCACCGCCACCAGGGCCTTGCCGGGGTTGCCCAGGCTGGCCCGCAGGTCGGGCGCCAGCCGCTTGAAGAGATGCGCCCCCCACCAGAGCGCGACGCCAAGGATCAGAACGATCAGGGACATGGACCTTCTCCCGTGAGTTGCCTGCCCGCACCCTGCCGTCAATTCGCCAGGGCTGCAATCGCCTCGGCGCGGGCCAGCGTGGCCTTCGCCGTCTCGATGTGCAGGTTCTCGACGATGCGCCCCTCAACCACCGCCACGCCGCCGCCGGTGGCCAGCACGGCGTCATAGGCGGCGATCTGGCGGCGGGCGAGGTCGATCTCGGCCTCGGTCGGCGCGAAGGCGGCGTTGGCGATCTGCACCTGCGCCGGATGCACCAGGGTCTTGCCGTCAAAGCCCATGTCGCGGCCCTGGTGGCATTCGGCCCAAAGCCCCTCGTCATCCTTGAAGGCGTTGTAGACGCCGTCGACGATCAGCTTGCCATGCGCCTTGGCCGCCAGCAGGCACAGGCCAAGCCCGGTCTGCAGCGGCAGACGGTCGGGCCGGAAGCGGCTGTTCAGCTCTCGCGCCAGGTCGTTGGTGCCCATCACCATGCCCTTCAGCTGGGGATGCGCTGCGATCTCGGCTGCGTTCAGCATGCCGGCCGCCGATTCCATCATCGCCCAGAGGTCGGTGCCCGGCACCGCCGCCGCAACCGCGTCCAGATCGGCCGCCCGGTTCACTTTGGGCACCAGCACCGCGTCGACCCGCGCGCCACCGGCAATCGCCTTGTCCATGGCATCGGCATCGGCCCGGCCCCATTCGGAATCCAGCCCGTTGATCCGCACGATCCGCAGCCGGTTGCCATAGTCGAAATCCCGCAGCACGCGGGCCAGCAGGTCGCGCGCATGGGGCTTTTCGTCCGGCGCCACGGCATCTTCCAAGTCGAAAATGATGGCGTCGCAGGGCAGCTCGCGCGCCTTCTCCAGCGCTCGTTCCTTTGAGCCGGGGATATACAGGACCGAACGGCAGGGGCGGGGCATGGGCGAATCCTTGCAGCAATTTTCTTGCGCGTGAATGCCGTTCTTCGCCACTTTCTTCAAGCCCTGTTCTGCCGCAGCGCAGAAATTCCGGCCACGGGCGCACGCCGCGTTAACCACGCTTCAGCGGCTTTCATCCGATCCTTTGCCGATCCGGGCCTGCCGGCCCAGAAAGTCCGGCCACCAAGGAAAGGCAAACCACATGACCCGAACCACGCTTGCCCTGTCGCTGGGCTTTGGCGGCGTGATCCTGGCGACCCAGATGGTTCAGGCCCAGGCGCAATGCGGCCCCCGCGAGGCGATGGTGGCCCAACTGGCCGAACGCTATGGCGAGACGCAGCAGGCGTTGGGCCTGGCCTCGGCCGCGGTGATGGAGCTTTTCGCCAGCGCCGAGACCGGTACCTGGACACTGACACTGACCTCGCCAGACGGCACCAT
The DNA here is from genome assembly GCF_020564565.1 of Rhodobacter sp. Har01. Classification (GTDB taxonomy): domain Bacteria; phylum Pseudomonadota; class Alphaproteobacteria; order Rhodobacterales; family Rhodobacteraceae; genus Pseudogemmobacter. The sequence continues at coordinate 368,357 of NZ_JAJCTD010000003.1, forward strand.
GTGCCTGATGGCGGCGGGGCAAGCCTTTCAGGCCAGCGATGCGCCAAAATCCGCCAAGGGCGATCCGGTCTGATCTTCGCCGGGAACCCTTTGCGGAACAGCGCGTTGTTCCGTCACAGCAACCGAAACCGTGATGGAAAGGACCTCGCGATGAGCAGTTCCAGCGACAAGATCAAAGGCATGGCCAATGAGGCCGCAGGCAACGTCAAGCAGGCCGTCGGCAAGGCCGTCGGAAACGAACAGATGCAGGTCGAGGGCGTGATCCAGGAACGCAAGGGCGAAGTCCAGCAACTGGCCGGCAAGGCGAAAGAGGCGGTGAAGAACGCCGCCGATGCGTTGAAGAAGGGCGTTGACCGCGTCTGAGCGGTCTGGTCTCCAAGGGGCGCCTGCGGGCGCCCCTTGTCTTTCCTGACGTCCAAGAACGGAATTCGCGCGAATTCCGGTCACGGTTTTCGCGCGAAAATCGGCTCCGGGGCCTGCGTCAGGCGACCAGCCCCCATCCCCCGTCCCACAGCAGCTTGAGCGAGATCGCAAGCAGCGTCCAGGTGACAAGCTGGAAGAACAGTCGCTCGGGCAGCCAGCGCACCAGCCGCACCCCTGCGAACACCGCCAGCGATGCCGGCACGAACAGCAGTGCGGCGAGCTTCAGGTTGCCCGGGCTGAGCTGCCCGAGATGCCAGTAAGGCAAGAGTTTCACCGCGTTGATCGCCGCAAAGGCAATCGTCGAGGTGCCCGCGAAGACGGCCTTCGGCATCCCCAGCGGCAGGGTGTAGACCTGCCAGGGCGGCCCGCCGGAATGGCTGACGAAACTGGTGAACCCGGTGACAAGGCCCCAGAACAGTCCCGGCCCGACCCTTGCCGGGCGGGCCATCCGCCCGGCCGTTTGCCGCACCAGCAGGCGGGACGCGAAGGCCACACCGATGCCTCCCACCAGCGCAGTCACAGCCGCTTCGGGCACCACCCGCGCCGTCGCCCAGCCCAAGGCGATTCCCACCACCGCCCCCGGCAGCACAATTGCCAGCACCCGGCGGTCGAAGACCTGTCGATAGGCCCAAAGGCCGAAGACGTCGGACACCACATAGACCGGCAGCAGCAGCCCCGCCGCCGCCACCGGCGAAATCGCCAGTGCCAGCACCGGAACAGCCAGCATGCCGATCAGCGGCAGCCCGCCCTTGCTGAGGCCGACCAGCACCGAGGCCGTTACGGCCGCCACCCAGAATGTTGCACCGTCCATGGTGCCCTCCCGGCCGTTACCGCTAACCCCTTCGGCCCTTCGCAGGAAGGCCCGAATTTCTGCATGCAATGGTATACCGCAGCCCTTTGGGGTGCTGGACAGAACCCGTGGAAGCGGCTACCCCTCGGGCCGACTCGCACGCCCACCCCCTGCAGGAGACATCAAGCCATGGCCCGACCCAAGATCGCCCTCATCGGCGCCGGCCAGATCGGTGGCACGCTCGCCCACCTCGCCGCGCTCAAGGAACTTGGCGACGTCGTTCTGTTCGACATCGCGGAAGGCACGCCCCAGGGCAAGGCGCTGGACATCGCCCAGTCCGGCCCGTCCGAGGGTTTTGACGCCGACATGACGGGCACCAACTCCTACGCCGACATCGCTGGCGCCGACGTCTGCATCGTCACCGCCGGCGTGCCGCGCAAACCGGGGATGAGCCGGGATGACCTCTTGGGCATCAACCTCAAGGTGATGAAGTCGGTGGGCGAGGGCCTCAAGGCCCATGCGCCGAACGCCTTTGTCATCTGCATCACCAACCCGCTGGATGCCATGGTCTGGGCGCTGCGCGAGTTTTCGGGCCTGCCGCACAACAAGGTGGTGGGCATGGCCGGCGTGCTGGACTCGGCCCGCTTCCGGCACTTCCTGAGCCTCGAATTCGGCGTCTCGATGAAGGACGTCACCGCCTTCGTGCTGGGCGGCCATGGCGATACCATGGTGCCGCTGACCCGCTATTCCACCGTCGCCGGCATTCCGCTGCCCGACCTGGTGGCCATGGGCTGGACCACGCAGGACCGTCTGGATGCCATCGTCCAGCGCACCCGCGACGGCGGGGCCGAAATTGTCGGCCTGCTGAAGACCGGCTCGGCCTTCTACGCACCCGCCACATCGGCCATCGAGATGGCGGAAGCCTATCTCAAGGACCAAAAGCGCCTGTTGCCCTGCGCGGCCTACGTCAAGGGCGCCTATGGGCTGGACGGCATCTATGTCGGCGTGCCGACGGTGATCGGCGCCGGCGGCGTGGAACGCATCGTCGACATCACGCTGAACCCGGCCGAACAGGCGATGCTCGACAAGTCGATCGAGGCCGTGAAGGGCCTGGTCACCGCCTGCAAGGGCATCGACGCCTCGCTGGCCTGAGCCGGCCCCGAATCCCGCACTTGAATGCGCAGCCCCCGGCTGCGCATTCTGCGTTTCAGACGGCCCTTTCCGAAAGGTGACGCCCATGAAAGCCGCCCTTGCCGCCCTGCTGCTGCTGGCCACCCCGGCCGCGGCAGAAATCGCCGTGTCGCAGTCGATCGGCCAGAACGGCATTGCCGCCACGCTGGCCACGCTGGACGCGGTCGATCAGCCGACCCCCGCCGAACGCTTTGCGCTGGGCGGGCTGCGCTTCCTGTCGGGCATTGAATCGGCGCTGCAGCTGCAATGGCGCACCGGCATGGATCAGGCGCTGGGCCAGGCGGGCGACACCACCGGCCTGCCGCTTCTGCGCCTGCCGCTGCCGCCCAACCCGTCTCCCGAGCCCTTTCAGGGCGCATTGCTGAGCCAGCTTTTCGCCGACGTCGATGCGAAGATGCAGGCCGCCCGGCAAGACCTTGCCGCCCTGCCCCAAGGCCAGGACTTCGCGCTGGAGGTTGCCTTCGCCGACCTCTGGTTCGACGTGAACGCCAACGGCGCGCGCGATGCGGGCGAAGACGCCGGCGCCATCCTGGGGCCGCAGCTGATGGGCTGGCAATGGGCCGAGCGCGACCCTGCCCTGCCGTTGCCGGTGATCCGCTTCGACACCGCCGACGCGGCCTGGCTGGCCGCCTATGCCCACCTGCTGTCGGGCATCTCCAACGTGGTGCTGGCCTATGACCCGGCCGAGGCCATCGACCGGGTGATCGCCGCCCGCATGTCGCTGAAGGTGGCGCCCCCGTCAACCGGCCCGGACTACAGCTTTGACGCCTCGTTCGGCCAGTTCATGGACACCTTCGCCATGGTCGAAGGCGCGGTCAACAAGGCCCCCGATGTGGCCCGCGCCCAGGCCGCAAAGGCGCAATTCCTGGGCATGGTCGAACAGAACCGCCGGTTCTGGACCCTTGCCGTGCAGGAGACCGACAACGACCGCGAATGGATACCGGCCGAGGGCCAGACCTCGGCCCTGGGGTTCGACCTGCCGCCGGGCACCGGGCCGCAATGGCTGGCCGTGCTGGCCGATGGCGAGGCGCTGCTGACGGGTCGGCTCTTGCTGCCCTACTGGCGCGGCCCCGGCGGTCAGGGCGTGAACTTCGGCCGGATGTTCGACGATCCCCGCCCGATCAGCGTGACCGGCTGGCTACAAGGTTGGGCCGCGGTGCCCTATATGGAACAGGGGCCGGTGGTCAGCGATGAAAACCTCCGGCGGTTTGACGAGATGATGCTTGGCAATGCCGGGCTGATGATGGTGTTCCTGAACTGACCGGCCTTGGCGCCGAACATGGGTGAGATGATGAACTACTCCAAATCCGGCGGCGCCAGCACCGCCAAGCCCGGCCCGCGGCCGAAACGGATGAACTCCAAGGGCGCCCCGCCGGCCAAGGCGGACGACAAGGCGGCGCTGCTGGCCCGGATGAAGGCCGCCTCGATGCAAAAGCCGCCCGCCAAGCCGGCCAAGCCGTCCGAGTGAGCGCCTCGCCCTACCTTGCGCCCGGCTTTTATGACCGGGCGCTGGCAGACGGCCGGCACCGCGACATCGTCGGCGGCCGCTGGTCGGAAACGGCGGCGGCGCAGATGGCGCTGCTGCTGGACGAAGGGCTGCGGCCCGAGGACCGGCTTCTGGACATCGGCTGCGGCTGCCTGCGGCTGGGCCACCGCGCCGCGGCCTACCTTGCGCCGGGGCACTACTGGGGCACCGATGCCAGCCTTGCGCTGATGCGCCGTGGCCATGAGGCGGAACTGAGCGACGAGACCCGCGCCCGCCTGCCCCCCGGCAATCTGGTCGAAGACGCCGACTTCGGCTTTCCCGGCCTGCCCGACAGCATCGACATCGCACTCGCCTTCGCCGTCTTCACCCACCTGCCGCCCGACGCCCTGCCGCGTGCGCTGGCGCAGGTTCGTGCCCGTTTCCCCCGGCTGCGGCGGATGCTGCTGACCGTCTTCCTGGCCCCCCAGGGCCACGCCGGCCCGCACCGCCAGCCCGACGGCGTGGTCACCCACCCCGACCGCCCGCCCTGGCACCGCCCGGCGGCGCAGGTGGAAGCCGAGGCCCGCGCCGCCGGTTTCACCCCCGACTGGCGCCCCCGCCGCCTGCCCCGCAGCCAGCGTCTGCTGGCCCTGACGCCGGTCTGAATGGCCGAAAAAGGGCGGGGGCCAGCCCCCGCACCCCCGGGGTATTTGAGCCAAGATGAAGGGAGCCGCTTCATCTTGGCTCAAATACCCCCGCGCTGAGCGCATTCTTCGCGGCCGCGGGGGATTCCCTACCGTCAGCAGCCTTGACCCCCGGCTTGGCCCGGCCGCATCCTTGCCGCCAAGCTGACAGGAGACTGCCGATGCGCCTTTCCGTCCTTGCTGCCGTCTTTGCCCTGCTGCCCGGGATGGGCCTGGCCGAACGGTCGCCGCTGTCGGCGGAGATTGCATCGTCCGGCATTGCCGCCACCGAGGCGCGGCTGGCCGGGCTGCCTGACCCGACGCCGCCCGATCTGTTCGCGCTGGCTGGCTTGCATTTCCTGTCCGGGGTCGAGCGCGCCCTGCAATTGCGCTGGCAGACCGGAATGCAGGCCGACTGGTCGGAACTGCCGATCCTGCGGCTGCCGATCCCGGAGAACCCCGCCGCGCGTGCCTTTACCGGCACCGATCTGGTCGATCTGCTGACCGGGCTTGCGGCCGACATGGACGCCGCCCGCGCCGCGCTTGACCGGCTGGGCCCGCGCGATTTCGCGCTGGAAATCGCCATGGCCGACCTGTGGTTCGACATCAACATGAACGCCACCCGCGATGAGGGCGAGGGCATCGGCGACGTCGCCCTGAATGCCATCGGCGGCCGCCGCGCCGCTGTCGACGTTCTGGACCCGGCGATCCGCTTCGACACCGCAGATGCGGCCTGGTTGTCGGCCTATACCCATTTCCTGTCGGCCTTCGCCAATCTGGCGCTGGCCTATGACCCCGGCCCCGCCGTCGACCGCGTCAGCGCCTCGGCCAAGGCGATGAAGGAGATGTGGGGCCCGACCCCGCCCTCGAACGCCTTTGACATGATGTTCGGCCGCCAGGTCGACCGCGTCGCCATGATCCTGATGGCCGCCGCGCAACAGCCTGACCCCGCCCTGACCCGCGCCGCCCACGGCCACCTCTTGGCGATGATCACCGAGAACCGCCGGTTCTGGGCGCTGCTGCGGTCCGAAACCGACAACGCCGGCGAATGGGTGCCGAACGACCGGCAGACCTCGGCCCTAGGCCTCTTCGTGCCCGACGGCACTGGCGACCGCTGGCTGGCCGTGCTGGACGAGGCCGAACAGATGCTGAAAGGCGACCGTCTCGCCCCACACTGGCGCTATGGCGCCGATGCCGGCATCAACGTGGCGAAGCTGTTCGAGAACCCGCCCGCGATCGACCTTGTGGCCATGGTTCAGGGCCAGGGATTCCTGTCCTATGCCGAAACCGGCACCGTCATGAGCCTGGGCGCCTGGCGCGATTTCGAACGCCTGGTCCAGGGCGATTCCATGCTTTTCGCGGTGTTCCTGAACTAGGCCGAAGGGCACCGGGGACGAATCACGTTAGCGCTCTCAGCCGGGGCTTCGGTGCCGCCGCGATTCGCTCATGTGATCACACGTTTTCCACCTGTGATCACAAACTGCATTTTCCCGGCCCGAAACCCGGCCCCGGGCGCATTTGCGTTTGTCGGGACTTGCAGTTCCGTGCCAGAACCCGGGCCAAAGCCACAGAACGACGGGACGGACCCCCATGAACATCCACGAATATCAGGCCAAGGCGCTGCTCCGCAGCTACGGGGTCCCGGTCTCGGACGGCCGCATCGTCTATCGCGCCGAAGAGGCCAAGACCGCGGCGAGCGAGTTGGACGGCCCGCTCTGGGTGGTCAAGGCGCAGATCCACGCCGGCGGCCGTGGCAAAGGGCACTTCGTGGAAGACGAGGCTGGCGAGAAGGGCGGTGTCCGGCTGGCCCGCAGCGTCTCGGAAGCGGCCGAATTCGCCCGCCAGATGCTGGGCCGCACGCTGGTCACCCTGCAGACCGGCCCGGCCGGCAAGCAGGTCAACCGCATCTACATCGAGGACGGCAGCGACATCGCGCGCGAATTCTATCTTGCGCTGCTGATCGATCGCAAATCCAGCCGCATCTCGATCGTCTGTTCCACCGAAGGCGGGATGAGCATCGAGGACGTGGCGCATGACACGCCGGAAAAGATCCTGACCATCACCGTCGACCCGGCCACGGGCCTGCAGGATTTCCACGGCCGTCGCGTGGCCTTTGCGCTGGGGCTGACCGGCCCGCAGGTCAAGCAATGCGTCGGCATCGTGCGCAACCTGTACCGGCTGTTCACCGAAAAAGACATGGACATGGTCGAGATCAACCCCTTCTGCGTGCTCAAGGACGGCACCCTGAAGCTGCTTGATGCCAAGATGGGCTTTGACGGCAACGCGCTCTATCGCCACCCCGACATCCTGTCCCTGCGCGACGAGACCGAGGAAGACCCCAAGGAACTGGCGGCAAGCAAGTTCGACCTGAACTACATCGCGCTTGAGGGCGAGATCGGCTGCATGGTCAACGGCGCCGGCCTGGCGATGGCCACCATGGACATCATCAAGCTTTACGGGGCCGAGCCCGCCAATTTCCTTGACGTCGGCGGCGGCGCCAGCAAGGAAAAGGTCACCGAGGCTTTCAAGATCATCACCAGCGACCCGAACGTGAAGGGCATCCTGGTCAACATCTTCGGCGGCATCATGCGCTGCGACATCATCGCCGAGGGCGTGATCGCCGCGGTCAGGGAAGTCGGCCTCAAGGTCCCGCTGGTGGTGCGGCTTGAAGGCACCAACGTGGACCTCGGCAAGAAGATCATCAATGAAAGCGGCCTGAACGTGATCGCGGCGGACGACCTGTCGGACGCGGCAAAGAAGATCGTCAAGGCGGTAAAGGCGTAGGAAAACGGTTCGGGCGAACATCCTGGTCCTTGCCCTGAGATGAAATGACCGGACAGACGACTGCCGCCACCAAACGGAAAGGGAAGACTCCATGCGCCTGATCCTCGTTGCCCCCACCCTGATCGCGCTTGCCGCCCTTGCGGCCTGCGGCGGCACGCCCAGCGACAGCGCCGAGGTCTGTGCCGAGCAGGCCGCCATGGCCCAGGCCGGCACCGCCGACGGCGGCCAGATCACCATCACCTGCCCGTAAGGGCCGGCGATCCCGACCAAGACCCTGCGGCGGGCCGGTCCCGCCGAAAGAAGAAATTTCTGAAGGAGGCCCCGATGGCCGTACTCGTCACCGCAAATACCAAAGTCATCTGCCAGGGCTTCACCGGGTCGCAGGGCACCTTCCATTCCGAACAGGCCATCGCCTATGGCACCCGCATGGTCGGCGGCGTCACACCCGGCAAGGGCGGCAGCGAACACCTGGGCCTGCCGGTCTTTGACAGCGTGCATGAGGCCGCCGAGAAGACCGGCGCCGATGCGACCGCGATCTACGTCCCGCCGCCCTTTGCGGCCGACAGCATCCTTGAGGCCATCGACGCCGAGATTCCGCTGATCGTCTGCATCACCGAAGGCATCCCAGTGCTGGACATGATGCGGGTGAAGCGCGCGCTGATCAATTCGAAGTCGCGCCTGATCGGGCCGAACTGCCCCGGCGTGCTGACCCCCGGCGAATGCAAGATCGGCATCATGCCGGGCAGCATCTTCTCCAAGGGCTCGGTCGGCGTCGTGTCCCGCTCTGGCACGCTGACCTACGAGGCGGTCAAGCAGACCACCGACGTCGGGCTAGGCCAGACCACCGCCGTCGGCATCGGCGGCGACCCGATCAAGGGGACCGAGCACATTGACGTGTTGGAAATGTTCCTCGCCGATCCTGCCACCACCTCGATCATCATGATCGGCGAGATCGGCGGCTCGGCGGAAGAGGAGGCGGCGGAATTCCTGGCCTCGGAAAAGAAGCGCGGCCGCTGGAAGCCCACCGCCGGCTTCATCGCCGGCCGCACCGCGCCCGAAGGCCGGCGCATGGGCCACGCCGGCGCCATCGTGGCGGGCGGCAAGGGCGATGCCGGCAGCAAGATCGAGGCGATGAAATCCGCCGGGATCGTGGTGGCCGACAGCCCCGCGGGCCTGGGCGAAGCGGTACTGAAAGCGATCAAGGGGTAGGTATGGGACCGGCGCGAGCCATACGGACCGGCTTTGCCAAGTCCTTCCAGTTCTCGGGGCGGGCTTCCCGCTCCGAATTCTGGTGGTTGGCGCTTGCCGCAGTGGTGTTGACCGGACTCGCATCGGCCTTGGACGGAATCGTGTGGCCGAGACTGACCGCACACCTCTGGCTCAACTTCGGCGATGAAACGGCGCGCATGACGGCAGGGGTAGTGGTCTCGCCATTGGCCGCCATGGCCGCGTTCGCCTGCGTGATGCCCGTTTCAGCAGCAATGATGCGCCGCCTGCATGATGCCGGATTCTCCGGTAGACTTGCGCTTGTTCCGCTGGTGGCAGTCTGCTTGGTCATTGCCGTCATAGCACTCTCTGTATTCGCATTTCCTACGACCAGGGCTTTTCAACCAATCATGATTTGCCTGCTGATCCTTGGTGCAAGCCTTCTTCTCACGGTCGTTTGGCTCAGCGCACTGTCGCAGCCCGGCCCCAACCTCTACTCCCCCCTCCCTCCGAGGTAACCCAATGACCGAACAATCCTCCACCGCCGGCTTCATCGCCGGCCGCACCGCCCCCCCCGGCCGCCGCATGGGCCATGCCGGCGCCATCGTGGCGGGCGGCAAGGGCGATGCCGGCAGCAAGATCGAGGCGATGAAATCCGCCGGGATCGTGGTGGCCGACAGCCCGGCGGGCCTGGGCGAGGCCGTGCTGCAGGCGATCAAGGGGTAGAACATGGCGCGTCTGGCAGGTGCAATCGCAGCCCTTTGCCTTGTCTCCTTCGCGGCGGCGAAGGCGCCTGCCGGCGAACGCCCGTTTTCAGCTCAAGACACCATGTCCATCTGCGTTGCGGTGGCACACCAGCCGGACACCGCAACCAGGGTTCTTGAATCGGAAGGCTGGTCTCAGGTTCCTGGCGACGCCGCCGGCACCTATCACGACGACATCGCAGTGGCCTTCATCGCGGCCCAGTATGTGTTTCCAAGACCGGTTCATGGCACAAGCGAAGGCGCCGACCTTTGGCAGGAAGCCTGGCCCGTTGCCAAAGGCTTCGCCGACCGGGTCTTGACCGATGAACATGCGACGCTCTTGCGCCACGCAGAGTCAGGGGCGGTTCTCCTCACCCTCACCGAGGGCACGAAACTGAAGACTGGCTTCTCCTGCCTGCTGGCGGTTCCCGCCACGCAGTTGCGGGGAAAGTCCTACTTTCCGAAACTCCGCGCGCCGACAGCGCCAGCGCTAAGCCTGACGACAGTCGAATTCTTCTACTCCCAAACCGTCCGCACTGGCCTCAGCGTCACCTCCGCCTCGATTGATTCCAAGGGGCTGGGCACGGACGCGAATATCCAGACCGGCATAGGTGCGGCTTTCTACAGCAACGTCTCTCATCCGAAGTGGGCTCTGGAACCATGATAAGAACAGCTGACCGACAAGGCCGATTCTTCAGAAAAAACATGTATCTGCGGCGAATGCGAGGGTTTCCGGCCAGCCTTGCCGCGCCCGCACGCCTTGTCCAAGACAGCGGTCCCACCCTGCTTGAGGTAACCCCATGACCGAACAGATCCCGACCAGCCAGTTCCACGCCTCAAGCTTCCTGCAGGGCGCGAACGCCGACTACGTTGACCAGCTGCACGCCCGCTATGCGGCCGACCCCAACAGCGTCGATGCGCAATGGGCTGAATTCTTCCGGGCGCTTGGCGACAGCGACATCGACGCCAAGCGCGCCGCCGCCGGGCCGTCCTGGGCGCGCACCGACTGGCCGCCCAGCCCGCAAGACGACCTGACCGCGGCGATGACCGGCGAATGGCCGGCCCCGCCGCCACCCAAGGACAGCAAGGCCGCCGCGCAGAAGATCGCCGCCAAGGCCGCCGAACAGGGCGTCAACCTGACCGAAAGCCAGTTGCAGCGCGCCGTGGTCGACAGCATCCGCGCGCTGATGATCATCCGCGCCTACCGCATCCGCGGCCATCTGGTGGCCGACCTTGACCCGCTGGGGATGCGCGACCAGACCCCGCACCCGGAACTGGACCCTGCCTCCTATGGCTTTGCCGAAGCCGACATGGACCGGCCGATCTTCATCGACAACGTGTTGGGCCTGACGCATGCCTCGATGCGCCAGATCATGGATCTGGTGAAGCGCACCTACTGCGGCACCTTTGCGCTGCAATACATGCACATCTCGGACCCCGAGCAGGCCGGCTGGCTGAAGGAGCGGATCGAAGGCTACGGCAAGGAGATCCACTTCACCCGCGAAGGCCGCCGCGCCATCCTGAACAAGCTGGTCGAGGCGGAGGGTTTCGAGAAGTTCTGCCACGTCAAATACACCGGCACCAAGCGTTTTGGCCTGGATGGCGGCGAGGCGCTGATTCCCGCGATGGAAGCGATCATGAAGCGCGGTGGGCAATTGGGCCTGCGCGAGATCGCCATCGGCATGCCGCACCGCGGTCGGCTGAACATCCTCGCCACCGTGCTGCAGAAGCCATACAAGGCGATCTTCCATGAATTCCACGGCGGCAGCTACAAGCCGGACGACGTGGAAGGCTCGGGCGACGTCAAGTATCACCTGGGCGCCTCGTCGGACCGCACTTTCGACGGCAACACCGTTCACCTGTCGATGACCGCAAACCCCAGCCACCTTGAGGCGGTGAACCCTGTCGTGCTGGGCAAGGTGCGCGCCAAGCAGGACCAGAACGGCGACCCGCCGGACGAACGGATCAGCGTGCTGCCGCTTCTTCTGCACGGCGACGCGGCCTTTGCCGGCCAGGGCGTGGTGGCCGAGTGCTTCCAGCTTTCGGGCATCAAGGGCCACCGCACCGGCGGCACTATCCACATCGTGGTGAACAACCAGATCGGCTTTACCACGGCGCCGCACTTCTCGCGCACCTCGCCCTACCCCACCGACATCGCGCTGATGGTCGAAGCGCCGATCTTCCACGTCAACGGCGATGACCCTGAGGCCGTGGTCCACGCCGCCAAGGTGGCGATCGAGTTCCGGCAGAAGTTCCACAAGGACGTCGTCATCGACATGTTCTGCTACCGCCGCTTTGGTCACAACGAAGGCGACGAGCCGATGTTCACCAACCCGGCGATGTACAACCGGATCAAGCGTCACAAGACCACGCTGCAGCTGTACACCGAACGCCTGGTCGCCGACGGCCTGATCCCGGAAGGCGAGATCGAGGACATGAAGGCCGCCTTTCAGGCCCGCCTGAACGAGGAATTCGAGGCCGGGCGGAATTTCAAGCCGAACAAGGCCGACTGGCTGGACGGCCGCTGGAAGAACATGCAGCCGAAGGACCTTGAGACCTACCAGCGTGGCGAGACCTATCTTCCGCCCGAAGTGCTGGAGGAGGTTGCATCCGCGCTGACCCGGGTGCCCGCAGGCTTCGAGTTGCACAAGACCGTGGTCCGCCAGCTTGAGGCCAAGAAGGAAATGTTCGCAACCGGCCGCGGCATCGACTGGGCCACCGCCGAGGCGCTGGCCTTCGGCAGCCTTCAGATCGAGGGCTTTCCCGTCCGCCTGGCCGGCCAGGACTGCACCCGAGGCACCTTCAGCCAGCGCCATTCCGGCTGGATCGACCAGGCGACCGAGGAACGCTACTACCCGCTGAACCACATCCGCGCCGGCCAGGCCCGGTATGAGGTGATCGACTCTGCCCTGTCGGAATACGCCGTGCTCGGCTTCGAATACGGCTATTCGCTCAGCGAACCCAATGCTCTGACGCTTTGGGAAGCGCAGTTCGGCGACTTCGCCAACGGCGCGCAGATCATGTTCGACCAGTTCATCAACGCGTCGGAATCGAAATGGCTGCGGATGTCGGGACTTGTGGTCCTGCTGCCGCACGGCATGGAAGGCCAGGGGCCGGAACACTCATCCGCCCGCCTGGAACGCTTCCTGCAGCTTTCGGCCGAGGAAAACTGGATCGTCGCCAACTGCACCACGCCGGCGAACTACTTCCACGCGCTGCGCCGCCAGCTGCACCGCGATTTCCGCAAGCCGCTGATCCTGATGACACCCAAGTCGCTGTTGCGCCATCCGCTCTGCGTCTCGGACACGCAGGATCTTCTCGCCCCGTCGTCGTTCCACCGCGTGCTCTGGGACGATGCGCAGAAGGGCCACTCCGCGCAGAAGCTGCAGCCCGACGCCAAGATCCGCCGTGTCGTCCTGTGCTCGGGCAAGGTCTACTACGACCTTCTGGCCGAACGCGATGCGCGGGGCATCGACGACATCTACCTTCTCCGCGTCGAACAGCTTTACCCGGTGCCGACGATCTCGCTTACGGCCGAACTGTCACGCTTCCCCAAGGCCGATTTCGTCTGGTGCCAGGAAGAGCCACGGAACCAGGGCGCCTGGAGCTTCATCGAGCCGGAACTGGAAACCCTGCTGACCAAGGTCCGCAGCAAGACCACCCGGGCGAAATACGTCGGCCGTGTCGCCGCAGCGGCCCCCGCCACCGGCCTTGCCAGCCGCCACAAGGCCGAACAGACGACACTCGTCAACGCCGCGCTGACGATCTGAGCTTCACACCCCGCGCCCGGTCGTGGCGCGGGGGCACCGAAATGGCGCCGCGATGGGCGCGGGAGAAAGACGAAATGACTGACGTGATGGTACCCGCCCTTGGGGAATCCGTGTCCGAGGCCACCGTGTCCACCTGGTTCAAGAAGCCGGGCGACGCCGTGAAGCAGGACGAGATGCTGTGCGAGTTGGAAACCGACAAGGTTTCGGTCGAGGTCCCCTCGCCCGTCACCGGCGTTCTGGCCGAGATCATCGCGCCCGAGGGCACGACGGTCGCCGCCAACGCCCGGCTGGCGATCGTCAGCGAAGGCGGCGCCGCCGCCGCGCCCACGCCCGCGCCGGCCGCCAAGGCCGATCCGCAGGCGAAAGCCGCCGCCCAGGTCGGCTCTCCGGGGGCCGGCCCCGAGCAGGTGACGCCCCGCCCCGAGGTCGCCGCCAGCCCCTCGGCCCGCAAGGCCATGGCCGAAGCCGGCCTGACCCCCGAACAGGTGCAGGCCACCGGCCGTGACGGGCGGGTGATGAAGGAAGACGTCGCCCGCACGGTGGCCGGCGCCCCAGGCGCCGCCGCCGCCGCCTCTGCCCCGGCACCCTCGCCCGCCGCCATTCCCCGCGCCCCGGTCCCGGCCGAGGACGCTGCCCGCGAGGAACGGGTCAAGATGACCCGCCTGCGCCAGACCATCGCGCGCCGCCTGAAAGACGCCCAGAACTCCGCCGCCATGCTGACGACCTACAACGAGGTCGACATGTCCGGCATCATGGAGCTGCGCAACACCTACAAGGACAGCTTCGAGAAGAAGCACGGGGTCAAGCTCGGCTTCATGGCCTTCTTCGTGAAGGCCTGCTGCCATGCCCTGAAAGAGGTGCCCGAGGTCAACGCCGAGATCGACGGCACCGACGTCGTCTACAAGAACTATGTCCACATGGGCGTCGCCGTCGGCACGCCCACCGGCCTTGTGGTGCCGGTGGTGCGCGACGCCGACCAGATGGGCTTTGCCGCCATCGAAAAGAAGATCGCCGAACTGGGCCTGCGCGCCCGCGACGGCAAGCTGTCGATGGCCGAGATGCAGGGCGGCAGCTTCACCATCTCGAACGGCGGCGTCTACGGCAGCCTGATGTCCTCGCCCATCCTCAACCCCCCGCAATCCGGCATCCTCGGCATGCACAAGATCCAGGACCGCCCGGTGGTGGTCGGTGGCCAGATCGTCATCCGCCCGATGATGTATCTGGCGCTGAGCTACGACCACCGCATCGTCGACGGCAAAGGCGCCGTGACCTTCCTCGTCCGGGTGAAAGAGGCGCTGGAAGACCCCCGCCGCCTGCTGATGGACCTGTAAGCGGGCAACGTAGGATGGGCAATCTTGCCCATCCTGCGGGCGATGGCGCGCAGCGAACACCTGTCTCCAATCCCTAGGCCCCCCATGACCCGTCCCCACGTCCCCCTCGCCCTGATCGGCATCGTTTGCGGCCTTCCCGCCGTCGCCCAGGACCGCGCCGCCGCCTACGGCCAGGTCCTTGACCGGGCGATGACGGAATTCCGCGTCTTCCTCACCTGCACCGCGCTGGAGCCAAGCGCCCAGGCCTCTGTCCGCGACATCTGGAAGAAGCAGGTCACCGAGACGCTGGCCGTTCTGGCGAACAACGGCGTCTCGCCGCCCAACCTGGTGGCCTTCACCGCCAGCGCCCTGCCGGGAAGCCTGACGCTGCCACCCGACACGCCCTTCTCCGAAGTCATCGCCTTCTGCGCCGAAGACCCCGACTGGATGCAGCGTCTGGTCCGGCTGGAGTTCACCCGCCTGCCCCAGGCCCTTGCCAAAGCCGCGCCATGACCGGCGCCCCGGTCGCCCTCTTGGCCTGCATGCGCAACGAGGGGGTCTTCCTTCTCGAATGGCTGGCCTATCACCGGGTGATCGGCTTCGATCCGGTGCTGGTGGCGACGAACGACTGCACCGACGGATCAGACGCCCTGCTGGACCGGCTAGCGGCCGCGGGCGCGGTGGTGCATCTGGCCAACCCCACACCCCCGGGCGAGGCGCCACAGGATCACGGCATGCGGCGCGCGCTGGCCTGGCTGTCCGACAGCCCGGCCGAGTGGCTGGCGCATCTCGACAGCGACGAATTCCTCAACGTCGCCCATGGCGCGGGCCGGGTGCAGGACCTGCTGGCCCTGGCTGGCGCGGCGCATGTGATCGCCCTGCCCTGGCGGGCCTTCGGCGACAGCGGCCTGACCGACTGGCCGGGCGAGACGCTGCCCGCCTTCACCGCCTGCGAGGCCGCGCCCGGCCCCGAGACGACCAAGTTCAAGTCGCTGTTCCGCTTCCGTGCCTTTGCCCATTGCTCGGACCACATGCCGACCCGGCCGCGGATTGCCGCGCCGCGGGTGGTGAGCAGCGCCGGGGAACCGCTGGACGGCGCGGTGCTGCTGGGCCCGCCGCGGGCCAGGTATCGCCCGCTTGACCGCGCCTTGGCGCCGGGGGCCTGCGTGAACCACTATGCCGTCCGCTCTCGAGATACCTTCCTGATGAAGAACGACCGCGGCGATGGCCAGGGCAAGACCAGCGACAAGTATCACCTGAACGGCCGCTGGCACCGCATGGCCAACCGCAACGAGGCACAGGACCGATCGATCCTGCGGCATTGGCCGGCGACCCGGGCCGAGATCGACCGCCTGCGCGCCCTGCCCGGCGTGGCCGAGGCCGAGACCGACTGCCTGGCCGACTTTGCCGCCCGCAAGGCGCGGCTGCTGATCCCCGCCACCCTTCGCGCCTGGACCAAGGGAGCTGCTGCATGACCCCCGAACTGACCGCCCTTGCCCTGTGCGGCCTGTTGCAGGCCGTGCAATTCCTGCTGTTCGCCGTGCCCGCGAACCTGGAACTGGGCACCCGCTACACCGCCGGCCCACGCGACAAGCCGCCCGAGCATGGCCTGTCCACCCTGACCGGCCGGCTGCAGCGGGCGATGAACAACCACTTCGAGGGGCTGATCCTGTTCACCCTTGCCGTGGTCGTGGTCACCGTCGGCGGCCAGTCGTCAGCCGTGACGCAAGCCGCCGCCTGGGCCTTCCTGGGCGCGCGTGTTCTCTACATCCCGGCCTACGCCCTTGGCTGGCGCCCCTGGCGCTCGGTCATCTGGAGCGTCGGCTTCTTCGCCACCCTCCTGATGCTGGCGGCCGCTCTCATCTGACGTCTGGCGCAAAGCCATACGTCTGCCATACGTAAACCATACGCGGCGCCGACGCGCCGAACCCGAAAGGACCCGACCCATGGCTGACTTCGACGTGATCGTGATCGGCGCCGGCCCCGGCGGCTATGTCTGCGCCATCCGCGCCGCGCAGCTGGGCCTCAAGGTCGCCGTGGTCGAGGGGCGCGAGACGTTGGGTGGCACCTGCCTGAACGTCGGCTGCATCCCCTCGAAGGCGATGCTGCACGCCACGCATGCCCTGCACGACGCCCAGGAAAACTTCGAGAAGATGGGCCTGATGGGGGCCAAGCCCAAGGTCGATTGGGACCGCATGCTGCGCTACAAGGACGATGTGGTGACAACCAACACCAAGGGCGTCGAATTCCTGTTCAAGAAGAACAAGGTGACCTGGCTGAAAGGTTGGGGCAACATCCCCGAACCCGGCAAGGTCAAGGTCGGCGACGAGGTGCACGAGGCAAAGCACATCGTGATTGCAACGGGGTCCGAGGCATCGGTCCTTCCCGGCATCACCCTGGACGAAGAGGTGATCGTGACCTCGACCGGCGCCCTTTCCCTGCCGAAGATCCCGAAAAGCATGGTGGTCATCGGCGCCGGGGTGATCGGGCTGGAGATGGGCAGCGTCTATGCCAGGCTGGGGGCCGAGGTGACGGTGGTGGAATACCTCGACGCCATCACGCCCGGCATGGATGCCGAGGTCGCCAAGGCCTTCCAGCGCATCCTGCAGAAGCAGGGCCTCAAGTTCATCCTGGGCGCCGCCGTGCAGGTTGTCGAGAAGACAAAGAAGGGCGCCAAGGTGGCCTGGAAGCTGCGCAAGGACGACAGCCCCGGCGAGATCGAAGCCGATGTCGTGCTGGTCGCGACGGGCCGCAAACCCTATACCGCCGGACTGGGGCTTGCAGGCCTTGGGGTCGAGATGGGGCCGCGCGGCACGATCCTGACCGACGGGCAGTATCGCACCAATATCAGCGGCTTGTATGCCATCGGCGACGCCATCGCCGGGCCGATGCTGGCGCACAAGGCCGAGGATGAAGGCATGGCCCTGGCCGAGATCATGGCCGGCAAGTATGGCCATGTGAACTATGGCGTGATCCCCGGCGTGGTCTACACCACGCCCGAGGTGGCCACCGTGGGCCTGACCGAGGAACAGCTCAAGGACCAGGGCCGCGCCTACAAGGTGGGCAAGTTCAACTTCATGGCCAACGGCCGCGCCAAGGCGGTGTTCCAGGGCGACGGCTTCGTCAAGATGCTGGCGGACAAGGAAACCGACCGTATCCTCGGCTGCCACATCATCGGCCCTGGCGCCGGCGACCTGATCCATGAGATCTGCGTGGCGATGGAATTCGGCGCCAGCGCACAAGATATCGCGCTGACCTGCCACGCCCACCCCACCTATAGCGAGGCCGTGCGCGAAGCCGCCCTTGCCTGCGGCGACGGCCCGATCCACGCCTGACGGGCAGTCTTCTGCGGGCCCCTCAGGCCCGCAGAAGACCCTAGTGCGCCGGACGAATGAAGGTGCCGTTGCGCAACTCGGCGAAGGCTTGGCGCAACTCGGCCTCTGTGTTCATCACGATCGGCCCGGCCCAGGCCACCGGCTCTTCAATCGGGGCGCCGCTGATCAGAAGAAAGCGCACGCCCTGCGGCCCCGCGGTCACCGTGACCGTATCGCCGGCGCCGAAGCGCACCAGCGTGCGGTTGCCCGACAGGTCGCGGATGTTGACCTCACGCCCTGCCACTTCCTTTTCCAGCAGCACGCCCTCGGGCGCGGCGGCATCGGCGAAACGGGCAGCGCCGTCAAAGACATAGGCAAAGGCACGGCGGCGGGTGTCGATGCGGAATTCCTTGCGGCGGCCGGGGGGCACCGAGATATCCAGATACTGCGGATCGGCGGCAATGCCGTCGACCGGGCTTTTCACCCCGCGCCAGTCGCCGATCACCACCCGGATCGTGGTGCCGTCATCCTCATGCCGCTCGGGCAGTTCGACTGCAGAAATGTCCTGATAGCGTGGCGCGGTCATCTTCAGGGCCTTGGGCAGGTTTCCCCAAAGCTGGAAGCCGTGCATCCGGCCCTGCCCGTCACCCTTGGGCATCTCCTGGTGCAGGATGCCGCGCCCGGCGGTCATCAGTTGCAGCGAGCCCGGCCCCAGAACGCCCCGGTTACCCAGCGAATCGCCATGTTCCACGGTGCCGGCCAGCACATAGGTGATGGTCTCGATGCCGCGGTGCGGATGCCACGGGAACCCGGCCGAATAGTCGCGCGGATGGTCTCCACGGAAATCGTCGAACAGCAGGAAGGGATCGGCTTCGGTCGGGTCCTGAAAGCCGAAGGCGCGGTGCAGGTGGACGCCGGCACCCTCGATATGCGGCTGGGCGCGGCGGGCTTCCAGAACGGGGCGGATCGACATGGCCGGTCTCCTTGAAAGGCAAATCTTGCAGCCAAGATGGGGCGAAAGGGGCGCCCGACCAAGGCGCAAATGCACATGCTGATTGTGCATGGATGCAGAGGCTCACCCCGCCAGATGCCGCAACCCCTGGGTCACGTCGGTCCGGACCGCAAGCCGCAGGCCAGGCTCATCGCCCGCCCGCAGCGCAGCCAGGATCATCCGGTGGTGCGTCGGCGGCTCGCGCCGGTTCAGCCTTGCGTAGACCGCGCGCATGGTGGGACCAAGCTGCAGCCAGACCGTCTCGGTCAGGGCCAGCATCGCCGGGGTCTGGGCGCGCAGATACAGCGCGCGGTGAAACTCAAGGTTGGTGCGCACATAGGCCACCGCGTCTTGCCGCAGCGCGGCCTCGGTGTTCTGCGCGTTGATCGCGGTCAGGCGCTCGATCAGCGCGAAGTGTGCCCGCGGCAGCGCACGTGCGGCCATCTCGGGTTCCAGCATCGCCCGCACAGCGGCCAGTTCTTCAACCCGCTCGGGCGAGAGCTCGGGCGTGGACAGACGGCCGGACGACGACATCGTCAGCGCCCCTTCGGCCACCAGCCGCCGCGCCGCCTCGCGTGCGGGTGTCATCGAGACGCCGAACTGCCGGGCGATCCCGCGCAGCGTCAGCGCCACGCCCGGCGCCAGCTCGCCATGCATCACCTGCTGGCGCAACGTGCGATACAGCCGCTCATGCGCAGCGGCATCCGGGGCCGGGGGGCGGGTCGGCAAGGCCATGCCGTACAGGGAAGCAAAGCCCCGCCCGGGGGTCAATCCCCGAAGCGCAACCGGTGCAGGTCTTCGCCATGCGCCCGCAGCCAGGCCCGTTCCCGCCGCCAGTCTGGGCAGATGTCCGAAACGACCTGCCAATAGGCTGGTGAGTGGTTCATCTCGACCAGATGCGCCACTTCATGCGCTGCAACGTAATCCAGCACCGAAGGCGGCGCGAGGATCAGTCGCCAGGAATACATCAGCCGCCCGTCCGGACTGCATGAACCCCAGCGCGACCGCGTATCCCTCAGGGTCAGTTGCAGATAACCGCGCCCCACCAGGCCCGCATATCGGGTGGAGGCCGTCGCCAGCCGGTCCCGGGCCAGGGTCTTCAGCCAGGCCGCCACCCGCACCGCCGCCACTGCCGGATCGCCGGGCACCAGGAGGCGACCACCGTCCACCCGCACCGACCGGCCCGGCCCCGGTTCCAAGCACAGCGGCACCCCTTCGACCGGCAGCGTGGTCCCCAGCGCGACCCGCGCCCCCGCGGCTTCGGGCATCCCGGCCAGGGTGGTGCGCAGCCAGTCTTCTTGCGCCATCAGGAACCCCAGCGCCTCGCGCTCTCGCGCGCGTTGCGGCAGGGTCAGCGTCACCTTGCCGTCCAGCCGCGATACCCTGAGCGAGAACCGCCGCGCCCGGGCCGAGCGGCGCAGGTGAACCTCGACCGGCGGATTTCCCGGCAAAACCGGCATTCTTTTCCCTTGCAAAGCGGTTGCGCAGGGCGCATCTGCGCCATGTGACAAAGCCTTTGACAGCCGCCCCGCGCTATGGCAAGGGGCTGCTTTCCGGATTGCCCGAAACCGAAGGGACCAACCCATGCCCAAGCAAGAATGGGGCACGAAGCGCATCTGCCCGACCACCGGCAAGCGCTTTTACGACCTGAACCGCAGCCCCGTCGTCAGCCCCTACACGGGCGAAGTGGTGGACATCGAATCCGTCCGCCGCAAGATGGCCGCCGCGGTGATCAGCCGGGTCGTGCCCGAAAAGGACGACACCCTGGTCGACGAGCTTGAGGTGGACGAGGATCTGCTGGAAGCCGCCGTCCCGGACGATGCCGAGCTGGACGACGACCTGCTGGAAGACGACGCCGACGACAACGTTTCGCTGGACGAACTGGCCGACGTTCCCGGCGACGAGGAAGACGTCTGACGCACCTGCGATCCGGCCCGGGGGCCTGCATTTTCCACTTGCAGCCCTCCGCGCCTTCGCCTAGACACCCGGCACCGCGGCGGGAACTCCGCGGGACCTCCGGTGGGGCCGTAGCTCAGTTGGGAGAGCGCTTGAATGGCATTCAAGAGGTCAGGGGTTCGATTCCCCTCGGCTCCACCAGTCACTTCCATCCAAACCATTGAAATAGCTTAGGCCGCCAGACAGGCCGCCGCTCGCAAAGCGGTTGTGTGTCGGCTTGGGCGGTGTTGAATCGGTCCGGCTGGTGCCGCTCAGGGCAAGGCCACGCCACTTGAGTCATGGGTGAGGCCGAACCGGGTTCCGCCTCAAGGCCATGCGGTCGGTCGGGGCCCGTGCCTGGTGCGTCAGTGGTCCATGGCCCGACCTGGACGGCCCGGATCGGCCGGTTTCTTCGCGCGAAGGTGGGTCGGGCAATGCTCGCCGCTGTCGAGAACGGGGATCATGCGGCGCCAGATGTCGATGTTGCGGTCGACGAAATCGCGTCCCAGGGTCCTCGCCGCACGTTCGCCGATGTCTCCCTGCAGGCCGGCAAGTTCTTCGCGCGCCCGGGTTCGATACCAGAGGTTGCGCGACTGGATGTCGATGCTGTCAAAGCCCGCCACCGTCATCGCGTCACGGTAGCGCTCCGGCGTCGCCATGCCGAAATCAAGCCCTTCGGCCGCGATGTAGGCGGCCATGCGCGGTGACACATCTTCGGTGCCGATCAGCCAGTCGGAGGCCAGGAACCAGCCGCCGGGCCTCAGCACGCGAAGGACCTCTGCCATCAGGGCGTGCTTGTCGGAAATGTGGATGATCGAATCCTTCGAGAACACCACGTCGAAGGTGCAGGGCGGAAAGGGCAGCGGGCCGGGGGCGACCTTGGCCAGGCCGATGCGCGCGCCGAGACCGGCCTTTGCCACCAGGGCACGGGCATGGCTCAGCACCGCGTCCTCGACGTCGATCCCGGTGACGTAGCCCGCGCCGTGGGCACGGACCAGGGCAATGTCGATGCCACCCGCGCCGCAGCCGATGTCCAGAACGGATCGTCCTGCAAGAGCCTGCGTGCCGATCACGCGGGCGACCTCTTCGGCGCCGCCGGGGGAAAGAAAGCCCTCACCCCATATGGCCTCAAGCATGGCGATCATGTGCGGCGGATAGTGCTCTTCGCTCATCGGTCAGTCTCCAAACGGGGCGGCGGCATGCACGGGGCGGCCCTTGAACAGGGTCAGAAGGACCTGCGTTTCGGAAATCGCCTCTGGTGCACAGGCGAAGATGTCCTGGCTCACCACGATCAGGTCGGCCGAAAACCCCGGCCGCAGAAGGCCAGTGAACCCGCTGCGCCAGCAGGCCCGGGCGGCCTGCAAGGTATAGCCCAGCACGCATTCCTCGACCGTCAGGGTCTGGTCGGGCTGGAAGGGCGCCCGGCGTCCCTCGGACCGGCGGGGCTGGCGGGTGACGGCGGTCTCGATGATCTGGAACGGGTTCAGCGTGGTGACCGGCCAGTCCGACGACAGGCACCAGTCTGCACCGGCGTCCAGCATCCGACGGAAGGCATAGGTGTCGGGCCAGCGCGCGGGGCCGATCATGTCCAGCGCGATGTCGGGCACCGTGGGGTCGAAGCGGGCCCAGAGCGGCTGGATGTTGGCGGTGGCCAGCGAGGCGAGACGGCCAAGATCGGCGCGGTCGGTCAGTTGCAGGTGGGTCAACTGATGCGCGGCAGGCCAGGGACCGTTTGCCGCGCGGGCGGCCGCAAGGCCATCAAGCGCGCGGCGCGCGGCGGCATCGCCGATGACGTGGACGTGGATGGCGAAGCGGGCAGCGTCAAGCGCGGTGAACAGAGCCCCGGTCTGGTCGGCGCCGAACATGCAGGGGGCGTTGCCGCCGGGGGCATCGGCATAGGGCGTCAGGCAGGCGGCGGTGCGGTTCTCGAACACCCCGTCCATGAAGAACTTGGCCGAATGGGCATGGAAATCCGGCCCCGGATGCGCCGCCCGCAGGGCCGACAGGCGGGCGACGGCGGCCAGTGGCGTATCGGCCTCGGTCACCAGGGCCGCACCCGCGACCCGCAGGCTGAGCGCGCCGGTCGCCGCGGCTTGGGCATAGATGCCGGCCTCCAGTTCGGTGATGCGCGGGTCAAGAACACCGGTAATGCCATGCGCGTTGGCATGGGCCTGCCCGGCGCGCAGGCCTTCAAGCCAGGTGTCGTCGGACAATTGCGGCAGGCGGGCCACTGCCCAGGGGATGGCTTCCTCGTGCAGCATGCCGGTCGCGCGACCGCCGGTGTCACGGACGATGTGGCCGTTCGGCGGGTCGGGCGTGGCGTCGCCGATCCCGGCCAGCGCCAGTGCGCGCGCGTTCAGGCAGGCGTTGTGGCAGCTGGAATCGTAGATCACCACCGGGCGGTCGGGCACCACGCGGTCAAGCAGCGCTGCGGTCAGGTTGTGGTCGCCGAACAGCCCCGGCTGCCAGCCCGCCCCCAGGACCAGCGGCAGATGCGCCTTGGCGCGGGCATGGGCGGCAAGGCTGGCCAGCAGGCCGGACTCGGAGGTCACGTCGTAAAGCTGGGCCGCAGTCGCCAGGTCCGTCCCGCCGGACAGCAGGTGGATATGGGCGTCCTGGAACCCCGGCAGGACCAGCCGGCCGCCGGCGTCGATCTTGTGTGCGGCCCCGGGCGGGGTGCCCTGCCCCAGCGCCGCGATGCGGCCGTCACGGATCAGGCACCATTCGGCAAAGGGGCGCGCCGGGTCCATGGTGCGGATGCGGGCGTTGTGGATCAGCAAGTCAGCCAAGGCGCAGCGCTTCAAGCTGGGGCCAGTCGGGGGCGGGCAGGACATGGGCGGGGGCCGCCACGTCGCCGGTCCAGCCGAACAGGCACAGGAAGGGGATGCGGCCGACCTTGGTAAGATGGGGGCGGTGCGGCGGGTTCCAGACCGGCCGGTGGGCGGGCTTGATGACCAGTGGTCGGCCGGGGCCGAAGCGCCAGCCGTGCGGACCGGTGAGAGGCACGTAGAGCTCGGGGGCGGCGTGGGCATGGTCGCGGTACAGCACGTGGGGGGCAATCAGGAAGACCCCGAAGTCGAAGTCCCGCGCCGGGATCGCAGCCTCTTCGCCGATCAGCGAGGCGAAGGCGTGGCCGGTGGCAAAGGCCTCGCCGATCTGGTCGCGCGGATAGCTGTCGTAGGTGATCCAGGCTAGATGCGGCACGGCGGCGGCAAGCGTGGCGGCCAGCGCCGGTTGGTCGGGCGCCAGGGCCGCCAGCGCGGGGGCAAGGCAGGTGTCGACCACGGCGTTCCGGGCCGGGACGGCAGCGGTCACCGGGCCGTCGCGCCATTGCGCGATGCCGTGGCGCATCTCGGCCACGCCGGGGCCGGGCAGGTCCGCAAGGTAGCGGTCGGCTTCGTCCATCAGCGCCCGGATCAGTGCCGCGGCCCCGGGCGCGGGATCGGCGGGAACCGGCAGGCCACGATCCGCCAGCACCTGCGTCGGCGGGCCGCGGTCGTCGGCCGATGCCACGCGATAGGCCTCAAGCTGCGCGGCCGACAGGTGCCCCTCGGCATGCAGCCGCATTGCATGTCCATAGCGCGTCCGGCCCGAACCCGGCGCGCCCAGCGGAATGCCCAGAAGCCCGCTCACTCGTTCGCCCGGTAGGCCAGCCGGGCATCCTGCACCCGCCGCCGTTCGGCCCGGTTCAACACAATGCCGGCGACCAGCACGCCGGTTCCGACGACCAGCACCATCAGCGTGGCCAGCGCGTTGACGTCAGGCGTGACGCCCAGCTTGACTTTCGACCAGATCAGCAGCGGCAGGGTGGTGCCCCCCGGCCCTGTGGTGAACGAAGTGATCACCACATCGTCGAGCGAAATGGTGAAGGCCAGCAGCCAGCCCGACAGGATGGCGGGGAAGATCACCGGCAGGGTCACGTCGAACAGCACCTGCCAGGGGCGCGAGCCCAGGTCCATCGCCGCCTCCTCGATGGCGCGGTCGGCCTGAAGCATCCGGGCCTGCACCACGGTGGTGACGAAGACCATGGAAAAGGTGATATGCGCCAGCGTCACGGTGGTGAACCCGCGCTGCCCCGGCCAGCCGACCCATTCCGCCAGCATGATGAAGAACATCAGCGAGGAGATGCCGGTGATCACCTCGGGCATGATCAGCGGCGCGGTGACCAGGCCGGAAAACAGGATGCGTCCGCGAAATCTGGTGAACCGGACCAGGGCGATACCTGCCATGGTGCCAAGGATGGTGGCGATGGTGGCCGAGACCAGCGCGATCTTCAGCGACAGCAGCAGAGCGGCCATGATCTGCTTGTTCGAGAACAGCGACTCGTACCATCGGGTCGAAAACCCGCCCCAGACCGTGGCCAGGCGGCTTTCGTTGAAGGAATAGACGATCATCGACAGGATCGGCACGTAGAAGAAGGCAAAGCCGAAGGCCAGCATCGAGATGAGGAAGACCGGACGGCGCTTCACTTGCTGCCCTCCGCCCGGGCCTGGAAGTGGCTGTAGACCATCGTCGGCACGACCATCAAGAGCAGCAGCATCACCGCCACGGCCGAAGCCATCGGCCAGTCACGCGCCGAGGCGAACTCGTCCGAGATGACCCGGCCGATCATCGGGCTGGCGGCATCGCCGACCAGCGTGGGGATCACCAGTTCCCCCGCAGCCGGGATGAACACCAGCATGCCGCCGGCAATGATGCCCGGAATGCTTTGCGGCAGGGTGACGTCGAGGAACACCTGATGCGGGCGACTGCCCAGGTCCAGCGCGGCCTCGTCCAGCGTGGGGTCAAGGCGTTCAAGGCTGGCATAAAGCGGCAGGATCATGAACGGCAGGTAGGTGTAGACCATCACCAGCACGACGGCGAAGTTCGTGTTCATCATCGGGATGGACTTCACCGCCCAGTCCATCGGGACAAGCAGGTTCCAGGCATCGGTCAGAAGGCCGTTGAACCAGCTGTTGCGGCCCATCAGCCCCATCCAGGCATAGACGCGCAGCAGGAACGAGGTCCAGAACGGCAGGATCACCAGCATCAGAAGGATGCTGCGCCAGGCTGGCGCAACGCGGCACAGGCCCAGCGCCATCGGGTAGCCGATCAGCAAGCACAGCACCATGGCCAGCCCGGCGTTGACCAGCGATGTCAGGAAGGCGCGCAGGTAGAGGCCGTCGCTCAGGACCCGGGTGTAGGATTCCCAGCTGAGCACCGGATACTCGCCGCCCCAGCTGATCGGCGGAGCGGTCGAGGTCTTGGTGGCTACGCTCATAGCCACGACAATCAGGAACGGGACCAGGAACAACACCAGCAGCCAGAGATAGGGCGCGCCGATGACAAGACCTGCCCAGCCCTTGCGGTCGAACCAGCGGCCAAGGCGGGTTTCGGCCATGGCGTTACTCCGCCAGCACGATCGCGGCGGCGGGATCGAACGACAGCCAGACCCGGTCGTCCCAATCGGCCACGCGCGCGCCTTCGTCGCCGCGCCGGGCGTTCACCGCATGCGCCGCAACCAGCACGCCCGAGGGCAGCACAATGCGGTAGAGGCTGTCCTTGCCGAAGTAGGCCAGATCCTTCACCAGCCCTTCAAAGGCATTCGCCCCAGCCGGCCTGTCTTTCGAAATCCGCAACTTCTCGGGGCGCAGCGCCAGCGTGAGCGGCTGCCCCTCGATGACGGCAGGAACGTCGCGCGCAGCGACCCTGCCGCCCAGCGCGGGCACGTCCAGCAGCAGATTGCCGCCATCGCGCCCGGTGGCGCGGGCTTCAAATGCCGTGATCGAACCGATGAAGCCGGCAACAAAGCGGCTGTTGGGGAATTCGTAGATCTCAGTCGGGCTGCCGATCTGTCGAACCTGGCCCTTGTCCATCACCGCGATCCGGTCGGCCAGCGTCATCGCCTCTTCCTGGTCGTGGGTCACGACGATGAAGGTCACGCCGGTACGGGCCTGGATGCTCATCAGCTCGAACTGGGTGTGTTCGCGCAACTTCTTGTCCAGCGCGGCCAGGGGTTCGTCCAGCAGCAGCAGCTTGGGCTGCCGGGCCAGCGCGCGGGCCAGCGCCACGCGCTGCCGCTGGCCGCCGGAAATCTGGTGCGGCTTGCGGTCCGCAAAGGGCGCAAGCTGCACCAGATCCAGCATCTCGCGCACACGGGCGGCGCGCTCGTCCTTGCCGATGGACTCGTGCTTCAGGCCGTAGGCGATGTTCTTCGCCACCGTCATGTGCGGAAACAGCGCGTAGCTTTGGAACATCATATGCACCGGCCGCGACCAGGGCGGCACGCCCGCCATGTCGCGACCGTCCAGGAAGATGCGTCCGGCCGAGGGTTCCTCGAACCCCGCCAGCATCCGCAGGAGGGTGGTCTTGCCGCAGCCCGACCCGCCGAGAAGCGCGAAGACCTCGCCCTTCGAGACGGTCAGCGACACGTCGCGGACCGCCTGGAAGCTGCCGAACAGCTTCGAGACCCCTTCGATGCGCAAGAAAGGATCGGGCGCGGGCTCTGACATCGCCTCAGCCGCCCGTCTTGATCTCGGTCCAGACCCGGGTCATCGCCTCTTCCTGTTCGTCGGTCTGCGGCGTGGGAGTGTAGAGCCGCGCCATCACCGTGGCATCGGGGTAGACCGCAGGATCGGAAGCGATGGCCGGGTCGACAAAGGCGGTCGCGGCCTTGTTGGCATTGGCATAGCCGGTGAAGTCGGTGCAGGCGGCGGCGACCTCGGGGCGCAGCAGGTAGTCGATGAAGAGATAGGCGTTTTCCAGGTTCGGCGCGTCCGAGGGGATGCACCACAGGTCGAACCAGGCCGGCGCGCCAGTCTTGGGCACATAGTAGGCAAGGTCGATGTCGATGCCCGCCTCGGCCGCGCGGGCCTTGGCGACACCATAGTCGCCCGACCAGTTGTTCACCGCGCAGACCTCCTGGTTCGGCAGCGCGGTCAGGTAGTTGGAATTGTCGAAGGTGGCGATGTAGGGACGGATCGCCGCCATCGCCTCGGCCAGCTTGCGGTACTCTGCCTCGCCCGCGGTGTTCGGGTCCAGCCCCAGGTACTTCATCACCATGAACCCGGCGTCGGTGGGGCTGTCCAGGATGGAAAGCCCGCAATCGGCCAGCTTCGCCGCGTTCTCGGGGTTCATGATGGTGTCGAGCGATTCCAGATCGGCATCGGGCAGGCGTTCCTTCACCATCGCAAGATTGTAGGTCATGCCCACCGAGCCCCACATATACGGCACGCCGTACTGGTGGCCGGGGTCAAAGCCCTCGATCACCTTCAGGATGTCGGGGTCCAGGTTGCCCCAGCCGGTCAGCCGGGCAAGGTCCAGCTTCTGGAACACGCCCGCCTGCACGAAGCGGCCCAGCGACATGCCCGCGTGCAGCACCACGTCATAGCCGGTTGAACCCGCGAGCATCTTGGCCTGCGCCTCTTCGGAACTGGCATAAAGGTCGTAGACCACCTCGATCCCGGTCTCGGCGGTGAAATCGGCGACGGTGGTTTCGCCGATGTAGTCGGACCAGTTGTAGACATTGACCGTCCCGCCCTGCGCCCAGGACGGGCGAACATAGGGCATGGCAAGGCCCCCGGTCAGGGCCGCAAGCGTGGAACGACGAGTGATTCGCATGGGTCTTCCTCCTCTGCTTTCGGCGCCCTCTTGCGGGGCGTTGATTTGATCAAAAGCTTACCGACATGTCAGCCTGTGCCAAGCATTTCCTTGTTCCGGGCGGCCATTTCCCTTTCTTCGGGCGGTTCGGAAAGCCGCATCACCGGCAGCAGCGCCCGCAGCCCGTCATGGTGGCGGCGCAGTCCCCATTCGTGGTCCGAAAGGTGGAAGCCGTCGAAGGCCGAAGAGCGCATCGATTCGTTCGACCAGACCGTCAGCTTCTGGTCCTCGACCGAGGTGTCGCGGTCGATCCGCTGGGCCAGGTAGCGCGACAGCCGCTGCACCCGCGTCTCGTTGGCCCGGCGGTAGCTGCGGCCGGTCAACAACGTGCTGTCCGCGGCGCGCGGCAGGTCGTGGTAGAACTGCGCGCCCTCGGGGGTGAAGGCAAAGACCGTGTTGGGGAAGAGACCATAGTAGGTCCAGCTTCGCCGCAGGTGCGGCGGCAGGTCCGGCCGCTCGGGGACATGTTTCACATAGTGCCGAACCGACCAGCGCCGCCCCGGCCGGTCGCCGAAGACCCCGACCGAGACATGCAGCCCGCCCGCAAGGTAGATGTCGCGATAGTCCCGCCCATACAACTCTTGCAGCGACGGGTGGGCCAGGGGGACATGGTAGCCCTCATTGTCCACGTCGCGCACGGCTTTCCAGTTCACCGGCAGCTCGGCCTGCCAGGGGGCAGTGCTGGCGGGCAGCAGCGCGGCCGCGCCATAGGCCGCAAAGTCGGCGGCATAGGGGGCCAGAAGGTCGGCAACGGCGGGTTGCGGTCCAGAATGGAACCGCAGGAAGACGAAGCCGTGGAAAATCTCCATCTCGATCGGTTTCAGGGCGAATTCCGCCCGGTCGAGCCGGCCGAAGCTGTCGGGCTGTGCGGCCCCGCGCAGACTGCCGTCCAGATTGTAGACCCAGCCGTGGAACGGGCAGACCACGGCGCCGCGGCATTGACCCTGTGCCCCGTCCACCACCCGGGCTCCGCGGTGGCGGCAGAGGTTGTGAAAGGCCCGCACCTGCGCGTCCTGCCCACGCATGACAACGGCCCGTTCGCCCAGAAGGTCGAAGGTCAGCCAGTCGCCGGGGGCAGGGATGTCGTTCACATGTCCCGCCACCTGCCAGTGGTTGAGAAACACGGTCTGCCGCTCAAGGTCGAACAACGCCGGCGAATGGTAGGTCCAGGGCGGCAGGCCAGAGCGGTCCCAGTCGTTGGGGATAGGCAGGGACTGTAGCGGCATCTCCGTCATCTCAACCCTCCATCTGCTGCAACACCCAGCGGTGAAAACGGCGAATCTCGTATTCCTCGGGCATCAGCCGTGCCGCGCGGAACGCGGGCGAGCGCATACCGCGCTGGTTCATCTCCGACGCTGCGCCATCCTGCTGCATCACGATCTTCGCAAAGGCTGCGACCGCGGCGGCATCAAAGCCGGGCTGGGCCAGCGTTTCGGCCGGGAAATGCCATTCGGCGATCAGCCGCGTCCGTTCCGCCCCCTCGGGCACCAGCCGGACCGAGCGGACGTAGTCGACATGGGCCACGACATAGACCGAGGGCCAGAGTGTGACGAAGTTGTACCCGGCCGCGCGTTCCGCCGGCGTCAGCCCGGGGAACACCGCGCCGCAGGGGGCACCGTCCATCGTCCAGGTCTTGGCGCCGGGGCGCAGGGCGGGTCCTTGCGCGTCGTCGGGCGTCCAGCCCAGGGCCTCGGTCTGACCCATGATCCCGCGGCCGTAGATCGGGACCATCTCGCACAGTTCCGGGTGGATGCCGGGGCAATGCAGGCATTCCGAGTAGTTTTCCCAGAAGGTCTTCCAGTTGCAGGCAATTTCGGTTTCCCACCGGTGACCGGTGGCAAGGCTCTGCATCGGCCAGTTGTCCAGTGTGGCAAGGCCGACGTCAGCCCAAAGCTCACCCGGCTCGGGGGCAAGGTTGAGGAACAAAAACCCGTTCCAGACCCGGGTTGAGACCGGGCGCAGACCATGGGCGTCACGGTCGAAGTCTGCGGTTGGGATGGCGTGGCCGGTCGCCAGCAGACGCCCGTCTGCCGCCGCAAAGGACCAGGCGTGGTAGGGGCAGCGGATCAGCTTGCCCAGGGGTTCCTCGGTGGCCCTGCACAGTTCAGACCCCCGGTGCGGGCAGGAATTGTGCCAGGCCCGCAGCGTGCCGTCGCTGCCGTGCGCCACGATCACCGAGGCGTTGCCGACAGTCGCACGGCGCAGGGTTCCCGGCGCGTGATCCTCTAGCCGGCCCACGCAGACCCATTGCCGCGCGAAAATCGTCTCCATCTCGCGTGCGTGCCAGTCGGCCCCGACATAGGCTTCGCGCGGCAGGCCCAAGGGGCAATGGTTCAGGCGCGGCGACAGCGGGTGGCGGTGGTCGTCCATCAAACCCTCCCTGCCGGGGTGGCACGGCGACGGGGCGGGTTGAAGAACGGCCGCTCGACCACCGTCACCGGCAGCATCAGCTTGACATATTGCAGTTCGCGCAGGGCATAGATTTCGACCCAGAGGTTCCCGCCTGGCAGATTTCTCGCCTTGACCTGCGCCAGGGCGATGCTGGCCTTCAGCGCGGGCGACCAGGCCGCCGCGGTGACGAAACCGGCCTCGGTCCGCTTGTCATGGTACAGGATCGAACCTTCGGCGCTGACGTTGCCGGGAATGTCCAGGCCGACAAGCGCCCAGGCCGAGCCGGCCTGCTTTTCGGCCAGCAGCGCCTGGCGGCCGGTAAAGTGGCCCTTGTCCCAGTCGATCATCCAGCCCAGGCCCATCTCAAGCGGGCTGCGCGGGCGGTCCTCGCGCAGCGCCTGATGGGCGGGTACGAAGTCCAGGTTGGTGATGATGAACCCGGCCTCGATCCGCGCCAGGTTCAACGCATCGCTGCCGATGGGGCGGATGCCCCAGGGCGCGCCGGCGGTCATCAGCCGGTCCCACAGCGGCAGGGCCAGGGCCGGGTCGATCCAGAGCTCATAGCCCAGATCGCCGGTGAAGCCGGTGCGCGAGATGGTGACCTCGCCCGCCGCAAAGGCAAAGCGGGCCATGCGGAACGGTTTCAGCGCTTCGACATCGAACCCCGCCGCCGCCAGCACACTGGCCGAGCATGGCCCCTGCAGCGACAGTGCAGCGATGTCCTGGGTCACCTCGGCCACCTGCACGTCGAACCCTTCGGCCGAGTCCAGAAGCCAGGGCAGGTGCCGTTCCTGGCAGCAGATCAGGAAATCGTCCGGCCCGTTGCGGAACAGCGTGCAGTCATCCAGCAGCTTGCCGTCGTCGTCGCACCAGGCGGTGTAGTGGACCGCGCCGACCGGCAGGGTCGCGGCATTGCGCAGGGTCAGGCGGTTCAGGTAGGCG
Source organism: Rhodobacter sp. Har01 (assembly GCF_020564565.1). Taxonomy (GTDB): domain Bacteria; phylum Pseudomonadota; class Alphaproteobacteria; order Rhodobacterales; family Rhodobacteraceae; genus Pseudogemmobacter. The sequence continues at coordinate 399,933 of NZ_JAJCTD010000003.1, forward strand.
GCGGCGTCGCGCCCGGCGATGCGGTACTTCACCATCGGGCACAGGTCGTAGACCGAGGCCGCATTGCGGATGGCGGTGTATTCCATGTCCACATCGCCAAAGCACAGCGCGGCCATGTACCCGCCCCATGGCCCCCAGCGGCTCAGCACGTTCGCGGCCGCAGTGCGCGGGTGGAACGGCGTCTGCAGCAGCGGCGTGCGGAAATGGCCAAGCGTCGTCATGCCCGCGCCTCCAGCAGCGCGCCTGCGGCGTTCCAGCCCGCCGCGCCGTTGATGCCGCCGCCGGGGTGGCTGCCGGCTCCGGCCAGCCACAGGCCGTCTACCGGGGTCGAGTAGTGCGCGGCACCGAACTGAGGGCGGTTGAACAGCATCTGCTCGACCGCCAACTCACCGTGGTGCCAGTTGCCACCCACCATCCCGAACCGAGCCTCGATGTCCTGCGGCATCAGCAGGTCCGCGTGGCTGACCAGCCCGCGCAACCCCGGCGCATGGGCTTCGAGCACGCCGAGCGCAGCCTCAAGCAGCGCCGCCCGTGCGGCCGAGAGCCCGGCCCGAGGCGCATGCGGGGCATATTGCACGATGGCCGACAGCACATGCGCGCCCTCCGGTGCTTGGCCCGGCTCATGCGCGGAGGGCAGGATCGCCTCGAGCACCGGCGAATCTGGCACCTCGCCGTATTTCACCGGGTTGAAAGCCGCCTCGACGACCTCGGATGAGGGCGCGATGACCAGCCGCGACCGCAGGTCGGCGCCCCGGAAATCCGGCGCGTCGCGCAAGGCCAGATGCAGCTTGGCCGCCCCGCCGCGTGACCGGATGTGACCCGTGGCCCGGTAGAACCCGGCATCCAGCGCCGCCGCCCCGACCAGCCCGTGGAAGGTGGTGCGCGGGTGAATGGCCGAGACCACCAGCCCCGAGCGGATCTCCTCACCGTCGGCCAGAAGCACACCCACCGCCCGGCCACCTTCGACCAGCACCTGCTGAACCGCAGCCGTGGTGCGGACCCGGACCCCCGCCGACTCGGCTGCCCGGCCCAGGGCCGCCGCCAGCGCCGCCATGCCGCCCTTCGGCAGGAGCGAACCCTCACCCCGCGCCAGCCGGTCCAGATAGAGGATCAGCGAATTGGGCGAGCGCGGCCCCAGCCAGGCCCCGAGAGTGGCGTCGAAGGCGAGCAGGCCCTTCAATCTGTCGTCAGTCAATTCGTCCTCGGCCACGTCATGGACGTTGATCAGGATCATCCGCAGAAGCTCGCGCAGATTGGCGCGCCCCAGCGTCCGGATGCCAAGGGCCTGGCGGGCAAGGCCGGGCCAGCGGTTCTGTCCCGACAGCCGCGGCGGCGGCATCTGCCGGAACGGCGCCAGCACGCGGGCAAAGGCGGACAGCTTGGCCTGCAGCGCCGCCCAGGCGGCGGCGTCGGGGCCGGTGGTCTGGCCGCCCCGGACCACCAGGTGATCGCCGGTTGCCGAAACCACCGTGGTCGCAAGCGGCGGGTGAAAGACCAGGCCGTGCCGCGCCAGGCCCATCCCGTCGACCATCCGCGAATCCAGGCCCTGGGTCAGATGCGCCAGCGCCGGCGCGCGAAACCCGGGGGCAAATTCCCGCTCTCCGGCGCCGCCGCCAACCTTGCCTGTGGTCTCCAGCAGAACCACCTTGCAGCCCGCTGCCGCCAGGCGCGCGGCACAGGCGAGGCCGTTGACGCCGCCGCCGATGACCAGCACGTCAGAGGACCGCGTAGGCATCGCGCATCCCCCGCTTCATGCCGGCCTCGCGCAGCACTTCTGCCGCCGCATTCCGCCCCGGCGCGCCCATCACGCCGCCGCCCGGATGGGTGGACGATCCGCACATCCACAAATCGCGGATCGGGCTGCGGTACTGCGCATAGCCGGGGACCGGGCGGTTGAACAGCAACTGGTCGAAGGTCAACTCGCCCTGAAAGATGTTGCCCTCGGTCAGGCCCACTTCGGCCTCCAACTCCCGCGGCGTCCGCACCTCGACATGCAACACGCGGTCCTTGAACCCCGGCGAATAGGTCTCGATCTGGTTCAGGCAGGTGTCGCGAAAGGCGTCGCGATCGGCGTCGGTCCAGTCGCGGCCTTCGATCTTCGGCGGGGCGTATTGCACGAAGCAGGACATGAAGTGCTTGCCCGGCGGCACCATGGTCGGGTCGATCATCGTCGGGATCATCACGTCCTGGAACGGGTCGCGGCTGAAGCGGCCGGCCTTCCAGTCGTCATAGCCGCGCTCCATCCGTTCGATCGAATCGGTGAAGTGCAAGTCTCCGCGGACGTTCGGCGCGCCTTCGGGCAGGGCCGGAAACACCGGCGCCGAATCCAGCGCGATGTTCAGCTTGCCGGACGAGCCGCGGATCTTGAACGTCTTGACTCGACGCACGAATTCGCCCGGCAAAACGGCCTCGTCCACATGCCGCAGGAAGGTGCGCTTGACGTCCATGTTCGAGATTACCCGGCGGGCGCGCAGCACGTCGCCGTTGGCCAGCACCACCCCGCTGGCCCGCCCCCCGGTGACGTCGATCCGCTCTACCCCCTGCCCGGTGCGCACCTCGCCGCCGGCAGCCTTGAGCGAGTCGGTCAGTGCCCGTGTGATCGCGCCCATGCCGCCACGGGCAAAGCCCCAGGCGCCGACGTTGCCATCGACGTCGCCCATGTAGTGATGCAGCAGGACATAGGCGGACCCGGGGCTCATCGGCCCCAGCGCCGTGCCGATGATGGCCGAGACGGCGAGATAGCCCTTGATCACCGGGCTTTCGAAATACTCGTCCAGGAAGTCGGCGATCGACATGGTCCAGAACTGCACCATCCGCGCCCGCATCCGCTCTGACAGCGCGCCCATCTGCTTGCCCAGCCACAAGAGCTCGGACAGGTCGCGCGGCCGCAGGCTCGAGGGGTCGGGCGGCGTGCGCATCAACATCGGCCGGATGAAGCGGCAGAAGCGCAGGATGTCGCGGGCGTAGATGTCATAGGCTTCGGCGTCGCGCCTGGAGTGGCGGGCGAATTCCCGGCGGTTCGCGTCATGGTCGCGGAACATGCCCAGATAGCCGCCGCCCTGCTGGAAGACCGCACCGCCCTCATAGGGCAGGATCTGCAACCCGTGCTTCGGCAGCTCTAGATCGCGCATGATCTCGGGGCGGAACAGCGACGAGACATAGGAGCAGTTGGAATAGGTGAAGCCCGGGTAAAGCTCGCGGCTGACCGCAGCGCCGCCGATCCAGTCGTTCTTTTCGACCACACAGACCTTCATCCCGGCGCGGGCCAGGTAGCAGGCCGCCACCAGCCCGTTGTGGCCCGCACCGATGACGATCGCGTCGTGGATCATGCGTCCTCGCGCAGCTTGCCGTCGGCCTGGTCCTGCAAGGTCAGGTCCACCGCCTGTTCCACCGCCTGCAGCGTGTCGGAAAGGCAGGCCGCATCCAGCCCGTGCGACTCGCACATGAACCATGGCTCGCGCGAGTCGGGTTCGACGATGATGCCCAGATCGTGCAGGTAATATGCCATCCGGTCGTAGAAGCTGTAGTCGCTGGTCTTCCAGTCGCGATAGTTGTCGGGCGGGGTCGCCGCGAAGAAGATGCCGAACATCGACGGGTGGCCCGAAAAGCTGTGGACGATGCCGCGGGCGGTCAGGATCGCTGAAATCCCCGCCTTCAACCGCTCGCCATGGTTGGCCAGAGTCTCCAGCGCCGGGGTCTCGTCCAGGATGCGCAGGGTTTCCTCGGCTGCCGCCAGCGAGACGGCATGGGCGGTGTAGGTGCCGCCGTGGCTGGCCCCGCCGAAGCGGAAGGTGCGCATCACCTCTTCCCGCCCGGCCACCAGCGCAATCGGATAGCCGTTCGCCACCGCCTTGGCGAAGGTGGTGATGTCGGGCCGTACCCCCAGGATGCCCTGAATGCCGCCCTTGCCAACCCGGAAGCCGGTCTTCACCTCGTCGATGATCAGCAGCACACCGTAGCGGTCGCACAGGGCGCGGGCCAGTTGGACATAGTCCTTGCGGGCCGAGATGCCGCAGCAGTTGCCCTGGATGGGCTCGATCAGCATTGCGGCCAGCCGGTCACCGTGGGCCTTGAACGTGTCTTCCAGGCGCTGAAGGTCGTTCATCGGCACCAGGTGGGCCAGCTTGCGAACGGTGGGCGGGATGCCCTTGCCATAGGGAACCACCTCTGGATCGCGGTTCGCGCCCGGGTTCCAGCCGTCGAGGTCCGCCATCCACATCGCCGCGTCGAACAGCCCGTGGTAGCCGCCTTCGACCAGCAGATATTCCTCGCGTCCGGTGTAGGCGCGGGCCAGCCGCAGCGCCGCCATCACCGCCTCGGTGCCCGAGTTCGAGAACCGCACCAGTTCGGCCGCCGGAACCATCCGGGCAATCTGGTCGGCCACGACCAGTTCCTTTTCGGTCGACAGCGCGAAGACGCCGCCCACCTCCATGCCCCGGCGGGCGGCCGCGTCCACGCGGTCGTCGGCATAGCCCAGGATCGCCGGCCCGTAGCCCAGCCGGTAGTCGACATAGCCGTTGCCGTCGATGTCCCAGACTCGCCCGCCCTTGCCGCGCGCGACATAGACGGTGCGGTCGTCGCCCCAGTAGCGAAAGGTCGAAGACACGCCCAGCGGCAGCCGTTTCACTGCGCGGCGGAACTGCGCGTTGGATTTCGTCAGGTCGCGGTGCGGCCGGGCAGTCATCGTATTTCTCATGCTCTGTTGCGGGTGATTCAGCTTCCCATGCCACTGACTGATGTGTCAATCAGTGATCTCCCCCCTTTCCTCCCGGCCGACTTGGGCTAGAAAGGGCCGGCCCGTCAGAAAGGAAATCCGGTCTTGGCCGACACTGAAGCGTCCAGCCCAGAGCGGCCTCCGCGCACCATGAGCCGCGAGGCGCGCCGAACGCAGCTGATCGAATCCACGATCCGGACGCTGGCGACGCGTGGCTACGCGCGCACCACTCTGACCGAGGTGGCCAGGACCGCCGGGCTTTCGCATGGCCTTGTGCTGTTCCACTTCGAGACCAAGGAAAGGCTACTGTCCGAAACCCTGGCCTGGTTGGCCGAGGAATACCGCCAGAACTGGCAGGCCGCCCTGGGTTCGGCGGGCGATGACCCGGCCGACCAATTGGCCGCAATGATCGAAGCGGATTTCGCGCCTACGATCTGCACCCCCGAACGCCTTGCGGCCTGGTGCGCCTTCTGGGGCGAGGCGCAAAGCCGCCCCCTGTACCAGGCGGCCTGCGGCGAAAAGGACGAGGACTATACCCGGACCCTGGAAGCGATCTGCGCAAGAATGATCCGCGACGGAGGCTACGGCCTGGACCCGGTCTTCACTGCCCGCATTCTGCGCGTGACCGTCGAAGGCGTCTGGCTGGACATGATGACGATGGCACGGCCCTATTCCGTGCAAGAGGCGCTGGACACTGTGCGCCTGGCCGCGTCGCTATGCTTTCCACGGCATTTTCCGCGGGCCTGAGGGCGGAAGGTCAGATCAGGCCGCCCGGCTGCCCGGCCTGCGGGCAACGATATACGGGCCGTGCGGATTCTCGCCAAAGACATGTTCTTCGACGATCTCGAAACCGGCGTTCAGGATGGCCAGGCGCAGATCGGCCCGCGTCAGCCTGTTGGCCGGGGGAAACATCCCGATGCTGCGCAGCACCAGGAACAGGCCGCGCAGCTTCAGCCCCATGTCGGCAAAACACCAAGTCTTGCCGATCATCAACCCGCCAGGTTTCAGGTTGGCGTGGATGCGCGCAAGTGTCCCGTTGAGGTCATCCACCAGATGCAGCACCTGGAAGGCGCAAATCACATCGAAGGGCCCGCCGTCGAAGGCGCTGATGGCATCGGCTTGCACGAAGTGCAGGTTCGCCGGCGCAGGTTTGGCTTTCGCGATGCGCAGCATCTCGGCGGAAAAGTCGGTCGCCGTCCAATCCGCGACATGCGGCGCCAGCCTGATCGCGGTGGACCCCGTGCCGCAGCCGATTTCCAGCACCCGGTCGGTCGGGCGCAGGCGGCTGGCGGCATCGGCCAGCATCGCCTCGTAGGCGGACTGGTCCTTGATCGGGCGCGCGGCGTAGCGCGCGGCGATCCGGTCCCAGAACCGGATATGTCTGGTCGTGCTCATGTCGGGCCTCGTCCTGGGGTCACAGATGCGGTTCGATCAGGGCGCGCAGGTTGACCTGGGCCTTCATCCGCGTGGCCAGCATGTAGATGCCGCCGAACTTGCGCTGCAGGAACAACGTGTCCATCGGCGGAATCTGGAAATGCTCGCGGTCCTCGGCCATGGCCATGCCGGATTCGCGCATGCGAAGCGCAAGGTCGGTGGCACCAAAGTCGAAGGCGCCGTCGGTGCGCAGCGGCTCCAGAGACATCTCGAACATCTCCAGCATCGCCCGTTCCAGCCGCTCGGGCGTGCCCTCGGCGAGAAAGCCGATCTCCATCGCGGCGGCGCGGACACCGTCCCGGTCGCCGGCCAGCCCCGCCCGCAACAGGCGGCGGTAGAGGTCCGCGAAATCATCAGGAAAGGCGCGGGTGGCGCCGAAATCCAGCAAGATCACCTGCCCGGTCGCGGGGGCGTAGCGGTAATTCGCGAAGTTCGGGTCAGTCTGCATCAGCCGGAACTCGAACAACTCGCGGAACAGCAGATCGATCAGCAGCGTCAGCACCCGGTTGCGTTCGGCCTGCGGGGCGCCGTCAAGGTCGTCGATCGGCCGGCCTTCGACATGATCCATTGCCAGCACGCTTTGCGTGGTCAGGTCGGGGTGCAGCCTGGGCACCAGATATTCGGGCCGGTCGGCCAGTAGCGCGCCGAACTGCGACAGGCAGCGGCCCTCGCGTTCATAGTCGGCCTCTTCGTGCAACTGCCGCTTGGCCTCGGCCAGCATCGGTGCGATGTCCACGCCCTTGGGCACCAGCCCCGAGATGCGCATGAGCGAGGCGACGTTGTCCACGTCGCTGTCGATGCTGCGGCGCACGCCGGGGTATTGCACCTTGATCGCCAGGTCGCGGCCATCCTTCGTCCGTGCCCGGTGAACCTGGCCGATCGAGGCCGCGGCCAGGGGATGCACATCGAATTTCTGGAACCGGCGCAGCCAGTCAGGGCCCCAGGCCTCGGCCAGCACCTTCTTCAGTTGCGGTCCTGGCATGTGATGGGCATCGGCGCGCAGCCGGGCCAGGATCTGGGCCAGTTCCGGCGGCAGCATGTCGCCCGCGTCCATCGAGATCAGCTGGCCCATCTTCATCGCCGCGCCGCGCATGTGCGCCAGTTGGTCGGCCACCTTGCGGGCATTGGCGGGCGTCAGAAGCAGGTCGCCCATCCTGGGTCGCTGGCCCCGCGCCAGTTGCCGCGCGCCCTCGGCCGCAACGCTGCCTGCGATCGAGGAGGCCAGCCCACCCAGCCTGGCCAGCCGCGACAAGCGCGAGGCTGGCACGGCAATGGCTTTCGTCACGATCTTGCGATGCGGCATCTGGATGCTCTTTCTGGTTCGGGTTGGTCGGGCGGCGGTCCGGTTGGCCGGATCAGGAACAACCTTCGCAGCCACCGGCTTCGTCGTGGTCGTCATGCCGGTGCGGCGTCGCCGGGCGCAGGTTGCCCGATGCCAAATCGGCCGCCGCCTCGGCTGGAACGGTCTCTTCCGTGGTGACTGCCAGCACACCGCGCGCGGCCATGCGGCGCACGAAACCCGCGCCTGCGCTGCCGGCGATCACCGCCTCAACCGCGTCCAGCGGATGCGGACCATCGCCATGGAATTCGTGGATCGACATCGCTTTCGGCAGGTCCAGGCGGGCAACTTCGCGCGCCGGGCAGCCGGGGGATGCCTCGAAGATCAGGAACCGGCGCGTCTTGCCGGCATGGGCAGTCACGGTGCGAAAATTCTGGCTGGCGACGGCGATACGCATCATTGGGATCCTTGTCGGCTGCCGGGTCTAGCGGGCGGCCGAGGCTTCTAGAAACAGCGCCTGGTCGGCGATGAGGTGCATCATGCAGGTCGAGGCGGCCACCATCCGGTCGGGCTTGCCGAACCGCAACATGGCCTCGAAAATGCAGCGCTTTTCGGACCAGTCCTTCCACGCGGCCTGATAGAGGGCGAAGTCGTCCACCATCTTCGGCCCGCCTTTTGCGATCTGGGCGGCATGCTGCCGATCCAGCGCCTCGGCCTGCGCTGCCATCGCGGCATTGGCCGCGTTCAGCCGGTCGGTCCACCACCCGGTTTCGGCGTTCACGCAGATTGCGGCATCGACCTCGGTCGCGCCATTGACGGCCGCAAGGCAAGCGTCGGCAGCGCGGCCGACGCAGGCCTTGCGATCTGCGTCGGTGGTCGCTGCCGCAACGCAGGCGGCAGTCGGCTCGGGTGAGGGGATCGTCTGGGCGAACCCTGCCTGCGAGAACGCAAAGGGAATGAAGAACAGCAAGATTTTCGATCGCATGGGTCTGACTTTCCGGGCTGCGAAAGGCCCGTCGTCAAGACGGCAGGGCCTTCCGATCAAGCAGGAGCGCACGTTGCCCGAGCACGAATGCCATCGAGCAAGCGTTGTCATCAAGCACGCCGGCGCGGGCGTCGTCTGTGACCTTGTCACGTATCGAGCTGAGCGAAGCGCGCAGGGCAAGGCAGGCCAGTGTGGCCGCCGCACCCGCAAGGCCGAAGCGCGCCATTCCAGGAATTCAAGTTCTGCCTGGAACGGCATCCGCCAGGCGGCAAGGCACCCTGTCCGCAGCCTGCATGTCGCGTTGCAGCGTCGCGTCGGCCGAAACCGGGGTGATCGGTCACCGCATCCGCGCGGGCAGGGTGGCAGCAGGCTTGCGGGTGGCCGGCATTCGAATTCCGTCCCACTTCCGGATCGGCAGTCTCCGGCACCGCAGGGACACTTGGGTGTTCACGTGGCCATCGGGTCCGACAAGGCCGTCCGCTTCAGATGCGGGCAGAGCGGACCGAGACGTGCAGGCGCGACCGGTCGGTCAGGTACAGTGCCACGTAGTATTCGATCGGAACGTCGCGTTCGTCGTTGGCCACCGATTCCACTCGCAGGGCCGGGCGGCCGGCCTCGACCCCGAGAAGCCTGGCATCTTCGTCCGCCAGCGCGACCGACTCGATCCAGCGGTCGGCGCGGGCGAAGTGAATGCCGTATTGCCGCGACAGCGTGTCGTACAGAGACCGGGTTTCCAGCCCAAGGCTTTCCAGGCCCGGAACCAGGCTTGCGACCATCTTCCAGCGCACGATGGCGCGCGGATGGCCGTCGACCATCATCACCCGGTCGATCGACACCACCGGTTCGGATTCGTCGATCTTGAGGTAGCGGCGGACGCGCGGGCCTGGCTGGTCCATCGCCTGGCGCAGGATGCGCCGCGACACGATCCGGTTCTTGTCGGAAAGCTCGCCGGAAAAGCCGACGGCGGTGGACACGAAATCCTGGTCGTCACGGCGAGCCCGGACAAAGGCGCCCTTGCCCTGCAGACGGTAGATCACCCCTTCGTTAACCAGTTGCGACAGCGCCTCGCGCACCACCGTGCGCGAGACCTGGAACTGCTGGCACAGTTCCGCTTCCGACGGCAGGCGGGCATTCGGCTCAAGCCCGTGGTCAAGGATTAGGGCGGTAAGCGAGGATTTGACGCGGAACCACAGCGGAGTGCGGGCGGGGTGGCCCGCCGCCTCGGGCGAGGCGGCACCCGAAACCGGCTGTGATGCGGTCATCGTCATCCGGGTTGTGTCCGTCCCAGGTTCACCAGGTGTCTCTCTTGCAGCAGGCGACGGGTCTCGGCCCGTTCCGCCTGGGTGCGGTCGTCACTCCATCCCAGCGCACGCGACGCGACCTGAGCGATCTCGTCCAGGCGCGTATCGGTGAGCAGACCTTCGAACCCCATGAGCGTGCGCCGCAACACGATGTCCTGCAGGTGGGTCACCCGCTCGGCGGCACAGATAGCCCCGATCTCGGCGGGCGTATAGGCGGCGAGGTCGGAAAACTGCCGCGAATCCGCCGCTTCGGCCGCGGCGATGCGTCGCGCGCCACTGCCGTAGCGGTCGCACAGGATGCGGGCACGGACCGCGTCGATGCCGGTGTCCTGCGCCAGGGCCTGCACCCAGCGCGCCTTTTCTGCAGCCTCGCGCGGCAGCTCGCGCGCGCCGCCAATCGCCAGCGTATCGGTACGGCAGGTCCTCGGCCGCCCGCGCCAGGCCAGCACCCAGTCGACCACCTGTTCGCCGAAGGCACGGTATGTCGTCCACTTGCCGCCGACCAGGACCAGCGTCTCGAACGGGCGCCCGGGGGCGGGTCCGTGGCGGTCAAGCCGGTGGTCCCGGCTGATCTGGCCGGGGACATCGGCCTTTTGCAGCGGCAGGGGCCGCACCCCGGCCATGGCAAAGACGATCTCCGAGCGGTCGAAGCTTTGCCCCGGCAGGACCGGGCGGAGAACGTCGAAGATGTAATCGATCTCGGCTTCGGTGAAGTTGCGGTCGTCGGGGTCGTCGGTGCGCACATCTGTCGTGCCGACATAGAGGTGGCGTTCGTCCAGCGGCAGGGCCAGGCAGGCGCGGTGGTCGGCAGTCTCGAAATACAGCATCCGGCCGGCCATGGCGCGGGTCAGGTCGGGCTTGTCGATCACCAGGTGGGTGCCACGGGTGCCGCCGATCAGCCGGCCCCCGAAGCCGAAGCCCCCCTGCACCCGGTCGACCCAGGCGCCGGCGGCGTTGATGACCAATTTCGGCCGGACCTGAAAAACCTTTCCAGTGACCCGGTCGGTCAGGTCGATGGCGCCGTCGTGCTGCGCTCCGGCGGCGACATAGGGCAGCGCGAAGCTGTCGGCACAATCGGCCTCGGCATCGGCGACCAGTTCCAGAACCAGCCGTTCGGGATGGGTGATGCGGGCGTCGTAGTATTCGCCGACGCCAAAGACGTCGGGCCCCAGCACCGGCATCTCGCGCCGGGCGGCATCGCCCGACAGCATCCGGTGGTTCGGCATGGTCTGATGCGCGCGGCCGAAGACGTCATACAGCTTCAGCCCGATCCAGACCGGGACCAGACCCTTCGGCCCCGGCCGGGTGGTCAGCCGCAGGAACCGCGCCAGCGCCGTCAGCGCGCCGCCGAAACGGTTTTTCAGCGGCACCCAGATCGGCTGCGGATGCACCACATGGTGAGCGTTCTTGAGCAGCAGGTTGCGTTCCACCAGTGACTCACGTACCAGCCGCGCCTCGCCGGTTTCCAGATAGCGCAAGCCGCCATGGATCAGTCGCGAGGGCGCAGCACTGGTACCTGACGAGAAGTCACCCGCCTCGACCAGCAACGCCCCCACCCCTTGTGCTGCCAGATCGCGGAACACGCCGACGCCATTGATCCCGCCCCCGACAATCAGGATGTCGGGCACGCGCCCGGCGCGAAGCCGTTCGATCAATTCCCCCCTCGCTTGCATTCCCGCCCAACCTCCCCAGACGCATCGCGAGAGGATGGCAAAGCATACTTGTTATTACAAGATGCAAGATCGAGACATTGGACAGAGCGACCTTGCTGCGCCACGCACTGCGGGAATCTTGCCGCAGCACAGCAATTGGTGTCAGTTGTGCAATAGTTGGGCGCTTCCGCAAGGGCACTTGACAAGGTGCGGGGCAGATGTAGCGTAACTCGTTATTACAAGTGGTCGGTCCGTCCCATGCCGGACCCGACCTATCAGGGAGGAGGCCATGGGTTCTTGCGTGATCGGCATCGACGCCGGGGGCACGATGACGAAGGCTGCGCTGTTCGACCTGACCGGACGCGAACTGGCCTGCGCACGCAGCCGGAACGTGATGCTGTTTCCGCGGGACGGCTGGACCGAACGCGACGCTGATGCGATGTGGCGAGCCGCGACCGATGCGGTGCGGCATGTGCTGGCCGAAAGCGGTACCGCGCCCGCGGATGTGCTGGCGGTGGCCGTCTCGGGCTATGGCAGCGGGCTTTACCTGTTGGACCGGGCCGGCAACCCGGTCCGCAATGGCATTGTCTCGACCGACGGCCGTGCGGTCGCGATGATCGCCGGCTGGCAAGCGGATGGGCGTGCCGCGGCCTACCAGGGCGAGGTTCAGCAATATGTCTGGCCGGGCCAGTCGTCGGTGCTGCTGGCATGGCTGCAAGAGCATGAGCCCGAGGTTCTGGACAAGACCTACCGGGTGGCGTTCTGCAAGGATTTCCTGCGCACGCGTCTGTGCGGCGACCTGTCCACCGATTTCACCGACGCCGGCAGCGCAGGGCTGCTGGACTGCCGGACTGGGACCTATTCGCGGGCGGCCCTTGAGGCCCTTGGACTTGAAGTCTGGGCCGACAAGCTGCCCGAGATCGGCCGCTCGGACGAGGTCGTGGGCGGGGTCAGCGCCGAGGCCGCGGCCCTGACCGGGCTCAGGCAGGGCACGCCGGTGGTTCGCGGCACGGTCGACATGTCGGCCTCGGCGCTGGCTTCGGGGATTGTCCGCTCGGACCAGATGAGCGTCATCGCCGGCACGTTTTCCATCGCGGCCACGCTGCACACGGACGAACCGAAGACCGACACCACGCCGATGCTGCAGTTTCCCTATCCGCTGGGCGGCTGGCTTGCGGTGCAGGCCTCGGCCACCTCGGCCTCGAACTTGGAATGGCTGGTCAAGACCGTCCTCGCACACGGCGGGGCGCCGACCGGCGGCGGCGACATCTACGACACCATCAATGCTGCCGTGTCACGCCGGATGGGCATGCCGAGCGAGACGATGTTCTTTCCCTATCTTTTCGGCGGTCCCGACGGGGCGCCTGCGGGCCTGATCGGGATGAGCGCGCAGACCGGCTTCGACGAGATCATGCAAGCGGTGTTCGAAGGCATCGTATTCGCCCACAAGGCCGACATCGACCGGGCGCTGTCGGGCCGGCATGCCGCCCGACCGAAGGTGATCCGTCTGGCCGGCGGCGCCTCGCGCAGCACCTGCTGGTCAGAGATGTTCGCCGACATCCTGGGGCTGCCGGTCGAAGTGCCGGTCGGGTCCGAGTTCGGCGCGCTTGGCGTCGCGATCTGTGCGGCGGCGGCGGTGGGCGCATATGGCTCGCTGACCGAAGCGCAGACGGCGATGGCGGGCATCGCCCGGCGGCACGAGGTGAACGCCGACCGCGGTGCCCCGCATCTGGCAAAGTATCCGCGGCACCGGGTGCTGGAGCAGGCGCTTGCGGCAGCCCGGTCGGGCAATGCCGCTGCCGTCGCCTTCGGAGGCGCGACGTGATCGAGTTGCAGGGCGTCAGCAAATCGATCACCGGGCGGGTGCACATGCAACGCACCGACCTTGTGCTGCAGGACGGCACGATGAACGTGCTGCTGGGCCCCACGCTGGCCGGCAAGACCACGCTGATGCGGCTGATCGCCGGGCTGGACGTGCCGACCGAGGGCCGGGTGATCGACCGCGGCCAGGATGTCACCGGCGTGCGGGTGCAGGACCGCAAGGTGGCGATGGTCTACCAGCAGTTCATCAACTACCCGTCGATGACCGTCTTCGACAACATCGCCTCGCCCTTGCGCATCCTGGGCTGGGATCGGGCGCGGATCGAGGCGGCGGTCCGAAAGACGGCCGGGATGCTGCGGCTTGAGCCGCTCTTGGACCGCAAGCCGCTGGAGCTGTCGGGCGGCCAGCAGCAACGCTGCGCATTGGCCCGGGCGCTGGTCAAGGAGGCGCGGATCGTCCTTCTGGACGAGCCACTGGCCAACCTGGACTACAAGCTGCGCGAGGAGTTGCGCATCGAGATCCCCCGCATCTTTCAGGAATCCGGCGCGATCTTCGTCTATGCCACGACCGAGCCGGAAGAAGCTCTGCTCTTGGGCGGCAACACCGCGACGCTGTGGGAAGGCCGGATCACCCAGTTCGGCCCGGCGCCGCAGGTCTACCGCCAGCCGGTCGATGCCACCACGGCGCGGGTCTATTCCGATCCGCCGATGAATTTCGCCGCGGTGCGCAAGCAAGGCAGCCGGCTGGTCTTTGCCCGCGGCGTGCAGGCGATGGCGGGCGAGACGCATGAACGGCTGGCCGACGGCGACTATCTGGCCGGGTTCCGCGCCAACCACCTGCGGATGAACGCGCATTCCGGCGTGGCAGTGCGGCTGGACTGCACCATCGGCATCTCCGAGATCACCGGGTCGGAGACCTTCCTGCACCTCGATCACGCGGGCGACCGCTGGGTGGCGCTGGTGCATGGCGTACACCACCCCGCCCCGGGGAGCGCGGTTCCGATGTGGCTTGACCCCGCCCATGTGTATCTGTTCGAGCCAGGCGGCCGTCTTGCCGCCCCGGCGCCCTATGCAGGGATGGCCTGAGCGATGGCGCAGATCACCCTTTCCGGCCTGGCGCACAGCTACTTTCCCTATCCCAGGGGCGAGCAGGACTATGCGCTGAAGACCATCGACCTGACCTGGGAAGACGGCGGGGCCTATGCGCTGCTGGGCGCCTCGGGCTGCGGCAAGACCACGCTGCTGAACATCATCTCGGGGCTGCGGCGGCCCAGCCAGGGGCAGGTGCTGTTCAACGGCCAGGACGTGACCGACGCCCCCACCACGGCGCGCAACATCGCGCAGGTGTTCCAGTTCCCGGTGGTCTACGACACCATGACGGTGCGCGAGAACCTGGCCTTCCCGTTGCGCAACCGCGGCATGGACCGCGGCTATATCGACGCGCGCGTGCAGGCGGTGGCGCGGATGACGGGCCTCGAGGACCGGCTGAGCCGCAAGGCGCAGGGCCTGACGGCGGATGAAAAGCAGAAGATCAGCCTTGGCCGCGGCATGGTGCGCGAGGACGTCAACGCGATCCTCTTCGACGAGCCGCTGACGGTGATCGACCCGCAGATGAAGTGGGAATTGCGCACGCAGCTGAAGGCGCTGCACCGCGAGTTCGGCCACACCATGATCTACGTCACCCATGACCAGACCGAAGCGCTGACCTTCGCCGACAAGGTGGTGCTGATGCACGAAGGCCGGGTGGTGCAGCTGGGCACTCCGGAAGAGCTGTTCGCCCGGCCGGCGCATACCTTCGTGGGCTATTTCATCGGCTCGCCGGGGATGAACCTGTTCGACGCCAGCGTCGACGGGTCCACCGCCCAGGTCGGCCGCCACCGCATTCCGCTGGATGCCGATTACGGCGCGCAGGCGGGCCGGGTGCAAATCGGCATCCGGCCGGAATTCGTGACGCTGGAGCGCGACGGCGACCTGCCGGTCACCCTCCAGCGGGTCGAGGACGTGGGCCGCCACCGCATCGTCCGCGCCAGCCTGGACGGGATGGCGCTGGCCGCCGTGGTGCCGGAAGGGGTGGAGATCCCCGCCGATGCCAACAGCGTCACCTTCGACGCCGGGCAGATCGGCGTCTTCGTCAACGACTGGCGCATCGCGCCGCGCGGCCGGGGGGCAAGCTGATGCAGAAGACGCAGAACAACCGCGCCTGGTTCATGGTGCTGCCGGTGTTCCTGCTGGTAGCGTTCTCGGCGGTGCTGCCGCTGATGACGGTGGTCAACTACGCCTTCAATGACACCTTCGGCGAGAACGTCTTTTTCTGGGTCGGCACCGACTGGTTTCAGGACGTGCTGACCGATGACCGGATGTGGGCGGCGCTGAAGCGGCAGCTGATCTTTTCCGCCATCATCCTGGCCATCGAGGTGCCCTTGGGCATCGCCATCGCGCTCTGCATGCCCAAGCGGGGGATCTGGGCCTCGCTCTGCCTGGTGCTGCTGGCGCTACCGCTGCTGATCCCGTGGAACGTGGTCGGCACCATCTGGCAGCTGTTCGCGCGCATCGACATCGGCCTCTTGGGCTATACGCTGGACCAGCTGGGGATCAGCTACAACCTGGGCCAGAACGCCACGGCGGCCTGGATCACCCTGATCGTGATGGATGTCTGGCACTGGACCTCGCTGGTGATCCTGCTGTCCTATGCCGGGCTGCAGGCCATTCCGCAGGCCTATTACCAGGCCGGGCGCATCGACCAGGCCAGCCGCTGGGCCGTGTTCCGCTACATCGAGCTGCCGAAGCTGAAGGGCGTGCTGCTGATCGCGGTGCTGCTGCGCTTCATGGACAGCTTCATGATCTATACCGAGCCCTTCGTCGTCACCGGCGGCGGCCCCGGCTCGGCCACCACCTTCCTGTCCATCGACCTGGTGAAGATGGCGCTGGGGCAGTTCGACCTTGGCCCCGCCGCGGCCTTCTCGATCATGTATTTCCTGGTGATCCTGCTGGTCAGCTGGGCGTTCTACACGATCATGGTCAACCTCGACCGGGAGGACGTGCCGAAATGACCGCCGTCGCGACCGCCCTGCCCCGCCGCCGCCCCGCGCGCAGCCTTTCGGCCGGCACCGCCGTGTCGCGGGTGGCGCTGGTCCTGTACATCCTGTTCCTGCTGGTGCCGATCTACTGGCTGGTCAACATGAGCTTCAAGACCAACGTCGAGATCCTCAGCACCATGACGCTGTGGCCGGCCCGGCCGACGCTGCAGAACTACGTCAACATCTTCAGCGACAGCACCTGGTACATGGGCTATGTCAACTCGCTGATCTACGTGCTGATGAACACGGTGATCAGCGTCACCGTGGCGCTGCCGGCGGCCTATGCCTTCTCGCGCTACAGTTTCGTCGGCGACAAGCACCTGTTCTTCTGGCTGTTGACCAACCGGATGGCGCCGCCCGCGGTCTTCGCGCTGCCGTTCTTCCAGCTCTATTCCTCGATCGGGCTTTTCGACACCCACATCGCCGTGGCGCTGGCGCATTGCCTGTTCAACGTGCCCTTGGCGGTCTGGATCCTGGAAGGCTTCATGCGCGGCGTGCCGAAGGAAATCGACGAGACGGCCTATGTCGACGGCTACTCCTGGTTCCGCTTCTTCACCCGCATCTTCATGCCGCTGATCGCCAGCGGCATCGGCGTCGCGGCGTTCTTCTGCTTCATGTTCTCCTGGGTGGACCTGCTGCTCAGCCGCACGCTGACCTCGGTCAACGTCAAGACCATCGGCGTGGCGATGACGCGCACCTCGTCGGCCACGGGCCTGGACTACGGCACGCTGGCCGCCGCCGGGGTGCTGACCATCGTGCCCGGCGCCGTGGTGATCTGGTTCGTCCGCAACTACATCGCCAAGGGCTTTGCCCTGGGGAGGGTGTGATGAACGCCCGGGGCTGGACCGGCCTTTACCTGGGCACCGCCGCCGCGATGCTGGTCATCCTTGCGGGCATCGTCGCCGCCGTTCCGCGCGAGGACGGCGAATTCCTCTGGACCGAGCAGATGATCAGCGGCGGCTGGATGGCCTGGAGCTTTCCCATCGCGCTGTTCTTCTGGGTGATCGCGGCGACGCTGATCGTCTTTACCCTGCTGGCCGTCCGCTACCCGGAAACCCCCAGGGTCGGAATCCTGCGGATCGAAACAACGCGCGGCGACCGGCTGTTCATCACGCTGCTGGGCAGCGCCTTCATCAACCTGGCTTGGCTGGGCCTTGGCCTTGGCCCGCAACCCTATGCCCTGATCCCCTGCGCGATCTGGGCCGTCATCGTTTTTCGCTGGGTGTGACCCGCCCCGCGCGACAAGGCCGGCGCAGAACCGGCCCGCTGCACGACAAGACGCTATGGTTCAACATGAGGAGGATGGAATGAACCGTTTGATGTTTACGACGACAGCGGTGGGCCTTGCGCTCTCGCTGCCGGCCTTTGCCGACATGGAGGCGGCAAAGACGTTTCTCGATACAGAAATCGCCGGGCTGTCGGTGCTGGACCGCGCCGGCCAGGAAGCCGAGATGCAATGGTTCGTCGATGCGGCCGCGCCCTATGTGGGCATGGAGATCAAGGTCGTCTCGGAGACCATCACCACCCACACCTACGAAAGCCAGGTGCTGGCGCCCGCCTTCACCGCGATCACCGGCATCAAGATCACCCATGACCTGATCGGCGAAGGCGACGTGGTGGAACGGCTGCAGACGCAGATGCAGTCGGGCGAGAACATCTATGACGCCTACATCAACGACAGCGACCTGATCGGCACCCACTGGCGCTATCAGCAGGCGCACAACCTGACGGACTGGATGGCAGGCGACGGCGCGGCGGTCACCAACCCGGGCCTCGACCTGGACGACTTCATCGGCCTCAGCTTCACCACGGGGCCGGACGGCAAGCTGTACCAGCTGCCCGACCAGCAGTTCGCCAACCTCTACTGGTTCCGCTACGACTGGTTCACGGACCCGAAGACGATGGAAGAGTTCAAGGCCAAGTACGGCTATGACTTGGGCGTGCCGGTCAACTGGTCGGCCTATGAGGACATCGCCGAGTTCTTCACCGGCCGCGACATGTCCTACATCGGCGGGCCCGCGGAAGGCGTCTATGGCAACATGGACTACGGCAAGAAGGACCCGTCGCTGGGCTGGCGCTACACCGACGCCTGGATGTCGATGGCCGGCATGGGCGACAAGGGCGAGCCGAACGGACTGCCGGTGGACGAATGGGGCATCCGCGTGGATGAAAATTCGCGCCCCGTCGGGTCCTGCGTCGCCCGGGGCGGTGCCACGAACGACGCGGCGGCGGTCTACGCCATCACCAAGGCCGCAGAGTGGCTGCAGAAGTTCTCGCCCCCCGCAGCGCAGGGGATGACCTTCGCCGAAGCCGGCGCCGTGCCGGCGCAGGGGTCCATCGCCCAGCAGATGTTCTGGTACACCGCCTTCACCGCCGACATGGTCAAGCCCGGCCTGCCGGTGATGAACGAGGACGGCACGCCGAAGTGGCGGATGGCCCCCTCGCCGCACGGCGCCTACTGGTCGGAAGGCACCAAGATCGGCTATCAGGACGCCGGATCGTGGACGCTGCTCAAGTCCACCCCGGTGGACCGCGCCCAGGCGGCCTGGCTCTATGCCCAGTTCGTCACCTCGAAGACGGTGGACCTGAAGAAGGCCGACGTCGGCCTGACCTTCATCCGCAAGTCCACCATCGAAAGCCAACACTTCACCGACCGTGCGCCCAAGCTGGGCGGGCTGATCGAGTTCTACCGCTCGCCGGCCCGTCTGGCCTGGTCGCCGACCGGGACCAATGTGCCGGACTATCCGAAGCTGGCGCAGCTGTGGTGGCAGAACATCGGCGACGCGCTGTCGGGCGAGAAGACCGCGCAAGAGGCGCTGGATGCGCTGTGCGCCGAGCAGGAGAAGGTGCTGATCCGGCTTGAGAAGGCCGGCGTTCAGGGCGACATCGGCCCGAAGATGAACGAAGAGCAGGACCCGCAGGTCTGGCTGGACGCCCCCGGTTCGCCGGTGGCCAAGCTGGACAACGAGGACCCGGACCCGATCACCATCTCGTATGACGAGCTGATCAAGTCCTGGAACTGAGCTGACATTTGCGGCCGGCGGCGCCTGTCGCCGGCCGCATCCCTTTCCACGCCCTGCTGTCGGAGCCAAAGCAATGACCCATCCGAACCCCCATATCGGCGACATGCTGGCCGAAATGCTGGCGCAATCCGGGGTGGATTACGTCTTCGGCATGCCCGGCGGCCAGACCACCGCGCTGCATGACGGCATCTCGCGCCGGCAGGACCGCATCCGCCACATCCTGATGCGCGACGAAAGGAACGCCGCCTATGCCGCCGACGGCTATGCCCGGCTGACCGGCAAGGTCGGCGTCTGCGACGTGACCGTGGGGCCGGGGTCGAACCTGCTGCCGGCCGGGTTTCTTGAGGCGCTGAACGCCTCGATCCCGATGCTGGGCATCATCGGCGAACTGCCGTCCGACTGGCTGGCCCTGCGCGAGAAGGGCATCGCCAGCCAGGGCTATGACCAGCTGGCACTGTTCAAGACCTGCTCGAAGGCGGCCTTCATGGTGCCATCGGTCGCCGCCCTGCCGGACCTTCTGCGCACCGCCCTGCGGATCGCCACCGCCCCGCGCCCCGGCCCGGTGGCGCTGATCATCCCGCATGACATCTTCGATGCCGACTGGGACGAGGCCGCGCTGCCGGTGGTGGTGGACGACCGCACCCGCCGCATCCCCTATCTGCGCAGCGTGCCGCCCGCCGACGACATTGCCCGCGCTGCCGCGCTGATCCGCAAGGCGCAGCGCCCGGCGCTGGTCTGCGGCGGTGGCGTCCACGGCTCGGACGCGGCGGCGGACGTCACCGCGCTGGCCGACATGCTGGACGCGCTGGTCGTGACCTCGCTTTCCGGCAAGGGCGCGGTGCCGGAGACCCGGCCCTATGCCGCCGGCGTGCTGAACCCCCTGGGCGCCAAGGCCGCCATCGACCTGGTGCCCGAGGCCGACCTGGTGATCTGGTGCGGATCGAAGGTCAGCCAGAACACCGGCATGAACTGGACCCTGCCGACGCCGGAACAGGCCACCATCACCATCGACATCGACCCCTTGGAGCATGGACGCACCTTCCGCCCGACGATCCCGCTGTTCGGCGACGTGCGCGACACCGTGCGCGCCCTGCACGCCGCGCTGGGCAAGGGCACGGCGGGCACCAGGCCCGACTGGATGGAGCGGATCGCCAAGATCAAGGCCGCCTGCGAGGCCGAGACCGCCGAGGAAATGGCCTCGACCCAGGTTCCGGTCCTGCCGCCCCGCGTCGCGGCCGAGATCGGCAGGCGGCTGGGCGAGGACGATATCATCGTCTCGGACGCCTCTTTCGCGGCCGGCTGGATTGCCGGCTACATCCCGGCGCGCAAGCCGGGGCGGCAGTTCCTGTTCGCCCGCGGCCAGGGGGGCCTTGGCTATTCCGTCCCCGGCGCCATCGGCGCGGCCACCCAGCTTGCCCCCGGCGCGCGGGTGGTCACGCTGGCCGGCGACGGGGCGTTTTCCTACACCATCGGCGAGCTGGCGACCCAGGCGCAATACAACCAGCGCATCGTCAACGTGGTGATCAACAACGGCAAGCTGGGCTGGATCAACCTCTGGCAGGAGATCTTCTTCAAGAACCCGATCTCGTCCTCGCTGGAGACCCAAGGGGTGGTGCCGGGCTATGCCGCGGCGGGCATGGCGATGGGGCTGAAGGGGTTCTACGTCGAGAAACCCGACGAGATCGGCGCGGCACTGGATGCGGCCTTTGCCCATGAAGGGCCTTCGGTGGTGGAGATTCGCATCGACGACCGCGCGACACCGCTGCACGGCTTCAAGCGCCGGATGCGCGAGACCGAGGACAAGCCGCGGCCGCGCCCCGGCACGGTCTACAAGCTGCGCGCCTGGAAGGTCTCGCCCGACCTTTAGGCGGCCGCGGTCAGGCAGGCCAGCAGCGCGGCCTCGTCCAGCGCCACCGGGTTGCCGGCCATGGAGCTGGAGGTCAGTGCCTCACGCGCCACCCGGGCGTGCAGCGCGGGGTCCAGCCCCATCGCCGTCAGCCCCAGCAGGCCGGCGTCGCCTGCCCAGGCGTGCAGGGTCTGTGGCGCATCTGTCGCCGCGCCGCCAAGCACCCTGGCGATGGTCGCGCAAACCTCGGCGATCCGCCGCGCGGTCTCGCCCGCCGCCACCTCGCGGTTGGCCGCCAGCACCGGCCCGATCAGCGCGCCGCAGACCGCCCCATGCGGCGCCGGTGACAGCCCGCCGATCACCCCGGCCAGGCCATGCACCGCGCCAAGGCCCGCATTGGCCAGCGCCATGCCGCCGGTCAGGCTGACGAAGGCCATCTCGTCGCGCGCCGCAGGGTCTTCGGCCTGCATCAGCCGCGCCAGCGCCACCAGGCCGTGGCCGATGGCGGGGGCGGTGATCGCGTCGGTGAAGGGCGTGGCCTTGCGCGACAGGTAGGGTTCGATCACCTGCACCACCGCATCAAGGCCCGAACCCAGGGTGACCGACCAAGGACTGTGGTCGGTCAGCGCCGGATCGACGATGGCCAGCCGCGGCAGCATCCGCGGGTCGCGCAGGCTGACCTTGCGGCCATGCTCGGGCAGGCCGATCACCGCATTGCGCGTGGCCTCGGCCCCGGTGCCTGCAGTGGTGGGCAAGGCGACGAAGGGCAGCGGGTTGGCAGTCAGCGGCAGGCCCTTGCCCACCACCTCAAGGTGGTCCATCGGCCCGCCCGGCGCGGGCAGCAAGGCCGCCAGCGCCTTGCCGAAATCCATTGCCGCACCGCCGCCAATGGCGACCACCCATGCGGGCGCAGGTCCTGTCCTCAGCCTGGCCAGCGCCACCTCCAGCAGCGGAAGCGTCGGTTCGGTCGGGCAGGAGACAACCGTGATTTCAGCCCCTTCTGCCCGAAGCGCGGCCAGCAGCCAGTCGGCCCGTCGGGCCGATCCACCATGCACCAGAACGCCGCGCGGACCCCAGGCCCGGATCAGCACCGGCGCACGCGCAGCGGTGCCGCGACCGAACTGGATCTGGCCCGGCAGCGCGATGGCGAAGGGGGTCATGGTCGGTCTCCTTGGCGCCTTCGCCTTGGCGTCACAAGCTCGCCAATCCGGCAGCCCGTTTCAAGGCCGTTCTGTCCGCTGCCTGCATCGTGCTGGGCCTGCGGCATCGGCCGATCCGTCGGCAGGGCAAGAATCGTGACCACGCCAGGGGCATCATCCGTGCTTGACCATGACGTGCCGCACCACCGTGTAATCCTCAAGTGCATAGACGGACATGTCCTTGCCGTAGCCCGACTGTTTCATCCCGCCATGCGGCATTTCGTTGACCAGCATGAAATGCGTATTGACCCAGGTGCAGCCGTAGCGCAGCCGTGCCGCCGTGGCCATGGCGCGGCCGACATCCCTTGTCCAGACCGAGGAGGCCAGGCCATAGTCGCTGTCGTTGGCCCAGGTCACCGCCTGTTCGACGTCCGAGAAGGGCGTGATCGAGACCACCGGGCCGAACACCTCGCGCCGGACGATTTCGTCATCCTGTTTCGCGCCGGCGATCACGGTCGGTCGGTAATAGAAACCCTTGTCCATCGTCTCGCCGCCGGTGGTGACTTCGATGTGATTCAGCTCGCGCGCGCGGTTGACGAAACTTGCCACCCGGTCTCGCTGGCGCAGGCTGATCAGCGGGCCGATCTCATTCGTCGCATCGTCGTCGTTGCCAAGCTGGATGGTGGCGACGGCAGCGGACAGGTCGGCCACCAGATTGTCATAGACCTTCTTGCCGGCGTAGATGCGGCAGGCTGCGGTGCAATCCTGGCCTGCGTTGTAATAGCCGAAGGCGCGCAAACCATCGACGACCTCGGCCACGTCGGCATCATCGAAGACGATGACAGGCGCCTTGCCGCCCAGTTCCAGATGGGTGCGCTTCACCGTCTTCGCCGCGGCATCCAGCATCTTGCGGCCAGTGGCAACGTCGCCGGTCAGCGAGATCATGTCGACACCAGGGTGGTTGATCAGGCTGTTGCCTACCGAATGGCCGCGCCCCGCAATCACGTTCACCACCCCTTCGGGCAGTTCCTCGGCCAGGATGCGCGCCAGTTTCAGCGCGGTCAGCGGGGTCTGTTCCGAGGGCTTGAAGACCACGGTATTGCCGCCGCCGATGGCGGGGCACAGCTTCCAGGCCATCATCATCAGCGGATAGTTCCAGGGCGCGATCGACGCGACGACACCGATCGGATCGCGCCGGATCATGCTGGTGTGGCCAGCCAGGTATTCGCCTGCGACCATGCCGTGCTGGGTGCGCACGGCGCCGGCGAAGAACCGGAAGCAATCCACGATGGCGGGGATCTCGTCATTCGTGGCGGCGTTGATCGGCTTGCCGCAGTTCAGCGCCTCCAGTGCGGCGAAGACCGCGCCCTCGGCCTCGATCCGGTCGGCGATGCGAAGCAGCGCGGCGGCGCGTTCGGCCGGTGTCGTACGGCTCCAGCCGTCGAAGGCGCGGCGCGCGGCGGCCACGGCGGCATCGATCTGGCTGGTCGAGGCCTCGGCCACGTTCAGGATCAGCTCGCCCGTGCGCGGGTTCAGGATCGGCTCGGGCGCTTCCTGTCCTGGCTGGAATTCGCTGCCGATCAGCAGCGCGGTGTCGAACTGGGTCATGTCTGTCTCCTTCATTTGCCCGCGCCGGCAGTGTGTTCGCCATCGCGGGTCAGGTAGTAGGCGGCAAGAATGGGCAGGAAGGTCATGGCGACAACGACGATCGCGACGACATTGGTCACCGGACGCTGCCGGGGGCGCACCAGTTCGGTCAGCATCCAGATCGGCAGGGTGGACTGCTGGCCCGCGGTAAAGGTGGTGACGATCACCTCGTCGAAGGACAGCGCAAAGGCCAGCATGCCGCCAGCCAGGAGCGCCGAGCCAAGGTTCGGCAGAAGGACGTAGCCGAAGGTCTGGAAGCCATTGGCGCCAAGGTCCGCCGAAGCTTCAAGCACGCCGCCGTGCAGCCGGCGGAAACGGGCAACGGCATTGTTGTAGACGATGACGATGCAGAAGGTGGCGTGGCCCAGGATGATGGTCCAGACCGAAAAGGGAATGTCCACCACCGAAAAGGCAGAGCGCAGCGCCATTCCGGTGATGACGCCGGGCAGCGCGATGGGCAGCAGGATCAAGAGCGAAACCTGTTCGCGCCCGAAAAAGCGGCTTTGCGCCATGGCGGCGGCGACCAGCGTTCCCAGGACCATGGCGATCAGCGTCGAAACCGCGGCAACCTGCAGCGACAGCCAGAGTGGCGGCCAGATATCGGCCCGGTTCCAGGCCACGGCGAACCATTTCAGGGTCAGGCCAGGCGGCGGGAACTGGTAGCTTTTCTCTTCGGTGGTGAAGGCATAGAGGAAGATCAGCAGGATCGGCAGGTGCAGGAAGGCAAGCCCCGCGCCGGCGGCGATCTTCAGGCCGGGAGAGGCGCGCTCAGAGGGCATCGAAGGCCCCCAGGCGTTTCGCGATGGCCAGATACACCAGCATGATCACGATGGGCACCACGGCGAAAGCCGCGGCCAGCGGCAAGTTCCCGGCGGTGCCCTGGAACTGATACACTGCCAGGCCGATGAAGCGGGCCGAATTGCCGATGATCTGGGGGATGATGTAGTCGCCAAGCGTCAGCGAGAAGGTGAAGATCGACCCCGCCACGATGCCCGGCAGCGCCAGCGGCAGGATCACCGTGCGGAACGCCTGCCCGCGGCTTGCGCCCAGATCGGCCGCGGCCTCCAGCATCGAGCCCGGCACCCGCTCCAGCGCCGCCTGCATCGGCAGGATCATGTAGGGCATCCAGATGTAGACGAAGACGATGAAGGTGCCGACGGGTGAGGTCGACAGCGACGAGCCGCCGAACCATTGCTCGTCGAGCGCGCGGCCCAGAAGCGGCCCCGCACCGGCCCGTTCGGCGAGCCAGGTGACGATGCCTTCGCGGGCCAGGATCAGCTTCCAGGCATAGACCTTGACCAGGTAGGACGACCACAGCGGCAGCATGACCCCCAGGTAGAACAGCGCCTTCCAGCGGCCGCGGGCGAAGCGGGCGGCGAAATACGCGATGGGAAAGGCGATCACCGCACTGGTCAGCGTGACCAGAACCGCCATGGTCAGGGTGCGCAGGATGATGTCCAGGTTCTGCGCCCGGAACAGCTCGGCATAGGTCTTCAGGGTGAACTCGGGCACGACCAGGCCCGAGAATTCGTCGATGGAATAGAAGCTCTGCAAGAGCAGCGCCGCCAGCGACCCCAGATAGACCACGCCCAGCCACAGCAGCGGCGGGGTCAGGAGCAGCACAAGCAGCACCCGCGGATGCCGCCAGAAGACAGCGGTCAGCCGGTCGGCGGGGCCGCGCTCGGGCAGGACGGCGGGCGCGTCGCTCAGCATCAGCCCTCCATCACGTGCAGGGCGGCGGGGGCGAAGACGGGCGAGGCCTCGCTGCCGATGTCGGGGATCGGGTCTCCGGCGGGGACATAGGCGGCAACCTCGACCTCGCCGATTCGCAGCACGACGCGCGACCCCGCACCCAGGTAGCGCACGGCCGAGACGGTGCCCCGGACCGGGCCAACAGCGGCCAGCCGCACCGATTCCGGCCGCAGGCTTGCCCAGGCGGCGGGGCCACCCAGCGCGCGGGTCAACTTGGGCGGCAGCACGTTCGACGAGCCGACGAAATCGGCGACGAAGCGTGACTTCGGCCGTGTGTAGACGTCTTCCGGCGTGCCGATCTGCGCGATCTTGCCTTCGTTGAACACGGCCAGGCTGTCGGCCATCGACAGCGCCTCGTGCTGGTCATGGGTGACGAAGACGAAGGTGATGCCCAGCCGCTTTTGCAGTGCCTTCAGCTCGTCCTGCATCGCCTCGCGCAGCTTGAGGTCAAGCGCGCCCAGCGGTTCGTCCAGCAAGAGCGCGCGCGGTTCGTTGATCAGCGCGCGGGCCAGCGCCACACGCTGCCGCTGCCCGCCGGAAAGCTGCCCCGGCCGGCGGTCACCGTAGCCTTGCAGTTTCACCAGCGCCAGCAGCTCTTCGGCCTTGTCCCGCCGCCGGCGCCGATCCACGCCCTTGACCATCAACCCATAGGCCACGTTCTCCCGCACCGTCATGTGCGGGAACAGGGCATAGTCCTGGAACACCGTATTCACGTTGCGCCGATTGGGTGGCACATCGCTGACGTCCTGCCCGTGGATCAGGATGTGACCTGCGGACGGCTTCTCGAAGCCCGAAATCAGTCGAAGGCAGGTGGTCTTGCCCGAGCCGGACGGCCCCAGCATGGCAAAGAACGCCCCTTCGGCGATGGTCAGATCGACCGAGTCCACCGCGCGCACCGCGCCGAAATGGCGCGAGACGGCACGGAATTCGACGGCCGGGGTCGGATCAGGGGTCATGGGGGCGTCCGGTCGGAGGTGGAACATCGCGGGCAGAGCCTGCCCGGGCAAGAGAGCGGGGGGCCGGACCGGCCCCCCCTGCCGCTGCTGCGCCTCAGCGCCCGCCGATCACGCCGATATAGTCGCTGACCCAGCGATAATAGGGCACGCAGGCCCCTTCGCCCTGCGCGCAGTTGGCGACGGGCGTACGCCAGAACCGGATTCGGTCGAAATCGTCCAGGCCGTTGGCGGTGCAGCCCTCGGCCGTCTGCATCCCCCGCCCGTCGGTGCAGGCGGCCGGCACCGAAGGCACCGCGCCGAACCAGACCGAGAGGTCGGATTGCAGGTTCGACGACAACTGGTGTTCGAACCACATGTAGGCGCAGTTGGGGTGTTCACTGTCCACATGCAGCATGGTGGTATCGGCCCAGCCGGTCGCGCCTTCCTGCGGGATGACCGAGGCGACGGGCTGCCCCTCGCCCTTCAGCAGGTTCACCTGGAACGGCCAGGAACCCGAGGCCACCACGCCCTCATTCTTGAAGTCGTCGATCTGGATGAAGGCATCGTGCCAGTAGCGGCTGACCAGTTTGCGCTGCCCGCGCAGCAGGTCCAGTGCGGCGGCATACTGTTCCTCGTTCAGTTCGTAGGGATCGGTGATGCCCAGTTCCGGTTTGTGGGTCATCAGGTACTGCGCGGCATCGGCAATGTGGATCGGTCCGTCATAGGCCTGCACCCGACCTTCGTTCGACTTGCCGTCGGGCAGGTCCATCTTTTCGAAGACCACGTTCCAGCTGGTCGGCGGTTCCTTGAAGACGTTGGTGTTGTACATCAGGACGTTCGGGCCCCACATATAGGGCACGCCATAGTGCTTGCCATCCAGCGTGTGCCAGGGTGCATCCTTCAGGCGGTCGTCGACGGTGGACCAGGACGGGACCAGAGCGGTGTTGATCTCCTGCACCCGCTTGCCCGCAATCAGTCGCAGCGAGGCGTCGCCGCTTGCCGTCACCAGATCAAAGCCGCCCTCGTTCATCAGCGCCACCATCTCGTCGCTGGTGTTGGCGGTCTTGATGCTGACCTTGCAGCCGGACGCTGCCTCGAACTTGGTGACCCAGTCGAAGGCCGGGTCGGTCTCGCCCCGTTCGACATAGCCGGCCCAGGCGACGATCGACAGCGCGCCCTCTCCGGGGCCGATCTCGGTCATCTGCGCATGGGCGGGGGACAGCGCCGTGGAAAGGCCCAGCACTGCGGCAAGGGTCAGCGGCGCGGCATGCGTCATCCGTTGGGTTCTGGTCATGGTGGAACTCCCTGGTGGTGGTGCGCCCGCGGGTCAGCCGGTCGGGCGCGGCCGGTTTTCCGGTCTCGACGCGCATGCTGGGGCTGGCCCCGAGCTTTCGCAAACACAAAATCAGGATGGGCGGTATCGGGTTTTCCGATGGCTCACCGCTCGGCCTGGCCGGTCTGGGCCGAGCGGACGAAGTTCAGGGCCGGACCGGAAAGCGGCGCTCCACGGCGCCAGGCCAGACCGACCTGGACCGAAGGCAGATCGCCCGAGACATCGCGGATCTCGATCCGGTCGCCTTCCAGCGACCAGGGTCGGTAGACCAGACTGGGCAGGATCGCCAGCCCTGCGCCGGTGGCGACAAGGCTTCGCACCGCTTCGACGCTGCGGGTGCGGAAGGCGATTTCCGGCTTCACCGGCAGAGCTGCGGTCAGGCGGCGCATCGATTCCTCGATCTCGTCCACCATGAGCTGGATCATCGGCCGCCCGGCCAGTTCATCGAGACCTATCGATTCCTGCAGAGCAAGCGGGTGGCCCAGCGGCAGCCACAGCCGGTAAGGCGAGACGAGCAGCGTCTCGACATGCAGCGCCATGCGGTCGCGGACCGAAGAGGTCAGCAGGACCGCCACGTCCAGTTCGCCGCCGATCAGCAGATGTTGAAGATAGTCCCCCGAATCCTCGATGACGTTCAACTCGATCAAGGGAAAGGCCCGGCGAAACCGCTGCAGGATGTCGGACAGCACATAGCCCGCAACCAGCGATGTCACGCCCAGAGAAAGCCGTCCTCGCACCTCTTCGGCATCGTCGCGAAAGGCGGTCCGGGCGGCCGCGACATCGGCCAGGATCTGGCGTGCATGGCGCAGGAAAACCGAACCGCGATGGGTGATCACCAGGCCGCGCGCCTGCCGCTCGAAGACGCTGACGCCAAGATCGTCCTCAAGCGCCCGGATCGCCTCTGTCACACTGGACTGCGAGATCGACAGCGCCCGCGCGGCACCCGAGACGCTGCCCGCCTCGGCCGCGGCAACGAAGAACTGAAGCTGGCGCAGGGTGAAGGCCATGTTGCTTTCGGACCGATCCGAAGCCGATGTTTTCAGGTTCGTCGCACCGGACGCAAGCCCGCTTGCGCGGCTGGGTTCCGGCGGGGCCGTCCGGACCCGGGGAGACCTTGCGGCCTCTGGTGTGCTTCGGTCGTCGCCAGCCCAAGCGCGAACCGGCAGGGGCCAAGGCGCATCCTGTCCCGATCCTCCCCGGATCGCAGGGTCTTCTGGTCGAAGAGGTGCCGACAGAGCCGTGAACGGCGGCGAATCCCTGAAGGCTCCGCATTCGCCGGACCCTTTGCAGCATCCGTTGTCGTCGCCGGGGTGTATCCTGTGATTTGTCGTCGCGATTGCCGGCCCACGCTCCGACCATGCGACCCTCCACACCCCTGCTGGAACCCTGTTCCGCTGCCGCTTCGGGGTCTGGCCCTGCGGCCGAAGGACTGCGCGCGCCACGTTGCCAGAACTCTTGGCACAGGTCACAGTCGATTTGTGTCCACAAGGTGCAGCGCGATGCGTTTCGTCTTCCCGCTTTTGCTGGCGCTGGCTTCGGTCGCGTCGCCCTGCGCGGCCGAGGGCCGCTTTGCCCTTGTCCTTGCCGAGGCCGATTATGATCACCTGCGCGACCTGAAGAACCCGGTCTCCGACGCGACCGCCATGGCGGCGCTCCTGGAAGACCTTGGTTTCGATGTCACGCTTGAGACCGACCGCGACGCCCGCCGCACCCGCCGCGCGCTGGACGATTTCGCCGCGGATGCCGCCGGCGCCTCGCTGGCATTGGTCTATTATTCCGGACACGGCACCGAAGTGCAGGGCGAGAACCGCCTGTTGCCCACCGACACGCTGGTCGACAGCCCCGAGGCTCTGGCGGCTTCATCGCTGCCATTGTCCGAGGTGGTGGCGACCCTGGCCGCCGTCGCGCCTTCGGCAATTCTGCTGGTCGATGCCTGCCGCAACGATCCCTTCGCCGGGACCCCGCTGGAAGACCTGTCGCGCGGCGCCGTGCCCTTGGCGATTGACGGCCCTCCCCCGGCAATCGCCCCCGGCTTCGCCCGGGTCGGCCGCGCCGAAGGGCTGGTCTATGCCTTTGCCACCGCGCCGGGTGACACCGCATCGGACGGCACCGGCGAGCATTCGCCCTTTGCCGAGGCCCTGTTGCGCCACTTGTCCACGCCGGGGCTGGAGTTGCGCACCGCCCTGACGCTGGCCACCCAGGACGTCTATGACCGCACCCGCGGCGACCAGACGCCCTATTTCGAATCCGGCCTGCCCGACCTGATCTTCACCGCCGGGCAGCCCGGCGCGCTTTCGGAACGTGACGCGCTCTTGCTGGCCATGGCCGACCTCTCGCCCGACCTGCGCACCGAGATCGAGCGCCTTGCGGCCGACCGCAAGATGCCGCTCGCCCCGCTTTACGCCGCCCTTCTGTCGGCGGACCTGGCCGAAAAGGGCGCCACCGCCCGCAGCGCCGCGCTGATCGAAGCCGCCGATGCCTATGCCGATTTCCAGGCCAAGCTGCTGTTGTTGTCGCCGACAGACCCGCGCGTGGCCGAGGTCCGCGCCGCCGCCACTTCCGACATGGACCTTGGCGCCGTCGCCACCGCCTTCGACCGCTATGACGAAGCTGCCGCGCTGGACGCCGAAGCTGCCGCCGCTTCGGAAGACGTGTTCGTCGCACGCACCGTCTCGCAGGCCGAGACGCTGCTCTTGAAGGCCGACGCCGCCCGCAGCCGGCTGGACCACGCCACTGCGCTGGCCGCCTTTGCCGAGGCCGAGGCGCTGCTGGCCCGGATCGAGCCGCTGGGCCTTCCGCGCACGGCGATGAAGGCCCGCACTGGCGCGCTCTGGGATGTGGGCGACTTGCAGGTTCTGCTGGGTAACACCGGCGCGGCGCTGGCAGCCTATCAAGCCTGGCAAGGCATCGCTGCCGCCCGCAGCGCCGCAACTCCGGACGATGCCGAGTTGCTGCGCGATCTTGAGGTCAGCCACAACAAGATCGGTGATGTCCTTGCGGCCTCCGGCGACCTTGCGGGCGCGATGGCCGCCTATACGGCGGCCCAGGCCCTTGCCGCGGTGCTGGCCGACCGCGACCCGCAAGACCGGAAGGGCCAGTCGGA
Organism: Rhodobacter sp. Har01; assembly: GCF_020564565.1. Lineage (GTDB taxonomy): Bacteria > Pseudomonadota > Alphaproteobacteria > Rhodobacterales > Rhodobacteraceae > Pseudogemmobacter. The sequence continues at coordinate 430,974 of NZ_JAJCTD010000003.1, forward strand.
CCTGGCCGTCAGCCACATCAAGCTTGGCGACATCCGCGCCAATCAGGGGGATGCGGCCGGGGCCGAGGCCGACTTCCGCGTGGCGCTGGCGGTCATGCAGCAACTGGCCGCGCGCGATCCGGCAAATGCAGACTGGCAGCGCGACCTGGCCGTTGCGCAGGAACGGCTGGGCGATACCCTCATCTCTCGCGGCAACCTGGCCGGCGCCGAAGCGGCCTATCGCGCCGCACTGGCCATTCACGAAGCCCTTGCAGCGCGCGACCCGACGAACCTGGACTGGCAACGCGATCTGGCGGTGGGCCAGGAAAAGACCGGCGACATCCTGGCCGCGCGGGGCGACCTTGCGGGGGCAGAGGCCGCCTATCGCGCGGGCCTTGTCATCGCCGAAAGGCTGGTGGCGGAAGACCCGGCGAACAGCCTCTGGCAGCGCGACCTGTCGGTCAGCCACAATTCCATCGGCGATCTACTGCTGCAGCAAGGTGACCTGGCCGGCGCCGAGGCCGCCTATCGCCGCGCGCTTGTCCTGCGTGAGGCGCTGGCCGCCCAGGACCCCGCAAACAGCGACTGGCAGCGCGACCTGTCGGTCAGCCACAGCAAGCTGGGCGACGTCCTTTCTTCCCTGGGCGACCTTCCCGGGGCCGAACGCGCCCACCGCACCGCACTTGCGATTGCCAAGGCTCTTGCGGCGCGCGATCCATCCAATACCGAGTGGCAACGGGACCTGTCGGTGTCCGGCGAACGCCTTGGCGATGTGCTGCTGAGCCGCGGCGACATGGTCGGCGCCGAAGCCGCATACCGCGCCTCGCTTGCCATCGCCGAGACGCTGGCAGCCCGCGATCCGGCCAACACCGAATGGCAGCTCGACCTGGCTATCAGCCGGATCAAGCTGGCCTTCTTCACCCCCGATCCGCGGGCCGGGCTGGACCAGGCCCTGGCGCTGCTGCTGCAATTGCAGGACCAGGGCCGTCTGCCCGCCAACTATGTCGCCGTGATCGAGTCGGTCCGTTCGACCCTCGCCAGCCTTCCCGCGCCATAGGCGGACGGAAGCGCGCTGTACTGGCGGATTCCCCGCAGAAACGAAGGCTTTCTCGTACATGTCGAACTGCGTGGGCCGGATGACGCCCCCCGCAGACCGCGGTCTGCGGACGTGACCGTTCTCCCGGAGTGGCCGCGTGCTACCTCTCGGCCAGGCGGTAGCCGACGCCCTTCTCGGTGAAGATCCTGTGCGGGTTGACGGCGTCGCCCAGCTGGCGGCGCAATTGGCGGATGTAGACCCGCAGATACTGCCCGTCCTCAACACGGGCCGGGCCCAAGAGGGCCCTCAGGATCATGTCCTGGGTGACCAGCCGGCCACGGTTGCCGGCCAGCATCCAGCGCCTCGACCTTGCCGGCCTCGTCCGAGCGGGCCGAGAGGATCAGCACCGGAACCGCGCTCCAGCCGCGAATTTCGCGCAGGACGGCGAGGCCGTCAGCGGCGGGCAGACCGAGGCCAAGGATCACCAGCCCCGGGCTTTCGCGCGCAGTGTCGGCGAGGGCTTCGCGGGCGGTGGCGGCCTTGATCACGGAATGGCCTTCGGATTGCAGGGCCACCCGCAGGAACCGTCGGATCTGCGCCTCGTCATCGGCCACCAGGATGCGGGCGGGGTCGGTCATGCGCTGGCGGGCGCTGCCGATCAGTTCGGCCAGGTCCAAGGGCGCCAATCGCGCTCGCAGCGCTCCATGGCCAAGGCGGGTCAGGTCCAGGAGGTTCTGCACGTAGCGATCCAGCCGCTCGCCCTCATCGCGGATGTTCTCGGCCAGATCCTGCCGGGCAGCGGGCGGCAGGAAGGGGGTTTCAGCCAAGCTGCAGGCTGCGCCGATGATGGTGACCAGCGCCGCCCGCAGATCGTGGCAGACCGACGACAGAAGCGCCGTGCGCGGGCGTTCCATCTCGGTCGCAAGCTGGGCCGGGGCCAGCTGTTCGGTCTGGCGCTGGCGTTCCAGCCCAAGAGCGATCTGGTCGATCAGCGCCTCAAGCAGACGGCGGTCGGTGCGGGCAATGTCGCGTTCATCCGGGAAGGCAATGCCGAGGTCGCCCAGCTTGCGGTCGCCGGTGGCGATGGGCAGGAAGAACCAGCGCGCGGTGGGCAGGGTGTCGGAACCATGGACTGCAGGCTGTGACTTGTCCCCGGCGAATTGTGCAGCGGACTGGTCGCACGCCTCAAGCCGGTCTTCGGGTCGAAAGCCCCCCACCACCTGCAACTCGCCGCCGGCACCGGATCAGCAGCACCGCCTTGCAGCGCAAGGTCAAGGCGATGTGGCTGACCGAGGCCCAGATCACGTCATCCGCCGTGGCGGCCGAGGCCACCTTGCGGCTGACGTCGAACGGCCTGTTGGCGCGGTCGGCAGGGGCGGCCTGGGCAGTGACTCCGGCGCGCAGGCGGGACGCGAGGTTGCCGGTGAACAGCGCGAGGCGGCGTGGAACAGGCCCAGGGTCAGCACCTCGCCCTGGCGCGAGACGCCCAAGGCAAAGCGTGGCTCGGTGAAGAAGAAGTCGTGGGCGAAGAAGCCCAGGACTGCGGCGGCCAGCGCCGGGCCAAGGCCGCGCCGGCTGTGGACGACGACGACCGAGGTCATGAAGATGACGGACAGGCTGGCCACCGGAAACGGCCGCTCGGCGGCATAGGCCAGGATCGCATCGGCGACGTCGCGCTCGGCCTCAAGCGTGGCCGGTTCGGTGCCCAGCCGCTCGGCCAGCCGCAGCGAGGTGGCCAGCCGGCGCGGCCAGCGGCCGGGGATGGCATTCGCCGCCATGTGTTCGCGCAGTTGCGCATCGACACGCTCGGCGGCCGTGCGTATCCGCAAGGCCCGCAGTGCCGGTTCCTGGCCCGAGTTGCCCGTCTCATCGGCGGTCCACGGTTCCCGGATCGACGACACGGCTGCTGGACACGCTCGCATTGCCGACGTGTCGACGGGTCAGGGTTTCGACGCGGTGCGAATGCTGCCGGCAAGCAGTCCCCTGTGCATTCGGCGCCTTGCAGGCGAACTGGTCGGCGATCCTGGGGCTGAACCGGTTCCACTGAAGACGCGCCCGGAAACGGCGCCCGGACGTGTTACCGGATCGCGTTTCCAGGGTCACTTGACGCGGCTGCCGTAAGGGCGGCCAGAAGCGCGGCCCAATCGACCGGGGGTGTTCCGTCCGGGTTCCAGATCAGGTGGTCGGCCGGGGTCGTGGTGTCGGGCGCCGCCGGATAGGCGGTCGGCGCGACGCGACCGAAACCATCGCCCGCATTCAGCGCCTTGAGCGCGGCCACACAGTGTTCGGGCGCGACCGGCAGCAACCCCGCGCGCAGGCCAAGCATCTGCTCGATCAGTTGCACCCGGGCGGCGGCGACCTGCGCCGGACGGCCATCCGCAAGCGTATCGTCGAACAATGCCGCGGAAAGCGCGCTGTCGAAGGTCAGGCCGCGCCGCCAGAGATGCGCAGTGCCGGTCAGCAAGACCGCGTCATCTACCACCACCGTGGTTGCGGCAAGGTGCAGCTTGCGTCCGACGCCGGCGATCGGGCTGAACAGCACCACCCGGTCACCGGCGGCATCTGCAAGGCGCTTGAGTGCGGCCTTGACCCCCGCCGTGCGGATCGCCTCCAGCTTGGCGGTGCGGTCGGGCAGCCAGCCTTCGGCCACGCAAAGCACGACCGACAGACCCGGCCGCGCATCAAGCCGGGTTTCTAGCGCTCCGATCAGGTCGATGGACCCGGCATTCGCGGACTGCGTGTCGATCGCGGGGGTCTGCAGATAGACGAAGTCCTCGGCCCGGGCGATGGCCGCCTGCGCGGCGCGGGCAAAGCCCTGCACGCCCGATCCGGTCTTCCACAGCACCCGGTCCACTGCAGCGGCCAGCGCATCGTCATCGAAGGTCGACGTGTCGATCAGGCTGTCAAGAGTGCCAAGGCCCAGCGAGGAAAGCGCGGTGTCGATCCGGCCTTTCAGCGTGGTCCAGGACTGGCCGGGCTGGAAGTTGGGAAAAACCCCGGCCATGGCGCGGAACACGGCATCGCCCGCCATGCCCGAGGCCAGGGTTTCCAGGGCAGCGGTCCAGACCGAAGCGCCGGTTGGGGCGGCGGCCGGGGTCACCGGGGCCGCCGCGCGGGTGAGGAACGTCTGAAGATCGGCCGCGCCCCGTTCATCGGCAAGGGGGCGCAGCGCATCGGCCGCAGGCCCGGCGAAGGATACCCCCTCGCCGTGGATCTCGGGCGCAGCCGTGACACCGGGGTGGCCAAGACGCGCGGGCGGCGCTTCGTGCCAGGGCGCGCGGCCGGGTGTGGCGCCGATCAGACCGGTGTTGCCGCCGGGCTCGTGCGCGAGCAGTTCCGCGCGCTCCTGGCTGGGGCCCGGGGCACCGAAGGTGGTGACGAAGGGCGCGCCACCGCGTGCGCGGTGCACCCGCGCCGGCCCACCGGGCACGGCGGCCACCGGCAGCGAACCCGCGGGCGTCTGGCCGAAGGCGGGGGTCACGGTGACCAGCGTGTCGGTCGCGGCGGCGGCGTTGGGCAGGCTTGCCGCGGTGCGGTCGGCAGGCAGGACCGATGCCGGGTCGACCAGTTGGCAGGCCCCCGCGGCCAGTGTCCCGGCAACGGCAAGAAGCCTCTGACCCGCAGCAAGCGCGCCGGCTCCGCGGGTAAGCGGCACGCCTTGCTCGGGCACCCATAGGGTGACGCCCGCAGGCGTCGAGCCGTCGGCGGGAAGCGAAAGCACCGCCCCCCCGGCAAGCGGCGGGCGCGCGAAGCGGATGTCGGTATAGACCCGGTCATCGCTGCCGGTGACGATCAGAAGATCGGCCGACAGGGTGACCGAACCGTCCGCGGCACCGGCAGTGCCATCGGGAAGCGGCAGCACCAGAAGCGCTTCTCCCTGCGCGTCGGCAAGTCCTGCTGCACCGGTCTGCCGGAAGCGGCGGCCGGTTGTGGTGTCGCGCCCATGCGTCCACAGCCGCACCCAGGCGCCCGCCGGAAGCGTCCGGTCGAAGTGGACGGCGACGCTCTGCCCGGTCACCGTGCCCCCGGCAGCCGTGCCGGAACCCGCAATCGCGCGAACCGTGAGGGCCGGGTCGTTGACATCGGCAAGCAAGGTCGCAGGCAGCGCGGGCGGCGTCTGGGCGCCCCAGTCGGCATCAAGTTCCGGCACCATCAGCGTGGCATTCCCCGCCCCAAGCACCGCCATCGCGGCCGTGGTGGCGGCGTCGGTCGTCAGGTGCACGGGGGCTGCAGCCGTATTCGGGAACGCGGTCACTCGGCGGCGGGGGTCCTGCTGCGGGTTCGTTGCATTGCCGGCCCGGGTCTGGCCGGTCAGATGTGCCTCGACCTCGACCACAGCCACCCGCAGGAAGTCGCGGGCAATCGGATGGGCACCACCAATCCAGGCGGCGAATGGGGTAGCGGTGGCGATCGGGGCATAGGGCCCAAGCGGCAGGGGGGCAAGGCGTGCGACGGGCGCGGTGTCGGTGTCGGGGTCGGCAGGTGCCGCGCTGAGCGTGATTGCGGCCGAGGCGCCCAACTGGAACAGCCGGTTGTTGGCGTCCAGTGCGGTCAGGCCGGTGGTCTGAATCCGACCACCAAGGTCGGCGGCTATCGGTCCCTCATGCGCCGAGACAAGATGCACGATGCGGCCGGTGGCAGCCGCCGCCGTCCGCTGCTCGGCCGGGTTGGTCGAAGCAAACAGGTTTTCCCATTGCGCGGTCTGGGCCATGAAGTTCAGCATCACCGCCACCGAGCCGGCATCAAGCGGCCGGCCGCGGCGGTCGAAGGCCCAGAGCTTGACGCTGAGCGCTCCGCCAGGGCGATTCTTCAGGATGACGCGGTCGTCCATCCCGGGACGGGCCAGGATCGCCGCCGGCGTCTCGGCATTTGCCAGGGTGCCGCCTGAAAGGGCAAGTCCGATGTAGGTCGCCTTGTCGGCGTCGGTCGAGATGTCCGAAGGGTACACCGGCCCGAAAAGCGAAAGCGTGTCGGCGGTCGAAAGCACTCCCGGCGCGATCTCAAGTGCCAGGCAGGCGAGGCGGGGGCGGGCCGGAGTGGGAGCGCTGGGGAGCGCGCCGCCTTCGGGCCGGGGGACGACCGAGGTCAGTGCGGCAAGCCGCTCCGCCACCTCGGGCAGAAGCCTGTGTAGAACGACCGTCGCGCCGGTGGCAAAGGCAGGCGTGCCGTCGGCCTTGCGCAGTCCGGCCAGCGGGCGCTGTCGCGGGTCGGCAACGATATGCCACGAGGCAAGTCCGCCGGCGGCCGCGTGCCACTCGATGGCCCCGGTCAGGATCAAGGGGCAGGCGAGGTCGGCATCGGGCAGCGGGATGGACAGCGTGGGCGGTTCGTTCGCCGGGTCCAGGAACCACGGACCGATGGCCGGCGAGGCAAGGCCCAGGGTGTTCGGCGCAGGACTGAGCAGGACCATCGGGCGGCGTCCTCAGGTTAGCGTGATGTCAAGCGGTGGTGCGGTGCGCCCCACAGGGTCGATCAGGGTGGCGCGGAAGCGGGTGCCGACGGGCGTCACGAAGCCCGGCGCATCGTCCACCGCCGCAAGCAGGACCGGGATCCCGCCGATGGCCATTTCGGCCACGATCCGCATCGGCTGCCCAGGCAGCGCGCGGTCCAGCCGCACGCGGTAGGGTCCCAGGGCGGGTGGGGCAAGCGGATCTGGGTGGGTGGCGACAAGCACCGCGTCGGTTCGCCCGCCGGCAACGGCCGTCCCGTCCCAGCGATCAAAGGCCAGGGCCGCGGGTGGATCGGGCGGGATCACAGCCACGGTCACCGGGTCGGACACCCGGCTCCAGAGCCCCGCCATTGACGAGCCGGACTCTGGCGCGCCTTGGGCGTCGGCAAACCAGGTGTGGTTGACAAAGGCGGCAAGCCGCGCCGAAGGCTTGACCTGAGCCGCGCCGATGTCGCGGAAGACCGCCACCTGTGCCCCGGTCGCAGGGTCGGCGGTGCCGAAGGGCAGCGTCGCGACGACCGGGGCCGCCAGCGGATCGACCCGCCCGGCACGGCTGCGGTAAAGCCGCGCGGTCTGGCCCGCGGTCACGCCTGCCGGCAGGGTGACCGTCACTTCGGCGACCAGCGCAGGCTCGCCCGCCTCGGGTGGCACGATCCGGACCTTGACGCTTGGTCGCGGCGGCGGATCGCTGTTCGGCACGCCGTAAAGCACCAGATCGGCAGCCGAGAGGTCGGGCCGGGCGCCGGACACAGCGCTTTCGGGCACGATCTTGTAGCCATTCAGCACCCGCGACGACCCCGAAACCGCGTGCCGAAAGCCCAGCATCCCCGGCGCCGTCTCGACCACCACGCCGTCGAGGCGTTCATAAAGGTAGTCGGGGAACTCGCCCTGCCGGGCGCGGTAGGTGCCCGCGCGCGCGGCGCGGTTGGCATTGGCGCGAAGCGCGTCGGCGGTCGCGGTGTCGCCGGTCGCGACAAGATGCGCCAGAAGCCGCGTCTCGTCTGTGTAGTAGACCGCCCAGCCGATCGGCGAGCCGGCGGGCTGAGCCCAACTCCGCTCGACCCAGGCGAGGCCGGTCGCGTCCGGCCGAGAACTGTAGAGCAGTGTCTCGGGGATCGGCACCGGCACCGGTGCGCGCGGATCGGCCATCCGCAGGCGGACCACCTCGGAGCGCACCGAAAGCTGGCCGCCGGTGTCTTCCCATTCCGCCGACAGCAGCATCCGGCGCAGTTCCATCGGCTGAAGGATCGGCCCCTGGAAGCGGACCGGCACCGCGCGGCCTGGCGACGGGGCGCCCGGACCGGGCGGAGGGATCGCAACGGCGGTGCCCACCGAAGCGACCATCACCGGCAGCGCAATCGGGGCGCCGGGCACGGCGCCGTCGGCGATGTGGCTGGCATGGACGCGCACCCGCGCCAGCAGGAAGCTGCCTGGCGCCAGCGCCGCAGCTTCGGGCAGCGGGATCAGTGCGTCGATCTGCCCGCCCTGCAGCGCGGCTTGCGCCGCCGCCGGCTGGCTGTAGGTCGCCCGGATCGTCGGGCGCGGCGGCCGGGGTCTGAGGCCGGCTGCCGCATCCGTCGCCGCAAAGGGCGACCAGCGGCCGAAGCGGTCGCATTGCGCGACGAAGTAGCGGGCCGTATCGGCTGCGGCCCGGCGGTCGAACAGCGTGCCCCGCCCCGGCGTGTCATCCGGCGGGCTGGTGCCGTCGGCCACCTGCACGCCAAGCGCAAGCGGCACGCGCCAGCCGTTGTCGGCGCTGGGATTGAGCGGTCGGTAACTCCCCGCGGGTGCGGGCTGGCGGCGTCCGAAGGCGAGTGTCGCGGCAACCCGAACCCCGGCGACCGCGACGCCCACCTCGCGCACAGCCGCGGGCGGCAGGGCGGGCAGCCATTGCAGATGGCTGGCGGGGCCGGCACCGGGCATGTCGGGCGGATCCAGCGGCGCCAGCCGGTCGGCCACCGCAAGGGTGGACAGCGCCATGTAGTCCCGCCCCTCGTCAAGGAACTTGCCGTGAATCTCGTGGCCCTGCGCGCGCAACAGCCCCTCGATCCGCTCTTGCACCTCACGTCGGACGCTTTCGGCGGTGGCGGTTCGCTCATCCAGCGGCACACCGGCGATGGCGACCCGGTAGCCGGCCTGCGCGGCCTGCGACGCCGGGTCCTCGGCAGGCGGCATCGGTTGGTCGCGGAAGTAACCGAGCACCCGGTAGAACACCATCCGGTCCTCGACCTCGACGAAATCCTTGTCGCGGTCCTTGTAGCCAAGGTAAGTCGCGGTCCCGGCGTCGGCCTGCGCCTGCAGCACGCGGATCAGCCGCGGCGTCTGGAAGGTGCTGGTCTGGCCCGGCCCGCTGGCCAACGGAACGCCCGCGGCATCGGTCACTGTCTCGATGACGGTCTGCAGAAGCTGCGGGTCGGCATCGTTGATCAGCCGGGCAAGGTCGCCGTCGAGCGGCTTGAAAAGGCTTTCCACACGATCGCGCTCCTCGGGTTCGGAAAAGCCCGGGGCGGCGGCGGGGGCCGGGGCATCGGTGGTGTCCTGCAGCGGGCGGCGCTTCGGCGCCTGGCGGTCCACTCGATTGGCGGCAAGCTTGCGCGGCTCGGAGATCGACATGTAGCGCGGCCCGCCCTCGGTGGGCAGGTTCAGCGCGCTGATCGTCTGCCACGCCAGCTTCTGCGGGTCCTCGCCGGCGATCCACAGGATGCCCTCGATCACGCCCTCGCCGGTCACGTGCAACTCGCGGATACCGGGGGCGGACAGGATGTAGGGGTCGGCAGAGCGGCGGCCGACGAAGGCCGGCCCCTGGGTCAGCGAGGCCATGTAGGCTTCGACCGCAAGTCCATCTCCCGCCAGAGCCCGCGATGCGATCCCGGCAAGGCCGCCCCCTGCGGGGGCCAGGCGAAGGCGCGCGGGGTCGATCTCGGGGCGAATGGCCCTGGGTGGCGCAATGACCGGAAGCGGCCGGATGTCGCCCGGCACCGCGATCGGTGGCCGCGGATCGGGTTGCGGCTGCAGGTCCGGCACCTGTCCACGTTCGCGTCGGACAATCAGATGAACCCAGATGCAGGTCGCGCCCGGCCCGCCAAGGCTGATCGTGACGGGTTGCTGCCTGGTGACCGCAACCGGCAGCGCAAGCAGGCCCGCGGGGCCGGCAAAGGTCGCTTCGGTGCGGTACTGCACGTCCTTGCGCGATCTTGGCACCGCGCGCTGAAGGATGAAGGGGGCCACCGGAAGGCCGAGGAAGGGATGGTGGCTGACCCGGACATGGTTGCCCGGCTGGGCGTGTGGCTCGTCAATCGCGGCGGGCAGCGCGTGGGCATTGAAGAGCGCGGGGTTCACGAAATCTGCCATCCTAGAACCCCTCGTCCTCAATCATCGCCGGCAGCGCCGGAAGATGCCGCCGGCCGACAAGCGAACCGCCGCTTGTGGCCAGATGCAGGACCAGTTGACCACCCGCCGCCGGCGGTGCGACCGGCGCCGCGATGGTGAACAGCACCCGCGTCCAGTTCAGCGTCGTCACCGCAGGCAGCAGCACCGCACCGGTGCCGGCAATCTCCAAGCGGTCGGGTGCGCAACGAATGCCAATAATCGCCGATCCGCCCGACTGGATTGCCGTCTCGCGCCGAAGCGGCTCGGGCGCGTCCAGCAGCAAGCCTGCCACGCTCCAGACCCCGCCGTTGCCCCTTTGCCAGATCAGCGTGCTGCGCGGCACCTCGCCCGGCAGCGGCAGGGTGTCGGCTCCGATTGCGGCAAGTGCGGCACCCAAGGCCGCGTCCGACACGGTCGGCCCGCCCAGAGGTGCGACAGGCAGCGCACTGCCTTCCGGCATCAGCAGATCCCCGGCCCGGAACGGCGACACCCCGCTGGTCGGGAAGCCCAGGGCCGCCAGCATCGCTTCGGGACCGGTGTAGCGCGAGGTCACGAAGCGCGTGGCACTGATGGTGCGCGGGTCGCTGTCGTTGATCCGAGGGGCGATCAGGCTGAAATCGTACATCGCGTTCGGCACAAGCGGGAAGGTCCCGGCCAGCGAGGCGCCACCCCAGACCGGCAGGTCGGGCAGGCAGGGCGCCGCCAGTTGTGCTGTGGTGACGTTCTGAACGAAGGCGTTTTCCAGCACGAACGGGGCGGTGAACCAGTCGTAGATTCCCGTCAGCGGCTGCTTCACTTCGGCGCGGGACGCGTCGTCGGGTTGCGGCGGCGGGTCGGTCCGGCGCACGTCGAAGCCGATCTTGCGCCCGTGTGCTTTCAGCAGGTCTTGAAGGTGGCGCGTCGAGAAATGCGCCCAGAGCGGATCGTCGGTGAACACGAAGCTGCGCCCGTCGGCCGGATCGACCAGCGTGAGGTAGCGCACAAGGTCGGCCGGGTCGAAGCGGTATTCGTTCAGCCCGTCGCCGGTATCGTCCGCGGCCAGGTCCTCAAGTGCGGTGAGGAACTCGAACACCTGCGGATCGGCGACATCGGTCCATTCGCCCGAGGGCGGCGTCCCCGGCGGCGTATCGGTGCCGTCGCCGGCCGATTGCCAGTCCTGCCAGGACCAGTCCACCTCGATCCGGTAGCGGCGGCCAGGCACAAGCAGGATCGGCCGCTGTTCGGTGATCGGGGTCAGCGTCACGCCGATCAGCGTATCGCGCAGTTCGTCGCGCGCCGTCTGATCCTGCGCGCGACGGTCCTCGGCGCGGCTGTCCACGGCGCAGAACCCCACCAGCGTGACCTCGACATTCGGTCCGCTGACGATCTGGAAGCGATCCACGTCGCGCAGGATGGCGGGCTGGGCGTATTCCACCAGCAGGCAGCGTCTGCCGCCTTCGGCCTCGCGCGCCAGGATGGTTGGCGTCCAGGGCTGCTGACGGCCCGCGTCATCAAGTGTCACGACGAAGGGCAGCGCCAGGCCACCGTCGCCGGGCGTGCCGTCGGGCAACTGGTCACCCCCGCCCATGCTGTCGGGCCGCAGGCAGACCTCATGGAGCACGGCCTTGCCGTCACCGCCCACCACCGCAATGCTGCGGATGCCGGTCGCGGCAAGGTCGATGTCGTGGAAGCCGGGTTTCCTGGCGAGCGTCTCGCCTTTGGCGACCACCGCGCCGGTGCCGTCCTTGGCCTCGGCGATCACCGGGCTGTCGCCTGGAACCCGAAAGCGCAGGACGACGCGCGACGCCGGTTCGGAAAGCGAAATGCCAAAGCCATGCGCGGCAAAGCCCATTTCCGGAATGCCGTCCTGCCCGTCGGTCGGCGTGCCGTCCTGCTTGCGCTTCACCTCGTCGCGCGGATGCAGGGCGGCTTCGTCGCGCAGGTCGAAGAAGGTCGCACCCTCATGGCGGAAGGCCGAGGTCTTTTCCCGCAGGGGCGCGCGGGCGAAGTCGAAGCAGGCCGCTGCCGCCGGCGCCTTTTCGTTGCAGCAGATGCGGTAGAGCCAGCTTTCCGACCCGCCGCCTTGCAGATGCACTTCGGTCATCGGCACATCGGACCGCAGGCGGATCACCTGCTCGACGCGCTGTTCCGCTCCGGTCTGGCCATCGGCCACGCCATTCCCGTCGGCGGCGATGCCCTTGGCCTCGGCGATGCCCGAGAACAGCATGATGTAAAGACTGAGGTCACGGCAGGGCCGCGGCAGGACGATGCGCATCCCGTCGCTCGGGAAGCGGATTTCCATCTCGCCGTCCTGGCCCGGCACGACGGGGCCGCCGCTTTCGTCCACTGCGTCACCCACGCCCAGCGTGCGGTTGGGCGACAGTGCCGCAAAACGGAATCCCGCATGCTCGAACTCCGACTTGCCGTCGAAGCCGCGGGACAGGTCGCGGAAGGTCTCGCAGGCGCCGGCAGCCTTGAAGTCGCCGACGCAGCACAGGCGGACGATGTGGATCGCCTTCGCCCGCAGCGTGATCGTCACCAAGACGATGTCGGCGGGCGCATCCAGGGTTGCCACGATCAGGCTTGATGCCGGACCGTCGGCCTCGGTCTTGTGGGTGCCGCCCGCGGCGTCGGTGTATTCGAACCGGACGGCGCCGCGACCGGGCCGGAAGAAGGCGATCTCAAGCGATCGGCAGCGCTGCTTGAGACGCAGTTCCGCGCCGGGGGCGGCGACCGCGATGTCGGGCACACTGTCCGAACCTGATTGCGCACCGGCGGGGGGCAGCAGTTCCACCCGGTCGGTGACGACGATGGGCTGCGCCGCGGAAAGCCCCGTCAGCACGAAGGCATCGGTCGTCAGGCGGGTATAGTCGCCGTGCTTGAGGGATGCGAAGTCGAAGCAGGTCTTCTGCCCACCGGTTTCGCCGTCCCGGGCGGGCAGGCTGTCGCAAACCATCAGCGTCAGCCGCCCGCGCCGCACCGTCCGGTCAAGCCGGCCAAGCCAGGGCAGCGACTGCCGCGCCGCACCCGCGGCCCGCCCCGCCGGCAGGCGGTAGCCGCGCGATACGGCCTTTCCGCCCACGCTGACCGTCTGCGGCAGCGCCGCGATGCTGCCGGCATAGGTCGTCATGCCCGCCGCGGCGAGGGTCGAGACAAAAGCCAGGCCCGAGACCTCGGCCGCGGCCGTGCGCAGGCCCGGCACACCCGACAGGAAGAAGCGGCTGGGATAGGCGCCCGTCGCCGGCGGGGTCTGCCGCATCCGCACCGCGTGCGGCCCGGTCTCGACCGCGTCTTCGCCGTGGACGCAGGCGCGCGCCGGTTGCGGCAGCGGCTCGCACAGGTCGCCGACCGTGGTCCCCGGATCGCCCGCCGTTCCGGCCCCGCCCCCGGTCATCGGGACGGCCCAGCCGAACGGATCCCAATCCAGCAGCTTGAGGCTCTGCTTCTCTTCGCCCGAGGGCAGCGGCCCGCCGGTGCCGCTGGCATCCGGCTGCCGGGTGGGCGAGGTCATCCAGGCGGCCTGAAGCCTGGTGCCCGAGGGGTCGGCCACTTGCAGGCCCGTCGTGGTGTCGATCAGCCGCACCCCGCGCAGCCGATAGGCATACTTCAGCCGGTTCGAGCCGAACCACATCTCGCCGGACGGCTGACCCTCAAGGTCGAACTGCGCGCCGGCGGTGGATGCGACGTTGACCGAGTGACGGAAGTTCAGCACCGGCGCGGTGTCGGCCCAGACGGTGTGGTTGTCCTTCGGCGCGACGCCGGTATTCAGGATCGTGCCGTCAGTCTGCTCTTCCAGCCGGATGATCGGCGCGCCGGCCAGAGCGGTTCCGAGGGGCGCCGCTTCGCCCATCACGCGGAACAGCCGGTCGGTCAGGCTGACCGAGACCACCGGCGGATCTGGCTGGACCACATCCTCGCCCAGCGGGTTTCCGATCTCGAAGCTGACACAGCCTTTCAGCGAGAAGAACCACATGTCCACTTCACCGCAGAACTCGCCATCCAGGAACACGTCGTCGGGCTTGTAGGTCAGCGTGATGTCGCCGCGCGCAGAGACCGAGACGACGACAAGGTCAAGCTCGCCCGACACGAAAAGCCCGCCCTTCACGAAAAGCGGGTCAGTGCCGAAGCCGACGAGGATCGAGGCCGATGCGTTCAGCTTGATCGGCCCGGCCGACCAGTTGAGCCCCATCCCCGCGCCGAACCCGATCGAAAAGCCCTCGAAGCTGAACTCGGGCTTGCCGCCCAGCGAAGGCAGGCCGTCTGCCTCGATCATCAGATAGGCCCAGGCCTGCAGGTCCAGCGTGCCGGGCAGGATGGTGATGGTGATCGGTTCACCGCCGCGGCCGGCCTGGCCGTCCGAGCCGATGCGCACATAGGTGCCCACGCCCGAATAGGGGAAGTAGGCACCGAAGGGCACGGTCAGGCTCAGCAGGCCCGGGATGCTGTAGCTGGCCGATACCGCAATGGTCACCGCCTCGTCGTCGATGATCACCAGCCCGGTGATGCCGGCGGTTGTGCCGGTCTTGGCATCGGTCGGCGTGGTCTCCGGGATCGACAGGATCGCAACCTCGACGCCAAGGATCACCTCGGGGTCGGGGAAGGCCACGACAACCATGCCGGTGACCGAGAACGAGAACGAGGCATCCGGCAGGGTGCCAAGCACCACCCCAAGGCCCAGCGCGTGCTGGTCCTTCTTCGCCCGATACTTGTCCTCGGGGTTCTTGCGCCACCAGCCCAGTTCGCGCGTGACCACGTCGGGCGAAGGCGTGATGTCGCGTTCGCCGTTGATCGCGGTCTGGCCGATGAAGCCGTGGATCGCCATGCCGGTCGTGCCAAGCGGAATGCCGACCGGGAAGATGACCTTGACGTAGAGGCTGACGAAAGTGAACGGCTCGGGCAGCGTCTCGTTCTTCATCGCGAAGGCGGCCGAGGCGCTCATCTGCAACGGAATGACCTTGACGTCCACGCCCGCCTTGATCGTGCCATCCGGTTCGATCCGCAGCCGCCCCTCGCCTTCCAGCGTGCCTGGAATGTTCACCTTCGCGACGAGGCCGCGCAGGCTGAACGAGGGTAGGCCACCGCCGTCGAAGGTCAGCCGGAAGGTCGCCTCGGAAATCTCGACCACGCCGATGTCCAGCGCGATGGCAAGCCGCGCCTCGATCCAGAACGAGCCGGTCCCCAAGGCAACTTCGACCACGCGCAGAAGGTCGCCCAGCACGCCCGAGATCTGCCAGCGGCCCGGGTCCTCGATGGTCAGCGAGTCGGTCTTGTAGACAAAACCGATCTGTTCCCAGAAGTCCGCGCCGGAGCTGTCGAACTCGACCCCGACCTTGTTGTAGCGGATCTTGACCGGGTTGTCGGGGTCGGTCTTGAAGCCCAGCACTCCCCCGTCGATGTGCAGTTTGACGGTGTAGTCGGCGGTGAGGCTGATCTTGTAGGCCCCGCCCGGGTCTGACAGCGACCGTGCCTCGGCCTGCGCCTCGACCGCTATCACGGCGAACTCAGAACCCGGAGCGATCAGCGGGTCGGCATCATCGCCGAACTTGATGTTCGAGGCGATCATCACACCCGCAAGGGCGCCAACCCGTGCGGCCGAGCCGATGGTGTCGGTGCCGAAGTCCACGCCCGACAGCAGCATCGGTCCGAAGCCGGCGGCGGCAACCAGTGTCGGCGTCTCGTTCCAGAACAGCCCGCGCGGATCACCATCGGACTTGATGCCCAGCACGATGCGGGTAAAGCCGGTCAGCTCGTCATGAATCCACTTGCCGTAGATCGTCAGGACCTCCTGGCTGACATCGACCGGCTGGCCGCCCAGCGGCGGCAGCGCCGGGTCGTCCGGGCTCCAGGCATATTCGAACTCGGCAAGGTTCGGGACCAGTTCGGTCCAGGGCGCGTTCGGCTTGTCCCAGCCGACGACAATCTTGATGCGATAGGGCGTCTGCGGGCTGCGCGCCTCGGCCGGGACCGGGTCGCGCCCGGCGGCGGGAACCAGGCTGCGGCGATCTTCCGGCGGGGTGGCGCTGGCAATGGTGCGCACGACCGCCCCGGCGGCCGGCGTGCCGCCGATGGCGTGGACATCCACCCGGCGATACAGGACGCGGGTCTGCTCCGCGACATGCGCGGTGTCGCGGCTGGTCGGCCAGGTCGTCGGCTGGTCATGGTTCGGGTCGCTCAGGACCAGCCGCTCGGGGTTGTCCTCGGCATCGGTCAGGCCGTAGGTCGCGGTTTCATCCGGCGTCAGCACAACGCTGCCCGGAATGCCCTGTCTTTCAACCCACGAGACGATGCGCGTGCTGGCCAGAGCCGGGTCGGTCGAACCCGCGGCAGCGCTGGTCAGCAGCGAGACCACCTTGCCGGCCCGCTCGGCCGCAAGGCCGTCGTTGTAGCTGTCCGAGCCGATGTCGTCGCAGCGGCCGACCACAAGAAACCGCGCGCCCGGGTAATTCGCGGCCCAGGCCAGAAGATCGCGGTGCACCGTCGCCTCGCCGCCACTGCCCAGCGCCTGCGCGGGCTTGCGGAACTCGGCCCGCATCGCGGCGGTGGGGCTGGCGAAGGCCGGCTGCCAGCCTTCGACGCTGTCGGTATCGTAGGTCATGAACACGCGAAGGTTTCGGTCGTGCTCATCCGTCCCGGCCGCGCCGCCGACCAGGAACCGCAGATGCGCCAGCCCGTCATCCGGCACGGACACCTGCGCCACGTCGGCCGGGTCAAGCGTCGCCTGTTCCGAGATCGCCCGCATCGCGGCCGATGCATGAAACTCGGACAGATCGAAGGTCTCGATCACCTCGGACGGCACCAGGACCACAGCGGGGGAAGCGCCCAGCACCACGCCATCTTCGCCGCCGATCAGCAGCGGCTTGCTGTCGTCGGCGCGCGCCAGAAGGTGGGCAATGCGGTCTTCGCCCGAGGCCGGGATTTCGCGCAGGCGGATCGCGACATCGCCCGCGGTCCCGGCCAGCGCGGGCTGGAAGGTCATTCCCTCATGCTCGGCCCCGGTCGCGGCCACCGTCCAGATGAAGCGAGAGGTGCCGGGCGCGGTGGACCGCGCCGTCAGCGTCAGCGCCGCGATCTCGGCGGCCGGCCCTTCGATCTTGGTCACGTTCGACCGGGTCGTACCGCCGATAATGACGTCGATGAAGGGCGCGGTGCCTTCCGCGACAAAGCGAAAGGTCACTTCGGGATGCTCGATGCGGGGCTGGCCGGCGACCGCTTCGATGGGGGTCACCCGCAGCACTTGCCCATGGCGGACCGTGCCACGTGCGCTGTCGCCCTCAGAGATGCTGCCGTCGGGCCAGCGCCAGGCGGCAGTCCAATCCTCTGGAACGCCGCCCTCGGGCGGGGCGGTCGCCCCCAGCCCGGCCGTCATGCCGACGCTCTCGTCCTGCGCGGCCGTGATCGGCACCGTTCGTGTGCGCGGCCCGCCCGATGCCGTTTCCGAGCCGATCAGGGCATCTGTCGCCGCGCCATCCTGACGGAACACGAACGCCGCCGCGTCGATCCCGGTTCGGCCGAACTGGACCTCGACTTCGCCCTGCAGGCCCAGCGGGCTGCCGAGCAGGAAATTGCGGATGCCCATCGACAGGTTCGACCCGCCTGCGCCGGCGGGCGGGAAATAGACCGTGGCCTCGGACACCACCAGTCCCATCCACGACGCCGGCTGGTTGCGTTCCAGCACGATGGGCGGCGAATAGTCTTCGGAAAAATCGAAGGTCAGGGTGGTGACCGTCATCCCGATCTCGGAGGTACCGAAGTAGAAGTGCGGCGGCGTGAAGTTCAGCCGCGAAACACCGCCGCTGACCGACCGGGGGTCGAACGGGTCTGGCCGGTCGATCAGCTTGACCTGCACCGGCTGACCGGCGGCCGTCTTCTCGAAGCGCACGGTCGCCGCGCCGGTGATCTTCACCTCTTTGGCGGGGCGGATGCGGATCAGCCGCCGGGGGACGTCGCCCTGCTCTTTCTGGAACTGCGCGCCCTCCAGCACGTCAAGCGTCAGGCTAAGGTCGTCGATCAGTAGATCAAGCTGCCAGCGGTCGGCGGCGGGTTCGAGGTTGCCACCGATGGCCGCGCGCTCCATCGACAACTGGACCGGCAGCCCGCCGGTCACCGCCGGAATCGTCAGCCGCCCGAAGCCGAGGTCGATCTCGTCGATGTCGCTGCCGACGCTGGCCGAAAGGCTTTGCAGCCTTCCCGAATGGATGATGGCGCCCGGCGCTGTGCGGCTTGTCAGGTCAACAATCGCAAACCGTTCGAGGAAGTCCTGGAACAGCGACGGCAGGGCATCAGTGACCCGGTCGGTGACCTCGAACAATGTTACGAACGGAAGGCCGGCGATGCGAGCCATTGGCCACCTCAATGCACCGGAGGAACCAGACGGACGAGAAGAAAGAAATTGGGTATACGACCGAGGGTAAACCTATAACCACGATTCTTCAATCATGACGGGTAGCCGTGCATGAGCACTGGCCGGAACCCGCCGATCAGGGCCGTGCGATCAGGGGCGTAGTCGGGCGTCAGCCCGGTTTCCCGCTGACGACGTCCCTCAGTCCCTCCAGTGTTGTGGTGTAGTGATCGGCCAGCAGGCGGCAAGCGTGCTCGGCATCCCGTTCGATTGCAGCGTTCAGCAAGGCCTCGTGTTCGGCGGCAGCCCCTTCGCGGCGCAACAGGCTGGGGTGGACGTTCATCGACAGGCTGCGGTAGCGCACCGCCTGATCCATCATCGTAGAACAGAACCCCAGCAGCCAGCCCGACCCACAGCGGTCCAGAAGCAGCAAGTGGAATTCCTTGTGCCGCAACTCCCACTCTTCGGACAGTTCGCGCCCGGCTTCAGGCGGCATCCGGCGGTGGGTGCGGGCCAGGCGGTGATAAGACAGGACCAGCTGTTCCTCCCATTCCTCGTCGCCGCGCCGGATCGACTCGCGCAAGGCCAGCGTTTCCAGCCAGATGCGGGTCTTGACCAGCTCTTCCAGCGACTCCATCGAGATCTCTGCGACGAAGAAACCGCGCTGGCTCTTGCGGACGACCAGACCCTCCGACGACAGCCGGTTCAGCGCCTCGCGGACCGGTGCGATGCCGATACCGTAGCGTTCGGAAATGGTCTCGATCTGCAGCTTGTCGCCGGGAAACAGCTCGCCGTTCAGGATGTCGCGGCGGATGCGCGCATGCGCCTGCTCGGACAGGTTCTTCGTGTCGCTCAGCGCCTTGTCTGACGCATTCATGCCCTAACCCACTCCACCCGGCCGGTCGGCCTTGTTCCAGAATACCAGACGTTTCTGCAACCATGCCACGGCAAAGAAAAGGGCAAGGCCCAGCAGGCTGAGATACAGGATCAGCGCGAACACGCGCGGGGTGTCCATCGTGCTGGCCGATTGCCGGATCAGCGCGCCGAAGCCTTGCCCGCCACCCAGGAATTCGCCGGTGATGGCGCCGGCCATGACGCCGACGGCGGCGATCTTCAGCCCGGTGAAGATGTGCGGCAGCCCGGTCGGCAGCTTCAGCCGGAACAGCGTCTGCAACCGGCTGGCGCCGATGGACTTGAACAGCATCCGTTCGTTTTCCGACGCGGCATACAGCCCGGCGGCGGTGGACACGATGATCGGGAAGGTGGCGATGAAGGCCGCCAGCGCCACCTTGGACGCGATGTCGAACCCCAGCCAGGCAATGAACAAGGGCGCGAAGGCCACCTTCGGCATGGTGTCGATGGCAACCAGATAGGGCATCACGGCGCGCTCGCCGAACTTGGTCTCACCCACCAGGACGCCCAGCGAAAACCCGATGGCCGTGGCAATCAGAAAGGCCCAGAACACCGTGCGCGTGGTGGTCCACAGTGCCTCGAGCATGTAGCCGCCGCTGGCCAGGTTCTGGCCCACGAAGATCAGGTCGGCCAGGGTCTCGGCCGGGCTGGGCAGGATGATGGGGGACACCCAGGCCATGCGGGCGGTGGCCAGGTCCCAGATCGCGATGACCACGGCCGCCAGCGCCAGCATCGCCACCCAGCGCGGGATGCGGTCGATCAGGGCGACAGGTTCGACCCAGACGGTATCGGCGTTCGGATCAGGGGTTGCAGTCACTGAAAGGCCTCCTTGCCCAGAAGGTCACGGATATGGGCGACGATCTCGCCGAAGCGGGGGGTGTTGATCATCTCCAGCGTGCGCGGGCGCGGCAGGTCGATCACGATCTCTTCGACGATGCGGCCTGGGCGCGGCTTCATCACCAGGATGCGGTCGGACAGGATCACCGCCTCGGCCAGCGAATGGGTCACCAGAAACGCCGTCGCCCGCTGCTCGGCGCAGATGCGTTGCAACTCCATGTTCATGAAATCGCGGGTCAGTTCGTCCAGGGCGCTGAACGGCTCGTCCAGCAGCAGGACGGCGGGGTTGGAAATCAGCATCCGGCAGATCGAGGCGCGCTGCGCCATGCCGCCGGACAGTTCCGCCGGATAGACATGGGCGAAATCGCCCAGGCCCACCAGCCGCAGCAACTCGTTCGCGCGCGGAATGGCGGCCCGGGCGGCAGCGCGGCCCTGCCGGATTTCGATCGGCAGGATGATGTTCTGCAGCGTGGTCTTCCACGGCAGCAGCGTGGCCTGCTGGAACATCATCCCGATGTCGTCGCGCGGGCCGGTCACCGGTTTGCCTTCCAGCACGACCCGGCCCGTGGTGGGCGGCAAGAGCCCCGACATGATCTTCAACAGCGTCGACTTCCCGCACCCGGATGATCCGACGACCGACACGAATTCACCCTTGTGCAGGGTCAGGTGAACGTCGGTCAGCGCGGTCAGGCGGTTGCGGGCATAGGTCTTCGACAGCCGTTCGATCTGATAGACCGGCCGCGCGGCGGCAGCCGGGCCGGCGGTCAGGGGACGGGGCTCCGCCATCGTCATCAGGCGTTCCAGCCCGCCACGAACTCGTTCGTGTAGACCGCCGCCAGATCGGGCAGCGGCGCCTCAAGCGCGCCCGAGGCGACGGCGCTGTCGTGAATCGCCTGCCAATGTTCGGGCGGCTGGAAGCCATAGCCCTGGGCCACGAAGGCATCGGTCGGGGTCATCCGGTTGACCACGCCGTCATACAGCGACGGCGCATAGTCCTGCTCGCCTTCCTGCGGGTTGCCGGCGGCGCAATGGGCAAGCGCCTTGTCCTTGTTCGCCGGATCGGCGGCAAAGCGGGTGCCGCGCACCAGCGCCCGGCCGAACTTGGGCGCCAGATCGGGCGTCGCGGCCATCTGGCTTTCCAGCATCGCGATGCCGTTGCCGAAGAAACCCAGATAGGCCTCGGGCGTGATCTCGCGCAGCGTCAGCCCGCGCGACGCCAGGATCGCCGCATCCGACACCGCCCCCGCGTAAGACCCGACATCGTCGCGCAGGAAGGCCACCGCCGCGGTGCCGCCGTCTCCCACCGGCAGGAAGGTATAGTCGGTGCCGTCCGTCATCCCCAGATCGGTCATGATCGCCTTGGTAAAGGACACCTCGGCGCCATCCGCCGTGCCGACACCGATCACCGTGCCCTTCAGGTCGGCCGGCGTCTGGGCCGGGCTGTCGGCCTTGACCAGAATGCCGAAGACCGACTTCGGATACAGGTTGTAGAGAAACTTCACGTCCACCCCGCGCGACCGCGCCCCCAGCGTCGGCCCCGGCCCCGGAGCGCCGATCTGCGCCTGCCCCGCCGACATGGCCTGCAGCACGGCGGACGAGCCGTCGATCGCCTCAAGCCGCATCTCAAGGCCCTCTTCGGCAAAGTAGCCTTCGCCCACCGCCACCCAGTAGGGCAGCCAGGTCAGCGCCGAGGGGTTGGGCACCGCAAAGGTCACCGCCGTCTGCGCCCGCAGGATGGACGGCGCGCCAAGCGCAAGGCTGGCCGCCCCGCCCGCGGCCAAAAGGCCAAAGTGCCGGCGGCTCAGGCTGGTCCGGCCCGGTCTGGTCCGGCTCGGTCTGGTCGAAGTCGTCATGCTGGTCTCTCCTCCCGTTTTTGGTGGACTCCCTGCCCGTCTGGCGGGGCCTGGGCGATCCTGGCAGCAGGTTATACGATTCGCCGCAGGAATCAAAAAAATATACAAAATCGGAAAACACGCCCTATCGTATCTTGATCTGCGGTCAGAAGCCGGAAATCCTGCCGCCACCCCGACTCGGACTGCGGCAGCCCATGCCCGCAGGCCGCCGCTGAACACAGGAGTATGCGATGCCGGCCTTTGCCTTCCCCCCCGCGGCGCAAGCCCATCTGGACATTGTCGGCACGGATGAGAAATTCCCGGTCCGCCGCATCTACTGCATCGGCAAGAACTACGTGGCCCACATCATCGAGATGAACGCCGATCAGCGCGACCCGCCGGTGATCTTCATGAAGCCCAACGATGCCATCGTGCGGAACGGCGGCGAGATCCCCTATCCGGTGTTCACCACCAACTTCCATTACGAATGCGAACTGGTGGTGGCGCTCAAGTCCGGCGGCTACAACATCCCGCAATCCGAAGCCTCGTCGCACATCTTCGGTTACGCCGTCGGGCTGGACATGACCCGCCGCGACCATCAGGCCGCCGCCCTTGCCAAGGGCCTGCCGTGGGAGGTGACCAAGGGCTTTGACCACTCTGCCCCCGTCGGCCCGATCACCCGGGTCGAGGATTGCGGAATCCTCAAGACCGGGCATGTGCGGTTCTCGGTGAACGGGCAGGTCAGGCAGGATGCCGACATCTCGCTGATGATCTGGAAGATCGACGAGATCATCGCCAAGCTGTCGGAACAGCACCGGCTTTGCCCGGGCGACATCATCATGACCGGCACGCCCGCCGGCGTGGGCGCGGTGGTCACCGGCGACGTGCTGGATTGCCAGGTCGACGGGTTGCAGCCGATGCAGGTCCGCATCGGGGCCAAGGCCGCGTGACCGCGACCGACCTTCTGCCGCTTGGCACGGCCACCCTGGCCGAGGCCTGGCCGGCCACCCGGATCGTCGACGCGCCGCTGCGGCCGCTGGCGCCCGGCATGGCGCTGGCCGGCCCCGCGCTGACCCTGCGCTGCCGCCCCGGCGACAATCTGGCGCTGCACCTGGCCATCGCGGCAGCGCGGCCGGGCCAGGTGCTGGTGGCCGATTATGGCGGCAGCCTCGACAGCGGCCCATTCGGAGAAATCATGGCCCTGGCCTGCCAGATGCGGGGCATCGCCGGGCTGGTGATCGACGGCGCGGTGCGCGACGGCGCACAGATCGCCGCGCTGGGGTTCCCGGTCTTTGCCCGCGGCGTGAACATCCGCGGCACCGTCAAGCATGACCGCGGGCAGATCGGCGGCCCGGTCACCTTGGGCGGCGTGGTCATTGCCACGGGCGACATCATGCTTGCCGATGCCGATGCCATCGTATCCCTTGCCGCGGCTGACCTGCCCGCCGCCCTTGCCGCCGCCACGGCGCGGGCGGCACGGGAAGCCGCGATGATGCATCGTTTGCGGCAAGGCGAGACCACGCTCGACATCCTTGGCCTGGGACAGGAGTCAGGAACATGACGCAAGACATCGGCATCGCCGGCACCGGCCGGATGGGCACCGCCTTCGCCCGCCGCCTGATCGAGACCGGCCACGTCGTCCGCGTCTGGAACCGCAGCCCTTTCCGGCTGGCGGCGGCGGTCGAAGCCGGGGCGGTGGCAACCGATATGGCCGGGCTTGCGGCCTGCCCCACGATCCTGCTGTCGCTGACCGATGCCGCCGCCTCGGGCGCGGTGCTGGACCAACTGGCCGCCGCCGGAATTGCCGGGCGGCTGGTGGTCGAGATGACCACCCTTCTGCCGGCCGAGGCCGACGCGCTGGCCGCGCGCGCCGCGGCGGCGGGGGCGGAATTCCTGCACTGCCCGGTGGGCGGCACGGTGGCCCCGGCGCTGAAGGGGCAGCTCCTCGGCCTGGCCGGCGGCGATGCGGCGGCCTTCGACCGCGCGCTGCCGGTGCTGAACCATCTCTGCCGCCGGGTTGCGCATCTGGGCTCGGCCGGGGCGGCGGCGCGGATGAAACTGGCGATCAACCTGCCGCTGGCGACCTATTGGCAGACGCTGGGCGAAAGCCTGGCGCTGTTGCGCGGGGCCGGCGTGCCGCATGATCTGGCCGTCAGCCTGATCGCCGACAGCTCCGCCGGACCGACCGTGCTGAAGACCCGCGCGCAGGTGGTGGTCGACACGCTGAACGGCACCGATCAGCCGGGTACCTTCGACATCGCCGGGCTGATGAAAGACCTCAGGCTGGCCCTGACGCTGGCCGAAGCCGAAGGTGCGCAGCTGACGCTTGCCCGCGCCGCCGCCCCCCGGCTGCAGGCCGCGCTGGACGCCGGCCTTGGCCGGTTCGATGGCGCCAGCCTGACCCGCCTGACCGCCACTGGCTGATGAGCCTTCTCGACCCCGCCACCCTGCTGCCGCTGATCGCAGCGCTGACCCTTGCCGGCGCGCTGATCGGCTTTCTCGCCGGCCTTTTCGGCATTGGCGGCGGGGCCATCTCGGTTCCGGTGTTCTATCAGGTGTTCCAGACCCTTGGCCACGCGCCCGACGTGGCGATGCCGCTGGCGGTGGGCACCTCGCTGGCGGTCATCATCCCGACCTCGATCCAGTCCTCGCGCGGGCACTTCAAGCGCGGGACGGTCGACATGGGCCTGCTGCGGCTCTGGGCCCTTCCGGTGCTGGCGGGGGTGGCCCTTGGCTCTGCCGTCGCCCGCTTTGCGCCACCCCAGGTCTTCCAGATCGTCTTCGTCGTGGTGGCCGCCATCAACGCCGCCAAGCTGCTGTCCGGCGGGTCAGGCTGGCGGCTGCGCGACAGCCTGCCGGGCAAGACCGCGCTGCGGGCCTATGGCGCCGGCGTCGGGCTGGTGTCGGCGCTGATGGGCATCGGCGGCGGGGCGGTGTCGAACCTGATCCTGACGCTGCACAACGTGCCGATCCACCGCGCCGTGTCGACCTCGGCCGGGGTCGGCGTGCTGATCGCCGTGCCCGGAACGCTGGGCTACATGATCGCCGGTCTTGGGCGGCCCGACCTGCCGCCCGACGCGATCGGCTTCGTGTCAGTCGCAACCTTCCTGTTGACCATCCCGACCTCGATCCTGACCACGCGCTTTGGCGTTGCCCTGGCGCACCGGCTATCCCGCAAACACCTTGAAACCGCCTTTGGCCTTTTCCTGCTGGCGGTCTGCCTGCGGTTCCTGTGGGCAATCCTCGCAGCCTGAGGCGCCCCCGCCCCCGGATCCGACGTGACGGCTCGGTGGTCGGCATGGTCTTTGCAGGCCGCGCTGGAGTATCGAAGCTCTGTTCAACAGTCGGAGAGACCGCTTCCCCTTTGTCCTGCCTGGCCTAACATGCAAAGTGGTAACCTGTGTGCCTGACGCGTTCCGGTACTTTCTCTGGCAACAGGCGCACGGCCGGACAGGTCTCGGCGGGAAATGAGAGGGCAGGCAATCCGGATGAGGCTCATTCCCCAGATTCTGGTGATCGCGCTTGTCGGCGCGGCGGCCATCCCGCTTTCGGCCCGGTTCGTGCCGGGAACACGGCCCTGGCTTGACCGGATCGGCCTTCTGCAACCGTTGGCCTCGTTGGGCGTCGTTCCCGCCAAGGCAGCGGCAGGACCAGACGGCCAGGCCAAGGGCGGCGGCCCGGGGGCGATGGTGGTTGCGGGCGAGGTCCGCCACCAGGTTCTGCGCGACGTGGTGGCCGCCATCGGATCGGCCCGAGGGGTGCAGTCGGTTGATCTGTCGTTCGGGGTCACCGGGCGGCTGACGGCCCTGACGGTGGCGCCGGGCCAGCGGGTCGCGGCGGGCGACGTGATCGCCGAACTGGATGCCGAGGCGGCGCTTTTGATGGTCGAGCGCGCCCGGCTGGTGCTGGAAGACGCGCAAAAGACGCTGGACCGGCTGGACCAGCTGGCGCAGTCGGGTGCCACGACCAGCCTGCAGCGGCAGGATGCGGAACTGGCGCTGCGGACGGCAGACCTGGCGCTGCAATCGGCCGAGCGCGACCTGACCGACCATCGGCTGACCGCGCCCATCGCCGGCTACGTCGGGTTGATCGAGCCGCAGACCGGCGATCTGGTCACGCCGACCACCACGATCACCCGGATCGAGGACCGCTCAAGCCTGATCGTCGATTTCCGGGTGCCCGAGCGGGTGGCAGCCAGGGTGGCGCCGGGCGACATGGTGGCGGCCGCGCCGATCTCGACCCCCGGGCAGGCCATCGAGGGCCGCATCGTCGCAGTGGACAACCGGGTGGACGAGACCAGCCGCACCCTGCGCGTGCAGGCCACCATCGGCAATGCCGACGACAGCCTGCGCGCGGGCATGGCGTTCCGGATCGAGCTGGCCTTCACCGGGGCGGAGTATCCCGCGGTCGACCCGCTGGCGATCCAGTGGGGGGCCGAGGGGGCCTTTGTCTGGATCGTGCGGCAGGGCAAGGCGGTGCGGCTGCCGATCCGCATCCTGCAGCGCAATGCCGATGCGGTGCTGGTCGAGGCAGCGCTTGAGGCGGGCGATCTGGTGGTGACCGAAGGGGTCCAGGCGCTGCGCCCGGGCGCCGAAGTCTCTGTCGCGCCGCCGCGGAGCTGAGCGATGCGGCCGCAACCCGACACGCCCGAAGTCTCCGCCCCGGTTCAGGGCGGGCACGGCACCGCGCTGTTCGTGCGGCGGCCGATCCTGGCCTTTGTGCTGAACGCGCTGATCGTGATCGCCGGGCTGGCCGGCCTGATGGGCGCCGATGTGCGCGAACTGCCCGATGTGGACCGGCCGGTGGTTTCGGTCTCGACCGCCTATCCCGGGGCGGCGCCTGAAACCATCGACCGCGAGGTGACGGCGGTCATCGAAGGGGCCGCCAGCCGCATCGCCGGGGTGAAGACGATTTCCTCGTCTTCGCGGTTCGGGTCCAGCCGGGTGACGGTCGAGTTTCGCGACGATGTCGATCTGGACGTGGCCGCAACCGATCTGCGCGACGCCGTGGCCCGGGTGACCAACAGCCTGCCAGATGAGGCGGAAGACCCCCGCGTGGTGAAGTCGGACGCCGACAGTGATGCGATCCTGCGGATCGCCGTCACCTCGGCCCGCCGCAGTGCGGATGAGTTGACGACGCTGGTGCATGATCTGGCGGAAACGCGGCTGCTGGCGGCGCCCGGGGTGGCCGACCTGCAGATCTTTGGCGACCGCGACCTTGCCTTCCGGGTGGATGTCGACCTGATGCAACTGGCAGCGCGGGGGCTGACGCTGGCGAACCTGCGCGCCGTCCTGGGCGACGCGGCCTTTGACGCGCCAGCGGGGGCGCTGAGTTCGGACCGGCAAAGCCTGATGGTGCGCACCACCGCCGCGATCCGCACCGCGCCGCAGATCGAGGCGCTGACCATTGCCGGCGACGTGCGGCTGGGCGACGTGGCGCAGGTCACGCTGGGGCCAGAGCCCGGCGCATCTGTTCTGCGGGCCAATGGCGAGACGGGAATTGGCCTGGGCATCATCCGGCAGGCCAACGGCAATTCGCTGGCAATCTCGCAGGCGGTGCGGCAGGTGGTGGCCGACCTGCAACCGCTGCTGCCGCCCGATGTGCGGATGTTCGTCACCTCGGACAGCGCCGATTTCATCGAAGGCGCGATCCACGAGGTCGAAGTGGCGCTGGTGCTGTCGGTGCTGGTGGTGACGGCGGTGATCTACCTGTTCCTGCGCGATGCGCGGGCGACGCTGATCCCGGTCATTGCCATTCCGGTGGCGCTGGTGGGCACGCTGGCGGCGATCTGGCTGGTCGGCTTTTCCATCAACATCCTGACGCTGCTGGCGCTGGTGCTGGCGACCGGGATCGTGGTCGACGATGCCATCGTGGTCCTGGAAAACATCGTCCGCCGCCGGTCGGAAGGGATGGGCGCACGGGCGGCGGCGGTGCTGGGGACCGAGCAGGTGTTCTTTGCCGTGCTGGCGACCACCACCACCCTGGCTGCGGTGTTCATCCCGCTGTCCTTCCTGCCCGGCCAGACCGGCGGGCTGTTCCGCGAGTTCGGCTTTACCCTGGCCATCGCGGTGCTGCTGTCGTCGATCACCGCGCTGACGCTGTGCCCGGTGCTGGCCGCGCGGATGCTGCGCCCGCATGAGGACCGGCGGGGCATCGTCAGCAAGGCCGGCGAGGCGCTGGCCCGCGTCTATGCCGCCACCCTGCGGTTGTGCCTCAATGCGCCCTTGGTGTCGGTCGCGGGGGCGGTGCTGTTCGCGGCCTTGGCGGTGGCCAGTGCCGCGTCGCTGCGCCAGGAACTGACCCCGGCCGAGGATCGGGCGGTGATCCTGCTGTCGGTGCAGGCGCCGCAGGGGGTGTCGCTGGATTACACCGACGGCAAGATGCGCGAGATCGAGGCGCTGGTCGAACCGCTGCGCGAAAGCGGCGAGGTGAAAAGTGTTTTCGCCATTGCCGGCATGGGCGGGCAGGACAGCCGCGGCTTTGTCGTTGTCACGCTGGCCGACTGGGCTGCGCGCAGCCGCAGCCAGCAGGACATCGCGGCCGAGCTGACCGGCGCCCTGCGTGGGGTGATTGGCGTGCGGACCTTTGCCATCCAGCCGAATTCGCTGGGCATCCGCGGGGCGGGGCAGGGGCTGTCGTTCGCGCTGGTGGGCGATGATTATGCCACTCTGGCCACGGCGGCGCGCGCGCTGGTTGCCCGGATGGAAGAGAACCCAGGCTTTGGCCAGGTGCGGCTGGGCTATGACACCACCCAGCCGCAGCTGTTCGTCGAGATCGACCGGACCCGCGCGGAAGACCTGGGCGTGCAGATCGACGGTCTGGGCGAGGCCTTGCAGGCGGTGCTGGACGGGCGCACCGTGGGCACGCTGTTCCTGGATGACGACAGTTTCGACATCCGGCTGGTGTCGACCTCGGACCCGGTGAATGACCCGGGCGATCTGGAACGCATCTTCGTGCCGTCGCGCGACGGGCGGATGGTGCCGATCTCGACCTTCGTGACGCTGACGGAACGCGCGGTGGCGCCGGAACTGGGGCGCGAGGCGCAGATGCGGTCGGTGCCGATCACCGCCGGGCTCACGCCCGAGCTGGCGCTGGGCGCGGCGCTGGCCGAGGTGCAGGCGCTGTCGGGCGATCTGTTGGGCGCCGACATGCGCATCGTGCCCTTGGCCGAGGCGGCGACGCTGGGCGAGACCTCGTCGGGGATGCTGGTGACCTTCGGCATCGCGCTGGCGGTGGTGTTCCTGGTGCTGGCGGCGCAGTTCGAAAGCTTCGTCTCGGCGGTGATCGTGATGGCGACGGTGCCGCTGGGGCTGGCCTGCGCGGTGTTCGCGTTGCTGCTGACGGGGGGCAGCCTGAACGTCTACTCGCAGATCGGGCTGGTTCTCCTGGTGGGCATCATGGCCAAGAACGGTATCCTGATCGTGGAATTCGCCGATCAGTTGCGCGAACGCGGGGCCACGGTGCGGCAAGCGATCGAACAGGCGGCGACGGTCCGGCTGCGGCCGGTGATGATGACCATGGTCGCTACCGTGCTGGGCGGGCTGCCCCTGGTGCTGGCGCAGGGCGCCGGGGCCGAGGCGCGCGAGGTGCTGGGCTGGATCATCGTCGGCGGTCTGGGCCTGGCGACGCTGGCGACGCTCTATGTCACGCCCGTCGCCTATCTGCTGCTGGCCGGGTTCGCGCGGTCGCGCGCCGCGGAAACCGAACTTCTGGCGGTCGAACTGCAGACCGCCAACCGAGGCGCCAACGCGGTGGGATAGAACGCCCGTCGGAGATGCCCAAGGGCCGGACGTGC
The DNA here is from genome assembly GCF_020564565.1 of Rhodobacter sp. Har01. Classification (GTDB taxonomy): domain Bacteria; phylum Pseudomonadota; class Alphaproteobacteria; order Rhodobacterales; family Rhodobacteraceae; genus Pseudogemmobacter. The sequence goes on from NZ_JAJCTD010000003.1 coordinate 460,500, forward strand.
TGCGCATGCTTTGGCGCGGAGACGCCGGGCAAGTGCTCTTCGCCTTTCGGCCCAACCAGATCCTGCCAGCTGCCGTCCAGGGCAATGCACTGCAGTCAACGGGCCGGGACAACAGGCTCTGCGGCCCAAAGCTCTGCCAGCAGGGCGCTGGCATCCTGCAACAGCCGTGTCTGGTCTTCCTGGGGATAGACCGCTGCCAACGTCCGGGCGGTACCCGCAGCCGAGGCCGCCCGAGAAAGCAGCGTCCAGATCGTCTGGGCGACCGGGCTCAGATGCCACAGCATCGCCTCGCCCGGTCGCCACAGAAAGACCGCGGCCCCGACACGGCGGACGGCGCCGCCGGGGCCGCGCCTGAAACGCACGTCCGGGTCGATGGCTGGTGCAGCGCCGGCGGGCGTGGCCGCGCTCACCTGCGCAAGCGGGGGCAAAATCGGCACTGCAGCAGCCATCGCCCTTCCCTCCACGGGGAACACCCGCAGAAGAAGCGCGACAGCCGCTTCAAGGTCGGCATAGGTCATCTTTTCATCACCGAAGACCGTCGACCATTCGCCGAAGGCAAGGTTGGTGGTGACGATGATCGAGGTGCGTTCGTAGAGGCGGCTGATCAGGTGGAAGAGGAGCTGTCCGCCGGATTGGGCGAAGGGCAGACAGCCCAATTCATCGAGGATGACGAAGTCGAGGCGGGTCATGCAGTCGGCCAGCCGCCCTTGTTTGCCGCCGCGCGTCTCGGTCTCGAGCCGGTTCACCAGATCGACGACGTTGTAGAAGCGGCCACGGGTGCCGTTGCGGATGAGCGCACGGGCAATGGCGATGGCGAGGCGGGCCTTGCCGGTTCCGGTGCCGCCGATCAGACCGGCATGACGCCCGTCAGCGGGTGGTACGCCCGATGCTCAGTGAACTGCATGACTGGATGCGGGCCGAGCACGCGCGGATGTCGAAGCACAACCCCGTCGCCTGGGCCATCAACTACATGTTCGAGGAGGACGGCCGCTGGGACGCTTTCACCCGCTTCCTCGACGATGGCCGCATCTGCCTGACGAACAATGCCGCCGAACGCGCCCTGCGCGGCATCACCCTCGGCTGCAATGCCTGGCTCTTCGCCGGTTCGCCCCGCGGCGGCGAGCGCGCCGCCTTCCTGTATTCCCTGATCGTCACCGCCAAGATGAACGACGTCGACCCCCAAGCCTGGCTTGCCGATGTTTTTGGCAGGCTGCCGGACATGCCACTGTCCCGCCTGCCGGACCTTCTGCCCTGGAACTGGAAGGCGCAGCACATGGATCAGGCCGCCTGAGCATGCAGTTGAACAAGGTCCATGCCGTCAAGACCATCGACCGCATCGCGGCAGAACTCGGAGAGACCGTCGATCACCTCCATGATCTCGCCATCGGCATGGAACCCGAAGACGGCGGCATCTGGGTCTACGGCACCGCAGATGTCGAGGTCCTCGCGTTCTCCCCATTCGGCGTGGAAAACCTCATCGAGATGATCGCGTTGGAACGCAACCGTCAGCCCTGAGCAACTACGGCCTTCACCGGATCGTTGCGGTATTTGAGTGACCGATCGCATCCGGTGAAGGGCGCCCTAGTCAGAGGCGAGAAAGGGATTCAGCTTCTTCTGATCATGAAAAAAAGTTGCTGAAAGTTGTTTCGCGACCTCCTGAAATGAAGCGGTCCCTCAGGTCGTATCGCCAGGGATGAGCTGGATGACCTCGCCAGCCGCCTCCCTGCGTTGCAGGCTGGTAGCTTCATCACCTTTCGCGACGAAGATGAATGACGCCATGATCTCTTCTTGTCCAGATTTCCAGTTTTGGCGCGGGAAGCGGGTGGGGGGTGTCCAAATCCGCCGGATAGCGTGGATTATCTGCAAGGATATCCGACTTGATATGCCTTATCCTCGGCCCTCCGCCGCCATCTCTCCGGTCCGACTACGTGAGCTAGTCTTGCATTGCCTGAACTGGTCCCCGAAAAAGGCGACGGGCCCCGTCCTGGTCCGTCGAAGTCCGCTTTTGGACATACCGTCAGCACTATGGACAATTCATCCGAGCACTGAGAACAGCCCGAACGCCCGTTCACCCGCACTTGGAATGGCCGCAGCTGCCGCAGGTCAGGCAGCCTTCGATCATCCGCAGGTCGTAGCTGCCGCAGGCCGGGCAGGCGGCGCCGCGGGGGGCTTCGCCGACCACCATCAGTTCGGCCTTGGGGTCGGATTTCAGGCCCAGCCCCTCGCCCTCGATGAAGCCGATCTCGATCAGGTGGCGCTCAATCACGCCGCCGATGGCGGCCAGGATCGAGGGAATGTACTTGCCCTCCATCCAGGCCCCGCCGCGGGGGTCGAAGACGGCCTTCAACTCCTCGACCACGAAGGAGATATCGCCGCCGCGCCGGAACACCGCCGAGATCATCCGGGTCAGCGCCACCGTCCAGGCGAAATGCTCCATGTTCTTGGAGTTGATGAACACCTCGAACGGGCGGCGGTGGCCGGCGATGACGATGTCGTTGATGGTGATGTAAAGTGCGTGCTCGGAGCCGGGCCACTTCACCTTGTAGGTCTGGCCTTCCAGCGCGGCGGGGCGGTCCAATGGTTCGCTGAGATACACCACCTCGGCCCCGCGGGCGGTTTGCGGCGCCTCGGCCGGGGTCTTGTCGCTGGCCTCGCTGACGGTCAGCACCGACCCGGTCACGTCGTTCGGCCGATAGGTGGTGCAGCCTTTGCAGCCCTGGTCCCAGGCCGCCATGTAGACCTCTTTGAAATCGTCAAAGCTGATGTCCACCGGGCAGTTGATGGTCTTCGAGATCGAGGAATCCACCCATTTCTGCGCCGCCGCCTGCATGCGGACATGGTCCAGCGGCGGCAGGGTCTGGGCGTTGACGAAATGCTCGGGCAGGGGCGCATCGCCCCTCTTCTCGCGCCACAGGCGGACGGCGTAGTCGACCACTTCCTCTTCGGTGCGCGAGCCGTCCTTTTGCAGCACCTTGCGGGTATAGGCATAGGCGAAGACCGGCTCGATGCCGGAGCTGACGTTGCCGGCATAAAGCGAGATCGTCCCGGTCGGCGCGACCGAGGTCAACAGGGCGTTGCGGATGCCGTGTCTGGCGATGGCGTCCCGCACCTCGGCGTCCATCTGCTGCATGGTGCCGCTGGCGAGGTACCCCTCGGCCTCGAACAGGGGAAACGCCCCCTTCTCGCGGGCCAGATCGACCGAGGCCAGATAGGCCGAGCGGGCGATGGCATGCATCCAGATCTCGGTGACCCTGGCCGCCTCGTCCGACCCGTAGCGCAGGCCCACCATCAGCAGGGCATCGGCAAGGCCGGTGACGCCAAGGCCGATCCGCCGCTTGGCCGCGGCCTCTTGCGCCTGCTGCGGCAGCGGAAAGCGGCTGGCATCCACCACGTTGTCCATCATCCGCACCGCCACCCGCACCAGCCGGTCAAGCGCCGCCATGTCAAGGGACGAATGGGCGTCGAAGGCATCCTTGACCAGCGTCGGCAGGTTGATGCTGCCCAGAAGGCAGGCGCCATAGGGCGGCAGGGGCTGCTCGCCGCAGGGGTTGGTGGCGGCGATGGTCTCGCAGTAGCCCAGGTTGTTCATTGCGTTGATGCGGTCGATGAAGATCACCCCCGGCTCGGCGTAGTCGTAGGTCGACCGCATGATCCGGTTCCACAGGTCGCGGGCCTGCACGGTGTGGTAGACCCTGCCGCCGAACAGCAGCTCCCACGGGCCGTCGGCCTTGACCGCGGCCATGAAGGCATCGGTGACCAGCACCGACAGGTTGAACATGCGCAGGCGGGCGGGGTCTTTCTTGGCCTCGATGAAGGCCTCGATGTCGGGGTGGTCGCAGCGCATGGTCGCCATCATCGCGCCGCGGCGTGACCCGGCCGACATGATGGTGCGGCACATGGCATCCCAGACGTCCATGAACGACAACGGGCCGCTGGCATCGGCGGCAACGCCCGCCACCGGGGCGCCGCGCGGGCGGATCGTGCTGAAGTCATAGCCGATGCCGCCGCCCTGCTGCATGGTCAGCGCGGCTTCCTTCAGGCTTTCGAAGATGCCGGCCATGGTGTCGGGGATGGTGCCCATGACAAAGCAGTTGAACAGGGTCACCTGCCGCCCGGTGCCGGCACCCGCCGTGATGCGGCCGGCGGGCAGGAATCGGAACCCTTCCAGCGCCTCGTAGAACGGGCCTTCCCAGGCGGCGGGGTCGGTCTCGACCTCGGCCAGCGCGCGGGCGATCCGGCGCCAGCTGTCCTCGACGCTGCCGTCGATGGGCGTGCCGTCGGCCTCCTTGAAGCGATACTTCATGTCCCAGATGGCTTCCGCAATTGGCGCCGAGAATCGCGACATGGGGCGAAGTCCTTGATCTTGTGGCAGGGGGCGGCAGGCCCCACAGGATACGCCCCCTGCCCCCCATGTCAATCTTGCCGCCGCCCCGCGACCGGCTATCTTCGGCAGATGGGAATCAGCCACATCCTCAAGCTCTGCGTTGGCGCCGACAGCGTCGAGGACCTGTCCGACTGGCAGGAAAGCCAGCGCCCCCGCTGGCCGAAAGGCCGCGCCGTCCATGTGACGCGCATGTGGCCGAAACGCGAGGCCGAGGTGCTGGCGGGCGGCTCGCTCTACTGGGTGATCAAGGGGGTCATCCTGTGCCGCCAGCGCATCCTGCGGCTTGAGCGGGTCGAGGGCAGCGACGGCATATCCCGCTGCGGGCTGGTGCTGGATGCCGAGATCATCCGCACCGAAGCCGCCCCGCGCCGGCCCTTCCAGGGCTGGCGTTACCTGGCCCCGAATGAGGCCCCGCGCGACCTGCCAACGGGCCGGGCCGCCGACGACCCGCTGCCCCCCGACCTGGCCCGAGCCCTGGCCGAGATCGGGCTTCGGTAGGCCCCGTCTTTTCCGCCAGACCCACAGGGCATAGCTTCCCTTCCGCCCGCAGCCGCGCCACAAACGGCGCATGACCCGCGCCCGCCCCTTCTGGCTGCTTGCCGCCCCGGCGATCTTTCTGATCCTGTGGTCGGCCGGCTTTGCCGTGGCCAAGCTGGCGGTCGAGCATGCCCAGCCGCTGACCGTGCTGGCGCTGCGCTACAGCCTGGTGCTGATCCTGCTGATCCCCGTCGCCGCCGTGGTCCGCCCCCGCTTTCCCGGCCGCCGCGGCATTCTGGACGTCGCGGTGGTCGGCTTTCTGATCCAGGTGATGTATTTCGGCCTGTGCTACATCGCCTTCAAATCCGGCGTCTCGGCCGGCGGCGTGGCCATCGTGGTCTGCCTGCAACCCATTCTCGTTGCCCTGATCGCCCCCCGCCTGGTGGGCGAGCGGGTCGGCCCGCGCGGCTGGCTGGGGCTGGTGCTTGGCCTCGCCGGCGCGGCGCTGGCGATCTTCGGCCGGTCGGCGGTGCAGGCCGAGAACGCCTTTGGCGTGACCTGCACGGTGCTGGCGCTGGTCGGCATCACCGCGGGCACGCTGTATGAAAAACGCTTCGGCTCGTCGCACCATCCGGTGGCCTCGAACCTGATCCAGTATGCCGTGGGTGCCGCCTGCTGCGTGCCGCTGGCACTGCTGACCGAGGATACGGCCATCGACTGGACCCCGGGCTTTGCCTGGTCGATGGCCTATCTGGTGCTGGCCAATTCGCTGCTGGCGATGACGCTTCTGCTGGCGATGATCCGCGCGGGCGAGGTGGCGCGGGTCTCGGCGCTGTTCTACCTGGTGCCGGCGCTGTCGGCGCTGTTCGCCTGGCCCATGCTGGGCGAGGCGATGCCGCCGCTGACCTGGGCCGGCATGGCGCTGGCGGCGGTCGGCGTCGCGCTGGTCAGCCGGAAACCGCCGGCACCGGCAGCCCCAGCCGCGCCGCCAGCGCCGAAAGCGAAGCCTTCGAGGGGCCGGACCAATCGGCGGCGCGGGCGGCGAAAAGCGTCGCCTGCGAAGCGTGGATAAGCCCGTCCGACAGCACCTTGAGGTGGTTCGCCTTCAGCGTCTCGCCGGTCGAGGTGATGTCGGCAATCGCCTCGGCGGTCAGGTTCTTGACCGTGCCCTCGGTCGCGCCCTGACTGTCGACCAGCGCGTAATCGGCCACGCCGTTCGCGGTCAGGAACTCTCGCACCAGGCGGTGATACTTGGTGGCGATCCGCAGCCGATGGCCGTGCGCCGCCCGGAACGCCGCCGCCGCGGCATCCAGATCGTCCAGCGTGTCGACGTCGATCCAGGCTGCCGGCACCGCGATCACCAGATCGGCGTGGCCAAAGCCCATCGGCGCCCAGTCCGCCACCTGCCGGTCCCAGTCGGCCAGCTTGTCGCGCACAAGGTCCGACCCGGTCACCCCAAGGTGCACCCGCCCCGCCGCCAGTTCGCGCGGAATTTCCCCGGCCGAAAGCAGCACCAGTTCCACCCCGTCGACGCCATCGACGGCGCCGGAATATTCCCGCTCCTGCCCGGTCTGGCGCATGGTCACCCCGCGCGCGCCGAACCATTGAAACGTCTTTTCCATCAGCCGGCCCTTGGACGGCACGCCGATCTTGAGCATCACGCGCCCCCCCGCAGCCGTGCCACCAGGGCGGGCCGGACAATCCCGCCCACCGCCGGGATCGACCGCCCCTGCCCCAGCACCGCGGTCAGCGCGTCATACCGCCCGCCGCTGGCCACGGGGGGCAGGTCGGCATCCGGTGCCAGCAGCGAGAACACGAAGCCGTCGTAGTATTCCAGGGTCGAACGCCCATGGCTGGCCTCGAACGGCAGCGCGCCCGTGTCCACGCCCCGGGCCGCCAGCGCATCCAGCCGGGCCGCGAAGGTTTCCACCGCCGGGCCGATGGCGGGCAGCATCGGCGCGATGCCCCGCAGATGCGCCAGCGCCGCCCGCGACGGCGCCTCCAGCGTCAGCAGGTCATACAGAAGCGCCGCCTCGGGGGCTGTGATGGGGGGCGCCTTGGCGTCCTCCAGCAGCGCCTCGGCCCGCGCGGCGATATCCTCGGCCGTCCGCAGGCCGACCAGAGGCCCGGCGGCGGCGATCAGCGCCTGCGGCGCATCCGCCGCCAGCCGCTGCAACAGTTGCGCCCTTGCGGCAGGCACGGGCGCCCGCCCGGCAAAGCGGTCAAGCAGCGCGCGGAACCGCTGCGGCCGCCATATGTGGCGCAGCAGGGCGCGCTTGCGGCGGTCGGTCGTGGTCAGGCCCTTCACCGCGGCCATCAGGATGCCGATATCCCCCGTGGCAGACCGCAGGTTCAGGTCGGCCAGCAGGCCCTGGAACAGCGCGAACACCTCGGCATCCGCCTGTGGTGCTGCGCGGTCGAAGACCTCATACCCCACCTGCAGGTATTCCCGCGCGCGGCCGTCCAGATGTTCCTGCCGGCGGAAGACCTCGCCCATGTAGGCATAGCGCGCCGGGTCGGCGCCGTTCGTCATGTGGCCTTGCACCACCGGCACGGTGAAATCTGGCCGCAGCATCATTTCGCCGGCCATCGGGTCGGCGGTAATGTAGGCGCGGGCGCGGATATCCTCGCCGTAAAGGTCCAGCAGGGTTTCGGCCGGCAGCAGGATGTCAGCCTCGACCGGCACCGCGCCGGCGGCGACGAAGGCGCCGAACAGCCGCTCGGCCTCGGCCCGGATGGCGGCCTTGGTCATTTCGCCAGCATCTTCCGCACGGCGGCCACCAGTTCGGCCCGGGGCACTTCCAGCTGCGCCGGGCGGTCCTTCCATTCCTCGAGCGTGGCGTTCTGCGCGATCTGGGCGCCGAGGATCAGGTCCTTGAGGATGACAGTGCCAGCAGCGGACTCGTTCCCACCCTGGATGACGGCCACCGGAGAGCCGCGCTTGTCGGCATACTTGAGCTGGTTGCCAAAGTTCTTGGGGTTACCCAGATAGACCTCGGCCCGGATGCCGGCAGAGCGCAACTCGCCCACCATGGCCATGTAGTCGGCCATCCGGTCGCGATCCATCACGGTGACCACGACCGGGCCCTCCGAGGAGCCAGCGACCCGCCCCTTGGCCCGCAAAGCCGCGAGCAGCCGGTCCACCCCGATGGAAACCCCGGTCGCCGGCACATCCTGCCCGGTGAACCGCTTGACCAGCCCATCATACCGCCCGCCCCCGGCCACCGAGCCGAAATTGCGCGGCCGCCCCTTCTCGTCGGTGATCTGGAAGGTCAGTTCGGCCTCGAAGACCGGGCCGGTGTAGTAGCCGAGGCCACGAACGACAGAAGGGTCAACAACTATTCGGTCTGCACCGTATCCTTGGGCAGCGAGCAGGTTGGACATCTGTTCCAACTCGTCAACGCCCGCCTTTCCGAAAGCGGAGTCACCAACCGCCTTTCGAAGACTTAGAATCGTTTCGTTGTTGTCTGCACCTTTGGCAGTCAGGAACCACGCAATCGGTTCAGCTTCATGTTGCGCGAGCCCCACTCCTTCAATGCGCGCACCTGACTCATCCGTTCGACCGACCGTCAGGAGTTGCATGACCCCATTGATGCCGACCTTGTCGAATTTGTCGATTGTCCGAAGGATTTGATCTTCCTTGGACTTTAGCTCCCTCAACATGATCTCATCGTATTTGTTGGCGAGCATTTGGGTTTCGGAATCACCATAGCGGCGCCCGAATCCAACGGATTCAAGCACTCCGTTCAAGACCTTGCGGTTGTTCACCTTCACCACGTAGTCGCCGCGGGGGATGCCGACTTCTTCCAGTGCATCCGCCAGCATGGCGCAGATTTCGGCGTCGGCGGCGACTGACCCCGACCCCACCGTATCGGCATCGCACTGGTAGAACTGGCGGAACCTCCCCGGCCCCGGCTTCTCGTTGCGCCAGACCGGGCCCATGGCGTAGCGGCGGTAGGGGTTGGGCAATTCGTTGCGGTATTGCGCCGCCACCCGCGCCAAAGGCGCCGTCAGGTCATAGCGCAGGGCCAGCCAGTCGGCGTCTTCGTCCTGCCAGGCGAATACGCCGTCGTTGGGGCGGTCGACGTCGGGCAGGAACTTGCCCAGCGCCTCGACGGTTTCCACGGCCGAGGTCTCCAGCGGGTCAAAGCCGTAGCGGTGGTAGACCCCGGCGATGGCGTCCAGCATCGCCTTCCGCTCGGTCACCTCGGCGCCGAAATAGTCGCGGAAGCCCTTGGGCGTTTCGGCCCGGGGACGGCGGATTTTGCCTTCGGACATGGCTTGGGCCCCTTGCATCGGTCGGCGCTTGCTGTAGCGGATGGGGGGCGGGGCGGCAAGCGGGGGTGGCGATGGACCGGGTCGAGGCGCTGGAGGAAAAGGTGGCGCACCTGATGCGGGCGATGGACGACCTGTCGGACGTGCTCGCCCGGCAGGCGCGCGAGATCGAGGCGCTGTCGCGGCGGGCCCAGATGCTGCTGGAGCGGGAGGCCGAGCGCGAGGCGATGGCGGGCGAGGCGCCGGCGGCGAACGTCCGGCCGCCACATTGGTGAGCGGGGGGTGTCCCATGATGGGACAGCTTTGGCCGCAAGGGATTCCAATGGGTTGCGAATCCGTTTTAGGGATTTGTTAAGATTTGCTGAAGCGCGACCAATTGCGCCGGACGTGGCGCAAGGCGATTGGCGAACCCCGTGCACGGTGGTTTTCGTTTGCTTTCAGGGGGTTAAGGCTGGCGGATTCCGGCCCATTGGGTTGCACGGGGCGGCTTCGCTAAGCTATTGATTTTGTTGAATCGGCGGGGCCTTGGTCAACCGATTGGCAAACCGGTCTCAGGGCCTGAAACACAGGGTTCGGCGCTCTGAGGCGCGGGCTTCCCACTGGTGTTCTTCAGCCGTGGTTCCCTTGTCGAAGTGACCGCCCGAGCGATGAATACTGTCGAGGGTCTGAAGGTCTGCGCCAAGGCCTTTCCCGAGGTTCGCTCTGGTCGTCGTGCTTTCGCCGCTCTCCCTGAGCAACACACCCACAACTGCCTGCACCCTACTGGGTTCGACTGCCCGGAAGGCGCGCACCATGGCGAGCTCGTCGTCGGTCTCGTGGCACTCATCCAGGAACCGGTGACCCGTGACAACCTTGTCTAGCTCAAACTCGTTCCGAACCTGCCCTGACAGAAAGGCTTCGGTGAAGTCCGGCCGTTCTCATATTTGGCCACGGCAAAGCGCGTCAGGCCGACCAAGCGGGCGGACTCCTCTTGACTCCGTTCGCCCCTGAGAGCGCGCAGCCAATTGCGAAGTTCATCGGTGCCGTGCTGGACTGACACTTGTGCTGATTTGGGTATATTCGACGGAGAGGTTGAGCAAATCACAGCGCAGCGTGAATATCAAAGCGCACCACTGATACGGTTCAGAAGCTCTGCAAAGCGGGGAAGACCATCCCCCAATGGGCAAAGGAGAACGGCTTTCCGGTCCACGCGGTTCGGGCGGTCGTCCATGGCCACAACAAAGGCCACTAAGGACCATCGCACAGGATCGCCGTGGCCCTCAAGGAGGGGAAAGCGTGATCGGCTTCGTTGCGGGTTTCGGGCGGTGCGGCACGTCGCTTGCTTGTGCGATGCTGGCCGCGGGCGGCTTGCCGGTGGCCGGGGTGGCGCCGGTCTTCGAGGACCACCGCTTTTCGCCGCGGCGCACCGATCCGGCCTGGCGGCTGGCGCAGACCGGCCGCGTCGTCAAATGGGTCTGCCCGCTGACGACATGGTGCCCGGACAAGGCGCA
>NZ_JAJCTD010000004.1 GCF_020564565.1 Rhodobacter sp. Har01
ACAAGACAGTGAAGCTGACACCTAGATCATCGGAACCGAAATCCCTACTAGGCCGATATGCGCGTTAGACGCCGATGCGCCCAAACCGCCCGCATATCCCTTCATTTCATAGCAATGTCAAAGAGCGTGGACACAAAACAAGCAGCACGCTGAAACTTCCAGCGTAACCACCGCCTTGCCTCCGGATCTTGTCTGCGAGGGTCTTCGCCTTCGCTTCCGCAACGTTCGAAACCGCGTTTCCGCGCTGCCGTCCGCTTCGGTGAGGGGCTATTTACGTCTGCCTGCCGAAGCCCGCAAGAGGAAAATCGTTCCGTGTGACGATTTTTTGTCAGACCCCCCGTTTTCCAGCGGTTTCCAGCCTCCGCTGCCCTGCTCAGGGCAACGGAGCCTGTGGAAAAGTCAGGCGAATCCCGGCGCTTGGTGGGTGACCCGGCCGCCAGCGACAGTCAGGGCGATTCCCGTCGCCCCGATTCCCATCGGCGCAATCGACTCGAGGTCGCCGTCGACCAGCACCAAGTCGGCGGCCAGCCCAGGTTTCAGCGTGCCGGTCAGGTGGTCCAGGTGCGCGGCCCAGGCCCCTCCGGCCGTATAGGCGTGCAGCGTCTCCATCAACCCCACCCGTTCGTCCGGACAACCCGCGAAGGGCACCCGCGTCAGCGCGGCCTGGATGCCCCGCATCACGTTGACGTCCGTCACCGGCCAGTCTGACGCATAGGCCAGCGGCGCGCCGGCGTCGGCCAGCGTCTTCCACAGATAGGCGTCCTTCCACCTGTCGCGATGAAACACCGTCTCCATCGTCGACATCGGGAATTCCATCGCGCCGGGCGGGTGCGGCGGCTGCACGCTGGCGGTGATGCCCAGCGCCCCCAGCCGCGGCACGTCGGCCCGGTCGATCAGTTCGATATGCTCGATCCGGTGGCGGCTGTCGCGCGGCCCGTTGGCCCGGCGCGCGGCCTCGTAGCCGTCGATGGTCACACGAACCGCCCCGTCGCCGATGGCATGGACGGCGATCTGCAACCCCCTCCGGTCGATCTCGATGCAGATCTCCTTGAACCGCTCGGGCGGAAACAGCGGCTCGCCCCGCTCGCTGGTCCCCGGATAATCGTTCAGCATATAGGCCGTGCGGCTGTCCACCACCCCGTCCTGGAACATCTTGACGAAGCCCGAGCGCACCCAGTCGCCGGTGAACTCGGCCGCCATGGCGCTGGCGCGCGACAGTTCCGACAGCGGCATCTGCGGCTTCATGTGGAAGGGCACCACGACACGCGCGGTCAGCCGGCCCTCTTCCTCCATCTCTTTCAGCAGCGCGCAGGTGTAACGGTTGCCGTCCATGTTCACCATGCTGGTGATGCCATGGCGCGCGCAATGCGCCAGCCCCGCCGCGATCTTGTCCTTGTCGGCCGCGCGCGTTGCAGCGTCGGGCCAGGGCTCCGGCTCGCCCCCGGTGGCGATGCCCAGCTGCAGATGCGCCTCGCCGCCCAGGGCGAGGACCGGCCCGAAGGCCTCGAACTCGCGCAATTCGCCGGTGGCTGTGCCGTCGTCGCCCATCACCACCACATGCCCCGGCGGCGTCTCTGCGCCATGCAGAATCCCCGCCGCTGCCAGCGCCGCCGTATTGGCCCAGACCGTGTGATGGTCAGGGGCCGTCATGGCAATCGGCCGGTCGGCAATCACCGCGTCCAGATCGTGCCGCGTCACCGGATGGTCCAGGATTTCATACGAAGCCCCCTGCGCCAGCAGGATCGGCCGGCCCGGGTTGGCCGCCGCATAGCCTGCAAAGGCCGCCTTCAAGGCCTCGATCCCTTGCACTTCACCCAGTTGCAGTTGCGCCAGCTCCAGCCCGCCCAGCACAAGATGCAGATGGCTTTCCACGAACCCCGGCAGCAGCGTCCGCCCGCTGGCGTCGATCACCCTGCACCCCGGCCCCGCCAGCGCCGCCACCTCGGCCGCCGACCCCACCGCCAGAATGCGCCCGCCCGCCACCGCCACCGCCTCGGCCCTGGGCCGCTCGGGGTCCATGGTCAGAACCCTGGCATTGCTGATGATCAGAACCGGCCGCACGTCATCTTCCTGCATTTCATCTGTCTCCAAATATCCCGCGGGGGTCCGGGGGCGCGAAGCCCCCGGCGACCCTCACCGCTGCGCGACCTGCTCGGCCATCACGCAAAGCATCTCGAACATCAGGCTGATGCCCAGCCAGGCCGTCCCGCCCGAAGGATCGAAGGGCGGCGAGACCTCGACCAGGTCCGCCCCGACCACGTCCAGCCCCCGCAACCCCCGCGCCACCTGCAACGCCTGCCAGGAGTTCGGCCCGCCCACCTCGGGCGTGCCCGTCCCCGGCGCAAAGGTCGGGTCGACGAAGTCGATGTCATAGGTCACGTAGACCGGCCCCAAGCCGACGATCTCGCGCGCTTCCGCCATCACGTCCTCGGCCCCGCGGGCATGGAATTCCGCAATCGGAATGATCCGGATGCCGTTGGCGGCCGCGAAATCCCAGTCCTCGCGCCCGTAGGCCGTGCCGCGGATGCCGATCAGGCAGTAGCGCTTGGGGTCCACCAGTCCCTCTTCCACGGCGCGGCGGAAGGGCGTGCCGTGGTTGTACCGCGAGGTGCCGAAATAGATGTCATTCAGGTCGGTGTGGCTGTCGAACTGGATCAGGCCCACCGGCCCCGGACTTGGCCGCGCCCTCGCCACCGCCCGCAGGATCGGCAGGCTGCACAGATGGTCCCCGCCCGCCGTCAGCGGCCGCACCCCGGCCGCCACCACGCGGGCATAAAACGCCTCCATCCGCGCCATCGAATCCATCAGATCGGCCGGGTTCGGCGCCACGTCGCCCAGGTCGGCACAGCGCGCCAGATCGAACGGCGCCACCCAGGTCGCCCCGTTCACCGCCCGGATCATCGTCGACAGATCGCGCAACTGCCGGGGTCCGTGCCGCGGCCCCGGCCGGTTGGTCGTGCCGCCGTCCCAAGGCGCGCCGATCAGGCCGATCTGCACCTCGGCAAAACGCGGATGATCGAAGGTCACATGCGGCAGCCGCATGAACGTCGGCACCCCCGCGAATCGTGGCAGGTCAAAGCCCGAAACCGGCCTGAAGAACGCTTCCGACATCCGGGCCTCCTGTCCAACGGCGCGATTCGAGCGTCATAGAACCACCCCGTCCACGGCCTGTCAGGCCCGCCTGCGACATCGCAGAGCGGGTTTTCCGCCGGCAGGGCCTCCGGACACTCGCCTCCCCCTTGACCGCCGCCCGCCGATTTCACCTTATCAGGGCAAGCCAGACAGGGATTGCCCAGATGTTCTCCAAGACCGCCGATCCGACCGCTGCGCCGCCGCCGTCGCCGCGCCCCACGTCCGGAACGAACGCCAGCCGATCCGTCCTTGGCACCGACCTGCGGATCACCGGCGAGATCAGCGCAGCCGGCACCATCGAGATCTTTGGCGAGATCGACGGCAACCTGACCGCCGACACGCTGATGGTGGGCCAGGAGGGGCGAATCTCCGGCTCGGTCACCGCGCAGGCAGTCGAGGTCAAGGGCCGGCTCGACGGCAAGGTCGACAGCGGCAGCTTCACCATGCGCTCGACCGCCCAGGTGGCGGCGGATGTGGTCTACACCACGCTGGTCATCGAAAGCGGCGCCCATATCGAGGGCCGGTTCTCGCGTCCCAAGGTCTGATGGCCCGGCATCAGCCGCGGGTCGGCGGAATCGAATAGGTCAGGCTGGCCCGCGCGACGGGTTCGGCGTGGCCCTCGCTGACGATCATCGCGTCGCCCACCGCAAGCGCGCGGCCCAGCTTCAGCAGCCGCGCTTCGGCCATCAGGTCATAGCCCGCAGACGGCTTGCGCATGAAGTCGATGGCGCAGTTCGTGGTCACCGCCAGCGCCACCGGGCCGATGCGGCTGAGAATCGCCAGGTACATCGCCACATCGGCCAGCGCGAACATCGACGGGCCGCTGACCGTGCCGCCCGGGCGCAGGTGCCGCTCGGCCACCTTCAGGCGCACGCGCACCCCCTGCTGATCGGCCCGTTCCACCGCGAAATCTGCCGCCACTTGCCCGAAATCGCGCTTGAGGAACACCTCCAGCGCGCGCGCATCCATCCTCAGTTCCACCAAGGCGCTTCCCCTTGCCGCGTCCCGCCCCTACCCTGCCGCGAAGCCAAGGGGGGACGCAATGACCGAGCCGCTGATCCTGCGCACCGACGATGCGGGTGTCGCCACGCTGACGCTGAACGCGCCGGCAAGCCTGAACGCGCTGTCCGATGCCATGCTTGCCGCGCTGGCCGATGCCTTCACGGAGCTGGCGCGCGACGCCGCCACCCGCGTGGTCATCCTGAGGGGGGCGGGGCGGGCGTTCTGCGCCGGCCATCACCTGAAAGAAATGCAGGCTGCCCGCGCTGCCGCCGACAAGGGCGCGGCCTATTTCGCCGACCTCTTTGCCCGCTGCGCCGCGGTGATGCAGGCCATCCCGGCCCTGCCGCAACCGGTCATCGCGCAGGTCCACGGGCTGGCCGCTGCCGCCGGATGCCAGCTTGCCGCCTCCTGCGATCTGGTCACCGCCGCCTCGGATGCACGATTCGGGGTGAACGGGATCAACATCGGCCTGTTCTGCTCGACACCGATGGTCGCGCTCACCCGCAAGGTGGCCTCCGGCGTGGCCTTCGAGATGCTGACGACGGGCGAATTCCTCCCGGCCGGGCGCGCGCGCGAGGTGGGCCTGGTGAACCGCGTCGCCCCGCCGGATGAGTTGGACCAGGTCACCCAGGAGCTTGCCCGCACCCTGGCGGCCAAGCTGACCGCCGCCGTCCGGATCGGCAAGCGGGCCTTCTACGACCAGCTTGGCCTGCCGCTTGACCTGGCCTATGCCCGCGCCGGCGCTGCGATCGTCGAGAACATTCTCTGGCGCGACACCGAAGAAGGCATTGCGGCCTTTCTGGAGAAGCGCGCGCCGGACTGGCACACGTAGTGCGGCAAGGGGGCTGCACCGACCCCGGGGTCACAGGGGCCGGGCAAACCTTGCCCGGCCATCATCGTCACATGTCACTCGGCCGGCACCGCAGCCGCCGCCGCCAGCTTCTCGCGCTCGCGCCGCGCGCGGGAGTCGCGCAGCAGGCGCTCGGTCTGCCGCATGTTCACATAGGCGAAGGCCATGACGAACCCGAGCGTTCCGAGGGCCAGGATCATCTTCAGAGTGATTACAGACATCAGTCAGCTCCCTTGGAGGAATGGTTGATCGTGCAAGGTTTACGCGGGCATTGAAAAAACGGATCATCTGCGATTCAAGATTTTTGCAGGCCAGCACCTGACCCCGCCGGCCACTCTGGCCGGACCGAGCCAACGCTTTGAAGCGACTTCAAGAAGCGACAGAAACGACAGGCGTCAGTTGACCACCAGGATGACCAGCAGCAGGAATGCCAGCATCCCGACCACCCCCGCCTGCGCAAAGACCAGGCTGAGGAGGAACAGAGCAGCCAGCGTCGCCAGCACCACCCCTGCCTGCTCGCGCGGGGCAAGCGCCGCAATCCACGCCTCGACCTCTTCCGCCTTGTGGCGGCGCGTTATGCCGGCGATCAGTGCACTGGCCACGCGCCGTGCGCTGCGTCCCATGGCATTCAGCGGGCTGCCCATCCTTGCTCCTCGTGTCGGCCTGTTTACAGCCGGTAGATATTGCAGAACTTCGCGTCGAGATAGTCAAGCAGCGGTTCGGCCGTCGGTTCGAACCCGCAGGCCAGCGCGATAAGCCCGCGCCGGGTCATCTGCGCCGTCCCGCTGCACTGTCTTGCGCAGACACATGGTCGCGGGCGAGGGGCCACCGCCGGCCGTCCGATCGTCCATGTCCGGCAGGTCCGCCGGCCACATCGGCAAGCGCGCTTTCCGTGACCAGCCAGGCGAAAAGCCTGACCAGTCCTATTCCCGGGCCAGGCGGGTGATGCAGGAGAACATGCTCTGGGACGACACCACCGAAGGCGCCGTGGCCTTGCTCGAAAAGCGCAAGCCCGACCGGGCCTAGCGGCGCGCCAGCAGCCAGACTGCCAGCGCCAGCCCGGCCAGGGCCATCGCCAGGCAGGCAGCATAGACCAGCCCCGGCCCGCCCGCGGTCAACAGCGCCGCGCCAACCGAGGGCGCCGCCGCCGCCGCCAGGATCGGCGCCACCGCCACCGCGCCGGATACCGCGCCAAAGCCGGTCCGCCCCAGCACTTCGGCAATCAGCACCGGCCGCAGGATCGAGACCAGCCCGATCCCCGCCCCCTGCACCACGGCAAAGGCAAAGATCAGCGGCATCGCCAGCCCGGCCAGCCACAGCAGCGCCCCCGCCACGACGATTGCCGCCAGCGAGGCGCGCGTCGCCTGCGCGGTGCTGACCCGCGGGCCGGCCAGCAGCAGCGCCAGCCGCCCCGCCACCTGCGCCGGGCCGATGCAGGCCGCGGCCAAAGCGGCCAGCCCCGCCCCCGCGCCGCGGTCGACAAACAGCGGCAGGACATAGGTGATCAGCACGCCATGGTTCAGGTAGATCAGCCCGAAGGCCGCCGCGATCATCCAGAACTCGGGCCGCCGCATCGCCGCCCGCGCCGCCCCCGGCGGGTCGGGCGGCAGGCCCAACCCGGCAGCGCGCGCCTTGCCGCGCAACCGGCGGACCGCCAGTGCGTTCACCGGTACAACGCCGACCAGGATGATCGCGGCAAAGACCACCAGCGCCCCCTTCCCGCCCAGCGCCTGCCCCAGGGCATGGCCCAGCGGAAAGGCCAGCGTCCCGGCGAACCCCGCCACCAGCGTGACGCGGGTGATCGCCGCCCGCGCGCCGGTGCCCAGCCGCCGGGTCAGGAAGGCAAAGCAGGTCTCGTAGAGGCACCCCGCCTGCCCCAGACCGATCACCGCCCAGGCCGCTAGCCACCCCAGCGGCCCGCCCGCCATCCCCAGCGCCGCCACGCCCGCCGCTGTGACGGCCGCGGACCAGACCAGTACCTCGCCGCCCAGGCCCCGGTCGACGAGCCGCCCGGACAGGGGCGTCAGCGCCGCCATCACCACGAAGGCCAGCGTCGGCCCCGCCGCCAGTTGCGCCTTGGTCCAGCCGGTCTCGGCCTCAAGCGCCGGCAGCAGCGCAGGGAAGGCATAGTAGCTGCCGGCGTAGACCAGCGTCTGGCCCAACGCCAGCAGCCAGACCGCCGCCGCATCGTCGCTGGCTGACGCCGTCACACGCCGTAGATCCCGCCGAACTTGGCCTCGAGGTACTCCAGCAGCGGCCCGGGAGACGGTTCGAACCCGCAAGCCTGCTCGATCACCTCGCGCGGGGCCATCAGCGCGCCGTGCCGCTGCACCTTTTCGCGCAGCCATTCGGTCGCCGGCGAGGGGTCGCCCCTGGCCATCCGGTCGTCCAGATCCGGCAGGTCGGCCCGCAGCGCCTTGTGCAGGCAGCCGGCATAGACATTGCCCAGAGTGTAGGTCGGGAAGTAGCCGAACAGGCCCACCGACCAATGCACATCCTGCAGCATCCCGTGGCTGGGCCGGTCCACCGCCACGCCGAAATCGGCCAGGAACCGGTCGTTCCACGCCGCCTCAAGATCGGCCACCTCCAGCGCGCCCCGCATCAGCGCGCGCTCCAGATCGAACCGCATCATGATGTGCAGGTTGTAATGCACTTCATCCGCCTCGGTGCGGATGAACCCCGGCCGCACCCGGTTCACCGCGCCGTAGAACCCTTCGGCCGAGCCGATGCCGAAAGCGCCGAAGCGGTCGCGCATCTCGGCATAAAGCCAGCCGGTGAAGGCGGCGCTGCGGCCCAACTGGTTTTCGTAGATCCGGCTCTGGCTTTCATGCACCCCCATCGACACGCCCTGGCCGATTGGCGTCAGCAGATAGTCGGGATCGACGGACTGTTCATAGGCGGCGTGGCCGACCTCGTGGATGGTGGAATAGAGGCAGTTGAACGGGTCGGATTCCGACACCCGCGTGGTGATCCGCACATCCTGCCCAGACCCTGACGAGAACGGATGCACCGCGATGTCGATCCGCCCGCGGCTGAAGTCATAGCCGAAGGCGGCGGCCACATCTCGCGACAGGCGCAACTGCGCCTCGGCGCCGAAACTGCCGTCAAGTGCCACCGGCTGCCGGGCCGCCCCCAGCAGCCGCGCGCGCAAGGCCACCAGCCGCGGCCGCATCGCATCGAACATCGCCGCAATGTCGGCGCCGGTCATGCCCGGCTCATAATCATCCACCAACGCGTCATAGGCGTCGCCGCCCTGCGCCAGTGCGGCCCCCTCCTCGCGCTTCAGCCTTATCACCTCGGCCAGCGTGGGCAGGAAGGCCGCCACGTCATCGGCCGCCCGCGCCTCGGCCCAGATGCCCTGCGCCACGCTGGTCACCCGGGCGATTTCCTGCGCCAGTTCGGCCGGCACCTTGGTCGCACGGCTGTGCGCCCGCGCCACCCGCGCCACCTGCGCCTTGGCGACGGCGCCCTCAGGCTGGACCGCGTCCAGCCATTCGGCCACCCGCTCGTCAGTGCGGCGGCTGTGCAGCACGCCCTCCATCGCCGCCATCTCCTCGCCGCGTTGCAGGGCGGCGCCGCGCGGCATCACGGTTTCCTGGTCCCAGCTCAGTCGGCCGGCGACCGACTCCAGCGCCGCCGTTTCGCGCGCATGCGCCAGCAGCGCCTCATAGGCATCGTTCCGCATCTATGCCGTCCCTTTCCGGATCGACCCCGCCACGGGGAATTTCGCCAGATGCCGGGCCCGCAGGATCAGCACCCAAAGGACCACCGCGCCGATCTGGTGGGTGATCGCCACATGCAGCTGCGCCGCGGTCAGCACCGCCATGATGCCCAGGCCGACCTGCGCCAGCAGCATCAGCAGAACCATGTGGAAGGCGAACCGCGTCTGGCCATGCGCCGACTTGCGGCCCATCGCCCAGGCCACGATGCCGAAGACGAACAGCAGATAGCCCGCCATGCGGTGCAGGAACTGCACCAGGCCGGGATTTTCAAAGAACGCATGCCAGGCCGCCTTGGTGCCGCCCTGCCCGTCCGGGACGTAGAAGGCATCGGCGGGAAAGAAGCTGTCGCCCATCAGCGGCCAGGTCGGAAAAGCGCGGCCGGCGTCGATGCCGGCGACCAGTGCGCCCAGCAGGATCTGCAGGAAGGCAAAGTGCATCAGCCCGGTCGCCAGCCCGGCCAGCTTCGCCTCGCGCCCGCGCCGGGCGGTCATCAACTCGGCCTCGCTGCGGCCCAGCAGCAGGACATAGGTCGCCAGCAGACCCAGGATTGCAAAGCCGAGGCCAAGATGGATCGCCAGCCGGTAGGAGGCCACATCAACCATGTCCCCGGTCAGACCGGAGCGGACCATCCACCAGCCAACCGCACCCTGAACGCCGCCAAGAAGGCCGACGCCCAGCAGCCGCCCGGTCCAGCCGGTCGGAATCGAGCGCCGCACCAGAAACCACAGGAACCCCACCGCCCAGACCAGCCCGATCAGCCGGCCCAACTGCCTGTGCCCCCATTCCCACCAGTAGATCGTCTTGAACTCTTCTATGGAAATCAGGCTGTTCTGCAGCGCGAATTCCGGCGTCGCCTTGTACTTATCGAACTCTGCCGTCCAATCGGCCTCGCTCAACGGCGGCACCACGCCGGTCACCGGCTTCCATTCGGTGATCGACAGCCCGCTGTCGGTCAGCCGGGTCAGCCCGCCGACCAGGATCATCGCCGCGACCAGCACGAACAGCACCATCAGCCAGCGCCGGATCGCCCCGCGCGCGCCCTTCGGGCGGCTGTCGATCAGCCCGCCGCCACCCGGTCCCGCCTTCACCGGCTTCGGCGGCGGCGGCGTCTGGTCCGAGACCTCTTCGAAGATGCTGCGTTTCTGGGCCATGCCGCCCCCCTGTTCGTTCGGCCCGGACACTAGGCCCCCGGTCCGGCCCCTTCAAGGCCCTGCGGCAAGTGGCCCATCGCCGGTCAGCGCCGCAGCAGGGCCAGCAAGGCGGGCGTAGCGGTCCCGGTCATCGGCAGGCCCCGGCTGGCCTCGAAGGCCTCGATGGCGGCCTTGGTCTTGGCCCCCATCACTCCGTCGCTGCCGCCGGTGTCATGGCCTTTCGCCGTCAGCAGGCGCTGGATCTCTTGCCGGTCGGCCTTGGTCAGGCCGCTGGCATCGGGGCCAAAGTTGCCCCGGATCGCCTCGCCGCCACGAATCCGGTCGCTCAGGTGGCCGACGCCGATGGCGTAGTTCTCGGCGTTGTTGTAGCGCAGGATGACGGCGAAGTTGCGGGTCAGCAGGAAGGCCGGGCTGCCCAGACCCCCCGGCGCAACGATACTGCCGCTTGCCATACGTTCGCCAGACGCGGGCCGTACGCCAAGCATACGCCAGTCGTCGGCCGATTTCGCCTTGCCGCGGCCCAGCAGACCGGTCGGAAAGCCGGCCGGCAGGGTGACCTCCATCCCCCAGGGCAGGCCCTTCTGCCAGCCGGATTTTGCCACGTAGTTGGCGGTCGAGGCCAGCGCGTCCGAGGGGTCCTCCGACCAGATGTCGCGCCGCCCGTCGCCCGTCCAGTCGGCGGCATAGGCCAGGTAAGCGGTTGGAATGAATTGCGTATGCCCCATGGCGCCGGCCCAGCTGCCGGTCATCCGGTCAGCCGCGATGTCGCCGTTCTGGATGATCTTCAAGGCCGCCGTAAGCTGGCTTTCGAAGAACTCCGCCCGCCGCCCGTCAAACGCCAGGGTGGCCAGCGCCGAGATCACCGGCACATTGCCCCGGCGCGTGCCGAAGTAGGACTCCATCCCCCAAAACGCAGCAATGACATGGGCTTCCACCCCGTACCGTGCCTCGATCTGAGCCAGCAGCCCGCCCAGCGAGGCGAATTTCTGCCGTCCCATCGCCACCCGCTCGTCCGAGGCGGCGATGGACAGGTAGTCCTCCAGCGTGCGCTTGAACTCGGTCTGGTTCCGATCCTTTTCAACCACTTGCGGCAGGAACCCCGCCCCGCGGAAAGCCGCGTCCATGGTGCTGCGGGAAATCCCCCGCCCCGCCGCCCGGTCACGATAGGCCGCGACCCAGGCGTCGAACGCCGGGTTCGGCACCGGCCGCGGCGGAGCCGCCTCGCCGCCCGCGCCGCGCGCACCCCCGCCCGACCCGCCGCCGATGCAGCCCGAAAGCAGCGCCCCCAGCGCCGTCAGCCCCAATGTCCGCCGTGTGATCATCTGCCCGCCCGCCCGTGTTCTGGTCTTGCCTGCGGCCAGACTAGACCAGGACACCTGCCGGTCAAACCCCGGCCACGCCCGGTCAGCGGAGTTTCAGCGTGGCCAGGCCGACCATCGCCAGGATCAGCGAGATGATCCAGAACCGGATCACGATCTGAGGTTCGGCCCAGCCCTTCTTTTCAAAGTGATGGTGGATCGGCGCCATCAGGAAGATGCGCTTCTTGGTGGCCTTGTAGTACAGCACCTGGATGATCACCGACAGCGCCTCGACCACGAACAGCCCGCCGACGATCGCCAGCACGATCTCGTGCTTGGTGCAGACCGCCATCGCGCCCAGTGCGCCGCCCAGCGCCAGCGATCCGGTGTCGCCCATGAACACTGCCGCCGGGGGGGCGTTGTACCACAGGAACCCCAGCCCCGCGCCGAACAGACCTGCGGCGAAGATCACCAGTTCCGAGGTTCCGGGCACGTAGTGAACGTCGAGATACTGGGTGAAGTCCACCCGGCCCACCGCATAGGCGATCACCCCCAGCGTGCCGCAGGCGATCATCACCGGCATGATCGCCAGCCCATCCAGTCCGTCGGTCAGGTTCACCGCATTCGCCGCGCCGACGATGACGACCATGCCGAAGGGCACGAAGAAGACACCCAGGTTCAGCAGCGCGTCCTTGAAGAACGGAAAGGCCAGCTGGTTGGTCAGATCATCGGGGTGAAACATCGCGGCGGCATAGGTTGCCAGACCTGCGATCAGCAGCCCAAGCAGGAAACGCACCCGTGACGAGACCCCCTTGGTGTTCTGCTTGGTCACCTTGGCGTAGTCGTCAGCGAAACCGATCAGCCCGAAGGCCAGCGTCACCAGCACCACGATCCAGACATAGACATTGTCCAGCCGCGCCCACATCAGCGTCGAGACGAGCAGCGCCGACAGGATCAGCAGGCCCCCCATGGTTGGCGTGCCCGCCTTGGCGAAATGGCTTTGCGGCCCATCGTCACGGATCGGCTGGCCCTTGCCCTGCTTTCTGCGCAGAAGGTTGATCAGCGGCCGGCCGAACAGGAACCCGAAGACCAGCGCGGTGACGAAGGCGCCGCCCGCCCGGAAGGTGATGTAGCGAAACAGGTTGAAGACGTCGCCGCCATCTGAAAATCCGGTCAGCCAATACAGCATTCACTCGGTCCCTTCTGCCGTCGGCGCGGCTTGGCCCATTTTGCGCAGGGCGTCAACGACCAGACTGACCTTCGACCCCTTCGATCCCTTGACCAGCACGATATCCCCCGCGTCGAACAGGCTGCGGGCACGGGCCGCCAGTTCCGGCGCGGTCTCGACCCAGTCGCCCCTTTGCGCCCGCGGCAGCACCTGCCACAGGTTCTTCATCCGCGGGCCGACGCAATGGATGATCGACACCGCCGCCAGCCCCGGATGTCGGGCGATGTCCAGGTGCATCGCGGTTTCGTCCGGACCCAGTTCCAGCATGTCTCCCAGGATGGCGATGCGCCGCCCGTTGCCCACCCGCCCGATGCCGTCGGTGGGCCGGGCGGCGATCAGCACCTCCAGCGCTGCCGCCATCGAGGCGGGGTTGGCGTTGAAGGCATCGTCGATCAGGTCGAAGAAGGTCTCTTCGACCGGGTCCAGCAGGATGCGCTCGCGCGTGCCGCGCCCGGCGGGCGGCACCCAGCGGCCGATGTCGTGCGCGGCGATCATGGGATCGGCGCCCAGCGCCTCGGCCGCTGCCAGGGCGCCCAGCGCATTCATCGCGAAATGCCGGCCCGGCGAAGACACCTTGACCAGGAACGGCAGCCCGCCGCGACGGGCTTGGATGACGGTGGTGTCATCGACGATGCGCGCCTCGATCAGCCGATAGTCGGCCGCCTCGGCCGCGCCGAACAGCACCATGCGGGCGCCGCCAGAGCGGGCGCGGTCCACGATCAGGTGTGTGACCGGCAGGTCGGCATTGACCACCGCCACGCCGCCCGGTTCCAGCCCGTCGAAGATCGCGGCCTTTTCCGCCGCGATGCCTTCCAGGCTGTCGAAGGCCTCAAGATGCGCGGCGGCCACCGTGGTGATCATCGCCACATTCGGCCGCGCCAGCCGCGACAACGGCGCAATCTCGCCGGGGTGGTTCATGCCGATCTCGATCACCGCGAAGTCGGTGTCGACCGGCATCCGCGCCAGCGTCAGCGGCACGCCCCAGTGGTTGTTGTAGCTGGCCTCGGCGGCATGCACCCGGCCCTGGCCGGCGAGGACTGCCCGCAGCATTTCCTTGGTCGAGGTCTTGCCGACCGAGCCGGTGACGCCGACCACCCGCGCCCCGGTCCGCGCCCGACCCGCCGCGCCCAGCCGCGCAAGCGCGGCCAGAACATCGTCAACGATCAGCAGTGGTGCATCCGCGGCCAGGCCTTCAGGCACGCGGGATACCATCGCCGCCGCCGCGCCCTTTGCCAGCGCCTGCGCCACGAAATCGTGCCCGTCGCGCACGTCGGCCAGCGCGACGAACAGATCGCCCGGTTGCAGGCTGCGGGTGTCGATCGACACGCCCTGCGCCTCCCACGCGCGCGTGCTGCGCCCACCGGTTGCCTTTGCGGCCTCGTCCGAGGTCCAGAGCGCCATCAGATCACCCCATCCAGTGCCGCCACCGCGATAGAGGCCTGTTCGACGTCATCGAAGGGGAAAATGTCGCCCTTGATCACCTGCCCGGTTTCATGCCCCTTGCCGGCAATCAGCAGGGCATCGCCCGGCTGCAAGGCATCGACCGCCCGCAGGATGGCCTCGGCGCGGTCGCCCACCTCGTTCGCCTCCGGGCAGGCCGCGAGAATGGCCTTGCGGATATCCCCGGGGTCTTCGCTGCGCGGGTTGTCGTCGGTGACATACAGCACATCGGCATGGGCCTTCGCCGCCGCGCCCATCAGGGGGCGCTTGGTGCGGTCGCGGTCGCCGCCGGCGCCGAAGACGATGATGATGCGGCCCATCACATGTGGCCGCAGGGCGCGAAGTGCGGTCTCGATGGCGTCGGGCGTATGAGCGTAGTCGACGAACACGCTGGCCCCGTTCGCCCGCGTCGCCGCCCGTTCCATCCGGCCGCGCACGCCGGTCAGCCGGGGCAGCACCGCCAGCACTGCCTCAGGGTCATCACCGGCGGCGATGGCCAGCCCGGCCGCGACGGCCACGTTCTCGGCCTGGAAGGCACCGATCAGGCCAAGCCGGGTCTGTACCGCCCGGCCCTGCCACAGATAGCGCACCTCCTGCCCGGTCGCATCGGGTCGGATGCCGCCGATCTGCAGGTCGGCGCCCGGCCCTTTGCCAACGGTCAGCACCCGCAGGCCCCGGTCCAGCGCCAGTTCGGCCACGTCCGAGCCCTTGGCGCCGTCAAGGTTCACCACCGCCACCCCGTCCTCGGGCAAGAGCCGGGTGAACAGCCCCGCCTTGGCGGCGAAGTAGGCCTCCATGGTGTGGTGGTAATCCAGATGGTCCTGCGTCAGGTTGGTGAAGCCGGCTGCGCGCAGCCGCACCCCTTCCAGCCGGCGCTGGTCCAGCCCGTGCGAGCTTGCCTCCATCGCCGCGTGCGTCACCCCTGCCGCCGCCGCCTCGGCCAGCATCTTGTGCAGCGTCACCGGGTCGGGTGTGGTGTGCGATGATGGCGCGGACCAGGCGCCTTCGACGCCGGTGGTGCCGATGTTGATCGCCGGATGCCCCAACTCGGCCCAGATCTGCCGGGAGAAGGTGGCGACCGAGGTCTTGCCGTTCGTCCCGGTGACCGCGACCATGGTTTCAGGCTGTGCCCCGAACCACAGCGCCGCAGCATAGGCCAGCGCCTCGCGCGGGTCGTCGGCGACGACCAGCGCCACCGACGACAGCACCAGCGCCTCGGCGGCGATCACCGCCCCCGTCGCGTCGGTGAGGATCGCCGCCGCGCCGGCCTGCAGGGCCTGCGGGATGAAGTCGGCGCCGTGCCGCGCGCTGCCCGGCAGCGCCGCAAACAACACCCCGGGGCGCACGGCGCGGCTATCTGCGGTGACCCCCGACAGCACCGGATCGCGCCGGTCGCGCGCCTTCAGCCCCAGTTCCGAAAGCCGCTTGCCCTGCGCCATGTTTCGCCCCCGCTCAGTTCTCGGCGGCTGTTAGCGTAGTTCCGGCGACGGGTTCAACCTTGGGCCGCAGCCCCAGCAACGGTGCCACCCGCCGGATCATCTCGGCCGCAACCGGGACCGAGGTCCAGCCCGCGGTCCGCCGCACCGGCGAGATCATCGTGTTGATCGGCTCGTCCAGCGTCACGATCAGCACATAGCGCGGCGCACTGGCGGGGAACATCGCGGCGAAGGTGTTGATCACCTTGTCCTTGTAATAGCCGCCCGACTTCTTGGGCTTGTCGGCGGTGCCGGTCTTTCCGGCCACCTCGTAACCCTCGACCTCGGCAAAGGACGCCGTGCCGTCGGTGACCACGCGGCGCAGCATCTTGCGGGCCTCGGCCGCCACGTCCTCGGACAACACCCGCACCCCCTTCGCCGCCCCTTCCCGCTTCAGCAGCGTCGGTTTGAGGTAGATGCCGCCATTGGCGATGGCCGCATAGGCAGCGGCAAGGTGCATCGGACTGGCCGACATCCCGTGACCATAGGCGGTGGTAATGGTCACGATCTCGGGCCAGCGCTTGGGGATCAGCGGTTTCGCCCCCGGCGCTTCGATCAGTTCCAGTGCGGTCGGTTCGAAGAAACCCATGGATTTCAGGAAGGCCTGCTGCCGCAAAGGGCCGATCATCAGGGCGATATGCGCCGTGCCCACGTTCGAACTCTTGGCGATCACGTCGGTGACCGACAGCAGCGGGCCGTAGTTCTTGCCTTCGAATTCCTTGATCTTGTGCTTGCCCCAGATCATTGGCGCATTGGCATCGACCATGGTGTCCGGGTTCACCAGGCCCAGCTCCATTGCCTGCGCGACGGCAAAGATCTTGAAGGTCGAGCCCAACTCGTAGACCCCCTGAACCGCCCGGTTGAACAAGGGGCTGTCGCCCGCTTCGGCATCCTTGTCGATCAGCGGCGAGGGCCGGTCGTTCGGATCGAACGTCGGGGCCGAGGCCATGGCGACGATCTCGCCGGTCTGCACGTTCATCAGGATGGCCGCGCCGCCCTTGGCGTTCATCATGCCGATGCCGGCGGCCAGCACCTCTTCGACCGTCGCCTGCACCGACAGGTCGATCGAAAGCTGCAGCGGCGCGCCCGCCTGGGCCGGATCGCGCAGGCGCGCGTCCATCGCCTTTTCCACCCCGGCGGTGCCGATCACCTCGGCCGAATGCACGCCCTCGGCGCCGAAGGAATAGCCCCCCAGCACATGCGCGGCGAGGCTGCCGTTGGGATAAAGCCGCATTTCGCGCGGGCCGAACAGCAGGCCGGGATCGCCGATTTCATGCACCAGCTGCATCTGTTCGGGCGACAGCACCTTTCGCACCCAGACAAAGCTGCGGCCGTCGGTGAACCGCCGCTCCAGCGCGGCGGCGTCAAGGTCGGGGAAGATTTCCGCCAGTTTCGCCGCGGTGCCCTTGGGGTCCACCATGTCCTTCGGATGGGCGTAAAGCGCATGCGTGGTCATGTTGGTGGCCAGGATGCGTCCTTCGCGGTCCACGATGTCGGCCCGCTGCGCAACGATTTCGGCGCCCGGCGCGCTGGCCACCGGTTCAACCGGGACCGAGGCCGCAAGGTGGCCCATCCGCACGCCGATGGTCAGATAGGCACAGCCGAAGGCCACAGCCAGCAGCGCCAACCGAGACGAGGCGCGGCCCTGGGTCTTTTCGCGCAGGGCTTCGTGGCGCTGCGCAAGGTTCTCGCGCTCGATCAGGTCGGGGCTCTCGCCGCGCTGGCGCGCCAGCAGGATCCGGGTCAGCGGGCGAAGCGGCGTGCGCATGTCAGAGACCCTCTTCCGGGGCATCGGGGACAGCGACCGGCGAAGCGGCGGCGCCGGCCGCAGCGTCGATCTCACCCTGCACCTGGACCGGCCCGGTGATCGCGGGGATTTCCGGCACCGGATAGGCCACCTGGTCGGCGGCGACGAACTGGCCCGGCTCCATCGGCAACAGGCCAAGGCGGTCGAAGTTCAGCGTGGTCAACTCGCGCAGCCGGTCGGGGCGGTTCAGGTAGGCCCATTCCGCGCGTTGCACCGAGAGCGCCTCGCGCAGGTCGGCGATTTCGGCCTGCAACCCGCGCACCTCGCGCAGGGCGGCCTGGGTGGCGTAATTCTCGCGGTAGGCCCAGAAACCCAGGGCGATCACGGCCAGGAAGGCAACGACGTAGAGGACCGAGCGCATCAGAAGCGTCCTTTCCGGAGAATCTCGGGCAGGCCCAGAGCGGCGGGCGGCAGGGCCAGCGGCGGCGCGTCGGTTCGTTCGCCCACCCGCAGCTTGGCCGACCGCGACCGCGGGTTGCGCGCCACCTCGTCGGGGTCGGCCGCAATGGCCTTGCGGTTGACGAGCCGAAACCGAGGCTGCACCGCCCCCCGAGCCGGGGCGTAGCGGTTTGCCTCCGGCTCGGCGCCGGACGCCAACTGGAAGAACCGTTTCACGATGCGGTCCTCAAGGCTGTGGAAGGTGACGACCGCCAGTTTTCCGCCAGGCTTCAGGATGCGTTCGGCGGCAGCCAGACCCTGGGCAAGTTCCTCGAATTCCGTGTTCACGGCGATGCGCAGCGCCTGGAAACTGCGCGTCGCGGGATGGCTGTCGCCGGGCTTCGGCCGCGGCAGGCAACGCGCGACGATCTCGGCCAGCCGCAGGGTGGTGGCAATCGGCGCATCGGCCCGCGCGGCGACGAGGGCCCGCGCGATCCGGCGCGAGGCGCGTTCCTCGCCATAGTGATACAGGATGTCGGCCAGCACCTCTTCGGGCGCCGTGTTCACCAGATCGGCCGCAGACGGCCCGTCCTGCCCCATCCGCATGTCCAGCGGCCCGTCCTTCTGGAACGAGAAGCCGCGCTCGGGCCGGTCCAACTGCATCGACGACACGCCCAGGTCCAGCACCACGCCATCGACCGGCTCGCCGGCCAGGGTGTCGAGGTCGGAAAACGTGCCGGTCTTCAGCGTGATCGCGGGGAAATCCGGCAGCCAGGCCGCCGCCAGCTTCTGCGCCAGCGGGTCGCGGTCGATGCCGATCACCCGGTCGGCGCCTGCCGCCAGCAGGCCGCGCGCATACCCCCCGGCGCCAAAGGTGCCATCAATCCAAAGGCCCCGCACGGGGGCCACGGCAGCAATCAGCGGAGTCAAGAGAACCGGGATGTGAGGGTCGGGCGCGGGCAGCACGTCGCGGGGTTGCATCACATCAGCCGCCCCTTGCCGAGCGTCCGACCAACGCCAGCGGATCGACGTCCTCGTCCTCGTCATCCGCATCCGCCGCCAGTTCGGCATCATAAACCTTGCGGGAATACAGCCGGAAACGGTTCGTCACCCCGGCAAAGGCCGCCTCGGCGCTGCCCAGGTCGCCGTCCGTGAGCCCGATCTTCTCGCGCACCTTGGGCGGCAGGACGATGCGCCCGTCAGGTTCCAGTTCCACCATGATGGACCGGCTTATCAACTCGCGCTCGGCCCGCATGCGCGCCTTCGAGCCCAGTTCCATGGCGGCGATCTGGTCGGCCAGATCATCCGCGCCGCGCTTGGAATAGCCTTCGACGAAGCTGCGGTTGCGGCCGCCATAGACCAGATAGACGTGGGGTTGTTCCTTGTCGGCCCGGGGCTTGTCGTCGGCATCGAGGATGCGGCGAAAGGCGGCCGGGATCGAGACCCGGGCCTTGGCATCTACCTTCTGGTAGAATTCGCCTCTGAATGCCTCTGCCATGCGCCTTGCGGCCTTCTGTCTGCCCCGGATTTCGTGATTTCACCCGCGCGAAATAAAATGGGCGGATCGGGTTGCTGCCACTACCCGATCCGCCGCTGTCCCATCGCTGGGCGTCCAGCTACGCGCGCCACCTGGGGGAGATGTCTGCTCGCTCGCGCGCCGGATCTCTGTCGTCCGATGAAAGGGGCTGCCTGTATGAACTGCCTTAGTTCGCCTTGTTCGGGGTCTTGCGCCGCCCCTGGCGTCTTGTCTTGCCCGCTTCATCTTCCGTGAGAAAGGGATGACATGGGAACACATGGGCTGGCAAGGGAAAAATTGGGAGAATAGCCCCGACATGTTGTGCAATCGGGTGCCGCAAAGCAGCATCTTGTGCAGATTGAGGCGGAGTGATCGCTATAGATTGGGAAATCTGAAACCGCTTCGCCTAGATATAGTGGCGACGCTGGGAGAACCGAAATTCCCATGGCATCCCGAATTTTTCGAGGGATCCGCGGTTGAAACGGCCAAATGCGGAAAGATCAGCCCAGGAACGCCTGGAATCGAGCCGCAGGCGGCCGGGAATCCTGCCCTAACCCACGCATTCCCAGAGCTTGTGATTCGCTTCC
The DNA here is from genome assembly GCF_020564565.1 of Rhodobacter sp. Har01. Classification (GTDB taxonomy): domain Bacteria; phylum Pseudomonadota; class Alphaproteobacteria; order Rhodobacterales; family Rhodobacteraceae; genus Pseudogemmobacter. The sequence continues at coordinate 19,587 of NZ_JAJCTD010000004.1, forward strand.
GGCGCCAGGACGGCCCCCGGGGTCGCTCAGGCCATTCCGCCGTCGATCAGCCGATGCGCCAGCCGCGCATAGGCCTCGGAGTTCGGGCCTTCGCCGGCGGCGATGGGGGTGCCGGCGTCGCCAGCTTCGCGCACTTCCAGCGACAGCGGCAATTCGCCCAGGAACGGCAGGTCCAGCCGCGCCGCCTCGGCCGCCACGCCGCCGTGGCCGAAGATATGCGCCTCGTGCCCGCAATTGGGGCAGATGTAGGTGGACATGTTCTCGATCAGGCCCAGGACCGGCGTGTTCAGCTTGGCGAACATGTCGATGGCCTTTCGGGCATCCAGTAGCGCCACGTCCTGCGGCGTGGAGACGATCAGCGCCCCGGTCAACTGGGTGCGCTGGCACAGCGTCAGTTGCACATCGCCGGTGCCGGGCGGCAGATCGACGATCAGAATGTCCAGCGTGCCCCAGTTCACCTGGCCGATCAGTTGCTGGAGCGCGCCCATCAGCATCGGGCCGCGCCAGATCACCGCCTCGTCCTCTTTCAGCATCAGGCCCAGCGACATCATCTTCACGCCATGCGCCTGGGGCGGCTGGATGGTCTGGCCATCCGCGCTCATCGGCCTTGTGGTGACGCCCATCATCTTGGCCTGGCTTGGCCCCAGGATGTCGGCGTCCAGAAGGCCCACCTTCCGCCCTGCCCGCGCCAGCGCCACGGCCAGATTCGAGGACACCGTGGACTTGCCCACCCCGCCCTTGCCGCTGGCCACCGCGATGATCTTCGCCACACCCGACACCTTTTGCGGCCCGCCCTGTTGCGGCGTCGGGTGGCCACCGATCTTGATGTTGGGCGGCGGCGCCTTGGCGGCCGGGCCATGCGCCGTCGTCACGATCTGCACCAGGGTCACGCCGGGCAAGGCCTTCAGCGCCTGCTCTGCAGCGGCCTCGACCGGGGCCAGGGCGCGGGCCTCCTCGGGCGTCGCCGCCTCGATCACGAAGCGCACCGTGCCGGCCTCGACCGTCAGCGCACGAATCAGGTCGCGCGACACCAGAGTGCCCCCGCCGGGCGCCGCGATGCCTGCCAGAACCCCGGTGACCATATCGCGCGTGACCGTCATGCGTTCCTCCGCCGCCCATGCATCGGGCCAGACTCGTCATTCTTTCGGCAAAGGGCAAGGCGGCATTGACCAAGAGATCAATAATTCAGCAAAGATGCTGAAAATATTAACGTTTCCGTAACGCGCAGCCATGCGGCCGCTGCATGGCGGCATTGCTTTCCCCAGCCATTGTGCAGGTGCAGCAATTGCCCCATCTTTCTCTCGACAGCGCGGCAGAACGCTGCCCCGATGGTTTCAGAGGCATGAGTCAGATGGCATACGTCCTGTCCACACGTTCGACTGAACGCCCGTCCGGGCTGTTTGCAGCCCTTGGTGCAGCCTTGGCACGCCGCCGCGTCTATTCCCGGACGCTGGCCGAGCTGAGCAATCTGTCCGATCGCGATCTCGCCGAACTGGGCATCTCGCGGCTGTCGATCGCCGATGTGGCCCGCGAGGCCGCCTACGGCAAATAGGGTTTCTTGCTCGGGCCCCACTCCTCCTCCCTCGGGGTCCATGGCAAACGCGGCGTCGTCTCTCCTCCTCCCTGACGACGCCGCACTTTCTTCCGGGCCTTCTTGCCCGAACACGTTCGGCGGCCCTCTCCTCCTCCCTTGGGCATCCGGAACCAGCGGCGGCGCCTCTCCTCCTCCCTTGGCGCCGCCGCGCTCCTCTTCGGCCCCACGGGGCCAGACGGTTTCGACGGTTCCCGCTCTTCCTCCCTTGGGAACCGGCGAAGCAGGCGGCGGCAGCCACTCATTCTCGCTTGGCAGCCGCCGCGCCTTTGCCTTCCGGACCAATGCGGTTCGAACGTCTTCGGTGGCCCTCTCCTCCTCCCTCGGGCCTCCGGAAACCGCGGCGGCGCCTCTCCTCCTCCCTGGCGCCGCCGCACCCCTCCCCCCCCTTGCCCTTGGCCTTGCGTCCCCCGATAGTCGCCGCCCGGAAGGGCAGGTGACATGCGGGCTTCGCTGATTTCCGCGGCCGTGGTGGCCGCGCTGGTGGGCTACGGCTCGACCATCGCGCTGGTGCTGTCGGCCGCAGCGGCGGTGGGGGCGACGCCGTCGCAGACCGCCAGCTGGGTGCTGGCGATCAGCCTTGCCAAGGCCGCAGGCTCGGCTTTCCTGTCCTTTTGGCACCGGGTGCCGGTGGTGCTGGCCTGGTCCACCCCCGGCGCCGCGCTGATCGCGGCAACCTCCGGCATCGGCATGGCGCAAGCTGTGGGCGCCTTCGTGGTGACCGGCCTTCTGATCGCCCTGACCGGTGCCCTCAGACCCCTCGGCCGCGCCGTCGCATTGATCCCCGATGGCATCGCAGGCGGCATGCTGGCCGGGGTGCTGCTTCCGTTCTGCCTGAAAGGCGCGGGCGCCGCGCAGGCCGCCCCGGTGCTGGTCCTGCCGATGGTCGCCGTCTTCGCGCTGGTGCGGCTGGTGAACCCGGCCCTGGCCGTGCTGTCTGCGCTGGCGCTGGGCCTGGCGCTTTCCTTCACGCTAGGCGAGGCCATCTGGCCCGCCCTCACCCTGCCCCTGCCGCGGCTTGAGTTCATCGCGCCCGCCTTCGACGCCGGCACGATGATCGGCCTGGCGCTGCCGCTGTACCTGGTCACCATGGCGTCACAGAACCTGCCCGGCTTTGCCACCCTGCGCGCCGCGGGGTATGAGCCGCCGGTGCAATCCGCCCTGGGCGTGACCGGGGGGCTGTCGGCCATCTCGGCGCTGTTCGGCGCCCACACCACCAGCATGGCCGCCATCACGGCAGCGATCTGCCTGGGGCCCGACGTGCACCCCGACCGCGACCAGCGCTGGAAGGTCGGCCTTGCCTATGCCGGGGTCTGGGTGGCCCTGGGCCTGTTCAGTCCGGCGATCCTTGCCCTGCTGGGCGCCTTGCCGGCCGAGGTGATGCTGGCGCTGGTCGCGCTTGCCCTGCTGGGCGCGCTGACCGGCGCCCTGACCACCGGCTATGTGGTGCCCGAGCAGCGCTTTGCGGCCTCGCTGACGCTGGTCATCACCGCTGCGGGCGCGCCCTTCCTGGGCATCGGCGCGGCGTTCTGGGGGCTGGTGGCGGGACTGGGGCTTTTCGCGCTGGAGCGGGCCTGGGCGACGCGCCGCTAGAACGGGATCTCGTCGCCGATGTCGGCCGGCATCACGAAGCGGGCGACGATCTTCTTCTCGCCCGCCTTGTCAAAGAGGATGTCCAGCTTGTCACCCTCGATCCCGGTCACCCGGCCATAGCCGAATTTCACATGAAAGACCCGCTCGCCCACTGTGTAGGAGCTTTCCGCTTCAAGGTCGATCGTGACGTTCCTCGCCTCGCGCGGCTGGCTCACGGGGCGCATCCCCTGCCGTTCCTGCAACCGCCGCCAGCCGGGGCTGTTGTAGACATCGGCCTTGGTTGCCCGGTCTTCCAGGCTTGAGCCGAAGGACGCTGCCGCCGCGCCATAGCCGCCGCCCATCAGGCCGGGCGGGGTCAGCACCTCGACATGCGCCGCGGGCAGCTCGTCGATGAAACGGCTGGGCATCTGGCTTTGCCATTGCCCATAGACCCGCCGGTTCGAGGCAAAGGATATCGTGCACAGCTCTTCCGCCCGGGTGATGCCGACATAGGCCAGCCGGCGTTCCTCTTCGATGCCCTTCAGGCCGCTTTCGTCCATGCTGCGCTGGCTGGGGAACAACCCGTCCTCCCAGCCCGGCAGGAAGACCACCGGGAATTCCAGCCCTTTCGCCGCATGTAGCGTCATGATGGAAACCTTCTCGGCCGCGTCCTCGCTGTCGTTGTCCATGATCAGCGCGACGTGCTCCAGGAACCCCTGCAGGCTGTCGAACTGCTCCAGCGCCTTGACCAGTTCCTTGAGGTTCTCCAGCCGGCCCTCGGCCTCGGGCGTCCTGTCGTTCTGCCACATCGAGACATAGCCCGACTCCTCAAGGATCACCTCGGCCAGCCGCACATGGCTGAGGTCGGTCGCGGAAGCGGTGTCGGGGTAAAGCGGCTCGATCACCGCATCGGCCATGTCAGGCTGGGCGTCGCGGATCGCCGCGTGCCAGCGTTCGACCCCGTCGCAAAAGGCGCGCAGCTGGTTCGCCCCCTTGCCGCCGATGCCGCCCGCCGCCAGCAGGCTACGCGCGCCGTCCAGCAGGGTCAGGCCCTGCGATCGGGCCTCGCGCTGGATCGACTGCACCGCCTTGTCGCCCAGGCCGCGCTTGGGCAGGTTCACCACCCGCTCGAAGGCCAGATCGTCGTCGGGCGACACCGCCAGCCGGAAATAGGCCATGGCATCGCGAATCTCCTGCCGTTCATAGAACCGCGGCCCGCCGATCACCCGATAGGGCAGGCCGATGGTCAGGAACCGGTCCTCGAAGGCGCGCATCTGGTGGCTGGCGCGGACCAGGATCGCCTGGCGGTTCAGGCCCACCGGCGCCCAGCCGCGGGTGCCGCGCTGGATTGCCTCGACCTCTTCGCCGATCCAGCGCGCCTCTTCCTCGCCGTCCCAATGGCCGATGAGGCGGACCTTCTCGCCCTCGGTCGCCTCGGTCCACAGCGTCTTGCCCAAGCGGGACGCATTGGCGCTGATCACGCCGCTTGCCGCCGCCAGGATATGCGGGGTCGAGCGGTAGTTCTGTTCCAGCCGGATCACCTTGGCGCCCGGAAAATCCTTTTCGAACCGCAGGATGTTGCCCACCTCGGCGCCCCGCCAGCCATAGATCGACTGGTCGTCGTCGCCCACGCAGCAGATGTTGCGATGCGCCTGCGCCAAGAGCCGCAGCCACAGGTATTGGCAGACGTTGGTGTCCTGGTATTCGTCCACCAGGATGTATTTGAACCAGCGCTGGTATTGCGCCAGCACGTCCGGGTAGGCCTTGAAGATGGCGACACAGTACATCGTAAGGTCGCCGAAATCGACTGAATTGAGCGCCTTCAAGCGGTCCTGATACTGCCGGTAAATCTGCTTCGTCGTAACAACTTCTCTGCCAATTGCACCGCTTTCAGGGTTTCGGCGGTTAAAGTAACGCACTGGCGCAGTTGCGTCTCCCTTTTCAAACACCCGGCCAGCATCGACTTCCACATCGTCCGAATCGGGAACTTGATGCGGAAGACGAGCATTATTCTTCTGTTTCTCAATCCAGCCCGAAAAGAAGCGTGCCGGCCAACGCTTAACGTCGACTCTCGCCGCCTCTATCAGCTGTTTCAGAAGGCGAAGCTGATCGTCCGTGTCAAGAATTGTGAAGCTGGGCTTCAAGCCCACAAGCTCCGCGTGGTGGCGGAGAATTTTGCAGGAGAGGGCATGAAATGTGCCCATCCATTTCAACGGCTCTGGCAAATCAAACGGCGTCTTCGAAAGCCGTTCCTTCATTTCGCGGGCGGCCTTGTTGGTAAAGGTCACCGCCAGAATTTCGTCAGGCCGAGCCAACTCGAGCGTCCGGATGTGTGCAACCCGCGCCATGAGCGCCTTGGTCTTGCCCGTGCCTGCACCCGCCAGCATGAGCAACGGTCCGTCAATGGCTTCAACTGCTGCGCGTTGTGCAGGGTTGAGGTCATCAAGGTATCGTTTGGGCCGCGCCGCCATCGCCTGCCGCGACAGCGGCAGCGCGGCGGCCTCGAAGGCGTCGTTGTCGTTCAGGGGCTCCATAGCTGCGACATTAGCGCCGGATTGTCCCAAGCGGAAGAACTGTTCGGCAAATGTTCCTTGCCGCCGCCACAATGCCGCCGAAGTCCGGGAAAAGAACGGCGCGGCAACCCCTTGCACCTTGTGCTTCACCCCACGACTGACCCTGACAACCAAAATGGACCAGAACACTCTGATCAGCCTCGGGCTGACGATCGCCCTTATGGCGGTCCTGTCGCTGTGGTGCCGCTGGCGCAATCGAAGCGCCATGCCCGTCATCCAGGCCGACGGGCGTGGCTGCCTGAGGCTGCCGCGCGGCCAACTTCTGTTCTACGTGCTGGGCTTTTTCGCAATGGCCGTCATCCTGGCCCAGGCGGCGTCGCAAAGCGGCAGCACCGTCCTGGGCTTCGCCGCCCTTGGCACCGGAGTCTTCGGGGCGCTCGTCCTGCTGACCACGACCCCCGCCTACCATCTGGAATGGGATGAAGACGGCGTGATCGGCCCGTCCGGCTATGGCCTCTTGCCAGTCGGCGCGCGACCGGTCTTCCTGACCTGGGACGAGATCACTTCGGTCCGCGTCGACCGCCTGCGCAGCCATGTGCTGACCGGCCGCAACCGGCGCAGGGTCGTGATCTACAACGCCTATCTGGGCAAGCGCATCTTCCTGCAGATCCTGCACGCCTTTCGCCCGGATCTTGCGGTAACGGCGGACTGACGGTCCGCTGCTCGCCGGAAATCGCTTTGCACTTGCGAACCCTGTCCTGAATATTTCGCAAACTTTGCAGTCCCGTGACAAGCGGCTCTTGCGCCGCACCGCAGCACCCCTAGAGTGTCCGCTTCACAAGCGCCACCGCCGGGAAGATGCCGATGCCCGAATTCAAGAAGATCCTGATCGCCAACCGGGGCGAAATCGCCATACGCGTGATGCGGGCCGCCAACGAGATGGGCAAGAAGACCGTGGCGGTCTATGCCGAGGAGGACAAGCTGTCGCTCCACCGCTTCAAGGCGGATGAGGCCTATCTGATCGGCCAGGGCCTGACGCCGGTAGGCGCCTATCTGTCGATCCCTGAGATGATCCGCGTCGCCCGCATGTCCGGCGCCGACGCGATCCACCCCGGTTACGGCCTGCTGTCCGAGAACCCCGATTTCGTCGAGGCTTGCGACCAGGCCGGCCTCACCTTCATCGGCCCCCGCGCCGAAACCATGCGCGCGCTGGGCGACAAGGCATCGGCCCGCCGCGTCGCCATGGCGGCCGGCGTGCCGGTCATCCCGGCGACCGAGGTCTTGGGCGACGACATGGCGCTGGTCAAACGCCAGGCGGCCGAGGTGGGCTATCCCTTGATGCTCAAGGCCAGCTGGGGCGGCGGCGGGCGCGGCATGCGACCGATCCTGTCGGAAGACGAGCTTGAGGCCAAGGTCCGCGAGGGCCGGCGCGAGGCCGAAACCGCCTTCGGCAACGGTGAGGGCTATCTGGAAAAGATGATCCAGCGCGCCCGTCATGTGGAAGTGCAGATCCTGGGCGACAAGCAGGGCAGCGTCTGGCACCTGTGGGAACGCGACTGCACCGTGCAGCGCCGCAACCAGAAGGTCGTCGAACGCGCCCCTGCCCCCTACCTTACGCAGGCCCAGCGCGAGGACGTCTGCGAAATGGCCCGGCGCATCTGCGCGCATGTGGCCTACGAATGCGCCGGCACCGTCGAATTCCTGATGGATATGGATACCGGCAAGTTCTACTTCATCGAAGTGAACCCCCGCGTGCAGGTCGAACACACGGTGACCGAGGAAGTCACCGGCATCGACATCGTCCAGGCCCAGATCCTGATCGAGGAAGGCCGGCCCCTGCCCGAGGCGACCGGTGTGGCGTCGCAGGCAGAGGTGAAGTTGAACGGCCACGCCCTGCAATGCCGGGTGACGACCGAAGACCCGCTGAACAGCTTCATCCCCGATTACGGCCGCCTCACCGCCTATCGCTCGGCCACCGGCAACGGCATCCGGCTGGACGGCGGCACGGCCTATGCCGGCGGCGTGATCACCCGATACTACGACTCGCTCCTGGTCAAGGTCACCGCCCATGCCCAGACGCCGGAAAAGGCCATCGCCCGGATGGACCGTGCGCTGCGAGAGTTCCGCATTCGCGGACTGGCGACGAACATCGAATTCGTCATCAACCTCCTGAAGCACCCGACCTTCCTGAACGACACCTACACCACCAAGTTCATCGACACGACGCCCGAGCTGTTCCATTTCCGCAAGCGCCGCGACCGGGCGACGAAGATCCTGACCTACATCGCTGACATCACCGTGAACGGCCACCCCGAGACGGTCGGCCGCCCCCGGCCCCCGGCCGAGGCACGGGCGCCAAAGGCCCCGGCGGCGAAGGTCGAACCCGCCATGGGCACCCGCAACCTGCTGGAACAGCACGGCCCGCAGGCGGTGGCCGACTGGATGAAGGCGCAGACCAAGGTGCTGGTGACCGACACCACCATGCGCGACGGCCACCAGTCGCTGCTGGCGACCCGGATGCGCTCGATCGACATGATCAAGGCCGCACCTGCCTATGCCGCCCACCTGCCCCAGCTGCTCAGTGTCGAATGCTGGGGTGGGGCGACCTTCGACGTCGCCTACCGCTTTTTGCAGGAATGCCCCTGGCAGCGCCTGCGCGACCTGCGCGCCGCCATGCCGAACCTGATGACGCAGATGCTGCTGCGCGCCAGCAATGGCGTCGGCTACACCAACTATCCCGATAACGTTGTTCGATCCTTCGTATTCCGGGCCGCCAAGACCGGCGTTGACGTGTTCCGGGTGTTCGATTCCCTCAACTGGGTCGAGAACATGCGCGTTGCCATGGATGCCGTGATCGAGGCCGGAAAGGTCTGCGAAGGCACCGTCTGTTACACCGGAGACCTGCTGGACCCCGCCCGCGCGAAGTATGACCTCAAGTACTATGTTGCCCATGCCAAAGAGCTGAAAGCCGCCGGCGCCCATGTGCTGGGCCTGAAGGACATGGCCGGCCTCTTGAAGCCCGCCGCCGCGCGCGTCCTGATCAAGGCGCTGAAGCAAGAGGTCGGCCTGCCGATCCACTTTCACACCCATGACACGAGCGGAGCCGCCGCCGCCACCGTGCTGGCCGCCTGCGATGCGGGGGTGGATGCCGTGGATGCCGCGATGGACGCCTTCTCCGGCGGCACCTCGCAGCCCTGCCTTGGCTCAATCGTCGAGGCCCTGCGACACACCGAGCGCGACACCGGCCTCGACATCGGCGCGATCCGGAAGTTGTCCGACTACTGGGAAGCCGTTCGACGCCAGTACGCCGCCTTCGAGAGCGGCCTGCAGGCCCCGGCCTCCGAGGTTTACCTGCACGAGATGCCGGGCGGGCAGTTCACCAATCTCAAAGCCCAGGCCCGCAGCCTTGGCCTCGAGGAACGTTGGCATGAGGTCGCCCAGGCCTATGCCGACGCAAACGCCATGTTCGGCGACATCGTCAAGGTCACGCCCTCGTCCAAGGTGGTGGGCGACATGGCGCTGATGATGGTGGCCCAGGGGCTGACCCGGGCGCAGGTGGAAGACCCGGCAGTGGATGTGGCCTTCCCCGACTCGGTCGTGGACATGCTGAAAGGCAACCTCGGCCAGCCTCATGGCGGTTGGCCGAAGGGCATCCTGACCAAGGTGCTCAAGGGCGAAAAGCCGCTGACCGAGCGCCCTGGCAAGTCGCTGCCGCCGGTGGATCTTGAGGCGACGCGGGCCAGGGTCTCGGCCGAACTGAACGGGTTCACCGTCGATGACGAGGACCTGAACGGCTATCTGATGTATCCCAAGGTCTTCCTCGACTACATGGGCCGGCACCGCGCCTATGGACCCGTACGCACCCTGCCGACGCGGGCCTTCTTCTACGGCATGCAGCCCGGCGAAGAGATCGCGGTCGAGATCGACCCGGGCAAGACTCTGGAAATCCGCCTGCAGGCGGTGGGCGAAACCACCGAGGACGGCGAGGTGAAGGTGTTCTTCGAGTTGAACGGCCAGCCGCGGGTGATCCGCGTGCCAAACCGTGCGGTGAAGGCAAAGTCCGCGGCAAAGCCCAAGGCGCAGGAGGGCAATCCCGGCCACATCGGCGCGCCGATGCCGGGCGCCGTGGCCGCCGTCGCGGTCAAGCCGGGCCAGAAGGTCCGCGCCGGCGATCTCCTCCTGACCCTGGAAGCGATGAAGATGGAGACCGGCCTCCACGCCGACCGCGAGGCGACGGTGAAGGCGATCCATGTTCATCCCGGAACCCAGGTTGAGGCAAAGGACCTGCTGGTCGAACTGGAATAGGCGGCAAGGCCAGAGCGATTTCTTCGAAGGAGTCGCTGCCCGCCGGTTCAGCGCTTCTTGACGAACTCGGTCAGGATGACGATGCGCTGGCCTTCGACCCGGCCCTCGATCTGGGCCGCATTGTCGGGCACCAGCGAGATGCCGCGCACCGCCGTGCCGCGCTTGGCGGTGAAATTCGCGCCTTTCACGGCCAGGTCCTTGATCAGCACCACCGTATCACCCTGCGCCAGCAGCGCGCCGTTCGAATCGCGATGCTCCAGCGCAGCCGGTGCGTCGGCCCAGGCCTGCACCTCGGGGCCAAGCTGCATGCCCTCGCGAGCCTCGGTGGCCCAGGGTTCGCCCAGGGCACCCAGCTTGCGCCAGACCGCCAGCTGCACCACGGGAACCTCGCTCCAGGCCGCACCTTCCAGCGCGCGCCAATGCGCGGCGGGGGCCTCTTCGTCGCCCCGGCAGAGCGGGCACAGCAGCACCTCGCCTGCCGGCGGCACCTCGACCGGCTCAAGCCCCGCGCCCGCGCCGCAGAATTCGCACAGGCCGCCCGACCGGGCCATCAGATCCGCCACCGCCATCGCCGGGCCTCCTTTGCTTGCGCGCCTGGCCTAAGCCAGGCGGCCGGCCAAGACCAGCCCCTTCCGGCCGGCCCGCCAGCGCGCGGGAGAATCTTCGCCCCTTGCGCAATTTCCCTCTTGCGGCTGCGCCCGGGTCTTTATACATCCCCCCTCGTCCAACCGGCGCGGGCGTAGCTCAGGGGTAGAGCATAACCTTGCCAAGGTTAGGGTCGTGAGTTCGAATCTCATCGCCCGCTCCAGTCGGACCTGCTGCAAGGGCGCCCATCGGGCGCCCTTTCGCATTTCCGCCCCCGCCATTCCGCTTGGAATTCCGCTCCCGCGCGCCTACAACGCCGGCGTGAATGCGGAGGGCAACATGCGCGAGGCCAGGGTCAGCCGGAAAACGGCGGAAACGGCAATAGAGGTCACGGTGAACCTTGATGGCACGGGGCAGTATGACTGCCAGACCGGTGTGGGGTTCTTCGACCACATGCTGGACCAGTTGGCCCGCCACAGCCTGATGGACCTGACCGTCCGCGCGAAAGGCGACACCCACATCGACGATCACCACACGGTGGAAGACACCGGCATCGCGCTGGGGCAGACCCTGACGCAGGCGCTGGGCGACAAGCGCGGCATCCGCCGCTACGGCCAGTTCCGGCTGGCGATGGACGACGCACAGGTCGCCTGCGCGCTGGACCTGTCGGCCCGGCCCTATCTGGTGTGGAATGTCCCCTTCCCGACGCCCAAGATCGGCACGTTCGACACCGAACTGGTGCGCGAATTCTTCCAGGCCCTGTCCACCCACGGCGGCATCACCCTGCACGTCGACCTGGTCCATGGCGTAAACAGCCACCATATCGCCGAGGCCGCCTTCAAGGCCGTGGCTCGCGCCCTGCGGGAGGCGGTCGAGCCTGACCCGCGCATGGCCGGTGCGCTGCCCAGCACCAAGGGCGCGCTGTGAGCCTGACGGTCCTGGTCGACTACGAGTCGGGGAACCTCCACTCGGCCGAGAAAGCCTTCCAGCGCATGGCGACCGAGACCGGCGCCGGCCGGGTGATCGTGTCTTCGCGTCCCGAGGACGTGGCGCGGGCAGACCGCATCGTGCTGCCCGGCGACGGCGCCTTTCCGGCCTGCCGGCGAGCGCTCGGGTCGCATGGCGGCCTTTTCGATGCCATCGACGAGGCCGTCACCCGCCGCGCCCGGCCGTTCTTCGGAATCTGCATCGGCATGCAGATGCTGGCCGACCGGGGACTGGAATACGAACCCACCCCCGGCTTCGGCTGGATCGGCGGGCAGGTCGAACACATTGCCCCCGCCGACCCGTCGTTCAAGGTGCCGCACATGGGCTGGAACGACCTGGTCATAGACCACCCTCACCCGGTGCTGGCCGGCATCGCAACCGGCGACCACGCCTATTTCGTGCACTCCTACCATTTCCGCGTCGCCGACCCGGCGCACCGGCTGGCGCATGTCGATTATGCCGGCGAGGTGACCGCCATCGTCGGCAAGGGCACCATCTTCGGCACCCAGTTTCACCCCGAGAAATCCTCGGCCACCGGCCTGCGCATCATCGCGAACTTCCTGACCTGGGCGCCCTGAGTCCTCCAAGGCGCCTCTCCTGGGGTCCTCCGGCAAGGAGTGGGAAAGGGCGCTACGCACCTGCCGCAGCGAAGGCCGCATCGAACGCTTGGTCCTGCTGGCCCCAGTGAACCAACAGCCCTTCGTGCGTTTCGATGGGTGTCCGGCGGGCGACCCGATTCCGACCTATTCTGCCCAGAGCCTCTGCTCGGCGAATTCCGCCGAATTGCCGGCCGGATCACGAACATACAGTGACCGCGCGCCGTTCGGCCAATCGAACTCGGCCTCGATCGCCACGCCGGCAGCGGCCAGCCTGTCACGCCAGGTGGCGATCTCGTCCCGACTGGCCGCAAAGCACAAATGCCCCGGCCCGCGCGCGCCGTGGGTCGGCACCGGAAGACGGGCGGCGGGTTCGGTCACCTCGGTCGCCGCCGGGTCGAAGACCAGAAGGATGCCCGCGCCGACGCGAAAGAACACATGCCGGCCCGGCTGGCGCAGCACCACGGGCAGGCCCAGCAGGCCGCCGTAGAAGGCCTCGGCCGCCGGCAGGTCGTCCGCGTAGATCGCGGTCTCCAGGATTGCCTCGGGTCGCATGGCCCAAGCCTGCGCCTCCGCCCGCACCGCCGTCAACCGCCGCCACAGCGCCGGCAGGCGCGGAAACCTGCCGCCTCGGCCTGCGCGCGGCTGTCGAACACCCGCAGGTTTGCCCGCAGACAAGGCCGCGCCGGGCACCCGTCGCGACAGTGGATGCCGGTCGAGGCGACGGCCCAGACCAGGCCCGTCGCGCCCCTGGCCACAAAGGCCTGCCATTCGGCATCGCTCGCCGGTCGTCCGGTGTGGTGCAGGCGCATCAAGGGCCTCCGTCGCGGGTCACGCGGCCAGAGTGCCCCGATCCGCACCCGCAGGCGACCCGATCCTTGCGCCTATTTCACCCGCGCCCAGTTCTGCTTGGCGCAGATCAGCCCGCCCGCGACGCAGCCGCGCAGCTTGAGCTTGTTGCCGCTGAGTTCGATCGTGCCGTAATAGGTCTTGCCGTTCGAGGGACGGAACACCGAGCCTTCGTAGTTGCCGTCGCCCTGCGGGATCATGTCGATGACGATCTTCTTGCCCACGTTGTCGGATTTGACCGGCGTGCCCGCGGCGTCGAAGCTTTGGGTGATGGTGCCGCAATAGGCGGTTGCGCAGGGCGAGATGGTGACATGCGCGTACCGCTCTTCGTCCAGCTCGGTCTGCCAGACGCCTTCCAGCGGATCGGCCGCCGCCGCGGCGCCAAGCACCGCCAGCGCCGCGGCCAGCATCATCGTCTTCATTCGGGGTCCTCCTCCCACAGAGATGCGAAATTCTTTGCCGCCCCCGGTCCGCCGATCAAGCGTGACGTGGGGTCGCGCGCCCCTTCCCATCGCGCCCGCCCCGTGGCAAACGGCGCCCAAAGTCAGTGGAGCCGCGCCATGATCCTGTATCCCGCCATCGACCTGAAGAACGGCCAGTGCGTCCGGCTGCTGCGCGGCGAGATGTCGGCCGCCACCGTCTTCGGCGACGACCCGGCGGCGCAGGCGGCCAAGTTCGTCGCGGCGGGCTGCGAATGGCTGCATCTGGTGGACCTGAACGGCGCCTTCGCCGGTGTGCCGGTGAACGCGGCGGCGGTCGAGGCGATCCTGGCCCGCGTCAATGTCCCTTGCCAACTGGGCGGCGGCATCCGCGACATGGCCACCATCGAGGCCTGGTTGTCCAAGGGCCTTGCCCGCGTCATCCTGGGCACCGTCGCGGTCGAGAACCCGGCTCTCGTCCGCGAAGCCGCCCGCGCCTTCCCCGGCCGCGTCGCCGTCGGCATCGACGCCCGCAAGGGCCGTGTCGCCACCAAGGGCTGGGCGACCGAGACCGACATCCTGGCCACCGACCTTGCCCGCAGCTTCCAGGACGCCGGGGTGGCGGCGATCATCTACACCGACATCGACCGCGACGGCGCCATGCAGGGCCCGAACACCGAGGCGACCGAGGCCCTGGCGCGCGCCGTCTCGATCCCCGTCATCGCCTCGGGCGGGGTCTCGCGCCTGGCCGACTTGCTGGCCCTGCGCGACACCGGCGTGATCGCCGGCGCCATCTCGGGCCGCGCGCTTTATGACGGGGCCATCGACCTGGCGCAGGCTCTGGCCAGCTTGCGCTGATCCTTCAGCGTCGGAGGCCGCGCAGGGCGATTTGGGCCATCAGGCCCAGCCCGGCCACGCCCGCGGCAACCGCGAAGGGCAGGCTGACGTCGACCGCCCCCAGGATCGCCCAAAGCGACGGGGCGCCGAAGGCCACCATCACCGGCACGATCAACACCGGCAAATGCCGCCACAGCGGTTGCCGCACGGCCCATTGCCCCGGGCCAGCCCGCCGCATCAGTCCCCAGAGCGCCAGCAGCAGGACCGGCAGCACGGCCCGCAGCGGAGTTGGAAACGTCACGGCCTGAATCACGCCCACGGCCAGTGCCATCGTCGGCGCGACCCACAGCACCCAGCGGCGCGGCGCGGGCCGCCCGAGCCGACCGACCAGCCAAAGCGCCACCACGACCCCCAGCCCCGGCAACGCCAGATAGACCAGCAGCCCGTCCGGCCCCGGCAGCACCGGGCGCTCCAGCGGCCAGAACAGCGACCAGACCGTGAACAGCCCGCCGGCCGCCAGCCACAGAAGCATCCGCCGCCGCAGCGACAGCGGGGCAAGGCCGCCGCCCAGGATCAGCCCGCCGGTGATCAGGGCGTGCCAGGCGACCGGCGTCCAGACCAGCTGGAACGGAAAGGCGTCGTAGATCGTGCCGACCACGATGCCTTCCAGCAGATAGCCCAGCACCGCCCCGCCCAGGAACGCCGCCGCCCAGCCGCCGGCCCCGGTCCACAGCACCATCGACAGCGCGCAAGCCGCGGCGATGGAATAGGCGACCCAGGTCATCAGCCAGTCCGGGACCGAGGTGCCATCGGGCGGGACGATCCAGAACAGGTTCTCCGAGGCCCAGGTGGCGATGAATCCCAGGGCCAGGGAAACGGCCATGTAGCGCAGTCCCTGCATGGGCCGGATGCTGGCACGTGGCCTGCGCCTGGGCCAGTCCGCGCTGCACAGGCAAGCGGAAATCGCCAGCCACGGCCCTCCGGGGGTCGGGACTGGCCAAATGCCTTGCCCCGCGCTAAGACCGCCCCATGCTGAAAACCCGCGTCATCCCCTGCCTGGACGTCGCCGATGGCCGCGTGGTCAAGGGCGTGAACTTCGTCAATCTCGTGGATGCGGGTGACCCGGTCGAGGCCGCGAAGGCCTATGACCGCGCCGGCGCCGACGAGATCACCTTTCTGGACATCCACGCCACCCACGAAAACCGCGGCACCATGTTCGATCTGGTCACCCGCACCGCCGAGCAGGTCTATGTGCCCCTGACCGTGGGCGGCGGGGTGCGCAGCCACCGCGACGTGCGGGCGCTGCTGCTGGCAGGGGCCGACAAGGTGTCGTTCAACTCGGCCGCGGTGGCTGACCCCAACGTGGTGGCCGAAGCTGCCGACCGCTTCGGGTCGCAATGCATCGTCGTCGCCATCGATGCCAAGACCGTGGCGCCGGGCCGGTGGGAGATATTCACCCATGGCGGGCGCAAATCGACCGGCATCGACGCGGTCGAATTCGCCCGCACCGTGGCGGCCAAAGGCGCGGGCGAAATCCTGCTCACCAGCATGGACCGCGACGGCACCAAGGCCGGGTTCAACCTGCCATTGACCCGCGCCATCGCCGACTCGGTGGCAATTCCCGTGATTGCAAGCGGCGGCGTCGGCACGCTGGACCATCTGGTCGAAGGCATCACCGAAGGCCATGCCAGCGCCGTGCTGGCGGCCTCGATCTTCCACTTCGGCACCTTCACCATCGGCCAGGCCAAGGCCCACATGGCCAAAGCCGGCATCCCCGTGAGGCTGACATGACCGCGCACCCGCTGGACCGCCTTGCCGCCACCATCGCCGCCCGCAAGGGTGCGGACCCCGACACCAGCTGGACCGCCAAGCTTCTGGCCAAGGGTCCCGAGAAATGTGCCCAGAAGTTCGGTGAAGAGGCCGTCGAGGCGATCATCGAGGCCGTCCGCGGCGACCGCGCCAAGCTGACCTCCGAAGCGGCGGATGCGCTGTATCACCTGCTGGTCATGCTGACCTCGCGCGATGTGACGCTGGCCGAGGTGCTGGCCGAACTGGAACGCCGCGAGGGCACCTCAGGGCTGGCCGAAAAGGCCGCCCGCCGCTGATTGGCCGGCAGGCGCGCCATTGACGCCGCGCTGACGCCGAATTCACGCTCCGGTTGTTGCGCGACCCGGCAACTTGCCCGATCCTGAAGGGACGTTTCACCTATCCCTTTTCAGGAGACGACCATGAAAGACACTGCCATTTCCGCGCAGGCCGTTCGCGTTTCCATTCCCGCCTCGGTCGCCGGCAACATCGACGGGCTGAAGAAATCCATCGCCACGGTCCTTGGCAAGCTGGGCTGTCCGGCCTGCTGCTCGGGCTTTGACATCCGCATGGAACTGCAGCGCGAGCTGGCGCTTGCCAAGTCGTTCAGCGACACCGCCCGCGTCGGCGGCTGGGCGGGCATCCGGCGCGAGATTCCCAGCGTCGCGGTGGGCGTGAAACCCTCGGCCGTGGCGAAGCTTGCCGACGTCAACGCCATGATCGACCGCATCGCCGACATGACCGGCCACCCGGCCTGTGCCACCGGCTGCGACCTGTTCTTCCAGATGGAAGAGCTGTTCGTCATCGACCAGGCGATGAACGTCGAAGCCCCGGTGATGCGCCTTGGCTGACGCATCCCGCTTCCAGCCCCCCCGGCTTGGAATCGGCATGATCTTCTCTCCGGCGCTTCGCCCGTTTCTGGAGCGCCGGCCAGACGCGCTGGACGTGCTTGAAATCGAGCCGCAGACGCTTTGGCTTGCCGATGACGCCTTCACCGGCCCGTTCTATGAATTCGGCCCGGGCATCGACCTTTTCCAGGCCCTGCCCGGGCACAAGCTGGTGCATTCCGTCAGCCTGCCGCTGGGCGGCACACGGGTGCCCGACCCGGCGCAATGCGCGCTGATCCGCGCCACCGCGGACAGGCTGGCCAGTCCCTGGGTCAGCGAACACCTGTCCGTGGGCGGCACCCCGCACCAGGCCTCGGGCTTCTTCCTGCCGCCGTTGCAGACCGAAGCTTCGGCCGAGGTTGCCGCGGCCAACATCCGCGCCTTCGCCGGCCTTGTCGGCCGCCCAGTCGCGGTGGAAACCGGCGTGGCCTATCTGGCACGCAAGCCGTTCGAGATGACCGATGGCGTCTGGCTGGCCGAGGTCGCCGCCCGCGCTGATTGCGGCATCCTGCTCGACCTGCACAACCTTTACTGCAATGCCCGCAACGGCCGGCTGGATCTGGACGATTTCCTGCGCGCCCTGCCGCGGGAAAGGGTCTGGGAGGTGCACCTCGCCGGCGGAATGGAAATGGACGGCTTCTGGCTGGACAGCCATTCCGGGCCGATCCCGCCCGACCTCAAGGCGATGGCGCGCGAGGTGCTGACAGACTTGCCCAACCTCGGCGCGCTGAACTTCGAGATCTACGACAGTTTTCTCGAACGCACCGAAGAGAGGGTGCTGGACGACACCGTCGAAGACCTCCGCAGCCTCTGGGCTGTTGCCGGGCGCAGCACCTCGGACGCCCGCCCGCGCGACCTGGCGCCTGCCCTTCTGGCCGGGGCCCCCAGCCCCGCGTTGTGGGAGGCCGCGCTGACCGAAGCCATCTGGAAAGCCGACCCGGAGGCCCATCCGCACCCCGAGGACAAGGCCGCCCTGGCGCTTTACGCGCGGCTTGCCCGATCGTTCCGCGGCTCGATGCTGGCGCGCACCCTGCCGCGCGCGATCCGCTACTTGATCCTGCGCGAACGCGCCGCAGTCGAGGCCCTGCTCGACACCTTCTACTCCGCCGTCTCGGCCCGCCTCTATGCGCCGCTGGAGGCTGAGGCCTTTGCGGCCTGGGCGGCCACCGACCCAGACCGTCTGCTCCAGGGACTGCTGGACTATGACCTCGCGCTGCTGCGGACCCTACGCAATGGCAAGCCGCAGATCGTGCGCTTTCCCGGCAACCCCGGCCCGGTCTTCGAGGCCCTTGCCGACCGTCGGCTGCCCATCTGCCCACCGCCGCCGGAGTGGGAACTGGAGATCCTGCCCGACGGCCCGGCGCTTGCCAGCGGGGCGCCATCGGTGGCAGCATGACGCCGGCAGTGATCGCCGATGGGGTCGCCAGGCATGTCGAAGACTGAAATCCTGAATGTCTTGCAGCCGGGCAAGTCCTATCGGGTGGATGCCGCGAAGTTTGCCGAGATGCGACGCGCCGTGCTGGCGGCCCTGCCTGCGGTGGCGCCGGGGATCACGCCCGAGGCCTTGATCACCGCGGTCAAGACTGCCTTGGACCCCGCGCTGTTCCCGGGCGGGGAAAAGGCCGGCTGGTGGGTCAAGGCCGTGCAACTGGACCTTGAGGCGCGCGGCATCGTTTCCCGGGCCGAAAAGCCGCCGGTGCGGCTGTGGAAGACCAGCGCCTGAGCCGCGGGTCAAAGCCCCAGGCGGGGGATTTCAATCGCCGGGCAGCGGTTCATCACCGCCTTCAGGCCCGCGTCCCGGGCGCGGGCGAAAGCCTCGTCGTCGATCACTCCAAGCTGCAACCAGACCGCCTTGGCGCCCACGGCGATGGCCTCATCCACCACTGCGCCCGCCTCTTCGCTGCGGCGGAAGATGTCCACCAGGTCGATGGGGCCGTCTTTTTCCACCACCTCGGCCAGCGAGGCGCGCACCACCTGCCCCAGCGCCGCCTGCCCGGCGTGGCCGGGGTTCACCGGAATCACCCGATACCCCCGCCGCGCCAGAAAGGCCGCCACGCCATGGCTTGGCCGGTCGGGTTTCGGCGACCAGCCCACCACCGCGATGGTGCGGGCCCTGGTCAGGATTTCGCGGATCAGCGCATCATCATGCATCGGGGGCCTCCCCTCAGGTCAGAAAAACGCGCCCGTGCCGGAGGACACGGGCGCGCAAGGTGCGGAACGAGGGACAGTGCAATCAAGGACGGGGGTTCCGGTCCCGCCTTCCCTTGATCAATTGGGGACCGCGACGGCACGTTAAAGACACCGTCGCGCATTCGTGATCACCGGGTCACAGCCGCGTAAAGCGCCACCGCGGCCGCGTTCGACACGTTCAGGCTGCCGAACCGTCCTGCCGCCGGAATGCGCGCCAGGACATCGCAGGTCTCGCGGGTCTTTTCCCGCAGGCCCGGCCCCTCGGCCCCCAGCACCAGCCCCACCGGGCGGCCCTTGGCGCCGGCCAGCGCCTCGGCCAGCGGCATGTCGACCGCGCTGTCGAGGCCGATCAGCACGTATCCCGCGTCCTTCAGCTGCTGCATCGCCTCGGACAGGTTGGTCACCCGCAGGTAGGGCTGCCGCTCCAGCGCGCCGCTGGCGGTCTTGGCCAGCGCGCCGGTTTCGGGTGCCGAATGGTGGCGCGGGGCGATCACCGCGCGGGCGCCGAAAACCTCGGCACTGCGCAGCACGGCGCCGGCATTGTGCGGGTCGGTCACCCGATCCAGAAGCATCACCAGAGGTCCCCCCTCGCCCGCAACCGCCACATCGACCAGGCTGCCCCAGTCCAGCGGCCGCGCCTCCAGCGCCGCGCCCTGGTGCACCGAACCGGGGTCGAGCGGCGCTTCGAAGCGGCGGGCATCCACCACCTCGGGCTCGATCCCGGCCTCGGCCACCGCGTCCTCAAGTCGGTCGAGCGCGTTCTTCGTCACGATCAGCCGCAGCTTTTCGCGCCGTGGGTTCAAGAGCGCATCGCGCACCGCGTGCAGGCCGAAAAGCCAGATCGTCTCTTTCGCCTCGATGCGCTTGACGCGCTCTTTCTCGACCACCCAGGTGGGTTTCTTCATCGCCCAAAGCCCTTTGTCACAGGCCACGATCAAGGCGCCAAATCGGCCGCTCGCGCAAGTCCGAAACGGGACGGAAACGCCCCCGGAAGCGCGCCCGGAAACGCCCTTGACGCCCTGCCCCCCCTTGGCTACACCCCGCGGCCAGTGGGCGACGAGCTGCAAGGTGCGGCAGCGGACTGTAACTCCGCCGGGGCGACCCACGCCTGGTTCGATTCCAGGGTCGCCCACCAGGCTTTCTGCAAGGGAAGCGCAACACAGGGCCGGTCCTTCGGGGCTGGCCCTTTGCTTTTGCCCCCCAGCTTTTGCCCCTGCCCTTTTGGCCCGGGCTGCGCCATGTTGGCCGCGCCCAAAGCCCGGACCCTCGCCATGCGCTCCTGCCACTTCACCCATGCCATCGCCCGCCGCCCCGCGGCCTCGATCACCCGGGGCCTGCGCGCGGTGGATACCGGCACACCCGACCTTGGCCTCATGCAGTCCCACCATGACGCCTATTGCGCCGCCCTGCGGGGCACCGGCGCGACGGTGACCGTGCTTGACCCGCTCGACGCCTATCCCGACAGCGTCTTCGTCGAGGACACGGCGCTCTGCCTGCCCGAAGGCGCCGTGATCATGCGCCCCGGCGCGCCATCGCGACTGGGCGAGGCGGCCGAGATGCAGCCGCACCTGCGCGCACTTTACAGCCATGTCCGCCGCATCGAGGGCGAGGGCAGCTTCATCGAAGGCGGCGACATCCTGGTGACCGAAACCGAAATCCTGGTCGGCCGCAGTGCCCGCACCAATGCCGCCGGCATCGCCGAACTGACCCGCCTTGTCGCCGACTGGGGCCACCCAGTGCGCGAAGTCCACACGCCCCCCGGCGTGCTGCACTTCAAGACCGACTGCTCGCTGATGGACGGCGACACCATCCTGTCGACCGACCGCCTCGCCGCCTCGGGCTGTTTCCAAGGCTACCAGGTGATCCCGGTGGCCCCGGGCGAGGAAGCTGCCGCCAATGCCATCCGCTTCAACGCCGCGGTTCTGTTCCCCGCAGGCTTTCCGCGCACCCGCGACCGGCTGGTCGAGGCGGGCTTTGCGGTGACCGAGATCGGCAATTCTGAATGCGCCAAGCTCGATGGCGGCATGTCCTGCCTGTCGTTGCGCTTCAGCCCCGGCTGACCTATCGTCGGCGCAAACAGGCAAGCCCATGGCCCCCCCCTTCAACATCATCGCGGTCGTGCAGAACGGCCGCCTCGGGTTCGAGGCCCTGCTCCTGGCCGCCTCGCTGCGCGCCACCAACCCGAGCTTTGCCGGCCGCCTGATCCTGGCCGAACCGCAGCCGGGCCCCCTGTGGCGGGACGACCCCCGGCTGCCAGAAGGCCCCCTGCGCGACCGTCTCCTGGACCTGGGCGCTGACTTCCTGCCCTTTGACGCCGCGGTCTTTGGCGCCGCCTACCCCCAGGGCAACAAGATCGAGTGCCTGCTTTCGGCCCCCGACGCGCCCTTCCTTTTTCTCGACACCGACACCCTGGTCACCGGTCCGCTGGACAACCTGGCCTTCGATTTCTCCAGACCCTCCGCCTCGATGCGCCGCGAGGGCACCTGGCCCACAGTCGAACTCTATGGCCCGGGCTACACGGAAACCTGGAAATCGCTCTACGACCACTTCGGCCTGGATTTCGAAAGCTCGCTCGACCCCGGCCACCCGGACGAATACTGGCAGCGGTACCTTTATTTCAACGCCGGCTGGTTCTTCCATGCCAGCGCCCCCGCCTTCGGCCACCGCTTCCTGGACTATGCGCGCCAGATCCGCGATGCTCGCCCCGAGGCGCTGGTCTGCCAGGAAATCTATCCCTGGCTCGACCAGATCGCCCTGCCGCTGGTGATTCATTCCTTCGGCGGCGGGCGGCCCGGACCGGGCCTGCAGGGCCTCGACGGCGACGTGACCTGCCACTACCGCACGCTGCCGCTGCTCTACGCCAAGGAAGGCGACCGTGCTGTCACGGTGCTGGAACAGGTCGCCGAGACGAAGGAGAACCGCCGCATCCTGCGCGACTGGCCACAGGTCAAGCAGATGGTCTACCTGAACGGCGGCAAGCGGGCACGGGTCCTGTTCGACCAGGCGAACCTGCCCCACCGCGAACAGGCCATCCGAAACAGCTTGAAACGCAACGGCCTCTGGCTGCGCTAGGACCTGCGGGAAAACTGATCGTCGGATGCGTGTTTCATGCTAGGATCGGCGCATTGAGCTTTCAGGAATTGGAGGTTGGCCGATGCGTTTCCTGGTTTGCGTTGTTCTGCTTGCATCCTTCCCGCTGTCCGGCTGCGCCGTTATTCCCGGCCAGTCCGAGGGAGACAACACCTGGGGTGACGAAGACCGCGGCGGAGACGATGGCGGCGGCGGCTACTCTCGCTGATCGCATCCTGGCTGCGCTTCAAAGCTCCATCGTCACGACCGGATAAAGCGACGCGATCAGAAGCGTCGCCATGGTCCAGTTGAAGGCGCGCAACCGCGCGGGCGCCTCAAGCCAAAGCCGCAACCCCTGCCCGGCCGCCGCCCAAAGCGAAACCGAAGGCAGGTTCACCAGCGAGAAGGTCGCAGCCACCGCCAGATATGCCCCGACCGAGGGCGAGGTGACATAGGCCGCAACCGCGCCCAGCGCCATTGCCCAGGCCTTGGGGTTCACCCACTGGAACGCTGCCGCCTGCAGAAAGGTCATCGGCCGCGCCCGCGTGCGCCCGTCGCCCGGCGCGTCGGCCCGCGCGATCTTCCACGCCAGCCACAGCATGTAGCCCACCGAGGCGACCTTCAGCCCGCTCAGCGCCGGCGGCCAGGCCTTGAACAGCCCGGCGATCCCCAGTCCCACCAGGAACACCATCACCGAATGCCCCACCGAGATGCCCAGCATATGCGGCACCGTCCGACGAAAACCGAAGTTCACACCGCTTGCCAAGAGCATCATGTTGTTCGGTCCCGGCGTGACCGAGGTCACGAAGGCAAAGCCCAGCAGGGCCAAGAACAGATCGAATGTCACGCGCGCTCCCACAGCTGTCGCGGACCCATCCTGCACGGAAACCCTGCAGAGTCCCGCCCGCAAACGACGGCCCGGCCGGAAAAACCACGCGGCACCGAAGGCGCCGGTTCCTTCGTCCCGCCCGCCGCGCGAACGAAGCCGGCCGTGCGCGCACTGGCGCCCACGCTTCGTTCCGCCCCTGCGCAAGCGGCAGGACCGGCGTTCTTTTTCGCGCGCTCGGCTGTCCGGCACGGCCGTGGCGATTGCCCAAGGCCCCGGCCTCGCCTAGCCTGCCGCCAGAAAAAGATCCGGAGGACCCCATGACCGACAGACCCCAGGGCTTTGACACGCTGGCCATCCATGCCGGCACCGCGCCCGACCCCGCTACCGGCGCGCGTCAGGTGCCGATCTACCAGACCACCGCCTATGTCTTCAAAGACGCCGACCACGCGGCGCGGCTCTTCAACCTGGCCGAGGTCGGCTACATCTATTCCCGCCTGACCAACCCCACCGTGATGGCGCTGGCCAACCGGGTTGCGGCGCTGGAAGGCGGCGCGGGGGCCATCGCCTGTTCGTCCGGCCATGCCGCGCAGATCATGGCGCTGTTTCCGCTGATGGGGCCGGGCAAGAATATCGTCGCCTCGTCACGACTTTACGGCGGCACGATCACCCAGTTCAGCCAGACCATCAAACGCTTCGGCTGGTCGTGCAAGTTCGTCGATACCGACGATCTGGGCGCGGTGTCCAAGGCCATCGACAAGAACACTCGCGCGCTGTTCTGCGAAACCATCGCCAACCCCGGCGGCTACATCACCGACATCCCGGCGCTGGCCAAGATCGCCGACCGCAAGGGCATTCCGCTGATCGTGGACAACACCACCGCCACACCCTGGCTGTGCAAGCCCATCGAGATGGGCGCCACCCTGG
The DNA here is from genome assembly GCF_020564565.1 of Rhodobacter sp. Har01. Lineage (GTDB taxonomy): Bacteria > Pseudomonadota > Alphaproteobacteria > Rhodobacterales > Rhodobacteraceae > Pseudogemmobacter. The sequence continues at coordinate 43,546 of NZ_JAJCTD010000004.1, forward strand.
TCGTGCATTCGGCCACAAAGTACCTGACCGGCAACGGCACCGTCACCGGCGGCATCGTGGTCGATTCGGGCAAGTTCGACTGGTCGGCCTCCGACAAGTTCCCCAGCCTGTCGCAGCCCGAGCCGGCCTACCACGGCCTGGTCTTCCACCCCACCCTGGGCAACATGGCCTTCACCTTCCACTCCATTGCCATCGGCCTGCGCGACCTGGGCATGACGATGAACCCGCAAGGTGCACACTACACCCTGATGGGGATCGAGACGCTGGGCCTGCGCATGGAACGCCACGTGAAGAACGCCCAGCAAGTAGCTGAATGGCTTGAGAAAGACCCGCGCGTGGAATACGTCACCTACGCCGGGCTGAAATCCAGCCCCTACGCCAAGCGGGCGAAGAAGATCGTGCCCAAGGGGGCGGGTGCCCTGTTCACCTTTGCGCTGAAAGGCGGCTATGACGCCTGCGTGAAACTGATCGACAACGTCAAGCTGTTCAGCCACGTCGCCAACCTCGGCGACACCCGCAGCCTGATCATCCACTCGGCCTCGACCACGCACCGGCAGCTGTCGCCCGAACAGCAGGTCGCCGCCGGGGCGCCGCCCAACGTGGTAAGGCTGTCGATCGGCATCGAGGACGTGGCCGACATCATCGCCGACCTGGATCAGGCGATGGCCAAGGCCACCGCGTAGGCGATCAGTTCAGCGGCGGGGCCGGATACAGCCCCGCCGGCATCGGCGCCAGCCAAGCCAGCCAGACCTGTGCCGAAGCGCCGTCTTCACTTTCCTGATCGACTGAGACCGACAGGATGCGGCACTGCGGCAGCTCTGCCCCGTCCTTCTGGCAAAGGTCCTGTGCGGCCTTGGCAAAACCGTCAAGCACGGTCGAACCGGCGAGCGCCGCCCCGTCCGTCTCGGGCACCACGGTCACGGACTCCTCGCGCAGCACGACGGCGGAAAGGTCGGGCAGCGGAGTCGCGGACGGCGCCAGGGCATAGGCGACCACGATCTGGAATTCGGCCGTCCCCGCGGCGGCATCGACGCTGCCTTCCTCGACCCCGGCCGACACCATCTCGCAGCGCGCAGCGAAGCCTTGCAGCAGAGCGGCACATTCCCGGTCGGCCAGAACCTGGGCGCGGATGTCCGCAAAGGCCTCCAGGAACGGCGTGCCCGGCAGTTGTTCGCCTTCAGAAAGCAGGTCGCTCAGCGGCGCGCGCCTTATGACAGTGGCCAGCCGTCGCTCGACAAGCCGGTCCTGTGCCAGATAGGCCGCCACGGTGGGCCGGTCGACCAGACCACCGCCGGGCGTGATCAGCCAGTTCTGTGCCGGCTCGGGCTGCGCGGCAGGCGTGGCGGCGCCTTGGTCCTGCGCGGCCACCGGCTCTGCTTCCGCTTCCCCGGCGTCTTCTGCACCGCGAAGAAAAGCCAGAGGCTCGATCCCGCGGCTTTCCAGAACCTGCCAGCCGGCAGCGCCGCCCGCCAGCAAGACCAGCGCAATGCCCAGGAACAGGATGATCCGCACCAGCATCAGAACTTCACTCCCGGCTTCAGGTTCTTCAGGTCGCCCCAGGCAAAGGCGGTGGCGATGGCCTCGACCTTCGAGGCGAAATCGGCGCCCTCGGCCTCAAGGCCCGGATGGTGGACATACTGGTCGACCGTCATGCGCACGGTGGCGCCGGCGTAGGGCGTCCAGACGGCGCGCGCCTCGGGCGTGGCGGGCACCGGGCCGGCAAGGGCCAGCGTGCCCTCGTCCCAGCCGCCGATCAGCGTCTCTGCCGCACCGGCGCCGAACATCGCCCGGAAGGCGGCGTCCCACTCGGCCTCCAAGCGGGCGAATTCGGCCAAGCGGGTTTCAAGCTCCTCGCCCTGAATCGCGCCGTTCTCGACCGACTGGAAGAACAGGTGATTGGGGTTCAGCGGATAGAACGGACGCAATCCGCAGGCCTCCATCTCGGCGTCCCGCATCACTTCGACCGGCACGCCTTCGGGCAGGTTCGCAACGCCCGCCTGCTCGCCTCCCAGCAGCACCACGCGCTCAAGCTTGGCACCCGGGGCCAGATGCAGGTTCAGAATGCGCAGCCCCTGGGGCACCTCCAGCACCAGATAGACGGGCCTTTCCGTCTCGGTCACCGCCACGTCGTAGGCGGTGAAGACCACCCCGGCCAGAAGGGGTTTGCGCTTGGTGCCGGTCGTCCGCAGGGTCCGGGCGAAGGCTTGTGCTGCCGCGGCCAGATCCGCGTCGTCATAGGTCGCCAGATCCAGCGGGATGCTGGACGAGACGCTGGCCCGGACATGCGCCAGGAAGGCCGTCGCCGAGGGCGGCGTCGGCGCGCAGCCGGCCAGCGGCTCAAGCGTTTCCGCCTTTGCCGCAGCCTCTCCGTTTCCGCGTTTGCGATAGTCTGCGAAGGCTGCGTCGATGAACACCGCACCACCGCCCGCCGCCGCGGCGATCGGTCCGTTCGCTTCCCAGCCTTCCGAGGTATCGGACAGATAGTCCAACGGGTTGCTTGAGGCATCGCCACCACCGTCCGGGCTGCCCGCCCAGCCACCATCGGCCGAGACCATGCCCGGCTCGCCGCCGAAGGTTTCAAGCCAGACGATGGCGCTTTCCGGCAGCACCTTCTCGAACACCCGCGGCCCGCCGGCGACCAAAGCCAGCATCGCCAGCATGATCAAGCCGACAATCGCCAAACTGACCGGACCACGAACCATCGGCTACCCCCGCCTACACCTGCGCCTTTGGCGGGGGGATACGCAGGGATTGGGGCAGAAACGGGCCGGAATGACGATGCTTTGGGGGAAATCCCGGCCCACGGCAGGATTACGGCGCGATTTCGTAGACGATGGTCACGCTGGCCGAATAGCTGACTTCGCCCTGCTGCACCGGCACCGCGGCCATGGCCGTCTCGGCCTTGTACATCGGGATCGGTGCGCCGTAGCCGCCGCCCTCGCTGATGCTCATCACCCGACCCAGCGATACACCGGCGGCGGCAGCGATAAGCTCGGCCTTGCCACGCGCATCCAGCACCGCGGCCTTGCGCGCCTCGTCCATCGCCGGGCGCGGGTCGGCCAGGCCGAAGCTCAAGCCGTTCAAGGTGTTGGCCCCGTCGGCCACGGCCGCATCCAGAATCTGGCCGAGCCCGCCCAGGGCGCGGATGCGGACTGTCAGGATGTTCGACGCGGTATAGCCGGAGATCTCGCCGTTGTAGGAACTGCTCTTGCTGTTGTCCCAGTTGGGATTGACCGACAGGCCGGTGGTCTGCAGGTCGCGGTCCTCGATTCCGGCGGCCTTCAGCCGGTCGATCACCGCCTGCATCGCTGCCGAATTGCCGTCCAGTGCGGCCGCGGCGGTCTCGCCCACCGTGGTCACGCCAATCGACAGCGTCGCCAGGTCCGGCACCGCCTCGGTGCTGGCTTCACCGGTGATGGTAATTGTCGCGGGCGGTGCGGCGGTTTCGGCCGCCGCCGCAAGCGGAGCCAGCGGCAGGGCCAGCGCCAACGCCAGGCCAGCCGGGAAACGGATCGGGGGGATGCGCATCAGGGGTCTCCTTTGCTTTGCCGCAACCTTTCTCCGCTATGACGCTGTCCACAAGACAATCCTTGGGCAGATCACGGGCGTTTTCCTTCCTTTCGGCAAAATCCTGCTGTAGAAGAGGAATTGGTCCGAGGGGTGCGTTTCCGGGCCCCAGCCCAATATGCTAGATGCGCGGCATGAAACCGAATTTCGCCCTGAACTTCACCGACACCAGCATCTCGCTTCTGCACCGCACCGCGAAGGGTTGGGTCCAGGTCGGCGAGACTCCGTTCGACGCCCCCGACCTGGATGAGGCGCTGGACTACCTCCGCAACACGGCCCTCGGCATGGCGCCCGGCGGGTTCTCCAGCAAGCTGGTAATCCCGAATTCTCAGTTGCTTTACGCCGAAATCGAGGCCCCGGGACCCTCGGAGGAGGAACGTCGCGCCCAGATCGTCGCCGCGCTTGAGACGCGCACTTCGCTCAAGGCCGACGAGATGGTGTTCGACTGGTCGGGCAAGGGCAAGACGGTCAAGGTGGTCGCCGTTGACCGAAATACCCTGACCGAGGCCGAGGCGTTCGCCACCCAGCACCGATTCGATCCGGTCTCGTTCGTGGCGATCCCAGAGCCCGGCAGCTTCACGGGCGAGCCCTGGTTCGGTCCGGCCGGCGCCGCCGCCGCGTTGCCCGCCGACAAGGCCGCCGCGCTGCGCGACAAGTCCACGATCAGCATCCTCGACGCCCCCAAAGGCGCGCGCAAGCCGGCCCGGGCCAGCCTGCCCGAAGCCGCGGCCGAAGCCCAAGCCGATCTGACGCCCGAGGAACCTTCGCCTTTCACGCCCGAGGAACCTTCGCCAACGTCCGGACCCGTGATCGGGACCGCGATGACGGCAGCCCCGCTGGCCGACGAAGCGCCGTTGCCGCCCGTGCCGCCGCGGGACATCCCTGATGCCGCGCCCTCCGCCTTGCCTGAGGCCGCGCCCGAGGCCGACGCCCCCCGCGTTGCCGGCAACGACGCCTGGCCCGAGACCGAGGGTCCGCGATCCCCGCCCGAGGACCTGTTGTCCAGTCTCCGGGCCGAAGCAGGACCGGACGCCGCACCGCAGCCGCCGGCCTTCCGTGCCTCGGGCGACGATAACATCCTGCCGAGGTCGGACGGGCTGCCGCCGCTGGTTTCGGCCCCTCCGGCGGCCGCCGAGGTGGACGAGGCGCCCTTTGCCCATGTGACAGATCCGATGGCCTTCCCCGAGGCCGAGGACGACATCGCGCCGCCGCCGTCCACGGCTGCGGTGCGCGCGGATGCGCGGCCCTCGGTACTGGATGCGCCGCCCGAGACCGACCTGCCACCCGCGCCTTCGGCGGCAGCGATGATGGCTTTTGCCAGCCGCCGCGCCGGCGAGACCGAGCCGGATTCCGCGCCCCGCGTGGCCCCGCCGCTTGGCGCCGCCACGCGCCCCGATGCGGCTACCCTGGCCCGCGCGGCGCGCGGCAAGCCGGTGGAAGATCTGCCACCGATGCCGCGCCCGCCGCAGGCCGGCGCGCGGCCGGCCATTCCCGGCGCCAAGTCGACCGCGTTGCGCGGCCCGACGGCGCTGGTAACGGCACCGTCGATTCCCGGCACGCGCAGGGTCAAGGCCAAGCCGCAGCCCCAGTTCAACGTCACCGGTTCTGGCGCTGCCTTGCAGACGGCCGCCTCACCAGCCGATGCGGCCCGCTCGCTGGGGCGCAGCCCGTTTGCCGGCCGCCCGGCCCAGCGCGGCAGGCTGCGCCACCTGGGTCTGGTTCTCACCGTTATCCTGCTGGTCTGCCTGGCCCTGGTGGCCGCCTGGTCGTCGTTCTACCTCACGTCCCGCGACCCCGAGCCGGCCGAAACGGGCGTGGCAACCGGAACCACGACGCCCGCGGTCGAGGACGAGATGCTGGCCGATGGCGAAGATCCCGCCGCTCTGGCCACAGGGGACGACGTTCTGGCGCTTGCCGAACCGGCGGTGGACCCGGCGGCCGAAGCCGAGACCACCGTCGAAGCCGACATGGAAGCTGCCGATGGTGCGGACGCAACACCCGCTCCCTTGCCCGAACCCGCGCCCGAGACCGGCGCAGGAACGGGGGATGGACCGGTCGCCAGCGCCCTGCTTGACCAGCAAGACGAGATCTTCCTGGCCGCAAACGACGCGCCGCCGCCGGCCTTCGACGCCCTTGCCCTGCCGCTCGTCGATGCCACGGCCGACAACCTGCCGGCGCCACCGATGCCACCGCCGGCTTTCGGCACGGTTTACCGCTTCGATGCAAACGGCCTGCTCGTACCAACGCCCGATGGGATTCTCAGTCCCGAGGGCGTTCTGCTTTATGCCGGCAAGCCGCCGCTGGTGCCGCCGGTGCGCAGCGCCGTGGCCGAGGCGGCTGCGACCGAGGCGCGCTCGGCCGTCGCCCCTGCCCCGGATGCGGCGGCCCAGGGCACAGCGCTGGTTGAAGGCTTGCCCCTGCCCGCTGCGGACGTCGAAACGGCGGACGGTGCAGCCCCGGCGGCCGAAGCCGCCGCTGAAGCCGCACCGCCGGCTGCCCAGCCGAACCCCGACCTCGCCGATCGGCGCCCGCGCGCCAGGCCAGAAAGCCTGCTCCCGGCCAATCCCGACGATGCGGCGCTGGATGCCGACCCGGCGACCGTTGTCACCAGCCTGCGGCCTCGTGGCCGCCCGGTGACCGTTCTGGCCGCGGGCGAAAAGGCCCGGGCCGAGACCGCAGGCGCCTCGCTGGCCGCTCCGGCCGATGTGGGCGCATCGGTGACAGCGGCCGCAGCCGCCGCGGCCGATGCCGCGAACCCCTCCCTGCTGTCCATCTCGCGCCGCCCGGCCGAGAAGCCCAAGGATTTCAGCCGCGCTGTCGAGGCCGCCGTGGCCGCAGCCGTGCGCATGCCCGAGCCGGCGGCCGCTGCCGCGCCGAAGAAGAAATCGGCCGCGAAGGACGATGGCGCGGCACCCGACCTCAAGCCGGAAGAGCAGGACGAGATCGACCAGCCCGAGGTCGCCGCCAGTGCCTCGCCAAAGATCCCGACCAAGGCGAGCGTTGCCAAGCAGGCCACCTTCACCAACGCGATCAACCTGTCGAAGACCAACCTGATCGGCGTCTACGGCACCCCGTCCAAGCGCTATGCGTTGATCCGCCTGTCGACCGGCAAGTACAAGAAGGTCAAGGTCGGCGACCGCATCGACGGCGGCACGGTGCAGGCGATCACCCAGTCCGAGGTGCGCTACCAGAAGGGCGGCCGTCTGGTCACGCTGAAAATGCCCAAGGGCTAGGCCGCTCGGCCGGCAATCAGACGAATCTGCGGCCGCGCGACGACATTCCCTTGCGTCCCGGAGTGGATTCGACTGCCCATCGCGCCTAGGCTGCGCGAGACACCCCTCAGGCCCCGACATCCCCGCCCGTGATGGAATCCTTCCTCTTCCAGGCCAGCCTCTATCTTGGCGCCGCCGTGCTGCTGGTGCCGCTGGCGGTGCGCCTGGGCCTGGGCTCGGTGCTGGGCTATCTTGCCGCCGGCATCCTGCTTGGCCCGGTGTCGGGCCTTGCAGGTGCGGAAAGCCAGGGCCTTCAGCACGTTGCCGAATTCGGCGTGGTGATGATGCTGTTCCTGATTGGGCTGGAACTGGAACCGCGCATCCTGTGGGACATGCGTCACCGGCTGCTGGGCTTGGGCGGGGCGCAGGTGGTGGCCACCACGGCGGCCATCACCCTGATTCTGGCACTGGTCGGCCTGGACGTCCGCTCTGCGCTGACCATCGGGCTTCTGTTGTCGCTGTCCTCGACCGCCATCGTGCTGCAGACCCTGGCGGAAAAGAACCTGATGCGCGGCCCCGGCGGGCGCGCGGCCTTTTCGGTGCTGCTGATGCAGGACATCGCGGTGGTGCCGATCCTGGCCGTTATCCCGCTGCTGGCGCTGCCCGGCATCGTCGGCCCCACCGCCGATCTTTTCGGCATCGTCAATCCGCAGGATCCGGCGGCCGAATCCGCCCTGCCCGCCGCCGAGCCGTTTCTGACCTTCATCCAGTCGCTGCCGTCCTATGCCGCCACCCTGATGACCTTGGCCCTGGTCGCTGCCATCATGCTGGCCGGGCACTTCCTGTCGCGTCCGGTGTTCCGCTTTGTCCACGCCTCGCGCCTGCCCGAGATGTCGACTTTCGTCTCGCTGCTGATCGTTCTGGGCATCGCCTTCCTGATGATGCTGGCCGGCCTGTCACCCGCGCTTGGCACCTTCGTCGCCGGCGTGGTGCTGGCAAACTCGGAATTCCGCCACCAGATCGAGGCCGACATCCGGCCGTTCAAGGGCCTGTTGCTGGGCCTGTTCTTCACCACCGTCGGCATCGGCATCGATTTCGACGTTTTCCTCCGCGCACCTGGACTGATCGTTGGTGCGGCACTGGGGCTGATCGCGCTCAAGGCGGCGCTGCTGTTTGGCCTGGGCATGCTTTCGGGACTGAAAGGCAAGGATCGCTTCCTGTTCAGCCTGGCGCTGGCGCAAAGCGGCGAGTTCGGTTTCCTGATCGTCGGTTTCGCCCGCAGCGAAGGCGCCCTCAGCCTGGGCACCGGCCAGGTGGTGATGCTGGTCATCAGCCTTTCCATGCTGGTGACACCGCTGCTGTTCCTGCTTTACGATCTGATCGCCCGGCAGATCGTTCCTGGCGGTCCCGCGCGCAAGCCGGATGCCATTGACCAGACCGGCCGCGTGCTGATCGCCGGCATCGGCCGCTTCGGCCAGGTGGTGAACCGGCTGGTGCGCTCCTCCGGGGTGTCGACGGTGGTGCTGGATTCCGACATGGCCGTGATCGAGCAGATGCGCCGCTTCGGGGTGAAGGGATTCTTCGGCGACCCGTCACGCCCCGAGTTGCTGGAGGCCGCGGGTCTGGCCACGGCAGAGGTGCTGGTGGTGGCGGTCGGCGACCGCGACAACGTGTTGAAGATCGTCCGCCACGCCCGCAGCCTGCGGCCCGACCTGCACATCGTGGCACGCGCCCGCGACCGGGTGCATGTCTACGAATTGTATCAGGCCGGGGCCAATGACATTGTCCGCGAGACCTTCGACTCGTCCGTGAGAGCCGGGCGATATGTGCTTGAGAACATGGGATTTACCGAATACGAGGCGTCGCAGCTTTCGCAGACCTTCTGGCGCCTCGACCGGGCCGGGATGCGCGACCTTGCATCGCTCTGGGTGCCCGGCCAGCCCAGCCATCTGAACCCGGCCTATGTGGCCCGTGTGCGCCAGCTGGACGACGAACTGGCCAGCGCCCTGGGGCTTGAACTTGAACAGACCCGCCCCGCCGCCGGGGCCAGCGCCGAGGTGCAGACCGAGACGAAGGCCAACGCCCCTAGCGCCGCCAGAACGTCGGCAGAAGCAGCACCAGGATCGCCAGCAAGCCCAGCCGGCCCAGGATCATGGCAAGAGTCATGATCAGGATCGCGCCATCGGGAAAGTCGATGAAGGTGCCGGTCCGCGCCACCAGCGGGCCAAAGCCGTAGCCGACATTGCCCAGCGTCGTCCAGACCGCGAACAGCGCCGATTCCAGGTCCACCCCCAGGAGACTCATTGCCACGCTGAGAACGCCCAGGATGACGATGAAGCTTGAGATGAACATGATCAGCGCGTGGATCACGTCCTCTTCCACCGTCCGGCCGTCGTATTTCACCGGATCCACCGCCGAGGGGTTGGTGATCTGCCGCACTTGCCGGCGGACCACCGCCATCGCCACCTGCACCCGAAAAACCGACAGGCCCGCTGCCGATGACCCCGAACAGGCGCCGCAGACGCCGATGACGAAGGCCACGATCAGCATCAGCCCGCCCCAGCCGGGGAAACTGCCGGAAAAGAACCCGGTCGAGGACATGATCGAGGTCAGGTTGAACAGGCTTTCACGGAACGCCGGCTCGACGGCCATGTCCGAGGTCAGCACCCGCCAGACCGTGACGATCAGCACCGCCGTCAGCAGCCAGCGCGCATAGGCCCGCACCTGGCTGTCTCTCCACAACGGCGTGGCCTGGCCATTGAGCAACTGCACGTATCGGATGTAGGGCAAGCTGGCCAGAAACATGAACAACGCGCCGAAATATTCACCGGCACCCTGAAAGCCCCCGAACGAAGTGTCGTAGGGCGAGAATCCCCCGGTCGCGATTGTGGCAAAGCCATGCACCACGGCGCCCAGCGGCGGCATCCCGATCGCCGAATAGACTGCGATACAGGCCACCGTCAGGATGGCGTAGACATACAGCAGCTGCCGCGCGATGTCGGTCGCCCGCGGCAGCGCCTTGCCAAAGGTGTCGAACCCTTCGGTGCGAAAGAACTGCATCCCGCCGATCCGCATCAGCGGCAGGAAGATCATCGCGATGAAGGCGATGCCGAGGCCCCCCAGCCAGTTGGTCATGCCGCGCCACAGGTTCATCCCATCGGGCAACTTGTCCAGACCGTAGATCACCGAGGCGCCGGTGGTGGTCAGGCCCGAGGTGGCCTCGAAGAAGGCGTCGATGAAGCGCAGGTGCGGCTCGCCCAGCATGAAGGGCAGGCCGGCAAAGACCGGCAGCACCGTCCAGATCGCCGCCGTCAGCAGATAGGCCTGCCGCACGTCCAGCTGGGTGGCCAGCGCATTGGTCGTGGCCATCGACACCGCCGCGCCGACAAAGCCGGTGATGACGGCAGCCTTGGCGATGGCAAAGCCGTTCGGATCGCCGGCGCGCCAGTCGACGATGGCCGGCGCCACCATCAGGATGGCCAGGACGATCAGGATTCTTCCGATCACATAGGCGACAGGGCGCAAGTCGATCATGGCCGCAAGGCTTAGGGCCTTGGGCGGGTCAGGTCAAACCCGCCCCTTCACCCGGCGTGGATCAGGCTGGCAAACAGCCGCGGTTCCAGGCTTTCCTGCGCGAAGGTCTCGCCTTCGGTCAGCAGGCTGACCGCGTCGTGGCTGTGCAAGGATTCCTGATGGCTGGCCACCACGCGGAAATCTCCCACCCGGCGATCGGCCTTCAGCGCCTTGCAGAAGCTGCGTGCCGCGTCCTCAACGAAGATCGGGTTGGCCGCGTTCAGTTCCGCAAAGGCCTGCTCGTCCTCGCGCTTGACCATCACCTGCGTCTCGGTCGGCACGCCCTCGCGGGCAAGGTCGATCAGGTCTTCGAACCACAGGCACGCCGCGCCCACCAGTTCCACCGAAATCCGCGCCACCGAGCGCTGCGAATGCGGCGTCGCCAGCTGGCCACGGGTCATCCGGGCGTGCTCGCTCAGTTCCAGGCTGCAAGGGCAGGTGCTTGAATAGACATAGTCGAGGTGCATGATCTTCTTGCGCACCCCGGCCGCTTCGACCAGTTCCAGCGCGATGTCGTAATATTGCCAGCCCATCAGCCCCGACCGCAAGCTGGCCACCTTCACCGGGAAGGAAAACCGCATCTGGATGCGCGCGTCGAACGACCCGAGGTCGCGCTTGTAGTCGTCCAGCGCGTGCTCGATCACCGCGAAGGAAAAATCCTTTTCGGAATGGGCATAGAACGACCGCATGATGCGGCTCATGTTGATGCCCTTCTTTTCCGCCTCAAGGCTGACGGTGCCGGTGACCGAGGTCTCCAGCGTCAGGTCGCCGTTGTCACGGGTGTGATAGCGGATCGGCAGGCGGAAGTTCGAAATCCCGACGTGCTGGATCGTCTGCTTCTCGCCCACGATCAGGCTTGCGGGGCCGTTCTGCAAATCGGGCAGGCTGGCCTTGTAGGCCTCATCCGCCACGAAATCCGCCGGATAGACGCGGTTCAGCACCGGATAGGCCTGCCCCGGCAGCAGGTTGCCCACCACCGGATCCAGCCGCGCGATCTCGTCATCGCTGGACTTGCCCGCCCATTGCCGCAGAACGGCCAAGGCAGCTTCCGCTTCTTCGCGCGAAGGCTTGCGGTCGATCTCGGGGGTGTGGACGTTCATCAGGGCGTTCCTTTCGGTTCGGGCAAGCGGTGCTGCCGTCAATTTCCGGAGAGTCTTACGGGCCATCCCCGCCGCCGGATCACTCTGGTCCGCAGCAGGCTGTTCATCAGATAGGCATTCGCGCCCGAATCACAAGCGCCGTTTGCGACCCTTACGCCGCCGCCAGCGCCTGGGTCAGGTCGGCGATCAGGTCGTCCGTGTCTTCAAGCCCCACCGAAAGCCGGATCAATCCCGGCGAGATACCCAGCGCGTCCTTCATCTCTTGCGGCAGGCGCTGGTGGGTGGTGGTCGCCGGATGGGTGGCGATGGTCTTGGCATCGCCCAGGTTGTTCGAGATGCTGGCGATGGTCAGCGCGTTCAGGAACCGGAAGGCGGCGTCCTTGCCGCCCGCCACCTCGAAGCTCACCAGCGTGCCCCCCGACCCCATCTGCGCCATCGCCAGCGCGTGCTGGGGGTGCGAGGCAAGGCCCGGATAGATCACCTTGGCCACATTCGGGTGGCCTTCCAGCGCCTCGGCGATCCTGGCCGCGCTGTCGGCCATGGCCCTGCAGCGCAGGTCCAGCGTGGCCAGCCCGTTCAGGTGCATCCAGGCGGTGAAGGGGCTCATGCTGCCGCCGGTATGCTTCATGTAGGGCTCGGCGACCTTGCGGATGAAGTCCCTGGTGCCGCAGATCACGCCGCCCAGCGCGCGGCCCTGGCCGTCAATGTGCTTGGTGGTGGAATAAACCACCACATCGGCGCCCTGCTCCACCGCGCGCGAAAAGACCGGCGTGGCAAAGACGTTGTCCACGATCACCGTGGCGCCCACACTGTGCGCGATCGCGCTGACGGCGCGGATGTCCACCAGCTCAAGCGTCGGGTTCGACATCGACTCGAAGAAAACCGCCTTTGTGCCTGGAATGACAGCCTTTTCCCACTGCGCCAGGTCGGCGCCGTCAACGAAGGTGACGCGCACGCCGAAGCGCCCCAGAACCTCCTCAAGGATGTAAAGGCACGATCCGAACAGCGCCCGAGCGCTGACCACATGGTCGCCGGCTTTCAGCATCGACACCAGCGCCCCGTTCACCGCCGCCATGCCGCTGGCGGTGGCGAAGGCGTCTTCCGTGCCCTCAAGCGCGGCGATGCGATCCTCGAACATCCGGGTGGTGGGGTTGCCGTAGCGGGCATAGATGAACTCATCTTCGCCCGCCTTGATGAAGCGCGCCTCGGCCGCCTCGGCGCTGTCGTAGGCGAATCCTTGCGTCAGGAAGATCGCCTCGGCCATTTCGCCATACTGGCTGCGGCGGATACCCTCATGCACCAGCTTCGTGCGCGTCTTCCAGTCCTTCGTCATCACGGCCCCCCAAGGCCAAGGAAAAACCCCGAAACCGATCAAGGCTCCGGGGTCACCCGTCCCCTCTTTAGCGGAATGTTTAACGTGGCCCGCAATCCGGTCACAAAGCGCCACGGAAGCGGGGCATACGACTTCCAACCGTTGCGGTCAACCGCAGGGCCCCGGATGGCCCCGGATGGCCGCACTTGATTTTCCGGACGGTCTGGCCAAGGCTCCGGGTCAATTCATTTTCTCCATCCCGGGGTGTCCGATGCCTTTGCGCCTGTCGCTTTCTCTCATCGCCCTGGCTGCCGTGCTGGCCAGCCCGGCCGCCGCCGCCTGCTCCGACCCGGATGAAGGCATCGACCTCAACCAGCGCCTGGCCGATTGCGAGGCCGAACTGGGCCAGATCTGGGACCGCTCGGGCGCGGCGCATCTGGTGTTCAACCAGGGCCGCACCCTGCGCCTTCTTGGCCGCCACGAAGAGGCCCTGCCGGTTCTGCACGAGGCCTTGCGATACAACCCGGAACGCGGCCTTTACTGGGCCGAACTGGCGCGGCTCTATCTGGCGCTTGGCGAACCCGGAACGGCGGCGGCGATGTTCGGCCAGGCCATGGCGCAGGAACCGCAGGACCCCTATGCCCGGGCGGACCGGGCCGAGGCGTGGTTCAACCTTGGCCGCGAGCAGGCCTGTATCGAGGATCTCGACGCCAGCCTGCCCCAACTCAAGGGCATGCAGGATGAGGCCTGGTTCCTGAACCTTCAGGGTCGGTGCCAGCACGCGGCCGGCAGGCAGGACAAGGCCATGCAGGCCTTTGACGCAGCCCTTCAGGTCTTTCCGGACTATATCGACGCGCTTGGCAACAAGGCCTTCGCCCAGTTCGCGGCGGGGCAATACGACGCGGTGCTCGCAACTTCCGACGGCTTGCTCGACGCCCAGCGGTTCCCCGACCTGGCACCGGGCTGGGAAATCTCGCTGCGCGGGCTGCGGATCGAGACGCAGGACTTTCTCGGCCGCCCGGCCGCTGAGGCCGCCGCCGAAGTCGCGGCCCTGAAGGCCAAGTTTCCCGACGACCTGCAGGTGACCAATCTCGACGCCTGGCAGAAGTTCCTCGCCGGCGACCTTGCCGGGGCGGACACCGCAGCGCAGCCCTTGCGCGACAGCCCGGATGCGCAGGGCTTCATGCTGGACACTGCCGCCCAGATCGACCTGGCTCTTGGCCGCAGCGATGTCGCCCTCGACACCTTCTACAAGGCCGCCTGGATCGACCCCGGTGTGGCATCGGGCTGGGTGCCCGCGCTGGCCGCGCAGGGTTATCTGCCGCAGACCCGTCTGGCCGATGCTGTCCTGCTGTCCTTGCGCCGATGCGTTCAGGACAAGGGGGCGGACTGCAGCCTGCGGCCGCTGCCGGTCACTGCGCCGCAGATGGTGACGATTGCCCGGCCTGCTGACCCGGCGCCGGTCCCCGCGCCCGAACCCGCCGGCCCGCCCAGCACCACGCCCGGCGCGCCCGGCGGCGAAGGTCCGGGCTTTGACCCGGCCCCCGCTCAGCCGGCCGGAGGCGCCGCGGCTGACGAACCCGCCCCCGAACCGCCGGCGCTGGGTCGCGCGCCGGGGTCTGTCCGCGCCGCACCCTGAAGCGGCTTGCGGTGTGGAAACGGCAACGCCGCGCCGTCAGGCCGTGGCGTCGCGGTCGTCGTCCAGGTTCAGGACGGTCTCGGCCAGCGCGGCCAGCACGGCGTGCGACAGCACCGGCAGCAGCACCCAGAACAGCAGCCAGTGCGACGGCTCGACCGTATGGATCAGGGTTTCGTTCAGCAGCAGGAAGGCCAGGTTAAACAGCACCATGACGCGGGTCATCGTCGGCAGGTGCCGGCGCATTTCGGGCCAGGGCCAGAACCGCTCGGCCATGTCATTGCGGCCGGCCATCATGTCGGACAGGAACATCGCTCCGAAGATGATGTAATAGGCTGACTGCAGCCGCTGGCACCACAGCGAGTCATCGACCGTGGCCAGCAGCAGAAGCGGCGTCAGCGCCGCCACCAGCGCCATCATGGCCGTTTCGCTGCGCCCGAACCGCGCCCGAAGCTGGGCCACGAGATCCTCGAACCGCACCGCGATCCGCACCGCCAGCGCCAGCAGGAAGGCCGTCACGAAGGCCTGGCCCTCGGACCCGGTGCCGAACAGCACCGACATCAGCGGATAGGCCAGAATCAGCACGATGCCGGGCAGAAAGGTCCAGCGCGGCAGGGGCGGCAGATCCTGAAACAGTTGCAGGAACAGGCGAAGCGATTCGATGAAATGGCGCAGCATGCTTGTCGGCCCCAAGAACGTCTTGGTCTTGCGTATCGGCGAAAAACGGCAGGGTTGGGGCAGAAGCTTGCCGGTTGCGCGGCATCCGACGGATCAACCCTGCGGCGGCTTGTCCTTGGCCGGGTCGGCTGGCTCGATCACATAGCGGCTCAGCGCCGAGATCTGCAGCACCAGGAACAGGAACAACGCGATCGGGAAGGCGAAAGTTTCCAGCTTGACCCAAAGCTCGGTCGACTGGGTGCGCCAGACCACCTCGTTCGCCACCGCCAGCAGGGCAAAGCCAAGGGTCAGCCGGCGGGTCAGGATCATCCATCCCTCGGGCTGCATCGGCAGGGCCTCGGACAACACGAACTGCAAGTAGCTGCGGCCGCGCAGAAGGCCGATGCCAAGCAGCAGCGCAAAGCTGCCGTAAACCAGCGTCGTCTTCATCTTGAAGAAGCGCTCGTCGTTGAACCAGGCGGTCAGCGCGCCGAAGAACAGCACCGCAAGGCCGGTGAAGATCTGCATCCGCGACAGCTTGCCGGTCAGCGCCCAAAGTGCGGCGATCGAGATCAGCAGGATCGGGATCAGAACCAGCGCGGCAATGATGAAGCCAGAGTAGTCGGTGCCGGCGATGCGAAAGCTGTCGTCCTTGATCCACATGTAGATCACGAAGAACAGGATCGTCGGCCCCAGTTCCAGGACCTGTTTCAAGATCGGATTGATCCGCCGTTCCGCCATGCCTTACCCCATCGCCTCGATCAGCACCGCGCCTGCCGCGATCACACCCATCAGCGCGGTGCGGACAGGCCCCACCTTCTCGCCCAGAACCAGCCAGCCGATCAAGGCCGCAAACACGGCAGAGGTCTCGCGCAGAGTGGCGGCCTCGCCGACCTTGTCCAGCCTTGTCGCCAGCATGATGGCGCCGAAGCTGAAATAGGCCACGAAGGCGCCGAGGAGGCCGCGTTTCAGCAGGGGGAGCATGTCGGCCACCGCCAGCGACCGCCAGCGGCGGTGGGTGACGACCGGAATGAAGATGCCGTCCAGCATGAAGAACCAAGCCAGGAAGGTGAAGGGGTCGGCGGTGGCGCGGATGCCGTAGGCGTCATAGGTGGTGTAGCCGGCCACCAGCGCGCCGGTGACGAAGGCAAAGCCCAGCGCCGGGCCAAGGCTGGCGCGGCCCTCGGTCAGGTGCAGGGCATTGTAGACGCCAAGGCCAAGGATGCCGGCGCTGAGCAGCGCCAGGCCGGCCCATTGGCCGGGGGCGTAGGTTTCGCCGAAAACCACGCCAGCGGCGGCGAAGGTGAACAAGGGGCCGGTGCCACGCACCACCGGATAGACCACGGTATAGGCGCCGCGGGTGTAGGTCATCGCCTGCAACACCTTGTAGACGGCGTGGATGACGAAGGCCCCGGCGAAGATCGGCCACATGTGCGGCTCGGGCCAGGGCACCACGAACAGTGCGAAGGGCAGCGCGATCAGGCCGTAGCTGGCGTCGATGGCGGCGCGGGACAGCCAGGGGTCGTGACGGCCCTTCTGCAATGCGCCGAACAGGGCATGCAGCACCGCCGCCATCAGCGCAAGCGCCAGCGCAAGCTCATGCCCGGCGGGCGTGCCTTCCAGCGTCCGCAACCACTCGCTCACTCCGACGCGGCCTCATGCGTCCACTCGGCCTCGACCGTGACCCCCTGGAACAAGGGTGCCGCCTCGGCCATGGACTTCGGAACCCCCGTCAGGGCAAAGCCCGCAAAGCGCACCGGGCCGAAACCCGGATTGGCGTGAAACGCCAGGTTCAGCCGGCCGGCGGGTCTGGGCAGTTCCTGAACCAGTCGCGAGAGGGCATCCTTCGTGGCATCGGGGAAGCTGTCCGCGGGCAGGTCGGCAATTGTGGCCAGGGCCTGGACCCGCAGCGCCTCGGCCGCAGCCCCGACATCGTCCTCGCCTGGCACCACCGCCAAGGCCATCGCCGGCAACAGGTGGGTCTCGAACATTCCGTGGCTGGTGATCGAAAGCCGCGCCTCGGTCACCGCCAGACCCAGGGCCTCCGGCGGCGAGAACAGGCTTGCCAGACCTTGTCCGCCGGAAAGCGTGGCGAAGAGCGCGATGTCGTTCTCGCCCGGCAGGTCCAGCGTCAGTTGCTCGACCTCGATCAGCCGGGCCTCTGCGTCCCAGCGCAGCGACACCGCCATGTCGATGGTCTTTGGCCAGACCTGCGCCTTGGGTCCGTCGTCCACCAGACCATTGTCGGCAACCAGCCGCAGACCCGTGGCGGTCAGTTCCAGAGCGCCGGGAGCGCCTTCCGCACCGGTCAGCCAATCCACCATCCCGCCCCGCACGGAGAGGCGGTCGATGTGCACGTCGGGCTGGTGCGCCCCGGGCAGGTCCAGGACCAAGCGGGTCACCCGGCACCAGCCATCGTGCGCGGGCTGCCGCATGCCCGAAACTATGGTCTCGGCTGTGGTCTCCATCCGCGCGGAAAGCTGCGCCCAGGCCAGGCGGCAGGTCTGGTCGGTGACCTCGGCGCGGGCGGGTGCTGCAAGCAGCGTGACCGCAGCACAGGCCACAAGGCCAAAGGCCGGGCGGTTCATGCCGATTCGAGCCCCACCAGGGCGCGGGCGAAATCCTCAGGGTCGAAGGGCGACAGGTCGTCGATCTGCTCGCCCACGCCGATGGCATGGATCGGCAGGCCGAACCGGTCGGCCAGCGCGACCAGAACGCCACCCTTTGCGGTGCCGTCAAGCTTGGTCATCACCAGCCCGCTGACATCGGCGATCTTGCGGAAGATCTCGACCTGGGTCAGCGCGTTCTGCCCGGTGGTGGCGTCCAGCACCAGAAGCGTGTTGTGCGGCGCCGTCGGGTCCACCTTGCGGATGACGCGGACGATCTTGGCCAGTTCCTCCATCAGGTCGGCACGGTTCTGCAACCGCCCCGCGGTATCGATCATCAAGAGGTCGGCGCCCTCGGCTTGCGCGCGGGTCAGCGCATCGAACGCCAGCGAGGCCGGATCGCTGCCTTCCGGCGCGGTCAGCACCGGCACGCCGGCGCGGGTGCCCCAGATCTTGAGCTGGTCCACCGCCGCGGCGCGGAAGGTGTCGCCCGCAGCGATGACGACCGATTTGCCAGCGGCCTTGAACTGGCTGGCCAGCTTGCCGATCGTGGTGGTCTTGCCGGACCCGTTGACCCCCACCACCAGCACCACTTGCGGCCGCTTGGGGTAGATCGGCAGGGGCCGGGCCACCGGCGTCATGATCCGCGCCACTTCCTCGGCCAGCGCCTGGCGCAACTCGCGGGTGCTGATCTTGCGGCCGAACCGGCCCTCGGCGATGTTGGCGGTGACGCGGGCGGCGGTTTCCACCCCCATGTCGGCCTGGATCAGCAGATCCTCCAGGCTTTCCAGCATGGCATCGTCCAACACCCGCCGCGGCTCGTCGGCCGCCGCGCCGCGCCGGAACAATCGGCCCAGAAAGCCGGCCTTCGCCGCACCCGGAGCGGCGGTGACCGCCACCGAGGCCGCTTCAAAGGCCCGGTATTCCGGCGAAACCTCGTTCGGAAGCTCGTCGGGATAGGTGCCCGGTGCCTCCGCCGGCCCCTCGTCGGGCGCTTCTTCCGGCTGTTCGTCCGGCAGTTCGCCCGGCTGGTCGTCCGGCAGGTCCTCGGGCAGGTCCCAAGGTTCCTCGACCGGCGGCGTGTCGGCGCCTTCCGCAACCAGCGCTTCCAGCCCCTCGCCGATCTTGTCGGATGACCGGAACAGCCGGACCTTGAGTTTGCCGAAGAAGGACATGCCCGCCTCCTGAGCCCTTGGGATGCCCATCACCTAATCACTTTGCCCCGGTTAGGAAAGGCCGGTCGTCCCGCCCCAGAGAATCAGCGCCTGCCCGGAACAGTAGCAGACCCAGACCGCCCGGGAGGCCAGGCGAACCGGATTGCCGGCGACGAACTTTTCCCAGGCCAGCAAAGTGTCGGACAGCAGGAACAACCCCACCCCGGCCAGCACCGCCGAACCAGACTGGCACAATGCCGCCACGCCCATGGCCGCGATCAGCCCGACATAGGCCCGGACCGGCCATCGCATCGGTCGCGGTACCCGAGGCGCCAGCCAGACCTCGGTGGACCCGGCCAACGCCAGCACCGCGCCGACCGCCCACCAGGGGCCGGGATCGCCCGTCCAGAACGCCATCGCATAGGCCAGGTGACCGGCGCCGAAAGCCGCCATTCCGGCCAGGAAGGCCCGTTCGCCCGGCCGCGCCAAGGCGAAATCGCCCAACGCGCCAAAGGCAAGGCCGGCCACGATCGCCGCCGGCGCGCCGGCGACCAGGCCGCCCAAAGCCAGAAGAGCGGTCGAGGCGGTCTTGACCAGGGCGGCGGCCAGGCCCGGCTGCGGCGGCCGTCCGGCGTGCCACAGAAGGTAGACCAGCGCGGGAATCACCGCCATCACCAGCACGCCCGCAAGCATCCGTTCCCCCCTGGGCAGCAGCCGTTGCGCGCCCCGAAGGTCGCCCGCTGCGCCGCATGGCATCCTGCCTTTGCCGTGCCGGATCGCAAGCCTGCCGTTGCGGCCGAGGCCACCGGCCGATTTCCGCGCTGTGGCAGCAGGCTGCGGCGCAGCGTCACTGGCCCTCGGCACGCCACATGATAGAATGCAACACAAGCAGAAAGGTGCCTCTGGAATGATGGATATCCTCAAGAAATCTGCCCGCCCCGTGCCGATGATAGCCTTTACTCTGGCGACGGTGCTGCCGGCCGCCTTTCTGGCCATCGGCGCGTCGCAAGGCGGGATGTGGCTGTGGCTCGCCTTCCTCTACATGGCGGCGATCACCATCGTGGTCGATCAGGTCCTCCCCTTCGGCACCGCGGACGCGCCCGAGGGACAAGAGGTGCTTGCGGCTGACAATCTTCTCGTCGGTCTCGGCGCTGCCGCGCTGGTGCTGATGATGATCGCCACCTGGGCGATCGCCGGCAGTTCTTCGCTGTCGTTCATCGAACGCCTCCTCATGCTGCTCGGCACCGGCCTCTGGCTGGGGCAGGTCGCGCATCCGGCGGCGCACGAGTTGATTCACCGCACCAACAAGCCGATGTTCCACCTGGGCCAGGCGGTCTATTCGGCAATGCTGGTCGGCCATCACGCCAGCGCCCACCGGCTGGTTCACCACCGCCACGTCGCCACCGACCAGGACCCGAACTCGGCGCGCGAGGGCGAAACCTTCTACCAGTACCTGCAGCGCGCCTGGAAGGGCAGCTTCGACGCCGGTCTGAAGGCCGAGAACGAAATGCGGGCACGCTCGAACGGCGGACTTACCGACCCGCACCCCTACCTGATCTACATCGGCGGGGCGGTGCTGGCGTTGATCGTGGCGATCTGGATCGCCGGGGTGCTGGGCCTGTTCGTCTGGCTGCTGCTTTCGGCCCATGCCACGGTGCAGATCTTTCTCTCCGACTATGTCCAGCACTACGGCCTGCGCCGGGCGGTTCAGGATGGCCGGACGGCGCCGGTGGGGCTGGAGCACAGCTGGAACACCGCGCATTGGTTGTCGTCGGCGACGATGCTGAACGCGCCGCGCCATTCGGACCACCACGCCAACCCGACGCGGCCTTACCCGCTGCTGCGGCTGCCGGCGCCGGATGTGGCGCCGCAGCTGCCCTGGCCGCTGCCGATGGCCTGCACCATGGCGCTGTTCCCCACCACCTGGAAGGCCCGGATGGAGCCGCTGCTGGCGCGTTGGCGCACCCTGCACGGCAACGCCACCGTTCCGCCGGAAACCGCGCCTGACAGCCCGGCCCCGGCAGCGACCATGGCCGCCGACACTGCAGCCGACACCTCGCCGGCCGCAGGCAATCACGACGACGTCACGCCGACCTGACTGGCGCGGCCTTTCGGTCTCTGGCAGGTTGGCGACAACCTGTCCGGAGACCGCCCTATGCGCCGCCTTGCTCTTGTCCTGAGCTTCGCCCTTTCGGCCCCCCTGCCAGCGGGGGCCGGCGACGTTCCGATGACCGCCGCCGAGTTCGACGCCTATGTCACCGGCAAGACCCTGACCTATTCGCAGTTCGGCTCGGTCTTCGGGATCGAGGAATACCTGCCCGGCCGCAAGGTGCGCTGGAAGTTCACCGCGGACGACTGCCAGTATGGCAGCTGGTACGAAAAGGAAGGGCTGATCTGCTTTACCTACGAATATGATCCGGAAGACCATTGCTGGACCTTCTGGCAAGACGGCGAGGGGCTTCGGGCGCTGTCGGTGAACGATGCGCCGGGGTCCGAACTGTCCGAGGTGGCACAAAGCAGCGAGGGCCTGAATTGCCCCGGCCCGGACGTCGGCGTGTGATGCGGCTCGGGCTCGCGCTGCTTGCCTTTGCCCTGGCCTTGCCTGCCGCGGCCGAGACGCCCGCCAATGACCCGCCGCTGTCGGCCAAGGCCTTCGACGCGCTGACGCGCGGCAAGACCATGGACACCCACGATGCTGAACTTGGCCTTTATGGGGTCGAGACCTTTCTCTCCGGCCAACGGGTGATCTGGCGCGACAGCGACCGCTGCATCCACGGCACCTGGGAACAGGTCGGCGCGCAGATCTGCTTTCAATACGAAGACAAGCCCGATGATCCGGTCTGCTGGAGCTACCACGACCGCGGCGGCTGGATCATGGGCTGGTTCCAGGGCGACCGCACCACGGTTCCGATCATGCTCTACCCGTCGAAAGACGGCCCGATCGGCTGTGAGGGATTCCTCGGGGTCTGAAGAAGCCGGAATTCGCGCGAATTCCGTCCACGATTTCCGGTCGGAAATCGCCTTCGTCCGTCATCGTCCGGTCAGAACAGGCGGCCCTGCCCGCCGTCGCCCTTGTCCTTCGGGCGCTTCGCGGTCCCCGGTCCGGCCGCCCCATCGCGCTGCACCGCCAACCGGCCATCCGCGAACTCGATTTCCAGCGCCGAAGCGCCCTCGGCTTCAGCGCGCCGCGTGACGACGTGCCCGCCGGCCCGCACCACCGCGAACCCCCGCTTGAGCGTCGCGGCATGGCCCAAGGTCAGCCGCGTCCGGTCCACCGACTCCAGCCGGCGCGACAATTCCGCCAGCCGCCGCCCGGGCGCCGCGTCCAGCCGTTGGCCCAGGGTCTCCAGCCGTGTCTTTCCCTCGGCGCCCTTTCGGGCTGCATCGGCCAGCAGCCGGTACAGCGCCGGGGCCAGCCGCGAGGCCCATTTGTCCAGCCCCAGATGCGCCAGTTCCACCCGCCTGGCCAGCCGCGCAGACAAGGCCTCGCCGCGCGCCGCCAGCGCATCGCGCCGCCGCGCCACCAGCCCCAGCAGCAGGTCCGGCCGCATCCGCCCGGCGCGCGCGTCGAACGCGCCGCGCTTGCGGGCCACCATCAGCCCCAATGCGCCGGACAACCGCCCCGCCGCCATGTCCAGCCGCTGCGCCGCACTGCCGGTCAGCGCCTCCAGCCGCGGCAACCCGCGCGCCAGGTCCGACAGCCGCAGTCGCCGCCGTTCCATCGCCGTGGCCAGCGCCCGGCTCTGTCGCGCCGCCAACCCGTCGACCGCCGCCACCAGCTCCAGCCGCACCGGCACCGCCAGCTCGGCCGCCGCCGTCGGCGTGGGCGCTCGCAGGTCGGCGGCAAAGTCGATCAGCGTCGTGTCGGTCTCATGCCCCACCGCGCTGATCAGCGGAATGACCGACGCCGCCGCCGCCCGCACCACGATTTCCTCGTTGAAGCCCCAAAGGTCTTCAAGGCTTCCACCGCCGCGCGCCACGATGATCACATCCGGCCGCGGCACCGGCCCGCCCGGCGCGATGTCATTGAACCCGCGGATCGCCGCCGCCACCTCGGCTGCACATTTCTCGCCTTGCACCGCTACCGGCCAGATCAGCACATGCCGCGGAAAGCGGTCGCGCAGCCGGTGCAGGATGTCGCGGATCACCGCCCCGCTGGGAGAGGTGACAACCCCGATCACCCCGGGCAGGAACGGAATGGGCTTCTTGCGGGCCGGATCGAACAGCCCCTCGGCCCCCAAGGCGGCGCGGCGCTTCTCCAGCATCGCCATCAGCGCGCCCGCGCCAGCTGGCGCCACGTCCTCGACGATCAGCTGATACTTCGACTGGCCGGGAAAGGTGGTCATCCGCCCGGTGGCAATGACCTCCATCCCCTCCTCGGGCCGCACCTGCATTTTCGCGACCTGGCCCTTCCAGCTGACGGCATCCAGGCTGGCCCGGTCATCCTTCAGCGCGAAATACAAGTGCCCCGAGGCCGGACGGCTGACCCGCCCCACCTCACCCCGCACCCGCACAAGCCCGAACTCGGCCTCGATCACCCGCTTCACCGCGCCCGAAAGCTCGGACACGGTGTATTCCGGCTGGTTGCCGGGCGGGGGGCCGTCATCGATCAGGTCCATGCGCCCTGTTTGCCCGATGCGCCCTCGCCGGGCAAGCGCGCTGCGGTCAGCAGCCGTCGCACTCTCCGCCCTCGCCGTAAAGCCAGGCCGAATGGGCCCCTTCGGCAAGGCCGCGGACATAGGCCGAGGCTTCGGCGGCGTTGGTCAGGTCGACGACCACCTTGCCGCGTGAATTGTCGCGCATGAACGCGGCCCCTGCGATCAGCGCGGCTTCAGTGCCGCGGCCATAGCGGCCATCGATCGCGCCTTGATATACGCCGGCGAACCGCAGCTCGGTCTGGGCGGTGGTGCGCCCGATCGCGGACAAGCCCTCGAGGGCCTGTTGCAGCGCGGCGCGATCCTGCGCGGCAGCCGGACCGGTACCCAGCGAAGGCAGGCACAGGGTTGCGGCCGCGCAGGCCAGAGCGAAAGACCTCAGAAAGACTAGGCGATTCATGCACATACTCCGTGTTGCAACAACGCGGTAAGCGTGTCCCGCGAACCTGTCACAACCATGGCGCGAAGGTGGACAGGCCACGGCTGACCACCCGGTCTTGCCCGAAGCTCAGTCGCCACCCCCGCCGCCGTCACCGCCACCCCCCCCGCCGCCGTCGCTTCCGCCGTCGCTGCCCGCCGCGCAATCGCCGGTGTCGCGGGTGCTCTGGCCGTCTTCAGCGGCCCGGCAGTCCTCGCGTGCGGGCGGCGGGTCGCCGCTGCGGTCCTCGGCAAGCGGCAGGCCGGCGCCTGGACTGCCGGTGTCGTTGTTCATCCAGGGGCTGCTGTCGTCTCGGCCGGGCCGCGCCCGCCGCTGGCGGCGTCGCCGGGTCGCCACCAGGCGCGCGGTCGCCACGACCACGATCGCCCCCACCACCACTGGCACCCACATCTCCGGCCTCCGCAACCTTGTCACGCCGCGCCGCGGACCGTAGAACGCCCGCAGGGCCCGGCCAAGGGGGGAAAGCCGCCATGAACATCCTGATCCTCGGCTCTGGCGGGCGCGAACATGCGCTGGCCTGGGCGGTGAAGCAGAACCCCAAGTGCGACCGGCTGATCGTCGCCCCCGGCAATGCGGGCATCGCCCAGATGGCCGAGGTGGCCGGCATCGACATCCTCGACGGCGCCACCGTGGTCTCCTTCTGCGAAGAGAACGCCGTCGATTTCGTCATCGTCGGCCCCGAGGCGCCGCTGGCCGCCGGCGTCGCCGATGCCACCCGCGCGGCCGGTATCCTGACCTTCGGCCCCTCCGCCGCGGCGGCACGGCTTGAGGCCTCGAAAGCCTTCACCAAGGAAATCTGCGCGGCCTGCGGCGCGCCCACCGCCGCCTACGCCCGCTTCACCGATGCCGCCGCCGCCCGCGCCCATGCCACCGCCCAGGGCGCGCCCATCGTGATCAAGGCCGACGGCCTGGCCGCCGGCAAGGGCGTGATCGTGGCAATGACCGCCCCCGAGGCGCTTGCGGCCATCGACGACATGTTCGGCGGCGAGTTCGGCGCCGCCGGGGCGGAAGTCGTGATCGAAGAGTTCATGGCCGGCGAGGAAGCCAGCTTCTTCGTGCTGACCGACGGCACAACCGCCCTGCCGATCGGCACCGCGCAAGACCACAAGCGGGTGGGCGACGGCGACACCGGCCCCAACACCGGCGGCATGGGCGCCTATTCCCCCGCCCCGGTGCTTACGCCCGAACTCCAGGCCCGGGCGCTGGATCAGATCGTCCTGCCGACGATCCGCGAGATGGCCCGCCGCGGCACGCCCTACCAGGGCGTCCTCTACGCCGGACTGATGATCGAAAATGGCCGCGCCAGGCTGGTGGAATACAACTGCCGCTTTGGCGACCCAGAGACCCAGGTGCTGATGATGCGCCTGGGCGCGCAGGCGCTGGACCTGATGCTCGCCTGCGCCGAGGGTCGGCTGGCCGAGGCACGGGTGAACTGGGCCGAGGACCACGCCCTGACCGTGGTGATGGCCGCCAGGGGCTATCCGGGCGCCTACGAAAAAGGCTCCGTCATCCACGGCCTGAGCCGCCTGCCCGAAGACAGCCGCCACATGGTGTTTCACGCCGGCACCGCCGAGAAGGGCGGCCAGATCGTCGCCAACGGCGGCCGCGTGCTGAACGTCACCGCCCGCGGCGACACCCTGGCCGAGGCCCGCAACCGGGCCTATGCGATGATCGACCACCTGACCTGGCCCGAAGGCTTCTGCCGCTCGGACATCGGCTGGCGTGCGCTCTGACCGACCTGCGTCACTCTGGCCGGTCCAGGCTGCGCACCTCGCGGACAAAGGCATAGTCCTTGTAGCCCAGCCGCGCGACCGGCACATAGGCGGTGACGTCGAACCGGCCGTCCCGCAGACAATCGTCGCGCAGATGAATGCCGGTGACCCGGCCGATCACCATGTGGTTGTCGCCCGGCAGCACCAGGTGCCGCTCCAGCACGCATTCCAGCGTGGCGGGGGCGTCGGCCACCCGCGGGCAGTCGATGGTGGTGCATTCCGCCTTGGCCACGCCGCACAACACGAATTCGTCCACCCCCCGCGCGACCCGGGCCGAAGTGGCGTTCATCTTCCGCCAGGTGGCTTTTTCCACAATGTTCACGGCAAAGACCCCGGCTGCGCAGGCGTTGGTGATGCTGTCGTTCGGGTCGCCGGCAAACATCACCAGCGGCGGGCTGTCGCCCACCGCGTTGAAAAAGGAATAGGGCGCAAGGTTGTCGCCCAGCCCCCCCACGCGAGTGGAAATCCAGCCGATCGGGCGCGGGCTGACCACCGCCTTGAACGGGTTGTGCGGCAGGCCGGAACCGGCCTCTGGGCGGTAGAACATCGGCCACCTCGCGGACATTTGCCCCTGACACAATCGCATGTTACGCGGCGTTTCCAGCAGATTCGGGAAAGGGCGCCCGTGGCCTACCGGCTTGAAGAGGAAACCGAAGCCGACTGGTGGGAGGTCGAAGCGCTCTACGACCTGTGCTTCGCGCCGGGCCGGACGGCGCTGTCGTCCTACCGTCTGCGCGACGGCGTGCCGACCGTGGCGCCGCTCTGCCTGACCTTGCGCGACGACGACGGCACCCTTGCAGGCGCGATCCGCTACTGGCCCGCGCTGGTCGGCGAAGACGACATCCTGCTGCTTGGCCCGGTCGCGGTGCACCCCACTCGGCAAGGCGAGGGCCTGGGCGGCCTTCTCATCAACGAAAGCCTGGCCGAGGCGCGGCGTCTGGGCTGGGAACGGGTGCTGCTGGTGGGCGACGCGCCCTATTATTCGCGGTTCGGCTTTGCCCGGCTGGAGGGGGTAGAGATGCCGCCCCCGACCAACCCCGACCGCGTGCTGGGATTCGAACTGAAGGCCGGCGCCTGGAAAGGCGTCACCGGCAAGGTCGCCCGCGCCACCTGAGGCTTGCGCGGGCCGGCCGGCCACCCATATCGAAGGACATGGACCAGACCCTCCCCGCCCTTCCGGCCGCCCTGCCCCCGGACCCCTCGCCCGAGATCGCGGCCCTTGCCGCACGGTGGAAACGCGCCAACGGGCCGGTGATGGCGCTGGTCAACCGGCTGGGAGGCACGCTGGAGGGCCAGTTCACCCTGTTGCCACATGCGCTGCGTACCCGGATTGAAGACATCACCGCTCGGGCGCTGGAAACCTCTTACGGCTTGTCGGGTGCCGGCGCCCGGCTGCCCGACCCCAAGGGCCGCACCACGTTGGCCGCGGCGATGGCCACCGGTGCTGTGGGTGGGGCGGGCGGACTGGCCACTGCGCTGGCCGAACTGCCGCTGACCATCACCGTCCTTCTGCATGCAATCCGGCGCGAGGCCGTTGCCGCCGGCTATGATCCGGACGACCCGTGGATCAAGGCCGAAGCCTTGCGCACCTTCGGCTCAGGCAGCCCTGCTGCGGCGGACGACGGCATCGACACCAGCTTTCTGTCGGCCCGTCTGACCCTGACCGGCCCGGCGCTGCAGAAACTGATCGCCACCGTCGCGCCGAAACTCGCCGCCGCCTTGGGCCAGAAACTCGCCGCTCAGACCGTGCCGGTGCTGGGCGCGGTCTCCGGTGCGGCGCTGAACGCCGCCTTCCTGAACTACTACCGCGAGACCGCCGCCATCCGCTTCGCGCTCTTGCGCCTGGCCGAACAGCACGGCGCCGAACCCGTGCTTTCGGCCTTCGCAGCAGCCACCGCACCTGCCTGCATCACCCGGTCCTGAGACCGGCTCTGATCCATAAGGAGCGCCCGCGCAAGCGCGGTCGCATGCCTTTCCTCTCGCCTCTGCGCGCAAGCGCGCAACCGGCTCGGCCGCCCCGCCGCACCGCGACGCTTCTGCTGGGGCGGGGCTCCCGGCATCAGCCGGGTATGCCTCCGGCGGGGATATTTGAGCCAAGATGAAGCGGCATGGACTTCATCTTGGCCCAAATACCCCGGGGGAGTCTTCGCGGCACGCGAAGACGGGGGCGGCGCCCCCCGCCGGCGAGGAGGAGCCTGTTCCCCTGCCAAGGCAACGGCGCCCGCGGTGTGATGCCTGATCTGTGCCGCGGTCTCCGGTGCCATCTTGCCCGGATCGGTTCGGCGCTTGCCGCAGGCAAGAGCAAGCCTGACCTGAGATTTCACCTGTTCTTCGGGGTTGCGGTCCAGCCACAGAACGCGACCTTGCGCCTCATCCGGTCACCAGGTTGTCAGCGGGCAGACCCATTTGATGACACGGCCGGTCTGCGCCAGCAGCCAGGCCGGATCAGTGCGCCGCGGCGAAAAGCGGTGGTCCTCAAAGACCGGCGCCACCCCGGCCACCGGCAAGCCGCCCGCGGCCAGCATCGCACAAGCGAGCGACGTGCCGCACCGCCCGAAACCCGCAACGAAGCCGATCAATCGTCACGCCTCTTGGTGATCAGCCTGCGGCCTGTGTCGTGTTCAATCTGAAACGGCTCCAGGACGGAAATGACTTCGGCAGATATGCAGCAGACCTTGAGCATCATGCTCGGGACAGGATTCTGGTCAAGGATGCCAGAGTCGGAGCGCGGTCAATCGTGGACTTCACCGAGCTTGTGCTGCTTCACTTCGCTATCAAGGACAGACTCCTTGAGGGCCTCAACCTCGATAGCTTCCGCACCATGGATGAACTGCTGGACCGATCATGAGATTGACCGGGTCGGCCCCCTTGTCGGCGCGTGCGATGGGCGGTTCTTCCCGCACCGTCTGTTGCGGAGCCTGCGATTTAAAATATTGATTTCATTTCATTTTCTATTGAAACCAGAGTTTGCACACGACGAAACCCCCGCCATTCCGGCCGGATTTCGCCAGAGCCTCTGATCAGCCCACGCGCTAAATCATTGAAGAACAACGCGCCGTTTTCGCGCGGTCCTCAGACCTTCTGATCGCGCTCACTGAAAGGCGACGACGAGGCAAGAAGCCTGCGCCGGAAGGCGCTCTGCTGGATCATCCCGCCTGGGTCGCGAGCCAGTCCATCAGGGCGGCCCTTGCGGTCTCAGCCCCGCGCGCCCTCGCGGCCTCGATCACCTCCCGGGCCTCGACCAGGTTGACCCGTCGGATCAGCGCCTTGACCGGCCCGATCGAGGCCGGCCGCATCGACAGACGGCGGAACCCCAGCGCCGCAAGCGCCACCGCTTCGACCGGCCGGCCGGCATCCTCGCCGCAGAACGACAGCGGCGTGCCCGCCTCGGCCGCGCGGGCGACGATGCCCTCGAGGAACCCCAGGAAGCTGAGGTTCAGCGTGTCATAGCGCCGCCGCACCCGTTCGTTTTCCCGGTCCGCCGCAAAGAAGAACTGCTTGAGGTCATTGCCGCCGACCGAGATGAAATCGGCCAGTTCGAAGAACGCCCGCGGCGCGAAGGCCAAGGACGGCGTCTCGCACATCGCGCCGATCTCCAGCCGTTCGGGCGCCGGGTGGCCGAGTGACCGCTCGCGGTGCAGCTCGCGCAGCACATGGGATCGCGCCTCGGCGAACTCGGCGTGTTCGGCCACGAAGGGGAACATGATGGTCAAGGGCCGCCCCGCCGCCGCCCGGATCAGCGCCTGCACCTGCATCCGCAGCACGCCCGGCTTGTCCAGGCCCACCCGGATCGCCCGCCAGCCCATCGCCGGGTTC
Source organism: Rhodobacter sp. Har01 (assembly GCF_020564565.1). Classification (GTDB taxonomy): domain Bacteria; phylum Pseudomonadota; class Alphaproteobacteria; order Rhodobacterales; family Rhodobacteraceae; genus Pseudogemmobacter. The sequence continues at coordinate 73,045 of NZ_JAJCTD010000004.1, forward strand.
GGCTCGTCCGAGGGCTTCATGTAGGTCAGCACCTTGTCCGACCCGATGTCGAGGGTGCGGAACACCACCCGCTGGCCCTGGGCGGCGTCCATCACCCGGGTGTAAAGCGAGGCCAGTTCCGCCCGTTTGGGCATCTTGTTGCGGATCAGGAACTGCAATTCGGTGCGGAACAGGCCCACCCCTTCGGCGCCCGAACTGTCCAGGCTGGGAAGGTCGGCCATCAGGCCGGCGTTCATGTCCAGCGCGACCACCGTGCCGCAGGTGCCCTGCGCCGGCAGGCCCCGCAGGCTGGCATAGCGCTTCTGCGCCTCGGCCTGCATGGCGATCTTGTCGCGGAAGGCGCGGGCCACGGTTTCCTCGGGGCGCAGGTGCACGATGCCCTGATCGCCATCGACCAGGATCGCATCACCGTTCAGCGCCTCGCCGCTGATCCGCTCGGCATGGATCACCAGCGGGATTGCCAGGGCGCGGGCGACAATCGCCGCATGGCTGCCGACGCTGCCTTCCTCAAGCACCACGCCGCGCAGCCGCCGGCCGTATTCCAGCAGTTCCGCCGGGCCGATGTTGCGCGCCACCAGAACCGGGTTGTCGGGCATCTCGGCGCCGGTGTCGCGGCCCTGCCCGGTCAGGATGCGCAACAGCCGGTTCGACAGGTCGTCCAGATCATGCAACCGCTCGCGCAGGTAGGCGTCGGCCACCTGCTCCATCCGCGCCCGCGCCGCCGACTGCTCTTTTTCCACCGCCGCCTCGGCCGAGAGGCCGCGCATGATGTCTTCCTCCATCCGGCGCAGCCAGCCGCGCGAATGGGCGAACATCCGGTAAGCCTCGAGAACCTGCTTCTGGTCCTTGTCCAGCTCCTGCGCCTCCAGGAGATCGTCGATCGAGACGCGCAGCACCCCCACGGCCTCACGGATGCGGTCGATCTCGGTCAGCGGATCGTCGGCCACCGGGTTCGTGACCACCACCCGCGGCTCGTGCAGCCAGACCCGGCCCTCGGCCGCGCCTTCCTGGCCTTGGGTGCCGCGGAACATCACCGGCTGGCGGTGCAGGGCCTTCATCGCGCCGTCGTCGCCGGTGAAGGCGCCCAGTTCCGTCATCTCGGCCAGCACCATGGCCACGACCTCGACGGCATAGACCTCGTCTTCGGAAAACCCCCGCGCCTCCTTCGACTGCACCACCAGCACGCCCAGCTTTTCGCCCACCCGCTGAATCGGCACGCCCAGGAAGCTGGAGAAGATCTCCTCCCCGGTTTCCGGCATGAAGCGGAAACCGCGTTCGGCCGGTGCATTGGCGGTGTTGACCGGCGCACCGCCACGGGCCACGCGGCCGACCAGACCCTCGCCCAGCTTCATCCGGGTCTGGTGGACGGCTTCCTTCTTCAACCCCTCGGTGGCGCACAGCTCCAGCGTTTCGGGATCGCGAAACAGATAGATCGAGCACACCTCGGTGCCCATCGAATCCGCGATCAGATGGGTGATGCTGTCCAGCCGGTCCTGGCCCTTGCCGGGCACCGCCAGCACGTCGCGCAGACGGCGCAGCAGCTTGCGGCTTTCGCTCTCGGTGCGTTCCGGCATCGGCATGGCTCCCCCTTGGCCTCTCTATAGGAAAGCGGCAGGCACTTGGCGAGGGGGCACTGCCCCGAACCCCCACCGCGCGGGGCCGGCGGCCGCAAAACGGGCAAGTCGCGGCAAGGACGGTGCGCTTTGTGGCAGTCCCGATGGGCGCTGCGGCCTGCCTGCGGGAAGGTGCTTCCTTGTGGACGCCCGGCAATCGTCACGGCAGACTGCCCGCCCAAGGTCACGGCAAGGAGACGCGGCATGGACCAGGTCACCGGCGGATGCCTTTGTGGCGCACTGCGCATCACCGCCACCGGGCAACCCTGGCGGGTGGGCCTCTGCCACTGCCTCGATTGCCGCAAGGCCCACGGCGCGCTGTTCCACGCCTCGGCGATCTTTCCGCAGGGTGCCGTGACGGTCACCGGCGAGACGCGCAGCTACAACGGCCGCCACTTCTGCCCCACCTGCGGCTCTCACGTCTTCGGCCGCAGCGGTGACGAGGTCGAGGTGAACCTCGGCGCGCTGGACGCCCCCGACCAGTTCATCCCCAGCTACGAGCTGTGGACGCTCCGCCGCGAAACCTGGTTGCCGCCGTTCCCGCTGGCGCGGTCCTACAAGCGCGACCGCGAGGGCACGGGACGCTTCGAGCCCTGATCGTGCTCAGGCCTTTTCCAGTTCGAACGCGTCGTGCAGGGTCTGCACCGCCAGTTCCAGGTACTTGCGGTCGATCAGCACGCTGATCTTGATTTCGCTGGTGGCGATGACCTTGATGTTGATGTTCTCTGCCGCCAGCGCCGCGAACATCTTGGCCGCCACGCCAACCTGGCTGCGCATGCCGATACCCACCACCGAGACCTTGGCCACGTCGGTATCGGTGATCAGGTCGTCATACCTGACGATGCCCGCATCCAGCGCGTCCTGCATCGCCTTCTGCGCCCGCGCCACCTGGTTCACCGGCACCGAAAAGGTCATGTCGGTGACCGCCCCGGTGTGGGTGCCATAGTTCTTTTCGGAAATGTTCTGGACGATCATGTCCACGTTCACCCCGGCCTCGGCCAGTGGCCCGAAGATGGCGCTGGCCACACCCGGCCGGTCCTCGACGCTGACCAGCGTCATCTTCGCCTCGTCGCGGCTGTAGGCAACGCCCGAGACCACTTTGGATTCCATGATTTCCTCCTCGTCGCAGACCAGGGTTCCCGATGTCTCGTCCGTATCCTCGAATGAGGACAGCACGCGCAGCCGCACCTTGAAGCGCATCGCCAGTTCCACGCTGCGGGTCTGCAGCACCTTGGCGCCAAGCGAGGCCAGCTCCAGCATCTCCTCGAAGGCGATCTTGTCCAGCTTGCGGGCCTTGGCGGTGATCCGCGGGTCGGTGGTATAGACGCCGTCCACATCAGTGTAGATGTCGCAACGCTCGGCACCGAAGGCGGCCGCGAAGGCCACCGCCGTGGTGTCGCTGCCGCCGCGTCCCAGCGTGGTGATCCGCCCTTCGGCGCTGACGCCCTGGAAGCCGGCCACCACCGCCACCTTGAAGCCTTCGGCGAACTTGGCGTCGATATGGTCGCGCGGGATCGACACGAACCGGGCAGAGCCATGGGCCGATGTGGTGTTGATCGGCACCTGCCAGCCCTGCCAGGACCGCGCCGGCACGCCCATCTCTTGCAGCCGCAAGGCCATCAGCCCCGCGGTGACGTTTTCGCCGCTGGCCACGACCGCGTCGTATTCGCGCGCATCATACAGCTTCGAGGTGGTCTCGACCCATCCCACCAGCTCATTGGTCTTGCCCGACATCGCGCTGACGATGACGATCACGTCATAGCCGCGCTCGACCTCCAGTTGCACCTTCTTTGCTGCATTCTCGATGCGGCCAAGGTCCGCCACCGAGGTGCCGCCGAATTTCATCACCAGAAGCGGCATCAAAGCCCTCCCAAGGCCCTCGAACCGCGCGCTTCCTACCCGCCCCCGCCCCCGCGCGCAAGGGCGCCCGCATTCGGACAGGGCCAGATCGCGAAGACGGACGTCGCAACCGGAATGGACTGTCAACGGACCTCGAAGACCGACGAAGCGGACCACGTCGACCATGCGCCCTGCAGCGGCATCGGCGTCCGGCGCTGAACGGTCTCGACGATCGTGACTGCGCGCGGCGGAGCTGCCGAGCCTTGCCAATCTCGTGTCCGGACATACACCCAATAGCAGGCGTCGAAACGCTGGCATTGAAGATGGAATTGCGCCACGACTCAGGCAATTTCGGGCATACCCGTCGGAACCGCAAAGAAGGGAGACAGATGCGTCGCCTGAAACCACGCACCATGATGCGGGTCATGCAGATGACTTGCGTGACCTTTTTCACGTTGGACGTGGCCTATGACATGTCTGAGATGGCTCAGACGGGAACCATGCCCGAAGCCGCGGAAGTCCTGCACATGGGGTTTGAAAGCCTGGCTGTCGGGTTTCTGGTGTTCAGCCTGTGGATGGGGCTGGATTATGAGCGGGCGCTGCGCAGCCTGGGAGACGACAAGGACAGCACGCTCTCGGCGCTGCGCGCGTGTTTCGATGACCTGATCAATGCCAGGTTCGACCAATGGTCGCTGTCGCAAGCCGAGCGCGATGTCGCGCTGCTGGCTTTTCGCGGATTGCGGATTTCGGAAATCGCGGCCTTGCGCGGCACCCGCGAAGGCACGGTCAAGGCGCAGATGAGTTCGGTCTTCCACAAGGCCGGCGTGACGACTCGCGCCGAATTCCTTGCCCTGTTCATGGATGAGTTCCTTGACTTCGGCGTGGCCTCTGTGGCCCCGGGCAGCGACGCGGAAGCCGATGCGTTTCGAGCCGATGCCCGGAGCGGTCGGGCCTGAACCTCGCAGATGGCCAAAAGAACGGGCCATATCACTTTGGTTTATGCGGGCGCATCGGCCTTCTGCTTATGGCGCTCGGCCGGCTTTCCAAGACGGGAGTCCGACCAGCCAGAAGGCGCAGGGGATCGATTTTAACTCATGTATTTCAATATCTTGAGCCAGAAGTGGGCGACCGACACTGACCGCCAAGGCATGACCAAAAGGCAATTCGGATATGCACCAGGCGCAATTCTTATCAAATGATATAGCGACGATTCATATAATTTTCCATTGCCATTCAATGGCCTGAAGGGCGTGCAATCTATGATTGTGCCACAATCGAATATCTTGACACAAAAACCCCTGATCGCCTCAGCTTTGAGCGCGGTTCCTCTTGGCTCGTTGACCTTTCGTCGCTGTGTGGCCGCAAGAATGGAATGGGGATTTAGGGAGGAAACGGATGACGAATTACATGGCCCTTTTGCGAACACCGGCGGTTCTGGCCTTGTGCGCCACCGTCGGCTGGACGGCGGTCGCACAGGCCGAACAAGCCGAAGATGACGGCAAGCGCACCTTGTCCGAACAACTGGTCCTGGACATGAAGGCCGGGGGCGAGGCCTTCGAGGCCGACAACGCGGTGGTGCAGGAACTGATCATCAATCGCGGACTGCCGATCCCCTTCAGCTACATCAACCTGCTGATGCACACCCCCAACTCGTTCGGTCCCGGCCCGGCCTGCGTGGTCTGCCATTCCAACAACGACCCGGCCAAGAGCTATCGCGGACTGGACCTGTCCACCTGCGAAGGCATGCGCACCGGCTCGACCGAGGCGCCGGCGCGGGCGATCTTCACGCCGGGCGCCGACCCGAAGCGCGAAATCCTTGGCCGGCGGTTGCGCAACAACCGGATGCCGTTCGGCACCGGCTTCCACGTCCCGACGGACTCGCCGAATGTCGCCCTGCTTGAAGCCTGGATTCTGGACGGTGCCAAGGACGACCAGCACTTCAAGGACGCCATCCTGCCGCTGTTCGCAACCGAAGGGGCCTTCGGCCCCGACGCGCCGGCCTGCATCGAATGCCACATGTCCAACCAGGAACCGCCCAGCTTCCACGAAATGGACCTGACCTCTTACGCAGGCATCATGCTGGGGGCGGATTCGGTGGCCAAGGGCGTGGAAAACGCGGTCAAGGTCGTGATCCCCGGCAAGCCCGAAGACAGCGCGATCCTGCAGCATCTGGTCGAGAACCGCATGCCGCCCGGCATCAGCCCGCTCGAGGACCGGGATCACCCGAATACCCAGATCCTGTTCGAATGGGTCCGGCAAGGGGCTCTGTGCGAGTGAACCTCAGCCGACGCAGCGTCCTGGCCGGGCTGCCGCTGGGATTGCTTTTGGGCAGAGAGGCGGCGGCCGCGCCGCCTCTCGCGCCTTTGCGCATCTGGCAGACTGGAAACGCCGTGCTCCGGCCACCCGCCTTTGACGACGGCCTGATCTACTTTTGCGGCGATGTGACGGTGGGCTGTGTTGACCCTGACAGCGCCGCGCCGGTCTGGCAGCATCCGCTCGATCTGCCGCAGACGGCCGCTTTCCGGCCAAGGATCCTGGACCGGCACGTGATCGTCGGCGGCCGCGGCGGCATCGCCTGCCTGGCACGCGACAGTGGCGCTGAACTCTGGCGCTACCCGGCCCGGATCCAGACCGGCTTGCCGACGCTGGGCGCGGGCCTCGTGGTCCTGGGCGACGGGCACGAGATCGTTGCGATCGAGCTTGCGACCGGCGCGGAACGGTGGCGCTTTGCCGGCGTGCCGGACACGCTTGCCGCCTACGCCCCCAGCATCCTCGGCGACCGGGTTTTCGCCGGGCCAGGCGATGGCCGTCTTTATTGCCTTGACCTTGCCGAAGGCCGGCTGATCTGGTCACACGACCGGCGCGGCTACTGGCAATACCTGCGCCAGATCCACGCCGCCGACGGCCTGCTTGTCGCGGGCAGCTACAAGGAACAGCTGCTGGGCATCTCGCCCACCGATGGCGACGTCCTGTGGGAATTCGTGGCCGGCAACTTCATCAATTCGCATCACCTGGCGGGGGATGTTGCCTGCCTGTGGTCTCCAACCGGCTGGATCTATGCGATCGACATTGCCACCGGCGCGGTGCGCTGGCGGCATCAGACCACCGACTATGTCCCCGGCGGCGACGACTGGGCCTCGCTGATGGCCGAATTGACCAGCCGCGCCGGCCTGCTCTACACGCTCGACATGGACAACACCCTGCGTCTTCTGGACCTTGCCGACGGCAGCCTGAAGGCGCAGGGCGGCATTCCGGGCGCGGTGCGCCATGCAGTCCTGCCCATCGACGGCGACAGGGTCGTGCTTCCGATGATGGACGGAAGCCTGCACATGACAATGCTGCCGCTGGCCGCCGCGGATTGACCCGTCCCGCCCCGGGCCGGGACGACCGTGCGCAGACAGGCAAGAGGGCCTGGCGGAAGGGGTGGGATTCGAACCCACGGATGCTTGCGCATCGCCGGTTTTCAAGACCGGAGCAATCGACCGCTCTGCCACCCTTCCGACATCGGACATCGGCGCCCTTCCGGCCCGTCTGCCGGCCCGTCTGCCGGCCCGCCTGACCTTGCAGCCCGGGCCGCCTGGATTTAGGGCCTGAAGGGTGATTCTGAAAGGACATACCGGCGGCGAAATCCGCTGATCGTGATGCCGGGCCCCGCCCTGTGCCCTTTCCTTGCGGGGTTCCGGCCGATATGATCCCGCGCGAGACCGGGTGTGCGACATGCCCGCAGGTCCAGAGGCAGGCACGCCGGTCACCGGCGAAGAACAACAGCGCGGCGGTGTAACGACTGCGCAGATGAGGGCAGAGATGACAGCAAGGTCAGTCCGGCGACTTCTTCTTCTTTCCGCGGCGGCATGGGCCCTGCAGGCCTGTGAACCGGGCACCGGTCCCTTTGCGGCCAGGCCCCCGGCCGACAAGGCTGCGGCCGAAGCAACCGCCAAGCCGCAGCGCTCGACCAAGCTCGTCGACCGCGATGTCGAGGCGCCAGAGGTCTTCCAGGTCACCGACTCTGCGCTGTGGGATGGACGGCCTTCGCTGGGCGGGGTCTGGGTCGCGTCGCCCGATACCAAGGACCCCGAGCGGGTGATCATGCGCAACCCGGCGAACGGCAAGTTCGTGATCGGCGCCCTGTTCAAGCGCGAGGTCGAGAACCCCGGACCGAAGCTGCAGATCTCCTCGGATGCGGCCGAAGCGCTGGGGCTGCTTGCCGGTCAGCCGGCCACGCTTTCGGTGACCGCACTTCGGCGCGAGGAAGTGGCCGATGAGGCGCCCGTCGCCCCGATGCTGGATACCGCCGAAACCCTGGACGCACCGGCCGCGCCTGGGGCGATCGACGCCGGCGGGGTCGAGACCAAGCCCCTGGACGCCGGCCCCGAAGCGCCCGCTGTCCCCGCCGCCGACAGCAAGAAGAAGGTTAGGAAATCCAAGAAGGCAACGGAAACGGCTGCCGCGGCCACGGCCGCCCTGGATGCCGCCGAGGGCAAGTCCGCCCCCGACGCGGCCCCCGCAGCCGCACCCGCAGACGCACCCGCAGACGCACCGGCAGCCGCACCGGCCGCGGCCGCTTCCGGTGGTCGGCCGATCCAGATCGGCTTCTTCTCGGTCGAAGCCAATGCCAAGCGCGCCGTCGACACGCTGGCCAAGTCCGGCATCGCCGCCGAAATGCGGGCCGAAAGCGCCAAGGGCAAGTCCTACTGGTCGGTCATCGCCCGCGGCGACGCTGCCTTGCTGAAGAAGATCAAGGCCGCCGGCTTCGCCGACGCCTATCTGCTCAAGTAGAAAGGATGCGCATGCTCCGGATGCTCCGTTTCGTGGTCTTTGCCCTGATCCTGGGCGCTGCCCCCGCCCGCGCCTTCGAAACGCAGGCGACCGCGGCCTGGGTCTACGACATGACCACGCATACGGTGCTGATGGACAAGAACGCTGACCAGCCGTTGCCGCCGGCCTCGATGTCGAAGCTGATGACCATCAACATGCTGTTCGAAGCGCTGCGCGATGGCCGGGTGCAGATGGACACCACCTTCGGCGTGTCGGACAAGGCCGTGCAGATGACCAAGGCCGGCGGCTCGACCATGATGTTGCAGCACGACGACCGGCCCACGGTCGAGGACCTGATCCACGGCATGATCGTGAACTCGGGCAACGACGCCTGCGTGGTGGTGGCCGAAGGCCTGGCCGGCACCGAAGAAGCGTTCTCGGCGCAGATGACAGAGCGCGGGCGCGCGCTGGGGATGACCGCCTCGGTCTTCACCAATTCCTCTGGCTGGCCCGGCCCGGACCACCGCATGTCGATGCGCGATCTCGGCATTCTGGCTCAACGGCTGATCGAGGAATTCCCCGAGTATTACCCGATCTTCGCCGAAACCGAATACACCTACAAAGGCCGCTCTCCCGACAACCGTTTCAACCGGAACCCGCTTCTGAAGATGGGGATCGGCGCCGACGGGCTGAAGACCGGGCACACCTCCGAGGCCGGTTACGGTCTGGTTGGCAGCGCCCGGCAAGGCGAGCGGCGGATCATCTTTGCGATCACCGGCCTGTCGTCCGAGGCTGCCCGCGCCGAAGAGGCCGAGCGCATTGTCGCCTGGGCCTTCCGCCAGTTCGCCGAGAAGACGGTGGCCAAGGCGGGCACCCGCGTCGCCGAAGCCGAAGTGTACATGGGCGAGGCCGAGACCGTGGGCCTGATGCCCGCCGAGGACCTGCGCCTGCTGGTCCCGGCCCTGGTCCAGGAAAGCGTCGAGGCCGAGGTTGTCTACAACGGGCCGCTGATTGCCCCGGTCAAGGCCGGCACTCCGGTGGCCGAACTGATCGTCCATGTTCCCGACCTGCCCGATCACCGCGTCGCGCTTGTCGCCGAAGCCGACGTTGCCAAGGCCGGCTTTCTGCGCCGGCTGACCACCGCGGCCGGCTTCCTGTGGCAGACCTACCTGGGGGACGAGGCGCCTGCCTCGTAACGCATGCCGGGTCTGTTCCTCTCGCTGGAAGGCATCGACGGTTCGGGCAAAAGCACGCAAGGCCAGATGCTTGCCCAGGCGCTGCGCAGCCGCGAACATGCGGTGACGCTGACGCGGGAACCCGGCGGCAGCCCGGGCGCCGAGGAAATCCGCCGGCTGGTGCTGGAGGGCGACCCCGACCGCTGGTCGGCCGAGACCGAGATCCTGCTGTTCACCGCGGCCCGGCGCGACCACTTGGAAAAGACCATCCGCCCGGCCCTGGCGCGCGACGAGGTGGTGATCTGCGACCGCTTCGCCGACAGCACCCGCATCTTCCAGGGCGTCACCCGGGGCGACCTGCGCCAGACGGTCGACCGCCTGCATGCCCTGATGATCGGCGTCGAACCCGACCTGACGCTGCTCTTCGACCTTGATCCCGCTCTGGGCCTGGCACGGGCAACGGCCCGCAAGGGCAGCGAGATGCGGTTTGAAGACATGGGGCTTGGCTTCCAGACCCGCGCCCGCGCCGGCTTCCTGGACCTTGCCCGCAGCCATCCCGCGCGCTTTCGGGTGATCGACGCCGCACCTGCCGCCGAAGATGTGGCTAGGTCCGTCCTCGCCGCCGTCCTGCCTGCCCTGCGCTGAATGGCGCGGCCGACCCGTCCTGGCCAAAACAAACCGGCATTCCTTTCATCTGTCCCCAAATATCCCGGGGGAGTCTTCGCGGCACGCGAAGACGGGGGCAGCGCCCCCCGCCCGAGGAGACGCCCGTAAGGCGACGACAAGACAACAGACACGCCCCCGCAGGCGGGCGCTCCGCCGGATCGCCCCCCTTTCCCTTGCCCCTGCCCCTGTGCAATCTGGCGCCCATGGCCGAAGACCTGCCCGAACCCGACCGCATCCCCGGCGCGCCGCATCCGCGCGAGACGCTTCGGCTGTTCGGCCAGGGCAGCGCCGAGGCCGATTTCCTCAGGGCCCATGCGCTGGGGCGGCTGCACCATGCCTGGATGCTGACCGGGCCAAAGGGCATCGGCAAGGCCACTCTGGCCTGGCGCATCGCACGATTCCTGCTGGCCGCCCCGCCCGACGACGGTGCCCTGTTCGGCGCCCCTCCGCCACCCTCGACATTGGACACCCCCGAAGACCACCCGGTCGCCCGCCGCCTGCGCGCCTTGGCCGAACCCCGCGCCTGGCTTCTGCGCCGCGGGCCGAACGAAAAGGAAACCGCCCTCTCGCAGTTCATCACGGTGGACGACGTGCGCCGGATGAAATCCTTTTTCTCCCTCTCCGCCGCCGACGGCGGCGCCCGCGTCGCCATCATCGACGCGGTGGACGAGATGAACACCGCCGCCGCCAATGCGCTGCTGAAACTGCTGGAAGAACCGCCCGCCGGAGCGGTCTTCCTGCTGGTCGCCCACCAGCCCGCGCGGCTTCTGCCAACCATCCGCTCGCGCTGCCGCGAGTTGCGGCTGTCGCCGCTTTCGCCCGACGACCTGGCGCAGGCCCTTGCCCAGGCCAGCGGCGCGGTTGCGCCCGAGGCGGCCACCGCGCTGTCGGAGCTGGCCGCCGGCTCGGTGGGCGAGGCGTTCCGGCTGACCAACCTCGACGGCCTGGAAACCTATGCCGACCTTGTCGCGCTGTTCTCCACCCTGCCCCGGCTGGACCGGCCGCGCGCCCTGGCGCTGGCCGAGACCGCCGCCGCCCGCGGCGCGTCCGAGACCTTCGATCTGATCCTGTCGCTGATCGACCTGTTCCTCGCCCGGCTGGCCCGCGCCGCCGCCACGCGGGCCACCCCGCCCGAGGCCGCTCCCGGCGAGGCCGCCCTCTTCGCCCGCCTTGCCCCCGGCCCGCAAGCCGCCCGGCCCTGGGCCGACCTGGCCCAGACCCTGTCCTTGCGGGCCCGGCGCGGCAAGGCGGTGAACCTTGACCCGGCCGCCCTTCTCATGGATACCCTGCTGAAGATCGACGAGACGGCGGGCCTCCTCGCCGCAAGGTGAGGCGATGCATCCCCAGGACACCGGTCCCCTTCCGGACATCGTGGACAGCCACTGCCACCTGGATTTCCCGGATTTCGAGGGCGAACTTGACGCCATCGTCGCCCGCGCCCGCGCCGCCGGCGTGCGCCGGATGCTGACGATCTGCACCCGACGCGCCAGCCTGCCCCGGGTGCAAGAGATCGTCGCCCGCTACGACGGACTCTCCTTTGCCTTCGGCATCCACCCGATGAGCGCGGCCGAACAGGCGCCGATCACCGTGGCCGAACTGGTCGACGCCGCACAGCACCCCAAGATGGTGGCGATCGGCGAGACCGGCCTTGACTATCACTACACCCCCGACAGCGCGACGCTGCAGCAGGCAAGCCTGCGGCGCCACATCGAGGCGGCGCAGGAAACCGGCCTGCCGCTGGTGATCCACGCCCGCGCGGCCGACGAGGATATGGAGGCAATTCTCGCAGAAGGCTTCGCGCGCGCGCCCTACGCTTGCGTGATGCACTGCTATTCTTCCGGGCAAAGGCTGGCCGAGGCGGCGCTGGAGATGGGCTTCTACCTGTCGATGTCCGGCATCGCCGCCTTTCCGAAAAGCCAGGATCTGCGCGACATCTTTGCCCGCGCGCCACTGGACCGCATCCTGGTGGAAACCGACAGCCCCTATCTCGCCCCGCCGCCGTTCCGGGGCCGCCGCAACGAGCCCGCCTATGTGGTGCATACCGCCCGGGTCGGCGCCGGCCTCTTTGGCCTGGGAGAGGCCGAGTTCGCCGCCGCCACCACGGCAAATTTCGACCGCCTGTTCACCAAGGCCGCTCGCCTGGCCGATGCCGCCTGACATGGCCACCCTGCGCTTCACCATCCTCGGCTGCGGTTCTTCGGGCGGGGTCCCTCGACTGGGCGGCGACTGGGGCGACTGCGACCCGACGAACCCCAGGAACCGCCGCCGCCGCTGTTCGCTACTGGTCGAGCGGCTGGAGCCAGCGGGTGCCACCCGGGTTCTGATCGACACCTCGCCCGACATGCGCGACCAGTTGCTGGATGCCGGCGTGGGCACGCTGGACGGCGTGGTCTTCACGCACTCCCATGCCGACCACACCCACGGCATCGACGACCTGCGCCAGGTGGTCTACAACCTCCGCCGCCGGCTGCCGGTCTGGGCCGACGGCCCGACGCAGGACGCGCTGCTGTCGCGCTTCGGCTATGCCTTCGTGCAGCCGGCGGGCAGCCCCTATCCGCCGATCCTGGAATTGAACACCATCGCCGGACCGATCACCGTCGAGGGCGCGGGCGGCGCGCTGACGCTGACCCCTTTCGCGGCCGAACACGGCGCGATGGATGCGCTGGGCTTCCGCATCGGACCGCTGGCCTATCTGCCCGACGCGGTGGACATCCCGGCGGAAAGCTGGCCGCTGCTGATGGGGCTGGACTGCTGGGTGGTCGATGCCCTGCGCCGCAAGCCGCACCCGACCCATGCGCATCTTGAAATGACGCTGGACTGGATCGCCCGGGCGCAGCCGCGGCGCGCGGTGCTGACCAACATGCACCTCGACATGGACCATGCGACCCTGGTCAGGGAACTGCCGCCCGGGATCGAGCCAGCGCATGACGGGATGGTGATCAGCTTCGAGACCGACGTGTGAGCGCGCTTCTCGACGTCATCCTTCCGGTCTTCGTGGTGATCGGCTTCGGCTATGCGCTGACGCGGGCGAAGCTTCTGGACGACACCGCGGTCGATGCGCTGATGCGGTTCGCGCAGAACTTTGCGGTGCCGCTCTTGCTGTTCCGGTCGATCGCGCATCTGGACCTGTCCTCGGCCTATGACGCGGGGCTGATGGTCAGCTTCTACGCCGGCGCCTTTGCCAGCTTTTCGGTCTGCTTCATCGGCGCCATGCTGGTGTTCGGCCGGCCGATGCCGGACGCGGTGGCGATCGGCTTCGCCGGGCTTTTCTCGAACTCGCTTCTCCTCGGCCTGGCGATCACCGAGCGCGCCTATGGCACGGCGGCGCTGGCGGGGAACTACGCGATCATCTCGCTGCACGCGCCCATGCTCTACGGCTTTGGCATCGCCTTGATGGAATGGGCGCGGACGCGGGGGCGGGGGTTGTCGGGGGGGACGCTGGGGCGGCAGATCGCCCGGGCGATCCTGACGCAGTCGCTGGTGATCGGCATCCTGGCCGGGTTCGCGGTGAACCTGGCGGGCGATCCCTTGCCGGGGGTGGTCTGGTCGGCGGTGGACATGATCGCCGGCTCGGCCATCCCGATTGCCCTGTTCGGCCTGGGCGGCGTGCTGGTGCGCTACCGGATCGAGGGCGACATGGGCACGGTGGGGATGATCACCGCCGGCTCGCTGCTGCTGCACCCGGCCGTCGCCTATGGGCTGGGGCGTTGGGTGTTCGAGCTGGAGGTGCCGGCGCTGCGGTCGGCGGTGGTGACGGCGGCGATGGCGCCGGGGGTCAATGCCTATATGTTCGCCCACATGTATGGGGTGGCGAAAAGGGTCAATGCCAGCGCGGTGCTGGTGGCGACGGCGGTCTCGGTCGGCACCGCCTGGGTCTGGCTGGCGCTGCTGCCTTGAGGGTGTCCCATGATGGGACACCAAACGCCGCAAAGGATTCCAAGGGCTTGGCGGCGCGTTTTAGGGATTTGTTAATGAATGCCCGCCTCGCCCGGCCTTAGCGGCCCGTGACACCGCGCAGGCGGTCCGACCGCCGCCGCAACAGCTCGACCACCGTCAGCAGGGCCACCGAGAAGATCACCAGCAGCGTCGCCACCGCCAGGATGGCGGGCGAGATCGCCTCTCGGATGCCGTTGAACATCTGCCGCGGGATGGTCTGCTGTTCGGGGCCGGCGATGAACAGCACCGCCACCACCTCGTCGAACGAGGTGCCGAAGGCAAACAGCGCGCCCGAGATGATGCCGGGCAGGATCAGCGGCATGATGACCTTGAAGAAGGTCGTCCGCGGGTTCGCCCCCAGCGAATGCGCCGCCCGGATCAGCGACTGGTCAAAGCCCGACAGCGTGGCCGTCACGGTGATGATGACGAAGGGAATGCCCAGCACCGCATGGGCCACGATCACGCCCAGATAGGAATTCGCCAGACAGCCCTTGGTCGACAGCACCAGCCCCGCCACCGCCCCCACCGCACTGTCGGGCGCGATGCAGGCCTTGGCGTAGAAGAAGCTCATCCCGACGGCGATGATGATGATCGGAACGATCATCGGGCTGATCAGCAGCGCCATGATCAGCCGCCGATAGGGCATTTCGGGCCGCGACAGGCCCAGCGCCGCAATGGTGCCCAGCGTGGTGGACAGCACGGTGGCCCAAAGCCCGACCCAGAGCGAGTTCTTTGCGGCCTTGACCCAGGTCGCATCGGCCCAGGCGGTGTTCCACCAGGTGCTGTCGCGCGGGCCTTCGGGTGCCGGATGGCCCAGCGTCAGCAGCGTGTCATACCAGCGCAAGCTGTAGCCCGCCGGATCGAAGGCCAGCATCTTTTCGGTGAAGGTGAAGTAGGGCTCGACGTTGAACGACAGCGGAATGACGATCAGGATCGGCGCAATCAGGAACACGAACACCAGCGCGCAGATCACCAGATAGGTGTAGTGCCAGGTGCGTTCCAGCGGCGAGGCATAGGTGGGAAGGGCCATCTGTTGCGCTCCTTTAGCCGAACTTCAGCCGGTCGATGCCGATCAGCCGGTCATACAGCCAGTACAAGAGCAGGATCGCCACCAGCAGCATGGCGGCAAGTGCCGCGGCAAGCGACCAGTTCGACTTGGACATGTGGAAGCTGACGAGGTTCGAGATCAGCTGGCCATCGGCGCCGCCGACCAGCGCGGGGGTGATGTAGTAGCCCACGGCCAGGATGAAGACCAGAAGCGAGCCGGCGGCGATGCCGGGCAGCGTCTGCGGCAGGTAGACCCGGCGGAAGGTGGTCCAGCTGGTGGCGCCAAGGCTGCGCGCGGCACGGGCATAGCTGGGCGGGATCACCCGCATCACCGAATAGAGCGGCAGGATCATGAACGGCAGCAGCACATGCGTCATCGCGACGATGGTGCCGGTCATGTTGTACATCATCGACAGGCGGTCGTCGTCGCTGACCAGCCCCAGGTTGACCAGCGCGCCGTTGATGATGCCCTGTTCCTGCAACAGCGCGATCCAGGCTGTGGTGCGGACCAGAAGCGAGGTCCAGAACGGCAAGAGCACCAGGATCATCAGCAAGGACGACTTGCCCATCGGCAAAGTGGCCAGCAGGTGCGACACCGGAAAGGCCAGCAGAAGGCAGATGAAGGTGATCAGGGCCGAGACCAGGAAGGTCTTGAAGAACAGATACAGGTAGATGCGTTCCTTGTCGCCGCCCTTGGCCCAGCCCTCATCGGTCAGCTTGCGGTCGGCGGCGACGTAGTAGAAATCGGCGGTGTACTTGCTGGCAGCATCCTGCATCCCGCGCCACAGAACGGGCTTGCCCCATTCGGCATCCAGCGCCAGCAGCGCCTCTCTGTAAGGCGGGGCCAGGTCCTTGGCGGCGCGGGCGCCGGCCTTGAACAGGCTGATGGTGCCGGGAACGGTATAGTTGATGCGGGTGCCGACCATGCCTGTGGTCTTGTCCACCTGCATCTTCGCCAGGTCCTGCACCAGCGCGGCATAGGCGGTTTCGGGCGGGTTGGCGGGGTCGAAGCCGGGGTTCTCGGCGAACCAGGCCACCATCGCGGGGGCATTGGCGGCAAAGCCGTCATGCTCGAACGAGCGCTTGAGCATGTAGCCGATCGGAATGAGGAAGGTGAACAGCACGAAGACCAGAAGCGGCACCACCAGCAGGAAGGCCCGCCGGCGCGAGCGCGCCTGCGCGGCGGCCAGCGCCGCCTTGAGCGGGCGGCCATCGGCGGTGGTCAGAAGTTCGGGCGCGGCCTCGGCCATCGGCACATCCTTGAAAGGTGCGGGCGCGAGGGTTGCCCCCCGCGCCCGTCAGGCGTCAGATCACTGCGACAGCCAGGCCTGGAAACGCTCATTCAGTTCCGAGTCGTGGTCGACCCAGAAATCCGCCGAGGTTTCCAGCGCGTTGCCCATGTTCTCGGGCGCGGTCGGCAGGTGCGGTGCCATCACCGTCTTGCCGTCCTTGAAGATGATCTCTTCCAACATCGACGACTTGCGCGCCGGGCCATACGAGATCTGCTGGGCCGAGGCGCGCAGGCCCTCGGTCGTGGTGGCGAACTTGATGAATTCCATCGCCTGTTCCAGGTTCGGCGCACCCTTCGGCACGACGAACATTTCGTTTTCGTAGATCTGGCCATCCCAGACGATCTGGAAGGGTTTGCCTTCGTTCTGGGCGGCGGCGAAGATGCGGCCGTTGTAGGCGGTGGTCATGGCGACCTCGCCGTCGGCCAGAAGCTGCGGCGCCTGGCTGCCGGCTTCCCACCAGACGACTTCCGACTTGATGGTGTCGAGCTTGGCGAAGGCACGGTCGACGCCCTCGGGGGTGTTCAGCGTGGCGTAGACCTCGGCCGCGGGCACGCCGTCCGCCATCAGCGCCAGTTCCAGAACCGCCTTGGCGCCCTTGCGCAGGCCGCGCTTGCCGGGGAATTTCTCGAGGTCGAAGAAGTCGGCGACCTTGGTCGGGCCTTCGGGGAACTTGGTGGTGTCATAGGCGAAGACGTTCGACCAGATGTCGGTCGAGACGGCGCATTCGGTCACGGCGCCGGGCAGGAAGTCGTCGGCGGCCGGGGTGCCGTCGGCGCCCGGGGGCAGGGTGGAAATGTCGATCGGCTCCAGCACGCCTTCGTCACACAGGCGGATGCCGTCGGCGTATTCGACCGAGGCGACGTCGATGGTGACGTTGCCGGCTTCGACCATGGCCTTGATCGCCGGGGCCGGGTTGTCGCTGTCGACCATGATGGTCTTGACGCCGGTCGCGGCCATGAACGGCTTGACGAAGGCTTCGGTCTGGGCCTCGCCATAGGCGCCGCCCCAGGACATGACCGTCACGTCGGCGCTGGCCGAGAAGGCAAGACCGGTGAGGGCGGTGGAAAGGATGAGGATTTTCTTCATGCGTCAGCTCCCTGTTTTGGAACGCGTTTGTCTTCGTCTTGGCCGCCACTTGCCGGCGGCGGGCATCAAGGATCCAGCGCGCGGGCATCCTGCGGATGCCAGCCCACCTTGATCTTCTGGCCGGGGGTCAGTTTCGTCTGCCCCAGCGTGTTGCGCATCTTCATGACAAAGTCGTCGGACCCCGCCACCCGCAGCACCGCGCGCAGGATGTCGCCCATGTAGATCACCTCCAGCACCTCGGCGCCGATGGTGTGGGCGCCGGCCGGCATCATCTCGGGCTTGAATTCCACCCGCTCGGGGCGGATCGAGACCAGCGTCTGCTGGCCCTTTTCCTTGATGTTGACCGCGGTGGCGTCGATCAGCTCTCCGGTCGCCAGGCGCACCAGGGCCTTGTCGCCCTCAAGCTCCTGGATGGTGCCGGGCAGCTTGTTGTTCTCGCCGATGAACTGGGCGACGAAGCTGTTGTCGGGGCGTTCGTACAGGTCGGACGGGCTGGCCAGTTGCTGGATGCGGCCGTCGTTGAAGACGGCGATGCGGTCGGACATGGTCAGCGCCTCGCCCTGGTCATGGGTGACGTAGACCACGGTGATGCCAAGGGATTCGTGCAGGTGCTTGATCTCGAACTGCATGTGTTCGCGCAGCTGCTTGTCCAGCGCGCCGAGGGGTTCGTCCATCAGGACCAGCGCCGGGTCGAACACCAGCGCCCGCGCCAGCGCGATGCGCTGCTGCTGGCCGCCGGACAGTTGCGCCGGGCGGCGGTTGATGAAGCTGCCCATCTGCACCATGTCCAGCGCGCGCTTGACCTTGGCCTCGCGGTCGGTCTTGCCCATGCCGCGCACTTCCAGCGGGAACGAGAGGTTCTCGCCCACCGTCATGTGCGGAAACAGCGCGTAGTTCTGGAACACCATGCCGATGCCGCGCTTGTGCGGCGGGACCGAGTTGATCGGCACCCCGTCCAGCCGGATCTCGCCATGGGTCGCGGTCTCGAACCCTGCCAGCATCATCAGGCAGGTTGTCTTGCCGCTGCCCGAGGGGCCCAGCATGGTCAGGAATTCGCCCTTGGCGATGGACAGGTTCAGGTCCTTCACGACCAGCGTGACGCCATCGTAGCTTTTCTGCACATGCTCGAATGCGACATAAGCGTCGCTTCGGGTCTCTGAAGTCACCCGCGTCTCCCTGAGGCTTCGGCAGGCGATCCTGCGCTCTTGTTGCTGAGACGTAAGCAAATGGCGTCGGGCAATGCAACGGCCAAGTGACAGCGACCGGCACGGCGTCGGATTGCTTGACCGATCAGTCAGGATTCCTGCCGCAACAACGGGCAAACATGTCGCATTTGCATCATGTCTTCAGACGCGCCCCCGAGCCTGCGACCGCAGCACCCGCACCGGCGCGACCCGGCCGGGCCGGCCGCAGGCCGCATCGGCGGCAACGGGGGAATCGGGCAGTGCGGCCGGACGCAGGGCGGGCAGCGCCCGCAGTTGGGCGCCACTCAGCATCGGGCCAAGCTGCGGACCGTAGACCGTGGACAACAACCCCGGCACCGCCAGGCCGGGCGCCAGCGACGGCAGCGCCGCGACAAGTTCCGCCGGCGCCGAAGGCCCCAGCGCCGCCAACCCGCGCGGCCCGGGCCAGAGCGATTCCGTCCACAGGCCGTTGCAGCAGATCAGGCTGTGGCGCGGCAAGAGCAGGTGGTGCCAGGCCATGCCGCGGCAGCCGTCCTGCACCCGGAAGGCGCCCCGGCCCAGCTTGGCCAGTTGCCCCGCCCGCGCCAGCGCCGGCGCCCCGTCCGGCCCGGCCAGCAGCACGGCGTGTTGCCGCGACACCGCCAGCGGCAGGTCGTTGCCCAAGGCCCCCGCCCGGATCAGCACCGGCTTCAGCGAGGGCTGGCGGGCCATCTCGTCCTGCCCGACCACCCGACGCCCGGCCCAGAGCACCGGCCCCGGCCCGTCGGGGGTCACGACCAGATCGCCGGGCCGCAGGGTCTCGATCCGGCGCCGCCCGCCCGGCGTGTCGATCAGCGTGCCCGCCGCCAGACAGGGCAGGCCCATGGTCACGGCGGTTTGCTTGTCGATCAGCGCGGGAGCGACGCCAAGCAGCGTGACCGTCTCGCCCTCGGGGAAGAACAGGACAGTGTTGCCGCTGCCGTCGTCCGCGACCGTCACATCCTGCCAGCGCAGCGGGCTGCCATCGGGGTTGGTCAGGTCTGAAACGTCCAGTTGGTCCAGCGTGCGGCCATCGACGATGTTCATGTCGAAATCATCGACGGTATCGCTGCCGCCGCCCTGGTCGAACCCGAACAGGTCGGCGCCGTCGTTGCCGATCAACGAGTCGTTGCCGGCGCCGCCGCGCAGGGTGTCGTCACCGTCGGCGCCATCCAGCAGGTCGTCGCCGGTGCCGCCCGACAGGCTGTCATCCTCGTCACCGCCGAAAAGACGGTCGATGCCGGCGCCGCCCAGCAGGATATCGTCGCCGCTGCCACCGACGAGGGTGTCGTCGCCCAGGCCGCCATCCAGCGTGTCATCGCTGCCTTCGCCGGCCAGGCTGTCATTGCCCTGCCCGCCAAGAACGCTGTCTGCGCCGAACCCCGCCCGAATGGTCAGGTCAGAGGCGGAAGCGGCGCCATCGACGCTGTCGCCGCCATCCGAAAGCACGATGCCTTCGATCTGCGAGAAGCTGGCCGTCGCGCCGGTGGCGGCAGAGACCAGCTGGCCCGCCTCGCTGCCGGTGAAGGTGACGCTGTAGCCGCCCCCGTCATCATAGACATAAAGCACGTCCTGATCGGTGTCGGCGGCGTCTTCGCCCCCGACCAGGGTATCGCTGCCGTCGGTGCTGCTGAAATACAGCGCGTCCGACCCGGTCCCGCCCGAGACGGTGTCGTTGCCTTCGGCCCCGAGCAGGGTATCGTTGCCGGAGCCGCCGAGAAGCTGATCGTCGCCCAGGCCGCCGAACACCTGGTCGTCGTCATCGCCACCGTCGACCAGATCGTTGCCATCGCCGGCTTCGATGAAATCGTTGCCGGCGCCGCCATAGATCTGGTCGTTGCCCGCCCCGCCGTCGGCACCATCGGCGCCGGTGCCGCCATACAGCGTGTCGTTGCCGTCGTTGCCCGAAATCCAGTCGCTGCCGGCGCCGCCGGCGATCCAGTCGGCCCCGCCGCCACCGTCGATCGCGTCGTCGCCGGCGCCGCCGATGACACTGTCGGCGCCGCTGCCGCCGTTGAACGTCATGCCGTCGGTATCGGCCGAGGCGTCCAGGGTGTCGCCGTAGGCGGTGCCGTTGATGGCCTCGACCCCGGTGATCGTGCCCGAAGCGAGACCGCCGCTGAAGGCATAGCTGACGGAATCGGTGCCGCTGTAGGTGATGGACACGCCCGCGCCGCCGGGCGAGGCGACGAAGGTCGCGGTGTCCCAGTCGTCGATGCCTTCGCCCAGGTCGACGACATCGGTGCCATCGGTGTCTCCGATGGTGACGGCATCATCGCCGGTGCCGCCATAGACGAGGTCATTGCCCGCGCCCGAGGCCAGCATGTCGTTGCCGCCGCCGCCGTCCAGCGTGTCGGCGCCCGCGCCGCCGGTCAGGCTGTCGTTGCCGATGCCGCCGAAGACGGAATCGTTGCCAGCGCCGCCGAGGAAGCTGTCGGCGCCGCCGGCGGTGTTGAAGACGACGCCCTGCGTGCTGGCCGAGGCATCCACGCTGTCGGCGGCGGCGGTGCCGTCGATCCGCTCGATCTCGGTGAAACTGCCGCTGCCGGTGGTGGCATAGGCGTAGGTCCCCGCCTCGGTGCCGGTGTAGGTGACCGAGACGCCCGAGGTGCCGGTCCAGGTCGGGTCGAAGGCCAGGGTGTCGTCATCGGTGCCGCCGGCGCCGCCGGTGATGGTGTCAATGCCCTCACCCGCGGCGACGTAGATGACGTCGGCGCCGGTGCCGCCGTCGATCTGGTCGTTGCCGGTGCCGGCCAGAAGCGTGTCGTTGCCGTCACCGGCCAGAACAGTGTCGTTGCCGGTGCCGCCATCCAGCCAGGAGGCGCCGGACATGTCCGACAGGTAGTCGTTGCCGGCGCCGCCATAGGCGATGTCGTTGCCCGCGCCGGTCAGCAGCCAGTCGTCGCCGTCGCCGCCGGTCAGGCTGTCGTTGCCGGCATCGCCGTTCAGCGTGTCGTTGCCGGCGCCGCCGCTGACCGTGTCGTTGCCGTCGCCGCCTTCGAACCCGTCGGCGCCGCTGCCGCCGGTCAGGCTGTCGTCGCCCGCTTCGCCGCGCAGATGGGTGGCGGTCGTGACAGCAGAGGCATTGATGGTGTCGTTGCCGGCGGTGCCCGACACGTCTTCGATCTGCGCGAAGGAGCCGACGCCGCCGCCCGCGAAGGTGTAGATGCCGCCTTCCTCGATGGTGAAGGTGACGTTGACGCCGCCGCCGACCGGCGCGGTGGTGAAGTCCAGATAGTCGTAGTCGGCGCCGGTTTCGCCGCCGAAGGCGGTATCGGCGCCTTCGCCCGCGCCGATCTGGAACAGGTCGGAATCTGCGCCGCCATCCATGTAGTCGTTGCCGCCGCCGCCGGTCAGCGTGTCGGTGCCGGCATCGCCCGTCAGGAAGTCGTTGCCCAGCCCGCCGTTCAGCACGTCGGCGCCGTCGCCGCCAGAGGCCGTGTCGTTGCCGTCGCCACCGTTCAGGATGTCGTTGCCGGCGTCGCCGCGCAGGCTGTCGTCTCCGGTGCCGGCTGCGACCGTGTCATTGCCGTCGCCAAGCAGCAGGGTGTCGTTGCCCGCGCCTGAGGAGACGATGTCGTCGCCGGTTCCCGCGTCGATGCTGTCGGCGCCCGAGCCGCCGGTGACGTTGTCGTTGCCGGCGCCGGTGGCGTAGGTCATCCCCCAGGTGTCGGCGGCGCCGTTGATGGTGTCGGCATAGGCGGTGGTGTTGATCGCCTCGATCTCGGAGAAGTTCAGCGTGTTGCCGCTGCTGGTGGCCGTGCCGGTGCCGTTGCCGGTCAGGGTGACGCTGGCCGCGGTCGGGATGGTGGTCAGGTTGAGAGTGTCGAAATCATCGCCGCCCTCGCCGCCGACCACGCTGTCGCCGGCGCCGGCCAGGAAGGTGTCGCGCCCGTCGCCGCCGTAAAGCGTGTCGTTGCCCCCGGTCAGGTCGTAGCTGGTGGTGATCGTGTCATTGCCGGCGCCGCCATAGACGATGTCGTTCGAGGACCCGCCGGTGATGTTGATGCTGTCGTTGCCGAGGCCGCCGTCGATGGTGTCGGACAGGCTGTCGCTACCGGTCATCGTCAGCCTGTCGTTGCCGTCGCCCAGGGTGATGCTGTCGGCCCCGGCGCCGCCAACCACGACATCGGAGCCATAGCCCGCGTCGATGGTGTCGTTGCCGCCGCCGCCGGTCAGGCTGTCGTCGCCGATGCCGCCGAAGACCGAATCCGCGCCGGCCCCGCCGACGAAGGTGTCGTTGCCGCCGCCGGCGTTGAAGGTCGTTCCGGTCGTGGCGACCGATGCATTGACGCTGTCCGATGCGGCCGTGCCATCCAGACGCTCGATATCCGTGAAGGTGCCGCTGCCGGCGCCGCTGGCGTAGGCGTAGCTGCCCGCCTCATTGCCGGTAAAGGTGACGTTGACCCCGATGCTGCCGGTCCAGTTCGGGTCGAAGGACAGGGTATCGGAGTCCAGCCCGGCCGAGCCGCCCAGGATCGTGTCGACGCCCTGGCCGGCAGCGATGTAGAAGGTATCGGCCCCGGCCTCGCCCGACAGGCTGTCGTTGCCGATGCCGCCATCCAGCGTGTCGTTGTCCAGGCCGCCGAGAAGGGTGTCGTTGCCCGCCCCGCCATCCAGCCAGGAGGCCCCCGAGACATCGGTGACCTGATCGTCGACGAAATCGTCCCCGTCGCCGCCATAGACCGTGTCATTGCCGGCGCCGGTCCAGATGGTGTCGTTGCCGGCGCCGCCGTCGATCAGGTTGCTGCCGGACTCAAAGCCGCCACCGATGTCGTCGATACTGTCGGCGCCGTCGCCGCCATAGACGGTGTCGTTGCCGCTGCCGAAATAGATGATGTCGTTGCCGGCGCCGCCATCCAAGACATCGGACCCGGCCCCGCCGCCGATCCAGTCGTTGCCGGTGCCGCCATAGATCGTGTCGGCCGCGCCTTCGTCGACCTGGACGCCGGTGCCACCCGTGCCCAGGTTCATCGCGTCGTAGCCGACCAGCGTGTCGTCGCCGTCGCCGCCGTCGATGCTGTCGGCACCGCCCGCACCCTCGATGCGGTCGTTGCCGGCCTCGCCCAGCAGGGAATCGCTGCCGGTGCCGCCCAGCAGCGTGTCGTTGCCGTCGCCGCCGTAGGAGGCGTCGTTGCCCGAGGTATTGCTCAGTTGGTCGTCGCCGGCCTCGCCCCAGAGCGTGTCGCTGCCGGCCGCACCGTTGATGATGTCGTTGCCGGTGCCGCCGAGAAGCGCGTCGTTGCCCGAGCCGCCGGTGATGCTGTCGGCGCCGCCCAGGCCAAGGATGGTTTCGCCGTTGGTGTCGGCCGAGGCGTTCAGCGTGTCGTTGTAGTCGGTGGCGGTGATCTTCTCGATGCCGGTGAACTGGCCCGAGGCATAGCCGCCGGAAAAGGCATAGCTGCCCGCATCCGCGCCGGAAAAGGTGACCGAGACGCCGTTGGTCGAGGCGTAGTTGCCGAACCACAGTTCATCCAGATCGCCGCTCTCTTCGCCGCCGTCGATGGTGTCGGTCTGGTGGTCGTCGGTGATGATGAAGGCATCGTTGCCGGTGCCGCCGAACAGGCTGTCCGACCCGACGCCGCCCGACAGGATGTCATCGCCGGCATCACCGTAAAGCGTGTCGTTCTCGCCGCCGCCGATGAGGATATCGTTGCCGTTGCCGCCATAGGCCAGGTCGTTGCCGGCTTCGTTGGACCAGTCGCCAAAGCTGTCGTTGCCATCGCCCAGTTCGACCCGGTCGTTGCCGAAATTGCCGATGACCGTGTCGTCGCCCGCACCGCCATAGATCAAGTCGCTTTCGGTGCCGCCGTCGATGCTGTCGTTGCCGTAGTCGCCGTAGATCGTGTCGGCGCCCTGCCCGCCGGTGATGGTGTCGTTGAAGTCGTTGGTGAAGTTGAAGCTGGTCTGGGTGCCGACTTCGTAGATCGCCAGCTTTTCCCCGGTGGCGGCATCGGTCAGATAGAAGAACTGATCGGAGTAGGTGTCACCGCTCAGGGACTGGCCGGGCGAGAGCGTGCCGGCATACAGCGACACGCCGCTCTGGTCGATCGAATAGGCGTCCAGCGTCAGGGTCGAGTTGTTGGTGAAGGTGATCGTCACCGGATTTATGCCCGGCCCCGAGGGGTAGGCCGCCGGGTCGAAGGTGCGGATGTCGCCGCGGATCAGGTCGGCGCCGTCGTTGCCGATCAGGCTGTCCGATCCCTGGCCACCCTGGACGGTATCGTTCTCGGTGCCGCCATCGACGGTGTCATTGCCATCGTCGCCGGCGATGGAATCGGTCCCCGCGCCACCGTTGACCAGATCGTTGCCGGTGCCGCCGACCACCGTGTCGGATCCGTTCTCGCCGTAAAGCGTGTCGTTGCCCAGGGACCCCTTGACCGCGTCGTTGCCATCGCCGGCATAGACCAGGTCATCCCCCGCGCCCGCCGAGATGCTGTCGCTGCCGGCGTTGGCATAGAAGCTGTCGTTGCCGGCGGTGCCGGTGAGCGTGTCGTTGCCGGTGGTGCCGCTATAGGTGGCCAAGGGTCACCTCCGCAGCCGGCTGCAAGGCACGACCGGGCTGACGGATCCGGCACCCGCCGTTCCGTCGTGCCTGGAACCCAACACCCCGCGCCCGATCCTTGCCCGGCATTCCTTGCTTCACCGCCTTGACGGGCACCGTGCGCCCGCTTCCGTCCAGATTTGGCGGAGAGCCGCTAAGTCTCGGTTAAGCGTCGAATTTGATTTGAATTGTCAGGGAATGACGTGGCCGGATCGGCAACCGGTCCTGCGACCGCACAGGAAACCGCACTGGGAACCGCACAGAGAAAGGCCCGGCGCCTGTGAAGGCCCGGGCCGGTGGTGCGGATGAAAAGACTCGAACTTTCACTCCGGTTAAGGAACAGCGACCTCAACGCTGCGCGTCTACCAATTCCGCCACATCCGCAACGATCCGGCTTCCGGGTGGCAGCTAGATAGCGACAGTCGCAGGCGAAGGGAAGGGGCTTTTTGCGCCCCTTCCAGGGGGATCGGGGCGGCTTAGAAGCCGACCGCGAAGATCATCAGCGGCGCGCGCGCCAGGCCCATCGCCACGTCCGATCCGATCTGCATCAGTTCGGGATTGGGGTTGGACATCGGCTGGGTCGCGGCCAGAGCCGGCGCGGGTTCGACCGCCTCTGGCAGTGGCGCGGGTTCGACCGGCGGCGCCTCGACGACGGCTTGCGCCACCGGCTCGACCGGTGCCGCGGGGGCGGGGTCGGCCTCGGGCACGGCCACCGCGGCCACCGCTGCGGGCGCCACCGGCGCCGTCTCTTCCGGCACCGCCGCGACGGCGGTCTCGGGCGCCTCGGGCGTCACCGCAAAGGACGGCAGCGCGGCCTCTTCGATCTTGGGCTGCGGCGCCAGTTCCCAGGCCCGGCCGGCGATGCTGAACGAGGCCTTGCGGATCAGGTCGTCGCGGCCGGACATGCCGGGGGCGAAGACATCGGTGCCGCCGTCCAGCGTCTTGAGCGCCATCTCATACCAGCCGATCGCCAGGTCGGGCCGCTGGGTCGCGCCATAGCCCTGGGCCAGGTGGTGGCCCAGCAGTTCGGCATAGCCGGTCTCGCCCATTGCGGTCAGCATCAGCGCCGAGCCGATGGCAATGTCCATCTGGTCGGCCTTGTAGCCGACGCTCAGGCAGACCTTGGCGGTGCCCGACAGTTGCGCCGGCGACATGCCGGATTGCAGGATGAAGGCCTCGACCCCGGCCAGCACCTCATCGGCGGGCCGCATCGACAGCGCGGCGACCTGGTCCTTCAGCACCGGCCCGAAGCCGGCGCATTGCGCGGCGATCTGGTCGGGGGTGAAGCCTGCGACCTTGGCCGCCAGCGCATCGCCGGTGGCAATCGCCGCGGCGCGGGTCAGGCAGAGCTGTTCGGACAGCGCGGCGTTGGCGTCGGTCATCGTCTCGGCGGTGGCATAGCCGCCGTTGGTGCCGGCGGCCAGCGTCACCGCGTTGCAGTTGGACGACAGCGCGCCCTTGCCGCCGTTGGGGTCCATGAACGAGGGCAGTCCGGGTTCGGCCGCGGCCACCTCGGGTTCGGGGTCGACCACGGGGGCCGGTGCGGGCGCCGGTTCGGTCGCCACGGTGATCGGGGCGGGGGCCGCAACGGGGGCCGGAACCGGCGCAGGCGGCGGTGCGTCGGACACGATGGCGCCGGCCACCGTCGCCCCGACGACCGACCCCTGCGCCGGCGCCGTCGGCGCAACGGCGGCGGTGACCGGACCCGAGGCCCGCATCTCGTCGCGCTGCGCCAGCAGCACGCCCTTCATGCCGTAGGGGCTGCCCGAGACGATCTCGGCGATGGCCGAGCCGCCGGCTTCGGCCCGGACATGCGAGGTGACCAGGACGGTGCGCTCTTCCTCGGTCAGCTGGCCGGTCGCCGGGTAGCCCAGGAAGGCCTGGTAGTCCGAGATCGCGGCGCGGCTTTTCGGGCCGATGGCGCCGTCGGCGGTGCCGACCGGCCAGCCGAAGTAGTTCAGCGCCTGCTGCACCTCGATGTTGGCCGCCTTCTGTTCGGCCGAGATGCCGCTCGACTTGGACTTGCTCGACTTCGATTTCGCCTTGCCGGAGGATTTCTTCTTCTTCTTCGATTCCTCGTTGATCGCGGCACCGATGATGCCGCCGACGATCAGCCCGGCGATCACGTCCTTGCCGTCCGCATGCGCGGGCGCGACAAAGGGCGACACCGGGGCAAACGACAGCGAGGCGACGAGGGCGCTGGTTGCAAAGGCCTTGGTCTTCATTGCATCACTCCAACGGATGAGCAGAGGGAAATCTGCGTCGATGCTACCACGGCGCGCGGGCCTGAAAAGGCCGGATTTCCTGATCCGCAGGCGAAAGGGCCGATAATTTTGGTCGAATGGACGCATATTCCGGGGCTGGCACCCTATGAAGCCACGCTGGCCGCGATGGAAGCGCGGGCCGAAGCCATCGCGCAGGGCGCGGCGGACGAGGCGATCTGGCTCCTGGAGCACCCGCCGCTTTACACCGCCGGCACCTCGGCGCGCGCGGCGGACCTGATCGATCCGGGCCGATTCCCGGTCTACACCACCGGGCGCGGCGGGCAGTATACCTATCACGGGCCGGGGCAGCGGGTGGTCTATGCCATGCTGGACGTGCGTGCGAGAGGCGGCGACGTGCGCTGTTTCGTGCGCGCCCTGGAGGACTGGGTGATCGCCGCGCTGGCGCAGTTCAACGTCCGCGGAGAAATCCGCCCGGGCCGCGTCGGCGTCTGGGTGGTGCGGCCCGACCGCCCGGCAAATGCCGACGGCAGCCCGGCCGAGGACAAGATCGCCGCCATCGGCATCAAGCTGCGGCGCTGGGTCAGCTTCCACGGGTTGTCGATCAACGTCGAGCCGGACCTGAGCCATTTCGCCGGCATCGTGCCCTGCGGCATCCGCGACCACGGGGTGACCAGCCTGGTCGATCTTGGCCTGCCGGTGACGCTGGCCGACCTCGACGTGGCACTGCGGTCCAGCTTCGACAAGGTCTTTGCCGAAGGACCCGCCTGCCGGCGCTAAGTCCTGCCTGCCGGCGCTGATTTCGGATATCAGGCCAAAGCTGCAGGCCTGCTATTGCATAGCAACCCCCCCTCGCCCCATGTTGCGGGCACGGTGTCGAAGCCTCGGCACCATCCACGATGAGGACCACCATGACCAAGTTCACCCTGCTGGCCGCCACCTTTGCCGCCCTTGCCGCGGCCCCCGCGCTGGCGGGCGACCCGGCCGCCGGCGAGGCCGAATTCAAGAAGTGCAAGGCCTGCCATTCGATCGTGGCCCCGGACGGGACCGAGATCCAGAAGGGCGGCAAGACCGGCCCGAACCTTTACGGCGTGGTCGGTCGCCCGGTCGCCTCGGACCCCGACTTCAAGTATGGCGACGGCATCAAGGCCGCCGGGGCGACCGGCGCGGTCTGGGATCAGGCCGCCATCGCGGCCTATGTCGTGGACCCCGCGGCCTGGCTCAAGCAGGTCTCGGGCGACGACGGCGCCAAGTCGAAGATGTCGTTCAAGCTGGCGGCCGGCGGCGAGGATGTCGCGGCCTATCTGGCCTCGGTCGCCCAGTAACCGTCACGGCGCCCATCCGTTCCTCCCTTCGCCGCGGCCGGTGCCCCCACCGGCCGCGGTTTCGTTTTCCCGCCCCAATCAGATTTGATCTGGGTCAAATCGCGGATTGAATGCCGCAACGACGAAGGCTAGAGTCACCTTATCAAGGGAACCGGGTCTGCGGAGCCAACCGCCGGCCGTGACCGGACGAGTGAACGGGAGAGGCCATGGCCGACGCAGCCATCCACGGGCATGACCATGAGGCGCGAAGCTTCTTTTCGCGCTGGTTCATGTCGACGAACCACAAGGACATCGGCATCCTCTACCTCTTCGTGGGCGGGTTCGTCGGCCTGATCTCGGTGGCCTTCACCGTCTACATGCGCATGGAACTGATGCACCCGGGCGTGCAGTACATGTGCCAGGAGGGCATGCGCCTGACCGCTGCCGCGGTCGAGGACTGCACCCCGAACGGCCATCTGTGGAACGTGATCGTTACCGCGCATGGCATCCTGATGATGTTCTTCGTGGTGATCCCGGCGCTGTTCGGCGGCTTCGGCAACTACTTCATGCCGCTGATGATCGGCGCGCCGGACATGGCCTTTCCGCGGCTGAACAACCTGTCGTTCTGGCTGTATGTCGCCGGCACCTCGCTGGCCATCGCCTCGGTCTTTGCGCCGGGGGGCAACGGGCAGGCCGGCTCGGGCGTCGGCTGGGTGCTGTATCCGCCGCTGTCGAACCGCGAGGACGGCTTTTCGCTGGATCTGGCGCTGTTCGCGGTGCACCTGAGCGGCGCCTCGTCGATCCTGGGTGCGATCAACATGATCACCACCTTCCTGAACATGCGCGCGCCCGGCATGACCATGCACAAGGTGCCGCTGTTTGCCTGGTCGATCTTCGTCACAGCCTGGCTGATTCTGCTGTCGCTGCCGGTGCTGGCCGGCGCGATCACCATGCTGATCACCGACCGCAACTTCGGCACCGCCTTCTTCAAGCCCGAGTTCGGCGGCGACCCGATCCTGTACCAGCACATCCTGTGGTTCTTCGGCCACCCCGAGGTCTACATCATCGTCATTCCGGCCTTCGGGATCATCAGCCACGTCATCTCGACCTTCTCGAAAAAGCCGATCTTCGGCTATCTGCCGATGGTCTATGCCATGGTCGGGATCGGTGTCTTGGGCTTCGTGGTCTGGGCGCACCACATGTATACCGTGGGCCTGTCGCTGACCCAGCAAAGCTATTTCATGCTGGCGACAATGGTGATCGCGGTGCCCACCGGCATCAAGGTGTTTTCCTGGATCGCCACGATGTGGGGCGGCTCGGTCGAGTTCAAGACGCCGATGCTGTTCGCCTTCGGTTTCCTGTTCCTGTTCACCGTCGGCGGCGTGACCGGCATCGTGCTGAGCCAGGCGCCGATCGACCGGGTCTACCACGACACCTACTATGTGGTGGCGCATTTCCACTATGTGATGAGCCTGGGCGCGGTCTACGGAATCTTCGCCGGGGTCTATTACTGGATCGGCAAGATGTCGGGCCGGCAATACCCGGAATGGGCGGGGCAGGTGCATTTCTACCTGATGTTCATCGGCAGCAACCTGACCTTCTTCCCGCAGCATTTCCTGGGCCGCCAGGGCATGCCGCGCCGCTACATCGACTACCCCGAAGCCTTTGCCTTCTGGAACTATGTCTCGTCGATCGGCGCGATGATCGCCTTCGCCTCGTTCGTGCTGTTCCTTGGCATCGTGTTCTACACCCTGTTTGCCGGCCGTCGGGTGACCCAGAACAACTACTGGAACGAATACGCCGACACGCTGGAATGGACCCTGCCCTCGCCGCCGCCCGAACACACCTTCGAGCAGCTTCCCAAGCGCGAGGACTGGGACAAGGCCCACGCACACTGAGCGCCCTCAGGCGCGGTCGGGCCCAAGGCCCCGGGCTTGCGCCCGGGGCCGTTTGTTTTGGGCAAGGACACCCGCGATCCCGGACATTCCATGCCCTATGAATGGCATCCCCCGCAGGACCGGACCCAACGGCTGCGACTCTGGCCGCACCGCTCGCTGTCGTCGCGCGGGTTCGTCTGGTTCATCGGGCTGACCGCGCTGCTGATCGGCGTGCCGCTGCTGGCGGTGATCGGCAGCCCCGTGCTTTGGGGGTTGCTGCCCTTTGTGGCGGCGGCGGTCTGGGCGATCTGGGTTGCGTTGCGCAAGAACGGCCGCGACCGCGCCATCGTCGAAGTCCTGTCCTTCAGCGAAACCGAGGTCACGCTGGTCCGCCACGGGCCGCATGGGCGGCGGCAGGAATGGCGGGCAAACCCGCATTGGCTGCGGCTGACCCTGCATGAAACCGGCGGGCCGGTGCCGAACTACCTGACGCTTGGCGGCGCCGAGCGCGATGTCGAACTTGGCCGCTTCCTGTCCGAGCCAGAGCGCATCGCGCTGTATCGCGATCTCCGCGCCCGGTTGGCGGCGCTGCAGTGACCTGCCCGGATCGGCCCTAGCCGAAGCGCGCCTTGACCAGCGCGCCGACGGCGCCGAAATCCATCTGGCCGGCGTGGCGGGCCTTCAGCGCCGCCATCACCTTGCCGACATCGCGGATGCTGGCGGCGCCGGTCTCGGCCATCGCGGCCTCGACGGCGGCGGCGACCTCGTCCGCACTCATCTGCCGGGGCAGGAATTCGTGGATCACCACGATTTCCGCCAGTTCCTTTTCCGCCAGTTCCAGCCGGCCACCCTCTTCATAGGCGCGGGCCGATTCCTGGCGCTGCTTGACCATCTTGCCCATGATCGCGGTGATGTCGGCATCCGACACCATCTCGGGGCCGCCATCGCCGCGGCTGGCGATGTCGCGATCCTTGATCGCGGCATTGATCAGCCGCAGGGTCGACAGCCGGTCGGCCTGCCGTTCCTTCATCGCCTCTTTCAGCGCCGTCTGCAGACGGTCCCGCAAAGACATCTGGCCTTGCCCCCTGGTTTCCCGCTGCCCACGTTATCGGATGCCGATTCCCGGCGCAACCCGGCGTCGCGGCCCAACCCCTTGTCAAAAAACGAAATTCCTTTTCCGCCAATGGCTTGACCCTGCCGCGCCCCGCCTTTAGGTTCGCGCCCATCCAGCACCCGGAGGATCGCCCATGCCTGCGCCGCAGAACGCCACCGCCTGCCTTGCGCTTGCCGACGGCACGCTGTTCTACGGCCAGGGCTTCGGCGCCGTGGGCGAGACGGTGGCGGAACTGGTGTTCAACACGGCGATGACCGGCTACCAGGAAATCATGACCGACCCCAGCTATGCGGGCCAGGTGGTGACCTTCACCTTCCCGCATATCGGCAATGTGGGCGTCACCCCCGAGGATGACGAGACCGCCACCCCCGCTGCCGCCGGCATGGTGGTCAAGTGGGACCCGACCGAGCCGTCGAACTGGCGCGCCACGGGCGAATTGACCGACTGGCTGGCAAGGATCGGGCGCATCGGCATGGGCGGCGTCGACACCCGCCGGCTGACCCGCGCCATCCGCCAGCAGGGCGCGCCGCATGTCGCGCTGGCGCATGACCCGGCAGGAAGGTTCGACATCGAGCGTCTGGTCGCCAAGGCCCGCGCCTGGAAGGGCCTTGTCGGCCTGGACCTGGCCAGGGACGTCACCTGCGCGCAGTCCTACACCTGGGACGAGATGCGCTGGGCCTGGCCGCAGGGCTATGCCCGCCGCACCGAGCCGGGGTTCAGGGTCGTCGCGGTGGATTACGGCGCCAAGCGCAACATCCTGCGCTGCCTGGCATCGGCGGGTTGCGACGTGACCGTGCTGCCCGCCACCGCCACCGCCGAGGAGGTGCTGGCGCACCGGCCGGACGGGGTGTTCCTGTCGAACGGCCCCGGCGACCCGGCCGCCACCGGCGAATATGCGGTGCCGATGATCCAGGGCGTGCTGAAGGCCGACCTGCCGCTGTTCGGCATCTGCCTCGGCCACCAGATGCTGGCGCTGGCGCTGGGCGCCCGCACCCGCAAGATGAACCACGGCCACCACGGCGCCAACCACCCGGTCAAGGACCTGACCACCGGCAAGGTCGAGATCACCAGCATGAACCACGGCTTCACCGTGGATGCCGACACCCTGCCCAAGGGCGTGGTGGAAACCCATGTCAGCCTGTTCGACGGCACCAACTGCGGCATCGCCATGACCGGCCGGCCGGTCTTCAGCGTGCAGTACCACCCCGAGGCCAGCCCCGGCCCGCAGGACAGCTATTACCTGTTCGAGCGCTTTGCCGCCGCCATGCAGGCCCGCCGCGCCGCCTGATCCGGGCGCCGCGTTAAGCTTCGATTAACGCGCTGTTAACCTTCCGGTCGCATGCTGGCGCGTCAGGATTGGACGGTGACGGCGGTGCATGCTCCAGACCCTTTCCGGCGGGCCGCCCGCCCGGCTGATCCCGGCCTTGCCTCTGGGGCCGCATGCGCACGCAGGGCGGCGAAATTTCACTTCGCCCTGCTGCGCGAGGGCCTGCTGAAACCCGAAGACCTGGCGCATGCCCTGACCTTTGGCGAAGGCCGGTCCGACCGCATGCTGCCGCGCGGCGCGGTGGCCGAAGACCGGCTGCTGGAAGCCGCCTCGCGCCACTTTGCCGTCGCCGAAGTCGATCCGCTGGCGCCGCTGCCCGACCCGGCCCTGATCGACCGCGTCGGCGCGCAGGATTGCCTGCGCTACGGCCTGGTGCCCTGGCGCAGGGCCGGCTCGGCCACCGTCGTGGTGACCGCGCGGCCGGACACCTTCGACCGCCTGCGCCCGATGCTTGAGGCGCGGCTTGGCCCGGTGTTGATGGCGCTGGCGCCGATCTCGCGGATCGAACAGGCGATCCATGCCCGTCGCGGCGCCCGGCTGGCGCAGATTGCCGAACAGCGCGTGACCGCCGCCGAAAGCTGCCGCAACTGGAGCCAGATCGAAGCCCTGCCCTGGGTCGTGTCAGGCCTGCTGCTGGCCGCCGCCCTGCTGTACTCGGCGCCATTGCTGGTGTTCCGCCTGGCGCTGGCGGCGGCGGTGATCTCGCTGGTCCTGTCGATGGCGCTGAAGATCGCCGCCGCCGTGGCCGCCCTGCGCCCTGCCCCGCCCGAGCCGCCGGCGCCGATCCTGGCCCAGTTGCCGCAGGTGTCCGTCATCGTGGCCCTGTACCGCGAAAGCGACATCGCGCCCCGGCTGGTGCGCCGGCTGTCGCGGCTGGACTACCCGCGCGACCGGCTGGACGTGATCCTTGCGGTCGAGGCCGACGATGCCCGCACCCGCGAGGCATTGGCCAGCGCCGACCTGCCGCCCTGGATGCGGGTGGTGGTGGTGCCGGCGGGCCAGGTCCGCACCAAGCCGCGGGCGCTGGACCTGGCGCTGGACCATTGCCGCGGGTCGATCATCGGCATCTACGATGCCGAGGACGCACCCGAGCCGGACCAGATCCGCAAGGTGGTGGACCGCTTCCACCGCCGCGGCCCCGATGTGGCCTGCCTGCAGGGCGTGCTGGATTATTACAACCCGCGCACCAACTGGCTGTCGCGCTGCTTTACCATCGAATACGCCAACTGGTTCCGGCTGATGCTGCCGGGTGTGGCGCGGCTGGGCCTGGTCGTGCCGCTGGGCGGCACCACGCTGTTCTTCCGCCGTGCCGTGCTGGAGGAGCTGGGCGCCTGGGACGCCCACAACGTGACCGAGGACGCCGATCTGGGCGTGCGCCTGGTGCGCCACGGCTACCGGACCGAGGTGCTGGACACCGTCACCGGCGAAGAGGCGAACTGCCGGGTGCTGCCCTGGATCAAGCAGCGCTCGCGCTGGATCAAGGGCTACATGCTGACCTGGGCGGTCCACATGCGCTCACCGCTCTTGCTGTGGCGGCAACTGGGGGCCTGGCGCTTTGCCGGGTTTCAGGTGATGTTCCTGGGCACCATCCTGCAGTTCCTGCTGGCGCCGGTCCTGTGGTCGTTCTGGGCGGTGCCGCTGGGCCTGGGGCATCCGCTGGGGCAGGTGCTGACGCCCGTCGGCACGCAGGTGCTGATCTCGGTCTTCCTGCTGACCGAAGCCGTCAACGCCGGCCTTGCCCTGATCGCGTTGCGCCGCAGCCGCCACCAGCTGTCGCCGCTGTGGATCTTCACTCTGGCCGCCTATTTCCCGCTGGCCGCCTTTGCCGCCTACAAGGGGTTGTGGGAAACCCTGCGCCGGCCGTTCTACTGGGACAAGACCCACCACGGCCTGTTCGACGCCGCCGATCTGCCGGGCTGACCGCGCCAGGAGGACAGGCCGGCGGCCTTGCCCGTTGGGCGGCTTTGGCGGATCAGTGCCGGATCGGTGCCGATCCGTGCCGGTTCAGCGCAGCTTGATCTCGCCGGCATCGACTCGCAGCCGGGTCTCGAAGGCACGGCTGATGTGGGTCTTCAGCGCCTGATAGGCCGCATCGCCGTCACCCGCCGCGATCGCCGCGACGATCTGCTCATGCTCCTGGATGGCCGCCTCGTCGCGCCCCTCGGCGGCAAAGGAGGTGTTGGCCATCAGCGCCATCGAGCGGTGCACCAGGTCCAGCTGCTGCACCAGAAAGCGGTTGTGGCTGGCCAGGTGAATCAGCTTGTGGAACCGCTTGTTGGCCCGGCTCAGCGCCCGCGGGTCGCCGCCGACCAGAGCGCGATCCTCGGCCACCATGCTTTGCAGCACCCGGATCTCTTCTTCGGTCGCCTGGCGCGCCGCCAGCCGGGCGGCCAGGCCCTCCAACTCGCTGCGCACCGCATAAAGCTCGGCCAACTGGTTGTGGTCCAGCGAGGCGACGATCAGGCTGCGCCCGTCGCGCGTCAGCATCGCCTGGGTTTCCAGCCGCTGCAGCGCCTCGCGAACCGGCGTGCGGCTGACCCCCAGCCGCTCGGCCAGCTCGCTTTCGACCAGCCGGTCGCCCGGCTTGTAGGTTCCCGCCTCAATCGCCTCAAGGATCAGCGTATAGGCATCTTTCTGCACCAAGATCGGCCCCTTCCGTCCCCCGCTGCGCACCCTACCCCCCGGCCCCGGCCCGATCAACCCTTCCCAAGGCCACCGCGCCGGCCTAGAACCGAAGCCATGCCACGCGCCGAATTCCACCACGTCGAGACCTGGGTGTTCGACCTCGACAACACGCTTTACCCGCCTCAGATGCGGCTGTTCGACCAGATCGAGCGGCGGATGACCGACTGGGTGATGACCCGCCTGAACGTCAGCCGCGACCGGGCCGACCACCTGCGCCGGCACTACTGGGCGCTGTATGGCACCACCCTGGCCGGGCTGATGCACGAACATGCCATCGAGCCCGGCGACTATCTGGCCGCGGTGCACGACATCGACTTCTCGGCGCTGACGCCCGACCCGGACCTGGCCGCCGCCATCGCCGCCCTGCCCGGCCGCCGCATCGTCTATACCAATGCCGACACGCCATATGCCCACAAGGTGCTGGCCGCCCGCGGCCTGAGCGGCCTGTTCGACGCGGTCTATGGCGTGGAACATGCCGGCTACCGCCCGAAACCCCAGCGCGAGGCCTTCGAGACGGTATTCGCCCAGGACGGCCTGACCCCGACCCGCGCCGCGATGTTCGAGGACGATGCCCGCAACCTGGCCGCTCCGCATGCGATAGGCCTGCGCACCGTCCATGTCGCCCCGGCGGCCGAGCCGGCGCCGCACATCCACCACCATACCAGCGACCTTGCCGCGTTCCTTTGGCCGTTGGCCCGGCGCTGAGCCGACCGTCACGACGGGCGGTGACGGGCGGTGACGGGCGGTGAAAAAAATGCCGCACTGCGGCAAATCGCCACTTCCGCCGGTCGCGAAAAGCGATATGTGAACCTCACGAAACAGAGGACACTGTCATGACCCTTGCCGCCGACATCGACCCGCCCCACGCCGCCCCGTCGCATCACGACACCGACACGTCCGGCGCCGAGATGGTGTTCTGGGCCCTGCCGACCGTGCTTCTGGCGCTGGTGCTGGGCGTCAAGACCTGGGGCCTGGTGGCACTGACGCTGCCGGCGCTGGTGATGGTGGCGGTGATGTTCGTGATCATCATCTGGATCACCCTGCCCTGACCTGCCGACCGACTGCATCGCCTGTCCGGGCGATCTGCGCTCTGGCGCCCGCCCGGCCCAGCCCCTAGGTTGGCCGCGGAGGCCCCGATGACCCGTGAATCCACCGATATCCTGATTTCCGGCGGCGGCCCCGCCGGCCTGACCGCCGCGGCCGCCTTCGGTTCGGCCGGGTTCTCGGTGATCTGCGTCGATCCCGCCCCGCCGGTGACCGAGGCCGATGCCGAAGGCGCCGACCTGCGCACCACCGCCTTCCTGCACCCCTCGCGCGCGGTGCTGCAGGCCGCGGGCCTGTGGGACCGGCTGGAACCCCAGGCCGCGGCGCTGCAGGTGATGCGCATCGTCGATGCCGGCGGCCCCACGGCGGAGCCTCGCATCGTCAAGGACTTTGACGCCGCCGACATCTCGGACGAACCGTTCGGCTGGAACTTCCCCAACTGGCTCTTGCGGCGCGAGATGGTCGCCCGGCTGGCCGACCTGCCCACCGTGTCCTTCCGCCCCGGCCTTGCCGCCACCGGCCTGTTCACCCGCCAGACCGAGGCCCGGGTGACCCTGTCCGACGGCAGCACTGTCGCCGCGCGGATGGTGATTGCCGCCGATGGCCGCGCTTCCACCATCCGCCAGGCCCTTGGCATCGGCGTCCGCACCCTGCGCTATGGCCAGAAGGCGCTGGCCTTCGCCGTCACCCACCCGGTCCCGCACCAGAACGTCTCGACCGAGATCCACCGCTCGGGCGGTCCCTTCACTCTGGTCCCCCTGCCCGACCGCGACGGCCAGCCCGCCTCGGCCGTGGTCTGGATGGAGACCGGCCCCGAGGTCGCCCGTCTGGCCGCCCTGCCGGTGCCCGAGTTCGAGGCCGCGATGAACGCCCGGTCGTGTCAGATCCTGGGGTCGCTGAAACTGGCCACCCGGCGCAGTGTCTGGCCGATCATCAGCCAGATCGCCGACCGCATGTCGGGCGAGCGCACCGCGCTGATGGCCGAGGCCGCGCATGTGGTGCCGCCGATCGGCGCGCAGGGGCTGAACATGTCGCTGGCCGACCTGGCCGTGCTGCTGGACCTGGCCGAGGCCGACCGCGGGGCCCTGGGCGAGGCGAAGATGCTGGACACCTACCACCGCCGCCGCCACCTTGAGGTGCAGGCCCGCGTCGCCGGGATCGACCTGTTGAACCGCGCGTCGATGATGGGCGGCCAGACCTTCCGCAACCTGCGCGCCGGCGCGCTGGACGCGATGTATTCCGTCGCGCCCGTCCGCCGCACCCTGATGCGCGCGGGACTGGGCGTGCGATAGCCAAACCCCGCCGCGCGACCCCGCGTCACGCTTGCGTGCGGCGCGCGCCGGGGCCAGCCTGCCCGGCATGGACGAGATTCTGCCCGACCTTGCCGCCCTGCGCCTTGCCTTGGCCGCCCGCCCCGCGGGGCTGCCGGTCAGCGAACGCCGCGCCGCGCTGGACCGGCTGCACGCCGCCGTCCGCGCCCGCGAGGCGCCGCTTGTCGCGGCCCTGAAGGCGGATTTCGGCAAGGGCGCGGTCGAGGTCCGGCTGACCGAACTGCTGCCCCTTTATCAGGAGCTGCGCCTTGCCCGCCGCCGCCTGCGCGCCTGGGCGCGCGGCCGGCGCGTGTGGCCCGACCTGGTGATGCTGGGCACCTCGGCCCGCGTCATCCCGGAACCGAAAGGGCTGTGCCTGATCTTCGGGCCGTCGAACTATCCCTTCATGCTGACCCTTGGCCCCTTGGTCTCGGCCATCGCGGCGGGCAACCGGGTCGTCGTGAAGCCCTCGGAACTGACGCCGCACACCGCCGCCCTGCTGGCCGATCTCATCGCCGAGGCCTTTGCGCCCGACCACGTCGCCGTGGCGCAGGGCGGGCCGGAGACCGCGCAGGCGCTGCTGGCGCAGCCCTTCGACCACGTCTTCTTCACCGGCAGCACCGGGATCGGCAAGCAGGTCATGGCCGCCGCCGCGCCGCACCTGGCCAGCGTGACGCTGGAGCTGGGCGGGAAAAGCCCGGTGATCGTCGGCCCCGGCGCCGACATCGCCAAGGCCGCGCGGATGGTCGCCTGGGGCAAGCTGTCGAACGGCGGACAGGCCTGCGTGGCGCCCGATCACCTGTATCTCGCCGCCAGCATCGCCGCCCCCTTCCTGACCGCGCTGACGGCCGAACTTGCCCGCATGGCGCCCGACATGGCCGGCTCGATCACGCCGCGCCACGCCGCCCGCATGCAGGCGCTGCTGGACGACGCCGCCGCAAAGGGCGCCCGCCTTCTGCCGGCGGGCCAGCAACCGCCCGGCGCGGTGCAGCCCATTGTCCTGACCGGAACCACCGCCGGCATGGCCGTGATGCAGGAGGAAATCTTCGGCCCCCTCCTGCCGGTGATCGAGTACGACGACCTGAACCCGGTCATCGCCACCCTCAACGCCGGGCCGAAACCGCTGACACTCTATGTCTTCGACCGCGATCCGGCCTTCATCGACCGCATCCGCAGGGAAACCCGCTCCGGCTCGGTCGCGGTCAATCTGACCATGGCGCATTTTGCCCATCCGAACCTGCCCTTCGGCGGCATCGGCGCCAGCGGCCAGGGCGCCGCGCACGGCCATGCGGGCTTTCTCGCCTTCAGTCACGACAAGCCGGTGGTGGTGAACCGCTTCTCGGCGCTGCCGCTGCTGATGCCCCCGGTCACCGGACGGGTGCGCTGGATGGCGGGCGCGCTGCTGGCCTGGATACGGCGCTGAGGCGAAGACCCCGCGCAGTTTCGGCAAGCCAAAGGGCCGGACGGTTTTCCCCCCGGCCCCGATTTTTCGTCGAAAAATCGGTCGCTTCGCGATCAGTTGCGCGACTTGTCGACCATCTTGCCCTTGGAAATCCAGGGCATCATGGCGCGCAGCTTCTCGCCCACCTTCTCGATCTGGTGTTCGTCGTTGATGCGGCGGGTGGCCTTGAAGAACGGCTGGCCGACGGCGTTTTCGGTCATGAAGTCGCGCACGAACTTGCCGGTCTGGATGTCGCGCAGCACCGCCTTCATGCGGG
Source organism: Rhodobacter sp. Har01 (assembly GCF_020564565.1). Taxonomy (GTDB): domain Bacteria; phylum Pseudomonadota; class Alphaproteobacteria; order Rhodobacterales; family Rhodobacteraceae; genus Pseudogemmobacter. The sequence continues at coordinate 112,801 of NZ_JAJCTD010000004.1, forward strand.
CCTTGGTTTCATCGTAGGGCAGGATGCGCGGGCCGCTGACGTATTCGCCGTACTCGGCGGTGTTCGAGATCGAGTAGTTCATGTTGGCGATGCCGCCTTCGTAGATCAGGTCGACGATCAGCTTCACTTCGTGCAGGCACTCGAAATAGGCCATTTCCGGCTCGTATCCGGCCTCGACCAGCGTCTCGAACCCCATGCGGATCAGTTCCACGAGGCCGCCGCACAGCACCGCCTGTTCGCCGAACAGGTCGGTTTCGCATTCCTGGCGGAAGTTGGTCTCGATGATGCCGGAGCGGCCGCCACCGATGCCCGAGCAGTAGGACAGCGCCAGTTCCATCGCCTTGCCGCTGGCGTCCTGGTGCACGGCCACCAGACAGGGCACGCCGCCGCCCTTGACGTATTCGCCGCGGACGGTGTGGCCGGGGCCCTTCGGCGCCATCATGATCACGTCGACGCCTTTCTTCGGCTCGATCAGGCCGAAGTGCACGTTCAGGCCGTGGGCGAAGGCGATGGCGGCGCCTTCACGCAGGTTGTCGTGCACGTATTTGCGATAGGTCTCGGCCTGCAATTCGTCGGGCATGGTGAACATGATCAGGTCGGCCCACTTGGCCGCCTCGGCGATGCCCATGACCTTGAGGCCTTCGGCTTCGGCCTTCTTGGCGGAAGGCGAGCCTTCGCGCAGGGCGATGACCAGGTTCTTGGCGCCGCTGTCGCGTAGGTTCAGCGCGTGGGCGTGGCCCTGGCTGCCGTAGCCCAGGATGGCCACCCGTCTGTCCTTGACCAGGTTCACGTCGCAGTCGCGGTCATAGTAAACGCGCATTTCGCGTCTCCTTTGCTGATGGATGGCGGGACCCTAAGCCCTTTCCGCAGGCGAACCGTGCAATATTTGACGGGATGCGAGTTTTCGACGAAAATTCGTTCTCTCTTGCAGCCGAAAGTGAAAAATTCATGCAGATGGACGAGACGGACCGCCGCATCCTGCGATACTGGCTGGCCGAGCCCGCGATGGACCGTGCGGCACTTGCGCTGCGCGCAGGCGTCACGCCGGCAACGCTCTGGCGCCGGATCGAACGCCTGCGCGAGAGCGGGGTCCTGCGCGCCGAGACCGCCGCAATCGACTGGCGCGCGCTGGGCTATGCGGTCGAGGTTTCGCTCCGCTTCACGCTGGACAAGACCGACCCGCGCGCCTTTGACCAGTTCATCGCCGCCGCGCGGGAGGTGCCCGAGGTGATCGGCATCGAGACCTTCCTGGGGCGTGTCGATGTGCGGCTGAATGTGATCGCCCGCGACATGGGCCACTGGGCGCAGGTCTACCGCGAGCGCATCCTGGCGCTGCCGCACATCGCCGAGGTCGAGGCGCTGATGCTGGTCTCGACCATCAAGGACAGCGGGGGGCTGCCGCTGTGACCGCCGGCGTGATCGACCTCGACGACATCGACCGCGGCCTCCTCAGGGCGCTGGCGCAGGATGGCACCCTGTCGGCGGGAGAGTTGGGCCGGCGGCTGGGCCTGTCGCAGCCCGCCGCCTGGCGCAGGGTGCGGCGGCTGGAGGAGGCCGGCATCCTGGCCGGGCGCCGGCTGGAGGTGGACCGCGAAAAGCTGGGCTTCGGCGTCACCGTGTTTCTGGGGGTGAAGCTGGCCACCAAGGGCCGGGTCAGCCTTGAGGATTTCGAGCGCGCCGCCACCGCCATCCCCGAGGTGCAGGTGGTGCAGCATGTGCTGGGTCTGTTCGACTATCGCCTGCGGGTCGTGGCCCGCGACCTGGTCGATTTCGAGCGTGTGTTGCGCCGGCGGATCATGACCCTGCCCGGGGTGGGGAACGTCGAGGCCAACGTGCTCTTGACCGAAGAGCGGCGACCGGGTCCCTTGGGGCAGCCGTAAGGGCGGGGGCCAGCCCCCGCACCCCCGGGATATTTGTGGACAGATGAAAGCAGGCGCGGAATGAAGATCGCAAAGCTGGAAACCTTCGGCACCGAGTTCGTGTGTTTCGTGAAGGCCACCGCCGATACCGGTGATACCGGCTGGGGGCAGCTTTCCACCTACAATGCCGACATTACGGCGCAGGTCTTCCACCGCCAGATCGCGCCACATGCCCTGGGCACCGATGCGCTGGACTTCGACGATACCCTGCGCCTGATCCAGGAGCGCGAGCACAAGTTCCCCGGCAGCTATCTGCGCCGGGCCATGACCGGGCTGGACACCGCGTTGTGGGACCTGCGCGGTCGGCTGGAAGGCAAGCCGGTTGTCGAGCTTTTGGGCGGCAGACCTGGACCGTTGCGCGCCTATGCGTCCTCGATGAAGCGCGACATCACGCCCGAAGACGAGGCGGCGCGGTTCTGCCGGCTGCGCGACGAGCAGGGCTTCACCGCCTTCAAGTGGCGCGTGGGCGCCGAATGCGGCCGCGACCGCGATGAATGGCCAGGGCGGACCGAGGCGGTGGTGCCGGTGGTCTCACGCGCGCTGGGCGAGGGCATCGACAAGCTGGTCGACGGCAATTCCTGCTATTCCCCCGCCCGCGCCATCGAAGTGGGGCGGATGCTGCAAGACCACGGCATCGGCCATTTCGAGGAGCCCTGCCCCTATTGGGAGGTCGAGCAGACCGCCGAGGTGCGCCGGGCGCTGTCGCTGGACGTGGCGGGGGGCGAGCAGGATTGCGAGCTGTCCAGCTGGCAGCTGATGATTCAGCACAAGGCGGTGGACATCCTGCAGCCCGACGTCATGTACATGGGCGGCCTCCACCGCACGCTGCAGGTGGCGCGGATGGGCCATGCCGCCGGGTTGCCGGTCACGCCGCATGCCGCCAACCTGTCGCTGGTGACCATGTGCACCATGCACCTGCTGAAGGCCCTGCCGAACGCCGGCAAATACCTCGAGCTGTCGATCGAGGGGCCGGACTACTACCCTTGGCAGGACGGGCTGTTCCTGGGCGATCCCTACCGGGTGGAGGGCGGCCACGTCACCGTGCCCGACGCGCCCGGCTGGGGGGTGGAGATCAACCCCGGCTGGCTGGAGCGCAGCACGCATCAGGTCAGCGAACGGGCCTGAGCCGCAGCGATCTTCGCGGCATCGCGGCCCTTGCGCATCCGCCGCAAGGGCCTAGGTTCACCGGCAACGAAGGAGATGCCCATGCCCGGACTGCACGCCCACATCGACCCCGACGGCCTTGAGGAATTCTCGGTCGTCTTCACCGACCGCTCGCTGAACCACATGTCGGCGCGGTTCCAAGGGGTGATGCGCGACGTGTCGGGGATGCTGCGCGAGGTCTACAAGGGCAGCGCCGTGGCGCTGGTGCCGGGCGGCGGCACCTATGCGATGGAGGCGGTAGCGCGGCAGTTCGGCCAGGGGCGCGCGCTGATCGTGCGCAATGGCTGGTTCTCCTACCGCTGGACGCAGATCTTCGAGGCCGGCGGGTTTGCCACCGAAACCCATGTCGCCATGGCTCGGCAGACCGGCAACGAGCCCCGCGCGCCCTTTGCCCCTGCCCCCATCGAGGAAGTGGTGGCGAAGATTCGCGAGACCCGTCCCGATGCCGTCTTTGCCCCGCATGTGGAAACCAGCGCCGGGATCATCCTGCCCGACGATTATATCGCCCAGCTTGCCGCCGCCGCGCATGAGGTGGGCGCCCTGATGGTGCTGGACTGCATCGCCTCGGGCTGCATCTGGGTCGACATGCAGACGACCGGCGTCGACGTGCTGATCAGCGCGCCGCAGAAGGGCTGGAGCGCCTCGCCCTCGGCCGGGGTGGTGGTCTTCAGCCCGCGTGCCGAGGCGCGGCTGGCCGAGACCACCTCGAACAGCTTTGCGCTGGACCTGAAGAAATGGCGCGCGATCATGGAGGCCTATGAAAAGGGCGGCCATGCCTATCACGCCACCATGCCGACCGATGCCATCGTCGGCTTCCGCGATGCCATGCTGGAAACGCAGGCGATGGGCTTCCAGGCCGCAAAGGAGGCGCAATGGGCGCTGGGGCGGGCGGTGCGGGCGATGCTGGCCGACAAGGGGGTGCAATCCGTTGCGGCCCCGGGCTTCCAGGCGCCGGGCGTGGTGGTCAGCTACACCGACGACACGGACGTGCAGTCGGGGGCGAAGTTCCGCGCCGAAGGCATGCAGATCGCCGCCGGGGTGCCCTTGCAGGTGGGCGAAGGCCCGGCGTTCAAGACCTTCCGGCTGGGGCTGTTCGGGCTGGACAAGATCGCCGATGTCGAGGCTACCGTGGCACGGCTGCGCCGCGCTGTCGACGCGGTGCTTTAGGATTTCGATCGGGCAACGATTTCCGACTGCGGAAATCGTGGACGGAATTCGACTTCGAATTCCGGTTCCCCCGGCCGCCGCCTGTCACACCGCGGCCAGAACCGCGCTGACGATCTCGTCGACGACTTCCTCCAGAAGCCCCGCGTCCTCGCATTCGGCCATGACCCGGATCAGCGGTTCGGTGCCCGACTTGCGGATCAGGATGCGGCCCTTGCCCTGCATCCGCGCCGCGTTGGCCTCGATCACCGCCTTGACCGCGGCCGCGTCCAGTGGCCTGGCCCCTTCGGCGAAGCGGACGTTCTTGAGCATCTGCGGCACCGTCTCGAACTGCCGCACCAGTTGCGACGCCGGCTGGCCCGTGCGCACCATCTCGGCCAGGAACTGCAACCCGGCCAGCAATCCGTCGCCGGTGGTGGCGTAGTCGGTCATCACGATGTGCCCCGACTGCTCGCCGCCCAGGTTCCAGCCGCCACGGCGCATGGCTTCCACCACATAGCGGTCGCCCACCGCCGTTCGTTCCAGCCGCAGTCCGCGGCCCTGAAGGAATCGCTCAAGGCCAAGGTTCGACATCACCGTCGCGACAAGTGTGCCGCCTTTCAGTCGCCCCTCCTCGGCCCAGCGCGCGGCCAGCATCGCCATGATCTGGTCGCCGTCGGCCACCTTGCCGTTCTCGTCCAGGATCATCACCCGGTCGGCGTCGCCGTCCAGCGCGATGCCGACATGGGCGCCGTGGGCCACCACGGCCTCGGCCGCGGTCCGGGTATGGGTGCTGCCGCAGGCGTCGTTGATGTTGGTGCCGTTCGGAGCGACGCCGATGGCAATCACTTCGGCGCCGAGTTCCCACAGCACCTCGGGCGCGGCCTTGTAGGCGGCGCCATTGGCGCAGTCGATCACCACCTTCAGCCCGTCCAGCCGCAAGCCGGTGGGGAAGCTGGTCTTGACGAATTCCTGATAGCGCCCGCGGCCATCCTCGATCCGCTTGGCGCGGCCGATGTTCTCGGCCTGCGCCAGCTTGATCTCGCCGGCCAGGGCCGCCTCGATCTCGGCCTCGGCCTCATCCGACAGCTTGAACCCGTCAGGCCCGAAGAACTTGATGCCGTTGTCCTGGTGCGGGTTGTGGGAGGCCGAGATCATCACGCCCACATCCGCGCGCATGCTGCGGGTCAGGAACCCCACCGCCGGGGTGGGCACCGGGCCGACCAAGAGCACGTTCATGCCGGTCGAGGTGAACCCCGCCGTCAGCGCGTTTTCCAGCATGTAGCCCGAAAGCCGGGTGTCCTTGCCGATCACCACCCGGTGCGCGGCACTGCCGTCGCGGCGGAAGTAGCGTCCCGCCGCCGCCCCCAGTTTCAGCGCCACCTCGGCGGTCATCGGGTAGCTGTTCGCCCGCCCCCGCACGCCATCGGTTCCAAACAGCTTCCGGCTCATGCCTCGCCTCCGTTTACCGCCTGCCACAACCGCAGCGCCTGCCGCGTTTCGGTCCCGTCATGCACCCGCACAATCTGCACGCCTTGCGCCACCCCGGCCAGCGCCACCGCGACCGAGCCGGGCATCCGCGCATCCGCCGCCTCGGCCCCGCCGATCACGCCGATGAAGCGCTTGCGGCTGGCGCCCAGCAGCACCGGGCAACCGAGGCCATGGAACAGCGACAGCCCGCGGATCAGCGCCAGATTATGCGCCACCGTCTTGCCAAAGCCGATGCCCGGATCAACCGCGATGCGGCTGCGGGGAATTCCCAAGGCCTCGGCCGCCGCCACCCGATCGGCCAACCCGTCAAAGACGTCCAGCAGCACATCGTCATAGCGCGGATCGGCCTGCATGGTTTCCGGCGTGCCCTGATGATGCATCAGCACCACCGGCACGCCCTGCGCCGCCGCCAGCGGCCCCAGGGCCGGATCATAGCTCAGCGCCGCCACGTCGTTGATGATGTCCGCGCCCGCCGCCAAAGCCGCCTTGGCCACCGCGGCCTTGCGGGTGTCGATGGAAATCGGCACCGCAACCCCCGCCGCGCGCAGGGCGGCGATCACCGGGGCGGTGCGGGCGATTTCCTCGTCCACCGGCACCGGCAAGGCCCCCGGCCGGGTGCTTTCGCCGCCGATGTCCAGAATGTCGGCCGCTTCGGCCATCGCCCGGGCCTGCGCCAGCGCGGCCTGCGGCGCCAGGAACCGGCCGCCGTCGGAAAAACTGTCGGGTGTCACGTTCAGGATGCCCATGATCCGCGGCCGGTCCATCGCCAGCCCGGCGAAATCGGCCCGCGGCGCGGCCAGCACGTCCAGCGCCGACCCGGCCTCGGCCGCCGGCACCACCTGCGGGGCGCGGCCACGCTCCAGCCGTTCCACCTGCGAAAACCACAAGGCCCCGCCCGCCAGCGGCACGGCCCCCCGGGGGCGGGACAGGTCGGATTGAACCAGCGGGCGCCAATAGATCATGCGGCGGGGTTACGCCCAACGCCCGCCTTCTGGCAAGGGGCAGCGGTCAGGCCCGCTCGACCGGAACGCGGCTTCCTGCCGGCAATGCAACAGGCCCGTGAACGACCAGCCCCGCCGCCGCCATCTGTTCGGCCAGCCACAGTGCCAGGGCCACCGGGTCGGTCGCCTTGGGCCCGTCCACCGCATCCAGCACGATCTTCGACGGCGCCCAGACCACGCTGCGGCCCCGCTTCACCGCCCAGTCGATCTCGGTCCGGCTTGACACCACCACGCAGCGCGGATCGCGCGCGGCCAGCGCCCAGGCGTTCTGCTCGATCGCCAGCAGATCGATCCGGCGCTGGGTCGGCTTGTGGCCAGTCACCGGGCGCGGCAGGTCGGGAAGGCCGACGCAAAAGATCATCGGCATCCCGCGCACGGCCAGGGCGTCGATCCGGGCCGACAGATCGGTCGCGGCGATCACGGCGTTGTCCAGAAAGACCACCAGCGGATGCACCGCCCCGCCTTCCACCCGCACCGGCACCTCGGCACGTGAACGGACGATTTCCACCCCCAGCGCATAGGGACCGATGTCCAGCTTTTCGATCCGCACGAAGGCGCGCATCGCCTGCGGCTCGGCCAGGATACGCTCGGCCACCCGCTCGGCCAGGGTTTCCAGCAGGTTCAGCCGCTGCGCCGCCAGTTCGTCGGCAATCGCCTCGGTGATCCGGTCGTAGGACAGGATGCGGTCGACGTCATCCTCCAGCGGCTGCGGCGCCGGGCAGACCTCGACCACCACGTTGAAGCGCAGCCGCTGCTTGGTGCCGCGTTCCTTCTGGAAGGCGCCGATTTCGGCCTCGACCACATGGTCGCGCAACGAGATCCGGTCGCGCGGGTCGGCCGGGGCGGTCGCCTCGGCCCGCTCTTCGGGGTGGGCAAAGGCAAGGCGCGTGTCGGTGGTCATCGGGCCCCCCAAGGCCGCAGCGGGTGCCCCCAGAACCTAGGGCCGCAGGGCGCCTTCGCCTTGCCTCAAGACGGCACCCGGCGCAAGGGCCGCGACATCAGCCCCCAGATCAACCCCGGATCAACCCCGGATCAGCCCCCAAATCAGCCGCGACGGGCGCCCGGCTGGCGATAGAACAGGTGGGCCCCGATCGAGGCGGTGTGGGCAAAGCGCTTGGACCAGCTCGGGCGCACGCCGCGGGTGTGAAAATGCGTCGCGCCCTCGGTCAGCGCGCGCGGCGCACCGTCCAGCATCACGCGGGCGATCCGGGCGGCGATTTCGCGCGCGCCGCGTTCGCGCATCTTGTCGGGCGACCCGTCGCAGACATAGCTGAACTGGCAGGCCCCGCCGCCGCGCTGGCGCACCACGCCGCAGACCGACGCCGGATACAACCCGCTGTCCACCCGGTTCAGGATGACCTCGGCGACCGCGAACTGGCCCTTCAGGGTCTCGCCGCGGGCCTCGAAGTAGATCGCCTCGGTCAGGCATTGCCAGCTTTCGTCGCCCTTCGGAGCGGGCAGCGACATCAGCCAGGCGGCCGAGTAATGCACCTCGGGCTGCAGCACGGGCTTCATCGCCTTCAGCCGCACCTTCGGCATCTTCGAAGCCGTCTCGGCCTTGGCCGGGATGGCCGCCTTCGGGCCGGTCGCGATGGCTGCCAGCGTGGCGCCCGACAGGCCCCTGAGCTGGCTTTTCTCGGTGCCGAGAAGCTGCCCGATCTCGCTGGCGATCACCGCCGTCGGGTTGTTCTTGTCGCTTCTCGAAACTTCCGCATGGGTGGCCCCGGCAAGGGCACAGGCCACCACGAGGGCGAGGCCCAGCTTCTTCCGCAAGCAGGTCATGTTGATATCCAGGTCCGTTTCCCCAGTGCCGGCGCGCCAATCAGGCCCGCCGTTCAGCAGCGACTGCCGGTTAGGCGAGAAGGCGCCCCCGGGTCCAGTGCTGTGGCAGAAAGGTCACGGAATTCCGGCCCGGATCGGCGGCTTATTGCCGAAAAACCTAATGTCTTTTCTTAGGAAGTGTCCGCAAAGACATGATCTTGTTTCTTAATTCTTGTTAAGCACAAGATCCTTCAGCGCCAGGTGGGCAGCGGCAAGCCGCGCCATCGGCACGCGGTAGGGGCTGCAAGACACGTAGTCGAAGCCGGCCTTGCGGCAGAAGGCAATCGATTCGGGGTTGCCGCCATGCTCGCCGCAGATCGACAACGTCAGGTCCTTTCGCGTCGCCCGCCCACGTTCGGCGCCCATCAGCAGCAACTCGCCCACCCCGTCGACGTCCAGAATGTGGAACGGGTCCTCGGGAAAGACGCCCTGCTGGACATAGGTGTTCATGAACCGTCCGGCGTCGTCGCGCGACAGGCCATAGGTCATCTGGGTCAGGTCGTTGGTGCCGAACGAAAGGAAGGCCGCGTGCTGGGCGATCTCGCCCGCCCGCAGCGCCGCGCGCGGGGTTTCCACCATCACCCCCAGCTTGTAGTCGAAATCCGCCTTGGCGCGAGTCCGCACCATCGCCGCCACCGCGTCGATCCGGGTCTTCACCAACTCGACCTCGCGCCGCGCGCTGACCAGCGGGATCATCACCTCGGGCACCACCGGCGCGCCGCGCCGGGCGCTTTCCAGCGTCGCCTCGAAAATCGCCTGGGCCTGCATGTCATAGATTTCCGGCAGCACGATGCCCAGCCGCACCCCGCGCATGCCCAGCATCGGGTTCACTTCCGACAGCGCCTCGGCGCGGCGGGTGACCTCGCTCAGCGGCCGGTCCAGCGCTTCGGCCAGATCGCGCAACCCCTCGCGGTCCGAGGGCAGGAATTCGTGCAGCGGCGGGTCGAACAGGCGGATGCAGACCGGCTTGCCTTCCATGATCTCGAACAGCTGCACGAAGTCGGCCCGCTGCATCGGCAACAGCCGCGCCAGCGCGGAAGCGCGGTCGCCCGGCGTGTCGGCGAAGATCATCTCGCGCATCACCACCAGGCGGTCTTCCTCGAAGAACATGTGCTCGGTCCGGCACAGGCCGATGCCCTCGGCCTCGAACTTGCGGGCGGTTTCGGCATCGGCCGGGGTATCCGCGTTGGCGCGGACGCCGATGTCGCGGACCTGGTCGGCCCAGCTGAGCAACAGCCGGAAGCTTTCGTCCAGCGCCGGCGGCAGCATTTCCGCAACGCCCGCCAGCGCCTCGCCCTTGGTGCCGTCGATGGTGACGATGTCGCCCTCGCGGAACACCCGCCCATCCGGCGCGGTCAGCTTCTTCTCGCGCGCGTCCAGCCGCATGTCGCTGGCGCCCACCACGCAGGGCAGGCCGAAGCCGCGGGCGATCACCGCGGCGTGGCTGGTCATGCCGCCGCGTTCGGTCAGCACGGCGGCAGCCGAGTGCATGCCGCGGATGTCTTCCGGCGCGGTTTCCCTGCGGACCAGGATGCAGGCCTCGCTCCGCGCCGCACTGGCCTGCGCCGCGTCCGAGGTGAACACCAGCTTGCCCGTCGCCGCGCCGGGGCTGGCGGCGATGCCGCGGGCGATCACGTCGCGCGGCCCGCGCGGATCAACCTGGTGGTGCAAGAGTTCCGACAGCGCGCGGGGTTCCACCCGCAGCACCGCCTCTTCCTTCGGGATCACGCCGTCTTCCGCCAGCGCCACCGCGATGCGCAGGCCGGCGCGCGCGCTGCGGGCGACCTTGACCGCGTCCAGCACCGAAAGCCGGCCGTCCTCGACGGTGAACTCGATCTGCATCTCCTCGCGCAGCCGCTCGCGGCAGACCGCGCCGTGTCGCACGAGGTCGGCGAAGATTTCCGGGGCGACGTCTTCCAGCGAGGGGCCGCGCGGGTCCTTGGTCAGGAACAAGGCCTCGCGGGCGGCCAGCGCGGCACGGCCCTGGCTTTGACCAAGATAGCGGCCGGTGATCCGGCGCTTGCCGGTGACGCTGTCGACGAACTGCATCACCCCCGAGCCGGACAGGCCCTGGCCGAAGCCCTGTGCCATGTCCTGCACGACCAGGCCAAGGGCCGCGTCGGCGGGCGCGCCCTTGGCGGCCCGCAGCAGCCGCGCCGAGGTGCCTTCCCAGGCGCGGGCCATGCTGCGCAACACTTCCGACAGCTGGCGGGCCGGCGCCTGCGGAAAGGGATCGTCGGTCTCGATTTCATACAGGCGCAGGACTTCGCGCAGGGCGCCGGGTCCGGGCTTGACGTCTTCGAACACATCGGGGTCAAGGCGCGCGACATGTATGGCGTAGCTTTGCACAAACCGAACATAAAGCGCATCCGCGGCCGTTTCGCCGTGGGTTTCCCGCAGGCGGGCGTGGCGGGCGTCGTTCAGGCCGATGTTCAGGATGGCATGGGGTCCGCCCCAGTCAGGGCTGGCCGGCGAGCAGCGGACCGAGACCAGCGGCCCGTCGCCGAAATGGTCCAGGATGCCTTCGGCATCGACGCCATGGCCGGCAGCGATGGCGCGCACGGTAAAGGCGGGCAACGAAACGGATTTCGGCACCGGCAGGCCCAGCCGCACCAGCCGCTGCAGGCACTTCGCCTGCCAGCCGTGCACCTCCGGCGACATGCTGGCGCCGGGCGTGATCTCGATGAACGCAGGAATCGGGTCGTGTTTCTGCACTGCAGCAACCTTTCGCACTGCAGCATACGCCGATTGCCCTGTCAGGCAAGCGTTACAAAAGCGCAGCGCCTGCCGCAGGTGCCGCGCCGCCGGGTGAGCGGCAAGAAAAGCGCGGGCGGATCAGCCTTCCAGCCGGGTCAGGTCGGCCACGCCGGAACAGACGGCGCGGATGCGGTGCAGCAGGTTCAGCCGGTTGCGCCGGATCACAGGGTTGTCGGTATTGATCTGCACCGCTTCGAAGAAGGCGTCGATCGGCGCGCGCAGGGCGGCCATCGCGGCCATGGCGGCGGGGAAATCCTCTGCGGCCATGGCCGGGCCGATCTTCGCCTCGGCCGCGTCGAGGGCCTTGAACAGCGCGGCCTCTTCGGGGCCTTCGGCGAACTTCGGGTCGGGGCCGAAGGAATATTCCACCCCGTCCTTGGCTTCGGCCTGGGTCAGGATGTTGTTCGCCCGCTTGAACCCCTGGATCAGATTCGCCCCGTCCTCGGTCTTGAGGGTTTCGGCCAGGGCGGTGGCCCGCTTGACCAGCAGGGTCAGGTCATCGTTGCCGGGCATGGAGAGGCAGGCGTCGATGACATCGTGCCGGATGCCCTGGTCTTTCAGGAACACCTTGAGGCGGTCGTGGAAGAAGGCGAGAAGGTCGGTCTTCTTGGTGTTGGCCTCCATCAGCTGTTCAAGTGAGAGCATGCCAGCTATGGCTCGCGCGCGCTGAATGCGCGTCTCCATTTCTCCAGGTGCCATTACGGTCACTCCACCGAGGTCGGCACGCAGGAGGCGCCGATACAACTCAAGTGTCTCCTTCATATCCGAGATACGGGCGTCAAGTTTAGGAAGGTGCTTGCGGTTCTCTGCGATGAAGAAACTCTCAATCGCATTAGTGACCATGAGAAGGAGCGGAATGCGAAGCCCGTTTTCAAGTATGATGCGAATAATGCCAAGAGCTGCGCGTCGCAGCGCAAACGGATCCTTGCTCCCGGTCGGCTTCTCGTCGATTCTCCAGAATCCAGCCAGTAGATCAATCTTTTCGGCCAGAGCGACTACAACTGAAATTTCATCCGAGGGTACTGCGTCGTCGGGACCCTTCGGCGACCAATGGTCTCTTGCTGCGTACGCAACGCTCCTGTCGAACCCAGCAGCTTGAAGGTAATATGCGCCCATTGTGCCTTGGAGTTCTGGAAACTCTCCAACCATTGCCGATTGCAGGTCCACTTTAGCTAGAATGGCAGCGGCTTCGGCGAGCGTAGCATTTGTGCCAAGCATGCCCGAGATTTCGCTCGCCCTTGCGGAAATGCGCTCGATTCGCTCCACTTGACTGCCAAGCCTGTTGTGGAAAGTCACTGACGCGAGTCCGTCCAACCACTCCGCCATCCCGGCCTTGGCCACCCGCAGGTCATTTTCCCAGAAGAACCGCGCGTCGGACAGGCGGGCGGCCAGCACCTTCTGGTTGCCTTTCAGGATGGTCTCGCCGGCGTCCGGGGTCTCGATGTTGGCGACGGTGACGAAGCCCTCGATGCGGGCGGTCTTGGGGTTGCGGACCGAAAAGAACTTCTGGTGTTCCTTCATGCTGGTCTGCAGCACCTCGGGCGGCAGGTGCAGGAAGCCCTCGGCGATGCGGCCCATCAGGGGGACGGGCCATTCGACCAGACCGGCGATCTCGGTCAGCAGGGCGGGGTCGGGGACGACCTCCATCCCCGCCGCAAAGGCAAGGTTCTGGGCGCCGGACCAGATCGCGGCTTCGCGTTCGGCGGGGTCGAGCATGACCTTGGCGCGGCGCAGCTTGGCGGCGTAGTCGTCTAAGCCGGTGACGGTGAAGCGGCCGATGCCCATGAAGCGGTGGCCCTCGGTGGTGTCACCGGAATGGATGCCCTCGACGGTCAGCGGCACCACCTCATGCCCGGCCTCGGTGGTCAGCAGACACAGGATGGACTGCAGCGGGCGGACCCAGCGCAGGGTGCCGTTGCCCCAGCGCATCGACTTGGGCCAGGGGAAAGCGCGGATCGCGGCGTCCAGCACCTCGGCCACAATCTCGGGCGCCTTGCGGCCGGGCTTTTCGATGACGGCGAAGAACACCTCGCCCTTCTTGTCGGCGCGGCGTTCCAGTTGCTCCAGCACCAGGCCGGTCGAGCGCAGGAAGCCCTCGATGGCGGCCGGGGGGGCGCTGGTGTTGGGGCCCTTGCGTTCCTCGCGCACGGGGCGGCTTTCGGCGGTCAGCCCTTCCACCGCCAGCACCAGGCGGCGGGGCGTCGAGAAGGCGCCGGCGGAGGCGTAGGTGAGGCCCGCCTCGACCAGCCCGTCGGTGACCAGCTTCTTCAGCGCCTCGCGGGCCATGCCCTGCATGCGGGCCGGGATTTCCTCGGAGAACAGTTCGATCAGGAGGTCCGGCATGGGGTCAGTCCTTCAGGGAGTCGTTCAGCTGGTGCCAGGCATAGGCGTGCCCGTCGGGAAAGACCGCGACCACCCGGTCGATGCCGGGGTGGATGTCGGGCTGCGACAGAAAGGCCAGCGCCTCGCCGCGTTCCAGCGCGGCACCGATGGCGGCGGCATCGAAGCAGTCGAACCAGCCGGGGGCGACGGTGGGGGTGGGCTTGTCGTAGAGCCGGTAGGTCTCGGACAGCATGGCCTGCGACAGGGGCGTGGTGAAACAGGCACGGAACTTCAGCGGGCTGGACTGGCCGTCGATGCCGGTGACGTTGTCGGCCAGGATGGCTTCGGGCGCGTCGCCGGCGACCGGGGTCAGCAGGATTTCGGCGCCGGGGGTGAAGGCGACGGGGCTGTAGAAGGCATAGACCTGCAGATACCAGATCGCCACACCGGCCAGAACTGCACCCATCACCAGCCCCCCTGCCGCAACCTTGCCCGAGTTCACGCGCCCAACCTTGCGGAATCGGCCTCGGCATCGCGCCCGGCTTCGGTCAGGCGGAAGGCATCGGCGCATTTCTTCGCCAGGGCGCGAACGCGGCCGATGTAGGCTTGCCGTTCGGTGACCGAGATCACTCCGCGGGCGTCCAGGAGGTTGAACAGGTGGCTGGCCTTGATGCACTGGTCATAGGCAGGGTGGGCCATGATGATGCGCTTGCCCGATTTGGGGTCGTCGGGGGCGAAGGCCAGCAGCCGGTCGCATTCCTGTTCGGCATTGGCGAAGTGATCGAACAGCATCTGCGTGTCGGCGCCGTCGAAGTTGTGGCGGCTGTATTCCTCTTCGGTCTGGCGGAAGATGTCGCCGTAGGTCAGCGGGATGGCGGCGTCGGGGGCGTTGAACGGCATGTCCATGACGTGGTCGATGCCCATGACATACATCGCCAGCCGTTCCAGCCCGTAGGTCAGCTCGCCCGAGACGGGGCGACAGTCGTGCCCGCCGACCTGCTGGAAATAGGTGAACTGGCTGACCTCCATGCCGTCGCACCAGACCTCCCAGCCCAGGCCCCAGGCGCCCAGGGTGGGGCTTTCCCAGTCGTCCTCGACGAAGCGGATGTCGTGCAGGCCGAGGTCGATGCCGATGGCGGCGAGGGAACCGAGGTAGAGGTCCTGCAGGTTCGGCGGGCTGGGCTTGATGATGACCTGGTACTGGTAATAGTGCTGCAGCCGGTTGGGGTTCTCGCCATAGCGGCCGTCGGTGGGGCGGCGCGAGGGCTGCACGTAGGCCGCGGCCCAGGGCTTCGTGCCCAGGGACCGCAGGGTGGTGGCCGGGTGGAAGGTGCCGGCGCCGACCTCCATGTCGTAGGGTTGCAGCACGGCGCAGCCCTGCGCGGCCCAATAGGCCTGCAGCCGCAGGATGATTTCCTGAAAGCTTTTCGGCGTGTCGGTTCCCGCGGCCATGGCGCACCCTATCGTCAGACGCTGACCCTCTAGTCGCTGGGCCTTGCGCGGTCAATTCCCCGACAGCCGGGGCGGCGCCCCTTGCCCTTGCGCGGGCCATGGCTAATGTGCCGCTTCGTGACCCTGCCGGGCCTGCGTTGCCCGATGGCAAAGGATTGTGCCTTGATGAGCTTGCGCCTGCGTCCCGTCCTTGCCGTGCTGGCGTTGGTCTTCCTGGCCCTGACGGCCGCCGTTCCGGCCCGTGCGCAAGACAAGGTCTGGATCCAGATTGAGGCGCTGCCGAACCAGGCCAAGGCGACCGAGCGGGCCGAGGCCTATGCCGGCGCCTTCCCCGAGACCGAGGGCTACAAGCTGCGGTCGGGCTGGTTCGGCATCGTCCTCGGCCCCTATGGTGTGGCCGAGGGGGCGGCGCAGTTGAACGGGCTGAAGCGCGAGAATCTGATCCCCGCCGACAGCTACATCACCGACGGCGCCGAATTCCGCGAGAGATTCTGGCCGGTGGCCGGGGCCGCCCCTTCGCCCGCGCCCGAGCCGGCGGCACAGCCCGAGGCGGTCGCGCCGGCCGTGCCTGCGGCGCCCGCCGTGGTGGAAGAGCCGGAAGAGACGGTGCGCGAGGCCCGCGCCTCGGAAGCCGCCCTGACCGAAGACGACCGCAAGCTGTTGCAGACCGCGCTGCAATGGTTCGGCTTCTATGCCGGCGGTATCGACGGGGCCATCGGGCCGGGCAGCCGCAAGTCGATGGCGGCCTGGCAGGAAAGCCTGGGGCTTGAGCCGACCGGCGTGCTGACCACCCGCCAGCGCGCGACACTGGTGGCGAACTACCAGGCCGAGGTGGCCGAGTTCGGCTTTGCCCCGGTGACCGAAGCGGAGGCCGGGATCGAGGTCACCCTGCCGCTGGCCCTGGTCGAGTTCGACCACTACGAGCCGCCCTTCGTGCATTTCCGCGAGAAGAGCGGCTCGGGGCTGAGCATCGTGCTGATCTCGCAACCGGGCGACCTGGGCGCCTTCTACGGGCTTTACGACATTCTCCAGACCCTGGACGCCATGCCGCTGACGGGCGAGCGCAGCCGGACCGAAAAGGAGTTCCGCCTGCGCGGCACCTCGGCAACCCGGGACAGCCATGCCGCGGCGCGCTTCGAGCGCGGCTTCATAAAGGGCTGGATGCTGCTGTCCACCCCCGCCTCCGCCGACCGCGACGCCCGCATCCTGACGGTGTTGGAGCAAAGCTTCCGCGGCGTCGGCGACATCGCGCTGGACCCGGGGCTGGTGCCACTGGACCAGGCGGCGCGACGCGGCCTGCTGGCGGGCCTCGATGTGCGCAAGCCGAAGTTCAGCCGCTCGGGGTTCTACATCGGGCCAGAAGGGGCGGTGCTGACCACGGTTTCGGCGGTGGAAGGCTGCGGACGGATAACCATCGAGCGCGACCAGGAAGCGGTGGTGACCCTGACCGATGCCACCAGCGGCCTGGCCGTGCTGACGCCGTCGCGGCCGCTGTCCCCGCGGGCGGTGGCGGCCTTCCAACTGGCGCCCGACCGGGTGGGAACCGAGGTCGCAGTGGCCGGCTATTCCTATGAGGACCGGTTGCCGGCACCGGTGCTGACCTACGGCACGCTGGAAGACGTGACCGGACTGGACGGCGAGCCGGGGGTGAAGCGGCTGGCGCTGTCGGCCCTGCCGGGCGATGCCGGCGGGCCGGTGCTGGACCCGACCGGCGCGGTGCTGGGGATGCTGCTGCCCGCGCCAGAAGGCGGCGACCGCGTGCTGCCCGAAGGGGTGTCCTTTGCCGCCGCCTCGGCCCGCATCGCCGGAGTGCTGTCGGCCGGCGGCATCGCGCTGACCCAGGCCTCCGGCGGCGGCGCCCTGCCGCCCGAGGACCTGTCGAAGCGCGCCACCGACATGACGGTGCTGGTGTCCTGCTGGGACTGACCGGGAAACCGGAATTCGAAGTCGAATTCCGTGCACGATTTCCGGCTTCGGAAATCGGTTACCCCGTGCTGACACCGGCCTCGGCAAAGCTCGCCATGCCGCCGTGACAGGCGACCGCCCCCCGGATCACCCCCAGTGCCAGCGCAGCACCCGAGCCTTCGCCCAGCCGCAGCCCCAGTGACAGCAAGGGCGGCTTGTCCAGCGCCGCCAGTAGCCGCGCATGGCCGCCTTCGGCGCTTTGATGCCCCGCCACGCAATGGTCCAGCGCGCCCGCCCGCGCCCGGTGCAGCACCGCCGCCGCCGCGCAGGAGATGAAGCCGTCCAGCACCACCGGCACCCGATGCGCACGGGCGGCCAGATAGGCCCCCGTCATCGCCGCGATCTCGCGCCCGCCCAGGCGCCGCAGCACCTCGAACGGGTCGTCCAGATGGCCCGCGTGCCGCTCCAGCCCGGCCGCGACCGTGGCGTCCTTGCGTGACAGCCCGGCGTCATCGACCCCGGTCCCGCGGCCGGCCCATCCGGTGCCGCCGAACAGCGCCGCCGCCATCGCCGCCGCCGCGGTGGTGTTGGCGATGCCCATCTCGCCGGCGATGAAGAGGTCGGACTTCGGATCGACCGCCTGCCAGCCGGTCGCAAGCGCCTCGACCAGTTCGGCCTCGGTCATTGCCGCCGTTTCGGTGAAATCCGCCGTGGGCCGGTCCAGCGCCAGCGCATGCACCGCCATTTCGGCGCCGAAGGCCTGCGAAAGCTGGTTGATCGCCGCCCCGCCGGCGCGGAAATTCGCCACCATCTGCGCCGTCACCTGCGGAGGAAAGGCGGAAACTCCGCGCGTCGCGATGCCATGGTTGCCGGCGAAGACCGCGACCTGCAGCCGATCGGCCCGCGGCACCGCGCGGCCCTGCCAGCCGGCCAGCCAGACCACCAGCGATTCGAGCCGCCCCAGCGCCCCCGGCGGCTTGGTCAGCACCGCATCGCGCGCCTGCGCCGCCGCCGCTGCCGCGGCATCCGGGGCAGGCAGGCGGTCAAGCAGGCTGCGGAACTCGGCCAGGCTGGCGGGGGTGGACATCGGCGTCTCCGTGATTGATCCCGTGGGCCGAAGGGGCTACCCCATGCCCGGCCGAAGGGCCAGCCAGGAAAGGACCCGCCGCATGACACGCGACACCCGGTCGCCGCTGGTGGACCAGGCGTTGTCGGCGCTGGCGCTGCTGACCCGCCTGCCGCTGCCCGACCACCGCCCGCAAGGCGCCGCCGCCGCCTGGGCCTGGCCGCTGGCCGGGCTGGTGATCGGCCTGCTCGCTGCGGCGGCGCTGTGGCTGTGCCAGGCGCTTGGCCTGGCTGCCGGCGCCTCGGCCACTGCCGCGCTGGCGGTGCAGGCCCTGCTGACCGGCGCGCTGCACGAAGACGGGCTGGCCGACACCGCCGACGGGCTGATCGGCGGGCGCGACCGCGACCGGCGGCTGGCCATCATGAAGGACAGCCGGATCGGCAGCTTCGGGGCGCTGGCGCTGGTGCTGGTCACGCTGGCGCAATGGTCGGCGCTGACCGCGCTTGTCGCGACGGGCCAGGCCGCAGCCGCGCTGATCGCCGCCGCCGCGCTGTCGCGCGCGCCCATGGCCGTGCTGATGGCCGCCCTGCCCGCCGCCCGGCCCGACGGCCTTTCGGCCAGCTCCGGCCGACCCTCGGCCACCACCGCCGCCACCGCCGTGGCGCTTGGCCTGGTCTTCGCCCTTGCACTGGCTGGATTTGCCGCGCTCAAGGCGGCACTGCTGGCCGCCGTTCTTTGCACCCTGCTTGCCCGAGCCGCGCAGCGCCGCATCGGCGGCCAGACCGGAGACATCCTGGGCGCCGCCCAGCAGTTGTCCTTCGCCGCCGCCCTGGCAGCCTTTGCCTGAGCCGTCCCGCAGACGATTTCCGCGCGGAAATCGTGACCGGAATTCGCGCGAATTCCGATCTCTCCCGGCGCCCTCTGGCGTTTCGCGCCCCCCCGCGCTATTTGCGGCTTCGATCTCTTCGGACGAGGCCCATGTCTGACACCCGCACCGACTTTTCCGATGCCATCTCCTCGGTCGAGGAGATCATCGAAGACGCCCGCAACGGCCGCATGTTCATCCTGGTCGACCATGAGGACCGCGAGAACGAGGGCGACCTCGTGATCCCGGCGCAGATGTGCACGCCGACGGCGATCAACTTCATGGCCACCCATGGCCGCGGCCTGATCTGCCTGGCGCTCACCGCCGACCGGGTCGACCAATTGGGCCTGAAGCTGATGGACCGCAAGAATTCCTCGCGCCATTCCTCGGCCTTCACGCTCTCGATCGAGGCGGTCGAGGGCATCGCCACCGGCATCTCGGCCGCCGACCGGGCGCTGACCGTGGCCGTCGCCACCGACCCCACCAAGGGTGCCGCCGACATCGCCAGCCCCGGCCACATCTTCCCGCTGCGCGCCCGCGACGGCGGCGTGCTGGTCCGCGCCGGCCATACCGAGGCCGCGGTGGACGTGGCCCGGCTGGCCGGCCTGAACCCCTCGGGCGTCATCTGCGAGGTGATGAACGACGACGGCACCATGGCCCGCCTGCCCGACCTGATCGCCTTCGCGCAGAAGCACGGGCTGAAGATCGGCACGATCTCGGACCTGATCGCCTACCGCCGCCGCCACGACAACCTGATCAAGGAAACCGCCGTCCGCTCCGTCACCTCGGTGCATGGCGGCGACTGGCTGATGCGCGTCTTCACCGATGAGACGCAGGGCGCCGACCATGTGGTGCTGACCCGGGGCGATCTGACCACCCCCGACCCGGTGCTGGTTCGCGTCCACGCGCTGAACCCGCTGGAAGACGTCCTCGGCATCGGCGCCTCCTCGGGCACGCTGGCCGCCGCCATGCGGCTGATCGCGGCCGAGGGGCGCGGCGTGGTGGTGCTGCTGCGCGACACCACGATGAAGATGGTCGCAGCGGGTGAACACTCGCCCCAGACCCTGCGCCAGTATGGCCTGGGGGCCGAGATCCTGTCGGCGCTGGGGCTGAAGCAGATCACCCTGGTGACGAATTCCCAGGCGCCCCGTCTGGTGGCGCTGGAAGGCTATGGCCTGTCGATCTCGGGCACCCGCCCGATCACGGAGTAAGCCATGGCCACCGCCGAAAACCACCACATCCTGCCGCTTCCTTCCTTCGACCGGCCGGTGAAGCTGCTGGTCGTCGTCGCCCCCTACTACCGCGACATCGCCGACAACCTGATTGCCGGCGCCCGCGCGACGGCGCAGCAGGCCGGGGCCGCGGTGGACCTGATCGAGGTGCCGGGCGCGCTGGAAATCCCCTCGGCCATCGCTCTGGCCGAGCGGCTGGCCGAGTATGACGGCTACGTCGCCCTGGGCTGCGTGATCCGGGGCGAGACCACGCATTACGACACCGTCTGCAACGACAGCAGCCGCGGGATCACCCTTCTGGGCCTGCAGGGGGCCTGCATCGGCAACGGCATCCTGACGGTGGAAAACCGCGCCCAGGCCGAGGTGCGGGCCGACCCCACGGGTCAGGACAAGGGCGGCGGCGCGGCGGCGGCAGCGCTGCACCTGATCGCCCTGTCGCGCAAGTGGGCCACCGCGAAGAAGGGCATCGGGTTCCGCCCATGACCAAGGTCAGCGACAAACGCCTGAAGAAATCTGCCGCCCGGCTGTATGCCGTGCAGGCGCTGTTCCAGATGGAGGCCTCGGGCCAGACGGTCGCCTCGATCTGCACCGAGTTCGAGACCCACCGCTTCGGCGCGACCTATGACGAGGGCGAATTCGCAGAAGGCGACGTCGACCACTTCCGCAGGCTGGTGGAAGCGGCGGTGAACTGGCAGGCGGCGATCGACCAGCTGACCGACCGGGCGCTGGTGGCGAAATGGCCGATCGACCGCATCGACCCCGTGCTGCGGGCGCTGTTCCGCGCGGCGGGGGCCGAGATCACCCGGATGGACACGCCGCCCAAGGTGGCGATCACCGAATATGTCGATGTCGCCAAGGCCTTCTTTCCAGAGGGCAAGGAGGCGAAGTTCGTCAACGCCGTTCTGGACCACATGGCGCACGAGGCCAAGCCTTCCGCCTTCTGACACGTCAGACCGGGGACTGACCAAAACCGGAGGAGACCCCGACATGACCCGCATCCTGCCCCTGGTCGTTGCCCTGGCGCTGACGACAGCCCCGGCCCTGGCCAACGGCGACCCGCAGATCGCCGGCACCGAATGGATCCTTCTTGCCATCGACGGAACAAGCGTCACGTCGCCCGCGACACTGACACTTGGCGACGACGGCCAGGTCAGTGGCCAGGCGCCCTGCAACCGCTATTTCGGCACCAATACCGCGACGCTGCCGGCGCTGGCGCTGGAAGCCATCGGCGCGACCAGGATGGCCTGCCCCGAGCTGGACGCCGAGGCCGACTACCTGACGGCGCTGCAAGGGGTGACCGCGGCCGAGGTGCAGGAGGGCCACCTGATCCTGACCGGGGCTGATGGCCGGAAGATCGAGTTCTACCGGGCCGACACCGAGGACGCCCCGCTCTGCCTGTCCTGCCCGAAGGCGGAGTGATCTGCCGCCGGGGCACGATTTCCGAAGTCGGAAATCGTGGCCGGAATTCGACTTCGAATTCCGGCGCCCGGCCTCAGCCGCGCTGCGCGTCGAACAATGCGCAAGCCCGGTCGAAGAACCGCTTGCGCGCGGCCGGGGTTTCCATCAGCACCTCGTGCTCGGCCCCGGGATACAGGTCCAGCGCGCCCTTGGCCCAACTGGCCATCCGCAGATGGACCGGCGCGGTGTCCACCACCTTTTCCTGAGTCCCCAGCGCCGCGATCGCCGGAACATCCGGCGCCGGCATCCGCATCAGCGCCGCGCATTCGTTCAGGGCGGCGCGCAACCAGCCCAGACTGGGGCCGCCCAAGGACATCTCCGGGTGCGCCAGCACCTGCGCGCGCATGTAGTCCCACATCTCCGGATCGGTGGTCAGCACGTTGCC
The DNA here is from genome assembly GCF_020564565.1 of Rhodobacter sp. Har01. Lineage (GTDB taxonomy): Bacteria > Pseudomonadota > Alphaproteobacteria > Rhodobacterales > Rhodobacteraceae > Pseudogemmobacter. Next base: position 134,782 of record NZ_JAJCTD010000004.1, read on the forward strand.
CTGGAACGGCGCTTCGGCGACGTAGGTCTTTGCCCCCGTCCCCGGCGCATAGCGGTGCGCCTGCCCGAAGGGCCCGGCCAGGGACGACACCACCTGCGCCAGCGGGCGCATCCAGACGGCGATGGAAATCCCCCACATCGGCGCCGAGAAGGCCGCCGCGCGGAAGCCAAGGCCCCGGTGAAGCGCCCGCAGGCCGATGCAGCCCCCCATCGAATGCGCAAGCATCACCCGCGGCCCCGGCAACCCTTCGGCTGCAACCCAGGCCAGCACCGCGTCGAGGTCGCACTGGTATTCGTCGAAATGCCCGACATGCCCGACCATCGGATCGGCCAGCGCCCGGTCGGCCAGCCCCTGGCCGCGCCAGTCCACCGTCACCGTGTTCCAACCCCGCGCCAGCAGGTCCGCCGCTGCCCGGCCGTACTTCTCGACATACTCGGTCCGCCCCGGCAACAGCAGCACCGTGCCCTTGCCCCCCCCAGCCCAGACCGCCACCCTGATCCGCACGCCATCCCGGGTGCGCAGCCAGACCGCCCGCCCCCCGGGCGGCCCGTCGGCCAGGTCGGCGTAGAAGGGGGCGACCTCGGTCACGACAGGACCGCGCCCAGCTTGATCGCCAGGTTCATCGGGCCGTCGATCTTCAGCTTGCCCGACATGAAGGCCGTCGTCGGGTTCACATCGCCCTCAAGGATGCCCCGGAACGTGTCGGCGCTGGCGGTCAGGGTCACCTCGGCCTCGTCATCCCCCGCCCGCACGCCGCGCCGATCCATCATGATCGCCCCCTCGCCCTCGATGACGAACTTCGCCACCCCTTCAAAGCCGCCGCCCAGCTTTTCCGCCAACGCCCGTACGGCGGAATCAATCAGCTTGCTCATTGCATCCTATCTCCCTTTCGTGACCCCGGCGCCTCTGGATTTCCGCCAAGGATCGGCTACGCTTTATCTTATGAAAGCCGCACCCCGGTTTCTCAATCGTGTCGTAGCGGCACTCCTGTCGCTGCTGCTGGTCCTTTCGCCCGCCTGGGCCGAGGATCAGTCGAAACTGGACGACCTGTTCCGCCGCCTGCAGACCGCCGACGCCGAAGAAGCGGGCCGAATCGAATCGGAAATCTGGATCGAATGGTCGAAGTCCGGCTCGCCCACGCTTGACCTTCTGCTGCAGCGGGGCAGCGATGCCATGGCAAATGGCGAACCGCAGGTCGCCATCGAGCATTTCACCGCCATCATCGACCACGACCCCCAGTTCACCGAGGCCTGGAACGCCCGCGCCACGGCCTATTACTCGGCCGGCGAGATCGGCCCTTCGATGGCCGACATCGCCCATGTGCTGAACGCCAACCCGCGGCATTTCGGCGCCCTGACCGGCCTGGGCATGATCCTGGAAGAGACCGGCGACGAGACCCGCGCCCTCAAGGCCTACCGGGCGGCCAAGGCTATACATCCCCACCTCGAGGCCGTAAACGAAGCCATCGACCGGCTGGAAAAGAAGCTCGAGGGTCAGGACCTTTAACGCATGGACGCGACCCGTCGGGTAACGGCGGTCCTTGGGCCGACGAACACCGGCAAGACCCATCACGCCATCGAGCGGATGCTGATGCACCGCACCGGCGTGATCGGCCTGCCGCTGCGCCTGCTTGCGCGCGAGGTCTATGACCGCGTCGTCGCCCGCGTCGGCCCCTCGGTCGTGGCGCTGGTGACCGGCGAGGAACGCATCGTCCCCGAGCGCACGCAATACTGGGTCGCCACCACCGAGGCGATGCCCCTGGACATCGGCGCCGATTTCGTCTGCGTCGACGAGATCCAGCTTTGCGCCGACCCCGAGCGCGGCCATGTCTTCACCGACCGCCTGTTGCGGGCGCGCGGCCTGGTGGAAACCCTGTTCCTGGGGTCCGACAGCATGCGCGGCGCCATCGCCGGCCTTGTGCAGCAGCACACCTACGTCAAGCGCGACCGCTTCTCGACCCTCACCTATTCCGGGTCGAAGAAGATTTCCCGCATGCCGCCGCGATCAGCCATCGTCGGCTTTTCCGTGGAAAACGTCTATGCCATCGCCGAGTTGATCCGCCGGCAAAAGGGCGGCTGCGCGGTGGTGATGGGGGCACTTTCCCCGCGCACCCGCAACGCGCAGGTGGCGCTGTATCAGAACGGCGATGTCGATTACCTGGTGGCCACCGATGCCATCGGCATGGGCCTGAACCTTGACATCAAGCACGTCGCCTTTTCGTCCACGTCGAAATTCGACGGCCGCCGGATGCGCCCGCTGACCCCGCAGGAGATCGGCCAGATCGCCGGCCGCGCCGGGCGGCACACCGAAGACGGCACCTTTGGCGTGACCGGCGAGGCGCGGCCTTTCGACGAAGACCTGGTCGAAGCCATCGAGTCGCACCGCTTCGCCCCGGTCAAGAAACTGATGTGGCGCAACGCCGACCTTGACTTCGGCACCTCGGAACGCCTGCTCCGCAGTCTTGAGGCGCCCACCTCGAACGAATGGCTTTCCCGCGCCCGCGATGCCGACGACGTGCTGGCGCTCAAGGCCCTCACCGCCATGCCCGAGGTGATGGACAAGCTGACCGGCCCGAAACGGGTGCAACTGCTCTGGGATGTCTGCCGCATCCCCGATTTCCGCAACGGCAGCGACAGCGACCACGCCGCGCTGCTGGCCCGCCTGTTCGACTATCTCTGCGGCCGGGGCCTGGGCGGCGGGCGCATCCCGTCGGACTGGCTGAAAAAGGCCATCGACCACATCGACCAGACCGGTGGCGACATCGACACCCTGTCGCGCCGGCTGGCCCATATCCGGACCTGGACCTACGTCACCCAAAGAAAAGGCTGGGTTGACGACGAGACGCATTGGCGCGAAGAGACGCGCGCGGTAGAAGACCGGCTGTCGGACGCCCTCCACGCGGCGCTGACTCAACGCTTTGTCGACCGGCGCACCAGCGTGTTGCTGCGGCGGTTGAAACAGAAGGAGGACCTCGTGGCCGAGGTGAACGACAAGGGCGAAGTCACCGTCGAGGGGCAGTTCGTCGGGAAACTGGAAGGATTCCGCTTCCAGCAGGATGCCACGGGGTCGGCCGATGAGGCCAGGACGCTGCGCCAGGCTGCCATCGCCGCGCTGCGCCCCGAGTTCAGCCTGCGCGCAGACCGGTTCTACAACGCGCCCGATACCGAGATGGATTTCACCGAACAGGGTGGCCTGATGTGGGGCAACTCGGCGGTGGGCAAGCTGGTCAAGGGCGCCGATCCGCTGAAACCCGGCGTCGAGGCCTTCGTCGATGACGAGGCCGGGCCGGAGGTGGCCGAAAAGGTGCGCCGCCGGTTGCAGCACTTCATCGACCGCAAGGTTGCGGCCCTGTATGAGCCGCTTCTGGCCATGGGCCGGGACGAGGCGCTGTCGGGCCTGGCCCGCGGCTTTGCCTTCCGCATGACCGAGGCGCTGGGCGTGCTGCCGCGCGACAGCGTGGCGGCCGAGGTCAAGGAACTGGACCAGGACACCCGCGGCGTCCTGCGCAAGCACGGCATCCGGTTCGGCCAGTACACCGTCTTCCTGCCGGCGCTGCTGAAACCCGCGGCCACCCGGCTGCGGCTGGTGCTGTGGTCGCTGTGGAACGGGTTGTCGGAATTTCCCGAAAGCCCACCGCCCGGCCTGGTGACCATCCCCAACATCGCCGAGGTGCCCAAGCAGCACTATACGCTGTCGGGCTACCACCCGGCCGGCACCCGCGCGATCCGCATCGACATGCTGGAGCGCCTGGCCGACATCCTGCGCACCAGGGATTCGAAGGCCGGCTTCGAGGCCACACCGGACATGCTGTCGATCACCGGCATGACGCTGGACCAGTTCGCCGACCTGATGACGGGTCTGGGCTACAAGGCCGACAAGGCCGAGCGTCCCAAGGCCAAGCCCGCCGTATCCGTCGAGGCCCCGGCGCCGGACGTGGAGGCCGCCATCGAGGCCGCCGCCGCCGCCGGCCAGCCGATCCCGGAAGAGGTGTCGCTGCTGGCCCCCGTGCCGGAAGCGGCGCCGGAAGAACCCGCCCCCGCCGCGCTTGCCGAAGGCGAAGCCGCCGAGACCGCTGCGCCCGAGATGGAGGCCTATTACACCTTCGCCTGGGCGCCGAAGCCCCGCTTCCAGCGCCCCGAACGCGCGCCCCGGCCGGAAGGCGCGCCGCGCCGCGACCGCCCGCAGGGCGAGCGTCGTGACCGGCCGCAGGGTGACAAACCCCAGGGCGACAAGCCCCAGGGTGACCGTCCGCAGGGCGAGCGTCCGCAAGGCGAGCGTCCCCAGGGTGAGCGTCCTCAGGGCGAAAAGCGCGACCGCAAGGAGTACCACGGCAAGCCCAAGGGCAAGCGCGACGACCGCCGCGATGCCGAAAAAGGCGACCGTGGCGACCGCGGGGCCAAGTCCTTCGAGGCCCGCCCGCCGCGCAAGGAACGCCCCATCGACCCCGACAACCCCTTCGCCGCGCTCCTGGCGCTCAAGGGCAAGGTCTGAGGCTTGGCCGGGCCGGGCGGCGCCTCGCCTCGCCCGGCTGACCGGCTGCGGCTGGACAAATGGCTGTGGCAGGCGCGGTTCTTCAAGACCCGCAGCCTAGCCGCCGCCGCCGTCGAAACCGGCCATATCCGGGTGAACGGAACCCCGGTCAGCCGGCCCGGCCGCGACATCGCCCCCGGCGACACGCTGACCCTGCCGCAAGGCAACCGGGTCCGGCTGATCCGCATCCTGGCGCTGGGTGCCCGCCGCGGCCCCGCCCCCGAGGCGCAGGCGCTGTATCGCGACCTTGACGCCCCCGCGGCGGCACCCCCGGACGCGCCTATTGATGCTTGAATGATCCGCCGACCTGCACTAGCTAGCAGCCAAATGTTTCGCTTCGGGGCCTGCCCATGACCTACGTCGTCATCGACAACTGCATCGCCTGCAAATACACCGACTGCGTCGAGGTCTGCCCGGTCGACTGTTTCTACGAAGGCGAGAACATGCTCGTCATCCACCCCGACGAATGCATCGACTGCGGCGTCTGCGAACCGGAATGCCCGGCCGACGCGATCCGCCCGGACACCGAGCCGAACCTCGAGGAATGGGTCGCCTTCAACCGCAAGTATGCCCAGACCTGGCCGGTCCTGACCACCAAGAAGGACCCGCTGCCCGGCTATGACAAACGCGACGGCGAAACCGGCAAGCGCCAGAAGTATTTCTCGGAAAAGCCCGGCAAGGGCGGCTGAGACGGCCAAGACTGCGGCCGGACCGGCGCCGGGTCACCGCCGCCGGTCACGAAGGGACGGGAGTCCGTCACAGTCTTGGACCGATCCGCGAAGCTTTTGCGCAGTCTGTGGGCAAGAGTGGAATCATTCCGTTGCGCGGCAGTTGGAATCGGCGCGATTCTGTGTTATAGAACGTTTACAAACAATCATTGGACGCCTGTCTATCTGCCCCAAGGTCTAGCAGCTTGGGACAGTCATCCTTGTGACGTGATTGCCCTTCGGCCGAATCCTGCGGGTTTCGGGCCCGGGCCGGTGTCGCAAGCGGGGGCCCGGCTGAGGAAGGCACTGAATGACCAAGTCGAAAAAGCCCGAGTTCCGTCCGAACGAATTCGTCGTCTATCCGGCCCATGGCGTGGGCAAGATCATGTCCATCGAGGATCAGGAGATCGCGGGGTTCAAGCTGGAACTTTTCGTCATCCACTTCGAAAAGGACAAGATGACGCTGCGCGTCCCCACCCACAAGGCGGTGGACGTCGGCATGCGTGCGCTGTCGGCGCCCGATGTGGTGTCGAAGGCGCTGGAAACGCTGAAAGGCAAGGCCAAGGTCAAGCGCGCCATGTGGTCGCGCCGGGCGCAGGAATATGAGCAGAAGATCAACTCGGGCGACCTGATGGCGATTGCCGAAGTGGTCCGCGACCTGCACCGCAGCGACGACCAGCGCGAGCAAAGCTATTCCGAGCGCCAGCTCTACGAAGCCGCGCTGGAGCGCCTGACCCGCGAAGTCGCGGCCGTCTCGGGCGTCGACGAGGCTGGCGCCGCCAAGAAGGTGGACGAAGTCCTGCTGACCCGCGCCGCCTGATCCGGCCCTGAACTTCCTGCAACGGCGGTCCGCGGGCCGCCGTTTCGCATTCCGGAACCGGCCCCGAATTTTCGTCGAAAATTCGCTCCTCTACCGGCCGAAATACCGCTCTGCCGGCAGATAGCCCGCCAGCTTGCCAGCCGCGCACCACTCGGCCTCCAGCGCATGCGCGCCGACCAGGACGACCGCGTCACCCGGCAGCTTGCCCAGCGCCGCCCGCAGCGCCGCCCGCATCTCGCCCCAGCGCGCCAGCGCAAAGGGCGCGGGGTGGCAGTCCTCCAGGCTCGGATTCGCCAGTGCCAGCGCCTGCGCTGTCAGCGGCGCCACGGCCAGCCCCTTGCGGCCCGCCTGCACCAAGGCCAGCTTGGCCGCCACTTCCGCTGGCGCTGCTGGCCGCAAGGCATTCACCCGCAAGGAATTCGAGGAAAACAGAAAGGCCACCACGTCATGCCCGCTGGCCGCCCGGACCGAGGCATAGGTGCGGTAGTCGAGGCCCAGCTCGGCCGCGCGCTTCACCCGCCCCCGCAGCACCTCGATCGGCAGCACCGGCAGCAGCGCCTCGCGCGCGGCGCGCCAGCAATGCCGGCGCCACGACACCCCGCCCTCCATCGAGGGCCCGCCATTGTGCCCGATCAGCCCCATTCCTGCAGCCGCGCCACGTAGCGCGCCATGGTGTCCACCTCGAGGTTCACCGCATCGCCAACGGCAATCGCAGCCAGGGTCGTCACCGCCCGCGTGTGCGGGATCAGGTTCACCCCGAACTCGGCCCCCTTCACCTCGTTCACCGTCAGCGAGACGCCGTTCAGCGCCACGCTGCCCTTTTCGGCAATGAACTTTGCCAGCGCCTGCGGCGCGCGAAGGGTCACCCGCAGGCTTTCCCCCTCGGGCCGCATCCCCACCACTTCGGCCACCCCGTCCACATGCCCCGAAACGATGTGCCCGCCCAACTCGTCGCCCACCCGCAGCGCGCGTTCCAGGTTCACCCGCTGGCCGACCGCCCAATGCCCGAGGTTCGTCTTCGACAGCGTCTCGGCACTGATCTGCACCTCGAACCAGCCCTGCGGCGAAGCCGCTCCGTCCACGCCCCTGGCCACCACCGTCAGGCAGACCCCGTCGCAGGCGATCGAGGCGCCGATGTCGATGCGGCCTGCGTCATAGCCGGTGCCGACCCGCGCCTTCAGATCGCCGCTGCGTTCCAGCGCCAGCACCTCGCCCAGGTCTGTCACAATTCCGGTGAACATCGCTCGCTCCCGCCTTGCCGTCGCTTCCGACCTAGCCGCGGCCCGCCCGCAGCGCAACCCCGAGCGGCCCGTCCACCGCTTGCCCCCTTTCCAAGCGCCGAAAAAACCGGCTTAACAAGGTCTGGACACAAGGACACACGATGCGGCTTTCCGGTCAGGGCAAGAGCTTCCTTCTGCTGCAAGGTCCGCATGGGCCGTTCTTCCACCGCCTTGGCCGGCAGTTGCGCGCGACCGGGGCGCAGGTCTGGCGCGTCGGCTTCAACCGCGGCGACCGCGCCTTCTGGCCCGACAGCGCCAGCTACATTCCCTTCCGCGGCCGCCCGGAGGACTGGCCAAGGACATTTGCCGCCCTGATCGCCGACAAGGCCATCACCGACCTGGTCATCTATGGCGATACCCGCCCGATCCACGCTCAGGCAGTGCAGATCGCCCAGGCCCGCGGCCTGACCGTGCATGTCTTCGAAGAGGGCTACCTGCGGCCCTACTGGGTGACCTACGAACGCGACGGCGCCAACGGCCATTCCAGGCTGATGGACCTCAGCGTCCCGACCCTGCGCGCCGCCCTTGCCCGCACCGACACCGACCAGCCCGACGCGCCCGCCACCTGGGGCGACATGCGCCAGCACATCTTCTGGGGCGCGCTTTACCACTGGTTCGTGCTGACCGGCTTCTGGGACTATCGCGGCTACCGGCCGCACCGCACCCTTTCGGTCGGGCAAGAGTTCCTGCTGTACCTGCGCCGCCTGCTGATGCTGCCGCTGCACGCGCTGGAGCGCCGGTGGGCCACCCGGCGCATCCGCAACGGCGGCTTTCCCTTTCACCTGGTCATCCTGCAACTTGACCATGACGCCAGCTTCCGCGACCATTCTCCCTTTGCCGCGATGGAAGACTTTCTCGCCCTCGTCACCGAAGGCTTCGCCCGTGGCGCGCCGCCTCATCACCACCTGGTCTTCAAGGCCCACCCGCTGGAAGACGGGCGCATTGCGCTGAAGCGCGCCATCCAGCGCCAGGCCCGCGCGCATGGCCTGTCCGGTCGGGTGCATTTCGTCCGTGGCGGCAAGCTGGCGGCGCTGCTGGATCATGCCCGCAGCGCGGTGACGGTGAATTCCACTGCCGGCCAGCAGGTGCTGTGGCGCGGCCTGCCGCTGCGCGCCTTTGGTCGCGCGGTCTATTCGAAGCCGGAATTCGTCTCGACCCAGCCGGTCGAGCAGTTCTTCGCCGATCCCGTCCGCCCCGATACCCGCGCCTATCGCGACTTCCGTCGCTTTCTTCTGGAGACCAGCCAGATCGCCGGCGGCTTCTACAGTTCGCGTGGAAGAAGAGCTTTGCTACGACAGGTTGTGGATCTGATGCTTGTTCCGCAAGATCCCTACCAGGCGCTGATCCTGGGCGAAGCGGCACCTCGGCAACAGTTGCGCGTGGTGACCTGACAGCGACCGCACGCGGCGCTTTCATTTTCCTCCGCCTTTCCCTATCCTTGCCGGCAAAACTTGAGGCAAATCCGAAAAGGAGCCCGAGCAGTGATCCGGACCTATCCGAAAGGCGCGCGCGCCCTTGCCTTGCTTGCGGCCGTGGCCCTGGTGGCCAGTTGCGGTCTGCCGCGTCCCGGCCCGACCAAGCGCGAAATCTACGCCGGCTCGGTGCTGAAGGAAGGCGACGCCTTCATCGTCACCGTCAACCCTCGGGTGACGCGGGCCACCGCCGTGCTGCCGTCGTTCGGCTTTTCGGACGCCTTCGAGAACGCCGGCCTTGTCGGCTCGGACACGCTGTCGCCAGGCGACACGTTGGGCATCACCATCTTCGAGAACGTCAAGGACGACCCGCTTCTGGGCAACAGCGGCCAGCGCGTGTCGCAACTGCAAGAGGTGCAGGTCGACGGGCAGGGCTATATCTTCATCCCCTATGCCGGCCGCATCAAGGCCGCCGGGCAAACCCCGGAAGGCCTGCGCCTGGCGATCACCCGCAAGCTGGACGCCCAGACCCCAGACCCGCAGGTCAGCGTCAGCCGGCTGGCCGGCGACGGCTCGTCGGTGTCCATCGCCGGCTCGGTCGCAGCCCCCGGCGTCTATCCGATCGAACGCCCCACCCGCACGCTGGCGACGATGCTGGCCAAGGCCGGCGGGGTTTCCGTCGATCCGGCCACCGCGCTGGTCCGCGTCACCCGCGCCGGACGCACCGGCAAGGTCTGGCTCAAGGACCTCTGGGAAAGCCCGGCGCTGGACATCGCGCTGCGCCCCGGCGACCAGATCGTGATCGAGGAAGACCAGCGCAAGTTCACCGCGCTGGGCGCCACCGGCTCGCAGCAACTGGTGCCGTTCGAAAGCGAAACGCTCTCGGCCATCGAGGCCATCGCCACCGTGGGCGGCCTGCAGACCAGCGCCGCCGACCCGACCGGCGTCTTCGTCTTCCGCAACGAGCCGGCCGAGATCGCCAACGTCGTGCTCAGCCGCAACGACCTGGTTGGCGATCAGCGCATGGTCTATGTGCTGGACCTGACCCAGCCCACCGGCATGTTCGAAGCGCGCGACTTCCTGGTTCGCGACGGCGACACGCTTTACGTCACCGAAGCGCCCTATGTGCAATGGAACAAGACGCTTTCGGCCCTGACCGGCGCCGCCGGCGCCTCTGCGAACCTCGCCAACACTGCCGACGCCTTCAGCGGCTCGAACTAGGGCCGTCCGGCCGGTGGCGATCGAACGCGATCCCAGACCGTCTGCCGCCGTGGCCGCGCCGCGGCGGCTGGCGCATCTGAACCTGTCTTTCCTGACCGACCGCCGCCTCAGGCACATGCTGGCGCTGATCGGCCACCGGCTTTCGCTGGGCCTGCCGCGGCCGGGCGATGGCGTGGCGGTCTGGGGCGCCAGCCCGGTGGCCTGGCGCGGGCAGGCCCTGGCCGCCCGCAGCGGCGCCCCGCTGGTGCGGCTGGAAGACGCCTTCCTGCGGTCCATCCGCCCCGGCCGGCTGGGCGACGCGCCCCTTGGCCTGATCGTCGATCCGCTTGGCGTGCACTTCGACCCCGCCGCACCGTCGCTGGTCGAGCATTTCCTGACCCATGACCCCTTGGACAATTCGCACCTTCTGGCCCGTTCGCGGGTGGGAATTGACCGTCTCAAGACCCTGAACTTGTCGAAATACAATATTCATGACCCCGACCTGCCGCCACCGCCGCCAGGCTATGTTCTGGTGATCGACCAGGTCGCCGGCGATGCCTCGGTGCGGGCCAGCGCGGCCACGCAGGCCACCTTCGACGAGATGCTGGCCGTCGCGCAAGAGGACCACCCCCGCGCGCCGATCCTGATCAAGACCCACCCCGAGACCGCCCGCGGTCTGCGCCCCGGCCACTATGGCCCGCGGCACGCGCAGGGCCGCGTGCAACTGGTCACCGCCCCGCACAGCCCCTGGGCGCTGCTCGACGGCGCCATCGCGGTCTACACCGTCTCGTCGCAGCTGGGGTTCGAGGCGATCCTGGCCGGCCACCGCCCGCAGGTCTGGGGCCATCCGTTCTATGCCGGCTGGGGCCTGACCGCCGACCGCACACCGCCGCCCCGCCGCGGCCGCAAACTGACACCGGCGCAGCTTTTCGCCGCCGCGATGATTCTGGCCCCCAGCTGGATCGACCCCTGCCGCGACCGCCTGTGCAGTTTTGAAGAGGCCGTGGACCAGTTGGAAGCCGAGGTCTGCGCCTTCCGCCAGGACCGCCGCGGCCACGTCGCCGCCGGAGTGCGGGCCTGGAAGCGCAGCCATTTGCGGGCCTTCTTCGGCACCGTCAAACCCTTGATCTTCAAGTCAGACCCCACTGAGGCCGCCGCCCTTGCCGCCGCCAGGGGCCGCAGCCTTCTGCTTTGGGCGGGCAAGGAACCCCCCGGCTTCCCCGCCCCTGCCCTGCGCATCGAGGACGGCTTTCTCCGCTCGCGCGGGCTGGGCGCCGACCTGATCCCGCCGCTCTCACTGGTGACCGACGACCTTGGCATCTACTACGACCCCAGCCGCCCCTCACGCCTGGAATCCCTGCTGCTGACGCCGCCGCCGCCAGGCGGCCGGGCGCGCGCCGAGGCCCTGCTGGACCGCCTGATCGCCGCCGCCCTGACCAAATACAACCTTGGCGGCGTCCCCCCCGCCCTGCCCGAAGGCCGCCGCATCCTGGTTCCCGGCCAGGTCGAGGATGACGCCTCGATCCGCCTCGGCTGCGTCGACATCGCCACCAACCTGGCCCTCCTGCAGGCCGCCCGCGCCGCCAACCCCGACGCGGTGATCCTTTACAAGCCGCACCCCGACGTGGAAGCGGGCTTGCGCCCCGGCGCCCTGCCGCAGGCCGAAACGCTGGCCGACGCGGTGCTCATCCGCGCCGACATGGCCACCCTCTTGCCGCAGATCGACGAGGTCTGGACCCTGACCTCGCTGACCGGCTTCGAGGCGCTGATCCGTGGCAAGCAAGTCACCACCCTGGGCGTGCCGTTCTACGCCGGCTGGGGCCTGACGCGCGACCTTGGCGCCGTCCCGCAGCGCCGCCTGCGGCGACCCGACGGCAGCCTGCAGCCGCGCCCCGACCTGATTCGCCTGGTCCATGCCGCGCTGATCGGCTACCCGCGCTACCACGACCCGGTCTCGGGCCGCCCCTGCCCGCCCGAGGTCATCCTCGACCGGCTGGCCGGCGGCGCGATTCCCGGCCCCGGCCCCGGCAACCGCCTGCTGGCGCGGCTACAGGGACGGCTCAGGCGCCACGCCCGGCTTTGGCGCGAGTAGCCAGAACCGCAGCATCAGGCTGCCGCCGGCCGCGACCAACCCCAGCGTCAGCCCGAACCACAGCCCGACCCCGCCATATCCCAGCGGAAACGCCAGCACATAGCTGGCCGGGATGCCGATGCCCCAATAGCTGACCGCCGCCAGTGCCATCGGCACGCGGGTATCCTGCACCCCGCGCAAAAGGCCCAGCGCCATGACCTGCATCGCATCGGCCAGCTGGAATAGCGCCGCCACCGCCAGCAACACCACGCCAAAGGCCAGGATGCCGCTGCTTCCCGGCTTGGCCTGGTCCACGAACAGCCCGATGATCGCCTCGGGCCAGATCACAAAGGCCGCCGTCACCGCCAGCGCCACCACCAGCGACAGGGCCAGCGCCACCCCCGCCGCGTCTCGCAAGGCCCGCGCATCGCGCGCGCCGGCGAACCCCGCCACCCGGATCGTCGCCGCACTGGACAGCCCGACGTGAACCATGAAGGCCACCGCCGCCGCTTCCAGCGCGATGCCATGCGCGGCCAGTTCCACCGTGCCGACCCAGCCCATCATGATCGCGCTGGCCTCGAACATGCCGCCTTCGGCGATGCCGGTCAGCCCGATCGGCCAGCCCAGCCGGAACACGCCGCGCAGCGCCGGCCCGTCCATCCGCCAGAACCGCCGGAACAGCCGATAGGGTCGAAGCGCCGGCAGCCAGGTGGCATAGGCGGCCAGAATGACCATCGCGGCGATCTGCACCAGCACCGTGGCGATGGCTGCCCCGCGCACCCCCAGTTCGGGCGCGCCCCAGTTGCCGAAGATCAGCGCCCAGTTCAGAGCGACGTTCAACCCCAGCGCCACCAGCGTCACCCACAAGACCGCCTGGGTGCGCCCCAGCGCCGCCAGCCAGCTTTGCAGGACGGCGATCCACAGCGCCGGGACCATCCCCAGGCCGGCGATGCGCAGATAGGCCTCGGCCAGTGCGGCCACCTCTTCGGTCTGGTGCAGCGTGCGCAGGATCGGCCCGGAATACCAGAACACCGGATAGATCAGCGCCCCGAAGCCCGCCGACAGCCACAGCCCCATGCGGGCGTCGCGCCGGACCTGCGCCTCGTCGCCGGTCGCGCGGGCCTGCGCCACCAGCGGCAGCACCGCCTTGGCGAAGCCAGAGCCAAAGACATAGAGGATGAAGAACGACGACGACCCCAGCACCAGCGCGGCCAGCGGCGCCACGCCATACCAGCCCATCATCACCGTGTCGGCCACATGCAGGGCCATCTGCGCAAGGCTTGACCCGACAAGCGGCAGGCCCAGCACCAGCGTCGCGCTGGCGTGGGCGGACAGGGGCATCCGAGGTGTCATTTTCCGCCCCTACGCCGGCTTCGCGCGAAGGGCAAGACCGGACCCTTGCCGCGGCGCGGCATCAGATCTGATGCGACAGCAGCGCCAAGGCCGCCGCCAGGATCACCCCGCCGGCCACCGCCTCGAGCATTGGCATCGCCCAGCGCGCCGGGCCTTCGGGCAGGGCCACCAGCCCGCCCTCGCGCGCCCAGACCGCCAGCGCCGCCACCGCCACGGTGACGGAAGCCACGCCCAGCCCCATCGCGAAGGCCCCGGCAATGCCCGCTGCCGCAACGCCAAGCTGCCAGGTCAGAACCAGCAGCAGAAGCGCCCCCGAGCAAGGCCGCAGCGCAATGCCGGCAACCAGCAGCGCCGCCTCGCGCACCGAGCCTGCCGCCTCGACCTCGGACAGGGTCGGGCCATGGGTGTGGCCGCAGCCACAGTCGGGCGGATGGTCGGGCCCGTGGTCGTGGTCCTGCGCCGGGTCATGCGTGCGACCATGCCCGGACTCGTGCCGCGGCGCCGGGCTGCGGCGCAGCCGGGCCAGCCCGCGCAGGCCCCGGATCACCAGCCACAGGCCAAGGCCCGCCACCATCAGGTTGCCCGCCGCCGTCACCCAGCCTTCGCCGGCCGCGGTGACCGCATCGCGCGTCAACCCAAGCACCGCCACCGCCGACTGCACCAGCAGCACCGCCACCGCCGCCTGCGCCAGCGCGGCTGCCAGCGCCAGCGCGGAAAGCCGGACCAGCGGCACCCGTCGCGCCAGACCGTAGCCGCCGATCAGCGCCTTGCCGTGCCCCGGCCCGGCGGCGTGCAGCACGCCATAGCCGAAGCACACCGCCAGCAGGCCGGCCACCGCACCCGGCTGGCCGGCGCGCAGCGCCCGCACGGCCGCCGCCAGGCGATCCTGTGTCGTCCGCTGCGCCGCACCGATCCAGTCCGCCAGGGTCTCGAACCCGCCGAGCAGCCACAGCGCCGCCAGCGCCAGGCCCACCGCCAACCCCGCCAGCGTCAGCGCGCGGCGCATGTGACCCGCACTTCTTCGGCATAGCTGTGGCCGATCGCCGGGAAATCCGCCTCGACATCCTGGTCCGCCGCGTATTCCGCCAGCGCCGCCTTCAGCACGTCATCCGCGGCATCAAGGTCCGGCCCCCAGGCCTGGGCGGCGCAGGCCCCGCTGCCGCCGGTCAGCACCACGACGGCATCCAGCTCATAGGCGGTGTAGAACCCCGGATCATAGACCTGCACCAGCAGCGTCTGCGCCCCGATCTCGACCGGGGCCGGCAGCCGGCGCAGGTGCGTGGTGGCGATGCGCCCCTCGGCGTAGGTGGCGGTCCAGGCCTCTGGGCCGCCCAGCGCCAGGTCCTGTTCGCCCAGCAGTGCATAGGTGTCGCCCGGATGGCCCGGTTCCCAGTGCATGTCGAAGCCGACCAGCGCCGCCGCCTCTTGCGCCGTCAGGCGGCCGTCGGCATCGGTGTCGATGCCCCGGTCCGCGATCACCGAAAGCGAGAACAGATCGTCGTAGACCCAGCCGATGCGCACCGCCACGGCCCGGTCCTGATCGTCCAGGATCACCTCGACCGTGGTATCGATCCAGACATGCGGATGCGCGGCGGCCCCGTCGGGCACAAGCGCAACGGCAAGTGACAGGAGAAGCGCCGGGATTGGCGCAGGAACCAGGGACGGCATATGCGACGGGGCGGCGGCACGCGGCATCATGCCCGGCAGTCTAGCCGCCGTCAGCCGCCGAGGCCAAGCCTCCCGTGGCCCCCATCACACGGCCGTGCTCAGCCCTTGCGGATCGCCGGATGCTGAGCCGCGTCCAGGATGTGGCCGGCACTTCCGATCACGTGCGCCGCGCGGCCCACGATCAGCGGGTCAACCTCGCCGATCACCGACCAGTCCTTGCCCGGATACTCGACCGTGGACAGAAAATGCCGCATGCAGTTCAGCCGCGCGCGCTTCTTGTCGTTCGACTTGACGATGTTCCAGGGCGCATCGGCGGTATCGGTGTAGAAGAACATCGCCTCCTTCGCCTCGGTGTAGTCGTCCCAACGGTCGAGGCTGGCCTTGTCGATCGGCGACAGCTTCCACATCTTCAAGGGATCGGTCTCGCGCGCCTTGAACCGGCGCAGTTGTTCGTCGCGGGTGACCGAGAACCAGTATTTGTAAAGCCGGATGCCCGAGCGCACGAGCATCCGCTCAAGCTCTGGCACCTCGCGCATGAATTCCAGGTATTCCGAGGGGCTGCAAAAGCCCATCACCCGTTCCACGCCGGCGCGGTTGTACCAGCTGCGGTCGAAGAACACGATCTCGCCGGTGGTCGGCAGGTGCTGGATATAACGCTGGAAGAACCACTCGCCCTTTTCCTTGTCGCTGGGCTTGGTCAGCGCCACGACGCGGGCGTAGCGGGGGTTCAGATGCTCCATGAACCGCTTGATCGTGCCGCCCTTGCCGGCGGCATCGCGACCTTCCATCAGGATCACGAACTTCTGCCCGGTCTCCTGCGCCCAGATCTGCACCTTCAGCAATTCGGCCTGCAACCGGGCCTTCTCGGCCTCATACGGCCTGCGGCCCATCAGGCGGGCATAAGGATAGCGACCCGACTCGAAGGCCTCGCGAATCGCGTCCGAGGTGATCGAGGGATAGTGCTGCGGGCCGGTCAGCCCCTCTCCACGGCCATCTTCGCCATCGACCTCGGCCACGGCCTCGACCGCGGCGGCAGGCAGCTCCGGGGCTGGATCAACCTTGTCGGGCACCGCCGCGGCGGCGGGACGGACCCCTTTCCTGCGGACAACCCCCTGCGGCGCCTGGTCTTCCATGCGGCATCTCCCTTCGATCCACGACCCGGCAATTCTACATCCAGGCCGTTGAGAAAGCCTTGATGCAGGTCAGACTCGCGTGCGTCGCGGACGGCCGGGGCCGCCAGAAATGTCAAGGCGGCGGACTTGAAGGTCCACCGCCCTGCCCGAAGGGTACGTTTGGTCATTCAAAACGGCTTGTCGTCAATGCCACCACAACTGAATTCAAGCCTACGCTCCGGCCGACGCCAGCCGCATACCCCATTTGCGGTAGGGCAGGAAAAAACGAACCGCAGGTTAGGAATTCCCGACCATCGCCTCGACGGCGTCCAGCACCTGCGGCCATTCCGCAAAGAACAGCAACTGCCCGGTGCGCGGCAGGAAGCGCACCTCAAGCTGCGGAAAGTCGGCCATCAGCTCGCGGATCGTCAGCATCGGGGTCTGCGGGTCCTGATCGCCCTGCAACAGCACGACCGGCACCGGGCAGGCCCGCACGATTCCCGACCAGTCGCGTTCCGAACTGATGCATTCGCGGGTAAAGGCCTCGTGCGCCGACCATTTCTTTGTCAGGCAGGTGTCCGACCCCTCCAGCACCGCCGCCCGCACTTCGGGCCGGGCAAAGGTCTCCATGTCGGCCGGACTGCCGCCATTGACCTGGGAAAAGAAGCTTTCCTTGCCCAGCCGGCGGGCCAGGCTGAAGCCGGCCTGCACCAGGAACGGCAGCACCTTGGGGGCATAGCGGGCATTGGCCAGGATGAAGCGCTGCCACTTGTCCATCCGCTCGTACTGCGCGGCGGTGCGCAGCGGCAACTGGCAGGCACAGCCGACGATGCCGCGCACCAAGTCGGGCCGCGCGGTCGCCAGACTCATGGCAAAGCGCAGGTCGGCGCCCAGCGGCAGGGCGATGGTGCCGGAGACACCCAGGTGGTCCAGCACCGCCGCGTAATCCGCGGTCACCGCCGGAATGTGATCGCTGCCCCTGGGGTGCAGGTCGCTGCGGCCATAGCCCGCCCGCACCGGCACGATCACCCGCAAGCCGCGCGCCCGGGCCGCCCGTTCGGCCGGCGCGGGCCAGCGGATCAGGCCATAGTCCAGATGCAGATACAGCACCGGCCGGCCACCCGGATCACCGAACTCGATCCAGGTCAGACGGCGCCCCTCGGGCGTGCGAATCTCGCGCGGCACCCGCGGCTCCAGGCCGCCCGCCGCCACCTCAGGCCGCAGCGGCGCCAGCCCTTCGGTCGGGATCAGCGCCAGGTCCATCAGCCCCAGCACCACCCGCACCAGTTCGCTCTGGCTGTGCGTCTCGGTCTTGGCCAGGATCGAGCGCAACTGCGTCCGCACCGTTTCGGCGCTGCGCCGCCGCGCCTCGGCGATCTCTTTCACCGGATGGCCCAGGGCGATGCCGCGGACGATCTCGACCTCGGCCGCGGTCAGCCCGAAGGCCTCTTGCACCGTCTTCTCGAACCCTTCCGGCCAGACCAGTTCGGTTGACAAGACCAGCGCCAGCGGCACATCGGCCTCGATCCGGCTCAGCCGCAGGATCACCGGGCTGCCGGTCCGGGTGGACCGGATGCGCAGCGTCACCACCTTCTCGGCCCGCCCACCCGCGACCCGGCGGATTTCCCGTCGCAGCAGCGCGCGGTCCTCTGGCTCGAAGGGAAGCAGGTCGAAGGGGCAGCCGTCGGCCAGGCCCAAGGCCACCCGGGCGGGCCGGTTGCAGGCCGTCACCTGAGGCCCGCCATCCGCCACGAAGGCTGCCGAACGCGGGATATCCTCAAGCACGCTGCGATAGCCGCCGTCCGGGCGTGTCGCTTCGAAGCGGTCCAGGAACACCGTCGCCCGCTTCACGTGCGCTTCGATTTCGGCGTCATCCAGCGCGATCATGCCGTCCATTGGCCCCGCCCGCAGCGGCGCCACCCGGCCCTCCCAGACTTGCAGCAGGTCCGGCAGCCGGATCGGGTCCAGCGCGACGTCGTAAAGCCGGTCCACGATCTCGGCTCTGGGGTCGCGCGGGACGACGTCGGCCAGGCTGGGGGGCGGGTCGCGGTCCGTCATTCGAAAACCTAGGCGCAAGGTTTACCTTAGGGCAAGCAGAATGCAGTGCGGCCCCCATGGACGTTGCGTCGCGCTTGCGCAAGAAATGGGCACACCCAGCCCGTGCCCTGCCAGGAGTCCCCCATGCTTACCCTTTACGGCGTCTATCGCAGTCGCGCCTCGCGCCCGCTCTGGCTGCTTGGCGAAACCGGCACGGCGTTTGCCCATGTGCCGGTGATCCAGGCCTACCGCCTGCCCGACGCCACCGCGGCCGACGCCCCGCTCAACACCGCCTCGGCCGGCTTTCTTGCGGTGAACCCGATGGGCCAGATTCCGGCGATGACCGACGGCGACCTTCTCCTGACCGAGTCGCTGGCGATCACCCTGCATATCGCCCGCACCCGCGGCGGCGCGCTTGGCCCCGCGTCGGAGGCCGAGTTGTCGCAGACCGAGAACTGGTCGCTGTTCGTCGCCACCGCGATCGAGACGCCGGCGCTTGAAATCACCTACACCCTTGCCAACGGCACCGCCGACACGCCCGAGGGCCGCTCGGTCATCGCCATCGCCGCCGAAAAGCTGCGCCGCCCGCTGAAGCGCCTGCAGACCCATCTGGAGACGGCGCCCTGCATGGTTGGCGGGCGCTTCACCGTGGCCGACATCAATGTGGCGGAATGCGTCCGCTACGCCCAGGGCCACCCCAGCCTGCTGGCCGAGTTCCCGGCCGTGAAGGCCTGGATCGAGCGCTGCCAGTCCCGCCCGGCCTTTCAGGCGATGTGGGCCGCGCGGATGGCCGAGCCGGCCTGACCGCAGGCCCGCCGGCCCTACATCTTGCGCCCGCCCCCCCTTGGGTGGTCTAATGCCTGCGCCCAACGACAAGAGCAGAGCCAATGGCGAACGACCTTCTTTCCCAGGCCGTGGGAACCTATGACGCCTCGTCGATCGAGGTGCTGGAACCGCTTGAGGCCGTCCGCCTGCGCCCCGGGATGTACATTGGCGGCATCGACGAACGCGCCTATCACCACCTGGCGGCCGAGATCCTTGACAACTCGATGGACGAGGCGGTGGCCGGCCACGCCAACCGCATCGAGGTGGAACTGCTGGCCGACGGGTCGCTGACCATCCGCGACAACGGCCGCGGCATCCCGGTCGACCCGCACCCGAAATTCCCCGACAAATCCGCGCTTGAGGTCATCCTCTGCACCCTGCATTCCGGCGGCAAGTTCAACGGCAAGGCCTATGAAACCAGCGGCGGGTTGCACGGCGTCGGCTCTTCGGTGGTCAACGCCCTGTCGGACCAGCTTCGCGTCGAGGTGGCCCGCAACAAGGAACTCCACGTCCAGGAATTCTCGCGCGGCAAACCGCTTGCCCCCATCCGCCTGGTCGGCCCGGCGCCCAACCGCCGCGGCACATCCGTCACCTTCCACCCCGACCCGCAGATCTTCGGCTCGCAATCCTTCCGGCCCGCCCGGCTGATGAAGATGGCCCGCTCCAAGGCCTACCTCTTCTCCGGCGTCGAAATCCGCTGGAAATCCGCTGTCCCCGACGGCGACATGCCGCTCGAGGCCACCTTCCACTTCCCCGGCGGCCTGGCCGACTATCTGTCCGACCAGCTTGACCGGGTGACGACCTATGCCGAGCGCCCCTTCGCCGGCAAAGTGTCGTTCCAGGACCGCTTCAACGTGCCCGGCAGCGTGGAATGGGCCATCAACTGGACCCCCGCCCGCGACGGTTTCCTGTCCAGCTACTGCAACACCGTCCCCACCCCCGAAGGCGGCACGCATGAGGCCGGCTTCTGGGCCGCCATCCTCAAGGGCATCAAGGCCTATGGCGAGCGGATCAAGAACCGCAAGGCGGAAGCCATCACCCGCGACGACATGCTGACGGGCGGCTGCGCGATGATCTCGGTCTTCATCCGCGAACCCCAGTTCGTCGGCCAGACGAAAGACCGCCTGGCCACCGAGGAAGCCGCAAGATGGGTGGAAACCGCAGTCCGCGACCGCTTTGACACCTGGCTGGCCGCCGACCCCAAATCCGCCGGCGCCATCCTTGATTTCCTGGTGCTGCGCGCCGAGGAACGCCTCAAGCGCCGGCAGGAAAAGGAAACCCAGCGCAAGACCGCCACGAAAAAGCTGCGCCTCCCCGGCAAGCTGGTCGACTGTTCCGCCACCGACCGCACCGGCACCGAGCTTTTCATCGTCGAGGGCGACAGCGCCGGCGGCAGCGCCAAGGGCGCCCGCGACCGCACCTTCCAGGCCCTCCTGCCGCTGAAAGGCAAGATCCTCAACGTCCTCGGCGCGGCTTCGGCCAAGCTGAACGACAACTCCGAAATCCGCGACATCTGTGAGGCCTTGGGCGTCGGCATGGGCACCCGCTTCCGCCTGGACGACCTGCGCTACGACAAGATCATCATCATGACCGACGCCGACGTCGACGGCGCCCACATCGCGTCATTGCTGATGACCTTCTTCTTCACCCAGATGCGCCCCTTGATCGACAAGGGCCACCTCTACCTCGCCTGCCCCCCCCTTTACCGCCTGACCCAAGGCGCAAAACGCCTTTACGTGTCAGACGACGCCGGGAAAGAGGAATGGCTGCTGAAGGGCCTGGGCGGCAAAGGCAAGATCGACGTGCAACGCTTCAAGGGCCTTGGGGAAATGGACGCCAAGGACCTGAAAGACACCACGATGAACCCCGAAACCCGCAAGCTGATCCGGGTGAGCATCGACGAGGAGGAACCCGGCGACACCAGCGACCTGGTCGAGCGCCTGATGGGCAAGAAGCCGGAACTGCGGTTCCAGTATATTCAGGAAAACGCGCGGTTCGTGGAGGAGCTTGATGTTTGAGAACTGGCAACTATGCTCACTTGAAAAGGTTGATTCAGGGTCGTGTTCATATGTCTGAAGAGCTCGAGTTCGACGATGGCGACGATGAGTACATCGACAACAGCAACGTCAACGCGTTTTCACCTATGCGCTTCAACACAATGCAACGCAAAGTCAGGGACTTGCTTTCTGACTACGTCAACAAAGAGCTTGATCCGCGCCCTTCCTTTCAGAGAGGGTTTGTGTGGGACAAGGGCAGGGCTTCTCGATTAATTGAGTCCATCCTACTAAACGTTCCATTGCCTCTAATCTATACGGCAGAGGAGCCTGATAAAACGGAAGTTGTTATTGATGGGCAGCAGCGACTTCTATCCGTTTTCGGATTCGTGCAGGGAAAGTTTCCGAGAGAGCAACAAATCTTCAGGCTAACCGGCCTCAAACTTCTTAAGGAACTGAACGGGCTTTCATTTGACAAGCTGGAAGAAGGGCAGAAGAAGGCCATCCAAGACTATATCTTTCAAATAATCAAGATATCAAATGAGTCACACGCTGACGTGAAGTTTGAAATCTTCGAGCGACTGAACTCCGGATCTGTTACCCTCAATGCTCAAGAATTGCGGAATTGCGTCTATCGCGGAAATTTTAATGATGTATTGCGCAAGTTGGCGCAGAACCCTGACTTTAGGACCATTCTTGGTGGCTCGAGTACAACCAGTAGAATGCAGGATGCTGAGCTTGTTCTTAGGTTCTTGGCATTCTATGAGAGAACCTACCTGAACTATCCCGGGGCCATGAAGTCTTTTCTTAACGACTTCATGAATGACTTCAGGAACATTTCCGCTGAGAAGGCCGATCAGTTTGATCAGGTATTTAGGCAAGCAGCAAGCTTGTCGCTGTCCGTTTTTGGCAGCAATGCATTTCGAAAATTCACCCTCGGAAGACCGGGCCAGACAAGCGGAAGCTGGGAAAACCAACTCAACCGACCGCTTTTCGACATCGTTATGTGGGGCTTTACTCGCTTTGACAAGAACCAAGTTATCAACCATATTGACGAGATAAGAAACTCTCTAATCGAACTTATGACGACGAGCACCACATTCGTTGACTCGATCACTGCAGCCGTTGGCGATAAAGCCAAGACACAGTTTAGATTTGAGCTTTGGCACGATACGCTGAAGGAAATAATTCTTTCGCCAAAGCAGGGACGAACATTCAACTCCAAGATTCGTCGATCATTGTTCGAAATGAATCCAGTTTGTGCGATCTGTCAACAAGCGATCCATACTCTGGATGATGCACACGTTGACCATATCAAACCTTACGTCGCTGGTGGGGCAACAGATTCTTCCAATGCTCAGTTGACCCATCGTTACTGCAATCTTCAGAAGGCCTCAAAGCAAGGTTAGCGGACAGAGTGTCCGCTTCAGTGCACAATCTTATCGACGTATCTGATCCCCGGCAGCTTTGCACCCCGGCGGGGTGACGGACGGAAACCTTGCAAGGCGCCCCTTGCCCCCCCGGCCCTCGCAGGCGTGCTCGGGCGTTCGGGGCTGAAAAAGGTTCACCGGACCTTTTTCGCGGCGCAGGCGCCGCCGCCCCTCACCCCCTTGCCTTCCCCGCCGCAAACCCCCACCTTTCCCCCACAGGCTCCGCCCCCCGCGCCCCGCGCGGCCCGCCCCTGATGCCCCTGCGCCGGCCCCGTGCCAGCCCCGGCGGCAGCGATCCTCCCGGCAGCCGCCGGGCTGGACCCCCGGCACAAAGGAACCCCAGATGTCCAAGGAAAAAAGCAAGGGCAACAAAGAGGCCAAGAAGCCCAAGCGGGAAACCCCCAAGGTTCTGGCCACCGCGAATTCCGGCCTTAGCAAGGACGGCACCACCATCGCGGGCAAGAAGGTCAGGTAGAGTTGCGGAGGGTGCTCCCAGGCGCACCTTCCGGGGTCTGCCCCGCACCCCCACCCTGTCGGATTTGCCGGAACCAGGCCTGATCGCGCCCGACCCGCCCCGCAACGTCGGGCGCGGCACGGGGAAAGGGGTCCGCCGGCGGGAAAGACCGCCAGATGTCGCGCGGGGTTCACCGCGGGCAGCGGAATGCGCGCGACGCCCGTCCCCGGTTTCCGCGCGTAAATCGGCCGTCTCAGCGGCGCCCGTGTGGCCCCCCGTATCGCCCCCCCCCTTCACGCACCATCACGCCATCGCCGTCCCGCCCTTCCACCGCAATCCCCACCCACGACAGGCACCTGTCAAAAACCCATCTCCCATGTTAACCTTTTCGCCGTGCCGCAGGCCCGATCTGCCCGGCGTTCCGCCCCGGACGAGGTTTGCAGCCGCAGGGGAGGTTCCACAATGGCTCGCTACATCATCACCGGCAGCTACACCGCCGCGGCCGTTCATGGCATGATCGCCCGGCCCAGCGACCGCGCCGCCGCCACCGGCGCACTCGTCAAGGCGGGGGCCGGCACGATGGAAACCTACTACCTGACCACCGGCGACCATGATTTCCTGATGGTCGTCCAGGCCGACGACATGCAGAGGATGCTGGCCTCGCTCTTGGTGGCAAGCGCCTCTGGCGCGGTGACGGGCCTGAAGACCGTGCAGGCCTTCACCTCGGACGAATTCCTGGCGGCGCAAAAGGCCGCAGGGGCGATCGCCGCGGCCTACAAGGCGCCGAACTGACCAACCCCGAGGGGCGCCTTGCGTGCGCCCCTCCGCTCCACGCGCCAAGGGTTTGCTTTTCCGGAAATACCCTGCGGGGGTGTGGGGGTGCAAGACCCCCACGCGGCGCGGGCGGCGGGATGTGCCCCGTCCTACTCCTGCAGACGCTCGATATGCTCGGCCAGTTGCACCAGGCGCAGCGGCGTGGGCGTCTCGCGCCCGTCACCGGAATCATAGGGCACCAGCGGGCTGTCCAGCAAAGGGCCGAAGTTCGGCATGATCGCCGCCCCGTCGCGGCCCCCAGTGTAGCCCCAGATCTTCGCCATCACCCGCAGCTTCGGAAACTCGCCCCCGTTGCGCCGCGACAGCCGGGTCAGGTCGGCCGGTTTCGCCGTCAGCCCCGAGACCATGGTCCCGTCGCCCTTGGCCGCCGGGCCGTGGCAGGCGGAACAGTAGGCCGCGAAGTCCTCGGCGCCGGTCGGTTCCTCCGGCGGCACGCAGGCCGCCAGAACCAACAGCGCCACGCCCAGAACGATCCGTCTCATGGCTTGCCCTCCACCACGCGGCACTGATCCAGCCGCACCACCCGGTCCATCCGCGCCGCCAGCTCCAGGTTGTGGGTCGCGATCAGCGCGGCCATGCCCGTCGCCCGCACCAGGTCCATCAGCGCGCCGAATACCTGCTCGGATGTGCCCGGGTCCAGATTGCCCGTCGGCTCGTCCGCAAGCAACAGCCTTGGCGCGTTGGCCAGCGCGCGGCAGAACGCCACCCGCTGCTGCTCGCCCCCCGACAGCGCCGCCGGCCGGTGCCCCGCCCGCGCCGCCACGCCGACCCGGCCCAGAAGGTCCATCCCGCGCGCCTGCGCCGCCGCCGCCGCCACCCCGTTCGCCAGCTGCGGGATCACCACGTTCTCCAAGGCACTGAACTCGGGCAAAAGGTGGTGGAACTGGTAGATGAAGCCCACCTCGCTGCGCCGCGCCTCGGTGCGGGCGCGGTCGCCAAGGCCGCCCATCTCGCGCCCCCCCAGGCTCACGCGCCCCGCATCCGGCGTGTCCAGCAGCCCCGCGATGTGCAGCAGCGTCGATTTCCCCGCGCCCGAGGGGGCCACCAGCGCCACCACCTCGCCCACGGCCACCCGCAGGCTGGCCCCGCGCAGCACCAGCACTTCCGAAGGCTTGCCGCGGTTGTAGCCCTTTTCCAGCCCCTCCAGCACCAGCGCGTCACTCATAGCGCAGCGCCTCGACCGGGTTCATCCGGGCCGCGCGGCGGGCCGGGAAGATGGTCACCACGAACGAAAGCCCCAAGGACAGCGCCACCGCCGACAGCACGTCCGCGCCCTGCAGCCGGGCCGGCAGCGCATAGATGCCGCGGATCGAGGGATCCCAGACCTCCTGCCCGGTCAGGCTGTTCAGCGCCGCCATGATGCTGTCGATGTTCAGCGCGAAGAGGCACCCCAGCACAACGCCCAGCGCGGTGCCGATCACCCCGGTGAAGGCGCCGCAGATGAAGAACACCCGCAGGATGCTGCCTTCGGTCAACCCCATCGTGCGCAGGATGCCGATGTCGCGGCCCTTGTTCTTGACCAGCATGATCAGGCCCGAGACGATGTTCATCGCCGCGATCAGCACCAGGATCGACAGGATCACGAACATCACGTTGTCTTCAATGTCCAGCGCCCGCAGAAAGGCCCCCGCGCTGTCCTTCCAGGTCCAGATCAGCGCCTCGGGCCCGGCGGCGTTCAGCACCGGCAGGGCCATGTCGTCGATCCGGTCGGGGTTCTCGACCATCACCTCGATCTCGTCGGCGAACCCCTCGCGGTTGAAGAAGGCCTGCGCCTCGGCAAAGGGCATGTAGATGCGGGCCTTGTCGATGTCATACCGCCCGGCGGTGAAGATGTAGACCACCTCGTAGGCGTTGACCCGCGGGCTGGACCCGAAGGCCGTCTTCACCCCGGAAGGCGAGATCACCCGCACCCGGTCGCCCACCGTGACCCCGACCTCGCGCGCCAGCACCGAACCCAGCGCAATGCCCTCGGGGAACCGCGCCAGATCGCCGATCGCCTCGGCCCCCTCGCCGACGCGGGGGATCGACGCCAGATCCTCGGGTGCTATGCCATAGACCTCGGCGCCATTGGTGCGCTCGCCGTCCGTCACCATCACCTGGCCACGGATCAGCGGCGCCGCCCGCGTCACCCCGGGCACCGCCGCGATCCCCTGCGACAGCGCGGCATAGTCGCCGAAGCCCTTGAGCTGCACCCCGTCCTCGTCGATCCGGTCGGTGGTATAGACGGTGACATGGGCGTTGGCGCCCAGGATGGTGTCGACGAATTCGGCCCGGAACCCGGCCCGCACCGCCAGCGTCACGATCAGCGCAAAGACCGCAAGCGTGATGCCGATGAGCGAAATCCAGGTCATCACGCTGACCCCGCCCTCGGCCCGCCTTGCGCGCAGATAGCGCCAGGCGATCATCCATTCGAACCCGCTGAAAGGTGCCGTCCTGCCCGCCATGCCGCCTGCTTTCTGATTGGTCGCGAACCTGACCGGTTCGCGCCGAAAGGTCAAGGAAGCCGGCGGCGCCTTGCCGACCTGCCGGCCCGTGAAACCCCGTCATGGCGGGCCGCCGCGCTTCGCGGCATGCTCGCCTTGCGCCCGCGGGATTGGCGGGCGCCGGTCAAGACCTTTCCGGACAGGAGACACCGATGCGCATTCTTCCCCTGATCGCCGCCCTTGCCGCCGCGGGCTTCCTTGCCGCCTGCGATGACAAGGACGACTGCACCCCCGAGGCCGCCCAGAAAAAGGCCGCCGACCTGTCGGCGAAGATCACCGAGGTTGGCACCACCGATCCGGCGAAGCTGGCCGAACTGGGGCCGAAGATCCAGGAACTGGCCGCCAAGGCGCAGGCCGGCGGCGATGATCTGAGCGAGGCCTGCAAGGCCATGGACGAGATGCTGGCCGAACTGTCGAAGTAGGCCCCCCGGGGCGGCCGGGTGGCCGGCCGCCCTGTCTTTGCCACCGCCATGTAAAGAATCTTTGACTCGGTGTCGACTTTTGCTTACCAAATGTCGCCAAACCCAGACACGGAGCCTTCCCATGTCCTTTGGCGAGCGTGAGGCGCTGACCGGCCTTCTGACCACCCTGATCGTGATCGCGCTGTTCCTCTGGCGCCTCTCGGGCCAGCATGACGCCGGCCTGTTCGACGGCCCGCAGGCGTTGCAGGCCTGGGCGCGGTCGGTGCTGGTGCTGGTCGCGGTCTCGATCCCGGTCGCCATTGCGGTGACCGTCGCCGTCCATGCCGGCTATGCCGCGCTGAGCGGCGAGAAAGACCTGGACGACCGCCGCGACGAACGCGACGCCCAGATCGAACGGCGGGCGCTGGCCTGGGCCTGGTATGTGCTGTCCTTTGCCCTGCTGGGCGTGATCGTCGACCTTGCGCTGGGGGCCAGCGCGTTGCGCGCGATGACGCTGGTGCTGGCGGCCACGGCGGCGGCCGAGGTGTTCAAGGACATCTTCAAGCTGGCCCTCTACCGGCGCGGGGCCTGAACCGTGGCCCGGATTGAAAACCGCATCCGCCGCCTGCGCTTTGACGCCGGCGAGATGACGCAGAAAGACCTGGCCGACCGGGTTGGCGTGACGCGCCAGACCATCCTGGCCATCGAGGGGGCGAAGTATTTCCCGACGCTCGACCTTGCCTTCCGTATCGCCCGCGCCTTCGGGTTGGGCCTGGATGAGGTGTTCACCTTCCATGACGACTGACATGAAAGCCGCCCTTTGCCGCCACTACGGCCCGCCCGAGGGGGTCAAGATCGCCAACCATCCCCGGCCCATCCCGCGCGGCGATCAGGCCTTGGTCCGCGTCACCGCTGCCGCCGTGACGCTGGGCGATGCCCGCCTGCGGGCCGCGCGGGTGCCGGCCGGGATGGGGCCGCTGGTCCGGCTGGCCTTTGGCCTGCGCGCGCCGCGCCATCCGGTGCTGGGGATGAACTTCGCGGGCATCCTGGCCCAGGACGGGCCGTTTCCGCAAGGCACCCGCGTCATGGGCGTCACCGGCCTGCGCGGCGGCGCCCATGCCGAATACGTTGCGGCCGCCGCCGACCGCCTGTTCCCCATTCCCCAAGGCCTGACCGACGCCGAAGCCGCCGGCTTCTTCTTCGGCGGCCTCACCGCGGCAAGCTACCTGCTGGACAAGGCCCGCCTCGCCCCCGGCACCCGCCTTCTGGTGAACGGCGCGACCGGAGAGGTCGGCTGTGCCGCGATCCAGATCGCCGCCCACGCCGGCGCGCAGCTCACCGCCACGGCGCGGGCGGAAAACCACGGCTTCGCCCGCAGCCTGGGCGCCATCGAGACGCACGACTATCGCCAGGGCCTGCCGCAAGGCCCCTTCGACGTGATCCTTGACGTGGCCGGCACCCTGCCCTGGGCGCGGGCGAAGCCCCTTCTCGCCCCCGGCGGCACGCTGCTGCTGGTCACCGCCTCGCTGTGGCAGACGCTGGGCGCCCTTCTGCGCCCAAGGCGCGGGTCGCACCGCGTGGCGGCCGGCGTCGCGCTGGACACCCCGGCCGCCATGGCCCGCCTTCTGCGGCTACATGCCGAGGGCGCCTTCCGCCCCGTCATCGGCGCCAGCTTTCCGTTTGCGGATATCGCCAAGGCCCATGCGCTTGCCGACTCTGGCCACAAGCGCGGCAGCGGGGTGGTGCTGATGGATCAGGCCACCGCCACCGCAATGGCGGCAAAGTGAAGCCCGGCGGCCACCGCCACGAACAGGTGCCACAGCGCCGCCTGAAACCGCAGGGACGACCAGGCGTAGAAGAAGATGCCGGCGACATAGGTCATCCCGCCGGCCAGCAGCAGCCACAGCGACGCCCCCGGCAGTGCCGCGCCCAGCGGGCCGATGGCGATGACGCCGATCCAGCCCAGCCCGACATAGGCCACCACCGCCGCTCGGTCGAACCGGCCCGGCAAGACCAGCTTGATCACCACCCCCACCAGCGCCAGCACCCAGACCGAGCTGCCCAGGCCGATGGCCCAGCCCATCTGGTCAAGCTGCGCGATCACCGCCGTATAGGTGCCCGCGATCATCAGGTAGATCGCCGAATGGTCGAACCGCCGCAGCAGCCACTTCAGTGCGCTTGGCGGCGTCATGTTGTAGGCCAGCGAAAAGCCCCACATCAGGAAGAACCCGGCCGCATAGACCGCCAGTGCCGCGACCGTGCCCACCCCCGCTTCGCGCAGGGCATGGCCCAAGAGCAGCGGGAACGCGATCAGCCCGGCCAGGATCGCCAGACCATGCACGATGCCATCGGCCAGTTGCTCGCCCGTCGAGGGCGGCCGCGAGGTCAACACCGGGTGGTTTTCGGGCAGTCCCATCTGGCAGGTCCGTCTTTCCGCGCCCCCCCAGAATGCCTGGGCGTTGTAACAGGTCAACGGTTCTGCAGCCAGTGTGACGCAAGGTCAGGGACCGCGCGGCCTCAGGGATGCGCGGCGTAGATCTGTGCCAGGCGGTCCACCGCGGCCTCGGGCGTCAGCTCTTCGCTTTCCCCGGTGCGGCGGCTGGTCAGCTCCACCTTGCCCGCCGCCAGGCCGCGCGGGCCGACGGTGATGCGCCAGGGCAGGCCGATCAGGTCCATGGTGGCGAACTTGGCGCCGGCGCGTTCGTCGCGGTCGTCGTAAAGCGGTTCCAGCCCGCGGGCCAGCAGCGCCTTTTCCAGCCCCGCGCAGGCCGCGTCGGCCGCCGCGTCGCCCTGTTTCAGGTTGACGATGCCGACCGGGAAGGGCGTAACACCCTCGGGCCAGATGATGCCCTTGTCGTCATGGCTGGCCTCGATGATGGCGCCCAAGAGGCGGCTGACGCCGATGCCGTGCGACCCCATCTCGACCGGCACGCGATGGCCCTCGGCGGTGGTCACGCTGGCGCCCATCGCCTCGGAGTACTTGGTGCCGAAATAGAAGATCTGCCCCACCTCGATGCCGCGGCCGACCTTGCGGTGCGCCTCGGGGATGGCGTCGAAGACCGCCGGATCGTGGGTCTCGTCGGTGCGGGCGTACAGCGTGGTGAACTCCTCGCAGACCTTCGCCACGGCGGCGCGGTCGTCATAGTCGATCTCGCGCGCGCCCAGTTTCAGCCCGGTCACGCGGTCGTCGTAGAACACCTCTGACTCGCCGGTGTGGGCCAGCACCAGGAATTCATGCGTGTTGTCGCCGCCGATGGGGCCAGAGGCGGCGCGCATCGGGATGGCGGTCAGGCCCATGCGTTCGTAGGTCCGCAGGTAGCTGACCATGTGGCGGTTGTAGGCGTGCAGCGCCGCGTCGCGGTCGACGTCGAAGTTGTAGCCGTCCTTCATCAGGAACTCGCGCCCCCGCATGACGCCGAAGCGGGGGCGCATCTCGTCGCGGAACTTCCACTGGATGTGATACAGCGTCAGCGGCAGGTCCTTGTAGCTGCTGACATGGGCGCGGAAGATGTCGGTGATCATCTCCTCGTTGGTCGGGCCGTAAAGCATGTCGCGGTCCTGCCGGTCCTTGATCCGCAGCATCTCCTGCCCGTAGTCGTCGTAGCGGCCGCTTTCGCGCCAGAGGTCGGCGGGCTGCAGGGTGGGCATCAGCAGGGGGATGTGGCCGGCACGCTGCTGTTCCTGGTGGACGATCTCCTCGATCCGGCGCAGCACGCGGTAGCCCAGCGGCAGCCAGGAATAGATGCCGGCCGCCTGCTGCTTGATCATGCCGGCCCGCAGCATGTAGCGGTGCGAGACGATCTGGGCCTCGGCGGGGTTTTCCTTGAGGACGGGCAGGAAGTAGCGGGTCAGACGCATGGGGCGCGGCCTTCTTGGCTGAGGACGCCCGCTTCCTAGCGGGAACCGGGGCGGCGGGCAAGGCGGCAGGGGTGTCCCACGATGGGACACGTCACGCCGCAAAGGATTCCAAGGGGTTACGAATCCATTTTAGGGATTTGTTAAGGAATGGCCCGCGAACGAGGGGGGGAAATCGACGGCAGAGCGAACCCCGCCCTACAGATCCAGCGCCCCCTGGCGGGTGGCGTCCTCTTCCCGGGCGGCGCGCTTGAAGGTGTCTTCGCGGCGGGCGGGCAGGTGGACTGCGCGTTCGCGCAGCGCCGTGGCTTGCTCGACGGTCACGATCTGCACCCTTGGAACGGGCGCGAAGCCGGCTTCTTCGTGCAGGCCGGCCGAAGCCGCCTCGGCCACCATCGGCTTGGTCGGTTCGGTCAGGGTCAGGAACACGCCGATCCCGGCCTTCTCCCGCTCGATCACGCCCTTGAGGTCGCGGATCATGCTGACGCCGACATTGTCACCCGCCTTGACCGAGACGATGCCATGCCCGGTCTTGCCATAGTACAGCCGCCCGTCCAGGCCCCGGTCGGCCCCCTTCTTCCCCAGGTTGCCCGGCTGCGCGTCGATCAGCGACAGCGCCCATTTCTCGAACTCGTGATACTTGCCCCGCGCCGCCAGATCGCGCGCACCGGCGAGGTCTTGCGGCACGCCGTGGGTGAGGAACTGCACGCCGGGGAAGGCAGCCCGCAGGCGCTTTTCGATCAGGCCGATGGCCAGATGGGTGACGTCGATGCCGATCCACTGCCGCCCGAGTTTCTCGGCCGCATGGACGGATGTGCCGCAACCGCAGAACGGATCAAGCACCACATCGCCGGGGTTGGACGAGGCGTTGAGGATGCGTTCGAGGAGAGCGACGGGTCTGGGTGAGTCAACCGATCTCCGCCCTATGAGGGTTGGCCTTTGAAACCGCGTCCTCAATGCAACGGGCGCGGCGCGCCAGAACAAGACAAGAACGCCACTCTAGACAACTGGACTTCGCAGAATATCATTATGTTGTGAGCGAATCGCCCCCTGACCCAAAGCCTAGCCTGAACGGCGCGGGCAACGGCCCGGGAAAGGAGGTGATGGAATATGGCGAAAGCTACTCGCAAGATCGGGCGGAACGCCGGAAACGGTCAGTTCACTACGGTCAAGAAGGCCCAACAGGCGCCCAAAACGCATGTTGTGGAGACGATCAAAAAAAACCTAAGAAGTAACTAGGTTTCAGCGCGTCCATTTCTCTGCCAAGGGGGTGGGCGCGCTGTTTACTTTGTGAATCATCCCAGAATCCCTGTCCAGAGAAAAAAGAATGCCGAAATCGCCTTTCGCGTCGTTTTAGCAGCTTTGCCGCACAGATCAGGCAGCGTGGCTCGCCGTCGGGTCACAGTGCAGATACAGGCTGCCGGTGGGTTTCAGCACCCGGTGCAACTCCAGCAGACGCGCGGCCATCATGGCCAGGTAGGCCATCATGTCGTTCTCGCCGAGGAATCCGCGCATGGCCCGCAGCATCTCGGCGGCGGCGCCGTTGCCCGACCGCAGCGCATCGGTGAAGGCGGACTCGGCGCTGTCGTTCCAGTGCCAGGTGTCGTCGAACGCCTCGATCTGCGCCGCCGAGGAGGCGCCGTCGGGGGCCTTGAACAGCACGTTGTAGCCGGCATTAGAGTTGAAGGGCGGGTCCAAGTAGACCAGATCGACCGACTCCGACGCGATGCTGTCACGCAGCACGGTCAGGTTGTCGCCGTAGTGAAGGTGGTTCATCGCCCGGTGCCCCGCGAATGCCTGCGGGGAATCCTATCCGCCAAAGGCGGTTAACGGCAAGTGAAGGCGCATCGGCCGGGGCGGGGCACGGAATTCGACGTCGAATTCCGGTTGCGATTTCCGGCTTCGGAAATCGCCTACTCGGCGGGCTTGGCGTGCAGGCCGGCGCCCATCAGGTCTTCGACGAAAAAGGCGGCGAACTGGGCGCGGCCCGAGACGCCGGCCTTGGAGTAGATGCGGGTCAGTTGCGCCCGCACGGTGCCTTGCGCCGCGCCGCGGACCTCGGCGATCTCGGCCACGTCCAGGCCTTTCAGCGCCAGCATCCCGACATCGCGCTCGGCCGGGGTCAGGCCCCAGGCGCCGAACTGGCCGTCGATCACCTCGCCCAGCGCGCCGCGCGCCACCTCCAGCGCCGCTTCCTGGGCGCGCAGCACATCCAGCGTCCGGCGCAGCCGGATCGCCCCGAAGCCGATGGCCAGCACCAGCGCCAGCGTCACCAGCGCCTCGACCACCAGATGCGCCGAGACCCCGTGGCCGGCAAGATCGCCGAACACGTCGCCGATGTAGAACACCGCCGCCAGGGTCTGGATCACCAGGAACGCCACCAAGATGATGCCCTGGCGGCGTTCGGCCGTGATGGGCGCGCGCACCGGCATCACGCGCCGCGGTTGTCGGACCGGCCGGTCAGCATGGCCGCGGTCAGGTTCTTTCGCATCACGCGGCTTTCCACGAAGACGCCGGCAACATGCAGGAACGCCAGGAAAAGGATAAGGTTTGCGGCCACTTCGTGCAACTCCTCGGCAAGATGGGCCAGTCCGCCCTGCTTGCCGCCTGCATCGGTTTCGCTGTCATCATCGCCGGATTCGTCGTCGATTGCCAGTGTCGTCCAGTCGCCCGATTCAATCACAGATTGTGTCTGCGAGACCTGGACCGGCGTCTTGCCGCCGGTCATCACCAGGCCGGTCGCCATGACCACGGCCATCGCGCCCCAAAGCGCATAGACCATCATCGCCCCCGCCGGGTTGTGCGAGCCATACTGGCGCGGCGTGCCGCGGGCCAGTTCGCCCAGGTGGCGCAGCGCCGCAAGGGGTTGCGGCGGGAACGACGAGAAGCGGGCCTCGCGGGTGCCCACCAGGCCCCAGATCAGGCGCAGCGCCAGCACGCCCAGGCCGATCCAGCCGACCCAGACATGAAGCGCGCTGCCCCCCCGCGTCAGGACCGCATTGACCAGCACGACGATCGCCAGCGCCCAGTGCGACAGCCGGATGATCGGGTCCCACAGCGCGGGCGGGCCGCCGGCGGGTGACATCAGGGGAGCAGGCATGGTGTCAGTCCTCTTCGCCGGCCTTGATCTCGGTGATCAAGCCGGTCTTGGGGTCGATGTAGACTTCGCTTTTCTTGCCGGCCTCGTCGATGCACTTGGCCTCGATCTTGCCGGCCTCGGCCTCGAACGACTGCACCAGGCAGCCGATTTCCTTCAGCGCGGCGGTGGCGTCTTCCTTGGTCGTGCCGACGTTGTCGCCCACGGCGGGTGCGGCCAGGGCCGTCAGCGGTGCGCCGGCCAGAAACACGGTCAGAAGCAGGATGCGGGTCATGGGGTGTCCTTTCACCAAAGTCTCGCAGGGCGACCATCGCCCCGATGCCCCCCAAGTGCCGGCAAGCCCCGCCCCGGTCCATTTGCCCGCCGTTTATTCCGCCCCGATAAGCGCAGGCTGACAGCCGGTTTCCGCCGAACGCCCGGCGGACTTGCGCGGGCGGGTCGGCTCTGCCATCTCATGCAGGCAGGCGGGCAGAGAAAAGGGCCGAAGATGGCGCTTCCGATCCGGGATCAGCTGAAATACTGGGGCGCCGCCGCGGCGGCTTTCCTGGCCGTGTTGTGGTTTCTGGGCGACGTGATCCTGCCCTTCCTGGTGGGCGGGGCCATCGCCTATTTCCTGGACCCGCTGGCTGATCGGCTGGAGCGGGCGGGCCTTGGCCGCACCGCGGCGACGGCGCTGATCTCGATCCTGGCGCTGCTGGCGGTGACCCTGCTGGTGCTGGCGATCATCCCGACGCTGGTGAACCAGTTGACCGCGCTGGTGAACGCCGCGCCGGAAATCGCCACCCGGCTGCAGGGCTTCCTGCTGGAGCGGTTCCCCGACCTGGCCGATTCGACATCGACCATGCGGCAGACGCTGGCCAGCATCGCCGCGGCGATCCAGGAGCGCGGGCTGGCGCTGGCCAACGGGCTGATCAACTCGGCGCTTGGCGTGTTCTCGGTGGTGATCTTCATCGTCGTCGTGCCGGTGGTGGCGTTCTACCTGCTGCTGGACTGGGACCACATGGTCACCCGGATCGACGCGATGCTGCCACGCGACCATGCCCCCACCATCCGTCAGCTGGGGCGCGAGATCGACGCCGTCCTTGCCGGATTCGTGCGCGGGCAAGTCTCGGTCTGCCTGACGCTGGGGGCCTATTACGCCGGTGCGCTGATGCTGGCGGGGTTGCAGTTCGGCGTTATCGTCGGCGCCATCGCCGGGACGATCACCTTCATCCCCTATGTCGGCGCGCTGGTCGGCGGGGCGCTGGCGATCGGCCTGGCCTTGTTCCAGTTCTGGGGCGACTGGCTGCAGATCGGCATCGTTGCCGCGATCTTCGCCGCCGGCCAGTTCATCGAAGGCAACATCCTGACGCCCAAGCTGGTGGGCAAGTCGGTCGGCCTGCACCCGGTCTGGCTGCTGTTCGCGCTGTCGGCCTTCGGCACGCTGTTCGGCTTTGCCGGCATGCTGGTCGCCGTCCCGGTCGCCGCCTCGATCGGCGTGCTCACCCGCTTTGGGGTTGAGCAATACCAGTCCAGCCTGCTGTACCAGGGCCGCAGCCGGGCCGACGCGCTGGCCGCGGCGCAAAGCGCCCTTGCCACCGCCGCCGAGGCGACCCGCACCGCGGCCGAAGCGACCCGCACCGCCGCCGACAAGGCACAGGACGCTGCAGTGACGCCAAGGAAAGAGGCGAAGAAGGGGTGATCCGGCAACTCGCCTTCGACCTGCCGTCGCGCCTGAACATGCGGCGCGAGGATTTCGTGGTCACGCCGGCCAACGCGCTGGCGCTGGCGCAGATCGACGGCTGGCGCGCCTGGCCGGACGGGCGCATGTTGCTGGCAGGCCCGCCCGGCGCGGGCAAGAGCCACCTGGCCGCGATCTGGGCCGCCGAGACCGGTGCGGCACGGATTGCCGCCGCCGACCTTGCCGCGGCCGACCTGCCCGTCCTGGCGGCCCGGCCCGCCGTGGCGGTCGAGGACGCCGAGGTCCTGGCTCAGGATCCGGCGGGCGAAGCGGCACTGCTTCATCTGCACAATCTTCTGGCAGGCCAGGGTCACCTTCTGGTGACCGCCGCCATGCCGCCGCGCGACTGGGGCATAGCCCTGCCGGACCTGTTGTCGCGGCTGCAGGCAATGCCGCTGGTGCGGCTTGACCCGCCCGACGACGCGCTGCTTTCGGCGGTGCTGGTCAAGCTGTTCGCCGACCGGCAACTGGCGGTGTCTGCGACCCTGATCCCCTGGCTGATCGCCCGCATGCCGCGGTCGATCGGCGCCGCACGGGCGCTGGTCGCTGCGCTGGACGCCCGGGCGCTGGCCGCAGGCCGCGCAATAAACCCCCGCCTTGCCGCCGAAATTCTGGACAGCACCGCGGACCAGTGAAACAGTGTCATCATGCTGACATGCTTGCATTCGACAACGCGCCAATGACCAACGCCGATTTCCTGAAAGCCCCGTTTCCCGCCCCGGTCGACGTCGCAGCGGACGAGATCGCCAGCCAACGGCGCTTTTTCAACCGCGAGCTGTCCTGGCTGGCCTTCAACTGGCGCGTGCTGGACGAGGCCGCGAATCCGGCCGTGCCGCTTCTGGAGCGACTGCGCTTCCTGTCGATCTCGGCCACCAACCTGGACGAATTCTATACCGTCCGCGTCGCCGGCCTGCGCGCGCTGGTGCGCAACGGCAATGTCATGCATTCCGAGGACGGCCGCAGCCCGGCCGAGCAGCTGACGCTGATCCACGCCGATGCACGGCAGTTGCTGCAGACCCAGCAGACCACCTACAACGCGCTGAAGCGGGAAATGGACGCGGCCGGGATCGCCATTCTGTCGCGCAGCAAGCTGGCCGCGCGCGATCTGAAGTTCCTGGAGCAGCACTTTCTGACCAATGTCTTCCCGGTGCTGTCGCCCTTGGCCATCGACCCCGCGCACCCCTTTCCCTTCATCCCCAACACCGGGTTTTCGCTGGCGCTGGAGCTTGAGCGCAAGAGCGACCGCCGCCCGCTGAAGGCGCTGTTGCCGATCCCGCAGCAGATCGCGCGGTTCGTCCGGCTTCCCGGCAAGGATGCCGAAACCCGCTTCCTGCCGCTGGAAGAACTGCTTCTGTTGCATCTGGACATGCTGTTCCCCGGCTATACCGACCGCGGGCACTGCCTGTTCCGCGTGCTGCGCGACAGCGACCTGGAAGTCGAGGAAGAGGCCGAGGATCTGGTCCGCGAATTCGAGGTGGCGCTGAAGCGGCGGCGGCGCGGCGAGGTGATCCGGCTGAAGATGTCCGCCGGCGCACCGGAAAGCCTGCGCGACCTGATCATGGAAGAGCTGAACGTCGCCCATGACGAGGCGGTCGAGGTCAAGGGCCTTCTGGGCATCGCCGACCTGAAGGAACTGGTGCTGTCCAGCCGGCCAGACCTGCTGTGGCCGCCCTTCACCCCGCGGGTGCCCGAGCGGGTGCAGGACCACGACGGCGACATGTTCGCCGCGATCCGGCAGAAGGACATCCTGCTGCACCACCCCTATGAGACCTTTGATCTGGTGATCCGCTTCCTGGAACAGGCGGCGCGCGACCCCAACGTGCTGGCGATCAAGCAGACGCTGTATCGCACCTCGTGGGACAGTCCGGTGGTTTCCGCGCTGTGCGAGGCGGCCGAGGCCGGCAAGTCGATCACCGCGCTGGTCGAGTTGAAGGCCCGCTTCGACGAGGCCGCCAACATCCGGCAGAGCCGCCGGCTGGAGCGCTCGGGCGCGCATGTCGTCTATGGCTTCATGCACCTGAAGACCCATGCGAAGATCTCCACCGTGGTCCGGCGCGAAGGTGACAGTCTGGTGACCTATACCCACTACGGCACCGGCAACTATCACCCGATCACCGCCCGCATCTACACCGACCTCAGCTTTTTCACCTGCGATGCCGCGCTGGGGCGCGATGCGACCAAGGTTTTCAACTATCTGTCCGGCTATGTGCAGCCGCAGGGGCTGGAGAACCTGGCGATCTCGCCGATCTCGCTCAAGCCGCGGCTGCTGGAACTGATCGCCGCCGAGGCCGAGCATGCCCGCGCCGGCCGGCCGGCCGAGATCTGGGCCAAGATGAACAGCATGATCGACCCCGAGGTGATCGACGCGCTTTACGCTGCAAGCGCCGCCGGGGTGAAGATCAGCCTGATCGTGCGCGGCATCTGCGGCGTGCGGCCGGGCATCCGGGGCCTCAGCGAGAACATCCGGGTCAAGTCCATCGTCGGGCGCTTTCTCGAGCATTCGCGCATCGTCTGCTTCGGCAACGGCCACGGGCTGCCGGCCAAGAAGGCGCGGGTGTTCTTCAGTTCGGCCGACTGGATGGGCCGCAACCTGAGCCGGCGGGTCGAGACGCTGATCGAGGCCCTGAACCCGACGGTGAAAAGCCAGATCCTGAGCCAGATCATGGCCGCGAACCTGGCCGACGAGGCGCAGAGCTGGGTGCTGTCGCCCGACGGCAGCTATGCGCGCGACCTCGGAACCGACGGCGAACGGCTGTTCTCCTGCCACAAGTTCTTTATGGAGAATCCCTCGCTGTCCGGCCGTGGCACCGCCGGCGCCAAGGACGCGCCGCGCCTGGTGCCGGCGAAGGACGACGAGCCGCCCGCCGCCACCGCCGCCCGCTGACCGCGGCAAGGCGGAATTCGAAGTCGAATTCCGTCCCCGATTTCCGGCTTCGGAAATCGGCCTTCCTGAACCGCTGCGCCTTCGGGTTGACCCTCCCGCGCCGCAGCGCCAAGCTTTCGCCACGACGCTGGGGGAATCGCGCCATGACCGCTGACGGACACACGCCCGCGCAGGACGACGACTGGGAACCCTTTGGCCGGCCGCTGTTCGAAGATCCCTCGACCCGCGCCCTGTCGCGGGTGGGCGTGGTCGACGTCGGCTCGAACTCGGTCCGCATGGTGGTGTTCGACGGCGCCGCCCGCAGCCCGGCCTATTTCTACAACGAAAAGATCATGTGCGGCCTGGGCAAGGGCCTGGCCGAGACCGGCCGGCTGAACCCCGAAGGCCGCCGGCGCGCCCTGGTGGCACTGAAGCGCTTTGCCCTGCTGGCCCGCGGCATGGGCATCGACCCTCTCACCGTCATCGCCACCGCGGCCACCCGCGAGGCCAGCGACGGCCCCGGGTTCCAGGACGAGGTCTTCGGCGAGACCGGCCTGCGCCTGCATGTCATCGACGGCGACGAAGAGGCCCGGCTTTCGGCCCAGGGCGTGCTGCTGGGCTGGCCCGACGCGCGCGGCATCGTCTGCGACATGGGCGGCAACTCGATGGAACTGGCGCGGATCAGCGGCGGCAAGGTGGGCCGCCGGGTCACCACCCCGCTTGGCCCGTTCCGGATGCAGCAGGTCGAAGGCGGGCCGCGCAGACGTCTTGCCCACATCGACCGCATCCTGCGTGCCGCGCAAGGCCAGATCGCCTCGCACGGCGAGCGCATCTACCTGGTCGGCGGCAGTTGGCGCGTCATCGCGCGGCTGGACATGGAGCGGCGCAACTACCCGCTGACGGTGCTGCACGAATACCGCATGACGCCGCAGGGCCTGCTGGACACGCTGGACTGGATCGCCGCCTCGGACCTGGCCATGCTGCGTGTCCGCACCGGAACCTCGGCCGAACGCATGGAGCTTGTCCCGCTGGCCGGAGAAGTGCTGCGCGAGGTCATCAAGGTGCTGAAACCGACCGAGATCGACGTCTCGGCCTATGGCATCCGCGAGGGCCTGCTGTACGAACAGATGCCGGAAAAGCTGCGCGCCCGCGACCCGCTGCTGGAAGCGGCCCGGATGAGCGAGATCACCCAGGCCCGGATGCCGGGATTCGGCAAGAAGCTGTATTACTTCCTGGAACCCCTGTTCAAGGACTGGCCCAAGGACCGCCTGCGCCTGGCGCGCGCCGCCTGCCTGTTGCACGACACCACCTGGCGCGCCCACCCCGACTACCGCGCCGAGGCCTGTTTCGACAATGCCACCCGCGCCAACCTTGGCGGGCTGGACCACCCCGGCCGGGTGTTTCTGGGCCTGTCGCTGTTGCACCGCTACAAGAACAGCCGCACCGGCAGCCGGATGGAACCGCTGTTCCGCCTGCTGTCGGATGAGGAAATCGCCAAGGCCGAGGTGTTGGGCAAGGCGATGCGCTTCGGCGCGATGTTCTCGGTCGGCGACCCTGCCAATGCCGGACAACTGGTCTGGCGGCCGAGGAAGCGCGTTCTGGAGCTGTCGCTGACCGAGGAAGGCGCCGGACTGTTCGGCGAGGTGGCGCAGGCCCGCTTTGCCTCGCTGGCGCTGGCGATGAAGGCGCAGACCGAAGTGATCCTGTTGCCGTGTCCCTGATCCTTGACCACCTGGCCATTTCGGCCACCAGCCTTGCCGAAGGCGTCGCCGCGGTGGAAGCCTGCCTTGGCGTTGCCATGGCCGGCGGGGGCGAGCACCCGCTGATGGCCACCCACAACCGCCTGCTGGGGCTGGGCGATCTGTACCTTGAGGTGATCGCGGCCAATCCGGACGCCCCGCCCCCCGGCCGCCCGCGCTGGTTCGATCTTGACCGCTTTTCCGGCCCGCCACGGCTGACCAACTGGATCTGTCGCTGTGACGACATCGCCGCCGAACTGGCGCTGTCTCCGCCCGGCACCGGCCGCCCCATCGCCCTGCAACGCGGCGATTTCCGCTGGCAGATGGCGGTACCCGACGATGGCCGCCTGCCGTTCGACGATGCCTTTCCGGCGCTGATCCAGTGGCATGGCGCGCTGCACCCCGCCCCGCTGCTGCCCGAAAGCGGCATCCGTCTGGCCCGGCTGGAGATCGCCCATCCCCAGGCCGAAGCCCTGCGCGCGGCGCTGGCGGACCGCCTGGACGATCCGCGCGTGCATCTCTTGCCCGGCCCGGAAAAGGCATTGCGGGCGACTTTCGACACCCCCCGGGGCGCGCGGACCTTCGCATGATCCGCCCCGCCACCGCCATGGACGCCCCGGCCCTGGCCGCGCTGTGGAACCCCTGGATCATCGACACCGCGGCCACCTTCAACCCGACCCCGAAGGCGCCGCAAGAGATTGCCCGGCTGATCGAAGCCCGCCGCACCGAGGGGCACGCCTTCCTGGTGGCCGAACCCGGCGGCGAGGTTCTTGGCTTTGCCACCTATGCCCAGTTCCGCGGCGGCGCCGGCTATGCCCGGACGATGGAGCACACCGTGATCCTGGCCGAGGCGTCCCGTGGCCGGGGCATCGGCCGGGCACTGATGCAGGCGCTGGAAGCCCATGCCCGCGCCGCCGGGGCGCACCAGATGATCGCCGGGGTCTCGGGCGAGAACCCCGAGGGCCGCGCCTTTCACGACCGCCTGGGTTACCGGCTGATCGCCACCGTCCCGCAGGCCGGCTACAAGTTCGGTCGATTCATGGACCTGTGGCTGATGCAGAAATTCCTCTGACATTCCCTGCGGCTGCCGCTAATCTCGCGCCCATGTCGATCTGGACCCGCATCGCCGATGCCCTTGCGGCCCTGACCGGAGGGGAACCCCTGTCGGTGGTCTTCGACCACCTGCGCGCCGCCCCCGCGCCCGAGAAATCGGTCGGCTTCACCATCGCCGTCATCGCCCTGGGCGCCAAGATGGCCAAGGCAGATGGCGTGGTCACCCGCGACGAGGTGACCGCCTTTCGCCGCATCTTCACGCTGCCGCGCGCCGAAGAGAAGCACGCCGCGCGCGTCTTCGACCTGGCCCGGCAGGACGTGGCCGGCTTCGATGCCTATGCCGCCAAGACCGCCCGCCTGTTCAACCCTGCGGGCGCGCGGCTTTGCGCGAACGACCACCACATCCTGCTGGACGTTCTTGAGGCGCTGTTCACCATCGCGCTGGCCGACGGCAGCTACCACGCCGGCGAGGACGCCTTTCTGAGCCATGTCGCCGATGTCTTCGGGCTGGACGAGGCCTGTTTCCGCGCCGTCCGTGCCCGGCTAGTCGAGGGCGCCCCGCGCGACCCCCATGAGGTGCTGGGCCTGCCCCCCGGCGCGACCCTGGCCGAGGCCCGCGCCGCCTGGAAGGATCTGGTGCGCGACTGCCACCCCGACGTGATGCAGGCCCGCGGCTTGCCGCCCGAAGCGGTGCGTCTGGCCGAACGCCGGCTGATCGCGATCAACGCCGCCTGGGCGCAGCTTTCCGGCAAGGTTGCCGCCTGATGCCGCCGGCCGGCAGCCTGCGCCTGGCAACCTACAACGT
The DNA here is from genome assembly GCF_020564565.1 of Rhodobacter sp. Har01. Lineage (GTDB taxonomy): Bacteria > Pseudomonadota > Alphaproteobacteria > Rhodobacterales > Rhodobacteraceae > Pseudogemmobacter. The sequence continues at coordinate 176,525 of NZ_JAJCTD010000004.1, forward strand.
CGAATGGTTCAACGCGCTGTTCACCGACAACGGCCGCCTGCGCGAAGACCGCGGCCCCTCGGCCCGCCACAAGATCAGCCGCGCCGAGCAGCTGGGGGCGCTGGGCATCGTCTTCACCGCGCTGGACGCCGACGGGATCATGGTGATCGAAGCCCCGGATACCGGCACTCGCCGATCCACCGTGCGGGCGCTGGAAAACTTCGGCCGCGCCTTCGGCCTGCGCACCAGCCGCTGCGTGCATGGCTACAACTCGGAAACCGAGCAGGAGATCGCCTTTCTGTATGACCCTGCCCGGCTGACGCCCCGGCACGACCCGCGCGGCAACCAGCTGACGCTGGGCGCCGTGGACGGCACCCCCTCGCCGCGCTTTGACGGCGCCTTCCGCTATGATCTGGACACCGATCTGTCGCCGGAGCTGATCCGCTTCTCGAAGCCGCCGCTTGAACTGGAGATAGAGCTTGCCGGCGGCGGCGTGCTGCGGGTGATCGGGGTGCATGCGAAATCCAAGGCCCCGCACGGCGCGAACGGCGCCGCCGAGCTGATGCGGCTCTCGATCGACAACCGGCGCAAGCAGCTGGCGCAGTGCATCTGGATTCGCCGCCGGGTCGAAGAGCATCTTGCCCGGGGCGAAAGCCTGATCGTCATGGGCGATTTCAACGACGGCCCCGGGCTGGACGAGTTCGAGCGCCTGTTCGGCCATTCCGGGGTGGAAATCGTGCTGGGCAGCGACGCGCCACGGCCGCTGCGCCTGACCGAACCGCATGCTGCCATGGCGCTGCAAAGCCGGGTGGCGATGGCGCCGACCTCGGCGCGGTTCTGGCACGGGCCGACGAAGCACTATTTCGAGGCGCTGCTTGATTTCGTCATGGTCTCGCCCGATCTGGCCGCGCGCAATCCCGACTGGCGCATCTGGCATCCGTTCAACGATCCCGGCGTTTCGGCCGTGCCCGAGTTGCGCGAGGCGCTGCTGCAGGCCTCGGACCACTTTCCGGTCACGATCGACCTGCCGCTGGCCCCGCCCCGCAAGGGCAGTGGTGAGGGGGCTAAAGTGAACGGGCAATCGTGATTTGCGAAACCGCCGCGCGCTTCCCATATTGGAGGCGTGCCGCTGCAAGGGAAAGCCGATGAAACCCGCTGCCGCCAGTCTGGCCTTGGGCCTTGCAATGGGCCTTGTGCTGGCCCCGCCCCTGTGTGCCGAAGACCTTGCGCCCAAGCCCGCGCCCGATGACGACGGGTTTTCGCTGATGGAGGAGGGCGCCAAGCTGATCCTCCGGGGCATGATGGACGAGATGGAACCCGCCTTCCAGGAAATGGACAAGGCGCTGACCGAGATCAAGCCGATGATGCAGGAGTTGGCGCCCCGGCTGAAAGAGCTGGTCGTGCTGCTGGGCGACCTCGAGAACTTCCACCCGCCCGAGGTCTTGCCCAACGGCGACGTGCTGATCCGGCGCAAGGTGCCGCTGGTGCCGAAGATCGGCCCGCAGCTTCCCGGGCCGCACGGCGAGATCGAACTCTAGCCGCCCGCCGCAACCCGGCCGCAGGTCGGCGCATTGCCTGGCGAGACGTCCGCGCGGGGATGGATTTCGGCCGCCGCCCGGCGATCAGGCCGGACCCTCATCGACCCGGATCAGGGTCTGCTGGCCGGTGGCGACATGGACCCGGCGGTCGTCGTCCAGGGCATGCACCTCAAGCTGACAGACGGTCAGCCGCCGCCCGGCCTTGATCACCCGACCCTCGGCCTCGACCGCCGCTCCCCGGGCCGGCCGCAACAGGTTCAGCTTGAACTCCACCGTCAGCACCTCGCTGCCGGCCGGAAACAGCGTGAGGCCGGCATAGCCGCCCGCGCTGTCGGCGACGGTCGCCAGGCCGCCGGCATGGAAATAGCCGTGCTGCTGCGTCAGTTCGGGCCGGAACGGCAGGCGGATGGTCACCACGCCCTGCGCAACCCGGCCCATCTGGGCCCCCAGAAGCGCCATCAGGCCCTGACGGGCGAAACTCTCGCGCACCCGCTGTTCGTCCGCCGCCTTGGCCGGTGCCCCGATCTGCAGCGCCATCTCCCGGCCCTCCGTTTGCCCCGCCCCTCTCCTGCATAGGACGATTGCCGGTCGCACACAAACCCGGCCCGCCGACCACACCGACTCGGCCGTCCGCCCGGCGGGGTTGATGCGGTCGATCCTGACCGTGACACGGCCCATCGCCGGACGCTCTTGAAGCTGATCCAACGGTCCGCGACCCGCGCACCCCGCCCCGGCCGATCGGTGGGATGGCGGGAACGGTCAGCCTGGATGGGTCACCCCTTTGGCCGTCCGCGCCAGCGCACACCAGGTGACGATCGACCCGATGTCGGAGGGCAGAGCGCGCGTCGCCTCGCCTGCGAAGGCCAGGAAGGCCGCCAGGTTCAGGCCGTTGACGCCGATCAGGACGGGCAGCCCCATGTCCAGCGCCTGCACGATCACGGGCACCATGCCCCTGCCTTCGGCTTCGCGCTTGCCGAACTTGTTGACGATCAGAAGATCGGCCCCGTCCAGCCGGCGCAAGACCTGCACCACCGTCTGCTCGAGCGCGCTGGAATCCAGCATGCAGCCGCGGGCCAGATCGCCGCGGTCTTCGCTGATGCGGACCACCGGGCCGTCGGGCAGCACCCGCAGGTCCATGTCGCATTTGCGCCGGTCCGGCCGGTCGGTGTTCGACTGCACGGTGCCGGCCAGCCGCAGACCCTGCGCCAGCAGCCGGGCGGCCACTTCGGCGATCAGGTCGTCGGTGCGGCCCCGGCCCTGCAGGGTGACATAGGCAAGCTGCATGGATGGCTCCGGGAGAAAGGGCGGCCCGCCCGAGGGTGACCCCGGGCGGGCAGGTCGGTCAAAGCTCCACTTCCCAGGACTTGAACGAGATCCGGGCCGAGGCGGGCGTGGCATCCGAGATCTTCCGGATGTTGGCCCAGGTGTGCTTGTAGTTCGGCAGGATCAACTCATTCGTGCCGGCGTTGACGATGTTGCCCTGTGCCCCGTTCGGCGCGCCGAAGATCATGAAGGTCTCGCCGCGGCGGGCGGTGGGCTCGGGGTAGGCCAGCGCCTGGGTGGCGCCGACGTCGTTGTAGACTTCGACCATGTCGCCGGCCTTGATGCCGAGGCCGGCCATGTCGTCCGGGTTGATCTGGATGAAGGGCACCGGGAAGCGGTCCATGACGAAGTCGTTCTTCTGGTCCAGGAACCAGTTCTGCCAGTTCATGTTGGCGCGGCCGTTGTTGATCAGGAAGGCATGGCTGGCCTTCTGCTGTTCCTTGCCGGGCGCCTGAAGCCCGCGCCAGCCGCCCAGGCAGAACAGCGCCTTGCCGTCTTCGCGCCCGTGCCGGGTAAACACGCCGTCCTCATACAGCCGCGGCGTGCCCACCAGCTTGTCGCCCTCATAGCCCTTGACCGGTTCCTGCACGCCATCGTTGCCGGCGGCGCGAAGGCGGTCATAGGACACCTCGGGGTTGGCCGAGTTGTAGCCGTCCATGAAGGCGTCTTCCTCGGTCTGCCAGTCAAAGCCCTTGAACTGGTCGGCATAGGCGTCGCGGCCCTCTTCGCGCAAGACCCGCTCAAGATGGTTGGCCATGCGGGCGGCGATCAGGCAGTCCGGCAGCGCGCTGCCGGGGCCGTCCATGTATTTCTCGACCAGCCGCAACCGCCGCTCGCCGTTCATCGAGGTCAGGTTCATCTCGCCCGATTCCACCGCCGGCAGGATGACATGCGCCGCCTGTCCGATCTGGCTGTGGATCACGTCGACGCAGACCGAGAACAGCCCCCCCGCCGCGATGGCCCCGGCGATGGCGTCCACCAGTTCCTCGCGCGTGGCGCCGGCGCGGGCGTCCATCGCCTCTTTCACCATGTTGGTGCGGGCGTTGTAGACCCGCTTGAAGGCGTTGGCGTTCAGCGTGGTCTTGTAGTGGTCGTTGGCCCAGATGTGATGGACCTTGCCGCCCCCCGCGATCAGAAGCTGGTCCAGATAGGGGGCCGGCCGGCCGACATGGGCGTCGGAGGGGCGGAAATAGCCCTCCTGATGGCCGCCCAGGCGGCAGGTGCCGCCACCTTCGCGGCCGATGTTGCCGGTGATCAGGCCGATGTTCACCAGCGCGCCGATGGTGCGATAGTTGTCGTTGCCCCAGATGATGCCCTTTTCATAGCCGGTCACCGTCTTGCGGCGGCTGCCGTCGTCTTTCGGCCGGGCGATCCATTCGGCGGCCTGGATGATCTGCGCCTCGGTCAGGCCGGTGATGGCCGCGCCTTCGGCCAGGCTCATCTTGCAGGCGGCGCGGGCGGCCTCATAGCTGCCCAGGGCGGCGGGGTGGGCGGCGTCCTCGGGCACCGCCACCTCGCCCTGGAAGGTGGACTTGGCGATGAAGTCGGCATCCACCCAGCCCTGGTCGGCGATGTAGGTGAACAGCGTGTTGAACAGTGCCAGGTCGCTGCCGGTGGTGATGGCCAGATGCAGCACGTTCTCGGCGCCGGCGACCTGCTCGCAGCTGTCGACCGTCACCGTCCGGCGGGGATCGACGATCACCACCTTGGCGCCGTTCTGCATGCCCTTGACCATGTGGTTCAGGAACAGGTTGGTCTGGCATTCCATCGGGTTGGTGCCGGCCAGCACGATGGTGTCGGCGACCTGATAGTCGCTGTAGCTGTAGTTCAGCTCGTCCACGCCCATGTCGCGGGTGCTGTGCACCTCGGAGTTGTACGCCGGGCGGTTGTGGATGCGGCAGTTCTTCACCTTCATCGCGCCGAAATAGAGCTTGCCGGTACCCCAGGTGTTCTCATAGCCGCCGGCGCTGCCGCCGTGGTCGAACATCGACACGTAAAGGTCGTTCTCGTTGTCCTGCTCGATGACGCGGGCGGTGACGCGGGCCACCAGGTCCAGCGCGTCATCCCAGCTGGTGGGCTGCCAGGTGCCATAGCGCCAGACCAGCGGGTCGGTCAGCCGCTGCTGCTGGCTGCCGGTGATGTCGGACCGGCGGTTCTCGGCCATCCGCGCGCCGCGGATCGAGCCGAGGCCGCCGTTCACCGTGCAGTCCATGTCGGGCTTGATGACCAGATGCACATCCTGGCCGTCCTGCTTGACGACGTTGTACATCGAGGGCGCGTACCAGGCCTCGGTCAGCGCGTCCTGCTGCTTCGACAGGTCGGTGCCGATCCAGTTCGCATCGGTGGTGCCCTGCTTCTTCAGCGGCCAGGTGTAGGCCTTGTAGCCGCAACCGACGATGCAATAGTGGCAGGTCACGTTGTGCACCCGTGCATCGGCGGGAATGATCGGCAGGCGGTCGACGTTGCGTTTGTAAGCCATTTCCTGCCTCCCTTATGCCAGAACGTTGCTGAGACGGCCGTAGATCAGGTCGTCCACGCCCTCGGCATGGATGTCGCCCTTGTCATCCACCCGCAGCGCGAATTGCGGCAGGTTCTGCGTGGCATGGCCCCAGACCTGCTGGCCGCCCTTTTCCACGTCGAACCGGCTGAAGTGGCCGGGGCAGTTCAGCGTCTTGTCGCCGGCGTTGTAGGACATGGTGAATCCCTTGTGCGGGCACAGCACCGAGAAGGCGACGATGTCGCCCTCCGGGCCGACGCCGCCGTCAACCTTGGTGCCCAGCTTCAGCAGCACGCCGGGGCTGTCGGCATCGGGGTAGGCCACGTCCATCGGCTCATCGACCTTGAGGTCGGCGATGTTGGCCAGACGGTTAGATGGATAGCTTAGCATCGCAAGCCCGACGCCCCGCGCTTCTGCGGGGGCCGAGGGCAGCACGGTCGCCGCCGCCGCCCCCGCCGCGCCCACAAGACTGCCGCGCAGAAACTGGCGGCGGCCGGCATCGACCAACCGGTTGCATTTCATGGGGTGATCCTCCCTAGACTCCCTGGCCTCAGGGTAGCGGTCCGCACAGGCCGCAGGCGACTGCGCCGGAACGCCCGCCGCGCCGCGGCAAGCTGCTCATCCGCAACGGGAATTTCCGGCGTTCGGATTTCCGAACGTGGGCGGGCCGGTCACAGGCCCAGCTTCTGCATCTTTTCCCACAGCGTGGTGCGCGACACTTTCAGCAGCCGCGCCGCCTCGGTCACCTGTCCGGCCGTGCGCTCCAGCGCGGCCAGGATATGGGCGCGCTCGGCGGCATCGCGGGCCTCGGCCAGACTGGGCAGGTCGTCGGCCGGGGCGGTCTGGCGTTCGGGGAACAGGTCGCCCGGATAGAGCATCTCGCCCTGCGCCGTGGCCAGCGCCTGCACCAGCCGGGCCCGCACCTCGCGGCCGTTGCCAGGCCAGTCGTGGGCGCGCACCGCCTCTTGCGCCAGCGCCGACAGGCCACGCAGGGGGGTCTGGCGGCGCGGGTTCAGGGTCTCGAACAGGCGGGTCAACAGCCAGACCGCGTCTTCGGGGCGGTCCTTCAGGGGCGGGATGGGAATCTCGTGCGGACCCAGCCGGGACGCCAGGTCGGCGCGGAACCTGGCGCGGCGCATGGCCTCGTCCAGGTCGGCGCCGCAGGCCGAAATCACCCGGGCCGGCGGGGCACTGTCCAACCAGTGCATCAGCCAGTCCTGCGCCGGCGCTGTCAACCGCGAGATGCTGTTGAGAAACAGGATGCCTTCGCCCACCTCCCTTGCGGCCTGCCCAAGCTCTGCCACCGGGTCGGCGGCGCGGGCGAGGTTGACGTGCAGGAAGGGCGCTGCGCTGCGGTCCGACAGGCGGTGGATCTGCCGCGCGACCAGCGCCTTGCCGGTGCCCGGGGCGCCCCGCACCAGCACCGGCCGGTCGCTGGCCGCCGCCTGGGCCGCCAGCGCCGCGACCCGCCGCGCGGCGGGCGAGATACCCAGCAGATCGTCAGATCCTTCATGCAGCGCCGGGCGGATCAGGTGGCCAAGGCGATCCAGGAAGGCGGCCATCTCGAAGGGTTTGGTGATGTAGTCGGCAGCGCCGGCGTGCAACAGCCGCACCGCCTGGTCGATGCCACCCTGGCCGGTGATGAACAGGAACGGCGGCGGCGTCATGGTGCGGCACAGGGTGTGGAACAGGTCTTCGCCGCTGCCATCCGGCAGGCGGATGTCGCAGACCACCGCGTCGATCGGCGCGCGGGGCGTGCGCAGGGCGCCGATGGCACGTTGCATCAGCTTCAGCCGCAGCACCTCGGCGCCCTCCAGCCGCAGCCGCTGCTCCAGCGAGGCGCCCATGATCTCGTCGTCCTCGACCAGGGCGATGCGGCGGCCCTTCAGCATGGCGCGGCCCCCGCGGGCAGCAAGACATGGATCCCGGATCGCTCGGCGTCGCGGGCATAGTCGATGCGCCCGCCGATCCCGGCCACCAGATCGCGCACCAGCCGAAGGCCGACGCCGCCGCCGGGCGGCACCGGGCCATCGGTCAAGAGCCGCGCCTGCGCCTGCGGCGACAGGCCCGGCCCGCTGTCGGCGATGGTGAGGTGCAGCCCGTCATCGGCCGCGCGAGCGGCAAAGGCCAGCGCACCGCCCGGACCGGCCGCGGTCGCGGCATTCAAGAGCAGGTTCAGCGCGATCTGGCGCACCGGCGCCGAGGGCCAGGCCGCCAGCACATCCGGCGCCGCCTGCACCTGCCAGTCCAGCGTCTGGCCCAGCCGCAACGCCTCGGGCGCGAACAACAGGCGCAGGTCGTCGAAATCCTCGGGCGCCAGCGCAATGCCGTGCCGGTCCAGCCGGTTCTGCTCCAGCGTCACCCGGGCCACGTCGCGCAGATGCCGCAGCCCGCGGTCCACCAGCGCCGCCGCATCGCGCACCACCTCGGGGCGGTCGGCGTAGGCGCGGATGGTGTCGGTGGCGTTCAGCAGGCCGCCCAGCGGATTGTTGATCTCATGCGCCAGCGACGAGGACAGCCGCCCCAGGCTGACAAAACGCTCGCGCTCGGCCAGCCGACGCTCGGCCTCGGCCGCGGCGCCGGCGGCGCCGGTCATCGCGTTGTAGGTCAGGAACAGCCGCGCCAGTTCGGTGTCGCCGGTAGGAATGCTGGCGGGCGAGATCGCCTGCGGCGTACCCTCGGTCGCGGCCATGTGCGACGACAGCACCGAAACCGGCCGCAGCATCCGCCGCATCGCCAGATAGCCGCCGGTCGCCAGCGCCAGCGTCGCCAGCGCATTGCCCGCCAGCAGCAGCGCCAGCGCGCGGCGGCGTTCGGCCACCAGATCGGCCACGTCCAGTTCCGACAGGATCTGCCCGACCCGCCGGCCCTGATAGGCAAGATCGGCCAGCACCCGAACGTGCCGCGCATCGCCCGCCAGTTGCAGGTCATCCACCGCCTGCGCCGTGGGCAGCAAGGGATCAAGCGCGCTGTCCACCGGCGCGCGCTGCGGGTCTGACGCGGCAATCACCCGGCCCGTCTCGTCGGCCACCACGGTCAGGATCATGCGCTGCCCCGCCATGGCCGCGGTGGCGCGGTCCAGCGTATCGTAGACCTCCCACACGTCGCGGCGCAGAACGGACGGCCCCAGCGCCACCGCGAGCCCATCGACATGCAGTCGCGCCAGTTCGCGCAGCCGTTCCTGCTGCACCTTGCCCAGCGCCGCCATCACCTGCTGCGAGGCGACCACGCCAACCAGCACCATCAGCCCTGCCGCAATCAGCGGCACCCGCAGCGAAAGCGGCAGGCCGCGGAACCCCATCATACGCCCTGCACGTCGCGCATCCGGGCGCGGATGCCGTCGAACAGCGCCCCCTCGCCCGCGATCACGCCGTCCAGTTGCAGCAGGTCCAGCGCAGCGCGGCCCTCGGCGGTGTCGGCCAGCGTCAGCAGCGCCTGCCGCAACAGGCTGGCCGCCTCGGAATCGGCCGAGGCGCGGCGGGTGACAAAGGGCGGAAACCCCAAGGGTTCCGACCGCGCGATCACCCTGGTCCGCGCCGTCAGGCCCGGCTCGACCGCCGCCAGCGCCTCCCAGACATAGCCGTCGACACTGCCCGACCGCATCAGCCCGCCCGCCACCGCCCGCACCACGTTGCGGTGGCCATAGGTGAACAGCGTGCGGGTGAAAAAGGTTTCCGGCCGCTCGCCCATCCGGGCCAGGTCCGAGGCCGTGACCAGCCAGCCCGAGTTGCTGTCGGGGTCGGAAAACGCATGGCTGCCGCCGCGCAGATCGGCCAGCGCGGCGGCTGGGTCGTCCGTTCCGGTGATCAGGTACGAGCGGTACAGCGGCTGCCCGCGCCAGACCGGCACGCCCAACAGCGCCAGCGCCTGTTCGTGCTGCAGATAAGGATAGCCGCACAGCCAGGCCGCATCGGCCCCGCCTTCCAGCAGCAGACCCGTCACTTCCTGGTAGGTGCGGCGCTGCACCAGCTCGATCGGCCGCCCGGTGCCCTGACCCAAGGCCGCCTTCAGCCGCGCAATCACCTCGGCATCGTTGTCCAGGAACACTGGCGTGAGGCCCAGCCGGATCGGCTCGGCCGCGCGCAGCACGACGGGCGCCACCAGCATGGCAGCGCACAGCCCGACAAAGCTGCGCCGATTGCATCCAGGCATGCTCACTCCCTGCCCGCAGGATAGGGACCGCACAGCCCCCAAGGCAACGTTTCGTTGATTGACCCTGCCCATCGGCCAGTCTATATCGCCCATCGACGATAGACAAGGATCAGGCCCATGGCCGAACAGCCCGCCGATTCCGATGCCCGCATCGCCGGTCTGGCCAAGGCGCTGGCCCACCCGGCCCGCCTGCGCATCCTGCGGCTGTTGCAGGCCACGCCGGGCTGCATCGGCGGCGACATCGTCGGCGCCGTCGGACTGGCGCAATCCACCGTGTCCGAGCATCTGCGCATCCTCAAGGCCGCCGGGATCATCACCGGAGAAATCGCCGGCCCGCGCATCTGCTATGCCCTGTCGCCCGACGTGCTGGCCGACCTTGCCGGCTTCATCGTCACCCTGACCCCGCCGCAGGGCGAGGCCTGCTGCACCCCTGAAATGGCCCCGCGATGAGCCTGTTCGAACGCTGGCTCACCCTTTGGGTAGGCCTTTGCATCCTGGCGGGCCTGGCGCTGGGCAACCTGCTGCCCGGTCTGTTCGCAGCGCTGGCGCGGCTGGAATATGCCTCGGTCAACCTGGTGGTGGCGGTGCTGATCTGGGCGATGGTCTGGCCGATGATGATCGCCATCGACTTCGCCGCGCTGAAATCGGTCGGGCAAAGGCCGAAGGGGCTGATCATCACCCTGGCAGTGAACTGGCTGATCAAGCCCTTCACCATGGCGGCCCTGGGCGTGCTGTTCCTCAACCACGTCTTCGCCGGCCTGATCGCGCCGGAAAAGGCGCCGGAATACATCGCCGGCCTGATCCTGCTGGGCGCCGCCCCCTGCACCGCCATGGTCTTCGTCTGGTCGCAGATGACGGACGGAGACCCCAATTACACCCTGGTCCAGGTCTCGGTGAACGATCTGGTGATGGTCTTCGCCTTCGCCCCCATCGTGGCCTTCCTTCTGGGCGTGACCAGCATCGCCGTGCCTTGGCAGACGCTGATCCTGTCCACCGTGCTGTATGTGGTGATCCCGCTGATCGCCGGCTGGCTGACCCGCCGCGCGCTGGTCGCCCGGGGCGGCCCGGCGGCGGTTGCCGCCTTCACCGCCCGGGTCAAGCCGGCCTCGGTGCTGGGCCTGCTGCTGACCGTGGTGCTGCTCTTCGGCTTTCAGGGCCCGACCATCCTGGCCCAGCCGGTGCTGATCGGCCTGCTGGCGGTGCCGATCGTGATCCAGTCCTACGGCATCTTCGCGCTGGGCTATGCCTGGGCCTGGGCCTGGCGCCTGCCGCACCGGATTGCCGCCCCCTGCGCGCTGATCGGCACCTCGAACTTCTTCGAATTGGCGGTGGCCGTGGCCATCGGCCTGTTCGGGCTGAACTCGGGCGCGGCGCTGGCCACCGTCGTCGGCGTGCTGGTCGAGGTGCCGGTGATGCTGTCGCTGGTGGCCTTCGCCAACCGCACCCGGGCGCAGTTCCCCGGCTAGCCTTTGCGGCGCAAGCTGCCCTCCAGCGGCACCGCGGCGGAAAGCGTGTTCGAGATCGTGCCGTATTTCAACACGTTGCGGTGCAGCAGCGCCAGCCGGGCCTGGGTCTCGGGGCTGTCGACGATGATCTCGTAGCGGATCAGCGTCAGCTTCGGCGGGGCGTCCTGGCGCAAGGCCTCAAGCCGCACCTCGGCGCCGTCGATGCGGAAGTCCAACAGCGGCGTCACCCGCTCGATCCCCTTCAGCATGCAGGCCGCCAAGGCCGCCAGCAGCAACTCGACCGGGTTCATCGCATCGCGCCGCCCGGCCAGATCGGTGTCCAGCACCACCTCGGCGTCCTTTGCGGAGGCCAGACTGCCATGCGCATCAATCCGCCGGGCCTGGACGCGATACTCCATCACAGCAGCCGCGCGATCTCGTCCGCGCTCAGCACCTTGCCGGTCGAGACGACCTTGCCGTCCACCACCAGCCCGGGGGTCGACATCACCCCATGCGCGGCGATCTCGGCCAGATCGGTGACCTTGACGATCTGCGCTTGCTTCCCCGCCGCCTGCGCCGCCGCCGCCGCATTCTCGGCCAGCGTCACGCATTTGCGGCAGCCCGACCCAAGGATCTTGATGATCATGATCTTCCCTTTCAGATGAACCAGCCCGAGATCGCGTTGAAGGTTAAGCCGATGGTCAGGATGCCCAGCGTCACCACCCCGGTAAAGGTGGCCAAGAGTGGCAACCGCACCACCCGCTTGAGCAGGATCAGCGACGGCAGCGACAGCGCCGTCACCGCCATCATGAACGAAAGCACCGTGCCCAGCCCCACGCCCTTGGCCACCAGCGCCTCGGCGATGGGCAGGGTGCCGAAGATGTCGGCGTACATCGGAATGCCCACCAGCGTGGCCAGCGGCACCGCCCACCATTTGTCCTGCCCCAGCATCGCGGTGATCGCCTCTTGCGGCACCCAGTTGTGGATCGCGGCACCGATGCCGACCCCCACCAGCACATAGGGCCAGACCCGGGCGACGATCTCGACCACCTGGTCGCGGGCATAGGCCAGCCGCTCGGCCCGCGTCATCGTCGCCACCTCGCCCGACACCGGCACCTTGCGGACGAAATCGGCCACCTGATCCTCCATCCCCAGCCGCCCGATCACCGTGCCGCCGACGATGGCCACCACCAGCCCCACCGCCACATAGGCCAGCGCGATGGGCCAGCTGAAGATCGACGCCAGCAGGATCACCGAGGCCAGATCGACCAGCGGCGACGAAATCAGGAAGGCGAAGGTCACCGCCAGCGGCAGCCCGGCGGCGGTGAAGCCGATGAACAGCGGAATCGACGAACAGGAACAGAACGGCGTCAGAGTGCCCAGCAGCGCGGCCAGAACGGTGGCCCCCAGACCCGACCGACCGCCCAGCAGGGCGCGGGTGCGCTCGGGCGGGAAATGGCTTTGCACATACGAGATGGCAAAGATCAGCACCGCCAGCAGCAGGAAGATCTTGATCACGTCATAGACGAAGAACTGCACCGACCCGCCCAGCCGCGAGGCCGGGTCCAGCCCCGCCGCCGTGACCCCGGCGCCGACCAGATCGTTCAGCCAGGTCATCCGCAGCAGCGCGTCGTTCAGGCCGCCGAACAGGCTCATGCCGCCACCGCTTCGGTCAAGGCCGCCCGCACCAGCTGCCGCAGGCCCGGCCGCAGGTCGGGGTTCAGCCGGTAGCGCACCCATTGCGCATCGCGCCGGTCCACCACCAGCCCGGCCTGCTTCAGCACCTGCATGTGGCGCGACATCCGGCTTTGCGTGGCCCCCAGCCGCCGCATCAACTCGCACACGCAATGCTCGCCGCCATCGGCCAGACAGCGCATCGCTTCCAGACGGGTCGGCTCGGCCAGGGCGGAAAGGACGGTAACGATCATGGCGGGGCGCTCCTGCTTATGCGCATCTGCGCATGCAATTCCGCGCCCCGCCCTGACCTGCATCAAGCGTCACAAAACCTTCACTGGACTCCCTGCAATTTTTCCAGCATTCGGGAAATATGGAAAAATCAGACGCCAGCGCTGCCTTTGCCACCCTGGGCCACCCCGGCCGTCTGGCCGTGTTCCGCCTGCTGATGCGCTTTGCGCCGCGGGGCGTGCGGCCGACCGAGATCGCCACGGCGCTGGGGCTGAAGCAGAACACGCTGTCGCATCACCTGGCCGATCTGGCCGCATCGGGGCTGGTGCGGGCCGAACGGCAGGGCCGGTCGCTGTTCTACACCGCCGATCTTGACACGACCGAGGGGCTGATCGGCTACCTCGCGCTCGATGTCGGCCGGGCCAGGCCTGACTTGCTTGCCCCCCTCATCTCTGCCCGGAAGGAAACCGATCCCATGCGCGACACCGATTTCGACGTACTCTTCATCTGCTCGGGCAACTCGGCCCGGTCGATCTTTGCCGAGGCGCTGTTGCGCGATCTGGGCCGCGGCAAGTTCCAGGCCTTCTCGGCCGGCACCCGGCCCAACACCGACATGAACCCCTTCGCGCTGGAGGTGCTGCGCCGGAACGGCCATGACCTGACCGGCCTGCGGTCGAAACATGTCTCAGAGTTCCAGAAGCCGGGCGCGATCGTGATGGATTTCGTCTTCACCGTCTGCGACACCGCCGCGGCCGAGGAATGCCCGCCCTGGCCGGGCCAGCCGATCACCGGCCACTGGGGGCTGCCCGACCCGGTCAAGGCGACCGGCACCGATGCCGAAAAGGCGCTGGTCTTCGCCCAGACCTATGCCGCGCTGCGCCGCCGCATCGCCGCCTTCGTGGCGCTGCCGTTCGACTCGCTGAGCCGCATGTCCCTGCAGGCCCGGGTCGATGCCATCGGCGCGGATGCGACGTCGCAGGAAAAGGCCTGAGCCATGCCGCGCATCGCGATCAACGGTCTGGGCCGGATCGGAAAACTGGCGCTGCGCGACCTGGTCGACAGCGGCATCGGCGGCGAGATCGTGCTCTTGAACGACGCGGCCGGAGACCCCGCGCAGCACGCCCTGCTGATGGAGTTCGACAGCGTGCACGGCCGCTGGAAGACCCCTGTCGCGGCGGCCGAGGGTGCGCTGGTGCTGAACGGGCAACGCATCCGCCTGTGCCATGAAAAGGCCATCGAGGCCCTGCCGCTGGCCGAGATGGGCGTCGATCTGGTGATCGACTGCACCGGCGTGTTCAAGACCGCCGCCAAGGTCGCGCCCTATTATGCGGCCGGGGTAAGGAAGGTCGTCGTCAGCGCTCCGGTCAAGGACGGCGGCGCGCTGAACCTGGTCTACGGGGTGAACCACGGGCTTTATGACGGCAGTCAGGCGCTGGTCACCGCGGCCAGTTGCACCACCAATTGCCTCGCGCCGGTGGTGAAGGTCATCCACGAAGGCATCGGCATCCGCCACGGGTCGATCACCACCATCCATGACGTGACCAATACCCAGATCCTCGTGGACCGCCCGGCCAAGGACATGCGCCGTGCCCGGTCGGCGCTGTTGAACCTGATCCCCACCACCACCGGCAGCGCCACCGCGATCACCCTGATCTACCCCGAACTCAAGGGCCGGCTGAACGGCCACGCCGTCCGGGTGCCGCTGTTGAACGCCTCGCTGACCGATTGCGTGTTCGAGGTGGAACGCCCGACGACAGCCGAGGAGGTGAACGCCCTGTTCCAGGCCGCCGCCGATGGCCCGCTGTCCGGAATCCTGGGCTATGAGACGCGCGAACTGGTGTCGTCCGACTTCACCAACGACCCCCGCTCGGCCATCATCGACGCCGCCTCGACCATGGTGGTGAACGGGACGCAGGTGAAGATCTACGCCTGGTACGACAACGAATGGGGCTATGCCTGCCGCCTGGCCGACATCGCCCGCATGGTGGCGGGGACGATGTGACGGCGCCGAACCCCCTGCGCGCCTATGCGGCCGTGACGGCGGCCTACTGGGCCTTCATGGCCACCGACGGCGCGCTGCGCATGCTGGTGCTGCTGCACTTCAACGCGCTCGGCTTTTCGCCGGTGCTACTGGCCTGGCTGTTCCTGTTGTACGAGCTGGCCGGCATCGCCACCAATCTTGCCGCCGGCTGGCTGGCCGCCCGCTTCGGCCTTGCGGCCACGCTGTACGGCGGGCTGGCCCTGCAGGTCGCCGCGCTGGTCGCGCTGGCACAGCTTGACCCGGCCTGGGCCATTCCGACGTCGGTCGCCTTCGTGATGGCGGTCCAGGGCGTCTCGGGCGTGGCCAAGGACCTGGCCAAGATGTCGTCGAAGTCGGCCGTCAAGCTGCTGGCGTCGACCGAGACCGGCGGCCTGTTCCGCTGGGTCGCCCTGCTGACCGGGTCGAAGAACGCGGTCAAGGGCCTGGGCTTCTTTCTGGGCGCGGCGCTGCTGGCGCTGGCCGGCTTCAAGGCCGCCGTCTGGGGCATGGCCGGGGTGCTGGCGCTGGTCCTGATCGGGGTGGTGCTGTTCCTGCCCGCGGGCCTGCCGGGGCGGATCAAGGCCGAAGAGGCCTGGGGGGGCTGGCGGTCGCGCGACCCGCGCGTGAATCGGCTGAGCCTGGCCCGGATGTTCCTGTTCGGCGCCCGCGACGTGTGGTTCGTCGTGGGCATTCCGGTGTATTTCCAGGCGGTGCTGTCGGACGGCACGCCCGAGGGCCGGCGCGCGGCCTTCTTCCTGATCGGCGGCTTCCTGGCCTTGTGGATCATCGCCTATGGCGCCGTGCAGGCCGCCGCGCCGCGGCTGCTGGGCGCCAGGGGCCAGCCCGAGGCCGCGACGGTCCGCAAGGCGATCCGCTGGGCGGGCCTGCTGGTCCCGATTCCCTTCGCGCTGGCCCTGGCGGCCTGGCTGGCCGAAGGCCCCGCCCCCTGGCTGACGGCGACGCTGGTCGCGGGCCTGCTGCTTTTCGGCTTTGTCTTCGCGGTGAATTCCTCGGTGCATTCCTATCTGATCCTGGCCTTTGGCGATGCCGGACGGATCACCCGCGACGTCGGCTTCTACTACATGGCCAACGCCGCCGGGCGGCTGATCGGAACGCTGCTGTCCGGCCTCAGCTATCAGGCCGGTGGCCTGCCGCTGTGCCTGGTCACCGCCGGCGTCATGGCCGCGCTGTCCTGGGTCGCGGCCCGAAGGCTGCAGGCCGGCTGACGACCCGGCCGGGGCTGCCGGTTCAGGCGGGCCGGCCGGACAGCACCGCGCCCGGGTTCAGGATGCCGGCGGGATCCAGCGCCCGTTTCAGCCCGCGCATCGCGGCCAGCCGGGCCGGGTCGCCGTAGCGGTCCAGATCGGCCGTCTTCAGCCGCCCGACGCCATGTTCGGCCGAAACGCTGCCACCTGCCGCATGCACAAGGTCGTGAATCAGGCGCTTCACCGGCTCTCGCAGGGGGTCATCATCGGCGCGGCTGCGGCCCGCGGCGCGGAAGACATTGTAGTGCAGGTTGCCGTCGCCGAGGTGGCCAAAGCAGTTGATCCGCAGATCGCCCAGCGCGGCGATCCGCTCGCCCGCCTCGGCGATGAAGCCGGGGATCGCGCCCAGGGGCAGCGAGATGTCGTGCGACGACACCGCTCCGATGCGGCGGTTGGCTTCGGGGATCGCCTCGCGCAGCGCCCAGAGCATTTCCGCCTGGGCCGCGCTGGCGGCGATGACGCCGTCGGTCACCAGGCCCGCCTCGGCGGCTTCTTCGTAGACCGAGGCCATGGTCGCCTCGGGGTCCATCGCCGAGGGCAGGCCGAATTCGACCAGCACGCACCAGTCGGGGGCCTGGGGGAAGGGCATCCGCACCTCGGGGCCGACTTCGGCCAGGAAGCTGAATCCCATCCTGGCGATCAGTTCGAAGGCCGTCACCAGGCCGCCCAGCCGCATCTCGCACAGCCGCAGAAAGCGCTGCGCGGCCGCCGGCGAGGGCACCACCAGCAGCGCCACGACCCGGGCGGCGGGGCACGGGAAAAGGCGCAGGCTGGCCGCGGTCAGCACGCCCAGAGTGCCCTCGGACCCGATCAGCAGGTGGCGCAGGTCATAGCCGGTATTGTCTTTGCGCAGCCGGCTGAGGCCCTGCAGCACCGAGCCGTCGGCCAGCACCGCCTCGACCCCCAGGCAGAGGTCGCGCGCGTTGCCGTAGCGCAAGACGGCGGTGCCGCCGGCGTTGGTGGCCAGATTGCCGCCGATCGTCGCGGTGCCCTCGCTGGCCAGCGACAAGGGGAACAGCCGGCCCGCGGCTTCGGCTGCCGCCTGCACCGAGGCCAGCGTCATGCCGGCTTCGACCGCGATCACGTTCTCGTCCGGCCAGAGGCCGCGCAGGGCCGTCATGCGTTCCAGCGACAGCACCAGAGGCAGCGGGCCCGAGGGCATCACCTGGCCGCCGACCAGCCCGGTGCCGCCGCCCCAGGGCACGATGCCGACCCGCGCCGCGGCACAGGCGCGGACGATCTCGGCCACCTCTTCGGTGCGGCGCGGGCAGGCCACAGCCCCGGCCCTGCCCGGCCAGCGGCCGCGCGGTTCGGTCAGGTGGCGCGGCTCGGGCGGGCGGAGGGTGCCTTCGGGCAGGCGCTGGCCCAGGGCCGCAAGGAAGGCGTCGTCGCAGGGATTCAGCATCGGGGGACTCCGGGTTCGCCCGCCCCCGTGCTAGCGCGGCCCGCCCGGTCAGTCCAGCCAGCGCGGGGTCAGGACCAGGATCGTCGGTTCCGCCGGCAGATCGGCGCGGGCGAAGGTCATCTCGTTCAGCCCGGTCTCGACCACCTCGAATTCGCTCTCCATCTCGGTCAGGAACTGCGCCAGCGAGGCGCCGGAGAACCAGTGCATCGGGATCACCACCCGCGCCTTGAGCCGCCGCACGACGCCGGCCATATCCTCAAGCCGCAGGGTATAGCCGCCGTCCACCGGCACCATCACGATGTCCATCCGGCCAAGTGCGGCATACTGCGCGTCGGACGGAATCTGATGCAGGTGGCCGAGGTGGCCGATGCACAGCCCTGCCGCCTCGAACACGAAGATCGAGTTGCCGTTGGCCCGCGCGCCTTCGCCGAACGGGCCGCGGGTGTCGGTGGTGACGTTGCGCACCAGCATGCCGCCCAGGTCCAGCCGGTGTTCGACCGGTTGGCCAGCCGAGGGCCAGCCGGTCAGCACATGCGGGATGCGCGGGTCGGGGTCGGCGGTCCAGTGGGTGGAATGGGCGTTGTTCATCGTCACCACGTCGGGCACCACGTCCGCCGTGCCCAGGTATCCGGTGTAATCCGTTACCGCCACCGTGCCGTCGTCGGCCAGAATCGCGAAGCTGGCATGGTTCAGGTAGCGGATCAGAACCTGGTCCTTCTCCACCGCCGCGAAATCGGCCCGCATCACCGTCTCTGGCCCCTGCGCCAGCGCGATGCAATGCGACGGCAGGCGGTCCTGTGCCCAGGCGGGCGCGGCGAGCACCAGCAGCAGCAGCGGCAGGAGGGGTCGGGACATGGCAGCCTCCGGGGTTCGCCTCCGGAAAGGATAGCCCGCCTCAGCCGCCCGTCCCTTCACGCCTGCGCGAGCGCAGCAGCAGCGCCAGCGCCGCCACCGTCTTCAGGTTGCGTGCCGTCTGCGGCCCCTTCAGCGCCCGCGGCAAGGCTTCGGCCACTTTCGACGTGCCCATCCCGCCGGGCGTGTGCAGCAGCAGCAGCCTCGGCCGCAGCACCCAGGCCTCGTCCTTGCGGACGGCCTGAAGCCGGGCCTCGTCGAAGGCTGGCGCCGTTTCGGCCAGGAAGACCGCGTGGATCCGGGCCGGGTCCGCCGCCGGCCCGAAGGGGTGGTCCAGCGCGGCCTCCAGGTCGGGCAGGCGGCGCAGGAACACCTCGGGCGCGAAGCCGAAGCCCGCCTCGATCGCCCCCCGGATCGCCGGCCCCAGTGCCGAATCCTGGGGCCCGCCCTCGAAGACGGCATTGCCCGACTGGATGAAGGTTTCCACGCGGCGCAGCCCCAGCCCCTCCAGCAGCGCGCGGAACGGCGCCATCGGCAGCCGGTTGCGGCCCGAGACGTTGACGCCCCGCAGCAGCACGGCCCGCGGCGCGCCGGTCATGCCGGCCCCACCTCGGTGCGGCCGCGGCGGTCGGCGCGCAGGCAGGCGTACAGCACGTGGTTGCGCCAGCGGCCCGAGATCTGCAGGTAGCTTTGCGCGACGCCTTCATACTTGAAGCCGGTCTTTTCCAGCACCCCGCGCGAGGCGGCGTTTTCCGGCAGGCAGGCGGCCTCGATCCGGCTGAGGTCCAGCCGGGTGAAGGCGTGGTGAACCACCGCCAGAATCGCCTCGCGCATGTAGCCCTGGCGGGCGTGGCGCTGGCCCACCCAATAGCCCAGCGTGCCGGCCTGCGAGGGGCCACGGCGGACGTTGTCCAGCGTGATCGCGCCCAACAGCGCCTGATCGTCGCGCCGGATCATCATCAAGGGCAAGGCAGTGCCCTGGGTTTCGGCCCGCTGCGCCCAGTAGACCCGGTTGGTGAAGGCCTTGCGCGACAGGTGGTCGTGGCTCCAGACCGGCTCCCACGGCATCAGGAAGGCCGAACTCTCCTGGCGCAGGCTGCTCCAGGCGGGCCAGTCGGCATGCGCGGGCAGCCGCAGGGTCATGCGCTCGGTCTCGATCCTGACCCGTCGCCGCAGCCCCAGCATCACGCCGACAGCGCCTCCCGGATTGCCTCCACGCCCGGAGCCTGTTCGACCGGGCCATAGACGGCCAGTGCGGCACCGGCGCCCAGCACATGGCCACCCCAGTCGCGCACGCCTTGCAGGCTGACCGCGTCGATCCGCGCCACCGCCTCGTCCAGGTCGGGCACCCGGCCCCAGATCGACAAGAGCCGCGCGTTGCGTTCGGCCCGCGACGAGGGGCTTTCCAGCCCCATCAGCATGCCGGCCTTGATCTGCGCCTTGGCCCGGTTCACCTCGGCCTCGCTCATGTCGTCGGCCGAGCGTTTCACCTCGGCCACCGTCAGGTCGGTCAGATCGCCGATCTCTTCGCCGCTGGTGCCGGCGTAGATGGTGATATGGCCGGTGTCGTCATAGGCGGCACTCTGGGCATAGATCGTGTAGCACAGGCCGCGGTCCTCGCGGATCTTCTGGAACAGCCGGCTGGACATGCCGCCGCCCATCGCCATCGACCAGACCTGCGCGGTATAGACCAGCGGGTCGCGGTAATTCGGCGCCTCAAGGTTCAGCGCGAAGTGGGCCTGCTCCAGGTCCTTCACCTCGCGCCGTTCGCCGGTCAGGAAGCGGGCGGGCTCGGTACTGACCTGGCCCACCGGAGGCAGGTGGCCGAAGATCGCCTCGGCCTGCGCCACCACCGCGTCATGGTCGATGCCGCCGGCGGCCGACAGGATCATCCGGTCCGGCCCGTAGTGCCGCCCCACGAAGGCGCGGAAATCCCTGGCGCCGAACGACGACACCCGCTCTTCCGGCCCCAGGATGGTGCGGCCGAAGGCCTGGCCGGGGTAGGTGGTTTCGTGCAGCCAGTCGAAGATGATGTCGTCCGGCGTATCGGCCGCCTGGCCGATTTCCTGCAGGATGACGTGGCGCTCGGTCTCGATGTCCG
Source organism: Rhodobacter sp. Har01 (assembly GCF_020564565.1). GTDB lineage: Bacteria > Pseudomonadota > Alphaproteobacteria > Rhodobacterales > Rhodobacteraceae > Pseudogemmobacter. The sequence continues at coordinate 197,007 of NZ_JAJCTD010000004.1, forward strand.
AGGGCGTGAACAGCGGGTTCAGCACGATGTCGCTGATCACGTCCAGCGCCCGGGCCACGTCGGCCGACAGGCAGCGGGCGTAGTAGGCGGTCATCTCGCGGCTGGTATAGGCGTTGATGTAGCCGCCGACATCCTCGATCTCTTCGGCGATCTGCAGCGCGCTGCGCCGTTCGGTGCCCTTGAAGGCCATGTGTTCCAGGAAATGCGCGATGCCGTTCTCGGTGGGGCTTTCGTGCCGCCCGCCGGCGCCGACCCACAGCCCGATCGAGGCCGATTTCAGCCGCGGCATGTCTTCGGTGACGATGCGAAGGCCGTTGGAAAGCGTGTGCAGTTGCAGGGTCACAGCCCGGTCCTTTCAAGGATCAGGGTTTCAAGCGCGGTCAGGTCGTTCGGGACCAGGGTCATCCGTTCCGGCCGGTCGAACAGGCCGGCCATGTGCGGCGGCAGCGCGGGGCGAAGGCCGCTGGCGGCCTGCACCGCATCGGGGAACTTAGCGGGGTGCGCGGTGGCAAGGGTGACCATCGGGCTGGCGCCGAGGTGTTCCTCGGCCACCTTCACCGCCACGGCCGAATGCGGGCAGAGGAGTTCGCCGGTCGCCGCCAAGGTGCGGGCGATGGTGGCGCGGGTCTCATCCTCCGAACAGCGGCCCGAGTCCAGCACCGCCCGCAAGGCGGCCAGCGCCGGGGCGGGAAGGGTGAAACCGCCGGACTGCTTCAGCCCCGCCATCAGCGCCGTCACCGCCGCGCCGTCGCCGCCCAGGGCCAGGAACAGCGCGCGTTCGAAGTTCGAGCTGACCTGGATGTCCATCGACGGGCTGATCGAGGGCTTGACGCCGTCGGTCCGGTATTCGCCGGTGGTCATCGCCCGGTGCAAGATGTCGTTCTGGTTGGTGGCGATCACCAGACGGTCGATGGGCAGGCCCATCAGCCGCGCGATGTAGCCTGCAAAGACGTCGCCGAAGTTCCCCGTGGGCACGGTGAAGCTGACGCTGCGGTGCGGCGCGCCCAGGGCGGTGGCGGCGGTGAAGTAATACACCACCTGCGCCAGCACGCGGGCCCAGTTGATGCTGTTCACCCCGGCCAGCCGCACCCGATCACGGAAGGCGAAGTCGTTGAACATGTCCTTCAGCCGCGCCTGCGCGTCGTCGAAATCGCCGTCGATGGCCAGGGCATGCACATTGGCCTCGACCGGAGTGGTCATCTGCCGGCGCTGCACGTCGCTGACCCGGCCCTGCGGGAACAGGATGAACACATCCACGTTGGCAAGGCCGCGGAACGCCTCGATCGCCGCGCTGCCGGTGTCGCCGCTGGTGGCGCCCACGATGGTGATCCGCTCGCCCGACTTCGCCAGCGCCGCCTGCATCATCTGGCCGATGATCTGCATGGCGAAATCCTTGAACGCCAGCGTCGGGCCGTGGAACAGCTCCAGAAGGAAATGGTTAGCCGAAAGCTGAACCATCGGCGCCCGGGCGGCGTGGTCAAAGCCGCGATAGGCCGCCGCGATCAGGCCGCGGAATTCGTCATCGGCGAAGAACCCGCCCAGGAACGGCCGCATCACCCGGAAGGCCACCTCTTCATAGGGCAGTCCCGCCAGCGCGGCGATCTCATCCGCTGTCATCACCGGCACGGTTTCGGGGACATACAACCCCCCGTCCCGCGCCAGCCCCGTCATCATTGCCGCACCGAAGCCCAGGGCAGGCGCCTGCCCCCGGGTCGAGATGTAATTCATGCTCTCCGCCCTCAAGCCTTTGGGCGTCTGATACGCCACAGAAACGCCAGTGTCATCAGGGACCAGACAGCCGCAAGCCCGAACCAGGTCAGGGCGTATTGCAGGTGGTCGTTGCGGAAGGCGGCGGTGGCGGGCTGGGGGGTGATGCCGTCGCCCGTGTCAGACCGCGCGACCAGTTGCACCGGTTCGGTCTTCAGCGCCGCCGAGATGCCGGGCAGGTCGCGGCTGAACCAGATCGCCCGTGCCGCATCGTAGGGCGGGGTCGAGGCGGTCATGTCGTCGGGCCAGACCAGGTTGCCGGTCACCTCGGCCGGATGGCCGGGCCGGTCGGTGGTCCGCGCGGTTTCGGGGACATAGCCGCGATCCACCAGGATGCGGCGGCCTTCGGCCGTCTCGAACGCCGCGATCACCCGGAACCCCGGCCCCATCGACAGGGTCGAAGCCAGCACATGCGCCTCTTGCCCGGTGAAGCGCCCGGCCACCTGAACCGGGCGGTAGTTGTCGGCCTTGGGGTCCGGCGATGCGGGCAGCGCGACCGGCGCGGCCTGCATCATCGCCGAGGCCTCGGCGATGATCGCCTCTTTCCAGTCAAGCCGGCGCAATTGCCAAAAGCCCAGCGCCAACAGGACCGAGACCCCCAGCACCCCGACGATCAGGAAGAACAGCACCTGGCGCATTGCGAGCGGCCCCCAACCCCGCAGGGCCGCAGCAGAGTCAGCCCTGGCCCCAGACGTAGACGGCGCAGAACAGGAACAGCCAGACCACATCGACGAAGTGCCAGTACCACGCCGCCGTCTCGAAGCCCACATGGTGTTCGGGGGTGAAATGGCCGCGCATCGCGCGGACCAGGCAGACGGTCAGGAAGATCGTGCCGATGATGACATGCGCGCCGTGGAAGCCGGTGGCCATGAAGAACGAGGCGCCATAGATGTTGTCGCGGAAGCCGAAGGCGGCGTGGCTGTATTCGTAGGCCTGCAGAAGGGTGAAGCAGACGCCCAGCACGATGCCGACCGCCAGCCCGGTGATCAGGTCGCGGCGGTTGTTTTCATGCACCAGCGCGTGGTGCGCCCAGGTCACCGCACAGCCCGACAGCAACAGCACCAGGGTGTTGATCAAGGGCAGGTGCCAGGGGTCGAAGGTCTGCACCGCCAGCCCGTCCACCACGGGTGGCCAGACGCCATCGACCCAGGGGCTTTCCGGCCCCATCGGATACATCCGGTGCTTGAAGAAGGTCCAGAACCAGGCCAGGAAGAACATCACTTCCGACATGATGAACAGGATGAAGCCGTAGCGCAGGCCCAGCCGCACCACCGGCGTGTGGTCGCTGCCCTGGCCTTCGTGCACCACCTCGGACCACCAGGCGAACATCACATAGGCCACCAGCACCAGCCCGATCAGAAAGATGAAGGGCTGGCTCAGCGGGCTGTCCGCGCCGACGTTGGGCGAAATCATCAGCACCAGGCCGAACAGCATGACGAAGGCCCCGACCGCGCCCGCGAAGGGCAGGATCGACGGCGGCAACACGTGGTAGTCGTGGTTCTTGGCGTGGGCCATGGCGGGCTCCGGTTCCCTTTGGTCTCAGTTCGTTGCGGCCTGCACGGCGGGCAGGTCGGCCAGATGGAAGGTGTAGCCCAAGGTGATCGCCTCGACGCCCTGCGCGTCGGGGTCATCGGCCAGGCCGGGGTCGATGTAGAAGCTGACCGGCATCTGCACCCGCTCGCCGGGTTGCAGCACCTGCAGTTCGAAGCAGAAACAGGCGACCTTGGTGAAGTATCCCCCCACCATGTCGGGCGCGACATTGTAGGTCGCCTGCCCCGCCACCGGCTTGTCGGTCGGGTTCCAGGCCTCGAAGAAGGCCAACCCGGTTTCGCCGATGCGGATTTCCATCTCGGGCACCACCGGGCGGAATTCCCAGGGCATCCCCTCGCCGCGCGAGGCGTCGAAGCGCACGGTCATCACCCGGTCCAGCACCGGGCCGGGCGCTGCCGCCGCAACCGAGGTGGTGCCGCCGTAGCCGGTGACCTTGCAGAACCAGTCGTAGAAGGGCGGGATCGCCACCACCGTGACAAAGGCCAGAACCGAGGCCCCTGCGGCCATCGCCGCCGCCTGCCGACCCGGGGTGGAGAGCGGCCCGCGCATCAACCGCCCGACCCCTGTTCCGCGGCCGGCAGCATCTCTGGGCGGAGGCTGTGGTCGAAGCCCTGCATCGGGTCGCCGCGCTGCACCTTGACCAGGGTCAGCGCGAAGACCAGCACGACGAAGGCCGCCAGCGACAGCGCCACGCCCAGGTTGCGGCCAAAGCGGCGGGCGTGCAGTTCGTGCGTGGGCGTCAGCGCCATGTCACCAGCCTCCCAGGCCATAGGGTTTCAGCGCCGCCTCGGCCAGGAAGGCGCCGAAGTGCAGGAACAGATACAACAGCGAGAACCGGAAGAAGGCCTTTTCCACCGCATACTTGTCGGCCTCGGCCGCGGCCTCGTCGCGGCGCCGGATGCGCCAGGCGCCCAGCACGAACCACAGGTTCAGCCCCGCCGCCACCGCCAGCGTCAGCGGCCCGCCGATCGGCGTCAGCGCCGCCCAGACCGAGACCGGAACCAGCAGCAGCGTATAGGCCAGCACATGCGCCCGCGTCGCCTTGCGGCCGTGCGTCACCGTCAGCATGGGCACGCCGGCGGCGTGGTAGTCTTCCTTCATGAACAGCGCCAGCGCCCAGAAATGCGGTGGCGTCCACATGAAGATCAGCGCGAACATCAGGCCGGCCTCGACCGAGACGCTGCCGGTCGCCGCCACCCAGCCGATCATCGGCGGAAACGCCCCGGCCGCGCCGCCGATCACGATGTTCTGCGGTGTGCTGCGCTTGAGCCAGATCGAATAGACCACGGCGTAGAAGAAGATGGTAAAGGCCAGCAGACCCGCCGCCGCCAGGTTCGTCGCCAGCCCCAGCATGACCACGCTGATCCCCGACAGCGCCAGGCCGATACCCAGCGCCTCGCCCGGCTGGACCCGGCCCGCGGGCACCGGCCGGTTGCGGGTGCGCCGCATTCTGGCGTCGATGTCGGCATCCCACCACATGTTCAAGGCACCGCTGGCGCCCGCGCCCAGCGCGATGAACAGGATCGCCGCGACCACCTCGACCGGGTGCAGGCTGACCGGAGCCACCAGCAGCCCCACCAGGGCGGTGAACACCACCAGCGACATCACCCGCGGCTTCAACAGCTGCACATAGTCGCCGAAACCCGCTTCCGGCGCGGCGGCCCTGGCCTCGAATGCCCCGATGTCGCTCATCCTGCTCCTCCCCGCCACGACCCTGCGCCCGGGTCCGGGCGCGCGGTCTGCGTCACTCGTTCGCCGCGACTTCGACCGGCGCTTCTGCGCGCGGCGCCGCTGCCAGCACCACGTCGCCGGTCTTGGCCTGCGCGACCCAGGCGGCATAGGCGGCCTCGGAGACCACCTTGACGGTGATCGGCATGTAGGCGTGGTCCTTGCCGCACAATTCGCTGCACTGGCCGAAGTAGACGCCTTCCGCATCGGCCTTGAACCAGACCAGCGCAATCCGGCCCGGCACCGCGTCCTGCATCACCCCGAAGGCCGGGATCTTCCAGGAATGGATCACGTCCACCGCAGTCACCTGCAGCACCACCGTCTTGCCCACCGGCACCACCATCGCCGTGTCGGTCGCCAGCAGGAAATGCTGCGGCCCGTAGCCGGCCGCCTCAAGTTCGGCCTTGACCGCCGGGGTCATCCGGGCATCGCCGCCCAGGTTCAGCCCGCCGATCATGTAGCTGTCAAAGCTTTCGATGCCCTCGTTCGGGTATTCGTAGCTCCAGTACCACTGGCTGCCGGTGACCTTGATCACCACGTCGCCCTTGGGAAATTCCTGCTGGTTGAACAGTGCCGGCAGCGAGAAGAAGCCGATGAAGATCAGGATGATGACCGGGATCACCGTCCAGGCGACTTCCAGCGGCGCGTTGTGGGTGAACGCCTTCGGAGTGGGGTTCGCCCGGCTGTTGTAGCGCAGGATCACATACAAGAGCAGCGCGGTGACGAAGACCACGGTGGCGCCGATGATCCACAGGATCATCGCATCCAGCCACTGCTGCTCGACCGCGATCGAAGACGAGGCCGGCTGAAAGCCCAGCTTGCCCGCCACCGGCTGGCCGATCACCTCAAGCGTCTGCGCAAAGGCCGTTCCCGACCAGAGCGCGGCCGTCGCGGCCAGCGCTGCTTGCTTCAATGTCGTCAACGCGCGCATGTGTTCTTCCCGATCTGAAACGCGGATTGCTGCCGCTTGTTCCGGACGCTTCGGCCAAGGCAGGGACGAGGGGTCCGGTCGTTTCAGCTTCGTTCAAACCACATCGCCGCTGGGCCGACAAGAAAAACCTGCTTCTACGACTTACGATTTGATCTGGGTCAACGACTTTTCCATGCGCCCGAAACGGCGCATCCGTCCCGACTGCGATTCCTGAATCGGCGGGGCTTTCGCCATGGCAAGGGCTTCGCCTTCCTTACCGCAAGAACCCTGTATCTGCACCAAATCTTTTAGCGCCGCTTGCGGCCTTCCGGAGGTCGCCCTAGGTTTCCCGGATGCCGCAGCCGCGAAAGGCCCCGCCGATGACCGACGCCCCCTTCCGCCCGTTCGAGACCCGCCTCGACGAAGCCGCGGCACTGGCCACGCTGCGGGCCGCCACCGCGGGGGCCGAGGATGGCGAGCTGTTCCTCGAGCGCAACCGCGGCGAAAGCCTGGTGCTGGACGACGGTCGCATCCGCAATGCCTCATACGATGCCTCGGAAGGCTTCGGCCTGCGCGCGGTCAAGGGCGAGGTGGCGGGCTACGCCCATTCCACCGAGATCAGCGAAACCGCGCTGCGCCGGGCGGCCGAGACCACCCGGCTGGCAGTGGGCGACGGCGGCGGCGTGCTGGCGCCCCCGCCGCCCGGCACCAACCGGCGCCTCTACGGCAGCGCCGATCCGATGGACGATGCCCCCTTCGCGGGCAAGCTGGACGTGCTGAAGGACATCGACGCCTATGCCCGGGCCGCAGACCGCCGCGTGGTGCAGGTCAGCGCCTCGCTTGCCGCCTCGCTGCAAGAGGTCGAGATCCTTCGCCCCGAAGGCACAAGGCTTTCCGACACCCGCCCGATGGCCCGGCTGAACGTCTCGGTGATCGTCGAGGAAAACGGCCGGCGCGAGAGCGGCACCTGTGGCGGCGGCGGGCGGCACGGTCTGGCGGGGCTGCTGGACCCCGCCCGCTGGAAGCCGATGGTGGACGAGGCGCTGCGCATCGCCCGGGTGAACCTGGGCGCCGAACCCGCCCCGGCCGGGGTTCTGGACGTGGTGCTTGGTCCCGGCTGGCCCGGCATCCTGCTGCACGAGGCCATTGGCCACGGGTTGGAAGGCGACTTCAACCGCAAGGGCACCTCGGCCTTTGCCGGGCTGATGGGGCAGCGCATTGCCGCGCCGGGGGTGACGGTGCTGGACGACGGCACCCTTCCCGACCGCCGCGGCAGCCTGACCATCGACGACGAAGGCACGCCCTCGGGCCGCAATGTGCTGATCGAGGACGGCATCCTTGTGGGCTTCATGCAGGACCGCCAGAATGCCCGGCTGATGGGCGTGGCGCCCACCGGCAACGGCCGCCGCGAAAGCTATGCCCATATCCCGATGCCGCGGATGACCAACACCTACATGCTGGCCGGCCCGGACGACCCTGCCGGCATTGTGGCCGACCTGAAGGACGGCATCTGGGCCACGGGCTTCGGTGGCGGGCAGGTGGACATCACCAACGGCAAGTTCGTGTTCTCCTGCACCGAGGCCTACCGGGTGCGCAATGGCGTGGTGGGCGAGGCGCTGAAAGGCGCCACGCTGATCGGCGACGGTGCCACCGCGCTGCGCCAGATCCGCGCCATCGGCAACGACATGCAGCTGGACCCGGGGCTTGGCAACTGCGGCAAGGCCGGCCAATGGGTGCCGGTCGGGGTGGGCCAGCCGACGCTCTTGATCGGCGGCCTGACGGTCGGCGGGCAGCGGGCGGCATGAGCCTTCTCGCGTCCGCCCCCGGTGGCCTCGCCGTGACCGGCTGGAGGACCCTTGCCGCCGTCAGCGCCGGCTTCTGCCTGGCCCCGGCGGTGCTGGGCGCGCTTGGCCTTGGTGCCGTGCTGCTGGCCGGCCCCGAGCGTCTGGGCGAGGCCTTCCTGCCGTGGCACTCGACCACTACCCTGGCTGCGCTTTCGCCGTTGGTCACCTGGCCGGTCTGGGCGGTGATCGGCGGCGGCGCCGGCTGGCTGATGCGCCGCGGGCGATACGGAGCCCTTCCGGCCCTCCTCCTCGGCGCCGCGGCCGGAGGCGCCGCAGGCGCCCTGATCGACCAGCCCCTCGGCGCCCCCCTGGGCGCGGTCCTGGCCACCTTTCACCGCTTCACCCTGGCGCTGCTGCGCCCGCTGGCCTTCTGACCCAGAGGCCGCCCCGCTTCGCCAGGGCCTTGACGGCCCCGTGGCCTTCATCTTGGCGGAAATACCCCGGGGGGAGGCGAAGCCGGGGGGCAGCGCCCCCCTCTTGCGGAAGCTACCGCCCGAACTTGCCCTTCAGCGCATCGGCAAAGGCGCCGCCGCCGCCCGAGGCCGGCCCAGCCTCCATCCGCGCCTTCGGCGGCGGCGGCTTGGCGCGGTCGTCGCGCGGCGCCGCCGAGGCGCCGCCGTCCTTGCGCAGGGTCAGGCCGATGCGCTTGCGCGCGGCGTCCACCTCGACCACCCGCACCTGCACCACATCGCCGGCCTTGACCACCTCATGCGGGTCCTTCACGAAACGGTCGGCCAGCTGGCTGACATGCACCAGCCCGTCCTGATGCACGCCGACATCGACAAAGGCGCCGAAGGCCGCGACGTTGGTCACCGTGCCTTCCAGCAGCATCCCCGGCCGCAGGTCCGAGAGGTCGTTGATGCCATCGGTGAAGGTCGCCGTCCGGAAGCTGGGGCGCGGGTCGCGGCCCGGTTTTTCCAGTTCGGCAAGGATGTCCTTGACGGTGGGCAGCCCGAAGCGGTCATCGACAAAGCGGCGCGGGTCCAGCACCTTGAGCGCCGCGCCGTCACCCATCAGCGCCCGGATGTCGCGCCCGCAGGCCGCGACGATCTTGCGCGCCAGGTCATAGGCCTCGGGGTGCACGGACGACGCATCCAGCGGTTCCTTGCCGCCCGAGATGCGCAGGAACCCCGCCGCCTGTTCGAACGCCTTCGGCCCCAGCCGCGAGACCTTGAGCAAGTCGCGCCGGGTGGCGAAGGGACCGTTGGCATCGCGATGCGCCACGATGGCCTCGGCCAGCCCCGGCCCCACCCCCGAGACCCGCGCCAGCAAGGGCGCGGAGGCGGTGTTGAGGTCCACGCCCACGGCGTTCACCGCATCCTCAACCACCGCATCCAGCGATTTCGCCAGGCGGTGCTGATCGACATCGTGCTGATACTGGCCGACGCCGATGCTTTTCGGCTCGATCTTCACCAGTTCGGCGAGGGGATCCTGCAGGCGCCGCGCGATGCTGACCGCGCCGCGCAAGCTGACGTCCAGATCGGGGAACTCGCGCGCCGCCAGTTCGCTGGCAGAGTAGACCGAGGCCCCGGCCTCGCTGACCACCACCTTGACCGGCTTTTCCGCGCCCGCGGGCAGAACCGCCAGCAGGTCGGCCACCATCTTCTCGGTCTCGCGGCTGGCGGTGCCGTTGCCGATGGCGATCAGCTTCACGCCGTGCTGCCCGATCAGCCGGGCGATGGCCACCTGCGCGCCCCGCAGGTCGTTCTTGGGCTGGAACGGATAGACCGTGTCGGTCGCCAGCACCTTGCCGGTGGCATCCACCACCGCCACCTTGACCCCCGTCCGGATGCCGGGATCAAGGCCCATCGTGGCCTTGCCCCCGGCCGGCGCCGCCAGCAGCAAGTCCTTGAGGTTGCGCGCGAAAACCCGGATCGCCTCGGCCTCGGCGGCCTCGCGCAGCTCGGCCATCAGGTCCAGCGTGAGGCTGGTCTTCAGCTTCACCCGCCAGGCCCAGGCCGCCGCGTCGCGCAGCCAGCGGTCCCCCGCACCGCCGCCGCCCGCCGCCAGCACCGCGCCACAAGCCCGCTCGGCCGGGCTTTCGCCGCGCGGGGCGTCGGGGTCGACCTCAAGGTCGAGCGACAGGATTTCCTCGTTGCGGCCGCGCAGCATGGCCAGCACCCGGTGCGACGGCGCCCCGGCGAAGGGTTCGGAATGCGCGAAGTAGTCCGAGAACTTGGCCCCCGCCTGTTCCTTTCCTTCGACCACCTTGGCCGACAGCCGGCCCACCTTGCGCATGTGGTCGCGCAGGCGGCCCAGCAGGGCCGCATCCTCGGCCAGCCCCTCGGCCAGGATGTCGCGCGCGCCTTCGAGGGCGGCCTTGGGGTCGGGGAAGCCTTCGGACAGGAAGCCTGCCGCCAACGAAGCCGGGTCGGCCGCCCGGTCGGCCAGGATGGCGTCGACCAGTGCCTGCAACCCCGCCTCGCGGGCGATCATCGCCTTGGTTCGGCGCTTGGGCTTGTAGGGCAGGTAGATGTCTTCCAGTTCGGCCTTGGTCTCGGCCTTGGCGATGGACAGCGCCAGCGCGTCGGTCATCTTGCCTTGCCCGCTGACCGATTCGGCAATCGCCGCGCGGCGCGCCTCAAGCTCTCGCAGGTAGCCCAGACGTTCCTCGAGCTTGCGCAACTGGGTGTCGTCCAGGCCCCCGGTCGCCTCCTTCCGGTAGCGCGCGATGAAGGGCACCGTGGCGCCGCCGTCCAGCAGCGCGACCGCCGCCGTCACCTGCGACGGATTGGCACCAATCTCGGCGGCGATGATCTGGGGGATGCGGGCCAGCGACATGGCGAATCTCCTGCAGGCTTGGGACCGCCGACCATAGCCGCGATCACGGCCGGCGCCAGACCCTCAAGGCCGTGTCGCGGATGCGCCCGCGCGTCGCCTCGCCATCGACCCACAGCACCGCCGCCACCACGCCCAGGGCAAGGAGAGGCTTCCAGAACGGCAGGTAGGCCTGCAGCAGCGCCCAGACGTCCAGCGTCAGCGCCTGCCCCGCCAGCCACAGCAGCCGACTGGCCGCCGCCCCCGGCCCGGCCTCGACCAGCGCCGCCGCCACCGGCCACAACGCCGCCACCAGCGCCAGCAGCATCAGCGCCCGGTTGCCCAGCCGCCGCCGCTGCACCAGCTGCGCCACCGCCGCCTCCTCGGCCGGATCACGGACCAGGTCGGTCGGCGCCGCCGCGTCCCAGCCGCCCGGATGGCTGCAGACCCGGAACCCCTCGGGCAGGAACAGCGGCGCATAGCCCTCGGCGCCGATCCGCATCTTCTCCAGCACCGAGGCATCCAGCACCGGCGTGCCGCCGTGCTGCGGCCCGCCTGCCTTGGGGCGCGGGTCGTAGCGGTAGCCGACCTTGAAGCCGCCCCGCGAATCGTTGATCAGCGCCTGCGGATAGCCGCTGGCCACCAGCCGCTGCAACTCGGGCTCGTCCCATTCCAGGCCCTCGTCGCGCGCGGCGCTGGCGATCCAGTCCAGCGCATCCATCGCCACCGCGTCGTCGGGATAGCCGCCGCCCACGTCGGAATGCGCCCCCGCGAACCACGGCTCGCGGATCACCGTCGGCGCCTCGGGGGTGCCGGCGTGCGACTGGTCAAAGCGCAGCGGGTGGAAGGTCAGCCGCTCGTCGTCCAGCGACAGCGGATGGTCGGCGCGGTCGACGATGCCGGCGCATTGCGTGTTGCGGAAGGTGATCGGCCAGATCGCCCAGCTCCAGACCACGCGCAGGAACTCGAACGGAAAGCCGTAGGCCTCGACGGTGTCGAAGACCCCCATGTAGCGCACCCGCACCGCGCCCGCCTGCCGCTCCTCTGGCATCGCGGCCACCACCTCGTCATGCGTCCGCTGCCCCAGGGACCGCCGCTTCGCCGCGATCAGCCGGTCGCGCAGCCACCGCCCCGCCGCGATATGCGGCAGCATCGCCAGCCTTCCGTCCTGCATCAGCGGCGCCGTCGCCGCGCGATAGGCATACCAGGCGCCCATGCTGTTGCGCGCCATCTCGGCCTCGCTGACCGTACGGCCGTCAATCTCTCGGGGCATCAGACCCTGAAAGCGCAGCATTCCCGCCAGCGTCCGCACCGTGAACGAGCCGCGGGAAAACCCGAACAGGAAGATCTCGTCGCCCGGCCGCCAGTTCCAGCACAGGAACCGGTACAGCTTGCGCACGTTGGCCGGCACGCCGAAGCCCGTTGCCCCGTCCAACATGCGGATCAGCGCCACCGACGAGGTGCCTACCCCCGGGATGTAGCGCGCGATCTGCGGCCAGTCCGAATCGCCGGGGTGCTTCAGCAGCAGGCTGTACAGCCGCCAGACGTTGGATTCCTGCTGCCGGAAGGCGCTGCCGGTGCCATCGGCAAAGACGACGATCCGCCGGCCCGCCACCGGCCCCATCTGTGTGCCCGAAGTCTCTGGTCCGTGATCCCGTTCCATCGCACTCTCCCGTTGTGGTTGCAGTGTGCCACCGGGCCGGCCGCAAAGGCAGGTAAAAATCCGCGAAATCCGCGTACGGCGGGCAAAAACGCGCTGTTGGGGGCTGTCTGGGGCTGTCGGGGATGGTACCGCCTCCCCGGCTCGAACGGGGGACCCCCAGATCCACAATCTGGTGCTCTAACCAACTGAGCTAAGGCGGCACTTCGCGGGCACATAGCGCCAAGGCCGGCACGATGCAAGCCTCAGAGCATGATTTCCCAATCCTGATCCACGACCTTCTGGCCATAGGCCTCGGCCGGGCGCGAGCGGACAAGCCGCCAGCCGTTCCTGGCGTAAAGAGCGCAAGCCGCGCGGTGGCTTTCGTGGGTCCAAAGGACCATGCGGCGGTAGCCCGCCCCCCGCGCGAAGGCAAGGCAGGTGTCGTGCAGCCGCTGGCCCAGGCCCAGGCCGCGGGCTTCCGGCAGCAGGATGAACAGCCGCAATCTTGCCACCGCGTCCGCTTCTTGCATGCAGGATATCGTGCCCAGCCGCTGGCCCGCGCTTTCCGCGATCCAGGCACATTCGCGCGCCCTGTCGTCGCGGTCCAGAAACCCGGCCAGGAGGCGCGCGACCAGGGCCTCGAAGCGCTGGTCATAGCCTTCGTCGCGCGCATAGAGCGCGCCGTGCGTGCCGATGATCCAGCCGGCATCGCCCGGCCCCAGCGGGCGGATCACCGCCGCCGCACCCGACGGCTCCAGCACCCGCCGCGCCGCATCCAGCGCCCCGGCCAGCGCCGCTTGCCGTGCGGGCTGGGGGATCAGCGCCGCAATCGCCGCCCGCGACTGCGCGTCGAGCCCGTCCAGCAGCGCCCGGCCCGCCGGGCTGAGGCTGAGCAAATGCCGCCGGCCGTCGGCCGCGTCCGCGTGCCGCACCACCACGCCTTCACGCATCAGCCGCGCCAGCATGCGCGACAGTTGCGCCTCGTCGAGTCCCAGGCCCAGCGCCAGCGCCCGCGCCGTCAGCGGCGCCGCCGCCCCGATCTCGTGGATCAGCCGCACCTCGGCCAGACTGCGCCCCGACGGCAGACAGGTCCGCCCGACCAGGCCAAGAGCCCGGGTGTAGAAGCGGTTGAACTCGCGAATCCGGTCGATGGCATCCATGGCCGCATCCTGCGCCGGCGCTTGACCAAGTCAAGCATCGCCCTCTGGACAGCGCCGCCCCCCTGCGCTAGCCAAGGCGCATGGGCATCAACTCGACCAGCGACATCGCCGCGAACCTGCAGATCGGGCCGACCGACGCGGGCATGGTGCGGATCTATGTCGAGGCCGAGGGCGGCATCGAACTGCCGCTGGACTTTGATCCCGAGGAAGCCGAGGACATCGCCGAGGAACTGCGCGCCGCCGCCGAAGCCGCGCGCGCCGTCGCCGAGGGCAAGGCGCACCGGCGCTAGGACGAAAAGATTTCCGCGCGGAATTCGCCCGGCTCAGACGCCGGCGGCCATCGGATCGCGCAGCGCCTGCAACCGCAGCGCCGCCTGGCGGGCAAAGGCCTGGGTCATTGCCTTCCGCCTTGCCGCCGCCAGCGGCGTCTCTGGTGCCATCCGCAGGATTTCGGCATCATAGGCATCGGCAAGGATCAGACCCGTCGCCTCGGGCAACAGGTCCGAGGGGAAATCGGCATCCACCGCCCAGAAGAAGCGGTCGCAGAACTCCAGGTAGCCCTGCCACTTGCGGTCGGCGCGGAAATCCTCGCGGCAGGACTTGCATTCGACGACCCACAATTCGCCCTTCGGACCCAGCGCCAGCAGGTCCGCCCGCAGGCCCGTCGCCAGAGCCATCTCTTCCACGCAGGCAAATCCCAGAGCGCGCAAGCCCCGCGCCACGCCGCGCTGGAGTCGCTGCCCGGGCAGCGCAGGAAGGATGTCGGTTGCCTGATCCATTGCCAATTCATGAACCAAACGTGAACATCTGTCCAGTCCCGCTGTCAGGCGCCTTGCGGCAGGCGGAGCGACCCCCTACATCTGCAGGTGGCGGGTGCTGCTCTTCGCGTGCAGGGGTCAATTTTCCAGTGGCCGATAAGCAAGCGAACGGGGGCTGGCTCTGCCGGGGTTCTGGCCCCGGTATCTGGCGCCCACCTGAGACCTCTGGCTCTCGGGAAAACCAAGACGTCCCACGGCTGCTGCGGGCCCGCCACCCTTTCCGGACAGGACGGATCAGCGGCGGCGCTGCCCGGCCTTCGGCGCCGGGGCGGCCACGCGCACCGGAGCGGGAATGGCGTGCTGGCGCAGCCCGCCTTTCGGGCCGCTGTCGTCCTCGGCCATCAGCATCACCCGAAGGCCGAACTGCACCCCGGCGAAGATGATCCCGTTGAACACCACCAGCATGGCCAGTGCCACCAGCCCCATGTCAGACCCCAGGATCAGCCGCCCGACCCCCATGACATCCTGCCAGACCATCACCCCGGCGAAGACCGCCGCAAGCGCAAAGCCGATGGCGACAGACTGGATATACAGGCGGATCAGCTGGGGCACGACGAAAACCTCCAATGGACTGCTTCCAAGCTAGGGCGCAAGACGCAGGCTGTGAAGCCCCAATCTGGAAGAATTCCAGGCTGCGGGCCGGGACGGATCAGAAGCTGATCACCGTGGTGTCGGCATCGATCCGTTCCCCGGCCATGGCCGCGGGCGAGGCCGGGGGCAACCGCGTCGGTCAGCAGCTCGAAGCCGGCGCCCCTGTCGGGCAGGCAGATGGCGCAGTCCCGGGCCTTGATGCCGTTCTTCGCGATCATCGTCTGCAGCAGGCCCTGCGGGCTGCCGTCCTTGGGCGGCTGGCCTGTGGTGGTGGTGGCGCTGGCCGGAGCCTCCTTCAGCGCGATGTCGGCAGCCGGGCCGCGCAGCAGGATATGCGCTTCGGCCCCCTTGCCGATGGCATTCATGGTCAGGATCATCGCCACCTGCCGGGTCTGCGGTTCTGCCGCCGTCAGGATCGCCACCCGCTTGCGCGGCCCCTTCGCCGCGGCGGAACGGGCGGCCAGGCACAGGGCCAGGGTCGGCTGGGCTTGCTTCCTGGCTTTCCCACGGGGAACGGGCACAAGCCGGAGGGCTTTGCGCTTGCCAGCCGGTGACGCCGCCCATGCCGGCCTGGCCGCCGGCAATCCTTCAGGACGCGAACACCGCCGGCTTGCGATTGCGACAGCCGGCAGCCCGCCCTGCCGCCAGGGCCGGCAGGAATGGCATCCGGGCGGTTGCCCAGCCGGCCGGGCCATTTCAGATCCGGGCGGCTGACCGTTCCGCGGGCAGGGCCGCAACCCGTTGATTCCCTGTGACCTGCCTGGTGTCTTGGGATGGCCCCCGCGCAATCCCTTGCGCGACCCCCGCCCCATGCTAGCTTCCCAGCCATGGCGCCGGACCTGCTTACCCTTACGCCCCAAGGCCTGTTCTGCCCCGCCGGGGGGTTCCACATCGACCCCTGGCGCCCGGTCGCCCGTGCCCTGGTGACACATGGCCACAGCGACCATGCCCGCCCCGGCCATGCGGCCTACCTCACCACCCCGCAGGCCCTGCCGGTGATCCGCCACCGCCTTGGGCCGATCACCGCCGAGTCGCTGCCCTACGGCCAGCCGCTTGCCATCGGCCCGGTCACCGTCTCGTTCCACCCGGCCGGCCACGTCCCCGGTTCGGCCCAGGTCCGGGTGGAACACCGCGGCGAGGTCTGGGTCGTCTCGGGCGACTACAAGACCGAGGCCGACGGCCTGGCCGAACCCTTCGCCCCCGTCCCCTGCCACGCCTTCATCACCGAATGCACCTTTGGCCTGCCGGTGTTTCGCTGGCGCCCGCAGCCGATGGTGATCGCCGACGTCGCCGCATGGTGGGCCGCGAATGCCAGGGCCGGGAAAACCTCGCTGCTGGCCGCCTACAGCTTTGGCAAGGCCCAGCGGTTGCTGGCGGCGCTGCCTCCGCTGGGGCCCATCCTGACCCACGGCGCGGTCGAGGAGATCAACCAGATCCTCCGCGCCCAGGGCTACCCGCTGCCCGCCACCACCCGCGTCACCCCCGAGATCACGGCAAAGACCCACCCCGGCGCGCTGGTCCTGGCGCCGCCCTCGGCGCTGGCCACCCCCTGGGCGCGCCGCTTCGAGCCGGCCGAGGAGGCCATGGCCTCGGGCTGGATGGCCGTCCGCGGCATCCGCCGCCGCCGCGGCCTGGGCACCGGCTTTGCCCTGTCGGACCACGCCGACTGGGACGGCCTGCTGACCGCGGTCAAGGCCACTGGCGCGCCTCGCATCCGCGCCACCCACGGATACACCGTTCCCTTCGCCCGCCACCTTTGCGACCTGGGCCTGCAGGCCGATACCCTGCAGACCGAGTTCACCGGCGACGACACGCCGGGAGACGGAGCATGAAGGCCTTTGCCACCCTGTTCGCCGTGCTGGACGCAACCACCTCGACGGCCGGCAAGACCGCTGCGCTGGCCGACTACTTCCGCACCGCCCCTGACGCAGACAAGGTCTGGACCATCGCGCTGCTGTCCGGCCGCCGCCCGCGCCGCGCCGCCACCGCAACCGAGCTGCGGACCTGGGCCGCCGAGGCGGCGGGGCTGTCCCCGTGGCTGTTCGAGGAAAGCCATGCCGTCGTCGGCGACCTGGCCGAGACCATCGCGCTGATCCTTCCGTCCTCTGCGGACATCGCCGGCCTGACCGGGCTGGATGCCGTCATCCGCCGCCTGATCGCCCTGACCGGACAGCCGGCCGAGGCGCGGCGGGCGGCAATCCTGGCGCTTTGGGCAAGCCTGCCGCCGGCCGAGCGGTTCCTGGCGACCAAGCTGCTGACCGGCGGCTTTCGCATGGGCGTTTCGCAGGGCCTGATGACCCGGGCACTGGCGCAGGCGACCGGGCGGGCCGAGGCCGACCTTGCCCACGCGCTGATGGGCGACTGGAACCCGGCGCAGACGGCCTTCGGGGCGCTGGTCTCGGCCCTGGAAACCGGGGCGGGCAGCCGACCCTATCCCTTTGCGCTGGCCTCGCCGCTGGAGGCGGCGGCCGCAACGCTGGGCGACCCCGTCGACTGGCGGGCGGAATGGAAATGGGATGGCATTCGCGGGCAGATCGTCGCCCGGCCCGGCGCCTTTGCCCTATGGAGCCGGGGCGAGGAACTGATCACCGACCGCTTCCCGGAATTCGCGCCGCTGCGGGACCATCTGCCCGAAGGCACCGTCATGGACGGCGAGGTTCTGGCCTGGGACAGGGCGTCCGGCCGCCCGCTGCCCTTTGCGGCCCTGCAAAGACGGATCGGCCGCAAGACCGTGCCGAAGGCGCTGCTGCGCGAGGCCCCGGCGCAGTTCCTGGCCTATGATCTGCTGGAAGCGGGCGGCGAAGACCTGCGCGCACAGCCCTTTGCAGCCCGCCGGGAGGCGCTGGACACACTGCTGGCCGGGCTGCCGCCGGGCCTGCCGCTGGCCGCCTCGCCTCTGGTTACTTTTTATGACTGGGATGCACTTGCCGTCCGCCGCCAGACGGCGCGGGAGGGCGGCACCGAGGGGCTGATGCTGAAGCGAGCGGCCAGTCCTTACCTGGGCGGGCGCAAGCGGGGGGACTGGTGGAAGTGGAAGCTGGACCCCTACAGCATCGACGCGGTCATGCTTTATGCCCAGGCCGGGCACGGGCGGCGGGCCGGCCTTTTCACCGATTTCACCTTTGCGGTGCGCGACGGCGAGGCGCTGGTGCCGGTGGCCAAGGCCTATTCCGGCCTGACCGACGCCGAATTCGCCGAGATCACCGCCTGGGTCCAGCGCCACACGCTGGAGCGTTTCGGCCCGGTGCGCCGGGTGCCGCCGGACCTGGTGTTCGAGATCGCCTTCGAGGGCATCCAGGCCAGCCCGCGCCACAAGAGCGGCATTGCCCTGCGGTTTCCGCGCATGCTGCGGTGGCGGCGCGACAAGCCGGTGGCCGAGATCGACACGCTGGAGGCGCTGCGCGGGCTGCTGGCGGCAGACCGGGGGCTTCGCGCCCCCGGACCCCCGCGGGATATTTGAGGACAGATGAAAGGGGCGAAGGGTTGCGGCCCGCCCCCTGTCGCCCCTAGATGGGGCAAGTGCCGGAACAAAGGATTGCCACGATGACCCTGCCCCTGCCCCGCCCTGTCTTCGATGCGAATGCCACCGGCGGGGGGTTTGGGTCCTTGCCCGAATGGGATCTGACCGATCTTTACAAGGCCCCCGACGCGCCGGAGTTCTCCGCCGACATGGCCTGGCTGGAGAAGGCCTGCGCCGATTTTGCGGCGGCCTACCAAGGCAAGCTGGCCGGGCTGGATGCGGCCGGGCTGCTGAAGGCGGTGCAGGATTATGAGCGGATCGACATCACCGCCGGGCGGATCATGTCCTACGCGGGCCTGCGCTATTACCAGAACACCATGGACAGCGAGCGGGCCAAGTTCATGGCCGATGCCGAGGGCCGGGTGACCGATGCCACCACGGCGCTGGTGTTCTGGAGCCTGGAGTTCAACCGGCTGGACGACGGGCATCTGGCGGGTCTGCTGGCCGCGAATGCCGACCTTGCGCGCTACAAGCCGGTGTTCGACCGGCTGCGGGCGATGCGGCCGCACCAGCTTTCGGACGAGTTGGAGCGCTTTCTGCACGACGAAAGCGTGGTCGGTGCCAGCGCCTGGAACAAGCTGTTCGACGAGACCATGGCAGGGCTGATGTTCGCCGTCGAGGGCGAGGAGGAGGAGCTGAGCCTTGAGGCCACGCTGAACCTGCTGACCGACCCGCTGCGGTCGCGGCGCGAGGCCGCGGCGCGGGCGCTGGCGGCGGTGTTCGAGCGCAACATCAAGCTGTTCGCGCGGGTTCACAACACCTTGGCCAAGGAAAAGGAAATCCACGACCGCTGGCGCAAGATGCCCACCCCGCAATATGGCCGGCACCTGGCGAACCATGTCGAGCCCGAGGTGGTCGAGGCGCTGCGCAATGCCGTGGTGGCGGCCTACCCCAAGCTGTCGCACCGCTATTACCGGCTGAAGGCCAAGTGGATGGGGCTGGACAAGCTGCAGGTCTGGGACCGCAATGCGCCCTTGCCGATCGAGACGCCGAAGACAGTGGACTGGGCCACGGCCGAGCGGACGGTGACCGAGGCCTATGCTGCCTTCGCGCCGGAAATGGCCGATCTGGCGGCGCCGTTCTTCAAGAAGGGCTGGATTGATGCGGGGGTCAAGCCCGGCAAGGCTCCGGGTGCGTTCGCGCATCCGACGGTGACCACGGTGCATCCCTATGTAATGCTGAACTACCTGGGCAAGCCGCGCGATGTGATGACGCTGGCGCATGAACTGGGCCATGGCGTGCATCAAGTGCTGGCAGCGGGGCAAGGCGAGTTGCTGTCGGCCACGCCCTTGACCCTGGCCGAGACGGCAAGCGTCTTTGGCGAGATGCTGACCTTCCGCAAGCTGCTGGAGGCCGCCAGGACCCCGGCCGAGAAAAAGACCCTGCTGGCCGGCAAGGTCGAGGACATGATCAACACGGTCGTCCGCCAGATCGCCTTCTACGACTTCGAATGCAAGCTGCACGCGGCGCGGGCCGAAGGAGAACTGACCCCCGACGACATCAACGCGCTGTGGATGAGCATCCAGGCGCAAAGCCTTGGCGACGCGTTCGAATTCATGGACGGGTATGAAACCTTCTGGGCCTATATCCCGCATTTCGTGCATTCGCCGTTCTACGTCTATGCCTATGCCTTCGGCGACGGGCTGGTGAACGCGCTGTATGCCGCCTACGAGGGCGGGCTACCGGATTTCCAGGCGAAGTATTTCGAGATGCTGAAAGCCGGCGGGTCCAAGCACCACAAGGACCTGCTGGCGCCCTTCGGGCTGGACCTCAGCGACCCGGCGTTCTGGGACAAGGGCCTGTCGATGATTGCCGGCTTCATCGACGAGCTTGAGGCGCTGGAGGCGTAGAGGGACCAGAGCCACTGGGGAGACTGGAGCGGTCAGGCCCGGTTCGTCCGGCGTTCGGCCATCTCGGCGAAATGCGCCAGCATCAGGTCTTCGGCCTGGTCGGCGGTGTTGGCCACGGCATCGGCGCCGGTCGCGGTCAGGATGTCCGGCACCTTCTGGGTGATGCCACCCGCGACCATGACCCAGATGCCGGGCAGGTGCGCCTTCAGCGCCACCACGGTGCGGGCCAGGGGAAGGGTCAGGTCGCTCATCGTGGCGGCCAGCGCGACCGTCATCGGCGCGATGGACTCCAGTCGCTCGACCAATGCCTCGTGGTCGTAGCCGATCAGCAGTTCGATGTCCCAGCCGCGGCGGCGCAGGTCGTCGGCGGTCATCGTCATGCCGATGGTGTGGCATTCGTCGGGGCACAGCGCGAACACCGCGCGCTGGCCGGGAACCTGGTCGGTGACGCGCACGAAGACCTCGCGCAGGTCGCGCAGGATGCGCCAGACCCGGCCCGAAGCGCGCACCACCTCGGGCAGGACGATCTCGTCGCGCGCCCAGGCGGTGCCGATGAGCTTGACCGCGCCGGCCACAAGGCCGTGATAGAGGTCGTCCGCCTTGACCCCTTGCAGACGCGCATCGCGCACCAGCTCTGCGGCCGCGCCGTCGTCCGGCCCCAGCAGGGCGCGGGCCAGCCCGGTCACCCGCTCGGGCGTCACCTGCGTGGTGGCCGACTTCATCTCGCGCGCCTGGGCGGCGACGCGGCGGATCACTTCATGCGCCAGCGCGGTGGTGTTCTCGCCCCCGGCAAGGAACGCTGGCGCGAAGGCCCCGACCTGGCCCCGGTCGGCGCTGGCCGCAGAAGAAGACCTGTCCACCATGTCCGACCTCATTCCCCAGAACGACACCCGAAGCGACCCGAAACAGGAATCGCAAAATCACCGATTCACGCGGCAGAATACCGCCCGTAACTCAGGCACTACAATGAGATATCCGTTGCGACAGCCATCACCCGGTCGATCATTCCCTGCGTCCCGCGCGAGAATTCCAGCGGGCAGGCATAGGCCGCGCCGTCCCGGATCGACCGTCCGAAGGCCTCGACCTGCAGCTTGTAGTGGTTCACCCCGGGGAAGCGATCGGTGACCACGCGGTTGCCCTGGATGTGCAGCTCGGCCTTGGCCAGATCGTTGATGTTGGCGTTGAACGGGCCGCCGTCCACCCGCACCATGCCCGTCGTGCCCTGAATCGTGACGACCTGGCGGTTGTAGGCCCGCATCGAGGTGGTCGAGGCATAGGTGAAGGCCCCGCCCGGACCCTTCATGGTGCCGAAGACATGGGCAAAGCTGTCGATGCCGTTGTCGCGGATCAGCCGGGCCTCGATCCGGTCAGGCTCGGCCCCGGTGACGAAACGGACCGAGCCGAAGGTATAGACGCCGATGTCGCGCAAGCTGCCGCCGCCGGTGTCGGGGCGGTTGCGGATGTTGCCCATGTCGGTCAGACGAAAACTGAACTGGGCGTCGGCATGGACGATCTCGCCGATCTCGCCCGACTGCACCCATTCCTTCGCCCGCTGCCACTGCGGATGATGGACGATCATGTAGGCCTCGGCCACCACCAGGCCCGAGCGGTCGCGGGCCGCGATCAGCCGGTCAACCTCGTCCGCCCGCATCGCGACGGGTTTTTCGGTCAGCACATGCTTGCCGGCGGCGATGGCCTTCAGCGTCCATTCGACGTGCAGGTGGTTCGGCAGCGGGATGTAGACGGCCTCGATGGCAGGGTCGGCCAAGAGCGCGTCATAGCTGGCATGCAGACGCAGGCCGGGGCAGAAGGCCTGAAAGCCCGCCGCCTTGGCCGGGTCGGACGTCGCCAGCGCGGCCAGTTCGGCCCCCTCGGCGGCGTGGATCGCAGGCCCCATGTGCTGCTGCGCGAACCGCGCCGCCCCGAGAATTCCCCAGCGAACCGGCTTCATGCGTCCCCTCCCCCTGATCGACCGAGGCAGCAAAGCCGAAACCGGCCGGTCAATCAACCCGGCGGAAGCGCAGATAGGTCATCAGGCCGAACGGCGGCAGCGCGGTTTCCTCGACCAGCGCCAGCCGCGGTTCGGACAACACCTCGGCGCGGTCGAAGTCGGAATGCCAGCCCAGCGCGTCGGCCAGTGGTGCCGCCAGCCTCTCGATGGCCGCCCAGCCGCCGGTGGTGCGCGCGAAGTGGTTGGCGATCAGCACCGAGCCGCCGCGGCGGCATACCCGCGCCATCTCGGCCATCACCCGGCGCGGTTCGGGCACCACCGACATGATGTGCATGGCGGTGACGTGGTCGAAGCTTTCGTCGGCGAAGCCCAGGCTGCGGGCGTCCATCAGGTGCAGTCCGGCAACGTGGCGCAGCCCGTCGCGGTCTGCCCGCGCCTGCGCCTGCGCCAGCATCTCGGGCGACAGGTCGATGCCGGTGACGGTGACATGCGGCGCATAGCGGCCCAGCGCCAGGCCGGTGCCGACCCCGACTTCCAGAACCGCCCCCCCGGCCGCGTTCACCTGTTGCGCCGCGCGGCGCCGCCCGGCCTCGGTGATCCGGCCGAAGGTGACGTCATAGACCGGGGCCCAGCGACGGTAGCTGCGGGCGATCGCATCTGCTTGCATGCCAATGATTCTCTTGGGATTTCGGGACGCGCAGATAAGCCTGGGCCAGCCCGTCGCGCAACCCCCGGTAGAGGCTTGCGTCAGCGCGCCCGCGCAAGTCCGCGCAGCGCAAGGCCCAGGATCGCCGACAGATAGACCAGCGACAGCGACAGCATGGTGACCCAGGGGTAGGTGATCAGTGCCGCGATCACCGCCACCGCCCCCACCAGCACGAAGGGCGCCAGCGAGGCGGCGACGGTCATGCCCTTCAGGCTGGGCGTGCGGACCCGGCTGATCATCAGCGCGCCGATCCCCACCATCCAGGCCGCCACCACCAGCGCCGGCAGGCGGTAGTCGATCACATGCGACAGGTAGATCGGCAACAGCGCCAGCATCGCCCCGGCCGGCGACGGCACGCCGATGAAGACGGTGCGCTCTGCCGGCTCGGCCTTGCGGCTGCCGACGTTGAACCGCGCCAGCCGCAGCATGCAGCAGACCGCATAGATCAGCACGGCGATCCAGCCCATGTTGATCTCGGCCCGCAGACCCCACAGATACAGGACCAACCCCGGCACCACGCCGAAATTCACGAAATCGCAGAGCGAATCGAGTTCCGCGCCGATCGCGCTTTCGCTTTTCAGCATCCGCGCCAGGCGGCCGTCCAGCCCGTCCAGCGCGGCGGCGAGGGCGACCAGGAAGACCGCGATGGGGATATTCCCGGCCACGCCGAAGCGGATCGCGGTCAGGCCGGCACAAAGCGCCAGGATCGATACCAGGTTCGGCAACAGCTTGAGGATCAGAAGCTGCTGCTCGTCCCGGTCCTCGGCCAGCGGGTCGCTCACCGTCCTACTCCATCCGCGCCGCGCGGGCCGGTGTCGGCTGGCCGACCTCGGCAAGCACCGTCTCGCCGGCGATCATGGTCTGGCCCAGGGCGACCTGCGGGGCCACCCCTTCGGGCAAGTAGACATCCAGCCGGCTGCCGAACCGGATCAGGCCGAAGCGTTCGCCGGTGCGCAAGGCGTCGCCGGGCTTGGTCCAGCAGACGATGCGCCGCGCCACCAGACCGGCGATCTGCACCACCGCGATCTTGCGGCCATCGGCCATCTCGATGGCCAGGGCGTTGCGTTCGTTGTCGGCGCTGGCCTTGTCCAGCGAGGCGTTGAGGAACAGCCCCTTGCGATAGGCGACCGAAGTGACCGTGCCGGCGATGGGCGCGCGGTTCACATGGCAGTTGAACACCGACATGAAGACGCTGACCCGCAACATCGGGTCGGGGCCAAGGCCCAGTTCCTCGGGCGGGACGGCGGGGCCGATCAGGCTGACCACGCCGTCGGCCGGGCTGACCAGCAGGCCGGCGTTCAGCGGCACCGCGCGCTTGGGGTCGCGGAAGAAGTAGTAGCACCAGACCGTCAGGCCCAGCCCGATCCAGCCCAGCGGATCCCAGAGCGCGAACAGCACCAGCGTCGCCACCGCGAAGGCGGCAACGAACTTGTAGCCCTCGGGGTGCATGGGTTTGAGGAAGGTGTCGGTCATCTTCATGTCGAGAACTCCCTTGCACCCGGGGTCGTAGCCGCTGCGCGCGCGGCGGGCAATGACAAAAGGCCGCGTGCGTCCCTGCGCCGCGAACGCGAGCCGCGATTGACGGCGATCAACGACAGCCGCCGGCGCGCGTGCCAGTTTCCCGGGCTGCGGGCAGGAGCTTGGGCATGCGCAGACGGGCGATGCTGGGCCTTGGAGGGGCGGCGCTTCTGGCGCTTGGCGCCGGAACAGCGGCCATCGACTACCGGCACAGCCTGCGGGCGGCCCGGCAGGCGATGCGTGCGGCGGGCACGCCGCGGCAGGTTGAAACCCGGCACGGGCCGCTGGAATACGCCGAGGCGGGGCAAGGTCCGGCCGTCCTGATGCTGCACGGCACCGGCGGCGGCTATGACCAGGGCCTGCTGTTTGCCCGCCGGCTGATCGCGGCCGGGTTCCGCGTCATCGCGCCGTCGCGCTTCGGCTATCTCGGCACGCCCTTCCCGGCCGATCCGGGCCCGGAAGCCCAGGCCGACGCCCTGGCCGACCTGATGCAGACGCTGAAGCTGCCGCGCGCGGCGGTGATCGGAGGGTCCGCCGGGGCGATTCCGGCGCTGGCCTTCGCCCTGCGGCATCCGGGCCGCACAACCGCGCTGGTGCCCGTCGTGCCGGCCAGCTTCGTGCCCGGACGGCCGTCGCCGCCGCCGCCCAATGCCTTTGCGACATGGATGATCGACCGCGGGCTGCGGTCGGACCTGCTGGTCTGGGCCGGGCTGAGGCTGGCCGAAGACCGGATGATCGCCACCCTGCTGGCCACCGACCCCGCATTGGTCCGGGCCGCCTCGCCGGAGGAACAGGCCCGGGTGCGGGCGATCCTGAACGGCATCCTGCCGGTCAGCCTGAAAGTCCAGGGCCTGCTCAACGACGCCCGCTGGGCCGCCGCCCCGCCGGACTTTCCGCTGGCCGCGATCACCGCGCCGACGCTGGCGATTTCGGCCAGGGACGACCGCTTCGGCACCGCCGCAGCGGCCGGGCACATTGCCGCAACGGTGCCGCAGGCCGAGTTGATGATGCTGGAGACCGGCGGTCACGTCTGGGTTGGCCATGACGAACAGGTCATGGCCCGCATCGCCGGCTTCCTGCGGGCGCAAGCCTGAGCTTCAGGCCGGCACCACCATGCCCTTGCCGCGCGCCAGTTCCCGCATCTTGGCCTGCAACTTCTCGAACGCCCGCACCTCGATCTGGCGGATGCGTTCGCGCGACACGCCATAGGCTTCGGACAACTGCTCCAGCGTCACCGGATCGTCGGCCAGGCGGCGCTGCATCAGAACGTCCTTTTCGCGGTCGTTCAGCACGCCCATTGCCTGCGCCAAGAGGGCGCGGCGGGTGTCGAGTTCGTTCTTCTCGGCATAGGCGCCGGCCTGGTCGCTGTCTTCGTCTTCCAGCCAGTCCTGCCACTGCGTCGCGCCTTCGCCGTCGCCGCCCACGGTGGCGTTCAGGCTGGCATCGCCGCCCGACAGACGGCGGTTCATCTCGGTCACTTCGGTTTCCGTCACCGAAAGGTCCTTGGCGATCTGGGCCAGGTTCTCGGGGCGCAGGTCCCCCTCTTCCAGCGCGCCGACCTTGGCCTTGGCCTTGCGCAGGTTGAAGAACAGCTTCTTCTGCGCGCTGGTGGTGCCCAGCTTGACCAGCGACCACGAGCGCAGGATGTATTCCTGGATCGCCGCCCTGATCCACCACATCGCATAGGTCGCCAGGCGGAAGCCCTTTTCGGGGTCGAACCGCTTGACCGCCTGCATCAGGCCGACATTGGCCTCTGAGATCACCTCGGCCTGCGGCAGGCCGTAGCCGCGGTAGCCCATGGCGATCTTGGCGGCCAGACGCAGGTGGCTGGTCACCAGCCGGTGCGCGGCGGCCGGGTCCTGGCGTTCCACCCAGGCCTTGGCCAGCATGTATTCTTCTTCCGGCTCAAGCAGCGGAAACTTCCGGATTTCCTGCATGTAGCGGTTGAGACCCTGCTCCGGGCTTGGTGCGGGAAGATTTGCGTAGGTGCTCATTCGTGCCCCCTTTCAGGCCCCGGTGCCATCAGCCCCCGGGACGCGCGGACCGCGTTACCTATGAATCGCGCCGCCTCATTGCAAGAGGCATCGCACACGCGGCTTAACGCAAGATGACCCATCAGGGTTCCGCTGCAAGCCTGTGTCACCCGTTTCACGCGAATGTCAGAAAGCCTGAGCGTTTTTGTCAGAATGTTTCAGATCGCCACCCGCTCGCCCAGTTCCACCACCCGGTCGCGCGGCAGGTGGTAGAAATCCGTCGGATCGGCCGCAAAGCGGGTCAGCGCGACGTAGAAGCGGTCCATCAGCAGTTCCAGCCCCCGGCCCGTTGCCACCGCCCGCCTGCGGCCCAGGAAGAAGGTCGAGGTCATCACGTCGAACCGCAGGCCCGCCTTGCGCGCATGTCCCATGGCGCGGCTGACATTCGGCGTCTCCATGAAGCCGAAACGCAGGGTCAGGCGCAGGAACGCGCCACCCAGGGCCTCGACGCTGGCGCGCTCCTCGGCGGTGGCATAGGGCACCCGCAGCGTCTCGACCGTCAGGAACACGGTCTGCTCGTGCAGCACCCGGTTGTGCTTGAGGTTGTGCAGCAGCGCCGAGGGCACGATGTCGGGGTCGCCGGTCAGGAAAAACCCGGTGCCGGGGATCACGTTCACCGAGGACCCACGCATCGACCGCACGAAGCTGGCCACCGGCACCGCCAGCTTGTGCACCCGCGCCTTGACCAGTTGCGTGCCGCGCCACCAGGCCCACATCACCAGGCCTACCACCAACGCCGCCAGCACCGGCACATAGCCGCCGTCCATCAGCTTGGTCAGGTTTGACGCCAGGAACACCCACTCGATCACCGCCACCGGCGCGGCCAGCAGCAGCGCCGCCGGCACCGACAGCCGCCCCGAACGCACCAGATACAGCACGCCCAGCACCGTGGTCAGCACCATCGTTCCGGTCACCGCAATGCCGTAAGCCGAGGCCAGCGCCCCCGAGGACCGGAACCCCAGCACCAGCCACAGCACGCCGCCCAAGAGCAGCCAGTTCACCGAGGGAATGTAGATCTGCCCGCTTTGCCCCTCGGCTGTATGCACGATCCGCAGCCTCGGCAGAAAGCCCAGTTGTGCCGCCCCGCGCGCCATCGAGAAGGCGCCCGAGATCACCGCCTGGCTGGCGATCACCGTGGCCGCCGTGGCCAGACCCACCAGCAAGGGCAGCAGGGCGGCGGGGGCCATGGCAAAGAACGAATCCGAAGCTGCCTCGGGATGCGCCAGCACCAGCGCGCCCTGGCCGAGGTAGTTCAGCACCAGCGCCGGGAACACCAGCGCGAACCAGGCCGTCATGATCGGCTTGCGGCCGAAATGGCCCAGGTCGGCGTAAAGCGCCTCGCCTCCGGTCACCGCCAGGAACACCGCCCCCAGCACCACGAAGGCCACGCCGGTGTGGTGGACCAGGAACTGCCCGCCCCAGACCGGGCTGAAGGCCGAGATCACCCAGGGGGTCTCGGCCATGTGCCACAGGCCAAGGCCCGCCAGCGCCAGGAACCAGACCACCGTGACCGGCCCGAACAGCCGCGCCACGCTGGCCGTGCCGCGCCGTTGCCCGAAGAACAGCGCCACCAGGATGCCGATGGTGATCGGCAGGACGTAGCTTTCCATGGCCGGCAGGATCAGTTCCGTCCCCTCGACCGCCGACAAGACCGAGATCGCCGGCGTGATCGCCGCGTCGCCGGCAAACAGCGCCGCCCCGGCGATCGCCAGCAGCAGCACCGGAATCGACCGCTTTCCGGCCGCCAGCCGCACCAGCGTATACAACGCCAGAATGCCGCCCTCGCCCCGGTTGTCGGCGCGCAGCAGGGCGAAGACATACTTGACCGTGACGATCAGGAGCAGCGTCCAGATCAGCAGCGACAGGATGCCCAGCACCTCGGGCGGGCCGGGCTGGGCCACGCCGGTTGCCCGCAGGGCCTCGCGGAAGGCATAGATCGGCGAGGTGCCGATGTCGCCATAAACCACGCCGATGGCGCCCAGCGTCAGCGCAAGATGGCCCTGATGCGCGGCCTCGTCCTGGTGAATGTCGGTCGGTGCTTCGGCTTCGGCCTTCAGGTAGTCGGCAATGTCAAGTGCCTCTTCGTCGAACAGCGGCAGCGACATCTGGTCCGCGATGCGGACAGGGTCGTGAATCATGGAAATCCACCATGAAAGGGAATGGGCAGGGATTGTGTGGGGGGGGGCCGGACCTGCCATGCCCGCCATGAACGGGCGTCCGCAGGCACTGCGTCATCCGGCCATGCCCCCGGGGCAGCAGGGGCGATCGGAAACTCCGACTCCATCACCGGCCGCGCCGGCACAAAGGCATATTGCGACTCTCGCGATACGCTTGCAAGCCAAGGCCCCGAAGGCGTGCCTTTGCGGCCCCCGCGACGCCGAACGGAAAGCCTTAGCCCGCCCCCCGCAAGGCCGCGATCAGCCCCGCCATGTCGGCCGGCAAGGGGGCGGCAAAGTCCAGCCGGGCGCCGGTCACCGGGTGGTGGAACCCCAGCGTCGCCGCATGCAGCGCCTGCCGCGGAAAGCCCATGCCCGCGGCCGCCCCGTCGCCCAGAACCCGCACCGACAGGGTGCGCTTCCCGCCATAGACCGGGTCGCCCAGCAGCCCGTGCCCGGCATGCGCTAGATGCACCCGGATCTGGTGCGTCCGCCCGGTCTCAAGCCAGCACTCGACCAGCGCCGCCTGGTCGGCAAAGCCTTCCACCACCCGCAGCCGCGTTACCGCGTGCCGGCCATCGGGCGGCCAGACCACCGCCTGCCGCTGCCGGTCGGTGCGGTGCCGCGCCAGGTTTGTCGCGATGCGCAGGATGCCCCCCGCCTCGGCGCTGACCCCGCGGGTGCCGCGCAGCCGAGGATCGGTCGCCGTGGGCACGCCATGCACCACCGCCAGATAGTGCCGCGTCACCGAATGCGCCGCGAACTGCGCCGCCAGCCCCTGATGCGCCCGGTCGGTCTTGGCCACCACCAGCAAGCCACTGGTATCCTTGTCGATCCGGTGCACGATCCCCGGCCGCCTGGCCCCGCCGATGCCCGACAGGCTGTCGCCGCAGTGGTGCAGCAGCGCGTTCACCAGCGTCCCGGACGGAGACCCCGGCGCCGGATGCACCACCATGCCCGCCGGCTTGTCGATCACGATCAGATCGGCGTCCTCGTGGACCACCACCAGCGGGATCGCCTCCGGCTGCGCCTCGATCTCGACCGCCGCCGTCCGGCGGATCGTCCAGACCTGCCCCGGCGCCGCCTTTGCCTTCTGGTCGCGCACCACCGCGCCGTCCCGGCTGACCGCGCCCTCTTCGATCAGCCGCGCGATCTGCGACCGCGACAGCGCCGCTGCCTCTGGCACCGCGGCCGCAAGCGCCTTATCAAGGCGGGCAGGCGCGTCGGGGCCCAGCGTCACCGTCACCACAGTCGGCGCCACCCGGGCGTCGTCGTCATCGTCGAAAGGTTCGTCCGCCATGGCCGCTCCCGAAGAGGGCTCGCTTCCGCCCTCGCTCCGCATCCTGAAAGGACTGGTGATCCTGCTCACCGTTTCCATGATCGTCGCCGTCTTAACGGTGGTGTTCCTGCTTGTCACCCGGATGCCGAAGGCCTTCACCAGCCTGCCGAAGCTGCCCGAAAGCGTGGTGCTGCCCGCGGGCGAGACGGCCGAGGCGATCACCTTCGGCAAGACCTGGTTCGCCGTGGTCACCACATCGGGGCGGCTGCTGGTCTATTCCGACACCGGAAAACTTCGTCAGGATGTGACGCCATCCCCTTCGGAAGACTGAGTTTTCCGCTTGGCGTCGCGCCAGCGCCGCCAGTCGGCGGCCGACCGCGCCACCACCTCGCGCACCGCCGCCCCCACCGCCTCGCCCACCGCCGTGTGCAGCCCGGCATAGCGCGCCTCGCCCGGCGGGCAGGCCAGCGCAGTGCAATCGGTGCCGGTGCCGCTGGCAAGGCCGGTCGCCAGCGGCAGGCCCAGTTCGACCAGCGCCGCCGTCCGGGCCTGCACGGCGATGGTCAACGCCTCAAGCTGCGCGGCTTCGGTCAGGGCGGCATCCACCGCCACCAGCAGGTTGATCGTGCCATAGTCCGCCGGGTGCCAGGGCAGCCGCCGCCCCACGCTTTCGGCATTCGAAAGGCCCAGCGTCACCATCGCCTGTGCGGTGACTCCCTCCACCGTGCTGCGGGCCTGATCCCAGGTGCCGACATCGCGAGAGGTCAGCATCCCCACCGCCCCCGGCGCCCGCTGCATCTGCCCGGCGAACCAGCTTTCGGCATCGAACCCGGGGGTCAGATCGGCATTCCGCACCTCGCGCCACAGGACGTGGTCGGTCAGCCGATACCCCGCGCCAAAGGGCGCATGCGACAGCACGCGCATCGGCCGGGCCAGCCGGGCAATCAGCCAGGGCCGCTCAAGCGTGACCGCGATCACCGCACCAGCCCCATCGGCTGGAACACCGGCCCGTCCTCAGTTTCGGCGTGGAAGCCCCTGATTCCGAATACTTC
The DNA here is from genome assembly GCF_020564565.1 of Rhodobacter sp. Har01. Taxonomy (GTDB): domain Bacteria; phylum Pseudomonadota; class Alphaproteobacteria; order Rhodobacterales; family Rhodobacteraceae; genus Pseudogemmobacter. The sequence continues at coordinate 227,840 of NZ_JAJCTD010000004.1, forward strand.
CGCCAGAGTCTCATCGGTCAGCACCGCGCGCGGCGGGCCATCGGCCACCAGCCGCCCCCGATGCATCAGGATCAACCGCGAACAGTGCCGCGCCGCCAGCCCCAGGTCGTGGATCGAGGCGACCACGCCCCGCCCCTCGGCCGCCAGGTCGGCAAAGACCTGCATGGTGCGGATCTGCGCCTCGGGGTCCAGCCCGGCCACCGGCTCATCCGCCAGGAGCAGCGGAGTCTCCTGCGCCAGGGCCCGGGCGATCAGCACCCGCGCCTGTTCGCCCCCCGACAGTGCGGTGGCGCTGCGGTCGCGAAAACTGGTCAGACCCATGCGGACCAGCGCCCGCGTCACCGCCGGGTCGGCGGGGTCGGCCGTGCCGTGCGGGCTGCGGCCCAGCGCCACCAGAACCTCGACGCTGACCGGCCAGGCGATCTCGCGTCCCTGCGGCAGGAAGGCGGCGGCCTTGGCCCGGGCCAGCGGCGGCAGGGCGGCGAGCGACGAATGGCCGGTGCCCGGCAGCAGCCCCAGCGCACCGCGCAGCAGGCTGGTCTTGCCGGCCCCGTTGGGGCCGAGGAGGCCGATGAACTCGCCCGCGCCGATGGTCAGGCTGACGTCGTCGACCACCGGGCACGCGCCGCGACGGATGGTTAGGTTTTCTAACGAAAGCAGGGTCATGCCTCGACCCTCCGCATCCGCCAGATCAGGTGCAGAAAGAACGGAGCACCCACCAGCGCGGTCAGGACGCCCAGCTTGAGGTCTTGATCCGGCGCGACAAGCCGGGTGGCGATATCGGCGGCCAGCAGCATGGCGGCCCCACCCAGGGCCGATGCCGGCAGCAGGCGCGAGGGGCGGGCACCGACCAGCGGGCGCAAGAGGTGGGGCACCACGAGGCCGACGAAGCCGACCGCCCCGGCAACGGCAACGGCGGCGCCAACGCTGGCGGCGGTGCCCAGGATCAGCGTCAGGCGCAGGCGGGGCAGGTTCACGCCCAGCGACTGCGCGGCGTCCTCGCCCAGGGTCAGCGCGTCAAGGCCACGGCCAAGGGTCAGAAGCGCGGCCATCCCGGCGGCCATGAAGGGCGCGGCCAGCCAGACATGGGTCATCGAGCGGTCGGCCAGCGAGCCCATCATCCAGTAGACGATTTCCATCGCCGCAAAGGGGTTTGGCGACAGGTTCAGCACCAGCGAGGTCAGCGCCGAGGTCAGCGCCGACAGCGCGATACCGGCCAGGATCAGCGCCAGCGCCCCGCCACGCGGACCGGCAAGAAGCAGGATCAGCAGCACCGAAAGCCCCGCGCCGGTCAACGCAGACAACGGCAGCGCCAGCGGCAGGGCGGCGGCAAGGCCGGTCTGCAGGGCCAGAACCGCGCCCAGGGCGGCGGATGAAGACACGCCGATAAGGCCCGGTTCTGCAAGGGGATTTCGCAAGTACCCCTGCATCGCCGCGCCGGACAGCCCCAGCACCGCCCCGGCCAGCAGGCCCAGGATCGCGCGCGGCAGACGGATCTCTCGCATCACCAGAACCACGGCGTCGCCGTCGCCCCGGAACAGGGCGCGGAGCGAGTCCCCCAGGCCCAGGCCGGCCGGGCCGATCAGCAGCGAGGCCGCAAAAAGCGCCGCCACCAGCAAGGCCAGGGCCGGCAGGACCGGCTTCATTCCAGCGCCTCGCGGGCGGCCTTCATGCCGGCCACGGCGCGCAGGATATGCGGCGTGCCGCAGACCCAGTCGGCATCGGAACTGGCTGATATTCCAGCCTTTTCGCGAACCTTGGCCAGCGCGGGATGATCCAGGATCTCCTCGGACCGCGAGGCGCCGGGATAGGGCACCGAGGTCACCACCACCTGCGGGCGGGCCATCACCAGACGCTCAAGCGGCAGGATGCCGCCGCCGGTCAGCCCCGCCGTGGCGCCGACGTTCGAGAACCCGGTGTGGGCCAGAACGTCGTTCGCCAGCGTCCCATCTCCGGTGGTGTAGCCGTTCGGATAATACAGCGCGGCGGTCGCCGGGGGCAGGTCGACGGCCAGCGCGGCCAGCCCGGCGGCGAAGTCGGCGGCCAGCTTGCGGGCGGCGTCTTCGCGGCCAAGAGCTTGGCCGACAATGAGAATCTGTTCAGGCACCTGATCCAGCGAGGTCACCGGCGGCACCTGCACGACCCTGACCCCCAGCCGCCGCAGCAGGTCAACCGAGCCAAGCGCGGTGTAGGTTCCGGCCAACACCAGATCGGGGCGCATCAGGAACACCTCTTCGGCGCCGCCGCGGTTGGCAGGGTAGGCCGCGGCCTGATCCACCATCGACGACGACAGCGGGTCCGAGGCCAGCACGCTGACCGAGACCAGTTGCCCGGGGGCGGCCAGCAGCATTGCCAACTGGTCGGTGCAGAGGTTCATCGACACGACGCGGGCGGGGGCCTCGGCCAGCGCCGGGGGTGCCCCGCAAACCATTGCGAGCACTGCGGTCATGGCCAGGACGCCAGGCATCGCCCAGGTCGGCACGGCGTCTTGCAGACGCGGGACAAACGTCAGGCTGTGGCAGCCGCCGTGCCTTGCGTTGGTCATTTTGCCGCCCCCCTGATTCGGCGCCGGGCGAGGCCAGTCCCCGCCCGGCCGCAAATGCCTAGAACTTCGCCTCGACGCCCAGATAGACCGCCCGGCCCGAGGCGGCGTAGCCGTTGACCATCTGATAATCGGCGTCCAGCAGGTTCTCGACCCGCAGGTAGGCCTGGGTCGTGTCGGTCAGGTCATAGGAGACCTGGCCGTTCAGCACGGTGTAGTCGGGCATCGCCACGGCGAGGAAGGTGTTGGCGTCGTTGTCGATGCGCCCCGCCACATGGGTCAGCGTCAGGCCGCCCGAGAGCCGGTCGGACATCTGCGCATCCACCGACAGCGCCAGGTCGTGGTAGGGGACCTGGATCAACCGGCTGCCGTCAGGGCGCCGGCCGTCGGTGTAGGTATAGGCAAGGCCCAGGGTCACGGCGTCCGACACCGGCACGGCCGCGGCCAGTTCCACCCCCTGCCGGGTCGAGACCCCGGGCAGGTTCACCAGCGTCGAGGGTGCGCCGAACTGGTAGGTGATGAGGTTGTCCACATCCAGCCGGAACAGGGTGGCCGACAGGGTGGCCGCGCCGACCTGCTGCTCGATGCCGACCTCGATGCTTTCGCTTTCCTCGGGCTGCAGATCGGGATTGCCGACGAAGGGGAAGAAGCCGGGGTAGTCGCCGAAACGCTCGTCGATCGAAGGGGCGCGGAAGCCGGTGGCATAGGCGGCGCGCAGGGTGGTGCCGTCCGCGGGGCGCCAGGCCAGGGCCAGCCGGCCGGTGGCAAAGTCGCCGAAGCCAGAGTTGTGGTCGCTGCGCAGGGTGGCCGCGATGTCCAGCGTCTCGGATGGGGCCCAGATCGCCTGGGCGAAGACCCCGGCGATGTCGGTCGAGGCGCTGCCGCCGGGCAGGTTGGAATACTCGGCCGTCTCTTCCGACCAGTCGGCGCCGTAGACGAAGCTGAGCGCCGGCGAGACCTGGGTGGTGCCCTGCCACGAGAAGGTGACGCGCCGGCCGCCATATGTGGCGATGTCGCCGGCCTGGTCGTAGCTGCGGTCGGTGTCATAGAGGGCCAGGTCGAAGACGTGGTCGGTGTTGCCGGTCGCCCATTCGGCAAAGACGCGGGCGCCGGTTTCACGGCGGGTCTGGCTGTAGCCGATCAGGTCGCCCAGAACGAAGGCGGGGGTGTAGCCGTCATAATCCTGCGTGGTGTCCTGCGCGAAGACGGCGCCGCCCAGGGTCAGCACGTCGCTGGCCTGGTAGCGGGCCGAGAACGACAGCCGGGTCGCTTCGGCGCCGTCATCCTCGGCGCCGCCGTCGAAGGCGGAATAGCCGTCGGTGCGCAGGCGGGTGGCCGCAAAGGCCAGGTCCAGCCGGTCGGTCTTTTGCGTCAGGCCGTAGGACAGCCTTGCGGTGCCGAAGCTGCCGGCTTCGACCGTGGCGGTCTGGTGCAGGCCCTCCTCGGTTGCGCCCAGCGTGGTGATGGCGATCACGCCGCCGACCGCACTGCCGCCCCAGAGCGCGGATTGCGAGCCGCGCAGAACCTCGATCCGGGAAACGTCGGCGGTCATCAGGCTGCCGAAGTCGAAGGACACATTGGTGCCCGAGGGGTCGGACACGCGGATGCCATCGACATAGACCGCCAGATAGCGGCCGTCGGCGCCGCGCACCCGCAGCGCGGCGGTCGATCCGAAGGGGCCGGACTGCGACAGGCTGACACCAGGCAGGCGCGACAGCGCGGCGGCGACGGTGGTGTCGCGCGACTTCCGCAGATCCTCGGCATCGACGACATCGACCGAGACGCCGGTGCGCAGCCGCTCGACCGCGGTGCGCAGGGCCGAGACGACGATTTCGGCCAGTTCGATGTCCTGTGCCGGGGCGGGGGTGGCAGCAAGTAGGGCAATCAGCGAAACGGCAAGGCGTTTCATCGGGTCTTTCCTTTCCCTTGGGCCGGGTGCGGCCCTGCAAGCGTGGTGTCTTGGGAAAGGGAACCTTTCCGCCGACGGGTGAAGCGTCACCTCTGGCGGACGTCCGCCTGCCGTGGCGCGCCCCGCGCCCCGGAAAGGGTGATCACCTCGGCAGGTCTCCTGGCTATGCGGGTCGTTGCTTTGACGGGCCTTCCCGGTTTCCCAGTGGCGTAGTCCGTCATCGCTCGCCGCTTACAGTTGCGGGGGCAGCCGCGGATTTGCACCGCGTTCCCTTTTCGTCCGGGGTTTGACGCCCGGAACCGAAGGCGCCCTTTGCATAGACCGATGGGCCGCGGTGTCAAGCGGCTGCGCGGCGCCGGCGGGGCGTTTGCGACATGCGCCGTGGCGCGGCGGGGATGGACCCATGGCGCGGGGGCGGCCAGCATGGGGGCGGGTGCAGGGAGAATCGGGATGATCGGCGATCTGGGCGCGACGGATGCCACCGAGCTGGCGGGGCTGGTGGCAAAGGGCGCGGTGACGGCGGATGAGTTGCTGGATGCCGCCCTGGCGGCGGTCGAGGCGCGCAATGGGGCGTTGAACGCGGTGGTGCTGGTGCAGGAGGCGGTCGCCCGGCGGTCGATCCGGGAGGGCTTGCCGGCGGGGCCGTTCCGCGGGGTTCCCTTCCTGATCAAGGACCTGGGGGTTGAGGCCAAGGATTTCCCCTCGCACAACGGATCACGGTTGCTGGCGGACACGCGCTATCCGGGGGATTCGGCGATCTTCGCCCGCATCAAGGCGACCGGGGTGGTGACCTTTGGCCGCACGACCAGCCCCGAGGGCGGGATCGGGGCGGCGACCGAGGCGGCGGTCTATGGCGGGCCGACGCGGAACCCCTGGAACCTTGACCACACGCCGGGCGGGTCTTCGGGCGGCGCGGGGGCGGCGGTTGCGGCGGGGATCGTGGCCTTTGCGCATGGCTCGGATGGCGGCGGGTCGGTGCGGATACCGGCCTCAAGCTGCGGGTTGTTCGGGTTCAAGCCGACGCGGGCGCGGTTGCCGGACGGGCCTTATGCCGGCGAAGGCTGGGCGGGAATGGCGATCGACGGGTTCCTGACCCGGTCGGTGCGCGACACGGCGGTGATGCTGGACGCCTGCGAAGGCGCCGATCCGGGCGCGCCCTACTGGGCGCCGCCGCTGGCGCGCGGCCATGCGGCGGCGATCAGCCGCCCGCCGCGGCGGCTGCGGGTGGGGATCTGCGACACCACGCTGACCGGTGGGCCGATCGACCCGCAGGTGGCCGAGGCGGTGCGGGCGACGGGGCGGCTGCTGGAGGGGCTGGGGCATCAGGTTGTACCGGTTTTGCCCAAGGCCGACGTTCCCGGCATGATGCGGGCCTGGACGGATATCGTCGCGGTGGGCACCGCCCTGGGGATTCGCAGCGCCCTGAAGGGGCGGGCGTTGACGGCCGATCTGGTGGAGGGCGTCGGGCGCGGGGCGGTGGCCCATGCCGAAACCCTGCATCCGACGCGGTATCTCCAGGCGGTGGGGCAGATCCATGCCTTCGGGCGGCAGATGGCGGCTGAGTTCGATCAGATCGACGTGCTGCTTAGCGCGACGCTGGCCGAGCCTCCGGCCAGCGTCGGGCGCTTCGGTCACGCGACCGAGGACTATGTCGCCTATCGCACCGGACCGCAGGGGATTTTCGCCTATTCGCCGTTCTGCGCGGTGTTCAATGCCAGCGGCCAGCCCGCCGCGAGCCTGCCGCTGGGGTGGTCGGCCGATGGGTTGCCCATCGGCGTGCATCTGGCCGCCGCTTTCGGCCAGGATGAACTGCTGATCGCCCTGTGCGCAGAGGTTGAGCGGGCGGCACCCTGGGCGGCGAAAAGGGCGCCGATGGCGGGATGAACGGAAGGAATCGCTTGTAAACAGACAACTGGCCCGCCCAATATGATCAAAAGACATAAGACAGGGGGGTGCGACCGTGGCCGATGAGGTGACGATCTCTGCCCGGAACGTGGTGAAGGCCTTCGGCCAGGGCGCCGCCGCCGTGCGGGCGCTGGACGATGTCAGCGTCGACATCCGGCGGGGCGAGTTCTTCACCCTTCTCGGCCCCTCGGGCTGCGGCAAGACCACGCTTCTGCGGCTGATCGCGGGGTTCGAGATGCCCACCGGGGGCACCATCCTGCTGGATGGCGCCGACATCACCACCCTGCCCCCGAACAAGCGGCCGGTGAACACGGTGTTCCAGAGCTATGCGCTGTTTCCACACCTGACGGTGGCACAGAACGTGGCCTTCGGGCTGGAGATGCTGGGCAAGCCCTCGGCCGAGGTGAAGGCGCGGACGGCGAAGATGCTGGAACTGGTCAAGCTGGACGCGCTGGCAGGCCGCAAGGTGGCGCAATTGTCGGGCGGGCAGCAGCAGCGGGTGGCATTGGCGCGCGCGCTGGCGCCGCAGCCGAAGGTGCTGCTGCTGGACGAGCCGCTGTCGGCCTTGGACCTGAAGCTGCGCAAGGAGATGCAGATCGAGCTGAAGCGGCTGCAGCTTGAGACCGGCATCACCTTCGTCTTCGTCACCCATGACCAGGAAGAAGCCCTGACCATGTCCGACCGGATCGGCGTGATGAGCCAGGGCAAGCTGCAGCAGGTGGGCAGCGCGCAGGACATCTACACAAGGCCGATCAACCGCTTCGTGGCGGATTTCATCGGCGAGACCAATTTCCTGACCGGCACGGCTGAGGCCGGCGGCGTGCGCCTTGCCACCGGCGACGTGATCGCGGTGCAGGGGCTGAAGCCCGCCGATATCGGCCGCCCGCATACGGTGATCGTGCGGCCCGAGCAGTTGCGGCTGGGGCCGGTGGAACCGGGCGCCCTGCCCGCCACCGTCTCGGTGCTGGTCTATTTCGGCACCGACACGCATTGCCACCTGCACCTGAAGGACGGCACCGAGGTCGTCGCCCGGCTGCAAAGCCCGGCCGATGGCGAGGCGGGGCTGAAGCAGGGCGATCAGGTGGGCATCCGCTTCGCCCCCGGCGCGGTGCAGGCGGTGGAGGACTGAGAGATGAGCGCCGCCGAGGAGAACGCCGTCAGACGCAGCGCCCGCAACGGCTGGCTGCTGTCGGCGCCGGCGCTGGTATTGCTGCTTGCGGCGGCGGCGGGGCCGCTCTTGATCGTGCTGGTCTATTCCTTCCTGTCCCCCGGCCAGCACGGCAACGTGGTCTGGGATTTCTCGACCGGGGGCTGGACCGGCATCCTGTGGTCGAAGGACATCTTCACCGACGAATGGGTGCTGGCGGATGCGCATCTGACGATCTTCTGGCGGTCGGTCAGCCTGTCCTTGATGACCACCGCCTTCACCTTCATCCTGGGCTTTCCGACCGCCTGGTTCATCGCCACGCGGCCGCCCCGGCAGCGGGCGCTGTGGCTGTTCCTGATCACCATTCCGTTCTGGACCAACCTCTTGATCCGCACCTATGCGATCAACGAGGTGCTGCGGAAGGAAGGCCTGATCAACGCGGTGCTGCTGAAGCTGGGGGTGATCGAGGCGCCGCTCGACATGCTCTACGGCCCCTTCGCGATCTTTGTCGGCATGACCTATGTCTACCTGCCGCTGATGGTGCTGCCGCTGTTCGCCGCCATCGACCGCTTCGACATGAAGCTTCTGGAGGCGGGCTATGACCTTTATGCCAGCCGGGGCCAGGTGCTGCGCCGGGTGATCCTGCCGATCGTCAAGCCCGGCATCATCGCCGGGTCGATCCTGGTCTTCGTGCCCAGCCTTGGCGCCTATGTCACGCCGCGCGTGCTGGGCGGCGGCAAGCAGATGATGATCGGCAACTTCATCGAGCTGCAGTTCCTGGCCGGGAAGAACTGGCCGCTGGGGGCGGCGCTGTCGATGATGCTGCTGATCATCGTGACCGTCGCCCTGCTGGTCTATGTGCGCTATGCCAACCGGGATGCCGGCCATGGCTGAGCGGTCGTTCCATGTCGCCCGGCTGCCCGGCTTTGCCACCATGGCGGTGCTGGTCTTCATCGCCCTTTACCTGCCGATCTTCACGCTGGTGGCCTATTCCTTCAACGCCTCGAACGCGGTCGGCGTCTGGGGCGGGTTCTCGCTGGACTGGTATGCCAAGGCCTGGGCGAACCAGCAGGTGAAGGATGCGACGGTGCGGTCGCTGATGATCGCCTGTTTCGCGGCCCTGATCTCGACCGTGGTGGCGACCATGGCCGCGCTGGGCACGACACGGCGGCAGGCGTTCCGGGGCCAGACCTTCATCTATGTGATGATCAACCAGCCGCTGATGGTGCCGGAAATCGTGACCGCGGTGGCGTTGATGATCCTGTTCGGGCTGGTCAAGCAGGCGACCGGCATCCATGGCCTGGGCTATCTGGTGCTGGCCCATGCGGCCTTTTGCGTGCCTTTCGCCTATCTGCCGATCCGGGCGCGGCTGGAAGGCATGGACCTGACGCTGGAGACGGCGGCGGCGGACCTTTACGCGACGCCCTGGCAGACCTTCCGCCGGGTCACCCTGCCCTTGCTGGCGCCGGGCATGATCGCCGGGGCGATGCTGGCCTTTGTCATCAGCCTGGACGACGTGGTGATTACCGAGTTCGTGAAGTCGGGCGGGCAGGATACGCTGCCCACCTACATGCTGGGCCAGCTGCGCCGCCAGCTGACCCCCGAGATCAACGCGGTTTCCACCATGCTGCTGGCGGTGACCGTGGTTCTGCTGACCGCGTTCTTCCTGCTGACGCGAAAGAAAGACTGAAAAACCAACCGGGAGAAAGACGATGAAAAGACTTCTGACCGCGACCGCGCTCTTGACGGCGACGACCGGGCTTGCCTCGGCCGAGGGGGTTCTGCAGCTGTACAACTGGGGCAACTACACCAGCCCCGAGTTGCTGGCCAAGTTCGAGTCGGAGACCGGAATCAAGGTCACCGTGACCGACTATGACAGCAACGACACCGCGCTGGCCAAGATCGAGGCCGGCGGGCATGGCTTCGACCTGGTGGTGCCCTCGGCCAACTATGTGCCGATCTTCGCCGAGAAGGGGCTGACGGTCGAGCTGGACCTGTCGAAACTGCCGAACCACGCCAACATCGCGCCGGAATGGATGACCGTGCCGTGGGATGAGGGCCGCAAGAACTCGATCCCGTGGCAGTGGGGCTCGACCGGGGTCGCCGTGAACACATCGGTCTATGGCGGCGACATCAACACGTCAGCGGTCTGGCTGGAAGTGCCAGACGAGTTGAAGGGCAAGATCAACGTCGTGCCCGAGATGATGGATGTGGTCTCGCTGGCGACCTTCTACTACGGCGGCGAGGCCTGTTCGGAAGACCTGGAAGTGCTGAAGAAGGTGCGCGACGGGCTGATCGCGGCCAAGCCGAACTGGATTTCCATGGACTATGGTGCGACCGAGAAGCTGTCGAACAACGACTGGGCGGCGAGCGTGAACTGGAACGGCAGCTCGATGCGGGCGCGGCTGGCGAACCCGGACGTGGCCTATGGCTATCCGAAGGAAGGCTATGTGCTGTGGATGGACAGCGCGATGCTGCTGAAGGACGCGCAGAACGTCGAGGAGGCCTACACGTTCCTGAACTTCATCATGGTGCCGGAGAATGCGGCGATGATCAGCGCCTTTGCCCGCTATGCCAACGGGATTTCGGGGTCGGACGCCTTCATGCCGGACGACATGAAGACGGCGCCCGAGGTCGTGGTGCCGGAAGAGTTCAAGGCGGCGGGGCATTTCCTGCCGACCTGTTCGGAGAAGTCGCGCGAATACATGACCGCGATCTGGACCGAGCTGCAGAAGTGACCGGGCCAATCTGAATGAGTCCCGGGGCCGCGAGCGGCCCCGGGACGTTCCCTTGAGTGGCGCGGGCCTTCGCCCGCGCGCGGCGGGGGCGCTTCGCCCCCCGCACCCCCAGAGAGTATTTGAAAAAGGGCAAGCCATGCTGGAGTGGTCTGCGTCCGAGCTGTCGCGTGCCATCCATGCGCGGAAGGTGGCGCCGTCGGAGGTGATGGCGGTTCATCTGGATCGGGTGGCGGCGGTCAACGGCGCGGTGAACGCGCTGGTGTCGCGGCGTGATCCGGACGAGGTGATGGCCGAGGCGAGGGCGCTGGACGGGCAGGAGCCGAAGGGCTGGCTGCACGGGATTCCGCTGGCGTTGAAGGATCTGGTGGCCACCAGGGGCTTGCGGACGACCTGGGGGTCGCCGCTGTTTGCCGATTTCGTTCCGGCGGCGGACGACATTCTGGCGGCGCGGATGCGGGCGGCGGGGGCGGTCATCACGGCCAAGACCAATGTGCCGGAATGGGGGCAGGGCTCGCACAGCTTCAACCCGGTGTTCGGGGTGACACGCAATCCCTATGACTTGTCGCGCAGCGCGGGCGGGTCTTCGGGCGGGGCGGCGGCGGCGCTGGCGGCCCGGATGCTGTGGGTGGCGGACGGCAGCGACATGATGGGGTCTTTGCGCAACCCGGCGGCGTTCTGCAACGTCTACGGCTTTCGGCCGAGCTGGGGGCTGGTGCCCTCGGACGCCGAGGGGGACACCTATCTTTCGACGCTGGCGACCGAGGGGCCGATGGCGCGGACGGTGGAAGACCTGGCGCGTTTCCTGGGGGTGATGGCGGGCGAGAACCCCGAGGTGCCGTTTCCGCGCGCGGTGCCGGACCTGTTGACGGGCCTGGACGCCGGCGTGAAGGGCTTGCGCATCGGCTGGCTGGCCGACTGGGGCGGCGCCTACCCGATGGAGCCGGGGATTCTGGACCTCTGCGAGGCGGCCTTGCGGGGCCTTGAAGACATGGGCGCGGTGGTCGAGGTGCTGGCGCCGCCGTTTCCGGCCGAGGCGCTGTGGTCGTCCTGGGTGACCTTGCGGGCGATGCTGAATGCGGGCGGCAAGCGGGCGCTGGCGGAAGACCCGGTGAAGCGGGCGCAGACCAAGCCCGAGACGATCTGGGAGATCGAGCAGGGGATGGGGCTGAGCGCGCAGGCGGTCTACGAGGCCAGCGTGATCCGCAGCCGCTGGCACGCCCATGCGGCGCGGCTGTTTTCCCGCTTCGACGCGGTGGTGCTGCCCAGCGCACAGGTCTGGCCTTTTCCGGCAGACTGGCGCTGGCCGCAGGAGATTGCCGGGCGGACGATGGACACCTACCACCGCTGGATGGAGGTCGTCGTCCCGGCCAGCCTGATCGGCCTGCCGGCGCTGTCGGTGCCGGTGGGGTTCGGGCCAGAGGGCCTGCCGATGGGCCTGCAGATCATCGGCCGGTCGGGCGCCGATGCGCGGGTGCTGGCCATCGGCCAGGCCTGGCACCGCGCGTCCGGCTGGCCACAACGCCGGCCGCCGCCGTTGGCGGCAGGCTGACTGGGCCTTGGCCGGGCCTCAGGTCGGCACCCAGAAGTTGCGGGTCGCCGCGGTGTCGAAGTCGAAGCCAAAGGCGTCGATGTCGGCGGCATACCAGTCGGCCACGATCTGGATCGTCTGCGGCGTGTACACCGCGCGCCAGTCGAACCGCCCCGACGTGTTGCGCCGCGGCGGCGGCGCGGTGCCCAGGTAGGCGGTAAGGTCCTGGTCCAGGTGTTCAAGCCGCAGCACGTCGGCACGGATCGCCCCGTCGGCATCGGTCACGTAGTCGAATTGCGGATACCAGCCGCGGATCGCCCGGTGCCAGTAGAACGGCCGGCCACCCCAGACATGCCGCTCTTCCAGAAAGCCCTCGAAGGTCTCGGCGCAATAGCCCGCGGGCGAGTTGCCCTGTTCAACCGCCAGCCGGCCGAAGCGCCAGCGCGAGACGGTGCGGGCCCAGGGGTTGCGCACCACGGCGAAGGCACGCAGCCGGGCGGTCACCTTGGGGGCGACATCGCGCCAGCGGGCATGCTGGTAGCCGTGGTGTTCGCCGTTGGCGTCCATCGTCGCGCGCAGCGCCCGCACATAGGCGCGGCTTTGCAGGAGCCAGGGGTCGGCGGGCAGGATGCGGCCTTGCAGGCCGGGATGCTTGCGCAGGCTGACCCCGGCGTTCTTGGGGATGTGCAGGAACAGATGCGTCGGATGGCCGAACTGCCAGGTCAGGACGTTGCGGACTTCGCGCAGCGAGGTCATGCCGGGCCTTTCTCTGCGCCGGCCGGGCGCAGTTCGATCCGCCGGGTACCGGGGCGCAAGGCGGCCAGCCCCATCCAAAGCTGCCGGGCGACCCGCCGCAGCCGATGCCGCAGGCTGCCGCGGGCCGGCCTCGGGACCGAGGAAATCGCGCTGGCCACCGCGATCGGTGGGGTCAGACCGTAGCGCGCCGCCATGTCGATCTGGATCGCCTGCGCCGGCGCCGCCTGCCAGCGCAGAAGGCCCGGCGTCTCGACCGGGACGGCATCGGCCAGGGCGGGAACGCGGTCGGCCCGCGCCAGCAGCTTGCGCGCGCCCTCGGGCCACAGCAGGCAGGCCGCGGCACCGGTGCGATCCAGCCACAACCGCCGCAGCCCCGGCACCTGCGGATGCGTAGCGCCCAGCAGCTTTCGTCGGCCGCGGGTTTCAAGGCTGAGGTGTTCGATCCCCGCCAGTGCCGCCGCCTGCGCCGCAAGCGCCGCCGCGCCGGGCATCAGCCAGGCGTCGTCCTCCAGCACCAGCACCGGCTGGCCCAGGGCGATCACCCGCCGCCAGGCCGCGCGATGCGACATCAGCGTCGCCATCTCGACCGCGCGCAGCGGGCGCTGCCAGCGGTTCCAGCAAGGATCGTCGGCGGGCGGCGACAGGTCGGCCACGGTGACGGCGGGGACCACCTCAAGCTCCAGCCCCAGCCGGGCGGCCTGATCGCGCTGAAACGCCAGGCGGGCGGTCTCGGCCGGCAGGTTGATGACCAGAGCCCGCAGCGGCATCGGCCTAGCCGCCGAAATCGCCGGAGAAGACGCGCAGATAGGCATCGACCACGGCGTCCTTGCTGAAATACGCGGCCAGCCGGTCGCGGGCATTGGCGACGAAGCCGGCGGCCAGCGCAGCGTCGTCGCGGATGCGGGCCAGCCCGGCGGCAATGGCGACATCGTCGTCCAGCGCGGTCACGATGCCGTCGATGCCGTCGCGCATGTACCAGTCGGGGCCTTCCGATCGGGTCGCGACCGAGGGCACCCCGGCGGCCCAGGCTTCAAGCAGGGTATTGCCCAAGGGTTCGTGGCGCGACGGCATGACGAAGGCATCCGCGGCGGCGATCAGGTGGATCGGCTCGGCCACCCAGCCGGCAAAGCGCACCCGGTCGGCAATGCCCAGATCGCGCGCCAGCGTTTCGAGCGCGGCGCGTTCGCGTCCCTCGCCCAACAGCCAGAGCCAGGCACCGGGCAACCGGGCAACCGCGCGGATCAGCACGTCAAAGCCCTTGCGCTGCACGAAGCGGCCGCTGGCCGCCACCAGGAAGGCGCCCTCGGGCGTGGTCAGGCTGGCGCGCGACACCGGCACCGCCGCCACCTCTCGGGCAAAGTTCGAGATCGTCAGCACTGGCTTTTTCCAGCCCAGGTCGCGGCAGCGGCGGGCGATGCCGGGAACATTGCCGACCAGCACGTCGCATTGCCCGAAATGCTTGAGGTTCTCTGGAAAATCACCCATGCGGGCAAGTTTCACCACGCCCGGCCAGGGGTGCATCAGCCGCCCGGCCCGTGGCATCCAGGCCATTGCGGCATCGGGGCGCCAGCGCCGCACCAGCGCATTCACCTGCAGATGCGCCAGCAGCGACACCGGCGAGATGCGGCTGAAGTTGTTGCGGATCACCGGGCCCAGGGCGGCAATGTCGGCCTCCCAGCTGCGACCGGGGCGGATCACGAAGCGCTGTTCCACCCCGCGCGCGGCCAGCGCCTGGGCAAGATTGACGAAGAACCGCTCGGCCCCGCCTTCCTTGCCGAAATGGAAATGCAGCACACGGGGCGCAGTCATGCCTGCCAGCCCTCGGCGCGGCGGTGGCGGGCCAGCGCCCGACGGTAGCGCAGCCCGTAAAGCAACCGGTGCAACGCCTGCCCCAGGCCGCCGCGGCGCCCGTCGCGCCGGGCCCGGCCGATGGTGCCGGTCACCGTCTGCTGATCGCCCAGCACCACCGGCGGCGGCAGCACCAGCGCTACCCGCAGGCCGGTCTCCCAGACGAATTTCTGGTCTTCGTCCACCGGGCGGAAGAACGGCCGTGCGCGGGCCGCAAGGCGGGCAGCGGCGGCGCGGGTCAGGCCATAGCCGATCAGGCAGGTCGGCACCCGGTACGGAATGCCGATCCGCACCCCCGGCGCCAGGTCGCGCGCCGCCCCCAGCGGCACCGCAGGATCAAGGGTGAAGAGCTTGACCATGTCCCAGTCGCCGGTGGCATCGGTGGACAGCGCGGTCATCACCCGGGCCAGGTCAGAGGTGGCGTCGAAGTCATCCTCGAAGACAAAGCCGCCCGGCGCGTCGCCGGCGGCGATCTGCTCCCAGGCGGCGATGTGCGACAGATAGCAGCCGATCTCGGCCGGGACCAGCGGCTGGCGGCCGTCGCGGGCATTGCGGGCGGCGTCGTAGGCGGCGGCGATCTCGGCCGGGCCCAGCTTCCAGCCATTCACCGCGTCGATCCGCCGGAAGGCCACGCCCTGCCCGCCCAGCACGCCGCTGACCGCCGCAAGGCGCGCGGTGTTGTCGGCCAGGTTGATGACATAGGCCGGCCACATCGCCTAACCCGTCCGGCTGAGGCGGATGTTCTTGTGGATGCGCCCGGCGTCCCGAAAGCCGCGCGCGCAGACGCTGTCGATCATCGCCCGGGTCGCCGCTTCGCCCACGATGTGGGGGTGCAGCTCGACGATGATCTCGCGCAGGCCCGAGAGGTTGGCCGCCTGCAGCAGGTCGATCTCGGCGCCTTCCACGTCCATCACCAGGACGGTGGCCTGCTCGTCCTTCAGCACCCGGTCGATCGCGTCGCTTTCGACCGTCACCTTCTGGGCCTGCAGCCCACGGTCGTAGATCGACGACGAAACCACGTTCTCGTTGCGGAAGAAGCTTATCGGAGCGCCGTCCACCGTCACCGCGCGCAGGCGCAGCCGGGGCTCCATGCCGTTCAGGGCGAAGTTCTCCCGGATCACCGGCTCCAGCGCGGCGTTGGCCTCGAACGAGGTGACGTTGCCGGCGCCGGCCAGCTTGTTGCACAACAGGCTGACCACGCCGACGCCGGTGCCCACCTCGACCACCTTGTCGCCGGGGCGCAGCGCGGCGCGCACCAGCACCCGCTCGGGCGCCTCGTACGAACCCTTGATGATCGCGGTGGCGACCGAGCGGTGCATCTTCGCGGGGTCGCAGACCAGGCGCAGCCCGTCCAGCGTGGTGGTCTTGCGCCCTGCCAGGCGGTGCCAGAACAGCCGCAGGCTGCGCAGCGGCGACTTCGGGGCCTCGGGGGTCTGGCTGGTTTCGGTCATCATTTGGCTCCGATCATGAACCAGCCCGGCGAGGTGCCGCAGATGCTTTCGCCGCGGCGACCCGAGATGGTGTCGCCTTTCAGCAGCAGCTTGGCGGTCAACACGTCCAGCAGCATGGCCAGGTGAAGCCGCGCCCGCGGAAATGGGCCATACAGGCCCGGCACCACGGCCACGGTGGTGCGGCGGCCCCAGACCAGCGGCATCAGCCGCAGCGCCGAGAATCCGGCACGGGAAAACGTCTCGCGCCACCAGCTGGGCGTGGCGCGGGTATAGTCGTCGGGGTGGCCATGGATGCGGAACATGAAGGGCACGATGACATGCATCTTGCCGCCCGGTTTCACCACCCGGAACAGTTCGCGCACCACGGCGATGGGATCGTAGATATGCTCCAGCGTATTGAAGCAGATCACCGCGTCGAAGCTGTCGTCGGGAAACGGCAGCGGCTGGCCGGGCTGGACCAGATGCGTCGGCTCGATCTTGGGGTCGATGTTGACGGATTCGATTGTGGCCCCCGGTGGCAGCACCTTGAGGTAGTTGGCCCGCTGGCCGCCGCCCATGTCCAGCACGCGGCCCGAAAGCTGCAGGGTGGACAGCAGTTCGTATTCCATCATCCGCAGCACCGACAGCCCGGGGAAAGCCGTGGTGATGTGCCGCCAGCGCGCCAGCGTGGGTACCGGGGGGGGCACGTAGGTGTAATCCATCGCGACAGGACTTCCGGAACGGGATGCGGTCGCCCTCTACTAGCGGCCTGACCCGGCCCCGCCAAGGCAAAACATGCCGGTCTCGGGGTCGGGCGGATGTCGGGCGCGGGGATGTCGGGCGCGGGGATGTCGGGGGGATCAGGCGCCAGGGGCGGCCAGCAGCTTGCGGTAAAGGCCGATCAGCGCCTCGGCCTCGGCGTGGATGTCGAAGTGCCGCTCGACATGCCTGCGGGCGGCCTGGCGAAAACGGTCCAGCCGGGCCGGATCGGCCAGCAGCGCCGCAACCGCCTGTTCCAGCGGTGCGGCCGAGCCGGCGGCGACGACGAAGCCGGTCTCGGCCTCGGCCACCAGTTCGCGAAAGGCGCCGACGTCGGCGGCGACCACCGGCACGCCGCAGGCCATCGCTTCGAGCGGGGTCAGGCCGAAACCTTCCCAGCGTTGCGGCGCAACATAGACGTCCAGCGCGCGAAAGCAGTCCGGCATGTCCCAGACCGGCACCTCTTCGCGAAACAGGATGCGGGATGCAAGCCCGGCGGTGCGGACCTGGTCCTTCAGCCCGGCCAGAAAGTCCTGGTCCTTGGGCAGGGCGCGGCCGATCACCACGGCGTTCAGCGCCGGGAAGGTTCGGCTCAGCGCAATGGCGGCGGCAACGAAAAGATCCGTGCCCTTTTGCGCCCGGATCCTGCCGTAGCAGCCGATCAGCAGCCCCTCGGGCGGCAGGTCCAACCGCGCGCGCAGGTCGGCACGAGCGGCGCGGTCGGCGGCAGGGGTGAAGGTGGCATTGTCGATGCCATGGTAGATCACCTGCGCCGGTCGCTCGAGATAGGCCGCGGTCTTTTCCGAGGTTGCCACGACCACATCCATCCGCCGGATCAGCCAGCGGGTCAGCCCGGTGTGCCGACGCTGCGAGGCCGAGGTGAAGACGAACCGCAGCCGCTTGCGCAAGAGCCGCGCCAGCGCCAGCCCCGCCAGCATCTCGACATTGCGCCGCGCATGCCAGACCCGCCAGCCCGAGGGTCCCCGCCGCGACATCGTCAGCAGCGCCCGAAGCGGAACTTGCGGAATCCCGGGCGGCAGCGCCGGAGCCACCGCAGCGATGCGGATCGCCTGCGCCTGCAGCGGCACCAGCCGGACCACGGTGGCCGTCACCCCCGAGAGCCGGCGCTTGAAGTTCGGCACCAACACGTCGATGTCATCGACCGATACCGGCGGCCGGGGCTGCGCGGCAGCGGGCGCAGCGGCGGGCGTTGCCAAGAGCGGCGGCGGCGCCAGCAGCGCCCGGATCGCCGCCAAAACCGCCGCGGTGGCCGAATCTCCCTCGGCCAGCACCGCCCGCGCGGCCTGCACCTGGCGGATACGCCTCGGCTCGTCCTGCAACTGGCGCAGCGCCGTGGCGATCTGGTCCTCGGTGGTGGCCGCCAGCGCCGCGCCCGCCGCGTCAAGCCGCGCATAGATGCCGGCAAAGTTGAACACATGCGGCCCGTGGATCACCGCACAGTCCAGCAACGCCGGCTCATAGGGGTTGTGGCCGCCGACCGGCGTCAAAGAGCCGCCGACAAAGGCCACGGGGCACAGCCGGTACCACAGGCCCATCTCGCCCAGGGTATCGGCGATATAGACTTGCGTCCGCGGCCCCGGCAGCCCGCCGGCCGAGCGCAGCGCGACCGAGTGTCCACCGGCCACCAGCGCCGCCGCGAGCGCAGGGCCGCGGTCGGGGTGACGCGGCGCGATCACCAGAAGCGGCGCCTGCGGACCAGAGCCGAAGGCGCGGGCCTGGGCCTCGACCAGCAGCGTCTCTTCGTCCGCATGGGTCGAGGCGGCCAGCCAGCACGGACGGTCACCCAGCCGCGCCCGCAGATCGGCCAGCGCCTCGGGTGCGGTCGCGGGGGGGGGCAGGTCTTCCTTGAGCGATCCGGTCA
This sequence comes from Rhodobacter sp. Har01, assembly GCF_020564565.1. GTDB lineage: Bacteria > Pseudomonadota > Alphaproteobacteria > Rhodobacterales > Rhodobacteraceae > Pseudogemmobacter. The sequence continues at coordinate 246,284 of NZ_JAJCTD010000004.1, forward strand.
CGGCCAGCCGGTCCGCGAGCACGCCGATTTCTCGCATCAGCGCGGCGGCGGGCTCTTCCTGCACCAGGATCGCCCGGAACGGCGACAGCAGCGCCCGCGCCAGCCGCGGCCAGCGCCGCCAGCGCGCCGCGGTCTTGTCCGAGACGCGGGCATTGACCAAGAGCATCGGGATGCCGCGGCGGCTGGTCTGCTGCAGCAGACGCGGCCACAGCTCGCTTTCGGTCCAGACCGCCAGATCGGGGCGCCAGTGGTCCAGGAAGCGGCCCACGCCCGGGCCGGCGTCGTAGGGCGCGAACTGGTGCCGCACGCGGTCGGGCAGCCGGTCTGCCAGCAGCCGGGCCGAGGTGACGGTGGTGGTGGTCAACAGGACCTGCACCTCTGGCTCGGCGTCCAGCAAGCTCCGGATCAGACCCTGCAGGGACAGGCTTTCGCCCACGCTGGCGGCGTGGAACCAGATCAGCCTGCCGGGCGGGCGGGGTGCCGAGGCGGTGCCGAAGCGTTCCTCGCGCCGGGTGGGGTCTTCCTTGCCGGCTTTCAACCGCCGGGCCTGAATCCAGCGATAGGCCGGCGTCGCCACCGCGCTGGCGGCAAGATAGGCCCACAGGATCGGGGTTCCGGCCGTCATGCCCGCCGGCTCCGTATCAGCATCGCCTGGCCCCGCCCGTTGTGCATTGCCCAAGGCTATCGGGATGGACGGGCGGCCTCAAGGGTGGGGAGGGCCGGCATCGCCTGAGCGTCGGAAATTGCGCCTTGGCCCCCGGATCGGTTTCGGCTTCGGGTTCTGCTTCAGGGTCGAACGGACGCTGGTGTCGCCGGGCGTTCCAGCGCCCGGAACGACGGCCCTATCGGCTGGCGGACGGCAAGGATCGGCAACGGCAGCGCGTCGTGGAGCAGCGCCGCGTCCGCGGCAGTCAGCGCGGCACCGGCCGGCTGGCCCAGGAACCGCAGCCGGCCGTCGCGCAGGATCAAACCGGCACGGAACACCTCGCCAGGGCCGAAATGGTCCGGGATCAGGATGACCGCCCGGCGCTCGGCCCGTGCCAGGTCCGGCGCGGCCAGGACGGTTCGTTCGAACGGGGCCCTGGCGGAGACCCGCTGCAGGTCGGCCATGAGAAAAGGTCGATGAACAGAGCCGCCCCAAGTCGTCATGCACCTTGCGCACGCTCCGGGCCGAAGGGGGACGAGGACCGGCTTTGGTTGGCCGCAAGGGACGGGCCCGGCACGGCGAGTGCCGGCCGAGGGGGGCTTCGGAAACGCGGGAAGCGGCTTTCTCAGTCCGGCCCCATCTCGGCCCCAACCTGGCCCGGCCTCGGGCCAGGCGCGAAGGGATAGCGCGCCAGTTCGTCGTGGCGCGCGCCGCGCGGGCCGAGGTGGCTGCGCCACAGCACCATGTCCTGCACCATCCAGGGGCCGGCAGAGAAGGCGAACCCTTCGGCGACGGCGCGTTCCAGCCGCGCGGTCGCGGCAAAGTCGGGCGGCGGGAAGCGGCCCAGGGTGACGTGAGGGACAAAGCGGCGGTGCTCGAGCCTGATGCCGGCCAGATGGGCGGCCCGTTCGGCGGTGGCCTGCAGGCCGATCAGCGGCCCGGACGGTGCCACCCCGGCCCAGGCGGCCCGGGGCCGGGCGCCGCCGAACAGGCCAAGGCCTTGCAGAGAAAGCGGAAAAGCGGCGACCCTCAGGGTGGCGAAGGCGTCGTGCGCGGCCTCCAGCGCGGCATCCGGCTGCTCGCCCAGGAACACCAGCGTCAGGTGAAGGGTCTCGGGTGCCACCCGGCGCGGCAAGGGCAGCAGGGCCTGCTGCAGCGCCAGCGCCGACCGCACCGCTTCGGGCAGAGCAAGGCCGAGAAAGGCACGGATCATCGTTGCCTCAGCCAACCCAGGCGATCCGCGATCTCGGGGCGGATCGGGCCTTCGCGGGGGTCGTCCAGCAGCCGGTCCAGCAGCGAAGGGTCGGGGTCGGGGCGGCCCGGGCGGCCCCAGGACAGCGCCGCAAGCACCTCGCGCCCGTCGGGCGGCAGGCGGTCGGGAAGGTCCTGACCCGACAGCCAGCCCCAGATCGCCGTCCAGAGCCGGCCGACCGACCAGGGGTTGTAGCCACCGCCACCCAGCAGCAACAGGCGCGGCGACAGCGGGCGCAGGCCGGCCAGCGCCTCAAGATAGGCCCGGTTCGACAGGCACAGGCGCGACAGCGGGTCCTCGTCCAGGCTGTCGGCGCCGCATTGCACGACCAGCGCTTCGGGGGCGAATTCGGCCACCCGCGGCAGGATCAGGCCGTGGAGCACGGCGCGGGCTTCACTGTCGTTATAGCCGTTCGGCACCGGCAGGAAGAAGCCCGAGCCGCCGGCCGTGTCGGTGAGACGGCCGGAAAACGGCCAGCGCCCCTCTTCATGCACGCTGATCATGCGGACGCGAGCGTCGCCGGCGAAGGCCGCCTCGACCCCGTCGCAGTGATGCGCGTCAAGGTCGACATAGGCCACACGCGACAGGCCCGCGCCCAGCATCGCCTTGATCCCCAGCACCACGTCGTTGAGGTAGCAAAAGCCGTTGGCGCGGTCGGGCAGGCCGTGGTGGGTGCCGCCGCCCGGCACATGGACGGCTCCGGTGGCGGCACGGGCCAGCGCCTCGGCCGCCCAGAGGGTGCCGCCGGCCCCGGTGGCGGGGCGACGGAACATCTGCGCGAAGACCGGGTTCGACAGCGTGCCCAGGCCATGGCGGGCGCGGACTTCGTCGCTGACCCGGCCCTCGGCTTCGGCGGCCTGCAAGGCGGCGAGGTAGTCGTCGCTGTGGAACGCGCGCAGCGCCGCCGGCCTGGCGCGCGGGCTGGGCTGGAAACGCTCTGGCGGCAGCCAGCCCAAGGCGCGCGCCAGGTCGATGACCGTCGAGACTCGGGGCACCCGTAGGGGATGCGCCGGCCCGTAGGACGAGCCGCGGTAGATGTCAGAGCCGACTAAGACCGGCCCGACCGCCGACTGCCCGACCGGCCGCCCGGGTTTCAAGGCAGCAGCGCTTCGATCCGGCGGCGGATCGCACCTTGCGGATTGGCGCCGGCCCCCCAGGTGTCGACGACCTGACCCGCGGGACCGAGCAGGACCTTGTTGAAGTTCCACCCCGGTTCGAAACCGTGGTCGTCCTTCAGCCAGGCATAGAACGGATGCGCCTTGGCGCCCGTCACATGGGTGATCTCGGTCATCGGCAGCGTCAGGTCGAAGTTCGCCACACAGTAGTCCTTCACGGCGGCCTCGCTGTCCAGTTCCTGCGCGAAGTCGTCAGAGGGAACGGCAAGGATGCGAAGGCCCTGCGGCCCCAGTTCGTCATGCAGGTTCTGCAGATCATCGAATTGTCCGGCAAAGCCGCAGAGCGAGGCGGTGTTGACCACCAGGACCGGGTGGCCGGCCCAGTCGTCCAGGTCGATGGTGCCACCGTCGATCGCGGCAAAGGTGAAGCCGGCCGAGGCGACGGCGGGCAGGGTCAGGGCGGTCACGGCGGTCAGGGCACCGAGCAGGGCGAGGCGGGGCATGGCGGATCTCCTTTCGGGGGATGAACAGAAGATAAGCCGCGCAACAACTGCGTCAAATCCCCGCGAATCGCGTGCAACAGGCTTGTCGCAGCCAGCAAGGGCATGAGACACTGGCAAACAGGGCAGAGCATCCCCGCGCGTCGGGGCCAAAGAGAAGACAGCGTGGACATGACCGACCAGAGTGCCATCGAAGCCGCCGGAAGCGCGGCGGCGGTCCCGCAATACGGCGCGCTCTGCTGGCGCATGCACGGCGGCAAGGCGCGGGTGCTCTTGGTGACGAGCCGGGACACCGGGCGCTGGATCATCCCGAAGGGCTGGCCGATGGCGGGCTTTGTCCCGGCGATGGCGGCGGCGCAGGAGGCCTGGGAAGAGGCCGGCGTCGAGGGCCGGGTCGATGGGGCGAGTCTGGGCGTCTACAGTTACCTCAAGCTGCGGCCCGCGGCCAAGGACGTGACCTGTGCAGTCGAGGTGTTTCCGTTGCGGGTGGACCGGCTGCAGCGCCGCTACCCGGAACGCGGCGAGCGGCGGCGCAAGTGGTTCGCACCGGAAAAGGCGGCACGCAAGGTCGGCGAGCCGGAGCTGCGGGCGCTGATCCTGGCCTTCGGCGAAGCGGCAGAGCAAGCGGCCGCCGGGGCTTGAACGCGGCGGCCGAACCCCTGGGCGCGCTGCGTCGCGCCCGCAGCGAGACGACGGAACGGACGAGGCGATGATCCGATACGCGCTGACCTGCAAGGCCGGCCACGGTTTTGAAAGCTGGTTTGCTTCTGCCGAGGCCTATGCGGCACTGGCCGGCACCGGCCAGCTGGCCTGCCCGGTCTGCGGCCTGCGGCAGATCGAGAAGGCGCTGATGGCGCCCTCGGTGCGACCGGCACGGACCGCCGAGTCGGCAGCGGAAGAGCGGCCGAAGCTGGGCCTGCCGGCCACCGAGCTGGAGACCGCGCTGGCCGAATTGCGGCGGCAGGTCGAGGCGAACTCGGAATATGTCGGGATGAACTTCGTCGCCGAGGCCCGCGCGATTCATGACGGTGCGGCGCCGGAACGCTCGATCTACGGCGAGGCACGGCCCGATGAGGCGAAGCGGCTTATCGAGGACGGCGTGCCGGTCGCCCCCCTGCCCTTCCGCCCCGCCCGCAAGACCAACTGACCGGCGGTGAAGCAGCGGAGCGGCGCAAGGGCGCCGCAAGCCCTTTGCCTCGTCGTCGCCTTGCAGGCTCCTCCTCGGGCGCGGGGGCGCTGCCCCCGTCTTCGCGTGCCGCGAAGACTCCCCCGGAGTATTTGTCAAAGGGCAATTGCAGCTTGCCCTTTTTGAAATACTCCCGCCGGAGGCATGCCCGGCCGATGCAGGGAGCCACGCCACAGCAGAAGCGTCGCGTCGATGCTGGGCGGCCGAGCCGGTTGCGCGCTTGCGCGCAGAGGCGAGAGGAAAGGCCTGCGGCCGCGCCCTCTTTGGGGCGCGACCGCTCCATTTGAAAACGCCGGGTTGGTGCCGGGTCAGTAGATGTAGCGGATCTGTTCGGTCCAGAACCGCTCCATCCGCTTCAGCGACCGGTTGATCTCATCCATGCCGCTGGCATCGACCAGCCCGCGTTTCTCGATCCCTTCCGAGTGGCGGGCGAACAGCTCGCCCACCAGGCCGCGCACCCGGCGGCCCTTTTCCGTTAGCCGCACCCGCACCGACCGGCGGTCGATCTCGGACCGCTGGTGGTGCATGTAGCCCAGTTCGACCAGCTTCTTCAGGTTGTAGCTGACGTTCGAGCCCTGGTAGTAGCCGCGCGACTTCAGCTCGCCCGCGGTCACCTCGTTCTCGCCGATGTTGAACAGCAGCAGCGCCTGGACCGAGTTGATCTCGAGGATCTGCAGCCGTTCGAATTCGTCCTTGATCACGTCAAGGAGCAATCTGTGCAGGCGTTCCACCAGCGACAGGTTGTCAAGATAGCAGGAGAGGAACGCTTTCTGCGACCCGTCGAGTACTGGTTGATGGATGGACATTCCATGCTCCGCCTGTGTCAGACAGGAGCAGAATCAGCACAAACCAGAAACATTCCGTAAACTCGCGAGAGTTTCGCTTCAATTGCCTTGCGTCAGGCGGGTTGTCGCAAAGACGGTGATCCGCTTCAACAGCGGTGCGATCCAATCGGGCGGCACAGCCGAACCCATGGTCCAGGCCATCAGGTCCTGGTCGTTCTCCTGCAGCAGCCGGTCGAAGAGATCCAGTTCCTCGAGCGTCATCGCGGCCAGATGGGCATCGGCCCAGGGCCCCAGGACCAGGTCCATCTCCTTGGTGCCGCGGCGCCAGCTGCGCATGGCCATCCGCTTGAGGCGTGCCTCCGCCGTCTCGACCATGCCGCACCCCTTCCTGCTTGCCCCGCCTGACCCGTCACCCTAAGACAGGGCGCCACCCTTGACCACCGCCCGAAAGGACGCAACCCATGGCCTTCCTCTCCGACACGCTGGCCCGTGTGAAACCCTCGCCCACCATCGCGGTCACCTCGAAGGCGGCGGCGCTGAAGGCAGAGGGTCGCGACGTCATCGGCCTGGGCGCGGGCGAGCCGGATTTCGACACCCCCGAGCATATCCGCGAAGCGGCGAAGCGCGCCATCGACGCCGGGAAGACGCGCTATACCGCGGTGGACGGCATCCCCGAGTTGAAGGCCGCGATCTGCTCGAAATTCCTCAGCGAGAACGGGCTGACCTACACGCCGGCGCAGGTCTCGGTCGGCACCGGCGGCAAGCAGATCCTCTACAACGCGCTGATGGCGACCTGCAATCCGGGCGACGAGGTGATCATCCCCGCGCCCTACTGGGTCAGCTACCCCGACATGGTGCTGCTGGCGGGCGGCACCCCGGTGCCGGTGGTGGCGACGCTGGAGACCGCCTTCAAGATCACCCCCGACCAGCTTGAGGCCGCGATCACCCCGCGCACCAAGTGGTTCATCTTCAACTCGCCGTCGAACCCCACCGGGGCAGGCTATTCGCGCAGCGAGCTGAAGGCGCTGACCGAGGTGCTGATGCGCCACCCGCAGGTCTGGGTGATGTCGGACGACATGTACGAACACCTGGTGTTCGATGATTTCACCTTCTGCACCCCGGCCGAGGTGGAACCGGGCCTTTATGACCGCACGCTGACCTGCAACGGCGTCTCCAAGGCCTTCGCGATGACCGGCTGGCGGATCGGCTATGCCGCCGGTCCGGTGTCGCTGATCAAGGCGATGGGGACGATCCAGTCGCAATCGACCTCGAACCCCTGCTCGATCAGCCAGTGGGCGGCGCTCGAGGCCTTGTCCGGTCCGCAGGACTTCCTGCCCGGCTGGCGCGCGGCCTTCCAGGCCCGACGCGACCTGGTGGTGTCGATGCTGAACCAGGCCGCAGGGGTCACCTGCCCGAAACCGGAAGGGGCGTTCTACGTCTATCCCGACATCTCGGGGGTGATCGGCAAGGCGACGCCGGGCGGCACCGTGCTTACCAACGACGAGGTCTTCGCCACGGCCCTGCTGGAGGAAACCGGCGTCGCCGTGGTGTTCGGCGCGGCCTTCGGTCTTTCGCCGAACTTCCGCGTCAGCTACGCTACCGGCGACGAGGTGCTGCGCGAGGCCTGCGCCCGCATCCAGCGGTTCTGCGCCTCGCTGGTCTGAAAGGGCGGCGATGGCGGGCGATCTGCCGGACTATTACTTCCGCATCCGCGAGAATGGCGCGGCCGTATTCAAGGTCGATACCGAGAACCGCCAGCGCCGGATCGAACTGGTCGAGATCGCGGCGGTGAACGTCAGGAACGGCAACGTCAAGCCGCATGGCGAGACCAAGCTTGCGGCCGCGGACCTGGCGGCGATCGAGGACTGGCTGACCCGGCGGCGCAAGCTGCTGGAGGCACGGGATGTCGATGACATCCTGCGCGCGGTGGATCACCTGAACCTGACCACGCAATGGGTGCAGGCGAAGGCAACCAATGCGCAACTGGACCAGGTGACCGACGCGCTCTTGCTGGCGATGCACGACCTGCGCTCGGTTCTGGTCCGCAAGAAGGCCGAGCGTCTGACCCGGGACGAGGCGTCCGGGTAGGCTTGTCAAGCGGAGCGGCGCAAGAATGCGCCGCAAGCCTTTCCTCTCGCCTCTGCGCGCAAGCGCGCAACCGGCTCGGCCGCCCGGCATCGACGCGACGCTTCTTCCGGGGCGTGGCTCCCGGCATCGGCCGGGCATGCCTCCGGCGGGAGTATTTCAGAAAGGGCAAGCTGCAATTGCCCTTTGACAAATACTCCGGGGGTGCGGGGGCTGGCCCCCGCGTCCTGGCGGGATCGCAATCGGCGTTGGCTCAGATCTGCTTTTCGGGCATCTGGACGACCAGGCCGTCCAGCGCCGGAGTCACCTTGAGCTGGCAGGTCAGGCGCGAGCGGACGGGGTCGGGCTGCCAGGCGAAGTCGAGCATGTCCTGCTCCATCGCGTCCTTCTTGGGCAGTTTGTCCACCCAGGCCGGGTCGACATAGACGTGGCAGGTCGAGCAGGCGCAGGCGCCGCCGCAATCGGCCTCGATCCCCGGGATGCCGTTGTCGCGGGCGCCTTCCATCACGGTCAGGCCGTTGCGGACCTCGACCTCGTGCCGTTTGCCGCCGTATTCCACGTAGGTGATCTTCGCCATCGCCGTTCCTTCAGGTCCTGCCTCGCCGCGCCGACATAGGACGATTCCGCGCGCTTTGCCAAGGCCCGGAAATGTTCTACATCTGTTCGCATGACCCGTGACGCGCCCCGCTTTGCCGACTGGATGGCCCCGCTGCCCTTGCCGGGCAGCTGGCCGCGCCCGCCCGCCGCGCTGCCCGCCGAGCGGCTGGTCGAACCACCCGCCGGCGCCAGGGTCTGCGTGGCCGGGCTGGTGCTGGTGCGCCAGCGGCCCGGCACCGCCAAGGGCGTCATCTTCCTGACGCTGGAGGATGAGACCGGGGTCGCCAACGTGGTGGTCTGGGCCAATGTCTACGAACGCTTCCGCCGTGCCGTCATCGCCGGGCGGCTGTTGCGCGTCACCGGCAAGCTGCAGCGCGAGGCCGGCGTGGTGCATGTCGTGGCCGAATTGATCGAGGACCTGTCGCCGATGCTGGACCGGCTGCTCGACCCCGGCTTCCGGCCCGACGGCACCCGGGCGGGTGATCAGCCTTGAGGACCGCCGTTTCGTGCCCCGAAAGCCACGCCCAACCCTGACGTGTGCCACCCCGGCTTTCGCTGGCCCGGCCCTGCCGCTATCCTGGCTGCAACGGACCCGGACCAACCCGGGCCTCGACAGGCCGATGACCCAGATCCGACGCTTCCTTGCCGCGACCCTGCCGCTGGCGCTGGCCGCCTGCGTCGGCGGTGCTGCGCCGCAGGCCCCCAGCCGCGGCGATTTCACCGCCGAACTGATCGACCTCAAAGGCGATCCCGGCCCGCCCCCGGGGCCGAAAGGCGCCTGCTGGCAGGCCGACATCCGCCCGGCGGTCATCGAGACGATCAGCGAACAGGTCCTTGTCGCCGCCGAGACCACCGACGCCGATGGCCGGACCACGCCCGCCGTCTTCGCCACCGAGACCAGCCAGCGCATCGTGCAGGACCGCGGCACGGTCTGGTTCCGCGCCCCCTGCCCGGCCGACATCACCCCGGATTTCGTCGCCACCCTGCAGCGGGCGCTCAAGGCCCGCGGCCTGTATCTTCTGCCGCTGACCGGCAGCCTGGACGCCCCCACCCGCTCCGCCATCCGCCGCTACCAGCGCGAGCGGGGGCTGGACAGCGACCACCTGTCGCTGGCCGCCGCGCGCGACCTGGGGCTGGTGGCGGCCGCACCCGGCGCACCCTGAGGCAGCCCTGAGGCATGCAAAAGGGCGGTCGGGTTCCCCCGGCCGCCCGAACACCGTGCATCGTCCCGGACTCAGTCCTCGATCGACAGCGCCAGGAAGCGCGGATCGCCGTTGCGGCGCACCAGCAGCAGCAGCGACTTGCGCCCGGCCTCGCGCGCCTCGGCGATACGGTCCTCAAGATCCTTCAGCCGCACCACGCGCTGCTGGCCCGCCTCGGTGATCAGGTCGCCCTCGCGCAGGCCCTTGGCATAGGCCTCGGAGTCGGGATCGACCTTGGTCACCAGAAGCCCGCTGTCATCCGGTGCCAGCCCCAGCTGGCCACGCGTCTCATCGGTCAGCGGCGACAGCGTCAGGCCCAGGATGTCCAGCGACTGCGGTCCCTCCGGGCCGGCGGCCGCGGCCGGAATGGCCAGCGCCTCGGCTTCCTCGCGACGGCCCAGCGTCACTTCGACGGTCTGCGTCTTGCCATCGCGCAGCAGCACAAGCTGCACCTTTTCGCCCACCGCCGCATCGGCCACCAGGCGCGTCAGATCGCCGGCATCCCCGATCGGCTGCCCGGCGAACTGGGTGATCACGTCGCCGACCTCGATCCCGGCCAGCTTGGACGGACCATCCATCACCGTGGTCACCAGCGCGCCCGCGCCTTCGGCCAGGCCCATCGATTCAGCGATGTCGGGCGTCACGTCCTGGATCGACACGCCCAGCCAGCCGCGCCGCGTCTCGCCGAATTCCTTCAGCTGGTCGACGACCTTGGTCACCACGTTCGAGGCCATCGAAAAGCCGATCCCGATCGAGCCGCCGTTGGGCGACAGGATCGCGGTGTTCACCCCGATCACCTGGCCATCCATGTTGAACAGCGGCCCGCCCGAGTTGCCGCGGTTGATCGCGGCGTCGGTCTGCAGGAAATCGTCGTAGGTGCCGGACAGTTCCCGGTTGCGGGCCGAAACGATGCCGGCACTGACCGAGAAGCCCTGGCCAAGCGGGTTGCCCATGGCCACCACCCAGTCACCCACCCGCATCAGGTCGGAATCGCCGAAGCTGACGAAGGGCAGCGGCGTGTCGCTTTCCACCTTCAACAGCGCGATGTCGGTCTTGGGGTCGGTGCCCACCAGCTTGGCGGGCAGTTTATTGCCGCCGAAGAACTCGATCTCGATCTCGTCGGCGCCCTCGATGACGTGGTTGTTGGTAACGATGTAGCCGTCCTCGCTGATCACGAAGCCCGAGCCCAGCGCTTCCGAGCGCTGCGGGCCCTGCGGCCCGAGATCGGGGAACAGGTCCTCGAAGGGGCTGCCCTCGGGCACCAGCGGGCTACCGTCCATCGGGCCGGACACGGTGGCGCGGGTGGTTATGTTCACCACCGAGGGGCTGATCTTGTCGGCCAGTTCGGCAAAGCTCTCGGGCGCGCCAAAGGCCAGCACCGGGGCGGGAACCGAGACCGCAAGGCCGGCGCTCAGCGCAACGGCCAGAAGCGATGCGGTGTTCAGGGAACGGAAAAGCGTCATGCGAGCGCGGGACACGGGCTTGGTCTCCTTATGCGTGTCGGGCCGCGGTCCGGTCGGAAGGGGTCCGGCGGCCGCTGCGGACTTGAGACAACAGTTAGGAAGGCCCGCGCGCAATGCAAACCCTGTCGCGCAGTTTCAACCCCATGTGATCGGCGCGTCAACTGGCCAGCCAGCGGGCCAGCCAGACCAGCAGCACGCCCACCGCCAGCGCCGCAAGGCCCAAGAGCCGCCGCGTTTCGCGCGGCATCGCGGAAATCAGGCGCATTGCCTCTTCCATGCGCGAAGGGGCCAGCGCAAGCGCCAGCCCCTCGACCGCAAGCACCAGCCCGATGGCCAGCAGCACCGTGCTCATGGCGCGGGCGCGGGTGCGGGTGCGGGTGCGGGCGCGGGCACCTCGCCGGAAACCGGCGCCGTGTCGCTGCCGAGGTAATCGAAGAAGGTGCTGTCGGGGTTCAGCACGATGCTGGAATTGCCCCCTTTCAGCGCCGTCTCATAGGCCAGAAGCGACCGCGTGAAGGCGAAGAACTCGGGGTCCAGGCCATAGGCCTCGGCCAGGATTCGGTTCCGTTCGGCATCGGCTTCGCCGCGCACCACGTCGGCCTGCCGGCGGGCATCCGAGGTCAGCTCGACCACCTCGCGGTCCGCCGAAGCGCGCACCCGCTGCGCGGCCTCGCCACCGCGGGCGATCTCGTCGGCCGCCTCGCGCTCGCGCTCGGCCCGCATCCGGGCAAAGGTCGCGGCCAGGTTCTGTTCGGGCAGGTCGGTGCGGGTCAGCCGCACGTCGATCACATCCACCCCCAGAGCCGCGCCTTCGCGCTTGGCGATGGTCAGGATCTGGTTCATCAGCGCGTTGCGGTCCTGGCTCAGCACCCGGTCCTGGGTGGCGTTGCCCAGCACTTCGGGGATCGCCTGGGTCAGGATGTTGTTCAAGAGGACCTGCGCCCGGTCTTCGCCGCCGCCGCCCACTGCCTGGCGGAAGGCCACCACGTCGGTGATGCGCCAGCGGGCGAAGGCGTCAACCACCAACCGGCGGTCACTGAGAAGCGTCACCTCGATCGGGGCGGTCTGCAGGCCCAGGATGCGGTCCTCGTAATAGACCACGTCCTGGATGAAGGGCACCTTGAAGCCAAGGCCGGCAACTTCCTTGACCTGTTTCACGTCGCCGAACTGCAGCACCAGCGCCTTCTTGCGCTCGTCCACGATGAACAGCGAGGACAGCACGGCGACCAGGATCACGAAGATCACCGGCAGGATGTAGATCGCGCGCATCAGTTGGTTCCTCCTGCAGCCGCTGCCGCACCGCCGCTTGACCGGATCATCTCGTTCAGCGGCAGGAAGGGCACGACGCCCTGCCCGGCGCCATCGACACCGCCCGAGACGCCGTCAAGGATCACCTTGTCGATGCCGCCCAGCACCTTTTCCATGGTCTCGAGATACAGCCGCCGGCGGGTCACTTCCGGTGCCTTGACGTATTCGGCAAAGACCGACAGGAAGCGCGCCGCCTCACCCTGGGCCGAGTTCACCGCCTGGGCGCGATAGGCCTCGGCGTTTTCCAGCACCGAGGCCACCTCGCCGCGAGCCCCCGCGGTTACCCGGTTGGCGTAGGCGTCGGCCTCTTTCTCAAGCCGGTCGCGTTCCTGCTGCGCCGCCTGCACCTCGCGGAAGGCGTCGATCACGTCGGCCGGCGGCTGCGCGCGCTGCAGGTTGACCCGGATCACGTTGATCCCGGCGTTGTAGCTGTCCAGCGTCGCCTGAACCGCGGTGCGCAGGTCGGACGAGATCACGCCGCGGTCGCGGTTCAGGATCGGCGACAGCTCGCTGCGGGCGATGATGTCGCGCATGGCACTTTCGGACACGGCGCGGATGGTGCCCTCGGGGTCGGCCAGGTTGAACAGGTATTTTTCCGGGTCCGAGATGTTCCAGACCACCTGAAAGCCGATGTCGACGATGTTCTGGTCGCGCGTCAGCATGAGGCCGACATCGGCGCCCTGGCCGGTGCCGATCTCGGTGTTGCGTTCGCCGGTGACCAGAACCTTTTCATAGGTCACCACCGGCCAGGGCGCGAAATTCAGGCCCGGCTGGCCGACGCCCGAGCTTTCGCCCAGGAACAGTTCGACGCTGCGTTCCTCCTGGTTGACCTGGTAGAACGACATGAAGCTCCAGGCCGCCACAAGCGCCAGGGCGCCCAGCGCCAGGCCGCGGCCGGAAAACAGCGGTGAGCCGCCCTCGGGCGACGGGCCGCGCGGCCCATTGCCGCGGCCCCGCCCGCCCATCAGGACGCGCAGCTGTTCCTGCCCCTTGCGCATGATCTCGTCGATCTCGGGGATCTGCGGGCCGCCGCCTTCGCCGGGCCGCCGCGGGCCACCGCGCTTGTCGTCGTCGTTGCGGCCACCGCGCCCGCCGTTGCCGTCATCGTCGCCGCCTCCGCCGCCCCAGGGGCCGCCGCTTCCCGCCATGAACCTGCTTCCTCTCTCGTCCGTTGCGCCTGACTTGTGCATCCGCGACGGAAATTCAAGCGCAATCAGCCGGTCCGCACAGGCTTGCGCATCGTGACCAGTTCCTCGGCCATGGTCGGATGCACCGCAACCGTGCGGTCGAAGTCTTCCTTGGTCGCCCCCATGCCGATGGGGATGGCCGCCAGTTGGATCATTTCGCCCGCCCCGGGGCCGACGATGTGGCAGCCCAGAACGCGACGGCTGGCCTGGTCCACGATCAGCTTCATCAGCACCCGCTCGGGGCGCCCGGCGAACTGGGTCTTCATCGGCCGGAAGGCCGCGGAATAGACCTCGATCGGGCCTTTCTCGCGCGCCGCCTCTTCGGTCAGGCCCACTGTGCCCAGCTCAGGCTGGGTGAAAACGGCGCTGGCGATCAGGCTGTGGTCAAAGCGCGTGGGAACGCCGCGGAACACGGTATCGGCGAAGGCGTGCCCCTCGCGGATGGCGACCGGGGTCAGGTTGACCCGGTTGGTCACATCGCCCACGGCATAGATCGAAGGCACCGCGGTCTGGCTGAAATCGTCCACCACCACCTCGCCCTTCCGGCCCAGTTGCACGCCCAGAGCCTCCAGTCCCAGGCCCGCCGAATTCGGCCGCCGGCCGGTCGCGTACAGCACCAAGTCAAATTCCCGTGCGCTGCCGTCGGTGGCCACGGCGCGGATGCCGCCGGGGCCGCGCTCAAGCCGCATTACGTCGGTGCCGCAATGAATAGCGATGCCAGCCTCCTGCATGGCATTGGCGACATGGCCGCGGGCCTCGTCGTCAAAGCCGCGCAGGATCTGCGCGCCGCGGTAGTATTGCGTGGTGGCCACGCCCAGCCCGTGCAGGATGCAGGCGAATTCACTGGCGATGAAGCCGCCGCCCACCACCAGCGCGCGGCGCGGCAGGGCGGGCAGGTGGAACATTTCGTTCGAGGTGATGGCCAGCTCGGCGCCCGGAATGTCGGGCACGAAGGGCCGCCCGCCGGTGGCGACCAGGATGTGCTTGGCGGTGATCCGCTCGCCGGTGGCCAGCCGCACGGCATGAGCGTCCTCGATCACGGCACGGGTGTCGTGGAGGGTGACCCCTGCGCCGCGCAGGGTGCCGCGATAGGCGTTCTCCAGCCGGTCAAGCTCGGCCTCCAGCGTGGTGCGGAAGCGGCTCCAGTCGAAGCTGCCGGCCTGCACCTCCCAGCCATAGGCGCGGGCGTCGGCGATCTCGGCAGGGAACTCGCTGGCATAGACCATCAGCTTTTTCGGCACGCAGCCGCGGATGACGCAGGTGCCGCCCATGCGCGATTCCTCGGCCAGCGCCACCCGGGCGCCGCCCTCGGCGGCCGCAATGCGTGCCGCCCGGACCCCGCCCGAGCCGCCACCAATGACAAAAAGATCAACGTCGAAGGTCATGCCCCGGCTCCGTTGTCCCTGGTCCCGGCACACCTAAGGGATTGCACCCGGTTTCGAAAGGCTGCCACAACCGGAGGCGCGAAAAAAGCCGACACCCGGCGTCCTGGCCCGGGCCGCAGCCAGACTTGGCCGGCCGGTCGTGGCCAGGCAGCAGCGCTGGCCGTGGCCGGCCGCTGGCGGGATGTGGACTGCGGTCGAATGGAATGCGTCCGCGCGGTTGCCTTCGGTCTTGCAGGGTCTTCGGCGTTGCCGACCTGCGGGGCGTGGGGCGCGCCCTATTCCAGATCGGCGAAGATGTTGTCCGGGGGGGCAAGAGGAACCTGGTCATCCTCGACCCGGCCGGTGTTGATGTCGCGCACACTGACGCGGCCATCGGGCTGACCGATCACCACGATGTCGCAGATGTCGATGAAGAGGCCATTTTCGACCACGCCGGGGATCTGGTTCAACACCAGCGCCAGTTGCCGCGCGTTGCCGATGCGCTTGAGGTGCAGGTCCAGGATGTGGTTCGATTCATCGGTCAGCAGCGGCCGCTCGCCGTTCATCCGCAGGCTGACGTCACGGCCCAGCACATCCATGCTGACCAGTGTTTCTTCGACCAGCGCCTTGGTGGTGCGCCAGCCGAAGGGGATCACCTCCACCGGCAGCGGAAAGGCGCCCAGCTGCGCCACCTCCTTGGCGGCATCGGCGATGACGATCATCTGGTCGCTGGCGGTAGCGACGATCTTTTCCTGCAAGAGCGCCGCGCCGCCGCCCTTGATCAGGTTGAGGTTGGAATCGAATTCATCGGCGCCGTCGATGGTCAGATCCAGCCACTTGACCTCATCCAGCGTGCGCACGTCCAGTCCCAGGCTGGCGGCCAGGTCTGCCGTGCGCCGGCTGGTCGCCACGCAGGTGACGCGCAGGCTTTCGTCACGCACCCGCTCGGCCAGGCAGCGCACCATCCAGGCCGCGGTCGAGCCGGTCCCAAGGCCCAGCTTCATGCCGTCCTCGACGAAATCGACCGCCCGCTTGGCGGCCGCGAACTTGGCCTTGTCGATGGGGTTCAGATCGGCGGGCATCGGCACACTCCCCCTTGGGCGTCATGGTGATCGCCTGCGGGATTAGCGCAAAGGCCCGCGAAGGGCAAAAAGCTTTTGCCTTTGCGTCAGACGAACAGAACGAGTCCGGCCATGACCGAGACGAGAACGAAAAGAGGCATCAGCGATTCTCCTGTTGAAACCTGTCTTGCCACAGTTTTGCCGCAATTAGTTAAGCGCAAGAAAACGCGGCTGTCCAAGGATTTGAAACTGGTCCATGAGCGGCACCCGATTGCCGTTTCCAGAACAGGACAAATCGGCCGTCTTCTGGCAGACTGTCGCCAGACCATGGGGTGTCTGCATGCTTGCGCTTCATTCCGCGCCGGATTCGGCGGCAACAATCGTGCGGCTCGTCTGCGCCGCCGCGCGGATCGAGCTTGCGCTCCGCGCGGTCGGCCGGGCGCCGGACGCGCTTGAAAGCCAGGCCTTTCGTGCCCTGAACCCCACCGGCACGATTCCCGTGCTGGAAACGCCGCAGGGGCCGGTGTCGGAAACCGGCGCCACCCTGCTGTGGCTGTCGGACGCGCATCGCCTTGGGCCGGGACCGGCCGACGCCGGTCGCCCGGCCTTCCTGAAATGGCTGTTCTTCCTGTCGAACACCGTCCATGCCGACCTGCGCCAGCTGGTGCGGCCCTGGCGCTATGCCCCAGTCGAGGCCGAGGCCGGTCAGGTCAATCTGGCCGCCGGGCGCTTCCTGGCCGCGCTGGGCCTTGTCGATCAGGCGCTGCGGCAGCAGCCGGCGCTGTTTCCGCAGTTGGGGCCGCTGTCATGCTACCTGCTGATGCTGTGCCGCTGGGCAGCGCAATACCCGCTCGATCACCCGCGCTGGTTCCACCTGACGGCCTTCCCCGCCTTGCAGGCCCATGCCGAAACCGCCGAAACCAGGTCTGAAGTGCAACAGATCGCGGTTGAAGAGGAGCTGGGCGCCCGGCTCTTCACGGCACCGCCCGCGGCGCCGCCGATTCTTTTCCGCTGAGCGCGGTCCGGGACGCCGCGCGAAACGCGCGGAATGTCGCATTCCGCTCTTGCGCGGCGGGCGCGGCACCGCATGTTCGGGACAACCCGGGAGAAGCGCATGTTCCTGTCCGTCTTCGACATGTTCAAGGTGGGGATCGGCCCCTCGTCCAGCCACACCATGGGCCCCATGGTGGCCGCGGCGCGCTTCCTTGAAACCCTGCGCGCCTCGCCGTTCCATCCGCGCGGGCTGAAGGCCAGCCTGCACGGCTCGCTGGCGTTCACCGGGGTGGGGCATGCGACGGACCGGGCGACGATCCTCGGCCTCGCGGGCTTTGCGCCGGAAACCTATGACGCCGACAGGGCCGAGGCGGCGCTGGCGCATATCCGCGAGACGAAGACCATCGAACCCGCGGGCCTGCCGCCGCTGCACTTCGACCCGGGCGCGGACCTGGTGTTCGACTACGGCCCCGCGCTGCCCGGCCATGCCAACGGCATGATCCTGCGGGCCACCGACGCCGAAGGCGACGTGATCCTGCAAGAGACCTATTACTCCATCGGCGGCGGCTTCGTGCTGACCGCAGCCGAACTGGCCCAGGCGGGTGAGGCCAGGGGCCAGGCCCGCGCCGCGGTGCCCTGGCCCTTCGAGACCGCGGCCGAGATGCTGGACATGGCAAGACGGTCCGGCCTCTCCATCGCGGCGATGAAGCGGCAGAACGAGTTGCGCTTCCGATCGGCCGCGGATCTGGACCGCGGGCTGGCGCGCGTCTGGGAGGTGATGGACGCCTGCATCTCCCGCGGCATGACCGGCGAGGGCATTCTGCCCGGCGGGCTGAAGGTGCGCCGGCGGGCGAAGGGCATCCACGATGCGCTGATGGCCGAACGCGGGCTGAACCTCGTCGCACCACATACCATCAACGACTGGATGAGCATGTATGCCATGGCGGTGAACGAGGAGAACGCCGCCGGCGGCCAGGTTGTGACCGCACCCACCAATGGCGCGGCCGGCGTGGTGCCGGCGGTGATCCGCTACTGGCTGGACCATGTGCCCGGCGCCTCGGCCACGCGGGTGGGGGAATTCCTGCTGACCGCCGCAGCGGTCGGTGGGTTGTGCAAGCACAACGCCTCGATCTCTGGCGCCGAATGCGGCTGCCAGGCCGAGGTCGGCAGCGCCGCGGCGATGGCGGCGGCAGGCCTCTGCGCAGTGCTGGGGGGCACGGCGGAACAGGTCGAAAACGCCGCCGAGATCGCGCTGGAGCATCACCTGGGCATGACCTGCGACCCGGTGAAGGGCCTGGTGCAGGTGCCTTGCATCGAGAGAAACGGCCTGGGCGCGATCAAGGCGGTCTCCGCCGCCTCGCTGTCGTTGCGCGGCGACGGCCAGCATCTGGTGTCCCTGGACGCCTGCATCGAGACGATGCGGCAGACCGGCCACGACATGCACGAGAAGTACAAGGAAACCTCGCTGGGCGGCCTTGCGGTCAATGTCCCGAACTGCTGACCCGGGGTGATTCAATAGCGCGCCTTGCGGCGCAAGTCTTCTGTCTCGTCGTCGCGCGCTCCTCCTCGGGCGTTGGGGGCATCCTGCCCCCAAACCCCCTGGGGGTATTTCCGCCAAGATGAAGGCCGAGCAGCTTCATCTTGGCGGAAATACCCCCGCCGGAGGCCCCGGCCGATGCCCGGCGCCAGGCCGAATGTCATGCGTCGCGCCGGGGCCGGGCGGACCCGAGCCGGTTGCGCGCTTGCGCGCAGAGGCGAGAGGAAAGCTGTGCGGCCGCGTCTTTCGCGGCCGCTCCGTTTCGATACCGCCCCTTCCCCCCGCGCACGGCATCCGTTATGGGGTCGGCGCAATTCCGTGCAGGGAAGGACCTCCGTCAAATGGCCAATGTGGTTGTCGTGGGCGCCCAGTGGGGCGACGAGGGCAAGGGCAAGATCGTCGACTGGCTGAGCGAGCGGGCCGACATCGTCGCGCGCTTCCAGGGTGGCCACAACGCCGGCCACACGCTGGTGATCGACGGCGTCACCTACAAGCTGTCGCTGCTGCCCTCGGGCATCGTCCGCGGCGGCAAGCTTTCGGTCATCGGCAACGGCGTCGTCCTTGACCCCTGGGCGCTCTTGTCGGAAATCGACAAGCTGGCCGGCCAGGGCGTCACCGTCACCGCGGAAACCCTGCTGATCGCCGAGAACACGCCGCTGATCCTGCCCGTTCATGGCGAGTTGGATCGCGCGCGCGAGGCACAGAACAGCGTCGCCAAGATCGGCACCACCGGCCGCGGCATCGGCCCCGCCTATGAGGACAAGGTCGGCCGCCGCAGCATCCGCGTTGCCGACCTTGCCGACGAGGCCACGCTCGACACCCGCATCGGCCGCTTGCTGACCCACCACAACGCCCTGCGCGCCGGCCTTGGCCTTGACCCGATCGACGCCGCCGCGCTGAAGGCGCAACTGCTTGAGGTGGCGCCGAAAATCCTGCCCTTCGCCAAGCCGGTCTGGAAGGTGCTGACCGAGGCCCGCCGCGCCGGCAAGCGCATCCTCTTCGAGGGCGCGCAAGGCAGCCTGCTGGATGTCGACTTCGGCACCTACCCCTATGTGACCTCGTCCAACACCCTGGCCGGCATGGCCGCCACCGGCACCGGCCTTGGCCCGACCTCGATCGACTTCGTCCTTGGCATCGTCAAGGCCTACACCACCCGGGTCGGCGAAGGCCCCTTCCCGACCGAGCTGTTCGACGCCGACGGCGACCGTCTGGGCGAGCGCGGCCGCGAATTCGGCACCGTCACCGGGCGCAAGCGCCGCTGCGGCTGGTTCGACGCCGTGCTGGTGCGGCAGACTTGCGCCACCTCGGGCGTCTCGGGCATCGCCTTGACGAAACTGGATGTGCTGGACGGCTTCGCCACTCTGAAGATCTGCACCGGCTACCTGCTGGACGGCGAAAAGCTGGACTACCTGCCCACCGCCGCCAACCTGCAGTCCCGCGTCACCCCCGTCTACGAAGAGATGGAGGGCTGGAGCCAGTCCACCGCCGGCGCGCGCAGCTGGGCCGACCTGCCCGGCGCGGCGATCAAGTATGTCCGCCGGATCGAGGAACTGATCCAGTGCCCGGTGGCGCTGCTCTCGACCAGCCCCGAGCGCGACGATACGATCCTGGTGACCGATCCTTTCGCCGACTGAACCGCCGCTTGTCGGCCCTGACCGGCCGATGATCGCCCCCGCTGGGAAACCCGCTGATGGCCCTGAGCTACCGCACCCGCAAACGCCTTGCCCTGCTGATTCTGGTCGTCGGCATGCCGCTTTATGTCGTCGCCGCGGTCACCCTGGTGAACTGGGCCGATGCGCGCTGGGGCCGGCTGCCGATCTGGGCCGAGGTCGCCGTCTACCTGACCCTCGGCCTTCTCTGGGCGCTGCCGTTCCGCTCTGTCTTCCGCGGCGTCGGTCAGGCCGACCCCCAGGCGGCAAGGGAAAAGGCGAAGGGGCCCGGCCCCTCCGCCTGATCCGGTTGTCCAGCCGGGCCTTCAGCCGGCGATCTTGCGCGCTTCCGCCAGGTAGGTCGAGGTGCGGGGCAGCGCGTATTGGCCGCGCCGAACCTTCTCGATCCGGCCTTCCCGCAACATCGCGCCAAAGGTGCGCAGACCGTCCTCGCGGCTGACGTCGCCCATCTGGCCGGCGGCGATCCGGCGCATCAGCAACGGGCGGGTGAAGTTCTCGCGCCGTTCGATGCAGATCGCGTAGGCGGCGGCCGCTTCCAGAAGGTCGGGAAGCGCGGTCGCGCCCAGCCGGTCGGCGAATTCCGCAAAGCTGCGGCTGTCCGCGAAGGCGCCCTCGGCCGTCGGTCCGGGCCGCGACTGGTCGCCCGCGTCCTCGTCCTCATGGGCGTCGGCCTCTGCGACCACCGGCGTCGGGGTGGCCAGAACCGGCGCAAGCAGCGTCGGCGCCGGCAGCATGGCTTCGTCCTCGTCGTCCTCGGCGATGGCTGCGCCTGCCGCCGCCATCATGCCCGACACGCCGGCAAACCGGCGCGGCCGCACCGGCGCCACCGGGGTCGTCGGACCCGGGCGGTCGATGCGCTGTTCGGACACCAGAACCAGCGGCGCCGGTCGATCCGGGGTCACCGCGGCCGGACGCAGCGGCAGCGGGCGCCGCTCGACCGAGGTCTCGGCCGGACGCGGACGCACCGGACGCACCACCCGGGCCAGGTCGGCCCGATAGGGATCGGCGCGTTCCTCTTCCGAGGGCTGCGACACGCCGGCCAGCCGGTCCGCGACCGTGGCCGCCACGGCCGCCTTCAGGTGCTGGATGGCCGACAGCCGGCGCTGGTTCTCTTCGACTGCCATCTCGTCGTCGGTCTGACGCATCAGCCGCGCCACATCCGGCTCGCCCTCGACGGCCGTCGGCACGGACACAGGCGCCGGCGCCGGTTTCGGGTCGTCCAGCGGCAACGCATCGGCGCGGCGGATCTTGATCACCCGCGCCCGCGCTCGCTGCGCCTTTTCCATCACGTCCACGGCATGCCGGGCCGCCTCGACCAGGGCCTGCGTCTCATCCGGCGCCGGCTCTGCCTCGGCCTCGGCCGCTGCGGGCGGGCTTGCCTCGACCGGCTGGTGAGACAGGCCCTCGGCCTCGTCCTGCAGTTCGGCGGCCAGGTCTTCCGGAAGGGAATCGTCCAGTTCCGCCGCCGTCATCGCCGCGGGCACCTCTGCCTCCGGCAGGTCCGACAGGTCATAAAGCGAGTCGTCCAGGTCCGGATCGACGCGCTCGGCAAAGGGATCGGCCGCGAAAGACCCAGCCACGGGCGCTTCGGTCCCCGCACGCTCGGCGGCGGCTTCGTCCTCAAGCCAGGCGCCGTCTTCGGCTGCCTCCGGCACGCTTGCCGCAGCCGCCCAGGAAGCCACCGCGGGCTGGTTGGCAGGGTCCGTCATCGTCTGCGGAAACACCTCTTCGCCGCCCGCCAGAGTGGCGATCAGGCTGTCCAGCACGGCATCGTGGTCCGCCTGCAGCGAACTTCCCATGACCTCCTGCGCCGGTGCCGGGGCCAGACCGGGCGCATCGAACCCCTCTTCGACGAAGTCGGGCGCAAAGGCCTGCGGTGCGTCAGAGGCTTCCGGTTCCGGCCAATCCTCGGCCTCGGTCGCGACCCCTTGCAGGGCGTCATCCTCGGCCGCGGGTTCGGCCAGGCTGTAGGCCAGGTCCGGCAGATCGGGCGCAAACGCGGCCTCAGGCAGCGCCGAAACCTCGATCGCAGCCGCCTGCTCATCCTCGAAGGGTTCGGCGGCAAGCCCCGGCATCAACGGCACGACAACGCCGCCGGGCGCAAATCCAGGCGCCGCCGAGCCAACGGCCTGGCGCAGACGGGCCAACTTGGCCGCCACGCCCTCGGGCATGGCCGAAAGCAGGACCGGACGGTCCGGCTGGGGCTGCGGCGCAACGAAGGGCTCAACCTCTGCCTCAAGGTCCTCGAAGGCCTCCGGCGCGGCCGCATCCTGAAGGGCGTGACTGTCCAACTCGACAGAGGCGGGCGCGGCCATCGCTTCGGCCAGGGCCGCGGACAGTGGCGGCGCCTCGGGCTCCGCAACCGCTGCGGCCACAGGTTCCGGATCGACCGGGGCCGCGACGGCGGCCACCAGAGACGTCACCGGCGGCGCGGCTTCGGCCGGCGTCGGCTCGGCCGCCACCTCGGCCGGGGCCGGGGCAACCGGAGCTTCCGCGGCAGGCGGGGCCTGGGGCGGAATCGCAGCCGCGGCAGCTGCGGTCGGCAGACCGATCGCCTCACCCGCCCGCAGCACCACTCCGTTGTCCTGCATCCGGGCCTCGACCCGGCGCTGAACCTCGCGCTCGGCGATCTTGTGCAGCATCGCCGCGTCGGGTTGCGGCGGCTCGGCGCCGAAGTAGCGATCCTCTGCAGCGAGGTCGCGGAAATACTCCGCAATCGCCTTCATCGTGTTGAAGGGATCATCGAAGCCTTCCAGCGTGCAGCTGAAGGTGCCATAGGAAACCGTCAGGATCTTGCTTGCACCGATCATGGATGCAGACCTCTCACTTCCGCTCTGCCGGAAACATTGCCCGGCGACTGTTCGAATCCATGGACAGACAAGGGTAATTTGAAGGATTGATTGTGGCCCCACCGCATGAAATTTGCCTTAATTCGAACAGTATCACCATGAAATCGCCGATTGTCCAAGCCGTTGAGGGGGTCACCCTGGTGGGCGGAGGCCCGGTTCCAACGCGCGATCTCGCGCGGGCGCGCGCGCGAGCCCCGGTGGTGGTCGCGGCCGACGGTGGGGCCAACCGATTGTTGCCGATCCGTGTCCAACCACAAGCTGTGATAGGCGACCTCGATTCGATCTCGGACGCGGCGCGGGCGGCGATCCCCGCTGACCGGCTGCATTTCCTGCCCGATCAGGCCACCACCGACTTCGACAAGGCGCTGCGCTCGATCGAGGCGCCGTTCATTCTGGCGCTTGGCTTTGCCGGCGCCCGAATCGACCACGGGCTGGCGGTGATGAACACATTGGTGCGCCATGCGAATCGGCGCTGCCTGGTGCTGGGGCCGCGCGACCTGGCCTTTGCCGCCCCGCCGGAGCTGCACCTGCAGCTGCGCCCGGGCGATCCGCTGTCGCTGTTTCCGCTGGCGCCGGTGCGGGGGGAAAGCGACGGGCTGGACTGGCCCATCGCCGGGCTGGCCTTCGCGCCGGACGGCTTCATCGGCACCTCGAACCGGGTCTCGACCGGCCCGGTGCGGCTGGCCTTCGACCGCCCCGGCATGATCGTTATCCTGCCGCGCAACCGGCTGGATGCCGCGATCACGGCCCTGCGGGGGCCTCTGCCTCGGCCGAGGCCGCCCGGTCCCGGTGCGCCAGCCGCTCCCGGTGGATGATGTACAGGCCCGAGGCGACGATCACCGCGATGCCGGTCACGGTGATCCGGTTCGGCAGGTCGTCGAAGATCAGATAGCCCATCAGCACGGCCACCACGATCTCGAAGTAATGCAGCGGTGCCAGCGTGGCCGAGGGCGCGAATTTCAGCGCATAGGTCATGCAGATGTGGCTGACCGCGGCCCAGAAGCCGACGCCGAACAGCCACAGCCAGCCCAGGCCCTGCGGCCAGATCGGGTCAAGCGCGGGCAGCGCGCCGCCGTCGAAGGCCAGCATCACCGGCAGGCACAGGGCCAGGCCGGTCCAGCTGGTGTGAAACTGCATGGCCACGGGGTGCATGTAGACCGAGATGGCGCGAGTGACGAGCATGTAGAAGGCGAAAAAGACGGCCGTGCCCAGCGGCCACAGCGCGACCAGACCGAACACGGCAAGCGAGGGCTGGATCACCATCAGCGCGCCGCCAAAGCCCACCAGGCAGGCGGCCAGGCGGCGCGGGCCGACATGGTCGCCAAAGATCAGCGGGCCAAGCAGCAGCAGGATGAACGGCTCGACAAAGGCGATGGCCAGCGCATCGGCCAGCGGCATGACGGCAATGCCCGAGACGAAGGAAAAGGTGGACAGGATAAGGAATACCGCGCGCAGCGTGACGAAACCCAGCGCGCGGCGGTCCAGCCGCAGGGACAGGCCCATCGCCAGCACCACCGGCAGCATCAGCGCGCCCTGCACCACAAAGCGCGCCGTAGTGATCTGGCCCACCGGCAGGCCGGCCTCGGCGGCCAGCTTGGACGAGACATCCAGAAGCGGGGCCAGCACGCAGAAGGCCAGCATCAGCAGGACGCCGGGAAGGATGCGGTCTGTGTTCATCCGCCCATGGCTAGCCGGCCCCCGACCGCGCGGCCAGTCCGAAAACGACACGCGTCCCGGGCCAGCCGTCGTGATCTTGCTGGGCGCCTTGCGGCGCAAGCCCTTGGTCTCGTCGTCGCGCTTGCGCGCTCCTCCTCAGCGGCGGGGGCCAGCCCCCGCACCCCCGGGATATTTGGGGACAGATGAAGCGAACGTTCGGCTTTCATCTGTCTTCAAATATCCCCGCCGGAGGCATCCCCGGCGAATGCCGGGTGCCAGGCCACAAACGATGCGTCGCATTGATGCCGGGCGGCCGAGCCGGTTGGCGCGCTTGCGCGCCTGAGGCGAGAGACTGGCTTGCGGCCGCGCTTGCGCGGACGCTCCACTGCGCTGGCGCCCTTGCACGGAGGGCCGCTTCCGCCTAGATAGCCGCATCGGCCGCGAAGGACCCACCGCATGGAAACCGTCATCCTTACCGTCCACCTGATCCTGGCGCTTCTGCTGATCGGGGTGGTTCTTCTGCAGCGCAACGAAGGCGGCGCGCTGCTGTCGGGCGGCGGCAACATGCAGGCCCGCGGCCAGGCCACCGCCCTGACCAAGCTGACCTGGGTCTTTGCCGCGGCCTTCATCGCCACCTCGATCACGCTCACCGTGCTGGGGACGCGCGGCGCGGGCACGGGTTCGGTGGTCGATACCGCCGCCCCCTCCGCCCCGGCCTCTGAGGCACCGGCCCCCGTCGTTCCCGGCGCCGATCTCCTGCCCCCTGGCCCGGCCGATGCACCCGCCGCACCGCCCGCCCCCGCCCCGGCCCCCGCCCCTGCCCCTGCGCCCGCCTCGGGTGACGGCTCGGGCGACAGCAAGCCCGCCCCCTGACCACAATCCTTTGACGGGACTTGCCCACCGCCGACAGCATCTTGCGGCGACCGGTTGCGCATGAGCGCGCGCAACGTTATACCCCAAATCCCGTGGTGCCGCGATTCCACCTGCCCCGAATCGCGCTGTTTGACACGGGAGTCCCGCCTTGGCGCGTTACATCTTCATCACCGGCGGCGTGGTTTCCTCCCTCGGCAAGGGCCTGGCCTCCGCCGCCCTCGGCGCTCTCCTCCAGGCCCGCGGCTACACCGTCCGCCTGCGCAAGCTTGACCCCTACCTGAACGTCGACCCCGGCACGATGTCGCCCTTCGAGCATGGCGAGGTCTTCGTCACCGACGACGGCGCGGAGACCGACCTTGACCTCGGCCACTACGAACGCTTCACCGGCGTCTCGGCCCGCCAGACCGACAGCATCTCCTCGGGCCGCATCTACTCCAACGTCCTCGAAAAGGAACGCCGCGGCGACTACCTGGGCAAGACCATCCAGGTCATCCCCCACGTCACCAACGAAATCAAGGACTTCCTCCGCATCGGCGACGCCGAGGTGGACTTCATGCTGTGCGAGATCGGCGGCACCGTCGGCGACATCGAGGGCCTGCCGTTCTTCGAAGCCATCCGCCAGTTCATCCACGAACGCCCGCGCGGGCAATCCATCCTGATGCACCTGACGCTCTTGCCCTACCTCGCGGCCAGCGGCGAGCTGAAGACCAAGCCCACCCAGCACAGCGTCAAGGAACTGCAATCCATCGGCCTCGCCCCCGACGTCCTGGTCTGCCGCTCCGAACACCCGATCCCCGACCGTGAACGCGAAAAGATCGCCCTCTTCTGCAACGTCCGCAAGGACCACGTCATCCCCGCCTACGACCTCAAGACCATCTACAACGCCCCGCTCGCCTACCACAAAGCCGGCCTCGACCAGGCCGTCCTCGACGCCTTCGGCATCACCCCGGCGCCGAAACCCAACCTCGCCCGCTGGGAAGACGTGATGGACCGCCTGACCCACCCGGAAGGCGAGGTCCGCGTCGCCATCGTCGGCAAGTACACCCAGCTGGAAGACGCCTACAAATCCATCGCCGAGGCGCTGACCCACGGCGGCATGGCGAACCGGACGAAAGTCCGCGCCGAATGGATCGACGCCGAGATCTTCGAACGCGAAGACCCCGCGCCCTGGCTTGAGAACTTCCACGCCATCCTGGTCCCCGGCGGCTTTGGCGAGCGCGGCACCGAGGGCAAGATCAACGCCGCCCGCTATGCGCGTGAAAAGAAGATCCCCTACCTTGGCATCTGCCTCGGCATGCAGATGGCGGTGATCGAGGCCGCCCGCACCCTGGTCGGCCTCAAGAACGCCGGGTCCGAGGAGTTCGACCACGAAGCCGGCGCCAAGCGCTTCATCCCCGTCGTCTATCACCTCAAGGAATGGGTTCAGGGCAACCACACCGTCACCCGCAAGGCCTCGGACGCCAAGGGCGGCACCATGCGGCTGGGCGCCTACACCGCCAACCTCAAACCCGGCTCGGCCGTGGCCCGCATCTACGGCACCACCGTGATCGAGGAACGCCACCGCCACCGCTACGAGGTCGACATCCAGTACCGCGACCAGCTCGAGGCCTGCGGCCTGGTCTTCTCGGGCATGAGCCCGGACGGCAAACTGCCCGAGATCGTCGAGGTCAAGGACCACCCCTGGTTCATCGGCGTCCAGTTCCACCCCGAGCTGAAGTCGAAACCGTTCGCCCCGCATCCGCTGTTTGCGGATTTTGTAAGGGCGGCGGTGGAGGTCTCCCGCCTCGTGTAGGGTGCGTGATCGCACGCACCGCACCTGGTGCAACACCGTTGCCCGAAACGGCGCCCCCGCGTATCCTGCGGCCATGCCCACGGTTTTCCACCACGACGGCTTTCGCTTCTTCTTCTATTCGAATGAGGGAAACCCCCGCGAGCCCGCCCATATCCACGTCATGGGCGAAGGCGGCGAAGCGAAGTTCTGGCTACGGCCCGAGGTCGCCGTGTCGGACAGCCAGGGGCTAACCGCCCGCACCCTGCGCCACCTCGCCTCGGTGGTGGAAGAGCGGCGCGAAGATATCGAAAGGGCATGGCATGACCATTTCACCTGAGCGCGTCAGTTTCGACGAAGACAGCATGTGGGTCGCCCTGTCGGACGGTCGGATGCTGGGTGTGCCACTGGCCTGGTTCCCCCGCCTGCTCCACGCCACCCCGGCCCAGCGCGCCGCCGTGACCCTTTCGCCGATGGGCCTGCATTGGGAGGCGTTGGACGAGGATATCTCGGTGGCTGGCCTGATCGCCGGGAGAGGGGATATGAGCGGGGTGGGGAAGGTGGCGTGAGCGACGTGCGGTTCCACCCCGAGCTGAAGTCGAAACCGTTTGCCCCGCACCAGTTGTTTGCGGATTTTGTCAGGGCGGCGGTGGAGGTGTCGAGGTTGGTGTGAGGGCATGACGTCCATAGTTGAGCAGAATCTGCCTTCCTCTCTTCTTCGAGCTTTGGGAGCCTACACTCAGACTTGTGCGCACATCGAGTTGCACACGGCTGTGCTAATTTTAGAGATCGAGAAATACCACCGTGTAGCCCCTTTCACAAAAGATGTGTCTTTTCCAGTCCTTCGAAAGCTTACTGCTGGAAATTTACTTAAGAGGCTCAAGAGAACATTGGAGTCGTGTCAGCCGACACCCAAACATAGATTCGATGAACTGGTTGGAAGACTCGAAGAAGGCAAAGATGGTCGGGATATTGCCGTCCACGGTGCATTCTATTTTGATCAAGCGAAACAGAGCTTTCGGGTAAACTTCTTTAAGAAAGTTGGCGATTTATTGGTCGAAGAGCAGACCGAAATTGATAGCGCCCTAGTGGTTTTACACCAAGTTGAGGCCGATAGCATCTACGTGGAAATCCTGGAACTTATTGATTTGGTAAGGTCAGGTGCCGCGTGACAGGCTACCGAGCAGTAGGGTGCGCTTAAGCGCACAATCTATCCCCACGCCCGCGCCCCGTCAGATTTGCCCAAAGCAAATCTGACCGCGCCCGAACCGCCCCCACGGGGCGGGCGCGACTGGGGTCGCACCCCAAGAGCCCCGTCGGTTCGGGCGCGGTCAGCTTTGCTCCCCGGCGGAGGGGCTGCGGACAGCGGAGAAGAGCCTGCAGCATCAGCGCCCGGCCCGCGAAGGCTTTCGCGGGCGCGACTGGGGTCGCACCCCAAGAGCCCCGTCGGTTCGGGCGCGGTCAGCTTTGCACCCCGGCGGCGGGGATGCGGACAGCGGGCAAGAGCCTGCTTCATCAGCACCCAGCCCGCGAAGGCTTTCGCGGGCGTTCGGGGCCGAAAACAGTCCACTGGACTGTTTTCTCCCCGCGCGAAGGGCGCGGGGCCGCCCCTCACCCCTTGCGGCCTGCCCCGCGCCCCTGCTAGGCCGGGCCATGCTTTCCTACCAGCACGCCTATCACGCCGGGAACCTGGCCGATGTCCACAAGCATGCGCTCCTTGCGTGGACGCTCGACTACCTGATCCGGAAGGACAAACCCCTCAGCTACATCGAGACCCACGCCGGCCGCGGCCTCTACCGGCTGAGCGGCGCCGAGGCCGAAAAGACCGGCGAGGCGACCAAGGGCATCCTCGCCCACGAAAACTGGTTCCCCGAGGACCACCCCTACGCCCGCGCGCTTCACGATTGCCGGGCGATGAACGGGGCCGACAGCTACCCCGGCTCCCCGCTCATCGCCGCGCTGACGCTGCGGGAAACCGACACGATCCACCTGGGCGAGTTGCACCCGCAAGAGCACGCCGCCCTTGTCGCGGCGTTAACCCCGTGGGGCGCGAACGTTTACAAGCGCGACGGCTTCGACTTGGCCTTGGCTCTGACGCCCCCCACTCCGCGCCGCGGCCTGCTGCTCTGCGATCCGTCCTATGAGGTGAAGGACGATTACGACAAAATTCCCAAGTTCTTCAGCCTGTTGGCCCGCAAATGGAACGTCGGGACGCTGGTCCTGTGGTATCCGATCCTGGCCGGCCATCCGCACAAGACCATGCTCAAGGCGCTGCAGGCCCAGCATCCCGACGCCCTGACGCATGAGGTCAGCTTCCCCCCCGCGCGGCCCGGCCACCGGATGGAAGGCTCGGGCCTCTTCACCGTCAACCCGCCCTATGGCCTTGACGCGGAAGCGAAATCCTTGACGGCCTTGTTCAGGGCCCTGCGCTGATCCAAAGTCACCGCATGTTCGAATCCCTCCTCCGCGGCCTTATGGCCCCCGCCCCCGCCCGCCTGCCCGAACCCGACGCGCGCCTCGCCCTTGCCGCGCTCTTGGTCCGGGTGGCGAAAACCGACGGCCTCTACGCCGCCGAAGAGGTCGAGCGCATCGACCGCATCCTTGCCACCCGCCACGGCCTTGGCCCGTTCGAAGCCGCCCGCCTGCGCAGCGATGCCGAGCAACTGGAATCCGAAGCCCCCGACACCGTCCGTTTCACCCGCGCGCTGAAGGCCGCGACGGCGCATGAGGACCGGGCCGAGCTGATGACCGCGCTGTGGTCGGTCGCCATTGCCGATGGCCTGCGCGATTCCGAAGAAGACCGGCTGATGCGGATGGTGGCGAACCTTCTGGGCCTGACCGACGTGCAGAACGCGCAAGCCAGGCAAAGGGCGGAACGGGCGGAATGATCGCCAGCCTTGGCATGTACGACGCCGGCCCCGCACGCGCCGCGAATGACCGGTTCTGGGTCGCCATCCGCGACCGCCTCCGCGCCCGCAACCTGCCCGCGCCCGAGGCTTTGACCCGCGGCGAGGGCGCCTTCTGGCCCGCCTGGGAAAGCCCGGACCTCGTGCTGTCGCAGACCTGCGGCTACCCGTTCCGCGCCCGCCTGCAGGGCCGGGTGACCCTGGTCGGCACGCCGGATCACGGCCTGCCCGGCTGCCCGCCCGGACACTACCGGTCCGTCTTCGTGGCCCGCAAGGACGACCTGCGCGGCCTGAAGGAACTTGCGGCGACCCGCTTTGCCTGGAACGAAGACCTGTCGCAATCGGGCTGGGCGGGGCCGGTCAGCCACCTTCTGGGCCTTGGGCTGACCCCGCACCCCTGCCTGCGCAGCGGGGCGCACCGGCTTTCGGCGCTTGCGGTGGCGGAAGGCCGGGCCGACCTGGCCGGGCTGGACGCCGTCACCTGGGCGATGATGCAGGCGGACGGCGATCCCGCCGCCCCGGCGCTGCGGGTGGTGGCCGAGACGGCGCCTGCCCCCGCCCTGCCCTACATCGCCGCCAAAGGCGCCGACCGGGAGGGCCTTTTCGCGACGCTGGCCCAGGCCATCGCGGCCCTGACGCCCGAGGACCGCGCCCGCCTGCTTCTGCATGGTCTGGTCGAGATTCCCGCCGCCGCCTACCTGGCCGTGCCCACGCCGCCCCCGCCTGCCCATTTCGGCGCCGTTTGCTGACCTGATCCGACGCCGTCGCCACATCTTGCGCCGCAAACGCCGTTGCATTGGCCCGCAACATTTGCCCTATTGGCCGGAACGACCGGCACCGCCAGATGCGCCGGCGACACTCAGGGAAGCGAAAAGGGGCATGGCCGACACCCCCGTCATCGAAATCCACGACCTGCACAAGAGCTATGGCAGCCTCGAGGTGCTGAAGGGCGTCGACCTGACCGCCCCGCGCGGACACGTGATCTCGCTGATCGGCTCGTCGGGGTCGGGCAAGTCCACCCTGCTGCGCTGCTGCAACCTCTTGGAAGACAGCCAGCAGGGCGAAATCCTGTTCGAGGGCGAAGCGGTGCACTGGAAGGGCCAGGGCCTGCACCGCCACCCTTCGGACCGCGCCCAGGTGACGCGCATCCGCACCAACCTGTCGATGGTGTTCCAGCAGTTCAACCTGTGGTCCCACATGACCGTCCTGCAGAACGTCATGGAGGCCCCGGTGACGGTGCTGAAGCGCGATCCGAAGGAGGTCGAGGAAAAGGCCCGCCACTACCTGGCCAAGGTCGGCATCGGCGAGAAGGCCGATGCCTGGCCGGCGCAGCTGTCGGGTGGCCAGCAGCAGCGCGCCGCCATCGCCCGCGCCCTGTGCATGGAACCCCGCGCCTTGCTGTTCGACGAG
The DNA here is from genome assembly GCF_020564565.1 of Rhodobacter sp. Har01. GTDB lineage: Bacteria > Pseudomonadota > Alphaproteobacteria > Rhodobacterales > Rhodobacteraceae > Pseudogemmobacter. The sequence goes on from NZ_JAJCTD010000004.1 coordinate 277,697, forward strand.
CCGACCAGCGCGCTGGACCCCGAACTGGAACAGGAAGTCATCAAGGTCATCAAGGCCCTTGCCGACGAGGGCCGGACCATGCTGCTGGTCACCCATGACATGAAGCTGGCGGCGGATTGTTCCGACCATGTCATCTTCCTGCACATGGGCAAGATCGAGGAGGAAGGCCCGCCAGACCGCCTGTTCGGCGCACCGCAGACCGACCGCCTGCGCGGCTTTCTGTCGGCCACCATGGCCTGAGGCCGCAACCGAATTCGGCCGGGTCCCGCCGGGAACCGAGCACGATGAACAACCGAAAGCAAACTGAGGGAGACCCGTATGAAAAAGTTGCTTCTTGCCACCGCCCTTGCCACCCTTGCCGGCGTCGCTGCCGCGCAGGACGTCGTGCGCATCGGCACCGAGGGCGCCTATGAGCCCTACAACTACATCGACCAGGCCACCGGCGAGCTGACCGGCTACGAGATCGAGCTGGGCAACGAGCTGTGCAAGCGCGCCGAGTTGAAGTGCGAGTTCGTCCAGAACGCCTGGGATTCGATCATCCCGAACCTGCAGTCTGGCAACTACGACCTGATCATGGCCGGCATGTCGATCACCGACGAGCGCGACCAGGTCATCGACTTCAGCCAGAACTACATCCCGCCGGCCGCCTCGGCCTACATGGCGCTGACGGCTGACGCCAAGACCGGCGAGGGCGCGGTGATCTCGGCGCAGACTGGCACCATCCAGGCCGGCTACATCGCCGAATCGGGCGCGACACTCCTGGAATTCGCCACGCCCGACGAAACCGTCGCGGCGGTGAAGAACGGCGAGGCGGATGCGGTCTTTGCCGACAAGGACTACCTGGCGCCGATAGCCAAGGATTCCAACGGCGAGCTGCAGCTGCTGGCCAACGAAGTGCAACTGGGCGGCGGTGTCGGCATCGGCCTGCGCGAAAGCGACACCGAGCTGAAAGAGAAGATGAACGCCGCGATCCAGTCGATGAAGGATGACGGCACGCTGAACGCAATGATCACCAAGTGGTTCGGCCCCGAAGCCGTGACCTTCTGATTTGTGCAAGGAAGGGCGGCTTTCGGGCCGCCCTTTCGCCGCAGGATGTTTGAATATTGCAGTGACCCCGCAACGCTGACAGGCCTGAAATGGCTGGGATGCTTCCTGACCACCGGGACGCATCAGAATTTCTATTGGTCCTTCGGTACGGTCCTGCTGCTTCTGGCCATCACCGCGCCGGCGGCGCTGATGTTCGGCTTTCTTGGCGCCACCGCCGCGCGGTCGCACCTGCCGCCGTTGTCGCTGATCGGCCGCACCTACATTGCCGCCGTGCGGGGCGTGCCCGACATCGTCTATTTCATGTTCTTCGTGATCGCGCTGGACCAGGGCATCGAATGGACAAAGCATCTTTTCGTCTGTCCCGACCTTTCTCAGCCGGTCTGGTCAGGGCTTGAGTTCAAGGTCTGCCCTGACGCCAAGGTTCCGCTCGCGACCTCGGCGCCGATCTGGCACAAGATCTATGCCTTCGGCACCGCCGTCGTCACCTTTGCCATCGTTTTCGGGGCCTTCGCGGCCAATGTGATCTATGGCGCGATGCAGGCCGTGCCGCGCGCGCAACTGGAAACCGCCGAGGCCTATGGCATGAGCCAGGCCCAGGTGTTCCGCCGCATCCTGGTGCCGCAGATGTGGATCTATGCCCTGCCGGGCCTGTCGAACCTCTGGCTGATCCTGATCAAGGCGACGCCCTTGCTGTTCCTGCTGGGCATCCAGGACATCGTCTATTGGGCCCGCGAACTGGGCGCCGCAAAGACCAGCGGCAACAACCCCTATCCGCATGGAGACTGGCGGATCTTCTACTTCCTGGGGCTGCTGGTGTTCTACCTGGCCTTCACCCGCATCTCGGAAATCGTCCTTGGCCGCCTGACCGCGCGGCTGTCGCACGGCCAGGCCACCGCCGCCGGAGAAGCCATGCGCAAGGCCGCGGTCCCATGAGCATGACCTGCTGGGAAACCGTCCAGGCCTACGGGTTGCGCTCGCTGGGCATCGGTGAACGCCTGCTGCCGCGCGAGGATTACACGATCTGCCAGCACTTCACCCTGATCGGCTCGGGCCTGATCTGGAACATCTACTTCGGCGCGCTGGCGCTGGCCTTCGGCTTCTTTCTGGCCAATGCCCTGGCGCTGGCCAAGGCCAACCGCTCGGCATGGGTCCGCAAGCCGGCCGAGTGGTTCATCTTCGTCTTCCGCGGCTCGCCCTTGTTCATCCAGTTCTTCCTGGCCTACGAGACGCTGGTGCTGCTGCCCAAGTCCGGCATCGACGTCTTCGGCATCACCGTCGCCACCGCCTGGACGACGAAAGCCTGGGCCGGCGCGCTGTTCGTGTTGTTCCTGAACACCGCCGCCTATTCGGCGGAGATCTTCTACGGCGCGCTGCAGTCGATCCCGAAGGGCGACCTTGAGGCGGCGGAAGCCTATGGCATCAGCGGCTGGAAAAAGTTCACCCGGATCGAGTGGCCCACCATGCTGCGGCTGGGCTGGCCTGCCTATACCAACGAGGCAATCTTCCTGTTCCACGCCACGACGCTGGTGTTCTTTTCCGGCTTCCCGGCATTCCAGCAGAAGGGCGACGCGCTGTATTACGCCAACTACTTCGCCGACAAGACCTTCAACCCGTTCATCCCCTACCCCATCGTCGGCTTCTACTTCATCCTGCTGACGCTGGCGCTGACCTGGGGCTTCGGCCGGGTCAACCGCCACCTCAACCGCCACCTGCCGTCCAACCTGAAAGCGAAAATCCGCTTGCGTCCGGCCCTGATCCGGTAGTAGCCTGCTTTTGATCAAATTATCCGGGCCTCCGCCCGGACCCGGCGGGAAGGCCTTGCATCAAGGCGCCGCGGGGCAAGGCGATCGAAACCAAGGGAAGGACCAAGGGCATGGTCCAGAACCTTGCGCATCAGGCGGGCCAGATCCCTGTTCATCGGGGCAGGCCCCGGGCGCGGGGGACCGTGCTCTCCTGTTTTGAACATGATGAAGGACTGGCTGAGAAAGCACCCTAACGTGCGCACCATCCGCGTGGCCGCCGCCGACCTGAACGGTCAGGCGCGCGGCAAGCGCATCCCGGCACGTTTCGCCGACAAGGTCGTGAAGGACGGGACGCGGTTCCCCTTCTCGGTCCTGAACCTCGACATCTGGGGCGAGGACATCGACGACAGCCCGCTGGTGTTCGAGCAGGGCGACCAGGACGGCGTGCTGAAACCCACCGAGCGCGGCTTCATGCCGATGCCATGGCTTGAGGCGCCATCGGCCCTGCTGCCGATCTGGATGTTCCGCGAAAACGGCACGCCCTACGAAGGCGACCCGCGCCACGCGCTGAACGCCGTGGTGCAGCGCTACAAGGCGCGCGGGCTGACCCCGGTGGTGGCGATGGAGCTGGAATTCTTCCTGATCGACGACAGCGGCAAGACCCTGCAAGTCCCGCCTTCCCCGCGCAGCGGCAAGCGCCGCAAGGCGGCCGAGACGCTGTCGATCCGCGCGCTGGACGCCTTCGACACCTTCTTCACCGACCTTTACGACGCCTGCGAGGCGATGGACATTCCCGCCGACACCACCACCTCGGAGACCGGCCTCGGCCAGTTCGAGGTGAACCTGATGCACTGCGACGACCCGTTGCGCGCGGCCGACGACGCCTGGCTGTTCAAGATGCTGGTCAAGGGCCTGGCCCGGCGGCACGGCTTTGCCGCCAGCTTCATGGCCAAGCCCTACGCCGAATACTCGGGGTCCGGCCTGCACACTCATTTCTCGGTGATCGACGACAAGGGCGACAACATCTTCGATTCCGGCGGCCCGAAGGGAACCCTGCAACTGCGCCATGCGGTCGCCGGTTGCCTGGCGGCAATGGCCGACTCGACGCTGCTCTTCGCGCCGCACCTGAACAGCTATGACCGCCTGGTGCCCGACAAGCACGCCCCCACCGCCATTTCCTGGGGGTATGAGAATCGCACCTCGGCCATCCGCATCCCGGCCGGCAACCCCGCCGCGCGGCGGATCGAGCATCGCGTGGCGGGGGGCGACGTGAACCCCTACCTGATGCTGGCCGCCATCCTGGGCGCCGCCCTGACCGGCCTGGAAGACGGACTGGAACCGCCGCCGCCGGTCACCGGCAACGCCTATGCCATGGGGCTGCCGCAGATTCCCGCCACCTGGGACGCCGCCATCGACGCCTTCGAGCATTCCGACATGCTGTATCGCTTTCTCCCGCGCGAGTTGATCCGCAACCTGGTGCAGACCAAGCGGCAGGAACTGCACTACATCGCGGAACTGTCACCCGAAGAACGGGTCGAGCTTTACCTCGACACGGTGTGACCGCCGCAAGGCCGGCCCCCCTTGACCGCAAGGGGGGTCGTTCGCCACCTTGGGACAAACCGCACAGGACCAAGCCATGCAGATCGGCATCCTTCAGACCGGCGCCTCGCCCGACGCGCTCCGCGCCGAGATGGGCGACTACCCCGATTTCTTCGAACGCCTGCTGGCGGGCCGCGGCCTGACCTTCCGCCGCTACCATGTCGAGGCGATGCAGTTTCCGGGCAGCGTCCACGACTGCGAGGGCTGGCTGATCACCGGCTCGCGCCACGGCGCCTATGAAGACCACCCCTTCATCAAGCCGCTCGAGGATTTCATCCGCTCCGCCTACGCCGCCCGGGTGCCGGTGGTCGGCATCTGCTTTGGCCACCAGATCATCGCCCAGGCCATGGGTGGCAAGGTGGAGCGCTACGACGGCGGCTGGGCCGTCGGCCCCACCGACTATGACTTCGGCGGCGAGAAGATCACGCTGAACGCCTGGCACCGCGACCAGGTGACCCAGGCGCCCGAGGGCGCCGAGGTCATCGCCACCAACCCGCACTGCGAAAACGCAGGCTTCCTTTACGATGACCGCATGTTCACCGTGCAGGCCCACCCCGAGTTCAAGCCCGAATTCGTCGATGGCCTGATGCGCACCCGCGGCCCCGGCCTGGTGCCCGATGACCTGATGGACCGCGCCCGCGCCCGGCTGGACCAGCCGCTTGACGACCAGACCATGGCAGGCCGCATCGCGGCCTTCTTCCTGAACCACCAGACGACCCAAGCAAATGGGGCCGAGAAGCTCCGCGCCTGACCGGCCGCGGGGGCCACCCCCCAACCACAGTGTGACTTATGTCCAAATGGACCGACCAGCTGCCGCAGGCAGCGCGCGACTACATCGGCAACCGCCGGGTAGACGAAGTGGAATGCGTGATCGCCGACATCGCCGGCGTCGCCCGCGGCAAGGCCATGCCGGCCGCCAAGTTCGGCAAGCAGACCAGCTACTACCTGCCGAATTCGATCTTCCTGCAGACGATCACCGGCGACTGGGCCGACAACCCCTTCGACGCCTTCACCGAACCCGACATGGTCCTGGTGCCGGATTTCTCGACCACCGTCGCCTCGCCTTGGACCAGCGACGTCGCGCTGCAGGTCGTCCATGATGCCAAGGACCAGGATGGCAACGACATCGGCTTTGCGCCCCGCAACGTGCTGAAGCGCATCGTCGCGCTTTACGCCGCCCAGGGCTGGAAGCCGGTGGTGGCGCCCGAGATGGAATTCTTCCTGGTCGCCCGCAACATCGACCCCAATATGCCGATCATCCCGCCGATGGGCCGCACCGGGCGGCGGGCGGCGGCCAAGCAGGCCTATTCGCTGTCGGCGGTCGATGAATACGGCAAGGTCATCGACGACATCTACGATTTCGCCGAAGCCCAGGGCCTTGAGATCGACGGCATCCTGCAGGAAGGCGGCGCCGGCCAGATCGAGCTGAACCTCGCCCACGGCGACCCCGTGCGCCTGGCCGACGACGTGTTCTTCTTCAAGCGGATGATCCGCGAGGCCGCGTTCCGTCACGATTGCTTTGCCACCTTCATGGCCAAGCCGATCGCCGAAGAACCCGGCAGCGCCATGCACATCCACACCTCGGTGGTGGATACGAAGACCGGCAAGAACATCTTTTCCGGCCCGAAGGGCGTGGAAACCGAGGCCTTCGCCCATTTCATCGGCGGCATGCAGGCCCACATGGGCGCGGCCATCGCGCTGCTCGCTCCCTACGTCAACAGCTACCGCCGCTACGTGCCGGACTTCGCCGCCCCCATCAACCTGGAATGGGGCCGCGACAACCGCACCACCGGCCTTCGGGTGCCGCTGTCCACCCCCGCCGCCCGCCGGATTGAAAACCGCCTGCCCGGCATGGACTGCAACCCCTACCTCGGCATCGCCGCCACGCTGGCCTGCGGCTATCTCGGCCTGATGGCGAAGCAGGCGCCGCGCCCGGAATTCTCGGGCTCGGCCTATGTCGACAGCGACGAGATCCCCACCACCCTGGGCGACGCGCTGGACCTGCTGGATGAGGATGCGGCGCTGAAAGAGGTGATGGGGATCGACTTCATCAAGGTCTACGACAGCGTGAAGCGCAACGAATACAAGGAATTCCTGCAAGTCATCTCGCCGTGGGAGCGTGAGCATCTGCTCTTGAACGTGTGATGGCAGCGAACCTTCTGCACGCCAATGACCGGACCGGGGAATACCCGGCCAGTTACTACGCCGCGACTGCGACGCCGCTTGCGCCCTTCCCCACGCTGCACGGCGCAACCACGGCCGATGTCTGCATCATCGGCGGTGGCTACACCGGCCTTTCGGCCGCCCTGCACCTGGCCGAACGCGGGCTGTCGGTGGTGCTGCTCGAGGCGCACCGGGTGGGCTTCGGCGCCTCGGGGCGCAACGGCGGTCAGGTCGGCAGCGGCCAGCGGCAGGATCAGGTCTGGCTGGAAAAGGTGGCGGGCCGCGACGACGCCCACCGCTACTGGCAGCTGGCCGAGGATGCCAAGGCCCTGGTCCGCGACCTGATCGCCCGCCACGCCATTCCGGTGACCTTTCACCCCGGCATCGTCCATGCCTGCTGGACCGATACCGAGGTGCGCGAGCTGCACCTTTACGGCGAAAAGCTGCACCGCGACTACGGCTATTCCCAGCTTGAACCGCTGGACCGCGCGGGCATCGCCCGCATCGTCGGCTCGCCGGTCTACAAGGGCGGCGAGATCGACCGAGGTGCGGGCCACCTGCACCCCTTGAACTTCGCCCTCGGCCTGGCCGCCGCCGCCGCCCGCGCCGGCGCCCGCCTCTATGAGCGCAGCGAGGTGCACCACATCACCCACGGTGCAAAACCCGTGGTCGCCACCGGCGGCGGCCGCGTCACCTGCGACCATGTCATCCTTGCCGCCAACGGCTATCTCGGCGCGCTGGAGCCGAAGGTCGCGGCACGGGTCATGCCGATCAACAACTTCATGCTGGCGACCGAACCGCTGGGCGACCGCGCGGCCGAGGTCCTGTCGGAAAACGTCGCCGCCTGTGACACGAAATTCGTGGTGAACTACTGGCGGCTGTCGGACGACAACCGGCTGCTGTTCGGCGGCGGCGAAAGCTACGGCTACCGCTTCCCCGACATCGTGAAGACCGTCTCCAAGCCGATGCTCGAGGTCTACCCCCAACTGAAAGGCGTGAAGATCGACCACGCCTGGGGCGGCACCCTGGCGATCACCTTGAACCGCATGCCCTGCTTTGCCCGCGTCCGCCCCAACGTCCTGTCGGCCTCGGGCTACTCGGGCCACGGCGTGGCGCTGGCCACCCTGGCCGGCAAGCTGCTGGCCGAGGCGGTGTCCAGCCAGTCCGCCGGCTTCGATCTGATGGCCAGCCTGCCGCAACCCCGCTTCCCCGGCGGCGCCGCCTTCCGCTGGCCGCTTCTGGTGCTGGCGATGAGCTGGTATTCCGCCCGCGACCGGATCGGGTTCTGAGCCCTCGCCCGCAGGTCTACCAGTGCCCGATGTTCGGCATCGACACCCAAGGCTCGGCCGGCGCCAGGGCAGCGCCCTTCTGCAAAAGCTCGACCGAGACATTGTCGGGGCTGCGCACAAAAGCCATCCGGCCATCGCGCGGCGGGCGGTTGATCACCACCCCGTTCGCCTGCAGATGCGCGCAGGTGGCATGGATATCGTCCACCTCATAGGCCAGATGGCCAAAGTGCCGGCTGTCCGACGGCAGCCCGGTATCGCCGTCCCAGTTCCAGGTCAGTTCCACGGGGCAGTCCGGCTGCCCCGGCGGCGCCATGAAGACCAGCGTGAACCGGCCCTGCTCGCTGTCATAGCGCCGGGTCTCCTCCAGCCCCAGAAGCCGGTAGAAGGCCATGGATTTCTCCAGGTCCAGCACCCGGACCATGGTGTGCAGGTAGCGGATGGTCATGCCAACCTCCCTTTCAAGCGATGCAGTCGCCGGACACCATCAATACAGCGAGTGGATGCCCAGCCGCAACTCGGCCGCCTCTGTCGTCAGCGCCGAGATGTTCGACTCGGTCCGGGACAGGACGAAGCCCACCTCCGGCGCAAAGCCAAGGACATCATAGTCGGAAAGCACGGCGGTCACGCCAAGCTCCGCCGTCACGTCATGCTCGGTGCCCAGAAGCTCCAGCGGACGCTCGTAATCCGTCACCTCCAGGCTGCCGAAGGCCGACACCTGCATCCCCAGAACCGGCTTGGCCCGGCGCCAGGACAGGTTCAGCGCTGTCGAATGCCGCGCCACCGAGGCCGCATCCGACCACACCTTGCCCAGATCCAGGCCCAGTCGCAGCCTGTCGCCCGATCCCAGCGTCCAGGTCCACCCGGCGCCCAGCGACAGTTCTTCCGACGACCGGATGGACAGGTCCTTGCGGTCGCGGTCGGTCAGGGCAAGCGACAGGTCCCCGACCCCCAGGTCACCGAATCCGCGCTCTGCCGACAGGCTCAACCTTGTCCAGTCGGCCAGCGGGTCGCCGCCGCGCCAGTCCCGGCCAAAACTCAGCCGCGCCGACATCCGGCCCCAGTCTCGCCGCCCCGCCCAGCCGACCAGCAGCACGGCCTGCGCGGTCGCATAGTCCTCGGCCCGCGCTGTCGGCACCAGCGCCCTGGCCCGGTCCGACAACTGGTAGCTTGTCGACTCCACCGATACCCCGGCAAAGACCTGGTTCGCCTCGGTTCCCGCCAGCCGCAGCGTGGCATCGAAGCCCAGGGTCACCCCGGCGCCCGACAGCGGCACCGCATCGGGATTGACGAACTCAAGCCCGCCGACCACCAGAACGTTCGTCGTCGGACCGCCGTTCACATTCGACGACGGGAACACGTTGAACTGCAGCTTCACCGACAGCGGGTTGCGCGCACGAACATAGTTCAGGTCGCGCAGGGCAACGGCGCGGGCGCCCTTGTCCGGCGCCTCTTGCGCCGCACGGCGCAGCCAGAATTGCGCCCGCCCGCGCTTGCCATCCGAGGCCAGCGCCTGCGCCATCGCAAGCGAGGCGCCAAAGCGGTCCCGGCTGCCTTCCGGCGCCAGCCGGAACGCCCGCCGCGCCGCCGAGGCCGCTTCGTCATAAAACCCCAGGTCGCGGGCCGCCCGGGCCAGGACCAGAAGCGCCACCACATCATCGGGATCGCGGGTCAGCAGCGCCTTGGCGGCCACCCGCGCCGCCGTCGGCTGTCCGGACCGCACCAGGACCACCGCCAGAGTCCGGCCCTCTTCGATCGACAGCCTTTCCTCGGCGAAAACGGGCTGCGCATCTCCCACCCAAAGGCCGATGCACGCCGCAAAGGCCAAGGCACGGCACGCCCGCCGAATCCCTGACGTCTGTCGGCGCTCAGGGCCGCGCGTCATCGCGCCGCAATGATGACACCCGTTTCCCGCATGTTGCCCGTGCCGCCGGCGTCGTCCACCGCGCCCTCGAGAACCACAATGCCGGCAAGCTCGGTCCCGTTCGTCCCGCCGATCACGCCCGACCAGTCGCCCGAGGCGATGATGCTGCCGGTGCTGGTCTCGCGCAAGCTGGCACCGCCGCCGTCGATGGTGCCATTGCTCCGGTCGACGTTGCCCAGGGCCAGCGAGATGTAGTCGTCCATCACGCCCAGGGGTGCGCCGGCCGAGTCATAGACCTGCCGGCCCGAGACCGTGCCGAGGATGGCGCCGATGCCATCGAAATCGCCGAAGTCGATGTCGATTTCCGCCGCGCCGGTCACATACTGCGGCGTGTTGATGCCCGAGGCCGAGTCGAAGATCCGGATCGCTGCGTATTCGCCGGTGAAGGTGTATTCACCCGAGTTCGGCAGACTGACCGATGTCGCAAGCCGCTTGGCCGCGGCGCCGCCAAGGCCGAAGTCCACAAAGGCCGTCGTGCCGAAAGCACCCGCTTCGACCGCCCCAGTGCCCGAACGGCGGAACACCGCAAAATACCGGTTCGCCCCGGCAACGTTCTCATAACGGCCGAAGTCGCCCGGCAGCGTCCCGGTCTGCTCATACTCTGCCTGGCCATTCGCCGCGGTCGCACCGTCGAACGGAATGTTGTTCACCACGATGACGTTTCCGTCCGGGTCATAGACCATGCTGTTCATGACAAGATCGTCATTCAGATCGTCGCCATACACCGACCCGGGCGTGGTATCGGGCGTCCCGCCGTCCGCCCCCGGATCTTCCTGGTTCACGAAGGGATTGCCGCCGCAACCGGCCAGCATCGACAGCAGAGCCAGGACCGTGAAACCGCGCTTCGACATGGGGCTGACCTCAGAAATACCAGAATTCAGGCCGAACCTGCCGGCAAAGGTTCGAAAAGTCAAAGCGGAAGTGACCGGGTCTCCGTGGTGCGGGGCACCCGTTGCGCCCGGGCATCACGCAGCTTCTCGCGGTTTCCGCGCAGCGCTCTACCAGATATAGTCGCCCGCGACTCATTCCTTCCGCGAAAGGCCTTGCCATGCCCCTGACCCCCGACCAGCGTGCCGAGATCGAGGCCGCGCGCGCCACCGCCCAGCCGACGCTTCGCGCGGTCTCTCCCGGGATGGAGGCGCACCTCTACCGCGCGCATGAGGTGCTGGACCACGGCTTCATCCGCGTCATCGACTACATGGGCGACGACAGCGCCATCGTGCAGGCCGCCCGCGTCAGCTATGGCGCCGGCACCAAGCACGTCCAGAACGACGAGGGCCTGATCCGCTACCTGATGCGGCACTGGCACTCGACCCCGTTCGAGATGTGCGAGATCAAGCTGCACGTCAAACTGCCGGTCTTCGTCGCCCGCCAGTGGATCCGCCACCGCACCGCCAACGTCAACGAATACTCGGCCCGCTATTCCATCCTCGACCGCGAATTCTACATCCCCGCCCCCGACCAGCTGGCCGCGCAATCCACCGTCAACAACCAGGGCCGCGGAGACCTTTTGTCCGGCCCCGAAGCCGCCCGCGTGCTGGAAACCCTGAAACGCGACGCCGCCCAATGCTACGACGATTACGAGGCGATGCTGAGCCAGGACGGCCAGCAGGGCCTGGCCCGAGAGCTTGCGCGGATGAACCTGCCGATGAACATCTACACGCAATGGTACTGGAAGGTGGACCTGCACAACCTCTTCCACTTCCTGCGGCTACGGGCGGACCACCACGCCCAATACGAAATCCGCGTCTATGCCGAGGCGATTGCGGCCTGCACGAAAGACTGGGTCCCCGCCGCCTACGCCGCCTTCGAAGACTACCGCATGGGCGGAACCACGCTTTCGGCCAAGGCGATGGCAGTGCTGAAGCGGCGCCTGGCGGGTGAGGCGGTCGGCCAGGAAGACAGCGGCATGTCGAAGGGCGAGTGGCGCGAGTTTGTCGAGGTCTGGGGCTAAGGGTCAGCCGGCACGGGGCCCGCGGCGCGGATCATCTCAAGCCAGCGCGAGGCCGTGGCAGCATCGCGGATCCGAAGGGCAACCTCGCCTTTGGAGTTCACATGGGCATCCGGGAAGGCCACCAATACCTCTTCCGGCGTCAGCCTGCCCCGCCGCAACTCTGGCTTGCGGATGCAGGCCAGAACCCACTCGTCGTTGGGAATGCTGGAAAAGCAGTATTCGTCGCCTCGGAGGATGCGCAGGGTGTTGATGAACCCTTTGTGGTGCGCAATCAGCGTAAGACCCCCAAGCGCCGAGAATCCGTCCACGATGACGTCGAACGCGGCTTTCGCGCTCGACGTCGCGATTTCTTCGCGCAGCTGGGCGATCGTCAGGCCTTCGCCGCTCATTGATCCAGGAAACTCCGCAGTTTCCGGCTCCGGCTCGGGTGCTTCAGCTTGCGCAGGGCCTTGGCTTCGATCTGGCGGATGCGTTCGCGGGTGACGCTGAACTGCTGGCCGACCTCCTCAAGCGTGTGGTCGGTGTTCATGCCGATGCCGAAGCGCATGCGCAGCACGCGTTCCTCGCGGGGGGTCAGGCTGGCCAGCACGCGGGTCGCGGTTTCCTTCAGGTTTTCCTGAATGGCGGAATCCAGCGGCAGGATGGCGTTCTTGTCTTCGATGAAGTCGCCAAGCTGGCTGTCTTCCTCGTCGCCAATCGGGGTTTCCAGCGAAATCGGTTCCTTGGCGATCTTCATCACCTTGCGGACCTTTTCCAGCGGCATCTGCAGCTTTTCGGCCAATTCCTCGGGCGTCGGCTCGCGGCCGATCTCGTGCAGCATCTGGCGCCCCGTCCGCACCAGCTTGTTGATCGTCTCGATCATGTGCACCGGAATCCGGATGGTCCGGGCCTGATCGGCGATCGAGCGGGTGATCGCCTGCCGGATCCACCAGGTCGCATAGGTGCTGAACTTGTAGCCGCGGCGGTATTCGAACTTGTCCACGGCCTTCATCAAGCCGATGTTGCCTTCCTGAATGAGATCAAGGAATTGCAGGCCCCGGTTGGTGTATTTCTTGGCGATCGAGATGACGAGACGCAGGTTCGCCTCGACCATTTCCTTCTTGGCCTGACGCGCCTCTTTCTCGCCCTTCTGGACCTGGTTCACGATCCGGCGGAATTCGCTGATGTCGACGCCGACATACTGGCCGACCTGGGCCATCTCGGCGCGCAGCTCTTCCACCTTGTCGCGGCTCTTCTCCATCAGCATCTGCCAGCCGCGGCCGGCTTTCGCGGCCATGCGGTCGCACCAGCCCGGGTCCAGCTCGTAGCCCTGGTATTCGACGATGAATTCCTGGCGGTTGATCCGCGCCGCATCGGCCAGCTTCACCATGCCCGAATTGATCGACATGATCCGCTTGTTGATGCCGTACAGCTGGTCGATCAGGGCCTCGATCCGGCTGTTGTTCAGGTGCAGCTCGTTGACGAGCAGCACGATTTCCGACCGCAGCTTCTGGTAGGCGGCCTCTTCGCTGGTGGAAAACCGCGAGGTATGCGACAGCGCGGCCGACATCCGCTGATCCTGCATCTCGGCCAGCTTGGTGTAGTCGCGGGCGATCAGGTCCAGGGTTTCCAGCACCTTGGGCTTGAGCGCGGCCTCCATCGCGGCCAGCGACAGGTTCGAGCCCTCGTCGTCCTCGTCGTCCGGCTCTTCGCGCAGGATCGGGTTGCCGTCGGCATCCAGTTCCGGCTCGTCGCTGGCGGCCCGGCGCGGGGCGGCGCCGCCGACCTCGATGTCATCCAGCGGCGGGCCTTCCAGTTCCTCGTCGCCGTCCAGACTGCGGCCAAAGGTGGCCTCAAGGTCGATCACGTCGCGCAGAAGGATCTCTTCGTTCAGCAGTTCGTCGCGCCAGATGGTGATGGCGTGAAAGGTCAGCGGGCTTTCGCACAGGCCCGCGATCATGGTGTTGCGGCCGGCCTCGATGCGCTTGGCGATGGCGATCTCGCCTTCGCGGCTCAGCAACTCGACCGAGCCCATCTCGCGCAGATACATCCGCACCGGGTCATCGGTGCGGTCCAGCGATTCCGACTGCGCGCCCGCCAGCGCGACCTCGCGCGAGGTCGAGGCCTCGACGAGGTCGCCCGCAACCGTGGGCTCGACCGGGTCGTCGGATTCCTCTTCCTCGATGACGTTGACGCCCATCTCGGAGAGCATCGACATCAGATCCTCGATCTGCTCGGACGAGACGGTCTCGGGCGGCATCACCTGGTTGAGCTGGTCGTAGGTGATGTAGCCCCGTTCACGCGCGTCCGCGATCATCTTCTTGACGGCGGCCTGGCTCATGTCGAGCGAGGCGTCGGCGTCATCGTTTTCGGGCTTCGCGTCGTCGGTGTCCTTGAGGGCCATGCGTGCTCCTGGGGTCGGCGAATCGGAGAGTGATGTTATCGAATCAATAGCGCGAATCACGGCAGGGTGAAGGGCGAATCGGTCTAAGGACGGCTGCGACCGCCCCGGCTGAAGTCGATCTGGTCATGCAGGCGGCGGGCACGGTCCAGTTCCTCGCGGTCCTGTTCCACGCCGTTCGGCGCAAGGATGGTCTCGCCCTTCTGCTCCTTCGGCATGCCGCGGGACGCGGCGTTTCGCAGGTCGGTCGCGCGGGACACGCGCCAGGTCTGCGATTCGTCGGCCAGCCCGGCGATGCCCAACTCGGCCTCCGCCATCTCGATCCGGTGGGCCCGCTTGGCCTCGAGCGCCGCCAGATCGACCGCGATGCAGACGGCGGCGAAGTCCTCATCGTTTCGCGGCAGCATCGGCGGCGCAATACGGACATGGGGATGCGCCAGCAGCCGGTCAAGGGCGGCGGGGCTGTCGGCCTCGATCCGGGCGCGACAATCGGCGTCCGGCGCGTGGGTCAGCAGCAGGTTGCGCAGGCGGGTGTGGTCCTCGGTCGACAGGTCCAACCGTTCCAGCGAGGTCTCGAAACGGTGAACCAGGCCCGGAAAGCGGACCAGCGCGGCCAGGATCACCGCCTCGCGCAGGGTGTCTTCCGGCGCGTGGCCGGCGGCCAGCAGCGAGGCCCGGGTCGAGGCCAGGGGCGGCGCCTTGTCTTCGAAGAAGTCCTTCCGTTTGCCCTTTCCGGCTTTCGGCTTTCGGGCTGTGAGGGACCAGAAGAAGTCGTTCTTCAGGCGCCGCAAAGTCTCAGTGTAGCGATCCTTGATCAGTCGGTCCTTGATGCGCGAAGTCAATTCGTTCAGCCGCGATTCCAGGGCCGCCTGTCGTTCTGGGGACGAGAAGTCCTGCCCTTCGGTCTCGCGTTGCCACAACAGCCGCACCATCGGCTGGGCGCCGTCCAGCACCCGCTGCATGGCCTGCGCCCCTTCGGCCTTGATCAGATCGTCAGGGTCCATGCCGCCGGGCAGCAGCGCAAAGCGCAGGCCCTTGCCGGCCTCCAGCAGCGGCAGCGCCAGGTCCACCACCCGCAGGCCGGCGCGCAGGCCGGCGCTGTCGCCGTCCAGCGCGATCACCGGCTCGTCGGCCAGCCGCCACATCAAGCGCAGCTGGTCTTCCGTGACGGCGGTGCCCAAGGGGGCCACGGCGGCGGTGAAGCCGGCTTCGGACAGGGCGATCACGTCCATGTAGCCTTCGGCCACGACCAGCGGCTTGCCCTTGCCGGCGGCCTCGCGCGCGGGGCCGATGTTGAACAGGGTGCGGCCCTTGTCGAACAACTCGGTCTCGGGGCCGTTCAGGTATTTGGCCGGCGCATTGGGGTCAAGCGCGCGCCCGCCAAGGCTGATCGCCCGGCCGCGCGTGTCGCGGATGGGAAAGATGATGCGGCCGCGGAAGCGGTCGAAAAGGCTGCCGTCGTCGCCCTTGGCGATCAACCCGCTGGCCACCATCAGGTCGGGCGCGATGCCCTTTGCGGCCAAGGCGTCCTTCAGGGCATGGCGGCTGGCTGGGGCCCAGCCGATATCCCAGCGGTCCCAGGCCGGCTCGGCCAGGCGGCGCTTTTCGGTCAGGTATTTCCGCGCCTCGGCGCCGACGGCCGTCTTCAGTTGCAGGCGGAACCATTTGACCGCCTCGTCCATGACCTTGGCCAGTTCGCTGCGGCGGTCGGCCTGTTCGGCCGCGCGCGGATCGCGTTCGGGCATCGGCAACCCGGCCTCGGCGGCCAGAACGGCGACGGCCTCGATGAACGAGAGGTTCTCGGTCTCCTTGACGAAGGTCAGCGCGTCGCCCTTCGCATGGCAACCGAAGCAGTAGTAGAACCCCTTGCGGTCATCGACGTGGAAGCTGGCCGACTTTTCCTGGTGGAACGGGCAAGGCGCCCACCAGTCGCCCTTGGCCATGTTCGACTTGCGCATGTCCCAGGTCACCTTGCGGCCGACAACGGCCGACAGGGAGACGCGGGTGCGCAGCTCGTCAAGGAATCCGGGGGGCAGGGACATGGTCCAGATATGGGCCTGCCGGGCGCCCGAGTCGAGTCGCCGGTCGTGCCGGAGCGGACCGCCTCAGCTGAACCAGAGGCTGAAGGTGTCGGGACCGAGGGTCCTGGTCTCGCCCAGCCGCAGACGAGGGGCGTCCTGCAACAGGCTCAGGCCAAGCGGGCCAAGCGCGGGGGTGCCGTCGGCGCCGATCAGGCAACCGGCCTGATACAGCGCCAGCGCGTCAACCAGTCCGGCCCGGGTCAGCGCCGCCGCAAGCGTGCCGCCGCCTTCGCACAGGACGCGGGTCAGGCCTTCCTTTGCCAGGCGCCGAAAGGCGGCGGCAAGGTCGAGGTGGTCGCCCACGGCGGGGCATTCGATCAGGCGCGCGCCCGTTGCGGACCAGGCGGCGCGGGCCTCGGGCGCGGCCGCGGGGCCGTGCAACAGCCAGACCGGCAACAGGCGGGCGGTCTGGCCCAGCCGGCTGTCGGGCCGGTGCGACAGTCGGCTGTCCAGCACGACGCGCAGCGGCTGGCGCGCGGTGCCGAAGGCGCGGATGGTCAGGTCGGGGTCGTCGGCGCGGGCGGTGCCCGATCCGACCAGCACCGCATCATGGCTCAGCCGCAAGAGGTGCCCATGCGCCCGCGCCTGCGCCCCGGTGATCCAGCGGCTTTCGCCGGTGGCGGTGGCGATGCGGCCATCCAGCGTGGTGGCCAGCTTGAGCGTCACGAAGGGCAGGCCCCGGGTGACGCGCTTGACGAACCCGGCGGCGACGCGGGCGGCCGGATCGGACAGCACGCCTTCGGTCACCGCGATGCCGGCCTTGCGCAGCAGCGCGTGGCCCTGGCCTGCGGTACGCGGGTCGGGGTCGGTCAAGGCGGTCACCACGCGGGCCAGCCGGGCCGCCACCAGCGCCTCGGCGCAGGGCGGGGTCTGGCCGTGATGGGCGCAGGGCTCCAGCGTGACATAGGCGGTGGCGCCGGCCGCCGCCGCGCCCGCCTGTGCCAGGGCCACCCGCTCGGCATGGGGCCGGCCGCCCGGCGCCGTGGTGCCGCGCCCCAGCACCACGCCATCCTTGACGATCACGCAGCCGACCGAGGGGTTCGGCCAGGTCGCACCCAGGCCCCGCGCCGCAAGGCGCAGGGCGTGGGCCATGTGATCGGTGTCGCTCACTCTTCCTGCTTGTCGTTCGGCCGCAGCTCGCTGACGAAGCGGTCAAAGTCGCCCGCCGCCTGGAAGTTCTTGTAAACGCTGGCAAAGCGGACATAGGCCACGGTGTCGATCCGGGCCAGGCTTTCCATCACGATCTCGCCGATCAGCTTCGAGGGGATGTCGGTCTCGCCCAGGGATTCCAGCCGCCGCACGATGCCGCTGATCATCTGGTCGATGCGTTCGGGGTCGATCGGCCGCTTCTGCATGGCGATGCGGATGGACCGTTCCAGCTTGTCGCGGTCGAAATCCTCGCGCTTGCCGCTGGATTTGATCACCACCAGATCGCGCAGTTGCACGCGCTCATAGGTGGTGAAACGCCCGCCACAGGCGGGGCAAAAGCGCCGGCGGCGGATCGATACGTGATCCTCGGCCGGGCGCGAATCCTTCACCTGGGTGTCGATATTGCCGCAGAATGGGCAGCGCATCGGCTCCCTCCTTGCTTGTTCTTGTTGTCCTGCCTCAAGACCGGGTGTTTCCCCCGGTTCTTGCCACAGACTATAGGGGCAGCCCCGCAATCTGGGCCAGCGCGAAAATTCCGGCCCGGAATCTGGGGCCGCGGGTGTGGCGCGGCGGACTCACGCAAGCGTGTGCGGGGAAACCCTGCATCGCAGGTTACGCTTTTGTCTCAACCGCAGGGGGAGACTGCCGATGACCCGGATGACCGCCAAGGATTTCCCGCCCGAACTGCTGGAACTGTACGATTTCTATGCCCATGGCCGCATCACCAAGCGCGAATTCCTGGACCGCGCCGGAAAGTTCGCGGTGGGCGGGCTGACGGCGGTGGCGCTCTTGAACGTGCTCAGCCCGAACTACGCGCTGGCCCAACAGGTGGCCGCCGACGACGCGGGCATTCAGGCCGAGCGGATCAGCTACCCCTCTCCGCAGGGCCATGGGCAGGTGAACGGCCTGCTGGTCCGCCCGGCCGGGGCCACGGGCAAGCTGCCCGCCGTCGTGGTGGTGCACGAAAACCGCGGGCTCAACCCCTATATCGAGGATGTCGCCCGGCGGCTGGGCAAGGCCGGCTTCCTGACGCTGGCGCCCGATGGGCTGACCTCGGTCGGCGGCTACCCCGGCGATGATGAAAAGGGCCGCGAGTTGCAGGCCACGGTCGACCCGGTCAAGCTGATGAACGATTTCTTCGCCGCCGTCGATTTCCTGAC
The DNA here is from genome assembly GCF_020564565.1 of Rhodobacter sp. Har01. Lineage (GTDB taxonomy): Bacteria > Pseudomonadota > Alphaproteobacteria > Rhodobacterales > Rhodobacteraceae > Pseudogemmobacter. Next base: position 296,182 of record NZ_JAJCTD010000004.1, read on the forward strand.
GACCCACCCGGACAGCACCGGCCGCGTCGGCATCACCGGCTTCTGCTACGGCGGCGGCGTGGCCAATGCCGCGGCGGTGGCCTTCCCGGGCCTGGGCGGGGCGGTGGCCTTCTACGGCCGCCAGCCGGCGGCCGAGGATGTGGCCAAGATCAAGTGCCCGCTGCTTCTGCATTACGCGGAACTCGACAGCCGCATCAACGAGGGCTGGCCGGCCTTCGAGGCCGCGCTCAAGGCCGCCGGCACCCGGTATGAGGCCCATATCTACCCCGGCGTGAACCACGGCTTCCACAACGACACCACACCCCGCTATGACGCGGCGGCGGCCGATCTGGCCTGGAGCCGGACGTTGGAGTTCTTTGCGGCCAACCTGGCCTGATTCAAGGGCAGGGCGCCGCCTGCCAGGCCTGACTGTCGAAGTTCCAGCACTGCCCGACCGCCACCTTGGCGTCGTAAAGCGCGTCCAGGAACGGCGGGTCGGGCGGGTCCGAACAGGCCAACTCGGCCAGCGTCTCGTCGGCCCGGGTGACGATGACACCGCCCGCCCAGTCCGGGTCGGGGGCGTTTTCCTCCATCGGCTTGTCGACCGACGACCAGACCTCGTAGACCACGTCGTCGTTCTGGAAGCGCACGCTCTGCCAGATCGTCCGGCCGATGCCGGGCCAAGGCTGGAACGCCAGCGTGGCAAGGCTTTCCCGAATGGTCAGGTCCGGCGTGCCAGGGCGGCCAAAGACATACTGCGCCGCGCTGCCATCATGGCAGACCTCCAGCACCTTGCCCTTGATCGGGCAGGAAAAGACCACCTCGCCCGGGCAGTCGGCCAAGGCGGCAGAGGGGGCCAGCAGGGCAAGCGACATCAGGGCGGCGCGCATGGCAGGTCTCCTTTGCGGCCAGTGTGCCGGGGCGTCCCTGGCGGCGCAAGGTCGGGAAACGCGCCGGTCAGCGCCGCTGTCCAGTGATCATCGGGGTGACCAGATCCTCGCGCTTCCAGAACCGGTAGAACAGGATCGCGGCCAGGTGCAGCACCACCAGCGCCAGCAGCGCGACGCCCAGCTTGTGGTGCATGCCCAGCGCCCAGCGGTTCCATTCGGTCGAGACGCTTTCGGCCAGCGGGCCGACATTGATGTAGTCCTCGGGGTCCAGGATCAGCCCGGTGCCGATCTGCGCGATGAGCAGCCCCAGCATCGCCAGGATCGACCAGCCGCCCAGCGGGTTGTGGCCGCGGGCATGGCTGGCCTTGCGCGCGGGCAGGCTGCGGACATAGGCCAGCACCACGCCCGGGCCGCGCAGAAAGCTGGCGAAGCGGGCGGTGCGCGGGCCGACAAAACCCCAGACCAGGCGGAATCCGATCAGCACCGCCACCGCGTAGCCCGACCAGAAGTGCAGCGTCATGTCCAAGGGGCCGAACTGGCCCAGCAGCCAGGAGGCCACCACCGCCGCCGCCAGCGCCCAGTGAAAGATGCGCAGCGCGGGGTCCCAAATCTGTTCGTTTCGCTTGGTCATGGTGAGCCTCTATTGGAAAGGGAAAGGCCGGGGGCGCCCGGCCGTTGCGCTGCCTATTCCGGCACGCGATAGGCGTCGTGGCAGGCCTTGCAGGTGCCGCCCAGCTTGCCGAAAGCCTCGCCAAAGGCGGCCGCATCGCCGGCATTGGCCGCCGCAATGACCACGGCTGCGGCTTCGTGCATCGCCTTGCCCTTGGTACCGACGTCTTCCATGTTGTCCCACAGCTTTGCCATCGCACGGCTCTTGCCGGGGAATTCGGCATCCGAGGTGCCCGGCGCGAACAGCGGCCGCACGTCGACGGCCAGCGCCGCCTCAAGCTTCGCCGCTTCGGCCTTGGCGGCTTCGGCGTCGAAGCTCTCGGCCAGCTTGCCCATCGGCTTCATCACCGCGCCCAGCGACTTGTAGTAGTCCTGGCGGGCGGTCACCGTTTCCATCGGGTCGGCGGCCAGCGCGATGCTGCCCACCAGGGCCGCGGCTGCGGCGGCGTATAGAACCTTGCGCATGCGTATCTCCTTCGCTGCAAGTTGGGGTTGCTCGGGGCTTATACGCAGGTGCAGCATCATTCCGTCGTAAGAAAACCGTTACTTTCCAATATATTGAACTCATGTTTTGCCTGCCACAGGGCAGCGCCGCGCCCTTCGCCACACGTCCGCGCAAACACTGTGGCCGGCCGCCTGCCCCTTGCCGCCGCGAAATCCGCACTACCTCACCCGGGCAAAAGGAGTCGTCCATGCCCGTGCTCACCCTCTACGCCCTGACCGCCCTGATCTTTCTTGTTCTCGACGCGATCATGCTGACTCTGGTCATGAAACCGCTGTTCACCCGGCACATCGGCCCGCTGATGGCCGAGCCGATCCGCATGGCGCCGGCGGTCGTGTTCTATCTGTCCTACGTGGCGGGGCTGGTCTACCTCGTCTCGGCCCCGGCGCTGCGCGACGCCGGGCCGGTGGTGGTGCCGGCGCTGATCCTGGGGCTGATGGCCTACGGCACCTACGAATTCACCTCCTGGACGATCCTGCGCGACTGGCACCCTTCGATGGTGATCACCGACACGCTCTGGGGCGGCTTCCTGACCGCCTTCTCCGCCTGGGCGGGCGTGGCGGCGACACGGGCGATCCATGGCTGAGCAGGGGCTTGCGGGCCGCGGGCGAACCTGCCAGCAAGGCCTCGTCAGGCTTGACCCGTCTTCTGCGAAAAGGCACCGACGATGATCCTTTACGGCATTTCCACCTGCGACACCTGCAAGAAGGCGCTCAAGGCGCTTGCGGCGGCGGGCAAGGAGGTGACCTTCCGCGACCTGCGCGCAGCGCCGCTGTCTCAGGCGGAGATTGCCGAGATCGTCGGCGAATTCGGCGACCTGGCGGTGAACCGCCAATCCACCACCTACCGGTCGTTTTCCGATTTCCTGAAAGCCTCGGACCCCGAGGAACAGATCAAGGCGCAGCCCACGGTGATGAAGCGGCCGGTCATCAAGGCCGACCGCTGGTATCTGGGCTGGGATGCCGCAACCGAGGCGGCGCTGACGCGGTAGGGTGGGTGCGCTGCACCCACCGCCCGCTCACAGCAGCTTCAATTCGCCTGCCGAGGACCGGCCGTCGCGGCCCGAGGCCAGTTCGTAGGCCACCTTCTGGTTGTCGTTCAGGCCCTTCAGACCGGCGCGTTCCACCGCCGAGATATGAACGAACACGTCCTTGCCGCCGTCATCGGGGGCAATGAACCCATACCCCTTGGTCGAATTGAACCACTTCACAGTGCCCGTCGGCATTCCCCGCTCTCCCATTTCCAACCCCCCCGGGCGCGATTGCCGCGAGGCGGTGCCGCCAGGTCTTCCAGGGCCTTCCATCAGAGAGAGGCAGTCAGAAAGTCTGTCGTCACTGTGCGTCAGGATGCCACGGCGCAAAGGAAAATCAAGAAATATGGCGATGGCCGCTCTGCCGTTGCAGGAAAGCGCCCATCGCCTGGTCACCCGGCAGGCAGCACCCCGGGAAGGCTCAGGCCAGGTCGGGCGGCAGGGCGGCGCAGGTGAACTCGGCAAGGGCGGCGTCAAGCGCCATGGTCTCGGTCCGGGTGTCGCCCAGGCGGCGGACACTGACGGTCCGGTCCTCGACTTCCTTCATGCCGATGGCCAGGATCACCGGCACCTTGCCCACCGAATGCTCGCGCACCTTGTAGTTGATCTTCTCGTTGCGGATGTCGGCCTCGGCCCGCACGCCCGCCTTGACCAGCGCCGCCACCACCTCGGCCACGAAAGGATCGGCGTCCGACACGATCGAGGCCACCACCACCTGCCGCGGCGCCAGCCAGAACGGCAGCTTGCCCGAGAAGTTCTCGATCAGGATGCCGATGAAGCGCTCGAACGACCCCAGGCACGCCCGGTGCAGCATGAACGGCCGGTGCCGGCCGCCATCCTCGCCGATGAAGGCCGCATCCAGCCGCTCGGGCAGGTTCGGGTCCAGCTGCAGCGTGCCGCATTGCCAGTCGCGACCGATAGCATCGGTCAGCACGAATTCCAGCTTCGGCGCATAGAAGGCGCCCTCGCCGGGGAAGATGGTATAGGCATGGCCCGCCGCGGTGACGGCATTGGCCAGCGCGGTTTCCATCTTGTCCCACATCTCGTCGCTGCCGACGCGCTTTTCCGGCCGGGTGGAAAGCTTGATCCGCCAGGTGTCGAAGCCAAGGTCGGCATAGACCCGGCTGAGGAACTCGATGAACTTCTTCGATTCCGCTTCCACCTGCTCGAAGGTGCAGAAGATATGCGCATCGTCCTGGGTAAAGCCGCGCACCCGCATGATGCCGTGCAGCGCGCCTGACGGCTCGTACCGCGCGCAGGACCCGAACTCGGCCATCCGCAGCGGCAGGTCGCGATAGCTCTTGATGCCCTGGTTGAAGATCTGCACGTGGCAGGGGCAGTTCATCGGCTTCAGCGCGTTGATGACCTTTTCCCGCGCGCCTTCCTCGTCCACCTCGACGATGAACATGTGCTCGCGGTAGTTCTCCCAGTGCCCCGAGGCTTCCCACAGCTTGCGGTTCACCACCATGGGCGTGTTGACCTCGACATAGCCGTCGGCGCGCTGGCGGCGGCGCATGTAGTCCTGCAGCTGCGTGTAGATGGTCCAGCCGTTCGGGTGCCAGAAGATCTGGCCCGGGGCTTCCTCCTGCATGTGAAACAGGTCCATCTCGCGGCCCAGCTTGCGGTGGTCGCGCTTGGCGGCCTCTTCCAGCATGTGCATGTGGGCCTTGAGGTCGTCGCGGTTCCGGAACGCCAGGCCATAGATGCGCTGCAGCATCGGCCGGCTGCTGTCGCCCAGCCAATAGGCCCCGGCGACATGGGTCAGCTTGAAGGCATCCGCCGGCACCTGGCCGGTGTGCTGCAGGTGCGGACCGCGGCACAGGTCCTGCCAGGGCCCGTGCCAATACATGCGAATGTCCTGGTCTTCCGGGATGCGCTCGATCAGCTCCAGCTTGTAGCCCTCGCCGCGGCCGCGGTAATATTCCACCGCACGGGCGCGGTCCCAGACTTCCGTCCGCACCGGTTCGCGGGCGTTGATGATCTGCTTCATCCGCGCCTCGATCACCCCCAGGTCTTCGGGCGTGAAGGGCTCTTCGCGGTCGAAATCGTAGAACCAGCCATAGTCGCGCACCGGGCCGATGGTGACCTTCACATCCGGCCAGATCTCCTGCACCGCGCGGGCCATGATATGGGCGCAGTCGTGCCGGATCAGTTCCAGCGCCGCCGCGTCGTCCTTCAGCGTGTTCAGGCTGATTGTGGCGTCGGCCTTGATCGGCCAGGCGAGGTCCCAGTGCAGGCCGTTGACCTGGGCCGAGATCGCGGCCTTGGCCAGCGACGGCGCGATGCTGGCGGCCACCTCGGCCGGGGTCACGCCCGCGGCATAGCTGCGCCGGTTGCCATCGGGAAATGTCAGGGAAATCTGGGCCATCGGCCTTGCTCCTCGTCGGTCTGGCGCCCACGGAACGCCCGGTTGCGGGTTATGTCGGGCGCCGGTTTGCGCCGGCGGCGGCGCGGCGTCAAGCCCCGTCGCGCAGGGCAGCTTGCCGCAGCAACAGCGCTCTGCCACAGTCGGCCGATGCGCCGCTTTGCCGACATCCTTGCCGTCGCCGTGGCCCGCAAGGGCAGCGTTCAGGCCGTGCTTTCCGGCCTGCCGCCGGTGAAATCCGCCGCCGAGCTGGCCGCGATCCCCGATGACCGCTGGCTGGCGCAGATGGCGCGCGGCATCTTCCAGGCCGGCATCAGCTGGGCGGTGGTTCAGGCGAAATGGCCCGGCATCGAGACCGCCTTCCACGGCTTCGCCCCCGGCCGGGTGGCGCTGATCGAGGGCGACGAGTTGCACGCTCTGCTGGCCGACCCCCGGGTGATCCGCTCGGGCGCCAAGATCACCGCCATCCGCGACAACGCCGTCGCGCTGGCCGCCAATCCCGGTTTCGGCGCCCGCGTCGCCGACTGGCCGGCGTCCGACTTCGCCGGCCTGCTGGCCTGTATGGCGCGCGATTTCAGCCGGCTGGGCGGCAGCACCGGGCAGTATCTCCTGCGCGCCATGGGCAAGGAAAGCTTTGTCCTGTCGCGCGACGTGGTGGCCCGCCTGCAGGCCGAAGGCGTCATCGACGGCCCGGCGGCCTCGGCCAGGGCGCTGCGGGCCGTGCAGGCCGCGTTCAATGCCTGGAAGGCGGAAAGCGGCCGGTCGCTGACCGAGATCAGCCGGGTTCTGGCGCAAAGCATCGACGCGGACTAGGCTTGCCGCGCCCGACAGGACAGGCCCCATGACCGAATACCTGATGACGCCGCAGGGCCATCGCCTTGCCTTCAACCGCCTGCCCGGGCACAGCCCCGGCATCGTGTTCCTGGGCGGTTTCAAGTCCGACATGCAGGGCAGCAAGGCCAGCTTCCTGCACGACTGGGCGGCCGCGCAGGGCCGCGCCTTCCTGCGGTTCGACTATTCCGGGCATGGCCAGTCCTCCGGCGCCTTTGACGAGGGATGCATCGGCGACTGGCGCGATGATGCTCGTGCCGCGGTCGAGACCCTGACCACCGGCCCGCAGGTTCTGGTCGGCTCTTCCATGGGCGGCTGGATCGCGCTCCTGCTCGCCCGCGAGTTGCCCGCCCGCGTGGCCGGCCTGGTCGGCATCGCCGCCGCGCCGGACTTCACCGAACGCACCTGGACCGAAGAGTTGACCGAAACCCAACGCGCACAGGTGCGGACCCATGGCCGCATCGAACGCCCCTCGGATTACGCCGAGGCGCCCTACGTCTTCACCCGCCGCCTGTTCGAGGACGGGGCCAGACAGGCCGTGCTGACCCGGCCGCTTGCGCTGCCCTTCCCGGCGCGCTTCCTGCAAGGCACGGCCGATACCGATGTGCCGCCCGCGGTGGCTCTGGCGCTTCTGACCCACGCCAGCGGCCCCGATCTGCGGCTGACCCTGGTCAAGGGCGCCGACCACCGGTTCTCGGGGCCCGACGAACTGGCGCTGATCGCCGCCACGCTGGACGAGGTGCTGGAGCACGCCGCCCGATGAACGATCCCCTGGTCCTGATCCCCGGCTTCATGGCCGATGCGCGGGCCTTCCTGCCGCAGATCATGCATCTGGGCAGCGACCGGGCGGTGATCGTCGTGCCGCCCCAGGGCGATACCATCGAGCAGATGAGCCGGTCCGCGCTGGCCATCCTGCCGGATCGCTTCGCCCTGGTTGGCCATGGCCTGGGCGGCGAGGTGGCCATCGACATCCTGCGCCGGGCGGGCAAGCGCGTCAGCCGCATCGCGCTGATCTCGACCGACCCGCTGTCCGAACCGCCGCCGGTTGCCGCCGCGCGCGAGGCGCGCCTGGTGACCGCCCGCTCGGGCCGGCTGGCCGAAGCCCTGCACGAGGACCTGCCGGAGACCGCCCTTGTCGCCAGCGAATGGCGGGCCGAGGTGCTGGCGATGATGCAGGAAATGGGCGCGGCAATGGGGCTTGAGACCTACGTCCGCCACATCCGCGCGCTGCAGCGCCGGCCCGACCAGCAAAAGACCCTGCGCAGCGCGCGGGTGCCGGCGCTGATCCTGGCCGGCGCCGCCGACCCGCTGGTGCCGGTGCGGCGGCAAGAGGTGCTGGCGGGACTGATGCCCTTCGGCCGGCTTGAGGTGATTGCCGAGGCCGGCCACCTGCCGCAACTGGAACAGCCCGAAGCCGTCAGCACCGCGCTGCGCGGCTTTCTCGCCGGCCCGCTGATGCTGCGCTAAGGGCGGCCGGTTACGGCGTGTTGCTGGCGGCCAGACGGATCTGGCCCTTGGCCGCAGGCTCTGGCGTGCCCGAATTGGCGTCGATGAAGTTCAGCACCAGCGGCCGGATGTTCAACCGCCAGCTCTTGCCGGCGAAGATGCCATAGTGGCCCGCCCCCGGTTCGACATGGCTGGCCTTCTTTTCGTCCGGCAGGCCGGTCAGCAGATTCAGCGCCGCCACGCATTGCCCCGGCGCGCTGATGTCGTCGTTGGCGCCTTCCACCGTCTTCACCGCGACCTGGGTGATCGCGCCGATGTCCACCCGCTTGCCGGCCACGACAAACTCGTTCAGCGCGATCTCGCGGTTCTTGAAGATGCGCTCGACCGTCGACAGGTAGAACTCGGCCGTCATGTCCATCACGGCCAGGTATTCGTCATAGAACCGGTTGTGCGCGTCGTGGTCCGCCGCCTCGCCGCGCGCGACCTTCATGATCTGCTCGCGGAAGGCCTCGCTGTGCCGCTCGCCGTTCATCGAGATGAAGCCGGCCAGTTGCAGCAGGCCCGGATAGACCAGCCGCCCCGCGCCCTTGTACTTGAAGCCCACCCGCTGGATCGCCGACTGCTCAAGCTGGCCCATCGTCACCCGGCGGCCGAAATCGGTGACCTCGGTCGCCGCCGCATCGGGGTCCACCGGACCGCCGATCAGCGTCAGGCTGCGCGGCTGCGCCTCGGGGTCTTCGCCCGCCAGATAGGCGGTGGCCGCCAGGGTCAGCGGCACCGGCTGGCAGACTGCGATCACATGGGTATCGGGGCCCAGCTCGCGCATGAAGTCGACCAGATACAGCGTGTAGTCTTCCACGTCGAACTTGCCGACGCTGACCGGGATGTCGCGCGCGTTGTGCCAGTCGGTGACATAGACATCGGCATCGGGCAACAGCGACGACACCGTCGAGCGCAACAGCGTGGCGTAGTGCCCCGACATGGGCGCCACCAGCAGGATCTTGCGCGCCATCGGCGCCCGGCGGCGCACGAAGAACTGCACCAGGTTGCCGAAAGGCTTTTCCACCACCGTCTTGATGTCGACCAGGTGGTCGGTGCCGTCCGGCCCGACAATCGAGCGGATGCCCCAGTCGGGCTTGGCGACCATCCGCGCGAAAGTGCGCTCGGTCACTTCGCCCCAGGCCGCCATCAGGGGCAGCATCGGATTCATCGACAGCGCGAAGATCGGATAGCTGGCCATCGCCCGCGCGGTGGCGCCCAACCACTCGTTGGTGTTGCGGGCGCTTTCCATCAGGTCATAGGTGGTCATATACTTCATGCGCATCTCCTGAACCGCGGGAGGGACCCCGACCGCAGCGTCACATGTCCCCCCGGTGTCCGGCGACGCAATGCTGCACAGCAGCGACGATAGGGGGGAAGTTCGGACATGACAACTGAAACCGAAGACGGCGGGGTGCGGCAAGACAGACTTGATGCCAATCTCGCACGCCTCGAAGAGTTGTCGAAACGTCTTACCGCGGCGTTGACGCAGCGCCGCGCGCATGATCCCGCCCTGCACGGCCCCTCGGCCGAGGTCTACATGAAGGCCGCGACCGCCTACATGGCCGAGATGATGCAGAACCCGGCCCGCGTGCTGGAACATCAGATCGCCTATTGGGGCAAGACCCTGAAACACTATGTCGAGGCCCAGCAGGTGCTGGCCAAGGGCGAGTTTCGCGCCCCCGAAGACCCCGGCCCGAAGGATCGCCGGTTCCAGAACCCGCTGTGGGACAGCCACCCCTACTTCAACTTCCTCAAGCAGCAATACCTGTTCAACGCCGAGGCGATCCAGACCGCCGTGGGCGACATGGAGGCGCTGGCCCCCGAGGATCGCCGCCGGGTGGATTACTTCACCCGCCAGATCGTCGACATGTTCAGCCCGACGAACTTTTTCGGCACCAATCCCGACGCGCTTGAAAAGGCGGTGGCGACCGATGGCGCAAGCCTGGTGCAGGGCCTGGAAAACCTGGTGCGCGACATCGAGGCCAACAGCGGCGAGATGGTGGTCACCCTGGCCGACCGCGAGGCGTTCCGCGTCGGCAGCAACCTGGCCACCACGCCCGGCGACGTGGTCTATCGCAACAAGATGTTCGAGCTGATCCAGTATCGGCCGACCACCGAGAAGGTCCACAAGACGCCGCTGGTGATCTTTCCGCCGTGGATCAACAAGTTCTACATCCTGGACCTGAAACCCGCGAATTCGCTGGTCAAGTGGATCGTGGACCAGGGCTTCACCCTGTTCGTGGTGTCCTGGGCCAACCCCGATGCCACCTATGCCGGCATCGGCATGGACGATTACATCCGCGACGGCTACCTGCGCGCCATGGCCGAGGTGCGCCGCATCACCGGCGTCGACCAGATCAATGCCGCCGGCTACTGCATCGCCGGCACTACCCTTGGCCTGACCCTGGCCCATCTGGAAAAGGCCGGCGACAAGACGGTCAAGACCGCCACCTTCTTCACCACGATGACCGATTTCTCGGACCCCGGCGAAGTCGGCGTCTTCCTGGACGACGACTTTGTCGACGGCATCGAACGCCAGACCGCAAAGGACGGCATCCTGTCCAAGCTGTTCATGTCGCGGACCTTCTCGTTCCTGCGCTCGAACGACCTGATCTACCAGCCGGCAATCCGCTCCTACATGCTGGGCGAGGCGCCGCCGGCCTTCGACCTCCTGTACTGGAACGGCGACGGCACCAACCTGCCGGCGAAGATGGCGGTGGAATACCTGCGCGGCCTGTGCCAGCAGGACGGCTTTGCCAAGGGCCGGTTTCCCGTCTTCGGCCATCCGGTCAGCCTGGCCGAGGTCAAGGTGCCGCTCTGCGCCGTCGCCTGCGAGACCGACCACATCGCGCACTGGCGCGGCAGCTTCAACGGCATCGCGCAGATGGGGTCGAAGTCCAAGACCTTCATCCTGGCCGAAAGCGGCCACATCGCCGGCATCATCAACCCGCCGGGTCGCGACAAGTATGGCCACTACGTTTCCGATGCCCCCGTCGCCGGAGACCCCGACGCCTGGAAGGCCGCGGCCAGTTTCCACAAGGGCAGCTGGTGGCCGCGCTGGGGCGAATGGCTGGCCAAGGCTTCAGGCCCCATGGTCGACGCGCGCGTGCCGGGCGACAGCGTCCACCCCGCCCTGGCCCCGGCGCCGGGCAGCTATGTGGTGGCCGAGCCAAAGCTTCTGACGGCCTGATTCGCCCTAAGCCGGCGCGGCTTTCGCCCGGTCCTCGGATCGCCGCCGCGGACCGGCAGCCTGCCGTTTCGGCAGGTGACGCCGGGGAAAGCACGTCCGCTCAAGACCTTGGCCGAACGACCGCCGCCAATCGCCTGCGGGGTGATGGGCGGATCGGCCTTTCTCAGCCGACGGTTTTGCTGCGCCGCAGAAAAACTCTTGATTTGCTGCAGTGCAGCATGTATATCTCTGGACATGAAATCCGGCTCGCGCCCGGCTTAAGGAGACAGAAAAATGGCCAAGACCCCCGATATGAGCAAGATGTTCCAGGACATGATGGCGTCCTTCCCGATGGACACCTCCGCGTTCCAGAACGCGTTCAAGACCCAGGCCGCTTTCGGCGAGAAATTCTCGAAGGTTGCCATCGAGGCCGCCGAGAAATCGACCGAGATCACCGCCAAGTGGACCAAGGACTCGCTGGCCAAGCTGGCCGACATGTCCAAGGCCAAGACCGACCCGGCCGACTACACCAAGGCGATCACCGACTTCGCGTCGGCCGCTGCCGAGATGGCCGCCGAGAACATGGCCGCCTTCGCCGAAGTGGCCAAGAAGGTCCAGATGGAAACCGTCGAGCTGATGCTGGCTGCGGGCAAGGAAGTCTCGGAAGAGACCACCGCCGCCGTCAAGAAGGCCACCAACGAAGTGACCTCGGTCGCCAAGAAGGCCGCCACCGCCGCGAAGTAAGCCGATCGGTCCTTGCGTCCCGCTCCCGGACGCATCGGCCAACCGCAAAGCAGGGCGGGCTCATCCAGAGCCCGCCCTTGCTTTTTTCTGCGCCCCTGCCCTAGACTTCTCTGCAAGCGCGAAACGCGCGCAGCATCCCGGGGAGGGTTCGCATGGCCGACACCGACAAGCCGCTTCTGATCAAGCGCTACGCCAGCCGCCGCCTCTACAACACCGAGACCTCGGATTACGTCACCCTGGAAGACATCGCCGGCTTCATCCACGCCGGCCGCGAGGTGCAGATCGTCGATCTGAAATCCGGCGACGACCTGACCCGGCAATACCTGCTGCAGATCGTGGCCGAGCATGAATCCAAGGGCGAGAACGTGCTGCCGGTGAACGTGCTGACCGATCTGGTGCGCAGCTACGCCACCAACATGCAGGCGGTGATGCCGCAGTTCCTGGCCGCCAGCTTCGACATGCTGCGCGAAAGTCAGGCCAAGATGGTCGAGAACCTGACCCATTTCCCCAACCCGCTTGCCGCGATGCCCGGCTTCGAGGCGATGCGCAAGCAGCAGGAACTGTTTCTCAAGTCGATGATGGGCGGGTTGCCCGCCTGGGGGTCCTCCGGCCCCGCGCGCGACGACGACACGCCCGAAAAGCCCGACGACATCGCCGAAATCAAGAAGCAGCTCGCGGATCTGCAGGCCAAGCTCGCGAAGCTCTGATCCATGGCAGACCCCGAGGGCCGAGTCACGCTCTGGGGCATCGAGGTCTTTCTCGCCGCCGCCGAGGAAGGCGCCATTTCCGCCGCGGCGCGGCGGCTGGGCGTCAGCCCTTCGGCCGTCAGCCAGCAGCTGTCGGGGCTCGAGACGGCGCTGGGGGCATCGCTTCTGGACCGCGGGGGCCGCCCGATGCGGATGACCCCCGCCGGCACCATGTTCCGCCGCCACGCCCAGGTGATGCTGAACGCCGCGCTTGAGGCGCGGGCCGAACTGGCGCGCGCCGATCTGGCCGGCCTGACCACCCTGCGGCTGGGCATGATCGAGGATTTCGAGGCCGACGTGACCCCACGGCTGCTCTCGGGCCTGTCGGAAGAGCTGAAGGGCTGCCGCTTCCTCTTGGAGACCGGCCCGTCGCACCGGCTGATCGACCAGCTTGACGCCCGCGCGGTGGACGTGATCGTGGCCACCGACCTGCCCGGCGAGCCGGGCGCCGAGGCGCCCGCGCGCGAGGTGCATCCGATCCTGCGCGATCCCTTCGTCGCCGTCTGCCCCAGGGGCCGGTCGCCGGCCGACTTGCCGTTGATCCAGTATACCGCGCGCCACCTGATCGGCCGCCAGGTCGCCCAGCACCTGGCCCGGCTGGGGGTCAAGCCGGCCTCGCGGTTCGAACTGGACAGCTACCACGCCATTCTGGCGATGGTGGCCGCCGGGGCGGGCTGGGCCATCCTGACGCCGCTGGCGCTGCATCAGGCGCGGCGGTTCCGCCCGCAGGTCGAGGTGCAGCCCCTGCCCTTCGCGCCGCTTGACCGCACGCTGTCGCTGTCCGCCCGCGCCGGCATGCTGCGCGACATCCCCGACCTGATCGCCCGCCGCCTGCGCGGCCTGATCGCAGCCGAGGTGGTCATCCCCATGCGCGAGGCCTACCCCTTCCTCGGGGACAGCCTCGCCGTCCTGTAGGCGATGCTCAGCCCTTCACATCCTCGGCCGCGGCCACGATCGCACCCGAGATGAAGTCCAGCTCGGCCTCGGCCAGCCGCGTCGGAAGGCGCACGTCGCAGGCCCGCATCAGCATGGCCCGGGTCTGCGGCAATTCGGGCACATCGCCCAGGAACTGCCAGTTCCAGTAGGCCCGCGCGTTGCCTTCCGACAGGCCGAATACCTGCACCGAAACCCCGCGCGCCTTGGCCGCCTTCTGGAAGGCCAATGCCTCGGCATCCGACCAGTCACCCGCCAGATTGAACTGAATCGAATCCGGCGCGCGCTCTTCCGGCCCCAGCGGATCGGGCACATGCAGCCAGGCGCAGCCGTTCAGGCGCTCGGCCACCCGGTCGTGGTTCGCCCGGCCCTTTTCCACCCGCTCGGCGACCAGCGGCAGTTGCGGCCGGATCACCGCCGCCGACAGGTTCTGCATCCGCAGGTTATACAGCGGCAGCTTGTTCTGCCAATGCGCGCAGCTGTTCGACAGGCCCGGGTGCTTCTTCCAGTTTTCCTCATAGGCGCCGGACATGATGATGGCGCGGGCCGCGATTTCCGGGTCGTCGGTGATCATGATCCCGCCCTCGCCGGCGTTCACCAGCTTGTAGGACTGGAAACTGAAGCAGCCCACCTTGCCGATGGTGCCGATCTTGCGGCCGTGCCATTCGGTGCCCAGGCTGTGGGCGGCGTCCTCGATCACCGGAATGCCGGCGGCATCGCACAGCGCCATGATCGCGTCCATGTCGCTGGTATGCCCGCGCATGTGGCTGATCATCACCGCGTCCGCACCGGGCAGCTTGGCCGCGAAATCCTCCATGTCGACACGGTAGTTCGCGCCCACTTCCACCAGCACCGGCACGCAATCGGCATGCACGACCGAGGACGGCACGGCGGCAAAGGTGAAGGCCGGGATCGGCACCCTGGCGCCTCGGGGCAGGTCCAGCGCCTTCAGGGACAGGAACAGCGCCGCCGAGCAGGACGACACCGCCAGCGCATAGCGCGCGCCCATCAGGTCGGCGAATTCCTGTTCCAGCAGCGTCACCGGGGCGTCCGAGGGTGCGGTGTAGCGAAACAGGTCGCCCGAGATCAGCAGCCGGTCAATCTCGGCCCGCGCGGCCTCGGGGATGGATTCGGCATCATAGACGTTGGGGGCAAGGGTCTGTCCGTCGGGGGCCATGCTTCAGCTTTCCTGAAAGTCTGCTTCAGGAAGGATGTAAACACTGCGCGGGTGACGCGCCAGTGACAAATCTGTCGCCCGGCCGGTTTCTGCCACCGGATTGTTCCCTTGCGGGGTCACGTCGCGAACCGTTTTCTCCCGGGCGCCGGAATTCGAAGTCGAATTCCGTCCACGATTTCCGACTTCGGAAATCGGCTACCCGGCCACCGTCGCGCGGGCCTCGAACCGCGCCAGCACCTCGGTCAACTCGTGCCACAGGGTCCGCGCCATCGACCGGAAGACCCAGACCTCCACCGTCTCCGGCCCCGTCCGCAGGATCACCGCCGACATGTGATTCACCGGCGCCCGGATCGCCGCGCCCGCGGGAAAGCTCCCTGGCCGCAGGTCCACCGGCACCAGCCGCGCCAGCGCCTCGGGGCCGGCCGGGCCCGACAGCGACACCCCGGCCCAGCCGCCCGACTGGTCGGTCACCGCCGCATGCCCCGCCAGCCCCGCCGGCGGCTCGGCCCCCATCAGGAAGGCCTGCGCGCGGCCCGTCCAGACCAGCCGCACCTCGGCCGCCGATACCCAGCGGTTCGGCTCCGGGAAGCCCAGCCCAAGGCTCTCCAGCGCCGTCGCGGCGCCATCCGCGCCACCGGGAAACAGCGCCACCGACCAGATCGGCCGGTCCTGCAGCGGCGCCAGCACCAGCCCGGCCCTGGTCACCGCGGCCTGGCCCTGCCAGGCCTCTTTCGCTATCAGCTCAGGCACGCATCCGCCCTCCGTCCGGGTCCAGGAACACCGGGTCGCAGACGTCGCAGACAACGTCCTTGCCCCGCAGATGATCGACCAGCCGGACCTGCTCGCCCAGCCTTGCGCGACCGTCGGTCAGAAAGGCCAGCGCCAGCCAGCAGTTCAACGTCGGCGACCAGCAGGTGCTGGTGGAATAGCCCTCGTCCGCGGCCTGCCCGATCACCGCGCCGGGCCGGAACAGATGCGCCCCAGCCGTCAGCGGCGCAAACGACCGCAGGCCGACCAGTTGTTGCCGTTCGGGGCCGGACAGTCCTGGCCGCTGGCTGGCCGCCTTGCCGATGCAATCCTTCTTCGCGCTGACTATCTTGGCCATGCCGATGTCGAAGGCCGTCACCCGGCCGTGAATCTCGGCATGGGTGACAAAGCCCTTCTCGATCCGCAGGACGTTCAGCGCTTCCATCCCGTAGGGGCCGCCGCCCATGGTCTCGGCCCGCGCCAGCAGGTCGCGGAACAGCGCCTCGCCATAGCGGGTGGGCACCGCGATCTCATAGCCCTCCTCGCCGCTGAACGAGATGCGGAACAGCCGCGCCTCGACCCCGCCGACCGGCACCGAGGCCAGGCCCATGAACGGCACATCCCCCAGCGGCGCATCGAGCATCGAGTTCAGCAGCGCCCGCGCCTTCGGCCCGGCCACGGCGAACTGCGCCCAGGATTCGGTGACGGAGATGAACCGCAGGTCCCAATCCGCGCAGAACGCCTGATGCACGAAATCCAGATGCCGCATCACCAGCCCCGCCGCGGCGGTGGTGGTGGTCATCAGGAAATGGTTTTCACCCAGGCGCGCGCTGGTGCCGTCGTCCAGCACCATCCCGTCTTCGCGCAGCATCAGGCCATAGCGCACCCGGCCCACCGGCAGCGTGCTGAAGGTGTTGGTATAGACCAAGTCCAGGAACCGCGCGGCATCGCGGCCCTGAATGTCGATCTTGCCCAGGGTGGACACATCCGCCACCCCCACCGCATTGCGCACCATCATCACTTCGCGGTCGCAGGCTTCCTTCCAGGTCGTCTCGCCCGGCTTGGGGAAATAGCTCGGCCGATACCACAGCCCGGCCTCGATCATCGGCGCCATCCGGTCGCGGCTGGCCTGATCGCTGGTCATCAAGCGTTGCGGCGCGAAGCCCGCCCCCCGCCCGCCAGCCCCCATGGCCGCAATCGACACCGGCACGTAAGGCGGCCGGAAGGTGGTGATCCCGGTCTCGGGGATCGACCGCCCGGTGGCATCGGCCAGCACCGCCAGCGCCGCGACGTTGGAGTTCTTGCCCTGGTCCGGCGCCATCCCCTGCGTGGTATAGCGCTTCATGTGCTCGACGCTGCGGTAGTTTTCCTGGGCCGCCAGCCGCACGTCCTTGGTGGTCACGTCATTGGCGAAATCCACCCAGGCCCGCCCCTCGGCCGCCACCGCCCACAGGGCGCGCGGCTGGCAGGGCGCATCCTCGGCCTCGGGCAGCGCAATGTCCGGCACCTTGAAGCCAAGGTCGGCCAGCGCACCCTGTGCCGCCGCCTGGCCCCCCGCCAGCGCGCCATGGGTCGAGAACCGGCCCGCCGCCGCCCCCGCCGCCACCAGCCCCGGCACCGCGCCCTCCATCGGCACGAAGGCCATCAGATCCTCGGCCCAGCGCGGCCGGCCGTTCATGTGGCAGGTCAGGTGCAGCGTGGGGTTCCAGCCGCCCGAGATCGCCAGGCAATCGGTCTCGACCTCAAAGGTCTCGGCACCCTTGCGCACGGTGATGCCGCTCAGCCCCAGACGGCCACGGCTGCCCACCACCTCGGCACCCAGATGCACCGGGCAGTCTTCCAGCGACGAGGCATCGGGCCGCGGGTCGATGATTCCCGCCACCTGCACGCCCGCCGCCATCAACTCGCGCGCCAGCGCGCGCCCCGTTTCGCTGCCGTCGAAGATGGTGATCCGCTGGCCGGGCACCACGCCGTAGCGGTTCAGGTAGGTGCGCACCGCGCTGGTCAGCATGATCCCCGGCCGGTCGTTGTCGGGGAAAGCCACAGGCCGCTCCATCGCCCCCGCCGCCAGCACCGCGCGACGGGCGACGATGCGCCAGAAGCATTCGCGCGGCAGGTTGGCCTTGGCGGGCCGGTGCAGCCCCACCCGCTCCAGCGCGCCATAGGTGCCGTTGTCATAGGCGCCGGTGATGGTGGTGCGCGTCATGATCCGCACGTTGGGCAGGCTGCGCAACTCGGCCTCGACGGCGGCCGCCCAGACCAGCGCGGGTTCGCCGCCGATCATCCCGCCGTCGCTGGCCAGCCGGCCGCCCAGGATCGGGGTCTCGTCGGCCAGAATCACCTGTGCCCCGGCCCGCGCCGCCGTCAGCGCCGCCATCAGCCCCGCCGGCCCGGCCCCGATCACCAGAAGGTCGCACCAGGCCCAGGCCTTTTCGTAGGCCCCCTCGTCATGCTTGCCCGACAGCCGGCCCAGGCCGGCCGCCCGGCGGATCATCGGCTCATAGACGCTTTCCCAGAAGGCGCGGGGCCACATGAAGGTCTTGTAGTAGAAGCCCGCACTGAAGAACGGGGCCAGCAGGTCATTCACCTCGAGCAGGTCGTATTTCAGGCTGCCCAGGCGGTTCTGGCTGCGCGCCTCAAGGCCGTCGAAGATCTCCTGCACCGTCGCCCGCACGTTCGGCGTCTGGTTGGTCTTGCCGTGGATTTCCACCAGCGCATTCGGCTCCTCCGACCCGGCGGTCAGCGGCCCGCGCGGCCGGTGATACTTGAAGCTGCGCCCCATCAGCCGCACGCCATTGGCCAGAAGCGCCGAGGCCAGCGTGTCGCCGCGATAGCCGCCGTAGGAGGTGCCGTCGAAGCTGAAGCGCACCGGATGGGCGCGGTCGATCAGGCCCTTGCCCTCGATCCTCATGCCCCCGCCCTCCCGGCGACCAGTTCCACCGCCGAAACCTCATGCGTGACGGTATTGCGCGTCACCACCAGCCACTGCGCACAGCCCTGCTCATGATACCAAAGGTCCTTGGTCAGCCCGGCGGGGTTGTCGCGGTTGTGCAGATAGTCGTCCCAGGCCGCCGGCGCAGCCCCTTCGGCCGGACGGTCAAGATAGGCGTCGGAGCCGTAATAATGGAACTCCCGCCGGTCGCGGTCGCCGCAAAGGGGGCAGGTCAGGCGCATCGGGCGGTCTCCTTGCGGGCTGGCGTCGCAGAGGGGCGCTGCCCCTCGCGCTGCGCGCTCACCCCGGGATATTTTTGGACAGATGAAAACACTGCCGATTTCATCTGTCTGAAAATATCCCCGCCGGAGGCATCCGACGGCAGGTCCGGGCGGGTGGCGTGCGGGTGGGGCATGACGGTCAATGCAGGTTGTGCTGGCTGCCGGTGCCTTCTTCGTCAAGAAGGTGGCCGGTGCGGAAACGGTCAAGGCGGAAGCGGCGGGCGACGTCGTGGGGCTGGTCGGTGGCCATCAGATGCGCCATGCACCAGCCGCTGGCGGGCACGGCCTTGAAGCCGCCGTAGTTCCAGCCGCAGTCGAGGTAGAGGCCCTCGACATGGGTCTTGTCGATGATGGGGCTGCCGTCGGGCGACATGTCCATGATCCCGCCCCAGCTGCGCAGCACGCGGGCGCGGCCGATCATCGGCATCAGAGTCATGCCGGCCTCCATCACGTGTTCCACCATCGGCAGGTTGCCGCGTGCGGCGTATGACGCGTAGAAATCCAGGTCGCCGCCGAAGACCAGGCCGCCCTTGTCGGACTGCGAGATGTAGAAGTGGCCCATGCCGAAGCTGATGACATGGTCGATCACCGGCTTGAGCCCCTCGGTCACGAAGGCCTGCAGGACGTGGCTTTCGATCGGCAGCCGCATCCCGGCCATCGCCGCGACCTGGCTGGAGCGGCCCGCCACCACGATGCCGACCTTTTTCGCCCGGATCGCGCCGCGGGTGGTCTGCACGCCGACGACGCGGCCACCCTCGATATCGATGCCGGTCACCTCGCAGTTCTGGATCAGGTCGACGCCGCGCCGGTCGCCCGCCCTGGCATAGCCCCAGGCCACCGCGTCATGCCGCGCCGTGCCGCCGCGCGGGTGCAGAAGGCCGCCGTAGATCGGGAAGCGGGTCTGTTCGAAATCCAGCCAGGGCAGCAGCTCGCGCACGCCCTCGCGGTCCAGCAGCACCGCGTCGTCGCCCAGCGTGACCATGGCGTTGCCGCGGCGGGCGAAGGCGTCGCGCTGGCCGTCCGAGTGGAACAGGTTGATCAGGCCGCGCTGCGAATGCATCACGTTGTAGTTCAGCTCGGCCTCCAGCCCTTCCCACAGCTTCAGCGAGTGGCTGTAGAATTCCTGGTTGCCGGGCAGGAAGTAGTTGGCCCGCACGATGGTGGTGTTGCGGCCGACGTTGCCGCCGCCGAGGTAGCCCTTTTCCAGCACCGCGACATTGGTCAGCTTGTGGTTCTTCGCCAGGTAGTAGGCGGTGGACAGCCCGTGCCCGCCGCCGCCGATCACGATGGCATCGTATTCGGCCTTGGGGGCAGGGTCGCGCCAGGCCGGCTTCCAGCCCTTGTTGCCGAACAGCCCCTCGGTCAAGACCTTCAGGCCCGAATAGCGCATCCTGCCGCTCCTGTCGTTCCGGTGCCACTGAACCGGCTTTGCCTCCGGTTTGCAAGGCGGCGCGGCCACAGGCCTGCCTGCCCGCGACAGCCCCTGTCGCTTTCGACCCAACCGGCCACGCGTCCTGCTGCCGCACCGCGCCCCTTGCGCCCGCGACGCCTGTCCATTACATTCATAAAAATGAATTTGAACCCGGCAGGAGCCGCCATGACCCAGATCGTCCTCCTCGGCTCAGGCTTCGCCGCACTGACCGCCGTGCGCGAGTTGCGCCGCCGCAAGGTGCAGGCCCAGATCACCGTGATCTCGCCGCGCGACGAGTTGCACTACCTGCCGTCGTCGATCTGGATTCCCGCCGGTCTGCGCACACCCAAGGGCCTGCGCCTGCCGCTGGCGGGGTTCTTCGCCCGCCACGACGTGCGCCACCTCAAGGCCCGGGTCACCGGCCTTGCCACCGCCAGCCGGACGGTGGAAACCGACGCCGGCCCGGTCACCGCCGACCACATCCTGATCGCCACCGGCGGACGCTTCCTGAAGAAGCTGCCGGGCATCGAGAATGCCATCATCCCCTGCGAAGGCCTGGCCCCGGCCGAGGCGCTTGCGGCCCGGTTCGACGCCCTGCGCGAAGGCACCATCGCCATCGGCATGGCCACCAACCCGGCCGAACCCGGCGCCATGCGCGGCGGGCCGATGTTCGAATACGCCTTCATCCTGGACACGCTTCTGCGCCGGCAGGGGCGCCGCGACGCGGTGCGCATCGTCTTCTTCAGCCCCGCCGAACGGCCCGGCGCCCGGCTGGGGGAAAAGGCGGTGGACGGCATCCTGGCCGAATTCGCCCGCCGCGGCATCGAGACCCACCTCGGCCACAAGATGACCCGCATCGATCCCGGCCGGGTGGTGACGGAAGGCGGAGAGATTGCGGCCGACCTGATCCTGTTCCAGCCCGGCATGACCGGACCGGACTGGCTGGCCGCCTCGGACCTGCCGCTGTCCCCCGGCGGCATGGTCAAGGCCGATGCGATGTGCCGGGTCGAGGGCGCCCCCGGCATCTGGGTCGCCGGCGACGCGGGCAGTTACCCCGGCCCGGACTGGATGCCGAAACAGGCCCACCAGGCCGACCTGCAGGCTGCGGCGGCGGCGGCGAACATCGCCTCCGAACTGGCCGGACAGGCGCCGACGAAGCGGTTCACCCCGGAGCTTGTCTGCATCATGGACACGCTCGACAGCGGCATGCTGGTGTTCCGCCGTGGCAAGCTGAACCTGGTCCTGCCGCGGATGAAACCCCTGCATTGGCTGAAACGCGCCTTCGAGCGGCACTACCTGCGGACCTATCGCTGACGCCGGCCCGGGGAACCGGAATTCGAAGTCGAATTCCGTGCACGATTTCCGAATTCGGAAATCGGCGCCCGGCCGCCGCTCAGGGCTTCAGCATGTAGTGGATCCCCTGGCCTTCGCCCTTGACCTCGACATGGTCGTCGATCTGCAGGTCCTTCCAGCCGTTGGTGACCGTCTCCAGCACGGTCACCGTCTTGGCATAGGGATAGCCGTAGGTTTCCCAGGTCTCGCCTTCCTGGCGGACAATGACCACCCGGCAATGCTCCATGTCGCCATTGCACCAGGTCGGCTCGGTGATCTTGACCAGCGCCTCATCGACGCCGTCGCCGTCCAGATCGGCCGCGCCGTAGCCATAGGTCGCGCCCGGCACGCGCCCCTGCGCGTCCTGCCAGGCCGAATAGCCGGCGATGCCAGCCGGCTCTTCGGGGGTGAACACGATCTCCTGCGCCAGCGCGGGGGGCGCCAGCAGGGCCGCAAGCAGCGGGACAACAGCCTTCATCGCGCAATCTCCTTGGCAGGCGGACGGGCCTTGCACCCGCCCGCCGCCAAGGCATCGGCCCTGCACCGCGGCGGCGCCTTGATCCGCGTCAAAGCCCCTTCGAGCGATAGGTCTTGGCCACCCGGTCGATCGCCACGATATAGGCCGCCACCCTCAGGTCTTCGACGCCCGTCCGGCCATGCCAGACCTCGCGCATCGCCTGGTAGGCGATCCGCATCGTGTCATCCAGGCCCGAGCGCACCAGCACCAGCTCGTCCGAGCCGGTCAGGAACTGCTCCTTGAACCCCGGCGCCAGGGCCCAGCCCAGGTTCTTGTCGGCGCTCAGCCGTTCCAGTTCCTCGACCAGGAGGCGCGACCGCGCCTCCTCGGCCCGGCGCTGCATCCGGCCGAACCGGATGTGGCTCAGGTTCTTGACCCATTCGAAGTAGGACACCGTCACTCCGCCGGCGTTGGCGTAAAGGTCGGGGACGATCACCGTGCCCTTCTGGCGCAGGATCTCGTCGGCACCGAAGGTGATCGGGCCATTTGCGGCCTCGATGATCAGGGGCGCCTGGATGCGGGCGGCATTGCCCAGGTGGATGACGCCTTCCAGCGCCGCGGGGATCAGGATGTCACAGGGGGCCTCCAACACCTTCGCTCCGTCGGGCAGCCAGGTCGCCCCCGGAAACCCGTGCAGGCCTCCGGTCGCCGCCAGGTGGTGCTTCACCGCCTCGACCTCCAGGCCCGCGTCCGACACCAGCGCACCATCGCGTTCGATGATCCCGGTGATAAGGGCGCCGTCCTCTTCCGACAGGAACTTGGCCGCGTGATAGCCGACGTTGCCAAGGCCCTGGACGATGACCCGCTTGCCGTCCAGCCCGCCGGACAGATGCGCCCGCGCCACGTCCTCGGGGTGGCGGAAGACCTCGCGCAAGGCGAACTGCACGCCGCGGCCAGTCGCCTCGACCCGGCCCTGGATGCCGCCGGCATGCGGCGGCTTGCCGGTCACGCAGGCGCGGGCGTTGATGTCGGTGGTGTTCATTCGGGCATACTGGTCGGCGATCCAGGCCATCTCGCGCTCGCCGGTGCCCATGTCGGGGGCGGGCACGTTCTGCGCCGGGTGGATCAGGTCGCGCTTGATCAGCTCATAGGCGAAGCGGCGGGTGATGCTCTCCAGCTCCTGTTCGTCCCAGGCGCGCGGGTCGATGCACAACCCCCCCTTTGATCCGCCGAACGGCGCCTCGACCAGCGCGCATTTGTAGGTCATCAGCGCCGCCAGCGCCTCGACCTCGTCCTGGGTCACCGCCAGGGCATAGCGGATGCCGCCCTTGACCGGTTCCATGTGTTCCGAATGCACGCTGCGATAGCCGGTGAAGGTCTCGATCTTGCCGCGCAGGCGCACCCCGAAGCGCACCGTGTAGGTCGAGTTGCAGACCCGGATCTTCTGTTCCAGGCCCGGGCTCAGGTCCATCAGGCGCACCGCGCGGTCGAACATCAGGTCGACCGAGTCGCGGAAGCCGGGCTCCTGGACAGCCATCGTCATCGTGCATCCTCCCTTTGCCGGCGCAACCCTGGGTCCCTTGCCCGACCGGCCGGCAGAGCATAGCCGCGCGCCGGTCGCGGCGCATCGGGTGAAACGACCGGCGCCAAGGGCGAAAGCCGGCATTTGTTCATGGTTTTCCGGCATCCTGATTCGCCGCAGATGTGGATTTTCCGATTCTTAGCCGTCGCCTTCGCGCGAAAGTTGTGAAAATCCGTTCACCGCAACGCTTCAATCCGGAAGCCTTCGCAAAATCGTTTCCCGCCAACGCGAATGTCCGGGGTCCGACCTGCGGTTGCCACAATTTGGCCCGAAGACCTGCGCTATCTGAGAGCGGGAAATCACGCCCCTATTCCGGGGTGAGAACGGGTTGGAAGTGACAGGGTGCATGAGATGAGACATTTCTTGCGGTCGGCAACGCAGAAGCTGGATCGGCAGGCCGGTCGTTTCGCGGCCGAGGAATCGGGCGTCATGGCGCCGCAGATCCTGTTCTTCTTCTTCCTCATGCTGCTGGTCGGAGGCGTGGCGATCGACTTCATGCGCTTCGAGACCAAGCGCGTCGCCCTGCAGAACACCATGGACCGCGCCACCCTGGCCGCGGCCAGCCTGGAACAGACGCTGGTCCCCGTCGATGTGGTGAACGACTGGTTCGACAAGGCCGGCCTCGAAGAGGACCTCGACTCGGTGACCATCGACGAGGGGACGAACTACCGCATCGTCCAGGCCAAGGCGACCACCAAGTCGAAGAACTTCTTCATGTCCATGATGGACATCCCCTACCTTGAATCGCAGAACCGCAGCCAGGCAGAACAGCGCATCAACGATATCGAGATCATGCTGGTGCTGGACGTCTCGGGTTCGATGGCCTCGAACAGCAAGATCCAGAACCTGAAGATCGCCGCGCACGACTTCATCGACACCGTCACCGCGAACGACCCCGAGGGCCGCATCTCGATCGGCATCATTCCCTACAACGCGCAGGTCAACCTCGGCAACACGCTGGCGGCCAAGTACACCGCGTCCTACAACCACGGCGTCTCGAACGCCAAGTGCTTCGAACTGCCCAGTGGCGTGTTCAACTCGCTTGCGCTGTCGCGCAGCACCGCCTTCCCGATGATGGCCGTGGCCGATACCCAGGGCGGAACCAACCAGTTCAACCAGTATGTCGCCCTGACGGACACCGACTATGCCACGCCGGGCAACACCGCGGCGCGGCGCTGGTGCAACCCGTCCACCAAGATCGACGTGACCCTGCCGACCAAGAACAAGACCTCGCTGCACTCCGCGATCGACGACCTGGTCGCCGAAGGCAACACCTCGATCCTCTTGGGCATGCGCTGGGCCACCGCGCTGCTCGATCCGGGCGCGCAGTCGCTTTACACCTCGCTGATCAACGACGGCGCGATGGCCTCGAACATGTCCGGTCGCCCCTTCACCTATGACAGCAACGAGGCGATGAAGGTCGTCGTGCTGATGACCGACGGCGAACACGTGGCCCACGGCCGCGTCGTCGACGCCTACAAGACCGGCACCTCGCCGATCTGGCGGGCGAACGACGCCTACCTGTCGATCTTCCATTCCTCCAAGGTCAACAACTCGACCTCCACCACGATCTGCAACAGCCGGCCGTTCTACGTGCCGCACCTGAATGCCTGGCATTCGCGGCCCTGGAACGGCACCACGCCCAATGCCACCGCCTGCTACTCGCCGACGGCGACCTACACCAACACCACCCGTCAGAGCTGGGAACAGGTCTGGGCCCGGGCGCGCGTGTCCTGGGTGGCCTGGCAACTCTATGCCCGCGCCCTGGGCACCACCAACACGACCCGCACGAACACCTACAACGCCCAGATGGCAGCGATGATCCAGACCTACCAGTCGGTCAGTTCGATGAACTCGCTGCTGTCGTCCAACTGCAGCAAGGCCCGCGACGAGGGCATCCTGATCTACGGCATCGCCTTCGAAGCGCCCAGCAACGGCAAGACCGCGATCTCGGATTGCGCGTCCAAGCCCGGATCGACCTACTTCTTCGACGCCAACGGCCTGGAAATCCAGACCGCGTTCCAGTTGATCGCCGCCAACCTCAGCCAGTTGAGACTGACCCAATGACCCAGTCCCCGCTTCGTGTCCTCGGCCGGCGCCTGCGTCGCCTCTGGCGGCGCGAAGACGGCACCGCGACGATCGAATTCGTCATCTTCATTCCGGTGGTGCTGGGCATCTTCATGGCCTCGGTCGAAGCCGGCTACTACATGATCCGCCACGTCTCGATGGAACGCGGGCTTGACCTGGTGATGCGCCAGTTCCGGCTGGGCAACCTGGGCCTCGTCACCCATGACCAGCTGCGTGACCTGATCTGCGAGGCGACACCGATCCTGAAGGACTGCCAGAGCGAGCTGAAGGTCTGGCTGAAGCCGGTCGACACCGCCAACTGGATCATCCCGGGCGACACCGCCTATTGCGGCGACGGCAACGGCACCCTGTCCAGCCTTGGCTCCGGCGACGTGCAGAATGGCGGCTCGAACCAGATCATGGTGGTCCGCATCTGCGCGCTGCAGAACCCGATGTTCCCGACCACCGGCCTTGGGCTGAACCTGCGCGCCGACTCGGTGAACGGTGGATACCAGTTGATGGCGGCGACCGTCGTCGTGAACGAGCCGCGCTGAGGAGTCGAGAAAATGAAATTCCTGGCACGCCCGCTCAAGCGTTTCTCGCGCGAAGAAGACGGTCTGGTGATGACCGAATTCCTGATCATGCTGCCGCTGCTGGTCTGGACCTTCATGGCGCTGTTCATCTACTGGGACGCCTTCCGCACCATCAACCAGTCGCAGAAGGCGGCCTATGCCGTGTCCGACCTGGTGTCGCGCCAAAGCGAAGTGGATCGCCCCTTCATCGGCGGCATGGAAAAGGTGATGGAATACCTCACCAACGGCAAATCGGTGCGGATGCGCATCACGTCGATCCAGTGGGACGCCATCGCCGAGGAATACCACGTCATCTTCTCTGAATCGCCCGGCGGCGAGATGCCGAAGCTGACCGCGTCCGACGTGGCCGACATGGCGGACGACAAGATTCCGATCATGGCCAGCGGCGACACGGTGGTGATCGTCGAGACCGAGGTCGCCTATACGCCGGCCTTCGATGTGGGCATCACGGCGCACACCTTCGACAACTTCATCGTCACGCGCCCGCGCTACTATGTGAAGGTCTGCCTGATCGAAGATCCGCTGTCCTGCGCATCCGCCATCTAGGTCGCAGGCCCGCACGTCTTGCGGGCCTTTCGCCGCCGCCGAAGCGCGGCTAGAGTGCCGCGCATGAAGGTGCCGCGTCCCGTCCCTTGCCTGCTTCGCCGGTCTGGCAACGCTGCCGCTCTGGCCCTCGCGCTTGCAGCGGCCTGCGCACAAATCCCCGAGATGGATGCGTTCCCCCCCGCTGCGTCCGGTGCCTCGCCCCGGTTGCTGCCGCTGGACGAGCTTCTGGCCCAGGCCTCGGCGGGGACCACCGTCGCAGCCAGGGGCGATGCGCTGGCGGCCCGCGCCGCGCGGCTGAAGGCACGGGCGGCGCTGATGCGCGGCCCGGTGATCGATTCCGAGACCAGGGCGCGGCTGGCCGCGGCCATTGCCGCCGGCAGGGCCTAGGTGACGTTGCGCCGGTGCCGCCGAACGGCTAACAGGCGAAAGCCTTAAAGACGAAACCGAAAGGTCGCCGCCATGCCCGCCGCCCCGCTCCGCCTTGGTCTTGCCGGTCTTGGCACGGTCGGCATCGGCGTCGTCAAGATCGTCCAGCGCGAAGCCGCGCTGATCGCCGCCCGCGCTGGCCGCCCCGTGGTCGTCACCGCCGTCTCGGCCCGCGATCCGAAAAAGAACCGCGATGCGGACCTCAGCGGCTATGCCTGGGAAACCGACCCGGTGGCGCTGGCCACCCGTCCCGACGTCGATGTCTTCGTCGAGGTGATGGGCGGCCACGACGGCCCGGCCAAGGCCGCGACCGAGGCCGCCATTGCCGCCGGCAAGGATGTGGTCACCGCCAACAAGGCGCTGCTGGCGCACCACGGCCAGGCCCTTGCCCTGGCTGCCGAAGCCGCCGGCCGCACCATCCGTTTCGAGGCCGCCGTGGCGGGCGGAATCCCCGTCATCAAGGCCCTGACCGAGGGCCTTGCCGGCAACCGCATCAAGCGGGTGATGGGGGTGATGAACGGCACCTGCAACTACATCCTCACCCGGATGCAATCCGCCGGCCTGCCCTATGAGACGGTGTTCGAGGAAGCCCGGCAACTCGGCTACCTTGAGGCCGACCCCAACCTTGACGTCGGCGGCATCGACGCCGGCCACAAGCTGTCGCTGCTGTCCGCCATCGCCTTCGGCACCCGCGTCAGCTTTGACGCGGTGGAACTGGAAGGCATCGGCGCGGTCTCGATCGACGACATCCGCCTGGCCGAACAGATGGGCTACCGCATCAAGCTTCTGGGCGTGGCGCAGATGACCGGCCGCGGGCTGGAACAGCGCATGACCCCCTGCCTGGTGCCCGCCGCCTCGCCCCTGGGCCAGTTGCAGGGCGGCACCAACATGGTGGTGCTGGAAGGCGACAGCGTCGGCCAGATCGTCCTGCGCGGCCCGGGCGCGGGGCAAGGCCCCACCGCCAGCGCGGTGATGGCCGACGTGATCGACCTCGCCCGCGGCTGCCGCGTGCCCGCCTTCGGCCTTCCCGCCGCCGCGCTGGCCGAACCCGTGCCCGCCCGTTCGGCCACCCCGGCGCCGTATTACCTGCGGATGCGGCTGTTGGACAAACCCGGCGCCCTGGCCAAGATCGCCACCTGCATGGGCGATGCCGGCATTTCCATCGACCAGATGCGCCAGATCAACCAACCCGGCGAGGCCGACGACGATGCCATCGTGCTGATCGTCACCCACAAGGCCAGCCCCGCCGACATCGCCCACGCCATGGCCCAGTTCGACCGCACCGGCGTGCTGGTCGGCCGCCCCGTGGCCATCCGCATCGAGGAAATCTGATTTCTTGACACGTCTCGCCGGCTGGTCCGATGATCGGCCCTCTGCGCGAGACGTGAGGTCAAACGATGCGGGCAATCCTTCTGACACCTCTGCTCGCCGCGCCCGCGTTCGCCGACCCGGTTTCAGGCATCGACGATCCGGCCTTTCGCGCGCCTTTCGAGACGGCCCTGGCGACCGATGCCCCCCTTGCGCTGATCGAATTGCACAAGGCCGCCCTGGCAGGAAACACCGCGGCGCTGCTTTCCCTTCCCGCCGTGATGAACTGGTTCGGAAAGGACGTCCCGCGATCCGTGCTCAAACAGCTGCTCTTCGTCAATGGCGTCGGCCTGGTCGATGCGCTTGCCGAGGCGGATCCGGCAGCCAAGGCTTGGGGGCTCATGTATATGTCCGGTGGCAAGGACATGGATTTTCTTGACCGCGCCATCGCCCTTTACGCCGCGGGGGAAGCTGCAAAGGGCACCGCGCTTTTCGTGAGATGGCAGCAAGAAACGCAGGCCTATCTGCCATTGCCGCCCGGGTTCTTTGACCTGCCCGTGCCCGACTGGGCCGTGGCAAGGCACCTGAAGGACAGGCTGACCTATGTGGGTGGCGACTATCCGGCAGCGGCCGAAGCCCTGCTGGCCGAACGTCTGAAGCTGGATGATCGCGCCGGCTGGATGGGACTGGCCCTTTACGCCGCCTTGCACCTTCCGCCGGAAAACCGGGGCAAGGTGGATCAGCAGCGCATCGACCGGATTCTTTCGGCCGCAGGATATTCGCCCGCCGAGGGCTTGGCGCGGATGACAGAGGTGATCCCGGCGCTGCAGGTGTTCCAACGGTCCGTTCCGGTGCTCAGCCCCGAAACCGCGCTCGCGGCGATGGCGCTCATGGCCGAAGAGCCCGAGTTCGGATCGCTGACCACCTTCTGCCAGACGCGCTGCCCCGCCTCGGTCACGGCCTGTGCCACCGCTTACGTGGCCGCGTTCGGCCACCCGCAAGGCATCGACCCCGAGGCGCAGCCCTTCGTCTCGCTGATCTCGCAGGACGCCTTTTTCTCATCGCCGCGCGGGCAGAAGGTCTTCCTGCAATCGACGCATCGCCTCAGCGGCGCCGATCGTGCCGACTCGCCGGTCCAACGGGCCCTGCGCCAGATCGACGCCTGCCTTGCCGATGCGGTCCTTTCGGCAGCGCAATGATCCACCGTTAGCGTCACCATCCTTGCCGTGCCTGCAAGCCCCCGTTACAGCGGGGGAAACAGCACCCAGGGACGGAGACCACCGCCATGTCCGACGTCAAGGAATTCCAGGACCGCATGCTTTCGCTGGGCCTTGCCCGCGTGTCCGAAGCGGCGGCGCTGGCCAGCGCGCGGCTGATCGGGCGGGGCGACGAAAAGGCCGCCGACCAGGCCGCCGTCAACGCCATGCGCGACCAGCTGAACGAACTGGACATCGCCGGTGTCGTGGTCATCGGCGAAGGCGAGCGTGACGAAGCCCCGATGCTCTACATCGGCGAAGAGGTGGGCACCGGCAACGGCCCCGCCGTTGACATTGCGCTTGACCCGCTGGAAGGCACCACGCTGACCGCCAAGGACATGCCGAACGCCCTGACGGTGATCGCCATGGCCGCCCGCGGCACCCTGCTGCACGCCCCCGACGTCTACATGGAGAAACTCGCCATCGGCCCCGGCCACCGTCCCGGCGCCGTCACCATGGCGATGAGCCCGTCCGAGCGCGTCTCGGCTCTGGCCTCGGCCAAGGGCTGCTCCACCACCGACATCACCGTCTGCGTGCTGGAACGCCCGCGCCACGAAGAGCTGATCCAGGAAATCCGCTCGACCGGCGCCTCGATCCGGCTGATCACCGACGGCGACGTCGCCGGCGTGATGCACTGCGCCGAGCCGCACATCACCGGCATCGACATGTACATGGGATCGGGCGGGGCGCCCGAAGGGGTGCTGGCGGCGGCGGCGCTGAAATGCATGGGCGGGCAGTTCTTCGGCAAGCTCTTGTTCCGCAACGACGACGAACGCGCCCGCGCCCGCAAGGCCGGCATCACCAACTTCGACCGGGTGTATACCCGCGACGATCTGGTGCGCGGCGAGGTGATCTTTGCCGCGACCGGCGTCACCAACGGCTCGCTTCTGGCCGGCATCAAGCGCGAACCCGGCTGGGTCACCACCGAAACCCTGCTGATGCGCTCGAAAACCGGCTCCGTCCGCCGCATGACCTACCGCAGCCCGGTGCGCTGACCGGGCCGGACGGCACGGCACAGCCAAAGGGGCGGCCCACGCCGCCCCTTGTCTCGCCCCGCATGGCCAGATCGGGAACGCGACAGGGTCGATGCGGCGGATGCGGCTCTTGCCGACCCGGACCGCCGTTCCCGGCACCTCCGCTCACCGCTGGTCGGCCAGCCAGTCGCTCGGGCTCTTTCCCGCCACACGAAGGAACTCCCGGTTGAAGTTGGACTTCGTGTTGAACCCCGACTCGAACATCGCCTCTGTGATCGACTTGCCCTGCGTCAGCATCTTCTGGGCCGTCCGGATGCGCGCAGCATTGATGTAGCGCGAGACATTCGCACCGGTCACGCGGTTGATCGCACCCGACAACTGCTTGGCCGGAATCACCATCTTGCGCGCCAGTTGAGACAGGGTCAGGTCGGGATCAAGAAACAGACGCCGTTCCTGAACCAGCGCATCCAGCCGCTCGACGATCTGGATGTCCTGGTCGGATATCGGCCTCTCCGGCGGCTCGTCGGGATCGACAGGCCTGGCCGTCAGCGCGCTGGACAGGCTCAGCATGCCAACGGCCAGAAGCATGCCGCTGGAAAAGATGCTGATGATCCAGGGTTGCAGGAAGGCTGCGCCAAGCATCGAGGCCGCGATGATCAGGGCATCGCTCAATGCGGACGCAATCAACGATGCGCCGATGACCTGCCAGATCCGGCCCGGAAGATCGCCCGTCTCCAGCCGCAGTCGCGGCATCGCGTCTGCTCCCTTCAGCCCAACCCAGAGGATCGCGGCTCCATAGGCGACGAACAGGCCGGGAATGACCACGTTCAGCAGGCCGGGGTGAAGCACAAGACAGACGACCGCGACGACCGGGCCCGACAGGTGCCAGCCGTCCGACAGCCGGAACCCGCGGATTGCCGTGGTCTGGAACGCAACCCAGGCCATCGGAGGGATCAGCGTCGCCGTGATCGGCTGCAACAGGGCGAACCCCGGGACCCGGTAGTGCTGTGCCAGCGAAATGATCACGCCCTGGGCCGCACACAGGGCCAGCAGCACCACCAGCGGTCCGGCCCGCCTGTCAACCAGCCAGACACGCGCAAGCAGAAAGCCCAGTACCAAAGCGCTGATCAGGGGGATGGGAAGGCTGGGCATGTCGTCCGGTCGCTTTCCTTGCGGGCTGGCCTTTTCATGGACCCAAGACGCGATCCAGGCGACCCAAAACCGGTTTCAGGACGCGCGAACCGCGCAGATCGGGCCATGTGCTGGCATCCAACCAGCACAAGGAGACGCGAAATGAAGGCAATCTGCACGACACTGGTAGCGGCCGCGCTGTCTGCAACAGTGGCTTCGGCCGATCCGGCGGGCTACAGCGCGTTGGGTTTCGACGCGCCGCATCACGGCCGTGGCGTCATGGGCGCGATCTGGTATCCGACCGGCGGCCCGGGGCGAACGTTCCTGTTCGCCGACAGCCCGGTGTTCGCTGGCGTCTCCGTCGTCGAAGAGGCGCCGGTCAGGGACGGCCTTCATCCGGTGGTGGTGCTCAGTCACGGCATGGGCGGCAACATCCGGTCGCTGGCCTGGCTTGCCAGTGCGCTCGCGGAACGCGGGGCGATCGTGGTCAGCGTCAATCACCCGAACTCGACCTGGGGCGACTTCGACCTGGCATCGGGCATGCAGCACTGGACAAGGGCCCAGGACCTCAGCCTTGCGCTCGACACGCTCTGGGCCGATCCGCGGTTTGCGGAGCACCTCGACACGGCCCGTGTCATGGCCGCCGGCTTTTCCTATGGCGGCTGGACCGCCCTGTCACTTGGCGGGCTGCGGGGCAACCTCTCGGGCTATGTCGATCACTGCCGGACCTATGGCGAGGCGTCAGCGATCTGCCCCGACGTTCTCGGGCCAGAGGTGAACCTCGCCGCGTTTTCCGACACCGCCTGGAACGCCTCCTACGCAGACCCGCGCATCACCCGGGTCGCGGCGATCGAACCCGGTCTGATCTGGGGCCTCGGCGCGGCTGAGACGGCCGGTCTGGCAGTCCAGGTGCGACTGATCGGCCTGGGCGCGGGGGATGACCGCATGCTTGCGACCGACTTCGACACCAGCGGTCTCGCCGCTTTCCTGCCGAAGGCGCGGATCGACCGCATCGCGCCGGCGATCCACTTCACGGCGCTTCCACTGTGCAAGGCAATGGCCGAGGCGATCCTGATCGAAGAGCAGGACGATCCGGTCTGCACCGACCCGCCGGGAACCGACCGGGCCGCGGTGCATCGGCAGATCGTCGACAGCCTCGCCGATGAGCTGAATCTGTAGGCCGGGCGATCCCGCAGGTTGGGGTCTGCCTTGTCGGCCGGGCCTGCCAGACAGACAGAGGTCGTGTCGGGAGAAACGGCGACATCGCACTGCGGCCACCTCGTCACGCACCGGTGATGACCGTCGGCTTTTGGCTCGATGCGGGCATTCCTCGGCGCCATGGCGGCGACCATCGTCGTCGCCGCAGCGCCCCGGTGCCCCGTTCGGGCCGGGTGCCTTTGCATCCGGCCCGCGCCCGCCCCGCCTGCACCGGCGGCCGGAGCGCAGCGCGGAAACAACCGTGCCGCGCCCTGGTGCGTGCCGGGCGGGGAAACGCGATGCGCCCCCTGATCCGCCCGCTCCTGGCGGCGCGAACGCCCGCAACAGGCGCGCAGCGGCCAGAGATGGCCTCCAGTGCGTTGACCTCTGTCGGCGCCACGGTGTCCCCCTGAGCCTCGCGCGAGCCGGGTGACCGCCCCCTCCGCCCTGAGCGTGGTGCGGAGGGGGCGGCCGCACCGGGGTCAGGGCATGTATCCGTCCGCTCGGCCAGATGCGAGCCAAGTCCGCGACCTGCTTGCCCCCCCTCCGCACCGCCCTTGGATCATCGGCCGCGCCGCCGGATCGGCGCGCCGGCGAATGGCCCGCTCGGGACAGATCCTTAACAGATCCTGAATTCGGCTTCGCAAGCCATTGCTTTCATTGCATCAGATTGCTGTCCCATCATGGGACACCTTCTGCCCCCTTGCGCCGGGCCCCCCTTTGCGGCACCCCTGCCGCATGTCCCCGGCCTACCTCAATGTCGAATCCTCCCTGACCGGCCGCCGCTGGGTCGGCCCCGACGACGCGACCGAGCGCCGGGCCGAGGCTTTGGCCCAGGCCACCCTCCTGCCGCTGCCCCTGGCCCGCGTCCTTGCGGCCCGCGGCGTCGGGCCTGACCAGGCGGCCGGGTTTCTTGCCCCCACCCTCAAGGATCTTCTCCCCGACCCCCGTTCCCTCAGGGATATGGAGAAGGCCGCAACCCGCCTCCTCGCCGCCCTTCGCCAGGGCGAGAAGATCGCCATCTTTGCCGACTACGACGTCGACGGCGGCGCCTCGGCGGCCCTGCTGCTGGCCTGGCTGCGCAGCCTGGGCCACACCGCCAGCCTCTACATTCCCGACCGCATCGAGGAAGGCTACGGCCCCAACGTCCCCGCCATGCAGGCGCTGGCCCGCGACCACTCGCTCATTCTCTGCGTCGACTGCGGCACCCTCTCGCACGACCCCGTCGCCGCCGCGACACCCGCCGACGTGGTGATCCTCGACCACCACCTGGCGGCCGAAACCCTGCCCGCGGCCCATGCCGTCGTGAACCCCAACCGGCAGGACGAAGACGGCGCCCTTGCCCATCTTTGCGCGGCCGCCGTCGTCTTTCTCCTTCTCGTCGAGGCCAACCGTCAACTCCGCGCAACCGGCGCAACCGGCCCCGACCTGATGGCGCTCCTCGACCTCGTGGCCCTTGCCACCGTGGCCGACGTCGCCCCGTTGACCGGTGTCAACCGGGCCTTCGTCCGCCAGGGCCTCAAGGTCATGGCGCGCCGCGATCGCCCCGGACTGCGCGCGCTGGCCGACGTGGCCCGCATGGACACCGCCCCCACTGCCTATGCGCTGGGCTTCCTCCTTGGCCCCCGCGTCAACGCTGGCGGCCGCATCGGCCAGGCCGACCTCGGCGCGCGCCTGCTGGCCTGTACCGACGAGGCCGAAGCCGTCGCGATGGCTCAGCGGCTGGACCGGTTGAACACCGAGCGCCGCGAGATCACCGAGCGCGTCCGCGAAGAGGCCCTTGCCCAGGCCGAAGCCCGTGGCCTGGACGGCCCGCTTGTCTGGGCCGCAGCCGAGGGCTGGCACCCGGGCGTGGTCGGCATCGTGGCCGCCCGCCTGAAGGAAGCGACCGGCCGCCCTGCCGTGGTCATCGGCTTCGACGGCGAGATCGGCAAGGGCTCTGGCCGCTCGGTCAGCGGGGTGGACCTCGGCGCCGCCGTGCAGCGCATCGCCGCCGAGGGACTGGCCCTGAAAGGCGGCGGCCACAAGATGGCCGCCGGCCTGACCCTCGCCCGAAACCGTCTGGACGAGGCCATGGCCCGTCTTTCGGACCTGCTTGCCCGCCAGGGCGCTGGCCAGTCCGGCCCGCGCGAATTGCGCATCGACAGCCTGATCCTGCCAGAGGCCGCCACTTTGCCGCTGGTCGAGCAGATCGAGGCCGCCGGCCCCTTCGGAGCTGCCGCCCCCGCCCCGCGCTTCGTTCTGCCCTCAGTCTCGGTCACCGCCCGCCGCATCGGCGAGCAGCACCTGCGCCTGGCGGTGGCCAGCGCCAGCGGCCCCGGCATCGAGGCCATGCTCTTCGGCGCCTTCGACACGCCCCTTGGCCCGGCCTTGGAACATGCAGGCCATCGGCGCTTTCACCTGGCCGGCAAGCTGGAGACCAACACCTGGGGCGGACGCTCGCGCGTGCAACTGCGCCTCGACGACGCCGCCGAAGCCTGAGGCCCCGGCTCCCGCCTTTTTCCTCTTGCAGAAGCCGCGCGGCATGGGTAGACACCCGCCACGCCGAAAGCGCGGCCCGTTCGTCTATCGGTTAGGACACCAGGTTTTCAACCTGGGAAGAGGGGTTCGACTCCCCTACGGGCTGCCATTCGAACGTTTTTCCCGTTTGTTCCGGATGAATTCGGGCGTGCTTGCGTCCGGCCTCTCAGACGGGTTGAACAACCTCTGTTCCGCTTCCGGACCGGACAGCCCGACCAGCCCACTGTCTGCAAGCCGCGCACGGACAGGCTTTCTTGCTGCGGGTCGGCGTCGCGCTCAGCTCTCCGTTTCAGGCTTGGCAACTTCGGCGTCATCCGCGCGGGGCCGGAGGCGGCGTCGATGCTCGCCATCATCGGCAGCATCGGCGCAAGCCGTGAAATGCCGGTCACAGACAAGCGCATCTCGCGTGCCGGACTGCGCACCGCTGGCGCCGCCGACTGGACCGCTGGCGCCGCAGACTGGGCGGGTCGTTCGGCCATGCGGCTTCCTCCTGTCACGACTTCGCGAGGCGGGTAACGCGGGTCTCCCTGCCGGCGAAATGCTTGGGGAAGGGCGGCAACCTTGCCCTTCTGGTCTGACAAGGAGATGAACATGACCGCAATGAATCCCCGCCTCGTCCTTGGTGCCTCGCTTGCCTGTGCGCTTGGCGCGATGGCAACGACGCCGGTGCTGGCTCAGGACATGGAAAAGTGCTTCGGCGTCGCTGCGGCCGGGCAGAACGATTGCGCGGCGGGTCCGGGCACCACTTGCGCCGGCACCTCGAAGGTGGATTTCCAGGGCAACGCCTGGAAGATGGTCCCGGCGGGCACCTGCGTCACCATGGAGATCCCGGCCGCTGCCGACGGCACGGCGCGCATGGGGTCGCTGGAGCCGCTGACCCGCGACGTTCCGGCCTGATCCGCCGGGGCGCGGATCGCCTCCGCGCCCCGTCCCTTGTTCCGGAGCGTGACCATGACAGGACTTCCCGCCTTGCCCGGCGTCGGCTTCAAGCCCGACCACTTTGCCGCGATCCGCGCCGACCGCCGACGCGTCGGCTTTTTCGAAGTTCATGCCGAGAACTACATGGGCGCGGGCGGGCTGCCGCATGCCCAGCTGTCGGCGCTGCGCGCCGACCATGCGCTGTCCATCCACGGCGTCGGCCTGTCGATTGGCGGGGCGGGCGGGCTGGATGCCGCGCATCTGCATCGCCTGCGTGGGCTTTGCGACCGCTATCAGCCGGACAGCTTTTCAGAGCATCTTGCCTGGTCCAGCCACGGGGCCGAGTATCTGAACGACCTGCTTCCGCTGCCCTATACCGAAGAGACGCTGGCCACCGTGGCACGCCATGTCGATCAGGTGCAGCAGGCGCTTGGGCGCAGGATGCTGCTGGAAAACCCCGCGACCTATGTGCTGTTCGCGCAGTCCACGATCCCGGAAACGGAATTCCTGGCCGAAGTGGTGCGGCGGACCGGCTGTGGCCTGCTGCTTGACGTGAACAACGTCTTCGTCTCCTGCACCAACCACGCAACCGATCCGCGCACCTACCTTGCGGCCTTTCCGCTGGCCGAGGTGGGTGAAATCCACCTGGGCGGGCACGCCACCGAGGCTCTGCCGTCCGGCCCGCTGCTGATCGATTCCCATGCTGCGCCGGTGGCCGATCCGGTCTGGACGCTGTTCGCCGAGGTGATCGCGCGGACCGGCCCGCTTCCGACCCTGGTCGAATGGGACAACGATCTGCCGGATTGGCCCGTGCTTGCCGCCGAGGCCGACCGCGCGGCGACGATCCTGACCGCAGGGGGGCATGGTCTTGCCCGCGCATGCTGACTTCCTGGCCGCGTTCGATGCGGCGCTTGTCGGCGGTGCGCTGCCCCCGGGGGTAAGGGCCCGCGACCCGGCCGAGGCCGGGCGCCGGTTTGCCGTCTATCAAAACAACGTGGCCTTCGGTCTGACCGAAGCGCTGGCGGCGCGCTTCCCGGTGGTGCGGCGGCTGGTCGGGGATGACTTCTTCCGCGCCGTCGCCGGCCTTTATGCCGTGGCGGACCGGCCGCGGTCGCCCGTCCTGTCGGAATGGGGCGAAAGCTTCGGCCGGTTCCTGTCGCAGTTCCCGCCGCTTGCGGGCTATCCTTACCTTGGCGATGTCGCGCGGATCGAATTCGCGCGCGGACAGGCCTTCCATGCCGCCGATGCGACGCCGGCCGATCCGGCCGTCTTCGCTGCGGTTGATCCCGACAGGACGCGCCTGCGCCTGCACCCTTCGGTCGCCGTGCTGCGGCTGACGCAGCCGGCCGTGTCGATCTGGGCCTGCAATCAGCCGGGCAGCGACCCCCGGCCCATCCCGGCCGGACCGCAAATCGCCCTGATCCTGCGGGATGCGGCCTTCCAGGTGCCGGTCCGGGCGATCGGCGCCGGCGATGCCGCCCTGATCGAGGCCTTGCTGGCCGGTGCGACGCTGACCTCGGCCGCCAGCGATGCGCTGCGGGTCGAACCCGGCCACGGCGCCCAGCCCATTCTTGTTCACCTGATGCGCGCAGGCGCTGTCGTCCGACCGGAGGCATGACCGATGCAGGCCCGTATTGCCCGTCTGAACCGCTTGGCAAACCACATCCCCGGCGATCTGGTTGCCCTTGGCCTGCGGGTCTTTCCGGCCATGGTGTTCTGGCAATCGGGCCGCACCAAGGTCGAGGGGCTGTCGATCAAGGATTCGACCTGGTTCCTGTTCGAGCAGGAATTCGCCCTGCCGCTGATCCCGCCCGAATGGGCTGCGGTCCTGGCGACCCTGGCCGAACACCTGCTGCCCGCGCTGATGATCCTGGGCCTGATGACGCGGCTTTCCGCGCTTGGCCTTCTGGGCATGACCGCGGTGATCCAGGTCTTCGTCTATCCCGGGGCCTGGGTAACGCACGGCCTTTGGGCGGCGGCCCTTCTGGCGCTGGTTGCGCGCGGGCCGGGGCGGTGGTCGCTGGACCACGTGCTGGGGTTAGATCGGCCGAACGACAGGGGGCGCTGAGGTGGACCCGGCCATCGCCTGTGTCGAACCGGTCCTGCCGAATTTTCCGGCAGCCTGCTTTCTGGCCAATCCGCGCGCGCCGGTGGCACTTGCCGTGATCGGCCGCAGCGTCGCCGGCAATGGCAAGGCCCGGATCAGGCCGCTTCCCGACACGGCGCCGTCGGTGGCAGCGGCATGAGTCGTTCCGCCGGCCTTGTGCTGACCGGGGATTGCCCATTGGGTCAGGGGCGGGCTAGCCTTGACCGTGGATCGCTCAGCACAGGGGTGGCAAGGCTGGAGGAGAAAACCGACTGGGAAAGCCTGCTCGCCCGGGCAAATGCAGGCGATGTCGCAGCCTTTGCCCGCTTTCTGATGCGGGCCACCCCCACGATCCGCGCAATCATCCGTGCCCGGGGGGCCAGTCTGCCCCCCGACCAGCATGAGGATGTGCTGCAAGAAGTCCTGCTGGCCATCCATCTGAAACGCCACACCTGGCGGGAAGGGTCTCCGGTTCGGCCCTGGCTCTATGCCGTCACCCGCTACAAGGTGGTGGATGCCTTCCGCCGTCGCGGCGCCGCGGTGCATCTGCCGATCGAAGCGTTTTCCGACATCCTTGAGCAGGCGGCATCCGAGATGCCGCTGGCCGGTCGGGATGCCGATGCCATGCTGGCGCAGATTGACAGTCGGTCGGCCGCGCTGGTGCGCGCCGTCGCGCTGGAGGGGGAAAGCGCCGAGGTCGTCGGAAACCGGCTTGGCCTGACGGCGGGGGCGACGCGGGTGGCCCTGCACCGCGCCATGAAGCGGCTGTCCAGCCTGGCGGAAAGAATGAAGAAATGACGCAGCACCCTTCGACCGAAGACGTCATCCGCACGCTCGCCAGCCGCCCTTCGCCGCGGCCGTTTGGCCCGGCCCTGATCGGCCTGGCAATGGTCGCGGCGGGTGTTGCGGGCCTGGTCCCGTTCTTTCTGGCGCTTGGCTTGCGGGCTGATCTCGCGGCGGCCCTGTCGGTTCCCACGACCCTGGCCAAGTCGGCCTTGCCGCTGCTGCTTGCCCTGCTGGCGCTTCCGCTTGCCCTGGGCTCTGCCCGCCCCGAGGCGCGTCTGCCGCTCTGGCCGCTGCTGCTGCCGCTGGCTCTGGCGCTGCTGCTGGTGGTGGGTCAAGTCGTTGACACGCCAAGAGACCGTCTGTTGCCCGAGATGCTTGGCCACACCGCAACCGCCTGTCTGGCGTTCATCACCGCCCTTTCGATTGCGCCGATGGTCACCGGCATCGCCCTGTCCCGACGGGGGGCGACGACACGGCCGGTGCTGTCCGGCGCGCTGATCGGGCTGGCCGCCGGCGCCGGTGCTGCTACCGGCTATGCCCTGCACTGCACCGAGGATGCGCCGCTGTTCTACGTCGGCTGGTATGGGCTTGCCATTGTAACCAGCGGCGGCCTTGGCGCAGGACTCGGGCATCGGTATCTGCGCTGGTAGGCCGGAACCGCAGGTGGCCGACGGGGCGCCCGTTCAGGCGGCCCGCCTGACCCAGCGACCGCAACAGCCGCAACAGCCGCAACAGCTTCGCGTGGCGAAAAGCCGGCGGTTGGGCTATGCCTTGGGCCGGGATCCCGGTTTCATCTTCAAGGCCACCGAATGACCGCGCCACGGACAAGCAGGACGCATCCGCTTCAGATCGCCGAGGTGCGCGCAGCCCCCGCGCATGGCCGGATCGGAATAACCTTCTGCCCCGGCAAGCATGACCCGGCCGCGGCCACCGGTGCCTGGGCGCGCGATCTTTCCGCCGACCTTGACGTGATTGCGGCCTGGGGCGCGCGGCTGGTGCTGACCCTGGTCGAGCCGGCCGAACTTGCCGCCCTGAAGGTGCCCCATCTTGGCGCAGAAGTCCGGAACCGGGGCCTAGACTGGCGGCATCTGCCGATCCGGGACTACTCGGTTCCCAGCGCGGACTTCGAGCGCGACTGGCTGACCCACGGCCGCGACATCCGCGCCGTCCTGCGCAGCGGCGGCGATGTGGTGGTGCACTGCAGGGGGGGCCTTGGCCGGGCTGGCATGATCGCCGCGCGGCTTCTGGCCGAGCTGGGGGTCGAGCCGGAAGCGGCAATCCGCGAGGTCCGCCGCGCGCGCAAGGGTGCCATCGAGACACCGGCGCAGCTGGCCCTGGTGCGGCGGACGGCATCCGTCTTTGAGACCGATGTTGTCGACACGTCGCGCATGACGAAGATCGGCGCGCAGCTGGGCAGCAATCCGGGCGGCCTTTATCGCGACGCGACCGGGCAGCGGTTCTATGTGAAATCGCTGGACTCGCCCGCGCAGGCGCTGAACGAACGTCTTGCGGCAAGGCTTTACCAGTTGGCCGGGGCGCCGACCCTGCGTTACCTGCCCGCCCGGCACCCCAACGAGGTCGCAACCGCCTTCGTCGATCTCGACAAGCGTCACCTGTCGCAGTTCAGTGCCGAAGAGCGGCGGCAGGCGCAGCGCTGGTTTGGCGTGCATGCCTGGACCGCCAACTGGGATGCGGCCGGTTTCGACGGCGAAAACCAGGGCGTCACGAACGGCGTGGTCCTGACCCTGGACGTGGGCGGCGCGCTGGAATTCCGGGCGGGCGGCGATCCGAAGGGAAAGGCGTTCGGCACCCGGGTGCACGAGCTTGACCGCCTCCGCAGCGACCGCGACAACCCGCACGCGGTCCTGCTGTTCGGCGACATGGACGCGGCCGCAATCGACCAGGCTGTCGGCGTCGTGACAGGCCTTGCGGATGACGCGATCCGGCGGGTCGTTGCCCAGATGGGCGGCAAGATCGACCTGGCCGAGAAGCTGATCGCGCGCAAGGCCGACATGGCGCGCGCGACGGGCTGAGCGCAGCCGCTCGCCAGTCCGCCGCCCCGCACGGACGCGGCGTCACGCCGGCGCGGTCGTCGGCCCGCCCGCGATTTCGCCTTGTGCCAGGGCCAGCAACGCCGGCACCTGCGCCAGGATCGCCTGCGTCACGCCAGGGTCAAGCCGATCAAGCCAGGCCTGCGGGATCGCCTCAAGCCCCCAGGTCGCCCCGGCCAGCATGCCCGCCAGCGCCCCCGTGGAATCGGCATCGCCGCCCTGATTGACCGTGCCGACCAGGCAGTCGGCAAAGCTGGCCGCGCCAAGGTAGTGGTGCAGCACGGTCTGCAGGGTATCGACCACGAAGGCCGAGCACCGCCCCGGATAGGGCGTGAAGCGGAATGCCCTCTGCCGGGCCACCAGCGCCTCGGCCTCGGTCCGCACCGCGTCCTTTCCCTGTCCGGTCAGCAGGCCGTGCATCATCCGCACAAGCGCCAGGCAGGCCGCGTCCGACAGCGGATGGTGATGCGTGGTGCGCGCCTGTGCCAGCGTCCAGGCTTCGGCCCTGTCGGGCTGCCCCAGGGTCGCCAAGGCCACCGGCATCACGCGCATGGCCGCGCCATTGCCGGCATCGCCATCCGAAAACGGGCCCTCCACGCTGCCCTCCGCGACAAAGCGGCGGATGCCACGGCGGCAGGTGTTGCCCACATCGGCCGGCCCCGACTTCAGCCAGGCCGCGAATTCCTGGCACACATCGCGCGGGTCAAGCCCGCCCGTGCGAAGGATCGACCGCCCAAGCGCCAGCGACATGTCGGTGTCGTCGGTCACTTGCCCGGGCTTCAGCTTCAGCCAGCCCCCGCCCACGATGTCCTGGTGCAGGCCGTACTGCGCCGCGATCTCGCCCCTGGTCAGGAATTCGACGGTCGCGCCCAGGGCATCCCCGATTGCGAACCCGAGATAGGCCGCCAGCGCGCGGTTGGTCATGTCCGGCGCGGCGAAAGGCGGGTGCTCAGCCATCGTCCACCCCTACCCGGAATTCGCCGCCGACCGCCAGGAACTCGCGTTCACCCTTCAGCAGATGCCCGGGCAGCAGGCCATCGAAGAACAGGATCTTGCTGACGGGCACCTGTGCGGTCAGGATCCTGTCGCCGAAACAGTCGGCGACACTTCGGTCGGCAGAAAACGACACCAGGTTGTTGAGGCGGATCACCGCCTCGTGCCGGTTCACCCGCTCGACGATCCAGTGATCGTCAAACGCGTTGATCCCGCGGTAAAGCGTGAGATGCGTCCTGTCGGGAAAGGCAAGGCGCCGGATCGCCCACTGGCAGAACTCGAACAGCAGGTCGAGTTGCACCCAGATCGTGTTGTTGTGGAAGCGGCTCGACATCTTCTCTTCCACATAGGTCGCCCAGGCCGGGTCGGAAACCTGCTCGATGATGGTCTTGTGGTAAGACGGGCAAATGCCGAACCGGCTTTCGACCCAGCCTTTCAGAACCGCGCCTTCGGGGCCGTTGCTGTCGAAATTCCAGCCCTGAATCAGCCGCAGGAAGGATGAGCGGAAGCGTCGTTTCCCGCCCGGAGCGGGGTCGCGCTGTTCGGGATCCAGGCCGAACATCGCCGTCATGTAAGCGAAGAACGCCGCGCCCGCCTCGGCAAGGTCGCCCGCCTGACCAAGCATCGCGACAAGGCTGGGGTTCATCTCGCGCACACCCCAGATGTGCAGCGGAACCGGGGCTTCGTTGAAGGCACAACTGGCCAACCACTCCGATGACCTTCCCACGAGGTTGGTCGAATGGCCGATGCCACGCCGCTTGCGGTGTCCCGCGTCATCCATTGTGCCCGCATGATGCGGCCCTGCGCGCCGAAAGGAAAGCCCCGCGCATGCCATCTTGCGCAAACGCCGTGCAGCGGATGATCCCGCCGGCAGTCTTGCCGCCCCGACGCCGCACAGAACCCCGGCCCGCCCGGCACACACCCGACTACCGCTTCGATTTTCAGAGGAGAAGTGGTGCCCAGAGCCGGAATCGAACCAGCGACACGCGGATTTTCAATCCGCTGCTCTACCAACTGAGCTATCTGGGCACCGTTGGGTGGGCGGGTGATACTCAAGGCCGCCGGGGCTGTCCAGAGGGAAAACGCCCTCTGGAACGCCGCCAGGGAACGCCTCTAGTGAGGGGTCGGCGGGGCCGGGTCTTCGGGCGGTTCGTCGTCGCCCGCAGCAGCGTCCGGGATGCGGTAGCTTTCGTTCAGCCAGCGCGCGAGGTCGACGTCGGCGCAGCGGCGGCTGCAGAACGGGCGGTATTTCGGATCGGCGGGCTTGCCGCAGGTGGGGCAGCTCATGCCAGCAGCCCCTTCAGCGCCAGACGGTCGCGGCGACGGGTCAGCTCATAGAGGCCCAGCGTGGTCCAACCGGCCAGGTTGGCCTCGCCGTCGGCCTTGAACGCCGCCTTCATCACCTGGTCCAGGATGTGGCGGTCGCGCTTGGGCACCGGCGCGAAGTCGATCACCACCTGCCCGCCCAGGCCGCGCAGCCGCAA
The DNA here is from genome assembly GCF_020564565.1 of Rhodobacter sp. Har01. Classification (GTDB taxonomy): domain Bacteria; phylum Pseudomonadota; class Alphaproteobacteria; order Rhodobacterales; family Rhodobacteraceae; genus Pseudogemmobacter. The sequence continues at coordinate 339,783 of NZ_JAJCTD010000004.1, forward strand.
CTGCCGCGGCAGGTCGCGGGCGGCGGCCACATTGGCCTTCAGCGCCGCGGCGGGCGAGGTGTCGGGGCCGGTGTTCACATCCACCGAGACCAGCGCGCGGGTCGGCTCGATCATCAGGTGGCCGCCGCCGGGCAGCGCCACGCGCGGCGCAAGCAGCGCCTCGATGGCCTCATGCACGCCGTGGTGGTCAAAGCAGCCCGCGTCGCTGACCACCTCGTCGGGCGCGGGGTCCAGCCAGTCGCGCCAGGCCAGGTCATGCGCGCCGGGGGCATCCAGCAGCAGTTCCGGCCCGCCGTCCAGATCGGCCGCAAGCGTCTGCGCCAGCCCGCGCATCGCGGCGATGTCTTCGGCCACGACCTCGGGTTCCGCCCCCTCGCAGGCCGAGCGCAGGATCAGCCCGAGGCCCGAGTCCGCCCCCGCCATGCCCGCACTGGCCAGCGCCGACAACTCGGCGCGCAGGGCTTCGTCGCGGATGCGGCGGCTGATGTTCAGCCCCGGCGCATCCGGCGTGACGATGGCGAAGCGCGACTTGCAGAGCAGCCGCGCGGTGACCGGGGTGGCCTTGCCGTCCTCGGTCGGGCCGCTGACCTGCACCAGCACCCGCTGGCCGGGGGCCAGGCCGCTGATCTGGCGCAGGAAGCCGCTGCCATGGGGCAGTTTCACGAACATCCCGCCCTGCCCCTTGACCGGCCGGTCCGCCACCGCGCGGTAGATCGCACCGGGCAGGGCCTCGTCGCCCGCCGGGTCGATGGACAGCTCTTCCAGCACGCCATCGACCATCAGCGCGGCTGCCTCGCGGTCGCCGATCCGGTCCAAGAGCACGACGCGACCCTTCATGCCTGCCTCCAGACCGGCCAGCCCGCGGCCACCAGCAAGGCCGCAGTCTCGGCCACCGGCAGGCCCATGATCCCGGTGAAACTGCCGGAAATCCAGGGGATGAAGGCGCCCGCCAGGCCCTGGATGCCGTAGCCGCCCGCCTTGCCCTGCCATTCGCCGCTGGCGAGATAGGCGTTCAATTCGTCATCCGACAGCCGCTTGATCTTGACCGCCGAGACGCTTTCCCGCGCCCAGACCCGATCGCCCCGGCGCACCGCGACGGCGGTGATCACCTCATGCCGCCGCCCGGCCAGCTTGGTCAGGAACGCTGCCGCCTCGGCGGCATCGGCCGGCTTGCCCAGGATGCGCCGACCCAGCGCCACCGTGGTATCGGCACACAGCACCACGTCGTCGGGCCCCGCCGGCACGGCCAGGGCCTTTTCCCGCGCCAGACGGGCCGCATAGGGCCGCGGCAACTCGCCCTTGCGGGGGTCTTCGTCGATGTCGGGGGGAAGGATCAGGTCGGGCACCAGGCCGATCTGCGCCAGAATTTCCTTCCGGCGCGGGCTGGCAGAACCAAGGATCAGCCGCAAGGCGCGATCTTACTTGAAGCGATAGTTGATGCGACCCTTCGACAGGTCGTAGGGGGTCATTTCCACCTGCACCTTGTCGCCGGCCAGAACCCGGATGCGGTTCTTGCGCATCTTGCCTGCCATCGTCGCGATCAGTTCATGGCCATTGTCAAGCTCGACCTTGAACGTCGCGTTGGGCAGGAGTTCCTTCACGACGCCGGGGAATTCGAGAATGTCTTCCTTGGCCATGGTCACTCCGAAAAGGGGTTGGCCCGCGGGAACCGCAGGCCTTTGCCGGCCGCCATATGCGCCCGAAAAAGGCCCATTTCAAGCGGAATCTCGCGCCGCGACGGAAGGCCGCCGCCTGCGGTAAGGCCCAGGCGCAGCTGCTTTTCCACCTCCAGAGCCGCGAAGAAGGCCGCGCCGACGGCGATGATCAGCACCCCGTCGGCCAAGGGCACGGCCCTTGTGCCCAAGACGGCCTGCAGCGGCGGCAGATAGGTGACGGCCTGTTGTGCCAGGGTGATCGAGATCACCACCGCCCGGACCACCCGCTTCCCCTTGACCGCCGCCCAGGTCAGCGAGGTGCCAAGGATGTTGCGGATGAAGAACAGGTGGAACACCTCCAGCACCACCAGCATTTTCATCGCCAGGGTCTGCGCCAGCGCCAGCGGATAGCCGCGGTCCATCGCAAGGTTGCAGACGCCGAACGCCGCCGCCAGGAACAGCCCCGATACCAGCGCCACACGCCAGACCAGTTCCATCGACAGGATCGGCGCGGCGGACGGGCGCGGCGGGCGGGCCATGGTGCCGGCCTCGGTCGGCTCGAAGGCCAGCGCCAGTCCCAGGGCGATGCCGGTGATCAGGTTGATCCACAGGGTCTGCACCGTCGTCACCGGCAGCGCCAGCCCGGCCAGCAGCGCCAGCACCACCGTCAGCGCCTCGCCCGCGCTGGTCGGCACCTCGAAGCTGATCAACTTGCGCAGGTTGTCGAACACCGTCCGCCCCTCGCGCACCGCCGCGGCCAGGGTGGCGAAGTTGTCGTCGGCCAGCACCAGATCGGCCGACTCCTTGGTCGCCTCCGATCCTTTCAGGCCCATGGCGATGCCCACATCCGCTCGCTTCAGTGCCGGCGCGTCGTTCACCCCGTCGCCGGTCATCGCCACCGACAGACCATTGGCCTGCAAGGCGGTGACAAGGCGCAGCTTGAGTTCCGGGCTGGTACAGGCAGAGGCGTCGACGCCGACCGCCTGGCGCGCCAGTTCCGCCTCGTCCAGCCCGTCGATCTGGGGTCCGGTCAACACCGGATGCGGGTTTTCCAGCCCGATCTCGGTGGCAATGGCCGTGCGCAGCCGGCATGGTCGCCGGTGATCCTCTTGACCCTGATGCCTGCCGCCCGGCACTCGGCCACCGCGGCCACCGCCTTGGGGCAGGGCGGGTCGATCAGCCCGACCAACCCCGGAAAGGACAATCCCTGGTCCAGCACCGCCACATCGATCACCGCGCCCGCTGCCGGCCACTCCGCCAGCGCCAGCACGCGAAATCCCCGCCGGGCCATCGCTTCGGCGCGGTCGTGCCAATGCGCCGCGTCCAGCCCGGCGCACATCCGCAGCACCCGCTCCAGAGCGCCCTTGACGTGGATGCGCGGGCTGTCCGGCCCCTCGCTCAGCACCGCCATGAAGCGGTGGCGGCAGTCGAAGGGCATCTCGTCCAGCCGCTTCGCCGGACCTGCCCCGTCCACCTTGGCGGCAATGGCCAGCAGCGCCCCTTCCGTCGGATCGCCTTCTACCGACCTTCGGCCCCGGTGCTCGCGCAGGCTTGCGTCGTCTCACAGCGCGGCGGCACCGGCCAGCCGGGTCGGGTCGCCCGGCGGATTGTTGCGTCCCTCGGGCGCATGGCCCTCGCCGGTCACCGCAAAGGCACCCTCGGGCGTTTCCAACGCCACCACCAGCATCTCGTTGCGGGTCAGCGTCCCGGTTTTTTCGGTGCAGATCACCGAGACCGAGCCGATCGCATCGATCGCCGGCAACCGCCGCACGATGGCCCGGCGCCGCGCCATCGCCTGCACGCCGATGGCGAGCGTGATCGCCATCACCGCCGGCAGGCCTTCGGGAATGGCGGCGGCGGCCAGGCCGACCACCGCCATGCACATCTCGGGGAACGGGTGGTGCCCAACCACCACGCCATAGGCCAGCAAGAGGCCCGCCCCCAGCAGGATGAAGGCCGACAGCCGGCGCGCGAACTGGTCCATCTGCTTGACCAGCGGCTTGGTCAGGTCTTGCACCCCCGCCAGCAGCCCGCCGAACCGCCCGATCTCGGTGCCCTGCCCCGTCGCCACAACCAGCCCGCGCGCAAGATGGCGGCGCGCGGCGCCAGCATGCCTCGGATCGCCGCCATCGCCGCCTCGGCCTTGCCCTCCTGCAGGAAGCCGATCACCGCATTGGCCAGCACCACCGCCCGGATCACCCCGGTATCGAGCCAGTGCTGCAAGGCCCCGGTCACGACCGTGGCCCCCAGCAGTACATGGACCGGCACATTGTGAAACTGCGACAGGCACCGCCGCAGCGGCCCGCGAATCCGCACCTCGGGCAGCCGGTTCGGCCGGTGCCGCGCCAGCCGCTGCGCCGCCCGGGCCAAGGTCAACCCCTGCGCCCCGCCTCCAGTGCGGCCAGCGCCTCGTCGGTCCACAGCGCCTGGAAGACGCGCGGCGCGATACGGGGCTCCTGAAAGCTGGCCTCCGGGCCAGTCAGATCAAAGGGCCCGCAGCCAGAACTGCAAGGGTTTGCGTGACTCTTCCCTGTCGCCCACGTCCTTCCAGCCGAATTCCGCAAGCACCCCGGGCAGCGGTGCATAGCCGCGGCCCAGCCAGAAGGCATCGTTGGTGCGGAAACTGGCGGGGCGCATCGGATGATCGTCCGGCCGCGTGACCGAGCAGAAGGCAACATGGCTGCGCCCCAGCCTGCGGGCGTGCTCTTCGCGCAGGTCAAAGAACCGATGCCCCAGCCCCTGCCCGCGATAGGCCGGCAGCAGCACCGATTCCGCGCCGTACAGGATGCGCTGCACCGGCAGGCCGGTGGCTTTCAGCGGTTCGGCAAAGGCTTCCGCGTGGTCCTCCATCGGGGTCGAGGTCGAGGCCCCGACCAGCCGCCCCTCGGCAAAGGCCGCCACCAGCAGCGCGCCGGGGCTGTCGCGATAGCTGCGCAGGTAGTCCCGCTCATACTCCAGCGTGCCGTCGTAGAGATAGGGCCAGTCGCGGAAGACGGTGATCCGCAGCCGTGCCAGGTCATCCAGCGCGGCTTCCAGGCTCTCGCCGGTCAGGGCGCGGACAGTGACCTCGGCCGTCACTTGGAAACCTGCTGGGTCCAGTCGTTCAGGTTGTAGAAGGTGGTGATGCGTGCGATCCGGCCGCCTTTCACCTCGAAGAACCCACCCGCCGGCAGAACATAGCGCTGGCCATGGGCCGGCGGCAGGCCCGGATCGGTCTTGAGATATTCGCCGTGCACCACGAATTCCGCCGCCGCGCGGTCGCCCGCGTCATTGGCGAAAACCACGATATCCTTCAGCCGCTCCTGGTAGGTCACACCCATATGGGCACAGAACTCGGCGAACCTGATCTTGCCGATCCGGTGTCCGCCCTCGTTCACCCGGTGCTCGACATCCTCGGTCACGCAATCCAGCATGCCCGCCGCATCGCCGGCATTGAAGGCGTCGTAGTAGCGGGCGATCAGGGCCAGGGTCGTCTCGCGGCTCATCGGGGGCCTCCTTCGGTTGCGCCCCCTGCATAGCCCATGGCGCTGCCACGCGCCAAGCCGCCAGGAAGACAGCGCGCGGTCCGAAATCGCCGCCCAAGCCCTTGCCCAAACCCGCCACAGACCTTCGCCACTGCAGACATCGACCTCTTCAATGCAGGGTAACACCCAGGTCGGGCCGGAAAGCGGGGGCGCTGCCCCCGTCTTCGCGCAAGCGCGAAGCCTCCCCCGGGATATTTTCTGGACAGATGAAACAGCAAAGGCCTTCATCTGTCCTCAAATATCCCCGCCGGAGGCATCCCCGGCCCATGCCAGGCGCCACGCCCGGACAGAAGCGTCGCGGTGCGGCCGGGCGGCCGAGCCGGTTGCGCGCTTGCGCGCAGAGGCGAGAGGAAAGGTTTGCGGCGCCTGGCGCCGCTCCGCTGGATCACCGCCAGGGGTCAAGGCGCCTCGGGTTCGGTCGGCGGGCCGAAGCGGGCGATCATCCGGTCGCGGATCTGGTCGCGGGTCTGTCGGTAGGCGGCCAGTTTCGCCTCGCGCGTCTCGCCCAGGCCGGTCGGGTCCAGGATCGGCCAGTATTCCACCTCCAGGTGGTGATAGCGCGTCAGTTCCAGCGCCATCCGCTGGCTGGCCGGCGACAGCGCCACGATCAGGTCGAACTGCCCCAGGTCATCGCCCCACTCCTGCATTTCCTCGAAGCTGCGGGCGCGGTGGCGCGAGATCTCCAGCCCCACCTCCTGGCAGACCGCAATCGAAAAGCCGTCCACCTCCATGTCGTTGCGCACCCCCGCCGACTGCACATAGGCGCGCTGGCCATAGAAGCTTTTCATCATCGCCTCGGCCATCGGCGACCGAACGGCATTGTGATCGCAGCAGAACAGGACGGACTGCGGGAAGTCGCCCACCGCTACCCCCAGTGCAGCACGCAGATCAGGGTGAACAGCCGCCGCGCGGTGTCAGAGTCCACCTCCGCCTTGCCCTCCAGCCGTTCCTGCAGCACCCGCGCGCCTTCGTTGTGGATGCCGCGGCGGGCCATGTCGATGGCCTCGATCTGGCTGGGCGGCAGGCGTTTGACCGCCTCGAAATAGCTTTCGCAGATTTGGAAGTAGTCCTTCACCACCTGCCGGAACGGGCCAAGGGACAGATGGAACTCGCCCACCTTGTCGCCCGTCTCCTGCGCGATGTCGAACACCAGCCGTCCCTCGCGGATCGCCAGGTGCAGCCGGTAGGGGCCGGGCGGAATCTCGCGCCCGTCGCGCAGCGGCAGGCCAAAGCGGTTCTCCTCCAACAGGTCGTAGATCGCGACCCGGCGCTCCTGCTCGATCTCGGGGGTCGGCCGCGCCAGCCCCCGTTCGTCGATCTCGATGTGGCAGATGCGGTTGGTCATGGGCCTTCGTCCGGCAAGAGTATCCGGCCGGTATTGCCCCACGCGCCCCCCGGGTGCAAGCCGTCAGTCGTTCGGTCGGGCGTTCAGCCGGTCCAGCCGCGCCCGCACCGACAGGCCATGCGCCTGCAGGCCCTCGCTGATCGCCAGCCGCTCGGCCGCCGGTCCGATGGCGCGCAGGGCGTCCGGGGTCATCCGGGCCAGGGTGGTTTTCTTCAGGAAATCCAGCACGTTCAGCCCGCTGGAGAACCGCGCCGACCGCGCCGTGGGCAGCACATGGTTCGGCCCGCCGACGTAATCGCCAATCGCTTCCGGCGTCCAGGCGCCCAGGAAGATGGCCCCGGCGTGCAGGCACTTGGCCGCCAGCGCCTCGGGGTCGTCCACGCACAGTTCCAGATGTTCGGGTGCGATGCGGTTGGACAGCGCCGCCGCCTCGTCCAGGTCGCGCGTCACGATCACCGTGCCGTTGTCGCGCCAGCTTGCCCCGGCGATGGCCGACCGCTGCAGTCCCGGCAGCCGCGCCTCCAGCGCCGCTTGCACGCGGGCCGCAAGCCCCGCGTCCGGGGTGATGAGAATGGCCTGCGCGCTGGCGTCGTGCTCGGCCTGGCTCAGCATGTCCAGCGCAATCCAGTCCGGGTCCACCGCGCCCTCGGCGATGACCAGAATCTCGGACGGCCCGGCGATCATGTCGATGCCGACGCGCCCGAACACCCGCCGCTTGGCCGCCGCCACATAGGCGTTGCCCGGCCCGGTGATCTTGTCCACCGGCGCGATGGTTTCCGTGCCGTAGGCCAGCGCCGCCACCGCCTGTGCGCCGCCCACCCGATAGACCGTGTCCACCCCGGCGATCTGCGCCGCCAGCAGCACCAGCGGGTTCACCACGCCACCCGGCGTCGGGCAGACCACCACCAGCCGCCCGACCCCCGCCACCTTGGCCGGAATGGCGTTCATCAGCACCGAGGACGGATAGGACGCCAGCCCCCCCGGCACATACAGCCCCGCCGCCGAAACCGGCGTCCAGCGCCAGCCTAAGCGCGCACCCACGGTGTCGGTCCAGCCGGCATCCTCGGGCCGCTGCCGTTCGTGATAGGCGCGGATGCGCGCGGCGGCCAGGTCCAGCGCGGCGCGGTCCTCGGGGCTGACCTTCGCCACCTCGGCGGCGATCTCGGCGGGTGAGAATGCCAGGCGCTCGGGCGTCAGCGCCAGCCGGTCAAAGCGTTCGGTCAGCTCGATCACCGCCGCGTTGCCGCGGGCGCGGACATCGGCGATGATCGCCGCCACCGCGGCATCCACATCCTCGGCCTCTTCCCGCTTCTGCCCCAGCATCGCGGCAAAGGCGGCCTCGAACCCCTTGTCTTCGGTGGACAGCAGCATCGGCATCGGCAGGCCCCCTTTGGCACATGCGCCCCCGATAGCGCGCGCGCCCCGCAGGGGCAAGCGATGCCCGCTGGCATCCCGGGCCAGCCTTGCTTAGGGTCGCGCCGAACGTACCGGAGTCTCCGATGCCCACCCCGAACCCTGGCCCGAACCCCGCCGCCCTTGCCCACCTGGCCCAGCGCCGCTCGGCCGCGGCCAAGCTCTACACCGATCCGGTCCCCGACCGGGCGGCGCTTGAGGCGATCCTGACCCTTGCCTTTCGCACCCCCGACCATGGCAAGCTGGAGCCCTGGCGGTTGGTCGTGCTGTCCCGGCCCGACATGGCCCGCCTTGCCGATCTGGCCGAGGCGCGGGCGCGCGAGCTGGGCGGCGACGCCGAGAAAATCGCCAAGGGCCGCGGCCAGTATGACGCGGGCCGCCTTGCCGTCGCAGTGATCTCGTCGCCGAAGCCGGCCGAAAAGGTGCCCGCGGCCGAGCAGCGCCTGTCCGCCGGCGCGCTGTGCATGAACATCCTGCACGCCGCCACCGCCTCGGGCTGGGGGGCCTGCTGGCTGACCGGCTGGCCGGCGCATGACGCGACCTTCGCCGCCCGCGCCTTCGCCTGCACCGGCAATGAGACCGTCGCCGGCATCGTCCACATCGGCACCCCGCCCGCCGAACTGCCCCCCGACCGCCCCCGCCCCGACCTTGCGCGCCTTGTCCGCTGGGGTCTGGAATGATCTTCACCGCCTTCTTCCGGGCCCTGGGTCAGACCTTCGACCCGCGCTTTCGCCGCGTGCTTCTGGTTGGCATCGCGCTGGCCTTTGCGCTGCTGGTTGCCGTCTACTCCGTCTTCCTGCTGGGCATCGCCACCCTGACGCCCGAAGCCATCGACCTGCCGGTGATCGGCCGGGTCGAGGGGCTGCACACCCTCTTGGGCTGGACCTCGCTGTTTCTCATGCTGGGGCTGTCGGTCTTTCTCATGGTGCCCGCGGCGGCGGCCTTTGCCGGGCTGTTCCTGGAAGATGTGGTCAAGGCGGTCGAGGACCGGCACTACCCCTTCCTGCCCCCGGCGCGGCCGCTGGCCTTGGGTGAATCGATCAAGGCCTCGGCCAACCTGATCGGGTTGATCGTGGTGGTGAACATTCTTGCGGTGTTCCTCTACCCGCTGGCGGGGCCGGCCGCACCGCTGGTGTTCTGGGCGGTGAACGGGTTCCTTCTGGGCCGCGAATACTTCACCATGGTCGCCCTGCGCCGCATGGCCCCGGCCGAGGCCAAGGCCCTGCGCCGCGCCAACGCGCTGCGCCTCTGGGCCGCCGGCACGCTGATGGCGGTGCCGCTGTCGGTGCCGCTGGTGAACCTGATGGTCCCGGTGATCGGCACCGCCACCTTCACCCACATCTTCCATCGGATCGTGGCGAAGGCCGGCTGACCGCAGGGAACCGGAATTCGAAGTCGAATTCCGTGCACGATTTCCGAATTCGGAAATCGTTTGCTCAGCCCTTCGGCGGCGGCATCAGGCCGAAGATGTCGATGTCGCGGATGCCGATCCAGCCCGACAGGATCACCCCCGCCGCCAGCGCCCAGATCAGCGTGGCCCAGACCGTGGCGATCTTCGCGCTGCGGCCCACATCCTCGCGCGCGGGGGCCCCGGGCGGCGTGCCCGGCACCACCGACCCCTCGTCGCCTTGCGTCCGCGTGCGGACCTGCAACACGATGTAGAAGGTCAGGAACCAGATCACCGCATAGAGGACGATGCCGCCCGTCAGGTTCATGTCCGGCTCATACCTGTTCCAGTTCCACCAGGCAGCCGTTGAAGTCCTTGGGGTGCAGGAACAGCACCGGCTTGCCATGCGCGCCGATCTTCGGCTCGCCCGAGCCCAGCACCCGCGCCCCCGCCTCCTTCAGACGGTCGCGCGCGGCAAGGATATCGTCCACCTCATAGCAGATGTGGTGGATGCCGCCGGCCGGGTTCTTTTCCAGGAACCCCGCGATGGGAGAGGCCTCTCCCAAGGGATACAGCAGCTCGATCTTGGTGTTCGGCAGTTCGATGAAGACCACCGTCACACCATGGTCGGGCTCGTCCTGCGGCTGGCCGACAAGCGCACCCAGCGTGTCGCGGTATTGCGCGGTGGCAGCCGCCAGGTCGGGCACGGCGATGGCGACATGGTTCAGGCGGCCGATCATGGGACACTCCTTGCGAAACGCGGGCTTGCGCGGGTTATGCGGGTGCCGCCGCGCGACGGCAAGAGGGTGTTGCGCCGAAGACCGCGCAAGGGCCGGCATCGCCGGGGTCCGTTAACCCGGCATTCACCCTGCGGCGCCTAGTCTGGCCGGATACCCCCCCAACGTTGCAGGAGCACTGCCATGCCCCGCCCTGACCAGTTTCCCGATCCCGCCGGCTTTGTCACCGCCAGTGGGGCCGCGCGCACCCTGATGCCGCTGCAGGGGCTGACCGTGCTGGCGGTGGAAGACAGCCGCTATGCCTGCGATGCGCTGCGCCTGATGTGCCAGCGGCTGGGCGCGCGGCTGCGCCGGGCCGACAGCCTTGCCACGGCCGAGGCGCATCTGCGCTGCTATCGCCCCGATCTGGTGATCGTCGACCTCGGCCTGCCCGACGGCCGGGGCGAGGCGCTGATCGGCCGGCTGGCATTGTCCGACGGCACTGTGGTTCTGGGCACCAGCGGCGACCCTTGCGGCCGTCCGGCGGCCCTGGCGGCCGGGGCGGCGGGGTTCCTGGACAAGCCCATCGCCTCGCTGGCCGTGTTCCAGGAGACGATCCTTGCACATCTGCCCGACGCTCGCCGGCGCCCGGCGGCGCTTGCGGGCGGGGTCGAGGCCGATCCGCTGGCGCTGACCGACGATCTGATCCACGCGGCCGAGGTGCTGGAAGGCGACCCGGGTCCCGACAGCCGGAACTACCTTGCCGGGTTCCTGTCGGGCCTTGCCCGGCAATCGCAGGACGCGGGTCTTGCCGCCGTTTCGGCCGCGCTGCGCGATCCCGGTTTCGAAGCCGCACGGCTGACCGACGTGCTGCGTGCCCGCATCGTCGGCAACCCGGCCTTCGCTGTCGAGCGGCCCTGAGTCCTGGCGTCCTCGCCGCGCCCGAAGGATCGCCGATCACCCGGAAACGCGACCCGCGCCGAGGGCCACTGCCGCTTTGCCGCCCCCTGCCCCGTCGAGCGTCCCGTCGAACGCCCCGTCAAGCGCACCGTCGAGCGCCTGATGGGCGCCTGATGGGCGCCTGTGCAAGCCAGATCCGCGTACCTTCGCGCGCGTTCCCGGGCGCGCAAGGCACAAGGCAACCAGCGGGCCTCGTTGCCAGGTCCGCCTTGGCAACACCGCCGACAGGTTCTTTCCGTGCCGGCCAGGTGCGAACGGAGGGACACCCGAGGCTGCGACCGGCGGCGCAGCCCCGACATGTCGGAGCAAGGCCCTCACCGCCGCGCCGCAACGGCCCTGCACCGGCGCGCGCCGCAGGCTTGAGGAAGGCAGCCACCTTCCGCCAGTCGGGGCCGATTCCGGCAGCGCGACGGGTGTCCCGCGACAGGCCGGCCCCGGCGACCGTTCGCTGGCGCGGCACGGTTTCGCCGCAACGGGGCCGGATGGCGGCAAGGCTGGCCACCCGGACCGCGCCGAACCCCGCGTGTCGCGGATCAGGCAAGGGGCCGGTCGTCCCAAGGCCTGGCCTGGCCGCTCTGCAGATCAGGGATGCCCGGTGCCAGCGACCGATCCGCGCTGCCCCAGGCCCCTTGGGCGCCCGGGGTGCTTTCCCACAATCCAATGATTTCATTTGATATTATTGCACTCCATCGGCAGCGGCGGGCCAGCGCCTTGACAGCCCGCGGCCCCCGCCGGATAAGCCCGGACAGCGCCCTTTTCCGGAAAGCCGCCCTGATGCCCGCCGCCAACGCCGCACTCGACCTGACCCGCATTCTGCCCGAGGCCCGCATCCCCGAGCTGCCGAACCCCTATTTCGGCAAGGTCCGCGACTGCTATGACCTGCCCGCCTCGCCCGGCTTCCCGATGGGCCGCCGCATCCTGATTTCTTCGGACCGGATCAGCGCCTTCGACCGCATCCTTGCGGCGATCCCGTGGAAGGGCCAGGTGCTGACCCAGACCGCCCGCTTCTGGTTCGACGCGACCGCCGACCTTTGCCCCAACCATGTCGTCGCCTACCCAGACCCCAACGTGGTGATCGGCCGCCGCCTGACCATCCTGCCGGTCGAGGTGGTGGTGCGCGGCTACCTGGCCGGCACCACCTCGACCTCGGTCCTGACCCGCTACAAGGCCGGCGCGCGGCAGATGTATGGCCACAGCCTGCCCGATGGCCTGCGCGACAACCAGGCCCTGCCGCAGGCGATCATCACCCCCACCTCCAAGGCCTTCGACGGTGGCCATGACGAACCCCTGACCGCGGCCGAGATCGTGGACCAGGGGCTGCTGTCGGCCGCGCAATGGGATGAGGTCTCGGCCAGGGCGCTGGCCCTGTTCGCCCGCGGCCAGAAAATGGCGGCCGAACGCGGGCTGATCCTGGTGGACACGAAATACGAATTCGGCACCGATGACGCGGGCCGCATCCTGCTGGCCGACGAGATTCACACGCCGGACAGCAGCCGCTACTGGATCGCCTCCGGCTACCAGGCGGCGCTGGAGGGCGGCACCCGCCCGCCCAGTTTCGACAAGGACGTGATCCGCGCCTGGGTGGCCGCCCGCTGCGACCCCTACAAGGACCCGATCCCCGAAATTCCGGCCGAAATGATCGCCCGCACCGCGCAGGTCTACATCGACGCCTTTCAGGCGATCACCGGCCAGCCCTTCGTGCCCGACACCAGCGGGGAAACCCCGCTGGCCCGGGTGCGCGCGAACCTCGCACCTTACTTCGACGCCTGACCGCCTAGCCGCCTAGCCCTTGGCGATCGGCACCCGCGCAGCCGGCGCCGGCACGGCCTTCTTCGCCACTGTCACGGTCAGCACACCATCCTTCATCGCCGCCTTCACCGCAGCCGGATCGGCGTCCGACGGCAGCCGGAAGCTGCGGCTGAAGCTGCCGAACTGGCGTTCCGAGAAATACCAGGTGTCGCTCTTTTCCTCGCGCTCGCTTCGCTTTTCGCCCTTCACCGTCACCAAGCCGTCCTCCACCGTCAGGTGGATATCGTCCTCGGCCACGCCGGGCAGTTCCATCGCGATGCGGTAGCCGTCCTCGCCATGGCTGGCCTCGGCCGCGGGCGACAGCCAGTCGGCCAGCCGCGTGCCCATCAGCCGGAACGGATCATAGAGCGAGGGCCAGAAGCCCGATTGCGTTTTTTCGACCATATGGAGCCTCCTTTCCGGATAGCGTTCCGAGTGGCGATTTTCGGCCCTCTGCCGCGGCCTTGCAATGACCGGGATCATGGCGGCGGCCGCTGCGGGGGATGTTTGCGCCCCCCCCCTGTCTCGCCTATCTTTCGCGCCGATCCAAACGGGAGCGGCCAAATGATTCTGTCCTGCGGTGAAGCGTTGATCGACATGCTGCCCCGCATCTCGACGGCCGGTGAGGCCTGCTTTGCCCCCTACGCCGGCGGCGCGGTCTTCAACACCGCCATCGCGCTGGGGCGGCTGGGGGCACCCTCGGCCTTCTTCTCGGGTGTCTCGACCGACATGCTGGGGGAAATCCTGGCCGACACGCTGACCGCGTCCAAGGTGGACACGCGGTTCCTGGCGCGGTCGGCGCGGCCCACCACGGTGGCCTTCGTCAAACTGGTGCAAGGCCAGGCGAGCTATGCCTTCTATGACGAGGGCACGGCGGGGCGGATGCTCAGTCCCGACCAGCTGCCCGACCTGCCGACGCAGGTGAATGCGCTGTTCTTCGGCGGCATCAGCCTGGTGAACGACCCCGCCGCCAGCACCTACGAGGCGCTTCAGGCCCGCGAATGCGCGGCGCGGGTGACGATGATCGACCCCAACATCCGGCCCGGCTTCATCGCTGGCCAGGAAGCCGCCTACCGGGCCCGGATCGGCCGGATGATCGGCCGGGCCGACATCGTCAAGCTGTCGGACGAAGACCTGCACTGGCTGGAAGGCACCGGCGATCTGACCGCCCTGGCCCGCGGCATCCTGGCCCGCGGCCCGAAGCTGGTGTTCATCACCGAAGGCGCGCTGGGTGCACGAGCGGTGACCGCGACGCAAGATCGCTTCGTCACCGCAACGCCGGTGACGGTGGCCGACACGGTGGGCGCGGGCGACACTTTCAACGCCGGCGTCCTGGCCGCCTTGGACAGGGCCGGGGCGCTGACCAAGGCGGGCGTGGCGGCGCTGTCCGATGCCGTGCTGGACGCGGCGCTGGCCTTGGGCACCCGCGCGGCGGCGGTAACGGTCAGCCGACCCGGCGCCAACCCGCCCTGGGCGCACGAGGTGTGAGGGCGATCCTCCAGCGCGTCGCCCGGGCCCGGGTGGCGGTGGCCGGCGAGACGGTGGGCCAGTGCGGCCCGGGGTTGCTGATCCTGGTCTGCGCCATGCAGGGCGACAGCGACGAGACGGCGTTGAGGCTGGCCGCGAAGGTGGCAAGGATGCGCATCTTCAAGGACGGCCAGGGCAAGATGAACCTCGCGGTCCGCGACGTCGGAGGGGCGGCCCTGGTGGTCAGCCAGTTCACCCTGGCGGCCGACCTGCGCGGCAACCGGCCCGGGTTCAGCACGGCCGCGGCACCGACCGAAGGCGAGCGGCTCTACCGGCGCTTTGCGGACGCCCTGGCGGCCGAAGGCGTGCCGGTCGAGACCGGCATCTTCGGCGCCGACATGGCGGTCGAACTGGTGAACGACGGGCCGGTGACGATCTGGATCGACACCCAAACCTGAGGCAACCGATTTCCGAAGTCGGAAATCGTGCACGGAATTCGACTTCGAATTCCGTCTCTTACTGGAACGGGTTGCCGGCCGACTGCTGGGTGATCACGTCGCCGCAGTCGATCAGGCTCTGGATCGAAGCCTTGGACCCGGCCAGCGAATAGTTCTGCACGTCCCCGCCATCGGCCGAGCGCAGATACAGCCGGTTGCCCTTGGCCACCTCAAGCAGGAAGTCGATGCCGGCGTCGCTGTCGGGCAGGGTGAACAGCACCGAGTTCATCCGCAGGTTCGCCCCGGTCAGGTTCCAGGGCGAGCGCCGGTCGATCTGCACCTGCAGGTCCGCGGTGTCGCCGGTGTCGCCGAAATCCCATTGCGTGGAATAGAACTGGATCTGCACCGAACTGTCCTGGAAGGTCCAGATCGAGAAGCTCTCGCCGGGGGCCGAAACGGTGCCGACGCAGCCCATCGTGCCGTCGTTCCAGGCCACCATTTCCACGACCCAGGCCTTGTTGCGTTCCAGCACCTCGGCCTCGTAATTCTGTGCCAGCGCGGGGGCGGCGGTGGCAATCAGGGCGGCAGCAAAAATCAATCCGGTCGAATTCATCCCACAAGTCCCGTCGGTTGGTCATGCCCCGGCAGTCTGACCGCAGGCCCGCGATTCCCGCAAATGAAATGTCCTGTCATGCCGGCGCGGGGTCAGGGCTTCCAGTCCCAGGGCCGGGTGAAGCTGCCCAGCACCTCGGCCACCTTGGCCTCGTCCACCTCGCCGTCCTTGACCAGATGCGCGACCAGCCCGCGCTTCTTGTCCTCGACCACCTCGGACACCATGACCGGCAATTCGGCCTTGCGCAGCACGGCGTCATAGACCCGGGTGATGGCCATCCGGCGCAGGTCGGGCTTGAACACCTTGCCGACCGCGGTCTTTGGCAATTCGTGCAGGATTTCCATGTGCTTGGGCACTGCGGCCCGCTCCACGATGTGCTTTTCGCAATGCGCCATCAGCTCTTCGGTCGTGGCCTGTGCCCCGGCCACCAGTTCGACATAGACCGCCGGCAATTCGCCCGCATGGGCATCGGGCTGGCCGATGGCGCCGACCACGGCCACCGCCGGGTGGCTCATCAGCGCCTCTTCGATGATTGCCGGGTCGATGTTGTGGCCGCCGCGGATGATCAGGTCCTTGGCCCGGCCGGTGATGAACAGATAGCCGTCGGCATCCAGCCGGCCCAGATCGCCGGTGCGCAGGAAGCGCCCGTCGGCGAACAGCTCGCGGTTCTTGTCGGCCTCGGTATAGGTCGAGCCCTCGAACACCCCCGGGTTCGACACGCAGATCTCGCCCACCTCGTCCACCGCGCATTCGCGAAAGCCGATGGCGCCCTGGCTGGTCAGGATGCGCACCTGGGTGTGCGGGAACGGCAGCCCGACCGAGCCGATCTTCTTGATCCCCTCGGGCGGGTTGATCGACACAAGGCAGGTCGCCTCGGTCAGGCCATACCCCTCGATCGTCTCGATCCCGGTCTCGCGCTTGAAGCGGTTGAACAGCTCGACCGGCATCGCCGCCGAGCCCGAGAAGGTGTGCCGCAGCGACGAGATGTCGGCGTTGACCTTGCGCTGCATCAGGGCCGCCAGCGCGGTCGGGACGGTGATCAGGTAGGTGACCCTGTAGCGTTCGACCAGCTTCCAGAGGTTGTCGAACACCCCCTCGCCGCGGTAGCCCTGCGGGGTGGGGAAGACCACATGCGCCCCGCTTGCGATCATAGACATCAGGATCGGGTAGCAGGCGAAGACGTGGAACAGCGGCAGCGGGCACATCACCACGTCGTCGGGCTTGAACAACAGCTTCTCGCCCAGCCAGCCGTTGTAGACCATGCCCGAGACCTTGTGCTGCGCCACCTTGGGCATCCCGGTGGTGCCGCCGGTGTGGAAATA
This sequence comes from Rhodobacter sp. Har01, assembly GCF_020564565.1. Classification (GTDB taxonomy): domain Bacteria; phylum Pseudomonadota; class Alphaproteobacteria; order Rhodobacterales; family Rhodobacteraceae; genus Pseudogemmobacter. The sequence continues at coordinate 356,410 of NZ_JAJCTD010000004.1, forward strand.
GGCGGCAACGCGGTCTTCGGGCGGGTCGTCGAACTGCAGCCGGTCGGCCGGGTGGCGGGCCACCTCGGCGTCGAAGGACTTGACGTCGGCGCGGTGCTGGTGGCGCAGCTTCGGCCGGATCAGCGGCACGATCCAGCGCTTCAGGCCGGTGAGATAGCCCAGCAGGTCCACCTCAAGCACGGTCTGCACGTTCGGGGCGAACTTCACCGCCTCGGCCACCTTGTCGGCCAGGTCGGTCTTGGGAAATGCGCGCAGGGTGACCACGACGCGGGCCTTGGTCTCGCGCAGGATCGAACTGATCTGGTCGGCTTCCAGCAGCGGGTTGATCGGGTTGACGATTCCCGCGACCGAACCGGCCAGCAGGGTGACGGCGGTTTCCATCGTGTTCGGCAGCACGAAGGCCACCACATCGCCCGACCGGATGCCCAGCGCACGGAAGGCGTTGGCGACCTGGGTGACGCGGGCATGCAGTTGCGACCAGGTCAGCGTGACCTTGGGTGCGGTGGCGGCCGAAAGCAGCTGATAGCTGATCGCCGGCCGCGCGCCGTGCGCATCGCGCGCGCGGGTCAGGAATTCATACATCGTTCTGGCGACGTCACGCTCGGGCCAGGACATCTCGGCCTCGATGGCCCGCACCTCGGCCAGCGTGGAAAAACTCCCCATCGTCTCCTCCCCATCTTCGTCGTTTCGCCCCGCTCTTGTGGTGGGGTTATCGGCGAATGTGGGGGGTGCGGGCGGCTTTGCCAATCCTTTTCGTCGCGCGTCAACGCAACGTCAGGGGCGGCACCTGCCGCCCCGGACGGATGCGCGGATCAGGCGGCCAATTTGCCGGCGATTTCGACCAGGCGGCGGACCTGGTGGCCGATGGCCGCCTTGGCCTTGTCGTCCAGTGCCGCGCCCTGGGTGTGGCTGTAGCCATAGGGATTGCCGCCGGCGGCAAAGATCGCAGCATCGGTATAGCCCGGAGCGACGATGATCGCGCCCCAGTGCAGGAAGGTGGTGTACAGGCCCAGGATGGTGGCCTCCTGCCCGCCATGCGGGTTCTGCGCGCTGGTCATCGCGCTGATCGCCTTGTTGGCCAGCCCGCCCTTGAACCAGACCCCGCCCAGCGTGTCGATGAACGACCGCACCTGGCTGGTGGCCTGGCCAAAGCGGGTGGGGCCGCTGAACAGGTAGGCATTGGCCCATTCCATGTCGTCCGGGGTGGCCACCGGCACCGCCTTTTGCGCCTCGGCGGCGGCCTTCCAGCCGTCCTGGGCATTCACCACGGCCTCGGGCGCGGTCTCGGCCACGCGCAGCAGGCGCACCTCGGCGCCGGCGGACCGGGCCGCTTCGGCGGCGATTTCGGCCATGGCATGGTTGGTGCCGTAGGTCGAGTAATAGATGATGGCAAGCTTCACGGCGGACATTGCAGGTTTCCTTCACACATTGCGGTAATCCTTGCCGTGATCTATGCGCAGGCCCACTGGCCCGACCATTCCCGATCCCCGCGCATGCACCGTGCATCCTTGCGCAGGGGTTCACCTTGCTGCGGGGGCCGGATATGGTGGCGCTAACTGACAGGTGCTTTGCATGGCCGAACCCGCCCCGATCCTGACGCTGACGCTGAACCCCGCCCTCGACATGGCGACCGAAGTGCCAGAGATCATCCCCGACCAGAAGCTGCGCTGCTCGGACCCGCTCCTCGACCCGGGCGGCGGCGGGCTGAACGTCAGCCGGGCGATCCGTTCGCTGGGTGGCGAAAGCCTGGCGCTGGTGGCGCTGGGGGGGCTGACCGGCGACCGGCTGGCCGGGCTGATCCGCCAGGCCGGGGTGACGTTCCTGTCGATCCTGGGGCCGGGCGAGACCCGTCTGTCGCTGTCGGTGCGCGAGGAATCCACCGGCAAGCAGTATCGCTTCATGCTGCCGGGCCCGGTCTGGGGCGGCGCGGAGCGGGCGCGGGTCTTCACGCTGTTGCGCGCCACGGCACGGCCCGGCGGCTATTCGGTGATCTCGGGCAGCCAGCCGCCCGGCACCCCGATCGACTTTTCCTCGCAACTGGCGGAATCGATGCCGGACAGCAAGGTGGTGCTGGACACCTCGGGCAAGCCGCTGGTCGAGGCGGTGCGCAACCCGATCCCGGGCCTGGAAGTGCTGCGGATGGACGGCGAAGAGGCCGAAAGCCTGACCGGCCATCCGCTGAAGGACCGCAAGGACACCGCCGACTTCGCGCAGGGTCTGGCGCGCAGGGGCGTGGCCCGCAAGGTGGTGGTGGCGCGCGGGGCGGACGGCAACGTGCTGGCCACCGCCGACCAGCGGCTGTTTTCGCCGGCGCCGAAGGTGCGCGTGCGGTCCACCGTCGGCGCCGGCGACAGCTTCGTCGCCGCCCTTGTGCTGGCGATGTCGCGCGGCCAGCCCGACGATGAGGCGCTTGCCCTTGGCTCGGCCGCGGCGGCGGCGGCGGTCACCACCGACGCCACCCAGCTGTGCCGCCCCGAAGACGTGATGCGCCTGATGCACGAAGCGGTCGCCATCGAGGTCTGACCCGCGCCGGCGGCAGCCCCCGGCGCGCGCGACCGGGCCGGACGGCCCGGGAAGATCAGTCCGCCGACCGGTCCCGCCAGCGCATGGCGATCGGATAGCGGCGGTCCAGCCAGAACGCCTTTTGCGTCAGCCGAACGCCGGGGGCAGACTGGAAGCGCTTGTATTCGGCGATGTAAAGCAGGTGTTCCACCTTCTTCACCGTCGCCAGGTCAAACCCGCGCTCGACCAGATCGGCCACCGACTCCTCACGCTCGACCAGGCCTTCCAGGATGGCATCCAGCACCTCATAGGGCGGCAACGAATCCTGATCGGTCTGGTTCGCCCGCAACTCGGCCGAGGGCGGCTTGTCGATGATCCGCAGCGGAATCACCTCGCCCGCCGGGCCTTTCATCCAGGGCCGGTGATGCTCATTCCGCCAGCGGGCGGTCAGGAACATGCGGGTCTTGTACATGTCCTTGACCGGGTTGTAGCCGCCGTTCATGTCGCCGTAGATGGTGCAGTAACCGACCGCCATCTCGCTTTTGTTGCCGGTGGTCAGCAGCATCTCGCCGAACTTGTTCGACAAGGCCATCAGCAGCAGCCCGCGCAGGCGGGACTGGATGTTTTCCTCGGTGACGCCGGTCTCGGTGCCGGCAAACAGCGGCGCCAACGCCTCCGCCACCGCCCCTTGCGGCCCCGAAATCGGCACCGTGTCATGCCGGCACCCCAGCCGCCGGGCGCAGTCCGCGGCGTCCTCCAGCGAATGCGCAGAGGTGAATTCCGAGGGCAGCATCACGCAGCGCAGGTTTTCCGGCCCCAAGGCGTCGGCGGCGATGGCGGCGACGATGGCGCTGTCGATGCCGCCCGACAGGCCCAGCAGCGCCTTGGAAAACCCGGTCTTGCGCATGTAGTCGCCCAGGCCCATCACGCAGGCGCGGTAATCGGCCTCGCCGATCGGCGGCAGTTCGGCGATCTCGCCCGGGTCGGCCTGCCAGCCCTGCGCCGTGCGGCGAAAGGTGACCAGCGCCGCGGCCTCGTCGAACTGCGGCATCTGCACCGCCAGCCGCCCGCCGGGGTTCAAGACCATGCTGGACCCGTCGAAGACCTGGTCATCCTGCCCGCCGACCATGTTCAGATAGCACAGCGGCAGCCCGGTCTCGACCACCCGCGCGACCATCAGGTTCAGCCGCAGGTTCGGCTTGCCGCGGTGATAGGGGCTGCCATTCGGCACCAGCAGGATTTCCGCCCCGGTTTCCTGCAGGGTCTCGGCCACGTCGGCGTGCCAGGCATCCTCGCAGATCGGCGTGCCGATGCGGACACCGTTGACCACATAAGGCCCGGCGACCTCGGCCGACGAGAAGATGCGCTTTTCGTCAAAGACCGCGTCGTTCGGCAGGTGGTGCTTGAGGATGGTCGCCGTGGCGCGGCCGCCCTGCAGCACCCACCAGGCGTTGAACAGCCGCCCGCCGATGCGCGCCGGACCGCCGATGCCCAACGCCGGGCCGTCGGCGCAATCGCGCGCCAGGGCCTCGACGGCGGCGATGGCCTCGTCCTGGAAGGCAGGCTTCAGGATCAGGTCCTGGGTCTGGTAGCCGGTGACGAACATCTCGGTCAGCGCCACCATGTCGGCGCCGGCCTGCTTGCCTGCCTGCCACTGCGCCCGGGCCTTCGCCGCGTTGCCCGCAATGTCGCCGACCGTGGGGTTGGCCTGCACCAGCATCAGCCGGAAGATGTCGGTCATCGCGGGTCTCCTTGCACGCCTTTGCCGTTCTAGCAGAACCGCCGGGCCAGGCGAAACCCCGGCCAAAGTGCCCGACTTGCCAGCCTGATCGCCCGCCCCTACCCTGTCCGCCGGATTCGACCACTGGGAGCCCCCGCAATGCGCCTTGTTCCGGCCACCCTTGTCGCCGCCGCGCTGGCCCTGTCCGGCCCGGCCCTGGCCCAGTCGGAAGACGAGGTCATCACCAAGCAATACGACGACGGCTCGGTCTACGAGGGCACGTTCAAGAACGGACGCCAGCACGGTCGCGGCACCTACCGGCTGCCGAACGGCTTCGAATACTCGGGCGACTGGGCCGATGGCGAGATCGCCGGTCAGGGCCTGGCGCGTTACCCCAACGGCTCGGTCTATGAAGGCGGCTTTGCCAAGGGGCAACCGGACGGCAAGGGCAAGATCACCTTCGCCGATGGCGGCACCTACGATGGCGACTGGGTGGCGGGCAAGATGACCGGCTCGGGCAAGGCGACCTATCCGAACGGCGCGGTCTATACCGGGGCCTTCGTGAACGGCCAGCACAACGGCAAGGGCGTCCTCGAGAACCCCGGCGGCTATCGCTACGACGGCGACTGGGTGGCGGGCGTGAAAGAAGGGCAGGGCAAGATCGCCTATCCCGACGGCACCACCTACGACGGCGGCCTGGTGAAGGGCGAGAGATCGGGCAAGGGCACGCTGGTCATGCCGAACGGGCTGACCTATGTCGGCGACTGGGCCGGCGGGCAGATCAACGGCTCCGGCAAGCTGACCCAACCCAACGGCGACATCTACGAGGGCGCCTTCGTGAACGGCCAGCGCGACGGCAAGGGCAAGACCACCCATGCCGCGGGCGATGTCTATGAAGGCGACTACCAGGCCGACCGCCGCCACGGCCAGGGCGTCTTTGCCGCCAAGGACGGGTTCAAGTACGAAGGCGCCTGGGTCGAAGGCCGGATGGAGGGGACAGGCAGCGTGACCTATCCCGACGGCTCGGTCTATGTCGGTGCGATGAAGGCCGACCAGGCGCACGGCCAGGGCGCGATCACCTACCCCGACGGATCGACCTACGAAGGCGCCTGGGAAGCCGGGATCATCCAGGGCAAGGGCAAGGCCAGCTATGCCAATGGCCAGGTCTATGAGGGGAATTTCGTTGCCGCCAAACCGGATGGCGCGGGAACCATGACCTATCCGGACGGCTACCGCTACGAGGGCGACTGGAAAGCGGGCAGCCGCGAGGGCGTGGGCACGGCGACCTATGCCGACGGCACCGTCTACAAGGGCGGCTTCCAGGCCGGCTTGCGCGATGGCAAGGGTGAGCTGACCATGACCGACGGCTTCCGCTACACCGGCGACTGGAAGGCGGGCGAGATCGACGGCCAAGGCACCGCGACCTATCCTTCGGGCGACGTCTATGAAGGCGCCTTCCTCAAGGGCAAACGGCACGGCCAGGGCAAGATGACCTATGCCACCGGCCAGCTGGCCGAGGGCATCTGGCAGGACGGCATCCTGACCGCCCCGCCAGAACCTGCGCCAGAACCTGCGCCAGAGCCGGCAGCCGAGGCCCCGGCCGAGGGCGCTGCCCCGGCCGAGCCGCCGCCCGCGAACCCCTGATCCCGCCGCGGCGGTGATCCGGCAGAGCGGCGCCAGAGGCGCCGCATGCCCTTTGCCTCGTCGTCGCGCGCGAAAGCCGCGCGCTCCTCCTCGCCGGCGGGGGCGCTGCCCCCGTCTTCGCGTGCCGCGAAGACTCCCCCGGGGTATTTGGGCCAAGATGAAGACCTTGCCGCTTCATCTTGGTTCAAATACCCCCCGCGCGGAGCGCATCTTGCACGCCGCCGGCAAGAGGCAGGACACTCGGCCTTCTCGCCCGGGGGACCTCAGAAAAAGCTTTGCGGGTCGATGTCCAGCGCGATGCGGACCTGCGGCGGGATCTTCACCTGTGCCACCCAGTCCGCCAGCGCCGGTTGCAGGACAACGCCTTTCGGCGCCTTGACCAGAAGCCGCACCCGGTGGCGGCCGCGGACGCGGGCGATCGGGGCCGGGGCAGGACCGAAGACCTCGGCGCCGGCGCGAGTCAGCGGCTCGGCGCGGCGGGCCAGTTCGCCGCCCAGGTCAAAGACCTGCACCAGATCGGGCCCCGACAGGATGATGCCGGCCATCCGGCCATAGGGCGGCACCCCGGCGGCGCGGCGCTCGGCGGCCTCGGCGCGCCAGAAGGATTCCTCGTCGCCGCCCAGAATCGCCCGGATCACCGGATGTTCCGGCTGGTGGGTCTGCAGCCAGGCCTCGCCCGGCTTTTCCGCCCGGCCCGCCCGGCCCGCCACCTGCCGCATCAGCTGGAAGGTGCGTTCCGCCGCGCGCAGGTCCGACCCCTGCAGTCCCAGATCGGCGTCGATCACGCCGACCAGCGTCAACAGCGGGAAGTTGTGCCCCTTGGCGACGATCTGGGTGCCGATGATGATATCGGCAGCCCCCGCCGCGATGTCCTCGATCTGCGCCTTCAGGGCGCGCGCGCTGCCGAACAGGTCGGACGACAGCACCGCCACCCGCGCCTCGGGGAACCGCTCGGCCACCTCCTCGGCCAGCCGTTCGACCCCCGGACCCACCGCCGCCATCCGCCCTTCGACCCCGCAGGACGGGCAGGCCACCGGCACCGGCTTGGTGGCGCCGCACTGGTGACAGACCAGCCGCTTGAGGAAGCGGTGTTCCACCATCCGCGCGTCGCAATGGTCGCAGCCGACCTGCGCGCCGCAGGCCCGGCAGACCGTGACCGGCGCAAAGCCGCGGCGGTTCAGGAACAGCAGGACCTGTTCGCCGCGGGCGAGCCGCGCCTGCACCCCCTGCGCCAGCGTCGGCGAGATCCAGCGGTTCGCGGGCAGGCTTTCGGCCCGCATGTCGATCGCCTTCATCGCCGGCAGGTCCGCCACCCCGAAGCGCGACCCCAGGTCCAGCCGGGTGTATTTCCCGGCCTCGGCATTGGCCCAGCTTTCCAGCGATGGCGTGGCCGAGGACAGCACCACCGGGCAGCCGCAGATCGAGGCGCGCAGCACCGCCATGTCGCGGGCGTTGTACAGAACCCCCTCCTCCTGCTTGTAGGAGGTGTCGTGTTCCTCATCGACCACGATCAGGCCGAGGTCGCGGAACGGCAGGAACAGCGCGGACCGCGCGCCGACCACCAGCTCGACCCCGCCTTCGGCGCACATCTTCCACAGCCGGCGGCGCTCGGTCTGGGTCACGCCGGAATGCCATTCGCCGGGACGCGCGCCGAACCGGTCCTGAACCCGGTTCAGGAAATCGGCCGTCAGGGCGATTTCGGGCAGCAGCACCAGCGCCTGCCGGCCCTGCCGCAGGCATTCGGCCACGGCTTCGAGATAGACCTCGGTCTTGCCGCTGCCGGTGACGCCTTTCAGCAGGAAGCACTGGTAGTCCCCGGCGGCCGCGGCATGCACCAGCGCGTCGCCCGCCGCCACCTGGTCGCCCTCCAGCCGCTTCAGGCCCAAGGGGTTCAGCCGCGGATAGGGCACGTCCTTGGGCGCCTCTTCCTCGGCCACGACGCCCAGCTTGACCAGGCCCTTGACCACCCCCGCCCCGCAGGCCGCCGCCTCGGCCACCTCGCCCAGCGTCGCTGCCGCTCCGGCAAAGTCGCGCAAGGCATCGACCACCCGCGACCGCGCCTCCGTCAACGTGTTCGGCACCGGCCCGGCCAGCCGATAGACCTTGCGCATCGACGGCGGGGCGAACAGGCCCGGCGCCCGCGTCGCCAGCCGCAGCATCGCCGGCCAGGGCGTCAGGGTGTAGTCCGCCGCGCGGGTCAGGAACGCCCGCAGTTCCGCCCGCATCGGTCGCGCGTCCAGCACCCGCGCGATGGGGCGCACCTTGGCCGGGTCCCAGCGGCCTTCGCCCTTGCCCCAGACCACGCCCAGCACCCGGCGCGGCCCCAGGGGCACCTCGACGAAATCGCCGGTGCCGCAGCCGCCTTCGGGCGCCTTGTAGTCCAGCAGGCGGCCCAGGGGTTCCGTCGTCAGGACCCCGACCACCTCTCCCTCATCGAACACCCGCTCGGCCACGTTAGCGCTCACATTCTTTGCCCCCGCATCTTTCGCCCGGGGCCGTCTTGCGGTAATACCCCCGGCAACCCTGCAACTCCACTGCCTGACGCGCCGGAAGGACACCGCCCATGAGATTCTTCGTCGATACCGCCGATGTGGATGCCATCCGAGAGCTCAACGACCTGGGCATGGTCGACGGGGTGACCACCAACCCTTCGCTCATCCTGAAGGCGGGGCGTGACATCCTGGAAGTCACCAAGGAAATCTGCTCCTTCGTTTCGGGGCCGGTGTCGGCCGAAGTCGTGGCGCTCAAGGCCGACGAGATGATCGCCGAGGGCCGCAAGCTGGCCGAAATCGCGCCGAACATCGCCGTCAAGGTGCCGCTGACCTGGGATGGTCTCAAGGCCTGCAAGGTGCTGACCGGCGAAGGCAAGATGGTCAATGTCACGCTCTGCTTCAGCGTCAACCAGGCGCTCCTGGCCGCCAAGGCCGGCGCGACCTTCATCAGCCCCTTCATCGGCCGGCTGGATGACATCAACCTCGACGGGCTGGAACTGATCGCCGACATCCGGCAGGTCTATGACAACTACGGCTTCGACACCCAGATCCTGGCCGCCTCGGTTCGCACCCTGAACCACGCCTCGCAATGCGCGCTGATCGGCGCCGATGTGATGACCGCGCCGCCCTCGGTCATCAAGGCCATGGCCGGCCATGTGCTGACCGACAAGGGGCTTGAGCAGTTCATGAAGGACTGGGCCAAGACCGGTCAAAGGATCCTTTGACCGCAACGCCCCCTCCACGCCCCCTCCACGCCGCCGTGCCGTCGGCGCAACAGCCGGCCGGCGCGTTCCGCGCCCCGGACGTAGCTCTGGCACGCTTGGACAAATCCCCTATACTGCCCTGCAAATCACCAGAAACTGTCGGGCAGACTTTCAATGATCGAACCTGACCTGCGCGACCGCCTGATCGCTGAGCCGGAAGCCCTCCTGGAAGACCAGGACGTGATGAATGCGCTGGTCGCGGCCAACGAACGCGCCATGGGCGCCAATATCGTCGATCTGCGCGGCATCGCCATGCAGCGGCTGGAGACCCGGCTTGAGCGGCTGGAGGATACCCACCGCAGCGTGATCGCCGCCGCCTATGAGAACCTGGCCGGCACCAACCAGGTGCATCGCGCGCTGCTGCAACTGCTTGACCCGCTCAGCTTCGAGGATTTTCTCAAGGCGCTGACCACCGATGTTGCGGCCACCCTGCGCGTCGACTGCGTGCGGCTGGTGCTGGAAAGCCGGCAGGAAGCCACCGATCCCGCGCTGCGCAAGCTGGGCGAGGTTCTCTATGTCGCCGAGCCGGGCTTCGTGGCCGACTACGTCGCCGGCGGCCGCAACGTGCCGCTGCGCCCGGTCACCCTGCGCCAGGTGATGCCCGAGGGCGATGCGCTTTACGGCGACCGCGCCGGCTTCATCCGCTCCGAGGCGTTGCTGCGGCTGGATTTCGGCAAGGGCCGGCTGCCCGGCATGCTGGTCTTCGGCGCCGAGGACCCGCACCATTTCAAGCCCACCCAGGGCACCGACCTTCTGGCCTTCTTCGCCGGCGTCTTCGAACGGACGATGCGCCGCTGGCTGTCGTGACCGACACACTGGCCCTCGCGCCGCAACTGCGGGCCGCGCTGGCCGACTGGCTGGCACAGCTTTCCGCGCTCAAGGGTGCCTCGCGCCACACCCTCACCGCCTATGCCCATGACCTGCGCGGCTACCTCGCCTTCCTTGCCGCCCACCGCGGCGGCGCCGAGGGTCTGCCCGCCGTGCTGGCCACCACACAGTCCGACCTGCGCGCCTGGATGGCCCACGAACGCGCCCGCGGGCTAGAGGCGCGGTCACTGGCCCGTGCGCTGTCGGCGGTGAAATCCTTCACTGCCTGGGCCGCCGACCGAACCGGCGCCGAGGCCACCCCCGTCCTGTCGGCCCGCGGCCCCAAGTTCCGCCGCAAGCTGCCCCGCCCGCTGACCGAAGACGGCGCGGCCGAGATCATCGAAACCGTCGGCCTGCAGGCGCGCCAGGACTGGCAGCAGGCCCGCGACATCGCCGTGGTGACCCTGCTTTACGGCTGCGGGTTGCGCATCTCCGAGGCCCTTGGCCTGACCGCCGCCGCCCTGCCCTTGCCCGATGTGCTGCGCATCACCGGCAAGGGCGAAAAGACCCGCCTCGTCCCGGTCCTGCCCGCCGCGCGCGCGGCCGTCGCCGCCTACGCCAGGGCCTGCCCCCACGACCTTGCGCCGGACGCCCCGCTGTTCCGCGGCGCCCGCGGCGGTCCGCTGAACCCGCGCCTCATCCAGTTGGCCATGGAGAAGGCGCGGGCCCAACTGGGCCTTCCCGCCACCGCCACGCCGCACGCCCTGCGCCACAGCTTCGCCACCCACCTGTTGTCGGCCGGTGGCGACCTGCGGGCGATCCAGGAGCTGCTGGGCCACGCCTCGCTCTCCACGACCCAGGCCTACACCGCCGTCGACGCCGCCCGCCTGATGGAGGTCTACGACGCCGCCCATCCCCGTGCCACCATGGGCAAATCCTGACGTTTCTCCCCGTTGCACCGCGCTCGAGTTTCGGCCAAGACTGACGCCATGTCCGACCGTCTCAAGGCCCTCTCCGTTCACCTGCTCACCGCCACCGGCGCCGTGCTGTCAATGTTCGCCATGCTGGCGGCGGTCGAGGAGAAGTGGAGCCTGATGTTCCTCTGGCTGGTGGTCGCGCTGATCGTCGACGGCATCGACGGCCCGCTTGCCCGCAAGTACGAGACGCACAAGAATTGGCCCACCTATGACGGGGTCCTGATGGACCTGATCGTCGACTACCTGACCTATGTCTTCATCCCGGCCTATGCGCTGTTCAAGTCCGGCCTCCTGACCGGCTGGATCGGCTGGCTGACGATCATCGTCATCGTCTACGGCTCGGTGGTCTATTTCGCCGATACCCGGATGAAGACCACGGACAAGAGCTTTGCCGGCTTTCCGGCCTGCTGGAACATGGTGGTGCTGGTGCTGTTCGCCACCCAGCCGCCGCAATCGGTGATCCTGTTCGTCGTGGTCGGCCTGACGGTGACGATGTTCACCAACCTCAAGTTCATCCACCCGGTGCGGACGAAGCGCTGGATCCAGGTCTCGCTGCCGGTCTGCATGCTGTGGATCCTGTTTGCCGCCTGGGCCGCCATGGTGGATTTCCAGGAAGGCAGCTTCGCCAAATGGGGCCTGATCCTGACCTCGCTGTATCTGGTTCTGGCCGGCATCGCGCAGCAGATCATTCCAGAAGGCGTGCGGCGAATGCGCTGACGGCCGCCCCGAAGCCGATTTCCGAAGTCGGAAATCGTGCACGGAATTCGACTTCGAATTCCGCCTGTCCTACAGCCGCGTCAGCATCACCCCGGCGACGATGACCGCTGCCGCAACGGCCTTCTCGCCGGTCATCTTCTCGCCGAAGGCCAGCCAGCCGATCAGCACGGCAAACAGGATCGAGGTCTCGCGCAGCGCCGCCACCACCGCGATCGGCGCGAAGGTCATTGCCCAGATCGACACCGCATAGGCCCCGTAGCTGGCCGCCGATGCCAGCGCCCCCATCCGCCAGGCCGGCCAGACCCGCGGGATCACGTCCCAGCCGCGCAGCGCCACCATGCCAACCGTGAAGAACGTTCCGTCCGCCACGAAGACCCAGGCCACATAGGCCGCCGGAGACCCCGAGACCCGCGCGCCCATGCCGTCGATCATCGTATAGGTCGCCGTCGCCACCGCGCTGCCCAGGGCAAACGGCAAGAGCCGCCGGTTCTCGCCGCTGGCGAACACTCCGCGCGCCATCAGCAGGATGCCCAGCGCCAGCACCGCGATGCCGGCGTATTCCATCGCCGTGACCGCATCGGACAGCACGAACAGCCCGACCAGCGTCACGATCATCGGCGCGGCGCCGCGGGCAATCGGGTAGACCCGGCTCAGATCGCCGCGGTCATAGGCGTAGCTCAGAAAGAACTTGTAGCAGAAATGCGTACAGCCCGCGGCAATGACCCAGGGCACCGCGGCCGGGTCGATCGGCGGAGAAACGGCCACCACGCACAATCCGATCGGCACTTCGACGATCGACAGGATCACCATCCCGCCCACCTTCGACGTGCCCAGCTTGATCAGCGCATTCCACAGCGCATGCAGAAAGGCCGCACCCAGCACCGCAAGGAAGACGAAAAGCGACAAGAGGGCGCGTCCGTTACAAATCCGTTGCAGAAAGCGCTACAGGCCAGGCCCGGTCCGCGCAAGCGTGTCAGCGCGCCGTAACCTCGGCGCGGTCCGCCGGCCCGGGCATCCCCCACCGCACGCCCTGGCGAAAGCCCGTCCACACCAGCGCCAACGCCAGCCACGGCGCCAGTTCCGCCCAGAACAGGGGCCAGCGCCGCAGCACCTCGGGGCTTGCTTGCAGGCGCAGGAAGACCGCCGCGAAATCCCCGTCCGTCATCGCCTTGCCCTGCCAGGCCAGCAGGCCCCAGACCGCCGCCACGGCGGCAAGCACCGCCACAACCATCGCAGCCATGGCAAAGCTGGCCGTCTCGGTTCCGGTCGGCGGACGCCCCGCCCGCCGGGCAAAGCCCCGCCCTGCCAGCAGCGCCGCCGCCAGCAGCACCACGATGGCCAGCCCCCCGGGCAAGGGCAGCGCCGGCACCGCCCAGGCCAGCGCGACCGCGGCCGCCCCGCCCGCCACCAGCGCCAGGCCAAAAACCGCCAGGCTGCCGCCCATTCCTCGCCGTTCCGCTCTGTCGCGCATCGCCGCTTCTCCGACCCCGTCCCGACAAAGCTAGCTCGCAGACCGCCTGCGGAAAGCCCCTAGATCAGCAGCCCCGCCGCGCCTTCGTGGCGCAACAGCCAGACCTTCGCCTCGACCCCGCCCGGCGCCGAGAAACCGCCCAGACCGGCCGCGCCCAGCACCCGATGGCAGGGAATCAGGATCGGCACCGGGTTCGCCCCGCAGGCCTGCCCCACCGCCTGCGCCGGGGCGCCGACCTCGCGCGCGATCTGGCCATAGGTCCGCGTCTCGCCGAAGGGAATCGCCGCCATCGCCCGCCGCACCGCCTGGTGCAGGCCCGCCCCCCAGTCCAGCGGCAGGTCGAACTCCTGCCGGGTGCCGGCGAAATACCCGGCCAGCTGGCGCAGCCCCTCGGCCTGCAGTGCCGAGGGCGGGCCATCGCCCGGCCGCCAGTCCAGCGCCACGATCCGGCCGCCGGCCGTGCGCAGCGACACCGGGCCCAGCGGCGTCTCCAGCGTTGCGGTCACGGGAAATGCAGGGTCAGCTGCGGCACCGACTGCCCGTCAAAGCTGGCGTCCACCTCATAGCCGACCAACACCAGCCCGCCATTCTTCAGCACCCAGGTTCCCGCGCTGTAGGCATCGCCCAGCCCGCGCCACAGGCCATAGGCCGACACCTGCCCGGTCGCCGGGTCGAAGCTGGCATTCATCACCGTGGTGTCGGCCGCCCAGCCCAACACCTTGACCTCGGTCACCGCACTGGCCTCGTCGTCGGGGTCGGCATAGACCGCCTCGACCTCGGGCCGCGCCAGAGGCAGCGGGCGGATGCCCTCGAACTTGGTCCTCAGCAAGAAGACATGGATCAGGTTGTAGGCCCCGGCATCGCAGTGGAACTGCCACAGCACCACCGGCTCGGGGTCGCCCCAGGTGACCGGCATCTGCACATCGAAGCGTTGCGGCGGTTCGGTCGGCCGGCCGGCCTCGTCAAAGGCGCCAAGGCAGGCGTCGGGGAAGGCCGCGCGAAAGGCCGTCAGCGCGGCATCGTCATCGGCATCGGCCAGCGCCGGGGCGGCAGCGCCAAGCAGGGCAAGCAGCGGCAGCACGGCAACGGGAGTTTGCGGCATGGGGGCAGGCCTCGCGGCAAAGCGGTCGGGGCGTCCATGGTGCCACAGCGCCGCGCCGGGGCCAATCCCGGCCCGGGTCCCGCTCAGGCCCCTGCGGCGTTGCGGCCGCCGTCGCCGCCGGGGTGGCTGCTGGACAACGGCGCAAAGGCGTCGCGCAGCATCGCGGCCATGCTTTCGATGGCGGGCGAGGTGCCGCGCGGGTTGCGGCACAGCACCAGGCGGGCGCTGTCCACGATGGGAAAGCCGTCCTCGGCCGTCAGCTCCCGGCAGCCCGCCGGGATGGTGCTGCGCGACAGGGGGGCAATCGCCACGCCGTTGCGCACCGCCACCCGGAACCCGCCCGCCATGTCGCCGGTCCAGGCCGGCCGCCAGTCGATGGCCTGCCGGTTCAGCGACTCTTCGGCATAGTCCCGGCTCCAGGCACTGCGGAAGTAGACCGCGACCGGCACCGGGCTGCGCAGGTGCTGGGCATGGGTGACCGAGGTTGCCCAGACCGTCGGGTCTATGCAGAGGACTTCGCCCTCGCGCACATAGGCCCAGTCGTGGATGACGGCCAGGTCGATCAGGTCTTCCTCCAGCGCGCGCAACTGCCCCTCGGCATGGTCGCAGCGGACCGAGACCTGCACCCCCTCGTGCCGCTCATCGAACGCCGCCAGCGCGCGCGGCAGCACGGTGCCCGAGTATTCATCCGGTATCCCCACCCGCACCGGCCCGACCAGCGTCTTTTCCCGCAAGGCCACCGCCGCCTCGTCCAGAAGCGCCACCACCCGGCGGGCATAGGGCACCAGTTGTTCGCCCCGCGGCGTCAGGCTGACCCCGCGCGGCTGGCGGTCGAACAGCGGCTGGCTCAGGCTGTCCTCCAGCCGCTTGATCTGCAGGCTGACCGCCGATTGCGTGCGCAACAGCCGCACGGCGGCCGCCGTGACCGATCCGGTGTCGGCCACCGCCAGGAAACTGCGCATCAGGTCGCTGTCCAGCGGGGCGGCCATGTCCGAGCCATGAGAGATTTCGATGTGACCCATGAAACCTATTCGTTTGTGAAATGTCAATGAGCGTGCGACAAGGTCCTGCAATTCAAGGAGCCTTGCCATGTTCAGCCGTCTCTTCGCCCACATGCAGATGCGCCGCTCGACCGCGTTCCTGCTGTCGCGCGCGGATGACCATCTGCTGAACGACATCGGCCTGTCGCGCGCCGACCTTCGGTCGATGCACTCGGGCCTGCACGGCGCCACCCCGGGCCTTGCGGCCGGCCCGGTTCAATCGCTCGGCTGCGCACTCCCTGTCGCCGGCTGAGAAACCTCGCGCGGGGTGCCACCCGGCACCCCGCCGCCTTCTCTTACCCCAAGGCGTCGTTGCACCGCTTGCAGGTGCCCGGATGCGCATGTGACCCCACATCCGGCAGGATCTGCCAGCAGCGCTGGCACTTCTCGCCCATGGCGCGTTCGAAAACCACGCCCACGCCCGGCACATCGGGCAGGCGGAAGGCCTCTTGCGGCTCGGGGTCGGCGGTCAGCTGCAACCCGCTGGTGATGCAGACCTCGGCGAAATCCACCGACTTCAGCGCCGCCAGAATCGCCGTTTCCGCCACATGCACCACCGGCGCCGCCTCAAGGCTGGCGCCGATCACCTTGGCCGTGCGCTGCACTTCCAGCGCCCCGGTGACCACCTTGCGCGCCGCCCGCACGCCCTCCCACTTCGCCGCCAGCGCGTCATTGCGCCAGGCCGCCGGCGTCTCGGGGAAATCCACCATGTGGACCGACGACCCCTCGCCCGGAGTCCGGCAGAGCCAGACCTCCTCCATGGTGAAGACCAGGATCGGCGCCAGCCAGGTGGTCAGGCGCTGGAACAGCAGGTCCAGCACCGTCCGGCAGGCCCGCCGCCGCAGCGAAGACGCCGCATCGCAATACAGCGCATCCTTGCGGATGTCGAAGTAGAACGCCGACAGGTCGCTGGTCGCGAAGGTGAACAGCTCGGTGAAGACGCCCTGGAAATCGTACTTGGCATAGCCGTCGCGCACCACCGCATCCAGCCCCGCCAGCCGGTGCAGCACCCAAGCCTCCAGTTCCGGCATCTCGGTCGGGCTGACCCGCTCTGCTTCGGCGAACCCGTCCAGGTTCCCCAGCAGGAAGCGCAAGGTGTTGCGCAAGCGGCGATAGCTGTCGGCAACGCCCTTCAGGATTTCCTTGCCGATCCGCAGGTCGACCGTGTAATCGCTCAGCGCCACCCAAAGCCGCAGGATATCGGCGCCGTATTCGCCGATCACCTCTTGCGGGGCCACCGTGTTGCCCAACGACTTGGACATCTTCATGCCCTTCTCGTCCAGCGTAAACCCGTGGGTCAGAACGCCCCGATACGGCGCCCGCCCCTTGGTGCCACAGGCCTGCAACATGCTGGAATGGAACCACCCCCGGTGCTGGTCGGTGCCCTCCAGGTACAGGTCGGCAATCCCGTCCGCGCTGCCGTCCGGCCGGTCGCGCAGCACGAAGGCATGCGTGCTGCCGCTGTCGAACCAGACGTCCAGCACATCCGTCACCTGTTCATAATCGGACGGCTCGACGATGCCCGACAGCACCCGCTCCTTGAATCCTTGCACATACCAGACATCGGCACCGTCCGCCTCGAAGGCCGCCACGATCCGGGCGTTCACTTCCGGGTTCCGCAGCAGGAAATCCGCCGCATCCGGCCGGGCGCCCTTCTTCACGAAGCAGGTCAGCGGCACGCCCCAGGCGCGCTGCCGGCTGAGAACCCAGTCCGGCCGCGCCTCGATCATCGAATGCAGCCGGTTGCGGCCCGTCGCCGGGGTCCATTCCACCAGTTGCGTGATCGACATCAGCGCCCGCTTGCGGATGGTGTCGCCATAGGTGGTCATGCCATCGTCCAGCGCCTTGTCGATGGCGACGAACCATTGCGGCGTGTTGCGATAGATCAGCGGCGCCTTGGACCGCCAGGAATGCGGGTAGGAATGCCGCAGCTTGCCCTTGGCCAGCAGCGCGCCGGCATAGGCCAATTGCTTGATGACCGAGACATTCGCCGGCCCCTCCTTGCCCTCGGGCGTCAGGATCGCCTGCCCGCCGAACAAGGGCAGGTCGGCCCGGAAACAGCCATCCGCCTCGACGTTATACGTCATCGGCAGGCCGAACCTGACCCCCATCTGATAGTCGTCATCGCCATGGCTCGGCGCGGTGTGAACAAACCCCGTCCCCGCGTCGTCGGTGACATGGTCGCCCGGCAGCATGGGCACGTCATAATCCCACTCGCCCGCCGCGCCCTCGACGCCCCGGAACGGATGCGCCAGCACCAGCCCGCGCAGCTCATCGCCCGAAACCCCGCGCAGCCGCCGCCACATCCCCTCGGACAGCTTCGCCGCGGTGAACACGCTTTCGGCCAGCTTGTCCGCCAGCAGATAGGTCGCGCCGATGGTGGCGTTGCTGTCCTCGGGCCGCCCCGTCACCTCATACAAGCCGTAGGAAATCTCGGGGTTGTAGGA
Organism: Rhodobacter sp. Har01; assembly: GCF_020564565.1. Taxonomy (GTDB): domain Bacteria; phylum Pseudomonadota; class Alphaproteobacteria; order Rhodobacterales; family Rhodobacteraceae; genus Pseudogemmobacter. Next base: position 374,093 of record NZ_JAJCTD010000004.1, read on the forward strand.
TACCGCCCGGTTCTGCGGAATGGTCCAGGGCGTGGTGGTCCAGATCACCACCCGCGCCGCCAGCAGGTCGGTGCGGATGCAGGCCCCGGTCTCTTCGAAGCTGTCGGCAGCGACCACCCGGAACGGCACCCAGATCGTGTGGCTGGTATGGTCGTGATACTCGACCTCGGCCTCTGCGAGGGCGGTCTTTTCCACCGGCGACCACATCACCGGCTTCGACCCCTGATACAGACTGCCGTTCATCACGAACTTCATGAACTCGTCGGCGATCACCGCTTCGGCGTGGTAGTTCATGGTCAGGTAGGGGTCGTCCCACTTGCCCGTCACACCCAGCCGCTTGAACTCCTCGCGCTGGACGTCGATCCAGCCTTCCGCGAACTTCCGGCACTCCTGCCGGAAGGCCACCACGTCCACCTCGTCCTTGTTCAGGCCCTTGGCACGATACTGTTCCTCGATCTTCCACTCGATCGGCAACCCGTGGCAGTCCCAGCCCGGCACATAGCGTGCATCGCGGCCCAGCATCTGCTGGCTGCGCACGATGAAATCCTTCAGGATCTTGTTCAGCGCATGGCCGATGTGCAGATGCCCGTTGGCGTAAGGCGGGCCATCGTGCAGCACGAACGGCGCCCGGCCCTTCTGCTCGCGCAGCCGGTCATAGACGCCGATCCGCTCCCACCGCGCCAGCCACTCCGGCTCGCGCTGCGGCAGGCCCGCCCGCATGGGAAACGCGGTTTCGGGCAGGAAGACGGTGTCGCGGTAGTCGGGCGCTTGGGTCGTGTCAGAGGACATCGGTTCTCTCTCGGGAATCAAGGCGGCAATAGGGATCACCCGGCGGCTGAACCCCTCAGCCCGCCGGGCCGCTAATTCGCCGCTGTCCCGTGCCCTCGCATCGCATGGCCGCCTTATAGGCAAGCCCCGCCACAGCGTAAAGCCCGGCCCTGCCCTTCATCTTGGCCCAAATACCCCGGGGTCCGGGGCAGCGCCCCGGGGCCGGGCAAGAAAGACAAAGGCTTTCCTTTCCGCGCCCACCCCCTATCCTGCCCTCAAGGAGACCCGCCATGAAAGAACCCTCGCTCAACGTCCTGGGCGCCCCGCTCGAAGCCTGCTCATCCGCGCCGCTGACCGGCTTCTTCCGCGACGGCTGCTGCAACACCGGCCCTGCCGACCGCGGGTTGCACACCGTCTGCGCCCAGATGACGGCCGAGTTCCTGGCGCTGTCGAAATACCTCGGCAACGACCTTTCCACCCCGCGGCCCGAATACGGCTTTGCCGGGCTGAAACCGGGCGATCACTGGTGCCTCTGCGCCAGCCGCTTCCTGCAGGCGCATGACGAAGGCGCCGCGCCGAAGATCCGCCTCAGCGCAACGCACCAGAACACGCTGCACCTTGTTCCGCTCGAGGTTCTGCGCCAGCACGCCACCGACGCCACCCCCGGCCCGTGATCCCGCCCCGCTTCGACGTCAGCGAAGACCAGATCGCCGCCGTGGTGGCCGAATTCTACACCTGCGTCCGCAGCCACCCCGGCCTTGGCCCGGTCTTTGCCGCCCATGTCGCCGACTGGCCCCGGCATGAGGAGAAGATCACCCGGTTCTGGAAGAACGCGATCCTGTTCGACCGCACTTACGACGGCAACCCGCTGGCCGTCCACCGTGCCGCGGGCGATGTCCGCATCCCGATGTTCGACACCTGGCTTGGCCTCTTCGACAGCGTCCTGAACCGCGAATTGCCGCCACAGACGGCCCAGGCCTGGTCGGCGCTGGCCCACCGCATCGGCCGCGGGCTGGTCTTCGGCCTGGGCCAGTCGGATGGCCCGCCGTCACTTCGCTGAGGCCACCGCCGCAACCGCGGTCATCGGCCGGATCGCCCCGTCGTCGCGCATCAGGTCGTCGATGAACAGGCTGAGAAGCTGCGGCCGCCCGCTCACCCCGGCCTTGCGGTAGATCGCATTGGTCTGCGCCTTGACCGTGCCCTCGGAGGTGGCCCGCAGGCCGGCGATCTCGGCCGTGCTCATCCCCTTGATGGCGAACAGAGCCACGTCGCGCTCGGCGGCCGTCAGGCCCCATTCCCCGAAGCGCTCTTCCAGAAGGTCCATGAACGCGCCCGAGGCCCGGCGCAGCCGCTCTTCGGCCTGGTGACGCTCGCGCATCGTCCGCAGCAGCGCCAACCCGCCCAGCACCAGTCCGGCAATCAGCCCCAGCGCCGCCGCCACCTCCAGCAACTCGCGAATTTCCCAGGGCATCGGCGACACGGGGATCCCCAGCACAGAGGTCAGGATGTCGAACACGAAGAACGAAGCGCACAGGAACTGCGCCAGGAACAGCGCGACCAGGAACCAGCGCCGCCTCACGCGCGCGCCCTTTCGGCAGCGGGGTCAGTCGTCATCGTCCTCACCGCCGCCGCCCGAGCCGGAGTTGTCGCCGTCGTCGCCGTCATCATCGCCGCCGTCATCATCGCCGCCGTCGTCCCCGCCGCCGTCGTCCCCGCCGCCGCCGTCCCCGCCGCCGCCGTCCCCGCCGCCGTCATCGTCGCCGCCGTCCAGCAGGTCACCGCTCCGGCCCGAGTTGTCGGACCGCGTCGTCAGGTCACGCAGGATCTCGCCGGTGGCCGGGTTCAGGATGATTTCGCGGCTGCCCTTCGACCCGCGGCCGACGATCCGCACGCGGCCCAGCAGGGTTCGGCTGACGGTGATCTCGCTATAGCCGCGCTTCTCAAGCTGCCGCACGATCTGGGCCACGATGTCCTTCGCATGCGCAGGCTGCGCCACGGCCAGCGCGGCCGCACCAAGGGCGAGGAATCGTCTGCGGTTCATTTCCGGCCTCCTCGGGGCGTGGCCCCGACGCGGGCGATCTTCGCCCAGTGCAGGCACCCCGGCAAGCCCGGGGTGCCTGTTCGGATCAACCTTCGCCGATCAGTCGTCGTCGCTGCCACGGTCGTCGCCGCTGTCATGGTCCGAGCCGTCGTCGTCGCCACCATGATCGTCGTCGCTGTCATCGCTGTCGTCGTGACCGCTGCTGTCGTCATCGCTGTCGTCATCGCTGTCGTCATCGCTGTCATCATCGCTGTCATCATCGCTGTCATCGTCGTCGTCATCGCTGCCGCCGCTGGTGCGGACGAAGTCGCGGTCGCGATCGCGCACCTGCACGCCCGACCGGCCCTGGTCGCGGGACGAGGCCGTGCTGGTCTCTTGCTTCAGCACCGCGCCGGTCTCGATGTCGATCACGACCTCGACCTTCTCGCCGCCCTTCACCGCCTCGACCTTGATCTGGGTCGGGCCCTTCTTCACCTCGATCCAGTTGTAGCCTTCCGACTGGAACTGGCTGACCACCGCATCGGTGGTCACCGCCGCCATCGCCATCGACCCGGTCAGCACCAGCGCTGCGGTCATCATCATCAGCTTCGTGCGCATCTTCATGTCTCGTCTCTCCTACGGGTGGGGCGGAGTGGGTGATCGCCCGGTGTGGGTGCCGCTCGAACCGGCGACGAGATCAGGACATGCGTTTCCGGCCGGCCTGTGAATTGGACCGGGGTTTAATGCAGGCAAATCAGCAAATGGGTTGTGCGCCTAAACGCAGGTTTATGACCTTGGTCCGGGTCGCATGGGCGATGCTGCCGGACCAAAGTCCGAAACCCGAGGGATTGCACGCGAATCGCTGCCGCGACGGCTGCGGCGACGGCTGCGGCGGCTGGGCCCCAGACCCGCCGCCTTCGGGCGAATCCCGGCCTTGGGGTCAGGCCTCAGGCCTTCATGTCTACGCCCAGGTGGCGCGCCACGGTGAAGATGTCCTTGTCGCCACGGCCGCACATGTTCATCACGATGATGTGGTCCTTGGGCAACTTGGGCGCGATCTTGGTCACATGCGCCAGCGCGTGGCTGGGTTCCAGCGCCGGGATGATGCCCTCCAGCTTGCAGCACAGCTGGAACGCCTCCAGCGCCTCGGCATCGGTGATCGAGACGTAGTGCGCCCGGCCGACGTCGTGCAGCCAGGAATGCTCGGGGCCGATGCCGGGGTAGTCGAGGCCGGCGCTGATCGAGAAGCCTTCCAGGATCTGCCCGTCGCCATCTTGCAGCAGGTAGGTCCGGTTGCCGTGCAGCACGCCGGGGCGCCCGCCGGTCAGGCTGGCGCAATGCTGCATCCGGTCGTCCACGCCCTTGCCGCCGGCCTCGACGCCGATGATGTTGACCGAAGGGTCGTCCAGGAACGGATAGAACAGCCCCATGGCGTTCGACCCGCCGCCGATCGCGGCGACCAGGGTGTCGGGCAGGCGGCCCTCGCCTTCCTGCTCGGCCAGCTGCCAGCGCACTTCCTTGCCGATGATGCTTTGGAAATCGCGCACCATGGCGGGGTAGGGATGCGGCCCGGCCACCGTGCCGATGCAGTAGAAGGTGTCGCGCACGTTGGTCACCCAATCGCGCAGCGCGTCGTTCATTGCGTCCTTCAGCGTGCCGCGACCGCTGGTGACGGGAATCACCTCGGCGCCCAGCAGCTTCATGCGGAAGACATTCGGCGCCTGGCGTTCGACGTCATGCGCGCCCATGTAGACCACGCATTGCAGCCCGAACTTGGCGCAGACCGTGGCGGTGGCCACCCCGTGCTGCCCCGCGCCGGTTTCGGCGATGATCCGGGTCTTGCCCATCCGGCGGGCCAGGATGATCTGGCCCAGCACGTTGTTGATCTTGTGCGCGCCGGTGTGGTTCAGCTCGTCGCGCTTCATGTAGACCTTGGCGCCGCCCAGTTCCGCCGTCAGCCGCGGCGCGAAATACAGCGGCGAGGGGCGGCCGACATAGTGCTTCCACAGATCGTCCATCTCGGCCCAGAAGCTGGGGTCGGTCTTGGCGTGCTCATAGCGCGCCTCAAGGTCCAGGATCAGCGGCATCAGCGTCTCGCTGACGAAGCGCCCGCCGAAGATGCCGAAGCGCCCCGCCTCGTCCGGACCCGACATGAAGCTGTTCAACCCGTCCTCGGCCATGGCGCCCTCCGCAAATCCAACCCGGCCGGGTGTAGCGCCCTTCCCCGCGCGGGGAAAGGGGGCGCTGCCCCCGTCTTCGCTGCCGCGAAGACTCCCCCGGGGTACTTGGGCCAAGATGAAGGGCAAGCAGCTTCATCTTGGCTCAAATACCCCCGCCGGAGGCCCCCCTGTCAGCGGAGAATCGGGATCTCGTCCCGGAATCCCGTCGCCGCCGCCACGAAGGCCGCGATCCTGGCGGGATCCTTGACCCCCGGCGCGCTTTCCACGCCGGATGATACGTCGACCTGCCGCGCATTGGTCAGCCGGATCGCCTCGGCCACGTTCTCGGCCGTCAGTCCGCCGGCCAGCATCCAGGGCCGCAGCCAGCGCCGCTGCGCCACCAGCCGCCAGTCGAAGGCCAGGCCGTTGCCGCCGGGCAGCACCGCGCCTTTCGGCGGCTTGGCATCGACCAGGATCTGGTCGGCCGCCAGCGAAAAGTCGAGCAGGGCCGCAAGGTCGCCCTCGTCGGCCACGCCCACCGCCTTCATCACCGGCAACCCGTAGCGGGCGCGAACCTCGGCCACGCGCCCGGGGCTTTCGTGGCCGTGAAGCTGCAGCATGTCGGTCGGCACCGCCGCGACGATGGCGTCCAAGGTCGCATCGTCGGCATCCACCGTCAGCGCCACCTTGCACAGCCCCTCGGGCGCCGCCAGGGCCGCCGCCCGCGCCTGATCCAGGCTGACGTAGCGGGGCGACCTGGGAAAGAAGTTGAAGCCGACATAGGCCACCCCCGCCGCAGCGCATACCGCCACTTCTGCGGGCGTGCGCAGCCCGCAGACCTTCACCCGGACGGCAGGGATCACCGGCTGCGGCCGCCTTCGACCATGGCCAGCACCTCGTCGCGCGCCGGAACGGTTGTCGTGTCCTTCAGCACCGCAAGCTCGCGCTCCAGCCGGGCGACCTGCCGGGACTTGCCCTTGGCATCGGACCGGATGCGCGCCTCGCGCATCCATTCCCAGACGAAGCCGATCATGACCCCCGCCGCCACGGCCGCGAGAATCACCAGGAACAGCGGAACCTGGAAGACCGGGTCGTACTGCACCACCTTGGCCAGTTCATCCGGCAACAGCCGCAGCGGCACCGGCGCCCGGTTGGCAAGCGCCAGGACCAGCAGCACCAGGCCGGTCAGGATAAGGAAGAGAAGTCTGAAGAGACGCAGCATGGCATGTCACCGCAAAGCCAGTTGGTGGCGCGACTATCCGCCTTCCCGAGGCCGGGCGCAACCCGTCCGGCACGACCCATAGGGTCGCAGGTCCCGGCTTATTTGCCGTTCAGGCGATCGCGCAGCAGCTTTCCGGTCTTGAAGAAGGGCACCTTCTTGTTCTCGACCTGCACGGATTCGCCGGTTCGCGGGTTGCGCCCCAGCCGTGCGTCGCGCGCCTTGACCGAGAATGCGCCAAATCCGCGCAGTTCGACCCGATCACCGCGGGCCAGCGCCTCGATGATCTCTTCGAATACCGTATTCACGATCCGTTCGACGTGGCGCTGTGTCAGATGCGGGTTCTCGTCCGCAATCTTCTGGATCAGTTCCGACCTGATCATCCGTGGTCCCCCTGTTGGCCCGGCCCCCTGCGGCAACCGTCCAGCTTTGCTTTTGGTCGGACTATAGCGGCAGGATTTGCCTGCTGACAAACAAAAACGGGGACTTGGCCCGTTTCAGATGGAAAAGGCCCCGCGCGGGGCGGGGCCTTCCAATCCAGTCACGGGCGCGGCGTTCAGCCGCGGTCGGCCTTCAGGGCGGCGCCGAGGATATCGCCCAGGCTGGCGCCCGAATCGGACGAGCCGTACTGCTCGACCGCTTCCTTCTCTTCGGCGATCTCGCGCGCCTTGATCGACAGGCCCAGCTTGCGGGTCTTGGGGTCGATGTTGGTCACCCGCACGTCGATCTTGTCGCCGACCTGGAACCGCTCGGGGCGCTGGTCGCCCCGGTCGCGGCTCAGGTCGGACCGGCGGATGAACGACTTGGCGCCGTTGTATTCCACCTCGATGCCGCCATCCTCGATCGCCGTCACCGCGACGGTGATGATCGAGCCGCGCTTCACGCCGTCAACCGCGTCCGAGAACGAATCGTCCGACAGCGCCTTGATCGAAAGCGAGATGCGCTCCTTCTCGATGTCGACTTCCGACACCACCGCCTGGACCACGTCGCCCTTGCGGTAGGTCTGGATCGCCTCTTCGCCGCGCTTGTCCCACGACAGGTCGGACAGGTGCACCATGCCGTCGATATCGTTGTCCAGGCCGACGAACAGACCGAATTCGGTGATGTTCTTGACCTCGCCCTCGATGGTCGAGTTGACCGGGTGGTTCTCGGCGAAGACCTCCCACGGGTTGCGCTGGGTCTGCTTCAGGCCCAGCGAAACGCGGCGCTTGGCGCTGTCGATTTCCAGCACCATGACGTCGACTTCCTGGCTGGTCGAGACGATCTTGCCGGGATGCACGTTCTTCTTGGTCCAGGACATTTCCGAAACGTGCACCAGGCCTTCGACGCCCGCTTCCAGTTCGACGAATGCGCCGTAGTCGGTGATGTTGGTGACACGGCCCTTGTGGACCGAGTTGATCGGATAGGCCTTCTCGACCGCATCCCACGGATCGGACTGCAGCTGCTTCATGCCCAGCGAAATACGGTGGGTTTCCTTGTTGATCTTGATGACCTGGACCTTGATGGTCTCGCCGATCGCCAGGATCTCCGAAGGATGGTTCACACGGCGCCAGGCCATGTCGGTCACGTGCAGCAGGCCATCGACGCCACCGAGGTCCACGAAGGCACCGTATTCGGTGATGTTCTTGACCACGCCGTCGACAACCTGGCCTTCGCTGAGGTTGCCGATGACTTCGGCGCGCTGTTCGGCGCGGCTTTCTTCCAGGATGGCGCGGCGCGACACCACGATGTTGCCGCGGCGACGGTCCATCTTCAGGATCTGGAACGGCTGCTTCATGCCCATCAGCGGGCCGGCGTCGCGCACCGGGCGCACGTCAACCTGGCTGCCCGGCAGGAACGCGACGGCGCCCCCGAGGTCGACCGTGAAGCCGCCCTTGACCCGGCCGAAGATCGCGCCTTCGACGCGCTGCTCGCTGGCATAGGCCTTTTCCAGCCGGTCCCAGGCTTCCTCGCGGCGGGCCTTCTCACGGCTGACCACCGCTTCGCCGCGGGCATTTTCCACGCGGTCCAGATAGACCTCGACGGTGTCGCCGACCTTGATCGACGGCGTCTCGCCGGGGTTCGCGAATTCCTTGATGTCGACGCGGCCTTCCATCTTGTAGCCGACGTCGATGATGGCCTGGCCCGCCTCGATGGCGATCACCTTGCCCTTGACGACCGTGCCCTCTTCGGGCGTGTCCATCTCGAAGCTCTCTTTCAGAAGGGCTTCGAATTCGTCCATAGCGTTCTTCGCGCACATATGCAGTCAGTTCCTTTTCATGGTTTTCTGGCCAAGCGGTTGGCTCCGCCGGTCTGTGCTGGCCCCGATATGCAAAATGCCCCCATCCGGCGAACCGGAGGCGGCGTCTTCCTTCAGGATGCGCGGCCTATAGACCGATTGCCCGGTCGGGGCAAGCGAAAGCGCAGCGCCCCTCAGGCTGCCGGACGATCCGGCGGCGCTGTTGCCGGAAGCGCTGTGGCCGCCTTGCGCGCAAGTTGTTTCCGGTAGGCGTCGATCTCATGCCGCATCAGGTGGCGCAGACTGGGAAACTGTTCGTGCGCCTGCATCTCGTCCCTGGATGCCTCCAGGACCGGCTCGAAATAGCGCACATACCAGTGCGGAAACTCGCGGCCGAAGTAATGCCGGATGTAGCGGTTATGCGCCTCTCGGATGGACACGATCAGGTCGAGCTTCTGGTAGAAGTGGTTCAGGCTTGAAATCTTCCGCCATTCGCCGGGCGGCAGGACGCTGTGCAGGGTATCCATCGACCGTGGGGACTGTTGCAGGGCCGCGCGGAAGGCGGCGCCCGCGTCGTTGCGGATCTCGATGAAGGCCGGAGAGGTGTATTCCTCGATCAGTCGCAGGGCAGAGGCGATCTTTTCCTTCCGCCGTTCGGCCAGATAGATCACGAGGCCACTCAGCGTCGCACCCAGGGTGGCACCCAGAACCGCCGCACCTGCGTTGTTGTTGAACACCTCGATGATGCCGGACAGGAAGGCGGAAATGGTGTCGATCACTGGCAACCTGTTGAATCTTCCTCTCTTCTAGGCTAGTTCCTGCCGTCGGGGCGGTCAATGGGCCGGTGCGAGAATGGCCGTCAACATGCTGCTGACAGGTGGGAACGCCGAACTTCTGCCACTCGGACTTCTAGTCGTGGCCGTCCTGGCACTGCCCGCTCTGCTGCTGGCCTGGATCAGCCACCGTTGCACCAGCCGGTTGCGCTAGGGGCTTTCGGATCGGTCCGATCCGTCTTGCAGCCGGGCGGCAACCACCGACAACGCTGCGGCAAGCGCCGCATCCACTGTCAGCGCGCTGGTGTCGATCAGCACCGCGTCAGGGGCGGGTTTCAGCGGCGCATCCGCGCGCCCCATGTCGCGGGCGTCACGCTCTAGGACTTCGGCCAGCACGCGGGCCTCGTCGCCACCCACCTCCAGCCAACGCCGGTGCGCGCGGACTTCGGGACTGGCGGTGACATACAGTTTCACCTCGGCCTCGGGGCAGATCACCGTGCCGATGTCGCGCCCGTCCAGCACCGCGCCGCCCTCGGCCCGGGCAAAGCGACGCTGGAAGTCGACCAGGGCGGCGCGAACCTCGGGGATTGCCGCCGCCCGGCTGGCGGCCTGGCCGGCCTCAAGCGTGCGCAGGTCGTCGCGCAGCAGGTCTTGCGGCGTCAGGTCGCGCGCCGCAGCGACCGGATCGCCGCCCCGCGCGCCGACCGCGCGATACAGCAGGCCGGTGTCCAGATGCGCCAGGCCAAAGCGGTCGGCCACCGCGCGCGACAGCGTGCCCTTGCCCGCCGCCGCCGGCCCGTCGATCGCCACCGTGAAGATCATGCCCCTCGCCCGCCGTGTTGCATGCCGTGCTGCATGCGCGTTTTCCTACCGCATCGGGCAGAAAAGAGGAATCCCCCGCAAACGGCGCCGGGGCACGCAAAGGCCAGCGGCGATGTCGGGCCATTGCCGGGGCCGCCCCCCGGCCCGGTCCGGGGCCTCCGGCGGGGGTATTTCGCGCCAGGATGAAGCTGCTTGCCCTTCATCTTGGTCCAAATACCCCGGGGGAGTCTTCGCGGCACGCGAAGACGGGGGCAGCGCCCCCCGACCGGGCTAAAGCCAGGCGCCAGGGCCGGGCGGTCGCTCCACCGGGTCACCGCTGGTCAGGCCGGCCGGAAAAGTTGACAAATCGTTAATTTGAAGCCGTAACCCATTGATCTACTTGTCTCGCCGAGGTGTCCCATCATGGGACACTCCCTCAACCCCGCCGGACCCGGGCCCCGAGGCCGTTCATCAGCCCCTCGAAAATCGGGAAAGAGGTCATGATCGGGCTGCCATCATCCACCCCGATCTCGGCCCTCGAGGCCATCCCCGCCACCAGGAAACTCATCGCGATCCGGTGGTCGAGGTGGGTCTTGGCCACCGCCCCCCCCGGCACGCCGCCCGGCCCCATGCCGTGAACGATCAGGGTGTCCGCGTCCTCGTCCACCCGCACGCCACAGGCCTCAAGTCCGCGCGCCATGGCGTCGATCCGGTCGCTTTCCTTGACCCGCAACTCCTTGACCCCGCGCATCACCATCCGGCCCTCGGCAAAGGCCGCCACCACCGCCAGGATGGGATACTCGTCGATCATGCTGGGCGCGCGCTCGGGCGGCACCTCGATGCCCTTCATCCCCGGCGAGAACCGCACCCGCAGATCGGCCACCGGCTCGCCCCCTTCTTCCCTGGGGTTCTCGAAGTCGATCAGCGCGCCCATTTCGACCAGCGTCAGGAACAGCCCGTTGCGGGTCAGGTTCTGGCTGACCCCCGGCACCCGGATGTCCGACCCCTCGACGATCAGCGCCGCGCAGACCGGAAAGGCCGCCGAGGACGGATCGCGCGGCACGGCCACGGTCTGCGGCCGCAACTCGGGCCGGCCGACCAAGGTGATGACATGCCCCTCCGGCCCAGTCTCGACGACAAGCTCGGCGCCAAAGCCCCGCAGCATCTGCTCGGAATGATCCCGCGTCGGCTCGCGCTCGATCACCACGGTCTCGCCCGGGGTGTTCAGGCCCGCCAGCAGGACGGCCGATTTGACCTGGGCCGAAGCCACCGGCAGGGCATAGCGCACTGGCACCGGGTCAGCGGCGCCCACCACCGTCATCGGCAGCCGCCCGCCCGCACGTCCAAAGGCTCGCGCGCCGAACAGCGCCAGCGGGTCGGTCACCCGCCCCATCGGCCGTTTGCGCAAGCTGGCGTCGCCGGTGTAGGTCGCGGTGATCGGGGTCGTGGCCATGCTGCCCATGATCAGCCGCGCCCCGGTGCCCGAGTTGCCGCAGTCGATCACGTCGGCCGGCTCGCGGAACCCGCCGACGCCGACACCGCGCACCGACCACTCTCCCGGCCCCGACCGCTCGACCGTCGCGCCAAAGGCCTGCATGGCCTTGCCGGTGTCCAGAACGTCCTGGCCTTCCAGCAGCCCGGTGATCCGGGTCTCGCCCACCGCCATCGCCCCCAGGATCAGCGCCCGGTGGCTGATCGACTTGTCCCCCGGCACCTCGGCCACGCCTGTCAGCGGCCCGCACCGGCCGGAGGTCATCGGTTGTGCCTCGCCGTGGCCCGCCATCCTGGTCTCCTTCGCAAATCCGCCCGCCTGATAGCGCAAGCCGAACGGGCGGTCCACCCGCCCCCCTTTTCGCGGCGGGGTGGGCGGGTGGGCGCCGCGAAAAGGGGGGCTTGCCCGGCCTCAGGCGCGGCGGAAGGTCAGGTAATGCGGCACCCGGCCCTCGCGCAGGGCTTTCTGCTCATAGCGGGTGGAAATCCAGTCCTCCCAGGCCTCGCCCGGCCCGGCCTGGCGTTCCAGCACGAAGCCGGCGGGCGGCACCTCTTCCAGCGCCTGCCGGACGTAATCGGGAATGTCGGTCGCCACCCGGAACTCGGCCCCCGGCGCGGTCACGCGGGCCAGGGGCAGCAGATAGTCCGGCGTCACGAAGCGGCGGCGATGGTGGCGGGCCTTGGGCCAGGGATCGGGGTAGTTCAGGAACACCCGCGTCAGGCAGGCGTCGGGCAACACGTCGAACAGCTCGCGCACATCGCGCGGGTGCAGCGACAGGTTGGTCACCCCCGCCGCCCGGATCTTGCCCAGCAGCATGGCAATGCCGTTGACGAAGGGCTCGGCGCCGATCAGATGCACCTCTGGATGGCCCGCGGCCATGTGCACCAGATGCTCACCGCCGCCGAAGCCGATTTCCAGCCAGAGCGGCCGCCCGCCGGCAAAGCCCAGGTCCAGCGGGGCACGATCCGGGTTCTCGGCCGCCGTCACGCCCTTCAGCCGCAGCGGCTCGAGGTCCTGCGCCAGATAGTCCCGCTGGGACGCCCGCAAGGTCTTGCCATGGGTGCGACCATAGAAGTTGCGGCGTTCGGGCTGGGGCAGGTCAGAAGGGGGCAGGTCAGAGGGGGGCATGACCGGGGCCTCTAGCGACGCCGCCCCCGGGGGTCAAGCCCGCGGCAAGATGCGTCCCCGCCGGGCAGCCCAAGCCGAAACGATTGCGCAACGTCGCCAAATCGGGCAACACTGCTGCGCGATGCGCCAGATGTTCCTTTCCCTGCACCGGCTGCTGATGCTGGTGGCCCTGACGGTCGCCCTTGCGGCAACCGGCTTTGCGCATCGCATGCCCACGCCGGACCAGGCGGCGCTGGACGCCTTCCTTCTGGCCGGAGGCGAGCTGAGCGATCTGTGCGGCGATGCCGACGGCGACGGCCTGCCAGACCACCCCGGATGCCAGGCCTGCCAGATCGCCGGCGCGGCCGACCTGCCGGCACCCCTGACCTCGGCCCGCAAGGCCGATCTGGTCTTTGTCGCCGAGGTCGTCGCCCCGCGCGAAAGCCGCGCCGTCCGCGCCGTGCTGGACCCCGCCCGCGGATTGCGCGCACCCCCCCTGGCCTGATCCCAGTCCCGGCCTTGCCGCGATGACCTGACCGGCCGCGCGCCCCTGGCGCTGCCGCCTGTCGCATCGCCCGGGCCTCCCGGCTTTTCCGGGCTCCGCGGTGGCGTCCCCTTGCCCGCCGGGGCCCAAGGCGCCGCCCCTTGTCACAAGGGACGGCACCCCGCCTGGCCCCGTCCGGTCCCCAGACGGACGGGGCCCCTTTCCGAACCATCGACACAACAACAGGGAACCGAACATGCGCCCCATCCTTGGCCTTCTGACCGCCCTCCTGCTTGCCGCCCCGCTGCACGCCCATGGCGTGACGGCGGGCAGCATCGAGATCATCCACCCCAACATCCCGCAGCCCGCGGACGGCGCCATGGCGGCCGCGGGCTACATGGGAATCGCCAATGCCGGAGATCAGCCCGACCGGCTGATCGGCGTCGAAACCCCGGTGGCGAAAAGCGCCATGCTGCACCAGACCTCGGTCGACGCCGACGGTGTGGCGAAGATGGCCCATCTGCCGGGACTGGACATTCCCGCCGGCGGCACTGCGCTGCTGGAACCCGGCGGCACCCACATCATGCTGATGGGCCTGACCCAGACCCTGACCGAGGGCCAGATGGTCCCCGCGACGCTGATCTTCGAAACCGCCGGCCGGGTCGAGGTCGAGTTCATGGTCGATCCGCCCGGCGGCATGGACCACTCGACGATGGACCATTCGGCCGCCGGCAACTGACCCCCTTTTTTCACACGGGAGACCCCGATGAACCGCCTTCTCACCCTGGCCGTTCTGGCCCTTTCCACCGCCCTGCCCGCCTGGGCCGAGGTCACGCTGACCGACCTGAAGGGCCGCGAAGTGACCCTGCCCGAGACGCCCGACCGGGTGCTTCTGGGCTTTTACTACGAGGATTTCATCGCCATCACCGGCCCCGGCGGCATCGACAAGGTTGTCGCGATCTCGCGCGGCCCTTGGGCCGAATGGCGCCCGATGCAGTGGGAGGCGTACAAGGCCGTCTTCCCGCAGATCGACAGCCTGCCCGACGTCGGCGATACCGAGACCTCGACCTTCTCGGTCGAAGCCGCCATCGCGGCCAAGCCCGATGTGGCCCTGCTGGCGGCCTGGCAGTTCGATGCCCTGGGCGAGGGCGTGGCGCAGCTTGAATCGGCCGGCATCCCGGTGGTGGTGGTCGACTACAACGCCCAGACGCTGGCCGCGCACCTCGCCTCGACCCGCGTCATCGGCACGCTGATGGGCAGCGAGGACCGCGCCGAAAGGCTGGCCACCCTTTATGAGGCGATGATCACCGACACCGCCGCGCGGGTGGCGGCGGCGGGCGATGCGCCGAAGAAGGTTTATGTCGAGCTGGCCAAGAAGGGCCCGGCCGAGATCGGCAACACCTATGGCAACGGCATGTGGGCCGGTGTGATCGACCTGGTCGGCGGGGCGAACATCGCCAAGGGCCAGATCGAGAACTGGGGCCCGCTGGCGCCCGAATACGTGCTGGCCGAGCAGCCCGAGGTGATCCTGCTGGCCGGGTCCGAATGGATGTCGGCGCCCGAGGCGGTGCGGGTGGGCTTCAAGGCCGATGCGGCCGACGCGCAGGCCAAGATGGCCGCCTACCTGACGCGGCCCGGCTGGGCCGACCTGCCGGCGGTCAAGTCGGGCGAGGTGCATGCCATCTACCACGGCGGGGCGCGGTCGCTGTCGGACTTCGTCTTCGCCCGCTACCTGGGCAAGGTTCTGCACCCTGCCGCCTTTGCCGATGTCGATCCGCAGGCGGAACTGGCGGCCTATTACGCCGAATGGCTGCCGATCCCGCTGGACGGCATCTTCGTGCAAAAGCTGCAATGACCTCCGTTGGCCTGACCCCCGGCGCGGCCTATGCCCGCCGGATCAGGCGGCGCGGCGCGGCGGTTCTGGCCGCCGCGCTGGCGCTTGTGGCGCTGCTGATCGCCGATCTGGTGACCGGCCCCTCGGGCATGCCGCTGGCCGAGCTGAACCGCGCCCTCTGGGCCGGGCCGGGCGGGGAAGACCGCGCGGCGGCGGCGATCCTGTGGCAGATCCGGATGCCGCAGACGATCATGGCCACGCTGGTCGGCGCCAGCCTGGGCCTGGCCGGTCTGATGATGCAGACCATCCTGGCCAACCCGTTGGCCAGCCCCTTCACCCTGGGCTTTTCCGCCGCCGCCGGCTTTGGCGCGGCGCTGTCGATCCTGTTCGGCGGCCTTTCGCCCCTGCCGCAATGGGTGGAAACGCCACTTGCCGCCTTTGCCATGACCCTGCTGTCGACCGGCCTGATCTACCTGGTCGCCCGGCTGAAGGGTGCCCAGCCCGAAGTGCTGGTGCTGGCCGGCATTGCCGTGCTGTTCTTCTTTCAGGCGCTGCAATCGCTGGTGCAGTTCATGGCCTCGCCCGAAGTCTTGCAGCAGATCGTGTTCTGGCTGTTCGGCAGCCTGCTCAAGGCCTCGTGGACCTCGGTCCAGGTCGCCGGCGCGATCCTGGCACTGTGCCTGCCGCTGGTGCTGCGCGACGCCTGGAACCTGACCGCGCTGCGCACCGGAGACGCCAATGCCGCCGCGCTGGGGCTGGACGTCAACCGCCTGCGCCGCCGTGCCTTTCTGCTGGTGGCGGCGCTGACCGCGGGGGCCGTCAGCTTTACCGGCACCATCGGCTTTGTCGGCCTGATCGCCCCCCACGTCGCCCGCGCCGCCGTGGGCGAGGATCACCGCTTTGCCCTGCCGATGGCGGCGCTGACCGGCGCGGTGATCCTGGTCGCGGCCTCGGTGCTGGGCAAGCTGATCTCGCCCGGGGCGGTGATCCCGGTCGGCATCATCACCGCCGTCGCCGGCATCCCGATGCTGCTGGCCGTCCTGTTGACGCTGAAACCGGCGGGGCCGCGATGACGCTGCACGCCAGCCTTCCCGCCGTCCGCAAGGGCCGCCGCACCATCCTGCACCCGCTGGAGCTGACCGCCGAGCCGGGCCAGATGCTGGGCGTGATCGGCCCCAACGGCGCGGGCAAGTCCACCCTTCTGCGCAGCCTGGCCGGGGCCGAGGGGCCAAGGCCCCCGACCACCTGGCAGGGCGCGCCTCTGCCCGCCCGCCGCATCGCCTACATGCCGCAGGCGTTCCAGATCTCGGCCGGCCTGACCGTGCTGGAATGCGTCCTGCTGGGCCGGCGCGAGACGCTGGGCTGGCACGTCCTGCCCGCCGACATGGCCGAGGCCGAGGCCGTTCTGCACCGGCTTGGCCTGTCGGATCTGGCGCCCCGCGGGATGGACACGCTGTCGGGCGGACAACAGCAGATGGTCCTGCTGGCGCAGCGCCTGGTCCGCGCGCCGCTGCTGATGGTGCTGGACGAGCCGACCTCGGCGCTGGACCTGCACCACCAGCTGGCGATCCTGCGCCACCTGGTCGGCTATGCCCGCTCCGCCCGGGCGGTGATCGTTCTGGCCCTGCACGACCTGACCCTTGCCGCCCGCTTTTGCGATCGGCTCTGGCTGTTGCATCAGGGCGCGCTGGTGGACAGCGGCCCCGCCGCGCGGGTTCTGACGGCCCGCGCCATCGGCCAGTGCTGGCAGGTCGCGCCGGAAATCCTGACCGGCCGCGACGGCCACCCGGTCATCGTCCCGCATTGACCGCCGAACAACCGCGTCAGACCGGCGCGCCGGCGGCGTCGAAGATGCCCTCGAACAGCGCCGAGGACAGGTAGCGCTCGCCCGAATCCGGCAGGATCACCACGATGGTCTTGCCCGCGTTCTCGGGCCGTTCGGCCAGCCGCAGCGCCACCGCCGTCGCCGCGCCGCAGGAGATGCCGGCCAGGATGCCCTCATCCCGCGCCAGCCGCAGCGCGGTGGCGATGGCTTCGGGGCCCGTCACCTGCTCGACCGCATCGACCAGCGACAGGTCCAGCACCCCCGGCACGAAGCCCGCGCCAATGCCCTGAATCTTGTGCGGCCCCGGCGCGACCGTCTCGCCCGCGCGGGTCTGGCTGATCACCGGGCTTTCCGCCGGCTCGACCGCGACCGAGACCAGTGGGTGCCCCAGCGTGCGCTTGATGTAGCGCGACACGCCGGTGATGGTGCCGCCGGTGCCCACGCCCGCCACCAGGATATCGACGACTCCGCCGGTATCTTCCCAGATCTCGGGCCCGGTGGTGCGTTCGTGGATCGCCGGGTTGGCCGGGTTCTGGAACTGTTGCAACAGCACGTATTTCGGGTCGCTCGCCGCAATCTCCTCGGCCCGGGCGATGGCCCCCTTCATACCCTTGGCGCCTTCGGTCAGCACCAGCTTCGCGCCATAGGCGAGCAGGATCTTGCGCCGCTCGATGCTCATCGTCTCGGGCATGGTCAGGGTGATCGGGATGCCGCGCGCGGCGGCGACGAAGGCCAGCGCGATGCCGGTGTTGCCCGAGGTCGGCTCGACGATCTCTTTCCCCGGGCCCAGCAGGCCGCGTTCCTCGGCATCCCAGATCATCGCAGCACCAATCCGGCATTTCACCGAATAGGCCGGGTTGCGGCCTTCGATCTTGGCCAGGATGCGCGCGCCGGTCCCGGCAGCGATCCGGTTCAGCTGCACCAGCGGCGTGCGCCCGATGGACAGCGAGTTGTCGTCGTAGATCCGTGTCATCCGCGTCGCTCCAACCGATCCGTGGCGTCCTGTGCCCCGGTCACGGTGGCGAATGCGGCACGCGCCGGTCAAGCCGAAAAGGCGGCGCGGAAGCATCTGCTCTTCCCGGCCGAATTCCGGAACCGGCGTTCTGCGCAAGCCCGGAAACCGAGAACGTCCGTCTCCGGGCGCTTGGCCTGCGGCGTGCCGCTCAGCGCGCGTCGGCGAGAATCAGCTCCGCCGCCTTCCAGCCGACCA
Organism: Rhodobacter sp. Har01; assembly: GCF_020564565.1. Lineage (GTDB taxonomy): Bacteria > Pseudomonadota > Alphaproteobacteria > Rhodobacterales > Rhodobacteraceae > Pseudogemmobacter. The sequence goes on from NZ_JAJCTD010000004.1 coordinate 392,003, forward strand.
GAATCGCCGGCGCATTGGTGTTGCCCGCGATCAGGTTCGGGAAGCTGGAGGCATCGGCCACCCGCAGCCCCTGCACACCATGCACCCGCAGCCGCGCGTCGATGACCGAGGTCGCCGGCTTCGGCCCCATCCGGCAGGTGCAGGAGGGGTGATAGACGGTGCCCGAGCGCAGGCGGAAATCCTGGGTCAGGTCGGCGTCGCTTTGCACCTGCGGCCCGGGGCGCAGTTCCTCATCCACCCAGCGGGCGAAACTCGGCTGCGCCGCGATCTTGCGCAGGAACTTCACCGCCAGCAGCATCTCGGCCACGTCTTCCCTGGTGGAATAGGCATTCCCCACGATCGACGGATGCGCCATCGGGTCGGGCGAGGTGATCCGCACATGCCCGCGGCTAGTGGGCCGGCAGTTCGACAGGCCGATGCTCAGCCCCGGAAAGGGATCGGGGTTCAGCAGCGGCCGCTCACCCGCCTTCGGGATCAGGGTGGAAAACGCCTGCATGTAAAGCTGCATGTTCGGCCGGTCGAGGTCGGGCCGCGTGCGGAAGAACCCGCCGCCGTGGTTGATCGACTTGGCCAGCGGCCCGCCTCCCAGGGTCAGATACCACAGCCCGACCAGCACCTTGCCCCAGGCTGGGTGCAGGATGTTGTTGTAGGTCGGCACCTTCATCCGCCAGGTGTAGTTCAGGCCGTGGTGGTCGCTCATATGCTCGCCCACGTTGGGGTTGGCCTGCACCACCGCAATGCCCATCTTCTGCAGCAGCGGCCCCGGCCCGATGCCGGAAAGCTGCAGCAGTTGCGGGCTGTTGATCGCACCGCCGCACAGGATCACCTCGGCCTTCGCGCGCAGCACCCTGCGCTCGCGCGCGTTGCGATATTCCACGCCCACCGCCCGGCCGTTCTCGATGACGATCCGCGTCACCTGCGCCCCGGTGAGGACGGTCAGGTTCTTGCGCCGCATCGCCGGCCGCAGGAAAGCGCGCGCGGTCGAGTTGCGGCGGCGGTGCCTGATCGTCATCTGGTAGGTGCCGGCGCCGTCCTGCTCGGCGCCGTTGAAATCGGGGTTGAAGGGCAGGCCGGCCTCGCCGCAGGCGGCGATGTAATCCTGAACCAGCCAGTGCAGCCCCTTGCGGTTTTCCGAGATGAACAGCGGCCCGCCACGGCCGCGGAAGGCGTTGCCGCCGGCCTGATTGTCCTCGATGGCGCGGTAGGCGGACAGGACGTCATCCCAGCCCCAGCCAGGATTTTCCGCGCCCCATTCGTCATAGTCGGCACGGTGGCCGCGAATCCAGACCATGGCGTTGATCGAGGACGACCCGCCCAGCACCTTGCCGCGGGGGATGAAGTCCTGCTGGCCCGCAAGGCCGGGGTCGGGTTCGGTCCGGTAAAGCCAGTTCACCGCAGGGTTGTAGAACAGCTTGCCGTAACCCAGCGGCATCTGGACGAAAAGTCGCCGGTCCGTGCCGCCCGCCTCCAGCAGGGTGACACGGTACTTGCCGGATTTCGTCAAACGCTCGGCCAGCACGCAGCCCGCAGAGCCGGCGCCCACGATGATGTAGTCGGTCTCGTCCGTCATGCCCGGGCCTCCGCTGCCGGGCAAGCTACCCCCCGGGCGGGCCGCGGCCTTGGCGTTTTGCGACCGGGAATGTCGCGTCGGAACCATCCGGGGCGGCAGCGTTGACAGGCCTGCCCGTCAGGATCAAACTTCGCCGGCTTGCCCAACCCGCCGCAGCGAACATCAGGACCATGGCCATGTCCGAAAGCGCGCATCACGATGCCTGGGCGGCGGCCGACAGCTAGATGCCTACATGGGCCGGTGGAGCCGGCAAACCGCGCCGCTGTTCCTGGACTGGCTGGCGCCGCTCGCGGGCCTGGACTGGGTCGAGGTCGGCTGCGGCACCGGCGCGCTTTCGGCACAGATCCTGGCGCGCGGCTCCCCCGCCAGCCTGACCGCCATCGACCCGTCCGCCGGGTTCGTGGCCAAGGCGCAGGCCGCCCTTGCAGACCCGCGCGCGCGCTTTGCGGTGGGCGATGCGCAGGCCCTGGACCTGGCCGATGCCAGCGCCGACATCGTGGTCTCGGCGCTGGCGCTGAACTTCATTCCCGACCGCGCCAAGGCCCTGTCCGAGATGTGCCGCGTGGCCCGGCCCGGCGGCACCATCGCCTGCTACGTCTGGGATTATCCGGGCGGCGGGGTCGAATTCATGCGTGCCTTCTGGACGGCGGCGGTGACGCTGGACCCTGCCGCAAGCGATCTGACCGAGGACAAGCGGTTTCCCTTCTGCACCCCCGACGCGCTGACGCACCTTCTGCACGAGGCCGGCCTGTCGAGGCTGGCCTGCCAGACCCTGACCGCGCCGACACGGTTCGTCGATTTCGACGATTTCTGGCGCCCGTTCGCATTGGGCGCCGGTCCGGCACCCGGCTATTGCGCCAGCCTTGCGCCAGACCACCGCCAGCGCCTGCAAGACCGGCTGTCGGCCGATCTGCCGCGTCAGGCCGACGGCTCCATCGTGCTGCACACCCGCGCCTGGGCGCTGCGCGGAACTTCCAGATGACCGCTAGCGCCCCTTCCAGACCGGATCGCGCTTTTCGGCAAAGGCGCGGGCGCCTTCCAACTGGTCTTCGCTCGAGTAGAGCCGGTCCACCGTCGGCATCTGCCGCTTGGTGATGCGGTTCAGGGCATCCTGGAAGCGCATGGCCTCGGCCTCGCGCACCACTTCCTTGATCGCGGCGTAGACCAGCGGCGGGCCGCTTTCCAGCAGCCGCGCCAGCGCCCAGGCCTTGGGCAGCAGGTCTTCGGCGGTGCAGATTTCCTTGACCAGCCCCCATCGATGCGCCTCCTCGGCATCGAACCAGCGCCCGGTCAGCAGCAGGTCCATCGCGACATGGTAGGGGATGCGCTTGGGCAGCTTGATGCTGGCGGCATCGGCCACGGTGCCGGACCGGATTTCCGGCAAGGCGAAGGTGGCAGTGGTGGTGCACAGGATGAGATCGGCCGACAGCGCCAGTTCCAGGCCTCCGCCGCAGCAGATGCCCTGCACCGCGGCGATCACCGGCTTGTTGAGGTTGGGCAGTTCCTGCAAGCCGCCGAAGCCGCCGACGCCATAGTCGCCGTCCACCGCGTCACCGTCGGCCGCGGCCTTGAGGTCCCAGCCAGGGCAGAAGAATTTCTCGCCGGTCGAGCGCAGGATGCAGACGCGCAGGCTGTCGTCGTCGCGGAAGTCGCGGAACACGAGCCCCATGATGCGGCTGGTGACCAGGTCGATGGCATTGGCCCTGGGCCGGTCGAGCGTCACCTCGAGGATGGCGCCTTCGCGGCGGGTGCGGATCGGGCCTTCGGTTCGCATCTGCATCGGCATGGGGCTCAGACCTTCCTGATCAGGGCATCCACCGCCACCGCGCCGGTTGCGCGGACGAGGATGGGGTTGATTTCGATTTCCTCGAGGCTGTCGTCGGCCAGCATCAGCGCGCCCAGGCGGGTGGCGATCTCGGCCACCGCCGCCATGTCGGCCCGCGGCCGGCCGCGGTAGCCATCCAAGAGCGGCCATAGCCGCAGGCGGCGGGCGGCCTGCAGGAGGTCTTCGGCGGGGACGGGCAGGACCAGGGTGACGGTATCGGCCAGCACCTCGGCGGTGACGCCGCCCATGCCAAGGGTCAGCGTCACGCCATAGACCGGGTCGCGGCGCAGGCCGATAAGGATTTCTGCCAGGGTGCCGGTGACCATTTCCTCGACCAGATAGCCGGTAGCGCCGGGCATTTCGGCCTGGCCTTGCAGGCTGGAGAGATTGAGGCGCACCGCCCCGGCCTCGGTCTTGTGGGCGAAGCCCAGGCCCTTGAGCGCGAAGGGTGGCGTCAGATGCGCGGCCTTGGCGGCAACGTCGGCAAGGGTGTGGCCAAGGACGCCGCGCGGGATGGGCACCCGGGCCGCGTCCAGAAGGCGCTTGCCTTCGGCCTCGTCCAGCAGGCGGGTCTCGCGCGGGGGCAGAGCGGCGGCGGGGCGCCAGCCGGGGCGGCCGGGGGGCGTCTGCGCCGCCCGGATCGCGGCCAGGCCGGTTTCCAGGCCCAGCAGGGCGCAGACGCCCTGGGCCATCATCGCGGTCACTCTGGCCTCGCCGAAGTTCTCGGCCAGCGAGGCGATGGGCAGGGAGGGCTTGCCGGTGGCGCGCTGCGCCGCGACGATGGCGTCGAAGGCGGGCTGGTAGCCCGAGGGATCGCAGCGGTCGGGGCGCGGGCTGTCGATGATGTAGAGGCCGGCGTCGTAGGCCGACAGCATCGCGGAGAAGACCTCGGTGGTCTTGGGCCCGTCACCCCAGATGAAGGTGTGGTAATCCAACGGGTTGGCGATGGCGACGATGGGGCCGAGGGTTTCGAACAGCCGCGCCCGGGTGGCTTCGGGCACCGGGGGGAAGTCGATGCCGAAGGGGGCGGCAAGGTCGGCCACCAGCCCGGCTTCGCCCCCCGAGCAGGACAGCGAGCAGAGGCGGGTGCCGATCTGCGGGCCGTGGACGTGGAAGAGCTTGAGCGTCTCGATCAACTCGCTGGGGGTGTTGACCTCGGCCACGCCGATCTGGCGCAGGAAGGCGCTGGAGGCGGCGCCGCCACCGGCCAAGGAGGCGGTGTGCGAGGCGGCGGCAGTACGGCTGAGTTCGGTCTTGCCGGACTTGATGCAGACCACGCCCTTGCCCAGGCCGCGGGCGCGTTCGGCCAGGGCGGCGAAGGCGGCGGCGTCGTCGATGCCCTCGACATACATGCCCAGGGCGGTGACGCGCGGGTCGTCCAGCAGCGCGCCGGCCAGTTCGGCCAGGCCGACAACGGCGGCATTGCCGAGGCAGGCGACATAGGCGACGGGCAGGCCGCGCTGCTGCATGCCAAGGTTGATGACGATGTTCGAAGACTGGCTGACAAGCGCAACGCCCTTGTCCACCCGCACGCCGCCGTGCTGGTCCGGCCAGAGCAGCGCGCCATCCAGGTAGTTGATCACACCATAGCAGTTCGGCCCGAGGATCGGCATGTCGCCGGCCGCGTCGACCAGTCTCTGCTGCAACCCGGGCTCGCCGGCTTCCTCCCAGCCCGAGGCAAAGCAGATCGCGCCGCCTGCCCCCATGGCGGCAAGGTCCCTGACCACGTCCAGTGTGGCGAAGCGGTTGACGCCGACAAAAGCGGCATCGGGCGGCTCTGGCAGGTCGGCGAGGCTGGTATAGGCCCGCAGCCCGCCGATCTCGGCCTTGGTCGGGTGCACCGGCCAGACCGGACCGGCAAAGCCCATCTTGCGGCATTGCTCGATGACGTTCAGCGCCCAGCCGGCGCCAAGCACGGCGATGTGGCGCGGACGGAGCAGGCGATCGAGCCGCGTCATCTGCGGCCTCCGCCCTGGCGGAGGCCGCCGGGGGCGCTGCCCCCGGACCCCCGGGATATTTGAGGACAGATGAAAGGGCCAGGGGTGCACCCTGCCCCGGCGAACCGAGGCAGGGTTTCACCCGTCACGGTCATCGGCGTCCCCGCCTGTACCGTGGCCTCAGATTGGCCCATTAACCTTAACATTTCGTTTCATCTGTCCTCAAATATCCCACGGGGGTCCGGGGGTGTGAAACCCCCGGTTCCAACGGTTCAGGCCCCGAGCGGCCGCAGCAATTCGCGGCTGATGATGTGCCGCTGGATTTCCGAGGTGCCTTCCCAGATCCGTTCCACCCGCGCATCGCGCCAGATGCGTTCCAGCGGCAACTCGTCCATCAGCCCCATGCCGCCGTGGATCTGGATCGCCTCGTCGGCGATCATCGCCAGCACCTCGGTGGCCTTCAGCTTGGCCATCGACATGTCGGCCTCGGTGACGGTGCCCTGGTCGTATTTCCAGGCCGCCTCGCGCACCAGAAGCTCGGCCGCCTTCAACTCCATCGCCATGTCGGCCAGCTTGAAGGAAATCCCCTGGAACTTGCCGATCTGGCTCCCGAACTGCCTGCGCTCGGCCGCCCATTGCAGCGCGTGGCCCAGCGCGCGTTCTGCCCGGCCGAGGCAGGTGCTGGCGACCTGCAGCCGTGTCGCGCCCAGCCAGGAATTCGCCACCTCGAAGCCCTTGTGCACCTCGCCCAGGATCTGCCGCTTGTGCAGGCGGCAGTCATCGAATTCCAGGATCGCGTTGGTGTAGCCGCGGTGGCTGACGTTGCGGTAGCCGTCGCGCACGGTGAACCCCGGCGTGCCCTTGTCCACGAAGAACGCCGTGATCCTCTTCTTCGGCCCTCGCGGGGTGTCTTCCTCTCCGGTCGCCATGAAGACGATGGCGAAGCCGGCCAGGTCGGCGTGGCTGATGAAGTGCTTGGTGCCATTCAGGATCCAGTCGTCGCCGTCGGGGCGGGCGCTCGCCTTCATCCCCCGCAGGTCCGACCCCGCGCCGGGTTCCGTCATCGCCAGGCAGTCCCAGGTCTCGCCGCGGATGCAGGGCATCAGGTAGCGTTCGCGCTGTTCCTCGTTTCCGGCCAGCAGGATGTTCGAGGGCCGCGCGACGCAGGTCCAGTGAAGGGCATAGTTCGCCCGGCCCAGCTCTTTCTCGTAAAGCAGCCAGGACAGGGTATCCAGCCCCGCACCGCCCACCTCGAGCGGCATGTTGGCGGCGTAGAGGCCGGCCGCCATCGCCTTCTGCTGCACCTCGCGGATCAGCTCCAGCGGCAGCACGCCGCTGCGTTCCACCGCCTGTTCGTGCGGGTAGAGCTCGGTCTCGACGAAGCTGCGCGTCGTCTCAACGATCATCCTTTGCTCTTCGCTCAGGCCGAAATCCATGGCGTCACCTCAGGGGTCCACGTTGTAGGTCATGCCGTCCACGGCGAGGGCCTGACCCGCGACCATGCGCGCGGCGTCGGAGGCCAGGAACAGCGCCATGTCGGCCACGTCCTGCGCCTCGGTCAGCCGCTTCATGGCGGTGCCGGCGGCATAGCCTTGCCGCACGGCTTCGGGCGTCATGCCCTTGGCGGCCGCCTCGGCCTCGATCACGCGGTCGATGCGGGGGCCGGTCACGCTGCCGGGGCAGATGGCGTTGGCGCGGATGCCGAAGGGGCCCAGTTCCATCGCCACCGTCTTCATCAGCCCGATCATTCCCCATTTCGCCGCCACATAGGGCGCGCGGAACGGGGTGCCGTTGAGGCCGGAGGTGGAGGAGATGAACAGCACGACCCCCTGCCCCGCCGGCTTCATCAGCCGGGCGGCGCCGCGCGCCAGCAGCATGGCGCCGTCCAGGTTCACGCCCAGGCACTGGCGCCAGGCTTCGAGCGCAAGGTCCCCGATCGCCGCCGTGGGGCCCTTGATCCCGGCATTGGCCACGGCCACGTCGAGCCCGCCCCAGTCGGAGGCGATCTCGGCGAACAGCATCTCCATCGCCGGTTCGCTGGACGCATCGGCCAGCGTCCCGCGGATGCCGGGCGGCAGCGCCGCCATCATCGACTGGTCCACGTCCGTCACCCAGACCCGGTCGCCCGCGGCCTGGAAGGCGCGGGCCATGGCCAGGCCGATGCCGTTCGCCCCGGCGGTGATCAGGACGCGGCGGCTCACTTCTTCTGGCCGACGGCGCGGCCGGCGCCTTCGGGCAAGGGTAGGCCGGCGTGGGCGGCGGCGATGGGGCTCAGCAGGGCCAGCACCTCGGGCGCGGCGGCGCAGGCGCGGCCCGCTTTCATGTCCACGTGCAGCAGCATCTGTTCCACCGTCGCCACCGGCCGGTCGCCGACCGAGAGGCGGATGAAGCTGTGGATGCGCTTTTCGTCGGCCTTCACCACCTGCAGCGTGCCGGTCACCCGGTCGCCCAGCTTGGCCTCGTCCAGGTGGCGGATGTGGGTTTCGGCGGTGTAGTAGCTGTGGCCGGCCGCCACATAGTCCATTCCCGCCCCGATCAGCCGCAGGAAGGCGTCGCAGACTTCCGAGGCGCAGAACAGGTAGCGGCTTTCGGTCATGTGGCCGTTGTAGTCGATCCAGCCCGGCAGCACCTGCATCTCGGCCATCTTCAGCGGCATGCCGTCCGGCGCGCCGGCATGGAACGCCGCCTGCCGCCGTTCGTCATGCTCGCGCAGCACACGGCCGGCGCCCCAGTTCCGTTCCTTCAGCGCGCGCAGGAAGCCGATCAGGTTGGAATCCCGAATCCGCTCCAGCTCGCGGATCGTGTGGTGGCCCGATTGCGCGTTGGACTGGCCGGCGATCAGGTCCACCAGTTCATCGTTGAACTCGGGCACGTCCATCAGCTTGGTCCAGGGCCAGGTCAGGCAGGGGCCGAACTGCGCCATGAAGTGCTTCATGCCCGCCTCGCCGCCCGCCACGCGATAGGTCTCGAACAGGCCCATCTGGCCCCAGCGCAGGCCAAAGCCCATGCGGATCGCCTCGTCGATCTCTTCCGTGGTGGCGACACCATCCTTGACCAGCCACAGCGCCTCGCGCCAGACCGCCTCGAGGAACCGGTCGGCGATATGGGCGTCGATCTCCTTGCGGACATGCAGGGGGAACATGCCGATCTCGCGCAGGATGTCCTTCGCCGCCTCGATCACCTTGGCGTCCGAGCGGGCCGAGGGCACCACTTCGGCCAGCGGCAGCAGATACACCGGGTTGAACGGGTGGGCGACGAAGATCACGCCGGGGTCGGCCGCGCCCTGCTGCAATTCGCTGGGCTTGAAGCCGCTGGTGGAAGACCCGATCGGCGTCCCCGGCGCAGCTGCCTGCTGGATCAGCGCAAACACCCGGTGCTTGAGGTCCAGCCGCTCGCTGACCGATTCCTGGATGTAGGCAGCGCCCTCGACCGCCTCGGTCACCGTGCCGACGAAGGACAGCCTGCCCTCGGCCGGCATCGGAATGTCGGACAGCGCCGGCAAGGCCTTGCGGGCATTGGCGATGACCTCGCCCACCTTGCGCGGGGCCTCGGGGTCGGGATCGAACACCGCCACGTCCCAGCCGTTCAGCAGGAACCGCGCCGCCCAGCCGCCGCCGATCACCCCACCGCCGATGATTGCCGCCTTGCGCGCCATCTGCGTCCCTCCCCCTAGTCCACGCAGATGGCCGACTTCTGGCCCTGCTCGTCCATGAATTCGTAGCAGCCGAACACCGGCGTGACCTTGGAGCAGGTCATCGTGTCGGCCATGCATTGCCCCTCGCAATCGCCGGCCCGGGTGCAGGCCTTGCCCGCATCCGGCATCGGCCGGAAGCAAAGCTCGTCGGGGAACAGCCCGCCACGGCCGACCGTCCCGCCCTGCGCCAGACAGGCGGCGCGGTCGGCGTCGCCCAGCGGCTTGCCCTCGGGTCCGCCGTCCTGCGCCTTGTCCACGCAGCCGGCCAAGGCGAGAAGCAGCACCAGCGCGCGGATCATTTCGCCACCGGGGCGCGCTTTTCCAGCTTCAACCGGGCGCGGACTTCGGCCGGGGTGATGACGCGGGCGCCCAGGTTCTCGATGATCCCGGCCGCGCGTTCCACCAGTTGCGCGTTGGTCGCCAGCACGCCCTTGTCCAGCCAAAGGTTGTCTTCCAGGCCGACGCGGACGTTGCCCCCCGCCAGCACGGCGGCGGCGACATAGGGCATCTGGTGGCGGCCCAAGGAGAAGGCCGACCAGAACCAGGTCTTCGGCACGTTGTTGACCATGGCCATGAAGGTGTTCAGGTCGTCCGGCGCCCCCCAGGGCACGCCCATGCACAGTTGCACCAGCACCGGGTCGGGGATGATGCCCTCCTCGGCCAGTTGCTTGGCAAACCACAGGTGGCCGGTGTCGAAGGCCTCGATCTCGATCCGGGTTCCGGCCGCGACCATCCGCTTGGCCATGTCGCGCAACAGGCCCGGCGTGTTGACCATCACATAGTCGGCCTCGTTGAAGTTCATCGTGCCGCAATCGAGGGTGCAGATCTCGGGCCGGCAGTCGACCACATGCGCCACCCGCTCGGTCGCCCCGGCCATGTCGGACCGCGCGCCCATCCGGTCCATCGCCTCGGTGCCGTCGAACAGCAGGTCGCCGCCCATGCCGGCGGTCAGGTTCAGCACCACGTCGGTGTCGCTGTCGCGGATGCGCTCGGTCACCTCGCGGTAGTAGTCCAGCCGGCGGCTGGGCTTGCCGGTGTCCGGGTCGCGGACATGGCAATGCACCACCGCCGCGCCGGCCTTGGCCGCCGCGATGGCGCTTTCGGCAATCTGCTGCGGGCTGCGAGGGACGTGGGGCGAGCGGTCCTGGGTGCCGCCCGAGCCGGTGATGGCACAGGTGATGAAGACTTCGCGGTTCATGGTCAGCGGCATCGGTCCCTCCGGGTCTGGCCTGCCACCTTAGCGGGCTGGACAGCGCATGTGTTGCGGATTACGAAATCCGCATGTCGGAAAACGCAATCTTCGTCCCGGCAAGGGCGCCGCTGACCATTGCGCTGCTGGTGCTGCCGCAGTCTTCGATCCTCGAGGTCGCCTCGGCGCTGGACCCCCTGCGCAACGCCAACCGGCAACTGGGGCACGAAGCGTTCCGCTGGCGCGTCGTCACCCCGGACGGCCAGCCCGCGCCCTTGACTTGCGGGCTGTCGCTGCCTGCGTCGGGGCCGCTGGCCGCAGCCATCGGCGCCGAGGCGCTGATCGTGGTGGCGGGCTACCGGCTGGATCTGGTGGCGACGCGCCTCCTGATCCGCGACCTGCGCCGCATCGCGCCACGCTTCGCCCTGGTGGGCGGCATCGACGCCGGGCCCTGGGTGCTGGCGCGGGCCGGGTTGCTGGACGGCCACCGCGCCACGGTGCATTGGGAAGACCTCGAGGACCTCGCCGCCGTCCACCCCGAGATCGACGTGGTGCCCGACCGCTTCGTGATCGACCGCAACCGCGCGACCATCGGCGGCGCCGCTCCGGCACAGGATTTCATGCTGGCGCTGATCGCCGCGCGTCACGGGCCGGCGCTGGCCCGGCAGGTGGCGCTCAGCTTTCTCACCACCCCCCGCCCCGGCGCCGAGCCGCAGACCGCCCCGGCGCCCGACCCGGCCCTCGACCCCCGCGTTGCCCGTGCCGTGCAGCGGATGGAGGCCCGGATCGACGCGCCCGAGCCGGTGGCCGAGACCGCCGCTTCCGTCGGCCTGTCCGCCCGCCGCCTGGAAACCCTGTTCCGAGCCGCCTTCGGCACCACCCCCGGGGCGCACGCCCTGTCGCTGCGCCTGCAGGCCGCGCGGCGCATGCTGACCGACACCCGCCACCCGCTGGCCGAGGTCGCCCTGCGCACCGGCTTCTCCAGCCCCGCCACCCTGAGCCGCGCCTTCCGCCGCGCCTACGGCCAACCGCCCGGCACCCTGCGGAAACCGGAAAGCGGGGGTTTCACACCCCCGCACCCCCGTGGGATATTTTCAGACAGATGAAACGGAAAGAAACCTGTGCCCTTTCATCTGTCCCCGAATATCCCGGGGGTGAGGCCGCAGGCCGAGGGGGCAGCGCCCCCTTACGCGGCGTCGAGCAGCCCACGGCCTTTCAGCAGCGCCTCTACGCCCGGCATCCGGCCGCGGAATTTCAGATACAGGGCTTCGGCCTCTTCGCTGCCCCCTGCGGACAGGATGAAGCGTTCCAGCCTCGCCGCCGTCTCTGCGTCGAAGGGATCGCCCGCCTCCTCGAAGGCCGCGAAGGCGTCGGCGTCCATCACCTCGGACCACATGTAGCTGTAGTAGCCCGCCGAATAGCCGTCGCCGCTGAACACATGCGCGAAATGCGGGGTGGCATGGCGCATCCGGATCGCCCGCGGCATCCCCAGGCCCTCCAGCACCTCGGCCTGTTTCTGCATCGGATCGGCCGGCGGCGCGCCGGTGTGGAACTCCAGGTCCACCAGCGCGCTTGCCACGAATTCCACCGTGGCAAAGCCCTGGTCGTAGGTCGCCGCCGCCAGCAGACGCTCCAGCATCTCGGCGGGCATCGCCTCGCCGGTCTCATGGTGCCGCGCATGGGCCTGCAGCACGGCGGGCACCTCCAGCCAGTGCTCGTAAAGCTGGCTCGGCAGTTCCACGAAATCGCGCGCAACCGAGGTGCCGCTGATGAAGCCATAGGTCACGTCGGACAGCATCTGGTGCAGCGCGTGGCCGAATTCATGAAACAGCGTGCGCGCGTCGTCATAGGACAAGAGGCACGGGTCACCCTTGGCGAAGTTGCAGACGTTCACCACGATGGGCCGCACCTCGCCGCCCAGCTTGCGCTGACTGCGCATCGCCGAACACCAGGCGCCCGAGCGCTTGGAGCCGCGGGCGAAGTAGTCGCCCAGGAACACCGCCCGATGGGCACCGCGGCGCGTCACCTCCCACCCGCGCACGTCGGGGTGGTAGAACGGCCCGTCGATCTCGCGGAACTCCAGCCCGAACAGGCGGTTGGCGCAGTCGAACATCGCCCCCAGCATGGCGTCGAGCGAGAGATACGGCTTCAACGCCGCCTCATCCAGGTCGTGCTCGGCGCGGCGGCGCTTTTCGGAATAGTAGCGCCAGTCCCAGGCCTCCAGCGGCCCCGTCAGCCCGTCCGCCTGCAGCATCGCCTCCAGCACCGTTGCATCCGCCAGCGCCTTCGCCCGCGCCGGCTGCCAGACCCGCATCAACAAATCGCGCACGGCGTCCGAGGTCTTGGCCATCTCGGGTTCCAGCTTGTAGGCGGCGAAATCCGGATAGCCCAGCAGCGCCGCCCGCTCCGCCCGCAAGGCCAGGGTTTCCGCCGCGATCCCGCGGTTGTCGGTCTCGCCGCCGTTGGCCCCGCGCCCCACCCAGGCCTCATAGGCCCGCTGCCGCAGCCCCCGGCGGGGCGAGAATTGCAGGAACGGCACGATCAGACTGCGGTTCAGCGTCACCACCGGCCCCAGACCGCGCTCGGCCCCGGCCGCCTGCGCCGTATCCACCACGAAGCCGGGCAAACCCTCCAGGTCGGCCTCGGCCAGCTCCATGAACCAGCCCCGCTCCTCGGCCAGCAGGTTCTGCGAAAACTGCGTCCCCAGCACCGCCAGCCGCGCCTTCACCGCGGTCAGCCGTTCGGCCGCCGCCCCCTCCAACGCCGCGCCCGAGCGGACGAACATCCGCCGATACAGCTCCAGCACCCGCAGCGCCTCGGCCCCCAGACCAAGGCCCTCGCGGCCCTGCCACAGCGCCTCAATCTTCGCAAACAGCGCCTTGTTGTTCGTCACCTCCGAGGAAAACGCGCTCATCTTCGGCGCCAGCTCCCGCTGCAGCGCCTCGCGCGCGTCGTTCGAATCCGCTCCGGCGAGGTTGTAGAACACCCCCGCCACCCGGTCCAAATCCGCCTCGGCCAGTTCCAGAGCCTCGATCACCTCGGCGAACCCCGTCCCCGGCCCCTCGGCAATCGCCCCGATCGCCACCCGCGCGCGCGCCAGCGCCTCATCGAAAGCCGGGGCGAAATCCTCATCGCGGACCTTTGCAAAGGGCGGCAGGCCGAAGGGCGTGTCCCAGGTCTGAAGCAATACGTTCATCGTGCAGTCTCCTTTGAGCGCAAGCTAGGCACCCCAGCCGGCAAGGTCTACCCCGCCTGCGGCAATTGCCCTTTTTGAAATACTCCACGGGGGTCCGGGGGTGTGAAACCCCCGGCCTTCGCCGTCAGTCTCGCCCGCGCGACCGCATCCGCGCCTCGAACCGGCGCAACACCAGGCTCAGCCCGATGGTCATGGTCAGGTAAATCAGCGCCGCCACGTTGTACGTCTCGAAATAGCGGAAGTTGCCCGTCGCGGTGACCTTGGCCAACTGCGCCACGTCGGAAATCCCCAGCACCGCCACCAGCGAGCTGTCCTTGACCATGGCCACGAAGTCGTTGCCCAGAGGCGGCAGGATCAGCCGGAACGCCTGCGGGAACCGCACCAGCCGGAAGCGTTGCCAGCCGTTCAGGCCCAGGGACATCGCCGCCTCGACCTGGCCCTTGTCCACCGCCTGCAGGCCGGCCCGGAAGATCTCGGCCAGAAAGGCCGAATAGGCCAGCATCAGCGCCAGCACCGCCCGCCACAGCAAGGGCACGTCGCGGGTGCGCCAGGCGTCCTCTCCGAACACCCAGTTCACCGCCGCGATCACTGCCGGTACCAGCGCGAAGGCCACGTACAACAGCAACACCAGGATCGGCACGCCGCGCATCACCTCGATGTAGAGCCGCGCCGCCTGGCGCAGCACCATGTGCCGTGACAGCCCCATCATCGCCAGCCCCAGCCCCATCAGGCAGGCGCCGACATAGGCCACCACTGACACGCCCACGGTGATCCAGATGCCCTTGGACAGCGCCTTCAGCGAGGCCCGGTAGACCTCGTCCGAGGCGACCTGCCAGAACAGGTAAAGGCCGGTGACCGCAAGGATCACCAGCCACCAGGGAAAGTCCTTCTCGGGCGTGTTCTGTGGCGCCATGCAGCGGCCCCGGGGGGTCAGGTCACCCCGGGGCCAGACCCTTTCACTGCCCCATCTTGTACTCGACGAACCACTTCTGGTTCAGCGCATCCAGGGTGCCGTCGGCCTTCATCGCCGCAATCGCCGCGTTGACCGGGGCCACCAACTCGCTGCCTTTCGGGAAGATGAAGCCGAAATCCTCGCTCGCCAGCGGCGCGCCGATGATCTTCAGCCCGCCCTCCGAGGCCGCAACATAGCCGTTCGCTGCCGTCGAATCCGACAGCGTCAGGTCCACGTCGCCCGCCTTCAGCGCCTCAAGCCCGGCGCCGAAGGTCTCGAACTTGATGATGCGGGGATTTTCCTCGTTGCCGTCCAGAATCTCGTAGACTGCCGCGTAGAACGGCGAGGTGCCGGGCTGGGCCGAGACCAAGAGTTCGGGAATGGCCGCAAAGGACGCCGCGTCGGTGAAGCGGGCCTCGTCCCCGCGCACGATCATCAGCATCTCGGACCGCATGTAGGGATCGCTGAAATCGACCTTCTCCTTGCGGTCGTCCTTGATGGTGATGCCGGTCATGCCGATGTCGTACTGGCCTTCCGACACCGAGGGGATCATCGCATCCCAGGATGAGTTCTCGTATTTCACCACCATGTTCAGACGCTTGGCGATTTCCGCCATGGCGTCGTATTCCCAGCCCACCGCCGCGCCGGAACTGTCCATGAACTGCAGCGGCGGATAGGCGTTCTCGGTGACGACGACCACCTCCTTGCCGCCCAGGTCGGGCAGGCCCTGGGCCAGGGCGGAAAGCGGCAGAAAGGTCAGCGCGGCGGCGCCAAGCATGGCGGTCAGTTTCATGGGTCAGGCTCCCGGTTGGTTTTGTCGCACTATGAGCATGGGTCCGCCGCGTTGCAAGCAAGGCCGCACCTGTGCGCCCGCGCACCAAACCCCAACGCGGGCGCGGAATTGCACCGAACCCATTGCAGCGCCATCTTGGACGCATCCCGCGCACCCCGGAGAGACCGATGAGCCCTCGCATGCCCACCTACTTCATCAGCCATGGCGGCGGCCCCTGGCCCTGGATGCCCGACTGGCGCGCGATGTTCGCAAATCTCGAGGCCAGCTTCGTGCAGATGGTGCGCGACCTGCCCGAACGGCCCAAGGCGATCCTGATGATTTCGGGGCACTGGGAGGATGACAGCTTCGCCGTGATGTCCGGCGCGCAGCCGCCGATGGTCTACGACTATTCGGGGTTCCCGCCCGAAACCTTCCAGATCAAGTACCCCGCCCCGGGCGCCCCCGCCCTGGCGCGCCGCGCGGCCGAGCTGATCGCCGCCGCCGGCCTGCCGGTGCGGCTGGATGACAAACAGGGCTTTGACCACGGCACCTTCGTGCCCGCCTATGTCATGTATCCCGACGCCAGCATGCCGGTGTTCCAGATTTCCCTGCGCCACGGCTACAGCCCGGTAGAGCACTTTGCCCTCGGCCGCGCGCTGGCGCCCTTGCGCGACGAAGCCGTGCTGATCGTCGGCTCGGGCCTGTCCTACCACAACCTGCGCCTGTTCGGCCCGGGGGCCAAGGTGCCCTCCGAAGCCTTCGACGCCTGGCTGGCCGAGACCATGGCCGCCGCCCCGGCCGAACGCACCGACCGCCTGACCCACTGGGAACGGGCCCCCTACGCCCGCACCTGCCACGCCCAGGAGGACCACTTCGTCCCGCTCTTCGCCGCCCTCGGCGCCGCCGAAGGCGAAGCGGCGCGCATGGTCTATCACGACAAGGACCTTTTCGGCGGCGTCACCGCCTCGAGCTACCGGATAGGTTAAGAGACCGATTTTTCGACGAAAAATCGAAACCGGCGCGCGACTTTCGCGGTCAGCTTTCGCCGCAGACCGGGCAACCTGGCCGCTTTTGCACCCCGATCACCCGCGTCTCGGCGTATAGCGCGTCGTGGATCATCAGCCGGCCGCGCAGCGGCTCGCCCGCGCCGGTGATCAGCTTCACCGCCTCCATCGCCATCATCGTGCCGATGATTCCCGGCAGGGGTGCTGCCACGCCGGCCTCGGCGCAGGTCGGCACCATGCCGGGCGCCGGCCGCACTGGAAACACGCATTCGTAGCAGGGCGCGCCGCGGGCAGGATCCCAGACCGAAAGCTGCCCTTCCCACTGGGTGATCGCCCCGGCGACCAGCGGCTTGGCCAGCTTCGCGCAGGTGCGGTTCACCAGGTAGCGGGTGCCGAAATTGTCGGTGCCATCCAGCACCAGGTCATACTCGGCCACCAACGCCTCGGCGATGTCATCCTGGAACCGCCGGTGATAGGGCCGAACCTCGACGAAGGGGTTCAGCGCCTTCATCGCGGCCTCGGCCGAGAACACCTTGGGCATTCCGATCCGCTCATCGGCATGGATGATCTGCCGCTGCAGGTTCGAACCTTCCACCGTGTCCGGGTCGATCACCCCGATCCTTCCCACCCCCGCCGCCGCCAGGTAGAGCAGCGCCGGAGACCCCAGGCCCCCAGCCCCCACCACCAGCACCTTCGCCGCCTTCAACCGCTTTTGCCCCGGCCCGCCGATCTCACGCAGAAGGATGTGGCGGGCGTAGCGGTCCAGTTCCGCCGGGCCGAAGCTGGCCCCGGGCGCCGGCACCGCTGCGGCCGGGGCCGACGCGGCCAAGGGCCTGGCCCGCGCCTTCAGGGCGGAAAACCCCAGCCGGTAGAGCGCCACCAGCGCGCCCAGCAGGCCGAAGACAAGCCAGCCATCGAAGGTCCCACCCACCGCGTCGATCAGCGTGTCGCTGGCGACCATCGGCAGATGCACGGCCATGATCGCCAGCCACCACAGCGCCGCCAGGGCCCAGACCGCCCAGGGCCGCCAGCGCAGCCATCGCCCCGCGCCCCAGAGCGCAGCAAAGCCGAAAAGCCCGATCATCGCGTCCCGGTCGAGCCGAAGCCGCCTTCACCCCGCGCCGTGGCCTCCAGCCGGTCGACCACCCCGAACAGCACCTGCACCACCGGCGCCACCACCGCCTGCGCGATCCGGTCGCCATGGCGGATGGTGTAGGGGACCGCGCCAAGGTTGACCAGCGCAACGCCCAACGGGCCGCGATAGTCGGCGTCGATGGTGCCCGGTGTGTTCGGCAGGGTGATGCCATGCCGGGTGGCCAGCCCCGAGCGCGGGCGGATTTGCATCTCGTACCCGTCCGGAATCGCCACCCGCAGCCCGGTCGGGCAGATCGCCCGCTGCATCGGCGCCAAGGTCAGGCCTGTGGCACGCTCGGCCTCGGGGAAGTTGGCGCACAGATCGGCGCCCGCCGCGCCCGCCGTCTGATAGGCGGGCAAGGGCAGGCTGCGGTCAGCCCAGTCCTCCCACAGTACCTGCACCACCGGGGTCATGCCAGCGCCTCGGCGATCCTTGCGGCCAGCTGGCGCGCCACCGCGTCCTTGGTCATCCGCGGCCAGGTCTCGGCGCCCGCCTCGGTGATCAGCGTCACCGCGTTCTCGGTCCCACCCATGATGCCGGTGCCGGGAGAGACGTCATTCGCCACCATCCAGTCGCAGCCCTTGCGCAGCCGCTTGGCCTTGGCATGGGCCAGCACATCCGTCGTCTCGGCGGCAAAGCCCACCACCAGCCGGGGCCGCGGCGCACCCTTTGCGACTGTCGCCAGAATGTCCGGGTTCTCGGCGAACTCCAGCGCCGGCGCGCGCCCCGAGCCGTCCTTCTTCATCTTCTGCCCGGCGGTGTTGGCCACCCGCCAGTCGGCCACCGCCGCCGCCATCACCGCCGCATCCGCCGGAAGCGTGGCCAGCACCGCCGCCAGCATCTCGGCCGCCGTCTCGACCCGGACCACCGCCACCCCCGCGGGCGCGGGCACGACGGCCGGCCCGGTGACGAAGGTCACCCGTGCGCCCAGATCGCGCAGCGCCGCCGCCAACGCCGTACCCTGCGCGCCCGAGGATCGGTTGGCGATGTAGCGCACCGGGTCGATCGGCTCATGCGTCGGCCCGGATGTCACCAGCACATGCCGCCCCGCCAGCGGCCCGCCGCCCAAGGCGGCCTCGATGGCGGCGAAGATCGCCCCGGGTTCCGCCATCCGGCCCGGCCCGTATTCGCCGCAGGCCATCTCGCCCTCGTCCGGGCCCACCGTCAGCACGCCGTCGCCGCGCAGGGTGGCCAGGTTGCGCTGCGTCGCCGGATGCGTCCACATCCGCACGTTCATCGCCGGCGCCAGCAGCACCCGCTTGTCGGTGGCCAAAAGCAGGGTCGAGGCGAGGTCATCCGCCCGCCCCGATGCCATCTTGGCCATCAGGTCCGCGGTAGCGGGCGCCACCACCACAAGGTCCGCCGCGCGGGACAGCTGGATGTGGCCCATCTCGGCCTCATCGCCCAGGTCGAACAGGTCCTGGTGCAGCTTCTCGCCCGCCAGCGCCGTCAGCGACAAGGGCGTCACGAACTCCCCCCCGGCCCGCGTCAGCACCGGAGACACCGTCGCTCCGGCCTTCTTCAGCAGCCGCACCAGTTCCAGCGCCTTGTAGGCCGCGATGCCGCCGCCGACGATCAGAAGAATACGCTTGCCTGCCAGCATGATCCGTCCCTGCCTTGCTGCCCGGACGTTAGGACCCGGCGCGCGCAAACTCAACCGCCTGCGCGGGACGCCGGGCCTGGGCGCGGAATTCGAAGTCGAATTCCGTCCACGATTTCCGACTTCGGAAATCGGTTCCTTGCTTGACCCTCAGCCCTGGAACGCCAGACAGGGGTCTTCGCGCGGGGCCGGGGCGGTCAGGTTCACCGCGTCAAAAGGGGCGTCCGGGCCGGGGTCCGCCTCGACCTGGCCCAGCGCCCAGACCGTCACGCCGGGCGCGGCCGCGGCGATCAGCGCCGGGATGCCCTGATCCTTGCGCGCGTGCCCTGTGCCGGTGATCACCACCACCGGGGTCAGGCCCCGCTCGACCGCCGCCACCGCGGCCGCCGCCATCGCCTGGTCACGCAACCGTTGCGCCTCGACCATGCCCGGCAACAGCGTGGCCGGCAGCGCGCTGCAATGCGCCTCCTGTTGCTCGGCCTCGCGCGTGGCCTGGTCCTCGGGCGGCAGGGGGCCCAGGGCCCAGAGCGCCGCTGCCTCTGGCCCGACCACCGCGGCAGCCCCTTCCTTCACCGCGCGGGAAAGCCTGTCCTTCGGCACCGCCGCGCCGATCATTTCAGCCCCTCCTGCCGCCAGGACGATCGGATGATACATCGCGAAATCCGGCCAGCCCGATGCTTGCCAGCCCAGCGCCTCGGCCAGGGCGCCGGCATCTGCCCGGTCCACGCCCACCGCGGCCAGCAGTTGCGCCGGGGTCAGCATTTCCCAGACCACCGCCTGCGGCGCAAGATCCGCCACCAGACGGGCCTGCTCGGCATGGTGGGCGGCATTGTCGTGCACCTCTCCCAGCACGTAGACCTGAACTCCGGCTGGCGGGATGACTTGCGCAGGCGCGGCCGACGCGGCCGACGCGGCCGCAAGGGCAACCAGGAATGCGATGAACCTCATGCGAAGAAGTGTTGCACCTCGCGCGACTGCGCTTCAAGGCTGCGCCGCAGCTTGACGAAGGCAGCGGCCTCCAGCTGCCGCACCCGTTCTTTCGACAGCCCCAGTTCCTCGCCCAGCGATTCCAGCGTCCGCGGCTCATCCTTCAACTTGCGCTCGGCCACGATGAAGCGTTCGCGCTGGTTCAGCCCCTCCATCGCCCGGCTCATCCAGACCCTCAGCTGCGCCCCATCGTGCGAGGCCTCGACCTGCTCTTCCGCCTGCGGGCCCTCGTCCTCCAGCGCCTCGATCCATTCGCGGCCATCCTCGTCCGCCGACTGCACCGCGTTCAAAGAGAAGTCGGACCCCGACAGCCGGCCCTCCATCATTTCCACATCGCCCACCGGCACGCCGATTTCCGCGGCCACCATCTGGCGCAGGCGCAACTGGTCCAGCGCCTCGCCCCGCTCGGCGGCCTCGCGCTCAAGCTTGGCCTGCACGCGCTTGAGGTTGAAGAACAGCGCCTTCTGGCTGCTGGTCGAGCCGGTCCGCACCAGCGACCAGTTGCGCATCACATAATCCTGGATGCTGGCCTTGATCCACCACACGGCATAGGTCGAAAACCGTACGCCCCGCTCGGGGTCGAACTTGTCGGCCGCCTTCATCAGGCCAAGGCTGGCCTCCTGGATCAGGTCGTTCATCGGCGCGCCGTAGCGGCGGAACTTCGCCGCCATGCTGACCGCCAGCCGCATATAGGCCGTGATCAGCCGGTGCAGCGCGCGCTCGTCGCGGTGGTCACGCCAGGCCCGGGCCAGCCGAAGCTCGGTCTCCGCATCCAGCAGTTCGGCCCGCATCGCTTGGCGCGGCAACCGAAAATCGCTATATCCGTCTAGCGCCATGACAACCCCCACCCTGGTGCCTGCGCGGCACTTCTGCCGACGTCTCCAGGCTTTTTACGCAAGGCCCCTGTGACCGGATCACCCAAGTCCCCGCAATTCCCGCTGCCACCCCTGACCCTGGTCACCGGAGGCGCGCGGTCCGGCAAATCCCGCTTTGCCGAAGGCCTCGCCCGCGCCTCGGGCCTGCCCCGCCGCTACCTTGCCACCGCCCAGGCCTTCGATGCCGAGATGGCCCAACGCATCGCCCGCCACCGCGACGACCGCGGCACGGGCTGGGAAACCGTCGAGGCCCCGCTTGACCTGTGTCCCGCGCTGGCCGCCGCGGCCGCCGACAGCGTGACCCTGATCGACTGTGTAACGCTCTGGCTGACCAACCACATGCTCGCCGGCCACGACCTGCAGGCCCAGGCCGACATGCTTTTCTCCAGCCTCGCCGCCTGCCGCGGCAAGGTCATTGTCGTCTCCAACGAAGTCGGCTGGGGAATCGTTCCCGAAAATGCCCTTGCCCGCGCCTTCCGTGACGAACAGGGCCGGCTGAGCCAGCGGCTGGCGGCAGAGGCGGGCCTTGTGGTGGCGGTGATCGCGGGCCTGCCGCTGGCGCTGAAGGGCCGCTTGCCGTGACCCGGCTCTGGCTGGTCCGCCACGGGCCGACGCATGCGACCGGCATGGTCGGCTGGTCCGACCTGCCCGCCGACCTGTCGGATACCGACGCGCTGGCCCGGCTGAACGCCCACCTTCCGGCCGACGCGCCCGTCGTCTCCTCCGACCTGACCCGCGCTGTCACCACCGCCGATGCCCTGTCCCCCCGTCGCCGCCTGCCGCATGACCGCGACTGGCGCGAGCTGAACTTTGGCCGATGGGAACTGCGCCGCTGGGACGAGGTCGAGGATCAGGCCCGCGCCCGCGCCTTCTGGGACGATCCGGGCGACACCTGCCCCCCCGGCGGCGAAAGCTGGAACGCGCTGACCGCCCGCGTCACCGCCGCCATCGACCGGCTGGCCGCGCACCCCGAGGTGATCGTCGTCGCCCATTTCGGCCCCATCCTCGCCGCCCTGCAATTGGCCGAAGGCCTGACCCCCGCCGCCGCCTTCACCCACCGGATCGAGCCGCTTTCGGTCACCTGCCTTGACCTTGGCCCCGCCCCGCGTGCCATGGCGATCAATCATCGCCCGTGATGCCACCGTTCAGCATTCCGCGCTTTTCCCTTGCCCTGCCGCCGCCTACCCTGCCGGTGCCTCAAAGGACGGAACCATGACCTATACCCTCGTGATCGGCGACCGCGGCTATTCCAGCTGGTCCCTGCGCGGCTGGCTGCTGTTCGATGCCTTCGGCATACCGGTGCAAACCGTGCAGGCGCGGCTGTACACCGACGAACTGCCCAACCTTCTCAAGCAGTTCCCCCCGGCCCGCACCGCCCCCACCATGCGCACCCCGGCCGGGACCGTGGTGCCCGAATCCCTGGCCATCGCCGAGGAGCTGGCCTCGCGCCATCCGCAGGCCAGGCTCTGGCCCGCCGACCCAGAGCACCGCGCCGTGGCGCGCGCGCTGTCCGCCGAGATGCACGCCGGTTTCACCGCGCTGCGCAACCATTGCCCGATGAACCTGCGCGTCAGCTACACCGACTGCGCACCACCGCCCGAGGTGCTGGCCGACCTTGCCCGGCTGGAAACCGTCTGGGCCTGGGCGCGGCAGGCGACCGGGTCGCAAACCCCCTGGCTCTGCGGCGCCTATTCCGCCGCCGACGTATTCTTCGCCCCGGTGGCGGCGCGGGTCGCCGGCTACAACCTGCCGGTCGGGCCGATGGCCATGGCCTACGTCGCCGCCCACCTCGCCCAGCCGTCGTTCCGCCGCTGGCGCGCGATGGGCCTGGTCGATGGCCCCGACCAGGACTTCTACCGCCGCGACTACCCCCGCCGCGCCTGGCCCGGCCCGGTGCCGCTGCCCGCAACGCCCGTCGAAGGCACCGCCGCAGAAAACGCCGCCTGCCCCTATTCCGGCAAGCCGGTGACCCATGTGCTGGAACTGTCCGGCCGGCGCTTCGGCTTTTGCAACGCCTTCTGCCGTGACAAGACCGTGGCCGACCCCGAGGCCTGGCCCGCTTTCATGGCCCTGGTCCGGGGCGAGCAGACCGGATAGGCCCGCGTTTACCTTTCCCTAACCATTTGCACGCTATCGGTTAACCAAGGTTAAGCGAGGCAGACATGGTGGCACGGGCCTATACGGTGGCCTTCGAGGGGGTCGAAGCGCGCATCGTCGAGGTGCAATGCGCCGTCTCGGCCGGCAGCGCCGCCTTCAACCTTGTCGGTTTGCCCGACAAGGCCGTCTCAGAGGCCAAGGAACGCGTCCGCGCCGCCCTTCAGGCGCTGACGATCGCGCTGCCGAACCGGCGCATCACCGTCAACCTGTCTCCGGCGGACATGCCCAAGGAAGGCAGCCACTTCGACCTGCCCATCGCATTATCGCTGCTGGCGGCACTGGACATCATCCCCAGGGACGAGATCGAGCACACGGTCGCCCTTGGCGAACTGTCCCTCGACGGCCGCCTGATGCCGGTCCTGGGCGCTCTTCCCGCCGCGATGGCCGCCGCGGAAGCGGATCGCGGCCTGCTGTGCCCTCGCGCCTGCGGGGCCGAGGCCGCCTGGGTGGGCGCCACCGAGGTGCTCGCCGCCGGCTCGCTGGACGAGGTGGTTCGCCACTACACCGGCCAGCAGCCGCTGCATGCCGCCGAAGCCGGCGAAGTCGCGGCCCCGCCGCCGGGCCGCGACCTGCGCGAGGTCAAGGGCCAGGAACGCGCCAAGCGCGCGCTCGAGATCGCCGCCGCCGGCCGCCACCACCTGTTTCTTGTCGGCCCGCCTGGCTCGGGCAAGTCGATGCTGGCCGCCCGACTGCCTGGACTGCTGCCGCCGCTGTCACCCGCCGAAGCGCTGGAAACCTCGATGATCCACTCGCTGTCGGGCCTGCTCAGCGAAGGCGGCATTTCCCGGCAGCGTCCGTTCCGCGAACCCCACCACACCGCCTCGATGGCCGCCATCGTCGGCGGCGGCCGGGGCGCGAAACCCGGCGAGATCAGCCTGGCCCACAACGGCGTGCTGTTCCTGGACGAGTTCCCCGAATTCCCCCGGACCGTGCTGGAGACGCTTCGCCAACCCCTCGAAACCGGCGAGGTCATGGTCGCCCGCGCCAATGCCCACATCCACTACCCCTGCCGCTTCCTGCTGGTCGCTGCCGCCAACCCGTGCAAATGCGGCTACCTGACCGATCCCGCCCGCGCCTGCGGTCGCGCGCCGATCTGCGGCGAAGACTACCTCGGCCGCATCTCGGGCCCGCTGATGGACCGGTTCGATCTGCGCATCGAGGTGCCCCCCGTCGCCTACACCGACCTCGACCTGCCGGCCTCGGGCGACACCTCCGCCACCGTCGCCGCCCGCGTGGCGCAAGCCCGCGCCGTCCAGCAGGCGCGCTTCCAGGACCACCCCAATCTGCGCGTCAATGCCGACATGGAAGGCGCGCTGCTTGAGCAGACCGCCTCCCCCGACGCCGAAGGCCGGGCGCTGCTGACCCGGGTTGCCGAACGCATGGGCCTCACCGCCCGCGGCTACCACCGGGTTCTCCGCGTTGCCCGCACCATCGCCGATCTCGACGGGTCAGCGACGGTGCGCCAACCCCACATCGCCGAAGCGATCAGCTATCGCCTGACCCTGGGGCCGAAATCCTGACCTGCAGGCCGCCCACCATGGCCAAGCCCCGGCGCCGCGCCCCGAACCGCTCCCCGAAAGCGCGGCTCTAGCGCGCCCGCTTCGCCTCGATCACCTGCCAGATCCGCGCGGCCGTGTTGGTGCCGTCGAACCGCTCCAGCTCCTGGATGCCGGTCGGCGAGGTCACGTTGATCTCGGTCAGCCAGTCGCCGATCACGTCGATGCCGACGAAAACCTGGCCCTTTTCCCGCAACACCGGGCCGATGGCGGCGCAGATTTCGCGGTCCCGCTCGGTCAGCCCCACCTTCTCGGGCCGCCCGCCGGCATGCATGTTCGACCGCGTCTCGCCGGCCTGCGGCACCCGGTTGATCGCGCCCACCGGCTCACCATCGACCAGGATCACCCGCTTGTCGCCGTTTTCCACCGCCGGCAGGAACTTCTGCACGATCAAGGGCTCGCGGCTCATCGAGGTGAACAACTCGTGCAGGGCCGAAAGGTTGCGGTCGTTCGGGTCGAGCCGGAACACGCCGGCGCCGCCATTGCCGTAAAGCGGCTTCAGGATGATGTCGCCATGCCGCGCCTTGAACGCCCGGATGGTGGCCAGGTCGCGGGCAATGGCGGTCGGCGGGGTCAGATCGGGAAAGCGCAGCACCAGGAGCTTCTCGGGCGAATTGCGCACCCAGAACGGATCGTTCACCACCAGCGTCTGCGGATGGATCATCTCCAGCAGATGCGTCGTGGTGATGTAGCCCATGTCGAACGGCGGGTCCTGCCGCAGCCAGACCACGTCCATCCCGGCCAGGTCCACCTCGCGCTCGGGGCCGAAACTGACATGGTTGCCGGCTTCGCGCCGCAGCTCGATGTCCCAGCCCCGCGCCACCACCCGACCCTCGACAAAGGCCAGCCGGTCGGGCGTGTAATAGAACAGGCGATGCCCCCGCGCCTGCGCTTCAAGACCAATTCGAAACGTCGAATCGGCGTCGATGTTGACTGACCCGATCGGGTCCATCTGCAGGGCGACGTTGAGCGGCATCGCATACTCCGGTTTCGGCACCGCCCCTTCTTGGCGCAGGACGCAGCCGGATGCAAACCGCCTCAGTCGAGCCAGAGATTCTCAGTGATCTCGATGCGCCCGCCCCGGTCGACCAGGGCCAGGTCGATGCGAACATCGGTCTGCTGCCCCAGGGGTTCGCCGTCGATGAAATCGGCCACGGTCCGGACGATTCGCTCATGCTGGGTGCGGGTGAAATACTCTGCCGCGATGGCGTGGGTCGCCGCGGATTTGACTTCGACGAAAACCACCGTCGCTCCGTCCCGGACCACCAGGTCGACTTCGCCCGAGGCCCCGCGCCAGCGGCGCGCGGCGACCGCCAGTCCGCGCGCTGCATAGTGCCGCGCCACGGCATCTTCGGCCGCTTGTCCGGACAGATGCGCCCGCAGTCCGCGGTCGGCGCGGCGCTGGCGTTCGGGGCTTTCGCAGACGAAATCGAAGGGCATCGGTCCAACCTTGGGGCGGCAGAGGCTATCGTTCGGCCAGATCGAGCGCCATCCGGTAGGCGTCCTTGCGTGGCACCCCCAGATGATGCGCCACTTCGGCTACTGCTTCCTTAACGCTCATGGTTTTCAGGGCGTTGGTCAGCGCCGCCCTCACCTCGTCGGCGGTCGCCGCGCGGTCGGGCGCCCGTGCGATCACCAGGACGATTTCGCCTTTCGGTTCAGCGCCTTGCAATTCCTCGGCCAGGTTGAGAAGCCTGCCCCTCCGAATTTCTTCATGGCGTTTCGTCAGTTCCCGGCACAGCGCCGCAGGCCGGTCAGGACCGAACACCCGCGCCATTTCCGCCAGGGTGCGCGCCACCCGCCGGGGCGATTCGTAGACCACCAGGGTTGCCGGCACCGTCGCCAGGTCGGCCAGGTATCTTGCCCGATCCCCCGCCGCCGTCGGCACAAAGCCTGCGAACAGGAAGCGGTCGGTCGGCAGGCCCGACAGGGTCAGCGCCGCCAGCACCGCCGAGGCACCGGGCACCGCATGCACCGGCTGCCCGGCCGAGACCGCCGAGCGGACCAGCGTGAAACCCGGGTCCGAGATCAGCGGCGTGCCGGCCTCCGAGGCATAGGCGACCGACTTGCCCGCCTGCAGCGCCGCCAGCATCCGCTCGGCCGCTTCGGCCTCGTTGTGGTCGTGGCAAGCGATCAGCGGGCGCTTTCCCACCGCGAGGCCATGGATTTCCATCAGGTGCCGCAGGGTGCGCGTGTCTTCGGCCATCAGCACGTCGGCGCCGGCCAGCACGTCCAGCGCCCGCAGCGTGATGTCGCGGGCGGCGCCGATCGGCGTCGCCACCAGATGCAGCCCCGGCGGGATCGTGCCGGAAACCGGGCGGGCATCGGCCGCACCGTTCATCGGCCACGTCCCGGCAAGTTTACTTCGCATTGGGAAACAACTAACGTGACCACTGTCGCTGCGCCTTCTCTGCCAAAGGACGTTTTCATGTTGTCCGCAATGCTTCGGGCCCGCAAGTCCTTGGGCCGCCTGTTTCTTGTCTTCCTCGGCCTGCTCGTCGCGGCCTGCGTTCCGGGTGGCGGGCCGTTGTCCGGGGCGCAGCAGGGCGGGCCGGGCAACGTCCAGGTCGCGCTTCTGGTGCCGGGCGGCTCGGGCCAGTCCAGCGACGCCGTGCTGGCAAGCAGCCTTGAGAACGCCGCCCGGCTGGCGGTGGCCGACCTTTCCGGGGTGGGAATCGACCTGCGCGTCTACCCGACCGGAGGCCAGCCCGGCCAGGCCGTCGCCGCGGCCCAGCAGGCCGCTGACGAGGGCGCCCAGGTCATCCTTGGCCCGGTTTTCGCCGAGGAAGCCAATGCGGTCGGCGTGGCGATGGCCGCGCGCGGGCTGTCGGTCCTGGCTTTCTCGAACAACCCGGCCATCGCCGGCGGCAATGTCTTCGTGCTGGGCCCGACCTTCGACAACACCGCCCGGCGGCTGGCCTCCCATGCGGTGCGGGCCGGCAAGGGCCAGGTGATGATCGTCCACGACCGCAACACCGCGGGCGAGTTGGGCCGCGACGCAATCCAGCGCGGCGTGGCCGCGGCGGGCGGCTCGGTGGTGGCGGTCTCGTCCTACGAATTCTCGCAAAGCGGCGTGTCCGGGGCCGCCCCGGGCATCGTGCAGACCGCCAAGGCCAAGGGCGCCACCGCGATGTTCCTGACCGCAGACACCGCCGGGGCGCTGCCGCTGCTCAGCCAGCTGCTGGCGGACAACGGGCTTGACACCGGCGCCACCAAGTTCATCGGGCTGACCCGCTGGGACATTCCGGCCCAGACGCTGGGCCTGCCCGGGGTGCAGGGCGGCTGGTTCGCGCTGCCCGATCCCGGCCTTTATGCCCAGTTCCAAAGCCGTTACCAGTCGGCCTACGGTGCCGCGCCGCATCCGATTGCGGGGCTGGCCTATGACGGCATCGCCGCCATCGGCGCGCTGGCCCGCCAGGGGCGCGACTTCTCGCCGGGCTCGCTGACGCAAGGGTCCGGCTTCGCCGGGGTCTCGGGCATCTTCCGCTTCCGCGCCGACGGCACCAACGAACGCGGTCTTGCCATTGCCGAAATCCGCAACAACCAGGTCGTGGTGATTGACCCCGCTCCCCGCAGTTTCGCCGGCGCCGGCTTCTGACGCCTCCCGGGCGCCGACCCGGCCAGCCCTCCACCAGGGGCCGCTCGCCGGGCGGCCCCTTCTGGTGCCCGCCACCGAGATCGTCGACCCGCACGCGCTGGCTGCGGCGATCCTGGCCGAGGTGCACGGCGCCGAACCGATCGAGCCGCGCGCCGCGCGCGGCATCGCCGTGCGCCACCTGACGACGGCCCGCGCTGCTGCCAACGCCCGCCTCGCCACGGCCTTTGCGGCCCACCCGCTTGAGGCGCGCGCGATGGTCACCGCCCAGGCCCACCTGACCGACGGTCTGGTCACCACCGCCTTCGCCGTGGCCCAGGCGTTGCACCCCTTGCACAACCCGACCGAGGCCGAGCGCATCGCCATCCTCGCCGTCGGCGGCTATGGCCGCGCCGAGATGGCACCACACTCCGACGTCGATCTGCTGTTCCTGACGCCGTGGAAGATCACCCCCTGGGCGGAATCGGTGATCGAGTCGCTGCTCTACATCCTGTGGGACCTCAAGCTGAAGGTCGGCCATTCCAGCCGCACCGTCGCCGACTGCATCCGCCTGGCGCGCGACGACATCACCATCCGCACCGCGCTTCTGGAACACCGCTTCATCGCCGGCTACGACCCCCTCGCCACCGATCTGGCCGACCGGCTGTGGGGCGAGCTGTTCCGCACCACCGGCCCGCAGTTCATCGAGGCCAAGCTGGTCGAGCGGGCCGAACGCCACCGCCGCCAGGGCGGCCAGCGCTATGTGCTGGAACCGAACGTCAAGGAAGGCAAGGGCGGCCTGCGCGACCTGCAGACCCTGTACTGGATCGGCAAGTATCTGCACCGCAGCCCCACCGCCGAGGGCCTGGTCGCCGCCGGCCTGTTCTCGGCCGAGGAATTCGCCACCTTCACCCGGGCCGAGGATTTCCTCTGGGCCGTCCGCTGCCACCTGCACCTGGTTACCGGGCGGGCCACCGACACGCTGACCTTCGACCTGCAACCCGAAGTCGCCACCCGCATGGGCTATGCCGACCAGGGCGGCCGCCGCGCGGTTGAAATCTTCATGCAGGACTACTTCCGCCACGCCACCCGCGTCGGCGAACTGACCCGCGTCTTCCTGGCCGAACTGGAAGCCCGCCACGCCAAACGCGAGGCCAGCCTCTTCGGCATCTTCAAGCGCACCAAACGGGTGAAATCCGGCTACACTCTGGTTCAGGGCCGGCTTGACCTCAAAGACCCCAAGGATTTCCTCAAGGACAAGCTGAACCTGCTGCGGGTGTTCGAGGAAGGCCTGCGCACCGGTTATCTTGTCCACCCGAACGTGCTGCGCCTGCTGTCCACCAACCTCTGGCGCATCGACGACGACCTGCGCGAGAACCCCGAGGCCGCGCGCATCTTCCTGGACACGCTGTTGAAACACGGCAACCCGGAACGCCCGCTGCGGCGGATGAACGAGATCGGCGTGCTGGCCGCCTTCATCCCCGAATTCGAACCCATCGTCGCGATGATGCAGTTCAACGTCTACCACCACTACACGGTTGACGAACACATCATCCAGACCATCAGCATCCTCGCGCAGATCGAACGCGGCGAACTGGTCGAAGACCTGCCGCTGTCGTCCTCGATCCTCAAGGCAGGGGTGAACCGCCGCGTCCTCTACATCGCGCTTCTGTTGCACGACATCGGCAAGGGCCGCCCCGAGGATCACTCGATCCTCGGCGCCCAGATCGCCCGCCGGGTCTGCCCGCGCCTGGGGCTGACCGAGGAGGAAAGCGAAACCGTCGAATGGCTGGTGCGCTATCACCTGCTGATGTCGGACATGGCGCAAAAGCGCGACCTGGGCGACCCGCGCACCGTGCGCGACTTCGCCAAGGCGGTGAAGACCCGCAAGCGGCTGGACCTCTTGACCGTCCTTACCGTCTGCGACATCCGCGGCGTCGGCCCGGGCACCTGGAACAACTGGAAGGCCATGCTGCTGCGGCAGTTGCACAAGCTGACCGCCGAGGCGCTGGAAGGCGGGCTGGAAACCCTGAACCGAGAGAACCGCGAAGACGAGGCCAAGCGCGCCCTGCGCGAGCGGCTGTCCGGCTGGGACGCGAAAGATCTGCGGCATGAACTGGCACGCCACTACGCGCCCTACTGGCAGGGCCTGTCCACCGACACCCACGCCGTCTTTGCCCGCCTGCTGCGCGGCATCGGCACCGACGAGATCCGCATCGACCTGCACCCCGACGACGACCGCGACGCGACGCGGGCATGCTTTGCCCTGGCCGACCACCCCGGCATCTTCTCGCGGCTGGCCGGCGCGCTGGCGCTGGTCGGGGCCAACGTCCGCGACGCCCGCACCTACACCTCCAAGGACGGCTACGCCACGCCGGTCTTCTGGGTCCAGGATGCCGAGGGCAAGCCCTACGAGGCCGCCCGCCTGCCGCGCCTGACCCAGATGATCGACAAGACACTGAAGGGCGAGGTCATCGCCCGCGACGCCCTGAAAGACCGCGACAAGGTGAAGAAGCGCGAGCGCGAGTTCCGCTTTCCCACCCACATCATGTTCGACAACGAAGGGTCCGAGATCTACACGATCATCGAGGTCGACACCCGCGACCGGCCCGGCCTGCTGTATGACCTGACCCGTACGCTGGCCAGTTCCAACATCTCCATTGTCTCGGCGGTGATTGCCACCTATGGGGCGCAGGTGGTGGACACCTTCTATGTGAAAGACATGTTCGGCCTGAAACTGCACCAGAAGCTGAAGCAGGAAACCCTGGAGAAGAAGTTGCGCCAGGCCATCATCGAAGGCGCCGAACGGGCGCGGGCGCAGGGCTAGGCCGGGGGCATGAAACCGATCCGCCTGCTGACCGGCTTTCTGACCGTCGGCTTCTGGACGCTGCTCAGCCGGATCATGGGCTTTGTGCGCGACATCCTGATGGCCAACTACCTGGGCTCGGGCCCGGTGGCCGAGGCCTTTCTGGTGGCGCAATCGCTGCCCAACATGTTCCGCCGCTTCTTCGCCGAAGGCGCCTTCAACATGGCCTTCGTGCCAATGTTCGCGAAAAAGCTGGAAGGGCATGAGGACGCAGAGACCTTCGCCCGCGATGCCTATTGGGGCATGGCGGGGGTGCTGATCGTCTTCACCCTGATCGGCATGGCCGCGATGCCCTGGCTGGTGCTGGCCATGGCAGCGGGCTTTCTGGGCGATCAACGCTATGACCTGGCGGTCACCCTGGGCAACATCGCCTTTCCCTACATCCTGTTCATCTCGTTGACCGCGCTCCTGTCGGGTGTGCTGAACGCGATGGGCCGGTTCCTGGCCACCTCGGCCGTGCCGATCCTGCTGAACGCGGGGCTTGTGCTGGGGATGATCCTCGCCCACCGCCTGCAATGGGACATGGGCCGCGCGCTGGCCTGGTCGGTGGCGCTGTCCGGCGTGGCGCAGCTCTTCTTCACCTGGATCGCGGTGCGCCGCATGGGCCTGCGGCTGCCGTTCCGCTGGCCGACGCTGACGCCCGACCTGAGGCGCCTGGCCATCATCGCCGCCCCCGCCGTGTTGGCCGGCGGCGTGGTGCAGATCAACCTGATCGTCGGCCGCCAGGTCGCCAGCGCGACCGAAGGCGCCATCGCCTGGCTGTCCTACGCCGACCGGCTGTATCAACTGCCCCTCGGCGTGGTCGGCATCGCCATCGGCGTGGTGCTGCTGCCCGACCTTTCCCGCCGCCTGCGCGCCGGCGACGGCCCCGGCTCGCGCAATTCCTTCAACCGCGGGACCGAGTTCGCGCTTCTGCTGACCGTGCCCGCCGCGGTGGCCCTGGTGGTGATCGCCTATCCGCTGATCTCGGTCCTGTTCCAGCGCGGCGCCTTCGGTGCGACCGACACGGCGAACACCGCCATGGCGCTGGCCGCCTATGGCGCCGGCCTGCCGGCCTTCGTGCTGCACAAGGTGCTGCAGCCGCTCTACTATGCGCGCGAAGACACGCGCCGGCCGTTCTATTACGCGGTGATCTCGATGGCGGTGAATGCCGCCATCGCCATCGGCCTGATGCCGCTGATCGGCTTCCTTGCCGCTGCCATCGCCACCTCTGCCGCGGCCTGGGTCATGGTCTGGCAACTCTGGCGCGGGTCCCGCGCGATGGGCGACGCGGCGCGTTTCGACGACCGCTTCCGCCACCGCCTGCCGCGCATCGTTCTGGCCTCGACGGTGATGGGGGCCGTGCTCTGGGGCCTGGCGCAGGTCATGTCGGGCTGGCTGGCGGCACCGGGCGCGCGGTCGCTGGGCCTGCTGGTCCTCTGTTCGGCCGGCATCGTCACCTACTTCGGCATCGCCGCCGTCCTCGGCGCGATGAGCCTGCCGGAGCTGAAATCCGTCCTGCGCCGCAACCGCAACGGCAAGTCCTGATCCTTACCGGTCGCGCAGCCGCGCCCGCACCCGGCTCCAGCCCCCCGGGCTGACGACGAAACTCAGCACGAACCCGGTCGCGAACCCCGCCAGCTCGGCCACCCAACCGAAGCCGCCACCGAACAGCAGCCCGAACACCAGCTGGATCGCCAGCAGCATCCCGATCAGGGTGAACGCCCGGAACTGGCTGGTGCCAGTGCCGGCCAGCCGCACCCAGATCAGGAAGGTGAAGGCCCCGATCAGCCCGTAGTTGCCCGGAAACGCCCCGATCAGCACCCCCCGTTCGCCTGGCAACAGCGCCGTGTAGACCAGTGCGCCCACGATGCAGGCGCCGAAGAACACCGCCAGCACCGCCCACCAGCGGAACACCTCGCCCACCATCTTGCCCAGCGCCAGCAAGAGGACCACCCCGAACAGCGCCCCGGTGAAATCCGGATGCACGAAGGCATAACTCAGCAGCCGGTGCAGCCCGTTCAGCGGCCAGACCCCGGTCTCCCAGAAATACCGCATCAGGTCGGGCACATAGGCGAACCGCTCGACCGCCTGCAGCCGCCAGCCGATGCCCCCGGCCCCCCCCACCAGCCCGCGGTCGGCCAGTTGCAGAACCAACTCCATCGCGATCATCGGCAGTGCCATCACCCAGACCACCACCGGCAGCGGGTTCAGCGGAGGGGCGTTGCGGTCCTGCAGGTTCATGCCGTATCTCCCTTGGGGGTGTGCGCCCTTGCGCCGTTGACGCCCCTTGCCCCATCGTCTACCCCCGACCCGCCGGATTTTCCAGACGGAGCCCCCATGACCGCCACCTTCGCCCCCCGCATCTTCTCGGGCATCCAGCCTTCGGGCGGCCTGACGCTGGGCAATTACCTGGGCGCGCTCAAACGCTTCGTCGAAAAGCAGGATGAGGGGATCGAGACGATCTACTGCCTTGTCGACATGCACGCCATCACCGTCTGGCAAGACCCCGAAAAGCTGCGCCAGCAGACCCGCGAAGGGGCCGCCGCCTTCATCGCCGCCGGCATCGACCCGGCGCGCTCGATCCTGTTCAACCAAAGCCAGGTCTCGGGCCACGCCGAGCTGGGCTGGATCTTCAACTGCGTCGCCCGCATGGGCTGGATGAGCCGGATGACGCAATGGAAGGACAAGGCCGGCAAGAACGCCGAGGCGCAAAGCCTTGGCCTGTTCGCCTATCCCTCGCTGATGGCCGCCGACATCATGCTTTACCACGCCACCATGGTCCCGGTGGGCGAAGACCAGAAGCAGCACCTGGAACTGACCCGCGACATCGCGATCAAGTTCAACAACGACTTCGGCGTCGATTTTTTCCCGGTGGTGGAACCCCTGATCGAAGGCGTCGCCACACGCGTAATGAGCTTGCGCGACGGCACCAAGAAGATGTCGAAGTCCGACCCCAGCGACCAGAGCCGGATCAACCTGACCGACGACGCCGACACCATCGCCCAGAAGATCCGCAAGGCCAAGACCGACCCCGAACCCCTGCCCGGGCATCTTGAAGGCCTGAAGGACCGCCCCGAGGCGCGCAATCTGGTCAACATCTACGCCGCCCTGTCGGGCCAGCCTGCCGCCGCCGTGGTGGCGGAATTCGCCGGCGCGCAGTTCGGCGCCTTCAAGCCCAAGCTGGCCGATCTTGCCGTGGCCAAGCTCTCGCCCATCACCACCGAGATGAACCGGCTGATGAAGGACCCCGCCGAGATCGACCGCATCCTTGGCCAGGGCGCCGACCGCGCCGCCGCCATCGCCGAGCCGATCCTGGAGCGGACCTTTCAGATCACCGGCATGATCCGCTCGCGCCGCCGGGGGTGATGCGCTGCTTGGGCCAGCGGATCGGGCGGGCGGCGCTGACCGCCGTTCTGGCCGCGTCGCTGGTGCTGGCCGGCTGGTCCGCCCTGCGGATCATCCGCGACCCGCTGCTCCAGCCCTTCGCCGACCGCACGGCAGACGAATTCGTCGCCGCGCTGGACCGCCAGCTTGCCCGGACAACCACGCCCGACCTCGTGGCCGACCGGCTGCGAACCCTGCTGGCCGAAACGCCTCGCAACTGGATCGCCATCGACGCGGTCACAGAGATCGCCACCGACCGCGCCATCGTCCTGCCAGCCGACCTGATCGCCGCGCGACAGGCCGCCTGGGATCAGGACCACGGTTATTTGCATTCCGCGGGCGCCTGCGTCGTCTGCACCCTGAACGCGGCGCGCTGCACCATCCAGTTGGCGCTGATCTGCAATACCCCTGTCGCACTGACTCCGATCGGTGACCTGATCGGCATCGGCAGGGCGGGCTACGCTGCAGCTTCTGGCACTGAGGTCGACCGCATCGACTTCGCGCTTTCGGCCATCGGGCTGGGCGCGACCCTGGCCCTTGCGGCAACCGGCGGCACATCGCTGACGTTGAAGGCCGGCGCCTCGCTGCTGAAGCTGGCCCGCAAGATGCGGCTGCTGTCCCCCCGCCTGATGGCCCTGATCGCCGACGCGGCACAGCGCGGCATCCGCTGGGAACGGGCGGCGCAGTGGGACAGCCTGACCGACCCCGCGCGCCTGCTGAACGTCGCTGCCGTGGCGCCGGTGGCGGCTGTCGCCTCGGACCTGGGCCGGATCAACCACGCGCTGGACACCACGCGCACGCTGCACCTGATGCGCTACATCGACGGGCCGGACGATGCCCGTCACCTTGCGGATGCGGCCCAGGTGCTGGGTCCGCGGTCCGTGGGCATGATCGAGGTGCTCGGGAAATCCCGGTTCCTCCGAGCCGCCGTGCGCTGGACGGACGAAGCCCTGGCGCTGGTCGCCGGGATCGTCGGGCTGCTGGTCTCACTCGGCATGGCGCTGGCATCGGCGTTGCAGGGCCTGATCGCCCGGCGCCTGCGCCGCGCCCTGCGCCAACCCTCGCGCTGAGAATGCCGAGTCTGTCATGCGGCTGAATCCTTTGCGCCCTAGGGTCGGCCTCGTGCGGGCGGGCCTGTCCCCTTCCCCAGCCTCCGGGCCAGCCCCTGGCCCCAAGGCCCCCGCCCCCTTTCGCCCCCGTGTGCCCCCTCGCACGGGGGCGCCCTTTTTCCCGGACCTCGCGCCACCCCTTGCAAGATGCTGACCGGGCAGAGCCAATTTGCCGGCTGTGGCTCGCCACCGGAGTTGGCACAGAATGACACCAGAGTTGGCAGCAGGCGCCAAAGTGTGGGCAGGCCCCGTGTCGCTTGAGCCCCGCTCAGACCAGCGCCGCTGCACGTTGATGGGCCTCGGTTTCCGAGATGGAGAGTCTATCTGCGGCATGTCCGGCATCAGCACCCATGGAACAGTTTGGCGTGATTGCGTGGCGGAGGGTTTGCGGCTCATCTTGACCCCACATGGAGGTGGAGATGAGAAAGAACCTCGTGACGACGAAGGCGCCTGCCGAACAGGTCGTGAAG
>NZ_JAJCTD010000005.1 GCF_020564565.1 Rhodobacter sp. Har01
AATTCTTTCCCTGTTCGGCCGAATTTCATTCCCTGATCCGCTGATTTAAGTTCCCTGTTCCTGAGGAGCAGGGAATTTGGCCGTAACCCACGGAAAACGCGCGATGATTCCAGGTGGAAAATCGCCAAACTGGCCCTGGGAAATCGAAATTCCCTGATAATTCCCTGTTCTTCGCGCGCGGGCAAACCGAACGGGATGCGCAGCCTGCGGAGACCAGGGGCGGGTTTGCAGGGAACTGAGGGAGGGTGCAGCGTCTTTCCTACAGGGAAACCGCCGTAACCTGCGGTTATTGGGGGCAGATTCCTTCCAGAACGGAAAGAGCAGGAATATCAAGGGGTTGATGGCGGAGACGAAGAGCGATGAACCCGCGAAGGCTTCCTGTGATTATCAATATAAAACAATTGGTTAAACAGACTTACCCTTGGGCGTGTGTAGCAGAATGTGTAGCAAGATGTGCAGCAGAAAAGGGAACTTGGTGAGCCTTGTCAGGGCTCGTCCACAGAGGCGGAGTGGACGACATTTCCGTATGTCCTGTCCAGATTCGGGTGAAGGCAGAGTCAAAGGTCGTTCCGGAAGAGCTACAACGGCCTACGACCTGACAACGCGTCCTAACACTCGTCGAATGCGGGACGGCGGATGTTACTCGCCGTTGCCGTAGATCCGGAGCAGAAGATCGGGATTTCCGCCTTCTCCTGCGAGTTCCGCTTTCAAGTCCTTGAGAATGGGAAGGTATTTGATCTTCTTCTTGCTGAAAGCCTCCCGCGCGCGGGCGTCGCTGGGCAAGGGCTGCGTCGTCAGATCGTGTTCTGCATCTTCGATCACTTTCAGGAGGTCGTCGGCCAGCGGGTCATGACCGAGTAGGAGGCCGCGTGGTTCTGCAAGACGCCATCGCAGAACACCTGCAACGAGGAACGGTGAATAGTTGAATGTCGTGTATGAGGTCCTCAAATTTCTTTTGAACTCGATGACGATCCGCTGGACCAGTTTCGTGACATCTTTCCGGTCGAGGGCCAGGGGAGCCGTGTTTGAACGCGACAGCAGGAACGCAATCGTGGCGCTTTCGTGCCGCCAGTTCCAATCACGGACCTCGGTATCCAAGAGGATCCTCAGGATGCGCCGTTCCGTCGTCTCGTCGCCCGTGATGCGACCAAGCCCCTGGTAGACGAGGATCCAGCTCGGATCACGCTGCACGAAGGGATGTCGGAACATCGGCATCCCGCGGCTTTCGATACAGTCGATCAGCCAATCGGCCACGACCGGCGGACAGCGGCGGAACTGCCATGTCAGGAACTTCAGCGCAGCGTTGTCGCTGTTCGAAGGACCGGGCCTGGCACACAGGCGGGCCTGCGTCGTCTCCAAGGCTCGTCGAGTGAGCGCATCCAGGCGCTCAATGTCGACCGCGTCGATCTGGTCGGGCAGGTCCCCATCGCTCGAAATGCAGTATTCCCCGAACGGGCGCGAGGCCATCCGCATGGCGAGTGTGTCCCAATCGACCGTGGCCTTGCGGCTTTCCTTCTCGAGCAGGGTGAATAGCCCGTCGGCCCGCTCACCGTCCTGCCAGGGTGCGAGGCCGGTCTTCAAGACGAGGCGTTCGGGGATCGAGGGGGCCTTGTCCATGACCGAGCCGATGATCGCGTCCCAGTCGCGCGGGTCGTCCTCAGCCTGCTCCCAGTCGATGGTGAAATGTCGCCCGAGTGCCGGTGCGTCGAGCACGATCCGGGCACGCCCTGCAGCGGGCTTCTGCTCGACCCAGAGCGACACCGGCGACGGCGACTTCAGCGGCACGTCGAGGGTCACCGTGGCCTTGCGCGGACGAGGTTCGGCCTCCTTGCGCAGGAAGACCGAGACGCTTGCGTGCCCGGCCGGGATCTGGAACTCGGCTGGTTCGCGGCTGCGATAGACGTGACCGGCTTCGAGAGTTTCGGTCTCATCGATCAGGTCGAAGTTGCTCGCCCCGTTGCGGCCAAATACGATGGTCGACAGACGCGGCAGGAAGTCGAAGTAGACCGGGTCGCCGTCGCTTCGCCTGCGGGCGGCGACGAGGGCGCCATGGGCAACGGCGGTCTGGGGAAGTGAGACGGGGTCGCGCCCGACCTCACGCGCGACCAGGGCAAGGAGGGCGTCGCGGACCGGCCCATCGGACAGGGTTTCGACGAAGATCGCCGAGCAGTCGCCGAATCTGGGCATCGGAGTATCCAACGCGATCTTCGGCAAGACAGTCTCACGCCCGAGGTCGATAAAGTCCCAGTCTCCTGTCGGTTGGCGCAGGACTTCGGTCGGACAGGGCAGGCCAAGGGCCAGGCGGCCAACCGAGCGGGCCCTGGCGAAGTGCGCTGTGCGGGCCGAGAACCCCTCGGGTCCGATGGCGATTTCGCGGGCTTTGCGGACGAGCGGCCCATAGCCGATTGCGCCGGGCACGAGGTCCGCGGCGCGCCGCCGTTCGGGAGCGAGGATTTCGCCGCTCCGGCCGCACGCCCGACGCAGGCGCAGTGTCTGCACGGAGAGTCCCCGCGCGGTTTGCGAGATTACCGCGACAGGGCCTTCCTTCGTGACGAGCCCAGCCTCGATGGCGGACAGCGCCGCCAGCACTGACCGCCAGACCAGCATGGGATTGCGCAGCCGCGCCTCTCCCGCGGCGGCCAAAATGCGTTCTCGCACCAGTTCGGTCGTTTCGGGTGTGTCGTCGATGGCGATGGCGTTCCAAACGGCGCCCTTGGCTGCACCTTCAAAGGCGGCGGAGAGCTCGGCCGGGTAGGTGCCCTGCCCTTCGAGTAGGGTCCGAATGTCGACACGACGCCCTTCAAAACCAACATCGCCCCAGCCGCCGCCATTTCCATGCGGGGCCACGTCTGCCTGACGTCCGCCGACCCAGCGCGAGCTCCGGCCTTCCCCAACCTTGACCACCGAGGTCAACGGTCCGCTTTCGCTGAACACGACCTCGCCGATCTGTTCGTCTTCGCCGGGCAACGAGGACCAGTTGCGGGCGGTGAAGTCCCGCCAGCCATTTACGTCGTGGCCGCCGACCTTGCGTTCGCTCATGGCAGGTCCCGATAGATCTCGCCCTTGATGAACGACCGAACCGCGTCGAGCCCGCCAGCCAGCGCCGCCCCCGACGCGCCGAGCGCGATGGCCTGGACCTGGATCCGGGCCTGGGTTTCCCAGGCGACCGCGGCCTCGCCATGGGCCGGGGTCAGGATCAGACCGTGGCGCAGGACTTCCTGAGTGGCGAGGGGTTGTAGCTCGTGCAGCAACCGAGCGGCGTCTTGCGCAGCCTCTTCGAGGTCGACCGGGCCCATCGCGTGGGGGGTCCAGACCGCCACCCGGCGCGGCACTTCGGCTCGGCTTGGATCGGTTATCCGCAGCGCGACGTGGGCGCGGGCTGCGGTGAGCGGACCGCCGGGCTTTTCCGGCCTGGCCTGGATTTCCACGATCCGGTTGGTCTCGCGCAGCCAGAAGACGGCGATCGGGCGATCCTGCTCAAACCAGCGGCCTGTCACGGCTTCGGCCCGCCACGAGATCGGCGACTGGGCGATGAGCTGGGCCTCGTCCAGTTCGTCGATAGCCAGCGTAATCGCAAGCACAGCAAAATCTGTCCAGGTCTCGGCCTGCCAGGCCCAGAGGTCATCCTCGATCTTGCGCCGGCGCAAGAGCTTCTCCCAGGCTTCCAGCACCGCGTGATAGCTGCGGTCCTGCATCAGCACGTAGTTCGGGATGACCCCAGCCTCGGCGATCGAGACGTCGAGCTCTGCCATCAAGGCGCCTATCGAGCGACAGGTTTTGCGGAAGGCATCGACGTCGCGAAACCTTCGGCTTTCCTTGGCGCGTGGGTGTTCGCGCATCCATTCGCGGGCCACATCGCTGGCCAGGCGCGAATAGGAATGCAGGACTCGGTTCTCGAGCGTGTCGAAGTTTTCCTTGCGCACGGTGGCAAGAATCCGTTGGGCCGCACCCGCGCGCTCGGGGACGTTGCGCCCGGGCTGGCGGCTGAGCCAGATCATCGAGGCGCGGTCCATTTCCTGGACCCGGTCGATCGGGGTGAGTTCACGGTGGCGGCGCAGCACCCGCCGGATTCGAGTAAGGAGGTCGCGCAAGATCGGGTGAAGGTTGCGGGCCTGGCGGACGATCTCGGCCATGCGCGGATCGGCCTCGTTCTCAGCCCGCTTCCAGGCCGCGCGCAACCGTCCCCAGGTGTCGTCGGGAACGTCCAGTGCTTCTTCGAGCTCTTGGATCCGGGCGAGCACCTCGTTCATTCGCTGAAGCACGGCCGCCCCGGCTTCTTCCGGCGGGTTGGTCGGGTCGTTGCCCTTGCGCGGACGCAGCGGGAAGCCTTCCCGGTCCGGATGGGCGGCGTGGTCGCGCTTGGGGTAGGGGAAGAGGGCGAGGTTGATGTCGTGCTCACGCTGGCCCCCTTGGCTGTCGCGCCGGCGCACACCTCCCCTCATGATCACTACATGTTCGATACCATGGGGCGGTTTGCCCTCGAACTCGCCCATCAGGCAATCGTCTGGACCGAATGCAGCACCTTCGGCCAGGAACTCGCGAGACCACGGGCGGGCACGCATATGCATCAGCGGGTCACCCCGGTCCACACGAATTGCCCGGTGCCGTCGTTGGCCAACTGGATCGACGCGTTGATGGCCTCGGCCAACTTGTCGTCGCCGAACTCGTCGCGCACAAGGCCCTCGAGGCGAGTGAACTCAGCGCTCGCGGTCTCGACCTCGATGCCACGCAGTTTCGGCAGGAGCCGCATTTCGACCTGGTCGGCCAGCGCGTCCTCGAAGGGCCGCGCCCCCTCGACCTCGGGGTAGTTGGCCACATAGGCCATGATCGCGCGACCGAGCCTGTGCCCGAACGGCCGCTTGAAGTCCTTCATCAGGTCAACCAGCTTTTCGACCTGCTGGGTGGCGCCTCCACGACGATCGGCCTCCGAGATCGGTCGGACCCAGCGTTGCCAGGTCTTGCGCGACAGGGCGAGCGAGGGCTCGACCGTGCCTTCCGCATGACCGCCCTTGATCTTCTTCGGCGCGGCGAAGCGCAGGATGTTGGCGCGGTCTACCACCTTTTCCGACAGTGACTGGGTGCTCTCGTCCTCGTTCATCGTGCCTGCAAACAGCAGGTTGTAGCCAGGGAAGATCCGCGGTGGGTTCACCATCTTGGGGATCTCCAGCTCGATCTCTGCGTCCTTGCGTTCATTCTTGTCCAAGACGGCGCCGGCAACGGGGCGGCTCTCGAGGCGGCTCAGGAAGTCCGAAAAGTAATACTCGACCCGGGCAAGATTCATCTCGTCGAGCAGGATCATCATCATTCGATCCTTAACGGCATCCTCGTTGTTGATCTCGTCGAGTGCCCAGAGCGCGCGGGCCATATCGGTGGGGCGAAACTTGCCCTCGATGTAGTTGTAGAACCCCATGAGGTCCTGCGGGCTGTCCCAGCGCGGCTGCACCGGGACCTGCAGGAAGCCGATCCCCATCCCTGCCGCATACTGGCGCGGCAGTTGGCTTTTGCCGGTGCCCGAGATGCCGGCGAGGACGGCCATCTGTGTTGTCTCATTGACCTTCATGGCGGTGTGGAATGCGCGCAGGGTCCGCGACGGATACTCGAGGCCCTTGGCCTTCAGGCGGCGCTCCACGCGGTGCAGGGCATCGGCCTCGTTTTCGCGTGGGGCAGGTTCCCAGTCGGCAATCGCCAAGATGACTGGCGGAGCGACCTTGAGCTCGCGCAGCTGGTCCTCTTTCTCAGTGCCGTCGCCATCGACCGTGCGACCTTCCGCTTTTGCGATTTCGGCACGGAGATGGGCAAGGCGCGCTTCAAGACCGGCACGCGCTTCGCCCAACCCTTCGATCTCGCCCTGGGTGCGCCGAAGCTCCAGACTGATCGCGGCCAGTTCCGCTTCGATCCCGCCGTGTCTGGCCTGCGCGTCCGCCAGCGTGGCACGTTCTGCCGCGACCCGGGTGGACACCTCTTCCAACTCGTCGGCCTGGGCCTGAACCCTCCCTTCGATCCGCGCGCATGCGCCCTCGAGTTCGTGCTTGCGGTCAGTCAGGATCTCGACTTGCTTCTCGGCATCCTCAAGGCGATGCAACTCGTCGCGCATAGCCTCGACTTTCTCTGCAATTGCATGGTGATCCGCCGTAAGCCGGTCGATCTGCCCGACAAGCACTTCAGCCTTCTCGAGGCGCTCCTTGATCGAGTTAAACTCGGCACGCAGCGGGGCGATCTCGCTTTCAAGTGCCATCCGCTCGGTCAACGCCGCTTCGACCTCCTGCCGCACTCCGAGAACCTCGTCGCGCCGCTGGCGGAGTTGCTCCCATTCTTCGAGCAGGTCTTCCTTCTGGCGGCGCAGCCCATCGACTTCCGCCCCAAGGTCGGCAACGACAGCCATTGCTTCCCGCCGCTTTTCGATCTCCTCCTCGAGATCGGCCATCAGGAGTCTTTTCTCCTCGAGCCGCTTGGCATAGATCGCCAGCTCCTCGATCGGACCGGCGGCAGTGATCGCCCGGTCGTGCCGCGACGCGAGAAAGAGCTGGACCATCGCGAGCAGGACCAAGCTCACCGCCACGACGAAGACCACCAGGATGATATCGGTTTCCATGTTCAATCGTCCTTAGCGCTATTGGGCAGGTGCGTCGGTTGGGGTCGGTGTCGCCAGAAGCCGGCCGAGGCGTTCGCGCTCGGCCGCTTGCTTGGCAAGGATGTCGTCAAGCCCGGTGCCCGCCCGATCAATCTGGCCCTCAAGGTCCTGCTTCCGGGTGGTCAGCCCGTCGATGGTGGACCGCAGCTGTGTTGCCTCGGCCTTGAGGGGGCCAAGGGTCGCCTCCATGGAATCGGTTTCGGCCTGGAGCCCCGCAACTACCTGAGCCAGCTCCTCGCGGCGTGGTGCGAGCGTCGCGATCTCGACGGTGAGCGTCTGGGCCTTCGCCTCTGTGGCGGCGGCGTCGCTCTGCGCTTGGGCCAAGTCCGCTTCGGCAGCGATCACCGCGGCCCGGGCGGATTCGGCCCGTTTCTCGAGGTCTGGCAGGGTGCTTTCCAATGCAGTCCGCTCTGCGTTCATCCGCGAGAGGGTTTCCTGCAGGGTTGCGACCTGCTGGCGCAGCGCATCCAGACCGGTGACGTCCTGTTGGGCCGCCTCGACCTTGGCGGTAAGGATTGCGAGCTCCTGTTGTTCCGTCGAAAGGTCGGCCTGCACGGCGGTAACCTGGCTTTTCAGGCTGTTGAGCTTCCCCGCAGCCTCGGTGACCCGTGCCTCTGCGGCCTGCGCACGCGCCTCGGCTTCCGCGGCGGCGGCCTGTTTTGACTCGAGGTCCGCGAGGAGGACCGCACGTTGCTGTTCCAGCTCGGCCACCTGGGCTTTGAGCCCGGTGATCTGCTGGGTCAGCCCGGCGAGTTCGGTCTGCTTTTCGGCGAGCTGGGCCTCTGCAGTGCGAAGGGCCTCGGTCGCCTCGGCGAGGCCGCTGCGCGCGGTCGCCTCCTCCTGCTTGAGCGCAGCGACGCTTTCGGTGAGGCGGTCCTCGTCCGCCTGCAACTGCTCGACCCGACGCATGGCTGCCTCCAGATCCACCACCTGCGGGCCGAGTGACTCGACCTGTTCCTGCAGGCCGTCGCGGACGGGCGTCAGGCTGGAGATTACCCCGTTGATCCGGTCGGCCTCAGCCTTGCGATCCGCCACGTCCCGTTCGACCGTTGCGAGCTCGGTCCGCCCCTTGGCAAGTTCAGTTTCCAACGCCCGTTTATCCCGTTCGAGCGCCGTGACATCCGCCCGCAGGCTGGCGACCGTGGCGATGGTTTCTTTGGCCTCGTCGAGCTGGCCGGAAAGCCGCCCGATATCATCCGCGAGGGCATCCCTGCGGGCCAGGACTCCCGCCAGTTCCTGGTTCTGGGTGGTGAGGTTGGCCTCGACCTGCGACAGATCCTCGAGTTTCGCAGTTGCTTCAGCGGTGGACTGGGTGATCTGATCTCGCGTCGCCGAAAGCGTCACGCGCGCGCCTTCGAGCTGGGACCTGAAGAACGCCTCATCAGCAATGATTTTGCCATATTGCGCGTCGAGCGCGTTGACCCGGTAGACGAGAAAGCCGGAGGCAGACACCGCGACGGTCGCGAGGACGGCCGCGATCACGGTGTTGCGGGTCGCCTTAGGAAAGGTCACGTTCGATGATGTCAAGGCATGCCTCCAGATCCCGTGCCAGTTCGTCGACCCAGAAGCGGCGGACTTTCCACCCCATCGAGGTCAGTTGATGATCGCGCCAGAGGTCCGACGTTTTGCGTCGCCCGTCCGGCCCTTCGTGCCATTTGCGCCCGTCCACCTCGAGGTCGAGCTTCACGCCGGTCTTGCCGAACAGCGCGAAATCGAGCCGGCGTCCGGCGATTTCATGTTGCGGGAAGGGCTCGAGATTCCGGCCCTTTAGCGCGTGGAAGACTTTGCGCTCCCAATCGCTGTCGAACACATCCTCTCCGGCGCGAGCGCGTGGCTCGGTCGCCCAAGCTGCAAGGCGTCGCAGGGCACTCAAGCCGCCGGTGCGCGCGAAGTCGAGGTCGCCAAAGATCATTGCGACAGCCCGCGCCCG
The DNA here is from genome assembly GCF_020564565.1 of Rhodobacter sp. Har01. Classification (GTDB taxonomy): domain Bacteria; phylum Pseudomonadota; class Alphaproteobacteria; order Rhodobacterales; family Rhodobacteraceae; genus Pseudogemmobacter. The sequence goes on from NZ_JAJCTD010000005.1 coordinate 8,562, forward strand.
CGAAATCGCCACGTTGAGCCGCCGCGCGTCCTTCTGAAAGAAGGTCAGCCCCGATTGCGGGCTGCGAGGCCCGATGCAGGGCGAGAAGAGGACGAGGTCGCGCTCCTGCCCCTGGAAGCCGTCGACCGTGCCGACCTTTAGCTCAGCAGCAACCTGGCGGGTCTCGGGGATCGCACCGGCGATCGCCTCCTGCAGCGCCTGAACCTGGGCCCGGAAGGGGGAAATGACCCCAATCGAGCCCTTGTAGTCCTGCTCGATCAGAAGCTTGCGCAGGTGGCGCACGATGGCGCTGACCTCGGCCGGGTTGACGTTGCCGTTCTGCGGCACCGCGGGCGCCGGGACGTGTTGCCAGGCCAGTCCAGGCTTGACCCCCGGCGGCACCACGAGCCGGTTCGGATCGCAGCAGGTCTCGAGCTGGCTACCGTAGAAGTCTTTGCTGATGTAATCCACGATCGGACCAGCCGACCGATACTGGTGGCGCAACGTCACGCGGGGCACGTTCGGCACCCGCGAGGCAAAGTCGAACAACGATCGCCGACTCTGGGCAAAGCGCCCCATACCGGATACCGGCAAGCCCTGCGTTTGCATGAGGTTGCGATCCTGGGACTGGCCGAGCTGGGCAATGAACGAGAGCTGCTTGTCGTCCCCCACCACCACCGCGCGCTTCGCCCGCGCGAAGAGGGGAATGGCCGTGGCGATATCGCACTGGCTCGCCTCGTCGAAGATCACGAGGTCGAAAAGCTCGTCGTCGAGCGGGATTCGTTTCGGCGTGCCGAGGATCGAGGCCAGCCAGAGCGGGCGGTGAGCCACCACAGCACGGGAGAGGTCGGTCGGCAGCTGTCCGCGCCCGCCGTCGAAGCTCCAGTCGTCATGGGCATCGGCCACCTTCTGGCGGCGTTCCTCATCGATATGGGTGCGGAGTGCCATCATCGCCGGCACGATCGAGGCCGCGAGTCCTTCGATCTCGGCACCGAGCGTAAATGGGTCCGCAGGGGTGCCGAGTGCCTGGCTCTTGTTCCTCAGGTATTCGCGCCGGCCCTCGATCTCCCGCAGGGTGGCCCCGGCGGAAAGCCCCGCTTCTTCGGGAGGTGGCACGGCTTTTCGGCTGCGGTCGAGAAGGGCACGGAACCAGGAGAAGACCCGGACGAACAGCGACGGGCGGCGCTGCGCGGCGGGCACGGGTTCCGCCTGCGCCGCAGCTCCGCCGAGCGCGGCAAGGCCCTGTCGGAACTCGAGCTTTTCCCACAGCTCCGCAATCTCACATTCGAGCACGGCCTTGCGGGCGATGTCATCCACGGCAGCGGCCCGGTGCCGCGACAGCTCCAACATGTGGGCCAGCTTCAACTCGTCGACCACCCCTGACCGGTGCGGAGTGTCGCGGTCGAGGATCTGTTTCAGCGCTTCGGGGAAACCCATGTCGAGATCGTCTTCGGGCTTCAGCGTCCGGGTGACGAAAGGCACCTGCGGTGCCAGCGCGCCGAGCCGATCTTCGACCGCGTCCAGGGCTTGGTGGTTCTTGGAGGCGACGAGGACGCTGCCCCCGGACAATAGCACCGAGGCAGCCATGGAGACGATGGCCTGGCTTTTCCCGGTGCCCGGCGGACCGGTCACGACACTGAGGCGGGCGCTGCATGCGTTGCGGACCGCGCGCAGTTGCTCGCCGTTGAGCGGCCCGACGTTGATCGCGGGGATGTCGGGCAGGTCGTTCGCGGGCGGCAGGCCAAAGACAGTGGCAAGCGAGCTGCGCGCGAGCCGATGTTCGGGCCAAGTCGCGATCCGGTCCAGATCCCGAGCTGCACCGGCAGTAAAACTTGAATCCGTCGGCAAGAAGATCGCGGCACTGTCAAAGATCCCTTGCGCGTTCGCGTCAAGTTGCGAGGCGAGATCCTGCCCCGCAATCCGCCCGCGAACCTGGCTTGCCACCGCGTCGCGCAGACGATCGACAAAGTCCTGTGCCCGCAGCCCGGCACCGTCAGTGGCGTCGAACAGGTCGGCAAGGCCGTCCTGCCTCCATCCGGTCGTGCGGGCCGCAGCCTTGATCCAGTCCGGATTCACCAGGACGTCGTCGGCATCGACCTCGAGCACGAGCTTGCCATCCCGCCGCTCCCATTGGGCGGCAAACAGACCGACAGGGCGGAACACCGGCACGCCGCCGTTGCGGGCCACAGACATGGGCCAGCCGATGGCGAGCGCGTTCTCGTTGCCTTCGCGCCGAACGAGGGCTTCGCGAAAGGCGGGGTCAATGGCCTCGAGGTCGAGGGTGACAGTGAGGGCCTGGTCCGCGCCGGGAATCAGAGGGCCACGTCCCGAGATGAGCGCCCATTCGACCCCGTGCTTGTCGGCGACCTGCGTCGTCGCGCCGCGCGGATCGGCCCGCAGGGCCGAGCGCCAGTAGCGCAAGAGCGCGTCCGGCGCAATGCGCGTTTCTGTCTCGACGCCTTCGTCCTCGCCTAAGACTGTATGAAGGAGGAAATTCGCCGAAGCGGCGAACAACACGTCTGGCGTCAATGCACTTGTCGGTGTGAAATGGTCGGTCGCGTGGCCGGACCTGATGGTCGGGTTGACCTGGCGCTGCCGCCACCTGCCGTCCCGTCCGCGTTCGATGAGCCCTCTGAGCGCATGCTCTTGAAGCTCGGCAAGTGCCGCCACCCGCTTGTCGTGCGAAAAGCCTGCCCCGACAAGCACAAGGACCTCTTCGGTCGTTCGACCGCGCGGGAAGGCCGAGATTGTTTTGAGAATAAGCGACATGGTGTCTGTTTACTTGGGCGTCACTGTGATGCTGATGATCGTCGAACGGCTGCCGTGACGGAAATCCGGATTCTGTGCGCCCCACCCCCGACAAACCTATCTCGACACCGGTTTCATTTTTCCCGCTGGTATTCAACCAAGCTTATGAAATATTTCCTTTTTCGATTGGTTGGAATCTGTCGATGGGCGGTCTGGTTCCTGCAGCTTTCGAAGCGCTCCCCCGTAGACATTTGGCCGTGGAGCGAGCATTCAGAATAGTGTCCGGCGCGGATGTCATACAACTTATTTCGCGATTTCGGCCAGTGTAAGCACGCGGAGAGCGCTCACTTGCTCAGCCCGTTCGACCGTCGTCGCGGGAGTGGTCACGTCTGCCGTTTCATCTTTCATTCGCGCCGGCCGAGTTCCGCGAACTCCCCATCGGCCGCTCGCTATCTTTGAAGCATCGCACATCGACGTGCATCAGCTTCAAGGACACCAGACATGACGACCACCCCCTTCGCGACCTCGCGCCTTGCCCGCTTCATCGACAAGCGCATTGGCGAGTTACACCACAAGACTCAGGCCGAGGTCGCCCGCGAGGCCGGGTTCAGGAACGCGAACTTCATTACCATGCTGAAGACTGGCAACGCCAAGCTTGCCATCGACCGTGTTCCGGCTCTGGCCAAGGCGCTCGAGTGCGACCCCAGCCTGATGATGCGGCTGGCCATCGAGCAGACCTACGGGCCCGAAATGCTGAAGGTCTTCACGGAACTGCTGCGGGAGACGATCACCGACAACGAGCGCGAGTGGATTGAGTTGATCCGCAGAGCATCTTCCTACAGGGATCCGGTCGTCACCATCTTTTGCCAGGTGAACATGCCCAAGATCCTGAAGATATAGGTGGCGAGGATGGCTGACCGCGTGATCGAAGGCTTCAAGCTGCCCTGGGACGGGGCACTGACCGAGAACGAACGCCTGTGGATCGAGATCCTGCGGATCGTCTGCAACGACCGCGTCCCGGCGCCGGACTACCATCAGGTGGTCTGGTTGAGAGAACGCTACGACTGTGGTCCGCACGCCTGGCACCAGATCGGCCAAGACGAGACTGGGTGAGGACTGCATGGCTCGAATGGGCCTCGCTTGGCGTTTCCTCGCAGTGCTAAGTGCGCAGCACCCACCGGAATATCGCCGCAACTTCCCGTCATGCGCCTTGTGCATGGCTGTGACCGGAGAACCTGCGGAATCTGGTTGTCAGATGGTTGACAGATGGTTGACACTTGGTTGTCGTTTCGGTTGAAAAACGGTTGTCACCTTGCGAGAAAGGTGCCCGAAAACGGGCCTTTTGGTTGACACTTTTGGGTGGTGTCAACCTAGAACTTCGCCAAAATAAGGGTTCGCGGCTCGTTCGATCCGCTTTTCGTTCCTTCGCTGCAAAAGGGGCGTTTTGTCAACCAGAGAGCCTTGCGATCACGGCATGGCTGAAGGGCATCTATTTGCCCCAAGAGGGTCTGAGAGGGCTGGCTTAGAGGCGTGAACGGCCGGTCAGCATGCGGACTGGAGGGCTGACACGGCGACGCGCGGTGAGGACTATCCAGAATGAGGATTCTGGCGGAAAACATGGCGCGGAAACGCGCCAGCATCCGCATCGGCCCTGACTCGACCTCGCCGGTCCTCCTGGGATCATCGCCAGCAAGCACGGCCCTTGGGTTGCTCACAGCCGCGCACGTGTCAGAAACCTAAGGTGTTCTTGAGTTCTTCATCAGAATCCGGAAGCGAACAGCCGAGACGACTATCTCTCGACCAAACAATCCTTGTTCGACTCGCACCCATCCCGCCGATTCAGACAAACCCGCTGGCTCGAAACAAGAACCCGCGCTCAAACCGTCGCTCGCGTTCCGTTTTGAAGACGGCATAGGTCCGCAACTATACGTTCCATCGCCTACAGGTCCCCAGAGTCACAGACCGCATACTCTGCAGGCGTGCCAGCTCGGCCGGAGTCGGAGCTGAGACCAGCAACCGCGGTCGGTAACCCGTCCCGTCGGGGGTTTATCTCCAATATGATAACAAGCGCACGATCCCTTCTCGGCTGATCCCAAAAATCGATGTCTCGACTCATTGGCAATCTGGGACGCCCTCAAGTGCGGCGAGAGGAACAGCGCGCAAATGCAGGATAAGCGTGATTTTCTGACCGATCTCTGGTTGGACTCCCACTTCTTCAACTGAACCCGTAGCTTCATCGTGAGAGATTAAAATTGAGAGGCGAACAGAATGGTTAAGACCATCCAAAGTCCCGATCGCGTCCAGGATTTCCACCTTGCCGACACCTCCGAAAAAGCGATTACCCATTATGCGCAGATGTTGTTCGAGCACGAGGGAGTAGTTCAGAGGTTGATCTAAGGGAAAAGTAGCTCCAACATCCAAACTCATACTGAAACCGTCATTCTCAGATGCTGGAACCCTAGAAATTTTATGCAGCTTTCCGTCTAAGGTAAGGCGCCCAGAAACGTCGCGATCCGCTCGGTAGTCCTCCGGGAGATTTCCTTGAATCTGAACTCCGGTGACGACAAACGAGGATGCTTTCTGCAGATTCTGATCAAGTTCCTGGATCATCGTTCGAAGAGAGAGATTTTCTGCGAACTCGGCCGTTGCGCTACTCAACGCCTGCAAAGCCCCGGGTCTGCGCTCGCGAAGATGCTCACGCATAGGCTCATATCTCGCTTTCAGGTTCTCGGCGAACCTGCAGATTTCAGCGTTGCCAACGCCCGACAGTTCTCGCAGCGTAAAATCGTGTTGCCGAACGATCTCGTCGGAATCCTTTTGAACCGCAACCGCACGGGCTGCAAAAGCCTTTTCAAACTTCGACCGTAGATCGACTTTCTGTTCATCAAGCATCTTAGAGAGGTAGGCTTGGAAATCATCGCGTGTCCAGAATTCGTCTAGCTTTACGATGGCGGAATCGGCAATGAACCACGCGGCGACGCCGCCAGCCGCGGCACACAGCCCGGCTCCCGGACCTGACCACAAACATAGAGTCGCGCCAGCTCCTGCACCCGTGCTCGTTGCAAGCAATTTCCCGCCGGCTTTCGCGGCAGCTTTTATCGCAAGTTTCGATGCAATTTTTTTTGCCATCGCGGTTGTGGCAACCTTGATCGCAGCAGCTGTGCCCAGGGTTGCGGCCGAACTAACCGGAACTGTGATCCGCATGCGCTTCAGCGCGTCATCTTTCGCCTTCTTGGTCAATGGTCCCAGGTCAATCTCGAATGCCCCAGATTCCAATTCCGACTGGAAGGTCGCATTGAAGACAATGTCCAACTCAACGCTGACTTGGTCGAGGCGTTCTTCGAGGCCGGAGAACAGCATCTCCTGCAATTTACTTCCGAGATATGGAAGGACTGCTGTGGTAAGCTCGGTGTATTCGCCCAAAACAGAATAGTGGAAATCCGCATAGATCGGAATTGCGTCGTAGACTGGCTCATATGCAGCATCAATCAGTGGTTCGACTTTCTTCTTGACGGCTTCTAGCGCCGCTTTGTTCGCTTTGTTTAGCTGTTCTTCAAGTTCGCTTGCACTTTTCTCAGCGGGTTCTCCTTCTTGGGAACTATTCTCTGCAGAGCCCGAGCCGACAGGCTCGTGGAGATCGCTGCTCTGTCGAAATATGGCTATGAAGCTTAATAGAATTGTTAGGACCGCCATCAGAATGATACCACCCCAGAACCAGCGTGCAAGGTTGGGAGGCTTCTTCATCTCGCCTATGTCACCTGCTCTCAGTTCTCCTGCATCGCTTCTTTTCGCTCTCCAACGCCCATCTTTGTTCCGAGATCGATTCTCTCCTCGAGTGGGTCCAGTTTTTACGATAGGCCCTTTTGTATCCATCGGCGGCTTGGTCATCTGAAACCCTCACCTATCACTTCTAAGATTCTCCCGAAAAGCTGCAGATTCGGTATCCTATGGGCATTTGTAGACTGTCGTTGGTAGCAGGTCGGTCTATTCACCGTTTCTAAGAACGTATGATTGAACAAAATGCGTCGAAATCACGCCCGCGCGACAAATAACAAAACTGAAAAGCGCCGTGTCAAGGCTGAACAGGACGCCAACAATTGGATATTCTCGCAATTGCACGACAGCCCAGAGTTTTGCGGCCTCATACCCGTAGGGAACGGATAGAATAGCCGCGATCCACCCGCCTCTTGCTGGCAGCCTGTTGAGACCGACCTGCAGCGCGTCCTGTAGACTAGCGTCGAGCATTGCACCGGGAATGCGCGCCCAAGCCCAAGTCGATAGCGCGATGATGAGGATGAAGGGCAACGCCACCACCCAGGTGCCAAGCGAAATTGCAAGGTCGCGGGCGAAGGGTGGGTGTAAGTGGCGCGACAGTAGGTTTTTGCTAGTCAGAAAGGCGCAGCCGGAAAGGAAATACGCCATGAGCATGATCGTTGCATCACTGACCGTGGCGATGGCTGCCTGCCATGCCAACAATATTACAGAAACTGAGGTGAAGCTAATCAAAACGAACAGCGTTCTTGTCTTGCCCGTTAGAATCCTGCCCAGCGGCGAGTTCTCACGCAAGGCGATTTGTAGGTGGGCCTTCCAGGGATCGAGCGTCAATCTCCACAGGCCGACGCCGATTACAATTGCGATGGGTATCAAAGCAAGGGCAGCCCAGTCGCTGGACGCATAACCAATGCGCCAGAGAAGAAGTGACAGTGTGGACAGTAGGGTTGCGGCGAAAGCTGTGAAAAGAGAGCGCATGAACCTTCGAATTCTGGATTCTCAAGCAGTTTTATACCAGTGTTCTTGGCAAGAACAGCGACAGCACTGACGAGGAGATCTGACGTGCAAGCTCGGATGATCGCATCGTGCCGATCGTCTTAGCGGTGTAAAGGGCTGACGCGGTCGAGTAGATTTCGAGCCGCGACTTGCCACCAGCAGTTCTGCCAGCAGCTTGGCGCTGCCCGCTTGGTATCGCCATCCCTACACCCCAAGCAGCAGAACCACCGCCATGATCTGCGGCGACAGGATGCGTAGGAACATCACCAGGGGATACACGGCGGCGTAGGACTGGGCTGCGGCGTCCGAGCCTGGATGGACGGCGTTGGCGAAGGCCAGCGCCGGCGGGTCGGTCATCGAGCCGGCCAGCAGGCCGCACAGGCTGAGGTAGTTCATCCGCAGCACGCGCCTGGCGAAGAGGCCGACGCCGAGAAGCGGGATCAGGGTGATCGCCGCGCCATAGGCCATCCAGGTCAGACCGTCGCCCCTGACCAGCGTCGCCACGAACCCCGCCCCCGACTCAAGCCCCACCACCGCGAGGAACAGCACGATGCCCAGCTCACGCAGCGCCAGGTTCGCACTGGGCGGCATGAACCAGTGCAATCGCCCGATGCTGCCCAGCCGCGCCAGGAGGATCGCCACGATCAGCGGCCCACCTGCCAGGCCCAGCCGCAGCGGCGCCGGCATGCCGGGCAGCACCACCGGCACCGAGCCCAGCAGCACGCCCAGGCCGATGCCGATGAAAATTGGCAACATCTGCACCTGGTTCAGTCGGGCCGGCACGTTGCCGACCTGCACGGACAGACGCTCGATCTCTTCGTGCGGACCGACGAAGTTGAGGATGTCGCCGAACTGCAGCACCGACTCGGGTCGCGCCACCAGTTCCACACCGGCCCGGTGCAGTCGCGAGATCACCACGTTGCCATGTGCCTGAAACGTCAATTCGGCGATGCGCCTGCCCAAGACGGCATCGCTGGTCACCACCGCGCGTTCGGACCGGAAGCTGGTTCCCCTGGTGGACAGCGACTCTTCCACCTCGACCCCGACCAGCAGCGTCGCGCGCTTCAGTGCCGCCGCGTCCGAAGCGACCAGATGCAGCAGGTCGCCGGCCGCAAGGCGCACCTCCGGGCCGGGCACCTTGAACGCGCCGCCCGACTTGAGCCGCGAGCAGATCACCCTGTCGCCGATCAGCTGGGCGAGCTCGGCAAAGGTGATGCCCACCACGCCGGCGTTGCGCACCGCGACGTTGGCAGCCATCAATCCGCCATGCCCGCCTTCATCGGCGGCCAAGCTGGCCGCCTCGGCTTCGACGCTGATGCCGAAACTGATCCGGATCAGCCACATCGACAGCAGGATCCCGACGATCCCGAACGGATATGCTATCGCATAGCCAAGTGCTGCCGTGCCGCTGCCGGGCAAAGAATGACCCAGTTCGACCAGCACCTGCTGCCCGGCGGCCAGCGAAGGGGTGTTGGTGACCGCGCCGGAATAGATCCCGAGCAGGACTTCGGGCGCTACCCCCATCCCGAAGTGCAGCGCCAGCGTGGTCAGCGCGCCAAGAAGCACGATCGCGGCAGCCAGCGCGTTCAGCCGCAGTCCGACCTTGCGCAGCGCGGAGAAGAAGCCAGGGCCGACCTGGTTGCCGATCGCGTAGACGAACAGGATCAGGCCGAAGTCCCTGATGAAGTGTAGCGCTTCACGATCGACGGCCCAGCCGCCATGGTGGACGACATGCCCCACCAGAATCCCGCCGAACAGCACGCCGCCGATGCCAAGGCTGACGCCTTTCAGGCGGATGGCACCAATCGCCAGGCCAAGAACGGCGATGACGGAAAGCAGAAGGATCGAGAACCCGATGCCGCTCACGATGTTCTCCAGCTGTGTTCAGGGTCCGTCTAAGCCCGTTGCCGACGACCGACAAACCCGGAACGCCGGAACTGACGACAATATGAGCCGTCGACGATGTCCGGGGCGCAAACGTGCTGTGCGAGGCGAAAGTCAGGCAGTCGGGACGTGCAGATCAGTTTACACAAAGTTAACCCGGTTCAGCGCATCATCGGCCATGCTCTTCAGGTTCCGCATATGCCACGATCCCATGCTCGCCGACTCCGCTCAAGGCTGGGTCGTTGCAAGGTCCGAAGATCGGGCACGACATCTCCTGGGGCGAAACGCACATCTTCAAAGGATGCATACCGCGCAGGAGCTAGATATCCCCGATGACACCGTCATCATGACGGATGGACTCCTTCCGCAGGCCGTCGCCGATCGAAAGGCTGACCTGTGTTCGATCGCCTAGACTGATGCGCCGCTGGTGCCGCGAAACAGCCTTTCAACAAGCATGCCGATCCCCACAACCGGTCCGCGCGTCGTGCTCGAGAATCAGACCTGCGATCAGGGTCAGCATGCGTCAGATCTCGGCGTGACGCGCCAGCTACCGCGCACATGCTCGGGATGGGCCGCCAGGCTTCGCAGGAAGCTCGCTGGTGAGACTTGTCGCCCTTTTCACTGAAGGACAGCAGAAAACACGCAGCACGCGCTGGTGAGCGTCTGACGAAGCCTGTGGATTTTGCGGCTGGCGAATAACCATCTCCCCTAGCGCTGGCTACCGGCCACCAGCGACATGGACAGCCCTCGACCATTTCAGGCCCGCGGCCTCAAGCGGTGTCTTGGCCACGACCAGGGGGCCAAGTCGTTAGTGTGCCGAGGGACAGGCAACCCCTTCCGTGCCATGTCCCAGGATTTTGGTCCGGGACCATGGGTCAGCCCCTGATCCTGGGAGCCGACGCAGAACCCCGAACCGCGGAGGAGGGCAGCCAAGCGGTAGTCGCATCGGGATGCGTGGAAGGTGCGGTCTTAAGACGAAGACCGTCTGCCCGCCTCCCAGCTCAGCTACGACCTCCGAAACGGCACGACGTTGTCCCCGCGCATGAACGCCAGGGCGCCTTCGCTCTCGAGCGCCTGGACCGCAGCGTTGCGGGCGTCCTTGTCGGTCTTGAACGTGTCGTCCCAGACGTGACTGGTGCCCTCATGGTCGATGACTTCGAGCGTTCAGGTGCTGTCGGTCTCCAGTCGGTAGATGTCGATGGAGAAGGGGAAGCCGTCCACGACTACGCGCTGACTCTTTCCGGATCGGACAAGGTTGGGCTCATCTTCGGTCATGCTGGATGAGATCTCCGCGGTGCACTTCCACCAATCCTCGCCTTCCTGTCCCGGAGACTCAATGCTGGAACGATCGAACGACCTGGACTCCGAGCGGGACCGGTCCCAAGTGCCGGGCAACTGCTGATCGATGACTGCGGACCTCGCCTCGGGCATCAGCGCCCGACCAGGAAGGGCCGCACATGTTCGGACTGCTTGGTCACGAGGGGAAACTTGCACGCGGTGAGGAATGGCTCAATGCTCCTCGGGGCACCGGTCGCATGGGATATTCGAAGTCCTAGAAGGATCCGAACTGAGCCATCGGGATGCCTTCTGGCCCAGCCAAGCCGGGGTGCCGCTATCCTCCTCATTCACGGGCTGGATTCAACGAGCGCCGAAACGATAGCCCTCTCGCATCTTCGGCGATCGTTGATCTGCGTCGTAGAGGCTTGATTGCAGTGGCCCATGGCTGGATAGAGTGCCGGTTTGTGATCTTGTGCCGGTCCTCATCGACGACCAAGTGCTGCACCAAGTGTCATTCGACATCGGCGCGTCAAGGTGACCGATGAGATTATCTTCGATGGCCTGCGGTCGTTCACAATGAGCATCGGCTTCCCGCGCTCCACGCCAAAGCTCAAGGGGCTGTGGCGTATTCAACGAACCGCACTTGCACCAAGCTGCCGCCTCGGACAACGTGGCGGGTGAAGCGCTTCGGTTGCGGGGACTTGGGTTCCGATGGCTCGCGTAAGCCTCTCTGAACGAGACATCTGCTCAAAGAGGATAACGCCCGCGATCGTGGCCGCCGGGTGGTGCCTGGATTCTCAGATCCGTGAGGAGGTCAGCTTCACGAAAGGCCGCATCATCGTGCGAGGGAAGCTGGTCAGTCGCGGAAAGGGCAAGCGGGCAGACTACATCCTCTCAATCAAGCCGAACATCCGGCTCGCCGTTATCGAAGCGAAGGACAACACCTGTTCCGTGGGTGACGGGATCCAACAGGCATTGGGCTACGCAGAAACCCTGAACCTGCCCTTTGCCTTTTCTTCGAACGGCGATGGCTTCATCTTTCACGACCGCACTGGTCTGAGCTCGACTCCAGAAACGTTCCTTGCGCTCGACCAATTCCCCTCTCCTGCTCAACTCTGGCAGCGCTACTGTGCCTGGAAAGGGCTCGACCCGCGGGCTGGAGGGATCGCGCTAACTGATTATCACGACGACGGCAGCGGCAAAGAACCACGCTACTACCAGATCAGCGCCGTGAACGCCGCTCTGGAAGCCATCGCGCGGGGCGAGGATAAAGTTCTCCTCGTCATGGCAACCGGGACAGGAAAGACCTACACAGCGTTCCAGACCATCTGGCGGTATCGGCAGGCATTTCCAGGGAAGCGGGTTCTGTTCCTTGCCGACCGGAACGTCCTGATCGATCAGACCATGATCAACGACTTCCGGCCATTCTCGGGCAAGATGGCCAAGCTTTCCACACAGTCGAAAACGGTTGAGCGGGCGGACGGGACGATGGTCAATCTACCCCTTGGTCTCGATCGCAAGCGGCGGATCGATCCGTCTTACGAAATCTACCTCGGGCTATACCAGGCCATCACCGGGCCTAACGAGAAGGACAAGATCTTCCGCGAATTCTCGAAGGACTTCTTCGACCTAATCGTCATTGATGAGTGCCATCGCGGCAGCGCCGCCGACGACTCCGCCTGGCGCGAGATCCTTGACCATTTCTCGAGTGCGGTGCAGATCGGTATGACCGCGACGCCGAAGGAAACTGAATACGCCTCGAACATAGCCTATTTCGGCACGCCCGTTTACAGCTACACCCTGAAACAGGGCATCCGCGATGGCTTCCTGGCTCCTTACAAGGTGATCAAGGTCCACATCGACCGAGACGTGCAGGGTTACCGCCCCGAGACAGGGCAGCTTGACCGCGATGGTCAGGAAGTCGAGGACCGCGTCTACCATGCCAAGGACTTCGACCGACGCCTTGTGCTTGATGACCGGACAACGGTGGTGGCAAAGAAGGTCACCGCTTTCCTGACGGAGAGCGGTGATCGAATGGCGAAGACCATCGTGTTCTGTGTCGACCAAGAACATGCAGCCCGCATGCGCCAGGCGCTGATCAACGAGAACGCAGATCTCGTGGCCCAGAACTCGCGCTATGTCATGCGCATCACCAGCAATGACAAGGATGGTCTCGATCAGCTTGGCAACTTCATCGATCCCGAGGTGTCTCACCCGGTGATCGTCACGACATCCCGCCTTCTGTCCACCGGCGTCGATGCCCAAACCTGCCGCCTGATCGTCCTGGATCGCGAAGTGGGCTCCATGACCGAGTTCAAGCAGATCGTGGGCCGAGGCACCCGAGTGCATGAGGACACCAGGAAATATTACTTCACCCTCATGGACTTTCGCGGCGCGACAAGCCATTTCGCCGATCGCGAATTCGATGGTGAGCCGGTTCAAGTCTACGTGCCCACCGGAACCGACCCCATCTTCCCGACTGACACCGACCCGCCGCCGCCGGGCCAGGCTGATCCGATTCCGCCAGAGCCTGGGGATGACGAAACCGTGCTGATCGACCCTATCGCCGGTCCTACCGGCGGCGATCCGATGCGCAAGGTCTATGTCGATGGCGTTGGGGCGATGATTTTGGCCGAGCGCGTTGAATACCTGGACGAACACGGCAGGCTCATCACCGAGTCTCTGCGGGACTATACTCGGAAGGCCTTGAAGCGGCGATTTGCCAGCCTCGACGACTTCTTGAAACGCTGGAAGTCCGAGGAGAGAAAGCAGGCGGTCCTAGATGAACTTGCGGCAGAGGGTCTGCCGCTCGATGTCGTTGCGCAAGAGCTTGGCAAGAACCTGGACCCCTTTGACCTCATCTGCCACATCGCATTCGATGCCAAGCCCCTGACGCGCCACGAACGTGCCGAGGGTGTCAAGAAGCGCGACGTCTTCGCCAAATACGGCCCCACAGCACGGGCCGTTCTGGAAGCGCTGCTCGACAAGTATGCCGACGACGGGATGATGAGCTTCGACGATCCCAAGATCCTGAAAATCAACCCCTTCGCCCATATGGGAACCGAGGTTGAACTCATGCGCGCCTTCGGCAAGAAGCAGGACTACCTGCAAGCCATGCGTGACCTGCAGGCCGCCCTCTACGAAGAAAGCGCCTGATCAACATGTCCGTCCGCACCCTCGTCAAATCCATCCAGGACATCATGCGCAAGGACACCGGCGTCGACGGTGACGCGCAGCGTGTCAGCCAGCTCTGCTGGATGTTCTTCCTCAAGATCATGGACGATCAGGACGAAGCGCTCGAATTCACCCGCGATGCCTACACTTCGCCCATCCCGCAAGACCTGCAATGGCGAACCTGGGCCGCAGACCCCGAGGGCATCACCGGCGACGAACTGCTGACCTTCGTCAATGACGAGCTTTTCCCCGGCCTCAAGAAACTGAAAGGCGCCTCGCCGCGTGCCCGCGTCATCCGTGACGTTTTCGAAGACGCCTACAACTACATGAAGTCCGGCCAACTCCTGCGCCAGATCATCAACAAGATCAACGAGGTGGATTTCAACAACCTGACCGAGCGCCAGCACTTCGGCGACATCTACGAGCAGCTTCTGAACGACCTGCAGAACGCCGGAAACGCGGGCGAATACTACACCCCTCGCGCCGTCACCGCCTTCATGGTCCAGCAGGTCGACCCGCACCCCGGCGAAATCCTGATGGACCCGGCCTGCGGCACCGGCGGCTTTCTCACCTGCGCCATGCGCCACATGCGCGACCGCTACATCAAGCGGCCCGAGCAGGAGGACGCCATGCAGGCCGCCTTCCGCGCGGTCGAGAAGAAGCCCCTGCCCCACATGCTCTGCGTCACCAACATGCTGCTGCATGGCGTGGAAGAGCCGCACTTCGTCCGCCACGACAACACCCTCGCCCGCCCGCTGGCAAGCTGGACCAAGGACGAACGGGTGGACATCGTCCTGACCAACCCACCCTTCGGCGGCAAGGAAGAGGACGGGATCGAAGGCAACTTCCCCACCTTCCGCACCCGCGAGACCGCCGATCTGTTTCTCGCCCTGATCATCCGCCTGCTGAAACCCGGCGGCCGGGCGGCAGTCGTCCTGCCCGACGGCTCGCTCTTCGGCGAGGGCATCAAGACCCGGCTCAAGGAACACCTGATGGAGGAGTGCAACCTGCACACCATCGTGCGGCTGCCGAACTCGGTCTTCAAACCCTATGCCTCGATCGGCACCAACCTCTTGTTCTTCGAAAAAGGCCAGCCGACGCAGGACATCTGGTATTGGGAACACCGCGTGCCCGAGGGGCAGAAAGCCTATTCGATGACCAAGCCGATCCGGCTGGAACATCTGGCCGACTGCGCCGCTTGGTGGGGCGGGGCCGCACGGCAGGGCCGGGTCGAGGGGCCGCAAGCCTGGAAAGTGACGGCGGCCGAGATCAAGGCGCGGGGCTACAACCTTGACATCAAGAACCCCCATACCGTCGCCGATGACCACGGCGACCCCGAAACCCTGCTGGCCGATCTGGATGCGGCCGAGGCGCAGGTGGCCACCCTGCGCGATCAGTTGAAGGCGATCCTGAACGAGGCTCTGGCCCGATGAAGGACGGAATCTTCTCCGCCGAGCGCCTGCTGGCGCTTTATGACCGCGTGGCCGAGGCCGAGGACGCCATCCCCCGACTGCGCCGCTTCGTGCTGGATCTGGCCGTGCGCGGTAAGCTGGTGGAGCAAGACCCGAGCGACGAACCAGCGGCGGAGTTATTGAGGCGGATCGCGAAGGAAAAGGCACGGTTGGTCAAGGCGGGCGAGATCAGGAAACCAAAAACTCTTCCTCCAGTAGATCTCCGCGATGTCCACATAGACATGCCGATTGGATGGCGCTGTGCGCGTGTAGGTGAGTTGTCGACTGTCATCACCAAGGGCAGCACACCTACTTCTTACGGGCACGCTTATGCCGTCACTGGTGTCAACTTCATAAAGGTCGAATCCATCCGGAAAGGCAGGATTGCACCTGACAGGATTACCAGCTTCATTTCGGAAGAGACTAACGAATTTCTGTCCAGATCAAAGCTCCGGGAAGGTGATCTGCTTTTTTCAATAGCTGGCACCATCGGGACGTGCGCTCTTGTCACTGCTGAAATTCTTCCGGCGAACACAAATCAAGCGCTGGCAATCATTCGGGGCACGGGCTTCGTTTTCGAGGCAGATTTCCTGATCGTTGCATTACGCTCCTTCGTCTCCAACGCTATCCTAGACAAGGCACGGGGCGGTGCGATGAATAACGTTTCGCTGGACGATATCCAGAATCTAATCGTCCCCCTCCCACCCCTCGTCGAACAGCAGCGGATCGTGGCCAAGGTCGATGAACTCATGGCGCTGTGTGACAGGCTGGAGGCGGCGCGGGCGGGGCGAGAGGCGGTGCGGGATCGGCTGACCGCCGCCACCTGGGCCCGCCTGACCGCCCCCGAGACAGACGCCGAAACCTTCCCCACCCCCTCCTTCCAAACAAACGCCCGCTTCGCCCTGAAAACCCTCCCCACCCTCACCACCCGCCCCGACCAGATCAAAACCCTCCGCCAAACCATCCTGAACCTCGCCGTGCGGGGCAAGCTGTTGGAGCAAGACCCAACCGACGAACCGGCGACGGAGTTGCTGAAGCGCATTTCTCGAGATAAGTCAGACCGCGCAGTCTCAGCGAGAGATAGGCGCGCGACGAAGATAAGGCCGCTGTCTAGCAACGAGGCTCCATCGGATATTCCCGCCAACTGGGTTTGGGCGTCTTTCGGCGACGTGGCCATTTCTCGTGATGGTGATCGCGTCCCAGTATCACGCGAAGAGCGTGAACGAAGGGCCAAGGTTTACGACTACTACGGCGCGTCCGGCGTGATCGACAAGATCGATGGCTTTCTTTTCGATAAGCCACTTCTCCTGATTGGAGAGGACGGAGCCAACCTGATCAACCGGTCGACCCCAATCGCATTCATCGCGCGAGGAAAATATTGGGTGAATAACCACGCCCACGTCCTCGACGGCATCTCTGAGGGGTTCCTTCGGTATCTTGAACTCTTCATCAACGCGATTGACCTGAAACCTTACGTTACAGGCACGGCTCAACCGAAGATGAACCAGGCGAAGATGAACAGTATTCCTGTTGCACTCCCACCCCTCGCTGAACAACGCCGCATCGTGGCCAAGGTCGATGCCCTGATGGCGCTCTGCGATCAACTGGAAGCCAGCCTCACCACCGCCACCACCACCCGCTCCCGCCTCCTCGAATCCCTGCTGCACGAGGCGTTGGCGCCGGTTGCAGAGCCAATCACGAAGGCTGCGGAATGAGAAGGTTCGGCAAGGATTCTTCCGAGGTGGTTGAGTTCATGGCCTTCTTTGCGCGCCTGAAGCTATACTCCGATGACGCCCCCGAAGACCTTGCCGAAATGGCCGCCAGAGACTCCAGTGTGATGAGCATCTGCGCACAACTCTTCTTGTCGGCGGACTACCTCAGGATGAACGAACGCAGGTCGCGTGTGCTGTTCGCCGCCCCGGTCGATCCAGCCTTCCTGGCCGCATGGCGCGACTACGAGGAACGTTACGAAACCATCGTGTCAAGCATCTGGTTATCCGAACTGCTGCCGGAACTGGCTAGCACCGAACCCTCCCGCGCTCCCAAGGCGGACCTTCGCTGGATGAATGCCGACGACGAAGCGGGCGATCAAGCTGGAGTGATCGAGGAGGCGATCGAGTTTGCGCAATTCAACGCTGATCAAGAGGATCGGTGGATTGATCAGCCGGATTTCATGGAGCGGGTTCAGGACGGCATCGCTGCATGGGAGCGACTGAGCCAGGACACGGGGTTTGATCTGCAAGGGGTTTTCCGGCGCCGAGCCCTTATTCCATTTGTGCTTGTGCCACGCCATATCGCCGCCAAGCATGGAAGCGCCGAAACGTTGTCGATGCTGAAGAACCTGCAACAGGCACACGACGCATTCATCTTCGGCGCGACCTTTGCAGCCGTTGCACTTATGCGGTCGATCATGGAGGCCGTCCTGCGCGACCATTACCGCGCAGAGGGCAAGGATCTGAGCGAACGCATCCGAAATGCGCGTGGACGTCTTCCGCCCGGTGCCAGTGAGGGAGCCCTGCACAGACTGCGAAAGCTGGCAAACGCTATCCTGCACCTTGATCACGAAAAGGATGAGGGATTGCTGAAGATGGATCAAGCGCCTCAGGAGAAAGAAATCGTATCGCTGCTTTTTGCGCTTCGCGCGTTGATCGAGCGGGCGGAGTGATTTCGCATCTCCGGTGAATAGTGGACAAGGCCGAGGCCCACCGAACGGTCGCATCTACTCTTCTGGCCGATACTGACGCTGAAAATCTGGTTTGGAGTCTGGACATGCCGATATCACACGCCGTCTGGACGGTGGGACATGATCCGAGGGAAGTGCCACAAGGGCTCCTACCCTCGGAACAGCTTCTGGAGGCGATGATTGTGTCCCAGCCACGCATCCTCTCGTCGGAGTGGATGCTGATCGGCCGGCAGGTCGATACCGGTTACGGCGGACGACTCGACCTCTTGGCCATTGCGCCGGACGGATCTTTGATCCTGGTCGAGTTGAAGCGCGACCGCACCCCGCGCGAGGTGGTGGCGCAGGCGCTGGACTACGCATCGTGGGTCGAGAAACAAGATGCCAATGACATCGCAGCGATCTACGGACGATTCCGTCCGGGCCACAACCTTTCTGCCGATTTTCGCGAGAGGTTCGGCCAGCCCCTCGACGAGGAAACACTGAACGACAGCCACCAGATCGTGATTGTCGCTGCCACCCTGGATGCGAGCAGCGAGCGCATCGTCAACTATCTGAACGATCGCGGACTGGCGATCAACGTTCTGTTCTTCCAGGTCTTTAACCACGGCGACCAACAGCTTCTCAGCCGGGCCTGGCTGATTGACCCCGGCGAAGTGCAGGTCCACGTTGCGAATTCCGGCATCCGCGGCGAGAAAGAACCCTGGAACGGCGAATATTACGTCAGCTTCGGTGAATCGCAGAGTCGGCTGTGGGAGGAGGCAACGAGATTTGGCTTCGTCTCTGGAGGCGGCGGGTCATGGTATAGCAATTCGCTGCGCATGCTCTCGCCAGGAGATCGCATCTGGGTGAAAATCCCGGGCGAAGGATTTGTCGGCGTAGGCAGCGTCACGGGCGCACGCATCGCTGCAAGGGAGTTCACTATCGGTGAACGTCCAGCTCTGGAAACCTTGAAAGGCGACTATCATCGCGCGTTAATCGACGACCCTGAAAAGGCAGAATACTTTGTTCCAGTTGAGTGGGATATTACGGTCCCACGCGAGAAAGCCGTGCAAGAGGTTGGCATGTTCGGGAACCAAAACACGGTCTGCAAACCCGTCACGCCGAAATGGCGCACGACCGTCGAACGGCTGAAGGAGGTTTTCGGCGTTCGGTGAGGATTGAACCTTCCAACCGACGTGGTCGGTTACATTAGGGCAAGAGAAGAAGCGCTTCATCCTGGGGATCACGGGACCGCGGGACCGGTGGGACTAAGACTGGTCCCACCGGTCACCCGCCTATTCTGACTTGAACGCCATGACGCGCCGACGGTGCACTGTGTAGAGCCTCGGACGGCCGGGGATCGCGTGCGGGGCCTTGCGCATCTGGCGACCGCCATCACCCGGCAAGAGCATGTCGAGGCCCAACATGGCCTTCGCGGCGGCGGTCGTCATAGGATCAGGGAAAAGGAGCAGCCAGGTCTCCGGCTTCAAGTAGACATGGCCGTCGTCCTTCCAGCCCGGCCCGCCCCCGACGGGTTCGTCCTTCCCAATATCCGTCAACTCATGGATGCGGGTCGCGAGGAAGTTCTGCATCGGCTGGATGACCTTCGAGATCTGGTCGATCCTGTCTCCGAACTGCCGGTCGTGCCAGTCCCGGAAGGCGCCGAGCGCTGCAGACCGTGCCTCACCCTTTTCCCAGCCCGTCAGTTTCATCATGGTGGCAAGCTCTCCGGCGAGTGCCAGGAGGCCGAACCGCTGCGCAACGCGATGCGAGATGCCGTCCGGCTCACGTGCAAGGGAACTTACCGCTTTGGCGCCAAAATTCCTGATATAGCGCGTCCCGATTTCCGAAATATGGTCCTTGCTCGCGACGAGCATTCTGATGAACTCGTGACCGACGGCGCCGTGACTGATCTGGGTAGCTGCCTTGATGCTGTCGGCAAACTCTGCTGCACACGCTGCACCATGAAGATCATCAAAGACGCCATGGGCACGGCCGTCAGCTTCGATGTCGATAAGCCGCACCTCCTGGCCCGCCATGGCCGTGAGCTTGGCTTCCTTCAGCTTTTCTTCGACGCTCATTTCGCCGGAAGAGATCAGGGCGAGCCGCCAGCGACCGGTGTCCTTCAGGACGGCGTCCGTGTTCATCCGCGCCTTGCCGGTCCCGTTCGCCAACATGTAGATGGCCTCATGAAGCGCGCGCGGTGCGATCTCGCCGATCTCGTCAACGGCGAGAAGCATGTCGTTCATGCCGACGGCGACTCCTTCGAGGCCGTTGCTGGTTGCCCGCCACTGATGGATCAGTTCACGGCTGCCCCATACCGAGGCTGCAAGGTGCATGAGGGTGGTCTTCCCCGAAGAAGAAGAGCCCCGGAAGTGCAGTCCACCCCCAGACATCCCGGTAAGGGCCAGGAGAGGCCCGGAGAAGGCCAGAGAGGCTGCCAGGAGCATCATGTGGTTGCCACGGCACTTCTCACCCAGTTCCGACCGCCAGCTCTCCAGCGAGCCGCTGACACGCAGGGACTGCGTCGACGCAGCGCCGGAGCCAAGCATCGGAAAAACGTTCCGCGCCCCGATCACATCGTTACCGATCACGAAGGTGGCCGGACCATCCGGCACCCAGCCCATGCGCGTGACCGAGGTCATCTGCGACTGGGGCTTCCAGTGCCGAAGGAGAGCAAGAAGGCGTTCCTTCGACTTCTTGTCACGCCCAAGCTCAAGTCCATGGTCCAGCAGCTGCCCGAGGATATCAGAGCTCCTGCAACCCAGGTCTCGATTGAGCACCGGGACATCGTGCCACTGCCCATCCCGGGAACGCACGGCGACAACCTTGCCCCATCCCTTCCCGGCAGTATCCGAGAACGAGGCATCGACGCGAAGAGGCGTGCAGACGAACACGGGCGCCGCACTGTCGTTCTCGGGCATCTCGTAGATGCCATCGTCGAACAGGGCGAAGCCTTCAGGGATGGACGAGACCGGGACAGGGATCGGAAGGGTGGCAGCAGGTGCGGGAACGGCAGCAGCAGGGACCGCCGGCGTGTTGTCCGTTTCTTCGGGAGAGGAAACCAGGTCTTTCATGTTGAACTCCTTGAGGGTTTCTTGCCGGATTTCGGCAAGGTTGGGTTGGTCACGGCCGAAGCGACCGTGGTGGTGAGTTGCGGGTGATGGGAATTCGAATCGACCGGACTCGGTGTCCGGAAGGATCAGCTGCCGGTGGATGCCGGTGAGATGTTGTTGTTTGCCGCCTGCAGTTTCCGGGCGCGGACAGCCTCGTAGTGGTCACGCACCAACCGGGTCATCGAATGAGAGACCCACCAGAGCCTGCGATCATCGGCAAGTGACAGCAGCTTCTGCGTGAAACCCTTGTCCTTCAACAGGTAGTTCGACCACCCATCCGGCGCGAAAATTTCCTTCGCAAAGAACTGACGGGATCCGGAACGACCGGGGACGTATCCGACCGCCCTGCGCATCGCTTTCTGGATTGCCTGTTCCGGAACACCATTCGCGATAAAGGCGCCATGCAGATGCGGACGTCTGTCACCCTTGGTAGCCTCGAGAACCAGGAGGATCGGCAACCGATGAAGATCAAGCTTCTTCAGTTCAGCGTGCGTCCTCTTTCCGACCTGACGCATCGGCGCTTCGTTACCCATGAGGTAATTCGCGAAGTCCGGTGAGAGGTTCAGCGTGACCGCACGCCCGCGATTCTGATGTGCCAGACGCACGATCTCGCGGTTCTTCTCCGTCTTGGTCAGCTTGCTCCAGGGGCTGAAGGAGAGCGAGTGCTTCGGCGAGATCTCAACATTCATCGTCTTTGTCATGATGGTTTTCCATGGTGTGCTGTTGCTTTCGTTTGAGGGAGTGGTCGTGGTGGTTGGTGTGGTGAGAGGGTCAGAGGCGTGGAGAGCTGGAGAGCTAAGGGGCTAGAGAAAGAACGAGGAAGAGGAACATGAGGAACAGGGAACACTGGACAACGTCACGGCATGAGCCTTCCCGGCCCTGAAAACGCTGGGCTTTCAGGTCACTTCCGGAGGGTGGTTTTTTGGACATTTCTTGCCGGTCGGGCCAGAGAGCTGGCCCGTCAATTCCGGCTGGGTGGGAACTCGATCAGTCTGTCAGGGTTCGGCGGACCGCTGGATCAGATGGACTGCGAGGTTGGCTGGAAGGCTCCGCGGCTGCGGGCTGATCTGGGGCTCAATCCGTGATCTGCCTGTTCTGCGCCAACTCGACGCTGATGAGGTGGCGCACCGCTTTTGCAACGAAATCCGGCTCGGAGACTCGCAGTTCTCTTGCCAGGTTGCGCAGTGCCACCACATCGATGTTCGCCACCGCGCCGGTCACGACACTTTCAATCCACGCGGGCGACGTCCCGATCGAGCTTGCAAGCACATCAGCATTCTTCCCACTGGCAACCACGGCCTTCTGCAAAGCCTGGTCAAAGGTGAGGTCAGGGCTGGCGAGAATGTCGGTGATGGCAATGTCTGAGGAGTCCTTCATCGCCACACGGTTCGGCACGAAACCACGTCGCCGAGACAGCCAGCGCAACGCTTCGGCGCAGCTCAACTTGGCACTCTTATCGTCGTCGCGACGCCCGGTGTCGCCCTGGGCTGCAACCACGTCGAGCTTGAAGCCCTCCTTGCTGAGAGAGGTCCGCACAGCCGGGATCGTCATGTTCGAAAGAAGCGACAGTGCTCGAACCGATAATCCCCAGTCGTATTCCTCGTTGTAAAGGTCCCAACGGGCGATAAAGGTCTCGAACATCCGGCGCAGCGGAAAGTCGTTTATACTGCTCAGTGGCGATGGCTCGCCGTCCTCGTCCGACTGCGGAAACCCACCGACCAAGGCGCACTCGACGCAGTGGTAGTCTTCGTAGTTTGCAGCTTCGCAACCATCCAGTTGATATGCATAGGCGAAAGCATTGCGCGCCAAGCGATGCAGATAGTGGCGATGCAACGGGATGGACTGCAACACTTCCTCCAACCAGCCCGCTTTCCGATCAGGATCATAGTTGTCCAGCAGATCGGGATCGATGCCGAGATAGAGTTCTCCGAGCTTCTCAGAACTTGGGCCGAAAAGCCGCAGGATCGACAGCTGACAGAGGATCGCTTTGCGCACCTGATCCTCGATTTCTTCCCAGGTGTAGGGGGCGGAGTTTGATCTGTTCATCGGCGCTACCTTCGCTCCAATCGTGATGCTGATGATATACTGCCATCATGATTGGACTGCAATAGTGATCTCGCTATGATAGCAACATTTCCATATCTCCCCGGAAGGGAGGAGGCGGTAGCGACCCCGGAAGCGTCCGAAAGCCCACAAATGCTCATCGCAGCTGACGATGACTTGGCCCGAAGCGACTGGTTGGCTGGCTCGCCCCACCTTGCAGCTGGTCCCACCGGTCCCACTGGGACCGTGGGACCAAGGGACAACAGGATGGATATCAAGAGTGCTTGCACGCCTCAGGCAGGCCACCAGCGCAAGCGCCGGGAATCATCCCGGTGGAGCATCGGTGAACAGGTTGGGGAACAGCCGCTCGCGGTAGTCCAAGGGGAAGGCGAGTCGCACAGGGGTCTTGGGGCTGTCGGAGGTCAGGAACCCTGCCCTCACCAGGTCGCCCAAGGTCTTGCGCGCCGTGACGGCCGAGACCTTCAGCACGATCGCGGCATCCCCCCGTTCCATCCGGCCAAACTTCAGCACGGCCGAAATCAGGTCGGGTGCGCGCCTGTCGCCGGTCACATCGGCGACGAGCCGGCGATAGCGGTCCTCGAGGCCGGCAACGTCGAACAGTCGGCTGGAAAAGGTTATCTGGTCCAGCATGACCTCCATGAACCAGCGCGTGAAGGTCTCGAGCGCAGCCTCGGACAGGTTTCCCCGACCATCCCGATCGCCGCGCCGGGGACTGTCAGCCATGTCCATCATCCGCATATATTCGCCACTGTCCTTGAGCCCTCGCGCGAGGCCGCGTGACACGGACCACAGCCCATGCCCGCCGATCCCGGCCTGCAGTGCCATGGCATGGGACATCAGGCGGCTGACCCTGCCGTTGCCGTCCGGGAAGGGGTGGATGTAGTTCAGCCGGTGGTGTGCCGCAGCAATCGCAATGATGCGGCCACTCGGCGACGCTTCGGCCGACCGGAACCGCATTGCGAAATGATCAAGGAACGCGGCAACCCGATGAGAGGAGGGCGGTTGGTGCCGTCCGACCGCGACCTCGTGATCGCCTTCGCCCCGAAATCGTCCGGGGATGATCGCTGCTGTCGTCCCATCGGGATAGGTCACAAAGCGGAATTCGGGTGGCATCTCGCTGTAGAACGCCTGGTGCACCCAGGCGAGGAACGCCGGATCCGTTGCCGAACCCAGCCGACCTTCCCTGAAGCGTCGGTCGATCTCGCGCTGGACGATCACGTGTGCCCGCGCCTCCAACGCCAGTGGGCGGGTTTCCTCGGCGAGTTCGGCGCCCGCTAGGGCAGCTTCAATGTCCCTCGGACGGGTGTTGTGACCCTCGATCAGGTTCGAGTAGTAGCAGTTCATCATCCGGACGAGGTCAGCCAACTCGGCCGCGCTGTCAGGATGCAGCCCGCGGCCCAACTGGTCCGCCGCGCGCATCAGTTCGACGGCCAGATCGGCCAGGACCGCAGGAACCCGTTCTTCGAACAGGCAAGGTTCGATCCGTCCGGGAGTCTCGATCATTCTGTCGATCCTGGTTCCACCTCTTCCCCCTAACATATATGGGAAATTTGTGCATCTGGATAGATTTCTGTCGATCTTTGCTGTCGATCTTCGGTTTCGATGGGGCCGAGCGGGCACAGTTGTCGAAAGTCTCAACCACTCGGCAATGCGCACCGTCGAGGGCTGGTCTACCTCTCCAGAATCGCGACCTGGTCCATGCGCACCCCAGCAAGAAGGCCCTCTGCACACCCTTGACGCGGGGACTTCGGCGCAGTATGTGATTGTTATCGTCACATTCACCATCACGCAGCGAGGCCCCGAAGATGGCAATGACCGCAGCCGAGCGCAAACGCCTTCAGGTCGAACGCGACCGAGCCCGAGCCAAACGGCAGCTTGACCTGGTCTATGTTCTGCCCCGCCCGCCGTTCGGCACCTGGCTTGACGACGATGATCGGGCGTCAGCCGTCGATCATCTTGCGATCTGCTACGATGGCATGAACCGTGAACCCCCGAACTTCCAAGATGACAATGACCCCGTCTCGGCCTCGGGGCACTTCGAGTTCCCGTCGACCGAAGACGGAGAGCCGAGTTACCGCGGCGCACTCGGGCGTGCCGAACTGGAAGTGGACTTGCTGATCGAGGCCGCGAAGACCCTCGCCGACCTCATCAACGACTACAAGCGAGAGGTCATTGCCGATCGTATTCGGCAGATCGAACTCCACGACCTCGACGAATCAGATACGCGCAAGGAACGGCTGAAGGAGATCGTCGAGCTGAACAAGGCGCTTGAACGGCTGGACAGGTCTGTGCGGGCCGAACTGCCCCAGTGGCAGCTTCGAGGCTGATAGCGTCGAGATCCCAAGAGCATGGAATGCACTCTTCCCCTTGAAGCCGAGCGCGACCGTCTCGAGATCGCCCTGGGCGTTCTCGCGGCGCTCGTCGCGAAGGACACAGCATTCCTGCCCTTCTTCCAGCACATCGAAGAGGAGTTGAACCGGATGAACGCGAGCACTTCAGCCCTGGATCGCGCCCGGCAGATCGCGGCTCGTCAAAGGGCGATGCGCTGAACGATCTCGTGCGCCTGCTCGAGAGACGCGCCACTGCCATAGCGTTCGCGGTCGAGGGCATGTCCCATCAGGTCCCTACGAATGCGCTCGTCGACCCCGGCGGCCAGCAACCGGTCCTCGAACGAGTGACGCAGGCTGTAGACGACATGGTCGTCGCTCTCCATCAGTCTGTTCTCGCGCAGGAACTTGTTGATGGTGGCCGACAGGCCCGGCTTGTCGCGATACCGCGGAAAGCCGTTCCGGCACTCCCGAAGCGCCTGCAGGCTGACACCTGCGAGCGGGATCGTCCGCTTCGCGTTCCGGGTCTTCAGTTGCCGCCCCTCCGGTCGGATCAGGATATGGGGCACCGTGCCGTCCAGCTGGATGTGCGTCGGCAACAGGGCTGCACCCTCGCTTGGCCGGTAGCCGGTGTTGATCATGCCCAGAAGGATGCAGCGCGCTTCGGTGTTCAGGCCGGAGAGCGCACCTGGTGCGAGCAGCCGCGTGGTGATCCATTCGCGCGAGAACGGTGGGCGCTGGTCGGCATCGCCCTGCTTGAAGGCCAGTCCACCGAGGGGAAGGTCCAGCCCAAGGCGCTTGAGCTCGTTGACCCGCTTCAGCACCTTTCCGATATGGGTCAGATCCTTGTTCGCCGAGTTCGCGGTCAGGTCGCCCTTCTCCATCCGCTCGGCCCACCAGTCGCGGAAATCCAGCATGTCATCGCGGCTGATTGCGTCGATCCGCTTGTCGCCGATCACCTCAATCAGGTTCCTGACGGCCTTCGTGACCGGGTTCTTCGCACGGCGAACCTGATCCTCGCTCTTGCCGATCAGGTCGCTTGCGGTCAGCTGCCAGAAGAGATCAAGCGCCCGGCTGATCTTGAGACCGGGGTCCGGAACTGTGCCGAGGAGTGCCTCGGCTTCCCTCTGGCTGGGAACGCCCTTCCTGACGGCGATCGCCTCGACGCGCTTCAAGAGCTGTTGGACGGGCTGCTCAAGCAGGGTGCTTGCAGGTGTATAGGAAAACCCCTTGGCCTCGACCAGTTCCCTGGCCACATCGAGCCTCGCCTCCGCGTCAGTCGTGTCGCCGGCCAGCAGCGCGTCCCATCTGGCGATCTGCTGCTGCCAGATCGTGACGGCCCGCGCTTCCGCGACCGAGGGAGAATCCGTATCCAGGGAAACCCAGACGAACGTTCGCGGCTCGACCGCCGCATACTTCCTCGGCACGCGGCGGCGCAGTTCAAGAGTGCCCTTCTTCGATCGCGGCTTGATGGTCATGCCCGCTCCGTCGGCGCCACGACTGCCCGAAAAGAGGCGCAGTTGTGCAGCAGAATGTGTAGCAAATTGTGTAGCAAAGGCCACTCATCACCCATGCTCCACCCATATCAATAGCTAAATTTTCAAGGGAATTCAAGCGCCTGACTTGTCGATGCGCTTGATGGGGGTGGCGGAGACGAAGGGATTCGAACCCTCGAGACCCTTTAGAGGTCTGCGCCCTTAGCAGGGGCGTGCCTTCGACCACTCGGCCACATCTCCGCCGGCGTGTTTATTGAGGAAGGCGGGCGGGGGCAAGGGGAAAAGGGCCTTGGATCGCGGCGCTTGAACTCCCGGTTCCAACGCATAAGCTGGTGATTGAGCGTATCAGAGGCCAGTCATGCCAAGTTCCACCAACGACAAGCGCATCCTCGGAGATGTGCTCCGGTTGGATGGCTGGATCGCCGCATTCACCAAGGCCGGCACCGCAAGCGTTCACCTCGACTGCGTCTTCCGAACGGTCGAACTCGGCAGCCGGACTGAAGACGAAATCTCCCTGCGCCTGGCCCTGCGACGCGCAGAAAGCTACCTGCGCACGATGGACGGAGACCCCTACGCCATCGTGAAGGGCTCGCAGGGGTCTTTGCCGGTCACCCCCGTCAAGGTACAGACCGCAACCCACAGGAAGCAAAGCAAAACCGGTCGAACGGCCATCGCCTCCACGCTGACAAGTCCCGGAGCGCGCGTCTCTGGGAAATTCGCCCTGACCGATTCCACAAGCGAGGCCGAAAAGTCCTTCCGTCTGCCCCACCGCGTCCAGCACCTCGCCGACGTTCGCGACGGCGACGGACCGGGTTTCGAGGTCCGGACGGCCGAAGAGGTCGGCGTCCTCGAAGGCCATGCCTGGCAATCCCCGCGCGCGTGCCCAATGGTGTTGTTTTCCTGCATTCTGGAAAGGCAGGTGTGCACGGTGTGGAGTCAGACGGGCTGGTCCGTGCCCAGCGCCGCCGCTGTGTTTCGGCAATCCTCACGCGTCCTTCTGCCTCTTGGCCCCGGTGGATTTCCCGCCGTGAAACTTGCAGCGCCGCTTGCCGGGTTCACTCAGCAGCCGAGAGGCAAGCCCCTTGTGCGTTCTCGCCCCGCAAAGCACGCGGGCCTTGGCCCGGCGCTGGGCGTCTCGTGCCTTGATCCGCGTCCCCTCCGCAGCCACCAAGCGGTCAATCATCGCTTGCAGGGGGTCGGTAACACGCCATCCCCACGTGCACGCACTTGATAGGATGAAATCCCGCAGTTCGGGCAGGTCCAGCACTTCGGCAAAGCGGCGGGGCGCGCCGTAGCGAAGCGGGACAACCGGCTTGGCTTCCCAATAGAACACCGCCTCCCGGTCGAAGCCCGCGCGTGCCGCCCGTTCGGCCTGTGTCAGCCGCGCGGCCATGCGTTGTTCGCGCAGCTTCGCGCCGGTCATCCATGAAGGAAGTTAGCACTATCGGCGTCGACCTGGCAAAGAACGTGTTCCAGCTGCACGGCGCGGCCGCGGATGGTTCAGTCATGTTCCGCAAGAAGCTGTCGCGACCGCAGTTCCAGCGCTTCATGGCGGAGCATCCGCAATGCCTCGTGGTGATGGAGGCCTGCGGTGGTGCGGATCACTGGGCGCGGGAACTGGTGCGGGTCGGCCATGAGGTGAAACTGATCGCACCGCGCTATGTCAAGCCGTTCATCAAAAGGCAGAAAAACGACGCGGCGGACGCGGAGGCGATCGTGGAAGCGGCGCTGCGCCCGACCATGCGCTATGTCGAGCCGAAGACCAGCGACCAGCAATCGCGCTCCATCCTGTTCCGCACTCGCGAGCAGTTCGTGAAACAGCGCACAGAAGCGGTCAATGCGCTGCGGTCGCACCTGTACGAGTTCGGTTTCATCGCGCCCGAGGGGATCGGCTATCTTCCGCGCCTTGGCGCCCTCATCAAGGACGCAAACTCCGATTTGCCGCCGCTCGCCCGGGAAATCTGCAGTGAACTCCTGGACCAGATCACGCATCTGACCGCCCGTATCAATGCCATGAAGAAGAGGATCGACGCGATTGCAAGGGAAGGCGAGACATCCCGCCGCCTGCAGACAATGCCGGGTGTGGGTCCGATCAGCGCTCTGGCAGTCGAGACCTTCGCGCCGCCGATGGAGCAGTTCAAGCGCGGCCGCGACTTTACAGCTTGGCTTGGGCTCGTGCCGCGACAGGCGTCGACCGGCGGCAAGCAACGGCTTGGAAAAACCTCGAAGATGGGGCAACGCGACATTCGCCGTCTGCTGATCACCGGCGCAATGGCCGTGATCCGCTGGGCCCTGCGCCGAGGCACACCGCAAAACCCCTGGCTTGAGCGCATGTTGGAACGCAAGCCACCGATGGTCGCGGCCTTCGCACTGGCCAACAAGATGGCGCGCGGACTCTGGGCGATGCTCACGCGCGGTAAAGACTATCGCGATCCGGTGATCGCCAGCGCTGCTTGATCCGGCAGCAGAACGCGAAACCGGAACGCAGAGTTATGAGGAAGGCATGATCCGAATGGGCAAATGATCGACATGATCCGGGTTGGGCAAACCAGAAACCTTCTCAGAGTTTCGAGCTCGTTGTTGGAGATTTGGTCGCGGTCCGCGCATCTCCATCTTGGCCAGCGGCATCCAATAGGCCGCGCTATCAGGCCTGACAAGAGTCCGCACTCGATCACATGTCTAAGGTTCAGAAATTCCTTGCAAATGAGGGCGGCATCCACAAGAGAAGGTTCGACCGCAGGCCTGTTCCCGCTGCCAATTTTTCATCACAACCATATGAAATAATTTGATTTTACTGCAGAGCTTGGAGCATGTCCCCATCTTTGTTCCCACTCCAGACTGGCGGCCCCACCTGGAATGCCACGTATCGCCTGATGCCCGTTTGAGCAGCTAGCCCTGGTTTTCGGGCGGAGGTCACCAGGATCTGGATCAACTGCAGCGAATCCCCTTCCTCTGTAGGTGTGCCCTGCACGCGATCGGCCTTGCGCTCAGAGCAAGGCGAAATACGTCATGTTCTCTTGTGGGCCCTGTCGCACCAATCCCGTCCGGGAGTCACCGCTTGAATCCGGCGTGAGAGTTGGGGTGGTTGAGCAGACCGAACACACCGGCTTGCAGGACCCTGACCTGGCCCGTGCATGACAGGGCGCTCAAGCGCCGCGGGTCGCTGACGGTCTGGTTTGATCCTGGCCCGGCCTGGGCGGCGCAGGATCCATCTCGGGATCGATGAGGAAACACTGGAGATCAGGGCGGTCGAGGGCACCAGCGGCGACATCGGCGGTGCGCCCATGCTGCCCGGACTACTGGCCCGGATCCCCGCCGATCAGGACATCGCCAGGGTCACGGCCGACGGCGCCTGCGGCACTCGAAACGGCCACGACGCCATCGCAGAAAGGGGCGCTGCCGTCATCCCGCCCCGCAGGAATGCCAAGCCGTGGAAGGCGATCACGGCAGGGGCTGCCGCGCGCTCTGGCGAAGGCGGAGCGGCTACCACCGCAGACGCCGCGTCGAAACCTGGATGCACCGGGTGAACCGAAGGCCCGCGAAGCGAAACTGCCGGGCCAGCGCCTCATGGCCCGGGACTTCGACCGTCAGGCCGCGGAGTCCCGGGTTCGTGTTCATCGCAGGTCGCTGGAACCGGTGGCGCGCACCTGCGATATCCTGAACGGTCACACCGCCCTCGGCATCCCCGTCACACAGGCCGTGGGACAGGTCTGTCCGGGGAAACGGGCAGTCTGGCCGTCAGCCGATCTGTGCAACAGCACCTGCATGGCCAAATCCTTCTGATCCTGCCTGGATCACTGTGGCACAAGTGCCGTCAGGAGGAGCCAGCCAACCCATCGTCAGAGCCATCTTGATCGCGACGAAACCGGTGGACTTCCGCTGTTGTCGCCGTGGCCGTCCGCTCTGCGCGCCCGGGACCAGTCTGACCGGACGCGGTGCGCCGGCCGGATCAGACCCGTCGGTATTCGATCCCGTGGGCCAGCCAGCAGCCCAGGGTCAGGCCGACGATCCTGCCTCCGCCGTCGCGCCGGACGAGCAGCGTCCAGTCGCCAGGCGCAGGAGCATCCATCGAGCGCCGGGTGGCGATGATCCAGACGTCCTTGCCGGCCGGCTCGATCCGTTCCATCCGGCCCTTGCCCAGCATGCCGGCGAACCGTGCATGGACACCGCCATCCCGCGCCTCGATGGTCACGTCGGCCTCAAGCTCGGTCGATGCGTAGCAACCGGCAAGTTCGGCCGCATCGCCCGCGTCGACCACGGCCAGCGGAGGCAGGATCGCACTGGTGTTGTCGGCAATGCGCTGCATCTCCAGCCGGTCGCCCTGGCGCCGCAGCACCACGCCGGGCGCGACCAGCGTGCCATCAGGGGCCAGGGTCACCGTGTCAGGAATCGTTGCGTGCGAGAGCACGGCCGAGGTGCGGCCACAGGAGATGCGGGTCACCAGGTTGTCGGGGCCCAGCCACTGGCCGTCCCAGCCATCCGGGATCGGCGGGGCGGCGGGTTCGGGCTGGCCCAGGGCCGCAAGGACCAGGCTTTCGGCGGCGGCATGGCAACTGGCCTCGTGATTGAACATCACCACCACCGACAGCCGCGCCTCGCGCGCGTTCAGCCTTTGCGCGCGGAACCCCCGCAGCGCGCCGGCATGACCGGTGAAGGCCAGCCCGGCGATGGTTTCATGCGCCAGGCCATAGCCGTAGTAGGCCGGGGTGCCGTCGGAAAACGTTGGCGGGGCCGAGGCGCGGCGGTACAGGCTGGCCGGGTCGTCGCGGGTGGCGTCGATCCAGGCCTCGTAGGCCAGCATGTCGGTCAGCGAGGCCGAAATGCCGGCATCGCCGATCCAGAAGATGGCGTTGTCGGCGGGGAAATACCCGGTCGCCTGGGTGCCTTCGTAGCCCACGACGCCATCGGCCGGATGGCGCGTGTCGGCGGTCAGCACGGCAGTCTTCATCCCGGCCGGTTCCCAGATGTGGCGGGCGTAGAGCCGGTCCAGCGGCTCGCCCGTCTCGCTCTCGATCAGTTCCGAGACGATGCGGAAGTTGCAGTTGCAGTAGGAATAGCGGCTGCCGGGGGCGAAATGCCCGGTCTTCATCCGCGCGATCAGCGGCAGGGCGTCGGCGCGCGCGAAGGTCTGTTCGGCGAAGGCCCCGTGCAGCACCGTCAGGGCCCAATAGTCGCGCAGGCCCGACTGGTTGGCGCAAAGCTGGGTCACGGTCGGCAGCGGGCCGGTGAAGTTCGGCAGATACTCGGCCACGCGGGCGTTCAGCCGGTCGGGATCGCCCGCGGTGGCCAGCAGCACCTGGCAGGTGAACTGCTTGGAGATCGAGCAGATCGGCAGCCGGGTGCCGGGGGTCATCGGCACGCCGGTGTCGACATTGGCGTGGCCCCAGGCGCGGGCGGCAACAACCTTGCCGTCCTGCATCACGCCGGCCACGCCTCCGGGGCCGGGAAAGCGCTTGGGCAAGGCGTCAAGTGCTGCGTCAAGGGCGGCTTGGTCGATCCGGGTCATCGTGGCACCTGTGCAAGAGAAAGCGGCGGCCCCGGTGAATGGAGCCGCCGCGAGGCTGTCATTCGGATTTCGTCGTTTCCTCAAGGAAGAACCGGCCCAGCGGGTTCTGGCCGAAGTTCGCAATCCCCTTGCGGGTCACGCTGATGTAGGGGCTGTAGTAGAGGTCGATCCAGTGGGTGTCGGCCTTGGCCAGCTTCTGGATCTCGGCATAGATCGCCGCCCGCTTGGCGGGGTCCATCTCCAGCCGGGCATCGGCCACCAGCTGCTTGACCGTGTCGTTCTGGTAGCGGGTCATGTAGTTCATGTTCACGTCATGGCCCAGGACGAAGGTGGTCTTCTGGTCGGGGTCGAGGATGTCGTTGGTCCAGTACATCACCGACAGGTCATACTCGCCGTTGATCAGCATGTCCCAGGTCTGGCTCGGGTCCATCTTCTGCAGGTTCGCGGTGATGCCCACGGCGGCAAGTTGCTGCTGCAACAGCACGGCGATCTGCTCGTCCACCTCGTTGCCGGCGTTGACCACATAGGTCAGCGCGACATCGCCGACGCCCGCCTCTGCCAGCAGCGCCTTGGCCTTTTCCGGGTCGAACCCGCGCGCGCCGTTGTCATCGCTGTGGTAGAGCGCGCCCTTCGGCACATAGCTGTTGGCCACCTCGCCCTGGCCGAAGAGAACGGTATCGACAATGGCCTGCTTGTCGATGGCAAGGTCGATCGCCTCGCGCACCTTCGGATTGTCCAGCGGCGGGTGTTCGTGGTTCAGCAGCAGATGGTCTTCGCGGGTGGACGGATCGATGACCATGGTCAGGTTCGGGTCGGCCGACAGCTCGGCCACGCGTGAGAACGGCACGAAGATCGCTGCGTCCAGTTCGCCCGCTTGCACCGCCAGCATGCGGGTGTTGTCGTCGGGCACGGAAATCCACTCCACCCCGTCCAGACTGACATTGGCAGCGTCCCAGTAGTTCGGGTTCTTGACCAGGATCACCCGGTCGCCGCGCCGCCATTCCTGCACCATGAAGGCGCCCGAGCCGACCGGCTTTTCGGCAAAGGCCTCTTCGCCCATCGATTCCATCGCCGCCTTCGAAACGACCGAGGCGCCGGGCATGGCCAGGGTGGACAGGAACGGCGCCGAGGGGCCGTTCAGGGTGATCACCAGGGTCTTGGCATCCGGGGTCTGGATGTCCTTGATGATCTTGTAGCTGTCCGACCAAAGCGACAACTCGCTGTCGCGGATGCGGGTCAACGAATAGGCGGCGTCCTCGGCGGTGACGGGGCTGCCGTCCGAGAATTTCGCCTCGCGCAGGCGGAAGGTGTAGGTCAGCCCGTCGGCCGAGGCTTCCCAGCTTTCGGCCAGGCCCGGCAGCAGCTCCTGGCCGGCCTTGTCCACCCGCACCAGCACGTCGAACACGTTGGAGAACACCCAGAAATCCACGTTCTGCGCCGTGGCGATGGGGTCGAAGGTGGTGCCATCCTCGCGCCGGCCGATGGTCAATACGCCTTGCGCCTCGGCCACCGAGACAAGCGCGGTCGAGACCGCAAGCCCAAGAAGGGCGGCTTTCGCCCAATTCCGTATCATGTCGCAAGCTCCTGCTGGTTGGGGGTTGGGGTGCCGCCGTTGATGGGGCGGTCTGGGTCGATGTCGGGGATCGCGGCGATCAGGGCCGCGGTATAGGGACGTTCGGGCCGGGCGAAGACACGGGTCGAGGGGCCGTCCTCGACGATTTCGCCATGATGCATGACGACGACCCGTTCGCAAAGGTGGCGCACGATGGCCAGGTCATGGGCGATGAACACCAGCGTCAGGCCCGAGGTGGCGGTCAACTGCCGGAACAGGTCAACGATCTGGGCCTGGATGGTCACGTCCAGCGCGGCCACGCATTCGTCGGCGATGATGACGCGCGGGTTCACCGCCAGCGCCCGGGCGATGCCGGCGCGCTGGCATTGCCCGCCCGACAGGCTGCGCGGGCGGCGGCGGGCGAAGCTGGCGTCGAGGCCGACCATGGTCAGCAATTCGTCGATCCGCGCCGGAATGCGCTCGGGCGGGGTTTCGCCCTGCGTCCGCAAGACCTCGTCCAGCGTGGCGCCGATGGTCATCCGCGGGTTCAGCGAGTTGAACGGGTCCTGGAACACCATCGCCGCCTCGGACCGCAGCCGCCGCAGGGTGGCGGCGCGGTCGGCGCTCAGGTCCAGCCCGTCGAACAGCACCGTGCCCGAGGTGATGGGCGTCAGGCCCAGCATCGCCCGCGCCAGAGTGCTTTTCCCCGACCCGCTTTCGCCCACGATCCCAACCGTCTCGCCCGGCCAGATGCGCAGGGTGACGCCCTTGACCGCCCGCATCTCCTGCTTGCGGCGGAAGAGCCCGCCGCCAATGGGAAACCGTACCTCCAGATCGCGGGTTTCGAACACCGGCTGGTGGATGCGGTCGGGGGGCAGATGGTCGCCCGCATGGGCCAGCGAGGGATGCGAGGCAATCAGATCGCGGGTATAGGGGTGCTGCGGCCGCGCCAGCAGCGCCCGCTTCTCACCCGTCTCGACAATCTGGCCTTGGCGCATGACGGCGATCCGGTCGCAGGTCTGCGCCACCACGCCCAGGTCATGCGTGATCAGGATGATCGACAACCCGCGCCGGTCACGCAACTCGGTCAGCAGCCGCAGGATCTGGGCCTGGATGGTCACGTCCAGCGCGGTGGTCGGTTCGTCGGCGATCAGCAGTTCCGGATCGCAGGCCAGCGCGATGGCGATCATCGCGCGCTGCCGCATCCCGCCCGAGAACTGGTGGGCATGGGACGCACAGGCGCGGACCGGATCGGGAAAGCCCACCTGCGCCAGGAGCGACACCGCCTCGGCCCGCGCCTCGGCACCGGTCAGGCCGCGGTGATGGCGCAGGCCTTCGCCGATCTGGGCGCCGATCCTCATCATCGGGTCCAGGTGGCTGGTGGGGTTCTGGAAGATCATGCCGATGCGGCGGCCGCGGATCAGGTCCAGCCGGGCGCCGGACAGGATTTCCTCGCCGTCCAGCCGGACCGAGCCGCCCGTCACCTGCAACTGGCGCGAGGGCAGAAGGCCCATCACCGCGCGGCACAGCAGGCTTTTGCCCGAGCCGCTTTCGCCGACCAGGCCCAGGATCTCGGCCCGGTTCAGGCTCAGCGAGATGCGGTCCAGGAGCAGCTTCTCGCCCTCGGGGCCACGATGGACGACGGAGAGATCGTCGATGGCCAGTTGCGGGGTCATTCATGCACCCCCATCAGATCGGCCAGCGCGTCGCCGGTCAGCGAAAAGCCGAAGGCGAGGGTGACGATGGCCAGGCCCGGGAACAGGGTGATCCACCAGGCCTGGGTCAGAAAGCCCTGCGCCTCGGCCACCATGATGCCCCATTCGGCCATGGGGGGCTGCACGCCCAGGCCCAGGTAGCTGATCGCGGCACCGTTCAGCAGCACCAGCACCGCGTCGGACATGACGAAGACCAGCGATCCGGCCAGCGCGTTGGGCAAAAGGTGGCGGAACATGATCCGGGTGCGGGAAAACCCCAGGCTGGCGGCGGCAACGGCGAAGTCCTGCGTCTTCAGGACCAGGATCTGCGCCCGGATCAGCCGCGCGTAGCTGACCCAGCCGACCAGCGCCATGGCGATGTAGAAACTGCCCAGCCCCGGCCCCAGGATGGTGATGATCGACAGCATCAGCACCAGGAAGGGAAAGGCCAGCACCACGTCGACCAGCCGCATGAAGACGGTGTCGACCCAGCCGCCGAAGAACCCCGCCACCGTGCCGACCACGGTGCCGATCAGGAACGGGAACGCCACGCCGATCACGGCGATCTGCAGGTCGATCCGCGCGCCCCAGATCACCCGGCTCAGCACGTCGCGGCCGAAGTTGTCGGTACCGAAGGGATGCGCCAGCGAGGGCGGCAGCAATTCGGCCCCCTTGCTGTGCAGGATGGGGTCGTAGGGGGCGATCCAGGGCGCCAGCACGGCCAGCAGGACGAAGCCGCCCAGAATCGACAGCCCCGCGGCCAGCATCGGGCGCCGGCCGAACCGGGCGCTCCAGCGCGGGGCGAAGGCGGGCCGCGCGGTCACAGCTTGACCCTTGGATCAAGCGCGACGGTGATGATGTCCGCCAGGAAGTTCACCAGCACGGTCGCCACCGCGAAGGTCAGCGCCACGCCCTGCACCACCATGTAGTCGCGGCTGAAGATGCCGCGGACCATCAACTGCCCCAGTCCCGGAATGGCAAAGACGCTTTCCACCACCACGGTGCCGCCGATCAGCCAGCCGATGTTGACGGCCAGCAGATTTACCGTGGGCACCAGCGCGTTCGGCACCACATGGCGCCAGAATACCACGCCTTCGGGCATCCCGCGCGCCCGCGCCGCGGTGGCGATGTCCGACGACAGCCCGGCGATCATCCCCGCCCTGAGCGACCGCGTGATCACCGCCGACAGCGACAGCGCGATGGTCAGGCCGGGCAACACCAGGTGCACCAGCTTGTCGGGCAAGGTCTCGCCGTAGCCCGAGACCGGCAGCCAGTCGAGCTTGAGCGAGAACAGGATGATCAGGATTGCCCCCAGCCAGAACGACGGAAACCCTATGCCCGCGGTGGAGACCAGCCGCACGGCATGGTCCGCCACACTGCCCTGCCGGCGGGCAGAGACGGCGGCAAAGGGCACCGAGATCACCAGCGCCAGGACCACGCCGACGGCCACCAGGGCCAGCGTCGGCTCGATCCGGGTGGCGATCAGGCGCAGGACGTCGATCTTGTACAGCGTCGAGCGGCCCATCTCACCGACCGACAGGTTCTTGAGGAAATAGAGGTATTGCATCCACATCGGCTCATCCAGGCCATACTGGGCGCGGATCTTGGCGATGGCCGAGGCGGTGGCGCGGGTGCCCAGAAGGATACGCGCCGGGTCACCCGGAATAAGCCGGACCAGCACGAAGGTGATCACCGAGATCCCGGCCAACACCGGAAGCATCTGGAACGGGCGCAACAGGACAAAGCGGTAGCGGTGCATGGCGGTTCAGCTTCCGGACCCGTCGCCGGACCGGAGTGCCCGTCCGGCCATCGGTGCGGTTCGGGGGCTTGCCAGCCTGGTGGCACGCGACGGTCTTTTCATGGCCCGACCGAAATCCTTCTTGCGGCCAGGGGACAGCCGCGCCGGATGCCACTCCGACACCATCAGACTGCGCCACCCCGCCGGGACCATTCCCTGCGCCACCCCGGAAGCAAAGTCCAGTTGACGCTCGGCGTCAAGGATGGTGACCCGTGCGCGGGTCGCTGAGGGCGGTTCTGTCGCGACCTTTGACGCGTGATGCTTGGGTTTCGGTGGATCGACGATCCTTGCCTTGCGCAACATCCGCGGGATGACATGCTATGATCCGGTGTTGTCAGAAGAACTTGGCCCGGGCCGACCTGGGTGCCCGGCTGGCCGCCCGGGATGACCGAACGCTCCCCCTTCCGCCACTTCAAGACGAGCCCCGAGATCATCCGCCTGGCGGTGATGCTCGATATCCGATTCCCGCTGTCACTTCGCAACGTCGAGGATCTCCTGCACGAGCGGGGCATCGAGATCAGCCATGAGACCGTGCGGTACTGGTGGAACAGGTTCGGCCCGATGATCGCCGCCGAGATCAGGGGCCGAAGGGTGGAGGCGATGCGCGCGCATCGTCACTGGCAGTGGCACCTGGACGAGGTCTACGTGAAGATCAACGGGGTGACGCATTACCTTTGGCGGGCTGTCGATCATGAAGGCGAGGTGCCGGAAAGCATCGTCACCAAGGCCCGCGATCGCAAGGCAGCGCTGAAATTCCTCAAGAAATCGATGAAACGGCACGGGCGGCCCGAGACCATCGTGACGGATCGGCTGCGGTCCTATGGTGCCGATCTGAAGGACCTGGGCCGCGGCGACGACTGCGAAACGGGGCGCTGGCTCAACAACCGGGCCCAGTGCTCGCACCTGCCGTTCCGATGACGGGAGCGGGCGATGTTGCGGTTCCGGCGCATGCGACCGCTGCAGAAGCTCGCCTCCGTCCCTGCCTCGGCCCACACCCGCTTGCCGACGGAGCGTCACCTGCAAGACCGCAACACCTACAAGCAGACCCGCGCCGCCGCTCTCGCCGAGTGGCGCGGCCTTCTCGCGGCCTGATCGGCAAGTGGGGCTGGGGGAACGGAGACGGGTTCGCCTTCGTTTGACAGCACCTGCGCCCGCGCCTGGAAACGGGCGACAAGGCCCTCGACCACCATGCACAACCGCTTTTCGGCTGTGACCGGTGCCTCTACCGTCGACCACTGCCGCTGCAGGCGCGGCTTCTCGCTGGCGGCCTCATCCTCGGTCAGGTCCTTGATCTTGGCATCGACCTTGGGCTTTTCCCCCTCGGGCAGCTCGATGGGCTCCAGGCGGCTCTCGTAGCAGACCGGCACTGTCGCGCACCAACTGCCCGGCATCGAAGGCCATGAGCAGGCTCTTGCCCGACCCTTGCGTGTGCCCGATCACGCCGGCCTTGCGGTCGCCACCCGACCGGCCGGCCTCAACCGTGCCAGCCGCGGCCCGCTTCCCTGCGTGGTCTTGGTGATGGCCCGCGACGATCTTCGCAATGCCGCCGGGTGTGTCGCCGAACACCGCAAGATCCTGCATCAGCGGCAGAAGGCGCGGCCGCGTGAACACTCCCTCGATCCGCACCGGCATTTCCGGGGCGCCCTTGTGCGCCGCATCGGCGCCATCGGTCGGACGTCAGGGCATGAAGCGTTCCGGATCGGCGGTCAGCGAGCCTGTGCAGGCCTGGAGACCGTCGGTCGTGACCAGCACCGCATGGGCGCGGAACAGCAAGGGGATCTGCGACTTGCAGGTCTGCAACCGGTTGACAGCCGCGCCCAGCGTCGCGGTCTCGGCCCCCGGCTTCTTCACCTCGATCACGCCAACCGGCAGCCCGTTCAGGAACACCACCACATCCGGGCGCCGGTTGTTGCCGTTGTCGATCACCGTGAACTGCGCGATGGCCAGCCAGTCGTTCAGCCGGTCCTCCGGATTCACCAGCCGCACGGCATCGCCGCGGATCGTTCCATCCTCGGCCTGCTGCAAAGCGCCGCGACGAGACCGGTGATCATCTGACTGTCCATCGGCGCGCAGGACTGACCCCGGATCGGCATCCAATCCTGACCGCCCGGTGGGGCGAAATCACCGCCTGAGCCGACCGAACTTGCAGGTGGGGGAGGCGGCTCAGGTCCTGATCATGGGCGCGGCGTGATGGCCGGCGCGGTTCTTGAAGCGCCCGCTTTCGTTGCCGGTGTCGTCGATCTCGCAGTGGTGGGTCAGGCGGTCGAGGAGCGCTGTCGTCATCTTGGCGTCGCCGTAGACGGTGGGCCATAGGCCGAAGACGAGGTTGGTGGTGACGATGATCGACGTGTTTTCGTAGAGGCAGCTGATCAGATGGAACAGGAACTGGCCGCCGGACTGGGCGAAGGGCAGGTCGCCCAGCTTGTCCATGATGACGAAGTCGAGACGCGAGAGTGCGTCGGCCATGCGGCCCTGCCTGCCACCGCGGATCACCGCATCCATCTTGGCGGGCGCGACGGGAAACGGCCGGCAATCCCGTTCCTTTTCGGTCTTCGAACCCTGAAATAGCCCGCAGTCGACCAGGACAACGCGGTGATCGGTCTCAAGGAGAAAGCAGGGTCCAGTCACTGATGGAGCCGCACCGCGAGACGTCAGGCAGGGGCAGGCCGTCGGATAGCCCTTACAGGTTGTGGCACCGCGGCTCAGGTCTGCAGGACGTAGCTGCCGGGCGCGGCGGCCAGCGGGAGAAGACCGCGCTGCGGGGCGCCCATCGCGGGGGGTGAAACCGCTTCGCCGCCCTCTCTCCTCAGCCAGTCCGCCCAGGCCGGCCACCACGAACCGGGCAGCGGCTCGGTCTGGGCCAGCCAGCCGTCGGGGCCGACGTAAAGCGCGCCCGCCGGGCGGTGCGAGATGCGGTAGTGTCTGTCCTTGTGCCCAGGTTCGCTGAGGATCCCGGTGTTGTGCCCGCCCCTGGTCAAGACGAAGGTCAGGTCGCAATGGGTGAAAAGCTGGGTCTTGTAGACCGACCGCCAGGGCGCGATGTGGTCGGTCTCGGTGCCCACCACGAACAGCGGCACCGACAGGTCCTCGAGCGCGATCACCCGGCCCTCGACGGCGAACCGCCCCGCCGTCAGCCGGTTC
This sequence comes from Rhodobacter sp. Har01, assembly GCF_020564565.1. Taxonomy (GTDB): domain Bacteria; phylum Pseudomonadota; class Alphaproteobacteria; order Rhodobacterales; family Rhodobacteraceae; genus Pseudogemmobacter. Next base: position 49,199 of record NZ_JAJCTD010000005.1, read on the forward strand.
TCGAGGAACAGCGCGCGCAGGTATTGCGAATGCATCCGCGCGGGCATCCGGGTGGTGTCGGCCAGCCAGACGCCGATGTCGGTCGGCACATCCTCGCGCCCGAGGAAATAGCGCTGGACGGCGCGGGTCCAGATCAGGTCTTCGGCCCGGATGGCGGCAAAGGCGCGGGCCATCTGCGGGCGGTCGAGATAGCCCTGTTCCCACATCAGATCCTCAAGGAAGGAGACCTGGCTCTCATCTACGAACAGCAGGAGTTCGCCCGCCTCGGCGAAATCGACCTGCGCTGCCATCAACGTGACCGAGGCCAGCCGGTCATCGCGGTCGCGCGCCAGGGTCGCTGCCGCGATCGCCAGGATCGTGCCGCCAAGGCAATAGCCGACGGCATGAACCGTGGTGTCCGGCACGATCGTCGTCACCGCGTCCAGCGCCGCCAGGACGCCCTCTTTGCGGTAGTCCTCCAGCGACAGCTCGCGATGCTGGGCCGTCGGGTTGATCCAGGAGATCATGAAGACGGTGAAGCCCTGCGCCACCAGGTAGCGCACCATCGAGTTCGCGGGCGACAGGTCGAGGATGTAGTATTTCATGATCCAAGCCGGAACGATCAGGACCGGCCGCGCCTGCACCTGCGGGGTCTGCGGGGCATACTGGATCAGTTCCATCAGGTCGTTGCGAAAGACCACCTGACCCGGGGTGCAGGCCAGATCGGTGCCGATACGGTAGCCTTCGGGGGGCGGATCATGCCGGCTCGTCAGGGTCTTGACCGCATCCTCAAGGAAATGCGCCGCGCCTTCGGTCAGGTTGCGGCCGCCGGTCTTCACCGTCTCGGCGATGATCTCGGGATTGAGCAGCGGCTGGTTCGAGGGCGACAGCACGTCCAGCGTCTGGCGGGCCAGAAACCGGGTGCGGTCGGCATCTTCGGGGCGCAGGCCGCGCATCGGTTCGGTCGCCTGGTCCCACCAGTCCTGCACGGCCAGGAACCCCTGTTGCCACAGCTGGAAGGGGAAGGTCTGCCAGCCGGGATGGGCAAAGCGCTTGTCATAGGGCTTGGGCACAAAGGGCGGCGCGCCGCCCGGGCTGGCGGCAAGCGCCATGACCTTCAAGAGGTTCTGCTGGGCATGCTCGGCCAGTTCCAGCTGGCGGCCGGGCGAGCGCGCCAGATGCTGCGCCCAGTCGCTCCAGGCCTCGATGAAGGCGTGCGGCGACACCCCGCCGCTCAGCTTTGCCAAGGCGCCCCGCGCCGCACGGTCGAGGGTGTCGTGCGGATGGGTCTGCTGCGGCTCTTGCAGGGGGGGCACGACGGCGGGCAGCTGCACCGGAGGCTGGGCAGCGGCCGGACGGGGGACAGAAGGCGGCTTGCGTCTTGTCGGTCGCGTCATGATTTCAACCCCAGTCTGATCTGTTTCTCGATCTCGATCAACGCGAAGAATGCCGCCCCGATGCCGACGATCAAGAGGCCGTCGAACAGTGGGATCGGCGCGGTGCCCAGCAGGGCCTGCAAGGGCGCAAGATAGGTGACGGCGAACTGCGCGGCCGTGATGAGGACGACCACGGTCCAGACCACCCGGGTCCCGCGCGCGGCGGCCCAGGTCAGCGAGGTGCTGTGGATGTTGCGGATGAAGAAGAGGTGGAAGATCTCGAGCACGACCAGCGTGTTCATCGCCATGGTCTGCGCCAGGGCCAGCGGATGGCCCTTGTCGATGGCGTAGGTGAAGACGCCGAAGACCGCCGCCAGGAACAGGGTCGCGACCAGAACGACATGCCAGACCAGCTGGCCCGACAGGATCGGCGCATGGCGGGCGCGCGGCGGGCGGGCCATGGTGCCGGTCTCGGTCGGCTCGAAGGCCAGGGCAAGGCCCAGGGTGATGGCGGTGATCAGGTTGACCCACAGGATCTGGACGGCCGTCACCGGCAGGGCAAGCCCCAGCAGCAGCGCCAGCACGATGACCACCGACTCGCCGGCATTCGTGGGCAGGGTCCAGCTGATGACCTTTTGCAGGTTGTCCCAGACCGTCCGACCTTCGCGCACGGCGGCGGCGATGGAGGCGAAGTTGTCGTCGGCCAGCACCAGGTCGGCGGCCTCCTTGGCGGCCTCGGACCCCTTGAGGCCCATGGCGATGCCTGCATCGGCGCGCTTGAGCGCGGGCGCGTCGTTCACCCCGTCGCCGGTCATCGCCACCGACAGGCCGTTCGCCTGCAGCGCGGTCACCAGGCGCAGCTTGTGTTCGGGGCTGGTGCGGGCGAAGACGCTGGTGCCCACGACTTCCAGCGCCAGTTGCGCATCGTCCAGCTTGTCAAGGTCATGGCCGGTCAGCACGCGGTCGGGGTTTTCCAGCCCGATCTGGCGCGCGATGGCGGCGGCGGTGCCGGCATGGTCGCCGGTGATCATCTTGACCCGGATGCCGGCCGCCCGGCATTCCGCGACGGCGGCAATCGCCTCGGGGCGCGGCGGGTCGATCAGGCCGACAAGGCCAAGGAAGGTCAGCCCGCCTTCAAGGGTCGCGGGGTCGATGCGGTCGCCCGTCTCGGCCCGCTCGGCCAGCGCCAGGACGCGCAGGCCCTGCCGGGCCAGGGCCTCGGCCCGGTCGTGCCACGGGGCATGGTCCAGCCCCGCGCACATCCGCAGCACCCGTTCCGGCGCGCCCTTCACATGGGTCAGCCGGCCCTGCGGCGCATCGGTCAGCACCGCCATGAAGCGGTGGCGGCTGTCGAAGGGGATGGCATCCAGCCGGTGCGCGGCATGATCGCCCGCGACCTTGCCGGCGAAGGCCAGAAGCGCGCCCTCCATCGGGTCGCCCTCGACGGTCCAGACCCCGTCCTTGCGGTGCAGCTGCGCGTCGTTGCAGAGCGCGGCGGCCAGGGCCAGCCGGCCCAGATCACCCGTGGGCGTGACCGCGCCTTCGGGCGCATAGCCCTCGCCGGCGATGGCGAAGCGGCCTTCCGGCGTTTCGGCGGCGGCCACCACCATCTCGTTGCGGGTCAGCGTGCCGGTCTTGTCGGTGCAGATGACCGAGACCGAGCCGATCGCCTCGATCGCGGGCAGGCGGCGGATGATGGCGTTGCGGCGCGCCATGGCCTGCACGCCGATGGCCAGCGTGATCGTCATCACGGCGGGCAGGCCCTCGGGGATTGCCGCCACCGCCACCCCGACGACCGCCATGAAGAGGTCGGAAAAGGGCAAGTGGCCGACGAAGTAGCCGTAGGCCAGCAGAAGCGCGGCGCAGAGCAGGATCAGGAACGACAGCCAGCGCGCGAAATGGTCCATCTGCGCGACAAGCGGGGTGGTCAGCTGCTCGACCCCGGCCAGAAGCCCGCCGATGCGGCCGATCTCGGTGCCCGCCCCCGTGGCCACCACCAGCCCGCGCGCCGTGCCCTGCGTCACCAGCGTCCCCGACCAGAGCATCGACCGCCGGTCGCCCAGCGCGGCCCCGGCTGCGACCGGCTCCGGCCCCTTTTCCACCGGCACGGATTCGCCCGTCAGGATCGCCTCCTGCGCCGCCAGCCCGCGCGCCTCGAGCACGCGCAGGTCGGCGGGCACCTTGTCGCCTGCCTCAAGAAGGACGATGTCGCCGGGGACAAGGTCGGCCCCGTCCAGCGTCACCCGGCGCCCGTCGCGCAAGGTCGCGGCGCGGGGCGCCAGCATGGTGCGGATCGCGGCCATCGCCGCTTCGGCCTTGCCCTCCTGGACGAAGCCGATCACGGCATTGGCCAGAACCACGGCCAGGATCACCCCGGTATCGACCCAGTGCTGCAAGGCCCCGGTCACCACCGCCGCGCCCAGGAGCACATAGATCAGCACGTTGTGGAACTGCATCAGAAGCCGCAGCAGCGGCCCGCGCCCCCGCACCTCGGGCAGGCGGTTCGGGCCATGCACGGCAAGGCGCAGCGTCGCCTGGGGCGTGGTCAGGCCTTCCGGCGCAGCTTCCAGCGCCGCAAGGCAATCGGCGGCGGGGGTCGTGTGGGGGGTGGTCAGGGTCATGTCAGCGCGCAGTGTAGCCGCCATTGATGACGATTACCGCCCCGGTCAGGGATTTCGCCTGCCTCCGCCATGCGCAGCACGGAGGCGCGGCCGTTCCCGACGGCGCCCGCGGCCACGATCGCCGTCCTGCCAGCAGGTCTGTTCATGGCAATTGTCCCTTCGTTTCCGAATGATCGACCCACGTCATCCCGTTTCGCGACCCTCGGCCGCGATCTCGGGGAACTCGGTCCGTTCTTCTCCTGCGGCGCCGCACAACAGCTCTACCGCACGGTCGGCGGCGTCCTGGAAGGGCTCCAGCACCAGATCGATCCCCGCGCCGAACAGCACCTCGGTGTCGCCCGCACTGTGTGAGGCGGCCGCCATCCGGCCCGAGAACCCGGCCGAGCGGGCGAGCTGGATCAGGGTCCGGCGGGTGTCTTCGTGGCTTAGCCCCGTGGGGTGGATCGGCACCGTCGACACCATCCACTCGGCCCCCCGGAACGGCAGTTCGGCGACAAACTCGGGGTCGCTGGCATCGCCGAAGTCGGCCTCGAGGCCGAGGTTGCGCCAGCGCCGCACGGCCTGCGGGTTGAAGTCCACGCCCAGCACGCGGATGCCCCGCTTCTTCAGGCGCAACCCGATGGCGGTGCCGAACCGGCCCAGGCCGAAGATGATGACCTTGTAGCTGCTGGCCGCATGCGCGCCCGCCTCGGACGGCTCGCGCGGGGTGCCCTTGCGCTCGAAGGCGCCAAGCAGGGGCTCGAACACCGCATACAGCCGGTGCGAATAGGTGATCATGTAGGTCGAGGCCGCGATGGTCACCAGGCCCACCATGGTGACAAGGCCAAGCGCGTCCTCGGTCACATGGCCCAGCGAGACGCCCATGGCCACGAAGATCAACGAGAACTCGCTGATCTGCGCCACGGTCAGCCCGGCCAGAAAGCCGGTGCGCTTGCGGTAGCCCATCGCCCCCATGATCGCCAGCACGATCAGCGGATTGCCGATCAGGACGAAGAGCGAGAAGAGGATGGCCCCGGTGACATGTGCGCCCAGAAGCGACAGGTCAAGCGTGGCCCCCAGCGCGATGAAGAAGAACAGAAGCAGGAAGTCGCGCAACGGCGCCAGCCGGGCGGCAATCGTCTCGCGGTAGGGGGTCGAGGCCAGCGCGACACCCGCCATCAGGCCGCCCACCTCCTTGCCCAGGCCAACGACATCGCCGATCGCGGCAAACATCGCGGCAAGCGCGATGGCGAAGATCACCAGAAGCTCGGGCGCGCGGGCCAGCCGTTCGGTCAGCGGGTTGGCGGCATAGCGCACGAAGAGGACCACCGTCGCCACAAGCGCCAGCCCCGATGCCAGCACCGTCAGCACCGACCCGCCGCCATGCCCGGCATCGGCAGCGCCGATGCCGATGGCCGACAGCACGATCATGGCCAGCACCACGACAAGATCCTGCACGATCAGGAAGCCCAGCGCGATCTGGCCGTGCAGCGCGTCGATCTCGCGTTTGTCGGACAAAAGCTTGACGATGATGATGGTCGAGGAAAACGTCAGCGCCACAGCGACATAAAGGCTGGTGACGTGGCCAAGCCCCAGGCCAAGGCCGATCAGGTAGCCGAAGAAGGCGGTGAAGATGATCTGCCCGAGGCCCGTCAGCACCGAGACCACCCCCAGCGACCGGATCAGCTTCACGTCCAGCTTGATGCCGACCAGGAACAGGAGCACCGCAATGCCAAGCTCGGACAGAAGGTCGATCTGCGCGTCCGAATGCACGACATCCAGCGCCGAAGGCCCCGCGATCAGCCCGACGGCGATGAAGCTGACGATCAGCGGCTGCCGTGCCAGCGTGCCGACAAGGCCGATCACGGCCGCCATGACCAGAAGCACGGCGATTTCGGCAAAGGAGGTCAGGACCGGCACTATGCCTCCGCCTGCGGACCACGGCCATTCAAGCCAGCCGGGTGTCTTCTTGGTGCGGTCTGGTGGGCCATCAGGAATTCGGCCAGGTCGGCATCGGCGATGCGCCAGCCCTTGCCGATGTCGATCGCCCGCAACTGGCCAACCTTGATCCAGTGGCGGACGGTCGCCTCGGCGACCTTCAGGCGGTCCGCCACGTCCTTGACGGTCTGATACTGGTCCTTCGGCATGACCTTCTGCCCTTTGTGCATTTTGGTGAAGAATAGCGAAGGATTGTAGCGTTTGGTTGACCCGCATCAATCAGTGATGCGAATGGACGTGATTTCATCGACCTCATCCCCGGGGCCGGAGGGCACACCATGCAGCGCATCATGTTGGCCACGGATTTTTCCGAACGGTCCGATCGTGCGCTGCGCCGCGCGGTGATCCTGGCCCGCCAGCATGGCGCCGCCCTCGATCTGCTGCATGTCGTCGATGATGACCGGCCCCGCCGGATCGTCGATCACGAGGTGAACGATGCCCGCCAGCTGCTGGCCGAACTGGCCCGAAGCCTGAAGGACCTGGACGGTGTCGCCTGCACGACCGAGATCCTGCTTGACGATCCCTTCGCCGGCATCGTCAAGGCGGCGGCGAAGGCGTCTCCCGACCTGCTGGTGATCGGGCCGCATCGGCGCCAGATCCTGCGCGATGCCTTTGTCGGAACGACAGCGGAGCGCACCATCCGCTCGGTTGGCTGCCCCGTGCTGATGGCGAATGGTCCGCCCGTCGGCCCGTGGCGCCATGTTCTGATGACGACGGACCTGTCCGACCATGCCAGGACCGCCCTGACGCGCTTTCTTGCGGCCGGGCTTGCAGGCGATGCGCCACGCTCGCTGCTTTACGTCTTCGACGCGCCCGCGCTGCGGATTGCGATGTCCGACAGCATGGGGCCGGAGGGAGAGCGCGACTACCTTGAGGACCTTCGCCGCGAGGCGTGGAACGGCCTGTCCCAGTTTACCGGAGGTGGCGGCCTGGGACAGGCCGAGCGGATCGTCCGGCACGGAGGGGCGACCGTCGCCGGTGAAATCCTGAAGACCGCCGACGAGGTGAAGGCGGATCTGATCGTCGTCTCGACTCAGGGCAAGGGCGCGATGTCGCGGATGGTGCTGGGCAGCGTGGCGCTGCAAGTGCTGAAGGACGCCCAGAGTGACGTCCTCGTCATGCCCACAGAACTTGCCTGATCATCGACCGGCACGGTCAAAGGCTGCGCATCCGGCAACCCGCAGATCCTGCCCGGTCAATCGCTGGAAACCGAAGAAGGACATTTCGCCATGCCTGATCGCATCGCCTACATTCCCTTGAACACCTATCCCGAAGGCCCTTCAGACGCCGCAATCCTGGCTACAATCGGTTTGGCCGAGGCGCTGGGTTGCGGGGCGCACGTCGCCACCTTCGCGGTGGAAATCCCACCCGTCGCTTCGCCTCTGGGCGGATTCCTGATTGACGTCGAAGCGATGGCCCGCGCGGCCGAAGACCGCAGCAAGGCGGAATGCAAGCGTCTGCGTGCCCTGATCGAGGCGGGGGCAAAGGGCACCTGCGCTCTTCAGTTCTCCCACCACAGGCCGGTGATGGGCGCGGCGCCCGAATGGGCCACGTTCGAGTCGCGCTACTTCGATCTTGCTCTGCTGCCATGGTCGCCCGACGCGGTTTCGGCGCAGGACATGGCGCAGTCACTGGTTTTCGGTTCCGGCCTCCCGGTTGTCCTCGTGCCGCCGTCAGCGCAGACCGAGCGTGTCGATCATATCGCGATTGCCTGGGATGAAAGCCGCGTGGCTGCACGCGCGCTCGGCGATGCGCTGCGATTGCTGACCGATGGCGAAAGGGTGACGGTCCTGACGGTCCAGGACGAGAAGGCGCTGAGTGGTTCGGGCATCGCCGAGACCCTCGCGGCTTCGCTGGAATTGCGCGGATACGCCGCCAGGGCCGTGAACCTGAAGCTCGGGGGCAAGACCATCGCGGAGGCTCTTCAGGACGCAGCGATCGGCGAAGGCGCACAGATTCTGGCGATGGGCGGATTCGGCCATTCCCGACTTCGGGACTTTGTCCTGGGGGGCGCAACGAAAGGCGTGCTGGCGGATTTGCGCCTTGCGACACTGTTGGCACATTGATCGGACTATCGAATCCACTCCTCTTGGGGGGCGGAGAAGGCTCGAGGTCAGGACCCCCTCTCCCTCACGGGACCTTGAAATAGACGGTCATCGTTGGGCCCGCCGCGGAGAAATCCCGGATCTCGATCCCACTCGGTTTGCCGTCATCCCAGAGCGTATTCGCCGGCACCGAAGTCGATGTGACATCATAGGAATGGGCTGGGCTTCCAGCGTGCCAAAGGCCGCCGCCCACCGAGGTGTCTAGGCTGCGATAGCCACCGATCTGGACACCGTCCGGTTTGACAAGCTGTACCGTTTTTCGGCCAACGTGGTTTGTACCCACTCCATCCTGGCTTCGCTCGTGAATGTGCCAGATCGCAATGCCTTGCGCTCCAAGCCCTGCTTCGGACGACCCCGCCGGCCACCGGTTCTCAACAATGAAATACTCTTGTTCACCACGCGCGGGATCATACAGAATGCAGGCGCCGTCGCTATTTTTTTCTATGTTCTTAAGTGTATGGGTGCCACTGGACGTGATGATTTGCGGCTTGAGCCATCCGAGTTTCATTTTGGACCAGGGATCAAGATGCGGAATGAACGCGGACACGTTGTAGCTCATCAAAGAGAGCGTGCCGGGGCTGGGGTACGCCTCTGGCGGCACCTTATACGGGGCCGGGTAGTCCACGAAGGCCAGATCGTGGAAGTGGCCGACGCTAAAGGTGCCGTCCCTGTACCAAGTGTAGACTTGATTGGTGGATTTGCGGATTTCGATGCTCAAGATGTCGGCAGGAATCTTGCTGCCGGGTAGAACATAGGGCTGTGTCTGGGCACCGGGATTCAGGGGTCGCGAAGCCAAGTCCTCGGTCGTGCCCGTGCTGAAGGTGCGGTCATCATACCAGGCGACAACCAGGTCCTGCGCCGTGATCCCGATGTCGACGATATTGGCGGGCGTCTTTCCGGTCGGAAGAGCGAACCTGCGTTTCTTGCGGTAGCTGTCGAGATGTGTCGTCGTGCCGCCACAGACGTAGCCATCGCCGCTATCGTCCGCATACCATGTGTACACATGGTCGTCCGTCCCGGCCATGGCCATCGCGACGATCTGGTCCTTGTCGAGCCGTACGTCAGCCGGAGGATGGAACGTCTTGCGCCCGTTTCTGGCGAGGAAGACCGGCCCGCCCTCGTAGACGGCTCCCTCGCCCTCTGCATTCTGGGTCCAGCAATAGACATGATCGTTGGGGCCGCCCATGGCCATCGAGACCATCCATAGCCCCGAGTAAAGGTCATGCAGCCGAAAGATCGAGTGTCCAAGCTCGTGTGCGATCAGGGTCGGGGCGCAATGATGTTCCCCTCTCGCCAGAACTTCGGCATGCACTTCCGTCGACAGGCCGGACGTTACGGCGGGCAGGTCCCGTTGGCGCCCCGAACCGAGCGCCCCGCCGGAATAGAGCCAGAGAAAGGCAAGGTCCTTTCGCTCGATTTTTCCATTTCGGGCGAACTGGCTCAGCCTAATGACGTTTTGGTTCTCGATTTCCCGAAGCAGCCATTTGCCCTTTTCCTGCTCTGCGATCTCGCCGCCCATGTGAATGTGCTCGTAACTCGACTCGTCGACACCGCTTGTCAGGGGATCGTCCGAGGCAGTCATCCACCGGGTCGTGAAGCCGTTCTTCAGGGTGAAGTTGCCGTAGGAATTCTCCTTGTAGTATCCTGCGACTGTGGTGTTGCCCGTGCCGAAGAGCAGCCCGAGCAACGCGTTCTGGCTCTTGCGGTGCAGGACCGCCGGAACGATGGGCGGCACGCTTTCGAATTGCTGCGTGCCGAGGATGGCGGCCCATGTCCCCCAGCCTTCGCCCGGCTTGCGGCAATAGACGATCTGGTGCAGGCGCTTGCCGCTGTCCAGCGCGAGGACCGTCACTTTCATCCCGTCGGGCGAATTCGACACGGACGGCGCAGAGGCGAACTTGATCGTCCCGGGCAGCTTCTGCCAGCTGCCCCAGCTGCCGCCCGGGACGCGGTCGTAGATGCACTGGTAGATGAAGCCATCATGGCCCAGCGCGAAGACGCTGGCGTGCAGCCCGTCCGCCGAGTTCATCGCGGCGGGGGCGGAGGCGAACTTCCTCGTATCGGGCAGTTTGCTCCAACCTTGCCAGCTGCCGCCTGACGCGTGGGACGTGAACGTCTGGTAGATGGCTTGATCCTGTCCCGTCGCGAACACGCTTGTTAGGGTGCCGTCCGGCGAATTGATCGCCGTCGGCGCGGAATCGAATTTCTGGGCCCCGGGAAGCTTCTGCCAGCCCAGCCAGCCGCCGCCGGCGCCGCGCTGATAGGTGTTCTGGTGGATGTAGTTGTCCTGACCGAGCGCGAAGACATATGCCTTCTTCCCGTCCGGCGCATTCAACGCGGCAACGCCGCCCTGGAATTTCACCGATTGCGGCAGGCCCGTCCAGCCCGACCAGGGCGGAAATGCATCGGTATCGGTCTCGCGCGCCTGGAAATTCTGATAGACGTAGCCGCCGGTGCCGATGGTGAAGGCGCTCAGCAGTTCATAGTCCGGGGAATAGAGAAACGCCGGTTGCCCCTCGAAGGTCCAGCTGGAGGTGAGTTGAAACGTTTTCCCCAGTGACCGGAACGCGCCATTGTCATGAACGTCGATCAAAATGTGTTCGAGGGAGCCCGACGCGGTCAGACGCAGCAGGCTGTTCTGATCGCGGCTCAGAACGTCTTTCGGCTCCAACAAAATCGTGAACAGCGGCATCTCGCTGGGCGCCTTGCTGACACCGGCAAATGGCTTTGTGAAGTCAACCATGACGTCGCCTCCCTTCCCTCGCGGCACATCTCTTGGAACCACGAACTGGAGGCGGAGAAACAGAAGCGGGCTCTGTTCCCTGATACCCAGCCCTCGAAGCATCCTCGAGCCAGCCGCTGCGTCGCATTGGAGATAGCGTAGGAATCCGCTCTGCGGAGACTACTTGGCAATGCCTCTCAAGAGGCTCGCAGCAAGGTTAGCATTTGGCTATCCGTGTCGATTTGACCCAGATCAAAGGATGAGGAGAGGCGCACATACACGCTAGTGCTTCGGCAACCGGATCAGCTGATATCGGCGTCGACCTCGCAAAGAACGTGTTTGGGGTGCGTGACGGTGTACCGGAGAGGACTTCGCTGTACCGAATGAAGCTCTCACGGACTCAATTCGCGCATTTCGCTGCCGATGGTGTCCCACCGTTTGGTGTCGCTGACGGCAATGGTCGCCGCGCTTTCCGGCATCGCCAGGCTGAATAGCTTGCTACGGCTGGCAGGCTGTCGAGAGGATCATCGCTCAACTGGCTGATGGTTTCCAGCGTCATGTATCGAGCGCGTCGCACGGCCCATTCATCGTTGTGTTCCAGCAGCGGTGCGACGACGAGGCGGACGATGGCATCGTCGCTGGGAAAGATCCCGACGACATCGGTGCGGCGCTTGATCTCGCCGTTGAGGCGCTCGATCGGGTTGGTGCTGTACGACTTGGTCCGATGCTCCTTGGGGAACGTCATGCAGGCCAGCACATCGGCCTCGGCATCATCCATGATGGCGGCGAGCTTCGGCACCTTGGGCTGGATTTGATCGGCGACAGCCCGCCACCGAGTGCTGCCGGCTTCGGGTGTTTCCTGGGCGAAGGCGATGGCAATGAAGGCGGAGAAGTCACGTCTTCCGCCTTTTCAGGCGTGGGCCAGCACGTTCCTCAGAAAGTGAACCCGGCACCTCTGCCATGTCGCACGCAATGCCTTGCTGACGGCAGCCTTGATGCCTTCATGGGCGTCGGACACCACCCGCTTCACGCCGCACAGGCCGCGCCAGTTGAGCTTGCGCAGGAACTCCGTCCAGATCGGCTCGGCTTCCGAGGTGCCGATCTCCATGCCCGGCACCTCGCGGCGGCCGTCGGTGTTGACGCCGACGGCGATGATGATGACGACCAAGACGATGCGGCTTCCGCGGCGGACCGACGCCGCGCATCCCGTCGTGAGACGCTGCTGCCCGCCGTGAGGTTCCGCCGCGCGTCCAGTTGCGCAGATGTGCGGCATACGCCGGCGCTGTCGCAGGTGAGTGCCGCGTCCGCAGGGGCCGCGCATTCTTTCCCTGCCGCCTTGTCCGGCCGGCGCGCGAGGGTCAGGCCGGATGTCGGCGGGGGCAAGGGTGCCGTCCCTGACCCGTCCCTTTGCAAGAGAGCTCATCCGATGCTGACCAACATCCTATCATCATTCTGGTCCTCATGCTGATCGGAGCCCTGCCGCGTTGGCCGCACAGTGCCTCTTGGGGCTACTATCCGAGCGGCGCCCTGGGCATCGTGCTGCTGATCCTGCTGGTCCTGTTGCTGACCGGACGACTGTAGCACCGGCGGCGGCCCGCCGGGTCCGGCGGCCAACGAATCCGGCGGGAACCGATGCGGCCCCTGGCCGTTGACTTGGCAGGCACATCCCCCTTCATCCGACAAAGGAGTACGGTCATGGACCCGACCAACAGCGAAGTTCTTGATGCCATCGACTTCACGCCGGAAACCCTGCTGGGCGCCACCGTCTTCGGGGCCGAAGACGAAAAGATCGGTCGCGTGACGCATGTTCACGGCATGGGCACCGACAGCAGGATCGTCGTCGATGTCGGCGGCTTTCTGGGCATCGGCGCGAAATCGGTGATGGTCAACGCCACCGACCTGATCTTCACGCGCGATGGCGATGGCACGGTGAACGCCCTCACCACCCGGACCAAGGCCGAGGTCAAGGCCCTGCCCGAACATCAGGACTGAGCTGCCTCGGTCGCGCCAGGGGACGCCTCTGCCGACGATCCGCAGCCATCCCGGGCCAGGATCGCGACACCCGGAGCGGAGCATCCCATGTCCAAGGCAGCCAAGTCCTCGGCGAAGAAACCTGCGCGCGCCGCCGCCGCGAGGACCCCTGACCCCAAGGCCGGAACCGCGGTCGCCGCCATGCTGGAAGCCCGCAACACCCGGCCCGGCCCGGCCGGGAATCCGTCGGCCATGGCCGGCAAGAAAAGCGCAGGCGGCAAGATATTCCGCTGACGCGCGGCGGCTGGCCCGCGGCCGCGACGCTGCAGCCGGATCACCGATCGCCTGACCCGATTCAGCGTTCGAGCGACCGGTCGGCTGCAGGCGCCGCCCGCGCGACATCGCCGCCGGCGCGGCCGCTGCCTCCCGGCCCCAGGTCGCGGACCGGCCAATGACGTGGCCCGGGTCGTGGCCATGGTCGGGCGGCGGGCTTTCGCTGCCGGACTGGCCCAGCCGATCGGTCAGGATTGCCCGCGCGCGGCTGCCCCGGCTTTTCATCGTGCCCACCGCCAGCGCGGTGGTGCTTGCGGTGTCCTGACAGGAATAGCCCTGCGCCCCAACCAGCGCCAGCACGCCATCGCGGGTGGCATCACGATCAGCCGGGCCGCCAGCAGGCCGTCGGGATCGGGGACCTCGCGCAGGGTCTTGCGCCGGCCGGAGTATTGGCCAGTGCGCGGGCCGGTGAACAGCCAGCCGCGCAGGTTGGTGCCGCGGTGGAAGTTGTCGATATCGGTCCGGGCCCCGACCCCGCAGTCCTGCACCAGACCGGCTGCCCGGTCGGGGTTGCGGGTCAAGCTCAGGGCAAGGGCACAAAGCGCAGGCAAATGCCAAACGGTCTGGTCGCGCGCCGGGCGGGTCACAAGGCGGCGGCCCTGCTGGCGGCGAACCGAGTTCCCGCTGTCGATGATCTTGTTGATCAGCCTGGCCACGGCCTTGTGCATGGCGACGCTGCCATCGCCGGGCGGCGCGTTCGAATGCGCGGCGGCGGCATCGCGCAGGATGTCGACGATTTTGTGCTCGGGCAGGATCTTGCGATCGTTGAGCGCCAGCAGAAGCGAATAGCAGATGGCATGAGCAGCCTGTCCGGCCGCTTCGGGCAAAACGGCCATCGGGCTTCGACTTCCTGCGAAAACTCTGGCATCCTGTCGGCATCCACGCCGCGGTCCGCAGCCGGACGCCGATTCAGGCGGGTCCGCGTCGCACGGGTGCAGGAAGTTGCCGCGCCGGATTGATCCGCGTCAGGATCGGGGCAGCTTGCCAGCGGAGGGTGGTTGCGGAGAGGACGGAACGGCGTCGGCCCCGAAAGGTTGGTCATGATCGATCGAGACCCCGTGCTGTCGATCCTGGACAGTCCGTTCGCGCGCAAGCTGTCGGCCTTCGTTCGGCTGTCGCACAGCGACCTGGCGGTGATGTCGGACGTCTATCGCCGCCGCCGCAGCTTTGCGGTGGGTGTCGACATGATCCACCAGGGCCAGACCGACCAAAGCGCCTATGTGCTGGCCTCGGGCTGGGCCTGTTCCTACAAGATCCTGCCCGGCGGCACCCGGCAGATCGTGGATTTCCAGGTGCCGGGCGATTTCCTGGGCCTGCGCTCGGTCTTGTTCCGCACCTCGGACCACAATGTCGAGCCGATCACCCCGGTGCAGGCCTCCGAGGTCAAGCAGCGCGACCTGCTGGCGGCGTTCACCGCAACGCCCCGGCTGGCGACCGCCGTGCTCTGGGCTGCCTCACGCGACGAGGCGATGGTGGTCGAGCACCTGGTCGACCTGGGCCGCCGCACGGCGAGCGAGCGGATGGCGCATTTCCTGCTGGAGCTGGGCGCGCGGCTGCGGCTGGTGGGGATGGCCGACAGGGCGGGCTTTGCCTGCCCGCTGTCGCAATACCTGCTGGCCGATGCGCTGGGGCTGAGTGCGGTGCACGTCAACCGGGTGCTGCGCGAGCTGCGCGAAGACGGGCTGGTGACGTTCCAGAAGGGCCGGGTGGTGTTCGACGACTACGAAGCCCTGGTCGAGTTCACCGCCTTCGACCGCGCCTATCTTGACCACGAAGGGCCGTTGCTGATCTGAGCCAGGGTGGCCCTGACGGTGCGCATCTCGTGGTGAGGGATCGCGGCAGTCCGGCGCGACCCGATGGGCGCGCCGGAGATGTCGGGCGCCCGTCGGCTGCGGCGTCAGTTGGTCGGGGTAATCACCACTTCGACCCGCTGGTTCGTTGCCCGGCCGGCGGTCGAGGCGTTCGAGGTGATCGGCTCGGCCGAGCCGCGCCCGGAATAGCTGATCCGTGTCGAGGACACGCCATAGCGGATCAGGACGCGGGCCACGGCCAGCGCGCGTTCCTGGCTGATCTGCCTGTTGTAGGCCTCGGCCACCTGGTTGTCGGTGTGCCCGACCACCCGCACTGTCGAATTCGGGTGCGCGATCAGCGAGCGTGCGATCTCGCGCAGGCTGGGCATGAAGCCGGCGTTCACCGTGGTCGATCCGGGCGCGAAGGCCGCCGCCTCGGGCAGGATCACCCGCAGCTGGCTGCCGGTGTTGGTGATGCGCGCGCCGCTGCCGGCAAGCGTCTGGTTCAGCTCGGCCTGCTGCACGGCGGCGGCCTGGGCGATCACGCCGGTCGCGGTCGAGCCGCCATAGGTGCGCGGCGCCGTGGCGCCGATATAGGTGCAGCCGGTCACGGCAAGAGCGGCCGCAACGGTCAGCAGTCGGGTGCTGGGCAGCATGGGGAAGATCCTTTTCGCGGCCACCCGGCGAACGACAGGCCGCCGCCTTGGCCGGGTCCGGCCTGCGCCCAGCATGCTGCGGTTTGCCGTGCGCGGGCCTAACCCTGATCAGCCCGGCCCGGCGGCGGTGCGCTATTCTTTGCCTTTCAGCGATGGAGAGCGACCATGCAGGGCTATGTCGGACCGATCGAGCGTCTCACCTTGGGCAACCGCGACTTTCGCCGCGTGCTGTTCACGGCCGGCCACATGCAACTGGTGCTGATGGCGCTGAAGCCCGTAGAGGAGATCGGGTCCGAGGTGCATGCCACACACGACCAGTTCTTCCGCATCGAAAAGGGCAAGGGCGAGATCCGCATCGACGGCGCCAAGCTCAAGGTCTCGGCGGGTGATGCGATCGTGGTGCCGGCGGGCCTGCGCCACAACCTGACCAACACCGGCAAGCGGCGGCTGCGGCTGTATACCCTTTACGCCCCGCCCAACCACGCCGACCGCCTGGTCGAGCCGACACGGGCCATCGCCGAGGCGCATGAGAAGGCGCGCTCGGCGGCGGCGGTGACCGATCAGGCGCAAAAGGACATGATCGACGAAGGCTCGCCCGTCGCGGCGGTCGCGCGATGACCCTTCCCGCCGAAGTGCGCGATCTGGCGTTGCGCCTGGGGGCCGACCCATCGCGCGCGGCGGGTCAGGTGACGCTGACGCAAGCGGGGTCGATGAAGCTGCGGCTGGAAGCCGACCTTTGGTTCCCCTTCACCGCGCGGCAGAACATGTCGGTCACCGCTTGTGCCTTTTCCTGGCAGGCGCGGTTCTGGCCGTTCGGCTATCTGCGGGTCGTCGATGCGCTGGAGGCGGGCGAAGGCCGGATGGAGGTGAAGTTGCTGGGCCTGGTTCCCCTGGTGCGGACCCGGCCCTCTGCCGCGCTGACCAAGGGCGAGCTGATCCGCTATCTGGCCGAGCTGCCCTTTGCCCCTGATGCCATGCTGCACAACCTGGCGCTGGACTGGCGCGTTCTGGACGGCAACCGGCTGGCCGTCGCCACCGGCAGGGGCGCGTTGCGTGCCGAGGTGATCCTGTCGCTTGGCCCCGATGGCCGGGTGGCCAGCGTCCATGCCACCGACCGGCCCCGCTCGGCCACGCCGCCGATCCTGCCGACGCCGTGGCACGGCTGCTTTTCCGACTACCGCCAGCGGCAGGGCCGCTGGGTGCCTTTCGCAGGCCAGGTTGCCTGGCAGATCGACGGTCAGGACAACCTGTACTGGCGCGGCACCCTGACCGGCTGGTCGCTGCTGCCGGGGATGAGTGGTGCTACCGAACCGAAACCGGGGAAATTCCTTGCGGGGTCGCTTCGGGTCTTGCCGCCCTTGCCGCAGGCCCGGCCCCCCGCGGGCTGACCCGCACGATCCGCATCAGGCACGGTCCTGTGGCTGATGCTGGACGGCCCCGCCCGCCTTTGATCCCTCAGGGCGGGCGGTGTGCTATCCGCTGACCACTCCGTCGCCCACCACGATCTGGCGCGCGCAGGTGGCGGCGATCTTCTCGTCGTGGGTCGAGATCAGGAAGGTGGTGCCTTCCTCGCGGTTGATCTGGCCGATCAGCTCCATCACCTGCAACGCCGAGGCGCGGTCGAGGTTGCCGGTGGGTTCGTCGGCCAGCACCAGTTCGGGCGCGTTCATCAGCGCGCGCGCCACCGCCACGCGCTGCTTCTGCCCACCCGACAGGTTTGCCGAGGGGAAGTCGATCCGCTCGGCCAGGCCCATCCGGGTGAGCAGGTCGGCACCGCGGCTGCGGGCGGCGGCGGTTTCGCGGCCCTCGCGGATGGCGGCGGGGAAGACCACGTTTTCCAGCGCGGTGAAGTCGGGCAGCAGGTTGTGGAACTGGAACACGAACCCGATGTGCAGGTTGCGGAAGGTGGTCAGCGCGGCATCGCTGGCGGTGGTCAGGTCCACCCCCAGCATGTCATGCCCGCCCGAGGTAGGGTGCATCAGCGTGCCGAGGATGGTGAGCAGCGTGCTTTTGCCCGACCCGGACGGCCCCAGCAGCGCCGCCATCTGGCCCTTCTCCAGCGTCAGGTCCAGGCCGCGCAGCACCCGCGTCTCGGTGTCGCCGCTGCCGAAGGTCTTGACCAGGTTGGTGACGGTCAGCAGGCTCATTGCCCGATCGCCGTGACCGGGTCGACCCGCGCCGCCGACCGTGCCGGCAGGATCGAGGCCAGTATCGCCCCGATCACCGTCAGGGTGATGGCCAGTCCATAGGCGCCCTGGGTGATGTCCATCGGCAAGGTGCCCGAACGGAACGCATCGCGCGGCGGAAAGGGCAGCAGCGCCAGATAGCCCACGCCGGCACCCAGCAGGCCGCCCATCACCCCGATCAGCGCCCCCTGGGTGACGAAAACCCCGACCACGAACAGTCGCGACGCCCCCATCGCCCGCATGATGCCGATCTCTGGCCGGCGGCGGTAGGTGGACAACAGCAGCGCCGAGGCGACGCCGATGACGATGGTGATCATGGCAAAGGTTTTCAGGAAATAGCCGGTCTGCGCCTGGGCGTTCAGCGCCTCGAGCAGCTGCGCGCCATTCACCGTCCAGGATTCCGCCGGCAGCCCGGTCAGCGCTTCGATCCGGGGCGCGACCGCGTCGGCGGCATACAGGTCGTGCAGCTTGATCTCGATCCGGCTGACGCCCTGCGGCATGGCAAACAGCGTCCGCGCGGTGGACAGGCTGACATAGGCCATCCGCCGGTCCGGCCCGCCCTGGCCGATCTGGTAGAGCCCGGTCACCGTCAGCGTGGCGTCGATGCCGTCCTGCGATTGCAGCACCACCGACTGGCCCAGCTCAAGCCCCAGCTCCAGCGCCAGCGCCCGGCCCAGAAGGATGACGCCCGAGCGAAGCTGTGCGTCGCCTTCGACCATGTAGCCCGCCAGGTTCAGGATCGCCGACTCGCGCCCCGGTTCCAGCCCGACGACCGAGACCTGCGCCACCCGCGTGCCGCGGCGCAGGAGACCCGCCCCGGTGATCTGCGGCGACACCGCAAGCACCTCGGGCATCACCTCGATCAGCGGCATCAGGTTCAGCGCCTCGCGCAGTTCGGCCGCGTCGGAACTGGCGTCGTGCGCCAACAGGACCAGGCCGGGAAAGGTGGCGATCTGGCCGGGGTCCTCGGCCTGGGCCTCGATGGTGACATGGGACATGTCGCCTGCGGTGCGCGACATGATGAACTCGGCCAGGCCGCCGATCAGGGCCGACATGAAGATGAAGAGGAAAACCCCCACCGCCACGCCGACGACCAGCAGCGCCGTCTGTGCCTTGGAGGCGGTCAGGTAGCGGCTGGCGATCTTGAGCGCGTAGAGCATCAGGGTGCCGTGACGGTAACGGCCATGCCGGTGGTCAGCCCGCTGGCGTCGGTGATCACCCGGTCGCCGGCGGCCAGGCCCTCGGTGACGATCAGCCGGGCGGCCGGCCAGTCGATCACCTTGACCGGGGTCAGCACGGCGCGCCCGGACAGCAGCCGGAAGACCGCGTCGCCCTGCAGCGCGGTGCGCGGCACGGTCAGCGCCTCGCGGCTGTCCACCGTGATGTTGGCGGTGACGGTCAACCCGACCGGCGCGGTCAGCGGCAGATCGAAGCCGATCCTGACCGCCATGCCGCCGGTATCCGGGTCCACCCGGGGCGAGACAAAGCTGACCGTCCCCGCCAGCGGGTCGCGGGTGCCGGCCAGTTGCAGCGCCACGGGCTGCCCCAGGGCGATCTGGGTGGCGTAGGATTCGTCCACATCCGTCTCGACGATCAGCCGGGACAGATCGGCCAGGGTGAACAGGGCTGTCGCCGGATCGACCAGTTGGCCGGGATCGACCGAGCGGGTCATCACCGTGCCGGCGATGGGGGCGCGGACGGTGTAGCGGGCCAACTGGATCTCGGCCTGATCCAGCAGTGCGGTCAGTCGCGCCACCTCCGCGGCGGCGCCGCTCAGGGCCAGCTTTTCGTCTTCCAGTTTGGACCGGGCGACCAGCGCGCCCAGATCGCGGTCGCGGCCATAGACCGCCGAGGCCTGGGCCTGCGAGATCAGGCCCTGTTGCAGCGTCGAATTGGCTTGCCGCACCATGGCCTCCTGCTGGCTGGGGTCGATCCGCGCCAGCACGTCGCCGGCGGCCACCAGATCGCCCTCACCGGCCAGGAATTCCTGCAAGGTGCCGGTGACGGCGGGCCGGATGCGCACCGAATCATGCGCCGCGACCTTGCCGTTCACCGCCATCACCCGAGTCACCGGACCTGGCGCGAGGGTCTCGACCGAAACCTCGGGCGCGGCCGTCGCGGCGGCCTGCCACCAGAACAGCCCCGTTCCCAGCGCGGCCAGCGCCAAGGCGGCAAGGCCCCAGCGCCAGGGATGCGCCGGCAGGGCAAAGGGCGTTGCGGCCCGGGGCGGCGGGTGAAGCGGGGCGGTCGCGGTCATGCCTCAGACTAGCAGCCCCAGCCGCCGCTTCGCTGACCGATGTTAGTGCGCCCCGCTTCGCTTTCGCTCAAGGTGGCCGCATCCCGCCCGCATCCTCTTGCGATCGGGTCCCCCGGCAGATCCCTCCGGCAGCATTGGCCCGTCAAGGCCTGCGACTGGAACCTGCATCCCTACCCTCAGACAGGAGCCGACCATGGCACAAGAAAGCGCGATCCTTCGGACGACCGGAGCCGACTATGACGCCGTGATGGCGCAGATGACGGCGCTGCGCCGCGACCTGGCCGACCTGGCCGGCAGCGTGCAGGCCCTCGCCAGCGGCCGCGGCCATGCCCTGGCCAAGGATGTGTCGGACGGCATGTCCGAGGCCGTCAGCTACATGGGCCGCAAAGGCCACGACGCCGATGCGCGGATCGAAGGCGCCGTGGCGGCAAACCCTTACATCGCGCTGGGGCTGGCGGCCGGGATGGGCGTGCTGCTCGGGGCGTTGACCCGTCGCTAGGCGGTCTGCTGACGGCGCGGCTCCGGCGCGGTCTGGACCGGGGGGTGGCCTCGCTGGCCTGGGTAGCGGTGCTTGCGGCCCTGCTGTCCGCCGGCGCCCTGCTGCTGCTGGCCGCCGCGACCCTGGCCCTGGCGCAGGAGATCGGGCCGATCCTGGCGCTTGCGGCGGTGGGGGCCAGCCTGATCGCCGCGGCCGGGCTGGTGGCGCTTCTGTGGCACCGCAGGGCCGGCCCCGCTTTCGAGCCGGTCTTCCCGCCGGGGCCGCCGCTGCGTCGCGACGTTCTGGCCCAGCTTGCCTTCGTGCTTGGCTTCACCCTGGCCCGAAGGCTGATGCGGCGGTTCGGCGGCGAAGACCCGCGGTGACCGCCCCTGCGCCCTGCCCCCTCACCTGGGCAGGGCGCTTGGCTCTGTTGCACAGATCGGCTGACGGCCAGACTGCCCGTTTCCCCGGACAGACCTGTCCCACGGCCTGTGTGACGGGGATGCCGAGGGCGGTGTGGCCGTTCAGGATATCGCAGGTGCGCGCCACCGGTTCCAGCGAACCTGCGATGAACGCGAACCCGGGACTCCGCGGCCTGACGGTCGAAGTCCCGGGCCATGAGGCGCTCGCCCGGCAGTGTCGCTTCGCGGGCCTTCGGTTCACCCGGTGCATCCTGGTTTCGCCGCGGCGTCTGCGGTGGTAGCCGCTCCGCCTTCGCCAGAGCGCGCGGCAGCCCCTGCCGTGATCGCCTTCCACGGCTTGGCATTCCTGCGGGGCGGGATGACGGCAGCGCCCCTTTCTGCGATGGCGTCGTGGCCGTTTCGAGTTCCGCAGGCGCCGTCGGCCGTGACACTGGCGATGTCCTGATCGGCGGGGATCCGGGCCAATAGTCCGGGCAGCATGGGCGCACCGCCGATGTCGCCGCTGGTGACCTCGACCGCCCTGATCTCCAGTGTTTCCTCATCGGTCCCGAGATGGATCCTGCGCCGCCCAGGCCGGGCCAGGATCAAACCAGACCGTCAGCGACCCGCGGCGCTTGAGCGCCTTGTCATGCACGGGCCAGGTCAGGGTCCTGCAAGCCGGTGTGTTCGGTCTGCTCATCCACCCCAACTCTCACGCCGGATTCAAGCGAGGACTCCCGGACGGGATTGGTGCGACAGGGCCGCCCAGACGGCAAACCCGCGGGCGCAAGTCACGGTCAGAAACCGTCACGCTCCAGCGGCCAGACCGGGCGGCGGACTCGGCGGTATGGTCTGAGGTGGGCCTGCGGGGTTGCCAAGGCGCCGCTATCGCAGACGATGACACCGGCCGAAACCGGTTCAAAGGCGGCGCGGAAATGCTGCATCGACTTGACGACCAGAAAGCGCAGCCGGGCAGGTTCAATGCCGAAGGTCCGAACCTGCTGCAGGTCAAGCATCTGGTCGGGGATCGTGACCACAAGGACGTCAATCCCGCCGGTGCGGAAGACGGCGGTCGGGCCGTAGCTGTGGGTGATGCCGCCCAGGATCGGCCCGTCGCCGGTATAGGTGCCGTCCGAGAGGTGCATCACGGTGCCGATCAGTTGCAGCGGACCGCCGCCGAGCGTCGGGTCGTTCTTGCCGCCAACTTCAAGCGTGACCGTGTCACCCAGTTTGTGACGGTGCAACTCGGCGGCGGCTTCGGGGTCGATCATCGGGGCAAAGGCACCGCCGGTCGCGCCCGCATCCAGCAGCGCCTTGAGCAGCGCCGTGGCATCGCCATAGGCCCCGGCGCCGGGGTTGTCGGCATAGTCCGCAATCACCAGCGGCCCGGCCGCGGCGTCGAAATCGAGGGCGATGGCAGCGGCGGCCTCCGGCGTGAGAAACCGGTTCGCCACCCGGTCGCGCTGGTTCCAGATCGTGTCGGCAAGGCTTTCGGCGATGGCCCGCGCCCGGTCGGCGGCGCCATCCGCAGCGGCGTCATAGGTGACCAGCACGGTCGGACCCATTTCTTCGATGTCGGCCTCGGAAAAGCCCGCGTTGACCGAAACCGCAAGAATGCCCGGCTCGGCTTCATGCGCGCGGGCGCGGTCGTAGAGTGCCCGCGTGTCCGGCACGTCGGTGCGTCCGGCGTTCGCCTCGTCCAGCATCGGGCGATGGGCGCGCAGGGTGGCTGGCCGCACCGCGCCGTGCATCGCCGGGTGCAACAGCCGGCCGGCATGCAGTCCGGTCAAACGCATGTCGACATGCGGATAGGTCTTGTAAGAGACGAAGATCTGCGCCTTCTCGATCATCGCAGGAGTGGCCATCGCGTGCAGGTCCAGCGTCACCGCGATGGGCAGGTCCGGCCCGACGATGGCGCGCAGGCGGGCCAGCAACTCGCCCTCGCCGTCTTCGCAAAAGGTCGGCACCATCGAGCCGTGCAGGCCCAGGAGAATGCCGTCCAGCGTGTCGCGGTTGGCCTTTGCGGCATCGCAGATCACCCCGGCGATGTGATCGAACGCCTCACGCGACACGCGGGCGCCGGGGTTGGCATGGGCGGTGACGGTGTGAGTCACCCGCCAGCCACCTTCGCGCGCGGCATCCAGAAACCCGGCCAGTTCGCTGTTGACGTCGCCGAAGCGGTCCACCGCCGTCTGGCCATAATCCAGCGTGCCGTCGCGAAACGCCTGCAAGCCGGTTTCGCCCTTGGTGAAGGTGTTGCTTTCGTGAACGAACTCGGCCGTCAGAACGTGAAAGGGCATGGGCAGGGCCTTCAGAGAGGGTGGAAGCAGGCAGTCGGATGGGCGGGGTCGCCGTCCAGCGGTGGGCGTTCGGCAAGGCAGCGGGCATCCGCGCGCGGGCAGCGGTCGGCAAAAGCGCAGCCGGCGGGCAGGGCGAAGGGGCTGGGAATCTCGCCCGCCAGCGGGGCAAGGGTGCGGCGCTGCGCCGGGTCGGGCGAAAAGCTCGAATCCATCAGCGCACGGGTATAGGGGTGGCGCGGCGCGGTGGTCGTGTCGGGCAGCACCTCGACCACGGCGCCCAGATACATCACCACGATCCGGTCGCAGAAATAGCGCACCAGCCCCAGGTCATGGCTGATGAACAGGTAGGTCAGCCCCAGCCGGTCACGCAGGCCCGAAAGAAGTTCGATGATCTGGGCCTGTATAGAGACGTCCAGCGATGCGGTCGGTTCGTCCAGCACCAGGAATTCCGGGTGCAGCGCCAGCGCGCGCGCGATCCCCACCCGTTGCCGCTGCCCGCCCGAAAGCTGGTGCGGATAGCCCGCGGCCGCACTGGCGGGCAGGCCAACGGCCTCCAGCATCTCGGCCACCGCTCCGGGCGGCACCGGGCGGCGCTGCACCACGAAAGGCTCGGTCACCACGTCGGCCACGGTATAGCGCGGGTCAAGCGAGGAATACGGGTCCTGGAACACCATCGCCATCCGGCGACGGGCGGCGCGCAGGTCGGCGGCGCCAAGCGTCGTCAGGTCGGTGCCGTCCAGCAGCACCCGCCCCGAGGTCGGCTCGATCAGCCGCAGCACCAGCCGCGCGAGGGTCGACTTGCCGCAACCGGATTCGCCGACCACCCCCAGCACCTCGCCCTGGCCGACGGCAAGGCTGACGTCGCGCACCGCCCACATGCTGCGCGGCGCTTTGAGGAAACCGCCGCCGGTATCGAACCGGCGCGACAGGCCTTCGACGCGGATCAGGGGCTGGCTCATGGCGCGCCCGGCCCCGGCAGATGGCAGGCAACGCGCCCGTCTTCGCCATAGGCCACCAGGGCCGGCTGCGTCGCGGAGCAGGCGGAAACGGCCTTGGGGCAGCGCGGATGAAAGCGGCAGCCCGAGGGGTAGTTCAGCGCCGTCGGCACCGCGCCGGGAATGCCGTGCAGGGCGCCGCGCGCAGTGTCGTCGCGCGGAATGCACAGGGTCAGGGCGCGGGTATAGGGATGGGCGGGCGCCGCGAAGATCGGGTCGACGGGGCGCTCTTCGGCCAGACGGCCGGCGTACAGCACCGCCACCCGGTCGCAGACCTGCGCCACCACGCCCATGTCATGGGTGATCAGCAGCAGCGCCAGCCCCCGGTCGCGCACCAGCGCGGCGAGGATCTGGATGATCTGGGCCTGCACGGTAACATCCAGCGCGGTCGTCGGCTCATCCGCGATGATCAGGTCCGGCTCGCCCGCCAGCGCCATGGCGATGACGATGCGCTGCTTCATGCCCCCAGACAGCTGATGCGGCCAGGCCTCGGCCACGGCCCCCGCCTCTGGGATGCGAAGCTGGGTCATCAGCTCCAGCGTCCGCGCCCGGGCGGCGGCGGACGACAGCCCCAGATGCAGCCGCGACACCACGTCGATCTGCGCGCCGATCCGCTGCACCGGGTCAAGCGCGGTCATCGGGTTCTGGGTGATGAAACCGATGCGGCGGCCGCGCAGGGCCCGGCGCTGCGCTTCGGTCATCTGCACCATGTCCTGCCCGTCGAACCGGATCGCCCCGGTCGTGACCCGCCCGCCGATCAGCGGCAACAGCCCCATCGCCGCCATCGCCGTCAGCGACTTGCCCGAGCCGCTTTCGCCCACCAGCCCCAGGATCTGCCCGCGGTCCAGCCGCAAGCTGATGCCATCAAGCAACTGCGCGTGAGCGATGGCGACCGACACGCCCTGCAGTTCCAGCAGCGGGCTCATTGCGGCGGCCGCATCCGTGACCGGATGTCCAGCGCGGCGATCAGGGCATCGCCAAACAGGTTGATCGCGATGACCGTGATCGCCACCGCCAGACCGGGGAACAGGATGATCCCGGGCGACTTGAACAGCAGCGCCGAGCCGGCCGACATCATCGAGCCCCAGCTTGGCGTCGGCGGCTGTGCGCCTAGGCCGAAAAAGCCCAGCGTCGCCTCAAGAATGATCGCGTCTCCGGTGGCCAGCATGGCGCTGACCAGCACCGGCGCCAGGGCGTTGGGCAGCAGATGGCGGAACAGGATATGCCCGCTGCCGGCGCCCAGGCTGCGCGCCGCCTCGATGAAGGTCTCGCCCTTCAGCGTCATGATCTGCGCCCGGGTCAGGCGGGTGAACTGCGCGAGGTAGGCCACGCTGATCGCCACCAGCACCCCCGTCGTGCCGGGGCCGATGATGGCAACCAGAATGAGCGCGATCAGGATTTCCGGGAACGACCAGGTCAGGTCGACCACCACGGTCACCAGCCGGTCGAAGCGGCCACCGAAATAGCCGGCGGCGGCGCCCAGCGTCATGCCGCACAGCACCGAGATCAGGATCGCGATGGCGCTGACCGAAAGCGAGGTGCGGGCGCCATACATCAGCCGGGTCAGCAGGTCGCGGCCGAACTCATCCGTCCCCAGCCAATGCGCGGCCGAGGGTGGCTGGTAGGCCTCCTTCAGGGTCTGGATGTCGTATTCATAGGGAGACAGCAGCGGCGCGAAGATGGCCGCCGCGATCACCAGCAGCAGCCAGGCTCCGGCCAGCGCGCCAACCGGCCGGCGAAAGGCCCGCAGCACGGCGGGCGCAGGGCGTGCGGCGGCGGTCATGCCAGCGCCGCCCGGACACGCGGGTCCATTGCGGCTTGCAACAGGTCACCCAGCAGGGTGCCGATCATCACCGCCATGGCCAGCATCAACAGGCTGGCCTGCACCACCGGATAATCGTGCTGCGCCAGCGCCTTGATCAGCAGCGTCCCCAGCCCCGGCCGGGCAAACACCACCTCGACCGTGACCGCCCCGCCCAGGATCCAGCCGATCCGCAGCGCCAGGATCGTCACCACCGGAATAAGCGCGTGCCGCAAGACATGCCGCAACTGGATGCGCAGCGGCGACAGGCCCTTGGCGTGCAGCAGGGTGACGAAATCCTTTTGCGCGACCTCGATCATGGAAACCCGGGTGATCCGCGTCACCAGCGCGGTGCCGCCCAGACCGATGGTCAGCACCGGCAGCACCAGCGACGACCACCCCCGCGCGCCCGAAACCGGGAACCATCCCAGCCAGACGGAAAACGCCAGCATCATCATCAGCCCCAGCCAGAAGCTGGGCATGGTCGACCCCACCAGAACCCCGCCCATGATGGCGCGATCCGGCCAGCGGTCGCGGTTCAGCGCCGCGATCACCCCCAGGGTGATGCCGACGATCGACGAAAACGCCAGCGCCAGCCCGCCCAGGGCCAGCGAATGCGGCAGGGCCTGGCCGATCAGGTCGATCACCGGGCGGCGGGCCACGATGGCGGTGCCCAGGTCGCCCGTCAGCACATTGCCCAGCCAGATCAGGTATTGCACCGGCAGGGGCTTATCCAGGCCATAGCGCGCCTCGATCTCGGCCCGCGCAGTGGGGGACGACCCGACCTTCAACAGGTTGTCGATCGGGTCGCCCGGAATGAAATGCAGGATCAGGAAGATGATGACCGAGACCGCAAGGAACACCGGCACCAGCATCAGGCTACGTCTGATGGCATAGGCAAGCATCCTGCGGCCCCGGTCCCGGCTGTTATTCCTTCACTTCCATGTCGATGAAGGCGACCGACCCGAACGACGGCGCGTTCAGCGGGCTGGGCAGCACCAGCCGCTCGGTGTTGTAGCCGATGCTGGTAACCGGCTGGTAGATCGGCGCCATCGGGAACTGGGTCAGCACGTATTCATGATAGGCGGTGAAGTTCGCCACCCGCTCGGACATGTTCTTCGCCCCGGCCATCGCCGCCGTGCGCAGTTCCTCGGCCTTGGGGTCGTTGAACATCGACACGTTCGGATAGCCCAGCCGGTCGCCGCCAAAGAACCAGTCGACGATGTCGGCGTTGTCCCAGTTGTAGGACCGCACCGCCAGTTGCTGCTCGCCGGTCTTGTACTGGTCGCGGATCATCGAGCTGTCGAAGGTGGTGATCTCGGCCTCGATTCCCACCGCCTTCAGCTGGGCCTGCACCACTTCGGTCAGCCGGCGGAAGATGCTGTCTCCTTGCGTCCAGAGCGTGACCTTCAGCGGCTGGCCGTCCTTGACCCGCACGCCGTCGGGGCCCATCGCCCAGCCGGCCTCGTCCAGGGCCGCCGCGGCGCGCGCCGGGTCATACTTGATCTTCGCGCTGTCCGAGACCTGGCTTTCCGGCAGGGCCGAAATCAGGAAGGTGTCGGCCACGCTGCCCACCCCACCAAAGACCGAGGCCAGGATTTCATCTTGATTGATGGCCTTAGCGGCCGCCTCGCGCACCAGGATGTCGTCGAAGGGTGCCTTGGTCACGTTGATCGGCATGTACCAGACATCCTGCCCCGGCAGGGTCAGCACGGCCAGGTTCGCCTCGGCCGTGATCTCTCCCAGCAGGTCGGACGGCACCGACAGCAGCATGTCCACGCCGCCGGTCTTCAGTTCCAGGAAGGCCGTCGAATCCTCGGCAATCTCGCGGAAGGTCAGCTTTGCCACCTTGGGCGCGCCCTTGTTGGCGGCCACGGCGGGCCCCCAGGCATAGGCGTCATTGCGCACCAGCACGGTTTCCTGGCCGATGGCAAAGCTTTCCAGCTTGAACGGGCCGGTGCCATAGACCTCGGTCACGCCATAGTCGTCGCCCAGCGCGGCATAGGACTTCGGCTCGACCACGCTCATGAAGGTGGAGGACAGGTTGTACAGCAGGTTCGGCTCGGGGCGCGACATGACGAACTTGACGGTAGCGTCATCCACCACCTCGACCGAGGCGATGGCCTCGACCATGTAGGTGTTGTCGCCCTCGGTCGCCTTGAACAGCTCGATCCAGGCTTTCACGGTGGCAGCGTTGAACGGCTCGCCGTTGTGGAAGGTGACGCCCGGCTTCAGGTGAAACACCCAAGCCATGCCGTCGGGCGCCTCTTCCCAGCTTTCGGCCAGCCAGGGCTGGTAGGAAAGGTCGGCACCCTGGCTGACCATGCGGTCGAAGATCAGTGCGGTGGCGGTGTTCAGCATCGTCGCCTTGATCGGGTTGTAGGTCGTCGCCCCCACCTCGTTGGTGGGGAAGACGATGGTCGCCTCTTGCGCCCGAGCTGCACCTTGTGCGGCCAGCAGGGCGGCCAGGCTGACGCTGGCTGCCAGCAGGGTCTTGCGGAACATCTTGGTCATTTCGGTGGTCCTCCGTGTTGGATTTCGTTTCTTGATTCACTCGCCGCGCAGTCCGCGACCGCCGCCGGTGTGGCCGATGAAGTCGCCGTACAGGGCCGAGACACGGGCCATCCGCGCCTCGACCCCCGCACCCAGTTCCTTGAACACGCCGTTCACCATCAGCCCGATCAGCGACGACATGGCCGAGGTGGTGTCCCAGAAGTGGTTGAGGTCGGTCTGCACCGCAAAGGCCTCGGTCACCGACCCTTGGGCCCAGTCGCAGAAGGGATCGGTGATCAGCGTGACCGGGATGCCCTCGTCGCGCGCCGCCAACGCCAGGTCGCGGGTCAGCCGCGAATAGCGGCGGCCGTCGATCAGCACCAGCGTGGTCTCGGCCGGGTCCGCCAGCAGGATCTCGGCGAAATGCCCGTCCGACGCATCGGCCAGATGTACGCCGCCGCGCAGGTATTGCAGGTTGTGCACCAGTCCCGCCGCGTGGCCGCGTTCGGTCTGGAAGCCAGCCACAAAGACCGCAGGCCGATGTGCCAGCCGCTTCACCGCCCGGTCGAAGGCCGGCCCGGCGGCCAGTTCATAGACCCCCACTAGCGCCGCAATCTCGCGCTCCAGCGCTTGGGCCAACTCGCGCTCGCCGTCCCGGCTGCGGCGGTGGAAATCCTGCAGCCGGTCGCCGATCAGCCAGGCCCGGTCGCCCAGATCGGCCTGCAGGCTGCCCTTCAGGTCCTTCAGGTGACGGTAGCCGATGGCCCGGCAGAACCGCCCGACCGATGCCTCGGACACCCCCACCTTTTGCGCCACCATCGCCGCGGTCTCGAACGGCAGCGTGCTGAGGTTGGTCAGAAGGTAGCTGGCAATGGTCCGCTCGGCCGGGGTGCCGTCGCGTGCCGCCTGCGACAGGCGCTGCCGCAGGTCGCCCGCCTGTCGGTCAAGCACCGCATCCGTTTGGGCTGGCTCGTCCAGCTGGACCACTCCGCACTCTCCCGCAGGTCTTCGGAAAAGACTGTCAGGATTCTTTCAATGCGTCAATCTTGCAAGAAAACTGAAATGTGCCTAGCCTGAGGCAAAGCCAAGAGGCCCGCCATGACCCAAGCACCCCTGCGCATCGAGGCGGCCGAGTTGCGGCTGGTCCGCCTGCCGCTGCTGACGCCGTTCACCATCGCCACCGGCACGATGACAGAAAAGCTGTTCCCGCTGCTGACGCTGCGCGCCGACGGGATCGAAGGCTGCGCCGAAGGGGTGATGGACCCGCTGCCCGACTATCTGGAAGAAACCACCGCCGGCGCGATGGCCTTCCTGCGCGACGCGCTGCTGCCGCAGGTGCTGGGGAAAGCCTTCGCCAACCCCGCCGAGTTGAACGCGCGGCTTGCGCCATGGCGCGGCAACCAGATGGCGCGGGCGACGGTCGAGATGGCGTTCTGGGATCTTTGGGCAAAGTCGCTGAATCTGCCCTTGCAGAGCCTTCTGGGCGGCTTTGGCGATGCCATCGACGTGGGTGTCTCGCTGGGCATCGGGCCAATTCCGGGCACGCTGGACCGGGTCGCCGCGCATGTCGCGCAGGGCTACAAGCGGATCAAGCTGAAGATCATGCCGGGCCATGACCTGGCCCTTCTGCAAGCCGTGCGCGCCGCCTTCCCAGACGTGCACCTGACGGTCGACGCCAACAGCGCCTACACGTTGGCCGATACGGCCCTGCTGCAACGCCTGGACGGCTTTGCCCTGGATTACATCGAGCAGCCGCTGGCCTGGGACGACATCCACGACCACGCCACCCTGCAGGCCCGGATGGCCACGCCGATCTGCCTGGACGAAAGCATCCGCACCGTCGAACACGCCCGCAAGGCCCTGCAAACCGACGCCGGGCGGGTGATCAACATCAAGGTCGGCCGGGTGGGTGGCTATCACACCGCACTTCGCATCCATGACCTTTGCGCCGCCTTCTCGGTGCCGGTCTGGTGCGGCGGCATGCTGGAATCGGGCATCGGCCGGGCGCACAACATCCACCTGTCCACCCTGCCGAACTTTACCAGACCCGGCGACACCTCATCCTCAAGCCGCTACTTCGCCCGCGACATCATCGAGCAACGGCTTGAGGCGACGACAGGCCGGATGCCGGTGCCGCAAGGCCCCGGAATCGGCGTGACGCTGGACCGGGATTTCCTGAAAAGCGTCACCGTGTCTGCGGAAAGCCTCTCCGCATGACCGCAGCGGTTGAGTTTCGCGATCTCTCGGGCATGGCCGAATTCCGCGCCGCCGAAGACCTGCAACGCGCCGTCTGGGGTGAAGGCGATCTGCCCGATCCGGCCGATCTGATGATGGTGATCCAGGCCGAAGGCGGGCTGGTCGGCGGGGCCTTCGTCGACGGCCGCCTTGCGGGCTATGTCTTCGGCTTTCCCACCCGCGAGCCGCAAGTGCAGCACTCGCATCGGCTTGCCGTGCTGTCCGAGGCGCGCGGCCTGTATCTTGGCGTGCAGTTGAAGCTCTACCAACGCCGCTGGTGCCTGGACCGAGGCATCTTGCGCGTCCGCTGGACCTTCGATCCCCTGCGCCTGGTCAATGCCACGCTGAACATTCACCGTCTTGGCGCCCAGTCGAACACTTATCTCGAGGATTATTACGGCGAGATGGCGGGCATCAATAGCGGCCTCACCTCGGACCGGCTGCTGGTTGAATGGGATCTGGCTTCGCCGGCGGTCGCGGCCCTGGCCAGGAGCGAATCCCGCCCCGCCTTCCCGGTCACTGCGGTGGACGTGGCCTTGCCGGAGGATTTGGGCTTGCTGACCCGGACCGACCCTCGGGCCGCCAGCGCACTGCGGTTGCGCCTTCGCGACCAACTGACCCGGGCCTTTGCCCAAGGGAAGAGGATCGTCGACTTCGACCGGGCTGCGCGGCGATATCTTCTCGCCGGCGACGGGCCGTAGCTGGGACAGCTGCTGCCTTGCCGGGTGGATGGCACCGGCAGAGGCGGCCGGAGGGCCAGGATCGTTGCCCAATCCCGGCCCTTCATTTCGTCGCGGGTGTTGCTCGGCGCAGAGCGGCTGTAGCTTGCTCCTGGCCTGCGGCAACAGGATTGTGAAACGGGTGCGTCTTGGCGGCCGTTCATCCGCAGCCTGCGGCTGTGTGGAGGCTTCGCAGTCTGGTGAGATTGGGTCAGCCCTTCGGCCCTGGGACCTCGACCCGAGTGGTTTCCGGCTGCAATTGCGCCGCCATGCGCGTCAGCCGCAACAGGTGGTTGGACGCGATGTATGAGGCATGGAACCGGGTCGGCGCCAAGGGGCGCAGGGTGTTGTCCTCTGCCGCCGTCTTGGTCAGGGCCGCGAACCAGGCGCGATGGAGATTTGGATCATCACGGAAGAGCAGCGCCCGGATCTGCAGCCGAAGGTTGGGTCACCCGACGGGGCAAGTAACCTGATGATGCTGTCGGCCGGCGCAGGCCTGATCTTCGTATCGCCGGTCATGCGCACCTCGAAATCACTGCCGAGGTTGGCCCAGGCCGCGCGAGTCTGGGCCATGATGGTGCCGAGGTCCAGACCGTGCACGGCCACCCTGCCCTGCGCGGGAGGCCTGCGCAGCGATATCCAGCCCAACTCGCGCATTCGCGCCATCTCGCGCTTGACGCTGCGTTCTTCCAAGGACCAGAGGCGGGCGATTTCGGCCTGACCAACGGCAAGTTCATCGGTGGCCAGCGCTGCCTGGCGGACGATCGGGCCTAGCTCCACAAACGCGGCATCCCGGAGTCGTTTTTCAGGCCCTTCAAGTCCGAGCTGTCCTGGCCCGTCGACGGGCAGGTCCGGGCAGACGCGGAAACCGCCGTATTCAGATGCATCGATGGGGTCCATTACCTGTCGGGCAGCATTCATCGCGCGACTTCCAGAGCCCAGTTGCTTTCGCGCGAAGGGCCAAGGAAGGGGCCCAAGCGCCTTTCTGGAAAGCCGGCAACTCCGGCCGGCCACACACTGGTTCCGACATCATGGTCGACCTGGTCTGTATTTCGGCAGCTTCCCGGACGGTGACCCCGGCACCGGCGCGGGCCTTCCACCCGCGACCTGAAGGATGACTCGGCCGTGCCTGTCAGGCTATCCTCACGCGCGGCAGACAAGGACCACTCGCATGGCTCGTCTCGACATCGACACCCTCGCCGCGTTCGTCTCGATCGTCGACACCGGCAGCTTCACCCTTGCCGGCCACCGCGTCGGCAAGAGCCAGGCCGCCGTATCGGCCGCCATCGTGCGGCTGGAAGAACGGGTCGGCCATCGCTTGCTTAACCGCACCGCCCGCACCCTGTCGCTGACCGCCGAAGGAGAGCTTTTGTGCGGCTATGCCCGCCGCCTGCTGGCGCTGGAGCAGGACGCCATCGCCGCGATGGGGGGTGTGCCGGGCACCGGCCGGGTGCGGCTGGGCATGCCCGATGACTACATCGGGCTGTTCGGGGTCAGCGTCATGGAACACTTTTCGATGCGCCACAAGGACGTGGCCGTCGAGGTGGTCTGCGAATTCTCGCATGATCTTGAACCCATGGTGCAGAACGGCGAGATCGACCTTGCCATCGTGACCCGCCGCGCCGGCGACACCCACGGAGAACTGCTGAAGCGCGAAAGGCAGCACTGGTGCGCCGCGGTGAACGCCTTTCCCGAACGGCAAGAGGAATTGCCGCTGGCGCTGTTCCCAGAGAATTGCCGGGCACGGCCACGCATCCTAAAGGCCCTGAACAACGCAGGCCGGCGCTGGCGGGTGGTCTGGGTCTCGTCGCACCTGCAATCGGTGCAGTCGGCGGTCATGCTGGGCTTTGGCGTCACCGCCCTGCCGCAGTCAGCCTTGACCTTCGAGCACCGGGTGCTGACCGAAGCCGACGGCCTGCCGCCGCTGCCGGAACTGGAACTTGTGCTGATCCAGTCGCCCGGGATTGGCGTTGCCGGGCGGCGGCTGGCGCATTTCCTGCGCGCGGAATTCAGCGCCGGGCCGGAGGTCGCGGCAGCTTCATAGCCGCCTTGCGGACCGCATCGGCCATCGCGCCGATCACCGCGTCGTCATGGGCAAAGCCCAGGAACCAGCGGCCAAAGGCGCCCGGCATGGTCATCACGCCCTCATCCCGCAACGCCAGGTGCAGCGCCAGAGTGCGGTCGGGCCGGGCCGCGGCTGCGGCCTCTTCGTAGCTGCGCGGCGGGTCGGCGGCGAACCAGGGGGTGAAAACCATCCCCAGGCCCAGGGTGGTCGCCGTGATCCCGCGCGCCACCAGTGCCTCGACCAGATGGCCGCGCATCCGGTCGCCACGGGCGGCCAGGGCGGCGTAGTCCTGCACCGCCAACCGGGCAAGCGTCGCAACGACCGCCGCGGTCGCCAGCGGATTGCCGGCATAGGTGCCGGCCCGCACCGCGCGCCCGTCTGCCGCCGCGGCCATCACGTCGGGACGGCCGATCACCGCCGCCACGGCGTACCCGTTGCCGATGGCCTTGCCCAGCGTGGCCAGGTCCGGCTGCAGGCCAAGGCCCTGCGACATCAGGCCAAAGCGGCCGCGGAAGCCGCTCAGCACCTCGTCCGCAATGACCAGAGCACCGTGTTTCCGGGCCAGCGTTTGCACCGCGGCCAGCCAGGCCGGGTCGGCCGGGATGCAGCCGGCGTTGGCCAGGAGCGGCTCGAGAATGATCGCGGCGATGTCGTCACTGTCGTCAAACAGTTGTTGCAGGTCGGCCGGGTCGTTGAACCGCGTCAACACCGTGCCGTGGCGACGCGGCCGTGGCGCGTTGCCGATCAGCGCCTCGGGCGCGCCGGCATTGCCAAAGGCCATCGGGTCGAACCAGCCGTCGAAGCCGCCGGCAACCTTGGCGATGGTCCCGCGCCCGGTCACGGCGCGGGCGACGCGGCACGCCAGATGCACCGCCTCGCTGCCGGAACTGGTGAAGACCGCCTGCGACAGCGCCACGCAGGGGGCGCAAAGGGCCGCAGCCGCCGCCTCTTCTCTGGCATGGGCAAAGGCCGGCATCGAGCCGCGGCGGATCGCCCCGATGACCGCCGCATCCACCTCTGGATCGGCATGCCCCAGCAGCGTGGCGCCAAAGCCGAGTGCCGTGTCGACATAGCGGCGCCCGTCCGCTGCGTGCAGATAGGGCCCCTCGGCCCGGGTCACCAGGAAGGCTGCCCCGCCCATCTCGGGCACCGCTCGGCCCGCACTGGAGATTCCGCCCAGAAGGTGTGGCATCAGTTGTTCCCCAGCATGTGCGGCAACCATTCGGACAGGCCGGGAAACAGCACCAGCAGCACCAGCACAAGCGCGCTGGCCGCCCAGAACGGCACCAACTCGCGCGAGACGGCGCCGATGTCGACCCGGCCGACGTTGCAGACCACGAACAGGTTGGTTCCCACCGGCGGCGTGTAGAGTCCGATCCCCAGCGCCACGGTGAACAGCACGCCAACCTGGAACGGCGCCAACCCCGCATCCCCCAGAACCGGCGCCAGGATCGGGGCCAGCACGATCATCGCCGGGCCGAGGTCCATGAAGGCGCCCACGACCAGCAGGACGCCCAGAACCAGCGCCACCGTTGCCAAAGGCCCGGCCCCGACATGCTCGATCAGCGCGGTGGTCATCTGCGGCACCTGCTCGACCGTCAGGATCCAGGCGAAGGGAGTCGCCAGCGCCATGATCAGCATCACCGCCCCGGTGCCGCTGACGGTTTCCACCAACGCCGCCCGAAATTCGACCAGCGTCAGTTCTCGGTAGACAAGGATCCCCGCGGCCAGGGCATAGACCACCGACAAGGCAGCAGCCTCGGTCGCAGTGGCGAAGCCGGACAGGATCGTCCCCAGCACGAAGGCGGGCATGCCCAGGGCTGGCAGCGCCACCACCAGGTCGCGGCGGAAATCACCCCAGGACCGGGTGTTCGGCACGCCGGCATAGCCGCGCTTGCGGGACACCAGCCAGGTGGTCAGCATGAACAGCACCGCGATTGCCACCCCCGGCAGCACCCCCGCCAGGAACAGCCCGCCGATCGAGGTATCGGTCAGCACGCCATACAGGATGAAGACCACGCTGGGCGGCACGATGATGCCCAGCGTGCCCGAGGCCGCGGTGATCGCCGCCGCGAAGGCGCGCGGATAGCCGTGCTCGGCCATCGCCGGGATCATCAGCTTGGCCACCGCACTGGTGTCGGCGGTGGCCGAGCCGCTGATGCCGCCATAGACGAAGGCGGTGGCGATGTTGACGAAGCCCAGGCCGCCGGTGAAGCGGCCGAACAGGAACTCGGCCACGCTGATCAGCCGGCGGGTCAGGCCGCCGCGGTTCATCAGCTCGCCGCTGAACAGGAACAGCGGGATGGCGGCAAGATACAGCGAATCCGCGCCGCGGATCACCTGCTGCGCCATCCAGGGCTGCGGCATGTCCAGTGGGCCGAAGGTCAGAGCGGCCAGGCTGGCCAGGCCCATGGCCCAGAGGATCGGCAGGCCCGCCAGCAGCGTCACCGCGAAGGCCAGCGCCAGGATCAGGATCGTCATCGCCCGGCACCCTGACGCAGAAGGGCCACCAGCCGCGCCAGGGTGATGACCAGAACCCCCAGGGTGAAGCCGACCAGCGGCAGGCTTTGCACCAGCCGCGGCAGCCGCAGCACTGGCGTCGGCGCCAGGCCGGTCTTTTGTGCGAAGGCCAGCCCGCTGAACAGCAGCGCTCCGGCCAGCCACAGCACTGCGAGCCCGCCCAGGATCGCCAGGACCTGCGCCGCGCGCCCGTGCAACCGGTCGGTCACCAGCGTCAGCGCCACGTTCTCGCGGTTCAGTTCGGCCAGGATCACGCCGAAGAAGCTGACCCAGAGAAACGAGATCGCCGCGACCTCGAAGGTCCATTCCACGCCACGCAGGCCCAGGTAGCGGGCGGCGATGCCCAGGAGGATGGCCAGGATCATCACCGCAAAGGACAGGACGGCCACGCCGGTGGCCAGCCAGCGCAATCCGTTCAGGACCAGCGGATCGGGTGGGGTGGGAAGGGGCATCTTCGAGGGTCCAGTCATGCAACGGCCCTGCCGGGGCGACCGGCAGGGCGGGATCGGTTGCCTTGACTCAGCCGCCCGCGGCCGCGGCAACGACCTTGGCCACGTAGTCGGCACCCCACTCCTTGCCGAACTGCTCGTAGACCGGACCGACCATCGCCTTGAACGGCGCCTGATCGACGGTGTTGACCGTCACCCCCGCGGCCGCCAGGTCGGACAGCACCTTGTCATAGGTGGCGGCCAGCTCGCCGCGATACCAGGTGGTGGTCTCGGCCGCCGCCGCGTCGATGGCGGCGCGTCCGGCCTCATCCAGGCCGTCATAGCGGGCGGCATTGATGAACCAGTAGTTCGGCGTCCAGACATAGTTCGACACCGACAGGTACTTGGTCACCTCGTACCATTTCTGGTCCTGGAAATCGCGCATCTCGGGTTCCACCCCGTCGACCACGCCGGATTGCAGCGAGGTGTAGACCTCGCCGAACGGGATCGACTGCGCCAGCGCCCCCAGGGCGTTCATGGTGGCCAGCAGCACCGGGTTCGGCGGCGTGCGGACCTTGACCCCGGCCAGATCGGCCGGCGTGGTCACCGGGCCCTTGGTCAGCGCGAACTGGCGGAAGCCGGAATCCAGCGCCCCCAGCATGTGGAATCCGTTGTCTCCGCCGGTGGCAAAGACCTCTTGGCCCACCGGGCCGTCCAGGAAGGCATGCACCGCGTCCAGGTCCTTGAACAGGAACGGCAAGGTGACGACGTTCAGCCGCGGGTCGATGGCATCGGCCACGCCGCCCAGCCCGATGTCGATCGACCCGGCGCCCACGCCGTCGGCGATCGCCGCCTCGTCGCCCAACTGGCCCTCGGGGAAGATCTGCACCTCGAGCGCCCCGCCGCTCTTTTCAGCCACCTTCTGGGCGAACATCTCGGCCGCCTTCTGGATCAGGCTGCCCGAAGAGGATTCATGCGCGAGACGAAGGGTTTCGGCGTCGGCAGCAGCGGCCATCAGCGCAAGCACCGAGGCGGCCAGAGCGGACGAGAGGGAAGGAAGTCTCATGGGGATGTCCTCGCTGTTGGTTTGGTCTTGTGCCGTCAGTAAAGCCGGCCAGCCCCTTAGGTCGCAAACACGCAGCGCGGCCTTGGCAATCCAAATTTCTGATCCGTCCATCACCTTTCCTGATCGAACCGGTCGCCGGACGGATTCTGCACGCCCATTTCGCACACCAGGTCCGGCGGGCCGTGCGGTGCGGAAGTGGGCACGCAAACGCCCGAAGTCTGGCCAGTGGCCCGTGAAACCGAGCGGTTCGGGTCACATTGCGGCCCGGACCTTACGGGCGGCCCGGTTCCGCCGCGCCCCCATCTGGCAGGCAAGGATCATTCAGCCCGGCAAAGCCGCCATCGGACTGCCGGGCCACGCCGGAGGGGCAGGCGTAGAGCTTCGGCATCACCACGTTGCCCGAAATCTCAAGGCGGTATCGGCTGGAAAGTTCATCCAGCACCGCTGCTCCCAGCCGCGGGTCGGCGCGCAGGCTGCCGCGGTGGCTGGCGTCGAGGCGCGGAGAGTGGAAGGCGTCCTCCAGCGACAGGCCGAAGTCCAGCATCAGCGCGGCGATTTGTGAAACGCAAGGCATGATCAGGTCGCCGCCCGAGGCGCCGAGGGCGAATTCGGCCCGCCCGTCGCGGACCGCCACGGTGGGCACCATGTTGGACGAGTTGATCCGCTTGCCGCCGGCCATCGAGGTGCGCAGCCCGGGGCGCGGGTCGAAGTAGCTGACGCCGTTGTTCATCGCCATGCCCAGGCCGGGCAGGGTGATCCCGGCGCCGAAATGGTCGAGGAGCGTGTAGGTCAGCGCCACCATGTTTCCCTCGGCGTCGGCCGCCGACAGCGACGAGGTGGAACTGCCAACCTCCGTGAGGGTGCCGTTGCGCTGGCGGTGGGCCCGCCAGGCCGCTTCCAGCGCGTCGGCATAGACCAGCCAGCTTTCGGCATCGGGGGCAGGGCCGGGGTGGGGCAGGTGGGCCTCGACATGGGCCAGGAAGTCCTTCAGGCGCAGGCCACCGCTTTGCTCGCCCGGCGTGCAAAGCGTCACGCCGCGGTGACTGGCCTGCAAAGGGGCGTGGTCTTCCACCCGGTAGGCCGCCAGGTCGTCCAGCGTCATCCGGTTGCCCTGCGCGGCCAGCGCCGCCACCAGGTCGCGCCCCAGCGCGCCGCGGTAGAAGCCTTCGGCCCCGGTCTCGGCCAGCCGCCGCAGGGTCTGCGCCAGGCCCGGAATGTGCAGCGGCGCGCCAGGCGGCAAGGGCGCTCCGCCGGGCAGGTAGATCGCCGAGGAGACCGGGTCGCGGGCCAGCACCGGCATTTCCGATGCGATCATCAGGGTGGTGTACCAGCTTGCCGGAATGCCGGTTTCAGCCAGCCGGATCGCCGGCTCCAGCGCTTCTGCCAGGCCAAGGCGGCCATGGCGCCGCAGCGCGTGGTCGAACCCAGCCACCGCGCCCGGCACGGTGACGGCGCGCGCGCCTTGGGTGTTGGCGAAATCCTTCACCGCCGGAAACCCCATCGAGGTGACGGGCAGATCCGGGTCGATGGGGTAGTCCTCGGCCCGCAGCGCCTGCGGCAGCACGCCCTGGAAATCCAGCGCCACCGCGCGGGCCTCGCGCGCCAGCCAGATCACCATGAAGCCGCTGCCGCCCAGCCCGCACATCCAGGGTTCCACCGCGGCCAGCGCCAGCGCCGCCGCCACCGCCGCGTCCACCGCGTTGCCGCCACGGGCCAGCATCGTGGCCCCCGCCTGTGCCGCCGCGATGTGCTGCGCGGCAACCATTCCGGCCTGGCCGGTGACGGCCGGCTTGCGCGTGATCCACTGGTCGGCTGCCGTCGCCATGCCTGCACCCCTTTTGCCAAGCCGCTTGTCAGGTCGTCCGATTCGAGTATATCGTAAATATATTCTGAATATATCGAACGGACCGCCCGGCATGAGCAAGCGCAAAAGCGACGAGGCCTATGGCGAACTGCGCCGCCGGATCATCATGGCCGAGATGCCTCCCGGCGCCCTGCTGGACGAAAAGGCGCTGACCCTGTCGCTGGGCATCGGCCGCACGCCCCTGCGCGAGGCGGTGCTGCGGCTGGCCCAGGAAGGGCTGGTCACCGGAATGGGCCGGCGCGGCTATGTCGTCGCCAGCGCCACCCCAGCCGACATGATGCGCGCCTACGAACTGCGGCGCGAGCTGGAGTGCTTCTCGGCCGGTCTGGCTGCCGAACGGCGCGGCACGGAGGACATCGCCCGCTTCGACGCCTTCCTGGCGCGGATCGAGGCCGAGATGGCGCTGCACCTGGACAACATCGTCTGGCAACTGGCCGCCGACGAAGAGTTCCACCACATCATCGCCCGCGCCTCGGGCAACGATTTCGCCGCGCGCTACCTCGACTATCTCTACGGCCTGTCGGTGCGCAGCCTCTACGTCTCGGGCGTGCCGGTGACGCTGGTGCAGGACGAGATCGACGTCTACCGCTTGGTCCTGACGGCGATCCGCATGCGCGACGCCCCGGCGGCGCGGGCGGCGATGGCGAAACACCTGACGCTCAGCCCGATGCAGGCCATGGCCACCGGCTATGCCGGCGTCTTGCAGCGGCAGACCGGCTGATGCGGCGGGCGGCGCGCGAGCGGGTCGAGACGGCCGCGCTGCTGGCGCCGTCGGTCGTGCTGCTGGCCGTCTTCGTGCTGCTGCCGCTGTGCATCGTCGCAGCCTACAGCTTTGCCCTGCGCGACCCCTACGGCGCGGTCCTGCCCGGCTTCACCTTCGACAACTATGCCGAGCTGTTCCAGGGCGTCTACCTGCTGGTCTTCGTCAATTCCTTCAAGCTGGCGGCGGCAACCACCGTGCTCTGCCTGCTGATCGGCTATCCGGTGGCCTATTACATTGCCTTCAAGGCCGGGCGCGCCGCGCCGGCGCTGCTTTTGCTGTTGCTGATCCCGTTCTGGATCAACTTCCTGATCCGCATCTCGGCCTGGGTGGTGCTGCTGGGCCGCGGCGGGCTTGTCAACGGCGCCCTGCAGGCCAGCGGCCTGACCGACGCGCCGCTGGGTCTGCTGAACACCCTTGGCGCAACGCTTGTCGGCATGGTCTATGCCTTCCTGCCGCTGACGGTCTTCCCGATCTACGCCGCGCTGCAACCGATCGACCGCCGCCTGCTGGAGGCGGGCGCCGACCTGGGCGCCGGCCCGGCCGAGACCTTCTGGCGCGTCACCCTGCCACTCTCGCTGCCCGGCGTGCTGGCGGCGGCGCTGTTCGTCTTCGTGCCGTCGATGGGGGTCTTCGCCATTCCGGTGCTGCTGGGGGGCGGCAAGGACATCATCCTCGGCAACCTGATCGTCCAGCTGTTCCTGGAATTCCGCAACATTCCGCTGGGTGCGGCGGTGTCGATGCTGTTGCTGGCGCTGTCGGGTCTGGGCATCCTGGCCTATATGCGCGCCCTGCGGCGGGTCGAGGCGATGCGATGACCGCGCCGCATCCGCCCGGCTGGGCCACCCGCACCTTCGTCTACGGCGTTTCCGGCTGGGTCACCCTGCTGACCTACCTGTTCATGCTGGCGCCCATCGTGGTGCTGGTCGCCTTCGCCTTCAACGAAGGCAAGTCCTCGGTGGTCTGGACCGGGTTTTCGCTGGACTGGTTCGGCAAGGTCTGGTCGAACCGCCACATCGCCCGGGCGCTGAACGTCAGCCTGATCGTCGCCGGGGCCAGCGCTGCCATCGCCACCGCCATCGGCGCGCTGGCCGCCGTCGCCATCACCCGCCGCCAGTTCCCGGGCCGAGAC
Organism: Rhodobacter sp. Har01; assembly: GCF_020564565.1. GTDB lineage: Bacteria > Pseudomonadota > Alphaproteobacteria > Rhodobacterales > Rhodobacteraceae > Pseudogemmobacter. Next base: position 90,429 of record NZ_JAJCTD010000005.1, read on the forward strand.
CTGCTGGGCGCCGCGCTGGCCGCGCCGCTGGTGCTGCCGGAAATCGTGCTGGCGGTGGCGCTGCTGGTCTTCATGTCCTTTGCCGGTGTGACGCTGGGCTATACCACCATGGTCATCGGGCATGTTCTCGTCTCGATCCCCTTCGCCACGCTGATCGTGCGCGCCGCCGCCTCGTCGCTGGACCCGCGGCTGGAGAATGCCGCGGCCGATCTCGGCGCCAACGAATGGCAGACCTTCCGCATGGTCACCCTGCCGCAACTGATGCCGGCGATCCTGACCGCGTTCCTGCTGTCGGCCACGCTGTCCTTCGACAACCTGGTGATGTCGACCTTCACCTCGGGCGTCGGCACCACCACGCTGCCCCTGCGCATCTATTCGATGCTCAAGCTGGGCATCACGCCGGAGATCAACGCCCTGGGCGCGATGATGGTCGCGGCCAACGTGGCGATCCTGCTTCTGGTCATGGGGCGCTACCTGCCCCTGATGCTGAATTCCAACCGGCGGTGAACAGCCGGACCCTGCCAACCCCCAACACGGAGTTTGCCCGATGAAGACCCCCAGACTTGCCCTTGCCGTTTCCGCCGCCGCCCTGCTGGCGGCCTGCCCGGCCCTTGCCGAAGACCTGCGCATCTTCGGCTGGGCGAACGAGATGCCCGATGAGGTGCTGGCCGATTTCGAGGCCGAGACCGGCATCGCCGTCACCTTCGACACCTTCGACAGCAACGAGTCGATGATCGCCAAGCTGGATGCCGGCGGCTCGGGCTACGACCTGGTGAACCCGTCGCAATACGCGGTGCAGATCCTGATCAACCGCGGCAAGATCGTCGAACTGGACCACGCCAAGATCGACACCTACGACAAGATCGGCGCCTCGTTCAAAGAGGTCAGCTACGACCCCGGCAACAAGTATTCCATTCCTTACGTCTGGGGTACCACCGGCCTTGCCTACAACAAGACCTGCGTCGACGAACCGATCACCAGCTGGAAGTCGCTGTTCGACGAGAAGTACAAAGGCCGTGTCTACATGCTGGACAACATGCTGGCGGCCTATATCGCCGGCCTGCAGGTGAACGGCTTCGATGCCAACACCACCGACCCGGCCGAGATCGAGAAGGCGACCGAGACGCTGATCGCGCAGAAGGCGATGCTGGCCGGCTACAACAGCACCAATTTCGCCGACCTCGTCTCTTCGGGCGAGGCCTGCATCGTGGAAAGCTGGTCCTCGTCGGTGCTGCAGGCCATCGAGACCAACCCCGACGTGGTCTATGTGCTGCCGGAAGAAGGCGGCACGATGTGGATCGACGGTTACGCGATCCTGGCGGACGCGCCGAACCCCGAGGCGGCCTACAAGTTCCTGTCCTACATCCTGCGCCCGGAAGTCGCCGCCAAGACCACCACGCTGACCAAGACGGCGACCGTGGTGACCGAGTCCAAGGCACTGCTGCCCGCCGAGATCGCCAACAACTCGGCGGTGTTCCCGGACGAGGCGACCATCGCCAAGGCCGATTTCATCCTCGATCTCGGCGATGCGATGAAGCTGTACCAGGACGGCTGGACCAAGGTGAAGGCAGCCCAGTAACCAGCAAGGGGTGGCGGCGGGCGCCTGTCCGCCGCCGCACCAGTGGAATGGAACGCCATGAGTGACCCCTCCGATCCCGCCGTTGCGGTCGAGTTGCGCGGCGTTGCCAAGCGCTTCGGCAGCTTCACCGCCGTTGACCATCTGGACCTGGCCATCCGCGCCGGTGAGTTCTTCACCTTGCTGGGGGCTTCAGGCTGCGGCAAGACCACCACTCTGCGCCTGATCGCCGGCTTCGAGCTGCCGACCGAGGGGCATGTCCTTCTGGGCGGCCGCGACGTCTCGGAAGTGCCGGCGTTCCAGCGCCCGGTGCATACGGTGTTCCAGAACTACGCGCTGTTCCCGCATCTAAGCGTGCTGGACAACGTGGCCTTCCCGCTGCGGGTGCGCCGGCTGTCGCGGGCCGAACAGCGGGCAAGGGCGATGGCGGCGCTGGAGATGGTGCAACTGCAGGGTCTGGCCGACCGCAAGCCGTCGCAGCTTTCGGGCGGTCAGCAGCAGCGGGCGGCACTTGCCCGCGCGCTGGTAAACGAGCCACAGGTGCTGTTGCTGGACGAACCGCTTGGCGCGCTGGACCTCAAGCTGCGCAAGGAGATGCAGCTGGAGTTGAAGGCGATGCAGCGGCGGCTGGGCATCACCTTCGTCTTCGTCACCCATGACCAGGAAGAGGCGCTGACCATGTCCGACCGGATCGCCCTGATGCAGGGCGGCCGGATCGTGCAGCTTGACACGCCGACCGGCCTCTATGACGCGCCGCAAAGCCTGTATGCGGCCCAGTTCATCGGCGAGACCAACCTGATCGCCGGTCGGGTGGTGTCGTCCGGCGCAGCCGGAACGGTGGTGGAAACCCTTGGCCGCCGCATGACCCTGCCGCCGTCGGCGGTGGCCGCCGGTGACGCCGTCACCCTGGCGATCCGGCCGGAACGCCTGCGCCGCGGCGGCGGGACAGATGCCCCCGAGGGACGGCTGGAAGAGCTGGACTTCATCGGCACCGATCTGCGGCTGGTCTACCGGATGGCCGACGGCAGCCGGCTCGTCCTGCGCCAGCAGAACGACGGCGGGCCGATGCCCACGCCGGGCGAGGCCGCGCGCATCGCCTTTTCGCCCCGCGACCTTCGCCTGTTCCCGACCGACCCCGAAAGGACGCCGCAATGAGCGACCTCTACCGCCTTGAACCCCTGCCGCCGCAACTGGCCCCCGACCGCGCCGCCCGGCTGGCCCAGGTCGAGGCCGCGACGCTGGGCCATTACCTGCACGCGGGCTTTGCCGACCCCGGCCTGCGCCCGCTGATCGAAGGCCCGCGGGTGGCCGGCGCCGCGGTGACGGTGCAGATCGCCGGGGCGGATTCGACGCTGCTCTATCACGCGATGGACCGGGTCCGGCCGGGCGATGTGCTGGTGATCGACCGCGCCGGCGACACCCGCCACGCCTGCTGGGGTGGCTTCATGGCCGCCGTCGCCCGCATCCGTGGCCTGGCCGGGGTGATCATCGACGGCGCCGTCACCGACCCCGCCGCAATCCGCGCCGCCGGCGTGCCAACCTGGGCCCGCGCCACCTCGGCCATCACCACCAAGCTTCTGAACCTGGGCGGCGGTTTCAACGTCCCCGTCAGCATCGGCGGCGTCGCCGTCAACCCCGGCGACCCGGTGCTGGCCGACGACTGCGGTGTGGTCGTGCTGCCGCCGTCGCGGCTGGACCGGCTGATCGAGGTGGCGCTGGCCGACCAGGCCGACGAGGGCGGCTGGATCACCCGGCTGGAGCATGGCGAGCGACTGCAGGACCTGGTCGACATTCGCGCGATGCTGGAAATGAATGGAATGGAGGGTGCCGGTGTCTGAAATATCGCCGCATGCGGTCTGGCTGTCCACGCCGCACCATCAACTGGTCGAAATTGCCTTCGGCCTGGGTTGCCGCCGCTTCGTGCTGGACATCGAGCACGGCTATTTTGATCTGGACCCCACCGACAAGCTGGTGGCGCTGATCCGCGCCCTGGGGGCGAAGGTCTATGCCAAGGTGCTGGGGCCCGAGACGATTCCCATCCAGCAGGCGCTGGACATCGGCTGCCACGGCGTGATCATTCCGCATATCGGCGGGGTGGACCACGCCCGCAAGGTCACCGCCGCGGCGAAGTATCCGCCCTTGGGCGCCCGCAGCTTTTCGGGCACCCGACCGGCGCGCTATGACGCGGTGACGCAGGACTACTTCAGCCGCGAAGATGCCGGCACCCTGTGCCTGCCGATGATCGAAAGCGCCGAGGCGCTGGCCGAGGTCGAGGCGATCCTTGCCCTGCCCACGGTCGACGGCGTCTTTGCCGGGCCGTTCGACCTGTCGCTCAGCCGCGGCCGCGGCACCTATGCCAAGACCGAGGCCGATTACGCCGACCTGACCCGCATCGCCGCCGCCGCGCGCGCCGCGGGCAAGCCCTGGATCATGCCCGCCTGGTCGGCCGCGGAACGCAGCTTCGCGCGCGATCAGGGCGCGGCGTGGCAGGTGACGGTGGACGAATACGGTGCGCTCTGGACCGGCATCGAGGCCGGGTTGAAGGCCTGAAGGGGGACGTCATGTCGATCGTGGTCTATCTGGGCGATGACGAGGAAACCCGGGACTGGGTTCGCCTGCTGACCGGCCTTCTGCCCGAGTTCCAGGTCCGCGATCTGGACGATCCGGGCGATCCGGCGGCGGTGGAATATGCCGTCGTCTGGGCCCCGCCGGAAGGCGCCATGGCGCGGTTTCCGAACCTGCGCGCCGTGGTCTCGGTGGGCGCGGGCGTGGACCACGTGCTGCGCGATCCGCTGTTGCCCAGGCATCTGCCGATCCTGCGCACCACCGGCCCCGACATGGTGCAGCGCCTGCGCGAATACGTGGCGCTCCACGTCCTGGCGCAGCACCGCGACCTGGCGGTGACCGATGCCCAGCAGGCTCGCGGCGAATGGCGCCAGATCGTCACCCCCGTCGCCGGGCAGCGCCGGGTGGGGATCATGGGCCTGGGCCAGATCGCCCGCGCCTGTGCCGAAACCCTCGTGGCCCTGGGCTTTGACGTGGCCGGATGGTCGCGCACCGGCACGCCGGTCAAGGACGTGACCGTCTTCGCCGGGCCGGAGGGCCTGATGCCATTCCTGGCGCGAAGCGAAATCCTGGTCGGCCTGCTGCCGCTGACCCCCGCGACCCGCGACATCCTTGATGCCCGGCTGTTCGCGGCCCTGCCCCGGGGCGCAAGGCTGATCAATGCCGGCCGCGGCGCGCATCTGGTCGAGGCCGATCTTCTGGCGGCGCTGGACAGCGGCCAGATCGGCGGTGCCACGCTGGACGTGTTCCGGACCGAGCCGCTGCCCGCCGGCCACCCGTTCTGGGCTCACCCGAAGATCCGCATCACCCCGCATGTGGCGTCCTACATCGATCCGCAGACCGGCGCCGCGGTGATTGCCGGCAACATCCGCCAGTTCCACGCGACCGGAACCTCACAAGCCGTCGCCGACCCGGAAAGAGGCTACTGAACCAGGTGTCCACGAAGCAGGGCGGCCGGCCGTCGGGTCTCGGGGCGGGACCCCGCAGCGCCGTCGCGGACCGCGAGCGAAGCGAAAGACCCTGCCGGCCTGGCGGTTTCTCTTGAACAGCCAGGGAATTCTCTGCGGCCAGTCACGAACCAGGCAATCCTGTCCGGCTGCCGGGGCTTTGTTGCACCAATCCTGTGAGGGATTCATCTTTTGAATCCGGCGTGAGAGCTGGGGTCGATGAGCAGACCGAACACATCGGCCTGCATGACCCTGAACTGGCCCGCGTTTGACAAGGCGCTCATGGTCCAAGTGCTCTGGTCGTAAGGGGCGGCAATTGGTGGGCGTGCAAGCATTGGCGGCAATTTGCATGCCCTGGAAAACCGACCCGTCCCTGTCGTCTGGCCAAGCCGCTTTCGCGACACTGTGCCGCGCGCGCGAGGTTTCCAGTCGGATACACTCGTCCCAGTCGTGACGCATGACCCTTAGGCGCCTGGCGCGAAAAGTCCTGGGTCGGTCAGACAGGGAACCTTGCGATGCAGAGCTTCTTGAGACTGTCGGCCTCGCAGGCGCTTGCGGCACTGGTCCGATGGGCGGGCATGCTTGTCCTGTCGGTGTCGCTGACCCTGGCCGGCAGTGGTACGGCACAGCAGCTTGACACCATTGTCAGCCCGCTGATCGAGGTCGTGACCGAGGGCAAGGGCCCGGGCGAGACGGTCACCGGGTTCCGTCTGGCCAAGGATGCCGCCGGGAAAGGCCTGCCGGACGCAGCGGTGCTGGGCCTGGGGCAGGCGCTTGCGGATCGCGACCGGGCCCGGCAGGAGTCGGCCTCGGTCGACATGGCGATGCAGACGCTGGGGCTGAGCGTGGGCGCCGTCAACGCCATTGGCACCATGGCCGAAAGCGCGCTGTGGATCGACGCCCTGGGCCCGACCAACCAGGCCCTGAACAACCTGGGCCTGATCGTTGCCCTGGCCCAGATGGCGCGCGATGTGTCGAAGGGCGATGACAGGGCCGCCGCGACCGGCGGATTGAAGGCCTACCTCAGCTATGCGATCAGCCGCTGGGGCTGGGGCGCGCTGCAGATCGGCGGCGTGGCGCTGTTCGTCACCGACGTGACGCTGACGCAGTGGCAGTCCGGTCTGACCGCGATTGCCACCGATGTCTGGTCCTGCCGCTACAAGGCCTGGTACAAGGCGAACGGCCGCAAGGTTCGGGACTGGAAGATCAAGGCCTGGGAGTTGTATCTGGCCGCCGAGGGCAAGGACGGCCAGTCCTACGACACCTACATCGACGGGGTGCTGAACGATTATGTCGGGCTGGCCTTCCGCGACGGGCTGCTGGCCACCTACGGCGACTGCAGCGGATCGTCCTTCGGTGACCAGGAGGCCATCCGGCAGGCGATCATGGCCGAGCACAAGGCGGTGCTGCAGAAGCTGCTGGCCACCCGCGTGATGCCGGAGGTTGCCGAATGGGCCTGGGTGCGGCAGCTGAAGGGCCAGGTGGCCGAGGCCGAAACGATCCTGAAACCCCGGCTGAACCGCAAGTTCCGGCTTGAGGTCACCGCCTACGGCGTGACCGGGCCGGCGCGCGTGGTCATGCCGTTGCCCGCGGGCGGCGAATGGGCGGGCAGGCTGCGCGAGGACGGCACCTTCCGCGCCGAGCTGACGCTTTACGCGGTGCTGAAGGCGGGGTTCCCCGACACCGTCCGGCTGGAGACCGAAGGCGGCGTGGAAGAGCGCAAGCTGGTGATGTCGGGCGACCGGGTGACGGCGATGTTCGGTGCCCCGGAAACGCCGCTGGTGTCGCGCTATCGGCTGACCGAGGGCGCACAATCCTGCATGGTGACCCGCATCGCCGCCGACGGCAGCACCACCGAAACGACAAGCGATGCCGCCCGGCCGGCCCAGGAGGTGGATTTCGCCATGTTGGCCGGCGGCACCTGGGTGTTCGGCCGCTACGCGCCCGGGGCGGGATGGTCGCCCGCTTCGCCCGGCATCACCTCGGGCACCGCCATCACCCTGGGCGCGCCCCTGCACGACGACATTGCCGGCTTCGACAACTGCAGCATCGGCTTTCTGACCGACGACGCGCTGGCCAAGGGCGATTGCACCGTCAAGCGCCACGCGCGCAAGGCGGTCAGCGCCAAGGTCACCATCGAGCGCAAGTGCTCGGCCAGCGCCGGGCTTGAGATCATCGGCGTCTTCACCGCGATGGGCGGAGAGGGGATGCAGTACATGCCGCTGGACGGCCCCGAGGGCGAGATGATGGGCGAGATCCTGAAGCGCAGCATGGCCGAGGGGGTGAAGAGTTTCGACCTGGAGACGCTGCCCGGAATGCCGCCGATGACCGGGCTGCCGCAACTGCCCTGATGCCTTGATGAAGGACCCGCCATGAAACCGCTGCTGAACACGATCGCCGTGCTGGCCCTGATGGCCGGCCCGGCCCTGGCACAGGACCAGGCCGACCTCGATGCCTTCGGGATCGAGGATGACGGCGCCTCGCTGGACGCGCTGGTGCCTGACGATGGCGGCGCGGCGCCGATGGTGACGGACCCGGAAGAAGGTGCCGCCCCCGCGGTCGCCGAGGCCCCGCCGGCCGAGGTCCCCGCCGCCCCGGCGGCCCCCGAAGTCGCCGGTTTCGAGCCGCCCGCCGACTGGTCGGAGAAGTCGCTGGCCGGCTACAGCTTCCGCCATCCGGGCGACTGGACGGTGATGCAGGACGAGCATGACACGATCATGATCTTCAACGGCGACATGTCGGCGCAGGAAGGGGCGATGTTCGGCCTGGCGACGGACCGCCCCGAGAACGTCACCCCGCCCGAGGCGGAGATCCTGTCGGAAACCGCGGTGACGGTGGCCGGCCAGCCGTTTCGGCGGCTGGAAATGACCGCCATGCTGGGCCCGACCCAGAAGGCCGAGATCCTGATGCTGGTGTCGGACCAGCCGGTGGACGGATCGGACCACCTGCTGGTCACCGGCCTGACGGTGGGGCGCCCGCTGGACGACTACCGCGAGGTGATCGGGCAGATGATGGCGACGCTGCGTTACGCGCCGGCGCAGGCCGAGCCGGAAACCGCGCTGGGCGGGCTGGTGGTCTATGCCCTGCCGGAAGGCTGGAACAAGATCAGCAATGCAAGCGGTTTCGTCATCTATCCGCCGGTCTATTCGGCCTCGATCACCGTGCTGAAGGGCGATGCCGTCAACGGGCCCGGCGGTCTCATGTCCGAGATCCCCGCCGATGCCCTGCGCGGCCGTTCCACCGTGCTGGGCAACCCCGCGCAGAGCCTTGCCTGGCAGGGCAGCAAGGCGGAATACGTGCAGGGCAACGCGATGGTGCCGGGGTATTTCACGCTGCACCTCCTGGACCAGTGTGCGCCGGACGGGCAGGCGCTGGCCGTGGTTGCGACCGGCGTGCCGGAGACGCTGGAGTCAGAGGAATTCACCGCCGCCCTGGCCGGAATCGGGCTGGCCGAAGGCGTGCAACTGGTGGCCTGCGGAGCGGGCGCAACCATCGCCCCAGCCGCGCCCTCGGCCGCCCCGGGCGTTGCCGCCGTGCCGCCGCCTCCGGACGGCGCGGGCGCCGCAAGTGGCCTGGCCCTGCCCGTGCAGGTCGAGGTGGCGGGCGTGACCTACCGCATGCCCGAGGGCTGGCAGATCACCTTCGAGGACCCGGACGAAAAGATGTGGGCCAGCCCCGACGGGCGCTTCTCGATCATGTCGTTCTGGTGGTTCCCGGACGAACCTCTGTTGGGCTATTCCGATATCGTGTCGGTCGAGAACGTCATCATCGACCACGAGCCGGTGACCCGGATCGTCCATTCCTACAACAACATCGCGTCGATCCAGAACGTCACCGAACGGGCGCGCGGCGACGGCCGGCGGTTCATCTTCACGCTGGACACCGGCAGCGCCAGCCAGGACGAGCTGAAGGCCCTGCATGACCAACTGGTCGCGACGCTGCGCTTTGGCGCAGGCTTCGTACCGTAGAAGCCGATCGAGTTCGCTGCGGCGGCTGCCCCGTCTGCGGCCTTGACAGCAGCGCCGGCGGCCGCGCCCTTTGCCCCCGTCGCCGCCAGGGCCGGCTGGACCCGCTATCTGAACCCGCGCTTTGGCGCCGGCATCGACTATGACGCAAGCCTGTTCCTGCTGCAGCCCGCGTCCGAGAACGGCGAAAGTCAGGCCTTTGGCACCGCCGATGGCCGGCTATGACCAGGTCAGCTGTGAAGCCGCGGGCAACTCTTGGTATGTGCTGTCGGGATTGAACGGGGGTGACATCTTCTATCGCAAGGTGCTGTTCGACACCTCCGCCGGCACGATCCACGTCTTCGAGATCACTTATCCGTCCGACCAGAACGGCATCTACGATCCGATGGTCACGCGAATGGCGAAATCCCTGAGTGGGGCTGACGCTCAAGTCGCCTTTGCAGGGACATAGCGGTTTCGCGATGGGCCGCAGGAATGGCCGGTTCCGAAGTTCAGCCGATCCGCGACAGCGGCCGGCAGCGCAGGGACTTCGGCTGCCCGCCGGAAACCGGACAATGACGCAAAGCTACGGTCTGACGTCTGCGGACCTACGGGACAAGGAGACCAGGACAAGAGGCAGCGCAGGAACCATGAAGCGGGGTCACGGCCCGCGTTGCGCAGGAAGCTGCGAAGGGTGTGCGCAACCGGTTTCGTCACCGCCCACCGTGACGCAGGGTTTCCATCCCAAGCTTCGTCGCAACGTGCATCCACAGTCGCTGCAGCCGATACGCGTGCAGGTCGTTGAGGATCACGGCCACAGGGTGGCGCGCAGCGCGGCGTGCCGATCCTCGGCCGAATTGGCGCCAGCCTCGCCGGGGATCAGCTGGAAGGCCGGCAACCGGGCAAACCCGGCCTGTTGGCGAAGCTCCCGGTCGCGTTGGTCATCCAGCAAGAGCGGGTCGGCAATTGCATCGACCAGCACGCCGGTAGCGCCGTCGCCACAGACGGCGCGCCTGAGGTCGAAAATCGCGCGAGTGTTCAGCGTTTTCGGGGCCAGGAACCGTTCCGGCCCTACCAAGGTGCTAAGCTGGGCCTGGGCAACCCGGCCGACCGTCTGATAGATGCCGAGCGGACTTTCGATGTGCCGCATGACCGGATTGTCGGTCGCAAGGTTCTGCACGTCATGGATGTTTGCTTTCTCCAGCCGGAACGCCACGACGGGGATCAACCCCGTCAAGCAGCGTCAGCGGCACGATCTTCGTGCGCGCTTCCTGTTCGGTGTGACGGTCCTTGAAGGGAAGGCCGGTCTTGCACAGGACATGCTGCAACCCATTGTCCGGCAGGAACCCCAGGGCGAAAGCGATCAGCAGCCAGGGCCAGGTCAGGCCCCGTTCCGGATCGTGACTTGACGAGGCCGCCGCCGGCTTGGTGATGGAAAGCCAGTCGGTCCACACTCCGGCGAAGGCCTCGGCACTTGCGGTCACGCGGAAGAGGACGATGGCAAGGATCACCGACAAGACCATATGTGCAAAGGCGTGCAGGAAGGTCACGGTCGCCGGGTCGAACTTGACCACAGCCCGCAGAAACAGCCGAAGCGTGAAGAGATCCGCGCCCGCGAAGGCAAGGCCGGCGACGGTCAGGACGTTGAGATGATGTGCGTCGAGGGAGGCCTGCGACCCAAGGATGCCGTTGCCCTCTCCGCCGACGAAAAGGAGGCTCGCGCGAAGCCAGCTCCCGCGGACTCCATGCAGGGGATCGCGCAGAACAGCGGCATCCAGTCGGCGTGCAGCAACGGGGGGAAACGCGGGATGTCGGCGATGGATGGTGTGGCCTCCGACGACGGCAGGTCGACGAGGCAGATGCCGCGGACGAATTCGAAGCAATGGATCTGAATCGAACCGCCGGTCGTTTCCATGTCGAACAGCCAGGCGATGATCGAGAAGGGCGTCATCACCGAAAGGAACAGCGCGGCGAACTGGGGCACCTGGAGCGGTGACGGTTCCGTCCGTCCCGGCAGCGCCGCGTATCCGGCACAGGGGACGGCGATGAGCGCGACAAGACAAACCGCGGATCCCGCGATGCCGCTGACGATGCGTTTCATGGTTGGGTCCGCCCTTGTCTGTAAGCCGAAGATGCCGGCAAGGCGGCGGAAGATGTCGATCGGGCGTTGCGCCTCCGCGAAGGCCTGCGCCCGTTGGTCGAGTTTGCGCCGCACTGCGGCGGCTTCGGCACTGAGGTCTCGGAGTGCGGCGATCGGCCCGGCCAGCGACGTTGCCAGCATGACCCTGTTTCGCGGCTCGGCCACCTTCGGGCGTGCGCGCGACAACCGGTTCGCTTCCAGCATCAGGCTGCGACCGAGGTGTTCCTCTCTGGCCTCGAACGCCTGCCGTGCCCTGGCGCGGATCGCGGGCAGGGCGCCCTTGCGGCCGTGACTGAGCATGTCGATTTCACCATGGGCAGCGATGACCTCTGCTTCCGTTGGCCTAGCTTCCTTCGTTGCGGGCGAGGTCGCCTCGGCCGATTTGATGGCGACAAGCGCCGCATGAAGCGCTGCGACCGCCGCGGGATGTGCGGCGGCATCGCCCGCGGCCGTGGCATCAAGAACTCGGGCTTCGGCCTCTTCGAGCCTGGTCTGCGCCGCCGGCAGGCCGCCTTGTGCCCGGTCGAGAAAGGCGGCCGCGGGCCCGATGATCGCTTCGATCACCGGATCCGCGCGCCGGAGGACTTTCTGATCGACTGCCTTGAGCGCGGCGTCCAGGAATCGCTGCCGGTGGATGTCTACCGGCGGCCGCTGCAGCCGATCGCCGGTGCCGAACCTGTCGCTCTGGTGGTCCAGGCGTTCAACGCGTCGGGCGCACAAATGGGTTTGCGGGTGCGGATCGAGCAGGGCCAGACGGGCAGGACGCTGTGGTCCGGGGTGCGGATCATGCTCTGCAACGGCGCCCCGCCGGTCGACCACCACGATATCCTGCCGTTGACGTTCGAGGCGACGGAGGCGCTTGCGGACACGCTTCTTCTCGACAGGGTGCGCAACCGGATGCCCCTTGACGCGGCCCTGATGGCACGGAATGCCATCTGCAAGACCCTGATCAGGTCGGAAGGCGAGATCGCCCAGGCGGAAGATCACTCGAGGAAGCCCATCAACACCAGCTGCGCGCGAATGACATCGCATCCCGGTTTCCGATCCGACATTTCGTCCGCGCCTGCGTTACCTCGCCGCGCTTTGCGCGTCGCAAGGTGAAGTGGAGGTTGCTGCACGGTATGTGCAAAGGCTTCGCAGCATCGAACCGGGGTTCTCTCTGGACCGGATGGTGCGCGACGATGCCTATCCGGTCGCCGCGCTTCGACGCAGCGGCATCCTGGGCCACAGCGCCTTGCGCGACCTTGCCCGTGGTGCCTTGTGACCGGGGGCTATGCTGCGCAAGGCCGGTGGCGCGCGCGGCTTGACCCGCACGGTCAGACGTCGCTGGCCTCGGCAGACTCGGATGCCCTGGCGGATCACAGCAACGCCCGGCACCCTGGCCTGAATCGCGCGGGGTCTGCCGGTCGGGCGGGTGTCTTGAAGCTGGTCGCCCGCGGCCCGATCTTGCGCGGGCGTCCGCCGGCGCAGGGGTTTCTTTCGATCGATGGCTTGTTTTTTGCCTCAAAAAGGCGCATGTGGACCGGGCGACACCACTCGATCATCGAACTTCTGTCTCCTCACGGCTTCAGCAATCGATCTTCCTCGTGACGAAGCCGGGCCATCGCATACTGCGGGTGGCGACTAAGACAGGAGTATTCACGATGGCCAATGGCACCGTGAAATGGTTCAACAACACCAAGGGTTTCGGTTTCATCGCGCCGGAAGGCGGGTCGAAGGACGTGTTCGTCCACATTTCGGCGATGGAACGTGCGGGCATCCGTGATCTGGCCGACGGCCAGGCCGTGACGTTCGACATCGAGCGTGGCCGTGACGGCCGCGAATCGGCGATCAACCTGGCGCTGGCCTGATCTTTCAGGCGCCGCACAGGCGACAATCCGGGAAGGGGTGGCCTCAGGGCCACCCCTTTTTGCTGTCCGGCAGTCTGGCCTGCGCCGGCAACGCGAGTCGCCTTGCGGAAGCGGCGGTCAAGGTCCAGCGGTGGGGCCGGGGACGGTCCGGGCACCGCCGGCTCAGTCGATCACATGACGCAGGCGCTGGCCGCGCAGGCCCTTGCGGCAGACCGGGCAGAGGTCAGCCTCGGCCTGAGGACTGCCTTCGGGAAGGTATGTGGTGACCCCGCAACCCGGGCAATGGAAGGCGATCAGGCGCAGCGGGTCTGCCGCGGGGGCAAGGCGGTCAAGGACGATGGCCGTGTCGCTGCAGACGTCGAGGCAAAGCCGGCAGCCGGTGCAAAGGGCCGGATCGGTAGCATAGGCCAGACCGCCGGTCTGGTCTCGCATCAGGCTGATGGCGCCGGTCGGGCAGACCATCGTGCAGGCGTTGCAGCCGGTGCAGGCCGATGGCAGGATCCGCGGTACATCGGCAAACAGCCGGCCCGTGCCTTCGCCCAGGCCCTGCACGCGCGCCAGAGCGGGCGGCAGGGCGGTGCGGCGCGGCGGGCTGGCGGTGGTCAACCCGAACATCCGCCGGCGGGCGGCGTCAGGCTCTGCCGCATCGCCCGGCCGCAACCGGGCCGCGCCGCGAGGGGGCGCCAGGGCGCTGCGGAAGCCAAGCGCCGGCAACCCGCGCGAGGCGAGCAGCGCGTTGAAGGCGGCAACGCGGGCATCGAGCGGCAGCCCGGCGCCGTCAGGGCAGGTGGCGCAGTCGGCCGTCAGGCAGGCGACGCGACGCAGTCCAGACAGCCAGAACCGCGCCAGGGTTTCCATTCCGATGGCCTGCAGGCAGAGCGGCGCCCCACCGCGATGGCCCAGCGGGTGGCGCGGACAGGCCAGCCAGGCCTCGACCGCGGTGCGGCGGTCTGGCACCGGCCGATCGATCCCGCCAAGGCTGATGGCCTCGGCCGGGCAGGCTGCGGCGCAGGCGCCGCAAGAGGAGCAGGCGGAGGGGTCCAGCTCAAGCCCGTCGTCGCTTGCCGTCAGGGCGGCGCGCGGGCAGGCCTGGGCGCAAGCCGAACAGGTGGCCCTGGCCAGCCGGCCAAGGCTGCACCGATCTGCATCGATGACGGGCGTTCGGCTCATGATCCTGACTTACCAGCTTTCCGAGAGGCCCGGCACGAAGGGACGCTCTTCCTCGGCGCGGGCCTGACGGTCGGCGCGAAGGGCCTCGGTCGTCCAGGCGTGGGCGAGAATCTGCACCGGCCGGCCGGAGGCCCTGGCCAGATCGTCGCGCAGGGCCAGCAGCAGCCCGCGGGTCAGCAGCGCGACCCCAGCCAGGAAGGGCTGCCGCGACCGGCTGGCGATGCGCAGGCAGAAATCCGGCAGCCAGGGCAGCAGGTGACGGTCAAGGAAGACCTCGGCATCGGCCAGCGCCTGCGGCGTGCCCAAGCCCAGAAGGTGGGCCACGAAGCGAAGTTCGGGCACCAGGTGATCATCGGCCCGCTTGCGCCAGTCGGGCACCGACAGGCCGTAATGGGCATAGAAGGCGCGCACCTCGAACATCGGTTCCTGGCGTTCCAGGTGGTCCTCGGTCAGCCAGACCGAGCCGGAGGGCGCGGCACGGAAGCCGTGGTTCAGGTAGGCGTCGGCGTAGTCGGCGGCCAGTTCGTCCAGCGCTGCGGCGGGCAGCGGTTGCGGCATCTGGTCCAGCACCTGGGCAAAGCCGGCAGCCAGGGCCGCATCGGCGCGACCCTCCAGCAGGGCCTCGGCCACTTCGGCATAGCCGCCCTGCCGCAGCGCGTCGATCAGCGCTGCGTCGGGTTCGGCGTCGTGCAGCCGGATCAGCGGCGCCAGCGCCTCGGCCCAAAGGGCAAAGTGCTGCGCGACGTCGTCCCCGAGCGGCGCGAAGTCTTCAGCCATTGTCCACCCGGCCCTTGGAATGCGGCACGAAGCGGATCGAGGGGTTGGTCAGGTTCGGGTCGGCCATCGCCTTGACCTGGCGCACCAGCGTGTCGTTCTGCCCCACCGCCTTGGTGTCCCAGGTGCCGGCGTCGATCTGGTCGATCGGGCCGATGTCCAGCACCCGCATCATGCAGGCGGCCACGCAGTAGGGCTTGCGGCCGACCTCAAGCTCATCAATGCACATGTTGCACTTCTGGACGATGTTCAGTTCCACGTTGAACTGCGGCGCGCCGTAGGGGCAGGCGGCCTCGCACTTGCGGCAGCCGATGCACAGCGTGCTGTCGATGTCGACCACGCCGTTGTCCTGGCGTTTCCAGATCGCGCCGGTGGGGCAGGCCGGCAGGCAGGCCGGCTCGGCGCAATGGTTGCAGGACATGTTCACCTTGAAGGCGAACACCTCGGGGTAGATGCCGCCCTCGATGTATTGCACCCGGCGGAAGCGTGGGCCGGCGGGCAGACCGTTCTTGTCCTTGCAGGCGATCTCGCAGGCGCGGCAGCCGATGCAATCGACGTTGTGGTGGATGAAGCCGAACTGCTGATCCGGCACCACCGGCACATAGACCTCGCGCTTCTTCTTCAGCACGGCGGCCTTGATCTTGCCCTTGTCCAGGTTGGTGTTTCCCATGACCCCGCCCCCTATTGGTCGCGCCGGAAGACGGTGCTGCGCGCGGTGGCCAGCTGGTCCCAGCCCGGGCGGTGCGCGAGGTCGGTCTTCCTGGCGTTGACGAGGATGGTGTTGTAGGCGAAGGCCCCGGCGGGCGAGGGTTCGTCCAACGTCAGGAAATCGGGGTTGCCGGATCGGTCGACGCCATTCTCGTCGATGTCCATCCAGGCGCCTTCATGCAGCACCAGCACCCCGGGCATGCAGCGTTCGGTGACATGAACCGGGGTGACGACCTTGCCGCGGTCGTTCCAGACCTCGATGGTGTCGCCGCTGACGATGCCAAGGCGCTTGGCATCCGAGGCGTTCATCGTGGTTTCCTGGGCAAAGGTCTCACGTAGCCAGGGGATGTTGTTGAAGATAGAATGCGTCCGCCAGCGCGGGTGCGGCGTGACCATGTGGAAAGGGAAATCCGCCGTCTTCGGGCTGTTCAAGCTTTCCCAGGGCTCGATCCATTTCGGAATCGCCGGGATGGGATAGCCCCATTGCGTTCGGGTCCAGTCCTTGACCTGTGCCAGCTTGGTCGAAAAGATCTCGATCTTGCCCGAAGGGGTCAGGAAGGCCTCGCCCTTCTCGATCTGATCGCGGAAGGCGATGTGGGGTTCGGCCAGGATGAACTTGTACACGCCGCGGGCCTTGAATTCGTCCCAGGTCCAGGTGACGCCTTGCTTGGCCTGCACCTTGTTCGTCCACCAATCCACCAGATAGGCCTCGTCCACGGCGTCGGGGTCATCGAAATAGCTGCGGTCGGCCTTGGGGTTATAGCCCGGACCAAAGCCAAGACGGTAAGCCAGTTCGGTGAAGACCTGGAGATCGGTCTTCGATTCCCCCATGGGTTCGATGACCTTGGGCCGGTGGATGTAGTAGTGCCCCTTGTACCAGGGCAGCGCCACGTCATGGCGTTCGAAATGGGTGGCGATGGGCAGGAGGTAGTCGGCCCAGATGCCGGTGGGGGTGATCGTGCTGTCCATGCAGACCAGCAGGCTTTCACCGGTCCCATAGCTGTCGAGCTTGCGGATGGCAGCGATTTCCTTGTTGATGTTGGTCAGCTGGTTCAGCCAGTCCGATCCCTGCCAGAAGATGCCGCGGATATTGGGGATCACCCCGTCCAGCTTGTCCTTGCGCGGCCAGAGGCCCAGCTCCTCGCGCTTGATGTCGGGGTAGTTCAACACGGCATGCGCCCAGCGATCCGACTTGATCGAGGCGTACCAGATGTTGGCGTTGTCGTCGTGCGGGTAGGCAATGCCCTCCGGGTGCCAGCCTTTGCCGACGCCCTCGGCGCAGCCGCCCAGCACGCCGATGTTGCCGGTCATCGCCTGCAGCGCGGCGGCCATGCGGTTGTATTGCTCGCCATAGGCCGCGCGGCCCGGCGCCCAGCTGGCCTTGAGCGCGGCGGGCTTGGTGTCGGCGTAGAGTTCGGCCAGCTTGATGATGTCGGCGGCGGGCACGCCGCAGATGGCGCTGGCCCATTCGGGCGATTTCGGGATGCCGTCGGTGCGGCCGGCGATGTAGTCGCGGAAATTCTCCTGCCCCTCGGCCCAGTCGGGCATGGTGCCCTTGTCCATGCCCTGCACGAAGCGGTCGATGAAGGCCTGATCCTGCCGGCCGGTGGCGAAGATATGGTAGGCCATGCCCGCCATCATCGCCGCATCGGTGCCCGGCTTGATCGGAATCCACCAGGCGTCATAGGCGGCCGCTGAATCGGTATACTGCGGGTCCACCAGCACGAACTTGCAGCCACGCTGCTTGGCCATCCGCATGTAGTAGAAGGTGTTGCCGCCGTGGAAAGTATAGGCCGGGTTCCAGCCCCACATCACGATCAGCTTGGAATGGGCAAAGGCATCGTCCTCGTTGCCGTCCTGGATGGTGCCGAAGGTCCAGCGGCTGGACGAGGTGGTGCCCTGGTAGCTGGGCACCGACCAGCTTGAGGTGCGGCAGCCGAACATGCCCAGGAAGCGGCCCAGCAGCCCCTCGATCTGGTCCGACTTGTGCAGCACGCCGAAGGACGCGCCGGCATAGCTCTGGTCAAGGATCGCGGTCGGACCGTAGGTGGTCTTCAGATGCGTCATCCGCTCGGAGATCTCGGTCAGTGCCTGATCCCAGCTGATGCGCTTGAACTTGGCCTCGCCGCGCGCGCCCACCCGCTTCATCGGGTACAGCAGCCGCTCGGGGGAATACAGCCGCAGCCGATAGCTGCGGCCGCGCAGACAGGCGCGCAGTTGCGGCTTTTCCTCGGTGTCGGTGCCGTAGGCGTCGCCCTGATAGCTGCCGTTGTCGGTGGAAAGGCGGACGATCACGTCGCCCTTCTTGTGCGCCACCAGCATGTGCCGGCTGCCGCAGTTGTGCGCGCAGGAGGTGACGACGGTCGTCAGCTCGTCATCGGTCGGGTAGGGCTCATAGGCGAAGGCGCGGGCGGGGGTGGCCTTGCCGCCCACCAGCGCGGTGGTGGCGGTGGCGGCGGCGCCTTGCAGAAAGGCGCGGCGGGTGGGCGTGAGAAGGCCTGCAAGGCGCTTGATGTCAAAGGGCTTGGTCATCGGTCAGGCTTTCTCTCACGGCGCCGGGGGCAACTGGTGTTCGGGCTTTGACGCGGTCGGGCGGTCCTTGGCCCAGTCGGGCACCGTCGTCGTGTCCATCCCGGGCCAGGGAGTCCGCGGATACGGATAGGGGATTCGATACCAGGCCCGACCCCCGTGACAACCGTAGCACGAATCCGACGTGCCGTTGCGGGCAATATCCTCGATGTTCGCGGCGTTCAGGTAGTTCACGTTGTGCCGATTGGTGCGGAAATTCTCCGCGTGGCAGGACAGGCAGCCGTTCGGGGCCTCGGGAGTCTCCAGACTTGCATGGATGTCATGCCATTTGCCCTCCAGGCCCATGTTTTCGGCCGGGTGGGTGCCGTGGCACAGCAGGCAGGTTTCCGACGGGTTCACCATCTTGCGCAGGGTGAATTCCGGCGTCGCGCTGGCGCTGAACGCATCGCGGCCCGGCATCATGTCGGGGCTTTCCTCGCGCGGGTCGTTGCCCTTGTGGCAGAAGGTGCATTCCAGCTTCATCACCTGCTGGGCATAGTCGCCCGAGATGTGGCGCACATGGAAATCCGATTGCGCGCCGGCGTAGGTGTCCAGCGTCTGATACCAGGCCAGGCTGGCGGCGGCGTCCAGGCCCGCCGGCGACGTGGCCCGCGGCTGGGCGGTCAGAATTTCCTGGTGGCAGACCAGGCATTCGGCGCTGGACGCGGTGTCGATCTGCGGCGGGAAGTGCATCGGATGGTGACGCGCGCGCTCATAATCCAGCGTGGGCAGCAGCGCCTCAAGTGCGACGACCTTTGCCTCGATCGCGGCCAGTTCGGCCTCGGTCAGGGTCGGCGCGTTGGCATATGTCACGCCCGGCGGATAGGGGATCGGCGTGATGTCGATCACCGCGTCGTCGGCAAGGGCGGCAAAGGGATCGACGGGTTCGGCGGTGCCCGTGCTGGCGGCGACGAGGTCCAGACCCTCGGGAACCGCGGGGGTGTCGGACTGCATGCCAAGCCAGGCGATCAGGTTCGCGCGGTCGCCGGGTTTCTTCAGCCCGGCAAAGGTCATCTTGGTGCCCTTGGCATAGGCCTTCGGGCTGGTCAGATAGGCGTCCAGCGCGGCGGCATCCCAAGGCTGCCCGGCCAGCGCGGTCAGCGCGTCGGAATACTTGAAGCCGGCGTTGCTGGCAGCCGGACGGCCCACCACACCCCAGAGGTTGGGGCCGGTCATGGCCTTGCCGCCCTTGTCGGCGGTATGACAGGCCTTGCAGGCCTTGAAGGCAGCCTGTCCGGCGGCAAGGTCGATGCCGCCCGCCGCGGGGGTGTCGGCGGCCGTTTCCAGGCCGGCCGAGGCGGCACCGTTCTCGGCACCGGCGTCGGCACCGGTCGCCCCGAGGGCGGTCGGCTGGACAAAGGCCGCCGGGGCAGGCCCGGGGCTTTTGTACAGCTGAGACGCCAGCAGAAAGGTCGCCAGAAAGACCAGAGCAGCCGCAGCCAGGCCGAAGCCCATACCTTCAAGAAAACGCACCTTGGGCATGCCACGGTCCCTTCTGGCAGTCAGTCGTTCGGCGGGGCATTGTCATGCACCCCGCCGTTATGGCCAAGCCGGAATTTTCAGCCGTTCAGGGCATGCCGACGGCCGTGCAGGTCCAGGCGCCGTCCCGCAGGTCGTAGCGAACACAGGTCGGCTGACCGGGTTTCGTTCCGTCCGTGCGGACGTATCCGCTCTCGTCGGTCGGCTTCCAGCCGATGCCGAGATCTTTTGCGCCCTTGGTGATGTAGATGCCCGCCGCGACGACGACGAGTACGGCGACGAGTGCCGTAGTTTGTTTGCTGTCCATTTTATCCACGCCGGAAAAGAGTGGGTTTGAGCCCCGGGCGACATCATGTCGCCCGGGACCGGGAAGTCTCGGATCAGTTGGACGGCGGGGTCCAGCTGCTCACGACACCGGCTTCGTCGGCACCCATCAGGCTGTACTGAGTGCAGCTCCAGCCAGAGGCTTCGGGCGTCGCAGCGCCTTCCATGCCTTCCATGCCGGCCATGCCTTCCATGCCTTCCATGCCTTCCATGCCCTCCATGCCAGCCATGCCTTCCATGCCCTCCATGCCGGCCATGCCTTCCATGCCCTCCATGCCGGCCATGCCTTCCATGCCCTCCATGCCGGCCATGCCTTCCATGCCCTCCATGCCGGCCATGCCTTCCATGCCCTCCATGCCAGCCATGCCTTCCATGCCGGCCATGCCTTCCATGCCCTCCATGCCGGCCATGCCTTCCATGCCCTCCATGCCTTCCATGCCTTCCATGCCTTCCATGCCGGCCATGCCCTCCATGCCTTCCATGCCGGCCATGCCTTCCATGCCCTCCATGCCGGCCATGCCTTCCATGCCCTCCATGCCGGCCATGCCTTCCATGCCTTCCATGCCGGCCATGCCCGCAGCGTCAGCCTGGACTTCGCCGGTGTAGGTGTACTGCGTGCAGACCCAGCCAGGCGCGTTTTGCGCCTGCACGGACGCGGCCGAGACGATGGCGCTCGCGCCCAGCAGTGCGGCCAGCCCGACCTTGATCGATTTCTTCATCCTCGTTCTCCTCTGTACTGCCTGGGGTCGGGGCCTCCGACCCGTCTCGCAATCCTCCCCGCGGCCGGATGACCGGGGTCAGTTCCCGCCATGCCAATGGCGGATGTCGTAAGGACCTGTCATGCCGGGGTGATCGAACGGCGTGAACCAGGCCCCCTGATTTTTGAGAAAGCCAAGCGACGGCGGGATGGGCGCTTCCACGCCAGTCAGCGCCCGGGCTTGCCAGCCGCTGCCCTTGACCATTTCGGTCAGGACCGGAGCCCCGGCGGGACGCTCGGACGGGTGAATGCCGGCAATCGGCACCCCCTCGGCGGCGGCCGCCAGGGGCAGGGCCCCCAGGACAAGGAAAAGGCAGACCTGACGCATCCTCGGCTTCCTCAACACAGGACGACTGCGACGGAACACGCCGCAAGACGCCCTTCGCCCAGAGGGGTAGCAAGACCAAGATGAAATCCTCAATGATTTCGGTCAATTAGTGCCACGTTTCCGCAATGGCGAAGATTCGCCGATTGACCCGCCGGAGGCCCGAAAATCCAAGCCGGAAGATGGGTTGCAGGGCGTGGCGGCGGGCGGATGGCCAGCTGCGGTCGGCAAATCGGTGATGTGACATATCGCCCCGGTTGCGGCTGGCGGGCCGTCCGGCGCGGCAAAACGGGTGGGGCCGATTCCGCTGCGGCGCAGAATCAGTGACCTGCGGGCGCGAGCCCGGGTGCGGGTTTGGGGGCGAGTCGCGCGGTCTGCCGGTCAGAGGTCGGCGACCACGGTCCAAGGCCTGGTGAAGCGGTGTTCGTCCAGGTTCGGCGAAGTGCCGATGCGGTCGATCACGGCGAAAAGGCCGGGGGCGTGCAGCGGGGTCAGCACGCCGTGCCAAGTGCCGCGCGCCAGGTTGATGCCCTGTGCGCCATTGGTCAGGAAGGCGCGTGGGCGGGCCTCGGGTCCGGGTGAGACGACGACCAGGAAGGGATGCTGCGTCATCGGCAGAAAGGCCTGCGATCCGTCCGGGTGGCGTTCGATCAGGTCGAAGCTGTAGGGCAGGGCGCGGGGTTCGGCCTGGAGGATCGAGAGGCCGGAGCGGCCGTCGGGGCCAAAGTCCATCCGGGCCTGGTCATGGTGGCGGCGGCAGAGGCTGGCGTTGATCAGGCGAAAGTCGCCAGTGGCCTGGAGCACCTCGCCGAAAGGGGCGAAGGCCTCGGCGGTCAGCGGTTCGGGGCGGATCTCGTTCATGCGCGGGGCCTCTTGCCGGCGGTCGGACCGGGGGTTTCACACCCCCGGACCCCCGTGGGATGCTTCAGGACAGATGAAAGGGCGGGCCTCGGTCACCGCGGCGGGCCGAAGGCGCCCGGTGCAGCCCAGGGGCCGCGCAGTTTGGCGTGGCGGTTCACGTCCTTGTAGAGCAGATAGCGGAAGCGGCCCGGTCCGGCGGCATAGCAGGCCTGCGGGCAATAAGCGCGCAGCCACATGAAGTCGCCGGCCTCGACCTCGACCCAGTCCTGGTTCAGCTTGTAGACCGCCTTGCCTTCCAGCACGTAAAGCCCGTGCTCCATGACATGGGTTTCCTCGAACGGGATCACCCCGCCGGGCTGGAAGGTGACGATGTTGACATGGGCGTCATGCGCCAGGTCCTCGGGGTCGACAAAGCGGGTGGTGCCCCAGCGATCGCCGGTGTCGGGCATCCAGCGGATCGGCACGTCGCGTTCGTTGGTCACGAAAGGTTCGGGCGGGCGCAGGCCCGGGGCCGGCTCATACAGCTTGCGCAGCCAGTGAAAGCGGCTGGGGTCGTGGCCCTCGGCCAGCAGCGTCCAGCGGGTGCCGGGCGGGATGTAGGCGTAAGAGCCGGCCTCCATCTCGTAGCCGGTTCCGGCCAGGGTCAGGGTGGCCAGCCCGCCGGTGAAGAACAGCCAGTGCTCGGCCCCGGCCTCGGGGTCGGGCGCGTCCGAGCCGCCGCCGGGGGCGACCTCCATCACGTATTGGCTGAAGGTTTCGGCAAAGCCCGACATCGGCCGGGCGATCAGCCACAGCCGGGTGCGGGTCCAGCCGGGCAGCAAGCTGGCGACGATGTCGGAAAAGCACCCGCGCGGGATGACGGCATAGGCGGGAGTGAAGACGGCGCGGCCGGTCATCAGCGCGGTCTGCGGCGGCAGGCCGCCGGGCGGGGCGAAGTAGGTGGGGCTCATGGCAGGTGGTCCTTGAGGCGGAGTTCGGCGATGCGTTCGACCTGGGCGCAGGCGGTGGCGAATTCGGTTTCGGTGTCGTTGGCAAGGCGGGTCTGGAACGCCTGCAGGATACTGTCGCGGGTGTGGTCGCGCACGGCGATGATGAAGGGAAAGCCGTGCCTGGCCGTGTAGGCGGCGTTGAGGCGCTGGAAGGACTCGCGCTGGGCATCGGTCAGCGCGTCGAGGGCCGCTGACGCCTGTTCGGCGGTGCTTTCGGCCGTGAGTCGCCGGGCCTGTGCCAGCTTGCCGGCGAGGTCGGGGTGGGCCTTGAGGACGGCCAGACGTTCCTCGGGCGCGGCACTGCGGAAGGCGCGGCAGAGCGCGTTGTGCAGGCCCGTCGCGCTGTCATGGGCGGGGCCAAGTTCCAGCGCCCAGGCACGCTCGGCGATCCAGGGGGAATGTTCGAAAACGTTGCCGAAGCGGGCGACGAACGCTTCGCGCGGCATCTGAGTCGGACGCTCGAACCGCCTGTGAGGATGAGTTTTCCGCCAGTGGTCGGCAATGTCGATCCGGCGCGGGAACCAGACCCCCGGGTGCGATTGTGCATGGTCGAGAAAGCGGCGCAGGCCGGCGATCTTGCCCGGGCGACCGATCAGCCGGTTGTGCAGGCCGATCGAGAACAGCTTGGCCCGGCCCTGGATGCCCTCGGCATAGAGGGTGTCGAAGCTGTCCTTGAGATACTGGAAGAACTGCTCGCCGGTGCTGTAGCCGGGCGCGGTGGCAAAGCGCATGTCGTTGGCTTCCAGCGTGTAGGGGATCACCAGCTGGTTGTAGTCCCCCACTTCGCGCCAATAGGGCAGGTCGTCGTCGTAGGTATCGGAAATCCAGTCCAGCCGGCGGGTTTCGGCCGTCAGACGCACGGTGTTCATCGAACAGCGGCCGGTGTACCAGCCGCGCGGCGGACTGCCTGTCACTTCCTCGTGCAGGCGGAAACTCTCGGCGATCTGGGCGCGTTCCTCGGCTTCAGTCAGGTCGCGGTGGTCGACCCATTTCAGGCCATGCGAGGCGATTTCCCAGCCTGCGGCCTGCATCGCGGCCAGCTGCTCGGGGTTGCGGGCCAGCGCTGTCGTGACGCCGAAGATCGTGACCGGGACCGACTTTTCGACGAAAAGTCGGTGCAACCGCCAGAACCCGGCGCGGGCACCATAGTCGTAGAGCGATTCCATGTTCCAATGCCGCTGACCGGGCCAAGGCGCCGCACCGGCGATGTCGGAGAGAAAGGCCTCGGACTGGGCGTCGCCGTGCAAGAGGTTGTTCTCGCCGCCTTCTTCGTAGTTCAGCACCAGCGACACGGCGATCCTGGCGCCGCCAGGCCAGGCCGCATCGGGCGGGTTCGGCCCGTGGCCGCGGAAATCGCGCGGGTAGCGCTGCATTCGGTCCTCCGTGCCCGTCTGCGCCCAGATGACCGCAAACCGGGGCGCTTGGCCAGACGGTCGTTGCGGGCACGCGGGCGAATGCGGCAAGCTTGCGCGCGCAGGACAGGGAGACGGGCGATGGGCGAGGGGCGGCTGACGACACATGTGCTGGATACCGCGCGGGGGTGCCCCGCGGCGGGGGTGAAGATCGCGCTCTACCGGGTCAGCGGCAATTCGCACCGCAAGATCGCCGAGACGGCGACCAACGCCGACGGCCGGACCGAGGCGCCGATGCTGGCGGGCAAGGGCTTTGCCGCAGGCAGCTATGAATTGGTGTTCTTTGCGGGCGACTATCTGCGGGCCAGCGGGCAGGCGGGCGAAGGCGTGCTGTTCCTCGACCAGATCCCCATCCGCTTCGGCATATCCGACGCGGCGCAGCACTATCATGTGCCGCTGCTGATCTCGCCCTTCGCCTATTCCACCTATCGCGGCAGCTAAGTCGCCAGCCGCTGCCGCAACCGGCCCCCGGCCGAGGCGGCGATGCGCAGCAGGCGGCGGCGGTCGCCGGCCAGAGCCGAATCCAACAGTCCTGCCAGCGCGCCCCGGGCCTTGAGGTGAGGCACCAGGCCGGAATGCGACAGGCCGGGGAACAGGATGTGATCCCGGCCCGGCGCGGGTGGAAAGCCCAGGGCCTGATCGCGGTCGTCGTCCAGGCCATGCAGAAGGATCGTCCAGCGCGCGGCCGGGGGCGGCGGCGTGATGGGGGCGGCGCGGGCGGCCCAGGGCTGCCAGCGCGGCCCTTCCCGGTCCAGCCAGGACTGCGGGCCGAAGGCCAGCGCCACCTCGACCGACAGGACCGAGGCCGCTCGCAAGGCCATGTGGCCGCCCATCGACTGGCCCAGCGTCAGGATGTGCCCGACCGGATGGCGTTGCCGCATCAGCCCGACGGCCTTCGACAGGGCTGCGGCAAAGCCCGGATGCTTGCCCCAGCTGCGGCTGGCATCGCTGACGAACAGCGCCGGCCGCCCGCCTGCCGTGGCGGTGCCGACGAACTCGGGCGAGGGCGCACGCGTGGAGTCGTGGCCGACCGAGGCGAAGGCAATCACCAGCGCCTCGCCAGTGCCTGAAAGGGTATCGACAGCCAGGCCATCGGCTTCGACCAACCTCTCGAAGCTTCGCGCGGGGCGCGCATCGGATAACACCATCGTGTTCAATTCAATCCAGAATCCGGCCGCGGCGGGGTGCCGGAGCAGGCCGGGTGATGAATACCCTGCTTGCGGCGCCGGCGCAAAACGGCTTTGGTATGCGCCGAAAACCTCCCCCATTCCTGCATAGGAGCGCCTTCGCATGTTCATCACCAGGTCATTTGCAGCCTCATCCGCCCTTGTCTTGCTGATGGGCGGCACCGCCCATGCCGCGCTGACCGCCGACCAGGTCTGGCAGTCGTGGAAGGATGCGGCCGCGCTGGCCGGCCTGCAGGTCACCGCCGCGACCGAGGCCAATTCCGGCGGCGTGCTGACACTTAACGGCGTCACCATCGCACCGGCGGGCGCGCCGATGGGGCTGACCATCTCGGACATGACGCTGACCGAGGAAGGCGACGGGTCGGTCACCATCCGGCCGGGCGCCTCGATCGCGGCCGGCGGCGGCGAGGCCGGCGGGATGACGATCACCCACGAGGGCCTGGAGATGACGGCCCGTGAGGGCGAGGCCGGCGGCATGATCTACGACTACAGCGCCGACAAGCTGTCGGCGGCCATCGCCTCTGCGACCGATGGCTTCAGCATGACGGACACGCCGGCGCAGAAGGTGACCAACGACGTCGTGGTCAATTTCGAGAACCTGGCCGGCACCTATTCCGACACCCCCGGCGCCAACCGCACCTTCGGGCTGGATCTGACGGCCTCAACCCTGGCCTATGACGTCAAGACCGAAGACCCGAACATGCAGATGAAGACCGCTTCGACCAGCGAGACGGCGGATGTCAGTCTGGGAGTCACCTTCGCCCTGCCGGCGACAATGTCGCTGGCCGCGCTGGCCGGCCCGGGCGATTTCGGCAAGGCGCTGCAGGACGGGTTGTCGGTCAGCCTGTCCACCAAGCAGGGTGTCTCGACCGGCACGGTGAACCAGGAAGACCAGATCTTTCCCTATCAGGCCACCATCGCGGCCCAGGGCGGCGAGGGCACCTTCAAGCTGGACAAGACGGCCTTCTCGGTTGCCTCGCAGGGTGCTGGCCTGAACGTGGACCTGACCACCCCGGCGATGCCGGCGCCAGTCAAGGTGACCACCGGCCCGATCGTGATGAACCTCTTGTCGCCGGTGCAGGCCATCGACGCGGCGGCCGACTATGGCATGGTGATGAAGATCGCCCAGCTGACCCTGAACGATGAGGTCTGGGGCATGTTCGACCCCGGCGCAGCGCTGAAGCGCGAGCCGTTCGACCTGGCCATCGACGTGTCGGGCAAGACCAGGATCGACTGGATCGGCATGATGGAAGCCAGCGACATGGGCATGCAGCCGCCGGTTCCGGCGCCCGAGACGCTGAACATCACCGAAATCGCGCTCAAGGTTGCGGGGGCCGCCGCCAACGCCACCGGCGCCTTCACCTTCGACAACTCGATGGGCATGCCGATGCCGTTGGGTAGCGCCGATGTCAGCGTGACTGGCGCCAATGCGCTGATCGACGGGCTGATCGCGACCGGCCTGGTCACCTCGGATGATGCGATGGGCGTGCGGATGATGATGGGCGCCTTCATGACCCCGGGCACCGAGCCGGACAGCCTGACCTCGAAGATCGAGGCCAAGGAGGGCTTTCAGATCTTCGTGAACGGGCAGCAAGTTCAATAGGCGCCCACCGCTTCGGCGGATGGCGGGGGAAGGCGGGGCGCAGGCCTCGCCTTTTTCCGTTGCAGGCTTTTCGCCGCGCGTCGGGACGGTATAGCCTGTCCGAACCGGCAGAGGACAAGACGCATGACCGATTGGGTGGTGATCTGGGAGTGGGTGACGATCGCCGCGCGCTGGCTGCATGTGATCACGGCGATGGCCTGGATCGGCTCGTCCTTCTATTTCATCGCGCTGGACCTGGGCCTGCGCCAGACCGCCAGCCTGCCCCCCTTGGCCTACGGCGAGGAATGGCAGGTGCATGGCGGCGGGTTCTACCATGTCAACAAGTACCTGGTGGCGCCCGATGCGATGCCGGACCACCTGACCTGGTTCAAGTGGGAAAGCTACGGCACCTGGCTGAGCGGCTTTGTCATGCTGGTGCTGGTCTATTACCTGGGCGCCGAGTTGTTCCTGATCGACCCGACGGTGATGGACTTGGCGATCTGGCAGGCGGTGGCGATCTCGATGGCGTCGCTGGCCTTTGGCTGGATCGTCTATGACGCGATCTGCCGGGTCTTCGTGAATGCCAACCAGACCGCGGTGATGCTGGCGCTGTTTGGCGTGCTGGTGGGGATGAGCTGGTTCTACACCCAGGTCTTTTCCGGCCGGGCGGCGATGCTGCACCTCGGCGCTTTCACTGCCTCGATCATGTCGGGCAACGTCTTCTTCACCATCATGCCGAACCAGCGCATCGTGGTGGCTGACCTCAAGGCGGGACGCAAGCCCGACGCGAAATACGGCCAGATCGCCAAGCAGCGGTCGATGCACAACAATTACCTGACGCTGCCGGTCATCTTCCTTATGCTGTCGAACCACTATCCGCTGGTCTTCGCCACCCCTTGGAATTGGCTGATCGCCAGCCTGGTGTTCCTGATGGGCGTCAGTATCCGGCACTGGTTCAACCAGCGCCACGCCCGCAAGGGCAACCCGCACTGGACCTGGGCGCTGACGGTCGTGCTGTTCCTGCTGATCGCCTGGCTTTCCACCGTGCCGATGCGGACGGAACCGGAGCCCGAGGCCCGGCTGGCGGGCCCGGCGCTGGTCTATGCCGCCGCGCCGGGGTTCGCCGAAGTGGTGGGCATCGTCCAGGGCCGCTGCAGCATGTGCCACGCCGCCGTGCCGTCCTGGGAGGGCGTGCACGCAGCGCCGAAGGGCGTGCTGCTGGAAACCGAGGCCCAGATTGCCCGCGAGGCCTGGCGCATCTACCTGCAGGCTGGCCTGAGCCACGCCATGCCGCCGGGCAACCGCAGCTTCATCGAACCCGGTGAGCGGGCGCAGATCGTGGACTGGTTCCGCGCCGCCGGGTCCGGCGATCCGGTCTGACGCCCGCCTCTGCCCACCTTGGGTCGCCCGGTCACTCTGCCGGAGGGGTCCGTCCGGGCGCCGACCGGGGCACTTGCGCGGTGCGGTGGAAGTGGCGTCGGTTCAGCTGTGACAGCAGCTTCACCATCCTGAGCTGGGTGATCAGCGGTACAAGGGTCAGCATCCAGTAGGCGGCCGAGAACCTGGTCACCAGCCCGGCGCCGACCGGCACGGCGTTGATCCAGGACGGCATCAGCACGCCGAAGGCGGCGCAGGAACAGATCAGGGCACAGGCGCCCACCGAATTCTTCTCACTTTTCAGTAGCTTGGCCGCATAGCCCAGCCGGCGCAGGATGCCCAGGCCCGGCAGGGCAAGGACGAGTTGCGCCGAAATCAGCTTCGTCAGCAGAGGCAATCGTTCGCCCGGCGCGGCATGCACCTGCAGATGCTCATGCATCCCGTGATCGCCGCGCAGCATCAGGATGCCCAGCACGGTCAGGATCGGGATGACGATCAGAATTGTCGGTGCCGCCTCGGGCGTGCCGCTGCGGCTCAGCATCGAATGGATGTAAGGCAACAGCGCAACCAGCCCTACCAGCACTGCCGCGACCAGGAAGAAGGTGGCCAGCGTCATTCCGACGGCCGAGGGGACGGGCAGCGTGGACATGGCGGCCGGCGCGGCCAGGCTCACGCCCACCATCGACAGCGCGAAGGCCGGCAGCATCTGCGCCAAGGACCCGTTCGCCGTCCAGTCGAAGCCGCCTGCGGTCTTGACCCGGCCCGGAAAGGCGCCCGACTGCGCAAGCGCCAGAACCCCCACGGCCAGGAAGGTCAGAATCGCGGCAGGGAACAGGTATTCCGCCCCGCGCCTTAGCCCGGGTACGACGACCATGCCCAGCCCGAAGCCGACGTTGATCGCCATGGCCAGGGTCAGCGGCAGCGCCAGAAGCTGCGATTCCGCATTCGAGGCGCACAACTTCGCATAGACCTACGTGCGCCTGAAGGTGGACCGCTGGCGCAGGTTCCAGATCAGCAGCCGGTAATGCTTTAGCGCAAAGACCAGGATCGCCGCAGCGGCGAAGACGATGATCCCCTTCATCTGCGGGGGGCCGTGGCGGAACGCGGCCAGGATGTCCTCGTTCACCGGTACCGGATGCGCGGGGTGCGGCATCCAGAAGTGAAGCCACAGGAGGAAGGTGACGGCGATGCCGCCCGCCCCCAGCGAGGCCAGGAAGCAGTGCGGCGAGTAGGCATCCGCAGGTCCTGACCGTTGAGTCATCGGAGCCTATCACATAATCACATGTGAACGTGTGAGAGTGATGCCGCTTCAGGAGTGCGGCCCTGTGGCGCAGGATCCGTCAGTCGCCCAGCTTGGCGTGCACCTCGGCCAGGTCCACCGGGCCCTTGGGCATCTTGTTGCCGGGATTGTCGAAATCATAGCGGAACAGCTGGAAGTCGCGCTTGTAGATTTCCCAGATGATATGCATCGACAGGTCGTCAAAGTAATCCTCGACGGGGTGCGCCCGGGCCGGCCCGTGGCCTTCGCTTTCGTTGAAGCGCGGGATCGTCTTCAGGTCGACAGGGTGCTTGACGGCGACGCTGTCCAGCACCGTCTGCATTCCGGCGTTGAAATTCTCGGTGAAGAAGACGTGGTCGTAACGCCCGCCGTTGGCAATGAAGGTGGCGATGTGGCTGGACATCGCCGACCAGTGGATGTCGGGTTCCATCGGCTTTTTCCAGCGGATGGTGTCACGTGCGAACAGCAGGAAACGGCGAAAGCTCTTGATCTGGTCGAACTCGCGCTTGCCGTCGGGTCCGCCGACCTCGATCCCGTATTTCTGCACCAGCATCGGCACCAGATTGCCGCGATAGCGCTTGCCGTTGCGCTGGATGCCGCAGATCTTGTCGAAGAACGACGACAGGATGCGGGCGTAGGGGTTGCGCACGCAGGTGAAGGCATAGGACTTGTGCGTCTTGACGTTTCGTTCGATCAGGGTCTGGCTGGCCTCGATCGCCCACTTGTGCATGCCCGACGTCGCGTCATGGATGTCGCCGTCGAAGAACCGGCCGTGATCGGAATAGAACATGATCTGGCCGATGGTCGAGCAGGCGCATTTCGGCACCACCCGATACACCATGCTTTCGCTTTCCGTCATCCAGGTGCCTGGAAACCCCATGAAAACCTACTCCTGCCTCATCCGGGGGATCTTTCTGCCCTGGAACCAATGACGCGAAAAAAGCAAAGAACCCCTCGCTTTTCAAGAAAGCATGACGCAATTAATGGGACGTGTCCGACGACGAGCCGGAAGCGAACCCGCGTCCCATGACGAAGATTGCCTATATCCTTCTGTGCCACAAGGACCCCGAGGGGATCATCGCCCAGGCCGAACGGCTGACCGCGGTGGGCGACTGCCTTTCGATTCACTTCGATGCTCGATCGAAGCGCGAGGACTATGAGAAGATCCGCGCTTCGCTGGCGCAGAACCCCCTGGTCACCTTTGCGCCGCGCCGGATCAAGTGCGGCTGGGGCGAATGGAGCCTGGTCGAGGCCACCCTGCAGGCCTTGCGCGCGGCGGTCGATGCCTTTCCACGGGCGACACATTTCTACATGCTCTCGGGCGACTGCATGCCGATCAAGTCGGCGGAATATGCCCATGCCTTCCTGGAACGCGCCGAGGTCGACTACATCGAGAGCTTCGACTTCTTCAGTTCCGACTGGATCAAGACCGGGATCCGGGAAGAGCGCCTGATCTACCGGCACTGGTTCAATGAACGCAGCCGCAAGAGCTGGTTCTACCGTTCGATGCAATGGCAAAAGCGGCTGGGCCTGGCGCGCAAGGTGCCGGCGGACCTGGCGATCCAGATCGGCAGCCAGTGGTGGTGCCTGCGCCGGCTGACCGTCGAGCGGCTGCTGGATTTCGTCGCCAAGCGGCCCGACGTGGTGCGGTTCTTCCGCACCACCTGGATTCCGGACGAGACCTTCTTCCAGACCCTGGTGCGGCACCTGGTCCCCGAGGCCGAGATCAGGGCGCGCACGCTGACCTTTCTGATGTTCACCGATTATGGCATGCCGCTGACCTTCTACAACGATCACTACGACCTGTTGCTCAGCCAGGACTACCTGTTCGCCCGCAAGATCAGCCCCGATGCAAAGGCGCTGAAGACGCGGCTGGGCGAGTTGTATTCGGCCACCGGCCGGCGGTTCCAGATCTCGAACGAAGGCCGAAGCCTGTTCAAGTTCCTGACCGGGCGGGGCCGCATCGGCCGCCGGTTCGCGCCGCGGTTCTGGGAGACCGAATCCAGCCTGGGCCGTGACCGGACGCTGATGATGGTGACCTGCAAGAAATGGCACGTCGCCAAGCGGCTGGTCGAGCGGGTGCGCAACGTGACCAACCTGCCGGCGATCGACTACCTGTTCAACGAGGAGGCGACAGCCCTGCCCGATCTGGGCGGCATCCAGACCACGCTGGAAAAGCGCACCCGCCACCGTCGGGCCTTGGTGCGAATGTTGTTCGATTACTGGCAGACCGACCGGCTGATTCTCTGCATCGATCCGGCCTCGGTGGACCTGATGCAGGATTTCTACAATGACAAGGCCAAGGTCCGGCTGCTGGAGATTGAATGCGATTTCTCGGACGAGTATCTGACCGGGCATGCCAAGCGCGTGGGCCTGGCCGGCGAAAGCACGCCGCGAGAGACCCTGGACCGTCTGCTGCCGACTATCCGCTACGACGTGCGGTTCGAAAGCGACCGGATGCGCGAAATGAACTTGCCGGGGTTCAAGGTCATCCGCCAGTCGGCCAGCGTGGACGAAAACACCGTGCCCCTGGCCGAGTTCCTTGACATTCAGGTCGAGAAGGCGCGCGAGATCGTGGCGATGGAACACCTGTTCGTGGATTGAGCACACATGGCCGAAAAAGCAAGATTCTGGACCTATGACCCGACCAACATCTTCGCCCGCATCCTGAGGGGCGAGATCCCCAACAAGACCGTGATCGAAACCTCTCACACGCTGGCGTTCCACGATATCCACCCGCAGGCGCCGGTGCATGTGCTGGTGATCCCGAAAGGGCCATACGTCGATTTCGCGCATTTCGCGGCCGAGGCGCCGGCCGAGGAGATCGTCGATTTCCATCGCGCCTGCGCCCGGGTCTGCGAGGCGGTGGCGGTGAACGAGGACGGCTTTCGCATCATCTCGAACTCCGGCAGCCACGGCCACCAGGATGTGCCGCATTTCCACCTGCATATCCTGGGCGGGCGGCCCCTGGGGCCGATGCTGGCGCGCTGATCCCGCAAGGATCGGGTCGCCGGGGCGGCGCTTTGCGATGATCCTCTCCGAAACAGCCGGAGAGGCCGAAGATGCGCTTTGTCGCCATGCCCACCGAAGCCGCCCGCGCCTATCGCGCCGGCGGGCCTGATGCGAACGGCCAGCCGCCGGAACGGGCGGTGTCGGACGGGATGGGCAATCCCTGCCGGCATTGTCTGGCAATGATCCCGCAAGGCGCAGGGATGCTGGTGCTGGCGCACCGGCCGTTTTCGACGCTGCAGCCCTATGCCGAGGTGGGGCCGGTGTTCCTTTGCGCCGACGACTGCCCGGGCGGGTGTGGCACGGGCCTGCCCGCGATGCTGGCCAGCCCGGATTACATCCTCCGTGGCTATGGCGCCGATGAACGCATCGTCTACGGCACCGGCGGCGTGGTGCCGCGCGACCGGATCGAGGTGCGGGCAGCCGAGATTTTCGCCGATCCGCAGGTGGCCTTCGTGCATGTCCGAAGTGCCCGGAACAATTGCTTCCAGTGCCGGATCGACCGCCAGGGTGGCCGGCCGGAAAGCGGGGGCCAGCCCCCGCACCCCCGGGATATTTGAGGACAGATGAAATCAGGCGGCGGGGTGGGCGGCATCCCAGGTCTTGAGCCAGCGTTTCGGCGCGGCATTGCGCCAGTCGCGGATCAGCCTTGGCCGGACCCAGGCGGGGTCGATGCGGCCGGCGCAGACCAGGACAAGGGCATGCGAAGCGTAATGGGGGTGCAGGAAGAAGGTGTCGGGGTCTGCCTGCATCAACATCTCGCGTTCGTCGCGGTCGGCACGGAACACGGCGGCGTCCTCAAAGGGCGACCACCAGACCCACATCTTGCCGTGCGCTTTCAACGCTTCGTGGCCCCAGGGGTGGGCGAGAGCAACCTCGGGCAGGTCCAGCGCCAGGGCAAAGGCCTTGAGCGTGGGCCAGTCGCGGATCATCTCAATGCGCCTCGGCCCAGCTGCGGCCCTTGCCGGCATCGACCACCAGCGGGACCTTCAGGGGTACGATGGGGTGGTTGGCCTGTTCCATGGTCTTGCGGGCGGCCGTGATCAGGGCGTCGGAGGCGTCTTCGTCGACCTCGAACAGCAACTCGTCATGCACTTGCAGCAGCATCGTTGCCGGCAGGCCTTCGATCGCTGCGGGCATCCGGATCATGGCGCGGCGGATGATGTCGGCCGCGGTGCCCTGGATCGGCGCGTTGATCGCGGCGCGCTTGGCAAAGCCGGCGCCGGGGCCCTTGGCGTTGATCTCGGGGGTGTGGATCTTGCGGCCGAACAGGGTCTGCACGAAGCCGTTTTCCTGCGCGAACCTGACGGTTTCGGACATGTATTCCCGGATGCCCGGGAAGCGTTCGAAATAGCGGTCGATGAAGCCCTGCGCCTCGGCCCGCGGGATGCGCAGGTTGCGCGCCAGGCCGAAGCCCGAGATGCCGTAGATCACGCCGAAGTTGATCGCCTTGGCGCGGCGGCGGATGTCCGGCGTCATCTGGTCCAGTGGCACGTTGAACATCTCGGACGCGGTCAGCGCGTGGATATCCAGCCCGTCGCGGAACGCCTGTTGCAGCGACGGGATGTCGGCCATGTGTGCGAGGATGCGCAGTTCGATCTGGGAGTAGTCGAGCGATACCAGCACCCGGCCCTTCGGCGCCACGAAGGCCTCGCGGATGCGGCGGCCCTCCTCGGTGCGGACCGGGATGTTCTGCAGGTTCGGGTCGGTCGAGGCGAGCCGGCCGGTGTTCGCCCCGGCGATGCTGTAAGAGGTATGGACGCGGCCCGTCTCGGGGTTGATCGCCAGTTGCAGGGCATCGGTATAGGTCGATTTCAGCTTTGAAATCTGCCGCCAGTCCAGCACCTTGGCCGCCAGCCGGGCGCCCTGCGGGTGGCTGTCTTCCAGCGTGGTGATGTCTTCCAGGATGTCGGCGCCGGTGGTATAGGCGCCGGTCTTGCCCTTCTCGCCGCCCGGCACTGCCAACCGGTCGAACAGGATCTCGCCCAGTTGCTTGGGCGAACCGACGTTGAACGGCTGGCCGGCCAGGGCGTGGATCTCGTCCTCATACTGCGCCAGCTTCTGGGCAAAGGCGTTCGACATCCGCGAAAGCGTGTCGCGGTCGACGATGATGCCCGCCATCTCCATCTCCGCCAGCACGGTCACCAGCGGGCGTTCCAGCGTCTCGTAGACGGTGGTGACCCGGGCACGGTGCAGTTGCGGCTTCAGGTGCTGCCACAGGCGCAGCGTCACGTCGGCATCCTCGGCGGCGTATTTCACCGCGTCGTCGATGGTGACCCGGTCGAAGGTGACCTGCGCCTTGCCGCTGCCCAGAAGCGGCTTGATCGGGATCGGGACGTGGCCAAGGTGGCGTTCCGACAACTCGTCCATGCCGTGGTTGTTCAGGCCTGACGACAGCGCATAGCTCATCAGCATGGTGTCGTCGAAGGGGGTGATGCGGATGCCGTGGCGGGCGAAGATCTTCCAGTCATACTTCATGTTCTGGCCGATCTTCAGGATCGCGGGGTCTTCCAGAACCGGTTTCAGGGCCTTGAGGGTTTCGCCCAGGTCAAGCTGGCCCTCGACCAGCGCCGAGGCGCCGAAGAGATCGCCGCCCCCCTGGGTATGACCCAGCGGAATATACGCCGCCTGCCCGGGATCGACCGAAAGCGAGATGCCCACCAACTCGGCGCGCATCTCGTCCAGGCTGGTGGTCTCGGTGTCGACGGCCACATGGCCGACCTCGCGGATGCGGGCGATCCATTGCGCAAGGGTGCCGGCATCGCGGATGGCGACATAGGCCGCATGGTCAAAGGGCAGGCGGTCCTCGACCTGCGGCGTCTCGGGGCGGGCTTCGATCACCGGCGCGGCGACCTTCAGCCGCTCCGACACCCGGCGGGCAAGGTTGCGGAACTCCATCTCGGCGAGGAACTTCATCAGGGTGTCCGGGTCGGGCCCGGCAACCTCCAACTCGTCCAGCGTGACCGGGACCGGCGCCTGATCGTCCAGCGAGACCAGTTGCTTGGAAATTCGGATCAGATCGGCGTTGCTCTCCAGCGCCTCGCGCCGCTTGGGCTGCTTGATCTCGGCGGTGCGGGCCAGCAGGCCTTCGAGGCTGCCGAATTCGCTGATCAGCAGGGCTGCCGTCTTCAGCCCGATCCCGGGGGCGCCGGGCACGTTGTCGGTGCTGTCGCCCGCCAGGGCCTGCACGTCGACCACCTTGTCGGGCGTCACGCCGAACTTTTCCATCACCTCGTCGGGGCCGATGGGGCGGTTCTTCATCGGGTCGTGCATGTCGACGCCGGGGCGGACCAGCTGCATCAGGTCCTTGTCCGACGAGACGATGGTGCAGCTTCCCCCCGCCTCGACCGCCTGCCGGGCCAGCGTGGCGATCACGTCGTCGGCCTCATAATCCGGCACCTCGATGCAGGCCACGTTGAAGGCACGGGTGGCGTCGCGGGTCAGCGGGAACTGCGGGCGCAGGTCTTCCGGCGGCTCGGGGCGGTGGGCCTTGTAGGGCGCATAGATGCGGTTGCGAAAGGTCTTCGACGAATGGTCGAAGACCACGGCGATGTGGGTGGCGCCGGTGCCCTTTTCGCGGGTGATCTCGCCCCACAGGATCGACGCAAAGCCGGCCACCGCGCCGACCGGCAGCCCGTCGGACCGGGTCAGCGGCGGCAGGGCATGGTAGGCCCGGAAGATGTAGGCCGAGCCGTCGATCAGATGCAGGTGGTGGCCCTTGCCGAAACTCGTCATCCTTGTCCCCTTTGGCGCCGAACGCACCGCCTTTTGATGCCATCTTTGCCAGGCCGCCAACAGTCTTCGGTCGCGTCTTGCCGCAGAAATCCGCCCCGTCTCGGCGGCTATATGCTATGTCTGTGATATCGCTTCCAGCAAAGGGGCACGAAAATGAAGGGCATTGCACAAGAGCGCCCGCCCGCCGCCGTCCGGCAAGGTGAATCGCTGACCGGGCGGTCCTTCGGATTTCTGAACGGCACCTTCGATCTCAAGGTGTCTGGCGCCGACACCGGGGGCGGCCTTTGCGTCTATGACACCGCGCGCAGTGAGCCGGGCGGCCCGCCGATGCATGTTCATGCGGCGCAGGACGAATGGTTCCTGGTGACAGAGGGTGCGTTCGACATTCGCGTCGGCGATATCACGCATCACCTTGGACCGGGCGATTCCGTGCTTGGCCCTCGTGGGGTGCCGCACGCCTTTCGCAATACCAGCCGGACCGGGCGCATCCTCGTCGTCTTTCAGCCGGCAGGAACGATGGAGGCCTTCTTCGACCAGGGCAGCGCGCTTGGTCCGCTGACGCCGGCCGCCTTTGCCGAACTGTCCAGCCGTCACGGCATGACCGTGGTCGGCCCGCCGCTGACCTAGTGGTTGGCTGACGCGTGGTCGCGGTCGATCACGAAGCGGCGGTCGCAGTAGCCGCATTCCACCCAGCCGCGGTCTTCCGGGATCACCAGCCAGACCCGCGGATGCCCCAGCGCGCCCTCACCGCCGTCGCAGGCCACTTTCCAGGTGGTGACGACCTTGGTCTCGGGGGCGGGTACGGGCATGTCGATTGGTCCTTGCTGCAGTCGTGATGCCGCATTCTACGGATACGCCGCCCGGCGGCAAGGGTCGGTCACGCCCCGATCAGGGCGCTGCGCGACTTCAGGGCGTTCAGCCAGAACAGCCCCTGTGCGGTGCCCTTGGCCGGCACGTATTCCGCGGCGATCCAGACGTCGTCCAGCTTGTCTACCTCGTCGCACAGGGCGGGCAGGGAAAAGCCGCCGCCGCCGGGCTCGTTGCGGCCGGGAAAGCCGGCGATCTGGACGTGGTTCACCCGGTGTCGATGCGTGGCCCAGACCAGGCTGGCGTCGCCATGCAGACGAGCGGCGTGCCAGAGGTCGAACTGCAACCCCACCCGATCATGCGCCAGGTCGTCCAGGATGCGGGCGGCCTGATCGTAGTCGTTCAGGAAGTAGCCCGGCATGTCGTCGGGGTTCAGCGGCTCGATCGTCAGGCGCAGAGCGGGGGCCTGGGCGGCCGCCCAGGCCAGGTTCTCGACATAGGTCGCCTCGGCCTGCGGCCCCTTGGCCACCCCGGCCATGACGTGAACACACCCCGCCCCAAGCCGGATGGCATAATCGGCGGCGCGCAGAAAGCCGTCGCGGAAATGGCCCACATCATCGGGCCGGGCCGCAAAACCGCGGTCGCCCGAAATCCAGTTGCCGGGTGGCGTGTTGATCAGCGCCAGGGGAACACCCGCCAGCGCCTTTTCCCAGTCGGCCACCGGGTGGTCATAGGGAAACAGCACCTCGACCCCGTCAAAGCCGGTGCGCGCGGCCCAGTCGGGCCGGTCCAGCATGGGGACCTCGGTGAAGAGAAAGGTCAGGTTGGCGGCGAAACGGGGCATTCGGTCTTTTCAGGGCAGGTCGGACGAAGGGATCACCGGAAAGAACGCGCCCTGTGACCAGAGGCCGAACCAGCTAGCCCCCTCATGCGGCTCGTGGCAACCCAATTCGATCAGCCGGTAAAACGATTTCCGGTCGATCAGGGCCCAGAGGTTGGCGCGGATCAGCACATAGGGCGACGGCTCGCCGTCTTCCGCACGCTCGACCCGGATCGGGTGGTCGGGGCCGGCAACGGCCTCATCCTCGGTCTTGGTGACGAAGGTCAGGCGCTGGTTGCGGCCCGCACCTTCGGCGGTGAAGTCCACCGCCAGCAGGGGGGCGCCATCGACCCGGATGCCGACCTTCTCGACCGGTGTCACCAGGAAATACCGGTCCCCCTCGCGCTTGAGGATCGACGAGAACAGCATGACCAGCGGTGCGCGGCCAATCGGCGTGCCCAGATAGTACCATGTCCCGTCGCGCGCGATGCGGATGTCCAGATCGCCGCAGAACGGCGGGTTCCACAGATGCACCGGCGGCGGCCCCTTGGCGCCGGCGGCCTTCACGGATGCGACCAGTCCATCGGCCGAGGGTTTCACGATCATTTGTGTCAAGTCGCCTTTCCGGGTTTGCGGACGCAGGGGCTTTTCGGTCTAATGTCTAGAATACAGGGATCAAGGGAGCCATGCCATGGCCGGAACCGACGCGCTTGTGGCCGAAATCGAAAGCCTGGGCGGCAGGCTCAGCGAGGCCAAGGCCAGCATCGACCGGCGCTTCATCGGCCAGGGCAAGGTGGTCGATCTGGTGCTGGCCAGCATGCTCTGCGGAGGCCACGCGCTGCTGGTCGGCCTGCCGGGCCTGGGCAAGACGCGGCTGGTCGATACGCTGGGCACGGTCATGGGCCTCAAGGCCAACCGGGTGCAGTTCACCCCCGACCTGATGCCGGCCGACATTCTGGGGTCGGAAGTGCTGGAAACCGCCGCCGACGGCAGCCGCGCCTTTCGGTTTCTCGAAGGCCCGGTGTTCTGTCAGCTTCTGATGGCGGATGAAATCAACCGCGCCAGCCCGCGCACGCAATCGGCCCTGCTGCAGGCGATGCAGGAGAAAGAGGTCACCATCGCCGGCCAGCACCGCCCGCTGGGCAAGCCGTTCCACGTCTTGGCCACCCAGAACCCGATCGAGCAGGAAGGGACCTATCCGCTGCCCGAGGCGCAGCTTGACCGCTTCCTGGTGCAGGTCGACGTCGACTATCCCACCCGGGCGGTCGAGCGCGACATCCTGATTGCCACCACCGGCGCGGAAGAGGCCGCCAGCCATCAGGTCTTCACCGCAGAAACCCTGCAGGCCGCGCAATCCGTGGTGCGGCGGATGCCGGTCGGCGACAAGGTGGTCGAGGCGATCCTGGACCTTGTCCGCGCCTGCCGCCCTGGCGAGCCGGAGGGCCGCGACCTTTCGGACAGCCTGTCCTGGGGCCCCGGCCCGCGCGCGGCGCAGGCGCTGATGCTGACGGTGCGGGCGCGGGCGCTGCTGCAGGGCCGCCTTGCACCCTCGACCGAAGACGTGGCGGCGCTGGCGCTGGCGACGCTGGAACACCGCATGGCGCTGTCCTTTGCGGCCCGCGCCCGAGGCGAAACGCTGGCCGGGATCATCAGCCGCGTGACCGCCCGCACCCTGGGGCTTGAGGCGGCGGCGTGACGCTTGATCTCAGATCGCGCGCCGAGGCGCTGGGGCAGACGCTGCCCCCGCTTCTGGCGCAGGCCGAGATGCTGGCCGCGACCGTGATGCTGGGCGAACACGGCCGGCGGCGCGCGGGTCTGGGCGATGAGTTCTGGCAATACCGCCCGGCGCATGGAGGTGACAGCGCGCGTATGATCGACTGGCGCCGAAGCGCCCGGTCGGATGCGCATTACGTCCGCGAACGCGAATGGCAGGCGGCGCAGTCGGTCACGCTCTGGGTCGATCCGTCGAAAAGCATGGCCTTCACCGGCGACAAGGCCCGCGCCCCCAAGGCCGACCGGGCGCGTCTGCTCGCCCTTGCCCTGGCGGTGCTGCTGCTGAAGGGCGGCGAACGGGTGGGGCTGGCGGGAATTGCGCCCCCGCGCGGCGGGCGCAGCCAGATCGTGCGGCTGGCAGCCCGGCTGGCGGGCATCAAGGACGGCGGCGACTATGGCGCGCCCCAGGTGGAGGGCATGGTCGGCCACGGCCGCGCGGTGTTCCTGTCCGATTTCCTGGGTCCGTTGGACGGCGTCGAGACGGCGCTGGCCCGGGCGGCGGACCGCGGCGTGAAGGGCGCCCTGTTGCAGGTGCTGGACCCGGCGGAAGAGGAATTTCCCTTCGACGGCCGGACGATCTTTGAATCGATGGGCGGCAGCCTGAGGCACGAAACCCAGCAGGCCGGGGAACTTCGCGCCCGCTATCTGGCCCGGCTGGCCGAACGCAAGGACCGCCTTGCCGCGCTGGCCCGCGCCGTGGGCTGGCATTTCAGCACCCACCACACCGGCGCCCCGGCGCAATCGGCGCTCTTGTGGCTCTATCGGGCGCTTGAGGGTGGGCGATAGATGTTCGGCCTCGGCCCCATCGGGTTCCTGACGCCCTGGCTGCTCTGGGGCCTGGTCGCCTTGCCGATCCTGTGGCTGCTCCTGCGCGCCGTGCCGCCGGCGCCGATCCGGCGGCAGTTCCCCGGCGTGGCGCTGCTGCTGGGCCTCAAGGACGACGACGCCGAAACCGACAAGACGCCGTGGTGGCTGCTCTTGTTGCGGATGCTGGCGGTGGCGGCGGCGATTGCGGGCTTTGCCGGCCCGGTGCTGAACCCCGAGGCCAAGCAGGCCGGGCAGGGGCCGCTTCTGGTGGTGCTGGATGGCGGCTGGGCCGAGTCGCGAGACTGGCCGCGCCGGGTGGAACGCGCGGCGCAACTGGTGGACGAGGCCGGGCAAGAGGGGCGCACCGTCTCGGTTATCCGCCTGACCGAGGCGCCGCAGGACGTGACCTTCCAGACCGCCGAAGTCTGGGCCGGCCGGGTGGCGGCGATGCAGCCCACGGCCTGGGGGCCACAGGCAATGCAGGACTGGGCCGAAAAGCTGCCGGCCGAGGGGTTCGATACTATCTGGCTGTCCGACGGCATCGCCCACGAAGGGCGCGAGGCGCTGGCGGCCGCTCTGTCCGACAAGGGCCGCCTGACGGTGATCGAGAGCGGCCGCCCGGTGCTGGCGCTGCACCCCGCGGAATTCGCCGATGGCCGCGTGCAGGTGGCGGTCAGCCGCGTTCCCGCGGGCGGGCCGGTCGAGGTCGAGGTGGCCGCTCGCGGCCCCGATCCGGCCGGGATCGACCGCGAACTGGCCCGCGTGACGCTGGCCCTTGCCGCCGGTGAGGCCCGCGCCGAGGCGCCGATGGACCTGCCGCCGGAACTGCGCAACCGCATCACCCGGTTCGAAATCGCCGGCCTGCGCAGCGCCGGCGCGGTCAGCCTGACCGACGACAGCCTCAAGCGGCGCAAGGTGGCAATCCTCGGCCCTGGCTCGGCGCAAGAGGGGCTGCAGCTCTTGTCGCCCACCCACTATCTGCGGCAGGCGCTGGCGCC
Source organism: Rhodobacter sp. Har01 (assembly GCF_020564565.1). Taxonomy (GTDB): domain Bacteria; phylum Pseudomonadota; class Alphaproteobacteria; order Rhodobacterales; family Rhodobacteraceae; genus Pseudogemmobacter. The sequence goes on from NZ_JAJCTD010000005.1 coordinate 132,192, forward strand.
GGTGGCCGACCTCGTCGAAGGTTCGCTGTCCGAAGTGCTGTTGGCCAAGCCCGACGTCATCATCCTGGCTGACGTGGCCAAGTTGACGCAAGGAGAGCAGGACGCGACGGTGGACTGGGTCGAGGAGGGCGGGCTGCTCTTGCGCTTCGCCGGCCCCCGGCTGGCGGCCAGCGAGGTCAGCCGGTTCGAGGAAGACGCGCTGATGCCGGTTCGCCTGCGCGAAGGCGGTCGCGCGGTGGGCGGCGCGATGAGCTGGGGCGAACCGAAGGCGCTTGCGCCCTTTGCCGAGGGCAGCCCGTTCTTCGGCCTGGCCCTGCCCGAGGATGTGGAGGTCAAGGCCCAGGTCCTGGCCCAGCCCGACCCGGAGTTGGCCGAGCGCACCATCGCCGCCCTGGCCGACGGCACGCCGTTGGTCACCCGCAAGGCGCTGGGCGACGGCTCGGTAGTGCTGGTCCATGTGACGGCAAATGCGGAATGGTCCACGCTGCCCTTGTCAGGCTTGTTCGTGCAGATGCTGGAACGGCTGGCGGTGTCGACCCGTCCTGCCTTGCCCGAGGCGGCGGACCTGGAAGGCCAGACCTGGGTGCCCGAACTTGTGCTGGACGCCTGGGGCGCCGAGGCGGAAGCCGGCGAGGTGGCGGGGGTCGAAGGCGAGGTGCTGGCGCAGGCGATGGAAACCGGCCCCGGCCCGGCCCATCCGCCGGGTCTTTATGCCGGGCAGGACCGGCGCGTGGCGTTGAACGTGATCGGCGCCGGGGCCGAATTGCTGCCTGCCGAATGGCCGGCTGGGACCGTGGTCGAAGGGTTGGCGGTGGCCCCCGAGCGCAGCCTGAAAGGCCCGGTTCTGGCGGCGGCGCTGACCCTGCTGCTGCTGGATATCCTTGCGGCGCTGTGGGTGGCGGGGCGGCTGTCGGGCCTGCGTCGGGGCGTGGTCGTGCTGGCAGTGGCGATGCTGGTGCTGGGCGGGCATGCCCGGGCAGAGGATGCGGCGCCGGACGGACCGCAGCCCGGCGATGATTTCGCGCTGCAAGCGACGACGGCGGTCGTCCTGGCGCATGTGCTGACCGGCGATGTCCAGGTCGACGACCTGGCGCAGGCGGGCCTGACGGGCCTGGGCGAGCGGCTGTGGGAGCGCACCTCGATCGAGCCGGCGGAGCCGATGGGCGTGGACATCGAGCGCGACGAACTGGCGTTCTTCCCCTTCCTCTACTGGCCCGTCACGCCGGGCATGGCGACCCCCAGCGCGGCCGCCTACGACAGGCTGAACCAGTATCTGCGCACCGGCGGGATGATCCTGTTCGACACCCGCGACGCCGATGTGACCTCCTTCGGCGGCAGTTCGCCCGAAGGTGACGCGCTGCAGCGCATCGCGGCCGGGCTGGACATTCCGGCGCTTGAGGCGGTGCCCGCCGACCATGTGCTGACCCGCACCTTCTATCTGCTGCAGGAATTTCCCGGCCGCCATGCGCAAGGCGCGATCTGGGTCGAGGCGGCCCCGCCTGAGGCCGCACTGGAAGAGGGGATGCCGTTCCGGATGCTGAACGACGGGGTGACCCCGGTGGTGATCGGCGGCAACGACTGGGCGGCGGCCTGGGCGGTGAACGACATCGGCGTGCCGCTTCTGCCGGTGGGTCGCGGCGCGGCGGGCGAGCGGCAGCGCGAGATCGCGTATCGCTTCGGCATCAACCTGATCATGCATGTGCTGACCGGCAACTACAAATCCGATCAGGTGCATGTGCCGGCGCTGCTGGAAAGGCTGGGGCAATGATCGCCTCGGTGGTGTTCGATCCGCTGTTGCCCTGGCCGCTGATCTGGGCGCTGGCCGGGCTGGCGTTCCTGCTGCTGGCGCTGGCGCTGTGGCGCGGGCTGTCGGGCTGGGCCTTGCGGGGGCTGGCCTCGGCGGCGCTGGTCGCGGCGCTGGCCGGGCCGTCCTTGCAGAAGGAAGAGCGCACGCCGCTGTCCGACATCGTCATTCTGGTGGTGGACGAAAGCGCCAGCCAGACCCTGGGCGACCGCCCGGCGCAATCAGCCGCGGCGGTGGCGCGGGTGCAGGCCGAGGTGGCTGCCCTGCCCAACACCGAGTTGCGCGTGGTGCGCTTTGGAGATGCCGCCGAGGATGCCGGCACCCTGGCGATGACTGCGCTGGCCGAGGCGCTGGCCGAGGAACCCCGGGCGCGGGTGGCCGGCGTGCTGCTGGTTAGCGACGGGCGGGTGCATGACTTGGACCTGGCGCCACAGATGCCGGCCCCCTTCCACGTGCTGCTGACCGGGCAGGAAGACGATTGGGACCGCCGGCTGGTGCTGAAGAACGCCCCGGCCTTCGCCATCATCGGCGAAGAATTCGTCATGCAGATCAAGGTCGAGGACAGCGGCGCCGTGCCCGCCCGGGCCGGCTCCGAGGTGGACCTGACCATCGCCGTCGACGCCGATCCGCCGCAGACCTTCCGCGTGCCGGTGGGCGAGGACCTGGACTTGCCGGTGGTCCTGCCGCACGGGGGCATGAACGTGCTGCAGTTCAGCGTGGCGCCGGTCGAGGGCGAGTTGACCGACCGCAACAACGCCGTGGTGGCCCAGATCAACGGCGTGCGCGACCGGCTGCGGGTGCTGCTGGTCAGCGGAGAGCCGCACGCCGGCGAGCGGGTCTGGCGCAACCTGCTGAAGTCGGATGCCTCGGTCGATCTGGTGCATTTCACCATCCTGCGGCCGCCGGAAAAGCAGGACGGCGTGCCGGTGGACGAGTTGAGCCTGATCGCCTTTCCGACGCGCGAGCTGTTCATCGAGAAGATCGAGGAGTTCGACCTGATCATCTTCGACCGCTACCGGATGCGGGGCATCCTGCCGATGTCCTATATCGAGAACGTCGTCAGCTATGTGCGCGGCGGCGGCACGGTGCTGGTGGCGGCGGGGCCGGAATACGGCGCGGTCGACAGCCTGTATCGCTCGCCCCTGGCCGAAATCCTGCCGGTGGCGCCCACCGCGCAGGTGGTCGAGGAAGGCTTTCGCCCCAAGATCACCGATCTGGGCCAGCGCCATCCGGTGACCGAAGGGCTTGAGAAGTTTGCCCCCGAAGGCGGCTGGGGCCGCTGGTTCCGCGCGGTCGAAGTGGAACAACTGTCAGGCCAGGCGGTGATGGAGGGGCCGCAGGGCCTGCCGCTTCTGGTGCTGGACCGGGTGGATGCGGGCCGGGTGGCCGTGCTGGCCAGCGACCAGATGTGGCTCTGGGGTCGCGGCTACGAAGGGGGCGGGCCGCAACTGGAACTGCTGCGGCGGCTGGCGCACTGGATGCTGAAGGAACCCGAGCTGGAGGAAGAGACCCTGACCGCCACGGCCGAGGGCCAGGTGTTGACGATCACCCGGCGCACCATCCACGAGGAACCTCCCGGACCGGTAACGGTGACCGGGCCGGACGGCACACAGGTGGTGCTGGAGATGCTGCAAAGCGCGCCCGGCAAATACGCGGTGGAGTGGAAGGCGCCGCTGCTGGGCCTTTACCGGTTGGAGCATGAGGACCTGACGCGGGTGATCGCGGTGGGGGCCACGGCGCCGCGGGAGTTTGTCGCGACCATCGCCTCGGGCGCGGCGCTTGAGCCGTTGGTGGCAGGCACGCGCGGCGCGGTGATGCCGCTCAGCGCGGGCGTGCCGGACCTGCGGACGGTGTCCGAGGGCCGCCCGGCCGCCGGGCGCGGCTGGATCGGCATCACTCCGCGCGAGGCCTATGTCACGGTGGATGTGCAGGTCATGGCGCTGCTGCCCGGCTGGGCCTGGCTGCTGCTGGCGGCGGGGCTGTCGGTCGCGGCCTGGCTGGTCGAGGGCCGCAAGGGCGCCAAGGCGGTCTGACCGGCCGCGCTTCTGCCCGGACGCGGGGGCATCCTGCCCCCGCACCCCCTGGGAGTATTTCCAAAAGGGCAAGCGGCAGGGGGCTTTCGCGAATCCGGCCGGCGTTTCATGCTGAAGAAGGATTTTTGATTGAAGCTTTGCGGCGGAGGCATTGGGCATGGGCGATGTGGATGTGGTGATCGTGGGCGCCGGCTGTGCCGGGCTGGCGGCGGCCAAGGCCCTGCGGGCGGCGGGGCGGTCTTTCGTGGTGCTTGAGGCGATGGACCGGATCGGCGGGCGGGCCTGGACCACGGACAGCGATTTTGGCGTGCCCTTCGACATCGGCTGTGCCTGGCTGCATGCCGCCGACCGCAACCCGTTCTTCCCCGAGGCGCAGGCGGCGGGCTGGACGCTGTTTCACCACGACATGGGGCTGGATCACCTGTGGTTCGGCAAGCGCCGGGCGACGGCAGCGGAGTTGGCGCGCACCCGGGCGGCCGAGGGAGCGCTGGCCGACTGTCTGGCGGCGCATTGCGGGCCGGACGACCGGCTGTCGGCGCTGATCGGCGATTGCCATTGCCTGCGGGCGAATTCCACTTTTGCCGGGCCGATGGACTTTGGCGCCGATGATGACGAGATCTCGGTGGCCGACTTCCGGGCGGCGGCCGATCTGGACCCGAACTACTTCACGCGCGAGGGGTTCGGTGCGCTGGTCCACCGCTGGGGGGCGGATGTGCCGGTGACGCTGTCCACCCCGGTGCGGCGGCTGCGCTGGGACGGGCCGGGGGTGCAGGCAGAGACCGACCGCGGCACGCTGCGGGCGCGGGCGGCGATCGTGACAGTTTCGCCCGGGGTGATGCAGTTCGAGGATCTGGGTTTCGCGCCTGACCTGCCCGAAGGGCACATGGAGGCGATCTTCGATCTGCAGATGGGGCTGCTGACGAAGGTGCCGGTGGCGGTGCGGGGCAGCCGGCTGGGGCTGGCCCCCTTCGACGATATCCTGATCGAGCGGCGGGCGCGGCATGACCTGTTCCTGCTGGCCTTTCCCTTCGATCTCGACCTGATGGTCGGTTTCGTCGGTGGCGATTTCGCCTGGGAGATGGAAGCGGCCGGTCCGGCGGCGGCGGTGGAGTTCGTCACCGACCGGCTGGTTGATCTGTTCGGTGCGGCCGTGCGCGGGCAGGTCGGGCACGGTATCCTGACCCGCTGGGGCGGCGAGCGCTGGACGCGCGGCGCCTATGCGGCGGCGCGGCCGGGGCGGGCGGGGGCGAGAGCGGTGCTGCGCCGGCCGGTGGCGGAGCGCATCTGGTTCGCCGGCGAGGCGCTGGCCGGGGCGGGGCTGATGCAGACCGCCGCGGGGGCGCGGCTGTCGGGCGAAGGCGTCGGCGCCGAGCTGGCCCTGGCTCTGCGCGGGTAGGAAGAAGACGATTTCCGAATTCGGAAATCGTGAACGGAATTCGACTTCGAATTCCTGCGCGTCGGTCAGCCGTCGCGATCCAGCATCACGGCGCGGGACTGCGAGCGGAACTCGCGCCGCAGCAGAACCAGGGTGGCCGCAATCGTGGTCACCGCCAGCATTTCGGGGCCAAGCAGCCAGCCGGCGGACGCCAGGGCGAAGTAGATCGACTGCAGCCCGCGATTGAAGCCCTTGGCCGCAGTGATGTTGATCTCGGCCGCCTGGGCGGCGCGGTGAAAGGCGCGCGGGTGCGAGGAATCGTTCGGCACCGCGGCCATCAGGATCGAGCAATAGCCGAACAGCCGATGCGCCCAGATGAACTTGAGCAGCGCGTTGGACAGGATCGCCACCGGCAGCAGCAGCTTGAGCGACAGGTCGATGCGGCTGGTGTCCAGCGGCAGGTCCTGGGCCAGCGCCTCGACCGTGGCCGAATTGCCGATCAGCGCCAGCCCGCCACCGATGGCGATCATCGAGGCCGAGGCGAAGAAGGCCGTGCCCTGGCGCAAGCTGTCGATCAGCGTGGCGTCGAAGATGCGCGGGTTGCGGGTGACGAAGGTGCGCATCCAGTCGCGGCGGTACTCCTGCATCAGCAGAGAGACCGAGGGGTATCGGGCCGGCGGATGCTCGATCAGCCAGCCCGAGCCGAGCCAGGCGAAGAGCAACCCGCAAAGGGCCGCGATTTCGGGAAGGCTGAGGGCAAGCACCAGGTCGGAGAACATGGCGGGCAGGATAGCGCCTGGCCTTGCGGCTTGCCTATGGGGGAAATTGGTTATATTTGTTGACCAATACTGGGGAGGATCGCCGATGGACATGCCGGTTCCCGATGCCGCGATCCTGTCGCGCAAGGCCGCCATTGTCGCCCGGCTGCGGGCGGTGCTGCCCGCCGATGCCGTGATCGACGACCCGGCCGAGACGCGGGCCTATGAATGCGATGCGCTTTCGGCCTATCGGGCGCGGCCCCTGGCGGTGGTTCTGCCGCGCAGCACGGCCGAGGTGGCGGCGGCGCTGCGGGTTTGCTGGGAGGAAGGCGTGCCGGTGGTGCCGCGCGGGGCCGGCACCTCGCTGGCCGGCGGCTCGATGCCATCCGAGGACAGCGTGGTGCTGGGCATCGCGCGGATGAACGCGGTGCTTGAGGCGGATTGCGACAACCGTTACATCCGGGTGCAGGCGGGGCGAACCAACCTGTCGGTGACCGGGGCGGTCGAGGCCGAGGGGTTCTTCTATGCCCCCGACCCCTCCAGCCAGCTGGCCTGTGCCATTGGCGGCAACATCGCCATGAACAGTGGCGGGGCGCATTGCCTGAAGTATGGCGTGACGACGAACAACCTGCTGGGCGTGACGCTGGTGCAGATGGACGGCACCGTGGTCAGCATCGGCGGGCCGTTCGCGGATGCGCCGGGGCTGGACCTTCTGGGCGTGATCTGCGGCAGCGAGGGGCAGCTTGGCGTGGTGACCGAGGCGACCTTGCGCATCCTGCCCAAGCCTGAAGGTGCGCGGCCGGTGCTGATGGGGTTCGGCTCGAACGAGGTGGCCGGGGCCTGCGTCGCCGACATCATCAAGGCGGGCCTTCTGCCGGTGGCGATCGAGTTCATGGACCGCCCCTGCATCCGCGCCTGCGAGGCCTTTGCCCATGCCGGCTATCCCGATTGCGAGGCGCTGTTGATCATCGAGGTCGAGGGCAGCCCGGCCGAGATCGACGAGCAGCTGGCGGCGATCACGGTGATCGCGCGGCGGCACGATCCGGTGGCGCTGGAAGAGGCCACTGACGAGGCCCATGCCAAGCGCATCTGGCTGGGCCGCAAGTCGGCCTTCGGCGCCATGGGGCAGATCAACGACTACATGTGCCTGGACGGAACCATTCCGGTGTCGGCCCTGCCGCAGGTCTTGCGGCGGATCGGCGAGTTGAGCCGCGACTACGGGCTGGAGGTGGCGAACGTCTTCCACGCCGGCGATGGCAACATGCACCCGCTGATCCTTTATGACGCCAACAAACCGGGCGATCTTGAGCGGTGCGAGGCGATGGGGGCCGACATCCTGAGACTTTGCGTCGAGGTGGGCGGATGTCTCACCGGCGAGCATGGCGTGGGGATCGAGAAGCGCGACCTGATGGGGGTGCAGTATCGGCCGGCCGATCTGGAGGCGCAGATGCGGGTAAAGGACGTGTTCGATCCGAAGTGGTTGCTCAATCCGGCCAAGGTGTTTCCGCTGGAGGCAAGTGCCGCGCGGCGCGCGGGCTGAGGCCGCGGACCGGGGCGCTGCCCCGGACCCCGGGATATTTTCGGACAGATGAAAAGGGCAGGGGCGATGCGGCCTGCGGACGAGGCGGAACTGAGCGAGGCGATCCGCGGCGCCAACGGACCTCTGGTGGTGCGGGGCGGCGGCACGCGCGGGCTGTTCGGCGCCGGCGAGGCGCTGGACACCGGCGGGATCACCGGGGTGCGGCTTTATGAGCCGGCGGCGCTGACGCTGGTGGCGGCGGCGGGAACGCCGCTGGCCGAGGTCGAGGCGGTGCTGGCGGCCGAGCGGCAGCGGCTGGCCTTCGAGCCGGCCGACCTGCGCGGGCTGCTGGAGCGGGACGGCGTGTCGACCATCGGCGGGGTCGCGGCCGAAAACGCCAGCGGGCCACGGCGGGTGCAGGTCGGGGCGGCGCGGGACGCCATGCTGGGGGTGCGGTTTGTCGATGGCACCGGGGCGGTGGTGGCCAATGGCGGGCGGGTGATGAAGAACGTCACCGGCTATGATCTGGTCAAGCTGATGGCCGGCAGCCGGGGCACGCTGGGCGTGCTGACCGAGGTGGCCTTCAAGGTGCAGGCCCAGCCCGAGGCCGAGGCGACGCTGGTCGGCGAGGGGTTCTCGGCCGCCTCGGGGCTGGCCGCGCTGCGGGCGGCGCTGGCGTCGCCGTTCGACGTGTCGGGGGCTGCCTTTGTGTCGGGGCAGGTGCTGCTGCGCATTGAGGGGATGGCGGGATCGGTGGCCTACCGGGCCGGGCGGCTGCGGGCGCTGACGGCGGGCGATTGGACCTTGGTCGAGGGCGCCGAGAGTGCCGCGCTGTGGCGGGCGGTGCGTGATGTGCAGGCCTTTGCCGGACGGCCGGGGGCGGTGTGGCGCATCTCCTGCGTGCCCGGCGAGGCGCTGGCGGTGCCGCAGGCGCTGGCCGCCGCCCGGGTTCCGCACGAGGCGCTGTGGGACTGGGGCGGTGGCCTGTTATGGTTGATCTGCCCCGAGGGGCAGGGGCGTGTGATCCGCTCGGCGCTGGGCGAACGCGGCCATGCCACGCGGGTGCGCGGCGACGAGGCCGCGCCCGCCCTGCCGCCGCTGTCACCGCAGGTGGCGGCGCTTGAGGCGGGGCTGCGCGCGAGGTTCGACCCGCGCGGCCTGTTTGCCGGGGGGCGCGGCTGATGCAGACCAATTTCACCGAGGCGCAGTTGCGTGACCCGGGGTTGGCCCGCGCCAATGAAATCCTGCGGACTTGCGTGCATTGCGGCTTCTGCACCGCGACCTGCCCGACCTATCAGGTGCTGGGCGACGAGTTGGACAGCCCTCGCGGCCGCATCTACCTGATCAAGGAGATGCTGGAGACCGGCCGCCCGGCCGATGCCAAGACGGTCAAGCACATCGACCGCTGCCTGTCGTGCCTGTCGTGCATGACGACCTGCCCCTCGGGGGTGCATTACATGCACCTGATCGACCACGCCCGGGTGCATGTGGAAAAGACCTACCGCCGGCCGCTGATGGACCGGCTGCTGCGCGGGCTCTTGGCGCGGGTGCTGCCCTATCCGGGGCGGCTGCGGCTGGCCTTGCGGGCGGCGGCACTGGGGCGGCCCCTAGCGCGGCTGATCCCCGATGCCCGGCTGCGGGCGATGCTGGCGCTGGCGCCGCAGCGGGTACCGCCGGCCAGTGCCAGCGACAGGCCGCAGGTCTTTGCCGCAACCGGCCCGCGGCGGATGCGGGTGGCCCTGCTGACCGGCTGCGCGCAAAAGGCGCTGGACCCGGATATCAACGACGCCACCATCCGGCTGTTGCGCCGCTTCGGCTGCGAGGTGGTGGTGGCGCGGGGCGCGGGCTGCTGCGGGGCGCTGACGCATCACATGGGCAAGGACACCCTGGCCCATGCCAGTGCCGCGGCCAACATCCGGGCCTGGGTGGCCGAGGCGCAGGGCGAGGGCCTTGACGCCATCGTCATCAACACCAGCGGCTGCGGCACCACCGTCAAGGACTATGGCCACATGTTCCGCAACGATCCGGCGCTGTCCGGGGACGCCGCGCGCATCGTGGCGCTGGCGCTGGACGTGACCGAACTGCTGGCCCGGCTGGACCTTCCCGAAGGCGCGCCCAAGGGGCTGCGGGTGGCCTATCACTCGGCCTGCTCGCTGCAGCACGGCCAGCGGGTCACCACGGCGCCGAAAGACCTGCTGAAACGCGCCGGGTTCGAGGTGGTGGAACCCGCCGACAGCCACCTGTGCTGCGGCAGCGCGGGCACCTACAACCTGCTGCAACCCGCTATCAGCGGCGAGTTGAAGACCCGCAAGGTGCAAACGCTTGAGGCCCGCAAGCCCGACGTCATCGCCGCCGGAAACATCGGCTGCATCACCCAGATCGGCTCGGGCACCGCCGTGCCGGTGGTGCATACGGTGGAGCTGCTGGACTGGGCGACGGGCGGGCCGCGGCCAAGGGCAATGGGCGGCTAGGTCGTGCCGCCGCCAGTCGGACGCGCCGCAAATCCGCCCGAATCCCTGCCTAACCCTGTGCGGAAGTCGCAGAGGATTGCCATGCCGCGCCGTTTGACGCTTGCCCTTGCTCTGTGCCTGCCTCTGGGCCTTGCCCTGCCGGCTGCCGCCCCTGTGCTGGCCCAGGACACGGGTCTTATCGGCATGCCGACGGCAGATGACGCCAAGGGCTGGCAGGGGGTCGGCAAGCTGCTGCTGGGCGACCACGGCTTTTGCACCGCAGCCCTGATCGCACCGCAGATCGTGCTGACGGCGGCGCATTGCCTGTTCGACAAGGACACCGGCGCGCGCACGCCGGATGGCGAGATCACCTTCCAGGCGGGCTGGCGGAATGGCCGGGCCGAGGCCTATCGCGGTGTGCGCCGGTCGGTGGCGCATCCCGACTATGCCCATGCCGACGACGAGGACGTCGCCCGCGTCGCCTATGATGTGGCGCTTCTGGAACTGGACCAGCCGATCCTTCTGCCGCAGCTCCTGCCCTTTTCGACCGCCCGCCAGCCCGGCAGCGGCGACGAGGTCAGCGTCGTCTCCTACGCCCATGACCGGTCGGAAATCCCTTCGATCGAAGAAGGCTGCGCAGTGCTTTCATCCTATCACGATGCGATGGTGCTGAGCTGCGACATCGACTTCGGATCGTCCGGCGCGCCGGTGTTCCTGGTGCGCGACGGGGTAGCGCGGGTGGTGTCGGTGATCTCGGCCAAGGCCGAGCTGGACGGCAAGAAGGTGGCGCTGGCAGTGCCGCTGGACGCGCCCCTGGCGGTGCTGCAGGCGGAACTGGCGGCGGCGGGCGAAACGCACAAGGCAGCGGCCGGGGTCCGGATCATCTCGGGCGGCGACGCCGGGGCCGGAGCCAAGTTCGTCTCGCCATGAAAGCTGCGGTGGCCGTTCTGGCGGCGCTGGCCGCGCTGGGGCCGGTGGCGGCCGAGACCACCGGGCTGGAACCGCTGACCCGGCGTGACCAGCTTCTGGGATTCGAGGCGGTGGGCCGGATCGAACTGGGCCGCGACGGCTTTTGCACCGGGGCGCTGATCTCGACCACGCTGGTGCTGACGGCCGCGCATTGTGTGCATGGCAGCGGCGGCACGCCGGTGGATCCCGGCGAGATCCTGTTCCGCGCCGGCTATTCCGAAGGGATGTCGATCCGCGAAGTGCGGGTCGCGCGCACCGTGGCGCATCCGGACTATGCGCCCGACACCCCGGTTTCGCCTGAGAACGTGCGGCATGACGTGGCGCTTCTGGAACTGGCCGAGCCGATTCCGGCCGCGGTGGCCGCGCCCTTCGCGCTGCGGGCGCCGGGCAAGGGCGACCAGGTCTCGGTCGTTTCCTATGCGGCCGGTCGCGAGGATGTGCTGACCTGGCAAAGGGCCTGCAATGTGCTTGGCCGGGCCGAAGGGCTGATCGCGATGGACTGCGACGTCAGTTTCGGATCGTCCGGTGCGCCGGTGCTGGACCGGACAGGGTCGCGGGCGCAGATCGTCTCGATCATCTCGGCCGGCGGGCCGGTCGAGGGCGTGAACGTGGCCTATGGCATGGACCTGCCGCAGGTGGTTGCCGAACTGAAGGACCTGCTGGCCAAGGGCAAGCCGCTGGCGGTGGCAGGCTCTGGACCAGGCTCTGGGGCAGAGGCGGCAACGGCGCCCAAGGCGCGGCGGCTGGGCGTGGGCGACGGCACCAACCGCGACATCGGGGCGCGTTTCGTCAAGCCTTGAGCGGGGTCTTGAAGGCGCCGCCGGGAATTCCCAAATGACCAATGCCGGGCGCCATGATGGGCCCGGCACATCGGCCCGGCCCCGGCAAGGGGCGGGCCATCCTGACGACGCATCGCTTTTCGGAGGATGAACATGCGCAGCTTCGACTTTGCCCCCCTTTACCGTGCCACCGTCGGCTTTGACCGCGTGGCCGACCTGATGGACCGGGTCCTGTCCGCGGACATCGCCCAGCCCACCTATCCGCCCTACAACATCGAAAAGACCGCCGAGAATGCCTATCGCATCTCGATCGCGGTGGCCGGTTTCACCCCCGACGACCTGTCGGTCGAGGTCAAGGACGGCAGCCTGAACGTCGCCGCCCGCAAGGCCGCCGACGATTCCGAGCGCGCCTTCCTGCACCGTGGCATCGCCACCCGCGCGTTCGAGCGCCGCTTTGCGCTGGCCGACCATGTCCGCGTCTCGGGCGCGGTGCATGAACACGGCATGCTGCACATCGACCTGGTGCGCGAAGTGCCCGAGGCGATGAAGCCCCGCCGGATCGAGATCGCCCGCCCGGCCAAGTCCGAAACGCCGGCGCTGGAAGCCAAGGCCGAAACGGTGAACTGACCGGCTCAGCCCGAACATGCCAAGGCCCGGGGAATTCCCCGGGCCTTTTCCGTTTCCAAAGGTTTCAGCGGTCCAGGCCTTGCGCCAGCCGCATCAGGTTGACCGCCTCGATCCGGTAGCCATAGGCATCGTCGCCCCGCGCCGACAGCGCCAGCGCGATGGCCTGATCCCAACCCCAGTCGCCCAGATAGACGCTGTCGGTCAGCAACTGGCCAAAGCCCGCGATGGCGGCGGCAAAGCGCGCCTCGTCGGTGGCCGGTTCTTGCCCGGTGATCGGCGTCTCGACCAACTGGCTTTCCCCTTCGCCCGGCGCCTTCCAGCGCAGCCGCAGAAAGCCCAGCTCGCCCGCCGCGCCTTCGGTCGCCGCCGCCGTGCCATAGCGCAAGGGATCGTTCAGCAGCGCGTCCGACCCGGGTGCCGTGACCTCGTAGATCGCGGTCACCTGCAGCCCGGCGCCGATCTCGCCCGCGTCCACCGCGTCGTTGTTGAAGTCCTCGCGCCGCAGCGCCCGGGTCTCATAGCCGATCAGCCGGTATTCCGCGACCTGGGCGGGATTCCACTCGACTTGCACTTTCACGTCATCGGCAATGGGGAAAAGCGCCCCTGTCTGCTGGTCCACCAGCACTTTTCGCGCTTCCGACAGGGTGTCGATATAGGACGCCGTGCCGTTGCCGTTCTGCGCCAGCGCCTGCATCGTGGCATCGTCCAGATTGCCCCGGCCAAAGCCCAGCACCGACAGATACACCCCCTCGTCGCGCTTGCGGGCGATGAAATCCTCCAGCCCCGCAGGGTCGGACAGGCCGACGTTGAAATCGCCGTCCGTCGCCAGCAGCACCCGGCTGACCTCGCCTTCGGCGGCCATGCCCGCGGCCACCTGATAGGCCAGCTCGATCCCTTCCGCCCCGGCGGTCGACCCGCCGGCCATCAGCCCGTCCAGCGCGGCCAGGATCCTGTCCCGCTCGGCGGCCCTGGTGGGCGGCAGCACCTCGCCGGCCGATCCGGCATAGGTGACGATGGCGATCTGATCCTCGGGGCGCAGTTCCGCCAGCATCAATGACAGCGACTGCTTCAGAAGGCCCAGTTTGCCCGGGTCTTCCATGCTGCCCGAAGTGTCGATCAGGAACACCAGATTCAGCGGCGGGCGATCAGCCACGGCGGGCAGCTCGCCCTGCAGCCCGATGGTGACCAGCCTTGTGCCGGGGTTCCAGGGCGTCGGCATCACCGAAACCGTGGTGCGGAAGGCTTGCCCCGCCTCGGGTGCGGGGTAGGCATAGGGGAAATAGTTCACCATTTCCTCGACCCGCACCTGATCAGGCGTCGGCAGCGACCCGAGGTCCAGGGTGGACCGGACCACCGCATAGGAGGCCGTGTCGATATCGGTCGAGAAGGTGGACACCGGCTCTTCCGCCGTCACCTTCACAGGGTTTGCCTCGGCAGTGGCAAACTCCTCGGTGTTCGGTTCAAGCTGCGGCATCGGCATCGGCTCGGCCGCAGGCGCGGCGACCGAGGGCATCGTCGCCCCGCCCGCCGCCAGATCGCCGACCAGGCCTTCGGATTTCTCCTTGCGGGCGCGGCCCATCTCTTCTTCGGTCAGGTAGGCCAGCGCGTCTTCCTGAAGGGTTTCGTTCGCCGCCTGGTCGGTGCGGCTGTCGGCCTCGGGCGCGGCGTCGGCGGCTGAGGCGGCCGGCTTAGGTTCGGCCGGCGTCACCGCCACAGGCGCATCCGCCCCGGGCGGGGTGCCGGCATCGGCCAGGGAAGAGGCTTCCGGCTTCGGCGCCTCTGGCGCCAGGGTGCGGGGGGCAACCGGCGGCCCGCCGGGGCTGCGCAGCTGTTCGGTCACCGGCAGCAGCACGGCAACGCCCACGACCAGGGCGGCAATCGAGGTGGTGGCGGCCAGCGCGGGCCGGGTGGTCAGAAGGGTCAGCATGGAACGCACTCCGTTCAGGAACCCCGCCCGCGGTGGGCGGTCTTCCTTCGGACGCGACGCAGGGCCGGAAGCTTGGAGCCGGTCGAAGTTTTCCATCGCAAGCGCCAGCGCGCGGGCCTTCGCCTCGCCGTCAGGCGGCGGGGCGGCCTTGAGACCGGCCTTCAGCCTCTCAAGCGGATCGCGGTCTTCGGTCATGTCGCATCCTCCGCCGCCATCGCCCGCAGCCGTTTCTTCACTTCCGACATCCGCCAGGCGATGGTGCCTTCGGAAACCCCCAGCACGGCGCCGGCCTGGCTTTGGGTCATCTCTTCGCCTAGCACCAGCGCCAGCGTGTCGCGCAATTCGGGCGACAGCCGCGTCATCGCCTCGGCCAGCCAACCTTCGGCCTCGCGCTGCACGGCAATCTCGTCCTGCCGGGCAATCTCCCAATCCCCCCAGCCATCCGCTGCGCGGGCCCGCGTCGTCTGCCGCCGCCGCCGGTCATGTGCGGCGTTCACCACGATGCGGTACAGCCAGGTGGTGAACCGCGCTTCACCCCGAAACTGCGCCAGCTTGACCGGCAATGCGGCGCAGATGTCCTGGGCCAGGTCTTCCGCCTCGGCCCGCACCCCGGTCAGCCGGAAGGCCAGCCCGAAGATGCGGTCGTAGTGCCGCCCGACCAGCGTCGCAAAGGCAGCGCGGTCGCCGGCGTTGGCGGCCTTGGCCAGGGTCTCGTCCGAGGTATCCATCAGCATGACGGTAGTTTGACGCACACCGACCCGCAATCCTTGGCGCCCGCGCCGGCACCCGCGTCCCTCTCTTGCCCGCCACCCGCTTGTCCGGCCGCGGGGCCTCCCCTAGGGTGCGAACACCTTGGGAAAACACCATGCTGCATCTGCTTCGCCTCGTCCTTTTCCTTTGTCTTGCGTCCCCCGCTCTGGCCGAGGGGCTGGCGCGCAGCCCGACCCCTGCCTGGGTGGACGAGATCGCGCTGCCCGCCGACGACCCCGATCTGCGCGCGCAGGCGCTGGACGGGGTGCACTACATCCTGTCCGACTTCCAGGTCGCCTTCGTCGGCGAAGAACGCCACAGCTACGCCCGCACAGTGATGCAGGTCACCGACCGCGCCGGGCTGGAACTGGCGGCGACGGTCAGCCTCGACTTCGACCCGGCCTTCGACCGGATGGCGCTGACCCGGCTGGTGGTGATCCGCGACGGGCGCGAGATCGACCTGCGCGACAGCGTGGCGGAAGAGATCCTGCGGCGCGAAGAGCGGCTGGACGAAGGCATCATCGACGGCACGCTGACCGCCTACCTGCAGATCCCCGACCTGCGGGTGGGCGACATCGTCGACTACGCCTCGGTGCGCGAGATGAAGCCGCTGGTCGGGGCCGGGGAACGCTCGGTCTTCGCGACGATGGAATGGGATGTGCCGGTCGGTCTGACCCGCACGGTGGTGCTTTGGCCCAAGGCCTGGCCGATGACCCTGGGCCCGCTGCCTGACCGGGTGACCCATGCCCAAGGTCCCGGGCCGGGCGGCACCCTGCGCCACGAATGGCGGCGCGAGGGCCATGTGCCGCCCCGGCCCGAGGAAGCGGTGCCCGCGCTGGACGACCCCACTGCCTATCTGCGACTGACTGCCGATGCCGACTGGGGCGCGCTGTCGGCGGCGCTGACGCCGTATTACGCGGCCGACTACCCGCTGACTCCCGAATGGGATGCCAAGGTCGCCGTCCTCGCCGCCGCCAGCCCCGACCCCGAGACCCGCGCCATCGCCGCGCTGAGGCTGGTGCAGGACGAATTGCGCTACGTCTCGCTGTCGGTCGGGGCGGGCGGCATTCTTGCCAGGCTTCCCCAGGAGGTCATTCCCTCGGGCTTTGGCGACTGCAAGGACAAGGCGCTGCTGCTGGTGGTGATGCTGCGCAAGCTGGGGGTGCAGGCGCAGGTGGCGCTGACCGACATCGACAACGGCGCCGGGCTGCCGGCCGAGGTGCCGATGCTGGGCGCCTTCGACCATGCCATCGTGCGGATCGTGGTCGACGGCGAGGCGCATTGGGTGGACCCCACCGCCTCGCACCAGGGCGGCGGATTTGCGACAATGGCCGTGCCGCCCTATGCCTGGGCTTTGCCGCTGGCCGGCGCCGGCCAGACCGGGCTTGAGCCGATCCCCGAAGTCGCCGAGACCGCCTGGTCGACCGATGTCACCGAAAGCTACCGGTTCACCGCCGGCGGAGTGTTCCTGACGGTCAGGTCGGTCTACCTGGGCGGGGCGGCCGATTCGCTGCGGCAGCGCTTTGCCACCTCGCCACGGCGGCAGATTTCTGACGACTACCTGGATTTCTACCTGGGCCGCTATGCCGGCCTGACGTTGCAGGACGACATCGTGATGCAGGATGACCGCGCGACGAACCGGCTGACCATGGAGGAACGCTACGTCCTGCCGCGTGCCGCGCTGAAGCGCGACGGGCTGGACCTGGATTTCCCCTTCGCGGCCGAGGATTTCGCCTCGAACCTGCCGGATCGGCTGATCGGCCCGCGGACCCTGCCGATGGACAGCGGCGGGCCAGCGGTGTTTCGTCATGTCGTCGAGGTGAAGGGGGCGGGGTTCGACTTCAATGTGCCCGACCCGGTGCGCCTGCGGAATGCGGCCTTTGCCTATGATTTCACCGGGCGGGCGCCGGTTCGCGGCGAAATGGTGCTGGCCTGGACCCACCGGCGGACTGGCGGCGTGGTGCCCGCTGCCGAAGTGGCGGCGGTCCTGCGCGATGCCGAGACGGTGCATGACACCACCTGGTTCGGCTGGAACGTCCAGCCCGAATAGGGCCGCCGACAGGCAAAGGCCCCCTTTCCGACATGGCGGAAAGGGGGCGGGCGGCCCGGTCGGGGAGACCGGTTGAGCCCGGGCCGCCTTTGGCTTGCGGGACGGCCTAGAAGATCAGGCCGTCATAGACCGCGAAAGCGCCGCCGGTTGTCCGCAGATTGCCTGCGGCGCCGGCGTCGCGGGCATAGCTGACCACCGCATTGTAGGTGCGCGGCCCGAACGAGCCGTCGATGCCGCCGGCATAGTAGCCGGCCT
The DNA here is from genome assembly GCF_020564565.1 of Rhodobacter sp. Har01. Taxonomy (GTDB): domain Bacteria; phylum Pseudomonadota; class Alphaproteobacteria; order Rhodobacterales; family Rhodobacteraceae; genus Pseudogemmobacter. The sequence continues at coordinate 149,488 of NZ_JAJCTD010000005.1, forward strand.
GGCGCAGGCTGCGCTGGATCGCCTTCCGTTCGGCCGCAGAATAGGTGTTGAAGGCGCGGGCGACCGGGGTCGCGTAGATCGAGGTGGTGGTGTAGGTCGGCGCCGGGTCGGCATAGACCGGCGCCGGGGCGTAGGTCGGGGCCGGCGGAGCGGCGCGCGACTTGCGGCCCTGTTTCAGCATCTCTCCCACCACGACGGCGGTGACGACGCCGGCCACGAAGTTCTGTTCCCCTTCGCCCCAGGCACGGGCGGGAGCGGCGGGAATGGCGGCGACCGACAGCGCGGTCAGGGCGGCAAGGGCGGTGGTGCGGGCGGTGGTGCGAACAGTCTTGGCAGCGGTAAGCATCGGGTCGTCCTTTCTGGCTGGCCCCTCGAGCAGTGGGGCGATGAGGCCAATGTGGGACTGCGGCCGATGCTAGGCAAAATCGCCCGGCTGATAGCGGGAAACAGCCTTCCGCTATCGGATAGCAACCGTGTTTTCAAAGCGTTGACGCAGGCTACTGGTGGCAGCGCTTCGCCTCAGGGCTTGGGCAGCGCGTCGAAGTCGGCGGCCGAGTGGCGTTCGCGCAGTTGCTCCCACGGCTCGCCCCAGGTCCGGTTGACCTTGCGGCCGCGCTGCACGGCGGGGCGGGCGTCGATCCGGCGCGCCCATTCCATGACATGGGCATAGCTTTCCACATCCAGGAACTCGGCCGCGCCATAGGCCCGGCCCAGCGCCACCGAGCCATACCAGGACCAGATCGCGATGTCGGCCAGCGAGTATTCGCCGCCGGCCATCCAGGCATGCTGTGCCAGATGGCGGTCCAGCACGTCCAGCTGGCGCTTGACCTCCATCGCATAGCGGTTGATCGCGTATTCGATCTTGACCGGGGCATAGGCGTAGAAATGGCCGAAGCCGCCGCCCAGGAAGGGCGCGCTGCCCATCTGCCAGAACAGCCAGCTGAACATCTCGGTCCGCGCGCTTGGCTCCTTCGGGATGAACGCGCCGCCGGACTTCTCGGCCAGATACAGCATGATCGAGGCGCTTTCGAACACCCGTTGCGGCGGGCTGGCCGAATGGTCCATCAGTGCCGGGATCTTGGAGTTCGGGTTCACCGCCACGAAGCCCGATCCGAACTGGTCGCCCTTGCCGATGTCGATATGCCAAGCGTCATACTCGGCGGAGTGGCCTGCTTCCAACAATTCCTCCAGCAGGATCGTCACCTTGATGCCGTTTGGCGTGGCCAGCGAATAGAGTTGCAGCGGGTGCTTGCCCACGGGCAAGGGCGCCTCGTGCGTGGCGCCCGCGACAGGCCGGTTGATCGAGGCGAAGGTGCCGCCCGAGGGCTTGTTCCAGGTCCAGACCTTGGGCGGCACATAGTCTTCGGACATGCGGCTCTCCTGACACGCGCAAGGGGGCGGACCGGCCGCCCCCTTGGATCGGGTGGCCGCCGGTCAGATCGACAGACAGATGTATTTCATTTCCAGGTAATCTTCCATCCCGTGCCGGCTGCCCTCGCGGCCCAGGCCCGATTGCTTGACGCCGCCAAAGGGTGCGACCTCGGTGCTGATGATCCCGGTGTTGACGCCGACGATGCCGTATTCCAGCGCCTCCTGCACGCGGGTGATGCGGCCGATGTCGCGGGCGTAGAAATAGGAGGCCAGGCCGAAGATCGTGGCATTGGCCTTCTCGATCACCTCTTCCTCGGTGTCGAACTTGAACAGCGGCGCCACCGGGCCGAAGGTTTCCTCGTTGGTCACGACCATCTGGTCGGTCACCCCGGTCAGGATGGTGGGCTGGAAGAAGTTGCCGCCCAACTCGTGCCGCTCGCCGCCCAGGATCACCTGCGCGCCCTTGGCGGTGGCGTCGGCGATGTGTTCCTGCACCTTCTCGACCGCGGCCATGTTGACCAGCGGGCCGAACTGCACCTCGCCGGCCAACCCGTCGCCCACCTTGGCCTTGGCCACCGCCTCGCGCAGCTTGGCGGCGAAGGCGTCATAGACCCCGGCCTGCACGTAGATGCGGTTGGCGCAGACGCAGGTCTGGCCGTTGTTGCGGAACTTCGACGCCATCGCGCCCGCCACCGCGGCATCAAGATCGGCGTCGTCGAACACGATGAAGGGCGCGTTGCCGCCCAGCTCCATGGAGCATTTCATCACCTGCTCGGCCGCCTGCCGCAGCAGGATGCGGCCGACCTCGGTCGAGCCCGTGAAGGTCAGCTTGCGGACGATCGGGTTCTCGCAGAACTCTTTCCCGATGTCGGAGGATTTCTTCGAGGTGATGATCGACAGGATGCCCTTCGGCAGCCCCGCGCGTTCGCCCAGCACGGCCAGCGCAAGCGCCGAAAGCGGCGTCTCGGCGGCGGGGCGGGCGACGAAGGCGCAGCCCACCGCCAGCGCCGGGCCGCATTTGCGGGTGATCATCGCGTTGGGAAAGTTCCACGGCGTGATCGAGGCGACCACGCCGATCGGCTGCTTCAGCACCATCAGCCGCTTGTCGCGCTGGTGGCCGGGGATGGTTTCGCCATAGACCCGCTTGGCCTCCTCGGCGAACCATTCGATGAAGCTGGCGCCATAGGCTATCTCGCCCTTGGCCTCGGCCATCGGCTTGCCCATCTCGGCGCAGAGGATGACGCCCAGGTCATCCTGGTTGGCCATCATCAGGTCGAACCACTTGCGCAGGATGATCGCGCGTTCCTTGGCGGTGCGCGCTGCCCATTCCTTCTGCGCGTCCTTTGCCGCCGCAATGGCGCGGGCGGTCTCGGCGCGGCTCAGGTTCGGCACCGTGGCGATCACGTCGCCGCGGGCAGGGTTCACCACCGGAAAGGTCGAGCCGTCGTCGGCGTCGATCCATTCGCCGGCCACATAGGCCTGGGTAGCCAGAAGCGACGGGTCCTTCAGAAGGTCGCGCAGGTTGGTGACGGAATCCAGCATCGGGGCCTCGCGGTCATAAAACAGGGATCGCAGACACGTCGCATGTCCGCCCCCCGCTTGTCCAGTTCGGGGCCGGCGTTAGGTCCAGTCCTCACGCAAACTTGGGGCCGGCTGGCCGGATGGCGCCATCACTGGCCGTAGGCAGCCAAGGCGGCATGGTCGATCTGCGCCAGCACCGGCTCCATCACCGCCACCGGCGCGCCGGTGGCCTGCACCATCAGCCGCTCGCCGACGATGGTGAACAGGCTGTCTTCGGCCTGGGTCAGGTACTCGGCCCCGCCGATGGTCTTCTTGCCGCCCATCATGGTGACCAGCATCTCGTTGTTGTACATCTCCTGCATCGACAGGAACATCGGGTTGTCGGCAAAGATCGTGATGGTGAAGTACTGCTCGTCCGGCCCCGAATAGGTGGCCTCGATCCCCGATCCGCCGCCGATCACCACCATGGTGGCGGTCATGTCGGTGTTCTCGCTGCGGGTCCAGCCATCGGGCGCGGGTGGCAGAAGGGCCAGCAGTGCCGCCGATTGCAGTGCCGACAGCGCGCTGTTGGCCTCGGCGATGCGCCGGGCGGTCTCAGTCAGCTTGCCATTGGCATAGGCCGCGGTTGCGGCGTCCAGTGCGTCCGACACGGCATCGGCGCGGGCGGGCGGCGAGGCGAAGGCCACGGCGAAGGCGGCGGCAAGAACGGCGACACGGCGCATGACCGGAACTCCCTCGGCTGATGCGGCGGAGGCTACGCCCGCACCCCGCCGGCTGCCAACAGCCCCAGTGTCGCAAGCAACCGGAATTCGAAGTCGAATTCCGTGGCCGATTTCCGGCTCCGGAAATCGGCTCCGCGACCGGCCGCAGGCGTTTTCGTCAGCCGTTCGCGTGCATCCGCTCGATATAGGCGCGCATTTCCTCGGCTTCCTGGCGGGCGTCGCGCAGGCCCTCCATCGCGGCGCGCAACTCGGCCTCGGTCTGGGAGATCTGGTTCATCAGCTCGGCCTCGCGCTGTTCCAGATAGATCACCGCCTGGTCGCGCACTTCCTCGGCTTCGTGCAGCGATTGCGCCAGGCGGTCCATCTCGGCCAGGTCGGTGCCGGCCGACTGGCGCGAGAAGCGGTGCAGGATCCAGTGCGCAAACCACCCCATCGCAAAGGACAGCAGAAGCGTGATGGCGGTGGCAATGACGAATTCGGTGCGGTTCATGGGGGTTCCTTGGCCTCAATCCTCTCGCGCGGGGCGCGGTTTCGGGCGCATGGTCTTTTCCGAAGGGGCGACCGAGGGGCTGTCGTCGGTCGAGAAATCCGGCGCGGCGGCGGATTCGACGGCCGCTTCGACGGCCGCCGCGACCGCACCGCCGGGCTGCTTCAGCACGAACTCGATGCGCCGGTTGGCCTCGCGGCCGGCTTCGGTTTCGTTGTCGGCGATCGGCAGGGCCTCGCCATAGCCCACCGCCGTCATGCCCGAAACATCGACGCGGCGGCCCTGCAACGCGATCAGCACCGCCTCGGCCCGGGCCTGGCTGAGCGCCTGATTGCCGCCTTCGGAGCCTTGCGAATCGGTGTGGCCGGCAATCTCCATCCACAGTCCGGGGCAATCCTGCAGGATCTTGGCCAGGGCGTCGATCACCGGCCCGGCTTCCGATGCGATCTCGGCCGAACCGGGGGTGAAGGTGATCTTCTGGCTGGCCATCACCGTGCGCAGATTGGCCTCACATTCCTCGGGCGTGGGCAGCGCGGCCAGCGGGTCCAGCTCTTCGTCGTAGCGGACGTCGACGCGGAAGGTCTGGCCCTGGCCCAGCCGCGAGGACAGGATCTGAGTGATCTTCGCCCGCGCCTCCTGCGATCCGGTGACGCCCTTCACCTCGACCAGATCGGACCGCACCAGCAGGCTGCCGTCGTGCAACTGGCCCAGCGCTTCCAGCCCCGCCAGCACCCGCACCGGCCAGCCGTCCGGCAGGTTCTGGTCCAGCAGCGTGGCGACATAGACCAGGTCGGCGCCGAACTGCGCCCGCGCAAAGGCATCCACCGCGGCCTGTTGGGTCTCGTCCACCAGCCGGCCGCGCAGCTCGACCTTGCCTTCTGCCGACAGCGTGGCGGTGAATTCGGCCGGGCCTTGCGCCGCGGTCTCGGCCCTGGGCGGCGTGGCGTCCAGAGAGAACACGTCGGGCAGTGAGGCGCGCAGCTCTCCGACCACCCGGTCGAATTCGGCCTGGGTCACGCCATCGCCGGCAACCAGCGTGATGTCGGTGTCGGAAAAGGTCAGCGTCCCGGCGTTCAGCGCGGCGACGGCGCGGATGCCGGCCGCGGCGGCCTCGCCCCAGCGCGGCGAGGGCACGCCCATGCCGATGGTGCAGGCGACGTCTTCGGTCATGCCTGCCTCGCGCGCGGCGGCCAGGATCTGCCCCTGGGCCCGTGCGGTATCGGCCGAACAGGCGTCGAAGCGGGCGCCGGTCGCGTCCTTGATGAAGCGCAGGGTGAACGGCGTGATCACCGGCCGCGGCGCCGAGATGTCGGCCACCAGCTTCACCCCCTCGGGCACGCTGGCCATGAGGTCGGCCTCGAACTGCCGCTTTTCCTCGGCGCTGTCGGCGATCGCCGTCACTTCGACCCGGTCTGCCATCACCGAGATCTTCGAGCGTTCCAACATCTTCAATGCCTCAAGCCCGAAGCGCAGCGCGGCATCCCAGGTCTCGGGCGGGGCATATTCGGCCGCCTGCAGCATGTTCGCCGGCTCGACCCCGGGCGTCAGTGCGGCGGCGGCTTGCGCCAGGTCTGCGGCCGTCAACCCGCCGATTTGCGTGGTCTTGGGGATCAGGCCGATCAGCTGGATGCCGTCGTCATTGCGCAGCATCTCGACCGAGAACCGCGGCGGGGCCAGCGCGCTGGCCGGTGCCACGTCCAGCCCGTCGCGAATGCGCGAGCTGTCGACCACGCTGCCGACCAGGTTCAGCACCGTGAACCGTGCCGCCTCGGTGGGCGCGGTGCCGGTCAAGAACACCTGCAGCCCGTCGCTTTCCACGCCGACCCAATCCATGCCGGCCGCGGCCAGCCGCTCCGAGACCACGCTTTCAGATCGGCTTTCGATCACCAGCGCGGCGCCAAGGGCGATCAGCAGCATGACCAGGCCGGCCGCGGCAAAGCTCAGCGCGGCAAGGACCGTCGGGGACAGAAGGAGCAGGCGCTTGGGCACGGGATCAGGCTCGTTGCGGCGACCCCCGCTTCGTAGGGGTTTGTCGCGGCGGGTTCAATCAGACCAGCGCGGCAACGGCAAGAAACGGCACAGGGATCAGCCCGGCGTCGCGGTTGGCGCGAAAGGCGACAATGCAACTGGCCGGGTCGTCCAGGTCCAGCCCGCGCATCTGCCAGGCCATGTGCAGCCCGAACCCCCAGACCCCGGCCAAACCCAGAAGCATCGGCCAGACGCCGCGCGCGGCGGGAATCGCCACGATCACCGCCGCGGCCATCAACAGCACGGCCAGCGCCAGGAACCCGGCCAGCCAGGCGCCGCTGCGTTTCCCGAACAGCCGCGCGGTGGACTTCACGCCGATCAGCGCGTCGTCCTCCTTGTCCTGATGGGCGTAGATGGTGTCGTAATACAGCGTCCAGGCGATGCCGCTGGCATACAGCAGCACGGCGGCGACAGGCACGGTCCCGGAATGCGCCGCCCAGAGCAGCACCGCGCCCCAGTTGAACGCCAGGCCCAGGAACACCTGCGGCCACCAGGTGAATCGCTTGGCGAACGGATAGACCGCAACCAGCGCCAGCGAGGCCACGCCAAGGCCAACCGCCAGCCAGTTGTAGCTGAACAGGATCAGCGCCGCAGCCAGCGCCTGCGCCACCATCCAGGCCAGCGCCTGCGACACGCTGACCTGCCCCGACGGGATGGGGCGGCTTTTCGTGCGTGCCACCGCGGCGTCAAAGTCGCGGTCGGTGATGTCGTTCCAGGTGCAGCCGGCGCCCCGCATCAGGAAGGCTCCGGCGCCGCAGGACAGCACCAGCCACAGGTCCAAAAGCCTGAATCCATCAATATTTGCGGCCAGAACCACGGCCCAGAGGCAGGGGATGTACAACAGCCAGGTGCCGATCGGCCGATCAGCCCGCGACAGCCGCAGATAGGGCCGCGTCGGGGCGGGGGCCCAGCTGTCCACCCAGTTGCCGCGCGGGGCGTCGGCCACGGCATCCAGGGGCGCGGCCTCTGGTGTTCGGGGCGGTTCAAACATAGGTTCGCCTCATGGCAGGGCCGAAGATCAGGGTGTTTGTAGATCAGCCGCTTGGGCAGGGGCAAGCCGTGGCCTTGAACGAGGCGCAGGCGAACTATCTGTTTTCGGTCATGCGGCTGGGCCTTGGCGACGCGGTGCAGTTGTTCAACGGCCGCGACGGCGAATGGCAGGCCACGGTGGCCGAGGCCGGCCGTCGCCGCGGCATTGCCGTCTGTGCGGCGCAAACCGTGCCGCAGGGAACGCCGCCCGACCTGTGGCTTCTGTTTAGCCCGGTGAAGAAGGACCGCACCAATTTCATTGTCGAGAAGGCGGTCGAGATGGGGGTGGCGCGGCTGATTCCAGTGGCCACCCGGCACATGAATTCCGAACGTCTGCGGGCCGAAAAGCAGCAGGCCCATGCGGTCGAGGCAGCCGAGCAATGTGGCGCGACCTGGGTGCCCGAGGTGGCCGAGTTGCAGCCGCTGGACCGTCTTCTGGCCAACTGGCCGGCGGCGCGGCGGCTGTTCTGGGCCGACGAGGGCTGCTCCGGGCCTGGAAACGGCTGGGAGGATGGTCCGGCTGGCGCGGCAGCGGCGATCCTGATCGGCCCCGAGGGCGGCTTTTCGGCGGACGAGCGTGCCCGGCTGGCGGCTCTGCCCTTCGTCACCGCGGTCACGCTGGGTCCGCGCATCCTGCGGGCCGAGACGGCGGCGGTGGCAGCGCTTGCGCTTTGGCAGACGCGTTTCGGAGACTGGCGATGATGCGGCCGGCGCTGCAGGGCGGCATCGTGGCCGCAAGGCGACACGCCGGCAGACGGCATGACCTGCCTCGGGTCTGCGGGAACGACAAATCCGCTGCGCGGGCCGCAAGGCCGCGCGGCATCCGGCCGGTCGGCTGCGACCGGCATGCACAGTTGAAGACCCTGGTAAGGGTCGGGGAGATGATGACATGAGCCTGTTCCGTCCCGAAGTCCTCCGCCTGTTGGGCCGTTGGTTCGACCCCGCCGCCGGAGCGGCAACCATCGCGGTCGGGGTCTGGACCGTGCTGCATGGCGGCTTTCTGCCGATCATCACAGGCGTCGCCTTCGTGGCGCTGGGGGCGGGCTGGGCGATCCTTGGCCTGCGGCGGCTGCGGTTCGAAACCGATGCCGCCGCGCCGGGCGTGGTCGAGGTGGATGAGGCGCGGGTTCGGTATCTGCATCCCCGGATGGGCGGTGAAATCAGCCTGAACGACCTGGTCGAGTTGCGCCTTGCCGCCTTCCGCGGCCGGCGGATGTGGCAGTTGACCGATGCCACCGGCCGCGGTCTGCTGATCCCGCTCGACGCCGCCGGGGCGCCAGCGCTTTTCGACACCTTCGCGGCGCTGCCCGGCCTTTCCTCGGCGGCGCTCGTGACGGCTCTGCAGGCGCCGGCCGCGCTGGGCGCGACGGTTCCGGCAACCGCCCTGGACGACCGTCCGGTGTGGCGCCGCCCCGGTGCCGCGCCGCTGAACATCGGCAGCGACGGTGCCGGTCGGGCTTGACAGCGCGGGCGCGGCACGACACCTGTTGCGCTTCCCAAGCCACCCAAGTCTCGACCTCACCAGCAGCCGGAGCCAGCGCCCATGTCGATTCCCCAGTCGGGCGGTGGCCCGATCGAAAGCTTCGACCAGTTGGCCGGGTTCCTTGCGGCCGGCTGCAAGCCGAAGTCTGCCTGGCGCATCGGCACCGAGCACGAGAAGTTCGGCTGGCTGACCGACACGCTTGCCCCCTTGCCCTATGCCGGGGACCGCTCGATCTCTGCCGTCTTCGCGGGCCTGATCGACCGTTTCGGATGGGTGCCGCTGCGGGAGGCAGAGAATGTCATCGGACTTTCGCGCAATGGCGCGAACATCAGCCTGGAACCGGGTGGTCAGTTCGAACTGTCCGGCGCGCCGCTGAGCGATCTCCACGAGGTCAAGGCAGAGCTGGACAACCACCTTGCCGAAGTCGAGGCCGTGGCCGGCCCGCTGGGCATCCGGTTCATGTCGCTTGGCGCCGCGCCGGACTGGACGCATGACCAGATGCCGGTGATGCCCAAGGGCCGTTACCGGCTGATGACCGACTACATGGATCGGGTTGGCACCCACGGCACGCAGATGATGTACCGGACCTCGACGGTGCAGGTGAACCTGGACTTTGCCTCCGAGGCCGACATGGTGCTCAAGCTGCGGGTGGCGCTGGCGCTGCAGCCGGTGGCCACGGCGCTGTTTGCCAATTCTCCGTTCTTCGAGGGCCGGCCGAACGGTCACCGCAGCTGGCGCAGCCGCATCTGGCGCGACCTCGACGCCAGCCGGACCGGCATGCTGCCCTTCGTCTTCGAAGACGGCATGGGGTTCCAGCGCTACGTCGACTGGGTGCTGGATGTGCCGATGTACTTCGTCTTCCGCGACGGCCGCTACATCAATGCTCTGGGCCAGTCGTTTCGGGACTTTCTCAAGGGCGAACTGCCTGCCCTGCCGGGCGAGAGGCCGACACTGTCGGACTGGGCCGACCACCTGACCACCGTCTTCCCCGAAGCGCGGGCAAAGCGCTACATCGAGATGCGCGGGGCGGACGCCGGCGACCTGCCGCACCTGGTGGCCCTGCCGGCGTTCTGGACCGGGCTGATGTATGACCAGGGCGCGCTGGATGCCGCCTGGGATCTGGTCAAGGGCCTGGACGCCGAAACCCGCGAAGGCCTGCGTGTGGCCGCGTCCGTGTCGGCGCTGAAGGCCGAAGCGGGCGACGTGAAGCTGGTCGATCTGGCGCGCTCGGCGGTGGCCTTGTCGCACGCCGGTCTCGCGGCGCGGGGCCTGGGCGAGGAACGCCACCTCGCGCCCCTGGTCGAAAGCCTCAGGTCCGGCAATGCGCAGGCCGACCGCTGGTTGGCCGCCTATGATGGCGTCTGGGGCGGTTCGCTGGCGCCAATCTATGCCGCGTCAAGCCTTTAGGGGTTCGGAAAGTCCAGCACGACCTTGCCGTCGCGCCAGTCGCCGCGGATCAGCCGGCCCTGGGTTGCAAGCTCGGGATAGTCGGCAATCCGGTCGCGGAAGCGGTCGTTGCTGATCACGATGGCGCCGGTGTCGCGCGCGAAATCCAGCAGGAACGGGTCGGCCTGCTGCCCCTTGGGAACGACCAGCACGTCTTTGGCGGGAAGGTCAAGGAAGTAGGCCAGCTGGGCGTCGCCCTGATAGCGGTTGGCCAGCTTGTAGCCCGCATTGGCATCGAAGATGACTCCGGGCTGGTAGCCCGCTCTGCGCAGGGTCTCGACGACGGCGGCGACGGGCGCCAGATCGGGGCGATTGTCGTGCCAGTGCATGACGTTCGATCCATCGATCACCGCAAAGGGCCGCTGTTCTGCGGCAGTCCGCGGCCGTGCCCGTGGCCCTGTCCGCCACCGCAAGACAAGGAAGACGGCAAGCAACACCAGCGCGAAAAGCGCAAGGACCACTCCGTCTGACGAATCCCGGAGCAACCGCCTCAGCCCTTCTTCTGGCTGATCTTCGGTTCGGTCCCGGCCTTGATCCGCCCCAGGTTCGCGGCGTGGCGGACATAAATCAGCACCGTCAGGATCAGCACCAGGACAAGCATTCTGCCGTGATCGAAGGTCCAAAGCCAAAGCGGCGTGACGGCAGCGGCAATCAGCGCGGCGGCCGAGGACATCCGGGTGAGCAGCGCGCCGGCCAGCCAGGTCGCGCAGGCGGCCAGGCCCACCGGCCAGACCAGTGCGATGAGCGTTCCCAGGTAGGTGGCCACGCCCTTGCCGCCGCGAAAGCCCAGCCAGACAGGATAGAGGTGTCCGATGAACGAGGCCAGGGCTGCGACCTGCGCGGCATCCTCGGTGCCGACGACCCAGCGCGCCACAAGAACGGCCACCGCCCCCTTGGCGCCGTCCAGAACCAGCGTCGCCGCGGCCGCGGCCTTGTTGCCGGTCCGCAGCACGTTGGTGGCCCCGATGTTGCCCGAGCCGATCTTGCGCAGATCCCCCAGGCCCATCACCCTGGTGATCAGCACGCCGAAGGGCACTGCGCCCAGAAGATAGGCCAGCAGCGCCGTCAGGCCCAGCGTGTCCCAGGCGGAAACCAGTTCCGGCATCGCTTACTCCTCGGCCTGGAAGACTTGGGCCCCGCCGACCCAGGTGCCCAGAACGCGGCCCTCCATGCGCGCCCCGTCGAAGGGGGTGTTCTTCGACTTCGACCGCAGGCGGAAGCGGTCCATCAGGAACGGCGCGTCGGGGTCGAACAGCACCAGGTCGGCCGGCGCCCCGGGCGACAGGCAGCCCTGCGGCAGGCCCAGCCGCCGCGCCGGGTTCCGCGCCATGGCGCGGAACAGTTGCGGCAGGCTCAGGTGGCCGCCGTGGTGCAGCCGCATCGCGGCGGGCAGAAAGGTCTCCAAGGCCACCGCGCCGGCCGCCGCCTCTTCGAACGGCAGCCGCTTCGATTCCTCATCGGCGGGGGTGTGGAAGCTGGCGATCACATCGATCAGCCCTTCGGCCAGCGCCGCGATCACCGCCTGGCGGTCGTCTTCCGACCGCAAGGGCGGCGTCAGCTTGAAGAAGGTGCGGTAATCGCCGACGTCGAACTCGTTCAGCGTCAGGTGGTGGATCGAGGTGCCCGCGGTCACGTCCAGCCCGGCCTCGCGCGCGCGGCGCAGGGCGGGCAGGGCGCGCGCGGTGGTGATCTGGTCGGCGTGGTAGCGCGCGCCGGTCATCTCGACCAGCGCCAGGTCGCGCTCCAGCCCCATCCGTTCCGCCATCGGCGACACCGCCGGCAACCCGCGAAGCGAGGCGAACTTGCCGCTGGTGGTGGCCGCACCGGCCGACAGGCCGGGGTCCTGCGGGTGGCCGACGATCAGCGCACCCAGGGACCGGGCATAGGTCATGGCCCGGCTCAGCGTCTTGCTGTCGGCACACACCGCGAAGACATCGGTGAAGGCCACCGCGCCCACATCCAGCAGGAAACCGATCTCGGTCATCTCGTGGCCATCGCGGCCCTTGGTCAGCGCGGCCATGTGGCGGATGCGCACCGGGCTGGCCCCGGCGGCGCGGCGGGTGACGAATTCCAGCGTTTCCGGTGTGTCGATCGCCGGCAGGGTGTCGGGCCGCGCGATGATCGTGGTCACGCCCCCCGCCGCCGCCGCCGCCCCGGCCGAGCCAAAGCTCTCGCGGTGCCGCTCGCCCGGCTCGCCGATCTTCACGCCCCAGTCGACGATCCCCGGCGCCAGGCACTTGCCGCCGCAGTCGATGACGGTGGCGCCCTTCGGAGGTTTCGCCCCGCTCCAGGGGCCGGCGATGCTGCCGTCGTCGGCAACCACCAGATTGCCGCGGGTTTCGGTCAGCGTTTCGGGGTCGATCAGGCGTGCGTCGGTGAAAAGGATGGTCATGGCGCCCTTTGCCTGCCCGCAGGGTTGCGCGGTTCATAGCGCGACAGGTGTGCGACTGTCCACCGCCCGGCGTCCGGGGCACGGCTCATGTCATGCCCGCCTGTGCCCGCAGCGCCGCCAGCATCCTGGCATAAACCCCGCGCGCATCCGTGATCGCCTCGAACCCGATCCGGCTGCGGCCCACCGTCACCGAGGAATAGCGCCGCGCCGCCCCGGTGCCGCGCCAGCCGCGGCGGGCCTCACCCTCGGCCACGGCAAACCAGATGCTGCCCGGGTCGCCGTCCTCCAGCGTGGGGCGAAAGCTCGCATCCAGCGGATAGCGGTCCAGCTTGCGCGCCCCGGCGCCTCGGGTGGCGATATAGGCGGCGCGGTCGGACAGGGTGTAGAACGTGGTGCGCCGGCGCAGCGCATCGCGCAGCGGCCGGCCGATGGACAGGTTCAGCCCGATCAGCAGGAACGGCAGCCCGAACAGCGGAAAGGCCCAGGCCATCGGCCCCGGCGCGTTCCCCGACATCGCGGCCGCATTGGCCATCCAGAACACCGCGAACCCCGCGAAGACCAGACCGAACGGCGCCCGCCGGTCCAGGAAATCCACCAGCCGCAGGCCGGGCGCCGGCTGGCCCTGCCACAGGATGGCTTCGCCCGGCTCAAGAATGCCCTCCCAGCCGGCGGGCACCTCGGCGGGCGGTGGCGGGGGCTCGTCCTGCATCGTCATCGCCGGGCCTGCGCGATGCGGTTGGCCACCGCGTCGGGGTCGGCCAGATACTTGATCAGGTGCTTGTCGCCGGCCCGCGTGACCACCTGCACCGCCCCCAGAATCGGCCGCACCGCCGCGATGGAAGACACCGGCACCAGCCGCCCGCCCGGCCCGATCAGCCGCGTCGGGGTCAGCAGCCAGCGGTCGCCCAACGCCTCGGACGCAAGGTAAGCCGCCCGCCCGCCGATGGCGAGGATGGCCCCCAGTGGCCCGGCCACCGGATAGGGATTGCCCTGCCACAACAGCAGCAGCCCCGCCACCACCCCCAGCACCGCGGCCATGATCAGGTGCTGGCGCCAGTAGGTCATCCGGTCGCCGCGGAATTCCGCCAGCACCGCCTCGCCCTCGTCCGGCTCGGCCGGCCGGCGCAGCACGTCGTCAGGTTCGATCCGTGCCATCCGTTATCCCATCGCCACGAAGATCGCGGTGAACACCGCAATGAAGACCAGCACGGCCAGCGCCACCATGCCGCCCGTCCGCATCTCGGATCTTGTCGGCTTGCGGTCCGGGTCGGGCGTCACACCAGCGTCTCCGCGATCTTGCGGCCGCGTTCGCGGCGCAGGTTCCGGGCCAGGAGGTCCATGCAGGCCATGCGCACGGCGACGCCCATTTCCACCTGATCCTGAATGACGCTGCGGTTGATGTCGTCGGCCAGATCGCCGTCGATCTCGACCCCGCGGTTCATCGGGCCGGGGTGCATGACGATGGCATCGGGGGCGGCATGGCTCAGCTTTTCGGCGTCCAGCCCGAAGCGGTGATAGTATTCCCGCATCGAGGGCACAAAGCCGCCGTCCATCCGCTCCTTCTGCAGCCGCAGCATCATCACCACATCGGCGCCCTTCAGGCCCTCGCGCATGTCGTCATAGACCTCGGCGCCCAGGTCGGCGACGCCGGCGGGCATCAGCGTCGGCGGGCCGATCAGCCGCAGGCGGTTTTCCATCTTGCCCAAGAGGATCAGGTTGGACCGCGCCACCCGGGAATGCGCGATGTCGCCGCAGATGGCGATGGTCAGGCGCTGGATGCGGCCCTTGGCGCGGCGGATGGTCAGCGCATCCAGCAGCGCCTGGGTGGGGTGCTCATGCCGCCCGTCGCCGGCGTTCAGCACCGCGCAATCCACCTTCTGCGCCAGCAGGTTCACCGCGCCGGACGAGGGGTGCCGCACCACCAAGAGGTCGGGGTGCATGGCGTTCAGCGTCAGCGCGGTGTCGATCAGGGTCTCGCCCTTCTTCACGCTCGACTGCGCGACCGACATGTTCATCACGTCCGCGCCCAGCCGCTTGCCGGCAATCTCGAAGCTCGACTGCGTCCGGGTCGAGGCTTCGAAGAACATGTTGATCTGCGTCATCCCCGCCAACGCGTCCGACTGCTTGACCGTGCGGCGGTTCAGTTCGACATAGCGCTCGGCCAGGTCCAGGACGGTGGTGATCTCCAGGGGCTGAAGCGGCTCGATGCCAAGAAGATGGCGGGCGCGGAAGGCCATGGTGTTCTCCTGCCGGGATCTCCGCGCTTATAGGAAAGCGGTCGGGTCGGGGCAACGGCGGATTGCGTCTGGCCCGAAGGTCGACGACCGCTTACCGTCGCAGCCATGGGAATCGCCGCCGAAAGTGCCGGAGACATTGCTGCGGACTGGGAGGCCGCGCTGGCCGCGCTGTCCTGGCAGCTGGATGCGGGCGTGGACGAGGTGTTGGGCGATGCGCCGGTGGACCGCTACGCCCTTGCGCCCGCGTCGACGCGCGCCGCTGCGGCGCCGGCGCTTGTTCGGCCGGCCGGTGCGGAGGTGCCCGAAGGCGATGCCGTTGCGGCCGCCAGGGCCGCCGCCAGCTCGGCCCGCACGCTGGATGAGTTGCGCGAGGCCCTGGCGGCCTTCCGGCACTGCGAGTTGAAGCAGGGTGCCCGCACCACCGTCTTTGCCGACGGCAACCCCAAGGCGCGCGTGCTGATCCTGGGCGAGGCGCCTGGCCGCGAGGAAGACCTTGAAGGCCTGCCCTTCGTCGGCCGCGCCGGGCAATTGCTGGACCGGATGTTTGCCGCCATTGGCCTGTCGCGCCGCAGTCCGGATGCCGAAGCAGCGCTCTACATCACCAACGTCATGCCTTGGCGCCCGCCAGGTAACCGCGATCCGGAACCATTGGAAATCAACATGATGCGTCCCTTTGTGGAACGCCACATCGCACTGATCGACCCGCAGGTGGTCGTGGTCATGGGCAACACGCCGCTGCTCGCGCTGACCGGCAACCGCGGAATCCTCAAGGCCCGTGGAACCTGGACACAGGCGCTGGGCCGCCCGATGCTGCCGATGACGCACCCGGCCTACCTCTTGCGCAACCCCGCCGCCAAGCGCGAGGCCTGGGCGGACTTGCTGGCGCTGAAGGCGCATCTGGCATGAGCCGGCTCAGCGCGGCCCTCTTGCTGTCGGCTCTGCCGTCCCTTTCCGGGGCAGAGCCGCTTGTCGATTTGGCCCTGCTGTTCGACCAGCACGCGAACAGGGTGGTGGTGACCACGAACGGCGGCCTGACCTACCGCAACCTCGATCTGGGCGACGGGGTCCACACCCGTTGCAAGGGCGAAACCGGCCATGACGCCTGCGTCAGCATCGACATCAACGGGCGCGGCGAGACGACCGACTGCATCCTGAGTTCGGTCGCCTACACGCTGCTGCTGGCGCGGAAGTGCGAGGTGGGCGGCGCGGCCCGCCGTTTCGTGGTCGAAAGCGTTTTCGACGATGTCGGCGAACACGTGGCCCGCAACGCCGTGCCGCCGCGGGACTGGGCTGACTTGCGGCCCCGTGTTCTGGAGAGGGTCGCGGCCAGCCTGCCGGCGGACTGCAGCCAGATGGACGACTCCAGCCGCGATTTCCTTGAATACAGGATGCGGCTGGACAGACTGAAGACGGCACTCCTGGCAGTGGAAAAGCCACGGCTGCCTGTCGGGCAATGCCTGGACTGAATCCCATGATCGTCGACCCTCTGACCCTTGCTGCCTTCATCCCCGCCGGGTTGGCGCTGAACCTGACGCCGGGGGCGGACATGATGTTCGTGCTGGCGCAGGGGCTGCGGGGCGGGCCGCGCGCGGGGATGGCGGCGAACTTCGGGATCGCGGCCGGCTGCGTGGTGCATGTGGCCATCGCGGCGCTTGGGCTGGCGGCCTTGCTCAAGGCCCACCCGGCCGCCTTCGAGGCGATCCGCTGGGGCGGCGTGGGTTACCTTCTGTGGCTGGCCTGGAACAACCTTCGTGCCGGTCCAGTCCGGCCCGGGACGGCCGCGGCCATGCCGCTGCCGCGCATCTTCCGTGACGCCCTGGTGGTAAACCTCTTGAACCCCAAGGTGGCGCTGTTCATCCTGGCCTTCCTGCCGCAGTTCGTGGACCCTGCGGGCCCGGTGCTGGCGCAGTTCGTGGTGCTGGGGCTGGTGTTCAATCTGGGCGGCCTTCTGGTCAACGGCGCGGTCGCGCTGACGGCGGCGGGGCTTGGCGCCCGGCTGGCGCGGTCGGATGGCCTGTCGCGCGGGTTGGGCCGCGTTTCCGGCGCGATCTTGGCGGCTCTGGCCCTGCGGCTGGCAGTGATGGAGCGGGGGTAGGGCATGAAGATCGACGAGACGAGGCAGTTCATTCCGGTGCGCATCGCGGTGCTGACCATCAGCGACACCCGCAGTCGGGCCGAAGACCGCTCGGGCGACACGCTGGTCGAGAGGCTGACCGGGGCCGGGCACCTGCTGGCGGCGCGCGACATCGTGACCGACGACCGTGACAAGATCGTCAGCCGCCTGCGGCAATGGATTGCGGCGCCGGAGATCGAGGTGATCCTGACCACCGGCGGCACCGGCCTGACCGGCCGCGACGTCAGCGTCGAGGCGCACCGCGAGGTCTATGAGAAGGAGATCGAGGCCTTTGCGACCATCTTCACCGTGGTCTCGATGGGCAAGATCGGCACATCGGCGATGCAAAGCCGGGCGACCGGCGGGATTGCCGGCGGCACCTACCTCTTCGCCCTGCCCGGCAGCCCCGGCGCCTGCCGCGACGCTTGGGATGAGATCCTGGTCTGGCAGCTGGACAACCGCCACCGGCCCTGCAACCTGGTCGAAATGATCCCGCGGCTGGAAGAGCACAAGCACAGGTCCTGAGCCGGACCTGCATTCGCGGTGGCGCAGCGGCGTGCCTTCGGGCCGGCCCGCAACTTGCTTCGCAGGGATCAGGGGGCAGCCGGGCAGCCGGCGATCTCGACCGCGCCGTCGTCGCGGATGACCGTCACGGTGATGCCAGAGCGGTCCAGCGCGAAGGGGCCGCCGGACGGCGGCACCAGGTCGGTCACCGCGACCAGCCGGTCGCCCTGCCGTTGCGACACCGCTTCGGCCACCCAGACCGCGGGGTCGGCGGTCTCGAAGGCAACCGTTTCCGACCGGCCGGCCCAGGGCAGTTCCAGCGTCGCCGTCAGGCGCAGCCCGTCGGCAATCGGCTCGACCGTGCAGCCGATGGCCACAAGTCCCGCCTCGGCCGGGGTATCGGGCCGTGCAGCCAGGGCTGCGCGGATGTCGGAATCCGGCGTGCCGGGCGGGGTGATCGCCGCTTCGAGGGTCAGCGCCGCCGGCATGCAGATGTCACGGCAGACCCCCAGGTCGATCCGCGCCGACAGGACCATGGGCTTCGATGGATCGCGCGCCACGATCTCGGCCGGCAGCACCAGCTGGTCATGGTAACCGATGGTCTGCATGCCGTTGGTGCGGAACACCGAGGGCGCGGGCCAGTGCAGCCGCACCGATTTGACGTTGATCGAGTCCGACCAGTCGAACTGCGGCGGGATGCCGGCATCGCCGGGACTGCGCCAGTAGGTCTTCCATCCGGGTGCCAGGTCCAGCTTCAGCGCCGCCATCTGGGCCCCGCTCTGCAACTGCCAGCCGGGCAGCAGTTCGGCCTGCACCACGTCATCCTGTGTGGTGACCTCGGCGGCGGCGGCAGTGGCGGCCAGGGCCGCCAGAGCGGCGGTCCGGACCAGGCGAAGGGCGGCGGGGCGGCAAATTCTCATGCCGCGAGAATAGGCTTTGCGCGACCGGGCGGAAATCACATCCCTGAGACGGCCGGTGTGATGTGTTCGCCGTGCCGCAGGTGCGGTGGGACTTGTGACGTCGGCCCGGTGCGCCCACATTGCCGACAGGCCGCTTGCGGCAGGGCATATCGGACCGAATCGGATGGAATTGGCGGGAAAGATCCTGATCGCGATGCCCGGCATGGGCGATCCGCGCTTTGCCCGCAGCGTGATCATGCTGTGCGCCCATTCCGGGGACGGGGCCATGGGGCTGGTGGTCAACCGGCCCTCGGACGAGTTGACCTTTGCCGGCCTGCTGCAGCACCTGGGTATCGCCTGCGCGCCCGACCTGCGCGACATCCGCGTCCACCTGGGCGGGCCGGTCGAACGCGGCCGCGGTTTCGTGCTGCATTCGGCCGACTGGGGCACCGGGGCGGGGTCGATGCCGGTTCCCGGCGGCTATCGGATGACCGCGACGCTGGATGTGCTTGAGGCGCTGGCCGGCGGCAGCGGGCCGGATCGGGCGATCTTTGCCTTGGGCTATTCCGGCTGGGGGCCGGGGCAGCTGGAGGGCGAACTGCGCCGCAACGACTGGTTGGTGGCCGATCCGGGCGACGAGGTCCTGTTCGCCGCGCCTGACGACGAGAAATGGCTGCGCGCGTTGCGCAGCCTGGGGATCGACCCGCTGACGCTTTCGGCGGCCGCCGGGCGGGCCTGAGACCGGCGGCAACGAAAGCCGCACCGCAGGCGCAAGAAATTGCTGGCGCTGCGGCGCAACGATTGCTACGATTCGCGCAATAAAAACAAACGAGCAGGCAGTGCAGGCAATGGGAACGGGCTTGAGAGCCACGTTCGTCATCTCCTGGTCGCAGACGGAAGTGGACGGTCTTCGGGCCGGGTCTCCCGACGGGCTGACGGTCGGCGCCATCTGGCGCTGGACGGGCCAGGCGGTGCGAATCGACGCGCCGGGGGACGTTCTGCTTCTGGAAGCGCCAGACGGCGGGACGGACTTGCGGCGCCGCGCGGCGCGCATGGTGGAACGGCTGATCGGTCTGGCGATTGACGGCCCACAGGCGGCGTTGCCGCGCGCGGAGCCGGACGAGATGCCGGACCAGAGCTTCGTCGTGACCGACGGGGTGAAATCGCACATCGTGACGCTGGTGACGGTCAGGGACAGCGCGTCCTGGCTGCTGATGTTCCTGGGCGAGGTGCCACCCGAGGGGCGCGACCTCTGGATCGTGCGGACGCAGATCGACCGTTCGGGCGGGGCGGCGGGCAGCCGCACTTCGGGCGGGGTGATCTGCTTTGCGCCGGACACGCTGATCCTGACGCCCGACGGCGCGCGCCCGGTGCAGGCGCTGCGACCGGGTGACCGGGTGCAGACCAAGGACGACGGGCCGCAGGAGATTCTGTGGACCGGCAGCCGCCGGATGACCGGTGCGCGGCTCTATGCCATGCCGCACCTGCGGCCGATCCGGTTCCGGTCAGGGGTGTTCGGCCTTGGCAGGCCCGAGGGCGACCTCTTGGTGTCTCCGCAGCACCGGATGGTGGTGCAGGGGCCGGCGGCGCGGATGCTGTTCAACGCCGACGAGGTGCTGGTCGCGGCCGAGGACCTGGTCGACGGCAAGGGCGTGGCGGTGGACATGACCGCGCGCGAGGTGACCTATCATCACCTGCTGCTGGAGCGGCACCAGATCGTCTTTGCCAACGGGCTTGAGACCGAGAGTTTTCACCCTTCGGCGACCGAACTGGACACCGTTTCGGCGCCCGACCGGGCGCGTCTGCTGGCGATCCTTCCCGGGATCGAGGTCGACCCGCAGACCTATGGCGATTTCGCCCGGCGCAGCCTGTCCGGCCCCGAGGCGGCGATCCTGCGGCACGCGCGGGCGGCCTGAAAGCCGTGCGGCGACGGCTGTTGACTCTGCCGGAACGGGCAGTATAAGCCGCGCTGTCCCGGGCGAAGGTCCGGGGCTTTTCATTGGTGTTGGCGGCCCCCGCAAGGGACAGCCTGTCGCCGGGGAGACCCGGAGAGGACAACGCCCTTCGCAACCGAGTTGAAGGAGATCAGGGGTGACCAAACGCACCGCTGCCAAACACAAGATCGACCGCCGCATGGGCGAGAACATCTGGGGCCGTCCGAAATCGCCGCTGAACAAGCGCGAATACGGCCCGGGCCAGCACGGCCAGCGCCGCAAGGGCAAGATGTCCGACTTCGGCACCCAGCTGCGCGCCAAGCAGAAGCTGAAGGGCTATTACGGCGACCTGACCGAAAAGCAGTTCAAGCGCATCTACGCCGAGGCCGCCCGGGTGACCGGCGACACCGGTGAGAACCTGGTGGGTCTGCTTGAGCGCCGCCTGGACGCGGTGGTCTACCGCGCCAAGTTCGTGGCGACCATCTTCGCCGCGCGCCAGTTCGTGAACCATGGCCACGTCACGGTGAACGGCCAGGCCGTCAACATCGCCTCGTACCGGGTCAAGGAAGGCGACGTGGTGGAAGTGCGCCAGAAGTCCAAGCAGATGGCGACCATCATGGAAGCTCAGGCGCTGACCGAGCGTGACGTGCCGGATTACCTGGAAGTCGACAGCCACAAGCTGACCGCCAAGTTCGTCCGCACCCCGGCCCTGGGCGACGTGCCCTATCCGGTGCAGATGGAACCGAACCTGGTCGTCGAATACTACGCCAAGAACTGATCTTCGTCCGGCATCGCCGGGCCTCGGGGCCGCTTCCGTCCGGAGGCGGCCTCTTTCCTTTGCGGTGGTGATCTGGCGGAGCGGCGCCGGGGCGCCGCAAGCCTGCGCGTTCGGGGGGCGCTGCCCCCGTCTTCGCGGCCAGGGCCGCGAATCCTCCCCCGGGGGTATTTGGTCCAAGATGAAGCGGTAAGGGCGCCCGGGCTTTCCTTTGCCGGTGGAGGCGCTATTCAGTCACTCCAAGACAGCAGCGGAGGTTCAGAAGATGGGCGGGGCAAACCGGGCGGAGCAGAGGTTCGAGCGGCTGCTGTTCGCCAGCCGCTGGCTGATGGCGCCGATGTATCTGGGGCTGGTCGCGGCGCTGGCGATGCTGATGGTGATCTTCGGGCGAGATCTGCTGTATTACCTGCCCAAGGTCATGGACATGAAGTCCGAAGAGGTGATCCTGGTCGCGCTGACCCTGATCGACCTGACCCTCGCGGCGAACCTGGTGCTGATCGTGATGTTCTCGGGCTACGAGAATTCGGTCTCGAAGTTCGACATCGACGTCGGCGATGACCGGCCCGGCTGGATGGGCAAGGTCGATTTCGGCGGGCTGAAGATGAAGCTGATCGCCTCGATCGTGGCGATCTCGGGGATTCACCTCCTGAAGCGGTTCATGGAGATTTCCGACATCGACACCGCCCGCGAATTCGGCGCGACCGAGCTTTACTGGCTGGTGGTGATCCATCTGACCTTTGTCGTCTCGGGGGTGCTGATGGCCTTGATGGACTGGCTGCAGGCGATGGCCTATGGCAGCAAGGCCGGGCACAAGTAGCCCAGCGCCGCCACGAAGCCTCTGGCCTTGCGGCGGCGGCATTGGTATTGGCCGGGCAATCCCTGGAGGAGCTTCATGTCCGACGCCATCCGACCGCAGCCCGGCATCCTAGACATCGCCCCCTATGTCGCCGGCAAGGCCACCGCGACGGGTGCGCAGAATGCGGTAAAGCTGTCGTCCAACGAAAACCCCTTCGGCCCCTCGGACCGCGCGAAAGAAGCCTATCTGCGTGCGGTGCACGAATTGCACCGCTACCCTTCGACCGATCACGCCGCGCTGCGCACGGCGATCGCCGAGGTGCATCGGCTGGATGCATCGCGCGTGATCTGCGGTGTCGGGTCGGACGAAATCCTTCAGTTGCTGGCCCAGGCCTATGCCGGCCCGCGCGACGAGGTGGTGTTCACCGAGCACGGTTTCCTGATGTATCGCATTCTTGCCCATGCCGTCGGCGCGACTCCGATCGAGGTGAAGGAGCGCGAGAGGGTGACGGATGTCGATGCGATCCTGGCCGCGACGGGGCCGCGGACGCGGCTGGTCTTCATCGCCAATCCGAACAACCCGACCGGCACGATGATCTCTCCCGCCGAAGTGGAGCGGCTGGCCGAGAAGCTGCCGAAGCAGGCAATCCTGGTGCTGGACGGGGCCTATGCCGAGTATGTGGAAGGCTTCGACGCCGGGCTGGCGCTGATCGAAGTGCGCGAGAACGTGGTGATGACCCGGACGTTTTCCAAGATCTACGGCCTGGGCGGGCTGAGGATCGGCTGGGGCTACGGGCCGAAGGAGATCATCGACGTCCTGAACCGCATCCGCCAGCCGTTCAACCTGTCGCCGGGCCAGATGGATGCCGCCGAGGCCGCCGTGCGCGACCAGGACCATGTGGCGAAGTGCCGGGTCGAGAACGCGCGAATGCGCGGCTGGCTGGCCAATGCACTGGCCGAGCATGGCGTGCCCTCGGACGTGTCTTCGGCCAACTTCATCCTGGCCCGGTTCGCATCCGTCGAAGAGGCCGAGGCCTGCGACGCCTTCCTGCAGCAGCGCGGCCTGATCGTGCGCAGGGTGGACGGCTACAACCTGCCGCACTGCCTGCGCATCACCGTGGGGGATGAGTCGTCGTGCCGGCGCGTCGCCCATGCCGTGGCCCAGTTCAAGGGGGCGCGATGATCGTGGTCTTCGACCGTGTGGCGCTGATCGGGCTGGGGCTGATCGCCGGCTCGATGGCGCATGCCATGCGGGCGCAGGGGCTGGCTCGCGAGATCGTGGGAACGGCGAAATCGGCCGAGACGCGGGCGATTGCGCGCGAGTTGTTCTGCGACCGGGTGACCGAGACGGCTGCCGAGGCGGTGCAGGGCGCCGATCTGGTGGTGCTGGCGGTGCCGGTCGGGGCGATGGGCGCCATCGCCGCCGAGATCGCGCCGCATCTGAAGCCCGGCGCGGTGGTGACCGACGTCGGCAGCGTCAAGGGCGCGGTGGTCGACGCGGTGGGGCCGCACATCCCGGCGGGCGTGCATTTCATTCCCGGCCACCCGATGGCGGGCACGGAATATTCCGGCCCGCGGTCGGGCTTTGCGACGCTGTTCCAGAACCGCTGGTGGCTGCTGACCCCGCCCGCGGGAACCGACCCCGCCGCGCTGGCGCGGCTGCGGGCGCTTCTGGAAGCCATGGGCGCCAAGGTCGACACCATGGACGTGGCGCACCATGACCTGGTCGTGGCCGTGGTCAGCCATGCGCCGCACCTGATTGCCTATACGATGGTGGGCGTTGCCGACCACATGCGCCGCGTCTCGCAAGCCGAGATCATCCAGTATTCCGCTGCCGGTTTTCGCGATTTCACCCGCATCGCGGCCAGCGATCCGGTGATGTGGCGCGACGTGTTCCTGACCAACAAGGATGCGGTGCTGGACATCCTGGGCCGGTTCACCGAGGAACTGTTCGTCCTGCAGCGCGCCATCCGGATGGGCGACGGCGACCATCTGCACGCCTATTTCACCCGCACCCGCGCGATCCGCCGAGGCATCATCGAGGCCGGGCAGGACACTGCCGCGCCGGATTTCGGCCGTGGGGTCGATCCGGCCAAGGCGGC
The DNA here is from genome assembly GCF_020564565.1 of Rhodobacter sp. Har01. Classification (GTDB taxonomy): domain Bacteria; phylum Pseudomonadota; class Alphaproteobacteria; order Rhodobacterales; family Rhodobacteraceae; genus Pseudogemmobacter. The sequence goes on from NZ_JAJCTD010000005.1 coordinate 173,326, forward strand.
GGCGGGCGAATGAAGGCGGCGCTGGTCGCGCTGCTTGTCCTGGGCGGTTCGGCCGCGGCAGAAGGGGTGGACCGCTCGCCCAGACCGGTGCCGAACCCGGCTTACCTTCTGGCGGCCCCGGCGCTGGTGCCCGATGCAGCGACGGTTTCCCCGGCGCCGGTCGCCGAGGTGATCTCGTCCCTACGGCCGCAACCGCGGCCCGGCGGGTTGGAGAAGAAGACCGCCGCAGTCCCTGACGGCAAGGACGAGGGGCTGGACCTGCTGGGCCTTCGCCCCGAGGAGCCGGCGGCCGAACCCGAGACGAAGCCGAAGAAGAAGCGCAAGAAAGACAAGGCGGCGGCGTCGAAAAAGGGCTCGGTCTGCGGGGTGGCCGCGATCAAGGGCGAGAAGATCGCGACGATCAAGTCCAAGGTCAAAGGTTGCGGGTTGAAGGACGGCGTGCGGGTGACCAGCGTGGCGGGCGTGCGCCTCAGCCAGGCGGCGACCATCGACTGCGCCACCGCCAAGGCGCTGGCGGTCTGGGTCGACCAGGTGGTGCAGCCTGCCTATGGCGGGTCGGTGGTCGAGTTGAAGGTGGCGGCGCATTACATCTGCCGCACCCGCAACAACGTGAAGGGCGCCAAGGTCAGCGAGCATGGCCGCGGCAAGGCCATCGACATCGCCGGCTTCGTGCTGGACAGCGGCAAGACGGTCAGCGTGGCGGGCGGCTTCAACAAGACCATGCGGCGGGTCTACAAGGGCGCCTGCGGCATCTTCGGCACCACGTTGGGGCCGGGCTCGGACGGCTACCACGAAGACCACATGCATTTCGATACCGCAGGGTATCGCAGCGGGCCTTACTGCCGCTGAACCTCAGGGTGTGCGCATCTGCGGCGCCGGACCCAGCGGGAAGGGGCCCAGGGACATCCGGCCGTCCTTCATCTCCAGAGGCAGGGCCAGCACTGCCGGGTCGGGCGACTGTGCCGCCAGCGCCTTGAGCATGTTGCCGATGGTGGTGCCCACCCCGGGCTGGATCGCGCCGCCGGCCACCAGCAGCGGCGGCAACCGGTCCCAGTTGGTCAGTTCAAGGCTGATCCGGCCGGAAGCGAAGCCCTGGGCATCGGCCTCGACCGCGCCCTTTGCGGCAAGGGCCAGCTTGCCCCAGGCGAAATTGACGATCTCGATCTCGATCCGGTCCAGTTGCGGCAACGTCTCGGCGGCATGGCGGTCAAGCGCGGCGCTGTACTGCAGGTAAAGCGTACCATAGGCGGACTCGACCGTTTCGGGGAAATCCGGCGCCGGCAGGTCGGGAAGGACAACCGCATTCACCGCTGCCCGGATGGTCGGATCGGGGGTCAGCGGCGCCAGGTCGAAGTCCAGCCGATAGCCGCCCGGCGGGCGTGACGGGTCAAGCTTCAGGTCCACCGCGAATTCGCCCAAGGCAAGGGTCCAGCCGGCATCCGAGGTGGCATCCAGACGGACACCCGACACTGTAATCTCGGCCAAGGGCAGGTCGGTCGAGGCGGCGGCGCCCAGCGTGGCGGTCAGCGCCTCGCCGGTGACCGCCACGGTCTGGCCGGGCAGGGTGACGGTCTGCTGCGCCGGCAGGTCGGCCGTCAGATGCCAGGGCCGCCAGCTTTGCGCGAAGATGTGCAGGTCGGGCGCCTGCCAGGCCGCGCCGCTGGCCGGATCGGCCAGCCGCAGCCCGGTGACCCCCAGGTCCCAGCGGCCGGGAAAGCCGGTTACGGCAAGCGCGGTCTTTTCGGCCGTCATTCCCTGCGCCGCCTGGCTTTCGAACCAGGCCTCGGCGCCCTTTTCGATGGCCACCTTGCCGCCAAACCACAGCCCGCCGAACAGCACCGCCAGAATCCCGCCCAGCCAGCCCAGCAAGCGCATCGCTTTCCCCTTTTCCTGCCGCCGTCCGCGGTGTCTACAAAGGCTTGCACAAGAGGGCCAGCCTTGCACGACGCGCTTTGGATCTTCGGCTACGGTTCGCTGATCTGGAACCCGGAATTTCCGGTGGCCGAGCGGCGGTTGGCGCGCGCCACCGGCTGGCACCGCAGCTTCTGCATGCACTCGATCCACTTTCGCGGCACGCCGCAGGCGCCGGGGCTGGTGCTGGCGCTGGACCGCGCGCCGGATGCCGTGTGCCATGGAGTAGCGCTGCGGGCCGAGCCGGGCAGCGAAGCGGCCACGCTGGCAGCGCTGCGGAAGCGCGAACTGATTTCATCGGCCTATCTTGAGGGTTGGCTGGATCTGGACACCGCCGAAGGCCCGCTCCGCGCGCTGGCCTATGTGATCGACCGCGACCACGCGCAGTATTGCGGCGGGCTCAGCCTTGAGGATCAGGCCGCGATCATCGCCCAGGCCAGCGGCGGCCGCGGGCCGAACCGCGACTATCTTTGGGCCACCAGCACGCATCTGGCCGACCTGGGGCTGGCCGATCCGGACCTGGAATGGCTGGCGGCCCGGGTGCGGGTGTTGAGCGACTGACCGCCCGGGCGGATCGAAGCGCAAGCCGTTGCCCTGCAGCCGAATTGAATTGGCAGCCCCAAGGAACCTGCTACTCTGCGCCCCAAAGCAGTCAACAGGGCAGCCCGTTCCGGCCATGCGCGCAGTAGAGGCAACGCCGGCCACCACGTTCAGCCAGCCGATCCGTGCCATTACCACCATGCTGTTGGTCTGCGTGATGGTCGGCCTGGGAGCCTGGGCGATTCACGGCCAGATCATCGGAATCCTGCGCACCAATCCGGTGCTGAACGGCGTCATCGCCTTCGCCTTCTTTCTGGGCGTGGTCACCTGCTTCTGGCAGGTCTGGATCCTGGCCCAGTCAGTCAGCTGGATCGAGAACTTCGTGCGCGGTGCCGCCGGCGCCTCTGAGGCGACCGCCCCGCGTCTGCTGGCACCGCTGGCCGCCCTTCTGAAGGCGCGCAGCGGCGGGCGGTCGATGACCATCTCGGCCAGTTCGGGCCGCTCGATCCTTGATTCGGTCGCGCAGCGGGTGGACGAGGCCCGCGACATCACCCGCTATCTGATCAACCTTCTGGTTTTCCTGGGTCTTCTTGGCACCTTCTGGGGCCTGGCGACCACCGTCCCGGCGGTGGTGGACACCATCCGCAGCCTGGCTCCGCAGGAAGGCGACAGCGGGCTGGATGTCTTCGGCAAGCTGATGACCGGGCTGGAAAGCCAGCTTGGCGGCATGGGCACGGCGTTTTCGTCATCGCTTCTGGGCCTTGCGGGCTCGCTGGTGATCGGGCTGCTGGAACTCTTCGCCGGCCACGGCCAGAGCCGGTTCTACCGCGAGCTTGAGGAATGGCTGTCCTCGATCACCCGGATCGGCCTGACCGACGGCGAGGGCGGCAATGCCGACCAGTCGATGCTGGTGCAGGTGCTGGACCAGATGGCCGGCCAGATGGAAAGCCTGCAGACGCTGTATGCTCAAGCCGACGTTGCCCGCAGCGTGCTGGACGACCGGGTGAACGATCTGGCGCAGGCGGTGGACCGGCTGGCCAAGCGGCTGGAGAGTGACGGCGGCAGCACGGCACTGCTCAAGCGCATCGCCGAGGGGCAGGACAAGCTGGCCGACGCGCTGACGCGGCGGCTGGTGGCTGCGCCCGAAGGTGGCGAGGACCCCGAAAGCCGGATGCGCCTGCGCTCGATCGACGTGCAGCTCTTGCGCATCCTGGAAGAGATCAGCGCCGGGCGCGAAGAGGCGCTGGCCGACCTGCGCGCCGACCTGGCCGCTCTGACCACCGCGATCCGCCAGGGCGCTCGCGTCCCTGCCGTGCCGCGGGGCTGAGCCATGGCCCTGTCGCGCCGCCGGGACATGAGCCTGATCTGGCCCGGATTCGTGGATGCCGTGACCACGCTCCTGATGGTGCTGATGTTCGTGCTGACCATCTTCACCGTGATGCAATCGGTGCTGCGCGACACCATCACCACCCAGGACACCGAGCTGAGTGCGCTGAACGAGCAGGTGGCGGCGCTGTCGCAGGCGCTGGGGGCGGAACGCAAGCGCGCAGCCGACCTGGAAGGCCAGGTCGGGGTTCTGACCGACTCGGTGGCCGGTCTGCGTACCGACCTGGCGGCGCGGACCTCGGCGCTGGCTTCGGCCACGGCAAAGATCACCGCCTTCGAGGCCCAGATTGCCGCGCTGATCGGTGAACGTGACAAGGCGCAGTTCGACCTTGCGCTGGTGACCCGCGACCGTGACGCTACCGCCGCCCGCGCCGAAGGCCTGGCCGCCACCGTGGCTGACCTGGAGGCGGCCAAGTCCAGGCTGATCACCGAGGCCGAGGCGATGCAACTGGCGCTGGCCCAGGCCCGCGACGAAATCGACGCCGGCGCCGAGGCTGCGCGCCTGTCTGCGGCCCGGACCGAGGCGCTGGAAGCGCTGGTGGCCGATCTGCAAAGCAAGGGCGCCGCCGATGCCGCGGCTCTGGAAGGCGCCAAGACCCAGGTCTCCGAGGCCGAGGCGCAGCGTCTGGTCGATGCGGCGGCGCTGGAAGAGCTGCGCAAGCGGCTGGAAGGGTCGGACACCGAGTTGTCGGCGCTGACCCTGGCGCTCGAGGCCGAGCGGGCTCGGGCAGAGGAGACGCTGACGCTTCTGGCCGCCGCCCGCGCCGCCGCCGAGGGCGCCGATGCGACCGTCAGCGAAAGGGATGCAGCCCTGCTGGCCGCCCAGGCCGCGCTGACCACCGAGCAGGAAAAGGCCCTGGAGGCCGCCCGCGAAGTGGAACTGCTGAACCGGCAGATCGCCGATCTGCGCGGCCAGCTGGCCAGTCTGCAAGAGGTGCTGGATGCTGCCGCAGCCAAGGACACGGACGCACAGGTGCAGCTTGACTCGCTCGGCGCCCAGTTGAACGCGGCGCTGGCGCAGGTGGCGGCCGAACAGAAGCGGCGCGCCGAACTGGAAGAGGCCGAGCGCAAGCGGCTGGAGGCCGAGAAGGCCGGCCTCGAGGCCGAAAAGGCGGACCTCGAGAAATTCCGCTCGGACTTCTTCGGCCAGTTGTCGCGACTGCTGGACGGGCGCGAAGGCGTGCGGGTGGTGGGCGACCGGTTCGTGTTCTCGTCCGAGGTGTTGTTCCAGCCCGGAGCGGCCGATCTGGCCCCCGAAGGCCGGGCGCAGATCGCCGGTGTGGTGCAGATCCTGGACGAGATTCGCGGTGAGATCCCGGAGGGCATAGACTGGATCATCCGGGTCGATGGCCACACCGACGACGTGCCGGTCAAGGGCGACGGGGCGTTCGCCGACAACTGGGAGCTCAGCCAGGCCCGGGCGTTGTCGGTCGTGCGCTACATGCAAGACGAGTTGGGCTTTCCGCCCGACCGCATGGCGGCCACCGGCTTTGGCGAATACCGCCCGGTGGCGCAGGGCGACAGCGAGGACGTCCGCGCCCAGAACCGCCGGATCGAGTTGAAGCTGACCGAGCGGTGACATGACCGCGGCCGACACCCCGCCACACCCCTTGGCCGTCGAGATCGAGCGCTGCGAGCGGGGCGTCTGGCTGGCGCTGGTCGCTGGCGACGCCAAAGCCGACCGGGCCGCGCTGGCCGCGGACTTTCTGGGACTTTACCCCGACGGCTTCGGCGACCGCGCAGCGCATGTCGGGCAACTGGCAGGCGGGCCGACGGTGGCGCGCTTCGCCCTGTCCGACGTGCGGGTCCGTGCCCTTGGCCCCGACCATGTCCTGATCGCCTATCACGCCCGCTACCTGCGGACCGGGGCCGGGCGCAAGGACGAGGAGATGTTCGTCAGTTCGATCTGGCGCCGTGCGGGGTCAGGCTGGGAGAATCTGTTCAGCCAGGATACCCCGGTCACCGGGATTGCGGTGCCCTGAACGGCGGCCGCGCCGCGCGGCCGGCGGCGGGCGGTCCCGACGTCCCGGCCGGAACCTAGCCTCGCTATTCCCGGCTCAGCGCGGGTTCCGGCGACGCGCCGCCGCGCACGCCTTCGAGAACCTTCAGCGGCCGCCGCACCACCGCGCCCAGACCGCCCCGCGTGGGGGCATAGACCTGCTTCGAGGCCTCGACCATCAACACGCCGCCCGCCAGCCAAGGCAGCCGCCGGCCAAGCCGTTCCCAGGCATCTGCGGTGCGCAACCAGAACGGCGTCTGGCTGGGCGGAGCGTGCAGAACGGTCAGGCTGCGTTCGGGGGTGAAGCCGTGCCGGCGCAGCTGCGCCTCAAGCTGGGCGTTCGAGTAGGGCCGGCCGAACCCGAACGGCGTGGCGTCGCGCCGCGACCACAGGCCGGCGCGGTTCGGCACCACCAGCAGCGCCCGCCCGCCCGGGCCCAGCACGCGATAGGCCTCGTCCAGCAGGGCCGAGGGGTTTTCGCTGGTTTCCAGCCCGTGCATCAAGGCCAGTCGGTCGACCAGGCCGGTGGGCAGCGGCCAGGCGGTTTCCTCGCACAGGACCGAGACGTTTTCCAGCCCCGCCGGCCAGGGCATCACGCCCTGCGGCCCCGGCATCAGGCCGATCACCCGCCGCGCCTCTGCCAGATAGGGCCGCAACAGCGGCACCGCAAAGCCGAAGCCCGCCACCGTGTGCCCGGCGGCCGGGGGCCAAAGCCGCACCACCCGGTCGCGGATCGCGCGCTGCGCCACCCGCCCCAACTGGGTGCGGTAGTAGAAGTCGCGCAGATCCTGCACGTCGAGGTGCATTGCGAAGGGGTCCCCGTTCGGGCCAAGCTCGGCGGGCATTCTAGCCGCTGAACGGGGAAAGACCATGGCCTTGGACCTGCTGACCGTGCCGTGCCTGAAGGACAACTTCGCCTTCCTTCTGCACGACGCCGAAAGCGGCGAGACGGCGCTGGTCGATGCCCCCGAGGCCGCACCGATCCTGGCCGCGCTGGACGCGCGTGGCTGGCGGCTGACCGACATCCTGCTGACACACCACCACGACGACCACATCCAGGCCGTGCCCGAGATCCGTGCCGCGACCGGCGCGATGGTGGCGGGCGCCGCTGCCGATGCCCGCCGCCTGCCGCCGTTGGACCTGCCCCTCATCGAAGGCATGTCCTTCTCCCTGGGCCGCGAAAGCGCGCTGGTGCTGAACGTGCCCGGCCACACCCGCGGCCACATCGCCTTTCACTTCCCGGCCAGCGGCCTGGTGTTCACCGGCGACAGCCTGATGGCCGCCGGCTGCGGGCGCCTGTTCGAGGGCACCCCCGCCGAGATGTGGGCCAGCGTGTCAAAACTGGCCGCGCTGCCGCCCGAAACCCTTGTCTGTTCGGGTCACGACTACCTGGATGGCAACCTTGCCTTCGCGCTGTCCCTTGAACCCGACAATCCCGCGCTTATCTCTCGGGTCGAGCGTCTGGCCGGGATGCGCCGCGAAGGCCGCCTGCCGATGCCCTCGACCCTGGCCGAAGAACGGACGACCAACCCTTTCCTGCGTGCAGGCCTGCCGCAGATGAAGGCGGTGGTTGGCCTGCCGGACGCCGCCGATGCCGATGTCTTCGCTGAAATCCGCAGCCGGAAAGACCGCTTCTGAGCCGCCCGCATCACATTTCACGTGAATGGGCGGGCGATTTGCAGACGGTCCGAAGATTGCGCTTGAAGTGCGACAAAAAGAACCGAACTTTAATCTCATGAGGCCACGGTTGAAGACGGGCGGAAGGCCCCCTTTGACCCCGAGGTACAGGAGCACTTTGAAGTGCCGTCATTCTCGTCCACGCTTGAACAAGCCATCCATGCAGCGCTGGCCCTCGCCAACGCGCGCCGCCACGAACTCGCCACGCTGGAGCATCTGCTGCTGGCGCTGATCGACGAACCCGACGCGGCCCGCGTGATGAAGGCCTGCTCGGTTGATCTGGACGAGTTGAAGAAGACCCTGACCGATTTCATCGACGACGACCTGTCGACGCTGGTGACCAGCGTGGACGGGTCCGAAGCGGTGCCGACGGCGGCCTTCCAGCGGGTGATCCAGCGCGCCGCCATCCATGTGCAGTCGTCCGGCCGGACCGAGGTGACCGGGGCGAACGTGCTGGTCGCGATCTTCGCCGAGCGCGAGAGCAACGCCGCCTACTTCCTGCAGGAACAGGACATGACGCGCTACGACGCGGTGAACTTCATTGCGCATGGCGTGGCCAAGGACCCGTCCTATGGCGAAGCCCGTCCCGTGCAGGGTGCCGACGAGCCGCAGGAAACCCCCAAGGCCGAGGCCGGCGAGGCCAAGGAATCGGCGCTGTCCAAATATTGCGTCGATCTGAACGTCAAGGCCCGCAAGGGCGACGTCGATCCGCTGATCGGCCGCGAGGCCGAGGTCGAGCGGGCGATCCAGGTGCTGTGCCGGCGGCGCAAGAACAACCCGCTCTTGGTGGGCGACCCCGGCGTCGGCAAGACCGCCATCGCCGAGGGCCTGGCCTGGAAGATCGTCCACAAGGAAGTGCCCGAGGTTCTGGCCCATGCCACGATCTTCAGCCTCGACATGGGCGCGCTTCTGGCCGGCACCCGCTATCGCGGCGACTTCGAGGAACGCCTCAAGGCCGTGGTCAAGGAGATGGAGGATCACCCCGACGCGATCCTGTTCATCGACGAAATCCATACGGTGATCGGTGCCGGCGCCACCTCGGGCGGCGCGATGGATGCCTCGAACCTGCTCAAGCCTGCGCTGCAGGGCGGCAAGATGCGTTGCATGGGGTCCACCACCTACAAGGAATTCCGCCAGCATTTCGAGAAGGACCGCGCGCTGAGCCGGCGGTTCCAGAAGATCGACGTGAACGAGCCCTCGGTCCCCGACACCATCAAGATCCTGATGGGCCTGAAGCCGCATTTCGAGGAACACCACGACCTGCGCTACACTGCCGACGCGATCAAGTCGGCGGTTGAACTGGCCGCGCGCTACATCAACGACCGCAAGCTGCCTGACTCGGCAATCGACGTGATCGACGAAGCCGGCGCGGCGCAGCATCTGCTGACCGAATCCAAGCGCAAGAAGGTGCTTGGCATCAAAGAGATCGAATCGGTGGTGGCAAAGATCGCCCGCATCCCGCCGAAAAACGTCTCCAAGGACGATGCCGAAGTGCTGCGCGATCTGGAAAAGAACCTCAAGCGCCTTGTCTTCGGTCAGGAAAAGGCCATCGAGGCCCTGTCGGCCAGCATCAAGCTGGCCCGCGCCGGGTTGCGCGAACCGGAAAAGCCCATCGGCAACTACCTCTTCACCGGCCCCACCGGCGTCGGGAAGACCGAGGTTGCCAAGCAACTGGCCAACACGCTGGGCGTCGAACTTCTGCGCTTCGACATGTCGGAATACATGGAGAAACACGCGGTTTCCCGCCTGATCGGCGCGCCCCCCGGCTATGTCGGCTTCGACCAGGGCGGCATGCTGACCGATGGTGTCGACCAGCACCCGCATTGCGTGCTGCTGCTGGACGAAATGGAAAAGGCCCACCCCGACGTCTACAACATCCTTCTGCAGGTGATGGACCACGGCAAGCTGACCGACCACAACGGCCGGGCGGTCGATTTCCGCAACGTGATCCTGATCATGACCTCGAACGCCGGGGCGTCCGACATGGCCAAGGCCGCCATCGGTTTCGGCCGTGAAAAGCGCACCGGTGAGGATACGGCCGCGGTGGAACGCACCTTCACGCCAGAATTCCGCAACCGTCTCGACGCGGTGATCAGCTTCGCACCGCTGGGCCGCGAGATCATCCTGCAGGTGGTCGAGAAGTTCGTCCTCCAGCTTGAGGCGCAACTGATCGACCGAAACGTCCACATCGAACTGACGCCGGAAGCGGCGGCCTGGCTGGGCGAAAAGGGCTATGACGACAAGATGGGCGCCCGGCCGCTGGCCCGGGTGATCCAGGAACACATCAAGAAGCCGCTGGCCGAGGAACTGCTGTTCGGCAAGCTGACCAAGGGCGGGCTGGTGCGGGTGGGCGTCAAGGACGATGCCATCGTGCTGGACATCCAGGAACCGCAAAAGCCCCGCCTTACCGGCCAGAAGCCACCTCTGCTCACCGCTGAATAAGGCCGCATTGCCGGTCGATCGCGCCCCGCCTGTCCGAAAGACAGTGCGGGGTGCCCTTTTGCCGGGAATCTCTGCGCCCCTTACGCCGTGCCCTTGCCGCAGATCGCGCCCTAAGGCCTGTGGAACTGGCCGTCCCGATGCGACCGGAGATGCGTGCCGACAGCCGGAATGACAGCGGAAACGATGCGTATCCGGCCCGGAGACAGGCGCCGGACGGGCCGGGGACCGGTTTCCCCGACGGCTTCGCCGAGGCCGCCGATTCTCACGGGACCGCCCTGTTCCTGGCCTGCGACGAACGCTTTCGCGACAAAGTGGCATCGGCCCTGCAGGAAACCCCGATCTCAGGTTCGGGAAAGCGTGCCTATCCGGTTGCGGGGCTGCAAAGCCTCTGCTAAGGACGCCGCAAAATCGGTATTCCGAGGGCGCCCTTTTGTCCGTGGCCTTGCAGGTGCAAGGCGCGTGGTCGGGAAAGGTGAAGCCCGACACAAGGGAAGGACGACTGTGGCCGAAGCTGTTTCCATCTCGCAAGGCATTGCCGCCCGCTACGCCACCGCGCTGTTCGAACTGGCCAAGGAAGACGGCACGTTGGCGGCCCTTGAGGCCGATGCCGATGCGCTGAAAGCCACCTTGGTCACCAGCCCCGACCTGGGCGCGATGATCGCCTCGCCGATCATCAGCCGCGCCGAGCAGACCAGCGCCATCGGCGCGATCGCGGTCAAGATGGGCCTGGGACCGCTGGTCGCCAACACCCTGGCGCTGATGGCCGAAAAGCGCCGCCTGTTCACCCTGCCGCAACTGTTGGCCGAAATCGACGCCCGCATCGCCGAGGAAAAGGGCGAGATGACCGCCGACGTCACCGCCGCCACGGCACTATCTGCGGCGCAGACCAAGAAACTGGCCGACACACTGAAGGCCAAGGTCGGCAAGACCGTGAAACTGAACACCACCGTCGATGAAAGCCTCATCGGTGGAATGATCGTCCGCTTGGGCTCGACCATGATCGACACGTCGGTCCGGTCGCAACTTGCGGCTCTCCAGAATGCCATGAAAGAGGTTGGGTGATGGGAATTCAGGCTGCCGAGATCTCTGCGATCCTGAAAGAGCAGATCAAGAACTTCGGCAAGGATGCCGAGGTGGCCGAGGTTGGCCGCGTGCTGTCGGTGGGTGACGGCATCGCCCGCGTCTACGGCCTGGACAACGTTCAGGCCGGCGAGATGGTGGAATTCCCCGGCGGCATCCGCGGCATGGCGCTGAACCTGGAAGTCGACAACGTCGGTATCGTGATCTTCGGCACCGATAAGGACATCAAGGAAGGCGATACCGTCAAGCGCACCAAGTCCATCGTGGACGTCCCCGCCGGTGACGCGCTTCTGGGCCGGGTGGTCGATGCGCTGGGCAACCCGATCGATGGCAAGGGCCCGATCAAGGCGACCGAGCGTCGCGTGGCGGACGTCAAGGCGCCGGGCATCATCCCGCGCAAATCGGTGCACGAACCGATGGCCACCGGCCTGAAGGCGGTGGACGCCATGATCCCGATTGGCCGCGGCCAGCGCGAGCTGATCATCGGTGACCGCCAGACCGGCAAGACCGCCGTGGCGCTGGACACCATCCTGAACCAGAAAAGCTACAACGAAGCCGCCGGCGACGACGAATCGAAGAAGCTCTACTGCATCTACGTCGCGGTCGGCCAGAAGCGCTCGACCGTTGCCCAGTTGGTGAAGAAGCTGGAAGAGACCGGCGCCATGGCCTACACCGTGGTCGTCGCCGCCACCGCCTCGGACCCCGCGCCGATGCAGTTCCTGGCGCCCTTCTCGGGCACCGCCATCGGCGAATTCTTCCGCGACAACGGCCGCCACGCGCTGATGATCTACGATGACCTGTCCAAGCAGGCCGTCGCCTATCGCCAGATGTCGCTGCTTCTTCGCCGCCCGCCGGGCCGCGAAGCCTATCCGGGCGACGTGTTCTACTTGCACTCGCGCCTCTTGGAGCGTTCGGCCAAGCTGAACAGCGATTTTGGCGCCGGTTCGCTGACCGCGCTGCCGATCATCGAAACCCAGGCCGGCGACATCTCGGCCTATATCCCGACCAACGTGATCTCGATCACCGACGGCCAGATCTTCCTTGAGTCCGAACTGTTCTACCAGGGCATCCGCCCGGCCGTGAACACCGGTCTTTCCGTGTCGCGTGTGGGCTCGTCGGCCCAGACCAACGCGATGAAGTCGGTGGCCGGCAAGGTCAAGCTGGAGCTGGCGCAGTATCGCGAAATGGCGGCCTTCGCGCAGTTCGGCTCGGACCTCGACGCCTCGACCCAGGCGCTCTTGAACCGCGGCGCGCGCCTGACCGAGCTGATGAAGCAGAACCAGTATTCGCCGATGACCAACGCCGAGATCGTCTGCGTGATCTTCGCGGGCACCACTGGCTATCTTGACAAGATCGCGGTCAAGGAGGTCGGCCGGTTCGAAGCGGGTCTGCTGAAACACCTGCGCACCAAGGGCAAGGCCCTGCTTGACGACATCACCAAGAACGACCGCAAGGTCGCGGGTGATCTGGAAAAGGCCATCCGCGCGGAAATCGACGCCTTCGCCAAAGACTTCGCTTGAGCCCCCTGAAGGAGTAGGCAGATGCCCAGCCTGAAGGACCTCAAGAACCGGATCGCCAGCGTCAAGAACACGCGGAAGATCACCAAGGCGATGCAGATGGTCGCCGCCGCAAAACTGCGCCGGGCGCAGGACGCGGCCGTGGCCGCCCGGCCCTATGCCGAGCGGATGACGGCGGTGATTGCCTCGCTGGCCAACGGGCAGGGCGCCAACGCGCCGAAGCTTCTGGCCGGCAACGGTCGCGAGCAGGTGCATCTCCTGGTGGTGATGACCTCCGAGCGCGGCCTGTGCGGCGGCTTCAACTCGACCATCGTCCGGCTGGCCCGGGCGCGGGCCAACGAGTTGGTGACGCAGGGCAAGACGGTGAAGATCCTGACCGTCGGCAAGAAGGGCCGCGAGCAGTTGAAGCGCGACTGGTCGAACGCCTTTGTCGGCCATGTCGACCTGAGTGAGGTCAAGCGCCTTGGATATTCCAACGCGCAGGGCATCGCCCGGGAAGTCCTGGCCGCCTTCGAAGCCGGCGAGGCCGACGTGGTGACGATCTTCTACAACCGCTTCCAGTCGGTGATCAGCCAGATTCCGACCATGCAGCAGGTGATCCCGGCCAAGTTCGAGGCCACCGCGGCGAACGCCAGCTATGACTACGAACCCGGCGAAGAGGCCATCCTGGCCGATCTTCTGCCGCGGGGCGTGGCCACGCAGATCTTTACCGCGCTTCTGGAAAACGGCGCCAGCGAGCAGGGCGCGCGGATGTCCGCCATGGACAACGCCACCCGCAACGCCGGCGACATGATCAACAAGCTGACGATCCAGTACAACCGGAGCCGTCAGGCGTCGATCACCAAGGAACTCATCGAAATCATTTCGGGCGCCGAGGCGCTCTGACGAACCCGGAGTAAGACGAGAATGGCAAAGGCCCCGAAAGCTTCCGCCGCCGCCGCTGCCGGCAAGGTGACCCAGGTCATCGGCGCCGTCGTGGACGTGCAGTTCGAAGGCGATCTCCCGGCGATTTTGAACGCGCTGGAAACCACCAACAACGGCAAGCGCCTGGTGCTGGAGGTTGCCCAGCACCTGGGCGAGAACACCGTGCGGACCATCGCCATGGACGCCACCGAAGGAATGGTGCGCGGCACGCCCGTGAACGACACTGGCGCGCCGATCTCGGTTCCGGTGGGCGATTGCACGCTGGGCCGCATCTTGAACGTCATCGGCGAGCCGGTGGACGAAAAAGGCCCGGTTGTGTCCACGGAAACCCGCGCCATCCACCAGCCGGCGCCGGACTTCGTGTCGCAGTCGACCGAAAGCATCGTGCTGGTCACCGGCATCAAGGTGATCGACCTGCTGGCACCCTATGCCAAGGGCGGCAAGATCGGCCTGTTCGGCGGCGCCGGCGTGGGCAAGACGGTTCTGATCATGGAACTGATCAACAACATCGCCAAGGTTCACTCGGGCTACTCGGTCTTCGCCGGCGTGGGCGAACGGACCCGGGAAGGCAACGACCTCTATCACGAGATGATCGAATCCGGCGTCATCAAGATCGACGACCTTGCCGCCTCGAAGGTGGCGCTGGTCTATGGCCAGATGAACGAACCCCCGGGGGCCCGCTCGCGCGTGGCGCTGACCGGCTTGACCCTGGCCGAACAGTTCCGCGACCAGTCGGGCACCGACGTTCTGTTCTTCGTCGACAACATCTTCCGCTTCACCCAGGCGGGTTCGGAAGTCTCGGCGCTCTTGGGCCGTATTCCTTCGGCCGTGGGCTACCAGCCGACGCTGGCCACCGACATGGGCGCGCTGCAGGAACGCATCACGTCCACCAAGTCGGGCTCGATCACCTCGGTGCAGGCGATCTACGTGCCGGCCGACGACCTGACCGACCCCGCGCCGGCCGCCTCGTTCGCGCACCTTGACGCGACGACCGTGCTGTCGCGTGCGATCTCGGAACTGGGCATCTACCCGGCGGTGGACCCGCTCGACTCGACCTCGCGCCTGCTGGACCCGACGGTGATCGGAGAAGAGCATTACCAGGTTGCCCGCTCGGTACAGGGGGTGCTTCAGCGCTACAAGTCGCTGCAGGACATCATCGCCATCCTCGGGATGGACGAACTCAGCGAAGAGGACAAGCTGACCGTGGCCCGCGCCCGGAAGATCCAGCGCTTCCTGTCGCAGCCCTTCGACGTGGCCAAGGTGTTCACCGGCTCGGACGGCGTGCAGGTGCCGCTGGACAAGACCATTGCCTCGTTCAAGGCGGTGGTTGCCGGCGAATACGACCACCTTCCCGAAGCCGCCTTCTACATGGTCGGCGACATCGAGGACGTGAAAGCCAAGGCCGCGAAGATGGCGGCGGCCGCGGCCTGATCGGGTATCGGCGCCGGACGGACCCCGCCCGGCGCCCCATCGCCAAGGAGACATCATGGCCGAAACCATGCAATTCGACCTCGTCGCCCCCGAGCGCCGCATCGCGTCGGAACGCGCCACGCAGGTCCAGATCCCCGGCTTCGAGGGCGATCTGACCGCGATGCCCGACCATGCGCCGCTGATCACCACCCTGCGCCCCGGCATCCTGCGCTCGGTCTCGGCCGAGGGAACCAAGTCCTACCTGGTGACCGGCGGCTTCGCCGAGATCAACCTCGCCGGCGTCTCGGTCCTTGCCGAGCAGGCGATCCCACTGGAAGAGCTGAATGCCAAGCTGATGGACCAGCTGGTTGCCGATGCCTCCGAGGCAACGGCGGTGGCGGTGGACAAGGACAGCGCCGACAAGGCGATGGCCGATCTGCTGGCGGTAAAGGCTGCGGCCGGGTTCTGAGACGGCCAGGATTGCACGGATGCAAACTCGGGCGTGCCGGATACACCGTCGCGCCCGTTGCGTCTTGCGGCTGCCGCGGCGTGTCGAAACCAGACCGCGCGTGCAGGTCGGGCCGGCGGCCGGTAGCACCCTTGCGCGCTGGCCGGCATGGCTGCATGCACGACCGGCGCCGCCTTGCCTTTCCCCCATCGGTGCCCTCATGTTCGCGTGAATGGGGCAGGCCGCGCCGAAAGTCCGCGGATTTGGTCCAATTTTGACCGAAATTTCCGAATACGGCCTCGGCAGTCCTGGGAAGTGTGTGATGAAGCGATTTAGGTCCAGCGTCGGCGTCCTGCAAGGCACGAAGGTTCTGTTCTCGGACTTTGCCGACGGCGGCCAGATGTGGACGGGGCATGGCCCGCGCGAATGCCGCGTGGCCGTCAGCTTTGCCGAAGCCTTCGCGCAGGTGCCGGCGGTGACGGTGGGCCTGACGATGTGGGACATGGACCACAAGACGAATTCGCGCGTGGACCTGACGGCCGAGGATGTCACCGTCAAGGGCTTCAAGCTGGTGTTCAAGACCTGGGGCGACACCCGCATCGCCCGGGTGCGCGCCGACTGGATGGCCATCGGCACTGTCCGCGACGATGACGACTGGGAAGTCGACTAGCGCGGCGTCAGACGGCAGACGCCTCCGCAGGCCAAAGGCCGAACGCCCTCGCGGCGGCGGGGCATCGGCCGATCAGAACCGGTAGGCCAGCCGCAGCCCGCCCCAGTGCTGGCCGTTGACGAAAATCGGCGCCGAGACGTCCTTCATCATCGCGAATTCGCCCCCGCCCATGTCGCGCCGGTAGATCTGCATCAGGAACGGCGCGGTCGAGCGTCCGGCGGCCAGGCCGACCCGGTCGTCGAAGAGGCGCCGGTTGCGGCTGTTGGCGGCGTTCCAGACCGGATCGGCGCCCTGCGGAGCCGAGAACTTGCGGTTGTGGGTGGGCAGATAGCCGTTGCGATCCACCGCGGCGCAGAAGGCCACCCGCGGGTCCGCTGCCAGAACCGGCTCTTGCAGGGGCGGGAACAGCCGGTCGGTCAGCGCGGTGAACGGCGCGACCAGCTGCGCCGGGTTGCTGCCCGGAACCGGCCGGTAGTCGGTCGAGAACAGCGCCGCGCCGGTGATCTCGCCCAGGGCCAGCGCGCGTTCCAGGGCACGACCCAGGTCGCCGGCCCGCTGCATCACCATGTCGATCAGCGGCCGGTCGGCACTGGCCCCGCCCAGGGCGAAGACATGCTGGACCATCCCCTCGCCCAGCCGAATCAGCCGCGACACCCGCTGGCGGGCATCGTTCACCAGGCCGGCCTGGGTGGTGACACCATCGTGCAACGCGCGGAAGGTCGGGCCGAAGCCCTGCATCACCGACCGCATCTTCGCCGCCTCGCCCGCCATCGTGTCCAATTCGCCGCCGGCCTCTGCGGCCTGGGTGCCGATGGTCTTCAGCGCCGCCTCGGCCGAGGCCAGGTCGGCCAGCCCGGCCTTGGCATTGGCGGCCACGCTCTGCGCCTCGGCGCGCAGCGCGCCGATCTCGGCCGCCAGCGAAGCCACCGTCCCGGAAATCACCTGTGCCGCCTCGGCGGTCTGCGCCGACAGCGTGTTCACCGCATCGGCCACCACGGCGAATCCGCGACCGGCCTGGCCCGCGCGGGCTGCCTCGATCTTGGCGTTGATGGCCAGCATGCTGACCTCGCGCGCGATGTCCAGGATGCGGGCATTCGAGGCCTGTGCGGCCTGCATCGCGGTATCAATCCGGCCCAGGTGCCCGCCCACCCCGCCGACCCAGCCCATCACCTGCTGGCTGGATTGCACCGCCTGTGCCAGTTGCGCAGTCGAGGTGCCAAGCACGTCGAACAGCCCCCGCATCACCGCCGAAAGCCGATCGGTCGCCTCGACCATCGAGGTGCTGGCCCGGGTCACGCCCCGGGTGCTGCCGCTGGCTTCGGTCAGCCGATCCAGCTGCTGGCGCGCGGCACTTTCCACCCCTTCCAGGAAGCCCGCGACATCGACGATGTCATGGCCCAGCCGCATCGAGGCGCTGGCCATTTCGTCGGTGATCTGGTCCACCGTGCGCCGCAGCGGATGGTCACGCGGCGGCAGGGGAACCTGCGACGGAAAGTCGGGCCTGGGCAGAGGAGAAGCCATGCGGGTGCCGGATCGGGGAAGGGTTCCGCGCCACCTTGCCCGACGCCCGTTTCCGCCCGGTTAACGGCTGCCTCAGCTGCGCGGGTACAGGCCTTCGTAGATTGGCGTCAGGGTCTCGGTCTCGAACAGCGACGACACCGACATGCCGCCCCAGATGTTCAGGATCGCCTGGGCAAACATCGGTGCAGTGGGCACGATGCGGATGTTGTGGGCGGCCTGGACCTTGTCGCCCTGCTCGATCGAGTCGGTGATGACCAGGCTTTTCAGCACCGAGTTCGAAATCCGCTCGACCGCCGTGCCGGACATCACGCCGTGGGTGGTATAGGCGTGAACCTCGGTCGCACCGGCCTCGATCAGCACTTCGGCCGCCTTGCAGAGCGTGCCCCCGGTATCGCACATGTCGTCGACGATGATGCAGGTCTGCCCGGTCACATCGCCGATGACGGTCATTTCCGAGACTTCGCCGGCCTTCTCGCGGCGCTTGTCGACAATGGCCAGCGGCGCGTTGATCCGCTTGGCCAGTTCGCGCGCCCGTGCCACGCCGCCGACGTCGGGCGAGACCACGGTGATCTGGCCAAGCTGACTTTTCAGGTTGTGCTCGATGTCCAGCGCGAAGATCGGGCTGGCATAGAGGTTGTCCACCGGAATGTCGAAGAAGCCCTGAATCTGGGCGGCGTGCAGGTCCAGCGTCAGGACGCGGTCCACGCCGGCCTGGGTGATCAGGTTTGCCACCAGCTTGGCACTGATCGGCGTGCGGGCCTTGGCGCGGCGGTCCTGGCGGGCATAGCCGAAGTAGGGGATCACCGCAGTGATGCGGCTGGCCGAGGACCGGCGCAGCGCATCGACCATGATCAGGAGTTCCATCAGGTTGTCGTTGGCCGGGTTCGACGTGGGCTGGATGACATACATGTCCTCGCCGCGGACGTTCTCGAACACCTCGACGAAGATTTCCTGGTCGTTGAAGCGTTCGATCCGCGCCTCGACCAGGTTGATCGACATTCCCCGGTGCATCGACATCCGCCGCGCGATCGACTTGGCGAGGCTGAGGTTGGCATTGCCGGAGATAAGCTTCGGCTCGGTGATCGCGGGCATGTGGCTGGCTCCGGGTGGCAGCGGAATCGTCTGCGCGCGGCATAGCACCGGGGCCGCCCGGGCGCAAAGGGGCGGCGATGCATCAGATGCCCGGGCGTGGCGGATCGGTCAGCCGAAGGCGGCGAGGAAGCGGTCGATCTCGGCCTCGGTCGTGCTCCAGCTGGTGACCAGCCGGGCGGCTTCGCGGCCGGCTGGCGCCGGCATCTGGTAATACACGGCGCCGGCGGCCTGCAGGCGGGCATGGGTGCCGGCCGGCCAGTCGGGGAACATCATGTTGGCCTGGACCGGGTGCTGCTGGCGAATGCCGGGCGTTCGGGCCAAGCCTTCGGCCAGGCGGGTGGCCATGGCGTTGGCCTGTGCGGCCAGCCGCAGCCACAGGCCGTTCTCCAGATAGGCGGCCATCTGGGCGGCAAGGAAGCGGTGCTTCGAGGCGAGGTGCCCGCCGCGCTTGCGCCGCAACTCGAATTCCCAGGCCTTTGCCGGGTCGAAGAACACCACCGCCTCGACCCCCAGGCAGCCGTTCTTGGTGCCGCCAAAGGACAGCAGGTCGATGCCGGCTTTCCACGTCATCTCGGCGGGGGTGGCGCCGGTGGCGACCAGGGCGTTGGCAAAGCGCGCGCCGTCCAGGTGGCTGGGCAGGCCAAATGCACTGGCCTCGGCCGTCAGCGCGGCGATCTCGGCGGGGGTGTAGGTGGTGCCCGCCTCGGTGACGGTGGTGATCGACACCGCGCCGCGCTGCACGCCATGCACGCTGGTTCCGGTGCGCGCGATGGCGTCGCGCAGGGCCGGCAGCGTCATCTTGCCGTGGTCGCCGTCCACCAGCACCAGCTTGCCGCCGCCGGAATAGAACTCTGGCGCGCCGCATTCGTCTTCGGCGATGTGCGCGTGGGTGTGGCAGAACACGGCCCCCCAGGGCGGGCAGACGGTGGCCAGCGCCAAGGCATTCGCCGCGGTGCCGGTGGCAACCAGGCAGACCGCGGCCTGTGGTGCCTCAAGCACCTCGCGGACGGCATCGCAGGCGCGCGCCGTCAGCGCGTCGTTGCCGTAGCCGCGGGCGTAGGCGTCGTTGGCAGCGGACAGGGCGGCCATGATCTCGGGCGCCGCGCCCGAGCCGTTGTCAGAGGCGAAGAACATCAGGGGGCTTCCTCGATGAGGTGATCTTCCCAGTCGTCCTCGGCCACCTCTTGCTCGCTCAGCGTGCGGCCGCGGATCGAGTTGCCCGAGGTGTGCGGGCTTTCCGGGTCTCCGGTGACCAGGGGGTGCCAGTCGGGCAGGGGCTCGCCCAGCCAGAGCAGCTTGTAGGCGCAGGTTGCGGGCATCCAGTAGGCGACGCGGGGCAGGGATTTGGGCGTCAGCACCACGCATTCCGGGACGTGGCGCTTGCGGTTGGGGTAATCGGCGCAGCGGCAGGTGGCATCGTCGAACAGCCGGCAGGCGATGCGGGTGTAAAGCACCTCGCCGGTGTCCTCGAACTCAAGCTTGTTCAGACAGCATTTGCCGCAGCCGTCACACAACGCCTCCCACTCGGCGGCGGTCAGATTCTTCAGCGGGACGGTTTCCCAGAACCGGGGGCGGAGCGTTTCCATGCGCTGCAAGGTGCGGTATGCGGCAGGCGAAGGGAAGGGGCGCGGAGTCGATTTCCGAAGCCGGAAATCGGCGACGGAATTCGAGTTCGAATTCCGGTTCCGGCGTCAGGTGTCGAGCGTCAGCCGCATCAGCGGGCGGCCCTCCTTTCGGCAGGCCACCTCAAGGAACCCCGCCTTGCGGAAGGTCGCCGCCGGGCCGACGAACAGCGGGATCGACTTCGACTGCTTGGCCTTTACCATCGGCGCTGCCTCCAGCAGCCTTGCGCCATTGGCCCGGGCGAAGGCGATGCCTTCGGCAAGCAAAGCATGCGTCAGGCCGCGCCCACGCCAGGGGCGGCGGAAGAAGAAACAGGTGATGGCCCAGACGGCCGGGTCATCCGCCGGGGCGTCGGGCAGCGGCGACGACACGCGGCCGGGATTGTTCCATTCCGGCACGTCCGACCGCGGGCCGACCTGCATCCAGCCCACCGCCTGATCGCCGTCCAGCGCCAGCAGGCCGGGCGGAGGGCCGCGGCGGATGCGATCCAGCGTCAGGGCGCGGCGCTCGTCCCCGGGCATCTTGGACCAGGCTTTTGCCGGCACCCGGAAGATCGTGCACCAGCAGCCGGCGCAAGCCCCTTGCGGGCCGAAAAGACCGACGAATTCGGGGATCAGGTCCGGGGTCAACGGCAGGATGCGGGGGGAATCCATGGCGGCCCTCCTGGAAAGATGTTCACACTATGTTCATGTCATGCCGGTCGGTCAACCCGGCCGTTGTCGCAGATGATTTCCGCGCGGAAGTCGTGCCCGGAATTCGCACGAATTCCGTTGCCTCAGGCCGCCAGCAGCACGTCGCGGGCGCGGTCGCAATCCGCCTGCATCTGCACGATCAGTGCCTCCAGCCCGTCGAATTTCATCTCGGGCCGCAGGTAATCGACCAGCGCGACGGAAAGGTGATGGCCGTAAAGGTCACCCTGAAAATCCAGCAGGTAAGTCTCAAGGTTCGGCGCCTGCCCGCCGAACATCGGCCGCACCCCCAGGGACGCCGCCCCCATGTAGGTGCCCGCCTGCGGCCCCGTCCGCAGGTCGACCTTCACCGCGTAGACGCCGAAGCGCGGCAGGTGCAATCCGTCCAGCGCCATGTTCGCGGTCGGAAAGCCCAACTCGCGGCCGCGCTTTTCGCCATGGATCACCTCGCCTTCGATCCGGTGCCAGTGGCCCAGCATCGCCGCCGCATCGCGCGGTCGCCCCTCGCTCAGCGCGTTGCGGATCGCGGTGGACGACACATCCGTCTCGCCGTGCCGCAACAGCGGGGCGACGGTGGTGCGGAAGCCATGCGCCAGTCCCAGCCGCTGCAGGTCTTGCGCGGTGCCGGCGCGCCCCTTGCCGAAACGGAAATCCTCGCCCACCACCACATGGCTGATCCCCAGGCCCTTCGCCAGCACCCGGGCGGCAAAGTCCTCGGGCGTCAGCCCCGCCAGGACCGAGCCGAACTGCAACTGGAACAGATGCGCCACCCCCAGCTTGGCCAGCCGGTTCGCGCGCGCCTCGGCGTTCATCAGGCGGAACGCGGGGGCGGCGGGCGCGAAATACTGCCGCGGGTGCGGCTCGAAGGTGATCACCCCCAGCGGCGCCGTCCCGCGCGCCAGATCGATCACCGAGCGGTGCCCCAGATGCACGCCGTCGAAATTGCCCATGGCGCAGGACGCGCCGCGCGCTGCCGGGTCAAGCCATTGCCAGTCCTGGTGAATTTCCATTGCGGTCCCGGGGTGTGGGGCGGCCCCGGCGGCTGGGGCGCCTCAGTCGAACTTGCGGCTGGGCGCCAGCACCAGCGCCTCGCCCTTCAGCACCACGGTTTTACCCACCGAGGCCCAGGTTTCAAGGGTCACCCGGCGTTTGGCATGGTCAATCGCCAGCACCTTGACCTCGGCCGTCACCAGATCGCCCGGCCGCACCGGCGCCAGGAACTTGAGGCTCTGGCCCAGATAGACCGAGCCATGCCCCGGCAGCTGTTCCCCGATCACCGCGGAAATCAGCCCGGCGGTCAGCATGCCATGCGCGATCCGGCCCTCGAAGATGGTGTCCTGGGCATAGCCTTCGTCCAGATGCACCGGGTTGCGGTCGGTCGAGACCTCTGCGAACAGCTCAATGTCGCGGTCCGTGACCTCTTTGGTCAGGCTGCGGGTCATGCCGATTTCCAGATCTTCGATGCAGATCGTGCCGCGGGGCAGATTATGCGTGCTGTCGAGCATCATGCTGAGTCCTTTTCAGGTCGCCAGACCCTAGCAGATGCTGCGACGCAGCGCAATTCCGTTGCGCAAGAAATGTTCCACGGTGCGGGCGATGCCGCAACAAAGTTACCGCTGCGGCGCAGCGTTTCAGCGCAAGTGGCCCATGGCAAAGGTCGCCGACAGCTGGCGTTTGTCCAGCCAGACCTGCAGCAGGTCCGGATCGGGTCGCTCGGGGTCTGGGCCGAAGGCCGCGGCGTCGATGCCGCCGGTGATGAACAAGGTGTCCAGCCCCTCGGCGATGCCACCCTGAATATCGGTGTCGATCCCGTCGCCGATGCACAGGATCGCGCCCACATCGCCGCGAATCGCCTCAAGCCGGCGTCGGGCCAGATCATAGATCGGCGGGTGCGGCTTGCCGAAATACAGCGCGCGGCCGCCCATCGCCTCATAATCTCGGGCCAGGGCGCCGGCGCACCACAGCCGCCTGTCGCCAAAGTCGACCACGATGTCGGGGTTGGCGCACAGCATCGGCAGGCCCAGCGTCTTGGCCATCAGAAGCTCGGCCCGATAGTCCTGCGGCGTCTCGGTCAGGTCGTCGCGCAACCCGGTGCAGACCACGCCATCGGCCTGTTGCAGCGGCACGCGGGTCACCGGCGGCTGGCCCTTGGCAAATTCGGCGATGTCGGGGGCCAGGTCGGTGAAGAACGATTCGTCCTTGGGCGCGCCGATGTGGAAAACCTTGCGGCCCACCGCGCCCGACGCCAGCGCGAACTGCGCCGCATCGCCCGAGGTGGCGATTTCGTCCCAGGCATCGCCCGGCACGCCCAGCCGCAGCATCTGCTCGGCCACGCTGGATTTCGGCCGCGGGGCGTTGGTCAGCAGGACCACGGCGCCTCCGCCCGCGCGAAAGGAGCGCAGGGCCTCGACGGCCTGGGGAAAGGCGGCCTTGCCATTGTGCAGGCAGCCCCAAAGATCGCAATAGACGGCCTGATGGCGGCGGGAAATGTCGGCCAGGGCGGAAATGATCTGGGTCATGGGCTCCTCCGGTTCAGGATATGTCGGCTTCGCGCGACGAAAAGGAAAGGGGCGGCGGAACGGCGCATGGCGCAGGCGGTGGCGAATCGTTATATGCCAGGTTCGGAATGTGATCGGAGGACAGGATGGGTTCGACAGGCAGACGGCTGGTTCTGGCGGCGCTTCTTGCGGTCGCGTCGATGGCCGCGCAGGCGGGCGAGGTCGAGGTCAAGGCGCTGACGTTGGCCGAGATGAAGGCCGAAGGCGCGCTGGTGGTCGATATCCGCCGGCCCGAGGAATGGGCTGAGACCGGCGTGATCGAAGGCGCGCGGCTGGTCACCTTCACCGACCCGCAAAGCTTTCTGGCCCAGATCGGCCCGGAAATCGCAGATGGCCGCGACCTGGTGCTGGTCTGCCGCTCGGGGCGGCGCACCGGCATTGCGGCACAGGCGCTGTCGGGGATGATCCCGAACCGCATCGTGTCGCAGGACGGCGGCATGTCGCGGCTGATCGAGGGTGGCTACAACCCCGCTCCGGCCGGCTGAAACGCCAAGGGCCGGGAAGGTTCCCCGGCCCCCTTCGCGCTGTGGCTGCCGGTCAGAGCTTCAGCGCCGGGATGATCTGCTTCTTGCGGCTCATGATGCCGGGCAGGACCACCGTGTCGCCGGTGAAGGTGCAGGGGAACGAGGCCTCGGCGATCTGCTTCACCAGGTCGTTCGGCACCAGCAGGGTGGCTTCTTCCTTCAGGATGTCGATGATGAAGAGCAGCACCTGGTCGGCGCCGTCTTCCTGCGCAACGCCCGGCATCGCGGCCATCAGCGCCGCCTTGCGGTCCAGGATCAGCTTTGGCGCGGTGGTCTCCAGCACCGAGACGCGCAGCTCTTTGCCGGCGATGGTGTATTCCTTGCTGTCCATCCGCAGCAGGGCGGCGTCCGAATAGGCCGAGACGTCGGACTTCGCCTCGAACAGCTGCGCCGCCAGCTCGGGGATCGAGACGCCCAGTTCGGCCGCCAGCTTCTCGGCCACCGCCTTGTCGTGCGGCGTGGTGGTGGGGCTGCGGAATTCCAGCGTGTCGGACAGGATGCACGACAGCATCGCGCCCTTGATGGCCTTGGGGGCCTTCGCAAGGTCGGCGCCCATCAAGTCGGCCATGATGGTGGCGGTGCAGGCCAGCGGGCGGATGGTGATGTCGATGGGGTTCTTCGTCTTCAGGCCGCCGACGAGCAGGTGGTGGTCGATGATCGCCTCGATCTTCGCCTCGTTGATCGAGGGCGGCAGCTCGGCGGGGTTGTTGGTGTCGACGATGACGACGCTGGCGCCGGCGTCCACGTCGGCGATGATCCCGGGCTTGTCGAGGCCCCAGTGGCGCAGGACGAAGGCGGCCTCGGTGTTCGGCTCGCCGAGGAGGACGGGTTTGGCGGGGGTGCCCTTCACGGTGGACAGGTACCAGGCCCAGATGATGGGGCTGCCGGTGGAATCGGTGTCGGGGGATTTGTGGCCGAAGACGAGGGTGGTCATGGGCGGGGCTCTCGCGGGTTGGGATTTGGCGGGCTTATAGGCGAGGGGCGCGCGATTGTCACCCTGTCCTGGGGGAAAGGGTGTCCCATGATGGGACACGATGTGCCGCAAATGATTTCAAGGGCTTGGCGACGCATCTTCAGGATTTGTTTACCTTTGGCGCGTTTTGTGGCATACTGCGCCCCTCTGGCAGAGGAGTGCCCCGCAGATGGACCTGAGCGTCTGACGCCCTGACGGGCGAGATCGTCGCCGCCGCCCGGATGGGCCGCGGCCCGCCCCACCGCTGCGCAGAGGAGTGCCCCGGAGATGATCCTGACGGCTTGATTTCCCGGCCCCGCGCGTTTTGCGCGTCGGGCCGGTTCCCGCCCCCTTTTCAGGAGAGCTTGCGATGACGAAACACCCTGACGATCCGACCCCGGGCAGTGCGACACCCGCATCCGGCGCGCCGGTGCCGCCGGTGAAATCGGCCAAGGCGCATGTGCCGCCGCCGCCGAAACAGACCAAGGGCCCGAAGGGACCGGAGGTCACCGAGCCGCCGCGCCGTCCGCTGCGGCCGCCCCGGGCCGGCCACGAGTGAGCAAAGGCGCCGGGCGCAAGACGCCCGGCGCCGCGCGTCCCTGACGTCGCCCACCCGCCCACCCCGACGTCAGGGACGCGCGGGGGAAGGACGGTGATGCCAGGCGCTTTGTCTGCAACAAGAGCGGCACGGTGCGGCCGGGCGGCCCGAGGGACGCGGATCCTGGTCCGCGACCCGAGACAAGAGGCGTGCGTCCTTCCCCCGCCTTCTGGCGGGGGAAGGACGCTCATCTGGATCACCGTCCCTGAGGATCAGCGCCCGCCGCGGGACAGGTGACCCAGCACGGCCAGCATGACGATGCCGCCGCCGGCCAGCGTGGCCGCCGTGGGCTGTTCGGCGAACACCAACCAGACCCAGAGCGGCGTCAGCGGCGTTTCCAGCGCCCCGATCAGCGCGGTTTCCACCGGCGGGCAATGCCGAGAGCCGTAGATGAACAGCGCAAAGCCCAGCGTCGAGTTCAGCAGCCCGAACCCCGCCATGAGAAACACGTTCCAAACCGTCAGCCCGTCCAGCGTGGCGAAGGGCAGGCAGACCAGCGGCACCCAGATCGCCGAGACGATGCCCGCTGCCAGCACCGGCAGCCCGGGCCGGGCGCGGGCGATGACGATGATCGCGGCCATGGCCAGCACCATGCCCACCGCCATCAGATCACCCAGCGCACGGCCATCGCCGCCGAGGCCCACCATCACCACCGACCCCGACAGCGCCGCGATGGCCGCGGCCATCGCCCCGCTGCCCGGCCTTTCGCGCAGCACCAGCCAGCCAAGCCCGGCCGCCGCAAAGGGCACGGTGGCGTAGATGATCGCCACATGGGCAATCGTGGTGGCCTTGAGCGCGCCGACGAAGCACAGCATCCCCAGCCCCGAACACAGCGCATACAGCCAGCCCGCCCGGCCCAGCCGGCCAAAGTCGCGCAGGCCCGCCGGACCTTGCAGCACCAGGAGCAGCCCGACCAGCCCCGCGGCGCCGAACAGCCCGCGCCAGAGAATCACCGTGGGCGTATCCAGCGGGATCGCGCGGGCGAAGAGGCCGGCCGTGCTCCAGGCCAGGGTCGCTCCCAGCAGCAGCAGCCGGCCCCGGCGCCGGGCGTCGGTCATGGCGCCAGGGGTCATGCTGCCAGGGATCATGGCGCCAGGGCCGCGGGGGCCTTGGGAAGGGCCGGCCAGTCCGCCGGTTCATGGCCGCAGACCAGCCGGGCGCCGCGGTCGCTCACCAGCCGCAACAGGCGGTCGGCGCTGGCCCTTGCGGTTTGCGGGTCTTCGGCATCGGGGAACCCCTCGGCCGGTTCCGAGTGGCGGTTGATCGCGTCGGCGGCCAGCAGGATGGGTGCGGCCCCCGGCAGTTCCAGCAGCAGCGACAGGTGACCCGGGGTGTGGCCGGGCGTGGGCAGCAGGGTGATGCCGTCGCAAAGCCGGGTCTCGCCGTCGATCCGCAGCGTCGGCACGTCCGGCCAGTCCGGCGGCCGGGCGCTGGCGAAGTAGCGCGGGCGCGGGTCGGCACGCTCGACCGCGGTCAGCACCAGCGGGCAGGTGATCAGCGGCAGCGCGCCGACATGGTCGATGTGGCCATGGGTCAGCACATGCGCCGCCAGGTCGGCCAGCGAGACGCCGCACAGCGCCAGTTGTGCCGCCACCGCGTATTGCGGCCCGTAGCCAATCAATTCGCCGAAACTGCCAAGGCCATCGACGCTTGCCGCGGCTGCGGCATCCGCCGCATAGGCCGGGGGAAAGCCGCCATCGACCAGCACCTGCGCGCCGCGGTCGGTGGTCAGCAGCCAGGCCGGAATGCCGATGACCCGCTGCCCGCCGCGCACCGAAAAGGTGCCGCAGTCCAGGCAGGTGACGCGGGCCAGCCGGTGGCCGGCAAGGGCCGCGATCATGGCAGGGGCAGCGGTGTGACCGTCCAGCCATCCTGCGCCAGCAGGTTCAGCACGCCCTTTTCCCCCGGCAGGTGCAGCGCCCCGAAGGCCACCACCAGCGGCCCTTGTGCCGCCGCCGCGTCGATCACCGGAATCCAGCTGAGGTTGCGGCGGCTGATCAGCACCTCTTCCAGCGCGGCCATCTCGGCATCGACCTGGGCCCGGGTATAGCCGGGCATGGCGTAGGATTGTTCGCGCATCAATTCCCAGGTCAGCTGGCTTTGGCCGTCGAAATAGGCGTCTGCCAGCGTGGCCGAGAAATCGGCGCTGGCCGGTTCCATGATCAGCGTCTGGTCGATCATCGCCACCTGGTCCTGCTGGTTGAACAGCTCGAAGATGGTGAAGACGGTGTCATAGGGTTCCAGCGCCCGGACCGGAATCTCCGCGGCCTTGGCGGCGTCGATCAGCAGCCCGTCCAGGCCCTTGGGCTGGGTCATTTCGGACATGGCGCAAGGCGGCACCGACAGCATCACGGTGACATACCAGGGCTGGAACTTCGCCGCCATGAAGCCGGGAATGCCGCGCGCCGACATCGCCTGTTTCAGCCGGGTCCAGGTCTCGGGCGGCAGCAATTCGATCAGCGTCGGGCCTTCGGTGATCATCATCACCGAGGGATCGCGGGCGATCCGGTCCAGCAGCTGCTTTTCCTCTTCCGGCCCGGCCTCGACCAGCAGGGCGCTGGCCTCTTCCACCAGCGGGGTCAGCCGGGCCAGCGTCGCGTCGTGCCGGGGGTCGTCAAGGTGATAGGTGCCGACGACGGTCAGGCTCTGGTCGCCCTTGCGGGCGGTCCAGAGGTTGCCTTCCGGGAACGGCACGGCGGCGGCGGCGGCTTCGATCCGCGCGCGGTCCTCTGCCGGCATCAGGTCAAGCAGGTTCATGCCGTAGCAGGCCGCGCGGGCGGGGGCTGCGGCCAGCAGGGTGAACGACAGAAGGCAGGCGATCAGGGCGCGCATCGGGGCCTCGGGGCAGGGGCGGTTGGTGCATGGTGGCATCCGCCGCCGGGAAGGCCAAGCGAAACCACCGGCCGCTTCGCTGCACGCCGGGTGTTGACAGCCGGCCGGGGTTTGCCTATCTCCGGCGTCGTTAGCACTCGCTGCCTGTGAGTGCTGATCCGTTTCAACCTGGAACCCAAGGGAGTGTTACCAGATGGCCTTTACCCCGCTGCATGACCGTGTGCTGGTCCGGCGCGTCCAGTCCGAAGAAAAGACCAAGGGCGGGCTGATCATCCCCGATACCGCCAAGGAAAAGCCCGCCGAGGGCGAGATCGTCTCGGTCGGCCAGGGCGCCCGCAAGGATTCGGGCGAGCTGATCGCGCCGTCGGTCAAGGCCGGCGACAGGATCCTGTTCGGCAAATGGTCGGGCACCGAAGTCACGCTGGACGGCGAAGAACTGCTGATCATGAAGGAAAGCGACATCCTCGGGATCATTTCCTGAGTCCGACGTCGCTGTCCGTAACCGCAACCGAGATTTGAGGAGTCTGCACTATGGGTGCGAAAGACGTTCGTTTCGATACCGATGCCCGCGACCGGATGCTGCGTGGCGTGAACATCCTGGCCGACGCGGTCAAGGTCACCCTCGGCCCGAAAGGCCGGAACGTGGTGATCGAGAAATCCTTCGGCGCGCCGCGCATCACCAAGGACGGCGTGACCGTCGCCAAGGAAATCGAACTTAGCGACAAGTTCGAGAACATGGGCGCGCAGATGGTGAAGGAAGTCGCTTCCCGCACCAATGACGAGGCCGGCGACGGCACCACCACCGCGACGGTCCTGGCGCAAGCCATCGTCAAGGAAGGCATGAAGGCGGTCGCCGCCGGCATGAACCCGATGGATCTCAAGCGCGGCATCGACATGGCGACCAGCAAGGTCGTCGCCGCGATCAAGGCCGCCTCGCGCCCGGTCAAGGACAGCGACGAGGTTGCCCAGGTCGGCACCATCTCGGCCAATGGCGAGGTCGAGATCGGCCGCCAGATCGCCGACGCGATGCAGAAGGTCGGCAACGAGGGTGTCATCACCGTCGAAGAGAACAAGGGCCTGGAAACCTCGACCGACGTCGTCGAAGGCATGCAGTTCGACCGCGGCTACCTGTCGCCCTATTTCGTCACCAACGCCGACAAGATGATCGCCGAGCTGGAGGATGCCTACATCCTGCTGCACGAGAAGAAGCTGTCGTCGCTGCAGCCGATGGTGCCGCTGCTGGAAGCCGTGATCCAGTCGCAGCGCCCGCTGGTCATCGTGGCCGAAGACGTCGAAGGCGAGGCCCTGGCCACGCTGGTCGTCAACAAGCTGCGTGGCGGGTTGAAGATTGCCGCCGTCAAGGCGCCGGGCTTCGGCGACCGCCGCAAGGCCATGCTGCAGGACATCGCCATCCTGACCGGCGGTCAGGTGATCAGCGATGATCTGGGCATGA
The DNA here is from genome assembly GCF_020564565.1 of Rhodobacter sp. Har01. Classification (GTDB taxonomy): domain Bacteria; phylum Pseudomonadota; class Alphaproteobacteria; order Rhodobacterales; family Rhodobacteraceae; genus Pseudogemmobacter. Next base: position 203,172 of record NZ_JAJCTD010000005.1, read on the forward strand.
AGCTGGAGAACGTCGGCCTGGACATGCTGGGCCGCGCCAAGAAGATCATCATCAAGAAAGATGACACCACGATCATCGACGGCAACGGCGACAAGGCGGAAATCGAAGCCCGCGTCAGCCAGATCCGCGCGCAGATCGAGGAAACCACCAGCGACTACGACCGCGAGAAGCTGCAGGAACGTGTGGCCAAGCTGGCAGGCGGCGTTGCCGTCATCCGCGTCGGCGGCATGACCGAAGTCGAAGTCAAGGAACGCAAGGACCGCGTCGATGACGCCCTGAACGCCACCCGTGCGGCGGTTCAGGAGGGCATCGTCGTCGGCGGCGGCGTCGCCCTGATCCAGGCCGGCAAGGCCCTGGAAGGCCTGACCGGAGCCAACTCGGACCAGAATGCGGGCATCAACATCGTCCGCAAGGCCCTGGAAGCTCCGCTGCGCCAGATCGCCCAGAACGCGGGCGTCGATGGCTCGGTCGTGGCCGGCAAGGTGCGCGAATCGAACGACAAGGCCTTTGGCTTCAACGCGCAGACCGAGGAATATGGCGACATGTTCGCGTTCGGCGTGATCGACCCGGCCAAGGTTGTTCGCACCGCGCTGGAAGATGCGGCCTCGGTCGCCTCGCTGCTGATCACCACCGAAGCGATGATCGCCGACAAGCCGGCCGACAAGGCCAGCGCCGGCGGTGGCGGCGGCATGGGTGGCGGCATGGGCGGCGGGATGGACTTCTGATCCATCCGGTCTCAGGACAGAAAGGGCGGCCTTCGGGCCGCCCTTTTGCATTTGGAGTGCCGTGCCGGCAGGGTGACGGCGGGTCTACGGCGGTTTTCGCTTCGGAACCCGGCTGGTTTCGGCGATTGCCGACCTGTTCAACCATCCGCACGGCCTGGAGGCCGAGCGGCGGACGTTGGTGGTGCCGGGCAAGCCCGCGTTCCATGCCCGGTGCGGTCTGTCGCTGGACCGGGCGGCGCGGCTGCAGTCGCCCTGTCCGCTGGACCACACGCTGATTGCCCGGCCCGGCGACGATTGCCCCGAGGCCGAACTGGTCGATCCGGCGGCGTCTTCCGCGGTCTGACGCCGGGCGCCGATTTCCGAAGTCGGAAATCGTGCACGGAATTCGACTTCGAATTCCGGCCATCTGGCCAGCGTGGCGCCGGCCCCCGGAAGGACGCGCGCCCACCCGCCCACCCCGCGCGCCCTTCCGGGGGCATCGGCTGCGGCGGTCGCAACGGAATACTGACGGAGTATTCGCGCCGCGCGCTTCTTCCTCCGGTTGTCGCCGAGGCCGCACGGGCGCAGTATCAATGCACGCATTGAACATTCCTTTTTGATGGAGACCAGAATGAAAGCGATTTCCGCCCATGGTCACGCCACGCGCGAAATGACGCGCGCCTCGCTGCAGGCCCTGTCGGCCACCGGCGACCCCGGCAAGTTCGGCCGGATGTTCCCGCTCTTGGACCCGCTGGTGGTCAGCGATGCCAAGTTGGCCGCGCTGGCCGCCGCGATGCAGGATGCGGTCGATCCGGTGACCGGGTTGCCGCTGGCGGCGGGGGACAACCCCAATGTGCCGGCCGGCTATACCTATCTGGGCCAGTTCATCGACCACGACATCACCCTGGACACCACGCCTTTGGAAGCACAGGAGGTCGACCCGCTGGCGACGACGAACTTCCGCTCGCCCACGGCCGACCTGGATTCGCTCTATGGCCAGGGTCCGGCGATCGACCCGCATCTCTATCAGCGCGATCCGGTCACCCATGGCACCACGGCCAGGCTGCTGATCGGCCGCGCCGGGCTGTCGCCCGATTTCACCGGCGGGCCGGACATTCCGGCGATGCCGAACGATCTGCCGCGCAATCAGGTGGGCCGTGCGCTGATCGGAGATGAGCGCAACGACGAGAACCTGCTGGTGGCGCAGACGCATCTGTTGTTCCTCAAGTTCCACAACAAGGTGGTGGATCAGCTGGCGGTCAGCCAGCCCGGCCTGACCGGCGACGCGCTGTTCGACGAGGCGCGGCGGATCGTGACCTGGCACTACCAGTGGATCGTGCTGTTCGACTTTGTCGAGCGGCTGACCGAGCCGGGGCTGGTGCGGCAGATCAAGAACCACGGCCGGCGGTTCTATCGGTTCCGCAGCCGGCCCTACATGCCGGCGGAGTTTGCCGCGGCGGCCTATCGGCTGGGCCATTCGATGGTGCGCGAGACCTACAGCCACAACCGGGTGTTCCGCGACGGTGGGGCGGTGGCGGCCTCGCTGGGGCTGCTGTTCAACTTTACCGGCAAGTCGGGCAACATCGTCGGCGAGTTGGTGGACCAGGGCGCCGTGGCCACGCCCGGCGGGCCGGGGCCGTTGCGCGACCTGCCGTCGAACTGGGTGATCGACTGGCGGCGGTTCTTCGATCTGGGCACGGCGCCGGGCACGCCGGGGTTCGAGCTGAACCTGACCCGCCGGCTTGACCCGTTCATCGTGCCGGCGCTGCACACTCTGCCGGGGATGGCCGGGCCTGCGGCCTCGCTGGCGTTCCGCAACCTGCGGCGGGGGGTGATCCTGGGGCTGCCCTCGGGGCAGGATGTGGCACGGGCGATGGGTGTGGTGCCGCTGACCGCGGCCGAGGTGGGGCAAGGCCCGGATGGCGCGGTGGCGGCGGCGCAACATCTGGATAAGGAAACGCCGCTCTGGTACTACATCCTGAAGGAAGCGCAGGTGAAGCATCAGGGGATGCGGCTGGGTCCGGTTGGCTCGACCCTGATCGCGGAGACCTTCCTGGGGCTGATCCATGGCGACCGCAAGTCGTTCCTGTGGCTGCGGTCGAACTGGGTGCCGGAACTGCCGGGGCAGACGCCGGGGCATTTCACCATGGCCGACCTGATCCGCTTTGTGGATGACATCAACCCGATCGGCTGACCGGTCCGGCCCGGCGCGGGTGGGCGCCGGGCCGGGCTACAGCGGCTTGGACAGCCGGTGGATGGTGTGGCCGGTGGCCGCGTCGTGGCGGAACTGGCCGGTGGGGCGAAACCCCTCGCGGTCCCAGAAGGCGCGGCCGCGGGGGTTCGCCTCCAGCACGGCCAGGTAGAGCATGGGCGCGCCGAGGGCGCGGGCCAGGCCTTCGACATGGGCGAGGAAGGCGCGGCCGTGGCCGGCGCCTTGCGCCCAGGGGCCAAGCAGCATGAGGCCAAGGTAGGCGTCTTGCGGGCCGGGGTAGCCGAAGGACAGCTCGGCCACGCCCGAGAGGCGGCCCTGCAGGAACAGGCCCAGGCGGGCGCTGGCGGCGGGGTCGCAGCCGGGCGGGCAGTCGGTGAAGAACTCGGCCGCCTGGCGGTCAGGGTCGACCGCGCCTTCGGCGAAAAGCCAGTAGTCAGGGGCGTCCCGGTAGAACCGGGCGACCAGCGGGGCCTCTTGAGGGGAAAGCTCACGGATCGGCATGGGTGATCCTGAGGATTTCAAGCTCGATGGCGCCGGCGGGGCGAGGCCAGGTCACGGTATCGCCCACCCGGGCGCCCATCAGGGCGCGGGCAAGGGGCGAATGCGGGGCGATGCGGCCATTGGCGGCGTCGGCCTCGTCTTCGCCGGTGATCTGGTAGGTGGCCTCGCGGCCGTCCTCGTTTGCGACGGTGACACGCAGGCCGAAGGCGACCTCGGACAGGTCGTGGCGGGCCGGGTCCACCGGCAGGGCACTGGCGATGCGCGCCTCAAGCCAGCGGATGTCACGCTCGGCCGCGGCCTCGGGCAGCTTGTCCAGCCGCTCGGGGCGGGACCGCAGGGCCGAGAGGTCGGCCTGGCGGGCGGCGAGGCGGGCCTTGAGCGCCGCAAGGCCGCGCGGGGTGACATAGTTCGGGTGCGGCGACAGCGGCAAGTCGGGCAGGTCGGGCCGGTCCTTGCCGGCATCCTCGTTGACGAAGGCGCGGCTCATCCGACGATCTCTTCGAGCGGGTCGTAAAGCACGCTGCTGCCCCAGGCGGCGCGGGGCAAGAGGTCGGGCTTGAAGCGGATGCGGCCCGAGGCAAGGTCGTCGCGGGCAAAGAAGCGGCGGCGGGTGACGATGCCTTCGGGGTCTTGCCAGGCGGGGTTCAGGGTGCCGCCGGCAAGGCTGCAGCGGAAGAACAGGTCGACCTGGTGGAAGCCGGTCCTCGGGTCATGGAATTCGTTGACCAGGGCGATTTCGCCGACGGCGATGGTGAGGCCGGTTTCCTCATGCACCTCGCGGGCCAGGTTGTCGGGCAGCGACTGGCCGGCATCGCAGCCGCCGCCGGGGGCGCACCAGAGGTCGGACCGGGTGCCGGGGGGCCAGGCGTTGACCAGCAAGAGCCGGTCCTGATCGTCAAGGATCAGGGCGCGGACGGCAAGGCGGGGGCGGGGCCGGGTCATGCCGCGCAGGGTGGCGCGGGAGGGCGGGGCTTGTCCAGAGGCGCCGGCTGCGGGCAAGCTGGAGCCTGGGCATGGGAGGTGCAGATGGCCTATGGCGATGTGGCGAAACGGGTGTCGCACTGGTGCGGGCGGCCGGGGACCTTCGTGCTGGCGCTGGCGGTGATCGCGGTCTGGATCGTGACCGGGCCGGTGTTCGGCTTTTCCGACACCTGGCAGCTGGTGATCAACACCGGCACCACCGTCGTGACCTTCCTGATGGTGTTTCTGATCCAGAACACCCAGAACCGGGATACCGCAGCGATCCAGCTGAAGCTGGACGAGCTGATCCGGGCCACCAAGGGGGCGCACAACGCCCTGCTCGACCTGGAGGAACTGGACGAAGGCATGCTTGAGGAATTCCGCAACCGCTATGAGCTGCTTGCGCGCGAGGCGCGGCAGCGGCTGGCCAAGGGGCTGCCGGATACCGGGTCTCCGGAACCGTGACGCTGGGTCAGGCAGGCCGGACCTTGCGTTGCGGCGGCGGGCGGGGATGATCGGGCCATGCTGCGCGATGCCCTGCCCCTGTTGCGAGACCCGTCCCCCGAGCGGGCGGGCGGCGGCGTGCCGGCCGAACGGGTGATCCTGGTGCATGGGCTGGCGCGGACGCATCGGTCGCTGGCGGCGATGGGGCTGGCGCTGCGGGCCGCGGGCTTTACGGTCGAGCATGCGGCCTATCCCTCGACCAAGGCGCCGCCAGAGGAGCTGGTCGCGGGCGTGGCGGCGGCCTTTGCGGCCCCGCATGCGGGGGTGACGCATCTGGTAACCCATTCCATGGGCGGCATCCTGGTGCGCGACTGGCTGTCGCGGGGGCATCCGCCGGGCCTGGGCCGGGTGGTGATGCTGGCGCCGCCGAACCATGGGTCCGAGGTGGTGGACCGGTTCGGCGACTGGCGGGTGTTTCATCTGTTCAACGGGCCGGCGGGGGTGGACCTGGGCACCGGGCCGCGAAGCTGGCCGAACCGGCTGCCGCCGCCGGATTATCCGGTGGGGATCATTGCCGGAACACGGTCGGTCAGCCCGTGGTTCAGCCAATACTTGCCGGGGCCTGATGACGGCAAGGTGTCGGTTGCAAGCACGCGGCTGGAGGGGATGGCGGACCATCTGGTGATGGACGTCAGCCACACCTGGATGATGGTGAACCCCGGGGTGATCCGGCAGGTGGTGCAGTTCCTGCGGCAGGGGCGGTTCGACCACGGCTGAGGCGGGGAGACGATTTCCGAAGCCGGAAATCGTGCACGGAATTCGACTTCGAATTCCGGTTCCCCGGCCTCAGCCGCGCGAGACGCGGTTGACGTGGCCCATCTTGCGGCCGGGACGGGGGGCGCCCTTGCCGTAAAGGTGCAGGGCCACATCGCGGTCTTGCAGCAGGTGCGGCACGCGCGCCAGATCGTCGCCGATCAGGTTCTCCATCACCACATCGGCATAGCGCCCGCCATCGCCCAGCGGCAGGCCGGCCACCGCGCGGATGTGCTGTTCGAACTGATCCACGGTGCAGCCTTGTTGCGTCCAGTGGCCCGAGTTGTGCACCCGGGGCGCGATCTCGTTTACCAGAAGGCCGGCGCGGGTGACGAACAGCTCGACCCCCATCACGCCGACATAATCCAGTGCGTTCAGGATGCGGGCGGCCACCAGCACTGCATCGGCCTGTTGCCCCGAGGACAGCCGGGCCGGCACGGTGGTGGTGCGCAGGATGCCGTCGCGGTGGATGTTCTCGCCAGGGTCATAGGCGGCAACGCTGCCGTCGGCGCCGCGGGCGGCGATCACCGAGATCTCGCGGTCAAAGGCGATGAAGCCCTCCAGCACGGACGGAGCGCCGTTCATGGCGGCCCAGGCGGCGGGGATGTCTGCTTCGCTGTCCAGCCGCACCTGGCCCTTGCCGTCATAGCCAAGCCGGGTGGTCTTGAGGATGGCCGGCAGGCCCAGGGCCTGTGCCGCGGCCTGCAGGTCGGATTCGGAGTTGACCGCGGCCCAGGGGGCGGTCTGCAGGCCCAGGGCGTTGAGGAAGGACTTTTCCTCGATCCGGTCCTGGCTGACCGCCAGCGCGCGGCGGTTGGGGCGGATCGGGCGCAAGGCTTCCAGCAGATCCAGCGCCGAGGTGGGGACGTTCTCGAATTCGTAGGTGATCACGTCCACCGAGGCCGCAAAGGCGCGCAGGGCCGCCTCATCCTCATAGGGCGCGGTGGTCACGCGGTGGGCCACATCGCCCGCCGGCGCCGTCCCCGGTTCATAGATGTGACAGCAATAGCCCAGCCGGCTGGCCGCGACCGAGAGCATCCGGCCCAGTTGCCCGCCGCCCAGGATGCCGATCGTGGCGCCTTGCGGAAGCGGTTCAGTCATCCTTCGGCTCCTCGGGGATCGACGCCGACAGCGCCGCGCGCCAGGCGTCCAGCCGGTCGGCCAGGGCTGCATCGGACAGCGCCAGAATGCCGGCGGCCATCAGCCCAGCGTTGGCTGCCCCGGCCGCGCCGATGGCCATGGTGGCGACCGGATAGCCCTTTGGCATCTGCACGATGGAATAAAGCGAATCCACGCCCGACAGGGCCTTGGTCTGCACCGGAACGCCGATCACCGGCAGCCGGGTCTTCGACGCCATCATGCCCGGCAGATGCGCCGCCCCACCGGCGCCGGCGATAATGACCCTCAGCCCGCGCTCGACCGCCGTCTTGCCGTAGGCCCAGAGCCGGTCGGGCGTGCGGTGCGCCGAGACGATGCGGGTTTCATAGGCCACGCCCAGTTCGTCCAGCAGCAGCGCGGCCTCCTTCATCGTGTCCCAGTCGGACTGCGACCCCATGATGATGCCGACGGACACGCCCATTTCTGGCCCTCCTGCCTTTGGCCCGCGCATACCCTGCCACGACTTGGGGAGCAAGCCGGGAAGGGGGTTTCGCCCGCCGACGCTTGCGCTAGGCTGCGCGTGGCGGTTGGGAGTGGCACATGCGGATCGGAGCTTGGCTATCGGCACTGGCCCTGGCGGCGGCGGCCGCCGCAGGCCCGGCGGCGGCGCAAGTGGCGGGCGGGCTTTGCGCCCGCGGCGCCACGGCGGGCCCGGTGCCGCTGAGCTATCTGTTCGAACAGGACGCACTGGCGCTGCGCAATGCCGCGCTTGCGACGGTGGACTGGGAGGCGGCCGGGGTGGACGGCTCGTATCCGCCGGCGCCCGAGGCCGCCGCCCTGCGCGACGCGCTGGCCGCGCGTGCGGCGTCGCTGCCGCCAGCCTTGGCCGACCTGCCCTATCTGATGATCCTGGCCGAGGTCGAGAACGAGCCCTCGGCGGCGGTCTATGCCCTGACCCAGGGCGCGGAATCACTGGTCGCGGCGCGGCTTCTGGATGCGATGGACCGCAGCGGCCTGACAGCCGAGGCCCGGCTTCTGCGCGAGGCCATCGGACTGTACCCGGATTGGGGCGATCTGCCGGCGGACCGGGTGGCGCAACTGGTGGATGACAGCGGCGAGACGGTGGACCAGGCGCTGAGCGATGCGCTTGACGATCTGTCGTTCCGCTGGCCGCCGCCGGGCGACCGCGCGCTGGCCGCCGCCGAGGCGCTGATCGCACAGGACCCGGCCACCGCAAGCTCCTATGCCGCGCAACTGGCCGCCTTGACCGAGGACGACCGCTTTGGCTGGCTGATGGACCGGCTCTGGACCGAGTGCATCGGTCAGTCCTGGTGGACCGCCGAGGAAGGCGACCGCGCGCATTTCTCGGGCGGATCGGCGCAGGCGGCGCTGGTGATGATGGATGCCTACCTGGCCGATTCGGCCGAGGGCGGGCTGGACGGATATTTCTTCAGCCCCTCTGCCACCATGGCGCCGAAGCTGGCGCTGGTCTTCGAGATCCGCGGCCTGACCGCCGAGGCCTTGGCCCTGCGCGAGGGCATGGCGCTGTTCGGCCCGGCCTTCCCGCGCGACCCCGAGGTCCGGATGGGCGCGATGCAGGATTTCACGGCCGAGCAGCACGACCTGATGGCCCGGCTGGGCCTGGGCCTTGACCCGGTCCTGATCGAGGCCGACATGCGGCGGCTGGCGCGCGAGGCAGGGCTGATGCCCGGCTGAACCGGCGGGCAAAGCGGCCGGGCGCGTCTCAGGCGATGATGTCGGGGATCAGCTGATCCTCGATCCGGGCGATGGTGTCCTTCAACGCCAGCTTCTGCTTTTTCAGCCGCCGCAGGGTCAGCTGGTCGGGCCGGCCGGTGGCTTCCAGAGCGTGGATCGCCTCGTCCAGATCGCGATGCTCGCGCCGAAGCACCTCGAGCTTCACGCGCAGCATTTCATCGAAGCTCATTTCGGAAGGGGCGTTCATGGCAGCCTTGGGTCGCTGTGCTTGTTTTGGCGGCAAGGATACAGGGAACGGAGCGATTCGCAGCAGTTTCCGGCAGGATTATTCTCATCTTCGGCATCATGTCGCGGGCTTGCGGGCGCGCGGGGGGCGCCCCATATTCCGAAAGACGGACGGGATGCCCGATCGCGGGGTTCGGTCCGGCTGGCGTCGCTTTCTTGAAGGACTGTCCGAATGACGAAACTGGGCCTGGGCACGCATCCCTTTCTGCTGGGCTTCGAACAGCTTGAGCGGCTGGTCGAGCGCACCGCGAAATCGGGAGGCGAGGGCTACCCCCCCTACAACATCGAGGCGACCGGCGAGAAGGCCTATCGCATCACCCTGGCGGTGGCCGGCTTCCGCGAAGAAGACCTGTCGATCACCATCGAGGACCGGCAACTGGTGATCCGCGGCCGGCAGGGCGAAGAGCCGCAGGACCGGGTGTTCCTGCACCGCGGCATCGCCGCCCGCGCCTTCCAGCGCAGCTTTGTGCTGGCCGATGGCGTGGAGGTTGCCGGAGCGGCGCTGGAGAACGGGCTTTTGCACGTCGATCTGCACCGGGTGGTGCCCGAGACGGTGGTGCAGACCATCCGCATCGGCCGCAAGGAAGGAGGCTCTAGATGAACACGCCTTTCCGTGGCTTGCCCGAGGGTGGCGCGCGCATCGTCTATGTCCGCCCCGTTGCGGTGGCCGACCTGCCCGATGAGCTGCGCGCCCAGATCGAGGGCGGGGTCGAGATGATCTATTCGGTGCATGCCCCCGACGGCCAGCGGCTGGCCCTGGTGTCCGACCGCAATATGGCCTTTCACCTGGCCCGCGCCCACGATTTCGCGCCGGTTTCGGTGCACTGAGGCCGCGGCCCCTAGGCGGCGGGCACGCCGCCCCCCAGCACCTGCGCATAGAGCGGGCTGTCGATGTTGCCGCCCGACAGCACAAGGCCGACCTTGCGGCCGGCGATCTGGTCACGCTCTTGCAGGGCCAGCGCCAGCGCGGCCGCGCCGGCGCCTTCGGCCAGGTTGTGGGTGGCGGTGAAGTAAAGCCGCATGGCGGCGGCGATCTCGCCCTCGGACACCGCGCCCAGGTGGTGCGCGCCGGTGCGGTAGATCGCCAGCGCCTCGGCCACCGGCACCCGCACCGCCAGCCCGTCGGCAAAGGTGCGGGCGCTGTCGGTTTCCACCACATGCCCGGCCCGGACCGAGCGCAGCGCGCCATCCGCTGCCGAAGCCACCACGCCGACGATTTCCGTCTTCAGCCCCAGCGCATCGCGCGCCGCGATGGTGCCGCAGATGCCCGAGCCGCAGCCGATGGGCACATAGACCCGGTCAAGGTCCGGGTGGGCGCGGAACAGCTCCAGCCCGTAGGTGGCGACACCGCGCACCAGTTCGCGATGAAACGGCGGCACCGGGAACAGCGGCTGGCTTTCGGCCAACTGCATGGCATGGGCGCGGGCGGCGTCGAAATCCTGCCCGTGTTCGATCAGCTCGGCGCCATAGGCCCGCATCGCGGCGTTCTTTTCCACCGAATTGCCCTGCGGCACCACGATCAGCGCGCGCAACCCGGCCGCCGTGGCCGCCCGCGCCTGCGACTGGCCGTGATTGCCGCGGGTGGCGGTAACGATGCCCTGCATCCGCGGATGCGTGCGGCGCAGCCAGTCGATGAAGGTGATGCCGCCGCGCACCTTGAAGGCGCCGGTGGGGGCGTGGTTCTCATGCTTGACGATCACCTGGCCCGCGCCCAGGGCCTGTGCCAGCAGCGGCCAGTCCAGCGCCGGCGTGGGCGGCACCCGCGCAGCCACAAGGCCCGCGGCGGCGTCAAGCTCTGCAATCGCGAACATCCGTCACCTCCGGTTTCGCGGCGAGGCTGGCAGAGCCGGCGGGCCGGGTAAAGGCGGCGCCTTGCCGCCGCGCGGGCAGGACCGTGTGGACGCGCCGCGGCGCGGGCAGGGCCGTGTGGACGCGCCGCCGCGCGGGCAGGGCCGTCTGGTCGCATTGTCCACCCGACGCGCCTGCGCCTAGACTGCGCGCGGGACCCTTTTTCTGGTGAGGACGAGATGGCGGTACGCTATGGCTACAATGGTGCGCAGATCGCGCTGCACTGGTTGATCGCGCTGGCGGTGCTGGTGAACTATCTGACCGGCGAAGGCATGGAAGAGGCCCTGAAGCACCCCGAGGCCGGCGGCGGTCTGCATGTCTGGCTGGGCCTGACGATCCTGGGGCTGGCGGTGATCCGCATCCTGCTGCGGCTGGTCCGCGGCGGTCCGGAACAGGAGCCGGGTCCGCGCGGCAAGGCGGCCTCGGCGCTGCACGGGCTTTTGTATCTGCTGATGGTGGCGGTGCCGCTGGGCGGTTCCATCGCCTGGTTCGGCGGGGTGGAGTTCGTCGGTGGCGTCCACGCCCTGGCCGGGAACATCCTGATCCTTCTGGCCGGGGTGCATGCCCTGATCGGGTTGGCCCACCACTACCTGCTGAAGGATGATGTGCTGCGCCGGATGATGCGGCCCGAGTGACCGCCCGGCCGACCGCAAAAAGCCAAAGGGCGCCCCGAAGGGCGCCCTTTTTCGCTGCGAGGATCTGGCCTCAGGCCTTGATCAGACCCATCGCCTCCAGCTTGAGGATCACTTGGTGGGCGCAATGGTCCACCTCGGTGCCTTCCGTCTCGACCCGCAGTTCGGGCTTTTCCGGCGCCTCGTAGGGGTCGGAAATGCCGGTGAACTCCTTGATCTTGCCTTCGCGGGCCAGCTTGTACAGGCCCTTGCGGTCGCGCCGTTCGCATTCGTCGATGCTGGTCGCCACATGCACCTCGACGAAAGCGCCGTAGGCTTCGATCATCTCGCGCACGGCGCGGCGGGTGGCGGTATAGGGAGCGATCGGCGCACAGATGGCGATGCCGCCGTTCTTGGTGATCTCACTGGCGACATAGCCGATGCGCTTGATGTTGATGTCGCGGTGTTCCTTGGAGAACCCCAGCTCGGACGACAGGTGCTTGCGCACCACGTCGCCGTCCAGAAGGGTGACCGGGCGGCCGCCCATCTCCATCAGCTTGACCATCAGCGCGTTGGCGATGGTGGATTTCCCCGATCCGCTGAGGCCGGTGAAGAACACGGTGAAGCCCTGCTTGCTGCGCGGCGGCGAGGTGCGGCGCAGTTCGGTCACCACTTCGGGGAAGCTGAACCATTCCGGGATGTCCAAGCCTTCGCGCAGGCGGCGGCGCAATTCGGTGCCCGAGATGTCCAGCACGGTGCTGCCTTCGGGCACCTCGTTCGCCGGGTAATACTGGGCTTTTTCCTGCACATAGACCATGTGCTTGAAATCTTCCATCTCGATGCCGATCTCGGCCGCGTGCTGGGCGAACAGCTCTTGCGCGGCGTAGGGATCGTAGAAGTCCTGGCCGGCGCTGTTCTTGCCAGGACCGGCATGGTCGCGGCCCACGATCATGTGGGTGCAGCCGTGGTTGCGGCGGATGATGCCGTGCCAGACCGCCTCACGCGGGCCGGCCATGCGCATGGCAAGGTTCAGGAGCGACAGGTGGGTGGTCTGCGCAGGGTACTTGTCCAGCACCGCCTCATAGCAGCGGACGCGGGTGAAGTGGTCCACGTCGCCCGGCTTGGTCATGCCGACGACGGGGTGGATCAACAGGTTCGCCTGCGCGTCCTTGGCGGCGCGGAAGGTCAGTTCCTGGTGCGCGCGGTGCAAGGGGTTGCGGGTCTGGAAGGCCACCACGCGGCGCCAGCCCAGCTTGCGGAAATGGGCGCGCAGCTCGTTCGGCGTGTCGCGGCGACCCTTGAAGTCATAGTGCACCGGCTGCTGGATGCCGGTGACCGGGCCGCCCAGGTAGACCGGGCCGGCCTGGTGGTGCAGGTAGTGCACCGCCGGATGCGCCAGATCGTCGGCACCAAACACCTTGGCGGCCTCGTTCGGCTTGTTCGGCACCCATTTGTCGGTGACGGACAGGATCGCCAGGATCACGCCCTCGGCGTCGCGGAGCGCGATGTCCTGGCCGGGTTCGACCTTGTCGGCGAAGGCTTCGCTGACGTCCAGCGTGATCGGGATCGGGAACAGCGTGCCGTCGGCGGTGCGCATGTTTTCCACCACGCCGTCATAGTCGGCCTGGCTCATGAAGCCCTTGAGCGGATGGAAGCCGCCGTTCATCAGCAGTTCCAGATCGCAGACCTGGCGCTGGGTCAGGTCCCAGGACGGCAGGTTCGCCGCCTCATGCTTCAGCTTCTGGGCGGATTCGTACGAGACATAAAGCTCGGGGATCGGGGCGAGGTTGGGAAGCGGCAACATGTGCAAGGGGCCTTTCAGGACATGGCTGGGCAGGGGCGGCGCTGCCCGCTTTCGCGCGGGGCCTTAGCCCGCGTTTGCGGCGGAATTCAAGCGGAAGCGAAGAATTTGAATCAAGAAAAGGCGGAACTGCTGCGACAGGGGCGCAGCCCGGGCGGCCGTTCCGCCAGCGCTGCGGAAACGGAAACGGCGTTCCGGTACCGGTCAGCCGGGGGCAATGAACGGCCGCGGCGGGCCGGCGGGGGCCAGCGCGGCCGAGCCGGGACCGGCGTTCCAGGCAAAGAGCACCAGGTGCCAGCGGTCGGGGGCCGAGCGGGCGGTATAGATCATCCCCGGCGCACCGCTGGCGCGGACGGCATCGCTGGCACGCCAGGTGGTGGCGGGCAGCCCGGCCGCGCGCTGGGGTCGCCAGGGCACGGCGGTCTCGTCGCCCGCAAGGCCCAGGCGGGCCAGCGTCGCGGGGTCGCGCAGATCGCACAGGCCGGCGACGGTCAGCCGAAGCGGCACAAGAAGCCGCGGCCCGTCGCCGGGGCGCAGGTAGGGGGCAACGGCGTGGCCCGCGGCCTGCGGGCTGGGCGAGCAGTAGAAGGCGGGCTGTCCGTCATGGTGGAACCGCCCCTCGGGGTGGTGCGCACCGTCCATCAGTCGGGGCAGGTCGCTGGCGCGGAGGATGCGCCAGATGCGGAGGTCTGCGACGGCTTCGACGGCAGGCATGCGCGGCGTCACACCGGCAGCAGCCGGGTCAGGATCCAGCCCGCAAGCGGCAGATACAGGGTCTCTGAGATCCCCCCGGCAATGGCCTCGGTGCGGCTGTAGTCGGGGCCAAGAGCCTGGCCCACCTCGCCGATGACGAACATGCCCCACCAGAGCGCGACGTAGATCAGGGGCGAGAAGCCGGGGGCATCGCGGGCGACCAGCCAGAGCCCGACAAAGGCCAGCGCCGTGCCGGCCTTGGACACGGCGACCCCGGTCAGGAAGGCCCGCGGGTCGCCGCCGGGCGGCTGGATGCCGGTCAGCGCGGAGGCCGCGCCATAGACCAGGATCGGGATCACGAACAGGGCCGCGAAGACCGCAGCCCAGGCCAGAAGGATGCTCATCGGCGCCTCCGTTCGCGGATGGTGGGCAGGCTGCAGCCAGCCTGCAGCCAGTCTGCAGCCAGCCTGCGGCCAGTCTGCAGCCAGACCGGCCGGCCCGCCATGCGCAAGGTCAAGACGCTGCCCTAGTGTCCGGCGAGGAACTTTTCCGCGTCCAGCGCGGCCATGCAGCCCATGCCGGCGCTGGTGACGGCCTGGCGGTAGATGTGGTCGGTCAGGTCGCCCGCCGCGAAGACGCCGGCAATCGAAGTGCGGGTGCTGCCCGGTTCCACCTTCACGTAGCCTCCGTTGTGCAACTCCAACTGATCCTTGACGAGTTCGGAGGCGGGCGCATGGCCGATGGCGACGAAGAAGCCGTCGCAGGGGATGTCGCGGGTCTCGCCCGTCTTGACGTTCTGCACCGTCACGGCGGTGACGCCCAGCGGCGCCTCGGTGCCCTTGACCTCGGTCACCGCGCTGTCCCAGACGACGGTGATCTTGGGGTTCTTGAACAGCCGGTCCTGCATGATCTTCTCGGCGCGGAAACTGTCGCGGCGGTGGACCACGGTGACCTTCGAGGCGAAGTTGGTCAGGAACAGTGCCTCTTCCACGGCGGTGTTGCCGCCGCCGATGACGACGACCTCGCGGCCGCGGTAAAAGAACCCGTCACAGGTGGCGCAGGCCGACACGCCGAAGCCCTTGAACTTTTCCTCGGACGGCAGCCCCAGCCAGCGCGCCTGGGCGCCGGTGGCCAGGATCACGGCATCCGCCGTCCAGGTGGTGCCGCTGTCGGTTTCCGCGGTGAAGGGGCGGCGGGACAGGTCAAGCCGGGTGACGATGTCGGTGATGACCTCGGCCCCCATCTCGCGGGCGTGGTCCTCCATCCGCTGCATCAGGTCGGGGCCCATCACGGTCTTGTCGCCGGGCCAGTTCTCGACCTCGGTGGTGATGGTCAATTGGCCGCCGGGCTGCATGCCCTGGATCAGCACCGGGTTCAGCATGGCGCGGCTGGCATAGACCGCGGCGGTATAGCCCGCCGGGCCGGAACCGATGATCAGAACCCTGGTGTGACGTGTCTCGGCCATGGCTGTCCCCTTGTTGCAGGGCCGATATATTCAACCCTTGCGCGGGCCGGAAGCCCCGATGCGTTGCGTTCCCGGGCATTCGCACGAAACGGCGGCGACTTTTTCTTGCGCGGGTTTGAAAGATTGTTGCGCAGCCCCGTCCAAGGCCCTAGACAGACGGCAAAACCGGAGAGACGGGGATGGCTGGCCACAAGCTGGACGAGATCGACCGCAAGATCCTGGCGGAACTGCAGGTCGATGGCCGCATGACCAACGTGGAACTTGCCAGCCGGGTGGGGATTTCCGCGCCGCCCTGCCTGCGCCGGGTGCGCACGCTGGAAGAGCAGGGCTACATTCGCGGCTACCACGCCCAGATCGACCCGCGCGAACTGGGCTTCGAGGTGGCGGTGTTTGCCATGGTGCGGCTGAACAGCCAGGCCGAGGCCGACCTTTCCACCTTTGAAGCGCGCTGCCGGGCCTGGCCGCTGGTTCGCGAATGCCACATGCTGAACGGCGAGATCGACTTCATCCTGAAATGCGTCTCGCCTGACCTGTCGACGTTCCAAAGCTTTCTGACCGGCGAGTTGCTCAAGGCCGAGAACGTGGCGAACGTGAAGACCAGCCTGGTCATCCGCTGCGCCAAGGACGAACCCGGCGTGCCCTTCGACGTGCTTGAGGCGCGCCTCGCCCGCCACGCCTGAGGCTTGCCCGGATCGCAAACGAAAATGCGGCCCCGGTCGTGCCAGAGGAGCACCGGAGCCGCATCTTCCCGAGCGGGACCCCGTTCCTCAAGGAGACCGGGCCTGGCATCCGGCCCTGGCGGGCCGGAGGGTGCCGGAGAACCGGCGAAGCCGTCAGCGCGCCGCCACCGCGGGGCGGCGCGGGGCCGGAACAGGCTGCGGCGCGGCGCGGCGCTGCGGATTGCGCGCCCCGCGCGCCCAGGGCAGGGCCGGCAGCGGCTGACTCGAGGCGGCAATCACCGCGGTCAGCCAACGGCGTTCCGTCTTGGTCTCGCGGGTCATCGGGGCCTCCTTGCCTTGCGTTCCGGGTCTTGCTTGCAGATTCACGGCACAATGCGGCAAGGATTGGGCCGATTGGTGATGGATCGGCGCCATTTCTCATTGGGAAACGATGGCGGGTGATCGTGCCGGATTTGCGATCAATGCGGCCGATGGCACCTTATCTTGTGCCCGCCGCCAGCGCCGGGCCGGGCGGACTGCCGAATCAAGGAAATCCTGTGGCGATCACAGTCGGATGGCCGAGATCAGCCGGCCGTAATCGGCCTCGCCGGCATGGCTGGTGCGGCGGAAGCTGTAGAACCGCTCCGAATCGCGATAGGTGCAGTGCCGCGTCCATTCGGCATGGCCCACCCCGGCGCTGCGCAGCCGGTGCAGGCCATAGGCCGGCAGGTCGAACCGCGGCCGGCCGTTCGGCCCGCCGGCGAAAAACCGGGCGTTGCCGGGGTCTTCGTCGAGGAAGGTTTGCAGGAATTCCGGCCCCACCTCATAGGCGGCCTGGCTGATGCAGGGGCCGATGACCGCGGCAATGTCGACGCGCCGGGCGCCCAGAGCCTCCATCGCGTCGAGGGTGGCTTCCAGCACGCCATCTCGCGTCCCGCGCCAGCCGGCATGGGCGGCGCCAATGACGCGGGCGCCGGGGTCGGCGAACAGCACCGGCTGGCAATCGGCGGTCAGCACCGCCAGCGCCAGGCCGGGCGTGGCGGTCACCAGCGCGTCGGCCTGCGGGTGGCCCTGCAACAGGCCGGTGACCGTGACGACATCCGGCGAATGCACTTGGTGGACGGTCAGCAGCGCCTCGGGCGGCACGTCCAGCGCCGCCGCCACCCGGCCCCGGTTGATTGCCACGATCTCGGCCTGGTCACCCGAACCGGTGCCGCAGTTCAGCCCGGCATAGACCCCCGACGAGGCGCCGCCCTTGCGGGTAAAGAAGCCGTGCCGGAACGGCAGGGCGTCGGCGGTGAGGATTTCCAGGTTGGCGGACATCAGGCGGGGTCAAATCCGGGTGGGGGCGGTGATCCGGCGCCGGTCAGCGCCAGCACCTTGAACAACGAACCCATTTCGCGGGCGTCGGTCAAGCGGCGAAGCGCGGCGAGGTGGCTTTCCAGCGCCG
Source organism: Rhodobacter sp. Har01 (assembly GCF_020564565.1). Lineage (GTDB taxonomy): Bacteria > Pseudomonadota > Alphaproteobacteria > Rhodobacterales > Rhodobacteraceae > Pseudogemmobacter. The sequence continues at coordinate 220,432 of NZ_JAJCTD010000005.1, forward strand.
CGCCGGTCAGTCCTTGGGCAAGCCGGGCGGCGCGGGCCTCGATGCCAAGCCGCAACAGGAATACGCCTTGGGTGGTGTAGGCATGCGGCTGGCCGCAGCACAGCGCCTCGAAATCGACATGCGCGGTCAGGTCGGCCTGGCCGGGATGGGCGAGGGGGTCGTCGAAGGCATGCGCGCGCAGGGCCTGCAGCGTATCGCCGCGCGACCGCCAGCCGCCGTAGTCGACGACATAGGCCAGGCCGCCAAACCGGGTCAGGCGGTGCAGCACTTGCAAGATGACCTGGCGCGAGGCCGGGCTGTCTTCCACCACGTCCCCCGGCCCGGCGTCGCGAAAGGCGGGCAGGACGGGCGCCTTGAACAGCCGCTCGGACAGACCGAAGGCCAGCGCGCCGTCGCGCAGGCCGACCAGCCGCTCGCGCCAGCCGTCGGGCGCGCACTGGTACTGATGAATCGGCAGGGCATCGAAGAACTCGTTTGCCACCAGGAACAGCGGCTGGTCCGGCAGGTCGGCGGCGGTGTCGGCCCAGATCACGGGATGCGGCGCCAGCTTGTCGCGCTGGCGGGCGCGCAGCACCGGCGAGGCCTCGACCAGCACCACCTGCGCCGCGGCATGGAAGCCCGGCACGCTGCGGGTGGCGCGCAGGGCATCGGCCATCAGCGTGCCGCGGCCGGGGCCAAGCTCGGCCAGGGTAAAGCGCGCCGGTGCGCCCTGGTCTGCCCATGCCTGCGCCAGCGCCAGGCCCACCAGTTCGCCGAACATCTGGCTGATTTCGGGCGCGGTGGTGAAATCCCCTGCGGCGCCGAAGGGATCGCGGTTCGAGTAGTAGCCGTGCATCGGGTGCAGCAGGCATTCGGCCATGTAATCGGCCACGGTGATTGGCCCGCCCTCGCGGATGCGGTCCGCCAGCAGCGCGGCCAGCGGCGTCATCGCCGGGCGCGGGCCAGGAACCACAGGCCCACCAGGATCATCGGCAGGCTGAGAAGCTGGCCCATGGTCAGACCCCAGCCGCCGACGTGCCAGGCCAGGCCCAGGGGGTTGCCGGGCGAGACGAATTGCGCATCCGGCTGGCGCAGGAATTCCACCGCAAAGCGGGCCAGGCCATAGCCGATCAGGAAAAGGCCCATGGTCTGGCCGGGAAAGCGCAAGGCGCCCCGGCGCCAGACCATCCAGAGCAGCACCGCGCCCAGGATCAGGCCTTCCAGCGCGGCCTCATACAACTGGCTGGGGTGGCGGGCACAGGCCGCCGTCGCGGTGGCGCAGGCCTGTGCGGCCTCGCCAGGGAAGGCCACGCCCCAGGGCAGGTCGGTGGGACGGCCCCAAAGCTCGGCGTTGACGAAGTTGGCAAGGCGACCGAGGAACAGCCCGATCGGCGCGACCATGGCCATCAGGTCTCCGGTCGAAAGCATCGCGATGCCCTCGCGCCGGCAGAACCAGACGCCGGCCAGCACCACGCCCAGGAAACCGCCGTGGAACGACATGCCGCCTTCCCACAGGCGGAACACCGCGAACGGGTCTGCCAGATAGTCGCCGGGCTTGTAGAACAGCACATAGCCGATGCGGCCGCCCAGGATGACGCCGAAGATCACCCAGGTCAGCAGGCGTTCCACCTGCTCGGCGGTCATCGGCGCGGCGCCGGACCACAGCCGGGGGGTATTGACCGCCCGGGTGACCAGGCGCCATCCGGCCAGCAGCCCGACGATATAGGCCAGCGCATACCAGCGCAGCGCAAAGGTCATGCCGCCGATGGGAAGCTCGAAGACATTGGGCGAGATCTCGGGAAAGGCGATCATGCGGCGCTCCTTGTCGACCGCTTGTCGGGTCGGGCAAAGGTGATGTCAACGGTGCCGCGCCGTCTTGTGAAGCCGGGGGCGAGCGCGCATATAGGGCCAAACGCCCCAACAAAGGCCCCAGCCATGCAAAGCCGCAACAAGTTTCTCGACGACATGAGCCAGTTGATGACCAACGCCATGGGCGTGGCGCAGGGTGCGAAGACCGAGGCCGAGACGGCGATGAAAAGCCTTGTCGACCGCTGGATGGCGGACCGCGACTTCGTCACCCGCGAGGAATTCGATGCGGTGCGGGCGATGGCCCAGAAGGCGCGCGAAGAGAACACCGCGCTGGCCGCCCGCATTGCCGCACTGGAAGAGGCCCAGGCGGCAGGCAAGAAGAAGGCCTGACCGCGCCCCCTGCAGCCCGGCAGCCTTGAAACAGAGCGTCGGCCAGGGCGGTCACAGGCCTTTCGTCCAGCCCCCGACGCCCAAGGCGGAGCCTGAAAGGCGACAACAAGGCAACAGGCATGCGGCGCGCCTGCGCCGCTGTGACGGATCGGGGGCGGATCAGGGGCGGATGCTGGCGGTCAGATCCGGATGAAGCGGAAGGCGGCCGAGGCGGCCCAGCCGGCGAAAGCGGCCAGCACCAGCGAGATCAGGCCATAGGCCAGCGGCTGTTCGCGCGACAGGTTGAAGATCAGCCGTTCAAGCCCGGCCTTGCGCACGCCGATGAAACGTTCCTGCACCGCCACCACGCGGCCCTCGCGCAGCACGAACATGCGCACCTTGTAGGTGCCCTCGATCAGGTTCGCCGGCAAGGCCACGTCGGTGCGAAACAGTGTCGACTCGGTCAGTTGCACCTTGTTTTCCAGCAGCCGGTACCGGCCCTCGTCGCTGCGCACACGCACCAGGGCATGCACGAAATCCGCCGACGCGTCGGCTTCCGACGCGATGCCGACCGCCCGGATCACCCGGTCGATGGTGATGTTGTGGCGGATGTTCTCGGTCGCCGAAAGGCTGGTGGCCAGTTCTCCGGACGTGGCCACGGCGTAGAAGCTTGGCGCGCTGTCGACCCGGACCGAGGCGTTGTTGATCCAGATGCCGGCGACCCGCTCCTTTCGCCGCACCGTCACCGGGCCGGACGGTCCCTCGACCGTGATGATCACATCGACCCGTCCCTCGGGCACCGGAAACTCGCGCTTGATCGCGCCATAGACCAGGATTTCCGAACCGTCGAAATCGGCGGTGATCGCGACACGGTTCTGGCTCAGCCCCGAGACGATGGTCTCGGGCTTTGGCGCGGCTGCGTCCTGCGCCAGGACGGGCAGCGCAAGCGCGATCAGCAGGGGCGCCAGGGCGCGGATCATGGCAGCACCCCCGGTGCGACCGAGAACAGCTCGGCCGGTTGCACCAGCAGGTCGACGCCGATGCGGATCGCCACCGCCAGCACCAGCGCCGCCAGCAGCACGCGCAACAGCTCGGCCTTCAGCTTGACGCCGACGCGGGTGCCGATCTGCGCCCCGATCACCCCGCCCAGGATCAAGAGCAGCGCCAGCATCATGTCGACGGTCTGGCTGTTCACCGCATGCATGACCGTGGTGAAGCCGGTGACGAAGATGATCTGGAACAGCGAGGTGCCGATCACCACCCTGGTCGGCATGCCGAGGAGGTAGATCATCGCCGGCACCAGGATGAAGCCGCCGCCCACCCCCATGATCGCCGCCAGAAAGCCGACGAAGGCCCCCACCAGCGCCGGCGGGATGATGCTGATGTAAAGCCCGCTGGTGCGGAACTTCATCTTCAGCGGCAGGCGATGCACCCAGCTGTGGGTATGTGCCCGGCGCACCGGGGCCTTGCCGCCCTTGGCCCTGAGCAGCGCGCGCAGCGATTCCTGGAACATCGTTGCGCCGATGAAGCCCAGGAAGACCACGTAGCAAAGCTGCACGAACAGGTCGAGCTGGCCCAGCTTCTCCATCCAGGCGAAGACCCGGACCCCGACGATCGACCCGGCCACGCCGGCGACCAGCAGCACGAAGCCCATGCGAAAATCGACCGCCTTGCGCTTGAGCTGCGCCAGCACGCCCGAAACCGAGGAGGCGACCACCTGGTTCGCCCCTGTCGCCACCGCGACGCCCGGCGGCACGCCGATGAACAGGAGCAGCGGCGTGATGAGAAAACCGCCGCCCACGCCGAACATGCCCGACAGAAAGCCGACGATGCCGCCGATCCCGAGAAGCAGGAAGGCGTCGACGGAGACCTCGGCGATGGGGAGGTAAAGCTGCATCGGTTGCGGCGGGGGAAGGGAAAGGCGTGCCAGAGGGTTGCGCCCTTTGGCGGCGAAGTCAAAGGGGGTTTCGCCTCATCGGAGGTTCGTCAGGAAATGCCTCAGGATGCGTTCCAGTTTTGCCGCACCCAGGGGGGCCATGGCCTTGGTGTGCGCATGGCTGATCGCCTCGTCCGACAGGCCGGCGGCCATGTTGGTGATGGTGGATATGGCGGCGACGTTCAGGCCCAGGAAGCGGGCGAGGATGACCTCGGGCACGGTGGACATGCCCACCGCATCGCCGCCGAGAGTTTTCAGCATGCGAATCTCGGCCGGGGTCTCGAAGGACGGGCCGGAATACCAGCAGTAGGTGCCTTGCGGCAGGGGGATGCCTTCGGCCTGGGCCGCGGCCTGCAGCGCGGCGCGCAAGTGCGGGGAGTGGGCATCGGTCATCGGCACGAAGCGGGCATCGGTCGGCTCGCCGATCAGCGGGTTCAGGCCGTTGTAGTTGATGTGGTCGCAGAGCAGCATCAGGTCGCCGGGGCGGATGTCGGGGCGCAGGGAACCGGCGGCGTTGGTCAGGATCAGGTCGGGGGCGCCCAGGGCCTTGAGGGTTTCCAGCGCGGGGCGCATGGCGGCGGGGTTGCCGTTTTCATAGTAGTGTTCGCGCGCGCCGAAAACGGCGACGCGGATGCCGTGCAGGGTGCCGACATGCAGGTGCGGGTTGTGGCCCGAAACGCCGATGTGGGGAAAGCCCGGCAGGTCGGCATAGGGGATGGCGGGGCCGTTGACCGTCTGGGCCAGGTGCCCGAGGCCGGAGCCGAGGATCAGGCCGAGGCGGACCGGGGCGTCGCCGGCGGCGGCGCGGATCAGGGCTGCGGCTTCGGTCATCTCTTGCGGCCTTTCGAAGGGGGCGGCCCCGGGGGCGCTTCGCCCCCCGGACCCCCAGAGGATATTTTCAGACAGATGAAAGCAGCCGGGCGGTTTCAGCGTTCCTTGACGTAGGGTTCTCCGCCGGCGCGGGGCGGGATGGCCTTGCCGACGAAGCCGGCGAGGACGAGGACGGTGAGGATGTAGGGCAGGGCGTCGATGAAGGCGCCCGGGACCTTGACCTGGATAACGGCCTCGACCACGTCGAGGCGCAGCGCGAGGGCCTGGAAGAAGCCGAAGAGGAGACAGGCCCACATGGCCGCCACAGGGCGCCATTTGGCGAAGATCAGCGCGGCAAGGGCGATGTAGCCGCGACCGGCGGTCATTTCCTTGCCGAAGCCGGCTTGCAGCGCGGTGGCCATGTAGGCGCCGGCGAGGCCGCAAAGGACCCCGGTGATCAGCACGGCGGTGAAGCGGAGACGGGGGACCGAGATGCCGGCGGTGTCGACGGCGGCGGGGTTCTCGCCCACCGCCCGCAGGCGCAGGCCGAAGCGGGTGCGGTAGAGCACCCACCAGGTCAGCGCGACCACGCCGAAGGCGGCGTAGACGAGGACCGAGTGGCCCGAGATCACTTCGGCGTAGAGCGGGCCGAGGATGGGCACCGGGCGCAGCGCATCGGCGAAGGGCAGGGTCAGTTCGCCGAAGCGGGCGGCGCCGGTCAGGGGCGGGGTGCGGCCGCCCTGGCCGAACAGGCTTTGCGCGGCCAGGACCGTCAGGCCGGACGCCAGGAAGTTCAGCGCCACGCCGGCGATCAGCTGGTTGCCGCGGAAGGTGATCGAGGTGATGCCGTGGATCAGCGCGAAGGCCATCGAGCCGGCGATGCCGGCGAGAAGGCCCACCCAGGCCGAGCCGGTGAGGAAGGCCACGGCGCCGGCACACATGGCGGCGACCAGCATCTTGCCTTCCAGCCCGATGTCGAAGACGCCGGAACGCTCGGAATAAAGCCCGGCGATACAGGCGAAGAGCAGCGGTGTCGCCAGGCGCAGGGTGCTGTCCAGAAGCTGCAGGAGAGTGGCGTAGTCCATCACGCGGCCTCCGCCGGTCTGGGGCTGCGGAACAGGGCGAACACGCGGGCGAGCCCCATCCGCACCATCACGTCCAGCGCCCCGGTGAACAGGATCACCAGACCCTGCACCACGGTGCGCAGCTCGATGGGGATCTTCGTCCACAGCCCCAGTTCGGCGCCGCCCTGGAACAGGAAACCGAACAGGAGCGCCGCCAGCACCACGCCCAGGGGGTGGTTGCGGCCCATCAGCGCCACGGCGATGCCGATGAAGCCGGCACCGCTGGCCGAGTTGCCGACAAGCCGTTCCGCCTCACCCATCACGTTGTTGATCGCCATCATGCCGGCAAGCGCGCCGGACAAGAGCATGGCGACCATCGTGATCTTGGTCGCGTTGATGCCGGCGTAGCGGGCGGCGGGTTCCGACTTGCCGAAGGCGCGGATCTGGTAGCCGAGGCGGGTGCGCCACAACAGCGCCCAGACCAGCCAGGCGGCCGCCAGGGCGATGAAGAAGGTGACGTTGGCCGGCACGCCCTTGGTGAAGATCAGGCTGAGGCCCGGGATCTCGTTGAAGGACGGCAGGTGCGCCGCGGCGGGGAAGTTCGCGGTGGCCGTATCCATCTGGCCCAGCGGGCGCAGCACGTCCCCCAGGACGAAGATCAGCAGGCTGGCGGCAATGTAGTTGAACATGATCGTGGTGATCACGATGTGGCTGCCGCGTTTCGCCTGCAGGTAGGCCGGGATCGCCGCCCAGGCCGCGCCGAAGACAGCGGCGGCAAGGGTGGCGGCGAGAAGGGCGATGGTCCAGTGCGGCCAGGGGATGAACAGGCAGGCCAGCGCCACGCCCAGGCCGCCCAACTGGGCCTGCCCTTCGCCGCCGATGTTGAACAGGCTGGCGTGGAAGGCCACCGTCACGGCAAGGCCGGTGAAGATGAAGCTGGTGGTGTAATACAGCGTATAGCCCCAGCCGTAGGGCGACATCAGCGCGCCCTCGACCATGACGGTGATTGCTTCCCAGGGGTCTTGCCCGATGGCCAGGATGACCAGGGCCGAGATGATGGCCGCCAGCACAAGCGAGATCAGCGGCACCAGGGCGACGTCGGCCCAGCGTGGCAGGCGGTCCATCAGGCGGCCTTTCCCTTGTCGTCGGTGATGCCGGCCATCAGAAGGCCGAGGTCGCGTTCGTTCGTCGTCTCGGGGTCGCGGTAGCCCATCAGGCGGCCGTCGAACATCACGGTGATGCGGTCGCTGAGCGACATGATCTCATCCAGCTCGACGCTGACCAGCAGGACGGCGGCGCCCTTGTTGCGCAGGGCGATGATCTGGTTGTGGATGAACTCGATGGCGCCGATGTCCACCCCGCGGGTGGGCTGGCCGACCAGAAGCAGCGCCGGGGATTGTTCGAACTCGCGCGCGACGACCAGTTTCTGCTGGTTGCCGCCGGAGAAACTTTTCGCCTGCAGGCCGGGGGTCGGCGGGCGCACGTCGTATTGCGCCATCTTGGTGGCGGTGTCGGCCTTCAGCGCATCGTTGTCCATGAACAGGGCGTTCTGCTGGTAGTCCGGATCGTTGTGATAGCCGAAGGCCATGTTTTCCCAGGCGGTGAAATCCAGGATCAGGCCATGGTGCTGGCGGTCTTCGGGCACATGCGAAATCCCGGCGCGGCGGCGGCTCTGGCCGTCGGAGCCATGCCCGGACAGCGGCAGGTCGGCGCCTTTCAGGGTGACGCGGCCGGTGGCGCGGGCCATGCCGCCCAGGGCGGCCAGCAGTTCCGACTGGCCATTGCCCGAGACGCCGGCGATGCCGAGGATCTCGCCCGCGCGGATGTCGAAGCTGATGCCTTTCAGCCGCTCGATGCCGTGTTCGTCCTTGACCCGCAGGTCTTCGACCTTGAGCACCACCTCGCCGGGGTGGGCGGCGCCCTTGTCCACCTCAAGCAGCACCTTGCGGCCCACCATCAGTTCGGCCAGCGCCTCGGGGCTGGTTTCGGCGGTGCGGACGGTGGCGACCATGGTGCCGCGGCGCATGACCGAGACATTGTCGGTCGCCTCCATGATCTCGCGCAGCTTGTGGGTGATCAGGACGATGGTCTTGCCCTGGGCCTTGAGGCCCTCAAGGATGCGGAACAGATGGTCGGCCTCGGCCGGGGTCAGGACGCCGGTGGGTTCGTCGAGGATCAGGATGTCGGCCTGGCGATACAGCGCCTTGAGGATTTCCACCCGCTGCTGGTGGCCGACCGACAGGTCTTCGATCAGCGCATCGGGGTCGACGTCCAGGTCGTAGTCGCGGCTGAGGCGTTCCAGTTCCTTGCGGGCCTTGGCCAGCGAGGTGTTGAGCAGCGCGCCGTCCTCGGCCCCCAGCACGACGTTTTCCAGCACGGTGAAGTTCTGCACCAGCTTGAAGTGCTGGAACACCATGCCGATCCCTGCGCGGATGGCGCTTTGGCTGTCGGGGATGGCGGTCAGCTTGCCGCCGATGAAGATCTGGCCGGCGTCGGCCCTGTAGAAGCCATAGAGGATGGACATCAGCGTCGACTTGCCGGCGCCGTTCTCGCCGATGATGCCGTGGATGGTGCCGCGGGTCACGGCGATGTTGATGTCCTTGTTCGCCTGCACCGGGCCGAAGGCCTTGGAAATGCCTTTCAGCTCGATGGCGTATCGGGCGTCGCTCATCCCTGTTCCTTCCGGCCGGGTCCTGGCTGCGAAAAGGGGCCGCGCCCGGGGAAGGACGCGGCCCTGTGTCGGCTGCCGAAAGTCAGGCTTAGAACGAGGCCGCCGGGCAGGTGTTGTCGGACATGTAGTCGTGCACGGCCAGTTCGCCCGACTTGATCTTGGCGGCGGCCTCTTCGACCTTGGCCTTCATGTCGTCGGTGACCAGGGCGGCGTTGTTCTCATCCAGCGCATAGCCGACGCCGTCGTTCGCCAGGCCCATGACGTTGATGCCGGGGGTCAGCGCCTCGCCTTCCTTGAAGGCGTCATAGACGGCGTTGTCCACCTTCTTGACCATCGAGGTCAGCACCTTGCCGGGGTGCATGTAGTTCTGGTTGCTGTCGACGCCGATCGACAGGATGCCTTCATCCGCCGCGGCCTGCAGCACGCCCACGCCGGTGCCGCCGGCGGCGGCATAGATCACGTCGGCGCCTTGGGCCTTTTGCCCCTTGGCCAGTTCGGCGCCCTTGACCGGGTCGTTCCAGGCGGCGGGCGTGGTGCCGGTCATGTTCAGGATCACGGTCGCATCCGGGTTCACCGCCTTGACGCCCTGGGCATAGCCGCAGCCGAACTTGCGGATCAGCGGGATGTCCATGCCGCCGATGAAGCCGACGGTGCCGGTCTTCGAGGCCATCGCGGCCATCATGCCGACCAAGTAGCTGCCCTCATGTTCGTTGAACACCACCGACTTCACGTTCGGCTGCTCGACCACCATGTCGATGATGGCGAACTTGGTGTTCGGAAAGTCGGGCGCGACCTTGTTCAGCACGTCGCCGAAGGCGAAGCCGGTCATCACCACCGGGTTCGAGCCCGCCTCGGCCAGCCGCCGCAGCGCCTGTTCGCGCTGGGCCTCGTCCTGCATTTCCAGTTCCTTGAAGGTGCCGCCGGTTTCGGTGGCCCAGCGGGTGGCGCCGTTGAAGGCGGCTTCGTTGAAGGATTTGTCGAACTTGCCGCCAAGGTCGAAGATGATCGCCGGCTCGGCGGCAACGACGCCGGCCGTCAGGGCCAGAACGGCGGTTGCCCCCGCAAGGGATTTCATCAGGGTCATGGGTGTTCTCCCGGTTGATAAACCACAATGCCGCCCAGTCCGCCGAGTGGCCTCGGTCGCGGGCGGTTCCTGCGGCAGATTAGGCGGGAAGGCCCGGCAGGGGTCAAGTCGGATTCGCGTGAACGGAGCGGCAATCCTGACCAGAAGGTCAGAGGTCGCGGGCCAGCACCAGCGCATCGACGCGGGCGCCTTCGGGCGTGGCGTAGTAGGCCTTGCGCCGGCCTGCCGGCACGAAGCCCGCCGATTCGTAAAGTGCCTGTGCCGCGGGGTTTTCGGCGCTGACCTCAAGAAAGGCGCGGGTCGCCCCGCGCAGCCGGGCCTGGTAGAGGAACCGGGCGACCAGCTTGCGCCCGAGGCCGCGACGGCGGGATTCGGGGGCAACGGCGACGGTCAGAAGTTCGGCCTCGCCGGCCACCGCGCGGCCCAGCAGGAACCCTGCATCGCCCTCGACCAGCAGGAAGGCCAGCGGGTCGGCGGTGAGGGTTGCGAAGTCGGTTTCCGACCAAGGCGGAGGGGTGCGGAAGGCGCGGGCGTGCAGGGCGGCAAGGTCGGCAGGGGTCACGGCAGGATCACCGGAGGGGGATCGGACGGGGGGGCCGCATCGGCGCCGCGCAGGTAGAACGGCGCCGGGCGCGGGCCGGGGGCGCGGCTGGCGGCGATGCGGGCGATGGCCTCGGCCAGCGGCATCGCCGGGGGCAGGCTGGCGGGGCCGGCCGCGTTGCCGGTGACGGCGCCGGGAGAGGGGTCGGGCCGTGACAGCAGTTGCGCCGGGCCGTCGGGGAAATCCTGCACATAGGCGAGACCCTGCCGGGCATCTTCGACCACCCGCAGCGGGCGCGGCAGGCCCTGGGCCAGCGCCTCCAGCCGGGTGACGCCGATGGCGGGAATGCCCAGCCCCAGCGCCAGCCCGCGGGCGGCGGCAACCGCTATGCGGACGCCGGTAAAGTTGCCCGGGCCGGTGCCGACCGCCAGCGCGCCCAGATCATGCCAGGCAAGGCCGGTGTCGGTGAGCAGCTCTTCCAGCAGCGGGATCAGCCGCTCGGCCTGGCCTTTGGCCATGGGTTCGAGGCGGTTCAGGCAGCGGCCATCGGGCCATAACAAAGCGGCGGCGCAATGCGCCGCCGATGTGTCGAAGGCCAGCAGCGGCCCGGTCGGTTTGGCGTCAGGCCGCAACGGGCCGAACCTCGGTCACCTCGGGGATGTAGTGCCGCAAGAGGTTCTCGATGCCCATCTTCAGCGTCAGCGTGCTGGACGGGCAGCCGGCGCAGGCGCCCTGCATGTGCAGATAGACCACGCCGCGGTCAAAGCCGTGGAAGGTGATGTCGCCACCGTCCTGCGCCACGGCGGGGCGCACCCGGGTGTCGAGCAGTTCCTTGATCTGGCGGACGATGTCGGCGTCGGCGCCGGAATGCTCGGCATGGCCGCCCGCGGCCTTGGCCTCGCTTTCCATCACCGGCGCGCCGGACTGGTAATGCTCCATGATCGCGCCCAGGATCTGCGGCTTGATATGGGCCCAATCCACGGCATCGGCCTTGGTGACGGTCACGAAGTCCAGCCCGAAGAACACGCCGGTCACCCCGCCCGCGGCGAAGATGCGGCGCGCCAGCGGCGATTTCTCGGCCGCCTCGGCATCGGGGAAATCGGCGGTGCCGATCTCAAGCACGGTCTGCCCCGGCAGGAATTTCAGCGTGGCGGGGTTCGGCGTGGATTCCGTCTGGATGAACATGGGGTGATCTCCGACCATTCCAGTCGGATATGCGCCCGAGGCCTGCAATAGTCAACCGGCCGAGGGCGCAATCGGCCCGAGACCGGCTGCAGCAGGCACGTCAGACCCGGTCGGCGCCCCAGTAGGCATACATCTGGTCCAGCGCGGACAGTGACCGCAGGTGGACGCTGCGCAGCATCGCGCGTTCTTCGGCGTGGTAGGTCACCGCGGCGGGCGCAACGGATTTGGCGACACGCAGGGCGGGTTTCAGGGCCGACATCATTCAGATCCTTCACAAGGATCCTCCCTCGGCCCGCAATATAAATTTTGCCGCAACGCAGCGGAACCGACGATCCGGCATGCCCGTGATGCAGCCGCAGCATGCCTGACCCAACGTCAGGCGAACGCGGCCCACAGCAGATAGGCGGCGATGGCCGCCATCACCAGGGCCACGGCCACCGAGCCCAGGTCCTTGGCATCCTTGGCGAATTGCGCCCAGCCCGGGGACATCTCGTCAACCAGGACCTCAAGCGCGGTGTTCAGCGCCTCGACCGCGACCAGCAGGAACATCAGCGCGACAAAGCCCAGCATCTTGCCGGCCGAGGCGCCAAGGGCCGCCATCAGGCCCAACACCACAAAGCCCGCCAGCGCCTCTTGCCGGAACGCGGCCTCGCGCGACAGCCGCCTCAGGCCTGCGGCGGAATTCCGACCCGCGGCCAGGATTCGTCCGATCCCGCCCTTGGCCGCAGGCCGATTGCCAGGTTGCATGCCGGCGCCCCCGCGGCCCTTACTGATAGCAGTGCAGCGGGATCACCGCCATGGCCACGCCCGCGGGCACCTCGCCCGACATTTCGGCCCCGCTGCCGTCGCCCTGTGGCCGGCTGATCCGGTTCTGTGCCAGGAACGTCAGCAGCGGCCCCGAGGGCACGGCAAAGTTCATGTTCTGCGGCAGGCTGCCGGTCTCTTCCAGCACGGCCAGATCGTCGATCCGGCTGACCACCACGCCGATCACCGCGCCCTTCTTGTTCAAGAGCGGCCCGCCCGAATTGCCCGGCTGCACCGGCGCCGTGATCATCACCCGGTTGGAAGAGCCATCCGCCCCGCGCAGCGCGCTGACGTTGCCGGAGGTGACGGTCAGGCCCTGGTCAAGGCTGGTATAATAGGGATAGCCCAGCGCGGTGACGGCCTCGCCCAGCTTGGGCACCTCAAGCGCCGACAGCTTGAGCCAGGCGCCCGCATCGGTGGCACCGGCCAGCACCGCGATGTCCAGCGAACTGTCGGCGGCCACCACGTCAAGCGGGGTGCCGTCGATCATGGCGACGGCGCCGCAGCCTTCGATCACATGCGCGGCGGTGACCAGCATGGTGGGCGCAATGTAGAAGCCCGTGCCCGATCCCTTGAGCGTGCCGGTGATCTTCTGCTTCGGCGGCTCTGGCGCGGGTGCGACGGCCGTGCCGGGGGGCACCGCCGGTTCGGCGCCGGTGCCGGGCGCCCGGATCGGGGCCGGGCCGGGGTTCGCAACGCCAAGGCCGCCCGGAGACGGCGTCGGAGACGGGGCCGGAGACGGGGCCGGAGACGGAGACGGGGCGGGTGCCGGGGCTGGCGCAGGCGCCGGAGCAGGCGACGGGCTGGGCGTGCCCAGCGCGGGCGGGGCCGGGGCTGGCACCGGGGTTGCGTCGGCCACATCGACCGGCTCGGGCATCGACGGCAGCGGCGGCGCATCGACGCCGGGCGGCATCGGCCGCATCACCTGATCCTTGGGGTCGTTCGAGGCGACCTTGGGCGTCGGGGCGGCGCCGCCGGAATCGCCGTTGATCAACTGGTCGATCACCCCGCCTTCGGTCCAGATCAGCGTGGCCGGGCTACCGCCCTTGGTCATGCTGGCCGCCAGCAGGTTCAACTGCGGAAAGTAGTCGGGCGACAGCACGATCGAGACCGTGGACCAGTTGCCCTGATACATGTCGGACCGGGCATAGGCGATATAGTCGCCCTCGATGGTGGTCGAGGTGATCCAGAGATTGTCATCGGAGAACTGGTAGGGGTCGGCGCCCGGCAACGACTTGGTCATGAACCAGTCGTGGATGTCCTTCATGGCGGCAAAGTCGTTGAAGCGGACGTAGAGGCTGAAATTCTCGTCGGCGGACAGGAATTCCACCGCGTCGGGGTTGTCGACTTCCTTGAGGAACTCGAACGGGTGCAGGTAGGAGGTATTGGTGGTTTCCGAATAGAACAGCTGCCAGCCGTTCTTTACCCGCTCATCCTCCAGCGCCATGACCAGGTTGATGAGGTGGCGGTAAAGCGGCCGGTTGGTGCCTTCGACACGCTGGGTATAGGTCTCCAGCGCCGCCTGGGCATCGGGGTTCCAGATGCCGTCGGTGAAGCCGTAGTAGTCGGACGAAAACGCCAGCGCGGCCTGCAGCGTGGCGATGTCCTCGCGGCTCATCGGGGCGGGGTCGAAGGGCTGGTCGGCCCAGCCCTGGGCCCGTGCGGCATCGGGCAAGGCCAGGACCAGGGTCAGGCAGAAGGCGATCAGCGTCCAAAGGGCGCGCATGCCGGCAATCTCCAAAACGAATGCGTGTCGCAGTTGGTTGCATGCTGCCGCCGATTTGCGGCTTTGAAAAGCAAATCTTGTGTCATCCGGGGTCGGGGAAACCCTAGCCCGGCCGTCGCCGCCCGGAGGGCACTCAGGTGATGCTCTCCAGCCGTTCCTTCGACATGTCGCCCGGCACGATAGTGACCGGGATCGGCAGGCTGCCCGAACTGCGGCTCATGGCGGTGACCAGCGGGCCGGGGCCGGCCTTCTCGGTGCCTGCACCCAGGACTAGCACGCCGATCTCCGGATCTTCGTTCACCTGCGACAGGATCTCGACCACCGGATCGCCCTCGCGGATCACCAGGTCCGGGTTGATGCCCTGCTTGTCGCGCATCCACTTGGCGAAGACCTCGAAATGCGCCTCGATGCGCTCGCGCGCCTCGGCCCGCATCAGGTCGGCCACGCCCATCCAGTGCTGGAATTCCTCGGGCGGAATGATCGACAGGATGGTCACGCCGCCGCCGGTATGGGCGGCGCGCAAGGCGGCAAACCGCATGGCATTCAGGCACTCGCGGCTGTCGTCCAGCACGACCAGGAACTTGCGCATGATCTTCCCCAGGACTTGCGGACGCGATCATGGCCGCGGCCCGGGGCGAAGGCAAGCCTCACGCGGCATCGGCTTTGGCGGCGGCTTGCGGGGCGCTGCGCCACATCAGGGCCGAGCGCGCGCCGTTCAGCACCATCAGCGCGGCCCAGAGGCCGTGGTTGCCGAAAACAGGCACCAGCAGGGCCAGTGCCATGGCATAGACGGCCACGCACAGGATCATCAGCTGCCGCATCGCGCGGGTCAGCGTGGCGCCGATGTAGATGCCGTCATAGGTCCAGGCTGCGCTGCCTACCAGCGGCGCCGCGACGATCCAGGCAAGGTAAATCCGCGCCTCGCCCCGCACCTCGGGCGATGTGGTCATCAGGTCGATCAGCGCCGGCCCGGCGGCGGCGAAGACCAGCGCCAGCGCCCCGGCGCCGGCAAAGCCCCACTGCATCGCCATCCGCGAGGCCCGCCGCACCCCGGCCGCCGACCGCGCGCCGACGGCCTGGCCGACCAGCGTCTCGGCGGCGAAGGCAAAGCCGTCCAGCGCATAGGCGGTAATCCCCAGGAACTGCAGCAGCACCTGATTGGCGGCCAGCGTGACGTCGCCCTCGCGCGCACCAAGGAAGATGAAGGTGGTGAAGCTGGCCTGCAGCAGGACCGAGCGGATCATGATGTCGCGGTTGACGTCCAGCATCACCCGCAGCGCGGCCCGGTCGGCCAGCCGGGCGCGGGCGGCGGCGAAGACCGGCCCGAAGGCCCCGCGGCACAGCCACAGGCCCAGCGCCAGCCCGGTCCATTCCGCGATCAGCGTGGCGAGGGCCACGCCCGGCACGCCCCAGCCCAGCCCAAGCACGAACCACAGGTCCAGCGCGATGTTCAGCCCGTTCATCCAGAGCTGCAACACCAGCACGCCGCGGGTGCGTTCGATGGCGATCAGCCAGCCGGTGACGGCATAAAGCGCGATGGTCGCCGGGGCGCCCCAGATGCGGATGGACAGATACTGCCGGGCCAGCGTCTCGACCTCGGGGCTGGCCGGGGCGACCCGGAAGGCGCCCTGAAAGAGCAGCGCCTGGAACAGGATGAAGCACAGCCCGGCCGCCGCGCCGATCAGCAGCGCCCGGTACAGGATCGCCGCCCGCTCGGCGCCGTCACCGGCGCCATGGGCCTGCGCAGCCAGACCGCTAGTGCCCATCCGCAGGAAGCCGAAGATCCAGTACAGCGTGGCCAGGATCACCGCGCCCAACCCCACCGCCCCGATCGGTGCCGCCTGCCCCAGTTGCCCCACCACGCCGGTATCGACCGCGCCCAGCAAGGGCACAGTGGCGTTCGACAGCACGATCGGCCCGGCGATCCGCCAGATCCGGCCATGGGTCAGTTCGCTCGCCTCGGCCAGGACAGCCCCCGCATGACTCTCCCTTGCTTCTAGCGGCTTGCCGGCGCACCTGACACCCCCTGTGGTGATCCAGCCGAGCGGCGCGAAGGCCGCCGCATGCCTTTTGGCGCGCCTCTGCGCGCAAGCGCGCAACCGGCCTGGTCGCCCGGCCCCGGCGCGACGCCCGCCCCGCGGCAGGGGTTCGCGGCATCGGCTGCGGATGCCTCCGGCGGGGGTATTTGGACCAAGATGAAGCTGCTTGCCCTTCATCTTGGCGAAAATACCCCCAGGGGGTTTGGGGGCAGGATGCCCCCATCGCCCGAGCAGGAGCGAAGACGACGACGCGGAAAGAGGCTTGCGGCGCCCTTGCGCCGCGCCGCTGCATCACCGCGCGGTCAGGGCATCAGGAAATGTCCCGTCCCCTGCGCGAACAGCCGGCCGGGGTCATCCTGCCAGGCCTCGACATGGACCGATGCATAGCGCCGGCCCGATCGATTGATGCGGGCGCGGGCATAGGCATCGCGCGGCTGGCCGGCGCGCAGATAGTCCACCGTCAGGTCGATGGTCTTGGGCAAGGCCGAAACCGCCGTGCCCTCGGCCAGCCCCGACCAGACCAGGCCGACGATGGCCGTCACCTCAAGGAACGCCGCCGTCACCCCGCCATGCAGGGCCGGCAGCACCGGGTTGCCGATCAGCTGCGGCGCAAAGGGCAGCACCGCGGTCAACTCGTCCCCCGCACGGTCGAAGCGGATGCCCAGGAAGCGCAGGTAGGGAATGCCCTCGGTCAGCCCGCGCAGGACCTCGTCGCGCGCGTCGCTCATCGCCGCCGCCTCATCCTGGCCGCCTCATCTTGGCCGGTCCACGGTGAAGGCCCCGTTCGCCATCGCCACCGGCCGTGCTTCGTCATCGTCGGTCGCCACCACGCTGACAAAGGCCACCGACCGCGTCATGTGGTGGCACAGCGCGCGGGCCCGGATCGTCTGGCCCGGGGTCGCCGGCCGCATGTAGTCGATCCGCAGATCCAGCGTGGCGGTCGAGAGCGGCCCGGCCGGGTGACACAGCACCGACGCGCCCGAGGCCGTGTCCATCAGCGCGCTCACCGCGCCGCCATGGATCACCCCGGTCGCCGGGTCACCGATCAGCCGCGTGTCGTAGGGCAGGGCGATCACCGCCCGGCCGTCGCCGATCTCTTCCAGCCGCAACCCAAGGGCCGCGGCATGCGGCAGGGCTTCGATGAACTGTCGGGCAATTGCGGGAACCTCGGCCATGGCGCGCATCAAAGCCGCCCCCTTGGGCAAGTGCAACCCCCGGTGCAGTCTCTGGCGCAACCGACCGTTGCGTCACGCCCGCCGCCGCCCTAGGCTGCTTTGCGGGAGACCCGCCATGGCCGACGCAACCCGCCTCAGCTTCAAGGAAATGTGCGCGAAGTTCGACGTGACCCCGCGCACCCTGCGCTATTACGAATACATCGAACTGCTGTCGCCCGAGAAGGACGGCCGCGCCCGATTCTACGGCCCGCGCGAGGTGGCGCGGATGAAGCTGATCCTGCGCGGCCGCCGCTTCGGCTTTTCCCTCGAGGAAATCCGCCAGTGGCTGATGATCTACGGCAAGACCGGCGAGCGGTCGCAGCTTCAGGCCTGGCTGCAAATGGCCGACCGCCAGCTTGTCGACCTGGAGGGCCAGCGTCGCGACCTGGACACCACCATCGCCGACCTCAAGGCCCTGCGCGCCACCGCAGTCGAGGAACTGGACAGGCTTCCAAAGCGCTGACCGAACGTCACCGGACGTCGTGACGTGACGTTACGCTGACGTCAACGTCAACCCCACTGGTAAACAGCCCGCACGGGGACCATCTGGCCCGCCAGTGAACCCCTGAGCCTGCGAGCTTGCCATGACCGCCCCGACGACCGCTCCGACGACTGACCAGACGACCGACCAGACGACCGACCTGTTGACCATCCGCCAGATGTGTGACGCCTTCGATGTCACCCCCCGCACGCTGCGCTTTTACGAAGCGAAGGAATTGATCCGCCCTGTCCGCGACGGGATGAAGCGCCTCTATGCCCGCAGCGACCGGGCGCGGCTGAAGCTGATCCTGCGCGGCAAGCGCTTCGGTTTCAGCCTCGAGGACATTCGCCAGACGCTTGACCTCTATGACCGTCAGGGCTCGAACCTGGCGCAGATGGAGCGGACCTATGCCCTGGCGCAGGACCGGCTGGCGATCATGGAGGCGCAGCGCGCCGAACTGGACGAGGCGATTGCCGAGTTGCAGGCCGAATTGCGGGCCGGCGCGGCGGTGATCGCAGAGGTGAAAAAGGCCGGCGGCGCCGCCGCCGCCTGAAAACGACCGGAAGACCGAGGGAGGAGACTGAAGATGCCCGGCTACACCGCCCCCGTGAAGGACATGCAATTCCTGCTGCATGACGTTCTGCAGGTCTCGAAGGCCGACATTCCCGGCTACGGCGATCTGGACGAGAGCTTTACCGAGGCCGTGCTGACCGAGGCCGGCCGCGTCGCCGCCGACCTGCTGGCGCCGCTGAACGCGGTTGGCGATCACGAGGGCTGCACGCTGGAAAACGGCGTCGTCCGCACGCCGGCGGGCTTTCGCGAGGCTTTCGCCAGCTTGCGGGCGGGCGGCTGGACCGCCCTCGATGCACCGGTCGAATTCGGCGGACAGGGCCTGCCCTACCTGATGCACTCGGCGGTGAACGAGACCTTCGTCTCGGCCAACATGGCTTTCAACATGTATCAGGGCCTGACCCATGGCGCCTGTTCGGCCATCCTTGCCCATGGCACCGACGCGCAGAAGGCGACCTATGTGCCCAGGCTGGTGTCCTGCGACTGGACCGGCACCATGAACCTGACCGAGCCGCAATGCGGCACCGATCTTGGCCTGATGCGCACCCGGGCCGAGCCGCAGGCCGATGGCAGCTACCGCATCACCGGGCAGAAGATCTTCATCTCGGCCGGCGAGCATGACCTGGCCGAGAACATCGTCCATCTCGTCCTTGCCAAGGCCCCCGGCGGTGGCGAAGGGACCAAGGGCATCTCGCTCTTCATCGTGCCGAAGCTGCTGGTGAACCCCGACGGCAGCCTTGGCGCCCGCAACGCCCTGCGGGCCGAGCGGGTGGAACACAAGATGGGCATCCACGGCAGCGCCACCTGCGTCATGGCCTACGAAGGCGCCACCGGCTATCTGCTGGGGGAATTGCACAAGGGCATGAAGGCCATGTTCACCATGATGAACGAGGCCCGGCTGGGGGTGGGCCTGCAAGGCTATGCCGTGGCCGAGGCCGCCTATCAGGCCGCCGCCACCTATGCCCGCGACCGCCTGCAGGGCCGCGCGGTGACCGGGGCGCAGAACCCCTCCGGGCCGGCCGACCCGCTGATCGTCCACCCCGACATCCGCCGCAGCCTGATGGAGCAGAAAAGCTTTGTCGAAGGCGCCCGCGCCTTCACCTTCTGGGGCGCCACCCTGATCGACCGCGCCCATCGCCTGGGCGACGACACGGCCGACGGCATCGTCAGCCTGCTGACCCCGGTGCTCAAGGGCTTCCAGACCGACATGGGCTTTGCGATGGCGGTGCAGGCCCAGCAGGTCTTCGGCGGACATGGCTACATCGAGGATACCGGCGTCAGCCAGTTCGTCCGCGACGCCCGCATCGCGATGATCTACGAAGGCGCCAACGGCGTGCAGGCGCTGGATCTGGTGGGCCGCAAGCTGGCGGCCGACGGTGGCAAGCCGGTGATGGCCTTCTTCGACCTGGTCAAGTCCGAGGTGAAGGCACACGACGGCGACGCCCGCATGCAGCCCTTCACCGAACCGCTCAAGACCGCCTCGAAACAGATGCAGCAGGCGGCGATGTTCTTCATGGCAAATGCCATGAAGACCCCCGACGCCGCACTGGCCGGCTCGACCGACTTCCTGCACCTGGCCGGCCACGTCTGCCTCGGGCTGATGTGGACCCGGATGGCGAAGGCGGCCCACCAGGCGCTGGACGAGGGCCGCGGCGACGCGGCGTTCCTGCAGGCCAAGATCGCCACCGGCCGCTTCTTCATGGCCCGCCAGCTGCCCGCCTGCGCGCTGCATCTGGCCCGGATCGAGACCGGCGCCGATCCGGTGATGGCCTTGCCGGCCGATGCATTCTAGGCTGCGGCGAAACCCAGCACGAATTTCGCGCCCCGTCCGACCCGGAGGACCCGATGCCCAAGCGTTTCCGCCTGACCCGCCGCTTCCCCGTCGCGATGACCGAGGACGGCTACCGCCGGCTGAAGCGCTTTGCCACAGAGGCCGGGCTCGACGAAGGCGAGGCGCTGTCGTTCCTCTTCGAACACTTCGACAGTGTCATGCACAAGGACAACCTCACCCACCGGCTGAGGCTGTTCAACTCGGAACTGGAGGATCGCAAACGGTAGCGGGCGCACGGGTTGAGATGTCGGACGCCTTCGGCGCGAGGGTATTTGGGCCAAGATGAAGGGGCCAGGATTCACCCCGTCCCGACTGTCCGTCTTGGCTATCCGGGGCTTCGGGACGGGGCTTCACCTCGGGCGGTCATCGGCTCCCCAGCCTGTACCGCGATGACGAGACTAGGATGGCTTGGTTAACAAATGCTTGCTTCATCTTGGTGAAAATACCCCACGGGGGTGCGGGGGTGTGAAACCCCCGCTTCGACCGCGGATGCAAGAGGAACGGCGGCAATGACAGCGAAACTCTACTGCTTCGGCGAAAGCGGCAACGCCTACAAATGCGCCCTCGCCATGACCCTGGCCGACATGCCGTGGCAGCCGGTCTTCGTCGACTTCTTCCGCGGCGAGACCCGCACGCTCGAATTCCGCAAGCTGAACCCGATGGGCGAGGTGCCGGTGCTGGTGGACGGGGCAGAGACGCTCAGCCAGTCGGGGATGATCCTGGACTACATCGTCGGCCAGACCGGGCAGTTGGGCGGCCGGACCAAGGCCGAGGCCAGGCAGGTCTGGCGCTGGGTGCTGTGGGACAACCAGCGCCTTTCGGGCACCGTCGGCACCTGCCGCTACCTGATGAATTTCGCCGCCAAGGACCGCGTGCCCGAAGGCGTGGTGCCGTTCCTGCAGGCCCGCCTGAACTCGGCCTACACGATCCTGAACGACCACCTCGCCGCGCGGCCCTGGGTCGCCGGTGGCGATGGTCCCACCGTGGCCGACCTCGCCTGTGCCGGCTACCTCTACTACCCCGAGCCCTGGGGGTTCAGCCGCTCCGACTGGCCCCAGATCGACCGCTGGCTCGACCGCATCGCCGCCCTTCGGGGCTGGCGCCACCCGTACGAGCTGATGCCCGGAAACGCCCTTGACCTTGCCTGACACTGGAGACGACCGATGACCGAAGCCTTCATCTACGACGCCGTCCGCACCCCGCGGGGCAAGGGCCGCCCCGATGGCGCGCTGCACGAGGTGACCTCGGTCGCGCTGTCCGCCGGCATCCTGAACGCCGTGAAAGACCGCAACGGGCTGACCGGCCACGCGGTCGAGGACGTGATCTGGGGCAATGTCACCCAGGTGGGCGAACAGGGCGGCTGCCTTGCCCGCAGCGCGGTGCTGCTGTCGGAGCTGGACGAGTCGATCCCCGGCCTGTCGATCAACCGCTTCTGCGCCAGCGGGATGGAGGCGGTGAACCTCGCCGCCAACCAGATCCGCGGCGGGGCGGGGCAGGCCTATATCGCCGGCGGGGTGGAAATGATGGGCCGCGTCGCCATGGGCAGCGACGGCGCCGCCATCGCGGTGGACCCGACCCTGGCCATGAAGACCTACTTCGTGCCGCAAGGCATTTCCGCCGACCTGATCGCCACGCAGTTCGGGTTTTCCCGCGACCAGGCCGACCGGCTGGCGGCGGAAAGCCAGCGCCGGGCGGCGGCGGCCTGGGCCGAAAACCGCTTCGCAAGGTCCATCGTGCCGGTGCGCGACCGCAATGGCCTGACCATCCTCGACCGCGACGAATACATGCGCCCCGAGACCACCGCCGAAACCCTGGCCGCCCTGAAGCCCAGCTTCAAGGACATGGGCGAGGTGATGCCCGGTTTCGACAAGCTGGCGCTGATGAAATACCCCCAGCTTGAGCGGATCACCCATATCCACCATGCCGGCAATTCCAGCGGCATCGTCGATGGCGCCGCCGCGATCCTGATCGGCAACGCCGCCTTCGGCCGCGCCCATGGCCTGACCCCGCGCGCCCGCATCCGCGCCACCGCCAAGATCGGCACCGACCCGACGATCATGCTGACCGGCCCCGTGCCGGTCACCGAAAAGATTCTGGCCGAGGCCGGCATGACCATCGCCGACATCGACCTTTTCGAGGTGAACGAGGCCTTCGCAAGCGTCGTCCTGCGCTTCCTTCAGGCCTTCCAGGTGGACCCGGCCCGCGTCAACCCCAACGGCGGCGCCATCGCCCTGGGCCACCCCCTGGGCGCCACCGGCGCCATCATCATCGGCACCCTGCTGGACGAGTTGGAACGCACCGGCAAGGGCGTGGGCCTGGCCACCCTGTGCATCGCCAGCGGCATGGGTGCGGCGACGATCATCGAAAGGGTCTGAGCTTGGGTGTCATGCGGGCAATCGACAGCGGGACCGGCGGGAGCCAGCGACGCAGGGTCGCTTTGCGGCGTTCCGGCGTCGATTTCGTCTCGCTATGCGCGAAAGTTCGGGCTATTTCTCAACCCCCGGGCAATTTCCCAAGTCCTTTCTGTCATGTCGTGCAAGATCACCGCCTTTCTGGAACGGCAGGCCGCGTCCTTTCAGGACGGCGGACCCTTGCTGGCGGTCTCGGACTACGATTTCCCGCTGCCGGTGCTGACATCGCAGGGCCGCGACGTACTGATGACCCCGCAACGGCTGATCGACAACTGGACCGCGACCAATGCCGGCTGCCGCGCGCTGGGCTGCACGCACCTAGCGTTGCGGCTGGTTGCGCGGGAACTTCCGCGCGGCTCGCGGTTCCGGCTCTGGTTGCGCTACGCCTACCTGACCGCTGCCGAAGCGCCGGCAGCCGGTGTCGAAGCGACCTTCTACTGCCGCGACCGCGGCCACCGGATCTGCGTCGAGATGATCGAGGTCACGCGGTCCTGGGGCCAGCCCTTCACCATCGGGGATCGCGTGGCGCCGGGCGTGAAGGCCGCGCGCTGACCGCCACCGGGCGATGGCCGGCATTGCCGGAATCGCCCGGACATCCCAACATCCGCTTGCGATACGGCGCGGCGGCCCTTGCGGCCGCCGCGGTGTTCAGCCGTGAGGAGACGAAGGTGCCGAAGCTTGATCTGTCGAAGGTGCCGGTGAAGACCGGCTCGATCTACCCCGAGCCCTATGCGTCGATGATGCAGGGCCGCACGTCGCTGCGGTTGGGTGAGGCCGGGGGTCTGTCGCAATACGGCGTGAACCTGGTGACGCTGGCACCCGGTGCGCTGTCCAGTCTGCGGCACTGGCACCGGCACGAGGATGAGTTCGTGATGGTGACCGAAGGCGAATGCGTGCTGGTGGACGACGCCGGCGAAACCGCGATGCGCGCCGGCGATTGCGCCGCCTTCCCGGCCAACGACGGCAACGGCCACCACTTCGTCAACCGCAGCGCCGCCCCGGTGCGCTTTCTGGTGGTCGGCACAAGAGCGCCGCGCGAGGTTGCCACTTATTCCGACGTGGACCTGATGGTCACCATCGAGTCGGGCCAGGCCCGGTTCACCTACAAGGACGGCACGGACTGGGAGGGGCCGCGATGAACCCGCTGACGATCTATCAGGCGCGGCTGGACGTGGTCTCTGCCGCCGTGCTGAGCGGCGACTTCGCTGCCTACATCGCCTGCATCGACCTGCCCTACCTGTTGCGCACCGCCGAGGCCGATTTCGTGCTGCGGACCGCGGACGAGATGGACCAGGTGTTCCGCATGGTGTCGGGCGCGCTGGCCCGCCGCGGCGTCACGCATTACGAGCGGGTCGCCCGCGACGCCTTGTTTCAGCGGCCCGACCGCATCGAAGGCTGGCACTTCACCCACATGATCGCCGACGGAGAGCGCATCGCCGCCCCGCACGCCGCCCGCCAGGTGCTGGTCCGGCGCGGCGAGGTCTGGCTGTTCTCCGAGGCGGGCTATCCGCTGCAGGCCGCGGAATGGCCGATCCCCGAAGCCGCGCTGTTCGGCAGCAAGGCCGCCCAGTTGCCTGGCCTTGGCAGCCTGGCGCTGGACGCCTGAGCCTGCCGCGAAAGGACACCGCCGATGATCGTCGACCCCGCCACCGCGCCCACCAGCCAGGACCACGGGCTGCACACCCTGCACCTGTCGGTCGCCGGCGGGCTGACGCAGTTCGGTGCCTATCTCGACACCCTTGCGCCGGGCGCCTGGTCCAGCCACCGCCACTGGCACTCGGCCGAAGACGAATTCCTTTTCCTCCTGTCCGGCCAGGCCACTCTGCGCGATGACCACGGCATGACCGACCTTGCCCCCGGCGATGCGTTGTGCTGGCGCCACGGCGACCCCAACGCCCACCACCTGACCAACCGCGGCGACAGCCCCGCCCGCTGGCTGATCGTCGGCGCCCGCGCCCGTGGCGACGTCTGCACCTACCCCGACGACGGCCGCCGCCTGGTCAACAGCGACCGCCGCTGGCAGATGGTCGCCACCGACGGCAGCGTCCTGCGTGAGGGCGACCTGCCGCCCGAGCTGCTGGACCTGCCCGCGCCCTGGGGCCGCCGCTTCGACGGCACACAGCACCCGAACCTCCTGCGCGCCGGCAGCGTTGCGGCCGAAGTCGCCGGCAACACCTACCCGCCGCCCTGGAACGACCTGGGCCTGGCCGAGGACATCGCGCTCTCCGATGCCGGCGGGCTGACCCAGTTTGGCGCCTTCGTCGAAATCCTTCACCCCGGCGCGCAGACCAGCCTACGCCACTGGCATGAGGAGGAAGACGAGTTCCTTTATGTCCTCGACGGCACCGTCACCCTTCTGGAAGACACCGGCCCGCAGGTCATCGGCCCCGGCATCTGTGTCTGCTGGCCCCGCGGCGTGGCCAACGCGCATTGCCTGCGCAATGACGGCACCGCGCCGGCCACCCTGTTCATTGTCGGCACGCGCTTGCCCGAGGACGCCTGCCATTACCCCGACATCGACCTGCACTATTCCCGCCGCAACGGCTTGCGCAGCTTTTCCCGCAAAGACGGCACCCCCTATCCCGGCTGGCCCAAGGAGACGACCCGATGACCGACTTCACCGCCCTGACCGATGCCCAAGGCGTCACCACCGTCACCTGGGACGTGCCCGGCAAGAGCATGAACGTGATGTCCCTTGCGGGCTTTGCCGAGTTGAACGGGCTGATCGACGCCGCCCTGGCCGACCCGGCCGTCAAAGGCATCGTCATCACCTCCGGCAAGAAGGATTTCGCCGGCGGCATGGACCTGAACGTCATTGCCCAGATGCGCGCGGGCGGCCCGCAGGCGATCTTCGATGGTGTGATGCAGATGCACGGCGTGCTACGCAAGATCGAACGCGCCGGGATGGACGCCAAGACCCTGAGGGGCGGCAAGCCCATTGCCGCAGCACTTCCCGGCACCGCCCTTGGCATCGGCCTGGAACTGCCGCTGTCCTGCCACCGCATCTTTGCCGCCGACAACCCCAAGGCCAAGATCGGCCTGCCCGAGATCATGGTCGGCATCTTCCCCGGCGCCGGTGGCACCACCCGGCTGGCCCGCAAGCTGGGCGCGATGATGGCGGCGCCCTTCCTGCTGGAGGGCAAGCTGTCGTCGCCCAGGGATGCCAAATCCGCCGGCCTGATCGACGAGGTCGTCGCGCCCGAAGACCTGCTGGCCGCCGCAAGGGCCTGGGTTCTGGCCGCCAGCGACGCCGATCTGGTGAAAACCTGGGACGCCAAGGGCTACAAGATGCCCGGCGGCGCGCCCTACCACCCGGCCGGCTTCATGACCTTCGTCGGTGCCTCTGCCATGGTGCTGGGCAAGACCATGGGCGTCTATCCGGCGGCCAAGGCGCTGCTCGCCGCCGTCTACGAGGGCGCACTTGTGCCCTTCGACACCGCGCTGAAGATCGAGGCCCGCCACTTCACCAGCGTGCTGATGAACCCGTCGTCGTCGGCGATGATCCGCGCGCTGTTCATCAACAAGGAGGCGCTTGAGAAAGGCGCCAACCGCCCGGCCATCGACGACCAGTCGGTGCGCAAGCTCGGCGTCCTTGGCGCCGGCATGATGGGCGCCGGCATTGCCTATGTCTCGGCCCTCGCGGGCATCGAGGTGGTGCTGATCGACAGCACGCAAGAGGCCGCCGACCGCGGCAAAGCCCATTCCGAAGCCCTGCTCGACAAGGGGGTGAAGCGCGGCAAGGTCACGGCCGAGAAGAAGGCCGAGGTGCTGGCCCGCATCACCGCGACCACCGACTACGCCGCCCTGCAAGGCGTCGACCTCATCGTCGAAGCCGTGTTCGAAGATCCCAAGGTCAAGGCCGAGGTCACCCGGAAGGCCGAGGCCGCCGCCGGCCCCGACGCCATCTTCGCCACCAATACCTCGACGCTGCCGATTTCGGGCCTGGCGAAAGCCTCGGCCCGCCCCGAACAGTTCATCGGCATCCACTTCTTCTCGCCCGTCGACAAGATGAATCTGGTCGAGATCATCCGGGGCAAAGAGACCGGCCCCCGCGCGGTCGCCAAGGCCCTCGACTTCGTCCGCGCCATCCGCAAGACCCCGATCGTCGTCAACGACGCGCGGTTCTTCTATGCCAACCGCTGCATCATCCCCTACATCAACGAGGGCATCCGCATGGTGGCCGAAGGGGTGGAACCGGCGCTGGTGGAAAACGCCGCCAAACTGGTCGGCATGCCCTTGGGCCCGCTGCAACTGGTCGATGAAACCTCGATCGATCTTGGGGTGAAGATCGCCAGGGCGACCCGGGCCGCCATGGGCGCCGATTACCCCGATGGCGCGGTGGACGAGGTGCTGTTCTGGCTGGCCGACCAGGGCCGCCTCGGCCGCAAGGCCAATGCAGGCTTCTACGCCTATTCCGAAAAAGGCGACCGCCTCGGCCTCTGGGACGGCCTGGGCCCGAAATACCCGCTCGACAAAGCGCAGCCCTCCCTCACCGACGTGCAGCACCGCCTGCTGTTCGCCCAGGTGCTTGAGGCCGTCCGCGCGCTGGAGGAAGGCGTCCTCACCGACATCCGCGAAGGCGATGTCGGCGCCATCCTCGGTTGGGGCTTCGCGCCCTGGTCGGGCGGGCCGTTCTCCTGGCTTGACATGATCGGTGCGAAGCGCGCGGTGGACATCTGCCGCGGCCTTACCGCCCAGTTCGGCCCCCGCTTCCACGCGCCCCGGCTTCTGCTGGAAATGGCCGACAAGGGCGACACCTTCTATGGCCGGTTCGGCGCCGGCAAACAGGCGGCCTGAGGCGTTTGCTGACGTATGGCTGTCTGCCATGCGTCAGCCATACGTCGCCCAGACGCGGTGCAATCCCTGTGCCGCTCAGGGATCGAAGCGATACCCGAACCGCGCAATGTCCTCGCCGCAGACTTCGGCCACCAGCGCCGCATCCGCCGGGCTGTAGTAGGGCCGCCAGTCCCGCGCCCGGTCGCTTTCGTTCACCCGGGGCAGCGCCAGCCGGAACCCCAGATGCGCCTCGAACGGCACCGCTTCCTTGGCGAAGCTCTCCAGGCGTATGAAAAGACAGGGGTTTTCCTCGCCGTCGGGCCGCCGCACATAGGCCCCGTAAGGCCACAACCGGAACGCCGCAACGGTCTGCGGATGGTTCAGGAAGCCGCTGAAGTCATGCGTCTTCGCCAACCCGACAGCAGGGTGCGCAAAGCTTTGCCCCCGCAGCCAGTGATAATAGCTGACAGCCCGATCCCAGGGGTTGCGGACCAGCGTAACCACCTGGAGACGCTCGATTTCCTCAAGGCTGACCAGCCCGACCACATCCGCCAGCGTGCTGTGTTTCCACACCCGCCCCGCCGCCTTGACCCCCTTCCACCGCCCCGCCCGGGCCCGCGCCTTCGGCGTGTCGCCGATCAGCACATCGTCCTTGGCGGCCCGTGCCTCCAGGGCCAGGCTCAAGGCCGTCCCCCCGGTCTTCGGGACATGCACGAAGATGAACCGGCGGGCGCGGGAAATGATCATGGAACCAACAGGTTGGGCGGCACGCGCCCGTCCGCGAAGGCGATCAGATTGCCCACCGCCATCAGCCCCATCGCCTCGCGCACCTCCAGACAGGCGGTGCCCAGATGCGGCAGCAGGGTCACGTTCTCCAGGGCCTTCAGCCCCTCCGGCACCTCCGGCTCGAACTCATAGACGTCCAGCCCCGCCCCCGTGATCCGCCCCTCGGCCAGGGCCGCCACCAGCGCCGACTCGTCCACCACATCGCCCCGCGAGATGTTCACGAAGATGCCGGATTTCTTCATGGTTCCCAAGGCGTTGGCGTCGATCAGATGATGCGTGGCCGGTCCCCCCGGCACCGCCACCACCACGAAATCCGCCGCCATCGCCTCGGCCATTCCCACTTGCCGCGCCGGGAAATCCACTGTGACCTCGGACCGGTTATGAAAGATAACCTCCATCCCGAAGCCGAAATGGCAGCGCCGCGCAATCGCCTGACCAATGCGCCCGAAGCCGATGAGTCCCAAGGTCTTTCCGGAAACATGCGTGCCCAGCATCTGCACCGGATGCCAGCCCGTCCACCGCCCGGCGCGCAAAAGCCGCTCGCCTTCCCCCAACCGCCGCGCCGTCATCAGGATCAGCGCCACCGCGATATCCGCCGTGGCATCGGTCACCGCGCCCGGAGTATTGGTCACCGCCACCCCCGCCGCCCGCGCCGCCGCCACGTCGATGTGGTTGTAACCCACTCCGAAATTCGCCAGGAGCCGCGCCCGCGGCGCCGGCACATCGGCAAAGACCGCGGCCGAAAACCGGTCTCCCAGTGTCGGCAGAACCAGGTCGAAGTCGCGCAGGGCCGCCCGCAACTCGTCGGCCGTCAGAGCATCGGTCCGGTCCCGGAGCACCACTTCGAACCGCGCCTTCGCGGCCTCCAGAACCCGGTCGGGCAGGCGGCGGGTGACCAAGAGGCGCATCAGAACATCCGCCCGCCCAAAGGCACCTCGTGCCCCGGCGTCAGCAATACCACCTCGCCCGCCTCATCCGGCACGCCCAAGACCAGAACCTCGGACTTCACCGGCCCGATCTGGCGCGGCGGAAAGTTCACCACGGCCAGCACCTGCCGGCCCACAAGGCCCTGCAAATCATAGTGTTTCGTGATCTGGGCGGAGGACTTCTTCACCCCCAGATCGCCGCCGAAATCGACCCACAGCCTGTAGGCGGGCTTTCTCGCCTCGGGGAAGGGTTCGGCCTGAACGATGCGGCCGACGCGGATGTCGACCCTGGCGAAGTCGTCATACGAGATCACTTGCCCAACTCCCGCCCGCGCGCCGCCGCCGCCGCGACGGCCCGGGTCAGCAGCGCCGGAAAGCCGGTTTCCGGGTCCATCAGCACCTTCAGCCCCTCGGCCGTGGTCCCCCCCGGCGAGGTGACGTTGATGCGCAGTTGCGCCGCCGTCTCGGACGAGCGGAACGCCAGTTCCCCCGCCCCGCAGACCGTGGCGCGGGCCAGCTGCATCGACACCGTTTCCGACAGACCCGCCGCCACGCCGGCCACCGCCATCGCCTCGATCAGGTGGAACACATAGGCCGGCCCGCCGCCCGAAAGCGCCGTCACCGCGTCGATCTGGTGCTCGCCCTCCAGGTCAACCACCTGACCCACCGCCTGCATCAGGGCGCGGGCCACCGCCAGGCCATCGGCCCCGGCGTGCGTGTTGGCGCAGATGCCGGTGATGCCGCGGCCAACCATGGCGGGGGTGTTGGGCATCGCGCGCACGAGGGGGGTGTGGTCGCCCAGCACCGCCTGAAAACTGGCGATGGTCGTTCCGGCCGCAATCGACACGAACAGCGTCCGCCCATTCCCCAGAGCTTGCAGCGCGGGCAAGGCGGACCCCATCATCTGGGGCTTCACCGCCAGCACGGCCACGCCGGGCGCGGGCGGCACGCCTTCGTTCAGATGCACGCCACTGGCGCGCAGCCAGTCGGACGGGTTCGGCTCGATCACCCAGAAGGCGCCCGGAGGCAGCCCGGCCTTCAGCCAGCCGGCCAGCAGCGCGGTGCCCATCTTGCCGCAGCCCAGCAGCACAAGCCCTTCGCGGGCCACGATTTCCAAGGACATGATCCCCCCCATTTGCGGGGGGAGAGGTTAGGCGCGGCCGTAGGCTTCGGCAATGGCGACTTTCATCGCCTCGGCCGGGCTCTTGTCGCCCCACAGCACCATCTGGAACGCCGGGTAGAAGCGTTCCGAGGCCATCACCGCGCTGGAGATCAGCCGGTCGATCTGCTCGGGCCCGGCGATCTGCCCGCCCGCCAGGCACAGGCCATAGCGCCAGACCATCAGTTTCTGCTCGGCCCACCAGGTGAAGGCGCCGGTCCAGACCATGTCGTTGCAGCGGTTCAGCACGTCGTAGAGCAGCGCCATCCGCGCTTCGGGCGGCTCCATCTCGAAGGTGCAGATCAGGCGCAGCGTCTCGTCCTGCGGGCTCCAGGCCAGGGTGAGCGAGTAGGTGCGCCACTGGCCCTCGACCGACATCGCGATCTGGTCATCGGTGACGCGGTCGAATTCCCAGGCATGGTGCTCGGCCAGGGTCTCGACGATGTCGATCGGGTGCAGGTCGTCCGAAAGGAGGTAGTCTTCTGAAAGCGACATCTGCCCGAGCCCCATCATAAGGCTTCCCACAGGCCGCGACCCACAAGAAGCTGCGTGTCTGGCAAGGAACAGCGTGTGCCCGACGCAGACCTTACTAGATATGGTGTGGCGAAAGCGGAAGCCTGTAAAGCGATTTGTTGAAAATTCTTCTGTGGAAAAGCCATGGGTGTGGCTCGCCACTCGAGTTGGCACGGTTTGACAACCGAGTTGGCAACAAGAGCAATGTCGCCATGGTGCCGGACCGGACCGGACCGATGACCTTCCCGCCAGCGTGCCGTTCTCCGGCAGAAGCGGAGCCATGTTCTCAGCTGAAGAGTGAGTGCTGAGGACCACGCAAGCTTGCTGTGGCCGTGAGATCGCGGGCCTCGAGTCAAGACAGAGAATCTGTCGAAGCTGGAAAAAATTCGTTTGAACGTGGAAAGCGAATACGACAGCTTCGATGCCGAGCTCCGGCAGACACTAACTGTTGAATAGGGGGGGGTGGGAGCTACTCGCAGCAACGAGCAGCCCCCCTTTGACCGAAACAGCCCCTTCGGGGCATGTCTCCTGTAAGGAGCGTTGTGCAACGGCACGGTGCATCCGGTCAAGCGGCATGTCCAGGAGGGCCTCATGGAAAGGGCCCCAAATGGCACCCAAAGCACTCGTCCTCCGCGGGCGTAGGCCACGCATTTGTCCATCAGCCAGGCGTTCAGCTCTTCCAGATTCTTGACCCGCAGGCGGGGCGTGAAGAACCGCTCGCGCACCAGCCCGACCTGGTTCTCGACCTGCCCCTTCTCCCAACCTGACGCAGGGGTGCAGGCGACGGGTTGCACAAGATAGTGGCTGCACATCTGCAGGAAGCGGCGGTTGTAGTGCCGCTCCTTGCCGGTGAAGACCGCCTCGACCGCCGTCTTCATGTTGTCGTAGATCCCGCGCGTGCAGGTGCCCCGGAAGAAGGCGAACGCCCTGTCATGGGCGTCGAACACCATCTCCTGGCTCTCGCGCATATAGGCCCGGACGAACATCATCCGGCTGTGGCAAAGCCGGACATGCGCCACCTTCACGGTGACCGTCACGCCCTCAATCCGAACGACCTCGTGGCTCCAGTCGAACTGGCAGGCTTCGCCCGGCGCGTAGTAGAGCGGGACATAGGCCTCGGCGGTCGCGGCCCCCCGGTTCTGCGACCAGGTCTTGGCGAACCGGCGCACTGCATCGTAACCGCCCTCGTATCCCAGCCCGCGCAACTCCTCGAAGATCCGGATCAACGTCAGCCGCTCCCGCGACGGCTTGCCTGCATTGGCTGACAGGAACTGCTCCAACTGGCCCTGCCACGGCCCGATCCGCGGCATCGGCTGCCGCTCGCGTTCGTAGCTGAAGTCCGTCTCGTCCGTCCGCAGGATCTTCCGCACGGTGTTCCGCGAAACATGCAGCTCCCGCACGATCCTCTTCATCGACCAGTTCTGAACGTGAAAGGCCCGCCGGACCCGCGCAATCGTGTCCACCCGCTTCAACTCCCCCTCCGTCCGCTGCCCCGCAACGGACGGTCTGACAGAACATCAGGGGGGTCAAAATTGGACGCCGATAGCCCCACCTAGGGGGTCAAAATTGCACGCCGAAACACAGGAATTCCCCCTCAGCTGGCTAGATGCCCCCGGAATCTTCTGGAACACGGCGCCCGGCGCGCGAGGATTCCGTGCAAAGCGACCCCGACGGCTGACGGGCGATCAGGCGGCGAAGCGGCCGGTTTCGGTGGTGCGGGCCTGGCTCAGCGCGGTCAGGCTTTCCAGAAGCGGCTGGACGCTGCGCGCTTGTGGCCGGTGTCGAATATCAGGCACCTGGTGAAGAGAACCAACTGATCAGCAGGATCCCGGCGCAAAGAAATCCCGGGTCGCCGATTCCAGGCGCAGGTCTTCTTGGGCAGAGAGGCGGCTCAATTCGCAGGCTTGTCGGCTTTCACTGCCTTTTGATCCCCCGAAGTGGCCTTGGGCGAAGGCGGGCCAACCGTCTTCTGTGGCTCGAGGGCGTCCTTCTTTCCGGCGCCGGGAGGCTTGGCACCCAGGATCGAACTGCCGGCGCCCGGGATCATGTATTCCGCAACCAGCGCCTTGCCCACGTCGCTGTCCAGCATCTTGAGGAAAGTCTCCTGTACCGACTTCTGCACGTCCAATGCCTTGTCCGCGGCGTGTTTGGCACCGTCGGAGCTGAGCCCCGCGACCTTGTCGGCCAGCTTCATCATTTCGCTCAACCCGCCCATGTCGCGGAAGCTGTCGCCGCGGGTTGCGCCGCCGATGGCCTTGTCGATGAACGAGGCATCGGCGATCTTTTCGGCGCGAAGCTGCGCCAGCGCCGCCGTGAAGTCGGAGGTTTCCAGGTCCATGCCCTTCGCCCGGTCGAACGTAGCCAAGGGCGCGATCTGCGGCGGCAGGATGGGAATGCGGTTTTCCGCGTCGGCCCAGCTTGGATAGATCGGGTTCACCTCCTCCGCCGCCAGGCTTTGGCCCAGCACCGCTTCTGCGAAGACGCCCGATCCCGGCAGACCGACATGGATAGACTTGCCAGCATATTCATTGTCCGGCTGGTCCAGTCCCAGGTGATCCTTCGCCCAGACTGCGCGCTGCTGGCGGCCCGCTTCTCCCTTTGGGAAGCGCCAGCGGAAGGCCAGGTAGTTGCCGAAGACACCCACCGGGTGAGGGTCCACCTGTGCAACCAGCGGGATGCCGTCCACCGCGTATTTTTGCAGCAGCCGACAAATCTGGTCCGGGCTCATCCGCAGCCAAAGCTGCTGGCTGACGAACAGACGGTTCTGCTCGAGCATGACCGACAGGCCGATCAGGTCGCTCAACTGCCGGGTCGAGGCCAGCGCCGCCAGTTCGTTGCCAACCCGCTGGATATCGGAATCGATATCGTCAACCAGCCCGAAGGCCGGATAGTTTCCAGCCGGGTCAAAGCTGATCGGGGTGTCGCCCAGACCAAGTTGCCGGCGCAGCGCCAATGCCTCTTGCGACCCCATCTCGACCGGTCCGCCGGTGCCCATAAGTTCGGCGCAATAGGCCTTGAGGCGGTTCAGCTGGTCCAGCCGCTTCTGCAACAGCATTTCCCGCGGCGCCGGCGGCAGCCGCACATCGGCCGAACTGTCATGGTCGATCACTTTGCGCAGGATCGCCTCGAATTGCGCCATCAGGTCGGGGCGCTTCAGTTCCGCGAAGATCTCCATCAACTGCGCGCTGTGGCGGAACAGCGTGTCGGGCGGGGCCACCAGGACATCGTCCCGTTGCTGTTCGGTCCGAGGCGGAGGCAGGAAATGGACCGGCACCATCGGGATGAACAGGCAGCGGTCCCAGTATTTCAGCGAGGTCTTGACCTCGTAGGTTTGCAGCACCTCGAAGAACAGCATGTTCAGCGCGTGCCGGCGGTTGTAGTTCACCAGGACGCGGGTGTTCAGCGTCTCCTTCTCCTTCTCGGTGACTTCCTTGATCACGGTCTGATAGCGCGACCGCAGGCTGTGAGTCTGTTCGGCCGTGCTTTGCGTGATGGCCACGGTTGAATCCGCCGCCAGTGATCTGCTGCCCGTGCTGTACTGCGCGGTCAGCGCCGAGGCCTGTGTGCTGGAACTTGCCCCCGAGGCCCCGAAGAACAGCCAGCCGCCTGACACGCCCGCCTGGTTTGTCACCGCGCTGGACGATGCCGATGAGCCGCCGCTTTGCGCCTCGCGCGCAACGGCATCCTGGGCCTCCTTCACGTTGCGGTCCTGCTGGATCGAGCTGTCGGCCGTTTCGGACTGCGTGGTTCCGGCACTGCTCTTCCCGCCGGTCCGCCGTTCCCAATCGGTCACCGCGATCTGGATCACCTCGCCGGGCGCCAGGCAGATCGACCGCAGCAGATTGCCCAGTTGCAGGCCCTGCTGTGTCCAGGTCTGCTCGTGCACGGTCAGCACGCCGCATGCCGGCTGCAGGGTGGCCTCTGCCAACTTGGGATCGAACGGGTCGACCGATCCGGCCAGAGGAATGCATGTCGCGGTCGGGGCCTCAAGCGGCTCAAGGAAGTAGAGCGAGCGATAATATGTCGGCTCACCCACGTTCGATGTCCCCATTTTCGGACGCAGGTAGTCTGGCGTCGGGGGGTCGGGCTGCGGAGTGCGGCCGTCGTGGGCCGGCGTCGTCCCGTCTGCCGCTTGCTTTTCCTCCGCAATCGCCTCGGATGCCGGGTCCGCCCCCGTTGCTTCGGTCACAGTCCCACTGTCTTCCGAACCGAGCTTGGCCACCGCACTCTCCTTTTCTCTGGGAGCGGAATATGTCCTCAAGGTCGAGTATAGCGACATCGATGATCCTCCAGGTTGATTCACCGCAAGTCGGCAGCCAACCTGCACGCCTGCAGCGCGCGTGTTTCTTCTCTCGGCTCCGATGACCGCGCTGCAGAACCTCGGCCGGACACATGGCCACAAGATCAGCACTTGGTCCGGCAACCGGGCGGAGAGTTCGCATCGCCCGTTCACGCGGCACAAGCGTGCCATGGCCCAGTTTCGATGGATGCGAAGTCCGCAGCGCTCGCCGCTGCCAATGCCCTGTCTGCAACCATTTCAACCCGAAGCGAGCGCTTTCCCCTCGCGACGACCAAAAGTCCGACCGTGCCGCCGCTCTCACCGAATGGAGCGGCCTTCTCGCCGCAAAAGGGGCGGGCCCCTACCCTTGCAGAGGCGCGTTCGCATGCGTCTGGCGGCACCGAACCGCGCTTTCGACTATTCCAGCTCTGCCGCTTCGGCGTCTTCCTGTTCGTCGCCGACCAGGCCCGAGCGGATCTTGCCGCGCGTCAGGCCCAGGGTCTGCCAGACCAGATAGGCCGCGCCGACAACGGCCAGCGCGAGGATCGCAATGTCGTCGCCGCTCATCACCTCATAGGCGCGATAGGCCGCCGCGTCGAAGGTCGAAGTGCGGACCTCGCTTTGCGCAACAATCTCCAGCACCGACATCCAGGCCAGGCCCCCAAGGACCGCCAGGCCCAGAACGGGGATCAGCCAAAGGGACGCAAGTGCGAAAGCGAGGGTCAGGAGCGCAGGCAGCAGCGCGTCTTCGGGCAGGTCTGGCAAGGCGAACAGCGGGGCAGCGGCAAGCACCGTGAGCGCGCTGCGCAAGAGCAACGCGGGCAACGGGCTCTTGCGGGGGGCCTTGGCGGCGGCCGGCCGAGCCTCGAGCGCCCTGGCGACGGCGGCGGCGACCGTATCGTAATTCGCGGGCGTGCAGTACAGCGTCACCAAGGTTCGCCAGCTGTTCGACAGCGCGATCGCGTTCCAGGACTTGTAGTAGCGCACGCGGGCGACGGCATTCCAGGCTATCGACTGCTGCTTGCTCGCTTCGGCCAGGATGCCCGCGCCCGCCACGCCAGGCGCCGCTGCCAAAGCCCCCACAACCCGGGCGGCCCGGTTCGCACGCGCGGCGCGCCGGTCGATCACTTCGGACCGCGCCCCGCGCCGATCCAGGACAAAGCGCATGTGCATGCGGTTGCCAAAGACCACCAGCGCGACAAGCACGAACAGAACCGACAACCCCGCAAGGGCGGCCGCGACCAGACCCATGAGCGGCAGCACCGCGTCGGTATCGCCGGTGGCGGCGGTCAGCCCGCCCAGCAGAGCCGCCATCAGAAGGCCGGTCAGCAGCATCAGCCGGACGAAGTTGGCCCGCATCAGCGGATGCGTCATCAGGGGCACATCCACGGCCCAATCCAGCGCCCGATCCGTCGAATGCGTCATGCCCGTTTCACCTGCGGCGGCGACTCGACCTGCACTATACACCTGCGGCAAGTGCCGGTCCTCGATTTGCGGGTTGCGTCGCTCTGGTGTCCGATTTGTCGCAGGCTCCTGTCCGGCGCCTTCATTCGTTGGCGCCAAAGCGCAGCTGTCGCTTCGCACCGGACACCAATGCGCGACCCCAATGAATTCGTTTCGGCCTGGGGTCCGTCGGAAATTGCGGGTCCGGTATTGATCATTTCGATTCGGCACAAGGCCGGCGATCACGTGATGGAATTCCGTCGCATTGAATGCCGGCGGGCGAAAGGCATAGACTGATTTGGCAGGGTTCGTCCGATTTGTCTCGATGGCGCAGCCTGACCCGAAACCCTGCTGCGCCAACGCGCCGGGCCTTCGCGGCATCGGTTCTGTTTGGGAGCATTCCATGGCCGCACGTCTGTTTCTTCCGCTTGGCCTGCGCATTCTGGTCGGTATCGGATCGGTGCTTGCAGCCTTTCCGGCCGGTCTGGCCTTTGCGGAGGCCATTGCCTCGGGCCACGCGCAATGGGAGGGCGGCGCGATGATCGACCCGGGGGCCGGCGGGAAATCGGTTCCCTATGCGATCACCGGGCCGGGCCAACTGGTCGTCGATTATGTGGTCACGCCCTATCGCGAACGCGAATTCTACGCTTCGACCGAAAGCTGTCTGATCACCGGAGGCACGGAATACTGGGAGCACGTATCTTCGGAAACCTGGTTCGGATCGCAACGGTCCAGCGACTACGCCTCGCCGCCCCCGGCCAACGGCACGATCGCCGACAAGCGCGTGCGGACGATCTGGAAGATCCCCGGCGGGCAGTACGCGGGCAGCTTCATGATGAACCGGCCGGTGAAATGCGGCTTGGCTGATTGTGATGGCTTTGCCGGGACCGTGAACTTCACCGCCGTCTTCTACCCCGAGGGCCAGTCCCCGCCGCCCGCCGCCGAGGTGCCGCAGCCCGGATCGGCGGACGCCGGCGCCGGGGCTTCTGCGGGGGGCGACGGGTCCGCCGGGGCCGCAGCGGCACCGGTTCCACCGGTGCCTCCGGCGGCTACGCCCGGCGCCGACGACGAATCCCGCAACCTTGCGCTCGGCAGGCTTTCGACGCAAAGCAGCGTCTACCGGGGCACCGGGGTCGATCAGGGCCCGCAGCACGGCAACGACGGCGTGACAGTGGGGCGCGATCCGCACGATCTGGTCCACACCGACCTTGAGCAGAACCCCTGGTGGTATGTCGACCTGGGCGCGACCGCGCAGATCGACGCGATCCGGATTTACAACCGGCTCAATCCCGAAGTGCTGGCAAATCCGTCGCTGTTGGTCTTCGTCAGCCTGGACGGCGCTGCGTGGGACGAGGTCTACCGCCACGACGGCTCCCGCTGGGAGGTCTTGACGCTGCCGATGACGGTCCAGGCACGCTTTGTCCTGCTGCAACTGGCCGAGGCAGGCCACCTTCAATTCTACGAAGTCGAGGTCTGGGGGAAACCCTGAGAACGACCAGACTCGACGGAAATGCCAAATCGGGTCGACTCAGGCGCGTGCTGGACTGGGCCAAGCCGAAACCACCTGACGTCGCGCCGTGTGCGGGCAGTCTGAGCGACCCCCCGAGATTCGGACAGTGACGGCAGCTCCGGTCTGAAGTCTGCTGGTCTCCAGAGGCAAGGAGAACAGAGATGCCGAAACGCAGGAACCGTGACGCGGCGTTCAAGGCGCGTGTTGCGTTGGAAGCGCTGCAGGGTGAGCGCACGGTGGCTGATCCGGCGACCGCCTATGAGGTCCATCCGACACTGATCCGTCCGTGGAAGACAGCGCTGCTTGAGGGTGCCGCAGGGATCCTTGAGCGCGGCGGCAGGGCGGCCGCCATCGCTGAGGTCGCCGAGGATACGGTGCGTGACCTGCATGCCAGGATCGGAGAACTGGCGATCGCCAACGATGTCTTGGCAAGAAAGCTCACGCCCTGGGTCGGGAAGTGAGGCGGGGCACGATAGAACGGAACCATCCCCAGTTGGCGGTCGGGGCGCAATATCGCCTGCTGTCGATCTCGCGGTCGTCATTCCATTCCGCGCCGCAGGGCGCTTTCACCTGCTTCGACTGGACCGACCGGTTGAAGCGGGCAAAGACCGGGATCTCGATGGATGGAAAAGCGCGATACCTCGACGACATCTTCATCGAGCGGCAGTGGCGGTCGCTGAAATATGCCTGCGTTTACCTGCGCGCCTGGGAAACCGGGTCCCAGGCAAAGGCGGTCGCCGGGCGCTGGATCACCATCTGCAACCATCAACGGCCTCACGCCGCCCATGGCGGACAACCGCCGGCCGTGGTCCAGTTCAACCACATTGAAACCGATCAGCAGGCGCAGGCAGCAGCTCAAATCGCCCGGAAAACTGCCCAGGGATCGGAGAGTAGCTCAGCACGGCAGCGTCGCCGTGGACGGGCTGTCGCCCACGCTTGCCGGACGGCTTCGCCGCCCATGTCACGACAGGATCAAACCAGACCGTCAGCGACCCGCGGCGCTTGAGCGCCTTGTTATCCGCGGGCCAGTCCGGGTCTCTTACGCCGGTGTGTTCGGTCTGCTCATCCACCCCAGCTATCGCGCTTGAGTCACAATATGAATCCCTCGCAGGATTTGAGCAACAAAGCCGACTTCCCCCGAGAAACTGGAGAGCGCCAAAGCCTTGGCAGGTGGCTCAGAAGAGCTCGACGCTGCGTGAGGGAGCGCGGCTGACCACATCGTTCGGCACGACAGGCTCTTCGGGAACCAAGTCCTGCTCGGGCACCAGTCTGTCGTCGATCGTGATCGCCGAAAGCGCATGTGTGAGTGCATCGAGGCCGGCCTGGTGCTGAGCCAGACCATCACAGCTGACAGTGGCAAGGCGCGCCGTCTCTGCCGCGGCGCGGGTCGTCGACTCCACAGAGCCGAGCAGGTCTGTCACCTGCGTTGCCTGGCGATCCGATATCGACTGGACCTGTACCAGGCAATTCAGCACCTCCTTCGTCATGAGGACAATCTCGGACATATGGCGGTCGGTGCGGCCGGAGGACTTTTCGCCGGCCTCGACGGCGGAAAGGGATTCCTCCGCCATGCCCACGATCGACTCTGCAAGGCTACGGGTGGCACCAGCCAGCAGCCGGACCTCGGCCGCGACGACGCCGAAGCCGCGCCCCGCTTCGCCAGCCTGGGCGGCCTGGATGCCGGCGTTCAGCGCCAGCATGTTGGTCTGAATGGCAATGTCCTCGATCTTGGCGACCACACCGGTGATCTGCCGCGAGGCATGCCCGATCCGTCGCATTGCCTCGTTCAAGCCAACCAGGCCCTCCGCCATCTCGCCGACAGCGCCCTGGGCGTCACCGGCCAGCTTGCAGGACTGCCGTGCCAGTTGGCTGTTGGTCATAGCCAACTCTGAAACCACGTCCAGAGTGAAGGTTACCCCCTGGATCAGGTCGATCTGGGCCGCCGTGCGGTCCCGCAGACCCTTGGCTTGCAGCCGAAGGTCATCTTCCTTCCCGGCCAGGCGCGACGCCAATCCGTTTCCGATGCTGGCGGTCTTCGCCCATTGCCGGACGATGGCGTCGATCGCTTCGACCAGACGTTGCCCCGGCCCGGGCGAGACCGTCTCGGGACTGAGTGGCCGCAGGTTTCCGCAGGCAATGACGTGGCAATCCTTGAGCAGCGCTTCGAATTGCGGGGCTTTGGAGTGGTGCGCATGGCCCGACTGGGCGGCGGCAATACGCCGGGCGATGTCGGCCAGCCCCGGATTCAGCGCTAGGATCTCAGCCACCGGCAGGCCCGCAAGGGCACGCAGGCAGGCGTCACGCTCGGTTTCTGCCTGGTTCAACCGGTGTTCAAGGGTCGGGGCGCCGGACATGCGGGTCGCGCCGAACAGTCTGGCCCAGAAAGCCAGGCCCCCAGGGTTTCGCCATGACAGACGCATGAGGCTCTCCGAACCCGGTGACAAAGATCGGCACCGGCGCTGGACTGCGCTGCCAGCACCCGCTGCGGTGCAACCCTAGGGCGGCGGTCTTAAGCCCGGGTAAAGACCAGCCGGCCCGCCGCGTCAGCGACGGCAGGGCAGGCCTGGAAGCCGTTCACCAAGGCTTAGCA
This sequence comes from Rhodobacter sp. Har01, assembly GCF_020564565.1. Classification (GTDB taxonomy): domain Bacteria; phylum Pseudomonadota; class Alphaproteobacteria; order Rhodobacterales; family Rhodobacteraceae; genus Pseudogemmobacter. The sequence continues at coordinate 260,938 of NZ_JAJCTD010000005.1, forward strand.
GTTGTTCCCGATGCTGTCGGCGAATCGCACCGCGGGTGGTGGAACGCCCGTCCAGACCAAGGCCGCTTCAGACCGCGCATCCTTCGCGGCCCGGCCCGTCAAGCGCATGAAGGGAATACAGAATGCCGATCACCAAGTCGCCGCGCGTCAACGGTCAGGATCACAACGCCATTGCGCGCAAGGCCGTTGCCTCGGCGGGGCTGGCCAAGATCTCCGGTCAGGGCACCCGGGCGCTGTCGGATGAACCGCGCACCAGCGTGCGCGCCGCTGCCACGGCCGAAGAGATGCGGCGCAAGGCCCGCACCGTGGCCCGCCAGCAGCAGGCGGCGGAACGGCTGGCGGCGGCTGCGACGCAGCTGTCGTCGAACGTCACCGAAGCTGCCGCCGCGGCCGAGGAACTGGCCGCCTCGATGCAGCAGATCGCCGATGGCGCCGAGCAATCCGCCGCCGCGTCGGAGGAATCGATGACGGCGATGCGCCAGATCGACGGCTCGGTTTCGGCCCAGGCCGCCGCCGCCGCCCGCAGTCAGACCCGCGCCGAGGAACTGCAGCGCGTGCTCGAGCGCACCGCCAACGGCATCCGCGGCATGGTCGCCAACGTCAGCGGCGCCGCCGAGCGGCAGCTCGACTCGGTCCGCATGATGATCGAACTGGACCAGCAGGCCACCAACATCATCGACTCGGTCACCCAGGTGATCCGCATCGCCGACCAGACCAACCTGCTGGCGCTGAACGCCGCTATCGAGGCGGCGCGCGCCGGCAGCCATGGCAAGGGCTTTGCCGTGGTGGCCGATACCGTGCGCACGCTGGCCGAGGCCTCGGAAAAGAACGCCTCGACCATCCAGGGCCTGGTCGCGCAGATCCGCGACGGCATCAAGTCGATCACCGAGGCGGTGAACGACTCGGCCCAGACCGCGCGCGGCGAGGTCGAGAAAAGCGGCGTCGTGATCGAGAGCGTGGCCGAGATCATGCGCCAGATCGGCACCATCGTCGAAGCCAACCAGGCGGTCGACCGGGCGGCCACCGAAATGGCCGCGGCCACCCGCCAGGCGCTGAAGGCCAGCGAGGAAATCGCCGCCGCCGCCGAAGAGCAAAGCGCCGCCGCCGCCGAAACCATCAAGGCCGTCTCGTCGCAAAGCCAGGCCCTGCAGACCGCTGACGTGGCGGCCTCGGAGTTGGTCGGGCTGGCCGACGACCTGCGCACCAGCACCGACATCGCCAAAAGCTCGGAAGAGGTCGCCGCCTCGGCCGAAAGCCTGTCGGCCACCATCGAGGAACTGTCGGCCAGCTCGGAGCAGGTCACCAAGGCCATCGACCAGATCGAATCCGTCGCCGCCTCGCAGGCCGCCGCCGCCGAGGAAAGCGTCGCCGGAATCACCCAGATCGACAAGAGCACCAGTGAATCGGTCGAGCGGCTGAACACCGTGCTGGAGCTGAGCGAGGTGATCTCGAACAAGCTGGCCGAGAACAAGGGCGTGGTCGACGAGGTGATCGTCGGCATCACCACCGCCAACGAGGCCGGGCAGAAATCGGCGCGCGACATCCAGAACCTGGAAGTGCTGAGCCGGCGCATCGACAAGATCGTCGACGCCATCTCGAACGTCGCCATCCAGACCTCGATGCTGGCGGTGAACGGCGCGGTCGAAGCGGCGCGCGCCGGCGAATACGGCAAGGGCTTTGCGGTGGTGTCCTCCGACATCCAGCACCTGGCCAACGACGCGGCCGAAAACGCCGAGACGATCAAGGACCTGGTCAAGGCGATCCAGGACCAGATCGGCATCGTCCGCGCCGACATGCTGCAGGTCGCGCAGAACTCGCTGGCCGATGTCGAACGCGCGCGGGTCTCGACCGCGGCGCTGGTCGAGGTCGAAGGCGCGATGAAGGAAGTGATGGCCGACACCCGCAGCGTGCTGAACAGCGCGCAGGAGATCAGCGCCGCCACCGTGCAGGCCAAGAAGGGCGCCGAGCAGATCGCCGCGGCGGCCGAACAGGCCAGCTCGGGCGCGCGGCAGGGTGCCACCGCCGCCGAGCAGCAGAAGGCCGGCATCAGCCAGCTTGCCGCCGCCGTGGAAAGCATCGCCTCGACCGCAGACGAACTGCAGTCCGGCCTCTGATCGCACAGCGGAGAAGCATCATGGCGAAAGCGAAGGCCCGGCCAGGCCCCGATCACGACCTTGACACCCCCGAAACCGCAGCGGCCGCCACGGCCACCGCAACCGATATGCACCAGTTCGTCACCTTCTTCCTGGGCGAGGAGTGCTTTGCCTTCCCGATGGAGACGGTGCTGGAAATCATCCGCGTGCCCGCCATGGTGCGGGTGCCGCTGACGCCGGACGGGTTCGAGGGCCTGTCCAACCTGCGCGGCGCCATTCTGCCGGTGATGGACCTGCGCCGCGCCATCGGCCTGCCCGCCCGCAGCCCCGATGATGCCAGCCGCACCGTGGTGGTCGATTGCGGCCGCCCGGTCGGGCTGATCGTCGACCGGGTGTCGCGGGTGGTCAGCTTTGCCGCCGATCGCATCGCGCCGCAGGAAACCGGCTCGGCCCTGGGCCGCAGCGGTAGCGAAAGCGTGCTGTCCGGCGTGATCAAGGACAGCGACGGCGTCGGCCTGATCCAGATCCTCGACGCGCGCAGCGCCATCGCGCTCGCCTCGCTTGCCGCCCGCGGCAAGGCGGGCCGGGCCGAAGCGCGCGCACGGGAAGAGACCGCCAGCGCCGCCGCGGCCTCGGCCACCGTGCAACTGGTCAACCTTCTGATCGAGAACCAGGAATACGCCTTCGACCTTGCCGAGGTGGATGAAATCGTCCGCCCGCCCGAGGCGATCTTCCAGCTGCCGCAGGTCGCCTCGCACGTGCTGGGCATCATCGACCTGCGCAACCGGCTGCTGCCGATCGTCAGCCTGCGCCGGATGTTCGGCCTGGCCGACCTGGCGATGGCCGAGACCAACCGCATCCTGGTGGTGCGGGTGCCCGGCCGGGACGGCACGGGCGAAGGCGCGCAGGCCCGCGTCGGCATTGTCGTCGACCAGGTGCGCGAGGTGATGAATGTGCAGGCTTGCGACCTGGTGCCGGTGTCGGGGCTGATCAACCGCGATGGCCGGCACCGGATCGGCCAGATGTGCCGCCTGGACGACGGGCGCCGCCTGCTGGGCGTGCTGTCCTGCGCGACGCTGTTCGATGACGCCGAGATCGTCGGCGCGATCACCAAGGCGGCGGGGTCCGCTCGCACCGAGGAGGATGCCGTGGTCGAAACCGTCACCGAGACCCTTACCGAAGAGACCCAGCTGGTGGTCTACCAACTGGCTGGGCAGGACTATGGTATCGAGATCGCCGCAGTGCGCGAGATCATCCGCGTGCCCGCGGACCTCAAGCGCGTGCCGCAATCGCCGGACCATGTGGCCGGGGTGATCAACGTGCGCGGGGCGATCCTGCCGGTGGTCAGCATGCGCGCCCGCTTCGGCATCGCGCAGGAGGCGACGACCGACCGGCAACGCATCGTCGTGCTCAGCCGCGACGGGGTGCAGACCGGCTACATCGTCGATTCCGTCACCGAGGTCCTGCGCATCTCGCGCGCCAGCCTGGAACCCGCGCCGCAGCTGTCGGCCGAGCAGAGCCGGCTGATCGGCACGGTGGCCAACCTCAACGACGGCGCCCGGATCATCCAGATCGTCGATGCCCTGGCGCTGTTCGGCGATCAGGGTCCGGGCGGGGCGGGCGATCCGCCGCCGCCGGTTGCAGCGATCGAGGCCGAAGCCCTGGCGGAAGCCTGAGGTTGCCGGAAACTGCAGGGTAGAAGCCATGCGCGTCCTTGTCGTCGACGATTCCGCCCTGATGCGGCGCTGGTTGAAGGAGTGTTTTGCCTCCGAACCGGGGATCGAAAGCCTGACCGCCCGCGACGGCAAGGACGCGCTGGCCAAGCTGGACAGCTTCGACCCCGACGTGGTCACGCTGGACATCAACATGCCCGAGATGGACGGGCTGACCTGCCTGGCGCAGATCATGGCGCGGGCGCCGCGGCCGGTGGTGATGCTGTCGTCGCTGACCGATGCCGGCGCACTGGCCACGCTCGAGGCGCTGGAACTGGGCGCCGTCGACTACATCGCCAAGCCCAGCGGCACCGTCTCGCACGACCTGAAACTGATCTTCCCGCAGATCCTGGCCAAGGTCCGGGCCGCCGCACGGATCCGTGTCACCGGGCCGAAAAGGCCGTCCCGGCGCCCCGCCGCACCGCCGCGCCCGGATGCCGGGCCGCGGCCCGCCGCCGCACCCCAAGGCGCAGCCCGCCATGACCTGGTGCTGATCGGTTCCTCCACCGGCGGGCCGAAGGCGCTGGAGGCGGTGCTGTTCCCGCTGGGACCGGATTTCCCGGTGCCGATCCTGATCGCCCAGCACATGCCGAAGCGCTTTACCAAGGTCTTCGCCGAGCGGCTGACGCAGCAGGGCGCGCTGCCGGTGATCGAGGTGACCGGCCCGACCGAGCTTCGGCCCGGCGCGGCCTACCTGGCCCAGGGCGACGCCGACGTGCAGGTGTCGCGGCGGCGCGACCGGCTGGTCGCGACCCCGGTTCCGGCCAACCCGGAACTGGTCTGGAACCCCTCGGTCAACCACATGGTCGCCACCGCGCAGGCGGTGCTGCCACCCGGCCGGCTGCTGGCCGTGCTGCTGACCGGCATGGGCGATGACGGGGCGGCGGCGATGACCCGGCTGCACCAGGCCGGCGGCACCACCATCGCGCAGTCCGAGGCCAGCTCTGCCATCTTCGGCATGCCCCGCGCCCTGATCGAGGCCGGCGGGGCCAGCCGCATCATCGACGTCGACCGCATCGCCTACACCCTCATGCGCCTTGTCGCCGGCTGATCGAAAGGCCCCGCCCCATGCCGCTTGTGTCGAAGACCGAACGCCCGCACAGCCCGCCGCCCCGGCGCAAGGCCGCCAGCCTGGCCGACCCCGCCCCCGACCAGCGGCGTCTTGCGGTGCGGGCAATGGCCGGCCAAGCCGACGCGGCCGAGGTGCTGGGCGCCCACCTGCCGGACGAGACCGACCCTTCGGTCCGCGCCGCCATCTTCGACGTCCTGGTGCAGACCGCGACCCCTGCCGCGCTGAGCCAGATCCTGCGCCACCTGCGCAGCGACGATACCGAACTGCGCAATGACGCCGTCGTTGCGGCCCAGCGCCTGCCGCACTTGATTGCCCCGGCCATCGAGGCGCTGCTTTGCGACCCCGACCCCGATCTGCGGCTGTTCGGCGTCCGCATCCTCGAGGACCTGCCGCACCCGCAGGTGCTGGACTGGCTGTCCGCCGTCCTCTGGCACGAACCCGACCGCAACGTCGTCGCCGCCGCGCTGGACGTGCTGGCCGAATGCGGCACCGCCGGGATGCTGCCCGCGGTCGCCGCCGCCCGCGACCGCTTTGCCGATTGCGGCTTCATCGGCTTTGCCTGTGACTTCGTGGCCGCCCGCATGGGCACCCCGCAAGCCCCCGCCCAGGGGCCTTCGCGCAATGGACGATAGCCGCGCCTCCACCCGGCCGGACGAGATCGGCATGACCGAAGCCGACTACGCGGTGTTCGAGGACTATTTCTATCGCAAGACTGGCATCCACCTGACCTCGGCCAAGCGCTATTTCGTCACCAAGCGGCTGGCCAAGCGGATTGCGGCCAGCGGCCTTGGCGACTTTCGCGCCTATTTCGCCAAGTTGCGGCTTGAGGCATCGCAGCGGGAATTCCAGGCCCTCGTCAACGAGATGACGGTGAACGAGACCTACTTCTTCCGCGAAGAGCATCAGTTCCGCTGCCTTGTCGCCTCGATCCTGCCCGAGATCACCGCCCGCCGGCCGGGACGGCCGCTGAAGATCTGGTCCACCCCCTGCTCGACCGGGGAAGAGCCCTATTCGATCGCCATCTACCTGCTGGAACACTGGCCGGGCCTGGCGCAGCACGACGTGACGCTGATCGCCTCGGACATCGACACCGATGTGCTGGCCGCCGCCCGCCGCGGCAGCTATGCCGAGCGCGCCTTCCAGAACCTGCCCGCCGCGATCCGCGCGCGCCATTTCGACCCGCCCAGGAACGGCCTCAGCCGCATCAGCGAGCAGTTGCTGGAAAGCGTCGAGTTCCTGAAGGTCAACCTGATCGCCCCGCCGCCGCGGTTGCAGGCGCAGGACATCGACGTGGTGTTCTGCCGCAACCTGCTGATCTACTTCGACCAGGCGGCGCAGCGCCAGGCGGTCGAGGCCATCGCCACGGCGCTGCGGCCGGGCGGCTTCGTTCTGCTGGGCCATTCGGAATCGATGAGCCGCATTTCAAGCCTGTTCGCCGTGCGTCGCTTTGCCGACGGCATCGTCTACCAGAAACCGCTGGAGGGCCCCGATCATGGCGCGTGACATCCCCGCACGCCTTCTTGTCGTCGACGATTCGCTGACGGTGCGCCGGTTCTGCTGCAGCATTGCCGAAAGCCTCGGCGTCGAGGTGGTCGAGGCCGCCAACGGCGTCGAGGGGCTGGAGCGCGGGCTGTCACAGCCCTTCGGCCTGATGCTGGTCGATCTGAACATGCCCACCATGGACGGCCTGCGCTTCCTGCGCGAGGCGCGGCGCCAGCCGGAGCTGGCCGATGTGCCGGCCATCCTGATCTCCACCTCCGCGCGCCCCGACGACCGCCACAAGGCCTTTGCGGCCGGCGCGAATTTCTACCACGCCAAGCCGGTCGACGCAGACTGGCTGGCGCGGGTGATGACCCTTCTGCTGAAAGAGGCGCGCCATGTCTGAGGGGGGCAGCTCGCTCAAGGAGCAATTCCTGATCGAAGGCCGCGATCTGGTCGAATCCGCCGGCGAATGCCTGTTGCGGCTTGAGAAAGAGCCGGACGACAGCGCCCTTGTCGCCTCCCTGTTTCGCGCCGTCCACACGCTGAAAGGCAATTCGGGCCTGTTTCCGGTGCCGCCGCTGACCCGCGTCGTCCATGCCGCCGAAGACGTGCTGGACGAAGTGCGCGCCGGCAATCTGACGCTGGATTCCGAGATGGCCGATGTCCTGCTTGACGCGCTGGACCAGGTGTCGGCCTGGCTGGATGCCTTTGACCGGCTGGACCATCTGCCGGACGAGGCGGACGAGGTGGCCAGCGGTCTGGCCGCCCGGCTGGCCGTCTTCCGCTTCGACGCCGACGCCCCGCCCGAGCCGGGTGACAGCGGGCCGGACCTTGCCGCCGACTGGCTGGATGGCCTGCCGGCGGGCGACCTTGCCGCGGCCGAGACCGCGCTGCGCACCGGTGGCCCGGTGGTGCTGATCGACTATACCCCCGACAGCGGCTGCTTCTTCCGCGGCGAAGACCCGCTGCGGTTCATGCTGACGCTGCCCGGCCGGGTGTGGCTGGCGGTCACCGCGACCCAGCCGCTGCTGCCCGGCCCGGACTTCGACCCCTACCAGGCGGCCCTGCGCTTCCGCGCGATCAGCACCGCCAGCCTGTCCGAGGTGCAAACCCACCTGGCCTATGTCGCGGCCCAGGTGGCGATCGGCGCGCAAACGCCGCCGCCCGCCGCCCCATCCACCGCCGACCCTGTCCTGCGCGCCCTGCTGGAGGCCACCGCCGAAGCCCTGGCCTGCCCCGGCCCGGCCGAGGCCTTCGCCGGCCGCATGGCCTCGACCGCGACCGTGCTGTCGGCGCTCTTGCCGCAAGCTGGCCTTGGCGCCGAGGCGGCGGTAATGGCCGCCCGCGACCAGGCGCTTGCCGCGGGTCAGGCGACGGCCCTGCAAGACCTGCTTGCCGCCGCGCTGGCCCCGAAGCCCGCCCCTGTAGCCGCTTCGCCCGCCGCCGCCGACCCGGCCGCCGCACCGAAGGCCGCACCGCGGCGGCAGGGCGTGCTCAAGGTCGACCAGGCCCGCATCGACATGCTGATGAAGCTGGCGGGCGAGTTGATCGTCGCCAAGAACGGCCTGCCCTTCCTCGCCAACCGCGCCGAAGAGGTGTTCGGCAGCCGCGCCATGGCGCGCGAGATCCGGGCGCAGTTCGACGTCTTCAACCGCATCGTCGATGAGTTGCAGACCGCCGTCATGCAGGTCCGCATGGTGCCGCTGGGCAGCGTGTTCGACCGCTTCCGCCGGCTGGTCCGCGACCTCTCGCGCCAGGTCGACAAGCCGCTGGTCTTCGTCGTCGAGGGCGAGGAGACCGAGGCCGACAAGAACATCGTCGAGGACCTGGGCGAACCGCTGATCCACCTGATCCGCAACGCCGTGGACCATGGCCTTGAGACCCCGGCCGAGCGCCGTGCCGCCGGCAAGCCGGCCGAGGGCCAGGTCCGGCTGTCCGCCCGCCTGGCCGAGGACAAGGTGGTGATCGAGGTCGCCGACGACGGCCGCGGCGTCGATGTCGCGCGGGTGCGCGCCAAGGCGGTCGAGCGCGGCCTGATCAGCGCCGACGAGGCCGCCCAGATGCCGGACGAGGCCGCGCTGCGGCTGATCCTGCGGGCCGGCTTCTCCACCGCCGAGACGATCTCGAACCTGTCCGGGCGCGGCGTCGGCATGGATGTTGTGGCGACCATGGTCGAACGCTCGGGCGGCACGCTGTCCTTGCGCAGCCAGCCGGGCCGGGGCACCACTGTCACCATCACCCTGCCGCTGTCGATGACGGTGCGGCGGCTGATGATGGTCGAGCTGGACGGCAGCCAGTACGGCGTGCCGCTGGAAATGGTGCTGGAAACCGCCCGCATCCCGCAAGACCAGCTGCACCGCCACCTCGGCCCGCCGCAGATCGTGCGGCGCGACCGGCTGATCCCGCTGTGCGACCTGCGCCGCCCGCTGCGGCTGGCCCCGCGCCCGCAGGAGCCGGCCGAACTGTCGGTGCTGATCGTCGCCACCGCGCAAGGCGAGGTCGGGCTGATCGTCGATGCCTTCCGCTCGGGCACCGAGGTGATCCCGCAACCGCTGGACGGCCCGCTGGCCGGCCTGGCCTGCCTGTCGGGCGCCGCCCTGTTGGGTGACGGCTCGATCCTGATGATCCTGGACCTGGAGGAGGTGCTGAAATGCCCCTGGTGATTGACGGCAGCCTTGCCCGCATCGAAGGCGCCGCCCGCGTCGACGAGGCCGAGACGCTGGTCTCGTTCCTGGAGACCACCGCCGATCCGGTGGTTGACCTGGGCCCCACCAATCACCTGCACACCGCCGTGCTGCAGGTTCTGATGGCCTATCGCCCGGCCCTTGCCACCCTGCCCGAAGACCCCGTCCTCCTGGCCCTGCTGCGCCCTCTGCTGGGCGAGGCCGGTCCCGAACTCAACCGCGCGGCCTGAGCGTCGCCAGTCTAAGGTTAGACCATGAAGAACATCCTGCTTGTCGACGACAGCGCCACCGTCCTGGCCTCGATGCGCCAGGTGCTGGAACGCGGCGGCTATGCGGTCGAGGCCTGCACCGCGCCGGAGCTGGCGCTGACCCGGCTGAACGGCGGCTATCGCCCCGACATGGTGATCACCGACCTGAACATGCCCGGCATGGACGGCATCGCCTTCATCACCGCCGCCCGCCGCCTGCCGCCCTGCCGGTTCATCCCGATCCTGGTGCTGACCACCGAAAGCGGCCAGGTCCAGCGCGATCGGGCCAAGGCGGCCGGGGCAACAGGGTGGCTGGTCAAGCCGGTGGCGCCGGAAAAGCTGTTCGACGTGCTGCGTCAGGTCCTGGCCTGATCCGCTGCGCATGGGAAGGCATCCAGACATGACCCAGCTTCGAGACGGCCCGGGGATCGGGGCCAAGGCGGCTGTTCCCGCCCCCGTCAGCGCAGCCTTCGCCAGTGCCATCGGCGACTACGCCCGGGTGCTGCGTGGCCAGAGCCTGTCGGTGGCGACCCTGTGCGACGAGGTGACGACGCACTGGCTGCAGGGGGCTTCGGATCTGCTGGCCGATCTCGATCTCCTGCGCGCCGACCTGGACGGCCTGCAGGGCGAGGCTGCGCTGCGCGCCCGCGTCGCCGCCTTCACCGAAGCGACCGGGGCCGGACTGACCGGGCTGATGATCGAGGTGCAACGTCAGGATATGGTCCGGCAGATGCTGGAGACAATCGCCAGGATGGCCGATGCGATTGGCGCTCTTGACCTGGCCAGCCTGGTCGCCTCGGCCGAGGCCGCCGCCCTGCCTCGCCTGATCGTCGAAGACATCGCGGCCGGATACGTCATGGCCGCACAGCGCCAGGTTCAAGCCGCCGCGCTGCACCAGGCAAGCCAGGACGACGGCCCGGCGATGGAGCTGTTCTGAACCGACGACAAATGAAGGGGATGCGGCGCAAGCCGTTGGCCGGTTGGAGGGATGCTGTCAGAGGAACCGCGGCTGCCGGCGCGCCGGGCGCCACCCGACTGCCCGATCGCACCTGATTTGGGGACTTCAAGGCCAACCCCGAGATCAATCACCTGACGGCAACGCTCTGTCACCAGTGCCTGCTGTCGTCGACACCCTGAACACCTGCCGTTCACACCCCGTTTGCAGGTGCCGGGATTCGATGATCCACAGCTGGAGAAGGTCCGACATCAGACCAATCCCCTCCGCCATTTTCCTGCAGTCATTGCCTGAATCGCCGGATGTCGGTGGTCAGGGCCCTGCCTTGATGGGTCAATGGATGAACCAGGCGCAGCTTTTCTGACCGAGGCTGGTTGCCTGGGCTGGGGTCTGTGGCCGTCTGGCTGGTGTCGCAGAGATGTTCCTCGATCAAGTCCAGACTGCTCGGGAAGGCTTGCCTCCTGGGGCGGTCGGGTGTGGGTGTCGGAGACCGAGGCACGGGGTTCTGGTTGCGCCGATAGCGGTGAGGCATGTTCCGCACTTTCGCTTTGGCGCGGCGGGAGATCACCTTTTCGGGCTGGGTGCGGATCGGGCCGCAAGATCACACCCTATGGCCGCTGTGTCGCGTCAGACGCAGCCCCGATGCCGTGTCGAGAGCGTCTCTGGTCCCGGAGGTTCGTCTTGCCATCATCGGCCTGGCCAGAATGGCAACGTCGTTGTCCTGCCGGGCCAAAGACGAATCCTCAGCCCCTCCGCTGGCCGGGTGCCGGGGGGGCTTGCCGTTGCGACGGGGCCGGGCGGCGGCTGGCCTGTGCGGGGGGCAGCAGCAGGTCTTGCTTGCGGCGCTGCAAGACAAGCCCCGGGGGCAAGAGCCGGGCGGCGAGGCGCTGTTCCCGGTATTGTTGCGCAACGCAAAAGGCCGGCTGCAGGCGCGGCGCATCCGGTCGGCCGCGCGGGTGCGGCTTCGGTCGGCCCGATGCCGGCCGCAAGGGTCCGACGTGGCATGTCGCCTGCCTGCCTTGCCGGACTGCAGGGGGCGGGGCATGACCCTTCCGCCAGCGCATCGCTGCCCCGGGGCGACGACCCCACCCGCTGATACAGGACGGGTCGCTTCGCGCCGGTGTGTGCGTCACTCGACGGTGAAGGGCACGCTGCCGCGCAGGATGGCCTCGTCCTCGCGGAAGAAGGCGCGCACTTCGTAGGCGCCGGGGGCGGCGGGCGCGACCAGGGTCAACGTGCCCTGGCGCGCGGCCTCGGTGTACTTGTAGGTCAGGTAGCGCCCGTTCGATGACCCGGCCTCGGTGGTGCAGAGATAGTCCGAGGCGTCGCCGAACATGCCGGAATAGGTGACGGTGATCGTCGCGCCGGGGGCGTAGGTGGTCTGGTCCAGCACCAGCGTCGCCCGAGCACTGTCGGCGGGGCCACCGGCGGGCGGGACGGGCGTTTCCGGGACCGGGGTCACGGCCGGGGTTCCGGCGACGGTGATCGGCAGGCTGGCCCGCAGCACCGTCTCATCCTCGTCGAAGAACGCCCGCAACTCGTAGGCGCCCGGCGTCGAGGGCGCGGCCAGCGTCAGCGTGCCTTCGCGCGCGCCACCGGCGTAGGAATAGGCCAGGTAGTGCGCATTCGACGCACCGGCAGCGGCCGTGCAGACATAGTCCTGATCGCTGCCCGACAGGCCCGAGAAATGCACCTGGATCGTCTCGCCCGGCGCGAAGACGGTCTTGTCCACGCGAAGCGTGGCCAGCGCCAGCTCGACCGAGAAATCGTGCCAGAGCACCACCGGATCGGCGGCCTCCGGCGGCTGCACCTCGGCGCGGACCTGATAGACGCCGGGCACCGCGCGGCCGGCGATGTCGATCGTCACCGGGCCCTTGGCGGCATCGTCCACCCAGGCCGAGGCGATGAACCCGCCGGTACTTGCATCCTGCACCGTCAGGCGGCCCGTGGTGCCGGCGGGCAGGTTCACCAGGCGGGCCGTTACCGGCGCGGTTTCCGCAATCCGGGTGGCCTCAAGCTCAAGCCGCGGGCCGGCGACCATCGCGCGCGCATCGGCGGCATAGGCGCCGTCGGGAAACAGATCGAGATAGTCCTGCGCCCCGACTCCGCCCGCGGCCCGGATGGCCAGGATGAGATCGGTCTCTTCGGCCGGTGCCGCGGGCTGGACGGCGGCCTTGGCCAGAAGCGCGGCGTCAAAGGCCTGCGGGTCAAGCGGGGGCAGCGCAGCGGCGATTTCGGTGGCGATTTCGGCAGCGGGCGGGGCGGGCTTTGGCAGCAGATTGCGCCCATCGGGGTAGACCAGGGCAAAGCCGGTGCCGCCGAACAGACGGTCAAGGTAGACCAGGGCGAACAGCTCCGGCGGCTTGTCCGCCGCGTCCGCGCCGAACACCGGCACCACTTGCACGCTGGCGAACAGCGGCGCGCGGCTGTAGCCGGCAAGGGTCGCTGCCGCCTCGGGCCAGGCGGTCCGGGCCGCATCCAGCGTCAGGGCGTCCTGGCCAGCCTGTGCCGCGAACCCAGCGACCAGCGTCTCGGGGCGGGCGTCGGACAGGAATTGCAGCTCGCCCTGTTTCCGCGCCGCGGCGGAAAGCCAGGCATATTCAGCGGCTTCGGGCAGCGTCAGGCCCAGGGTGGCCGGATCGAAGGGCGCAGGGTCGGGGCTCAGCGAGGCCCCGCCCGGCCGTTCGGGAAAGCGGTCGGCCGCCAGCCGTGCCTGCGGATCGGACGAGGCCGCCGCGGCCGCCCAGGCGCCGTCGCGCACCGCCGACACGCGGTCGCGCAGCAGTCCGACCAGCCGTGGCGTGTCGGTCCGGTCGGGCGCCATCTTCGCCAGCGCATAGGCCGCGGCCGACCGCAGTTCGGGCGCCTCAGAGGCCAGATAGGCGCGCACGAGCTCGATGAAGGCCCCGCGGTCGCGGGTCTGCCCGGCTTCGGCGATGGCGTTGGCGACGATCGCCACCGCGCGGCCCCGGGCCAGGCCGCAGGCGCCCGACTGCGGCGCGTCGGCGCAGACCTGCCGCGCCTCGTCGGCCACCAGGGCCAGCATCGCCGCTGCCTCGGCCTCGACATCAAGGTCCTGCGCCGGGCCGGCGCCGGCCAGACCCGCCGCGACGGCAAGACCGCAGAGGACGGCGCGCATCGCTGTCATTTGTCCATGTAGGTCTGCATGATGGCCTTGATGGCGATGATCCGGCGATTGCAGGCCGCGCGGTTGCCCTTGCAGGCGTAATCGGTGTCGGTGCAGAAGGTCATCCGCACGAAGCCGGGGTTGGTGGTGGTCAGGAAGCGCTCCGTCCCGGTCTGGCTGGCGTAAGAGCCGATGAAGCCGAAGACCGACGCCGCCTCCATGACCGCGATGACGAAATCGACGTCGCCGGTCTTGTTCGGGTTGATGCACTTGGTCATCATGTCATGCACGCAGTCCATCGCCGGCTTGCGGAACATCTCGCGCACGCGCGCGCGATCGGCCTCGGAGATCTTGCCGGCCTTGATCAGACTGGCGGCGCGGGCCGAAAAGGCGCTGTAGGCGTTCAGGAAATCGCGGCAGTCGCGCATCGGCGGCAGGGTGAACTTGCGGGTCTCCTCCTCCATGCACTCCTTCAACCGGGCCACCGACTCGGTGATCGCGGCCTTGCGGGCGCGATTGCCTTCCTTGCCGGCCGACTTGATCGCCTTGGCGGCGTCGGCCATGGCCTTGGCGTAATCGGCAGCAGAGAAGCTGGGCCGTGCCGGGTCTTCCCCGCATTTGGCGGCGATGCGCGTGTAGGAGGGCTGCTTGTCGGTCAGATCCTGGGCTCGCAACGGGGATGCGGCGACGACGGCCGCAACGGCCAGCAGCAGAAGCGCGCGACGAACAAAGGACATGCGACCCGCTCCGCGCTGGACCCGAAGATCAGATGGAACGCTATCATGGGGTGAGAGGGCTGTAAATCGGCGGCCCCGCCTCAAGCAGCCGAAGGGCGTTCCGCGCCTCGGCGTTCGCCGGGTCAAGCGCCAGCGCGCGGCGCAGCGTGGCGCGCGCGGCGGCAGCGTCGCCGGCATTGGCCTGCACCAGACCCAGCAGGACCAGCGGCCGCGCCTCGCCGGGGGTCTTGGCCGCCGCATCGGCGAACAGCGCCACCGCGTCGGCGTAAAGGCCTGCGCGCTGAAACGTCATCGCGGCAAGGCCCAGGGCAAGGGCAGCCGCCAGCATGGCCCCCAGAACGGGCCCGGCCCGGACGCGGACCAGCGCACAGGCAACAAGCAACGCGAGACCGATGCCGGCCAGATACAGCGGCCGCACGGCCACCGGGTCCAGCCGCCAGATCAGGCTGTTCGCGGGGGCCAGGGCAAGCAGCGTCCACAGGACTGCCAGCGCCACCAGAGGCGCGCGGCGGCGCAGGCGCAGCGCGGCCAGTGCCGCCCCGGCCAGTGCCGCCAGCCGCAGCAGCGTCGGAAGGTCGGTCCAGCCGTAGATCACCGGCTGCGCCGGCACCGCGCTGATCCGCCAGGGCTGAAACCAGAGCCGCAGCATCTCGGTCACCGCGAAAAGGTTGCCGCGCAGCGCGTCGGCCGGGTCGCGCAGGGTCAGGCTGAAGGCGACCAGGTCTTGGTGACGCGGCAAGGCCGCCAGCAGCAGGGCTGCGGCCAGCGCCCCCAGCCAGACCGGTACGGCGCGGCGCAGGCCGCCGGGCGCCGGCAGGCACAGCTGCCAGGCCAGCAGCAACAGCGGCACGATCAGCGCCGTCTCGCGGGCCAGCGGCGCCAGGGCCGCAGACAGGAAGGCCGCAACGGGCCAGGGGCGCGGGCCGGTCGCCGCCCAGAGCGCGGCAAGCGACAGAACCCCCGACAGTCCGGCAGAGCGGCCCGAGACGTAGCTGACGGTTTCAGCCGAAGCCGGATGCACGGCCCAGAGCGCGGCCGTCAGCGCAGCCAGGCGCAGCGCGGCGAGCTCGGGCGTTCCGGCCAGGGTGGCGGCCCGCCGGACCAGCGCCAGGACCAGGGCGGTTGCCACCAGGTGCAGCGCCAGATTGACCGCGTGAAAGCCGAAGGGGTTTGGCCCGTGCAGCGCATCCTGCAGGGCGTAGCTGGCCTTGAGCAGCGGCCGCGCCATCTGCGGCAGGCGCTGGAAGAACTGCCCGGCCTGCGCCGAGGGGTTCCGCACGACATCGTTGAAGTCGTCATAGACAAAGCCGCCCCAAAGCGCCGGGGCATGGGCCAGGACCGCCAGACCCAGCACCAGCGCACAGACCCGGCGCGCCGACCGGTCCGGCATGTCGGGCCGGTTGGCAGCGCAGCTGGCGGGGGGTGATGGACCTTGGCGCTGCACCGGCGAACCCGACCTTTCCGCAGCCCGGCCCGGGCCGACGCCGCGACGCTAGCGCAGCGCCGAAAACCCGTCCATCCCGGGCGGCCGGACGGACCCCGCCGATCCCCTGCGCCACGCCGAAACCGCGGCCTGCCCGCTGCCCGCCGGAGAATGGCATGATCGCGTGCGGTCCGGACGCTGCCCGAAGATCGGGCCGCAGCCGAACATCCGATTGGCCGAATGCCGCGGCGGTCGGCTCACGCGCATCCCTGGGCATCGCCGATGCGAAGCACCCGGCCATAGGGCGGATCGGTCCCCGCGCGCGGCACCGCCCAAAGCAGGGGAAACCCCGGTGCGGGGGGCAAGGGCGCGTCGAGATCGGTCAGGATCACGGCAAGCGAGGGGCGCAGCTTTGCGGCCTTATGGAACAGATCATGAAAATCGGTGCCGCCGCCGGTGCGGAGCTGCCCGTCGCGCAGGCCAGTCCAGCCGGTCTGGTCCAGCCGCTCTTCGGCGAAGACCACCTCGTCGAAGGCCAAGAGATGCGCCTCGGCGCCGGTGCGGCGGGCAATGGCCTCGGCCTCGGCGGTGAACAGCCGCAGCGTCTGGGCGTCGATCGATGACGAGGTGTCGAGGCCGATCACGATGCGGGGGCGGTGGTCCATCCGCTGCCGGCCCGGTTCGAACACCGGGACGGGGCCGCCGGTGCGCTCGGCCTCGGCCATGCGGGCGACCCAGCGGCCCGAGGGGCGGCGCCAGCTGAGGTGCGGGCGTTCGGTCAGCGCGCGGGCCAGAAGGCCGCGCAGGTGCACCTCCCACGGCACGCTGTCGGGGGCCAGGTCGGCCAGGATCGCGCCCAGCCGGCCGATGCCGGTGCCGGCCTTGCGCCCGGCCTCAAGCGCGCGGAGGATGTGGTTGCGCCAGTCCGAGGCGGATTGCGCGCGGCCTTCGTCCTGTGGTTCCCCGGCGGCCAGGTCCACCGCAAAGCCCCGCGTCCTGCCCCAGTCGCGCAGCCGTTCGGCGCGCTTGGGGTCGCTGTGCAGGGCCATCGCCAGGCGGTCGGCGTCCCAGCGTTCCAGCGCGGCAACGGGGCTGGGTTCGGGTATCCCGGCCTGCTCCAGCAGGTCGGTCAGGGTGACGGCAGGGCGCGGGATGGCGTGGCCGGCCAGGATCAGCGTGTCGTTGATGATGCCGTCGGCAGCCAGGCCGAAGAGGGCGGCGTCGAAGGCCGTGCCAAGGCGTTCGGCCAGCGCCGCGGACCGGGCCGAATGGCGCAGCGCCACATGCAGGACGTGATGCGCGACAAGGCCCACCTGTTCGGGCAGGGCCAGCCGCTCGAAAGCAGGGCCATAGGTGATGGTGTCGCCCTCGGTGCGGGTCAGGCCGTCGCCGTCGCGGTGGCGGCACCACAGCGCCAGCACGGCAAGGGCGGCGTCCACCTCGCCCAGGTGCGCAATCGCCCGGGCCGCGCGGGCAGAGGGGCCGGTCACGGCAGGCCGGCAGCCTGCCGCTCGGCGGCGTATCCGGCATAGGCGTCCGAAGTGGCGAAGGCCTCTTGCCAGCCCTTGTCCAGCGCGCGGCCGATCAGCAGTTCGAACCCGAAGCTGGCCAGGTCGGCCAGCGGCAGGCCCGGCGGAGCGCCGGGCAACCCGCGCAGGTCGGCGAGGATCTCGATGGCCTGCGGAAGGGTCTGTTCGGTGACCGACCCCACCAGGCCATAGACCAGCGCGGTCAGCCCGTGCAGCGTGCGGGGATACAGCGCTGCACGGTCTGCCCGCGGGGCGGCCAGCAGTGCGTCGATCTGCACGGTCGCCGCGATCTCGTCGGCCAGCAGCGCGAATTCCGCGGCGGGAGCGGCACCCACCGTGCCCGCGATCATCACCTGCCGCAGCGCCCGGTCGGACATACAAGTCATGATCTGGCTGACGCGGGTCCAGCTGCGCGGGGTGCAGGCGATCATCTGGCCGCGGCGCAGACTGTCTTCGGTGGTCTCCAGAAGGTCGGGCCGGGTGCGGATGAAGGCCGCGACCGAGGGGTGAATGCCCGCCGGCACGGCGTAATTCTTCAGCCAGTCGTCGGGGTTGGCCTGCATCACCATGTGGATCAGCCGGTCGCTGAGGGCGGTGCCCATGTCATAGGCGATGGCGCCGTCTTCCACCCGGTTGCCGGCGGCCACCACCAGCACGTTGGCGGGCAGCCGGTGGCGGCCGACGCGGCGTTCCTGCAACAGGCCATAGACGGTGGGCTGCAAGGCCGGCGCGGCCGAGGTCAATTCATCGAGGAACAGGATCGCCGGGGCCTCGGTATCGGGGAGGTCTTCGGGGCGATACCAGACGGTCTTGGCGGTGGCGTGGTCAAAGTAGGGCAGGCCGCGCAGATCCTGCGGCTCGATCGTGGTCAGGCGCAGATCGTACAGCTCGGCGCCGATGCGCCGGGCCAGGGTCTGCACAACCTCGGTCTTGCCGACGCCGGGGCGGCCGTGCAGCATCCAGCTTGCGGTCATGCCGCCGGCGCGCTGCGCCTCCCACCCGGCGTGCAGCACGCGCAGCGCCTCGCCGGCCGAGATGGTGGTGGCATTCACGCTCATGATGCGGCTTTCTTTTCCAGGAAGGCGGCCAGCCGGGCATGGGCCGAAACCGCGCGCGCCTCTTGCGCGATGTCGCGGATGTAGGTGACGTCGCGGTGGTTGACGGCCAGCAGATCGCGCTCGGTGAAGCCGGCATCGAACAGGCCGTCCCGCAGGGCCGCACGGTCCGCCGCGTCCAGCGACAGAAGGCGCGGCTCCGGCGTGTCGGTCTGCACCGAAACAAGGGTCAGCGGCGGAACCCGGGCCAGTTCGGACTGCTCGACGACAAGGCGCAACTGGCCCTCGGTCAGGTTCTGGCGGGCGGCGATGCGGCGCAGGCAGGCACGGGCGCGGAAGGCCAGCGTGTCCAGCCGCCGGGCGGCCTCATCCGCGCCCACGGTGCGGGCGCGGGCGGCTTTCGACAGGCGCAGCAACTTAAGCTCGACCAGCGCGACCACGACCAGCATCAGGGCCGGCGCCTGCATCACCAGCAGCACAAGGTCGCGCGACAGGAGGGGCATCACCACGAAAGGGCTGAGCGCCACCAGGTAGCGCAGCAGCTGCATTTCCACCATAAGCCGCAGCCAGACCCCAAGGCTCGCCCGGCGCGGCACCAGCAACACCCGGCCGAGGAACTTCTTCGGCAGGCTGCGGGTCTCAAGGACGCCGCGGTTGGCAATGGTGGCGTCCGTGACGATCAGCATGGGGTCTCCGCCGCTTGTGCAATCATATAGCGGTGGTCGCAGGGGCGGCCAGTGCCCTGACGCCCGTATGGGGCGGAAGGCCGGCTTGCGCGGCTCCCCTGGAGAATGCTCCCGGACGCCCGCCGATCAGGGGGCCGGCCATTCCAGGCCAGGCCTTCGACACCTGCGGCACAGGCGGCCCCCTGCCACAGGAACAGGCCAAGGCCCCCGGCAACCCGGCGCCTCGCACTGCGGCAAAGTCGTCCAGCGCGAATATCCGGAATTGCGCGGGGGCGGGCGAAGGGCGCAAACAAGGACATTCCGCCGAGGAGGGCGGAGACCAGAGGAGATTCGCATGCTGACCCGTCGCACCCTGGCTGCCCTTGCGGGCGCCTCTGCCCTGAGCCTTGCCCTTGTCGCCCCGGCCCTGGCCGAGCCGATCGTCATCAAGTTCAGCCACGTCGTCGCCCCCGACACGCCCAAGGGCAAGGGCGCCGCCAAGTTCGAGGAACTGGCCGAGAAATACACCAACGGCGCGGTGGACGTCGAAGTCTACCCCAACAGCCAGCTGTACAAGGACAAGGAAGAGCTTGAGGCGCTGCAACTGGGCGCCGTGCAGATGCTGGCGCCGAGCCTTGCCAAGTTCGGCCCGCTGGGCGTGCAGGACTTCGAGGTGTTCGACCTGCCCTTCATCTTCCCCAGCTACGAGGCCCTGCACAAGGTGACCGAGGGCGAGGTGGGCAAGATGCTGTTCGGCAAGCTGGCCGAGAAGGGCATCACCGGCCTGGCCTACTGGGACAACGGCTTCAAGATCATGTCGGCCAACAGCCCGCTGAACACGCCCGACGATTTCCTGGGCCTGAAGATGCGCATCCAGTCGTCCAAGGTGCTGGAAGCCGAGATGAACGCGCTGGGCGCGGTGCCGCAGGTGATGGCCTTCAGCGAGGTCTACCAGGCGCTGCAGACCGGCGTGGTGGACGGCACCGAAAACCCGCCGTCGAACATGTTCACCCAGAAGATGAACGAGGTGCAGACGCACGCCACGGTGTCGAACCACGGCTACCTGGGCTATGCGGTGATCGTGAACAAGCAGTTCTGGGACGGCCTGCCCGCCGACGTGCGCGCCGGGATGGAACTGGCGATGGTCGAGGCCACCGCCTATGCCAACGGCATCGCCAAGGAAGAGAACGACAAGGCGCTGCAGGCGATGAAGGATGCCGGCACGACCGAATTCCATGACCTGACCGACGAAGAGCGCGCCGCCTGGGTGGCCGCGCTTGAGCCGGTGCATGACGAAATGGCCGAACGCATCGGCGCCGAGACCATCGCCGCGGTGAAGGCCGCGGTCAGCCAATAGACCCCGGTCGTCCGGGCGGCCCCTGATCCGGGGCCGCCCTTTCCCCCCTTTCCTGCCGTATGGGGGCAGCCATGCTGCGCTTTCTGGACCGGGCCGAGGAAATATTGATCGGCGCGCTGATCGCGGCGGCGACGGTGCTGATCTTCGTCTCGGTCACCCACCGCTATTCGCTGGGCCTGACGGCCGATGTCGTCGGCTGGTTCAAGGCGCATGACATGCCCGATGCCTCGGCGGCGGCGAAGTCGTTCTACTTCGCGCTGCGCAGCATCAACCTGGTCTGGGCGCAGGAACTGACCATCATCTTCTTCGTCTGGATGGCCAAGTTCGGCGCCGCCTATGGCGTCCGCACCGGCATCCATGTCGGCATCGACGTGCTGATCAACCGCCTGGACGCCCCGAGGCGCCGCTTCTTCATCCTGTTCGGCCTGGGCGCCGGGGCGCTGTTCACCGGCATCATCGCCACGCTGGGCGCCAACTTCGTCTGGCACATGTATCACGCCTCGGCCACCTCGCCCGATCTGGAACTGCCGATGTGGCTGGTCTACCTGGCCATCCCGCTGGGGTCGGCGCTGATGTGTTTCCGCTTTCTGCAAGTGGCGGTCGGCTTTGCCCGCACCGGGGAATTGCCGCACCACGACCACGGCAAGGTGGATGGCGTGGACGAAGACGCGGGCATCGACGATCTGGGCGAGGCCTTCCTGGCCAGCCCGCTGACGCCGCGCGACCTGTCCGAGAAGCCGAAGGAAGACTGAGATGAGCGCGCTGATCATCTTCGGGCTGCTCATCGTCCTCATGCTGACCGGGATGCCGATCTCCATCTCGCTTGGCCTGACGGTGCTGACCTTCCTGTTCACCATGACAGAAGTGCCGATCGACACGGTGGCGCTCAAGCTGTTCACCGGCATCGAAAAGTTCGAGATCATGGCGATCCCGTTCTTCATTCTGGCCGGCAACTTCCTGACCCATGGCGGGGTGGCGAAGCGGATGATCGCCTTTGCCACCGCCATGGTCGGCCACTGGCACGGCGGGCTGGGCCTGGCCGGCGTCATCGCCTGTGCGCTGTTCGCGGCCGTCTCCGGCTCGTCGCCCGCCACGGTGGTCGCCATCGGCTCGGTCATCCTGCCGGCGATGGTGGCGCAAGGCTTCCCCAAGCAGTTCGGCGCCGGGGTCATCACCACTTCGGGCGCGCTGGGCATCCTGATCCCGCCGTCCATCGTGATGGTGATGTATGCGGTCGCCACCAGCGGCATGCAGGTGCAGGGCCCCGATGGCGAGATGGTCGATTCCGCATCGGTGGGCGAATTGTTCATGGCCGGCGTGGTGCCCGGGCTGATGCTGGCGGGGTTCCTGGCCCTGACCACCTGGTACCGCGCCCGAAAGTTCGGCTATCCGCGGCTGACCCGCGCCAGCCTGCGCCAGCGCTGGCTGGCCTTCCGCGAGGCGCTCTGGGGCCTGTTGCTGATCATCGTCGTCATCGGCGGCATCTACGCCGGCATCTTCACCCCCACCGAGGCGGCGGCGATGAGCGCGGTCTATGCCTTCGTGATCTCGGTCTTCGTCTACAAGGACCTGACCCTGCGCGACGTGCCGCGGGTGCTGCTGGCCTCGGCCAACATGTCGGCGATGCTTCTCTACATCATCACCAACGCGGTGCTGTTCAGCTTCCTGCTGGCGCATGAGAACATTCCGCAGGCCCTGGGCCAGTGGATGGTGGATGCCGGCCTGTCGTGGTGGATGTTCCTGATCATCGTCAACATCCTGCTGCTGGCCGCCGGCAACTTCATGGAGCCGTCGTCCATCGTCCTGATCATGGCGCCGATCCTGTTCCCGGTGGCCATCCGGCTGGGCATCGACCCGGTGCACTTCGGCATTATGATCGTGGTCAACATGGAGGTGGGCATGTGCCACCCGCCGGTGGGCCTGAACCTCTATGTCGCCAGCGGCATCACCAAGATGGGCATCACCGAGCTGACCATCGCGGTCTGGCCCTGGCTGCTGACGATGCTGTTCTTTCTCTTGCTGGTCACCTACGTGCCCGCGATCAGCCTGTTCCTGCCGCAGCTTCTGGGCATGTGACGTCGCCTGGACGGATGATGTGGCGGCGGCCGCACGACCTGAGCTTCCGATCGAGGCGATCGCCGGCAGGGACAGCCCGGGCCACCGCGTGGGACCGGACAGTCCGAAGACAAGCCGGGGATCCGGTTCGGACATGATCCACGGCATGGCATCAATCTCTGCCGCAAGCCTGTCTTTGCGCCGCGCAGAGACCGCCAAGCTTTGCATCCTGGCCCCTGCCCCGGCAACCTTTACCCTTGCGGGCACCGCGCGCCTGGATGTCCGGCCAGCACACCCGAGGGTCGGCAGCGCTGTTCCCAGTCGGGTGATCCGCAGGCTCCGGCACCGGTCGTTCAGCGCCGGAACGCCGGCTCGGGTGACACGTGGCGGGGGGCGGTCGTCGCCTTGCCCGGGGGCGTGTCGGACAGCCGAGACCCGGTGGGGATGGGTCTGCCGGCGGTCCTGCCCCCCTCGCCGGCTTCGGAAGCCGCGGGCGGGACTGGACTGGCACCTGCGCGCTTCCCGCGGCGGTCGGCAACCAGGACCCCGGTCTTTCCTTGCGCAACCGGGGCAGCCCAGACGGGCCCCAGTCTTTGGCCACAGCGACCCCGCGCATCGCAAAAAGCCTGCTCTTGCGTCTTGGAAGATGCTATCTCATGCAGGAAAGAAGCTGGTCTTTCGGGATCGTAGCGCAGGGGAAAGCGTCGCGCCCGGGTCACATCGACCCTGACCGCAGCGCCGGACGACTGCCTTCGCGGGACCAGCGGGAGGTGCGAATGGATCTGCTGCCGCTGCTGGACCACTTCGACGAAGCCGAGCTTGCGGCCCTGATGGGGCTGCTGACCGGTGCCGTCTTCGGGTATGCGGCCCAGCGGTCATCGTTCTGTCTGCGCGCGGCGACGGTTGAGTTCGCCCGGGGCCGGATGGGGCCGCGGGTTGCGGTCTGGCTGCTGACGTTCTCGACCGCACTGATCTGGGTGCAGGGCGCGCAGGTGCTCGGCCTGTTCCGGGCGGAAGATGCCCGCATGATGGCCGTCGCCGGGTCCTGGTCGGGCGCGGCCATCGGCGGGCTGATGTTCGGCGCGGGGATGGTGCTGGCGCGCGGCTGCTCGGGGCGGCTTCTGGTGCTGGCGGCGACCGGCAACCTAAGGTCGGTGGTGTCGGGCCTGATCTTCGCCGTGGTGGCGCAGATGTCGCTGCACGGCTGGCTGGCGCCGCTGCGCGGGTGGCTGGCAGGTCTTTGGGTCACGCCGGGCGGGCAGAACGTGGACCTTCTGGCGATGATCTCGCTTCCCAAAGAGGCGGGCCTGCTGATCGGCCTGGCCTTCGCCCTGCCGGCCTTCTGGCTGGTGGTGCGCAACCGGATTGCCTGGTCGACGGTGGTCTTCGCCTCGGGCGTGGGCTTTGCCGTCGCGCTGGGGTGGGTGCTGACCTTCAGCCTCAGCCAGGTGGCGTTCGAGCCGGTCAGCGTGACCTCGGCCACCTTCTCGGGGCCGTCGGCCAATACGCTGATGTTCTTCCTGACCGAGAACCCGGTGCTGGATTTCGACATCGGGCTGGTGCCGGGGGTGTTCCTGGGGGCCTTTCTTGCGGCGGCGGTGCGGCGCGAGTTCCGGTTCCAGGGCTTCGACGGGGAAAGCCAGATGCGGCGGTCGATGTTCGGGGCGGTGCTGATGGGGTTCGGAGCCATGCTGGCGGGGGGCTGCGCGATTGGGGCGGGGGTCACCGGCGGGTCGATCTTCGTGGCGACGGCCTGGCTGGCGCTTCTTTGCATGTGGATCGGGGCGGTCATCACCGACCGGATGGTGGACCAGCTAGGCGGGCGGGTGCCGGCGCCGATTTGAGGTGTCCCATGATGGGACACCATCTCGGCTGAACGAGTCCAATGGCTTGCGCGCGGACTTTAACCGAATCTTAAGATTCGGCGCAGCCGCAGGGCACCAGGCTCACTCGAACTCCATCTCGGAGAACACCACGCCGGCGTTCCTGGTGGCCAGTTCCTCGAAGGTGTCGAGGTGCTGCCAGCGCGACTGGTCCACGTAATAGGCGCCCGCCAGATCGCCGCCTTCGTCGATGTGCGCGGCGATCTTTTCGCGCAGGTCGGCCACGTAGTCGCGGGTGTAGCGGGTGACCTGCGCCAGGTTGGTGGGGTGGCCGTGGCCCGGGATCACATAGGTCGGCGCCAGCGGCGCGAACTTCGTCTCCCAGGTCTCGATCCAGCAGGAGGTGCAGGTGCCTTCGAAGATCGGCGGCATGCGTTCGTGAAAGGCGATGTCGCCGGCGATCATCATCGACCACTGCGGAATCCAGACCTGGGTGTCGCCGGGCGAATGGGCCGGGCCAAGGTGCAGCACCTGCACGGTGACCTCGCCCAGGATGATGGTCTTCTCGTCGGTGAAGGTCTCGGTCGGCGCCACCACGGTGGTGCCTTCGGCGTTCTCGCGGGCGTAGCCGCGCAGCGCGATCAGCGCCTGGTCGCCGGTTTCCGCGAATTCGGCGGCGGCCTCTTCCTGGGCAAGGATCGGCACACCCTGCGCCGCCCAGTAGCTGTTGCCCAGCATCGAATGGCCCTGGCCGTTCTCGTTCACCACCAGTTTCACCGGCTGGTCGGTGACGGCGCGGATCTCGGCGTGCATCGCCTCGGCCAATTTCCACGACGCGCCGCCGTTCACGACAATCACCCCGTCACCGGTGACGATGAAGGACAGGTTGTTGTTGTGCCCGGCGTTTTCATAGGTGGGCGGCGCGGTGGCGCCGATGGCGGAGAAGACGTGCGGGATCACCTCAACCGGTTTCGAGTAGAGGACCGAGCCGGGATATTGGTCGGGGATGTCTTCAGACGCGAAGGCCGCAGAGGACATGAGGCAGGCGGCAAGGGTCAGGCGCAGCATCACAGATCCTCGACGAAACGATAGCCGGTGTCGGCCTTTTCGGCCCGGCCGATGCCGCCGCCGGGCAGGTGGTAGCCGATGATGGCGTGCTGATCGGCCGTCAGCCGGTCCAGCAGCGCGACGCGGGTGGCGGCGGCCAGATTCTTGTCCTGGTCCGAGCCGCTGGCCCAGTCGGGGCGCTCAAAACCGACGTGATGGTTGCCGATGCAATCGCCCAGAACCATGGCCGGCGTCGGGCCGGCAATCTCAAAGGCCAGGTGGCCGGGGGTGTGGCCCGGCGTCAGGCGGGCGGCGATGCCGGGAATCGGTTCTTCGGCATCGGCCAGCAGGCGGACGCTATCGGCAATGACGGCCAGCCTGCGGGCGGCGCCGACGGCAAAGGTGGTGCGCGCCTCACCGATGCTGGCCACGGTATCGGGGTTGGTCCAGTAGTCGAACTCGGCCTGGCCGATCATGTGCTGGGCATTGGGGAACACGGGTTCGTCGAAGTCGTCCAGCAGGCCCCAGAGGTGGTCGGGGTGGGCATGGGTGAAGAGGACATGGGTCACGTCCTCTGGGGTCAGGTCAAGGGCGGAGAGCGCCTCGAGCAGCTTGCCGGCGGTGGGCTGGAAATCGGGGCCGGAGCCTGCGTCGAACAGCACCGTATTGGTGCCGTCGCGCAGAAGGGTGACGTTGCAGGGCGGCGTCAGCCGGTCGGTCGGCAGGCCGTATTTCGCGACGATGGCCTGCATCTCGTCCTGCGGCATGCCGCCCAGGATGAAGTCGCCGGGCAGGACAAGGCTGCCGTCGGACAGCGTATCGATCTGCACGCTGCCCAGAGTCAGCGTGCTGGCGGCCCAAAGCTGGCGGGGCGCGGCAAGGGCCGCGGCGGCGGCGGTCAGAAGGAAGCGGCGGGTCAGCATGGGCCGGGCCTTTCCGGGAAGGCTGCGGGCGCACGGAGAGGCGCCCGCAGGTCAGGCGGCAGGTCAGCCGAAGATGTCGGCGGTGATCCCGGCATACCAGCCGAGCGATTCCTCGTAGGTCGCCTTGCGCAGGGCGGCGTCTTCGCCGGTCGCCGAGATGAAGCTGTCGACCGAGGCGATCTTTTCCGGCGTGGGTTCATACGAGGCGCCGACCTTCACGCCGTCGTCGGTGTCGATCAGCGACCAGCAGGTGTTGGTGTACTTGGCCGGAAAGACCTTGGAGCCGGTCAGTTCGCCCCGGATCGCCATTGCGGCGACCTTGGCCTGCGAATTGGCCGAGAAGGCGGATTTCGGCATGTCGCCCTGGGCGGCGGCATCGCCCAGCACCCAGATGTTTTCATCGGCCTTGGCCTTCATGCTGTCGGGATGCACCGGCGCCCAGCCGCTGTCATCGGTCACCCCGGCGAGGGCCGCGATCTTGCCGGCGACCTGGCCGGGAATGACGTTGCAGACATCGACCTTCTGCGCCTCGCCCTCGACCACGACCTCCATCGTGTCGGGGCGCACCTCGACCGCGCCGCCGCCGAAGTCGGGGCCGACCCATTCGACCATGCCGTCGTAGTGCTTGCCCCAGCCTTCCTCGAACAGCGGCTGCTTCGAGAACTTGTCCTTGGGGTCCAGGATCAGGATCTTGGCGGTGGGGTTCGTCGCCTTGAGCACATGGGCGACCATGGAGATGCGTTCGTAAGGCCCGGGCGGGCAGCGGTAGGGGTTGGGCGGCGCGACCATGGCGAAGGTGCCGCCTTGCGGCATTTCCTCGACCATCTTCTTCAGCAGCTGGGTCTGCGGGCCGGCCTTGTAGGCATGCGGCATGATCTCGGCGGCGTCCAGCGACCAGCCGGGAACCGAGCCGTCCTTGAAGTCGATGCCGGGCGACAGCACCAACCGGTCATAGGGCAGCACCTGGCCGCCGGCCAGGGTGACGGTCCTGGCGGCGCGGTCCACCGCGGTGGCCATGTCGTTGATCACGGTGATGCCGGCGCCGGCCAGCTTGTCATAGCCGTGCTGCAGGCTTTCGAATTCGCGGAAGCCGCCGATGTAGAGGTTGGAAAAGAAGCAGGTGGTGTAGATCGGGTTGGCGTCGATGAGCGTCACCTCGACCGCGCCCTCGCTGTCCTTGGCGATGTAGCGGGCGCAGGTGGCGCCCCCTGCCCCGCCGCCGATGACCACCACCTTGGCCTTGGCCTGGCCCCAGACCGTGGGGGCCGCGAGAAATGCGCCAGTGGCAAGGCCGGTGGCGATGAAATGCCGTCTGTTCAGGGTCATGCGGGGGCTCCTCCGGGATGTAGGGTTGGGCGGCGCAGTTGGCTCTGCGCGCGTGGGCTTCAGTCGAGTGTGGCGAAATAGGCCGCCAGTGCCGCGATCTCTTCTTCGGTCAGGCGGCCGGCCATCATCTGCATCACCGGATGCGGCCGCAGCTTCTGCTTGTAGGCGTGCATGGCGATGACGAAATCCTCGACCGGCCATTGGGTGATCGAGGGGATGCCCTGGTCGCTGCCGTCGCGCTGGTGGCAGGTCTGGCATTCGGACGAGAGGTATTCGCCGTATTCCGGGTCGCCCTCGATGGCCAGCACGGTGGGCGACAGGTCGGGGTCGGTCTTGCGGGCGGTGGGTTCGGCCTCGGGGATGTTCTGCGGCTTGTCGGACCATTCGCGCAGGAAGGCCAGCAGGGCCGCGCGGGCCTCGGGGTCCGCCATGCCCCTGTAGGCCATGCGGGTGCCCGAGACCAGCGCCTTGGGGTTCTCGATGTAGGGGTCCAGGGTTTCCAGCGTCCAGGTCAGCCCGTCGGCGCCCATGCGGGCCATCGACCTGGAATAGGCGTAATCCGGAACGCTTGCGGCGCGGCGGCCGAAGAGGCCGGTCAGCCGCGGGCCGACGCGGTTCTGCGCCTGGGCCCCGATCTGGTGGCAGGCACTGCACTGGCGCTGGAACAGGGTCGCGCCGCGTTCGGCATCGCCGATTGCCTCGGCCGGGGCCGGAGCCGGGGCCAGAGCCGGGGCCAGTCCGGCCGCCAGCCCGGCAAGCGTTGCAAGGATCGCGGCCCGGCGCATCGGCTATCCGCCGAAGGTGGCGAGATAGGCGATGACCGCCGCACGGTCTTCGGGTTTCTTCAGGCCCGCGAAGGACATCTTGTTCTTGGGGATATAGCCCTTGGGATCGGCCAGATAGGCGTCGATGGTGGCGGCATCCCAGACCAGACCGGCCGCGCCCTTCTCGGCCATCGGTTTGGAATACTTGAAGCCTTCGCCGGTTCCGGCGGTGCGGCCGATCACGCCGTTCAGCACCGGCCCGGTCGAGTTCTTGGCCCCCTCGCCAAGTCTGTGGCAGGCCGAGCAGACCTTGAACACCTTTTCTCCGGCCGCGACCAGCGCCTGGTCTGCGCCGGCGGCGGGCGGCGCGGACGAAGCCTCGGCCGGGGCAGCCGGGGCGGCGGCCGTGACCAGCGGCAGCGAACCCGCCGGCCGGCCGTCGGGGTCTTCGGGCGTGACGTTCAACTCGATGGCGCGCTTGGTCACCTGCGGCGGCGCGGAGCGGCAGCTTTCCATGCAGGGCTGCACCGTGAACAGCGGGTATTCGCTTTGTGCCCGGTCGTCGGGGTAGAAGCCATCGGCGTTGGGCAGGGTGACGGTGGTGAAATTCTCTTTCGAAAGCTCGAAGTCGTCTTCGACCAGGCCATTGGAATACAGCAGGAAGGCCGCGATGGCATAGGTCTCGTCGGTGGTCACCGTCTGCGCCGAGCCGAAGGGCATCGAGCGGTGGACGTAGTCGAAGACGGTCGAGAGATGCGGCCAGTAGCTGCCGATGGTCTTGACCGGCCGCGCGTCGGTCAGCGTGCCCGCCCCCCCGGCCAGCACCGGCCAGGCATCCAGGCCTTCGGCAAACTCGCCGTGGCAGGTGGCGCATTTCTCGGCAAACACCTCTTCGCCGGTCAGCACGTCGCCGCTGCCTTCCGGCAGGCCGGTGCCGTCGGGCAGAACGGCCAGGTCCCAGGCGGCGACTTCCTCGGGCAGGGCGGGCCGGCCAAGGCCCAGCTTGTCGGCCAGCGCGGGGCCCGCAAGGCAGGCCGCAGCGACCGAGGCCAGCAGAAGGTCACGCGATCTCGACATTCTCGACCTCCCCATCCGGCTTGACCCACCAGGTCTGGATGGCGTTGTTGTGGTAAACGTTGTTCACGCCGCGAATGGCGCGGAGCGCGTCCTTGGTGGGCTGGACATAGCCGGTCTCGTCGGTGCAGCGGGACATCAGGAACATCTCTGACCCATCCCAGTTCAGGTCGAAATGGAACCGGGTCAGCGCCTTGGCCTTGACCTCGCCCGACAGCCGCGCCGGAACCCAGGTGTTGCCGCCGTCAATCGAGACATCCACGGCGGTCACCTTGCCAAGGCCGCTCCAGGCCAGGCCGGTGATGACCAGCGGCCCGGCGCCGTGGCGGATGGGGGCCTGCGGGCTGGGCGAGGTGATCACCGACTTTGCGTCCATGATCCAGGTCCATTTCCGCGCCCGGCCGTCCGGCATCAGGTCGGTGTATTTCGAGGTCTCCTCGCGGCTTTCCACCGCCTGATCATAGACCCCGATGCGGCGCAACCACTTGATCCACATGTTGCCTTCGAAGCCCGGCACGACCAGCCGGACCGGGTAGCCATGTTCCTTGCGCAGCGCCTCGCCATTGGCGAAGAAGGCGACCATGACGTCGTCCAGCGCCTTTTCCAGCGGCATCGAGCGGCCGTTCGAGGATGCGTCGGCGCCTTCGGCATAGATCCACTTGCCTTCGGGTTTCACCCCCGCCTCGGCCAGAAGGTCGCGCAGCATGACCCCGGTGTATTCCATGTTGTGGATCATGCCCTGGGTGAACTGGCAGCCCTCAAGCTGCGCCCCGCCCCATTCCATGCCGCCATTGGCCGCGCATTCGCAGAAGGCGGTCAGGACGTGGCGGGGAAACCGGGTCAGGTCTTCGTAGGTGAAGACCAGCGGCGTTTCCACCAGGCCGTTGATCATCAGCCGGTAGTCGGGTTTTGACAGTTCGATGGCGCCCGAGTGGTGCCGTTCGAAAGCGCAGCCCTGCGGGGTGATGGTGCCTTCAAGCGCGTGGATCGGCGTGAAGTTGATCGACGAGGCGGTGCTTTCGGTCAGCCATTCGACGTTGCGGCGCACGACATGGGATTCGAATTCGATCGGCATCCCGTAGGGCGTGGCATCCACCGGGTCGCCGAAGGCCGAGGCCCAGGGCTGCACTTCGGTGATCAGCGGGTCGGGGTCGGCGGCGCGGGCCACGCTGGCGCCGGCCACCAGCCCCGCCCCGGCCAGCGCCGAGTGCCGCAGAAAGGCGCGGCGGGAGGGTCCGGTCTGCGGGTCGTCGGACATTTACGAACGCTCCTTCGGTTTCATATCCCGGTCACGCGGACCGAGGTGTTCGGGTCAAGCCGGACGGTGCCCAGCTTGCGGACATGGGCTTCGACCACGTCCCAGATCTGCGGGCCTTCGGTGCCCTCGTTGACCGAGGCCCAGCCGGCGACGGTGTAGGACTTCGCCGCGTCGATCGCCTCGCCGGTGCCGGACAGCGTCATCTCGGAGATGCGGTTGCCGATCGGCTGCGACACGTCGCAGGCAAAGCCCATGCCGCCGACGCGCACCATGTCGCCGCCCTGCTGATAGTAGGGGTCGGTGTTGAAGATGTTGTCGGCGACGTCTTCGAGGATGGTCTTGAGCATCTCGCCGGTCATTTCGGACCGGTAGACCTGGCCGTAGGTCATCGAGGTGACGTTGTGGATGTCTTCGCGGGTGATGGCGTCGCCGGGCAGCAGCGACGGCCCCCAGCGCACGCCGGGCGACAGGGCGATCTGGGCATCACGCTCGCTGCGGACGGCGTTGCATATCAGGTCATCCCAGGTGCCCTGGAAGTTGCCGCGGCGGTAAAGCAGGCTTTCGGTGCTGCCGATCTGCTCTTCCAGTTGCGCCTTGAAGGGCGCGCGCTCGGCGTCGATCAGGGCCGACATTTCGGGGTCGGGCGTGATGACGTCGGCGAAGATCGGGATCAGCTTGTGGCGGAAGCCCATCATCCGCCCGTCGCGGACGTCGAGGTCCAGCCGGCTGACGAACTTGCCGTTCGAGCCGCTGGCGATCAGGATGGTATCGCCGATGATCACCGGTTCGGGCACCGCGTCGTGGGTGTGGCCGGTCAGGATCACGTCGATGCCGGTGACGCGCGACACCATCTTGCGGTCAACGTCAAAGCCGTTGTGCGACAGGCAGACCACCAGATCGACGCCGTCGGCGCGGACCTCGTCCACCAGTTCCTGCATGCGCTCTTCACGGATACCGAACGAATATTCGGGAAACATCCATTTCGGGTTGGCGATCGGCATGTAGGGGAAGGCCTGGCCGATGACGGCGACGCGCAGGCCGGCGGTTTCGAAGATCTTGTAGGGTTCGAAGGCGGGCTCGTCCCATTCGGCATCGAAGATGTTGGCGCCAAGGAAGGGGAACGGCAGCGTCTCGACGATTTCCTTCACCCGTTCGGTGCCAAGGGTCCATTCCCAGTGGCTGGTCATCGCCTGAACCCCCAGCAGGTTCATGGCGTTCACCATGTCCTGACCGCGGGTCAGCAGGCTGGTCATCGAGCCGTGCCAGGTGTCGCCGCCGTCCAGCAGAATGCTGTCGGGCCGGGCGGCGCGGATCGACTTGACCACGGTCGCCACCCGGTCAAGGCCGCCCATCTTGCCATAGGCGCGACCAAGGGCGGCGAAATCCTCATGCGTCAGGGCATAGGCTTCGGGGCTGCCGGGGGCGATGCCGAACATGTCAAGGAAGGCGCGGCCGACGACATGCGGCGGCACGCCCTTCGCCGCGCCGACGCCGATGTTCCATTCCGGCTCGCGGAACCAGACCGGTTTCAGTTGCGCATGCAGGTCGGTAATGTGGATCAGCGTGAGATTGCCGAAATCGTCGAACTGCAGCAGTTGATCTTGCGTCAGGGCCTGCTGGGCCGCCAGCCGCGACCAGGTGCCGAAGCCCGAGGCGCCGACGATGGCCGAGGCGGCAAGCGAGGCCTGCAGGAATTCGCGCCGGGTGATCATCCGGGTCTCCTTGGCAAAGCGGGACAGGGCGACCGGACGCGCCGGCGCAGCGGGGTTGGGAAAGGACGAAGCTGCGGCCACCGGGGAGGACGGCGGCCGCAGGGGGCCTAGTGACGGACCGAGACGCCCTCGACCGTCAGGCCATTTCCGCGCGAGGCAACGTAAAGCTCCAGCGCCTTGAACTCGTCCGAGTTGGGCTTGAAGGTTTCGGCGCGGGTGTCGCGGACGCAGCCGACAAAGCGCTGCTGCGCCGTCAGGATGCCCGAATCCTTGAGCCGGTAGGCCGGGAAGCCGTTGATCTGGCCCTGGCTCAGGTGGTCGGCGCGGATCATCTTGCCCTGATACTGCTCATGGCACGAGGCGCAGGCCATTTCGAGCTGGCCGTAGCGGGTGTAGTAGATTTCCTTGCCCTTTTCCCAGAACGGTGCCGCCGCCCCGTCGATGGCGACGTTGACCGCCATGCCGCGCGACTGCATCGAGATCAGCGCCACGATGTCCTTCATCTTGTCGCCGGTCCAACCCCAGGCTTCGAGACCCATCCGTTCGGTCACGCACAGGTCGATGTAGTTCTCGACCGTCATCAGCGCGCCGGTCTTTTCGTCCACCCGCGGCGTCACCGCGCGCAGGCCCGCCATGGTTTCCGGCCCCTGGTGGCAGCCCATGCAGCTTTCGCCGTTCTTGCCCAGGGCCTTGTTCCAGGTGTCCAGGCCACGGTCCACGAAGACCATGCCGGGATTGTCGAAGTCGTCGCGCTGCAGATCGCGGGTCTCGTCCTCGCGATACAGCCAGCCCGAGTAGATGACCGCCATCTTGTCCTTGATGTGGTCGGGCGCCGGGGCGCTGGTGACGAACTCGATGGCGCCGTCATCGGTTTCGACCACCAGCTTGTCGTCGACCGGATCGGCGGAAGCCGCGCCCGAAAGGGCAAGGCCAAGGGCCAGAACGGCCCAGGATGTGACGCTGCGGTGCATGCCGTTCCCTCCCTCTGCCATGTCCGCTCAGGCGACTTCGATCGGCTTGGTGTCTTCGTAGACCGAGCCGTCGTCGTCATACCAGGTGAACTTGAACTCGCCCGCCGCGTCGACACGCGCGTCGAATTCGAAGTAGGGGTTGGTCGACACGGCCGGGTCGATCGCCACGTCCACCACGTTCACGCCGTTCAACTCGCAGGTGAAGCGGTTGATGATCGAGCGCGGGATCAGGTTGCCTTCGGCATCCTTGCGCTGGCCGGATTCCATCTTGTGGCTGATCAGCGCCTTGATGGTGACGACTTCGCCGGCGGCGGCCGACTTCGGCACCTTCACGCGGGGTTTTGCATCATCTGCCATGGGTTCTCTCCTGTTTCCTGACCTCAGCCGCCGCAGCCGCCGATGGTGACCTTGACGGTGGCCTGCGCCTGGACGATCGAGCCATCGGCCATCCTGGCCATGGCGATCACATCCTGGGTCTTGGCCAGGCGGATGCGGGTGGCGGCGCGCTGGCTGCCCGCCGCGGGGCCGAAGGTGAAGGTGGCAACCGCCGGCTCGGGGTTGCCCGAGGCCAGCAGCATGATCGCCACGGCACCCGGCGCATCCACCTCGACCGGCACGGTATTGCCGTTCTCGGCGATCTCGGGCGTGGTCAGGGTGATGCCGCCGGTGCCGGCAGCGGCGCCACCGGTGAAGGCGGAGGTCAGTTCTTCGACGGTGGCGGCAAGGCTGGCACCGGGCATCGCCACGGCCAGCCCCGACAGGGCCAGCCAGAGCGCTTCGCGTCTTGAAAGGGTCATGTGCTTCTCCATCAGCTAGCGGGGCCTGTCACTGCTTCAGCGTGACCAGATAGGACAGGACGTCCTCGATCTGCTGCGCGGTCAGGATCGGCGGCAGGTCGCCTTCGGGCGCCTTGCCGGAATAGGCGGCACCGGGGCGGATGAAGCCCTCGGTCTTGTAGAAGGCCGGCATGAAGCTGGCCTCGAAGGTCATCTTCGAATTGACGAGGATGCCGCGCAGTTGCGCTTCGGTGTAGCGGCTGGCGGCGCCGTCCAGCGCCGGGCCGATGTTGCCCGGGAACTGGACATTCGGCAGCGCCGCGACGGTGTGGCAGGCCACGCAATTGCCCAGCGCGTTGGTGGTCATCACCTTCACGCCCTCTTCCGGGTTGCCCGGCGTGCCGGTCAGCGAAGCCTCGATGGCCCCCTCGACGAAGGACAGGTCCTTGGGCGCAATTTCACAGACAGCGGGCGACGCGGCGCACAAAGCCACCGCGGCAGCCAGCCAGGAACGGCTGGTCATCGTGATCCTCCCTCAGTTCTCCCTGACCTTGACGATAAGCAAGGAGTCCCACCTCACGCAACATAAATATTAGCATCCGTGAATATTCCTATGTTCATTTGTATAGCAAGGACTTGCCGGCGGCTGCTGCAGTCAGTTGCCGGCGTTCATCTGCTCGGCGACGAATTTCTGGAAGTTCTCGCCGGTGTCATAGCCGTGGTCGCGGACCCAGATCAGCAGCGCCTTGGTGGTGCCCTTGCCAAAGGCGCCGGGCATCATCGCGACGGCGGCGTCGGCGGCGGTCTGGCCCTCGGGCACGGTCTCGGGCAGGAAGATCAGGGTGGGCGTGAACATCACGCCCCAGCGCATCGCCATGTCCTTTTCGGTCAGCACGGTGCCGTCGAAATCGGTCACCTCGACATCGCCGAAGAGGTTGAGCTGGACCACGAAGTAATGCTCGAGGATCAGCGCCTCGATGGCGGGATCGGGGAACACCTCTTCGTGCATCTTGGTGCAGTAGATGCAGCCGCGCTGTTCATAGGTCACCAGCAGGCGCTTGCCTTCCGCATTGGCCTCGGCCAGATCTTCGCGCAGGTCCTTGAAGGTTTCGCGCAGCCAGGCCGGCTTGTGCAGGCCGTCGTCGCCCAGGTCCACGGCAAGCGCGGGCGAGGCGGCCAAGGTCAAGGCCAGGGCGACGAAAAGGGTTTTCAGGCGGATCATGGCAATGGCTCCGGTCATGTCAGGGTTGCGGACCAGTCGAAGGTCTGGATCAACCATTCGGCAATGAGGTTGACCGAGTTGGTGGCGATCAGGATGCCGAAGACGATGAGCATCACCCCCATCGCCTTTTCGACATGGCCCATCAGCGCGCGGTGGCGGGCGACCCAGGCCAGGAACGGCCCGGCGAACAGCGCCGCCGCCACGAAGGGCAAGGTCATCGACAGGCCATAGACCAGAAGCAGCAGGCCGCCGCGCCACAGTTCTCCCATGCCGCTGGCGACCATCAGGATGGCGGCCAGGGCCGGGCCGACGCAGGGTGTCCAGCCAAAGCCGAAGGCCAGGCCCATGACATAGGCGCCGATCAGGGTGGTGGGCCGGGTTTCGGTCTGCACCCGCGCTTCGCGATACAGCAGGCCGATCTTCAGCACGCCCAGGAAATGCAGGCCGAAGACGATCAGCACGCCGCCGGCCACCCAGGACAGGGTGTCTTTCCACTGCGCGAAGCTGCGCCCCAGCGCGGTGGCGCCGAGGCCCAGCAGAACGAAGATCGTCGTCACGCCAAGGGCAAACAGCACCGCCTGGATCACCAGACGGCCCCTGGCCCCCGGCGCGACGGTGCCGCCGTCGCGCAGTTCCTTGACCGTCAGACCGGCCATGTAGGACAGGTAGAACGGCACCATGGGCAGGATGCAGGGCGACAGGAACGACAACAGCCCCGCCAGCGCCGCGCCGCCAAAGCTGACGTCCAGCATCGCCCCCTCTCCCCTTGAAGCGGTGCCTTGCCGAAGCGGCAAAGTTACATTAGCATATTTCTATGTTCATATGAGGCTGTCAACATGGCCTTTCGCTTTGCGGTTGCACTGGCGATCCTGCCCCTGGGGGTGACCGGCGCCGGCGCGGCCGGGCTGGAGCTGCTGATGTTCGAACAGCCCGGCTGCATCTACTGCGCCCGCTGGACCGAAGAGGTCGGCCCGGAATATCCCCTGACCGCCGAAGGCCGGGCCGCCCCGCTGCGCCGGCTGCAACTTCGCGACCCTCTGCCAGAGGGGCTGTCGATCGGCGCCCCGCCGGTGTTCACGCCAACCTTCGTGCTGGTCGCCGACGGGGTGGAAACCGGCCGGATCGAGGGCTATCCGGGCGAGGATTTCTTCTGGCCGCTGCTGGCCGACCTGATCGAAAAGGCGCCCCGGACGGCGCCCGGGGCGGCGCTTGATGCGGCCGCGGACTGAGGTTTCGATTGCCGTCCGCCGCGGCAGGCGGCAAGAAGGGGCACGGTGCATCGGATCATGGAATTGGCAGACCTCGGCAATCCGTTCGACACGACCGCCCCGCCCGCGGGGCTGGAAGCACTGGTCGACCGGGCCGAGGCGGCGTCGAACTTTCTCAAGGCGCTGGGCCATGACGGGCGGCTGACCATCCTGTGCCACCTGCTGCGCGCGCCGCACAGCGTGACCCAGCTGGAGAACCTGTTGTCGTCGCGCCAGGCGGTGGTCAGCCAGCAACTGGCGCGGCTGCGGCTGGAGGGGCTGGTCTCGGCCCGGCGCGAGGGTCAGACCATCATCTATTCGCTGCTTGACCCGAAGGTGGCAGAGATGATCCGGTTGCTGTGCAGTCTCTATGGCGACCCGGCACAAGACCGGACGCAAGGCTGACCCGCCGCCGTTCGCAAGCGCGGCGGCAGACAGGAGGAGAGGACGATGGACGGCTTGCCGATGGGCGTGCTGGCGGCGCTGGTCGGACTGATCGGCGGCGCAGTAATGGGACTGGCCGCGCGGCTGGGCGATTTCTGCACGCTGGGCGCATTGGAAAGCGCGGCCTATGGCCATGACCAGCGCCGGATGCGGCTGTGGGGAATCGTGCTGGGCGTGGCGATCCTGGGCACCCAGTTCGGCGCCATGGCCGGGCTGATCGACCTCGACGCGAGCTTCTACCATACGATCAGCTGGAACCCGATGGCCTCGATCCTGGGCGGGCTGGTCTTCGGCTACGGCATGGCGCTGGCCGGCAACTGCGGCTTTGGCGCGCTGGTGCGCTTTGGCGGCGGCGACCTGCGGTCGATGGTGGTGGTGGTCGTGATGGGCATCTTCGGCTTTGTCGCGCTGTCGGGCCCGCTGGCCCCGCTGCGCCAGATGCTGTTCCCGCAGCCCGATGCCGCGGGGCCGCAGGGCATTGTGCACGACCTTGGTGCGTTCGGCATGCCGGCGTGGGCGGTGGTGACGGTCCTTGGCCTGGCCTGCCTGGGCGTGGCGCTGTCGCATTCCGGGCTGCGGCACAGCCCGAAGATGATCGCCTGGGGCGTGGCGGCGGGTCTTGCCGTGGTGTGGTGCTTTGCCGGCACCACCTGGGTCGCCGACCACAGCCTGAGCGAGGTCGCGGTCGAGGGCCCGTCATTCACCGCGCCGGTCGGGCGCACGCTGATCTACCTGATGACTTCGACCGCGGGCGGCATCACCTTCTCGGTCGGCTCGGTGCTGGGGGTGATGCTGGGGGCACTGATCGGCTCGATGATCCGCGGCCTGTTCCGCTGGGAGGCCTGCGAGGACCCGCGCGAACTGGGCCGGCAGGTCAGCGGCGCCGTGCTGATGGGCATCGGCGGCGTGGTCGCGATGGGCTGCTCGATCGGCCAGGGCGTGACCGCCTTCGCCGCCCTGGCCTGGTCGGGGCCGGTGACCCTGGTCGCCATCGTCCTGGGTGCCCTCCTGGGCCTGCGGCAACTGATCTCGGGCTTTCAGCCTGGCTGACCGCCGGCGCTGGCGGCGCTGGCAATGCGGCGGACTTCGTGTTCCTCTGAAAGCGCGCGCGGTCGGTGTCGCCGTGACGCCAGGAGGTGTCGATGCGCAGACGATTCCCCGTCGTCCTTGCGGCGGTTCTGCTGACCGGGGCCTTGCCCTGCGCCCTGGCCCTGGCCCCGGCCCTTGCAGACGATATCATGATCGAGGATTTCACCATGCAGCCCGAAACCCGCTGGCGGTTCTTCACGGACCAGGTGATGGGGGGCGTCTCGACCGGCCAGGTGGCCTTTCTGCAGGAAGGCGGCACGCGCTTTGCCCGCATGACCGGCCAGGTCAGCACCGCCAACCGGGGCGGCTTCATCCAGATGCGGCTTGATCTGCCCGCCCCGCCGCCCGAGGGCACGACCGGCCTTCGGCTTGTGGTCCGCGGCAACGGGCAGCGCTATTTCGCCCATCTGCGCACGGCCGGCACGCTGCTGCCCTGGCAATACTATCAGGCCGGATTCGAGGTGACGGAAGCCTGGACCGAAGTGCGGCTGCCGTTCGAGGCCTTTGCCGCCTCGGGGGCGATGCTGCGCAGCGTGCCCCGGGCAAGCCGGCTGACCTCGGTCGCCGTGGTGGCCTATGGCCGCGACCATGACGCCCGGATCGACGTGCGCGAGGTGGGATTCTACTGACCGGGCGGGGCTTGGCCTTGCCCGGGCAGGTCAGTCGTAGCCGGTCATCTCTAGATACCCCACGCCGCCGGAACTGCCCGAGATCGTCACCGGACCTTCCCAGTAGGGCACCGAGGTCGCCATCCAGGCCTGCGGGTTCAGCGCCTTGACCGTGACGTCGATGCCGCGGCCGGGCAGCCTGACGCGCCATTCCACCGGCACCTCGCGCCCCGAGACGGTCTGGCGGGCCAGGGGTTCGGCCGCAAAGGCGCCGTCGGGGTAGGCGGTGGTCTGGCCGTCCGCCGTGATCCAGGTGGCGGCGGTGAAGTTCCGCTCACCGCGCAGCACGAAGCCCATCAGCTTGTCGCCGCTGTCGAAGGACAGCGAGAACCAGTCCCAGCCGCGCTGGTCTTGCGCCAGGGGTTGCGAGGACCATTCCCGGTCAAGCCAGGCGGTGCCGGTGACCGCGACCGGACCCTCGGGCAGGGTGAGGCTGCCGCTGACCTGATAGAACGGCTGCGAGTAGTAGTGGCTGGCCTGCCCGGCGGCGGATTTCACCGAATAGCCCTGCTGGCCATGCAGCACCAGCGGCCCGGTTGCGACCAGTGCCACGTCATAGGCGAAGTCGGGGCCAGAGGCGGCAAGGCGAAGCGTGTCGAAATCCGGCCCCGCCATCTGCCAGTCGTCGATCCAGGCCGCGAACGGGGTGGCGGTGACCCCGGCCTGGCCGATGCCGCCGCGGGCCAGCCGCTCGGCCACGAAATGCGCCTGCGGCGTGGTAACGGCGGCATGCCCCATCCAAAGCTGCGGGCTGGCCCATCCCGGCCCGTCGCCGGGGGCGAGGGCGCTGCGGAACAGCGTCCATTGCAGCCCGTAGGGCGTGCCGTCCGGGCCGGTCAGGTTGGCCGTCAGATACCACCATTCGATGCGAAAGGCGGGATGCGCGCCGTGATCGGCCGGAAACTGCAGGACGGTGTCGCGGCTGGGCCGGGCGAAGCTGTCATCTTCGCTGCCCAGCCCGGCAAAGCCCTGCGCCAGCGCCTGCACCGGCAGCCACAGCAGAAGGATCAGAAGCCTAGCGTTCATGGCGGAACACCCCCAAAAGGCGCGCAGGCGGCATGCGTGACAATTGCCACGCCGGCCAAAGCGCGGCCAGCGCCGCCGCCAGCAGGGCCAGCCCGCCCAGCCGCAGATAGTCACCCGGGAAGAGATACATCGGCAGGCGCCAGCCGAAGGCCTCGACATTGACCACCGCCAGCAGCGCCCAGGCCAGCGCCAGGCCCAAGGGCAGCGCCAGCACCCCGGTCAGTGCCGCCAGCACCACCGCCCGCGCCAGATCCAGCGCTGCCAGCCGGCGCCGGCTGACCCCCAGCGCCCAGACCGGAGCCAGCTGCGGCAGGCGCATCGCGGCCAGGGTCAGAAGGCTCATCAGCAGGGCGAAGCCGGCGACCGCCAGGGTCAGGACGTTCAGCGCCGCGGTGACGGTGAAGGTGCGCTCGAACACCGCCAGCGACAGCGCCTTGATCGCCGCCTGGTCGATCATCGCGGTGTCCGGCACCCCTGCCCGGTCGCGCAGCGCGGCCTGCATGGCGCCGACCTGTGCGGGGTCAAGCCGCAGGCCGAAGCGCAGCGGGGTCACCTGCGGAAAGGCGCGCTGGAACAGCGCCTCGGTCACGATCACCTGCCCGACCGGATTGCCGTAATCGCCGTAGATGCCCAGCACGGGCAGCGCCAGGCCGGGGGCGATCTCGACCGTGTCGTCCAGGCCAAGCCCGGCGCGGCGGGACAGTTGTTCGTTGATCAGCACGCCCTCGGCCCGCGCCAGGGCGTCCCAGACATCGGGGATCGCCTGCAGAAAGCGCCAGTTCTCGCGGTAGGTGGCGTGATCGCGGGCGCCGAAGACCTCGGCCGGCAGGCCCGCCACCGTCCGCTCGACCAGGACGATGGGCAGCACCGCCTGCGCCTGGCCTTCGGCCACCGCGACAATCGCGCGGGCCTGGGCGGGGTCGGTGGCGGAGACATAAAGCTCCGAGGCCAGCCGCTGGTCGAGGAAGCCGGTGAAGGTCAGCCGGAACGACGAGACCATGGTGGACACACCGACATTTGCCGCCATCGCCAGCAACAGCGCCATCAGCGCCAGCGCCAGCCCCGGCAGTTGCTGGCGCGTGTCGGCCCAGAACCATTGTGCCAGGGGGGCCTGCGCACGCGCCTCGGCCCGACGCAGCAGCCCGGCCAGCAGCGGCGGCAGCGCCAGCGCCCCGCCGATCAGCAGCGCGCCCAGCATCGCAAAGCCGGCCCGCAGCCCCTGCCCCCAAAGCGCCAGTGCCGCTGCCACACACAGCAGCGCCAGCGCCAGCAGGGCCTGGCCCCGCTGGTGCCGGGCCATGGCCCAGGCCCGCGGCTGGGCGCTGGCCAAGAGCGGCATCCGCACCAGCGCCCAGAGCGCTCCGCCGCCCGCCACCGCGGTGCCTGCCAGCGCCATCGCCAGCCCCGACAGCCACCAGACCGGCCGCAGGGCAAGCTGGCCCGAAACCTCGGCGCCATACAGTCCGCGCAGGGTGGCCGCCACGTCGGGCAGCAGCGCCGCCGCCACCAGATAGCCAAGCGCCACGCCAAGCAGGCCCGCGACCAGCGCGAGTGCCGCCAGTTCCAGCGCCATCAGCCCGATCAGCCGCCGCAGCGGCGCGCCCAGCGCCCGCAGGGTGCGCACCATCGTCCGACGCTGCTCGAACGCCAGACCGATGGCTCCGTGCACGATGAACAGCCCCACCGCAAAGGACAGCAGGCCGAAGGCGGTGAGGTTCAGGTGGAAACTGTCGGTCAGCCGGGCGACATCGCTGCCGCCTTGCGGCGCGGTCTCGACCAGATCGGGGGCGACCTCGGCCAGCGGGCGGCGGGTCAGCGGCTGGTCTGGCAGGACCAGCAGGCGGTCGATCTGGTCGGGCCGGTTCAGCAGCCGCTGCGCCAGCCCGATGTCGGTGATCGCGGTGTTCGGAGCGATCTCGGGGGTGACCACGGGTTCGGCGCCGGTGTCAGGCAGCCGGGCCAGCGTCTCGGCACGGGCAAAGACCTGCCCATTTCCGGAAAGAAACGCCCCCAGATCGGCCCCGTCCGGCAGCGGCCCCGGGCCGGTCCCGCGCGGGGCGGTCAGCGGCTCGATCCCGATCAGCCGCACCGCGCCCAGCTTGCCCTCGATCACCGGCGACACGTTCCAGCCCGCGCGCCGCAGCGCGACATAGGTCTGTTGCGCGATCACCCCGCCCGGCAGCGCGGTGATCTGGGCCAGGTTGCCCTCGCCCAAGGCGCCGGCGGCGGCATCGTAGCTGGCGCGCGCCTCGGCATTGATCGCCTGAACCCCGGACCAGAGCGCCGTTCCCAGCGCCAGCCCCGCCAGAAGGGTGAACAGTTGCAAGGGGTTGCGCCACCAGTGCGAGAGCAGCGCGGCCAGGATCACCCGGTTCACGTCAACTGCCCGGCGCTGAGGTGCATCCGGCGGCGCATCCGCGCCGCAAGCCGCTCGGAATGGGTGACCAGGATCAGCCCCGCCCCGGTTTCCGCCACCAGCTCGCAGAGCAGCGCGAAGACGGTGTCGGCGGTCGCCTCGTCCAGGTTGCCGGTCGGCTCGTCGGCCAGCACCAGCCTGGGCCGCGGCGCCAGAGTGCGGGCGATGGCGACGCGCTGCTGCTGGCCGCCCGAAAGCTGCTCGGGGTATTTGTCCAGATGCCCGGCCAGCCCCAGCCGCTGCGCCAGCGCCTGCGCATGGGCCGCGTCATGCCGCCCCGCCAGGCGGGCCTGGAAGGCGATGTTGGCCGCCACCGTCAGCGAGGGGATCAGGTTGAACTGCTGGAAGATCACCCCCACCGTGCCGCGCCGCAACCGCGCGCGGCCGGGATCGTCCAACGGCGTCAGGTCGGTGCCGTCAATCGCCACGCTGCCGCTGTCGGCCGTATCCAGCCCGCCGATCAGATGCAGAAGCGTGCTTTTGCCCGAACCGGATTCGCCGGTCAGCGCCAGCATCCCGCCTGCCTCAAGCGCCAGCGACACGCCGCGCAGCACGGCGGTCTCGGCCCCCGGATAGGTCTTCGTCACCTCGCGCAGACTGAGCAGCATCGGGCATCCTCCTGACCCGAACATAAGCCGGGTCAGGCCGATGGAAAGCGCGGCCTTGCGGCAAGGCCCGATCCTTGCGGCAGCCCGGCACTGGAAGCGATCGGC
Organism: Rhodobacter sp. Har01; assembly: GCF_020564565.1. Lineage (GTDB taxonomy): Bacteria > Pseudomonadota > Alphaproteobacteria > Rhodobacterales > Rhodobacteraceae > Pseudogemmobacter. The sequence goes on from NZ_JAJCTD010000005.1 coordinate 303,631, forward strand.
TGGCCTGTCCTGCAAGACCGCCGGGGGGCGCCCCGTGCAGGCGATGAACAACCTGTTCGCCCCGCCGCGGGTGACGGCCACACCCGGCCGCCGCGCTGAACAAGGCCAACTGCGGGATCGACACGCGACCCCGAGACCAACCCCGAGACCGGCCCCACCGCCGGGCCTGTCACGCCCGGGCGGCCGCGCGGGCGCGCCGGCACCAGGTCAGCAGCGCCGGCAGGTCGGCCGGCAGGGTCTTGGCCAGCCCGCCGGCAAAGCGCTCCCAGGCCGGCGCGTGGCCTTCGCGCACGGCCACCAGAACGGGAACCCCGATCTGGCAGGCCTGCTCGATCACGGCGCGGACGCCATGGCCTTCGGCCTCGGCCTGGCCGAACCGCGGAATGACCAGAAGGTCGGCGCCGGACTGAAGGCCGCCAAGCGCGGCACCGGCGGCTTCGGCCAGGCCGCGGGGGTCAAGCTTGCAGCCCTGCGCTGCCGGCCCCAGGTTCTGGGCGATGCCGAAGACCTGGCCCGAGACCAGTTCGCACACCGCCATGTCGCCGCAACTGCTCCGCGTCTGCAGCAAGCCGGCCACCCGCCAACCTTCGGCGGCAAGGGTCGCCACCAGCGCCGCGAGCTTGGGATCGATCTCGGCCTTGTCCGCCATGAACACCGCTGCGATGCCAGGGTTTTCCATGACCTGCCTCCTGCGCCGGGACCGAGTCTGGCGGTCGTTGCCCTCAGGCCCCTTGGCGTTATGGTCGCGAATATATAGCGCCTGTCAACCGGCGCGTGCCATTCTGCCCCGCCGGGGCCGCGCTGCGGTCTGGCCAAAGAGAGACCTGCGGTGGTTTCATCGACAATGCCGCGCGGGTCCGCGGATGGCCACCAGGCGCCCGCCGGGCGTGGTCGGATCGGGAAAGGCCGCGCTTCTGGCGCCGATCCCTGCAACCGGCCTGATCGCTGCTGCCGGACGCCAGATGGCGGTGCGCGACAAACCGGCCTGGACGCTGGTCAAGCAGGGGGCCTCATCGGGCCGATCCGCACCGTCTTTGCCCAAAATCCAGCCGTTGCTGAGGCGATTGTGCGCCCTGCGGTCAGACTGGATATGTCCGGCGGAAAATAGCCCTTGCCTTGCCAGAACCGACCAGGTGATGTGTTTCCAGAACCATATCGACAGGAGGAATCATGTCCCGCCGCCTTGCCGCATCCCGTCTTGCCCCCTCCCGTCTTGCCCTGGCCTCCGCGCTTGCCGTGTCGCTGGCTGCGCCTGCGTTTGCCGAAGAGGTGGTGGTCTTCGCCGCCGCATCCATGAAGACCGCGCTCGACGCGGTGGCCGCGGATTTCCAGGCCGCCACCGGGCACGGCGTGATCATCAGCTACGGGGCATCGAACGCGCTGGCCAAGCAGATCATTGAAGGCGCTCCGGCCGACATCTTCGTCTCTGCCGCTGTCAACTGGATGGACGAAGTGGAAAAGGCCGGTCAGGTGGTGGACGGCACCCGCAGGGATCTTTTCGGCAACGCGCTGGTGCTGGTGGCCCACGGCAAGGACGCGGCTGCCGTCGCGATCGGGCCGGGGTTCGATCTGGCCGGGCTGCTGGGCGATGGCAAGCTGGCGATGGCGATGGTCGATTCCGTGCCGGCCGGGCAATATGGCAAGGAAGCCCTTGAATCGCTGGGGATCTGGTCGGCGGTCGAAGGTGCAGTGGCACAGTCCGAAAACGTCCGCGCTGCGCTGACGCTGGTGTCAACCGGCGAGGCCCCCTACGGCATCGTCTATGCGACGGACGCGGTGTCGGATGACAACGTCACCGTGGTCGGCACCTTCCCGGCCGACAGCCACAAGCCCATTGTCTATCCTGGCGCGCTGCTGACCGGGGCCGCAGACGACGCGGACCGCGCCTTCTTCGAGGCCTTGTCCCTGGACGCCGGAGACGCGAAGTTCGTCGAGCAGGGCTTCGTGATCCTGAACTGAACTGAACCGACCGGGTCGGGCTGACCCGACCGAGGCGAAGGGTGGAATGGCGGACTGGCTTACCCCTGACGAATGGCGCGCCGTGGCCTTGTCGCTGCGGGTTTCGTTCTGGGCGACGCTGGTCAGCCTGCCGCTGGGCGTGATGGTCGCCTATGCCCTTGCGCGGTGGGATTTCTGGGGCAAGCAGGTGCTGAACGGCATCGTGCATCTGCCGCTGATCCTGCCGCCGGTGGTCACCGGCTATCTGCTGCTGGTGACCTTCGGCCGCAAGGGAACCGTCGGCCTGTATCTGGACCAATGGTTCGGCATTGTCTTCGCCTTCCGCTGGACCGGGGCCGCGCTGGCCGCCGGCATCATGGCGTTTCCGCTGATGGTGCGGGCGATCCGCCTTGCCATCGAGGCGGTGGACCCCAGACTGGAACAGGCCGCCGGCACCCTGGGGGCCTCGCGGCCCTGGGTTTTCGCGACGGTGACGCTGCCGCTGATCCTGCCCGGCATCATCGCCGGCGCCATCCTGGCCTTTGCCAAGGCGATGGGAGAATTCGGCGCGACGATCACCTTCGTCTCGAACATTCCCGGCCAGACCCAGACCATGCCCTCGGCGATCTATGCCCTGCTGCAAGTGCCCGGCGGCGATGCCCAGGCGGCGCGGCTGGTCTGGATCGCCATCGCCATCGCGATGTCGGCGCTGCTGCTGTCGGAATGGGTGGCGCGGGCCGTGGCCCGCAGGATCTCGGGCACATGACGCTGCAGATCGCGCTTCGGCATCGCTTTGCAGGCTTTGTCCTGGACGTCGCCTTCGAGGCGCCCGCCGGGGTGACGGTGCTGTTCGGTCGATCCGGTTCCGGCAAGACCACCGTGATCAACGCCGTCGCCGGGCTGCTTCGCCCGGATCAGGGCCGGATCACCGCCGACGACGTGGTGCTGCTGGACACCAAGGCCGGGACGAACCTGCCCCCGCATCGGCGCCGGATCGGCTATGTCTTTCAGGACGCCCGGCTTTTCCCGCATCTGACGGTGCGGCAGAACCTGCTTTACGGGCGCTGGTTCGCGCCCAAGGGGGCGGCGGCGGTGGAGCTTGGCCGCATCGTCGATCTGCTGGGCATCGGCGCCTTGCTGAACCGCCGCCCCGGCGCCCTGTCGGGCGGCGAGAAGCAACGGGTCGCGATCGGCCGGGCCATCCTGTCGAACCCGCGCCTGCTGGCGCTGGACGAACCGCTGGCCGCCCTGGACGAAGCGCGCAAGGCCGAAATCCTGCCCTATCTGGAACGTCTGCGCGACGAGTTGCGGCTGCCCATCCTTTACGTCAGCCATGCCATTTCCGAGGTCGCCCGGCTGGCCACCACGGTTGTGCTGATGGAGGCGGGCCGCGTCACCGCCGCCGGCCCCACCGCCGCAATCCTGTCGGACCCGGTGACGGCCCCGCTGCTGGGCCTGCGCGAGGCCGGCGCGATCCTGCTTGCGACCGTGGTAGCACAGGATGACGACGGATTGACCCGGCTGGTTTGTGCCGCCGGGCCGCTGTGGCTGCCCCGCGTGGCCGCCCCCGTCGGGGCAAGCCTGCGCGTCCGGATCCTGGCACAGGACGTGATGCTGGCCACCACCCGGCCGATCGGCATTTCGGCCCTGAACGTCTTGTCCACGACGGTCCGCGACGTCCGCATGGGCGACGGCCCCGGCGCGCTGGTGCAGCTGGAGGCAGGCGACGAAATGTTGCTCGCCCGCGTCACGCGCCGGTCAGTCGATGCGCTGGGCCTGGCCGCGGGACAACCGGTGTTTGCGGTTCTGAAGGCCGTCTCGGTGGCGCAAGAGAACGTCGGAGCGACCGGATGACCGCCGCGAGCGCGACCGCCGGATCGCGATGTGCTCTGGCCCGAGCGGACCTGCGGGGGCATCGGCAGGCTGAGACCGGACGAGGTGCCGGGGCCGGACGGGTCAGAGGCTTTCGGCGCCGTCGATCACCAGGGCGTGGCCGGTCATGAAGGCCGAGCGGTCGGAGGCCAGGTAGAGGATCGCTTCGGCAATCTCGTCCACGCTGCCCCAGCGGCCCATCGGAATGGTCTCGGCGACATAGTTCTCAAGCGCCGCGCGGCCGCCCATCTGGGCCTGGAAGCCGGCGTTGAAGGGGGTGTCCACAAAGCCCGGACACAGCGCGTTGCAGCGGATGCCGTCGCGGGCATGGTCCACCGCGATCTGCCGCACCATCGCGATGGCGGCATGCTTGGTGGTGCAATAGGCGATCATCCCGCGGTCATACTGCACGCCGGAATTCGACGCCGTGACGATGATCGAGCCGCGCCGCTGTGCCCGCATCGGCCCAAGCGCGGCCTTGGCCGCCACGAAATGCGCCCGCACGTTCAGCCGCCAGGACAAGTCCATCTCCTGCACGCTGGCCTCGGCCAGCCCGCCCGAGACCTGCACTCCGGCGTGCGAATGCAGGATGTCCAGCCGGCCGTGCCGGGCCGCGGTTCCGGCAATCGCCTCGGTCAGCGCCGCGTCGTCGGCAACGTCCACGGCCTGCGCCTCGGCCCGGCCCCCGGCAGCGGCGATCTCGGCGGCCACCGCCCGGGCCGCCGCCCCGTCGCGGTCGGTCACCACCACCAGCGCCCCTTCGCGGGCCATCGCCAGCGCCCCTGCCCGCCCGATTCCGGACCCCGCGCCGGTGACGAAGGCCAATCGATCTTTCAGGATCATGTCGCGCACTCCTTTCCGGGTCACCTCCGCCGTCCGGCGCCGTTCGCCAAGGCTGTCGGTCACTCGCCGCCATCGGGCGTGGCCAGGGTGAACGCGGCCCCGGTGCGGGTGATCGCCGCGGCGATCTCGAGCGCCGGCGGGCTGTCGGACACCAGTTCGACCCCGGGCCCCCAGCGGCCATACAGCTTGAGCGCGCGCACCCCGAACTTGCTGCGATCCGCGACGATGGTGGTGCGCTCGGCACAGGCCATCATGGTGGAATAGACGGCGGCCGCGTTGACCTCGGCGTTGCTCATGCCCTCGGCGGTGATGCCGGTGGCCCCGATGATCGCCCGATGCGCGCCGAAGCTTTGCAGGAAGGCCACCGTATCGTGCCCGACCAGCAGGCCCTCACGCGCATCGTATTCGCCGGGTGCGCAGATGACGGTGAAGCTGGCATTGGCGGAAAGCGCCGTCACGATGTCGAAGGCGTGGGTGATGGCGGTGATCCCGCGGTGGTCGCGGGCGATGCGGCGGGCGACATGCAGCGTGGTGGCGCCGCCGCCGAACAGCAGCACCTCTTCGTGCCGGACGCCGGCCGAAACCGCCGCCGCGATCGCCTCGCGCTCTTCGATCATCATCGCGCGGCGTTCGGCCAGCGCGGGTTCGGCGACGAAGTTGCGCACCGCGCCGCCGTAGGTGCGGCTGATCAGCCCGCGTTCGTCCAGTTCGCGCAGGTCACGGCGGATGGTCTCGCCCGAGACGCCCAGCGCCTCGACCAGTTCGCTCAGGCGCAGGCTGGGGGTCGAGGCGAGGGTGTCGATGATGCGCTGCTGGCGCGCGTCCTTGGCATAGCGGTAGGCCCTGGTCATGCCATTCCTCGCACCCTGGTGTCCCGGTCATCCGACTGTCTAGCGCAATGCCGGCCGGAATTGAAGGAGATGCCCCGCCCGGTTTGCCTGTTCGGCAGATTTTGCCCGCATCTCCGCGAATTTGCGGGGGCAGCCGGGGTGAACTTGGCAATTCTGACATGGTTTCTTTGACAGTCACACGAATGTTTGCGAGTATTCCACAGAAATGTGAGTCGCGACGGTCACGTCGGCGGGGGAGTCATGCTGGACTACGGGCTGTTCCGATACACCTCGAAGGAAGAGGTGCTGGAGAAGTCGATCCGCTACTGGAACCCGGGCAAGACCCGGTTCTGGCAGGAGACCGGCGTCGATCTGGTGATGGGCCGGCGCGAGGGCTACATCATCCACGACATCGACGGCCGCCGGCTGATCGACCTGCACATCAACGGCGGCACCTACAACCTGGGCCACCGCAACGCCGAACTGATCGCGACGCTGACCACGGCGCTGGAATATTTCGACATCGGCAACCACTGGTTCCCCTCTGTCGCCCGCACCGCGCTGGCCGAGGCGCTGGTGAACTGCTCGCCCGGGATGTCCTACGCCGTCTTCGCCCCCGGCGGGGCCGAGGCGGCGGACATCGCCATCAAGTCGGCCCGCTATGCCACCAAGCGGCGCAAGATCGTGTCGATCATCAAGGGCTACCACGGCCACGCCGGGTTGTCGGTTGCCACCGGGGATGACCGTTTCACCAAGATATTCCTGTCCGACCGGCCGGACGAATTCATCCAGGTGCCGTTCAACGACCTGGCCGCGATGGAGGCCGCGCTGAAGGGCCGTGACATTGCGGCGGTGATCCTTGAGACCATCCCCGCGACCTATGGCTTTCCGATGCCGGCGCCCGGCTATCTGCAGGGCGTGCGCGATCTGTGCACGAAATACGGCACCCTCTACATCGCCGACGAGGTGCAGACCGGCTTCATGCGCTGCGGGCAGATGTGGGGCTGGCAGGTGTTCGGCGTGCAGCCGGACCTGTTCATCGCCGCCAAGGGCCTGTCGGGCGGGCTTTATCCCATCGCCGTCTGCATGCTGGGCGAACGCGCCGGCGGCTGGCTGCACGAGGACGGCGCCGCGCACATCTCGACCACCGGCGGCGGCGAGGTGGGCTGCTTCGTGGCGATGCGGGTGCTGGAGATCCTGCAGCGCCCGGAAACCCGGGCAAACACCCGTGCCGTCTCGGAATTCTTCGCCGAGGGCTTCGCCGACCTGATCCGCCGCCACCCCGATGTGGTGGTGGGGCTGCGCCAGATGGGCACCGTGATGGGGGTGGAATTCGACCACCCCGAAGGCGCCGTCGCCGCCAGCCGGGCGCTGTATGAAACCGGCGTCTGGGCGATCTTCTCCTCGCTGGACAAGCGGGTGCTGCAGTTCAAGCCGGGCGTGCTGATGAGCCGGGCCTTGTGCGAAGAGGTGATCGAGCGCTTCGACGCCGCGATCCCGCGGTTGCGGGCGCTGATCGCCGAGATGAAGGGATAGCGCGATGGACGGCGGCAAGCCCTTCCTGACCTTCGCGCAGAACCCCCTTGACGGGGTGATGGAGCGCGCCCGCTGGGCCGCCGGCGCCTTTGCCGAGCTGGACCGTGCCACCACCTTGCGCATCGCCAGGGCGGTGGCCGAAGCCGGTCATTCCCGCGCCCAGGCCGATGCCGAGGCGGCGGTGCGGGAAACCGGCTTCGGCGTGGTCGCCCACAAGCGGCTGAAGAACGAGTTGTGTTCACGCGGGGTGTTCGACACCTACGCGGGGCAGGATTTCGTCGGGCCTTTGGCCGAACCCGACCGCAGGATCGTGAAACTCGCCCGGCCCGCCGGGGTGATTCTGGCGCTGACGCCTTCGACCAACCCGATCGCCACGCTGAACTTCAAGGCGGTGCTGGCGATGCTGACGCGCAACGCGGTGGTGTTCAGCCCGCATCCCTTGGCCAAGGGCTGTTCCATCGCGGCGGCCGAGGCGCTGGCCGAGGCCGCGCGCAAGGCCGGCGCGCCGGATGGCGCGATCCAGGTGCTGCGCGAGCCGACCATTCCGCTGGTCGAGGCGGCGATGTCGGATGCGCGGGTGGATCTGGTGCTGGCGACCGGCGGGCCGGCGGTGGTGCAGGCGGCCTATCGGTCGGGCCATCCGGCCTATGGCGTGGGGCCAGGCAACGCGCCGGCCTATGTGCATGAAAGCGCCGATCCGGTGGCGGCAGCAAAGCGGCTGGTGGACTCAAAATCCTTCGACAACTCCATTCTCTGCACCAATGAATCCGTCGTTCTGGCCGACCGCGTCCTTGCCGACCGCCTGCTGGAGGCTCTGCGCCAGGCCGGCGCGCATGTCTGCTCGGAGGCCGAGGCCGACCGGCTGCGCGCCCTGCTTTGGAACGCAGAGGGCGGCTTCAACGTCACCGGCGCGCTGGGCAAGGATGCCGCGGTGATCGCCCGGGCAGCCGGAATCACCGTGCCGCCCTCGACCCGCATCCTAGTGGTGCCCTTTGCCAAGGTGCAGCCCGAGGAACCCTTTGCCCGCGAAAAGCTGGCCCCCGTGCTGGGCTTCGCCCGCGTCGATGGCCCGGGCGAGGCCGGCCGCGCCGCCCGCGCGATGATGCGGCACGCCGGAACCGGCCATTCCGCCGGCTTCCACGGCCGCGACGAGGCCGCGCTGATGGCCTTTGCCCGCGCCGCCCCGGCCTTGCGCGTTGCCGTCAACGTGCCGCTGTCGCAGGGTGCCGCGGGTTTCGGCACCAACCTCGGCCCGACCATGACCATCGGCACCGGCTTTGCCGGTGGCTCGGCGCTGGGCGAGAACCTGCGGCCCGACCATCTGGTGAACTGGGTGCAGATCGCGCAAGCGGCCGACGCCGAACCGGCGCGGTTCGATCACATCTCACCCTGGCGGGCCGAGCCGCTGTTGCCGGCCGAGGCGCCGATTTCCTACAGCCAGGGCAACCCGCCCGGCGGCCCTGTGGGCGGCAAGCGCGCCCCGGTGCCGGGGGTGGACCTGCCGTTCGGCGGCAGCGCCGTCACCGCCCGCGGGCCCGCCGCCCAGGACGACATGGCCGCACTGCGTGCCGAAATCCGCGCCCTCGTCCTTGAGGAACTGCGCGCCGCCCTGCAGACGGCCTGAGGGATGGGCAACCTGCGGTCCTTCATCTTCCTTGATCAGCTGCAGCCGCAGACGCTGTGCTATCTGGGCACCTGGATCAAGGGCATGCTGCCGCGGTCCAACATGGCCGCGCAGATCATCGAGGTGGCGCCGGGCCTGGACATCGAACCCCTGACCGACGTGGCGCTGAAGGCCGCCGAGGTGCAGGCCGGCATCCTGGTGGTGGAACGGCAGTTCGGCTACCTGGAAATCCACTCCCGCTCGACCGCCTCGGTACGCGCGGCGGCCGAGGCGGTGGCCGAGGCCCTGGGCGCCAGCCCCTCGGACGCGATGCGGCCCAAGGTGCTGGCGTCGCGCATCGTCACAAGGATCGACCCGCAGCACGCCTTTCTGATCAACCGCAACCGCGCGGGGTCGATGGCGCTGGCCGGGGAAACCCTGTTCGTGCTGGAGATGGAGCCGGCATCTTATGCCATCCTGGCCACCAACGAGGCCGAGAAGGCCGCCGAAATCAAGGTGGTGGACTACCGGATGATGGGCGCCACCGGACGGGTCTACCTGTCGGGAAGCGAGGCCAGCATCGCCGCCGCCGCCGAAGCCGCGCAAGCCGCGCTGGAGACCCTGCAATGACCGGACCCGACCGCGAAACCCTGCGCCGTCTGGTGCGTGAGGCAATTGCCGAGGCCCTGGCCGAGTTGCGCCCCGAACTGCGCCCCGGGACGGCCGCGGCCACCGGCGCCGCTTCAGACCTGCGCGTCGTCACCGAAAAGACCATCGCCGCCCTGCCCGAGGGCAGCACCCTGCGGCTGGCCCCCGAGGCCGTGGTCACCCCGCTTGCCCGCGACCGCGCCCGCGCGCGGCGCATCACCCTGGAAAGGACACGCTGATGCTCAAGGCCACCGTGATCGGCCGCGTCTGGTCCACCAAGCGGCTGGACGACGTGCCCGCCGGCCCCGTGCTGGAGGTGCAGATCGAGGATTCCTCGTCGCGCCTGCTGGCCTTTGACCCGCTGGGCTGCGGCGACGGCGAGAAGGTCATCATCGCCACCGGCTCGGTCGCGGCCGGCTGGTTCAAGGGCAAGGCCCCGCCGATCGACGCGCTCATCATCGGCTCGATCGACGAAGCCGCCACCAAGACATCCTGAAACCCCGTTCCGAAGGAGAACCCCCATGTCCAGCAACGCCATCGGCATGATCGAAACCAAGGGCTATGTCGCCGCACTGGCGGCCGCCGACGCCATGGTCAAGGCCGCCAACGTCACCATCGTCGGCCGCGAGCAGGTGGGTGACGGGCTGATCGCCGTCATCATCAACGGCGACGTCGGCGCGGTGAAGGCCGCAACCGAGGCCGGCGCCGAGGTGGCAGGGCAGGTCGGCCAGCTGGTCTCGGTCCACGTCATCCCGCGGCCGCATGCCGACCTGACCAAGCATTTCATGGCCGGCCAGTCGTAACGCCCGGGCACAGCCGCCATGTCCTCCCGGCCAAAGCCCGCCAAGGCGCCCGCGGGCGAGTTGCGCGTCTATCTGCAGATCCCCGATCTGCAGCCGCAATTCGCCGCCGCGATGGCCACGCCCACCCGGGCGCGCGGCTACCCGCCGCTGGCGGGCGACCATGCGCTGGTGATCGAGGTGGCGCCGGGCCTCTTGATCGAGCGGGTGATCGACCTGGCGCTGAAGCAGGACCCGGACCTGGAGCCCGGCATCCTGTTCGTCGAACGCCAGTTCGGCGTTCTGGAGTTGCACGGAGGCGACCGCGACCGGCTGGATCGGGCCGGGGCGGCGATCCTGGCGGGCCTTGGCCTTGCGGCGGCCGATCAATTGCGGCCGCGGGTGCTGTATTCCGACATCATCGAGGATATCGCCGACCAGCACGCCATCATCATCAACCGCAACCGCCAGGCCTCGATGATCCTGCCGGGGCAGACGCTGCTGTTGGCCGAGATCGTGCCGGCGCTGTTCGCCGCCATGGCCGCGAACGAGGCGGAACGCGCAGCACCCGGGTTGACCATCGTGGATGTGCAGATGATCGGCGCGGCGGGGCGGATCTACATGGCGGGCACGCCCGAGCAGGCGCGAAAGGCGCTGGACCGGATCGGTCAGGTGCTGGCGGCGATCCAGGGCCGCGACGGCTGAGGCTTGCCCCAGGGGCCCGGGGTGGTGCAGCCTTGGGCGGGGCAAAGGAAGGGGAGACGGGGCATGACGGCAGGGCCAGCGGACTTCGACCGGCTGTCGCATGACGAACAGCTTGCCGCCTTGCAGGAGCTGGCGCAAGGCGCGCTTTCGCTCTGGGACATTGGCGGCGCGCCGAAGGTGCGGCTCCTGAACCTGTCCGAGAACGCGACCTACGCGGTGGACGGCGCCGGGGACGGCCGCCGCTATGCCCTGCGCATCCACCGCGACGGCTATCACAGCCGCGAGGCCATCGGTTCGGAACTGGCCTGGGCCATGGCGCTGCGCCGGGACGGGGTGGTGATCACGCCGAATCCGCTGCCGGGGCGGAACGGCAGCCTGATCCAGGACATGGCGCATGCCTCGATGGCACGCGCCCGCCACATGGTGCTGTTCGACTGGGAAACCGGGGTGGAACCGGGCATCGGCGACGACCTGATCGGCCCGTTCGAGACCCTGGGCGCAGTGACGGCGCGGATGCACGCGCATGCCCGGACCTGGCCGCGCCCACCGGGATTCACCCGCCTGACCTGGGATTTCCAGACCAGCCTTGGCGAGGATGCCCCGCACTGGGGCCGCTGGCGCGACGGCATGGGAATGGACGCAGGCAAGGAGGCGCTGTTCCGGCGCACGGTCGACCTGATCGGCCGCCGCCTGGCCGACTATGGCCAGGGGCCGGGGCGTTTCGGCCTGATCCACTGCGACCTGCGGCTGGCAAACCTTCTGATCGACGGGCCAGAGGTCAAGGTGATCGACTTCGACGACATGGGGTTCGGCTGGTTCCTGTATGACGCCGCCACGCCGGTGTCGTTCTACGAACACGAACCGCAGGTGCCGGCGCTGATCGCGGCCTGGGTGCGCGGTTACCGCAGCGTGGCGCCCTTGGCGGCCGAGGACGAGGCCGAGATCCCCACCTTCGTCATGCTGCGCCGGCTCTTGCTGGTGGCCTGGATCGGCTCGCACGCCGAGACCGACCTCGCGCAGTCGATGGGCGTGGCCTATACCGAAGGCACGGTGGCGCTGTGCGAGGCCTATCTGAAGCGGTTCGGCTGAGGCCTAGGACCGGAATTCGAAGTCGAATTCCGTCCACGATTTCCGACTTCGGAAATCGTTTCCGGCCAGGGCCTCAGGCCGAGGCCAGAGCCTCGAGCGATTCCGGCACGATCTGGCCGCCGTCCACCACCAGCGCCTGCCCGGTGACGTAACCCGCCTCGCGCGAGGCGAAGAACAGCGCGGCATGGCCGATGTCGTCCACCGTGCCCAGCCGCTTCAACGGCACCGAGGCCGCCATCGACCGCTGGTATTCCTCGCCCATGCCGGCCAGACCCTCGGTGATGATGTTGCCGGGCAGGACGGCGTTCACCGTGATGCCGTATTTCGCCAGTTCGATGCAGGCGGTGCGCATAAAGCCCAGCTGCCCGGCCTTGGTGGCGCCGTAGTGCGTCCAGCCGGGGAAGCCCGTGACCGGCCCGGTGATGGAAGAGGTCAGCACGATCCGGCCCTGATCCGAGGCCTTCATCAGGGGCAGGAAGGCCTTCACGCTCAGGAAGGTGCCCTTGAGGTTGGTGTCCACCACATGGTCCCAGTCGCCCTCGGTCATCTCTTCCAGCTTGGCGGGGGGAAAGATGCCGGCGTTGGCGCAGAGCACGTCCACGCCGCCGAAGGCCTTGGCGACCTCGCCGGCCGCCGCCGCCAACGAGGCCGCATCGGTCACGTCCGCCGCCAGCCCGATGGCCCCGTGGCCGATTTCGGCCGCCGCCGCCTGTGCCTGGTCGCCGTGCCGCGCCAGGATCGCCACCTTTGCGCCGGCTTCGGCGAAGACCCGCGCGATGCCCTTGCCGATGCCCTTCGACCCGCCGGTGACCACCACCGACCGCCCCGCTACCGAATGTGCCATGAGACCCTCCCTTGTCTTAGCCCGCCAGCGCCCGGAACTCGTCCGAGGACATGACGTGGCAGTAGATCATGTTGATGATTTCCAACTCTTTGCAGTGCAGTTCCATCGAACCCGCGGCGCACAGGTCGTGCAAGACGATCACCTGAAAGCTTTCGTCGGCCAGGCTGCGCACGGTGGAGGCGACGCACTGGTCGGTGAAGATGCCGGCGCAGACCACGGTCCTGATGCCCAGGTTGTGCAGGATCAGCCGCAGGCTGGTGCCGGTCAGCGCGGAATCGGTGGTCTTGGTGACCACGATCTCGTCGCCCACCGGGGCCAGTGCCGGCACGATCTGCGAGGCCGCTTCGTCCTTGGGCAACAGCAGGTTGTTCCACCCCGGCATCTCTTGCGAAAGCGAGCGGTCGCGGCCATCGGCGGTGTGGCAGGCGATGCGGGCGAAGAGGCATTCGATCCCGCGGCCGCGGCACCAGTCCAGCATTTCCGCCGTGCCGGGGATCACCTGGCCCTGCATCCGGTCATGGAACGGGGTCCAGGCGTCGTAGCGGCGCCGCTCATCCGCCGAGAGGCCCGAGGGATCGGGGCGTGCAAGGTAGGTGTTCTGCACGTCGATCACCAGAAAGGCGGTGCTGGCCGGATCGATTGCCGGGTCGTCGGGTTCCGGCGCGCCGTCGTAGTAGATGGATCTGAACTCGGTCTTCCAGCCCATGCGGGACCTCTAGTAGCGGAACGTGAACAACCCGCGGCGGTCATAGACCTCGGCGGCCTCGGCGATGAAATCGGCGATGCGATCGGCGCCCCAGCGGCTGCGGAATTCGGCCGCCAGCGCGTCCAGTTCGGCGCGCGATTTCGCCCGTCCGGGGCGAAGCATCTCATAGGCGCGCATGATCTCGGCATCGGGGACCGCCACCAGATCGGCGGCGCGGTCGAAGTTGCGGGCCAGCGTGGCCCGGCCCGCATCGCGCGCGATCTGCGCCTGGCGCTGCAGGGTCGTCGCGTCGATGGCCAGGTCGTCCATGCCGATCTCGCCCGCCAGCACGGCCTGCAGGGTGATGCCCGACAGCGGCTTGCCACTGCGGGCGCGCAGGGTTTCGGGGGCGGTTTCGGACAGCGGATAGGTTGCGGTCATGGCACCTCCTGGAATTCCACCGCCACCTCTTCCGGTGCCGCCCCTTCGCTGCAAAGCGCGGTTTCGATGGCGTAGATCAGCGCCACTTCGGCGTGGAAGCGGGCGCCCATCGCCTCGCCTCGGGTGGGCACGACAACCGGTTCGGGGTCGCCGCCCTGCGCAAGGGCGGCGGCGTTTTCCCCAAGGCGCCGGTAATGGTCCAGCGTGGTGATCGGCGCGTTGGAAAAGAGTTCCAGGTTGTGATGCGGCAGACGGCCGGCGCGGTGGATCACCGCCGTCCCCTTGGCCTGCAAGCCGATGCCGATGCCCGACCCCGACAGATGCGCCGCCGACAGCCCCAGGAACGAGGTGTCGGCGGTGTGCCGCATCCGCACCACGCGCGGGGTGCCGCCGCCGTCGCGGATGCCCTGCACCACCGCCCGCAGCATGACCGAGACGCCCTCGCCCGCCAGGGTGCGGAAGAGCTTCGTGCCGAAGGCCGGGCTGATGCCCACCACCACCTCTGGCCCGCCCTGCCCCGCCTTCGCCGGGCCAAGGCTGCTGTAGGCGGCGCGCCTGGCCTCGACCTTCTCGACCATGGCCTGCGAGCGCAGCACCTCGCGTTCGTCCAGCACGTCGCGAATCTCGACGATCTCGGCCCGCCGCTCTGGCGTCAGGCGGTAGCCGGTGCCGGGGCCGAGGTATTCGTTCGGGTCGTTGATCGCCGACAGCACCCGGCCGTCGCGCACCAGCGCCGAGGTCTGCAGGGCGTCGCCCGACAGCCGCAGCCGCACCATGGCCAGCAGGTTTTCGGCCTCTTCGGTGAAACCGCGGGTGGCCAGCGCCCGGATCGCGTCGATCACCGTGATGCCGCGGGTGCGGATCGATTCAGAGATGCGGCTGGCGTCGCCGGGGGTATAGCTGTCGGTCTCGGCCGAGCCGGAGGCGGCGGCGACCGAGGCCAGCATGGCGGGCGTCGGCCGGGCCAGGCCCAGTTCCCCCAGCACCGCCGCCACGGCCGCCAGCGCCCGCTCGCGCAAGCCCGAGGCGCGGTCTTCGGACAGGGGGGTCAGCCCGCCGTCGGCCTCGTAGTCGCGCTGCAGGACGAGGTAATCTTCAAGCTCCTCGCCGTTGATCAGCGACGGGTTGAAGGAGTTGTCGTATTTCAGGATCGACCCCATGCCCGAACAGATCAGGTCGGACCCGGCCATCAGGTAGGGCATGATCTTGGCGCCCACCCGCAATTCGCTTTCGGTGGGGCGGGCGTCGTTGCCGCTGGCGCATTCCAGGTCCAGCCAGACCGCGATCAGGTTTTCCGCCATCAGCTCGCGCCCGCCGCCCGGCACGCTCATGGTGACGGGCGCGCCGTCGATGCCGCCGTTCTGGGTGCCCTGCACGCCCATCGCGCGTTGCAGGCACAGGCAGCGCGCCTCGAGATAGAGAAGCGACTGCGACTGGTGAAAGCCCATCAGCAGCTCCGACCCCGCCCCCGAGGTCGCCCGCATCTTG
This sequence comes from Rhodobacter sp. Har01, assembly GCF_020564565.1. Lineage (GTDB taxonomy): Bacteria > Pseudomonadota > Alphaproteobacteria > Rhodobacterales > Rhodobacteraceae > Pseudogemmobacter. The sequence goes on from NZ_JAJCTD010000005.1 coordinate 318,932, forward strand.
ACCCCGCGCGAGGCATAGGCGGACGCCAGAAACGCCTTTGACCAGGGCGTGTCGTCGCCGTCGATGAAGGCGCCTTCGCTGCCGTAGACCGAGACGGTTTCGGCATAGGAGGTGAAGCCGCGCATGGCGATCTGCAGTTCCTCGGCCTCTTCCGAGGAGCACTGGAACAGCGTGCCCCAGCGGCCCACGGACGCCCCCACGGCGCAGGCGAGCGCGTTCGACCAGGCGTTGCGGGCGACGCGCTGGGTGGTCTCGATCTCATCGAACCCCAGGCCCACGGCCACCGCGGCATCGGCGGCCAGTTGCAGCGGGTCGTCCTTGGCGTTGGTCACATGGGCCTGGTTGCCGGGGCTGCGGCGGGCGCGCATCTTGCCGTAGGCGAAGGCGATCTCCAGCGCGGAGAGGTGCCCCACCACCTCGGCCAGCCGGGCGGGGGTCAGGCCGCGGGCAAGGCGGACCAGATCGGCCCGCGGCACGTTCAGGTCGACCAGCATCCGCGCCAGATCCAGGCTGGGAATGGCCATCGCCTCGGCGGCCACCGCCGGGTCAAGGTGGTAGCGGGCGATGAAGCGGTCGATCAGGTCGAAGTCGGCCTCGGCCACGCCGTCCATCACCGTCACCCGGCCCTCGGCCACGGCGAGGCCCGGTGCCGGGTCGGCCGGGCTGGCCATCGCCTGAAACCCCTTCGCCGGGTCTTCGCGGGCGAACCGGTCCTGCCGCAGCGGCCGCGCGTCCCAGTCGGCAAAGCGTCTCCAGCGGTTGGCGGTCATTGCGCCGGCCTTTTCCGCAGCGCCCGCGCCAGGAGGCCCATGCCCAGCAGCACTGCCGCCGCCGCAATGGTCGCCATCGACCCCAGCGCCGGGACCATCGGCGTGTAGCCGGCGACCATCTTGGCATAAAGCCACTCGGGCACCGAGGTATCGGGGCCGGTGGTATAAAGCGACAGCGGGAAGTTGCCCCAGGACAGCAGGAAGGCGAAGAGCGCGCCCGACCAGATGCCGGGCCAGAGGATCGGCAGCGTCACCTCGCGCAGGACCTGCAGGCGGCTGGCGCCCAGATCGAAGGCGGCTTCTTCAAGTGCTGCATCGAAGCTGTACATCTGGATCGCCATGACCAGCGTCACAACCGGCACGATCCAGACCAGATGGGCGAAGACCGCCGTCTGCCACGACATCTGCATGCCCAGCGCGTTGAACCACAACAACAGTGCCAGCCCCAGCACCGGCTGCGGGAAGAAGATCGGCAGCAGCACCAGCTTCTGATACAGCCGCCGCCCCTTCCAGTCATAGCGCGCATAGGCCAGCGCGCCGAAGAAGGCGATCACCACCGCGATCACCGTCACCAGCCCCGCCATCGCCAGCGAGGTCCGCACCAGCATGCCGATCTCGATGGAATCGAAGGTCTTCTGCCACCACTCCATCGAGGTCTTGGCCAGAGGGAAACGGAAATACCGCCCCTTGTTCACCGAGGCGACAAAGCCGCAGAGGATGGGCGTGTAGATTGCCAGCACCACGAAGCCTGTCCACAGCGCGATGAACCGTGCGCTGCGGCGTTCGGCGCGGGCCTCGGGCGACAGGCTCATGACCGCCTCCCCAGGATGCGGTCCAGGTCCAGCCGGCCGATGCCGAGCACGGTCAGCACGCCGACGATCAGCGTCAGGATCACCGCCAGGGCGGAACCGAAGGGCCAGTTCTGCGCGTAGGTGAAGGCAATCTCGATGTCCTGGGTGATGACGATGACCGATTGCCCGCCCAGAACCTTGGATTCCGCCACCGCCCCCACGGCCAGGACGAAGGTCAAGAGCATGCCGATCAGGATGCCGGGCATGGCCAGCGGCAGTTCCACCTCGTGCCAGATCTGCAGCCGGCCGGCGCCCATGTCGCGGGCCGCGTCGATCAGGTCGCGCGGCACCATCGACAGGCCCAGCACCATGGGGAACAGCATGAACGGCAGGTAGACATAGACCATGCCGAAGAGGGTGGCGGCGGGCGTGAACAGGAATTCCGGCGCGCCGGGCAGGCCCATTGCCTTGAGCGTGCCATCCAGCACGCCGCCCTTGATGAAGAACAGCACCCAGCCGTAAAGCCGGATGTTTTCCGACACGAAGAGCGGAAAGACGAAGAGCACGCTGACCAGCCCGGCCGAGCGGCCGAACAGCCGCGCCAGGCCATAGGCGATGGGATAGGCGACCAGCGTCAGGATCGCGACGGTCAGCAGCGCCAGGCCCAGCGACCAGGCGAAGGACATCCAGACCGTGTTGGCCGGATCAAGGATCTGGCGGTAGTTCTCCAGCGTGAAGGTGCGGAAGACGTCGAACCCGCGCGGGGTGGCGAAGGAATAGGCCACCACCGCGAAGAGCGGCGCCAGGAACCCCAACGCCAGCAGCACATAGACCGGGATCGCGCAGCGCGCGCCGGCCGACAGCATCCGCTCACCGAACCGCGGCCCTGCGGCCCTGGCCTGCGCGATGGTGGGCGAGGCGACGATCTCGTTCATCGCTCAGGCCTCGACGAAGATCGCATCGCGGCTGTCCCAGCCGATGCTGACCTCGCGGTCCAGGTCCGGCATCGGGCCGCCGGCGCGCAGCTGCTCGACGATCAGGTGATCCTCGCCGACGTTCAGGCGGAACTGCATCCGCGAGCCCAGCGAATAGGAGTTGTAGAGCCGCGCCTCGATGCGGTTCTCGACGGTCTCGCCGGGGGCCACCAGGCGCATCGCTTCGGGTCGCACGATGATGAACCCCTCGGCCGCCGGATCGCCGGCCACCTGGAAGCGGCCCGGAATCCGGGTGCCGTCGAACATCCCGTCGCCGGCGCGGCGGACCGGAAAGACGTTCACCTCGCCCATGAATTCGGCCACGAAGCGGCTTTGCGGGCGGGTGTAGATCTCCTCGGGCGTGCCGACCTGCAGCATCCTGCCCGAGCGCATCACCGCGATCCGGTCGGACATCACCATCGCCTCTTCCAGGCTGTGGGTGATGTAGATGAAGGTCTTGCCGGTTTCCTTGTGGATGTCCTTCAGTTCCTTCTCCAGCTCCTTGCGCAGCTTGTAGTCCAGAGCCGAGAGCGGCTCGTCGAAGAACAGGATTTCCGGGTCATAGGCAAAGGCCCGCGCCAGCGCCACGCGCTGCCTCTCGCCGCCCGAGCAGCGCATCACGTTGCGGTCCACATAATGCGCCGGCAGCCGCATCAGGGCCATCAGTTCCTCGACCCGCGCCCGCCGCTTCTCGGGCGCGATGCCCTTCATCTTCATCGGAAAGGCGATGTTCTCGCCCACCGAGCGGTGCGGAAACAGCGCCAGCGACTGGAACACCAGGCAGGTCGGCCGGCGGTTCGGCGGCAGGTCGTTGATCACCTGGCCGCGCAGGGCGATCTCGCCCGAGGTCGGCAGTTCCAGCCCCGCCAGCATCCGCAGAAGCGTGGTCTTGCCGCAGCCCGAGGGGCCGACGATGGTGAGGAACTCGCCATCCGCGACGGCAAGGTCGATGCCGTCCACCGCCATGTAGGTGCCGAAGGTCTTGACCAGGTTGGTCAGGGTCAGGATCGACGCGCGGGTGGCGGCGGCGGACGGGTCTGTGACGGGCTTTGTCTGCATGTTCAAGAAATCAGATCCTCTGGGGCCCCGGCCATCCGGCGCCTGGAAGGGGGCGTGCGCCCGGGGAAGCCCCCCGGGCGCGCAGGCCGGACGGGCGGCTGTCTCAGCCCCGGTCGCGCTTGGCCGCGGTCATCAGGTCAAGCGCGGCGTCGTAATCGGGCACGATGTCGTATTCGGCCGAGCGCGCCATTTCCTCTTCCAGGCTGTCCCACTGGATCGCGTCCAGTTCTTCCGGCGTGAACAGGGCGAAGCAGTCGGGGTTGCCCATCTGGCTGACCGGGTTGAAGGTGCCCTCGGCGAAGGCGACGGTATGCGCGACCTCGGGCGCCTGCACGAACTTCAGGAACTCGGTTGCCAGCGGCGACAGGTTGGGGTTGTTCACGGTCGAGGTGATCTCGATCCAGGAGATCCCGCCCTTGCCCTCGATCGCGCTTTTCAAGGGCGTGATCGCGCGCAGGTTCGGGAAGCCGTCGGCGCGGGCCGGCGAGACCGAATAGGTGCCCCCCGTCAGGTGGAAGTCGATCTCGCCCGAGATCAGCGCCTGGTTCATGGTGGCGATGTCGCCGATCATCTTGGCGCCCTTGAAGATCCGCTTGGCGGTTTCCTCGAACTTGGCCATCTCTTCGGGCGTGTGCACCTTGAACGGGTCGATGCCGGCGACCATGAAGATGCAGAACACGTTCCAGTCGTCGGATTCCAGGATGCCGTACTTGCCGTCGTTGGCGGCGTCATTCCACAGGTCCCAGCCCTGGTCTTCGGCCGTGGCGCGGCTGATCTTGTCGGTGTTGACGACAAAGGAATACGGCCCATAGCGCTGCGCCATGCCCAGCAGGTCGTTGCCGTCATCCGACATCGCCCATTTGTAGGGCGGCTTGAAGCCGGGCATCATGGTCTCGAAGAACGGCTCGAAGGTGGCGCGGTCCAGCGCCTTGATCAGGCCCTCGGGGTGCATGATCTTGCGCGCCCAGGGGTTGTTGACGTTGATCAGGTCCCAGACGTTGGTTTCGCCCGCGCGCAGGCGGTTGATCATGGTCGGGTCGTTGGTCAGCGATTCCGCCTTGACCGTGGCGCCCTGCGCCTCGCGGAACGGGTCCAGCACCTGGGCCGAATTGTAGCCCTCCCAGCACAGGATGTTCAGTTCCTTCGACCGGTCCTGCGCCCAGGCCCGGCTGGCGAACCCCGGCCCCATGGCAGCGGCCGCACCGGCGCCGAAAAGGCGCATCACATCCCTACGCGAAAATTCGACCATCTTGATGACCTCCTGCTGTTGGAATTGTCCGACCCTCGCCGCCGGTTTCCACCGATCATCCGGGATCGACTTCTTGATTGACGGAAAGCAGACCATGGACTGTTGAGGTTTGCAAGATTCGTTTCATCTTGTGACCGGCCTCGGGCAGCGGCGGCACTTGCGGATGCGGCACCCGTGCCAGAAGCGACCCGCCGGCGGCAATCTCGGCCTGGGTCGTCAGCACCCGATCGACCGCCGGTCCCGGCCTTGCTGGAATGGCAATCGACCGGCGGAGCGGCCGTCAGGCGCCCTTTGCAGCAAGGGCCTTGACCGAATTCGGCTGCCGCACGGCAGCGGCTTGCGGCGCCCAGCAGAGCCATCGGTCGAGATCGGATCGGGCAGAAATGACAGAAGTCGGGCAAACTGCCCAAAATAGTGACGATCCCTGCACGGCGCGTGGAGGTCCGGAGGGGGGGCAGCACCGGCCTGGATGACGGGACGGCCCTAAGGGCATCGAAGGGACAGGCCGGCCGAATGCAAAAAGGCGCCCCGGTTTCCCGGAGCGCCCCCTGCCCCAGGCCCGACGATCAGGCCTGCAGATCGTAGCGGTCAGCGTTCATCACCTTGGTCCAGGCGGCGACGAAATCCTGCACGAAGCGTTCGGCGTTGTCGTCCTGGGCATAGACCTCGGCATAGGCGCGCAGGATCGAATTCGACCCGAACACCAGGTCGGCGCGCGTCGCCGTCCATTTCGTGGCCCCCGAGGTGCGGTCGACGACGGCATAGCTGTTCCGCCCGGTGGGCTTCCAGGCATAGGCCATGTCGGTCAGGTTGACGAAGAAATCGGTGGTCAGGGCGCCGACGCGGTCGGTGAACACGCCGTGCCGGTTGCCGCCAAAGTTGGTGCCCAACACCCGCATGCCGCCGACAAGGCAGGTCATTTCGCAGGCGGTCAGCCCCATCAGTTGCGCCCGGTCCAGCATCAGTTCCTCGGCGGAAACGACGTAGTCCTTCTTCTGCCAGTTGCGAAACCCGTCCGCGACCGGCTCCAGCCACTTGAAGCTGTCGGCATCGGTCATTGCGTCGGTGGCATCGCCGCGACCGGGGGAGAACGGCACCGCGACATCGAAGCCGGCGGCTTTCGCGGCCATCTCGACGCCCAGGTTGCCGGCCAGCACGATCACATCCGCGACCGAGGCGCCGGTTTCGGCGGCGATCGGTTCCAGCGCGGCCAGAACGCGGGCCAGGCGGGCGGGCTCGTTGCCTTCCCAGTCTTTCTGCGGAGCCAGGCGGATGCGCGCCCCATTGGCGCCGCCGCGGTAATCCGACTGCCGGAAGGTGCGGGCCGAATCCCAGGCGGTGGCAATCATGTCGGCCCCCGACAGGCCGGCGGCCGCAATCCTGGCCTTGACGGCCGCCACGTCATAGGCGGCGTTGCCGGCGGGAACCGGGTCTTGCCAGATCAGGATTTCCGTCGGGGCCTCGGGTCCGATGTAGCGGGTGTTCGGCCCCATGTCGCGGTGCGTCAGCTTGAACCAGGCGCGGGCGAAGGCGTCCGAGAAGGCCGCGTGGTCGTCGCGGAAACGCTCGGCGATCTTGCGGTAGGCCGGGTCGAAGCGCATCGCCATGTCGGCATCGGTCATGATCGGCATGACGCGAATGCTGGGGTCTTCCACGTCGACCGGCATGTCTTCTTCGGCAATGCCGATGGGCTGCCACTGCCAGGCGCCGGCAGGCGACTTGGTCAGCCACCAGTCATACTTGAACAACAGGTCGAAATAGCCGTTGTCCCAGCGGGTGGGATGGGTGGTCCAGGCGCCCTCGATACCGCTGGTCATGGTGTCGCGGCCGATGCCGCGGCTGGTGTGGTTCATCCAGCCCAGGCCTTGTTCGGCAAGGTCGGCGCCTTCGGGGCTGGGGCCGAGGTTGGCCGCGCTGCCGTTGCCGTGGGTCTTGCCGACGGTATGGCCGCCGGCGGTCAGGGCCACGGTTTCCTCATCGTCCATCGCCATGCGGGCGAAGGTCTCGCGCACCTGGGCGGCGGTCTTCAGCGGGTCGGGCACGCCGTTGACGCCTTCGGGGTTGACGTAGATCAGGCCCATCTGCACGGCGGCGAGGGGGTTTTCCATCGTATCGGGCTTGCCCACATCGCCGTAGCGGCTTTCGGACGGGGCCAGCCATTCCTTTTCCGAGCCCCAGTAGACGTCCTTTTCAGGATGCCAGATGTCGGTACGGCCCAGGGCGACGCCAAAGGTCTTCAGCCCCATGTTCTCATAGGCCACGGTGCCGGCCAGGATGATCAGGTCGGCCCAGGAGATCTTGTTGCCGTATTTCTTCTTGACCGGCCACAGCAGGCGGCGGGCCTTGTCAAGGTTGGCGTTGTCGGGCCAGGAATTCAGCGGCGCGAAACGCTGATTGCCGGTGCCGCCACCGCCACGGCCATCGGCCACGCGATAGCTCCCGGCCGCGTGCCAGGCCATGCGGATCATCAGGCCGCCGTAATGGCCCCAGTCCGCCGGCCACCAACCCTGGCTGTCGGTCAGCAGCGCATGCACATCCGCCTTGAGCGCGGCATAGTCCAGGGTCTTGACCTGTTCACGATAGTTGAACCCCTTCAGCGGGTTCGTCTTGGTGTCGTGCTGGTGCAGGATGTCGAGGTTCAGCGCGTTCGGCCACCATGCCATCACGTTGCTGCCCATGCTGGTCAAACCGCCATGCATGACCGGGCACATGCCCCCGTCCTTGATGTCGTTCCCGTCCATCCGATCCTCCGTTTGTGCTGCGTTGGTCTTGGCCTTGGCGACCCGCGGGCCTGCGCTGCCCGGGGTCGCCAGCTGATTCATGGAATCGTTCTAACTCGCTTCTTCGATCAATCCCAATTGCATTTTCTGAAAGTTTCGATAATTTAATCTTATGATCGGGTTGTCCATGCGCCACCTGCGCTATTTCGATGCGCTTGCCCGCCACAGCCATTTCGGCCGCGCGGCCGAGGCCTGTTCCATCACCCAGCCCGCCCTGTCGATGCAGATCAAGGAATTGGAGGATCTGATCGGTGCGCCCCTGGTCGAACGGGGCGGGCGGCAGGCGCGGCTGACCGACCTGGGGGCGGAGTTCGCGGCGCGGGTGCATGCCATCCTGCGCTCGGTCGATGACCTGGAGGACCTGGTGCGCGCCCGCATCAGCCCGTTGCTGACTCGCCTGCGCATCGGTGTGATTCCGACTGTCGCGCCCTATCTGCTGCCGCGGTTCATCGCGGAGCTTACAGCACTTTATCCCGGGCTGGACCTGCATGTGCGCGAAACGCTGACGCCGCGCCTGCTGGCTGAAATCGGCGAAGGCCGTCTGGATGCCGCGATCGTGGCGCTGCCCGTGAACCAGCCCGGCCTTGAGGAGGTGGCGCTGTTCAGCGAAACCTTCGTGCTGGTGCGCCCCGAAGGCGAGGCCGACCACCCGATGCCCGACCGCGACGCGCTGCGCGAGATGCGGTTGCTGTTGCTGGAGGAAGGCCATTGTTTTCGCGACCAGGCGCTGTCCTTCTGCGCCGCGACCGGCAGCCGGCCGCGCGAGCTGATGGACGGATCGTCGCTGTCCACGCTGGTGCAGATGGTGGGCGCGGGCATCGGCGTGACGCTGATCCCGGAGATGGCGGTGCCGGTGGAAACCCGCTCGGCGCCGGTGGCGGTGACGCATTTCGCCGACCCCGCGCCGCAGCGCACCATCGGCATGGTCTGGCGGCGCAGCAACCCGCTGGGCGCCGCGCTGACCCGGGTTGCGGACGTGCTGCAGCACGCAGCCCGGGGATAGCGGTCGGAAGTCCAAATTTTCCGCGTTCAGCGCGTTCTGCCGGATGAAATCGCGGCAGGGTTCCACCACCGCGGCAAATACCGGAACGGTCCTGCAGCCGACACGCCGCGGGTCTGAGCCCCGGATTCGTTGACAGTCAAGGCCAAGGCATGACGGTTGCGGCGCGGGCAACGGCAGAGAAGGCGTTTTCCGGACAGCTTTTGCAGCCCGCGGCTACCCGGCGCCGGTCTTTCAGACGGCCGGACGTGATCCTGATCCGGTTGCGGTGCTTGCAGTGGCACTTGTCGGATTCGCCGGGCCATCCGGACGTCTTGGCTGACGTTGCCCCCTCCGCTTGATCCGGTTCGAGGTGGACTCTGGCCCAACCGAGAGGACCGGATCATCGGCATTCTGAAAGCGCGTGAGGCCGGGGTTTCCGTCGCCGATCTGTGCCGCAGGCACGGCGTCAGCGATGCGACCATCTGCAAGTGGAAGGCCAAGTACGGCGAAGCGGCTGAAGCGGCTCGAGGACGAGAACGCCGGAAGCGGCGGCTGGCTGATGCGATGCTTGATAACGCGGCTGT
>NZ_JAJCTD010000006.1 GCF_020564565.1 Rhodobacter sp. Har01
CCCCCCGGATCCCCCAGCCCAGACCCCGCTTTAATCCAGACTTGTGCCAACCCTGCATCACCAAACAACGGAAAAGACCACCAAAACACCAAATCAACCGTCCCGGAACGCGTGCTCAAGCTGGTCCATCAGCGGTTTTGTCAGGTAGGTCAGAACCGACCGCTCGCCGGTCTGAAGAAAGACCTCCATCGGCATCCCGGGGATCAACTCCACGGACCCAAGGCGTGACAGCTCTTCGGGTGCGACGACCATCTCCACCCGGTAGAAGGACTGGCCGGTGGCCTTGTCCTCGACGCTTGCGGGCGAGATGGCCGAAACCTTGCCGAAGATCTCGGGTGTCGCCCGCATGTTGAAGGCGGGGAACTGGACCTTTGCAATCTGCCCGACGAAGACCTGGTCGATCAGGATCGGGTCGACCCGGGCCTCGAACTCCACGCCTTCGGAGAGCGGCACGATCTGCAGGATCACCGCCTCGGGTGCAACGACGCTGCCGACGGTGGTCACCTGCATCTCGTGAACCACCCCATCGGAGGGCGAGACGATGTCGATACGCTCGAGCTTCTTCTCGACGTTGACGATTTCCAGCAGCAATTCCTCATGGCTGGCGGTGGCTTCGCGCAACTCGGTGACAACCTGTTCCTTGAACTCGCGGTCCACCTGCAGCATCTCCAGCTCGGTGTCCCGGATCGAGTTGCGGATCCGCGCCAGTTCGGCCTGTTGCGTGGCGAGTTCGCCCAGCAGGCCCGCGCGCCGGCTTTGCAGTTCCAGCACCTCGCTTTCGCGGGCAAGCCCGTCCTTGTTGAGCGCGCGGGTGCTTTCCAGATCGCGCTCGATGAAGTCAAGCTGGTCGCGGGTGGCGATGAGCTGTCCCTCGATGCCGTCGATCTGGTTCTCGAACTGAAGGACCCGCTCTGCCAGTTGGTCCTTGCGGCCCTGCAGCACCTCCTGGCGGGCGACGAAGACTTCGGTCTGGCCTGCGAAGTGCTGGTCGAGCGACATGCCCTTCAGTTGCTCCGGCGTTGCCGGGAACTGGATTTCGGGATTGCCAAGATACTCGGCCTCAAGCCGCGCCCTGCGCGCAACGACCTCGGCCAGGCGGCTGCGATAGATGTCGAGATTGACCTGCAGCAGCGTCGGATCAAGCCGGAGCAGCGCGTCGCCGGCTTTGACCATGTCGCCGTCCTTGGCAAAGATGCTGGCCACGACACCGCCGTCAAGGCTTTGCACCACCTTGGGCTTGCCGCGGACAAGAACCTGCCCGGGGGCGATCACGGCGCCGCTGATCAGCGTGGTCTGCATCCAGAAGAAGCCGATCAGGGCAAGCACGAGGCTTGCCACGGCGCCAAGCCGCATGGCCCCGGTCATGCTGGTCTTCAGATGGGGGTCCTGGCCGATGCTTGGTGCGGTCATCCGGGTTGGCCGATCTTCTTGGCCGCCGCCAGGGCGGCCGGGGTGGGCACGGCCGCCGGTGTCGCCGGAGGCGTGGCAAGGCTGGCGGGATCGGTCTGGTCAACCGCCGCGGCGGGAAACATCTTCGCGCGCGCGGCCAGCGCAAGTGGCATCGGTGTCGCTGCCGCAGGTGCCGGCGCGGGGGAAGGCGCCTTGTCGGCGGCCTTGTCGGCGGCCTGGCCTGGTGCAGGGTTCGGTGCGGGGTTCGGGGCCATGCGGATCGGCGTCGTGGTCCGCAGAAGCTCATCCTTGTTGCCGAACTGCAGGATCATGCCCTTGTGCATGATCATCACCTTGTTCACCGTGCTGATGGCGCTTGGCCGGTGCGCCATGACGATCACGACAGCGCCGCGATCGCGCAGCTTCTGGATTGCGGCCGTCAGGGCCTCGTCGCCCTGGCTGTCGAGGTTGGAGTTCGGCTCGTCCAGCACGATCAGCCGTGGTGTGCCATAGATCGCGCGGGCCAGACCCAGCCGCTGGATCTGGCCGCCCGAGAGCGGCTGCGCCGGGGTGCCGATCTGGGTGGAATAGCCGCCGGGCAGGGCAAGGATCATCTCATGCACGCCGGCGATCTGTGCGGCCTCGATGATCTGGCTGTCTTCTGCCTGCAGATCGAAGCGCGAGATGTTCTCGGCGATGGACCCGGGCAGCATTTCAAGCTGCTGGGGCAGGTAGCCGATGTGCTTGCCCAGATCCTCGGGACGCCACTGGTCCAGCGTGGCGCCGTCCAGCCGGACCTCGCCGGCGTCGGGCGTCCAGGCACCGACCAGGATCTTGGCAAGGCTTGACTTGCCGGCCGCGCTGTTTCCGATCACCCCAAGCCCGTCGCCCGGCGACAGGGTGAAGCTGATCCGGTCAAGGATGTTCGGCCGGTCCGACAGTGGTGTCGCCCCCGGCATCAGCTTGGACACCTGGATCACCTGCAGATGCCCCTTCGGCGCCGGCAGCCGGATGTGGTAGCGTTCGGGCGGCAGGTTGTCGAGCGTGGTCGTCAGCCGGCGATGGGCCTCGCGCGCCCGGGCGATCGAGCGCCACTGGCCGATCACCTGATCGACCGGGGCCAGGGCGCGGCCCGCGATGATGGATGTGGCCACGATGGCCCCTGCCGTCACCTCCTGATGGATCGCGAGATAGGCGCCGAGCGTCAGCAGCATGGATTGCAGCAGCAGCCGGAACGATTTGGAGAAGGCCGAGAAAGCCTCGGACCTGTCGCCGCCCCGCTGGGCGCTGGCAAGCCGGGATTCGTGCAGCCGGGTCCAGCGCAGCTGAAGCTTGCTCTGCATGCCAAGGGCGTGCACGGCTTCCGAGTTGCGCCGGACGCGTTCAAGGAAGCTGCGCTCGTTCGACTCCATCGACATCGATTCGCCGATGTGGCGCTGGGTCAGGTACTGGTTCAGGAAGGCGGCAATGCCCACCACCACCGCGCCACCCAGGGTCAGGTAGCCAAGCCAGGGATGGATGAAGAACACCAGGCCAAGGAAGACGGGAATCCAGGGCAGATCGAAGATGCCAAGGACCGCAGGACTTGCCAGAAAGCCGCGGACCACCTCGATGTCCTGCATCAGGTTCTCGCGCGGGCGGTCCTGCAGGTTGGCCGAGCGCATCCAGAAGTCGTAGGATTTGCCGCCCACCTGCATGTCCAGCCGGTAGCTGGCCCGCGACAGCAGCCGCGAGCGCAGGAATTCGTAGAACCCCAGGAAGACATACAGCACGACGACGATGACAAAGAGCCCCTGCAGCGTTGCGACCGAGCTTGAAGACAGCACCCGGTCATAGACCTGAAGCATGTAGATCGGGCCGGTCAGCATCAGGATGTTGATCGCCGCGCTGAACAGGCCGACCAGCAGGAAGGTGTTGCGCAAGCTGCGGATCGCCTGGTGGTAGGGATTGCGTTTCCGGCTCTGGGTCTGGTGCATTCTTGCTGTCATCCTCCGGCATCGCGGCCGTATTCCAGGGTCGCCTGCGGGTCTCGTGATTAACGGGGGAAGGCTGTTTCGGAAAGGTTAACACAAGCCCGGCCGCAACGGAAAATGCTTTGATCCGACCGAAGTCGCCACCCCGCTTGCGGGTGTCCGGCCGTTTCCCGCCGACGTCATCGACCAGGATCGGCCCACGATTCCGTGATACGGAAACCTGGCAGGTGGCGAAGCGCCGGCGATCCGTCCCGGTCAGCTTTCGCGGAAAGCCCGCGAGAAGTAGTCGGTGAACGGCTTGACGAGATAGGCAAAGGGCGTGCGGGGCTGGGTCTGGATATAGGCCTCGACCGGCATGCCGGGCAAGAGCGGCTGGTCCAGCTTTGCCGCCTCGTCGGGCGGGATCGAGATCTCGGCCCGGTAGTAGGTGGCCCCGGTAGCCTGATCGGTCAGCGCATCGGCCGAGACCAGGGCAATCTGGCCGGAAAGTTCCGGCGTCGTGCGGGACGAAAAGGCGGGGAAGGTCAGCTTCACCGCCTGGCCGACCCGCACTTCGTCAATGTGGATCGGCGCGATCTGGGCGGCGATGACCATAGGGCGATCCTGCGGGATGATGTAGACCACCGGATCGGCCGGGCGGATCACGGCGCGCGGGGTGGTCACCAGCAGGCCGAACACCGTTCCTGCGGCCGGCGCGCGGATGTCCAGCCGCGACACCTGTTCCGAGAGTGCGCGCTGCCGCTGGGTCAGTTCCAGCTCTTTCGAGCCGATGTCGCGCAACTCGGTGCTGGCGTCTTCGCGGCGCTGCGCGGTCAAGGCCAGCATCTGCAGGTCGAATTCGGTGATGCGGCCCTCGGCCTGGGCGCGCTCGGCGGCAAGCTGCCCCACCTCGCCGGCCAGCCGCGACTTCTCGCGCTGCAGGGCAAGCACGCGGGACGCCTGCGCCAGGCCCTTGTCGAGCAGCTCTTGCTGATCGGCCAGTTCCTGGTCGATCAGGGTCAGCTGGTCGGTCAGCGCACTTGACTGGGCGTCGATCCCGTCGATCTGCGCCGCCGCCTGCACTTTGCGCTTTTCCAGCTGGTCCAGCGTCCGGGCCAGGGTCTCGGCCCGGGCCTCGAACAGGCGGCGCTGGCCTTCAAGTTGCTCGGCCGCCTCTGGATAGCTGGCCGAAAGCTGCTTGAGGTCTTCCGGCATTGCCATGTCCGGCAGACCGTCGCGCTCGGCCTCAAGCCGCGCCCGGCGGGCCCAAACCTCGGAAAGCTGGTCCTCGATGATGCTGAGTTCGGACCGCAGAAGCGTGCCGTCCAGCCGCAACATGACCGCGCCGGCCAGGACCGTATCGCCTTCGCTGACCAGGATTTCGGCCACCACGCCGCCGTCGGGGTGCTGCACGACCTGGCGGTTCTGCTCGACCTCGACCCGTCCCTGGGCGACGATCGCGCCCGAGATGGTGGTGGCCACCGACCACAGGCCGAAACCGCCCAGCAGCGCCACAAGGGTCAGGCCACCCAGCCACAGCGGACCGCGGGCGCGCAGATGGTCGGGGGGGACCGGAACGGTCAAGACACCCCTCCCGGCCCGCGGGCCCGAACGATGTCGGTATGGTTCTTGACCATCTCGCGCAGCACTTCGTCGCGCGGGCCGAAGGCACGGCGCTGGCCCTCTTCCAGCACCAGGAGCAGGTCGCATTCCTGAATCGCCGCCGGCCGGTGCGCGATGACGATGACGCTGCCGCATGCCGCCTTGATCCGCCGGATGGCGGCGTTCAGGGCCAATGAGCCGTCGTTGTCGAGGTTCGAGTTCGGCTCGTCCAGCACCAGCAGGACCGGGTCGCCGTACAGCGCGCGGGCCAGGCCCACCCGCTGGATCTGCCCGCCCGACAGCTGCCCGCTGGAAGGCGACAGCCGGGTGTCATAGCCCTTGGACAGCCGCAGGATCATGCCATGCGCATCGGCGGCCTGCGCGGCGGCGACCACCTTCGCGGGGTCGGGGTCCGGGGCAAGCCGGGCGATGTTCTGGGTGACGGTGGCGTCGAACAGCGTCACGCTTTGCGGCAGATAGCCGATGTAGCTGCCCAGGGTGTCCGGGTCGTATTGCGCCAGCTCGGCGCCATCCAGGCGGATCCGGCCGGCGACAGGGCGGATCGCGCCCACGATCGCCCGGCCCAGCGTCGATTTGCCGGCGCCCGAGGGGCCGATGATTCCCAGCGCCTGGCCGGGCTCAAGTCGGAAGCCGACGTTGCGCAGCACCGGGGCCGGGTTGCCCGGCAACAGGACCGAGACGCCTTCGGCCTCAAGCAGCCCTTTCGGGCGCGGCAGGACGGTGCGCGCCGGGTCGAGCGGCTGCAGCGACAAGAGCTGGACCAGATGTTCGCGTCCGTCGCGGGCGCGGGTGAACAGCGCCCATTGCCCGATCGCCTGTTCGATCGGCGCCAGGGCCCGGCCCATGATGATCGAGCCGGCGATCATCGCCCCTGCCGTCAGTTCTCCGCGCAGGACAAGCCAGGCGCCCAGTCCCAGGATCGCCGATTGCAGGAACAGCCGCAGCGTGCGGGTGGTGCTGCTGAAGGCGCCCGACAGATCGGAGCTGGCCATGCCGGTGGACAGCGCCTCGGTCCGGGCGGCGGACCAGCGGCGGAAGGCGGCGTCGGTCATGCCAAGGGCCCGCAGCAACTCGGCCTCGGTCTTCAGGCGGTCGGCCATCTGTTCGGCGGCGACCGAGGCGGAACTGGCGCGCAGGATCGGCGCCTTGCCCAGCCTCTGGTTGACCAGGGTCAGCACCACCAGCACCGCGCCGCCCGCAACGGCAAGCCAGCCCAGCATCGGATGAAAGACGAAGATCGCGGCCAGGAAGACCGGGGTCCAGGGCATGTCCATCAGGGCAGCGGCGATGGGCGAGGACCAGAACTGCTGCATCGCCTGCAGGTCACGCTGCGCCGAGAGCGCCAGCGGGTCGCCGGGCACGGTGCTGGCCCGGGTCAGCGCCGCCTCGAACACGCGGCGGTCCAGCCGGGCCTGCAGACGCGCCCCGATCCGGGCCAGCAGGCGGGCGCGGGCATGGTCCAAGAGCCCCATGGCGAGGAACAGGAAGACGACCAGGATCGACAGCGCGACCAGCGTCGGCTCGGACCGGCTGGCCAGCACCCGGTCATAGATCTGCAGCATGTAAAGCGGGCCGGTCAGCATCAGCAGGTTGACGAAGATGCTGAAGATCAGGGCGGCAACCAGCAGCCCGCGCGATTCCCGCTGGACCCGCGCCAGTTCGGTCCGTCCGGCGGCGGACCCGCCCGCTGCTGCGCCAAGGGGCGTCATGCAAGACCCTTCATCACATCGTCCCGATCCGCTGGCGGCCCGGTTCCGGCATCGCCGCGCTCTTGCGCCTTGATGCTCTGAAATCACCAATTCGCAAAGAACAAGTTGAGGATCGACGCGAAGCGAGGGATCGCGGCACCGAATGGCCCGATCGGCCGTCTAGCCGCGCTTGTCGATTTCCTGGGTGATCGAGAAGATCGCGGTGCCCAGGGCGCCGCCCTTCTTCATCTCGCCCAGGATCACCGTGGTCTGCTGGCCCAGGTCATCGGTGATGATCCATTGCCGCAACTCCACCGGGTCGGCGGTGAAGACCAGCTCGATGGTGCCGTATTGGGGGTTCTCGGGGTCTTGTGCCTTGACCCGGGTCGAAGTGCCGTCGGCGCGGTGGCCCACCACCATCTTGGCGCGGGAAAGGTCGATGTTCTCGGCCAGGATCAGGTTCAGCGGCGTGCGCTTCAGCGGGTATTCCTCGGGCGGCTGGTTCGACTTGCCGTCGAAGATCGCCACCTTGCCGGCGCTGGCCAGCACCAGCGACTTGTCTGGCGGTGCGTATTCGAACCGAACCCGGCCCGGCCGCTTGATCAGGATGCGCCCGGTCGAGACCGAGCCGTCGGAATTGACCTGGGTGAAGTCTGCCTCGACGGTGGTCAGGCTGTTGAGGTATTTCGACAGGGTGCCCAGCGACAGTTTTTCGGCCAGCGCGGGCTGACCAAGCGCCAGAAGGGCAAGCGGGGCGAGGATGGCGGTGCGACGGTTCATCCTGCCTATATAGGCGATGCCGCCGGGGCGCGGAATCCCCCCGGCCCGTCAGATCGCGGTTTCGTGCCGGCGTCGTGATCAGCCGAACTGGCCATGCGGCCCATAGTCGATGGTGCGCGGCGGAATCAGCTTCGGCTCGACCTCATACAGGGCTGGGGTCTGGTCCTCGCGGTCGATCAGGTCATAGGCCAGTTCGATCAGCCGGTGGCTGTCCTGGCGCACCATGTGCACCGGGAACTGAAGATAGGCCGCGAAGGGATCGTAGTCGTAGCAGCCGATCGCAGTGCCCTCCACCGCCTCGGGCGGCAGGCCGACCAAATAGCCCAGCACGCCCTCGAAAGCGGTCAGCGAGTTCACGAACAGCCCCGCCGGCAGGCCGCCCAGCCGGTCGCACAGCGCGGTGATCTCGTGCTTGGCGCGCAACGGCGAGTAGCCGCAGGCGATGATCTGTTCCGGCGCCGGGGGGTGGCCGGCCTCGGCCAGCACATCGCGGAAGCCCTCGATCCGGCGCGAGGTGGCATAATCGGTGGCAACGCCGCCGATCAGGTAGATTCGCCCGCGCGGTGTGGGGTCACCCGTCATGTCGGCCAGAAGCTGCCGGGTCAGCCGCGCCGCGCCCTGGTGGTTGTCGGAGATCACCGAGGGCGCGCCGGGGCCGGGCAGGTCGACGAAGACATGCCGCAGGCCCGCGGTGCGGCACAGCGCAGTGATCGCCTCGGGGTCGGTGGCGCCGGCGATGAACAGGTAGTCCACCGCGTAAGAGATCAGGGTGCGGACGATGCGCAGCTCTTCGTTGCGGTCGCGCATGCTGCTGGCGATGACCGGCACCAGGCCGCGGTCGCGGGCGAAGGCCTCGAAGCTTTGCGACATAGACGAGAAGAAGCGGTTGTCGTGGATGGGGATCACCATCCCCACCAGCCCCGACCGCGCCTGCCGCAGCCCGCGCGCCTGCATGTTGATCGAGTAGCCCTGCTCGGCGGCGATGCGGCGGATCTCCTCGACCCGCGGCTCGGAAATCCGCCGCGATTTCCAGTTCTCGGACAGCGCCGCCGAGACGGTCGAAGGCGAGGCCCCCGAGAGCCGCGCAATGTCATGGATCGTGGCCTTGCGGGGCGGGACGGTCATGTGGGGTGCGCATTGCTGTGGAAGATTCCGCTTGACGATTCTAAGGGCGATGCGGCTTGATACGCAATATCGATTGTGCAGACCTTGGCGCCTGGGAAAGAGAGGCGCCGATCCGGCAACCTGGCGGAAGGCAAGGGCCCCTTGGGCCGGGCTTTTCCCTCTGGTTGCGCAATCGATTGCGCAGTTTCACCGCCAGCAAGGCGGATCATGGGAGGAAGACATGAAAAGACGGACCTTCGGCGCGCTCATGGCGGGCGTGGCGCTGACTGTGGGCCTGGCCGGCGCAAGCTTCGCCCAGGACAAGCCCACGATGGGCGTGGTGGTGAAGATCGGCGGCATCCCGTGGTTCAACGCCATGGAAGCCGGCATCAAGGAGCAGGGCGAGGCGCTGGGCGTCGACGCCAGCATGATCGGCCCCACCAGCGCCGACCCGGCCCTGCAGGTGCGCGCCATCGAAGACCTGATCGCCAAGGGCGTCGACGTCATCGGCGTGGTGCCGAACGACGAGGCAGCGCTTGAGCCGGTGCTGGAAAAGGCCCGCGCGGCCGGCATCAAGGTCGTCGCCCACGAAGGCCCCGGCCTGAAGAACGTGGACTGGGATTTCGAGCTGGCCTCGGCCCAGGGCTTTGGCGAAACCCACGCCAAGCTTCTGGCCGAAAAGATGGGCGGCAAGGGCGAATACGCGGTCTTCGTCGGCAGCCTGACGGTGCCGCTGCACAACGCCTGGGCTGACTTTGCCATCGCCTACCTGACCGCCAACCACCCCGACATGAAGCTGGTCGGCGAACGCTATGGCGTCGCGGAATCGGTGGACGACAGCCGCAAGACCGCGCTGGACCTGATGGCCGCGCACCCGGAACTGGGCGGCTTCCTGGGCTTTGGCAGCCAGGGCCCGATCGGCGCCGGCCGCGCCATCGAGGAACAGCGCAAGGTCGGCAGCGTCCATGTGATCGGGCCGTTCTC
Source organism: Rhodobacter sp. Har01 (assembly GCF_020564565.1). GTDB lineage: Bacteria > Pseudomonadota > Alphaproteobacteria > Rhodobacterales > Rhodobacteraceae > Pseudogemmobacter. Next base: position 9,521 of record NZ_JAJCTD010000006.1, read on the forward strand.
GCCCGGCCAGGGCCGCGACCTGGTGAAATCCGGCGCGATCTCGGGCGGCTTCATGTGGAACCCGAAAGAAGCCGGCAAGGTCTTCGTCACCATGGGCAAGATGCTGGTCGATGGCACCGAGATCACCGACGGCATGGACATCCCCGGCCTTGGCCCGGTGACGCCCGACGTGGAAAACCGCGACATCATCACCACCAACCTGGTGCCGATCAACGCGGAGACCGTGGACAGCCTGGCCGACATGGGCCTCTGATCACCCGTGACCCGGGCCGGAGCAGGCGCTGCTCCGGCCCGTCTTCATGCCTCGGGGGAAGACATGACCTTGTATCAGACGGCGCTCGATGAGTTGGGCGGGGTTTTCGCGCGGCTGGACGATGCCGCGGTAGACCGGCTGGTGGAACGGCTGGCGCAGGCGCGGCGGATCGTCGTGTTCGGCGGCGGGCGCGAGAAACTTCAGATCATGGGCTTTGCCATGCGTCTGTTCCACATGGGGCTGGACGCCGCCGTGGAAGGCGACATGACCACCCCCGCCGTGGGCAAGGGCGACGTGTTCCTTGTCACCTGCGGCCCCGGCTGGATTTCCACCGCCGAGGCGCTGATGCGCGTGGCCCGCGACGCCGGCGCTGAGGTGCAGTTCATCACCGCCCAACCCGCCGGCCGCTGTGCCGCGCTGGCCGATGGCGTGCTGCTCTTGCCGGCGCAGACCATGGCCGACGATCAGGGCACTGCCAAGACTTCGGTCCTGCCGATGGGCAGCCTGTTCGAAGGTGCCCTCTTCGTGCTGTTCGAGGTGATGGTGCTGAAGCTGAAGGCGCGGCTGTCGATCACCGCCGACGCCATGCGCGCCAACCACACCAACCTGGAATGACCGCGCCGTGACGAGTGCGCCTGCCATCCACCTGCGTCATATCTCCAAGGTCTTCGGCGGGGTCAAGGCGCTGCAGGACGTCGATTTCGACGTCGGGATGGGCGAGGTGCATTGCCTGGCCGGCGAGAACGGCTGCGGCAAGTCCACCCTGATCAAGATCATCACCGGCGTCTACCAGCCCGAACCCGGCGCCGAGATCGAGATCTTCGGCCAGCGCTACGCCCAGATCACGCCCACGGTGGCCCGCAAGGCCGGCATCGCGGTGATCTGGCAGGACTTGGCCCTGTTCGCCGAAATGACGGTGGCCGAGAACATCGCCTTCGAGGCGGTGCTGGGCAACCGCCCCCGCCGCGTCCGCCACGCCGAAATGCGCCGCGACGCGACGGCCGCGCTGGACCGGCTGGGGGTGCATCTGGACCTTGATGCGCGGCTGGGCACCCTGCCCATCGCCGAGCGCCAGATGGTCGCCATCGCCCGCGCGCTGGTGGGCGAGGCGCGGCTGATCTTCATGGACGAACCCACCGCCAGCCTGACCCAGACCGAGACCGACGCGCTTCTGTCGGTCGTCCGCACCCTGTCGGCGCAGGGCGTGACCGTCGTCTTCGTCAGCCACCGCCTGGCCGAGGTGCTCGAGATCGCCAACCGCGTGACGGTGCTGCGCGACGGGCGGCTGGTCGGGGTCTATCTGGCCGAGGGCATGACCCAGACCCGGCTGACCGAGCTGATGACCGGCAAGACCTTCGACCAGCACGTCGCGGCGCAGGACACCGCCGCAAGCGAGCCTGTGCTCGAGGTGCAGGGTCTGACCCGCAAGGGCGAGTTTCGCGACATCAGTTTCGCCCTGCGCCGGGGCGAGGTGCTGGGCCTGACCGGCCTGATCGGCGCCGGGCGCACCGAACTGGCGCATGTCCTCTTCGGTATGACCCGGCCGGATGCCGGCACGGTCACGCTGGACGGCCGCCCGGTCCGGTTCCGCTCGAACCGCGACGCGGTGGCGGCGGGCATCGCCTATGTCTCGGAAGACCGCCTCGCGCTGGGCCTGATCCAGCCGCAGTCGATCTCCGACAATGCCGTGCTGGCGGTGTTGAAGAAGATCACCGGCGGGGCGGGGCTGCTGTCGGATGACCGGCAGGAAGGTCTGGTGGCGCATTGGGTGCGCGAACTGGGCGTCAAGATCGGCAAGCCGGGCGATGCGATGAACACGCTTTCGGGCGGCAACCAGCAAAAGCTGGTGCTGGCCAAGTGGCTGGCGACCCAGCCGAAGGTGCTGATCCTGGATTGCCCCACGGTGGGCGTGGATGTGGGCGCCCGCGCCGGCATCTTCCGCATCGTCCGCGATCTGGCCGCCCAGGGCCTGGGCATCCTGCTGATCTCGGATGAGGTGACCGAGGTGCATTTCAACGCCGACCGCATCCTGCACATGGCCGGCGGAAGGATCGTCGGCGAATACGATCCGCGCCAGACGCGCGTCGAGGAACTGGAGGCCGCGGTCTATGCGTAACTTCCTGCGCAGCTACCCGTCCGAGGCCAAGCTGCTGGTGGTGCTGCTGATCCTGTGCACCCTGCTGGCCTTCCTCACGCCCGACTTCCTGACGCTGGTCAACCTGACCAGCCTTCTGAACAACAACTCGGTCAACGTGATCTGGGCGGTGGGCCTTCTGGTGGTGCTGATCGCCGGCGGCATCGACATCTCTTTCGCCGTCGCAGCCTCGGTGGTGCAATACATCTGCGTCTACGTCTTCGCGGCCATCGGTGGCGGCAACTGGGCCATCGGCCTGATCGTCGCCGGCGGGCTGGGGATGAGCCTTGGCCTGATCAACGCCTTCCTGATCCACCAGTTCCGCATCATCTCGATCGTCGTCACCATTTCCACCTTCAACGCCTTCTTCGGGCTCTTGATGTTCATCACCTCGGGGCGGTTCCTTTATAACCTGCCGTCCTGGTGGTCCAAGGCCGTCTACCTGTGGGAAAAGGAAACCCCGCAGGGCTGGGCCGACATCCGGCTGCCGGTCGCGGTGATGGCGGTCTGCATGGTGGCGACCTGGTTCCTGATCCGCCACACCACCACCGGCCGCCAGCTTTACGCCTTTGGCGACAACCCCGAAGGCGCGCGGCGGGCGGGCATCAGCATCGGCCTGATGCAGGCCATCGCCTTCGGCTGGTGCGGCATGATGGCGGGCATCGCCGGGCTTATGCAGGCCAACATCACCAAGGAAGTGGTGCCAATGGCCCTGATCGGGCGAGAGCTGGACGTGCTGGCCGCCGTGGTGCTGGGCGGCGCGCGGCTGGGCGGCGGGCGCGGCAGCATCCTGGGCTGCTTTCTGGGCGTGGCGCTGGTCGCCGTCACCCAGAACGGGCTGAACCTGCTCGGCGTCTCGCCCTATGCCTTCAAGATGGTGGTCGGCGCCATCATCCTGCTGGCCATCTCGACCTCGAACCTTGACCTCGCGCGCCTTGTGACGCCCAGGCGGAAGGGCCGCGAATGACCCTGCTCCAGCGCATCCGCACCGGCGCCGGCCCCGAGGTTCCGGGCCTTCTCGCCTTCCTCGCCGTGGTCATCCTGATCTTCAGCCTGACCGCCGACCGCTTCCTGTCGCTGGCGAACTTCGGCTCGATCGCCTACCAGCTGCCCGAACTGGGCCTGCTGACGCTGGCGATGCTGATCCCCATCATCAGTGGCGGGTTCAACCTGGCCATCATCTACACGGCCAACATGGCCGGCCTCACGCTGGCCTGGGTCTTGAACCAGAACGGCGGGCCGGAGGCCGGGGTCTGGCCCTTCGTCTACGGCTCGGTGCTGGCGCTGGGCGTGGGTGCCACGGCCGGCGCGGTGATGGGCGCGGTGATCGCCTATATCGGCGCGCATCCGATCCTGGTCAGCCTTGCCATGATGATCTTCCTGCGCGGGTTGGGAGAATTCCTGACCCGCGGCGGCGACATCTCGGGCTTTCCCGACTACCTGGCCTTCCTGGGCCACGGCGCCGTCTTCGGCATCCCGGTGCCGCTGATCCTGTTCCTGGTCTGCGCGGTTCTCTGGCACATCCTGCTGACCCGCACCCGGCACGGCTTTGCCGCCCGGATGATAGGCTCGAACCTCAAGGCAACGGCCTATTCGGGCGTGCACGTCAAGCGCACGCTGGTGCTGATCTACACCCTGTCGGGCGTGATGTGCGCCATCGCCGGCATCCTGATGCTGGCCCGCTTCAACTCGGTCCGCGTCGGCCATGGCGAGGCGCTGCTACTGGTTACCGTGCTGGCCTGTTTCCTGGGGGGCGTCGACCCCTTCGGCGGCTTTGGCCGGGTGGCGCCGGTGGTTCTGGCGCTGATCGTGCTGCAGGTGCTGTCGTCGGGCCTGAACCTGCTGGGCGCCAACCAGCACCTGTCTACCGCCGTCTGGGGCCTGTTCCTGGTGGGCGTGATGATCCTGCGCTGGGGCGCGGGCAAATGGAAAGAACGGCAGAAAAGGGAGTAGGCCATGGAAGGCTTTGGCGTTCACACCAGCATGTGGACCATGAACTGGGATCGGGCGGGGGCCGAACGGACCATTCCCGCGGCAGCCGAATACAACATGGATTTCATCGAGATCGCACTTCTGAACGCGCCCGCCGTGGATGCGCCGCATACGAAGGCGCTTCTGAAAAAGCACAACCTGCGCGCGGTCTGCTCGCTGGGCCTGCCGCAGAAGAACTGGGCCTCGGTGAACCCCGAAGGCGCTTCTGCGCATCTGATCCAGGCCATGGACGTGGCCGCCGCGATGGGGGCCGAGGCGCTGTCGGGTGTCACCTACGGCGGCATCGGCGAACGCACCGGCGTGCCGCCGACCGAGACCGAGTATGACAACATCGCCCGCGCCCTTTGCGCCGCCGCCAAGCACGCGAAAAAGCTGGGGATCGCCTTCGGGATCGAGCCGGTGAACCGCTACGAGAACCATCTGGTCAACACCGGCTGGCAGGCCAAGTGGCTGATCGAGAAGGTGGGCGCAGACAACATCTTCATCCACCTCGACACCTATCACATGAACATCGAGGAAAAGGGTGCCGGCAACGGCATCCTCGATGCCCGCGACTACCTGCGCTACATCCACCTGTCCGAAAGCGACCGCGGCACGCCGGGTGAGGGCACCTGCGACTGGGACGAGATCTTTGCCACCCTTGCGGCCATCGGCTTCAAGGGCGGGCTGGCGATGGAAAGCTTCATCAACATGATGCCGGAACTGGCCTATGGCCTTGCGGTCTGGCGTCCGGTGGCGGAAAGCTTCGAGGAGGTGATGGGCAACGGCCTGCCCTTCCTGCGCAACAAGGCGAAGCAGTATCGCCTGATCTGAAGGGGCATAGGCTTGGGTGGCGAAGGGTCAGATGGGGCCACCGTCGCGGTTCTGGACGTCGGCAAGTCGAACGTGAAACTCTCGGCCTGCACGACCTTGGGGCATGTGGTCGAGACACTCAGCACCCCGAACCCCGTCCGCCCCGGCCCGCCTTGGGCGCATCACGACCTTGCGGCGCTGAATGCCTTTGTGCTGGACGGGCTGGCGGCGCTGTCCCGCCGTCACCCGCTGACCGATTTCGTCGCCTCGGGCCATGGCTCGGGCGGGTTGCTGGTGGGCGAAAACCCCGACGCGGGGGGCACCGGCCTGGTCCTGCCGATGGTCGATTACGAACAGCCCCTGCCGCCGGGCCTGGCCGAGGCCTACGCCCCGCAATCCGGTGGCTTTTTCGACCGCGGCTCGGCGGTGATGATGGCCGCCACCCACACCGCGCGGCAGATGTTCTGGGCCGAGACGGCGGAACCCGAACGTTTCGCGGCCGCGCGCTGGTGCCTGGGCATCCCGCAATACTGGGCCTGGCGCCTGTCGGGCGTGGCCGTCAGCGAGGCCAGCACGCTGGGCGCACAATCGCACCTCTGGAACGTCAAGGAGGCGCATTGGTCCCCCATCGTCGCCGCCCGCGGCTGGGGCCGCCTGATGCCCCCCTTCGCCCGCGCGGCCGACACCCTTGGCCCCATCCGCCCCGCGCTTTGCGCCCGCCACGGCCTGCCGCCCCTGCGCGTCCACGCCGGGGCGCATGACAGCTCGGTCAGCTTCCACCGCACCCAGGCCGCCGGCCTGTCGGACTTCGTCGGCATCTCCACCGGCACCTGGATCGTCGCCATGGCCGGCGGCATCGACCTGTCCCGCCTGGACGAGGCCCGCGGCATGACGCTGAACGCCGACATGGAAGGTGCGCCGCTTGCCGGCGCCCTGACCATGGGCGGCCGCGAATACGCCGCCGTCGCCGGGCCGCAACCGCCCGGCGCGATGGCCGATCCGGCTGTGCTTGCCGGCCTGGTCGCGCGGGGCACCTTTGCCCTGCCCACCTTCGGCAGCAACGACGGCCAGTTCCCCGGCAGCGCCGGCCGCGGCCGCCTCCACGGCCCCCCGCCCGAAATCGAAGGCGAGCGCCACGCCCTTGCCGTGCTTTCCACCGCCCTGCTGACCAAGGCCTGCGGCGACACCCTTGCCCCCGACCGACTCTGGGTGCTGGACGGCAGCTTCCTGCGCGACCCGGCCTTCGCCGGCCTTGTCGCCGCCCTGCGCCCCGGGCGCGAAACGAAGCTGAACCCCGAGACCTACGGCATCGCCAGCGGCGCGGCCCTTCTCTGCCGCCGCGACGCAGCGCCCGTGCCGCTGGACCTGCAACCCGCCCCGGCTCTGGCGCTGCCGGGCCTGACCGACTATGCCGCGCAATGGCACCAACTTGCCGAAGGACCCCGCAGATGACCGAAGCCGAACGCGACCTCCGCACCCGCATGGTCGAAACCTGCCGCAAGATGAATTCGACCGGCCTCAACCAGGGCACCGCCGGCAACCTGTCGGCCCGCCACGGCGACGGCTTCCTGATCACCCCGTCCTCGATGCCCTATGACATCATGCAGCCCGAGGACATCGTCGACATGGCCTGGGACGGCACCTATGCCGGCCGCCGCCCCAGCTCGGAATGGCGCTTCCACCGCGACATCCTCAAGGCCCGCCCCGACGTGGACGTGGTGCTGCACTGCCACTCCACCTACGCCACCTCCGTCGCCTGCCACCACCGCACCATCCCCGCCTTCCACTACATGGTCGGCGTGATGGGCGGCACCACGCTGCGCTGTGCGGCCTACGCCACCTTCGGCACCCAGGCCCTGTCCGACGCCGCCATCGAGGCGCTGCAGGACCGCAAGGCCTGCCTTCTGGGCCAGCACGGCCAGATCTCGCTTGGCAAGACGCTGGACGCCGCCCTCTGGATGGCCGTCGAAGTGGAGACCCTCGCCCGCATGTACCAGCAGGCCTGCGTGCTGGGCGAACCCCCGGTCCTGTCGGATGAGGAGATGGCCCGCGTCATCGCCCAGATGCAGCGGATGAGCTACGGCCTTGGCCCCGAGGAAGAAGGGTCGAACGACGTCGCCCGCCCGCGCAAAGCCTAGATGCGGTGATAGGGCGATCCGGCCAGGATCGTCGCCGCGCGGTACAGCTGTTCCGCCAGCATCACCCGCACCAGCAGGTGAGGCCAGACCATCCGCCCGAAGCTGATCGCCAGGTCGGCCCGGTCCCGCAGCGCCGGGTCGATGCCATCGGCCCCGCCGATGACAAAGGCCGCGTCCTGCCGCCCGGCATCGCGCCAGGCGGCCAGTTGGGCGGCGAACTCGGGCGAGGACAGCACCTTGCCCCGCTCATCCAGCACGCAAAGCGCGGCCCCCGCCGGGACCACCCGCGCCAGCAGGGCCCCTTCGCTGGCCATCCCGCCGCCGCGCTTGTCCTCGACCTCGTGTTCTTCCGCCGGGCCAAGGCCCAGGGCGCGGCCGGTCTTGCCCAGCCGGTCCAGATAGTCATCCACCAAAGCGCGCTCGGGGCCGGCCCTCAGCCGCCCCACCGCGCAGAGGTGCAGCCGCATCAGCCCGGCTGCGACAGGCTGCGCGCCCCGGCCACCTGCCCGGCCGGCAACCACATCTTCTCAAGCTGGTAGAACTCGCGCACTTCGGGGCGGAAGACGTGGACGATGACGTCGCCGGTGTCGATCAGCACCCAGTCGCCGGTCTCCTTCCCCTCCATCTTGGCGTTCATCCCGAAGGTCTGCTTCATCCGGTCGGCCAGCTTTTCGCTGATCGCGGCCACTTGCCGCGACGACCGGCCGGAACAGATCACCATGTAATCCGCCACGTCCGACCGGCCGCGCAGGTCGATCTGGACGATGTCCTCGGCCTTGTCGTCATCGACCGACTCCAGCACGGCCTGAAGAACCTGCTCCGGGGTGAAAGTCTCGGGCAGCCGCGACCGGCTGGCCCGGGGTCCGACCGGCAAACCGGTCGCGGGGTCAGAGTGAGACAGGAGTATGTCCTCCGAAAATGCGCGCAAACCCCGCGCCGGGCCTTTCCGGCAGGGTAACACCCCGGCCCCGCAATCTCAACCGCAAGGGCTGAGGCTGGCCAGTGCCTCGGGGCCCAGCAGGCCGGACAGCGGGGCGGGGCCAAGCAGCGGCCGGAAGGCTTCGGCGGGAGAGAGCCGGATCAGCACGGCGCCTTCGGCTTCGGGCGCCGGGCCGCCATCGACGGTGCAGCCGCCGATGCCGACCGACAGGCTGGCAGAAGCGGGGCCTTCCCCCTTCCAGGCGGCAAGGACGGCCTGGGTGTCGCGCAGGCGTTGCAGGTCGGCGCCGGCCAGGCCGAAGCCGGCGACGGTGGCCCCTTGCGGCGCGCCGACGCCGGGCGCCGGCCGGGGCGAAAGGGTGAAACGCTCGGCCAGCCGCTGGCCCCCGCGCATGGCCGTCAGGTCCAGCACCGCCGTGCCGGGGGTGGCCTGCAGGCCGGCGGGCAGCACCAGCGCCACCTCGATCTGCGCCGGATCGGCGGTCAACGGGTCCAGCGCGGCCAGTCGCGCCGCAGTCGTTGGCACAAGCGCGCCACAGGCGCCAAGCACAAGCAGGGAAAGCGGGGCGGCAAGGCGCATGGCGAATCTCCTTTGACAGCGATTTATTATCGTCATACAGTAAATCATCATCTTGAAAAGAGGTCATCCGATGTTCGACACCCGGCGCATCGTCCGCCTGTCCGGCTGGTTGCACCGGGCCACCGGCGCGCTGATCCTGGGCCTGCCGGTTCTGCTGGCGGTCTGGCTTGTCCGCGGCTGGCGCGATCCGGCCGGGGTGGTCCTGGCCTTCCCCGAGGTGACGCTGGCCGTTCCGCCGACACCGGGTGCGGCGCTGCTGACCGGCGCGATCGGGGCCGTTGCGCTGGGGCCCGTCCTCCTGGCGCTGGCCCAGATGCGGGCGCTGTTCGCGCTGTATCGCCGGGCCGAAATCCTCACCTCCGCCGCTGCCGGCCACATCCTGCGCAGCGGGCGGTGGCTTCTGGTGCTCGCGGCGGTGCAGGTCGCGGTGCGGCCCTTGCAGACGATTGCGCTGACGCTGGGCAATCCGCCGGGGCAGCGGCAGGTGGCGGTGTCGCTGACGGGGGAAATGCTGTGGCTGGCGCTTGCCGGGGGCCTGCTGGTGGTGATCGGCTGGGCCATGCAAGAGGCCGCGCGGGCCGCCGAGGAAAACCGGGGCTTCGTGTGATGGAGATCGTGGTCCGGCTGGACGTGATGCTGGCGCGGCGCAAGATGCGGTCGCGTGAGCTGGCCGAGCGGATCGGCATCACCGAGCAGAACCTGAGCCTGCTGAAATCGGGCAAGGTCAAGGGCATCCGCTTCGAGACCCTGGCCGCGATCTGCGCGGCGCTGGACTGTCAGCCCGGCGACATTCTCGAGGCGGTGCGCCCCGCCTGACCGCCCTTGCACCATGGGCGGCGGCGCAGCGTCAGATCACGGCGCGATGTCGAAGGTCACCTCATTGCGGCGCTTGGCCGGCCAGGTCATCGGCGAATCGTAGAACTGGTAGTGCGGCCCGCCGCTGATGCGCAGGCCGCGCGCTTCGGCCCAGGCCCGCAAGGCTTCGGCCCGCGCGGCAAGGTCGTCGGTCTCGGGAACCCCCGGGAACCGTTCCACCACCTGCCGCCCCGCCGGCACCTTGCGAAAGGCGATGCGGTCGTCCTTCGGGTCGGGCAGGCCGGCGGCGACGGCCGCGGCGGGCATCAGGAAGCGGATGCGCCAGACCTTGCCGTCCGGTTCCGGCGTCTGGGTGACCGGCACCGTCATGCTGATCTTCTCGCCGCTGGCGTTGGCCCCGAAGATGTAGCCCGCCAGCAGGTTGAACCCGGTGCCGATGGCCGATCCGCGGCCGCCGGCGACCCGCACCTCGGCCACCACATGCGCACCGCAGGCCCGCACCTCGCGCGCGCCCTCGGCCGCTTCCACCCGGCAGGGCGGCGCCTCGTATCCCTTGTGCCCGGTTTCGGCCATCGCGCCTGCCCCTCCCAAGGCCAGGGCCAGCCCCGCCAACGCCCATGCCCGCATCTCCGGCCCTCCTGCCCTTTGCCCCATCACCTAGCTTGATCGCCCCCGCATTCCAGCGTATCTGCAGCCCCCATGATGCGCTTTTTCGACATGGCCGACCGCGCCCGCCTGCCGTGGCGCTTTGCCCGCCAGACCCGAGCGGTTTCCGCCCGCCGGGACTGACCGGCGCCGCTGCTGCCCGCGTCCCCGTTTCCCAAGCCTTCCAGCCAAGGACCCCTGCCCATGTCCGCCGCCCGCACGCTCTATGACAAGATCTGGGACGACCACGTCGTCCACACCTCGGAAGACGGCACCTGCCTGCTGTATATCGACCGCCACCTGGTCCACGAAGTGACCAGCCCCCAGGCCTTCGAAGGCCTGCGGATGACCGGCCGCAAGGTGCGCTGCCCGGAAAAGACCATCGCCGTGCCCGACCACAACGTGCCCACCACCGCCGGCCGCGACATCCACATCGACAACGAAGAATCGCGCATCCAGGTCGATGCGCTGGACCGCAACGCGCGCGACTTCGGCATCAACTACTACCCGGTTTCCGACGTCCGCCAGGGCATCGTCCACATCATCGGCCCCGAACAGGGCTGGACGCTGCCCGGCATGACCATCGTCTGCGGCGACAGCCACACCGCCACCCATGGCGCCTTCGGGGCCCTTGCTCACGGCATCGGCACCTCCGAGGTGGAACACGTCCTGGCCACCCAGACGCTGATCCAGAAGAAATCTAAGAACATGAAGGTCGAGATCACCGGCTCGCTGCTGCCCGGCGTCACCGCCAAGGACATCACCCTGGCGGTCATCGGCCAGACCGGCACCGCCGGCGGCACCGGCTATGTCATCGAATACTGCGGCCAGGCGATCCGCGAGCTGTCGATGGAAGGCCGCATGACCGTGTGCAACATGGCCATCGAAGGCGGCGCCCGCGCCGGCCTGATCGCGCCCGACGACAAGACCTTCGCCTATGTCATGGGCCGCCCCCACGCCCCGAAAGGCGCCAAGTGGGAATCCGCGCTGGCCTACTGGAAAACCCTCTTCACCGACGAGGGCGCCCATTTCGACAAGGTCATCACGCTGCGGGCCGAGGACATCGCTCCCGTCGTGACCTGGGGCACCAGCCCCGAGGACGTGCTGCCGATCACCGCGACGGTTCCGGCAGCCGACAGCTTCACCGGCGGCAAGGTCCAGGCCGCCCAGCGCAGCCTCGACTACATGGGCCTGACCCCCGGCATGAAGCTGACCGACATCCGCATCGACGCGGTCTTCATCGGCAGCTGCACCAACGGCCGGATCGAGGACCTGCGCGCCGCCGCCGGCATCCTGAAGGGCAGGCACCTGGCGCCGGGCCTGCGCGGCATGGTCGTCCCCGGTTCGGGCCTCGTGCGCCTGCAGGCCGAGGAAGAGGGTCTGGACAAGATCTTCACCGACGCCGGCTTCGAGTGGCGCCTTGCCGGCTGCTCGATGTGCCTGGGCATGAACCCCGACCAGCTGGCCCCCGGCGAACGCTGCGCCGCGACCAGCAACCGCAACTTCGAAGGCCGCATGGGCCGTGGCGGTCGCACCCACCTGATGTCGCCGGTGATGGCGGCGGCGGCTGCCGTCGCCGGCCACCTGACCGACGTGCGAGACATCCTGGCCCAGGTCAACTGACGTTTCCCGGGCAGCGGCTTGGCCCGCTGCCCGGCCCGGACAACCCTGCGGCGATGCGACTCCCAGACGTTCACGCATGGAGGGTATGCGATGCGGCCAAAGTGCAGCACTCCGCAACATTTGGTGTCAGCGCGACACGAAATCGCCAGATTTACTGTTGGCCAAACGGCCTTGCGTTACCATCTATAACGGGTGGGATCGTCGCTTGCCTTCGGGCTGGTGAAGGAGCTGGCACTTCCGAAGGCGGAAGCGGTGGCGCCGAAAGTCTGGGCTGAAGCAGACAAGGATTCCCCGGTGAAGAAGGAATTCTGTCATGCGACGCTTCGCGACTCTCCTGGCCTTCGGCGTGGCTCTTTGGGTGCCGTCCATCGGTCGCTCTGCCACCCTCGACGTCCAGAACGTGACCGGCGGGTTCGACGTTCTCGCAGCGGCATCCGGCGCCACGTTCTCCGGCGAGGGCACCGGCGATCTGGATTGGGGCCTTCAGATCGCGGGTCAAGGGCAATCCGGCTACAGCTTTGCCGGGGCGCTGCCCGGCAGCCATGAAACCGAAACCGATTTCATTCTGGGCACCTTTACCCACCACAACCAGCCGATCGTCGCCGGCACCTCGATCACCCGTGCCCGGCTGGATCTGACGATCAACCTTGTGCTCGCCGGGCAGGCCCGCACAGCAACGGCCTCGGTCGATGTGGCGCACTGGGAAACCAGCAATGGCGGCCAAGCGGGCGGTCTTTGCGCCGACGGCGGCGCCAACTTCGCCGGCGTCAACGTCAACGGCTGTGCCGACCGAGTGCAGCTTCTCGACGTCATCGAGGTTGACGATGAGTTCGTCCTCGGCAATGTCGTATACGCCCTGCAAGTCACGGGTTTCCTTCAGAACGGCGAGATCGTTCCCCAGTTCTGGACGTCCGAGCGCCAGGACAACAGCGCGGTGATCATGGGCCGTTTCGTCTGGCTGCGCGACATCGCGCCGGTGCCCCTGCCCGCGGCCGGTTGGCTGCTTCTGGCTGCGATCTCCGGCCTCGGCTGGGCGGGCCGTCACAAGCGGAAAGATTGATCGCCGTCGCGCCAATACAACCGGCCGGTGAGAATCAGCTGCGACCCGCTTAAGACCGCCTGCAAGCCCGTCCGCCAAATGTGGCAGAAAAGCGCCAGAATAGAGTGACTGTCCTTGTTCCCGCGACGATTTACCTTGTTTTTGCCCTATTCCATTGCGCCCGGAATCTCGGTCGGGTAGTATGAAAATTGGGTTGATGTCGGACAACCGTCTCGCGCCGCCGCCGTTTTGGCAAAGGGTCGCGAGGATTCGTCCGGCAGCAGTGGCTGTAACGTCTGTTTGGCGTGAGAGATAAGAGGAGAAGGCACTTGCGGAAATATGCATATGCACTGGCAGTGGCTTCGGCGCTTGCCGTATCGCCGGTAGGTGCGGCGACCATTGACCTTGATGACGTCGGGATTTCCTGGAACGGCGTTTCCGCCGTGGGTTCGGGTTCTGCCGTGACGGGTGTCGGTACGTCCAAGATCGAATGGGGCGTGCCCTTCAAGAAGGGCGGGAAGAAGTCCGGATATGGCTTCGTCGGTCTGGAATCGACGGGCCACGATGTGGACGAAGAGTTCCAGCTCGGGACCTTCACGCACTTCAACAACCCGATCAATGCGGGCACTTCGATCACCAAGGCGACGCTGTCTCTCTCGTTCGACCTGATGGTCGATGGCGTTGCCAAGTCGGTCGATACGGCCTTCGACTTCCTGCACTGGGAAACGTCGAACGCTGCGACGAACGGCAAGTGCGCGAATGGCAGTGGCATGACGGGCGTCAACGTCAACGGGTGCGCCGACCGCGTGACGATCTCCAGCGTGCTGAACATGATGGACGAATTCCAGATCGGCAACGCGTTCTACACGATGCAGATCACCGGCTTCCTGCTGAACGGCGTGATCGTGTCGGAATTCTGGACCAAGGAAGACGCTTCCAATCCGGCTGTCCTGATGGCCAAGTTCACCAAGGTTCGCGATATCGACACTCCGCCGCCGGCGCCCGTGCCGCTGCCTGCGACCGGCTTGCTGGTGCTGGCCGGCCTGGCTGGTCTGGCCGCAGCGAAGCGTCGTCGCAGCTGACGCTGACGTGACAAGGCAAGATGCGGGCGGCTTCGGCCGCCCGTTTTCATTTGTCATTTCCGGTTGGCGCAGCCTTGGCTTTCTGGCAAGAGCCATCTCGGAAAGACTGATCAGCAGGGGCCTCCATGGACAAGTTCACCACACTCACCGGCATCGCGGCGCCCATGCCGCTGGTGAATATCGACACCGACATGATCATCCCCAAGCAGTTCCTGAAGACGATCAAGCGCTCGGGGCTGGGCGTGAACCTGTTCGATGAGATGCGCTACACGCTGGACGGCCAGGAGATCCCCGGATTCGTGCTGAACCAGCCGGCCTATCGCCGCGCGCAGATCCTGGTGGCGGGCGACAACTTCGGCTGCGGCTCGTCCCGCGAACATGCGCCTTGGGCGCTCTTGGATTTCGGCATCCGCTGCGTGATCTCGACCAGCTTCGCCGACATCTTCTTCAACAACTGTTTCAAGAACGGCATCCTGCCGGTGGTGCTGCCGCCCGAGGCGGTCGAGGTGCTTATGAAGGACGCCGAAAAGGGTGAGAACGCCCGCATCACGGTGGACCTTGCGGCGCAGACGGTAACCTCGTCGGACGGGCAGTCCTTCGGCTTCGAGGTGGACCCGTTCAAGAAGCACTGTCTGCTGAACGGTCTGGACGATATTGGCCTGACGATGGAAAAGGCGCCCGCCATCGACGCCTTCGAAGCCAGGAATGCTGCCGCACGGCCCTGGGCCTAAGCCCTCTCCCAAAGGCGTCCGCACCCCGGCCCGGCACGGGGCCTGGGGCATTCTATGCGATTTGGCTGCCGCCTTTGCAGGGGAACCAGGTGGCGGTGCTCCGGCCTGTCGCTCGGGGCCGATCCTGTGGCTGTCGAACGCCCCCGGACGCGCCCGCAATGCTACCTCTGGTTTCAAGGCCTTTCAGGCCCGGATCGCGCCCAGAGCGGCCTTGTGTCCGAAAATGCTTGCACCACAATATGTTGAGGTGCGGAGTTCAAGCCCGCCCGGCCTGCCCATTTTTCTTCCCAAGGTTGATACAATCCTGCAACACCTCCGCCCCGGAATTGCCATGAGGATCCGGTTTTGCTGATCAGGCCATTGCGGCATTGATCGGAAGCAGACAGGAATTGGGCAAGATTGAGGCAATCCGTCACAATGTGCGCGGGCTGGTGCAGGACAGGGCGCTTGCACGCTTTCCGCTGACCAGCGTCGGAGTGGTAAGAACCGTGGTCTCTCGGCTGACAGGTGCATTGACCCGCGCGTTTCTGGTGATGCTTGTCATCGCCACGCCTTCGGTCATCCTGCCCGGCATCGGGGCGGATACCAAGCAGATGGTCGCGCTGGTGGCGCTGTTCGGCGCCGCGCTCACCTTTGCCGAATACAATGCCGTCTACCCCAGCCTGGTCGAGTTCCGCGACGCACCGCCGTTCAACCGCGTGCGCTACCTGATGCTCTTCGTCATCGTCTTCTCGCTGTCCGCCATCCTGGCCGCGAACGAGGCCCCGTCATCCTTCACCCGGCTGTTCGAGGCGATGGGCATCCTGGTCGGCCACGCCATGGACTTCCCCTATTCCCCGGTCCGCCTGGCCACGATGATGATGGCCGACGGCGCCTCGCCTGGCGAGGTTCTGGCGGTGCGGACGGCGGCGGGAACCTCGTACATCATCTCGCTTGTGGCGCTGGCGCTGTTCGTCATCATCCTCAAGCTCAAGGGCTGGCCGCATCGCCATCTGGCCTTCAACGTCTGGGTCAACCTGCCCACCTTCGAGCCGACCGCCGGCGGCGACATCGTCGATCGCCTGGAACGCGATGCGCGGGTCAACATCTCGCTGGGTTTCCTGCTGCCGTTCCTGATTCCGGCCGTGATCAACGTTGCCTCGATCGGGTTCGAACCGCTGACGCTCACTTCCCCGCAAACGCTGGTCTGGACGATGGCAGCATGGTCCTTTCTTCCCGCAAGCCTGCTGATGCGCGGTGTCGCCATGGGCAAGATCGCCCTGATGATCCGCACCAAGCGCGACGCCATGAGTCCGCCGCCTTCACGGTTGGCCGCGGCCTGATCGCCGCCCTGGCGCTGGTCGCATCGGCGCTGGCCGCATCAGCCGAGACGCTGAAGATCGCCACCTGGAATGTCGGACTTGACCGGCCCGGACCCGGGCTGCTGGTCGATGCCATTGCTTCGGGCGACGATCCCCAGGTCGAGGCGGTCCTGCGCGTTCTGGCAAGGCTGGATGCCGATGTCATCCTGCTGACGGCCGTCGACTACGACCGCAACCTCGTGGCGCTGTCGCTGCTGGCCGACCGCCTGGTTCCTCTGGGCCGGGGCTATCCCCACCGTTTCGCCCTGCGCCCCAACACCGGTCGGCAAACCGGCCTGGACCTTGACGGCGACGGCCGTCTCGGCGGGCCGGGCGACGCCCAGGGCTGGGGGCAGTTCTCCGGGCAGGCGGGCATGGCGGTGCTGTCGCGGCTGCCGGTCGACACGGCTGCGGTGCGCGACTTCTCGGGGTTCCTCTGGGCCGACCTGCCCGGCGCGCTGCTGCCCGAGGCGATGGGAGACGAGGCGCGGCGCGTCCAGCGCCTGTCCACCACCGCGCATTGGGAGGTGCCCTTGGTGCTGCCAGATGGCGGGCGGCTGCGGCTTCTGGCCTATCATGCCACGCCGCCGGTGTTCGACGGGCCGGAAGACCGCAACGGCCGCCGCAACCATGACGAATCCGCGTTCTGGCTGCGCCTGCTGGGCAGCGAGCTGGACGAGACCCCGCCTCAGCCGCCCTTCGTGGTGATCGGCGACGGCAACCTTGACCCCGCCGATGGCGATGGCCGGCGTGACGGGATTCGCGCCTTGCTGGGGCACCCGGCGCTGCAGGACCCGGCACCAAAGGGCACCTCGGGCCGGTCCGAGCCGGGGCAGAAAGGCGACCCGGCGCAGGACACCGCGCTGTATCCCGACATCGGCGGCTTGCGGGTTGATCTGGTGCTGCCCTCGGCCGACCTGAAGGTCACCGCCTCGGGCGTGCTCTGGCCGCCGGAGGGTGATCCGCTGATACCCGACCTGACCGCAGCCTCGCGGCATTTCCCGGTCTGGGTCGAGGTCGAAGTCCCCTGAGACGCTCCTTAGCGGGGGCCCAGCATCGCCCGGACCACGGTGTCGAAGGGCGTCACTGCAAAGCCCGGCAGTGCGGCCTGCAGCGGCGCCGGGTCCAGCGCATGCGGCAGGTCGTAAAGATAGCGCATCTCGCCCAATTCCCGCGCCAGTTCCCAGACCGGGGACAACAGCCGCAACTGCCACCAGGGAAAGCGCGTGACTTGCGGCTCGGCCCCGGTGACCTGTCCGATGGCGCGGGCAAGATCGCGCATCGAGAAGGTGTGGCCGGCGAACGGCATGTCCAGGAAGGCCGGGCCGTCCTGGCCCAGCAGGGCCGCTCCGGCGCGGGCCATGTCGGGCAGGAAGGCGTGGGCGCGGGCGGCGTCGGGGTCGCCCAGGGCGACGATGCGGCCCTTGGACAACGGCTTCAGCACCACCTCGGGGAAGATGCCCTCGGTCGTGCTGGTGCGGATGAAGTCGCCGCCCCGCAGGATCAGCACCCGTGCCTGCGCTTTCTCTGTCGCTTCGCGGTAGCGTGCCTCCATCGCCGCCCGGATGGTGCCCTTGCGTGACACCGGGCGGTGCGGCGTGCCGGCATTCCATGGCCCCGGCTGGCTGCCGTAGACATAGACGTTGTCGGGCACCAGCACCCTGGCGCCGCTGAAGCGGGCCGCGGCCAGCACGGTTTCGGTGATTTCCGGGATCAGCCGATCCCAGGCGTGATAGCGCGGCGGGTTCAACCCGTTGACGATGACATCGGCGCCCTTTGCGGCCGCGCCCATGTCAGAGCCGCGGGCATAGGCCTGCACCTCCCACCCGGCCGCACGCAGGGCCGTCGCCATCGCCCCGCCGAAGCCACCGCCAGCCCCGGCCACCAATGCCCGCTTTGCCATGTCATCCTCCATTCAGTCCTGGTGCAGGGGATATGCGTCTTTCGTGTATGAATGGGAATTGGCGGAATCCGGCGATGTGCTATGCATATCTGCATGGATAAGCTTGACTGGTCCCTGATCCCATCGCTCCTCGCGGTGGCCAAGCATGGCTCACTCTCGGCCGCCGCGCGCGAAAGCGGGGTCTCGCAGCCCACCCTTGGCCGCCACGTGGCCGAAGCCGAGGCGCGGCTGGGCCTGGTGCTGTTCGCCCGCACCCCGCGCGGCCTTGTGCCCACCGATGCCTGTCTGGCGCTGTTGCCGGCTGCCCGCGCCATGGCCGAGGCGGCCTATGCCCTGGGCCTGGCGGCAGCGGGCCGCGAGGTGCGTCTGAAGGGGGCGGTGCGGTTGACCGCCAGCCGGATCGTTTCCGCGCACATCCTGCCGCCGATCCTGGCCCGGCTGCGCGCAACGGAACCCGAGATCGAGATCGACCTGGTGCCCTCGGACCGGGTCGAGAACCTGTTGCACCGTGAGGCTGACCTTGCGCTGCGGATGGCGCGGCCGGTGCAGCCCGACCTGATCGCCCGCCACCTGGCCGACCTGCCGATGGCGCTCTATGCCACGCCGGGGCTGTTGGCGCAGCATGGCACGCCCAAGACCCGCGACGACTTTCTGCGCCTGCCCTTCGTCGGTTTCGACCGCGACGACACCATCTTGCGGCTGATGGCGGGCCTTGGTGCTCCGCGCCGGCGTGAGGATTTCGCTGTGCGCTGCGATGACCAGTTGGTCTATTGGCAACTGGTGCGCGCGGGTCTGGGCGTGGGCGGGATGCAGAAAGTCGTCGGCGATGCCGACCCGGCCGTCACCCGCCTGCCGCCCATCGTGCAACTGCCCGCCCTGCCGGTCTGGCTCTGCGCCCCGCCCACCCTGCGCGGCACCCCGCGCGTGGCCCGGGTCTGGGATTTCCTAGTGGCCGCGCTGGCGGTCCCGGTTGGGCCAAAGCTTAACAAATCATGAAAATGCGCCGCCAAGTCCTTGAAATCATTTGCGGCGTTGTGTGTCCCATCATGGGACATGCGGATTTCGCTCCCGCCGCGCCGGCTTGACCCCGCGCGCCCCATCGGCTAGCCCCCGCCCGACCCCTTTGCATACGGAGCGCCCCCCGATGGCCAACCCCTCGATCCTGATCCTTGCCGGCGACGGCATCGGCCCCGAAGTCATGGCCGAGGTGAAGAAGATCATCGGCTGGATGGGCGCCAAGCGCGGCATCAGCTTCGATGTCAGCGAGGGGCTGGTGGGCGGCTGTTCCTATGACGCCCACGGCACGCCCCTGACCGACGACACCATGGCCCGCGCGCAAGCGGTGGACGCGGTGCTGCTGGGCGCCGTGGGCGGGCCGCAATACGACAAGCTCGATTTCAGCGTGAAACCCGAGCGCGGCCTGTTGCGGCTGCGCAAGGAGATGGACCTGTTTTCCAACCTGCGCCCCGCACAGTGCTTCGACGCGCTGGCCGATTTCTCCTCGCTCAAGCGCGAGGTGGTGGCGGGGCTGGACATCGTGATCGTCCGCGAGTTGACCAGCGGGGTCTATTTCGGCGAGCCGCGTGGCATCTTCAAGGAAGGCAATGAGCGGGTTGGCATCAACACCCAGCGCTATACCGAATCCGAAATCGCCCGGGTGGCGCGGTCGGCGTTTGAGCTGGCGCGCAAGCGCGGCAACAAGGTCTGCTCGATGGAGAAGGCCAACGTGATGGAGAGCGGCATCCTGTGGCGCGAGGTGGTGCAAGAGGTGCATGACCGCGAATACCCGGATGTCGAACTGAGCCACATGTATGCCGATGCCGGGGCGATGCAGCTGTGCCGCTGGCCCAAGCAGTTCGACGTGATCGTGACCGACAACCTGTTCGGCGACATCCTTTCGGATTGTGCCGCGATGCTGACCGGGTCTCTGGGCATGCTTCCCTCGGCCAGCCTTGGCGCGCCCATGGCGAACGGCCGGCCGAAGGCGCTGTATGAGCCGGTCCATGGCAGCGCCCCCGACATTGCCGGGCAGGGCAAGGCCAACCCGATTGCCTGCGTGCTGAGCTTTGCCATGGCGCTGCGCTACAGCTTCGATCTGGGCGACGAGGCGACGCGGGTGGAAAAGGCGGTCGAGAAGGTGCTGGCGGACGGCGTGCGCACGGCCGACCTGATGGGGCCGGAAGGCGGCACGCCGGTTTCGACAGCGCAAATGGGCGACGCGATCCTGGCCGCTCTGGACGCGAGCCTCTGAGATTGGCCGGGGCGGGGCCGCCGCCCTCGAACCTGATCGGAGCGGGGCTGGGGCTCTTGGCCTTTGGCTGCTTTGCGGTCTACGACATCTCGGTCAAGTTTCTGGGCGGCGGCTATCACCCGTTTCAGATCATGGCGGCGGCGGGGTTGATGAGCCTGCCGCTCTTGGCGCTGTACGCCCGGCTGTCGCCAGAGCCGGGCAATCTGCGGCCGCGCCGGCCCGGCTGGATGGCCTTGCGGGCGGCGGCGGTCACGGTGAACGGCGTTCTGGCGACCTATGCCTTTGCCAACCTGCCCCTGGCGCAGTGCTATGCGATCTTCTTCACCATGCCGCTGTTCATCGCGGCGCTGTCGGTGCCCCTGTTGGGTGAGCGGATCGACCTTGTCCGCGGGCTGGCCATCCTGCTGGGTCTGGCCGGCGTGCTGATCGCGCTGGACCCGGAAAGCGCGGCGCTGCAATGGGGCCACGCGGCCGCGCTGGGCGGGGCGGCGGTGGGCGCGCTGAACTATGTCATCATCCGCAAGATGGGCGGGGTCGAGCGGACGGCGACCCTGCTGATCTGGCCCCTGGTGGTGCAGTTCCTGGTGGTGGCGGCAACGATGCCCTTTGTCTTTCGCCCGATGCCCGTGGCCGACCTTGCAGTGGCGGCGGTCATGGCGGTGGCGGTCGTGGTGGGCATGCTGCTGGTGATCGCTGCCTACCATCGGGCGCCCGCCATCGTGGTGGCCCCGATGCAGTATTCGCAGATCGCCTGGGCCGCGGTCTTTGGCGCGCTGTTGTTCGATGAGGCGATGGGGCCGCGCACCTTGCTGGGCACGGGTCTGATTGCGGTTGCCGGCATTCTGGTGGTGGCGCGGCAAGACAGGCCCGCCGCCTAGCCCAGGGCGCGGCGCGCCTGATCGCGGTGAAAGGCGATGCGCTCGGCATGGTCGGCGACGCGTTCGACCCAGCGCATGGCATCGGTGTGCTGGAACGGGTCGTGGCCGTTGGCCGGGCCGCCCGCAAGAAACTCGTGCCGCTGGCCGTGGGCGCGGCGCTGGGCCAGGGCGGCGATGCGGGCCATCTGCGGCGCCTCGGCCCCCTGCGCCAGCCCGGCGGCCAGCGCTTGCGAGGCACGGGCCAGGTGCTGATCGGCCGCAATGCGGGCGATGCGGTCGCTGGCCTGCGCCCGCACCATCAGGCGCGACAGGTGGTCGGTCATGTGCATCAGTGCGGCATGGGCGGTGCGGTCGCGCGCGTCGGTCAGGCTGGGCAGGCCGGAAAGCCAGGTTTCAAGCGCGGTCAGCGCGGGTTGCAGCCGGGCCGGCAGGGCATCCAGCGCCGCCGGTCTACGCGCCAGTGCCTGCCCCAGCGCCTGGCCGATCTGGGCCGCGATGTCATCGGCCACCTCACGCGCCACTTGCAGGGCGGTGCCCGGCTCGCCCGCCAGTCGCTGGTCAAGTCGGTCGGCGGGCGAGGGGTCGCCGCGCCGCACCAGCCGCGCCACCAGGGCCGCAAAGGGCGTGACCACGGGCAGGAACAGCACCGTGCAGGCCAGGTTGAAGGTGGAGTGAAAGCCCACCAGCATGGTCTGCGCATCCAGCCCGGCGCCGGCATCGACCCAGGTCTCCAGCCAGCCGAGAGCGGGGAACAGCGCCAGCGCCGTGACCGCATTCATCAACAGGTTCGCCAGCGCCGTCATCCGCATCTCGCGTGAACCGCCGATGGCCGCGATCAACCCGGTCACCGTGGTGCCGATGTTCAGCCCCAGCACCAGCGCCGCGCCCTGCGGCAGGGTCACCGCGCCTGATCCGAGCAGCACCACCACCAGCGCCAGCCCGGCGTTCGAGCTTTGCAGGATCATCGCCAGCACGGTGCCGATGCCGACCAGCGCAAGGCGGCCGACAAAGCCGTCTTGCGGCAGCATGTCGAGGGTCAGCGGCAGCGTGTCGCCAGACACCGCGCCCTGCATGGTGCCCAGGCCGATGAAGACCAGCGCCAGCCCGGCCAGCACCCGGCCCGCCCGCGCCACCCGCGCGCCTCCCAGCAGCACGGCCAGCGCAGCGGCAGGCAAGACCCCCATCGCCAGCGTCAACAGCTGCAACTTGACGCCCAGCAGGGTGACCAGCCAGCCGGTGATGGTGCTGCCGATGTTGGCGCCCAGGATCACCCCCAGCGACTGCGGAAAGGTCATCACCCCGGCGCCAACGAATCCGATGGCCATCAGCGTGACCGCGGTCGAGCTTTGCAGGACCGAGGCCGCCAGCGTGCCCGTCACCGCGCCGCGCCAGCGCGTGGCGGTGGCGCTGGCGATGCGGCGGCGCAGGCCCGGCCCGGCCAGTTCGGCCAGCGCCGAGGTCATCACCGCCATGCCGAACAGGAACAGCCCGATACCGCCAAGGAACCCCGCCAGACCCTGCGCCATGCCCTGTGTCTTCCCTGTGCCGTTCCCCCTTGGCGGGCGTATCTTGCGCCGCAATCGTCCCCGCCCGCAAGGCCGCGGGGCCTTGCGCCCGGCACCGATCCGGGCGAAAACTGGTGGCGCTAACAGGGCCGTGCCCCGCCCCGCTGACGGATTGCCAGAATGTCACCCACCTTGCGCGGCGCGCTTCTGTCGCTCGCGGCCTTCGGGATTTATGCCACCCATGACGTGGTGGTGAAGTTTCTGGGCCACAGCTATTCGCCGTTCCAGATCATCTTCTTCGCGGGGCTGCTGAGCTTTCCCTTCGTCTCGGTCCTGCTGATGGCGGACAGGCGCGATGCGAACCTGGTGCCGCGGCATCCCTGGCTGTCGCTGGCGCGTTCGGTACTGGCGGTGGCGACTGGGGGGATGGCGTTCTACGCCTTCTCGGTGCTGCCGATGGCGCAATGCTATGCGATGCTGTTCGCCACGCCCCTGCTGATCACCATCCTGTCGGTGCCCTTCCTGGGCGAACAAGTCGGCATCCGCCGCGCGCTGGCTGTGGTGGTTGGCCTGTGCGGCGTGCTGATCGTGCTGCGGCCCGGCACGGCGCCCCTGTCACTGGGGCATGTCGCGGCGCTGGGGGCGGCGCTGACCGGGTCGCTGACCTCGATCATCGTGCGCAAGATCGGCAAGAACGAACGGTCGATCGTGCTGATGATGTATCCGATGCTGATGTCGGTGGGGGCGATGGGGCTGACCATGCCCTTCGTCTATCGACCGATGCCGTTTCAGGATCTGGCGCTGACCGGGGTGATCGCGTTGTTCGGCATGACCGGAGCGGCGCTGATCATCGCGGCCTATCGCGCGGCGCCGGCGGTGGTGGTGGCCCCGATGCAGTATTCGCAGATCGTCTGGGCCACGTTCTACGGCTGGCTCTTGTTCGACGAACATATCGACCGCTGGACCGCTGTGGGTGCGGGGGTGATCATCGCCAGCGGCATCTACATCGTGCTGCGCGAGGGCACGCCATCGGTCAGCCGCAACCAGCCGGTGCTGGAGAACCGCTCGCGGCTGGACACCGGCACCATCCCCCGCATTTCGCTGTGGCTGCGGCGGTTCGGCCCGAAAGAGGGCTAGCGCCTGGGAATCGCCCGCACCCCCCTTGCCAAAGCCCGTGGCGGCGGGTAATCCCCCCGCCACGGTCGGAGCGTAGCGCAGTCTGGTAGCGCACCTGCTTCGGGAGCAGGGGGTCGGAGGTTCGAATCCTCTCGCTCCGACCAAATTCCCGATTTCCCGCTTCTAGAGTCTGCCCTGCGGTCGGGTCTTGCTGGACTTTTCGCGGATCATCCGATATCAATCAAACGATTGATCCAGGGGCCGCGATGGACCTTCACCCTACCCGCACCGCCCTGATTGCCGCCGCAATGCAGCGGTTCGGGCAGGATGGCTTTGAGGCAGCTTCGACCCGCGCCATTGCGGCCGCGGCGGGGACCAACATCTCGTCCATCGCGTATCATTTCGGCGGGAAAGAGGGTCTGCGGCTGGCCTGCGCCGATGCGGTGGCCGAGCGGATCGGCCGCGTTGCCCGCCCGCTGCCGCGCGATCCGGCCAGCCTGACGCCCCAGCAGGCGCGGGCGGTGCTGCGGCGGCTGGTGCATCGGATCGTCACCTTCCTGATCTCGACGGCCGAGGCGCAGGACACGGTCTCGTTCCTGCTGCGCGAACTGGCGCAGCCCGACAGCCCGGTGCTGGACCGGCTGTACCTTGCGCTGATCGAACCGCGCCACCGTGCGCTGTGCGCCGTCTGGGCCGCCGCCACCGGCCGGGAGGCCGAGTCGGTGGACGTCCGCCTGGCAGTCTTCGCGCTGGTCGGTCAGGCCGCCTATTTCCGACTGGCCGCACCCATCGTACAGCGCCGGATGGGCTGGACCGGCTACCCGCCCGAAGCCGCCGCCGCCATTGCCCGCCGGCTGCTGGCCAACCTTGATGCCGCCCTGGAGGCAAAAGATGGCTGATTTCCTGTGCTCGCTGGGCTTCGTCTCGGCGTTCTTCGCGGCCTGCGATGCACCGGCCCCCTTGGCGACAGGATATGTCGAGGGCGAATATGTCCAGCTTGCGCCCCTGACGGTGGTGCGGGTGGACAGCCTGACGGTGGCGCGGGGCGACCGGATCGCCGCAGGGCAGGTGCTGGCGCTGGTCGAGGATCAGGATGCGCGCATCGCGCTGGCCTCGGCCGAGGCGGCGCTGCACAAGGCGGAAAGCGATCTGGCGAACCTGCTGGAGGGCAGCCGCGCGCCGGAAATCGCGGCGATCGAGGCGGCCGTCGCCTCGGCCCGGGCCAATGCCGACCGGACGGCGAAAGAGGCCGAGCGGCAAGAGCAACTGGTGCGCCAGAATGTGTCGTCGCAGGCCACACTGGACGCTGCCCGCGCTGCGGCCGACATGGCGGCGGCAGCGGTGCTGGAGGTTCAGGCCAAGCTGGAGGTGGCGGCGCTGCCGGCGCGGCCGCATCAGATCGAGGCGGCGAAGGCGGCGGTCGAGGTGGCGCGCACGACGAAGACGCTGGCGGAATGGCAATTGGCGCAGCGCAGTCTGACGGCGGTTGCCCCAGGTGTGGTGACCGACATCCTGCGCCGTGCGGGTGAGGTGGCCGGGCCATCCGCCCCGGTCCTGAACTACTTGCCCGACGGTGCGGTGAAGCTGCGGCTTTACGTGCCCGAGCCGGACTTGGCCTCGGTTTCGGTCGGGGGCCGGTTGGTGGTCTCCTGCGACGGCTGCGGGCCGATGGCAGCCGTGGTCACCTATGTCTCGGACCATGCCGAGTTCACCCCGCCGGTGATCTATTCCAACGAAGCCCGGCAGAAGCTGGTCTATCTGGTCGAGGCCCGCCCGGCCGAGGGCGCCGCGCTGAAGCCCGGCCAGATCGTCGAGGTGCAGGCCGCGCCATGACCCCGGCACCCGTCATCGACGTGCAGGGCCTGACCAAGACCTTCGGCAGGCGGAAGGTCGTGGACGACGTCAGCCTGCGCGTGGCGGAGGGCGAGATTTCGGGATTCCTGGGCCCCAATGGCTCGGGCAAGACGACCTGCATCCGCATGATCTGCGGGCTGCTGACGCCGGATGCGGGGCACGGCACGGTGCTGGGGCTGGATGTGCTGCGCGACCAGCGGGCGATCCGGCGGCAGGTCGGCTATATGACCCAGCGGTTCAGCTTCTACGAAGACCTCTCGATCGAGCAGAACCTGGATTTCGTGGCCGGTCTTTACCAGCTGCCGAAACAGGCGGTGCGCGACACGCTGGCCGACCTGGGGCTGACGACGCGGCGGACGCAGCTTGCGGGCAGCCTGTCGGGCGGCTGGAAGCAGCGGCTGGCGCTGGCGGCCTGCATCATGCACCGGCCAAAGCTCTTGCTGCTGGACGAGCCGACGGCCGGGGTGGACCCCAAGGCGCGGCGGCAGTTCTGGGACGAGATCCACGCCAGGGCGGCGACCGGGATTACCGTGCTGGTCTCGACCCACTACATGGATGAGGCCGAGCGTTGCCACCGGATCAGCTACATCTCCTATGGTCGGATGGTGACCAAAGGCACGGTGCCGGAGGTCATTGCGCAGTCGGGGCTGGTGACGATGCGGGTGGATACCGACCAACCGGGTACGCTGGCGGCGCGACTGCGGGCGGCGACGGGGGTGGAACAGGTGGAGCCCTTCGGCACCTCGTTGCATGTGACGGGCACCGATGCGGCGGCGCTTGAGGCCGCGATCCGGGCCGAGGGGGCGGAGCCGCGGCCCGAGGAGACCAGCCTTGAGGACGTCTTCATCCGCCTGATGGGGCAAAGCGCGGACAACATGACATGATTGGCTCGGTCGCCCGCATCCTTGCCATTCTGCGCAAGGAATTCATCCAGATGCGGCGCGACCGCGTCACCTTTGCGATGATGCTGATCGTGCCGGTCATGCAGCTTCTGCTGTTCGGCTATGCCATCAACACCGACCCGAAACATCTGCCCGCCGCCCTGGTGGCACCGACGCAGGACCGCTTCACCCGCGCCATGACGGCGGCGCTTGAGAACACCGGCTACTATGACTTCACCCACCCCGATGCGACCGCGACCGAGGCCGAGCGGCTGATCGCCACCGGCAAGGTGGCCTTCGTGGTGACGGTGCCCTCTGACTTCGGCGCGCGGATGCTGCGGGGCGATCATCCGCAGGTGCTGGTCGAGGCGGACGCGACCGACCCCGCCGCCGCCTCGGGGGCGATCTCGACGCTGGGCACGGTCTCGGCCCAGGCGCTGGCGCGCGAGTTGGGGGTTGCTCCGGCGGCCGCGACCGGCCCCGAGATCGTGGTGCACCGGCGCTACAACCCCGAGGGGATCACGCAATACAACGTGGTGCCGGGGCTGTTGGGGATCATCCTTCAGATGACCATGGTGATGATGACCGCAATGGCGCTGACGCGGGAAATCGAGCGCGGGACGATGGAGAACCTGCTTTCGATGCCCGCCCACGCAGCCGAGATCATGGTGGGCAAGATCACCCCGTTCATCGGCGTCGGTGCAGTGCAGATGCTGGTGATCCTGGGCGCGGCGGGGGTGCTGTTCGACGTGCCCTTCGTGGGGTCGGTCGGGCTGCTGCTGTCGGGCGTCTTGCTGTTCGTGGTGGTGCTGGTGCTGCTGGGCTATCTGATCTCGTCGGTGTCGCGGACGCAGATGCAGGCGATGCAGCTGTCGATCTTCGTCTTCCTGCCGTCGATCCTGCTGTCGGGCTTCATGTTCCCGTTCCGCGGCATGCCCGGCTGGGCGCAGACGCTTGGGGAAATCCTGCCGGTGACGCACCTGTTGCGGCTGGTGCGGGCGGTGATGCTGAAGGGGGCAATGCCCGCGGATGTGGCGGCGCAGTTCGCGGCGCTGGGGGTGATGACGCTGGTGCTGGGGACCGTGGCCGTGTTCCGGTTCCGCAAGACGCTGGACTGAGGGAACCGATTTCCGAAGTCGGAAATCGGGGACGGAATTCGACTTCGAATTCCGGTGCTTCGATCAGCGGTCGCGCCAACGTTTCAGGATGTAGTCCGCCGTCATCAGGTCCAGATGCGCGCCGCCGCCGTTCTTGGCGATGGTGATCTCGTCGTCCGAGATTCGGGCATAGCGGCCGGTCTCCAGCTCGTAGAAATCGGCCAGGATGTGGCTTTCGTCGATGGCGCCCGACTTCAGCGGCTCAATGATCTCGCCGATGTGGTGCAGCGTGGTGGCGCGGGAATCGACGAACAGCCGGGCCTTGGCGATGGCGGCGTCGTCCACCTCGCGCATGTCGGCACGGTAGGCGCCGATCAGGTCCAGGTGCTGGCCGGGGCGCAGCCAGTCGCCCTTGACCAGCGGTTCGGTCGCCATGGTACAGGTGCAGATGATGTCGGCCCAGGGCACGTCGTCGGCCAGGCTGGTCGAGACGTCAAGGCCCAGCGGCCCCGCCATCATGTCCGCCGTGGCGATGCTGCGCGACCAGACCTTGAAACGGGCGTCCGGAAACAGGCTGCGATAGGCCTCGACCATCGAGCGGGCCACCGCACCGGCGCCCACCAGCAGGATGTTGCGGCTGTGTCGCCGCGCCAGTTTGGAGGCCGAAAGCAGGCTGTCGCCGGCGGTCTTCCATTTGGTCACCAAGTGGAAATCGACCAGCGCGGTCAACTCGCCGGTGGTGTCGTCGAACAGCGTCACCGCGCCATAGATCGTGGGCAGGCCGCGGCTGGCGTTTCCCGGCACCACCGTGGCCGCCTTGACCAGCGCGCCCAAGCCATCGATCCAGGCCGCCCGGTCCAGCAGGGTATCGGCGCCGCGGCGAACGAACAGATCCTTGATATCGGGCTGCGGCAGGCGATGACCGGCCTCCAGGGCTTCAAGCAGATCAGGCCAGTCCAGCAGGGCTTCCGCCCCGAAAGGGATGATCTCGATGGTCATGGCGCGGCCTCCGTTTCGCTCAGCAGTCCTTCGGCCACCAGCCGGGCGGCCCAGCCTTCGGGGCTGTCGAACAGGTGGGCCCGCCAGCCCCGTGCGGCGGCGGCGTCGATGTTCGCGGCCTTGTCGTCGGTGAACAAGAGCCGATCCGGCGGCAGACCGCAATCGGCCTCGACCGCGGCATAGATCGCCGGATCGGGCTTGATCACGCCCATCCGGCCCGAGACCCAGGCGCGGTCGAACTCGTCCAGAAAGGGGTACGCGGCGCGGGCGATCTGAAAGGTCTCGGCGCCGAAATTCGTCAGCGCAAAGACCGGCACGCCGCGGCTTCGAAGCGCGCGCAGCAGCGTCACCGAGGGCTGGATCACCGGGCCAAGCGTCGCCACCCAGTCGTCGCGCCACCACAGGATTTCGCGCTGCCAGGCCGGGTAGGCCCTGGCCAGGGCGTTCAGGGTTGCCTCGAAGGGGGCGCCAGCGTCCATCGCCACATTGGCGGCGTGGATCGGCACCTCGGCGAAGAAACGGCGGCGGGCCTCGGGGCCGATGCGGGCGTCATACATTGCCTCGGGATCCCAGCCGAGCAGCACATTGCCGATGTCATAGACCACGGCGAGGGGTGTCATGTCGTCTCCCTTTGGCGGACAGCTTCGCGCCAGACCACGTAAAGGCCGGCGCCGCAGATCAGGGCGATGCCCCACCAGGCGGTGCTGTCGGGCCAGGTGCCAAAGACCACGAGGCCCCAGAAGATGGCAAGCGGCATGCCGACGTATTCGAAGGGTGCCAGCAGGCCGACCTCGGTGATGCGGTAGGCCTGGGTCATCATCAGCCCGCCGATGGCGACCGACAGGCCGGTGGCGATCAGCAGCGGCCAGTCCTCGGCCGGCGGCCAGATCCAGGGCCGGACAAGAAAGCCAAGCAGCGGACGGTCGCTGGCCAGATGTCCGTCGCCCAGCCACAGGCCGATGCCAAGGGACAGCAGGATGAAACCGAGGTGGACATAGAAGGCCAGCGTCATCGCGCTTTCGGTGCCGCCCATGCGGCGGGTCATCAGGTTGCCGCTGGCGTAAAGCAGCGCAGAGGTCAGCACCAGCAGGGCCGCGGGCTGAATCACCCCTGCCCCGGGGCGCAGCATGACGATCACGCCGACCAGGCCGACAATCACCGCGGCCCAGCGGCGGGGGCCGACACGTTCGCCCAGAAAGGGCACGGACAGCGCGGTCACCGCGAGGGGGCTGATGTAGGCGACAGCTGCGGCATCGGCCAAGGGCAGGGCCGAAAGGCCGACGAAGTAGGTGAGGTTCGACACAAGGACGATCAGCACCCGCGCCAGGTGCTCGCGCGGGCGCAGGGTCAGCAACTGGGCCAGTCCGGTGCCGCTGTAGCCGATCACCGCCAGCACCACGGCCATGCCGACCAGCGAGCGGATCAGCGTCAGCTGGTGCAGGGCATAGCCGTCCGACAGGTATTTCATCGTCACGTCATTGACGGAAAAGACCAGGGTGCCGCCAAGGGCAAGGAGGATTCCGGTCAGGGCGGGGCTGCGGGCCATGGTGGGGCGACTTCACCCCGGCGGCCGGGTTCCGTCTGTTCCGCCCGCGACACCGGAACGCCGCAACACGCGGTCAAGCACGTCGAGAAAGCGCGAGCGGTCGCGCGGGCTGAAGCTGCGGCCGCCGCCCTGCCGGAACGGGTCGGCGCTGCGCAGGTCGGCCATCAGGTCGCGGGTGGCAAGGATCTGGCCGATGTTGGCGGCGGTCAGTTCGTCGCCGTCATGCTTGACCACCGCGGCGCCGGTGGCAATCACCCGGGCGGCCAGCGGGATGTCGGCAGTGACGACCACGTCGCCGGGGCCGGCGTGATCGGCAATCCAGCGGTCGGCTTCGTCCAGCGCGCTGCCGACATAGACGCTTTCGACCAGCGGGTTCGGGCTGGGCCGGATGCCGCCGTTCGACACCAGCACCATCCGCACGCCCAGCCGAGTGGCGACACGCTCGGCCTCGGCCTTGACCGGGCAGGCGTCGGCGTCGATGTAAAGCGTCATCGCGCTATCCGTGCAAGGCAGAGGCGTGGAAGGCGATGTGGTCTTCCATGAAGGTCGAGATGAAGAAGTAGCTGTGGTCATAGCCCTTCTGCATCCGGAAGCTGCCGCCCTGCCGGCGTTCGGCCATGGCGCCGGCCAGTGCCTCGGGGCGCAACAGGTCAAGGAACTGGTCCGCCGTGCCCTGGTCGATCAGCATCGGCCCGTCAAAGCCGTAGCGGCGCATCAGGGCGGTGGCGTCGTGCGGGGCCCAGAGGGCTTCGTCGGCGCCCAGGTAGGCGGTGAACTGCTTGCGGCCCCAGTCGCTGCGGCAGGGCTCGCAGATCGGCGCGAAGGCCGAGACGCTGGCGAAACGGCCCGGAAAGCTCATCGCCACGGTCAGGGCGCCGTGGCCGCCCATGCTGTGGCCGGTGATGGCTTGCGCGCCTTCGTCCAGCGGAAAGGCGTTGAACAGGATGCGCGGCAGGTCTTCGGTCACATAGTCCCACATGCGGAACTGCGGCGCCCATGGGGACTGCGTGGCGTTGACGTAGAAGCCCGCGCCCTGACCCAGGTCGAAGGCGGCGTCGTTGGCCACGCCTTCGCCGCGGGGACTGGTGTCGGGGAACACCAGCGCCAGGCCCATCTCGGCGGCCCAACGCTGGGCGCCCGCCTTCACCATGGCGTTTTCATGGGTGCAGGTCAGGCCGGACAGGAACCAGAGCACCGGAACCGGGCCATCCTCGGCCTCGGCCGGCAGGAACAGGCCGAAGGTCATGTCGGTGCCGGTGGCGGCAGAGCGGTGGGTATAGACCCCCTGCATGCCGCCGAAGCAGCGGTTCTCGGACAAGGTCTTCATGGCACCTCCACAAGGGATATGACGGCGCTGACGGTCAGGATCGACAGCACGGTCGAGATCAGGATCGCGGTCGACACCCGTTGCGGCGCGACGCGGTAATGCTGGGCCAGGATGAACACGTTGCCCGCCACCGGCAAGGCCGCGGCGGCGATCATCACGCCGGCGGCAAACGGCTCGATCGCGAACAGCCACAGTGCCGAGACGGCGACCAGCGCCGGGTGCAGCACCAGCTTGGCGAAGGACAGCCAGGTGGCGACGGCCAGCCGTTCCCCGCCGCGCCCGGCCAGCGAGGCGCCGATGGCGAACAGCGCGCCGGGCGTGGCGGCGGCACCAAGCAGCGTCATGAAGTCCTGCACCGGGGGCCAGAGGCTGCGGCCGGTGGCGCCCCAGGCCAGGCCAAGGGCGATGGAGACGATCATCGGGTTTTTCAGCAGGCCCAGGGACAGGATGCGGATCGTGGCCAGCGAGACCCGGCCCGAGCGCAGGCCGGTGACAAGCAGGGTCAGGAGCGAGGAGAACACCACCATGTCCACGGTCAGCACCAGCAGCACCGGGCCGGCAGCTGCGGGGCCAAGGAGGACGGCCAGCATCGGGATGCCGAGAAAGCCGGTGTTGCCGGAAACGCCGGTATGGGCCTCGAACACGGCCTCTTCGGCCCCTGTGCCGCGGGCCAGGGCTACGGCGATCAGGAACAGCCAAAGCGCGGTGGTGGCGGACAGGTAGGCCAGCACGAAGGGCAGACTGAAGATCTCGGCCAGCGACAGGTTGGCGGCGAAGCCGAAGAGCATGGCCGACAGCGCGAAGTAGAAGACGAACCGGGTCAGCGCGGCGCTGGCCTCGGGGCCGAAGAACCGGCTGCGCGCGGCGCCGTAGCCGAGGCCGATGACCGCAAAGAACGGCAGGGTCTTGAACAGGATCGCCAGCATGGCGACCAAGTGTCACGGGGCGGGCCAAAGGGCAAGCCGGGGCGGTCGTGCGCCGCGGGTCGGCGGCGGCGAATCCGGTCAGGGAAACAGGCTGAGGATCTGGTCCAGAGGCTTCTTGCGCTTGGCCACGGCGGGGACGGTGGCGTCGGCGGCGGGATATCCGACGGGCAGGATCATCACCGGCTTTTCCTGCGCCGGGCGGCCCAGCATGTTGTTCAGGAAGGGCATCGGGTTGGGCGTGTGTTCCAGGCAGACCAGCCCGGCATGGTGGATCGCGGTGATCAGCACGCCGGTCGCGATGCCCACGCTTTCGGGGACGTAATAGTTCTTGTAGCGCTGGCCGTCCTCGGTGGTGCCCCAGCGCTGGGCAAAGACCACGATCAGCCAGGGGGCATCGGTCAGGTGCGGCTTCGAGACGCCGGTGCCGATCGGTTCCAGCGCGGCCAGCCATTCGTCGCCCGCCCCGCCGGCGTAGAAAGCGCGTTCCTCTTCTTCGGCCGCGGCGCGGATGCGGGCCTTCATGCCCGGGTCGGCGATGGCGGCAAAATGCCAGGGCTGGTGGTTGGCGCCCGAGGGCGCGGTGCCGGCGGCGGCGATGCAGGCGGCGATCACCGCCTGCGGCACCGGGTCCGGAGCATACTGCCGGACCGAGTGGCGCTTGCGCATGTAGGCCAGGAAATCCTGCGCCGCGCGAAGCGATTCCTCTGGCGGCAGTTGCACCCGGTCGGGGAGCGGCAGGGCCTGGTAGCTGACTTCGCCCTTGCGGTACATCACCCGCCCCCGATCAGCGCGCCTGCCGCGAAGACCAGCGCGCCGCCCAGCACCACCTGCAGGGCAGCCCGCAGGAAGGGGGTTTCCATGAACCGGTTCTGAATCCAGGCAATGGCCCAAAGTTCCACGAACACCACGATCATGGCGATGGTGGTGGCGGTCCAGAAATCCGGGATAAGGTAGGGCAAGGCGTGGCCCATGCCGCCCAGCGTGGTCATCACCCCCGAGGCCAGACCGCGTTTCCAGGGGCTGCCGCGGCCGGACAGCACGCCGTCGTCATGCGCGGCCTCGGTGAAGCCCATCGAGATGCCGGCGCCGACGCTGGCCGCGGTGCCGACCAGGAACGTTGTCCAGGTGTCCTGCGTGGCAAAGGCAGTGGCGAAGATCGGCGCCAGGGTCGAGACCGAGCCATCCATCAGCCCCGCAAGGCCCGGCTGCACCCAGGTCAGGATGAACTGCCGCCGCGCGTCGGCGTCTTCGTTGGCCTTTTCGTCGGCGCCCAGGTGCTGCGACTCCAGCCGCCCGGCGTGCGCCTCGTGCCCGGCCTCGGCCGCGGCCAGGTCGCCCAGCAGTTTCCGCGTGCCGGCATCCGAGGTGCGTTGCGCCGAAAGCGTGTAGAACTCCGCCGCCTGCCGCTCCATCGCCCGCGCCTCGCCGCGGATGGTTTCCAGCGACAGGTTGGCCGACAGCCAGACCGGCTTGCGGGCATAGAACCCCGCCACGTGTTCGCGCCGGATCAGCGGGATCACCTCGCCGAACCGCCTGCGGTGCACCTCGATCAGGCGGCGGCGGTGCTCGTCCTCTTCCTTGGCCATGTCGTCGAAGACGGCGGCCGTGGCCGCGTAGTCAGCGCGAAGACGCTCGGCAAAGCTGCGGTAGATTTGCGCATCGTCCTCTTCGGACGAAATCGCCAGCGCCAGCACCTCCTGTTCGGTCAGGTCGGCAAAGCGGCGGCGGGACGAGATCGAAGGCAGCACGGGGAATCCCCTGATCTGAGAGATTTTCAGATAGTCCGTGTCTGTCGCCGAGGCAAGTTGCGCCAAACTGAACCGATCGGTTCAGATTCGAATTGACGAACTGAACGGTTCAGTATATGTCGAGTCGCATTGACGCATCTGACGGAGACCAGCAATGAGATCCTTTCTTGCCACTCTTGCCCTGTTCGTTCTTGCCGCTGCACCGGTTCCGGCCCAGACCATGGCCACCCTTCTGCCCGCGCTGAGCTGGCCCGACGACGGTGTCACCGCCTCGTCCAAGACCTGCGACACTGCCGATGCCAAGGCGGTCTGCGTCAATCAGGAATGATCGGCAACCTTGCCCCGGCGGTTGTGGCCGGTCTATGTTTCCCGCAAGGGGAACTCATGGCTGAAACCGTCGGGGCAGAGGGCCGCAAAGGCCGCAAGTTCGACCAGGTTGTGGACGGCGCGCGGCGTGTCTTTCTGCGCGACGGCTATGACGGGGCCTCGGTCGATGACATCGCCCGCGAGGCGGGAGTGTCGAAGGCCACGCTCTACGCCTACTTCGCCGACAAGAACGTGCTGTTCCGCCAGATCTGCGCCACCGAATGCCGGCGCCAGACCGAACTGGCCGAGGCCGAGCTGGACCTGTCGGCCCCGGTCGAGGAGATGCTGCTGTTCGTGGCCGAACGCATCGCGGGGTTCCTGCTGTCGGACTTTGGCCGCAATGCGTTCCGGCTGGTTACCTCCGAAGGCGGCCGTTTCCCTGACCTTGCGCGGGATTTCTGGGCCAACGGGCCGGGCCTGACGCAGGACCGCCTGGCCCACCACATGCGCCATCTGACTGAAAAGGGCCTGCTGCGGATCGAAGACCCCAGGCTGGCCGCCGAACAGTTCGCCCAGCTTTGCAAGGCCCACATTCACGACCGCCTGCTGTTCGGGCTGGAGGACACCATCACCGAAGCGGGCGTGCAGAAATCGCTGCACGGCGCGGTCGAGATGTTCATGGCGCGCTATGGGGTGAAGGGTTAGGCCTTCAGCCGGACCCGGGCTTCGGGGCCCTTCGGATCACAGACAAAGACATTGGGGCGGGCGGTCAGCCATGCACGCCAGGATTTCTCGGGGGTTTCCGCGATCTTGATGCCTTGCTGCTGCATTGCCGGCCCAAGCGATGCCAAGGGAAATCCCGCCGGGCCGCTGGCGCGGACGACAAAGCGGACCTTATCTAGCATGGTCGAAGGCCCAGAGGATTTGGGTTCTGGAGCGGAAGGCGCGATTGCAGGCGGCGACAGGACTTCGAACTGTGAGCAGGTCGCCCGGAAGCTCGCCGGCGCGCTTGGCTGTCCCATCCCCACGACGCGCTTTCCAGCTTCTCGCATCTGTTCGGCCAGATAGCTGAAGTCACGGTCCGATGAAGCAATGACCAGGGTTTCGAAGCCATCGCGCAGAGCCAGGACGGCAGCCTCGACGCAAAGCAGCATGTCGGCGGCGTTCTTGCCGGGGCGGGTAGGGCATAGGCGGAAACCGTGGTCTTCCCAGCCCGAAATGGCGTTCAGATTGCCATAGACGCGGCGCACTTGCGGGTCACCGAACCGGCGCGCGGCTTTCATCACCTCGGCGGCGCGGTCTTTCGACAGGTTCTCGCCGTCTACCAGCAGGGCGAGGGCGGGACTTGGCGCAGGGGTAAGGTCCATGGTTGACTCGGCACTGCAACGTGCAGCAACCCGACCGTGAAAATGCGGCGTTCTTGAGGCCTTGCGGCATCGCTGGGCAGGGCTAGCCGTTCTCCCTCAGCACCTGTCCGGCAAGGTAGAGCGAACCGCAGATCAGGACGCGGGCCTCGGCATCTTGCGCGACAATGGCCCGCAGCGCCTCGGCCACCGAGGCGGCGGCTTCGGCGGGGATGCCGGCGTCGCGGGCGGCGTCGCGGGTGTCTTCGGCGGGAAGGGTGTTCTTTTCGCCGGGGATCGAGACGGCATGAAGCCGGGTCGCCTGCGGGGCGAGGGGGCGCATGTAGCCGCGCACGTCCTTGGTGTTGAGCATGCCGCAGATCAGATGCGTGGGCCGGGCGGGCATGCGGGCCACGGTGGCCGCAATGGCCTCGCCCCCGGCCGGGTTGTGGCCGCCGTCAAGCCAGAGTTCCACTTGCGGCGCCAACTCGACCAGCGGGCCGCGGCGCAGGCGCTGCATCCGGGCGGGCCAGACGGCGCGGGTGACGGCGGCTTCGCAGGCGGCCTCATCACGGCCCAACGCGCGCAAGGCGGCCAGCGCGGCGCCGGCGTTCTGAATCTGGTGCGGGCCGGGCAGGTTCGGCAGCGGCAGGTCCATCAACCCGTTCTCGTCCTGGAACACCAGCCGGCCGCGCTCCTCCCACACATGCCAGTGCTGGCCGTGCACCAGCAGCGGCGCCCCCAGCCGGGCGGCGCGGGCCTCGATCACCCCCAGCCCCTCGGGCGCCTGCGGCCCCACCACGCAAGGCACCCCTCGTTTCAAGATGCCGGCCTTTTCGCCGGCGATCTCGGGCAGGGTTTCGCCCAGGTATTGCTGGTGGTCGATCGACACCGGGGTGATGATGGTCAGCGCGGGCCTGTCGACCACGTTGGTCGCGTCCAGCCGTCCGCCAAGGCCTACCTCGAGCAGCGTCCAGTCGGCGGGCGTGCGGGCAAAGGCCAGGAAGGCCGCGCAGGTGGTGATCTCGAAGAAGGTGATGCCTTCGCCGGCGTTCGCCACGGCGCATTCGTCCAGTAGCGCCATCAGCGCCGGCTCGCTGATCAACTCCCCCGCCAGCCGGATGCGTTCGTGGAATCGGGCCAGATGCGGCGAGGTATAGGCATGCACCCGGTCCCCCGCCGACCCTTGGGACGGGGCTTCAAGCCCGGCGCGAATCATCGCCAGGGTGCTGCCCTTGCCGTTGGTGCCCGCGATATGGATGACCGGCGGCAGACGGCGTTCAGGGTGGTCCAGCGCAGCCAGCAGGCGGTGGACACGGTCCAGCGTCAGGTCGATGACCTTGGGGTGCAAGGTCATCAGCCGCTCAAGGATCGCGTCCGACCCGTAGGGCTGGCTCAAGCCTCGGCCTCCGGCTCGGGCGGCTTGATCTCGGGCTCGGGCGGCGGCGGTGGCGGGGCAAGGTCGCCCTTGATCGGCGGCGGCAGCGACATCAGCATGCGGATCAGCGCGGCCAGTTCTTCGCGCAGCTTCTTGCGGTGAACAACCCGGTCCAGCATGCCGTGATCCAGCAGGTATTCGGCGCGCTGGAACCCTTCGGGCAGCTTCTCGCGGATGGTCTGCTCGATCACCCGCGCCCCGGCAAAGCCGATCTGCGCGTTGGGTTCGGCAATCTGCACGTCGCCCAGCATGGCATAGCTGGCGGTCACCCCGCCGGTGGTCGGGTGGGTCAGCACCACGATGTAGGGCAGGCCCGCCTCCTTCAGAAGCTGCACGGCCACCGTGGTGCGCGGCATCTGCATCAGCGAGAGCATCCCCTCCTGCATCCGCGCCCCGCCCGAGGCCGAGAACAGGACCAGCGCTTTTTTCGTCTGCACCGCACGCTCAGCCGCGGCGATGATGGCATTGCCGACATACATGCCCATCGACCCGGCCATGAAACTGAAGTCCTGCACCGCAGCCACGACCGGGGTGCGGGCGATCTCGCCTTCTGCCACCAGCATGGCGTCCTTGGTGCCACTGGTCTTCTGCGCAGCCTTGATCCGGTCGGGGTATTTCTTCTGGTCGCGGAAGCCCAGCGGATCGACCACCGGCTCGGGCACCTTCACCTCGGTGAAGACGCCGCCGTCGAACAGCGACCGGAAGCGGTCGCGCGGGCTGATCGTCATGTGATGATCGCAGTTCGAGCAGACGTTCAGGTTCTGCGCCAGTTCGCGGTGGAACAGCATGGTTCCGCACTCGGGGCACTTCGTCCACAGATTCTCGGGCACTTCGCGCCGCGAGAACAGCGAGTTGATCTTCGGGCGGACGTAGTTGGTGATCCAGTTCATGCGGGTCCTGCCGAGGTGGTCGCCAAAGTCACCACGAGATACGCTCCCGAAGGGGCGAATGCAATCGGCAGGGGGGGCGGGTCGCAGGGCGACTGCGGATCAGCGCAGAAGCGCGCTGCCGGTCAGCGCGTGGTAGCGATCCATCGCTTCGACCAGCCCTGGCGTGGCCGGATTGCGCATCAGCTGGAACAACCAGTGCGAGGCGGCCGGCGCGTCCCCCCGGTTCAACGCCTTGCGGGCCAGTCGCAAGTGGTTGCGCGGGCGGCCGTCCAGGTCGTAGCCAAGTTCCGGCTGGCGCTCGTGCACCAGGATGTCGGCGAGGATCGGCTTCAGCCGGTGCTGGTAGGCCAGAAGGCGTGCGACCTTATGCCCGCCGCCGCGGACCGGTAGGAACCAGGCCTCGGGATAGGCCGGACGGACAAAGCGATCGACATAGGCGGCATCGGCGGCGATCCAGGGATCGAACAGGACGGACGGGCGCAGTGCCGGGTCGGCCACATCGGGCAGATCGCGGTGGCTGAGCGGAAGCCGGGCCAGCCGGCGGCGGCCGGCCGTCAGCCAGGGCCGGAAATAGGCATGCCCCGGCAACCGCGGGGCGAAGGCAATGGCGCGCGCATTGAACCAGTTGGCGTAATACAAGGCGGCATGACCGCCAAGCGACGCGCCACAGAAGAACCTGCGGGGATGATCGGGCAACAGTGGGGCCAAGGCCTTGTGCAGTTCCTCGGGGCTGAGCTGCTGAAACTGGCCTGCTGCGCTGTCTTCGACCTCGACATGGGAAAAGCCCAGCCACAGCGCGAAACTGGCGCCGAGGCCTGTCATCCCGGGCAGGGGGCGCGGCGGGACGAAGGAAACGACCAGAGTGTCGGATTCAACCTGCGACGGCCGCAGTGTCATTCGGTGGCGGTCCGTTCCGATCAACACAAGACTCTGCATGCCACCACCTTTTCTGTCCTTTTCTATCAAGGCAGGGGCCGCGGTCGTAGCAGTCAGCGTCTGGGATTTTCGGCTAATTCTAAGGCTTGACGTCAGACACGCCGGCGCGCCCGAAGGGCGGCGCCCAGGGTGCCGTCGTCAAGATAGTCCAGTTCGCCGCCCACCGGCACGCCCTGCGCCAGAGAGCTGAGCTGAACGCCGGTCGGCGCCAGCGCATCGGCTATGTAATGCGCCGTCGTCTGGCCATCGACGGTGGCGTTCAGGGCCAGGATCACTTCCTTCACGCCCTCGGCCGCCACGCGCGCGGCCAGGCGCGGGATGCCGATGTCCTCGGGACCCACCGCATCCAAGGCCGACAGCAGGCCGCCCAGCACGTGATATCGCCCGCGGAACACGCCGGCGCGCTCCAGCGCCCAAAGGTCGGCCACGTCTTCAACGACGCAGACCTCGCCATTCGCCCGGGCCGGATCGGCGCAGATCGGGCAGAGGTCCGAGGTGCCGATGTTGCCGCAGACCCGGCACTCGGTCGCGGCCAGCGCGACCTGCGCCATGGCCTGCGCCAGCGGCGCCATCAGCTGCGTGCGCTTCTTCAACAGCACCAGCACCGCGCGCCGGGCCGACCGGGGGCCAAGGCCGGGCAACCGCGCCATCAGGTCGATCAGCCCCTCGATCCCGGCATCGTCGGCCATATCGCTCAGAACGGCAGTTTCATGTCGGTCGGCAGGCCCAGGCTTTCGGTCAGCTTGCGCATCTCTTCGGCGTTGCGCACAGCGCCCTTGACCTGGCCATCCTTGATCGCCGCGACGATCAGGTCTTCGACCATTTCCTTCTCCGAGGCGACCAGGATCGACGGGTCGATGTCCAGCCCGGTCACTTCGCCCTTGGCGGTGACGCGCGCCTTGACCAGCCCGCCGCCGGCCTCGCCCAGTACCACGGTGTTGGCCATCGCCTCTTGCAGCTCGGCCATGCGGGTCTGCATTTCCTGGGCCTTCTTCATCATGCCCGCCATGTCGCCCAGTGCGCCAAGACCCTTGAACATCGGTTGTCTCCAGTTAGGGGTTTTCCCTGAGATACGGGTCCGCGCGGGCGCGCGCAAGCGCCGGTCAGGGCGTGGCGCGGTAAAGCATCCGTCGCACGGCAAAGCCCTCGGCCTGAAAGAAGGCATGCGCCTCGCGGTTGCCCTCCCAGGTGTCGAGCAGGATCTCGTCGGTGCCAAGGTCGCGCGCCAGCCCCCGCGCGGCCGCCAGCAGCGCCCGGCCGATGCCCTGCCGCCGGGCCTGCGGCGCCACCGCGACATGTTCGACCAGCAGGCGGCAGACGGGCGGCGAGAACACTGACAGCGGGCGCTCTTGCAGGGCGCAAAGCGCGTAGCCCAGGGCCGGATCGCCGGCCAGGAAGCAGGTCACCCCCGGCTCGGCCAGCCGGGCGGCGAAATGCGCGGTCAGGGCGGCGGGGTCGGGGTGCGGGAAAAAGGCCTCGGGGTAATGCGCCGCGTGCCAGCCCTGCACGTGGGCGTTCAGCCGGGCCATCTCTGCTGCATCCTGCGGCCCGGCGCGGCGGATCGGCGGGGTCATTCTTCGAACGGGTCCCAGTCGTCGTCGACCTCGGGCTCGGCCTCGGGCAGAGCCTCGATGGCGGCGCGGGCGGCCATCGCCTCGGGGGTGCGGATGTCGGTGATCCTGGCCTGCGGAAAGGCTGCAAGCACGGCCTGCACAAACGGAGTCTCCATCGCCTCGGCACGGGCCTCGACCATGGCGCTGTCGCGCTGTTCGGCCAGTGTCGGCGCGCCGCCCGACGACACCACCGAGACGCCCCAGCGGGCACCGGTCCAGGCCTGCAGGCGCTGGCTCAGCCTTGCCGCAAGGTCGGGGCGGGCGCCGGGGGCCGGCTCGAACTCGATCCGGCCGGGCGTGTAGCGGGCCAGCCGCACGCCATCCTCGACTTCGACCAGCAGCGACATGTCGCGCTTTTCGCGGATCAGCTCGACCACCGCCTCGAAGGTGGCACAGAGGGCGACCTGACCTTCGGCCAGCACCGGGGCCGTGGCAACCATTGTCGGGCCACGGGCGGGTGCCATCGGCGCGCGCATCATCGGCGCATGGACGGTTCCGCCGCCCCCACCGCCGCCCGACGGCGCCCCGCCCTGGGGCGGACGGGGCCCCTCGGTCAGCTTCCTGACCAGCGTTTCGGGGTCGGGCAGGTCGGCGACATGGGTCAGCCGGATCACCGCCATCTCGGCGGCCATCATGGCGTTGGGGGCCAGCCCCACCTCTTCGATCGCCTTCAGCAGCATCTGCCACATCCGCGACAACGCCCGCATCGGCAGCCGCACCGCCATGTCCAGCCCGCGAGAGCGTTCGTCGGGCGGAACCGTCGGGTCATCCGCCGCCTCGGGCGTGATCTTGATCACGCTGATCCAGTGGGTGATCTCGGCCAGATCGCGCAGCACCGCCATCGGGTCGGCCCCGGCGGCATATTGCCCCGACAATTCCGCCAGTGCCGTCGCCGCGTCGCCCTTCATGATCAGGTCGAACAGGTCCAGCGTGCGGCCCCGGTCGGCCAGGCCCAGCATCGAGCGGACCTGCTCGGCACTGGTCTCGCCGCCGCCCATGGCGATGGCCTGGTCCATCAGGCTCATCGCATCGCGAACCGATCCTTCGGCCGCCCGGGTGATCAGCGCCAGCGCGTCGGGGGCCAGCGTGGCGCCTTCGGCGGCGGCGATCTTCGTGAGGTGCGCCATCATCACCTCGGGCTCGATCCGGCGCAGGTCGAACCGCTGGCAGCGGGACAGCACCGTCACCGGCACCTTGCGGATTTCCGTGGTGGCGAAGATGAACTTCACATGCGCGGGCGGCTCTTCCAGCGTCTTCAAGAGCGCGTTGAAGGCGTTGTTCGACAGCATGTGAACTTCGTCGATGATGTAGATCTTGAACCGCGCCGATGCCGCCCGGTAGTGGACCGAGTCGATGATCTCGCGGATGTCGCCCACCCCGGTGCGGCTGGCGGCGTCCATCTCCATCACGTCGACATGCCGGCCCTCGGCGATGGCCCGGCAGGGCTCGCACACACCGCAGGGGTCGGTGGTCGGCCCGCCGGTGCCATCGGGGCCGATGCAGTTCAGCCCCTTGGCGATGATCCGCGCCGTGGTGGTCTTGCCCACCCCGCGCACGCCGGTCATCACGAAGGCATGCGCGATGCGGTCGGCCGCGAAGGCGTTCTTCAGCGTGCGCACCATCGCCTCTTGCCCGATCAGGTCGGCAAAGGTCTGCGGCCGGTATTTGCGGGCCAGAACCTGATAGGCTTTGTCGGGTGTGTCGGACATGGTCCCTCGCGTGACTCGGGCGCCAGACTAGGGCGCGGGGCGTGCGGCGTCCACCCAAAGGCCGGGCGGCGGGGATGGTCGATTGTCTTCGAAGGACATTGGTCCTAGCGGCGCTTCATGTCCTTCTTCACCGCCTTGATCATCCGCCCGAAGGCCTTGTCGCGGCGGCGGGCCTCCAGCAGGCTGGTGTTGGTGCGGGCGTCTTCCTGCTGCAACTTCTGCCAGCGGCCGAATCGCCCGGCCTCCAGCACTCCCGCCGCAATCGCCGCCTGCACCGCACAGCCCGGCTCGGCGCCGTGGCTGCAATCGCGAAACCGGCAGGTGCCC
The DNA here is from genome assembly GCF_020564565.1 of Rhodobacter sp. Har01. Classification (GTDB taxonomy): domain Bacteria; phylum Pseudomonadota; class Alphaproteobacteria; order Rhodobacterales; family Rhodobacteraceae; genus Pseudogemmobacter. The sequence goes on from NZ_JAJCTD010000006.1 coordinate 52,218, forward strand.
GCCAGCGCCTCGATATCGTCATACAGTTCGGCAATGCCCTCGGCGGCGTCGAACAGCGCCAGTTCGCGCATCCCGGGCATGTCGATCAGCAGGCCGCCACCCGGCATCAGGTGCAGCGACCGCGCCGTGGTGGTGTGGTGGCCCTTGGCGTCGTCTTCCCGAATGCCGGCGGTGGCCAGATCGATCCCCGCCAGCCCGCTGATCAACGTCGACTTGCCAACCCCGGACGAGCCGACAAAGGCCACCGTCTGCCCCTGCCCGCACCAAGGCCGCAGCACGTCCAGCGCCTCGGCCTGCTTGGCATTCAGCGCCAGAACTGCGGCGATGCGCGGCGAGATCGCCTTCGCCTCGGCCACCATCGCCTCGGCATCCGGTGCCAGATCGGCCTTGGTCAGCACGATCACCGGCGTGGTGCCGCTGTCCAGCGCCAGCGCCACATACCTTTCCAACCGGGCCAGGTTGAAATCGGCGTTGCAGGAGGTGACGATGAACAAGGTATCGACATTGGCGGCAATCAGCTGTGGCCGCACCTCGATGCCGGCCGCCTTGCGCTCCAGCAGCGAACGGCGTTCCAGCACCCGCAGGATACGGCGGGTTTCCGGGTTGGCCAGCGCCCAGTCGCCCACCGCCACTTCGCCCGCGGTCAGCCCCGGCGGAAATTCCAGCACCAGCGGCCCGCCGGGACCAAGCCCGGTGGCCCGGTTGCGCTGCACGCCAATCAGCCGCAAGGGCAGGGCGGAGCCGTCATCGGCGGTGATCTGGGCCGCGAAATGCGGCGACCAGCCAAGGTCGTCAAGGGTAAGGTGTGTCAAGGAAGTGTCCTCAGGCGAAGTCGCGGAAATGCGCGCACCGCCAGCGGCAGGCGCACAGGATCAGGCGCGGGGCAAAGCCCCGAGGACGGCGGCAGTCGGCAGCATCAACGTCCTCCTTTCGGCCAAAGGGACAAGGGTGAGAGGCTGGACAGCGACCCAAGCGGGTCTCGTTACGGCTGCTTCCTTCCGGACCTGACCGGGTTGGCGAGGCGCCTGCCCGCGCCAACCTCTCGCCCGCCGATATAGGCCCGGGGGGCGGGATTCGCAAGCCATCCCGCCAGCACGTCGCAGCCCGCGAATCGCTGCAATGCCCTAGGCTGCAAGCGCGCCCAAGCGCAAGGAGGCCGCGATGACCAACCTGGTAAGGATGGATTGGCCCGACCATGGCACCCCCGACCTGCCACCCGCCTTTGGCCTGCCCGAGGCCGAGGCGCGGCTTGCCGACACGCGCGCGGCGATGGCCGCGGCGGGCCAGGCGGCGCTGGTGGTCTATGCCGACCGCGAGCACGCAGCGAACCTGCACTGGCTGACTGGCTTCGACCCGCACTTCGAGGAGGCGGTGCTGGTGGTCACCCCGGATGACGCGCTGCTGCTGGCGGGCAACGAATGCCTGCCCTGGACGGCGGTCTCGCCGCTGGTCGCTGCCGGGCGCATTCGCATCGGCCATTGCGCCGCGCTGTCGTTGCCCAGCCAGCCGCGCGGCACGCCCCGGCTGGCCGACTGGCTGGCCGAGATCGTGCCCAAGGGCGCGACGGTCGGCGCCGCAGGGTGGAAGTGGTTCGGTCCCGACGAGGTGGACGATCCCGCCACCGCGCTGGACCTGCCGGCCTTTGTCGCCGACCCGCTGCGCGCCATCGCGGGGCGAGTGGAAAACGCCACCGCACTGTTCATGCACCCCGGCCACGGGCTGCGCTGCCGGGTCGATGCCGATGAGATCGCCCGGCTGGAGTTCGCCAACCATATGGCCGCAGCCGCGCTGAAGCGGATGGTCTTTGCCTTTCGCGAAGGCATGACGGATTTTGCGGCGGTCGAGGCCGCGCGGCTGGGCGGGCTGCCGCTGGGTTGCCACCTGACCTTTGCCACCGGCGGGCGGGCCGCGCAGGGCCTGTCCGGCCCCAGCGGAGAGCGGTTGACCCCGGGCCAGCCGATCAGCTTCAACATCTGCCACTGGGGTGCCAACATCTGCCGCGCCGGCTGGGTGGCACGCGGCCCGGCGGACCTGCCGCGGCCGGCAGAAGGCTATCTCGACGACTTCGTCTTTCCCTACGTCGCCGCCATGTCGGACTGGTGCGCGTTGATGCGTCCCGGCGTGACCGGGGGTGAGGTCTGGGCAGGGATGCGCACCCGCCTGCCGTTCCGCACCTTTGGCGTGACGCTGAACCCGGGCCACCTGATCGGGCTGGACGAATGGATCAGTTCTCCCATCGCCGAGGGGTCGGACATCCCGCTCGCCTCGGGCATGGCGATGCAGATGGACGTGATCCCGTCGCACCCCGCCTATGGCTCGACCCGGATGGAGGATGGCTACGTCCTGGCAGACGAGGCCCTGCGCAGGGATCTGGCACACCGACACCCCAACGTCGCCCGCCGCATCCAGGCCCGGGCCAGTTTCATGCGCGACGCCATCGGGATGCACGTGCCCGAGACCCTTCTGCCGCTTGCCGACACCTGCGGGATCGTCGCGCCCTTCCTTCTTGACGCGGCGCAGGTGGTGGTGCTCTAGCCGGGCAGCTGTGACACGCCGCTCAGTGCCGGAACGGCGCCGGTTTCGCCCCGTGCCGGTCGAGCCAGCGGATTGCGCTTCGGGCGCCAAGGATGCCGGCGGTCATGGCCGCCAGAAAGATCAGCACCCCGGTGTTGCCGGTGCCCAGCATCGGCAAGGCGCCGCCGGGGCAAAAGCCGGTGATCCCCCAGCCGATGCCGAAGACGGCCGAGCCGCCCAGCAGGCGGGCGTCAATCACCCTGGACTTCGGCAGGTGGAAAGCCCTGTCCAGCAAAGGCGCGGGGCGGCGCAGGACAGCGCGATAGCCAAGGTAGGTGACGGCAAGCGCCCCACCCATGACCAGGATCAGGCTGGGGTCCCAGCCGCCGGCGAGATCGAAGAAATTGAGGACTTTGGCCGGGTTGCCCATGCCCGAAAGCACGATCCCGCAGCCGAAGACCAGGCCGATCAGAAGGGCGGAGAGGATGCGCATGTCTCAGGCCGTCAGATGCCGAAGGGCATAGACCGTCAGCCCGGTGAACAGCATGAACGTCGCCGTCGCCACGATGGACCGGATCGACAATCGGGCCATGCCGCAGACGCCGTGGCCCGAGGTGCAGCCGCCGCCGAACGTGACCCCGATGCCCACCAGAAGCCCACCCAGAACCATGAGGCCGCTGCCGACCGGAACCTGCACGGCGGGCATCTGGCCACTGAGAGCCCAGAACAACCCCGGCGCTGCGGCCATGCCGGCAAGCAGGGCGGCGCGCCAGGCCCAGTCGCGCAGGGTCTCGGGGAAGAACACCCCGGCGACGATGCCGGTGGCGCCGTAGATCCGGCCCAGCGTGGCCATCAATAGCACCGAAGCGGTGCCGATCAGCAGGCCTCCGGCCAGCGAGGCCCAAGGGGTGAATTCGGTTTCCATGGCCAGCAGCGGTCCTTGCCTGTAAGCCGTGCCCCTCTGCCTTGTTTTCCTGGCGAAGGCCAGAGGCATGAAAAAGGGGGCGAAGGCTGCTCATCCCTTCGCCCCCCAGTCCGGACACCGCGGTCAAGGGCCTGCGGTGCCGTCCCCGGGCCCCAAGCGGCCCGGAAACCCTGTGTCAGCGGCCGCGGTCCTCGCGCACCTCGAACCCGGCTTCGCGCAGGCAGTCGACGCCGTAGATCCGGTCCCATTTGCCGTAGATGCGGGCCTCATGGCTGCAATGGCGGGGCAGCTTGGCGCGGACGCCTTCGTCGCGCAGGCAGCTTTCGGGATAGACCGTCACGCTGCGGCGCTGGCCGTCGATCTGGATGGCGCAGACGGCGGGGATGCGGGGACGGTCGGCCTTGTGCTTCTTCTTGTGCACCGGCGCGGGGGCGGGCTTGCGGTCATTGTCGTTCAGTTCGTTCACGATGGCGCCCAGCACGATGATGCCCAGAAGTGCCTTGGCCAGGTCGTCGCTGCGCTTGTCGGCGCGGGCCGGAAGGGCGCTGGCAAGAACCAGCGCCAGCACCGCGGCGGCGGCGGCGAGGCCGGCGAAGAAGCGGCCGGGCGCGGGGGCGGGAACAGCGCGCGAGATGCGGGCGGCGGGGATGATCCGGGGCGGGTGCATTGCGGCCTCCTTGTCAGAATTGTTGTTTGTGTTCTGGGGGTTCGCCAGGCCGATCCGGGCCGTGGGAACCTTGAGGACAGCATCCGGCCAATCGCGCCGGACAGGCAATATCGCCGCGGTGTTATGCGATAGCAGCCGGGGGCAGGGGCGTGGATATTGAATATCCGGGGGCTTGTGCGCAGAGTGCGTCAGGACGAGCAGTTCTGCGCCATGGAGCCGGACAATGAAGAGCCTGATGATCTTGATCGCAGTCGCTGCGCTGACGCTGGCCGGGCCGGCGGCAGCGGAATGCTATGCCGATTACAAGGCCAAGAAGAAAGATCCAACCAGGTATCACTACGGTGTGGCGCAGATCAGCGACGCAAATTGCAGCGTGGGGGCCGCGTTGGGCGAATTGGCGCCGCGTCTTGCCGGCGACGGCTGGACCTTGCTGGACGTTGTATCCACATTCGGGCCCGAGGGTCTGGAGAAAAGGAAAGCGAATGCCGGGGAGTATTTCCTCCGTTACTGACAGCCTGAGGCAGGGCAACCGCGTGGTTGCCTTCGGCATTGCCGGCATCGTGCTGATCCTGTTCGGAGTGGCGCTGTTCCTGTTCCTGAACCTGCCCGACGCCAACGCCTTCAATGCCCGGGTCGAGCGGATTTTCGTCGAGAACGATGACCTGACTTCGGGCGCCGAGATCAAGCTCTTGGAAATTCTGGCGCAATCGGGCACCTCGTTCTCGGAAGTTCTGATCAGCTACCGCGTTGTGATCTTCGTGCTGCTGGTCTTTTCCACCGCCCTTCTGGTGGCGGCGCTGGTGTTTCTGGTGATGATCATCGCGCTGAACCGGCGGATTTCGGCGATACAACGGTCGGGCATCCAGGTGGCCAGCCTGATGATTTCTCGCGAGGCGCGGGCCGTCTACATCAACGACCTCGAGTTCCAGTTGACCGAGGCCGCGCTGGAGACGCTGAGCGTTCTGGCCGAGGCGCGGATGGATGACGAGGTGTTGACCGGGGCGCAGATCGAGGCGGTGATCTCTGGCCGCAACGAGGTGGACTGCGACGAGGCGGCGGGGGCGACGCGGGTCAAGCGGCTGCGCGACACGCTGGGCAACCAGCTGGTCAGCGAGCTGCTGGTCAAGACCATCGCGCGGCGCGGCTATGTGCTGGCGGTGGGCAAAGAGACGATTCGGATGATCTGACCCGATCACAGGGTTAACGAGCTGATTCCGCAAAGAATTTCATGAATGGTCTGCGTTTGGTCCACGTCTGGCTGACGTATGGCAGGCGTATGGCTGCTTTTGCCGCCGCGGCGGGTGAATGCGGCGGGCGTCATGCAACCTTCAAGAGCCTTGCATAGGGGAAATGGGGGGCCTAAGGAACGCGTTTCCTGTTGGTCCCTTGACCGCCTTGGGGGATGCGATGATCCAGACACCCTATTACCTGATCGACCGCGCCCGGCTGGCCCGGAACATGGCGGTGATGGACGAATTGCGCGTCGCCTCGGGGGCGAAGTGCCTGCTGGCGCTGAAGTGCTTTGCGACCTGGGGCGTGTTCGGCCAGATGCGGGCGCACATGGACGGGACCACCAGTTCCAGCCTGTACGAATTGCGGCTGGGGCGCGAGGAGTTCGGCGGCGAGACCCATGCCTATTCGGTGGGCTGGGCCGACCATGAGATCGCCGAAGCGGTGGGCTATGCCGACAAGATCATCTTCAATTCCATCGGGCAGCTTGAGCGGTTCGACAATGCCTCGGCCCATATCGCGCGGGGGCTGCGGCTGAACCCGCGGTTTTCGACCAGCGGGTTCGACCTGGCCGATCCGGCGCGGCCGTTCAGTCGCCTGGGGGAATGGGATGCCGGCAAGATCAAGCGGGTGATGGACCGGATCAGCGGCTTCATGATCCACTACAACTGCGAGAACGCCGATTTCGACCTGTTCGACCGGCAGCTTTCGCAGATCGAAGAGGAATTCGGCGGGCTGCTGCGGCGGTTGAAGTGGGTCTCCCTGGGCGGCGGCATCCACTTCACAGGCGAGGGTTATCCCGTGGCGAAGCTGGCGGCACGGCTGAAGGCGTTTTCCGACCGCTTCGGGGTGCAGGTCTATCTTGAGCCGGGCGAGGCGGCGATCACCGGGGCGGCAAGCCTTGAGGTGACGGTTCTGGACGTGATGAACAACGGCAAGGACCTGGCCATTGTGGATTCCTCGGTCGAGGCCCATATGCTGGACCTGCTGATCTATCGCCAGCCGGCGAAGATGGAGACGGAGGGCGAGCATCCGTTCATGATCTGCGGCAAGTCCTGTCTGGCGGGCGACGTGTTCGGCGAGTTCAACTTTCCCAAGCCCTTGCAGGTGGGCGACCGGCTGAGCATCACCGATGCGGCGGGATACACCATGGTCAAGAAGAACTGGTTCAATGGCGTGAAGATGCCGTCGATTGTCATCCGCGAACTGGACGGCAGCCTGACCGTCGCGCGCGCCTTCGGTTACGCCGATTACAAGGCGTCCCTGGGCTGACCGCCCTTCCCCGACATGCGAGGAGGTTTCCGATGAAACGGAATGTTCTGATCATTGGCGCCGGCGGCGTGGCGCAGGTGGTGGCGCACAAGGCGGCGCAGCACAACGACCGGCTGGGGGATCTGCACATCGCCAGCCGCACGGTGGCGAAGGCGCAGGCGATCATCGACAGCGTGCAGGACAAGGGCGCGATGAAGGTGCCGGGGGTGTTCGTGGCCCATGCCGTGGATGCGATGGATACCGGCGCGGTGGCGCATCTGATCCGGCATACCGGCTGCCAGATCGTCATCAACGTCGGCAGTTCCTTCGTCAACATGACGGTGCTCGAAGCCTGCATCGAGACCGGCGCGGCCTATATGGACACCGCCATTCACGAAGACCCCGCGCAGATCTGCGAGACGCCGCCGTGGTATGCCAACCACGAGTGGAAGCGGCGCGAGCGGTGCCGCGCGGCGGGGGTGACGGCGGTGCTGGGCATCGGCTTTGACCCCGGCGTGGTGAACGCCTGGGCGCGGGTGGCCGAGGGGATGCTGGACCGGATCGACAGTATCGACATCGTGGACATCAACGCCGGCAGCCACGGCAAGTATTTCGCCACCAACTTCGACCCCGAGATCAATTTCCGCGAGTTCACCGGGACGGTGTGGTCGTGGCAGGGCGGGGCCTGGGTGCCGAACGAGATGTTCGAGGTGGGCAAGGACTGGACCCTGCCGGTGGTGGGGCCGCAAAGGGCCTATCTGACCGGGCACGATGAGGTGCACAGCCTGTCGGCGCGCTATCCGCAGGCGGATGTGCGGTTCTGGATGGGCTTCGGCGACCACTACATCAACGTCTTCACAGTGCTGAAGAATCTGGGGCTGCTGAGCGAGCAGCCGGTGCGCACGGCCGAGGGCCTTGAGGTGGTGCCGCTGAAGGTGGTCAAGGCGGTGCTGCCCGATCCGGCCAGCCTGGCGCCGACCTATACCGGCAAGACCTGCATCGCCGATGTGGTGCGGGGGGTGAAGGACGGCCGGCCGGTCGAGTTGACGATCTACAACGTCGCCGACCATGCCGAGGCCTATGCCGAGGTGGGCAGTCAGGGCATTTCCTACACCGCCGGCGTGCCCCCGGTGGTGGCGGCGCTGCTGATCGCGGACGGCACCTGGGACGTCGGCCGCATGGTCAATGTCGAGGAACTGGACCCGCGACCCTTCATCAGCCTGTTGAACGGCATGGGCCTGCCCAGCCGGATCATCGACGGGCAGGGCGACCGGCTGCTGACGTTCTGAGGCGTCACTGCCCCAGGTAGCGGGCCAGCGTAGCGGCGGTTCCGTCCTGCCAGAGGCGGCCCAGCGCGTTGGTGAAGGCTGCCCGGAAACGCGGATCGTCGGCCACATCGCCATAGATCGCCCGCTGCGACAGCCAGGCGGCGGGGTCGGCCTTGGCTTGGCGAGCCAGTGGCACCAGCATGTCCCAGTTGGGGTCGTTCGGAGCGATCACAGTGCCGTTTTCGGTTGTGCCAAAGCAGTAGCGGCACCACAGCGCCGACACCAGCGCCAGGCCGTCGACCGGGCCGCTCGCTGCCAGAGCATCACGGATCGAGGGGACGATGAACTTGGGTTGGCGGTTGGAGCCGTCGAGGCAGAGGCGGCGTTCGGTGTCGGCGACCTCGGGGTTCGAGAAACGCTCGACGATCAGGGCGTAGTAGGCGGCAAGGTCGGTGCCGGGCACCGGGGGCACATAGGGGATGATCTCCTCGCGTTCCACCTTGTGCAGCAGGCCGCGGATCAGCGGGTGCGCCATGGCCTGATGCACGAATTCAACATCCATCAGCCCGCCGGGATAGGCGATGGTGGCATGACCGCCGTTCAGGATGCGGATCTTCATCTTCTCGAAGGCGTGGACGTGGGGGGTGAAGGTGACGCCGACCTTCTCCAGCGCCGGGCGGCCCTGCGGGAAGTGGTCTTCGACCACCCATTGCCGGAACGGCTCGCAGGTCACCGGGACCGGGTCGTCGGCTAGGCCGAAGGTGGCCGCGATGGCGCGTTCGCGCGGGCCGGTGGCGGGGGTGATGCGGTCGACCATGCCGTTGGGGAAGGCGACGTTGGCGCGGACCCAGGCGGCAAGGGCGGGGTCGGACAGTTCGGCCAGGCCAGCGACGGCGGCGCGGGTGACGTCGCCGTTGCCGGGGATGTTGTCGCAGGACAGTACGGTGAAGGGCGGGTGGCCCGCGGCGCGGCGGGCCTTCAGCGCGGCGACGATGGCGCCAAAGGCGGTGCGGTGGGGGCTTGCCGCATCGGCGGCGATCTCGGAGGCTTCGGGGTCGAAGGCGCCGGTTGCCGGGTTGATGAAATAGCCGCCCTCGGTGACGGTCAGGCTGACGATGCGGATCTCGGGGCGCGACATGGCGGCGATCAGCGCGGCGTTGTCGGGCTGGACCTCGATGAAATCGACCATGGCGCCGATGCGGCGGGCGGTCTTGCCGGCCGGGTCCAGCTCGATGATGGTCGAGAGGCAATCCTGCGATTTCAGCGCGTCGCGCATGGCGGCATCGGCGGGGCGGACGCCGGCGCCGAGGATGGCCCAGTCGTGGCCCTGCCCCAGCGCGAAGAGGTCGTCCAGATAGACCGCCATGTGGGCGCGGTGGAAGTTGCCCAGCCCGATGTGGACGATGCCGGGCGTCAGACGGCTGCGGTCATAGGCGGGCAGGCTTGCGGTGGGGGTCATGTGCGGGCCTCAGACGGTTTTCAACATGCCGCCGTCGACATGGTAGGTCGCGCCGGTGCAGTAGGACGCGCGCGGCGACAGCAGGAAGGCGATGACCTCGGCCAGCTCCTCGGGGGTGCCGAAGCGGCGGATGGCGGCGTGTTCGTCGGCGACGCCTTGCAGGTAGGCCTGCCAGTCGCCGCCGGGGGCCAGCTTCTTCGCGGTGTTGATCCAGTCGGGGGTGAGGATCAGGCCGGGGTTCAGGGTGTTGACGCGGATGCCCATGGGAATGAACTCGGTCGACATGGTCTTCGACAGCATCATCAGCGCGGCCTTGGTGGTGTTGTAGATCGGCTCATACCAAAGTGGCTGGACGGCGCAGATCGAGGCGTTGTTGAGGATCGCGCCGCCGCCATGCGCCTGCATCTGCGGCACCAGCCCGCGCGCCAGCCGCACCGCGGCCATGACGTGCAGGTTCCAATAGGACAGCCACTTGTCATCCGGCGCCTGAAGGATGGTTTCGTTCGAGCCGGTGCCGGCGTTGTTGAACAACAGCACTGCCCCGCCCATCTCGGCCGCCGCCTTGACCACGGCGGCGCAGCCTTCGGCGGTCGAGACATCGGCGGCGACCGACTGCGCCTCGGTGCCGAAATCGGCCAGGATGCGGGCGGCTTCGCCGGCGGCGCGGGCGCCGTCACGCGCCGCGATCAGCACGCGGGCGCCTTCGCGGGCCAGCGTGCGGGAGGCGGCAAGGCCGATGCCGATGGAACCGCCCGAGATGACGGCGAGTTTTCCGGTGAGTCCAAGATCCATGGTCATGCCATCCAGTTGCCGCCGTCCACGCCGAAGCACTGGGCGACGATGTATTTTGCCTCATCCGTGGCGAGGAAGACCGCCATGCCGGTCAGGTCGGCGGCGGTGCCCATGCGGCCGAAGGGAACGGCGGCGCCGACCTCGCGCTTCTTCTGGCCCGGCGCCTTGCCTTCGTATCTGGCGAAGAAGGCGTCGACGCCGTCCCAGTGTTCGCCATCCACCACGCCGGGGGCGATGGCGTTGACGTTGATGCCGTGGCGGATCAGGTCCAGCCCGGCGGATTGAGTCAGCGAGATGACGGCGGCCTTGGTGGCGCAGTAGACGGCCACCAGCCCCTCGCCGCGGCGGCCGGCCTGGCTGGCCATGTTGATGATGGTGCCCTGCCCGCGCGGGATCATGTGGCGCGCGGCGGCCTGCAGACAGAACAGCGTGCCGGCAACGTTGACGGCGAACAGACGTTCATAATCGGCGCGGGTGATCTCGGCGATGGGCGCGGCGCTGAAGAGGGCTGCGTTGTTGATCAGGATATCCAGGTGGCCCATGCGGGTGACGGCCTCAGCAAAGGCGGCGTCAATGCTGTCCTGGCGGGTGACGTCCAGCGCGATGGCATGGGCTTGCGGGCCGATGCTGTTCGCGGCCTTGCGGGCGGCGTCGATGGCGATGTCGGCGATGGCCACCTGCGCGCCTTCGGCCACGTAAGCGCGGGCGAATTCCAGGCCAATGCCGCGGGCGGCGCCGGTGATCAGGGCGGTCTTGCCTTGCAGTCTCATCGGATGGCCTTTCCGTCGGCATCGAAGCGGTGGATCTTGTCGGGTTCGGGGTTCAACCGGATGCGGTCGCCATGGTGGACGCCGATCTCGCCGCCGGCGCGGACGTTCAGCACGCCGATGCCGTCCACCTGCACCTTGACGAAACTGTCGGAGCCGAGGTGTTCGGACAGCTGCACCGTGCCCTCCCATGGGCCGGAGCCGACACCGATATGCTCGGGCCGGATGCCGATGGTCCGGGCATTGTGGCGGGCGGCCTCGGCGCCTTCGATCAGGTTCATCTTCGGGCTGCCGATGAAGCCCGCGACGAACAGGTTGTCGGGGAAGTGATACAGGTCCAGGGGACTGCCCACCTGCTCGATCCGGCCGGCGTTCAGCACCACGATCTTGTCGGCCATTGTCATCGCTTCGACCTGGTCGTGGGTGACGTAGATCATTGTCGTCTTCAGCGCCTGGTGCAGTTCACTGATTTCCTGCCGCATGGTCACCCGCAGGGCGGCATCCAGGTTCGACAGCGGTTCGTCGAACAGGAACGCCGCCGGTTCGCGCACGATCGCGCGGCCGATGGCGACGCGCTGGCGCTGGCCGCCCGACAACTGGCCGGGGCGGCGGTCGAGGTAGGCGGTGAGGTTCAGCACTTTCGCGGCGGCCTCCACCTTCTTCGCCTGCTCGGCTTCGGAAAGCCCAGCCATCTTGAGCGGGAAAGCGATGTTCTTGCGCACCGTCATGTGCGGGTAAAGCGCGTAGCTCTGGAACACCATCGCCAGGCCGCGGCGAGCGGGGGGCAGGTCGGTGGCGTCCTTGCCGTCGATCAGGATTTGTCCGGCGGTGGTATCCTCCAGCCCCGCGATCAGCCGCAGAAGGGTGGACTTGCCGCAGCCCGAGGGGCCGACGAAGACGACGAACTCGCCATCGCGGATTTCCAGGTCCACGCCGGGGATGACATGGACATCGCCGAACGATTTGCGGACCGATTTGAGGGTGATCTGTCCCATGTCTTCCTCACTTCACCGCGCCGAAGGTCAGGCCGCGGACCAGTTGTTTCTGGCTGAACCAGCCCAGGATCAGGATCGGCGCGATGGCCATGGTCGAGGCCGCCGAAAGTTTCGCGTAGAACAGGCCCTGCGGTGCGGAAAAGCTGGCGATGAAGGCCGACAGGGGTGCTGCCTTGGTGGTGGTCAGGGTGATGGTCCAGAATGCCTCGTTCCAGGCCAGGATGACGTTCAGCAGCAGCGTCGACGCGATGCCGGGCAGCGCCATCGGCGTCAGCACATACAGGATTTCCGACCGCAGGCCGGCCCCGTCCATCCGCGCGGCTTCAAGGATTTCGCCGGGGATTTCCTTGAAGTAGGTGTAGAGCATCCAGGTGATGATCGGCAGGTTCATCAGCATCAGCGCCAGGATCAGGCCGGTCTTGGTGTCGAACAGGCCCAGCCGCTGGAACAAGAGGTAGATCGGGATCATCACCGCCACGGCGGGCATCATCTTGGTCGAGAGCATCCACATCAGCAGGTCCTTGGTGCGCTTGCCGGGCACGAAGGCCATGGCCCAGGCGGCAGGAATGGCGACGGCCAGGCCCAGAAGGGTGGAGCCGATCGAGATGACGACCGAGTTCCAGAAGAACCGCGGATAGTCCGAGCGCGCCCAGACCTCGGCATAGTTCTCCAGCGTCCAGCTGGCCGACAGCAGCTCTGGCGGGTTGGCCACGGCCGAGGCTTCGGTCTTGAAGCTGGTCAGGATCATCCACAGCACGGGGAAGAAGATCAGCAGCGCCACGCCCCAGGCGGCGAGGGTGGTCAGGATCATTCGGCGGGGGGATGAGGCGCGGGCCATCGGTGTCTCCTCACGCGTCCAGGTTCTTGCCGATGCCGCGCATCAGGAAGTAGGCGACGATGTTGGCCAGGATCACCGCGATGATCCCGCCGGCGGCGGCGCGGCCGATGTCCTTGGCGGCGATGGCCTGCTTGAAGATCATGTAGGGCAGCGTGGTGGACGCAGACCCAGGCCCGCCCTGGGTGGTGGTGAAGATCTCGCCGAAGATGCCCAAGAGGAAGATGGTCTGGATCAGGATGACCACGGTGATCGCCCGGGTCAGGTGCGGCAGGATGATATGGCGAAAGCGCGAGACGGCACCGGCGCCGTCCATTTCGGCCGCCTCAAGCTGTTCCGACGACAGCGATTGCAGCGCGGTGAGAAGGATGAGCGTGGCGAAGGGCAGCCATTCCCAGGAGACGATGCCGATGACCGACAGCATCGGGTAATTCTCAAGGAACAGGATCGGTTGCGCGCCGAAGCCGCGGGCGAAGGCAGCGAACAGCCCGTTCTGCGGGTGCATGAACAGGTTTTCCCAGATCGAGGCGGCGACGGGCGGCATCACGAAGAAGGGCGCGATGACCAGGATGCGCAGCACGCCCTGCCCCTTGACAGGCTGGTCGATGAGAAGGGCAATCAGCGTGCCCAGGACCACCGTGATCACCAGCACGCCGCCGACCAGGGCGAGGGTGTTGAAGATCGCCAGCCAGAAGTCGGGCGAATTCAGGAACCAGGTGTAGTTGTCGAAGCTGGTCCAGCGGGTCCGGTCCGGCGTGAGCAGCCGATAGAACCGGAACGAGTAATACAGAGTCATCGCCAGCGGAACGATCATCCAGACAAACAGCAGGATGACCGATGGGGCAACCATCAGGCGCGCGGCCAGACGGGTGGAATGCGTGGACATGGCTCGGGTCTCCAAAGGCCAGGGGGCCGGGCCGAGCTTGCGGGCCGCAAAGGACCCGCAAGCCGGGAGGACGCCTTGGGCCGGCCGGAACCGGCCCGGCGCGTTTGCCTACTGGATGTAGCCCGAGGCCTTCATCTCGTCGGTGACGGCGGTCTGGGCTTCGGCCAGCGCCTCATCGGCGGTCTTCTGGCCCGCAAGTGCTGCCGAGAAGATTTCACCCACGGTGGTGCCGAGACCCTGGAATTCCGGGATCGCCACGAACTGCACGCCGACATAGGGCACCGGCTTGACAGTCGGCGCGTTCGGATCGGCCGAGTTGATCGAATCCAGTGTCATCTTGGCGAACGGGACCTTGGCGTATTCCTCATTGGCGTAGAGCGAGGAGCGCGTTCCCGGCGGCACGTTGGCCCAGCCTTCCTTGCTGGCGACCAGCGCCAGATAGTCCTTGTTCGTGGCCCAGTTGATGAAGGCCTTGGCGGCATCCTGCTTCTGGCTGGATGCCGGAATCGCCAGCGACCAGGCCCAGAGCCAGTTGCCACGCTTGCCCAACCCGTTGTCGGGGGCCAGGGCGAAGCCCACCTTGTCGGCCACGGTGCTGTCCTTGCCGGTGACGAAGCTGGCGGCCACGGTGGCGTCGATCCACATGCCGCACTTGCCTTGTTGGAACAGCGTCAGGTTTTCGTTGAAGCCGTTGTTGCTGGCGCCGGGCGGGCCGTAATTGTTCATCAGGTTCAGATAGAAGTCGAGTGTCGCCTTCCATTCCGGCTGGTCGAACTGCGGCATCCAGGCCTCGTCGAACCAGCGCGCGCCGAACGAGTTGGACATGGCCGTCAGGAAGGCCATGTTCTCGCCCCAGCCGGCCTTGCCACGCAGGCAGACGCCGTAGACGCCGGTCTCGGTGTTGGTCATCGCCTTGGCGGCGGTCTCGATGTCGGCCCAGGTCGGCGCGTCGGGCATGGTCAGGCCGGCGGCTTCCATCAGGTCGGTGCGATACATCACCATCGAGCTTTCGCCATAGAACGGCGAGGCCATCAGGTTTCCGTCAACCGTCAGGCCGCCACGGATGGCGGGCAAGAGGTCATCCACGTCGTATTCGGCGGGCAGGTCGTTGAGGCTGACCAGCCAGCCCTGCTTGCCCCAGATCGGAACCTCGTAGGTGCCGATGGTCAGCACGTCATACTGGCCGCCGCCGGTGGCGATGTCGGTGGTGACGTTCTGGCGCAGGACGTTTTCCTCAAGCGTCACCCATTCGACCTTGATGTCGGGGTTCTTGGCATAGAAGTCGTCCATCAGACCCTGCATGCGGATCATGTCGCCATTGTTCACGGTGGCGACGGTGATGGTGGTTTCGGCCATCGCAGCGCCGGACAGCGCAAGCAAAGCCGTCGCGCCCATTAGCGCGCGCAGCGATACAGTCATGGTTTCCTCCCTTGGCAGCGATTGAGCATTTCATCGCCTACCGAAAAAATGCTCACCCAAATGCCGAATCGTCAAGCGTGTTCTTCACGCTCCGTTACAAATCCGTGCAGACGGGTGCGTTTGTTGGGCAGAACTCAGCCGGCCAGCGCCAGAACGGCGCGCGCAGTGGGCTCGTCTGTCACCAGACCGTTGACAATGCGTGAGGTCAGGGCCCCGACGATGGCGGGCGCCTTGGTCTCGCCCGCTGCGATGCCGATGGCCGGACGGTCAAGGCCAGGGTCCACCCGCACGCCGCCGGTGCGGCGGTTGGTGCCGAGGTCAAGGTAGCGTCCGGCGCGGTCGAAGACCCAGCCGGCCACCTCGCCCGCCGCGCCGGCGGCCTGCATCTCATCAAGTTCGGCGCGGGAAACGAAGCCGTCCTTCAACAGTGGCGCGTCTTCGGACATCTGGCCGATGCCGACAAAGATCACATCCGCCCGCTGTGCCAGTTCGACCACCTTCTTCACCGGCGGCAGGGCGTGAAATGCATCGTTCTCTTCCGGCGTCGTGCTGATCACCGGCACCGGCATCGGGTAATGCGGCGCGTGCACCTTGTCGGCCAGCCGCATCACCACGTCGAAGAAGCTGGCCGAACCGTCCGGAGCAATGTTGCCGATCAGCGAGACCAGGCGATGATGCTCGGCCACGATGCCATCGGTCAGTGCGTCCACCATGCCGCGCATCGCCCGGCCGGTGCCCAGAGCCAGCACCAGCGGCCTGTCCATCCTCAGGAAGCGCTCGAACTCGGCCGCGGCGGTGGGGGCGATGCTGCGCACGCCGTCGCCGCCAGGCCCCAGGCCGGGCGACACCCGACATCGTTGCAGCCCGAACCGGGCGGTCAGCGCATGTTCAAGATCAAGGCAGGCGCCGATGCGGTGGTTCAGCCGGACATGGATCAGCCCTTCCGCCATGGCGCGAGACACCAGGCGCTGCGCACGCTGGCGGCTGACCCCCAGATCCTGGGCGATCTGGTCCTGCGTCAGGCCGCCGACGTAGTACAGCCAGCCGGCCCGGGCGGCTTCGTCCTGCAAGCTGGGTTCGGGATCGGGGCGGCTGCTCATGGGGGTCCCGTCATGGTTGGGTCAATCTGGAAGAAATCGGCAAAGGAATCAAACCGGCGGTGCGGGCGGGCGTCCTCGGTCTCTTGCGCGTCGGTTCCGCGCAGGTGGCTGCCGCCGGTAAAACGCCAGACCTGCATCCCTGCCGCAAGGCCCGCGCGCAGGCCGGTCAGGCTGTCCTCGATCACCAGTGTCCGTGCCGCGTCGGCGCCACAGACGCGGGCCGCATGCAGGAACAGGTCTGGCGCGGGCTTGCCGTTCGCCACCATCGAGGCGGTGAACAACCGAGGCCCGACCAGATCGCCCAGGCCCACAAGCCGCAGCGACATCTCGGCCCGCTTCGGGCTGGAGGAGGTGGCGACGCAGAACGGCACCCGCAGCCGGTCCAGCACTCCCTTTACCTGCGGCATGATCCGCAACTCGCGCTCGAAGGCGGCCAGCAGGCGGGTGCGGTAGTCGGCTTCAAAGGCGGTCGGCAGGTCCAGGCCAAAGTCTTGCCGGATGGTGGCCATCACGGTGGGGTAGCTGCGGCCCAGGAAATGCCGGGCCACATAGGGCAGGTCGATCCGTACGCCCAGGTCGGCCAGCGCCTCGACCAGCATGGTGGCGGATATGATCTCGCTGTCGATCAGCACTCCGTCGCAATCGAAGATGACCAGATCCAGCACGTTTCCCTCGGCGCAGCTTGCGCGGCAGCTAATCAGACTGTCCCGGGAATGGACAGACCATCAGGCGCGCAGCTGGTTCAGGATCGCGCCATGCAGCGCCGGCGGCGCGGCGATCACGCCGGGCGCACGGGGATGCGGCGCGTTGAAGCGAAGCGGGGCACCGGAGCGGTCGGTCACCCGGCAGCCGGCACGTTCGGCGATCAGGCTGCCGGCGGCGATGTCCCATTCCCAGGCCTCGCGGAAGGTGAACATCGCGTCATGCCGCCCCTCGGCCACGCGGCACAGCCGCCAGGCCAGCGAGGTGCGGAAGCTGCGCTTGAGGTCAGGCACGCCGCCGGGCCAATGCTCGGGCGCCATCGCGGCACGGGTGGCCAGCACGTCGGCGCCGGTCAGGTCGGTGCGTTGGCTGACCGCAACCGGCGCGCCGTTGCGGCTGGCCGGGCCGCCGGTGATCGCGGCATAGGTCAGGCCGCGCGCCGGCAGATGCACCAAGGCCGCGGTCACCGCGCCAGCGCTTGCCACGGCCAGCGAAACGGCGAAGCCGTCTTCGCCGGCCAGGAAGGCGCGGGTGCCGTCGATCGGATCGACGACGAAGACCTGATCGCAGGCCAGCCGGGCGAGGTCGTCAGGGGTTTCCTCGGACAGCCAGCCATAGCCGGGCCGGGCGTTGCACAGCCATTCCTTGAGGATGGCGTCCACCGCCAGGTCGGCCTCGGACACCGGGCCGTGGTCTCCGCCCTTGTCCCAGGCCTTGGGGTTGCGCTGCCAGAACGACATCGCCACGCGGCCCGCCTCGGCCGCAGCTTCGGCCAGAAGTGCCAGGTCGGCCTCGGGCGTGGTGTCAGGCGCCGGCAAGGGTCATCCCGTCAATCAGGATCGAGGGCACCCGCAGCGTCAGGTGCGACCGCGCGTCGTTCGCCGGCACGATGCGCAAGAGCATGTCGCGGAGGTTGCCGGCCACGGTGCATTCGTTCACCGGATGCGAGATGCGGCCGTTCTCGACCCAGAACCCCGAGGCGCCGCGGGAATAGTCGCCGGTGGTGGGGTTGATGGTCTGGCCGATCATGCCGCAGATCAGCAGGCCTGTGCCCATCGCGGCCAAGAGGTCGTCGCGCGACTGGGCGCCCTGGGTCAGATCGACATTGGTGGTCGAGGGCGAGGGCGGCGCGGTGGGGCCGCGGCTGGCATTCGCGGTGGATTGCAGGCCCAGCCGGCGGGCGGTGGCAAGGTCCAGCACCCAGGTTTGCAGCACGCCGTCCTGCACCAGCGCCTTGGCCCGCGTCGGCAGGCCCTCGGCGTCGAACGGGCGCGAGGCGCCGCTGCGCGGACGCAGCGGGTCCTCGGTCAGCCACAGGCCGGCGGGCAGAACCTGTTGCCCCATCAGCCCGCGCGCCCAGCTGGCGCCTCGGGCAATGGCGCTGCCATTGATCGCCGACAGCAGGTGGCCGATCAGGCTGGAAGCGACCCGTTCGTCATAGACCACCGGAAAGCGGCCGGTCGGCGGCTTGACGGCGCCAAGGCGGGCGTGCGCCCGTTCGGCGGCCAGGCGACCCATCGCCTCAAGGTCGGGCAGGTCGGCGCCGTGGGTGCGGGTCTCGCCGGCCCAGTCACGTTCCATCCCCGTGCCAGAGCCACAGAAGGCGGTGACACTGCGGGAATGGCTGGTGCGGGCATGGCCGCCGGCAAAGCCGTTCGACTGCGCCAGGAACACCTCGCGGCGCGAAAAGGCGGCAGTGGCCTCGGCCTGGGCCACGCCGCCGGCCGCCATCGCCGCGCCGTCCAGAGCGCGGGCGGCCTGTTCCAGCGCTGCGGGCAAAGGGTCGGGCGCCGGATCACAAAGGTCGAGGGCGGCCAGGTCCCAGCCGCGGGCGGTCTGGTCGGGGTCGGCCAGGCCGGCGGACGGATCTTGCGGCGCCTCGCGCGCCATGGCGACGGCGCGTTCCGCCAGGGCGGCGAGGGTGGCCGGCGCGATGTCCGAAGCCGAGACGCAGGCCTGCCGCCCGCCGATCAGCACGCGCAGGCCGACCTCGGTGCCTTCCGAACGCTCGGCCTGTTCCAGCCGGCCCTGACGGTAGTCGATGTTCAGCGCGGCGTCGGTGACGGCCAGGGCATCGGCCGATTCGGCCCCGGCCTTGCGGGCGGCGTCCAGAAGCGCGGCGGCAAGGTCCGGCAGGGCGGGGGTGGGCATCGGCGGCAGGCTCCTTCGCGACGGCGCGGGTTGGGTGTCAGGTAGTCTGCCCGGCGCCGGGCCGCAAGGCGACGGCCCGTCAGGAAGAAAGCACAGGCGGGGCGCCGGCGACAGCGCCCCGCCCCGGTCTGTTCAGCGGATCATTGCAGCTGCTGGCCGTTGACGAACAGGTGCTTGTCCTTGAACTCGACCTCGGACACCAGCTCGTCCGGCCCGGCGCCGGGCTTGGCGAACATCGCCAGACCCATGCGGACGCCCATCACCTCTTCTTCCGGGATCAGCCCCATCGACACGGCGGTGTCGATCAGCGCATTGATGCCCTTGAGGTTGGCGGTGATCTTGCCGGTCGGCGCCGGAAGGCCGCCGTAGGTCATCAGGTCGGAGTTGTCGAAGGTCAGCGCGCCGGTGGCCGCGATCTCGCCGCCCAAGGCCTTGAGCAGAAGCTGCGGCAGGTCGAGCGAGGCCAGCTCCAGCGGCGGTGCGGCCTGGTCCTGCACCGCCGGGTCCATGATGTCGGCGGTCCAGCGCCCCTTGCCCTTGAGATCAAGGATCAGCGTCGCCGGGTCGCGCTTGAGCTGGCTGCCCGGGTCGAACATGGCCCAGAGGCCGTCGGCCGCGGTCAGGTCGGCCAGCTTGAACAGCATGGTGAAATCCTGCGGCGTGTCTGTCATGGCGACCGGCAACATGACGCCGAAGGCCAGCTCGCCAAAGGCGCTTGAAACCTCGGGCAGCGGCATGTCGGGGCCGGTGACGGTGCCGTCAAAGCCGGTAATCGCAAAGCCGTAGTCGACCCGCGCGCTGTCGATGGCGACCTTGCTGGTCAACCCGCCAAGCGTGGCGTCGATGGTGGTGGTCTTGCCGCCTTCGACCACGTTGCCCTTGACGGTGACCGGGCCGATGTTCGAGGTGCTGTCGACCATGAAGCCGGCCTTCAGCGCCTGGGACATGTTGGCCATCATTTCCTGGCCGACGAAGGTGCCCTTGGTGGTGCCCGAGGTTTCACCCACGGTAATGGCGAAGGTGGCTTCGGTGTCGGTCGCGGGTTCCTTGGCGACCACGTCGATGGTGGTCGATGCGGCCTTGCCCGAGCTGTCGATGCCGGTGATGCCGGCGCCGGGGGTCACGGCGTATTTGCCGGCAACGCCGGTCATTGCGGCCTTGATGGTCAGGTCGATCGCTTCGCCCGAGCTCTTCTTGAAGCCATCCGCCGTCAGCCCGTAGGTATCGGCCGAGAAGTCGTAGCTGGTCGCCTCGGCCGTGCCCGAGGCGATCATCCTGAGGCCGTCGGTGGGGGTGGTGACGTTGAAGGACGCCGGATCGTCGGACTCGCCGCCGGTCAGGGTGAAGGGATAGCTGGTCGGCAGCGTGATCTCGACCGTGCCGTCGCCCAGGTCGCGGAAGGTGATCTTGTCGAAGACGGTCGAGACGGTCGAGGCATCGTCGGAATTCGTCAGCGTCCAGGTCACGCCGGTCGCTTCCAGCGTGTCGCCGTTGCGGGTGGTGGCGCCGCCCGTCAGCGCGCCCGAGCCGGAGAGGACGGCCTGCCAGTTGGTCCAGACCTCTTCGGGGGTGACGGCCAGAGCGGCGGAGGACGAAAGCAGGAGGGCGAGCGCGGTCGAGCCGGAAAGCTGCCAGTGTTTCATGACGAAAGCCTCATGGGTGAAATGTTGGCGCATGGTTTCCCGCGGAAGGGGCTGCGTCAAGGGGTTGCAGGCTGGTGGGGGACCGTGTGCCGCGCTATTGGGGCGCAAAGCGCGATGCGGAGGCGGGAATGATCGAGGTGCGCGACGAGGATCGGCTGCGGGTGGTGCGGCTGGCGCGGCCGGACAAGGCAAATGCGCTGACGGGCGCGATGCTGGCGGCGGTGGCCGAGGCGGCGGAAGGGGCGGCAGCGGCGGGCGCGCAGGCGCTGGTGCTGACCGGCGAGGGTCGGGTGTTCTCGGCTGGGGCCGACCTTGAGGCGGCCCGCGCCGGGCTGGCGACCGATCCGGTGTGGGAACGCGCCTCGGGCGCGGTGGCGGCCTTCCCGGGGCTGACGGTGGCGGCGCTGAACGGCACGCTGGCGGGCGGCGCCTTCGGCATCGCGCTGGCCTGCGATTGCCGCATCGCGGTGCCGGGGGCGAATTTCTTCTATCCGGTGATGAAGCTGGGCTACCGGCCGCAGCCGTCGGACCCGGGGCGGCTGGCGGCCCTGGTGGGGAGTGCGCGCGCGAAGATGATCCTGATGGCGGGCGGCAAGATCGGCGCGGATGAGGCGCTGGCCTGGGGCCTGATCGACCGGATCGTGATGCCCGAGGGGCTGATGCAGGCCGCAAGGGACCTGTGTGCCGATGCGCTGGCAGCCACGGCGGCGCATGTCGCGGCGATCAAACGGATGATCTGAGGCGCCCCTTCCGGAAAGGTGGGCGGTTCGGTCATCTTGTCTGCGGCCGCATTCCTTGGCACAGGAAGAAGCAGTTGGGCCAGACCGCAAGGAGCCAGGCATGGGCGACGCGCCGGATTTCGCAGGCCGGGTGATGCAGTGGCTGGAGCAGGCCTGGGCGGTGGCGCTGGGCTGGCTGACCTCGCCGGCGGCCTGGTCTCAGTTCGCGCTGCTGGTCGTGGCCTTCTTGGCGGCCAAGCTTCTGGAACGGAAGATCGCGCCGGTGCTGCGCCGTCTTGGCACGCCGAAGGACGACGACGAGGGCCGGATCGCGCAACTGCGCCGGCTGGCGCTGCGGTTCCTGCCGCTGTTGCTGCCGCTGTTCGCCTATGGCCTGACCGCGGCGGGCGAGGGGGTCACCCGGGCCGCCTTTGACAGCGGAGAGGTGATCGCCTTCGGCAAGCGGGTGTTCCTGTTCATCGCCGCGCGCATCCTGGTGCGCGAGGTGCTGGCGGACGGGTTCCTGCGCATCTTGGGCCGCTATGTGCTGATCCCAGTGGCGGCGCTGTATGCGATGGGGGTGCTGGACGACATCACCGCCCGGCTGGATGCGACGCAGGTCAATCTGGGCAACATCCGGTTCTCGGTTCTGACGCTGATTCGTGGCGCCATCGCCGGGTCGCTGCTGTTCTGGCTGGGCGCCTGGTCGAACCGGCAGTCGGCCGACTTCATCAAGGCCCAGCCGGCGCTGCGCCCGGCGATGCGGGAACTGGCGATGAAGGCGGCCGAGGTGGCGATCTTCGGCGCCGCCTTCCTGCTGCTGATGAGCATCATGGGCATCGACCTGACCGCGGTGGCGGTGCTGGGCGGCGCGCTGGGCGTGGGCATCGGCCTCGGCCTGCAGCAGATCGCGGCGAATTTCGTTTCCGGCATCATCCTTCTGGTCGAGGGCCAGACCACGGTGGGCGACTACGTCGAACTGGACGGCGGCGAGAAGGGCACCATCGTGAAGATGACCGCCCGCGCCTGCGTTCTGGAGACCTTCGACGGCAAGTGGATCGTGGTGCCGAACGAGCATTTCGTCACCACGCGGGTGGTGAATTACTCCGACCAGGGCAGCGCCAACCGCTACGAGGCGGCGTTCTCGGTCAGCTATGAGACCGACATCAACCTTGTGCCCGAGATCATCGAGCGCGCGGTGGCGGCACTGCCCTTTGTGCTGAAGGCCCCCGACGGGCCGGACTGCGAGTTGAAGGGGTTCGGCGAGTCGAGCGTGGATTTCGCGGTGGAATACTGGGTGAACGGCATCGACGACGGCAAGAACAAGTACGGCAGCCCGGTGCTGTTCGCGATCTGGAACGCGCTCAAGGAAGCGGGGATCGAGATGCCCTATCCGCACCGGGTGGTCGAGTTGAGGGGGGGAACCGGTGTCTGACGCCCTGGTCATCGGCGCCGGGCCGGCCGGGCTGATGGCGGCCGAGGAGCTGTCGCGGGCCGGCCGCAGGGTGGTGGTGGCCGAGGCCAAGGCCTCGCCCGCGCGCAAGTTCCTGATGGCGGGGAAATCCGGGCTGAACGTGACCCGCGACGAGGCGCTGGAGGGTTTCATCGCCCGCTATGATGCGGGCTGGCTGGCGCCGATGCTGGCCGAATTCGGGCCTGTCGAGGTGCGCGACTGGTGCCGCGGGCTGGGGCAGGAGGTGTTCACAGGGTCCTCGGGGCGGGTGTTTCCGAAGGCGATGAAGGCCTCGCCCCTGCTGCGGGGCTGGCTGCGGCGGCTGGACGGGGCGGGGGTGGAATTCCGCATGCGCTGGCGTTGGGCGGGGTTTGCCGGCGAAGGCTGGCGGTTCGAGACGCCGGAGGGCGAGCGGGTGCTGACGCCGCGCGTGGTGGTGCTGGCGCTGGGCGGGGCCAGCTGGTCCCGGCTGGGGTCGGACGGGGCCTGGGTGCCCTGGCTGCGTGAGCGGGGCGTGGAGATCGCGCCGTGGAAGCCGGCGAACATGGGGCTCAAGGTGATCTGGTCGCCGCAGATGGCGCGGCACTTCGGGGCGGCGGTCAAGGGGGCCTGCCTGCGGGCCGGCGAGGTGACGTCACGCGGCGAATTCGTGGTCTCGGCGAAGGGGCTGGAGGGCGGTGGCATCTATGCCGTCAGCCGCGCGGTGCGCGAAGGGGCGGCGCTGGAGCTGGACCTGATGCCGGACGTGCCCGAGGCCGAGGTGGCGGCGCGGCTGGCCCGGATGAAGCCCGGCGAAAGTGCCACGAACCGGCTGCGCAAGCTGGGGCTGTCGCCGGTGGCTTCGGCGCTGGTGATGGAATGGGGGCGCGGGCAGCCGCTGGCGGTGGTGAAACACCTGCCCGTCCGCCACGCCGGTCCGCGGTCGCTGGACGAGGCGATTTCGGTCGCGGGCGGGATCACCCGCGCCAGCCTGACCGAGGGGCTGGAACTGCGCGCCCTGCCGGGGGTCTTCGCCTGCGGCGAGATGCTGGACTGGGAGGCGCCGACGGGGGGGTATCTTTTGACCGCCAGTTGGGCCACCGGGCGCTGGGCGGGGCGGGCGGCGGCGCGGGTCGGATAGCGCGGCGGGGGTTTTGCACCCCCGCACCCCCGCAGGATATTTAGGGACAGATGAAAGCAGGGCCCATCAACGGCTGAGGCCGCCGGGCAGGTCGGGCATGTCGAGCGCGCTGAAGCCGTAGTGGCGGAGCCAGCGCAGGTCGGATTCGAAGAAGGCGCGGAGGTCGGGGATGCCGTATTTCAGCATCGCGATGCGGTCGATGCCCATGCCGAAGGCGAAGCCCTGCCACTGGGTCGGGTCCACGCCGGCGGCCGCCAGGACCTTGGGGTGGACCATGCCGGAGCCGAGGATCTCCATCCACTTGTCGCCCTCGCCGATGCGGAGCTGGCCGCCGACGTTGGAATAGCGGATGTCGACCTCGGCTGAGGGTTCGGTGAAGGGGAAGTGGCTGGCGCGGAAGCGGAGTTCGACGCGGTCGACCTCGAAGAAGGCGCGGCAGAATTCTTCCAGCGTCCACTTGAGGTTGGCCATGCTGATGTCGCGGTCGATGGCCAGGCCTTCGACCTGGTGGAACATCGGCGTGTGGGTCTGGTCCATGTCCATCCGGTAGACGCGGCCGGGGGCGATGACGCGGATCGGCGCGCCCTGGGCCTGCAGGGCGCGGATCTGCACCGGGCTGGTGTGGGTGCGCAGCACGTGGGGCGGGCGGTTGTCGCCCGTCGCACGGGCCATGAAGAAGGTGTCGTGCTCTTGCCGGGCGGGATGCTCGGGCGGGATGTTCAGGGCGTCGAAGTTGAACCAGTCGGATTCGACCTGCGGCCCTTCGGCGACCGAAAAGCCCATGTCGGCGAAGATCGCGGTCAACTCGTCCATCACCTGGCTGACCGGGTGGATGGTGCCGACGCGGCGGGGGCGGCCGGGAAGGGTGACGTCGAGCCATTCGGCCCGCAGGCGTTCGTCAAGGGCGGCGTCGCCGAGGGCGGATTTCTTCGCGCGCAGCGCGGCGTCGATCTCGTCCTTCAGGGCGTTGAGGCTGGCGCCGGCGGCCTTGCGGACGTCTGGGTCCATGCGGCCCAGGGTGGCCATCAGGGCGCTGATCTCGCCCTTCTTGCCCAGGGCAGCGACGCGCACCTCTTCCAGCGCCGCCTCGTCGGCGGCGCCGGCAACGGCCCCGATGTATTTGCCACGGATTTCAGTCAGGTCCATCGCGCAAAGCCCCTTGGTCTGGCCGCGACGGGGTTAGCGGGAGACAGGCCGCGATGCAAGGGCCGGGGCAAGGTCTGGGGCAAGGGCCGGGGCAAGGTCTGGGGCGGTCAGCGCAGGTGCGCCTCAAGGAAGTAAAGCTGCTTGTCGAGGTCGGCCGAGACCCCGGTCAGCAGGTCGGCGGTGACCATGTCGTTTTCCTCTTCCGCCGTCTCGATGCCGTCGCGGGCGGCGTTCGAGACCTGGGCCAGGGCTTCGGCAAGCGCCTTGACCACGGCCATGCCGTCACGGGTGGCTTCGGGAAACTCTTTCAGGCGGGTCGCGCCGGCGGCATCGGAGAGGCGGCCACGGACAAAGCCGCCCAGGGCGGCGGTGCGCTCGGCCAGGGCGTCGATGTGGGTGATCAGCACGGCGTGCAAGCTGTCGAAATGCGTGTGCAGGGCGATGAAATGCGGGCCGGTGACGTTCCAGTGCGCGTGCTTGGTGCGCGCGGCCATGTCGGCCAGATCGGCGACAAGAGCGTTCAGCAGCACTTCGACGCGCTGGCGGTTGGGGCGGCCGATGTCGATGCGGGTGGCGGTCTGGGCGGGCATCGCGAGCTCCTTGCTATGTGCGCAGACACAACGGCGGGGGTGCCATCCGGTTCCACGCCGTCATGCGGGCCGGGCCTCTGGGGCATATTGCGCGGCAAAGGCGGCGTCGGCGGGGATCGGGCGGATGATGTCGATCAGCACGCCGTCGGGGCCTTGCAGGATGAAATGGCGCTGGCCAAAGGGCTCGTCTCGCAAGGGCAACAGGATGGGCAGGCCGGCGGTGCGCAGGCGGTGCCATTCGGCATCGACATCCTCGACCTCGAAGTTCAGCAGAACGCCGGTGGCGGTGGCCGAACGGGCGGCGGCGGGAATGGTCGGGTGCCCTGCGGCCAGAATGGCCAGGTTCACTGCGGGGTCATGGGCCGATTGCAGGTGGACGTACCAGTCGGCCGTGAACAGGCGGACAAAGCCGAAGTGGGTGGTGAAGAGGGCGGCTGCGGCGGCGACGTCGGCG
Source organism: Rhodobacter sp. Har01 (assembly GCF_020564565.1). GTDB lineage: Bacteria > Pseudomonadota > Alphaproteobacteria > Rhodobacterales > Rhodobacteraceae > Pseudogemmobacter. Next base: position 78,304 of record NZ_JAJCTD010000006.1, read on the forward strand.
CTGGACAGCACGGGATAGACGCTGGTGGTCTGCATGGCTTTCCCTTTCCCTCGGATTCGCATACACTATGCATGTAAATAACATACAGGGTGCATGTATGCAACAAGCGACGCGGGTGCCGAACAAGGATCGGTCAGACCGGATGCGCGCTTTGCTGCTGGCGACCGGGCGACAGTTGTTCACCGCAAAGGGCTATGCCGCGACAGGCACGCCCGAAATCGTGGCGGCGGCCGGGGTCACGCGCGGGGCGCTGTATCACCACTTCGCCGACAAGGCGGCGCTGTTCGAGGCGGTGATCCGGGCCGAGGCGCAGGCGGTGGCCCAGGCCATCGAGGCCGCAGAAGACCAGGGCGCCGATCCGGTCGAGGCGCTGGTTGCGGGCGGGCGGGCGTTCCTGGCGGCGATGGCCTGGCCGGGGCGGGCGCGGCTGCTGCTGGTCGAGGCGCCGGCGGTGCTGGGGCCGGTGCGGCTGGCCGCGATCGACGCCGAAGCCGGCGGGCGCACGCTGGTTCAGGGGCTGCGGGCGGCGGGGCTGAACGGGCCGGTGGATGAAACGGCGCAGCTTCTGTCGGCGGCGCATGACCGGGCGGCGCTGGCAATTGCAGCAGGCGCGGACCCCGGGCCCTGGGCCAAGGCGCTGGAGCGGCTGGTGCGCCGCTGCGTCGCGCAATGAAAAACCCCGCCCAAGGGGGGCGGGGTCTTCCGAAAGCGGTGGCCTGAACGGATCAGGCGGCCAGGGCGGCGCGGGCCTTGTCGGCGATCACGTTGAAGGCCTCGGGCTCATGCACGGCCAGATCGGCCAGGACCTTGCGGTCAACCTCGATCCCGGCCTTGGACAGGCCGTCGATCAGACGCGAGTAGGTGAAGGCCGGGTCGAACAGACGGACGGCGGCGTTGATCCGCTGGATCCAGAGCGCGCGGAAGTTGCGCTTCTTCACCTTGCGGTCGCGGGTCGCGTACTGGTTGGCCTTGTCGACCGCCTGGGTGGCGGTGCGGAAGTTCGTGGACCGGGCGGCGTAATAGCCTGCGGCCTGCTTGATCACCTTGCGGTGACGGGCATGGGTGACCTTGCCGGATTTGACGCGGGACATGTTTCGCTCTCCTTACCGGTTGTAGGGCATGTACTTCTTGACGATGCTTTCGTCGCTGTCGCTGAGGATCATGGTCCCCGTCGACTGGCGCGTGAACTTCGTCGTACGCTTGATCATGCCGTGGCGCTTGCCGGCCACACCGGCCTTTACCCGCCCGCTGGCGGTAAAGGAGAACCGCTTTTTCGCAGCGGATTTCGTCTTCATCTTGGGCATTTCCAACTCCAGTTGCTTCGCGCGCGACTCGGCATGCCACATCCGCCGGCCGCGCGGTTCTTTCCGAAGCCGCCCCTATAGGCGGCAAGCCGGCAGGGCGCAAGAGGCAATCGGGGGGCAATCGCGGGGGTCAGTTCACGTAGCGACCGATTACCGACATCATGGCCGTGGGAATGTCGGCGAAGGTATAGCCGCCGGGCTTATGCGTCAGCGCCGCGACGATCAGCCCGCCGCCGGCGATCAGCAGGATCGACCCCACCCGGGGCGCCCGACCCTCGGTCCAGGCCGACAGCAGCGAGGGAATCGTCAACACCACCAGCAGGATGCCGATGGTCAGGAGCAGGTCGGTATCCATCATGCCTCGCTGAGTGCCGATGCTGCACGTAAGCTTAGCCGGGGTCGACTTTCGAAATCAACCGTTCGTCGCAAGGCGCCACGCGCAGGATGTTCGTTGTGCCTTGAACGTTGAACGGCACCCCGGCGGTGACGACGATGAAATCCTGCTCATGCGCGAATCCGTCGGTCAGCGCGGCATGCACGGCCGACAGGACGGCGCCCTTGAAGCGTTGCTGTTCCGGCACGATCACGCAATGCGCGCCCCAGGTCAGCGCGATGCGCCGCGCCGTCTGAACCAGCGGCGTCAGCGCGATGATCGGCACCTGCGGGCGTTCGCGGGCGACCAGGCCGACGGTGGTGCCGGTCTGGGTAAAGCAGGCGATGGCCTTGATGTTGGTGGCCTCGGCGATTTCGCGCGCGGCCGAGACGATGCCGTCTGCCACCGTCTCGCGCCGCACCACGCGGCTGGCGGCGATGATCGAGCGATAGGTCGGGTCCTTCTCGACCGACATGGCGACATTGTCCATCGTCCGAACCGCTTCGACCGGGAACTTGCCGGCGGCGCTTTCGGCCGAAAGCATCACCGCATCGGCGCCCTCGTAGATGGCGGTCGCCACGTCCGAGACCTCGGCCCGGGTGGGCATCGGGTTCTCGATCATGCTTTCCAGCATCTGGGTGGCCACGATCACCGGCTTGGCAGCGGCGCGGGCGCTGCGCACCAGCTGCTTCTGGATCGGCGGCACCGAATGCACCGGCAGTTCCACCCCCAGATCGCCGCGTGCGACCATGATGCCGTCCGAGACCGCGAGGATGGCGTCGAAGGCCTTGACCGCCGCCGGTTTCTCGATCTTGGACAGGATGGCGGCGCGGCCCTTGGCCAGGGCGCGGGCCTCGATCACGTCTTCGGGGCGCTGCACGAAGCTGAGCGCCAGCCAGTCCACGCCCAGTTCGCAGGCGAACTCCAGGTCCTTGCGGTCCTTTTCCGACAGCGCGGCCAGCGGCAGCACCACATCGGGCACGTTCACGCCCTTGCGGTTCGAGATCGTTCCGCCCACCACCACGGTGCAATTGGCGAAGTCGGGGCCGCAGGTCTTGACGATCAGGCGGATCTTGCCGTCGTTCACCAGCAGTGTGGATCCGGGTTCCAGGGCCGCGAAGATTTCGGGGTGCGGAAGTTGCACGCGGTCGCCGTTGCCGGGCGTCGGATCTAGGTCCAGGCGGAAGCTGTCGCCATCCTCAAGATCATGCGCCCCACCTGCGAAAGTGCCGACGCGCAGCTTCGGCCCCTGCAGGTCGGCCAAGACGCCGATCGGGCGGCCGGTGTCCTGTTCGACCTGGCGGATGATGGCGTGGCGCGCGCGCTGTTCGTCATGGGTGCCATGGCTCATGTTCAGACGGAACACGTCGGCACCGGCCTCGAACAGGGCGCGGATCATCTTGTAGTCGCTGGAAGCGGGCCCGAGCGTGGCCACGATCTTCACGTTGCGGTGGCGGCGCATCTGCCATCCTCCTGCTTGCATTTCGTGTTCATGGTGGGCCGAGGCGCCTTATGGCGCAAAGCACCGCAGCCCGCAACGCGGTTTTGCCTGAGGCTGGCAACTCTTTGGTTTTACCGTGGCAAAGCGCACTTTACGGGGCCGCAGGCTTGGCCTAACTGCGGTTGGCGGGGGTGCGAAGGGGGGGTGGCGGTGGCGTTCGGGATCGAGGGCGAAGGCAGGCCGGGGCGCTGGCTGGTGACCTGCGACCACGCCTCGAACCGGGTGCCTCCTTGGGTGGCCGGGGGTGATCTGGGCCTGCCGGCGGCGGACATGGCGCGCCACATTGCCTGGGACCCGGGCGCCGCGGGGGTGGCGCGGGCGCTGGGCCGGCTGCTGGACAGCCCGGTGATCCGGTCCGATTTCTCGCGCCTGGTGATCGACCCGAACCGGGGAGAGGACGACCCGACGCTGGTGATGCGGCTGTATGACGGGACCATCGTTCCGGCGAACCGGCGGATCACGCCGGCCGAGATCGAGGAGCGGCTGGCGCGGCTGTACCGCCCCTATCACGCCGCCTATGCCCGGCTGGCGGTGCGGCGGCCGGACACGGTGATCCTGGCCATTCACAGCTTTACCCGCTGCCTGGCTGGCCGGCCGCCGCGTCCCTGGCAGGTGGGAGTGCTGTATTCCCACCTGGACGAGCGGCTGTCGCGGCCGCTGATCGCCCGGCTTGCGGCCGAGCCGGACCTGTGTGTCGGCGACAACGAACCCTATTCGGGCCACCTGCCCGGCGATGCGATCGACCGGCACGCCCTTGCAACGGGCCGGATGAATACCTTGATCGAGCTCAGGAACGACCTGATCGTGTCGGCCGAGGGGCAAGAGACCTGGGCGGCCCGGCTGGCCCCGATTCTGATCGCCGCGCTGGAGGATGCCGATGGATGACGCCACCCGCACTGAACTGGAGGCCGCCGCCTTCCGGGAACTGATGCATCACCTGATGATCAAGCGGCCGGATGTGCAGAACATCGACCTGATGAACCTGGGCGGGTTCTGCCGCAACTGCCTGTCGCGCTGGTATCAGGAGGCTGCGGCGGCACGCGGGATCAAGCTGGGCAAGGACGAGGCGCGCGAGATCGTCTATGGCATGCCGTACGCGGACTGGGTGGCGCAGCACCAGACCCCGGCGACGGATGAGCAGAAGGCGGCCTTCGAGGTGGCCTATCGGGAAAACGTCGGCCCGCGCGAGTGACGCCACGGGCTGGCGTTACAGGCCAAGCGCCCGCAGCGACGCGGCCACGCCCACGCCGGCAACGGCGGCGCCCACATCGCTGCGGGTGACGACGGTCAGGCCGATGGCGGCGGCCAGCGCCAGCGCCTCGGTCAGCCCGCCGGCGGCCAGGGCCTGGGCGGTGATGCCGGCCATCACCGCCAGAGGCGTCGCCTTCAGCGCCGCGTCAAGCCGGTTCGACGGCGGCAGGAAGCGCATCGCCACGTAGCCCGCAAGGCGGCAGAACAGGCTGGCGGCGGCCATCACCAGCAGCATCTGCCAAAGCGGCGGGGTCATCTCAGCACCCCCGGCCGGGCGGTCAGCGCGGCGACGGCGGCGCCGGCCAGGCCCGCGGCGATGATGCCCCAGCCGTTGCCGGCCAGCCGGGTCACCAGCAGGGCCGCCGCGGCGCCGACCGCGACCGGCACCAACGCCGCGCGTGACCGCACCATGGCGGCCATCATCGCGGCGGCAAAGCAGGGCAGCATCAGGTCGGCCCCCAGCGCCCTGGGGTCGGGCAGGATGCCGCCGAACAGCACGCCGACCAGCGTGCCCGCCAGCCAGGCGGCGTTCAGCGGCACGCCGGTTCCGGCAAGGTAGGCGCGGTCCTCCTCGCCCTTCTCGGCGGCGCGCATGGTGGCGATCCAGTTGGCATCGCCGATCAGCAGCAGGCTGGCATAGGCGCGCATTGGGCCGGCCTTCGACAGCCAAGGCTGGATGGTCGCCCCGAACAGCAGGTAGCGGGCGTTGATCACCAGCACGGTGGCGGCCAGCGTCCAAAGCGTGGCCTCACCCGCCGGGATCAGCGACATCGCCGCCAGCTGCGCCGAGCCGGAGAACACCGTACCGCTGATCGCCAGCGCCCAGCCCCAGCCAAGGCCCGCCTGCGCGGCGACCAGCCCGAAGGCCACGCCGTAGATGAAGATCGCGGTGCCCAGCGCCAGCCCGACGCGGAAGCCGCGGCGGAAGCCGGCCCAGGTGAACGGAGCGCGCACCCCTTAGACGGCGGCCTTGCGCATCTCGTCCAGGTAGATCTCGCGCAGGCGGGTGGCGACGTTGCCGGGCGTGCCGGTGCCGATGGCCGCGCCGTCGATCTCGACCACCGGCATGACGAAGGCGCTGGCCGAGGTGATGAAGGCCTCATCCGCCTGTTTCGCCTCATCGACGGTGAAGTTGCGTTCTTCCACTTCCATCTGCGCCTCGCGGGCGAACCGCAGGACGGCGGCGCGGGTGATGCCGTGCAGGATGTCGTTCGACAGCGCCCGGGTGATGATCCGGTTGCCCTTGACGATATAGGCGTTGTTCGAGGTGCCCTCGGTCACGCAGCCGTCTTCCACCAGCCAGGCGTCATCGACGCCGGCCGCCTTGGCCATCATCTTGCCCATCGAGGGGTAGAGAAGCTGCACGGTCTTGATGTCGCGGCGGCCCCAGCGGATGTCGGGGATCGAGATCACCTTCCAGCCGGTTTTCGCCACTGGATTGTCGGCAAGCCCGGCCTTGGCCTGGGTGAACAGCACCACGGTGGGCGGCGTGCCCGCGGGCGGGAAGGCAAAGTCGCGGTCGCCGGGGTTGCCGCGGGTGACCTGCAGGTAGACCATGCCCTCGTCGATGCCGTTGCGGGCGACAAGTTCGCGGTGGATGGCCAGCCATTCGTCGGGCGTGTGGGGGTTGGTCATCGCCAGTTCGTCCAGGCTGCGCTGCAGGCGGGCGCAATGGCCGGCGAAGTCGATCAGCTTGCCGCCGAGGACCGATGTCACCTCGTAGACCCCGTCGGCCATCAGGAAGCCGCGGTCGAAGACCGAGACCTTGGCCTCGGTTTCAGGCAGGTAGTCGCCGTTCAGATAGACGGTGCGGGTCATGGATCATCCCCAGAGGGCGGGCGAGGCCGGGTGAATGCAGCGGTCGTCGTAGGTGACCGGGTGGGCGCGGTCTTCCTTCAGATCGGTCGGGCCGTCAAGGTCGGACCAGTCGGCGCCCTGTGCGACCAGAATGGCCGGGGCCATCGACAGGCTGGTCGAGATCATGCAGCCGACCATGACGCGGAAGCCAAGGGCACGGGCGGCGTCGCGGGCGCGCAGGGCTTCGGTCAGGCCGCCGGTCTTGTCGAGTTTCAGGTTCACCACGTCGTAGCGGCCGACAAGGCCCGCCAGCGAGGCCGCGTCATGGGCGGATTCATCGGCGCAGACCGGCAAGGGGCGGGCGATTTCGGCCAGCATCTCGTCGACGCCTTGGGGGAGGGGTTGTTCCACCATCTCGACACCGAGGCGGATCAGGTGCGGGGCGAGGTCGGTGTAGACCTCGGGCGTCCAGCCTTCGTTGGCGTCGACGATCAGCCGCACGCCGGGTGCGCCCTGGCGGACGGCCTCAAGCCGGGGCATGTCGTCGGGGGTGCCGAGCTTGATCTTCAACAGCGCCCGGTGGGCGTTGGCGGCTGCGGCGGCGCGCATCTTCTCGGGCGTGTCCAGCGACAGGGTGAAGGCAATCTCCACCGGCTGCGGCTGGGGCAGGCCGGCGAGGCGCCAGACCGGGGTGCCGGTCTGTTTCGCCTGCAGATCCCACAGCGCGCAGTCCACCGCGTTGCGGGCGGCGCCGGGCGGCAGCGCCGATTGCAGGGCTTCGCGGCTGATGCCGGGCGGCAGGCCTTCGATCTGCGCCGCCACGCTCTCCGGGCTTTCGCCGTAGCGGGCGTAGGGGACGCATTCGCCCCACCCGGTGACGCCGCCGCGGGTGACGCGCGCGGTCAGCACCCGCGCCTCGGTCTTGGAGCCGCGGCTGATGGTGAAGGGGCGGTTGAGGGGGAAGGTCTGGGGCGTGACGGTGATCATGGTCAAGTTGTCGGGGCTTCACGGGCAGCGCGCAAGGCCCGCGCTGCGATGCTGCAGGTGCGAATTCAGGCTTGAAGGCAGCCGCGCAAGAATATATCGCGGGCGCAATCATCCGCGTAACTTGATTGCCCGAAGGAAACCCGATGAGCTTCCGCATCCAGCCTGCCGCCCCGGCCCGCCCCAACCGTTGCCAGCTGTTCGGCCCCGGCTCGCGGCCCGAACTGTTCGAGAAGATGGCGACCAGTGAGGCCGATGTGGTGAACCTGGACCTTGAGGATTCGGTCACCCCGGCCGACAAGCCGCAGGCGCGCCGCAATATCATCCAGGCGATCAATGACATCGACTGGGGCAAGAAGACCCTGTCGGTGCGGATCAACGGGCTGGACACGCCCTATTGGTATCAGGACGTGGTCGAGGTGCTGGAGCAGGCCGGCGATCGCATCGACCAGATCATGATTCCCAAGGCCGGCTGCGCGGCCGATGTCTATGCTGTGGACGCGCTGGTCACGGCGGTGGAACGCGCCAAGGGGCGGGTGAAGCCGATTTCCTTCGAGGTCATCATCGAGACGGCGGCGGGGATCGCCCATGTCGAGGAGATTGCGGCCAGCAGTCCGCGGATGCAGGCGATGAGCCTGGGGGCGGCCGATTTCGCGGCCAGCATGGGGATGCAGACCACCGGCATCGGCGGCACGCAGGAAAACTATTACATGCACCGCGAGGGGCAAAAATACTGGGCCGACCCCTGGCACTGGGCGCAGGCGGCCATCGTCTCGGCCTGCCGGACCCATGGCGTGCTGCCGGTGGACGGGCCGTTCGGCGATTTCAGCGACGACGAGGGCTTCCGGGCGCAGGCGCGGCGGTCGGCCACGCTGGGCATGGTGGGCAAGTGGGCGATCCATCCCAAGCAGGTGGCCCTGGCGAACGAGGTCTTCACGCCGTCGGAAAAGGCGGTGACCGAGGCGAAGGAAATCCTGGCGGCGATGGAGGCCGCAAAGGCCGCCGGCCAGGGCGCGGCCACCTACAAGGGCCGGCTGATCGACATCGCGTCGATGCGGCAGGCCGAGGTGATCGTCCGGCAGGCCGAGATCATCGCCGGGGTCTGAAACGGGAATCGTTGACAGGTTGCCGCAAGTTTGCGCAGCCTTGACGCAAGGAAGCCTGCAAGGCGGGCGTTCGGCAAACACACCCGCGCCGCGACCATGGGGAGAGGAGGCCCCACGCGGCAAATCGGGAGGAGGTGCGCGCCCCGTGGCCCAGGCCGCGGGGCGTTGCCGTTTCCAAGGGGGCGCGGTGCGGCCCGAGTCGGGCTGGTTGCATCCCGGGCGCGAAGGCCGCATCCTTCGGTGCGGTTCCCGGAACGACGGCATGATCCCAGCGCCCTGCGAAACACCTGACTGCCGGCCCGGCCCCGCGGGACGCTGCCCCCCTGCGCCAGGGCCGGGGGAATGAAGGCCCTGGCCATCCGTCCACTGGCCGATTCCGCCGTGACGCTGGAGCTGGCCGATGAAGTGGGCGCCGCCGCCGCGGCCCGGGTCGCGGTCGCCGAGGCCGCCATCCGCCGGGCGATCCAGCTGAACCACCTGCCGGGCGCGTCCGAGGTTGCCGGTGCCTTCTGTTCGGTGACCGTGCACTACGATTGCCTGCAGACCTCGCAGGCCGATCTGGTCGCGGGTCTCCAGCGCCTGCTGGCCCGGCTTGAACCGGCGGACCACCCGGCAGGGCGCAGCTGGCGGCTGCCCTGCTGCTATGATGCCGAGGCCGGCATCGACCTGGCCGATCTGGCCACTGCCCTGGGCCTGCCGGCAACCGAGATCGTCGCGCGCCACGCGACCGTCCGGTTCCGCGTCTATGCGCTGGGGTTCCTGCCCGGCTTGCCGTTCATGGGCGACCTGCCGGCGGACCTGTCGCGCCCGCGGCGGGCCGAGCCGCGGACCCAGGTGCCAGCCGGGTCGGTGGCCATCGCCAACCGGATGTGCGTGATCTACCCCTGGGTCAGCCCCGGCGGCTGGCACATCGTCGGCCAATGCCCGGTTCCGCTGTTCGACATCCGCCGCCCGGTGCCGGCCCTGCTGGCGCCGGGAGACACGGTGCAGTTCCGTCCCGTCACCCGCGCCACCGCCGAGGCCCTTCGGCACAGGGCCGAAGCCGGCACGCTGGACCTTGCGGCCCTGTGTGAAGGGGATGCCGATGCCTAGCCTGCGGGTGCTGGTGTCCGGGGCCCGGACCATGGTGCAGGATCAGGGCTTTCGCAATGCGCGGTCGCTGGGTGTGCCCGGCTGCGGCGTCCTTGACCGCGAGGCGCTGCAGCTGGTCAACGCGCTGGTCGGGAACCCGCCCACAACCGAGGCGCTGGAGGTGGCGCTGCTGTCGCCGGTGCTCAGGGCCGAAGGCGGCGCCGTCCGCCTGGCCCTGAGCGGCACGCTGCGCGGGCGGGTGCAAGGCCAGGACGGAGGGTCCCGAACGGTGCCGCCCTGGACGGCAACCAGTCTTGCCGCGGGCGAGACACTGCACCTGGCACCGCCCGACCGCGGCGGAACGGGGCTGATCGCCGTGCGGGGCGGCTTCGACCTACCGATGGTTCTGGGCAGCCGGTCAACCTGCCAGAGGGCCGGGTTCGGCGGCTTTCACGGACGCGCGCTGCAGGTCGCGGACGTGCTGACCCTGGCCGCAGGGGAGGCAGCGCCCGAGACCCAGGACCTGGTCCTGACCGATGCGCCGCGGCGGGCGCCGGGGCCGATCCGCGTGGTTCCCGGCCCCCAGTCCGAATGGTTCCCGGCGGCCGAGTTCGACCGCTTCCTTGGCGGACCCTACCAGGTGTCGCCGCGCTGCGACCGCATGGGACTGCGGCTTGACGGGCCGGCGCTGAGCTTTGCGCCGGGCCGCGGCGGCGACATCATCTCGGACGGCATCACGCCTGGCGCGGTCCAGGTCCCGGGCAACGGCCTGCCCATCGTGCTCTTGGCCGACGCACAGACCACCGGTGGCTATCCGAAGATCGCGACCGTGATCGGCCTCGATCTGCCCCGGCTTTGCGCGCTTGGCCCCGGCGACAGCCTGCGCTTCGCGGCGATCACCGTGGCGCAGGCCGAAGCCCTGGCCCGCGCGCGGCTCAACGAATTGCTGCGCGCCGTGGCCAGCATCGGGCCGCCGCCGGGCGCTGCCACCTGGACCGAAGGGCTGTCGCGCGCCAACCTGATCGGCGGCATTGTCGACATGGGGCGGCCGGACCATTTTCCCGGCCACCTGCCGGAGGATGAGAGGAAGGACCCGACATGCGGCTGAACCTCAATGCCGATCTGGGCGAAAGCTGGGGCGCCTATGCCATGGGCAACGACCGCGCCATGCTGGAGATCGTCGCCAGTGCCAACATCGCCTGCGGCCTGCACGGCGGCGAGCCCCGGGTGATGCAGGAAACCCTGCGACTGGCCCGCGGCCAATCGGTCAGCGTCGGGGCGCATCCGGGCTATGCCGACCTTTACGGCTTCGGCCGGCGACCTCAGAGCCTGTCCGAGGACGATCTGGCGGCGCTGGTCGCCTATCAGATCGGCGCCCTGGCGGCGATTGCAGGCAGCGAGGGCTGGCCAATCACCCATGTGAAGCCGCATGGGGCGCTGAACAACCAGGCCTTTGCCGATCTGGGCATGGCTCGGATCATCGCCCGCACGATCCAGCGTTTCGATCCGGCACTGATCCTTCTGGCGCCGGTCTTTTCACAACTGGCGCGCGCCGGACAGGAGGCCGGACTTCGTGTGGCGCTTGAGGTCTTTGCCGACCGCACTTACGAGGCGGACGGCCAGCTGACGCCGCGCGGCGTTCCGGGTGCGGTTCTGCACGATCCCGCAGCCGCCCGCGACCATGTGCTGGCGATGGTGGACCGGGCCGGCGTCACCGTGCGCGACGGCAACATTCTGGAAACCCCGTTCCACAGCATTTGCGTTCATGGCGACGGCGACGCGGCGGTCTCGATCGCGCGCGCGGTGCGCCAGGCCCTGGAAGCAGCCGGCCATTCCATCCTTCCAATCCCGGCGCTGGTGGCGTGATCGCCGCGGCCATGCGACGGACAGGGCATCGTTTCGGCAACAGAAGGATCAAGAACGGGACACAGACTCTTGGATGGACAGCAAATCATTGCTACAACACAAATTGAAAACGATGGCGGACGAGGGGAATGATGCGGCTTTCGTGCCCGAACTGCGACGCGCAGTACGAGGTGCCCGAGGACGCCATTCCCCTGGGCGGCCGCGATGTGCAGTGCTCGAACTGCGGGCACACCTGGTTTCAGCGTCCGCTCGAGGCCGAAGAGACGCAGCCTGAAGCGGCTGGGGCCGAAGCGGCCGCCCCCGCAAGTGACACCCTGACCGCAGCTGTTGCCGCCCCTGCCGAAGCGGTTGAAACACCGCCCGAGCCGGAGCGCGTGCCCGCTGTCGAGCCTGTGCCCGAACCGGCGCCAGAACCGGCGCCCGAGACTGTGTCCGAACTGGAGCCCGAGCCTGTGCCCGAACCGGCGGCCGAGGTCCTGGCGGATGTCGCCTCGGCAACGGCCCCGGCCGGTGACGATGCAGTGGATGCGGCACCCGCGGCCGATCCCGAAGCCGCCGCGGTGGCGGCGCTGCTTGCCGGCCCGGTCGAGGACACGCCGCCTGCCGCGCCTGCGGCGGTGCTGGCGGACGATCCCGAGACCGAGGCGGACGAGCCGCCGGATGTGCTGGCGGCCAGGCCGGAGATGGACGACGCGGTGTTGTCGATCCTGCGCGAAGAGGCCGAGCGGGAGACCGAAGCGCGCCGCCACGAGGCGCAGAGAGAGGAGAGCCGGCGGGCCGATGCCGAGGGGCAGATGCAGACGCAGCCCGATCTTGGCGTCGAGGCGGCCGGCTCGGCGATGAGCGTGGCGCAGCGCCGACTGGCGATGCTGAAGGGCGAAGACCCGGATTCGCCGATCCCGCCGCAGGCCAAGCCGGCCGCGCGGCGCGACCTTCTGCCCGACGTCGAAGAAATCAACTCGACCCTGCAGCCAAGCGAAGAGACGATCGACCCGGATGCCGCGGTGGACGCCCTGCCCGACCTGACCAGAGGCGGGTTCCGCAGCGGCTTTGTGCTGATGGTCTTCCTGGCCGTGGTGGCCGCGGCGCTGTATGTGATGTCGCCCAGGCTGATCGCGGCCATCCCCAGCCTTGACGGCGCCCTGACCAGCTATGTGGGGTTTGTCGATGGCCTGCGCGGCGGGCTTGACCGGTTGATGGACAGTGCGACGCGGATGCTGACCGGCGGCAACTGACTCCCCCGCGGGTGGCGTCGGTTCAGAACATGTCCAGCAGGCGCTTGAGGTAGTCCAGCTCTTCCGTGGGCCGTTCGGCTTGCCCCGAGCGGCGACGAATCTCGTCCAGCAGGTCCTGCGCGCGCTTGTCGGGGTCGTTCTGGACCATGTTCTTGTCCGAACCGATGCGCGCGGCATCACCCGGTTCGCGGCCCAGCGGATCGCGGCCGGACGGATCGGCGCGGCCGGCCTCTTGCGTGCCGCCGTTTTCCTGGCCCTCGCGCTGTTCCTGCGCCAGCGCCTCGCCAAAGTCCTTCAGGCCCTCGCGCATGGCTTCCATCGCGTCGGCCTGGTTGTCCAGCGCGCCGTCAAGGTCGCCCTCTTCCAGCGCCCGTTCGGCCTGGCGCATCGCCTCTTCGGCGCGGTCCAGCGCGTCGCGGCCGGCCTCGCCCTGTTCGGTGCCGTCGCCAGGCAACTGGCGTTCCTGCAACTCGTCCAGCCGGTCGCGCAATTCGCGCTGACGGTCGGACAGGTCGCCCGGGTCCTGCCCCGGCTCCTGGCCCGGTTCCTGTCCGGGCTGGCCGCCGTTCTGGCCTTCCTGCAGGTCGCGCCAGGCGTCATCCGACAGGTCTTGCTGATCGCGCAGCGTATCGCCCAGGTCGCGCATGGCCTGTTGGCCGGGGCCGCCCTGGCCTTCGCCGCCCTGACCCTGGCCCTGGGTCACCTGCAGGTTCTCCATCAGCTGGCGCAGCTGTTCCATCAGCGCCATGGCCTCGGCGGTCTTGCCTTCTTCCATCAGGCGCTGGATCTCGTCCAGCATCTGCTGCAACTGGTCGCCGGTGATCTCCTGGCCCTCCTGGCCCGGCATCTGCTCTTGCGGGTTGCGCTGCGCTTCTTCGCCCAGTTCGCGGGTATAGTCCCGCATCGCCTGCTGCATTTCCTTCATCAGTTCGTCGATTTCTTCCGGCGAGGCGCCGTTCTTGATGGCTTCCTCAAGCCGGTCCTGCGCGCGCTGCAGCCGGTCATAGGCGCTGTTCAGATCGCCTTCCTCGAACATCAGGGCGATGGTCCACAGCTCTTCGGCCATCGCATCGCGGCCCTCGGTGGTCAGGGCACCGGCCGACTTGTCCAGTTGCCGCAGCGCCACTCGCAGCCGCAGATGGGCATTTTCCGACCGGACAAAGCCTTCGGGCCGGTGGGTGACGGCGCGCAAGAGGTCGACCACGCGATCGGCGTTGACGCGGTTCCAGATCAAGTCGCGCCGCATCTCGATCACCGCGGCGGCGACCGGGTCAAAGAAGCGGCGGCCGGGCAGGGCCACGGAATAGGGCTTGGCCTCGACCGTCTGGCCGGCGGCATCGGTCACCGCAAAGACCATGGTGACCGGCATGTTCGACAGCACATGCTGCGACAGATCGTCGATCAGGATTTCGCTGAAGTCGGCCCGGTCGCCCTTGACCGGCATCGGCAGGTCAAGCACCACTGGGGCGATGGGTTCGGGGTCGGGCCTCAGCCCGTGGCGGCGGTCGATGGCGGCCAGGTCCAGGCTGATCGTCACCTGCCCGGCCACCACGCCGTAATCGTCGGTGGCCTTGAAGCCCTGCTTGAAGCGCCCGTCCGCTTCGCGCCCGATCTCGCCGGCGATTTCCACTGCGGGCTGGCCATCTGGAATGGCCACGATGTCCCAGGCGCGGCCGCCCTTGCCGTCGATGGCCAGCTTGCCCGACTGGCTGACGGTCAGGTCGGTCAGCGCCGACAGCCCGTCGGGCGGGGCGGCGGCGGCTTGCGGTCTCGCGGGGTCGGCGGCAGGGGGCGGGGTGACCTGGGCGATGGTCTGGTCAACCGTCAGGCTGCCTGTGGGGCCATAGACACGAATCTGGATGCGGGTGCCGACGGGCACCTCGACTTTGCCCTCGGCCAGGTCGTTCAGGTACAGTGTCGGCTTGCCGGTATAGGCGGGCGGCTGCGCCCAGCCTTCCCAGGTGGGGCCGCCGGGCATTGCCTCGGCCGGGGTGGGGGCCAGACCGGCGACCGAGGTCACCCGCCAGAACGAGCCGAAAAGCGCTGCCATGACGGCGGCGGTCAGGGCGACGTAGCGCAAGCTGTAGGGGTCGCGGGACGACAGTTTCAGGTCGGGCGCCACGGGCTTGGCGGTTGCCGCGCGGGCGGCCATGCGGGCCTTGTGGGCCTGCCAGACGGCCAGCGAGGCCGGGTCGTCGGCGCCGATGGCCTGCGTATCGGTCAGCGCGGCGATGGGGCGGCCGGGCAGGGTGGCGTCCAGCCGATCAAGCGCCTCGGCCTCGGTCGGGCGGCGAAAGCTGCGCAAACCGAAGATCAGGGCGACCAGCGCCGCAAGGCCGGCAAGACCGGCGCCGATCTGCACCCAGAGCAGCGGCCCCAGGTCCTGCAGGCCGAAGGCCGCGGCGGCAAAGGCCAGCAGCAGGATCGTCCACAATGGCCAGAAGGCGCGCGACAGGCGTTCGGCCCAAAGGCCAAGCAGGGTCAGCCGGCGGGGCCAGACAAGGGCAGGAAGGGCCGTGTTGTCGGGTCTTTCCGCCGCCATGCCGCCAGATCCCTTTGGCTGCTTGCGCTACAGCCAGGAAGGAAGCTTATCGCGGCCAAGGATTTCGTCAAAGGTCGGCCGTTCGCGAATGACAGCGAATTGATCGCCCTGCACCAAGACCTCGGGGATCAGCGGGCGGCTGTTGTATTCGCTGGCCATCACCGCGCCATAGGCGCCGGCACTGCGGAAGGCGACCAGGTCGCCTTCCGCCAGCAGCGGCAGGTCGCGGCCGCGGGCGAAGGTATCGCCGGTCTCACACACCGGGCCGACCACGTCGAAGGGCTGCGTCGGGCTGCCGGGGGCGGGTTCGGCCACCGGCAGGATGTCGTGGTGGGCGTCATACATCGACGGGCGGGCAAGGTCGTTCATCGCGGCATCGAGGATCAGGAAATCGCGCCCCTCGCCTTCCTTGACGTAAATCACCTGCGTCACCAGGAGGCCCGAGTTGCCCGAGATCAGCCGGCCCGGCTCGATCTCGATCTCGCAGCCCAGATCGCCCAGCGTGCGCTTGATCATCCATCCGTAGTCGGTGGGCAAGGGCGGCGCCTCGTTTGATCGGGTGTAGGGGATGCCAAGCCCGCCGCCGAGATCGAGCCGGGTGATCTGGTGGCCGTCCTCGCGCAAGGCCAGGGTCAGTTCGCGGACCTTGAGGAAGGCGGCCTCGAAGGGGGCAAGGTCGGTCAGCTGGCTGCCGATATGGACATCGACGCCCACCACCTTCAGGCCGGGCAGCGCCGCGGCCTCGGCATAGACGGCGCGGGCCTTGGCGATGGGAATGCCGAACTTGTTCTCCGACTTGCCGGTGGCGATCTTGGCGTGGGTCTTGGCGTCGACGTCGGGGTTGACGCGCAGCGCGATGGGGGCGGTGGTGCCCATGGCGCTGGCGATTGCGGAGATCGCCCGCAGTTCGGGTTCGGATTCGACGTTGAACTGGCGGATGCCGCCTTCCAGCGCGGTGCGGATTTCCGCCCGGGTCTTACCGACGCCGGAAAACACGATGCGGCTGCCTGGCACGCCGGCGGCCTTGGCCCGCAGGTATTCGCCGATGGACACCACGTCCATCCCGGCGCCCAGATCGCCGAGGGTTTTCAATACGGCGACGTTCGACAGCGACTTGATGGCGAAGCACACCAGATGCGGCAGCGGCGACAGCGCCTCGGTGAACAGGCGGAAGTGCCGGGTCAGCGTGGCGGTGGAATAGACGTAGAACGGCGTGCCGACGCTGGCGGCGATGTCGGGGATGGCCACATCTTCGGCGTGCAGGATGCCGCCCTGGTACAGGAAATGGTCCATCGTGCCCCTCGTGCCGGCTGTTGCGGCGGTGTTAGCAGAACAGCCGCGGGGCGCCAACCTGGCCCGGGGCCGGGCGGCTGCGCAGCCACAGATACAGCGGCAGGCCGCAAGAGACGCCAATGCAGAAGGTGGCCGGAATGGCCAGCAGGTTCAGCCAGGCCTTGCGATAGATCGTTTCGCCCAGCACCCAGACGGTCAGGGTGACGGCGGCAATGGTCAGGTCCCAGGTCAGGCCGGTGGTCGAAGCGTTGACATACCAGGCGTCGATCAGCCCGCCCAGGCCGGTGCCGGTTTCCCGCATGTGGCGCAGGAACCAATACATCGGATGGACGGCGCCCCAGATCGCAAGGGCAAGGAATAGAAGGCGCATGGCGGGCTCCGCTGTAGGTTGGCCGGAAGGTAGCGGCGGACGGCCTGGCGTCCAGGCCTAGCGGCCGGCGGTGCTGGCCGAAACGGCCTGGCCGGGCGGCAGCGGCGGGCCATCGGCCCCGCAGGCGGCAAGCAGCAGCGCCAGTGCCGGCAGAAGGCGGGTCATGCGCGCGCTCACGGCGACTGCACGATGATGCCGCCGCCGTGTTCCAGAACCTCGGACATGTCGGCGCCCATCGGGACGGGCTTGGCGGGCATGCCGGAGGCGCAGGCCGCAAGGCAGAGGGCCAGCAGGATGGGGGCTAGGGGGCGCAGGGCGGTCGGGCGGTTCATGCAGGTCCTCATGGCGAATAGGAAATGGTCCCGCCGCCCTCGAGGCCGGCAGAGACGCTGGGATACACCCGGGCGCCATTCGGGCCGATGGAAAGGCCCGCGTTCAACTGCGGGCCGACACAGGCGGCAAGGGCAAGCGGCAGGGTCAGAAGGGCAAGGCGCATGGCTTTATCCTATCAGGGCGCGGGCCGTCACGCCAAGGCCGCCGTCCAGCGGGCGATCTGGGCGCGCACCTGATCGGGCGCGGTGCCGCCGTAGGATGTGCGCGAGCGGACGGAGTTCTCGACCCCCAGCACGGCGAAGACGCCTTCGGTGATGCCGGGGTGGACCGATTGCATGTCGGCCAGCGACAGGTCGGGCAGGTCGCAGCCCCTGGTCTCGGCCAGGGCGACCAGGCTGCCGGTGATGTGGTGCGCCTCGCGGAACGGCAGGCCCAGGGTTCGCACCAGCCAGTCGGCCAGGTCGGTCGCGGTGGAAAAGCCCGAGGCGGCGGCGGTGCGCAGGGTGTCGCGGTTGGCGGTCATGTCGCCGACCATGCCGGTCATCGCGGCCAGACCCAGCATCAGCGAATCGGCGGCGTCGAAGGTCTGTTCCTTGTCTTCCTGCATGTCCTTGGAATAGGTCAGCGCCAGCCCCTTCATCACCGTGAACAAGGCCACCGTGGCGCCCAGGATGCGGCCCAGCTTGGCGCGCAGAAGCTCGGCCGCGTCGGGGTTCTTCTTCTGCGGCATGATGCTGCTGCCGGTGGTCCAGCGGTCCGACAGGCGGACGAAGCGGAACTGCGCGGAAGACCAGATCACCAGTTCCTCGGCAAAGCGGGAAAGGTGCATGGCGCAGATGCTGCTGGCGGCCAGGAACTCCAGCGCGAAGTCGCGGTCGGAAACCGAATCAAGGCTGTTTGCCGTGGGCCGGTCAAAGCCCAGCGCGGCGGCGGTCATCTGGCGGTCGATGGGGAACCCCGTTCCGGCCAGCGCGGCGGCGCCGAGGGGGCATTCGTTCATGCGGCGCCGGGCGTCCTGGAGCCGGCTACGGTCGCGGGCGAACATCTCGACATAGGCCATCATGTGGTGACCCCAGGTCACCGGCTGGGCGGTTTGCAGATGGGTGAAGCCGGGCATCACCCAATCGGCCCCGGCCTCGGCCTGCTTGAGGAACGCTTGCATCAGCGTGGTCAGCCCGGCAACCGCCGCATCGCACTGGTCGCGGACCCAGAGGCGGAAGTCCACCGCCACCTGGTCGTTGCGCGACCGTCCGGTGTGCAGCCGCTTGCCGGGTTCTCCGATCAGCTCGGTCAGGCGGGATTCCACGTTCAGGTGGATGTCCTCCAGCTCGGTGCGGAACCGGAACGAGCCGGCCTCGATCTCTGACAACACCGTGAGCAGGCCTTCCCCGATGGCCTGCGCATCGCTATCGCTCAGAATGCCCGTCGCCGCCAGCATGGCGGCATGGGCGCGCGAACCGGCAATGTCCTGCGCGTAAAGCCGCTGGTCGAACCCGATCGAGGCGTTGATCGCCTGCATGATCGCGTCCGGCCCTTCGGCGAAGCGCCCGCCCCACATCTGGTTGGCGGACCGGGATTTGTCGGAAGCGGTCATCGGAGGGCCTGCGGAATTGGAGACGGCTGTGCGGAAACTGCTCGCGGTGCTTTATACGGCCTTGGCGCTTGGTGCAAACGGGGCCCTGGCCGATGTGGCCGCCCTGCGCGACGGCGACATGAAGAAACTGGCGCTGCATGAAGCAGCGGTGGCAATACCCGAGGTGGCCCTGGTCACGATGGACGATGCGCCGGCCAGCCTGGCGGACTTCCACGGCAAATGGGTGGTGCTGAACTTCTGGGCGACGTGGTGCCCACCCTGCCGGGCCGAGATGCCCAGCCTGGACGCGCTGCAGGCGGCGCTGCCGGACCTGGCAGTGGTGCCGGTGGCAACGGGCCGCAATGCGCCGGAAGGCATCGCGCGGTTCTGGGCCGAGGCCGAAGTGCAGCACCTGACCAGCTTGCGCGACCCGAAATCGGCACTGGGCAAGCAGATGGGCGTTCTGGGCCTGCCGGTGACGGTGATCCTGAATCCCGATGGCCAGGAGGTCGCCCGGCTGATCGGCGATGCCGACTGGTCCAGCGACAGCGCCAAGGCCGTGCTGGCGGCGATGATGGCGGGCAACTGACCGCCGGACATTGCCCCGGGGTCAATGCAATGCGCGTTCGGCCGCCACCCCCAGCCGCAGCAGCCGGTCTTCGTGCCCCGGTGCGGCCATCAGCGAGATGCCGCAGGACGGCTCGCAGGTGGGCAGGGTCAGGGCGCACAGGCCCATCAGATTGCCGATGCGGGTGTTGCGCAGCGCCAGCAGGTTCTCGGTGACGTAGTAATCCTGGTCGGTCATCAGCCGGTCCGCATTTGGCGGCAGGATGGGCGAAGTGGGCAGGATCACCGCGTCAAAGCCCGCCGTGCGGTCGTGCCAGACCCGGCGCAGCACCTCTAGCCGCCGCCAGGCCGCGACATAGTCTGGCGCGGTGACCGCGGCGCCGGCGCGGAACCGCTCAAGAATGCGGGGGAACATCTTTTCCGGCGCCTTCTCGATGGTCGCGGCCCAGATGCCGTAGGCTTCGCCGGTGAAAAGCGGCACCGTCAGCGCCATGGCCTCGGTGACTTCGGGGGCCTTGATCCGGCTGATCCGCGCACCCGCGTGCGACAGCCGCACGCAGGCATCGTCGAACCCGTTGCCGGGGCGTTCGCGCAATTGGTCCAGGGCAACGGTTTCCAGGATCGCCAGCCGCGCGCCGGTCAGGTCGGCGCCCTCCAGGTCGGTGGGGGTGCGGCCCTCCATCGCGCCCAATAGCAGGGCGCAGTCCTCGACGGTAAAGGCGATCGGGCCGACGGTGTCGAAGCGTTCGCACAAGGGAACGACGCCGGTCAGCGGCAGCCGGCCGGCGGTGGTCTTCAGCCCGACCAGGTCATTCCAGGCCGCCGGTATGCGGACCGAGCCACCGGTGTCCGACCCGATGGCGGCCGGCGCCAGGCCGAAGGCGACCGAGGTCGCCGCGCCGGAAGAAGACCCGCCCGGCACCGCCTGGTCATCGTTCAGGCAGGGAGGCGTGGCGGTGACGGGGTTCAGGCCCAGGCCCGAGAACGCCAGTTCCGACATTTGGGTCTTGCCCAGGCAGACCAGACCCGACAGCGTGGCGGTTTCCAGCACCGCGGCGTCGCGCAGCGGAATGCGGTTGCGCAGCAGCGCGCTGCCGGCCTCGGTCGCCACCCCCGCGGTGTCGAACAGGTCTTTCCAGCTGACCGGCACGCCGTCGAGGATGCCCTTGCGCAGGCCGGTCTTTGCCCGGGTAGCGGCACCCATCGCCTCGCCCCGGGCACGCGTCTCGGTGGCGCGGGCATAGATCCGAGGGGCCAGCGGATGGGCGGCGATCTTGTCCAGGAAGGCCTCGGTCAGTTCGACCGGGTTGATGCGGCCCTCGCCGATCGAGCGGCCAAGATCGGCCGCCGACATGTGGAACCAGGTTCCCTTCATCCGTCACCCCGCGTTGCGTCCGGGGACCGTAGCGGCTGCGGGCCGCATGGACAATCCCGGGCCGTGGGGCTACTTCACCGGGATGGAAATCCAGGCGGATGTGCTGATCGCGGGTGGCGGGCTGAACGGCCCCGCCCTGGCTTTGGCCTTGGCACGGTCCGGGCTGACGGTGGCAGTGATCGACGCGAGGCCGGCCACGGCGCGGGCAGAGGCGGGTTTCGACGGCCGGGCCTATGCGCTGGCCATCGCCTCGAAACGGCTGCTGGAAGGCATCGGCGTCTGGCCGCGGGTGGCGGCGCAAGTGCAGCCGATCCTCAAGATCAAGACGTCGGACGGCCGTCCCGGTGAAGGCCCGGCGCCGTTCTTCCTGACCTTCGATGCCGACGAGATCGAGGAAGGCCCGATGGGGTTCATGCTGGAGGACCGGTTCCTTTACGCAGCCTTCCTTGCGGCGATGCAGGCGACCGAAGGGATCACGCTCTTTCCCGGCGAGACGGTGGTCGCGCAAGAGGTGACGGCGGCGGGCGTGGCGGCGAAGCTGGCCTCGGGGCGGACCTTGGCGGGGCGATTGCTGGTCGGCTGCGACGGGCGCGGCTCGGGCGTGGCGGAACGGGCCGGGATCAAGCGGATCGGCTGGGGCTATGGCCAGACCGCGCTGGTGACGGCGGTGCACCACGAGCGGGACCACGAGGGGACGGCGTACCAGTACTTCATGCCCTCGGGTCCGCTGGCCATTCTGCCGCTGCCGGGGGGGCACCAGTCCTCGATCGTCTGGTCCGAGGCGGATGCAGTGGCCGCCGAGATCCAGGCGCTGGACGATACCGGGTACCTTGCGGCCTTGCAGCCGCGGTTCGGCGGGTTCCTGGGCGAGATCGCGCTGGCGGGGGAGCGGTTCACCTATCCGCTGAGCCTTTCGCTGGCCGAGCGGTTCGTCGCGGACCGGGTGGCGCTGGTGGGGGACGCGGCGCATGGGGTGCATCCGATTGCGGGGCAGGGGCTGAACCTGGGGCTGCGCGACGTGGGCGCCCTGGCCGAGGTGGTGGTCGATGCGGCGCGGCGGGGCGAGGATATCGGGTCGGCGGTGCCTTTGGGCGAGTATCAGCGGTGGCGGCGGTTCGATGCGACGGCGCTTGCGCTGGGGATGGACGCGGTGAACCGGATCTTTTCCAACGACAACCCTCTGCTTCGGATGGGGCGGGATCTGGGGATGGGGGTCGTGAACGCCCTGCCGGGGCTGAGGCGGCGGTTCATCCGGCAGGCGGCGGGGCTGGAGGGGGAGCTTCCCCGGCTGCTGGCGGGCAAGCCTTTGTAGGTTTGGAGCCGCAAAGGATTCCCCCCATGTCCCATGATGGGACACTTCCTCGGTCGTTTGAAATCAATGGGTTATGAATCCATTTTCATGATTTGTTAAGGATTGGGGGTTTTGTGTGTCCGGCAGACTGCTGACCGCAAGGGGGAAAGGTGCCTGTGAACTCGCGGCATTGCACCTGCAGAAACCGTCCATGGCGGCCATTCGGCATCGTCATCCGAGCGACAGAAACGCGCAGTTTGCGGACTGTGCCCGCCGCTAGCATTCTCCGACCCCACCAGCCGGTCACTGTCTTCTGATCACTCAGCCGTGGGCTCCAGCGCTTCAAGCACGCGCCGCTCCTTGACCAGCCGCCCGTTCCGTTTCGTGCGGATGAACTTCACCTGAGCCCGGACGGGTTGCAGGAGAAGCCGCTCCTTGAATGCCACGTCCGATGTGTATTTAAAGGCCAGGTCCTCAGAAACGGCGCCCTCCATGGTGCCCTCGAGCAACTTCAGCTCAAACTTGCGTGCCTCAGGCAGGACGCCCAGGAGCACCCCGTCGACCGGGACCACTTCCTCAGTCATCTCCACCTCGCCCAGGCGACGGGACAGGCGACCAACATCATCAATGGAGAGGGCCAGCCGCCGCTCGTCACCAACAATGCGGGTGCTTGCGCCAGCGTCAAACAGGACCTTGGCGAACTTCTGCACCGCAGCTACCAGGCGCGGCTGGGTCAACTCCAGGGTGGCCTCAAACTCCGCATCAGTCCCAGCGCTGAGGTTGGTGATGAGCTGGGTCGTGTCCTCGACAGCCTCCTTGAGGTGCGAAGGCAGCATCTCCTGTTGCTGGGGCGGTAGCTCTTCAAGGATGAAGCCCATGGAGCCGTGAACCAGGTCGCGGATGAACAGGCGGGCCTGGTCGCCAGCGGGCAGCCTCCCGCGCTCAGACAATTCCACACCATTGTGCGAGGCAAGCGCCAATGTCACTACCTTCTGGTAGCTGTCCAGCGCCTCGGTCGTGAAGTCCAGCCGAATGTCACCCGAACCAATGACCGGGTTGCCGTCAAAGATCACGGCGACAGAGGCGTAGCTGGAGCGGCCAGCCGCGAGAGCAGCAATTTGTTGATCAATGTCCGCAAGGCGGCTTTGCCACATTAGGCGCGCAGTGCCCCATGGGCTGTCGCCAGCCTCAGTGATCTGCCGCTCTACATAGCGCCGGTCAGCCTCTAGGGCCTCGATTGAGAGCAGGACGGGCATCACGGACCCCCAAGCTGGGACAGTGCGACCTGGTCAGCGGCGGGGTCAAGGGCGAGCCCGGCGAAGCCCTTCCAGGCGAACGTGTCGCGCTGATGTGAGAACAGCCCATACCAGTAGATGATGTCGCCGATGAGGTTCATCGGCTGCGCCTGCCGCTCCTCAAACAACACGGCATAGGTGTCCAGGCTGAACCTCTGCTTGTTAAGGTCGCGGTTGGCCACCTCGGCATTCCAGAACGGGAGCCCCGTCGCCTGCCATGCCGCAGGGTCAGTCAGATACCTGGGCGGCGCGCTCAGGATGCTGAACACGTCAATGTCGCTTGGGTTCCGGTTCAGTGCCTCCACGTTTTCCACGAAGCTGCCGTCAATGAACTGGATGCCGCCCACATAGCCCTCCTGCGCGAGGAGCGCGCGGTAGGCGATGAGGTTGCGCAACAGTTGTTGCCGGTGGGGTGTCGTGCCGAATGCGGCCGCAAGCTCCGGCATCGTGACCCAGTAGGGCGAGCGGTCGTGAGTAGCGGCGTCCGCGCCAACGAATGGTGGCAGCAGGCCCCGCAAGTCGAACGAGGGCAAGGGCACGGCGAAGCCCTCCCAGCTTGCTGTGATTGAATGCGTTCATGCACCATCGCGTCCAAATGGTAAACAACACGTTCCGAAGCGCTGTCTCGATCTCGCAAAAAAAATATTGCGGCGGCGCGGACGAGTGGCCGCTTCAGGGCGTGGCACTCGATGATGCGAAACGCAGCTCCGGGCCGACTCCGCCCCCCTCACTCCACCTGCCGCGCCTCGCTCACCAGCATCACGGGGATGCCGTCTCGGATCGGAAACGCCAGGTGGGCGGCTTTGGAGATCAGCTCTTGTCGCTCGGCGTCGTAGGTCAGGACGGCGTGGGTCAGGGGGCAGACGAGGGATTCCAGCATGCGGCGGTCGGGGGTGACGGGGTCGGTCATTGGATCAGGTCCTCGGAGGATTTGCCGCCGCGGAGGGCGAATTCGATCAGGGTGACGAGGGTTTCGCGCCGGGTCGACAGGCTGGGCGCCTCGAGCAGGGCCTGTTTGTCCTCGGGCGAGAAGGGGCAGAGCATCGAGATGGCGTTGACCAGCAGTTCCGGCTCGGCCTGTTTCAGGCTGTCCCAGTCGGAGGCGAGTTTCTGCGAGGCGAAGTAGCGGCCGAGGGTGCGCAGGAAGGCGGGGCGGTCGAGGCCGGGGTCGGATTCGGGGAGGCCGAGGTCGCGGGCGAAGGGGGTCCAGTCCACCGTGCAGCGGCGGTAGGGGGCGAAGCCCTGCACCTCTTCGCGGAGGCGGAAGCGCGAGATGCCGGAGAGGGTGATCATGTAGCGGCCGTCTTCGGTTTCGGAAAAGCCGGTGATGCGGCCGGCGCAGCCGATGGCGTTGAGGCGTTTCTCGCCGGACGGGGTTTCGCGCGGGCAGATCATGCCGATCAGCCGGGCGCGGGTCTTCAGCGCGTCTTCGACCATGGCGAGGTAGCGCGGTTCGAAGATGTGCAAGGGCAGGCGGGCGCGCGGGAGGAGGAGCGCGCCCGGAAGCGGGAAGATCGGGATGAGGTCGGGGAGGTCTGCGGCCTGGATCATGGGCTTTGACATAGGCCGCGACCGCGATCAGGCAAAGATCATCGAGGAAAGGCGGCGGCGGCCTTTCAGGACGATGGGGTCTTGCGGTTTCAGGGCGTCGAAGAGGGTGAAGAGCTGGGTGCGGGCGGCGCCGTTGTTCCATTCGCGGTCACGGCGGAAGAGGTCGAGGAGTTCGTCGACGGCTTCCTCGACCTTGCCGGCGGCGTTGAGGGCGATGGCGAGGTCGAAGCGGGCCTGGTGGTTGTTGGGGTCGGCCTGGACGGCGGCGCGGAGTTCGGCCTCGGGGCCGGCATTGGCGGCCTGGCGGGCGAGTTCGAGCTGGGCCTTGGCGGCTTCGACATCCTTGGATTTGGCGATGGCGGGCGGGGCGGCGGCGAGGAAGGCTTCGGCCTGGTCAAGGTTGCCGGCGGCAAGGTGGGTGCGGGCGAGGCCGGCGTAGGCGGCGGGGTTTTCCGGTTCCTCGCCGAGGATGGCGGCGAAGGTTTCCGAGGCGTCGGCCAGCGCGCCTTGGGCGAGCATGTCCTCGGCCGCGGCAAGGGCATCGGCCAGGCCGCCGTCACCGGCCATGGCGGCGAGTTTGTCGACGAATTTCTTGACGTCCGAGGGCGGCAGCGCGCCCTGGAAGCCGTCGACCGGCTGGCCCTGGAAGAAGGCGTAGACGGTGGGGATGGATTGGACGCGCATCTGGGCGGCGATGGCCTGGTTGCGGTCGACGTCGATCTTGACCAGGCGGACCTTGCCCTTGGCGGCGGTGACGGCGGATTCCAGCGCCGGGCCGAGGGTCTTGCAGGGGCCGCACCAGGTGGCCCAGAAGTCGACGATGACGGGCACCTCGCGCGAGGCGTCGATGACGTCGGCCATGAAGCTGGCCTCGGTGCCGTCCTTGATGATGTCGGCGGGGGCAGGCGCGGCGGGGGTGTCGCCAAGTCCAAGCATGTCGTCCCTCATCTGGCAGGTTTGGCGTCTATATGAGGCCTGGGGGGCCGGGTGCCAAGGGGGCAGGTCAGGCGAGGGCGGCGCATTCGGCGTGGGCGGGGCAGGTGACGAGGTGGTCGTTCACCAGGCCGGTGGCCTGCATGAAGGCGTAGGTGATGGTGGGGCCGCAGAAGGTGAAGCCGCGGGCCTTGAGCGCGCGCGACATGGCGCGGCTTTCGGGGGTTTCGGTGGGCACCTGGGAGGAGTGGGTGACGCGGGGTTGCAGGGGGGTGCCGCCGACGAAGGACCACAGGAAGGGGGAGAAGCCTTCGGCGGCTTCGATGGCCAGGTAGGCGCGGGCGTTGCGGATCGTGCCCTCGATCTTGCCGCGGTGGCGGACGATGCCGGGGTCGGCCAAGAGACGGGCGACTTCGGGTTCGCCCCAGGTGGCGATGACCTCGGGGTGAAAGCCCTGGAAGGCGGCGCGGAAGCTGTCGCGCTTGCGCAGGATGGTGATCCAGGCCAGGCCGGCCTGGAAGCCGTCGAGGACCAGCTTTTCCCACAGTGCGCGGGGGTCACGCTCGGGCCGGCCCCAGTCGGTGTCGTGGTAGGACACATAGAGCGGGTCGGTGCCGCACCAGGGGCAGCGGTCTTGAGACATCGGGCACCTTCGGAAAATCGGGCAAGTTCGAGACAAATACCGAACCTTCAGCCGGGTTTTACCCTTCCCGACGCAGTCTGTCAGCCGGGATGCGAACGACATGGGGCGCAGGGACGCGCGATGAGCTTTCACAGAGGGCCGAAACGGCCGCTTTTCGATCTGGAACCCGACATTGCCTCGCCGCTGGCGGTGGCGGTGTCGTCCGCCGACCGCGAGACCCTGGCGATGGTGCGCGCGGCGCTGACGCTGCGGCGGATGCGGCTGGCTTTCCAGCCGGCGGTCTATTCCGCCGATACCTCGATCATCGGGTTCTACGAAGGCTACATCCGCCTCTTGGACCCGAGCGACCGGGTGATCCCCGCAAAGGACTTCATGGAGGTGGCCGAAACCCAGGAACTGGGGCGCGAAATCGACGTCGCCGCCCTGCAACTGGGGCTGCTGACACTGCAACGCAACCCGGGCATCCGAATCGCGGTGAACATGTCGGCGCGCTCGGTCGGCTACAAACCCTGGACGCACCTGCTGCGGCAGGCGCTGCGGGCGCATCCCGGCCTGGGGCGCGGCCTGATCCTGGAGATCAGCGAAGCCAGCGCGATGCAGATGCCCGACGTGCTGCGACCCTTCATGGAGGATCTGCGCCCGGAGGGCATTGCCTTCACGCTGGACGATTTCGGCGCCGGCGCCACCTCGCTTTTGCTGTTGCGCGACTTTGCCTTCGACATCGCCAAGATTGACGGACGCTTCGTTCGCGGCATCGAACGGCAGTCCGGGAATCAGCAGGTGGTGAAGGCCGCCATCGCGCTGGCGCGCGAGTTCGGCATGTTCCTGGTGGCCGAGGCGGTGGAAACCCCGTCCGAGGCGAACTGGCTGCGCGACCACGGCGTCGGCTGCCTGCAGGGCTATCTGTTCGGCGCGCCCGAGGTGAACCCGGACTTCACCCGCTTTCGCAACGGCCGCAAGCCGGACTGAGACCAAAGCCATATCGCATCTGCGGCAATCTGCTTGCGCAAGTTTGTTGCGCTTGTGATCTTTGCCCCCTAAGGCGAACGTGACGCGCGTTGCGCCGGCTTTCGGGAGAGGGATCAGATGACCAATGTCGTAATCGTTTCGGCGGGACGCACCGCCGTGGGCAGCTTCAACGGCGCCTTTGCCAACACCCCGGCGCATGACCTGGGTGCCGCGGTGATCGAGGCCGTGGTGGCCCGCGCCGGCATCGACAAGGCCGAAGTCGAGGAAACCATCCTGGGCCAGGTGCTGACCGCCGGCCAGGGCCAGAACCCGGCCCGTCAGGCGGCGATCAAGGCCGGCCTGGCCAAGGAAGCCAGCGCCTGGAGCCTCAACCAGGTCTGCGGCTCGGGGCTGCGGGCGGTGGCGCTGGCAGCGCAGCACGTGCAGCTGGGCGACGCGAAGATCGTGGTCGCCGGCGGGCAGGAAAGCATGAGCCTGTCGCCCCATGTCGCGCATCTGCGCGCGGGCCAGAAGATGGGCGACCTGAACTTCATCGATTCGATGATCAAGGACGGGCTGTGGGATGCCTTCAACGGCTATCACATGGGCACCACGGCGGAAAACGTGGCCAGCCAGTGGCAGATTTCCCGCGACATGCAGGACGAATTCGCCCTGGCCAGCCAGAACAAGGCCGAGGCGGCGCAGAAGGCCGGCAAGTTCAAGGACGAGATCATTCCCTTCACGGTGAAGACCCGCAAGGGCGACATCGTGGTGGATGCCGACGAATACGTCCGCCACGGCGCCACGCTGGAAAGCATGCAGAAGCTGCGCCCGGCGTTTTCCAAGGAGGGCACGGTGACGGCGGGCAACGCCAGCGGCATCAACGACGGCGCGGCGGCGGTTCTGGTGATGACCGAGGCCGAGGCGGCAAAGCGCGGGCTCAAGGTGCTGGCGCGGATCGCGTCCTATGCCACGGCCGGGCTTGACCCGTCGATCATGGGCGTCGGCCCGATCTTCGCCAGCCGCAAGGCGCTGGACAAGGCCGGCTGGAAGGTGTCCGACCTGGACCTGATCGAGGCGAACGAGGCCTTTGCTGCCCAAGCCTGCGCGGTGAACAAGGACATGGGCTGGGACCTGGCCAAGGTGAACGTCAACGGCGGCGCCATCGCCATCGGCCACCCGATCGGCGCTTCGGGCGCGCGCATCCTGAACACGCTCTTGCACGAGATGGGCCGCAGCGGCGCGAAGAAAGGTCTGGCGACGCTGTGCATCGGCGGCGGCATGGGCGTGGCCATGTGCCTCGAACGCGGCTGACCGCGGAGATTGCTGCAAAGCAGAAATCGGGTGCGCAATAAAGTTGCGCATCCGTTTTTGTTTCGGTAACAGGATTTCAAACACGAATCCCCGGAGGAGGAAGCATGGCACGGGTTGCATTGGTTACGGGCGGGTCGCGCGGCATTGGCGCGGCGATCTCGGTGGCGCTCAAGGCGGCAGGTTACAAGGTTGCGGCGAACTACGCGGGCAACGATGAGGCGGCGAAGGCGTTTACCGCCGAAACCGGCATTCCGACCTACAAGTGGTCGGTCGCCGACTACGATGCCTGCGTGGCGGGGATCGCGAAGGTCGAGGCCGACCTTGGCCCGGTGGACGTGCTGGTGAACAACGCCGGGATCACCCGCGATTCGATGTTCCACAAGATGACCCCGGGCCAGTGGAAAGAGGTGATCGACACCAACCTGACGGGTCTGTTCAACATGACCCATCCGCTGTGGACGGGCATGCGCGACCGCAAGTTCGGCCGGGTGGTCAACATCAGCAGCATCAACGGGCAGAAGGGCCAGGCGGGGCAGGCGAATTACTCGGCGGCCAAGTCGGGCGACCTGGGCTTTACCAAGGCCCTGGCGCAAGAGGGCGCGCGCGCCGGCATCACCGTGAACGCGATCTGCCCGGGCTATATCGGTACGGAAATGGTCAAGGCCATCGACGAGAAGGTGCTGGCCGAACGCATCATCCCGCAAATCCCGGTGGGCCGTCTGGGCGAGCCGTCGGAGATTGCCCGCTGCGTGGTGTTCCTGGCCAGCGACGATGCCGGTTTCATCACCGGCTCGACGATCAGCGCGAACGGCGGCCAGTTCTTCGTCTGACGCCCGTCGCGCCGCCGCCCGGGCCGCCGTTGCGGTGCCGGGCGGCGGCGGCTAACCTGCGCCCGGCAAGCAAGGACCGAGGCCCAGGTGACCCAGATTCTTTCCCACCCTCCGAAGGGCCGCAAGTTCGACTACGGCCGGGCGGTCGTCTATGCCGCGCAGCAAAGGGGCGTGGCGCCGTGGCGCATCGCGCTTGAATTCCTGCTGTTGTCGCGCGGGGCCGGCAAGCTGACCTCGGACGACTATTTCCTGCACGGCGCCTGGCGGCCGGGGCTGAGCCGGGCCGAACGGCGGGCCTTCGTCGGCATGGATGTCAACGCGGCGCTGAACAAGTTGCTGAACCCGCCGGTGGCCAGGGGCGAGGTGGTTGCGATGACCGACAAGCTGGTCGGACATGCGCTGTTTACCGCGGCCGGGCTGCCGCAACCGCGCATTCTGGCGGTGGCCGCCGAGGCCGACCCGGGCGAGGGCCTGCGCTGGCTGGACAGCCCCGAGGCGACGCTGGCCTTTCTGCGCGAGCCGGGCACCCTGCCCTGTTTCGGCAAGCCGGTGCATGGCAGTCTGGCGGCCGGGGCGGCCAGTCTGTTGGAGCTGGACAGCGAGGGCCGGCTGCGCCTGGGCGACGGCAAGCGGGTGACGCCGGAAGATCTGGTCGCCGAGATCTGGCGCGACCATTCCCGCGGGTTCCTGTTTCAGGAGCTGGTGCGGCCGCATCCGCAGCTTGCGGCGCTGATCGGCCCGGTGATCGGCACGCTGCGGGTGGCCTCGGTCGATGCCGGCAGCGGCCCCGAGACGCTGTACACGGCCCTGAAGTTCCCCGGCGTCGGGGCGATGGTGGATTCCGCCTCGGGGCCGCTGGGCGGCTATGCGGCCATCGACGCGCAGCGCGGCCAGGTGCTGCGGGCGCAGGACCGCCGGCAGATGGGCGGGACGGACCTTGAGGTGAACCCGGTGACGGGCGCGCCCTGGGCCGGTGCCGTGCTGCCCGACTTTGCCGAGGCGCTGCGGCTGGCCCAGGCCGCGCATCGCTGCGTCAAGGGCTGGGGCCTGCTGGGCGTGGACATCCTGCTCTCGGACCGCGGCCCGCTGGTGACCGAGGTGAACGGCAATCCGCATCATGCGTCCTATCAGATCGCCTTCGCGCGGGGCGTGTTGAACCCGGATCTGCTGCCGAAGCTGCGGGCCGTCCGCGAGCGGATGCGGGGCATCGCGGGCAAGGTGAGGAATGCCCCGCTGCCATGACCCGCGCCAGGGCCACGGCCATCGGCTTTACCGCCATCCTGATGTGGGCGCTGCTGGCGCTGTTGACCATCGGCAGCGCGCCGGTGCCGCCGTTCCTCTTGAATGCGCTGTGCTTTGGCATCGGCGGGCTGATCGGGCTGGTCTGGACCCTGCGCAAGGGCCTCGGCGTGTTGCGCGGGGTGTCGTGGAAGGTCTATGCCTTCGGCACGCTGGGCCTGTTCGGCTATCACTTCCTGTATTTCACCGCCTTCCGCATTGCCCCCGCGGCCGAGACCGGGCTGATCGCCTATCTCTGGCCGCTGTTCATCGTGCTGTTCTCGGGCCTGCTGCCGGGAGAGCGGCTGACCGCGGGGCATGTGGCGGGGGCCTTGGTGGCCTTTGGCGGCGTGGCGCTGATCGTGCTGGGCCGCGACGAGGGCGGCGGGGCGACCTCGGGCCTGGGCTACGGGCTGGCCTTTGGCTGCGCGGTGACCTGGGCGGCCTATTCGGTGTTGTCGCGGCGGCTGGGCGGCGTGCCGACGGAAAGCGTCACGGTGTTCTGCCTGGCCACGGCCGTGCTGTCGATCCCGGCGCATCTGGCGCTGGAGCAGACGGTCTGGCCGCAAGGCGCGACGGGCTGGCTGTCGGTGCTGGGCCTGGGCCTGGGGCCGGTGGGCGCCGCCTTCTTCACCTGGGATCTGGGAATGAAGAAAGGCGACATCCAGCTGCTGGGTGTCGCCTCCTATGCCGCGCCGCTGTTGTCCACGCTGACCCTGGTGGCCGCCGGCATCGCCTCTGCGACCTGGACCCTGGCCCTGGCCGCGGTGCTGATCACGGCGGGCGCGGCGCTTGCGGCGCGCCGCACACCGTGACCGCGCCCTAGTGGTGCTGGTCCTGATGGGTCAGACGCTCGATCTCTTCCTTCAGCTTCAGCTTCTGCTTCTTCCATTCGGAAATCTGGAGGTCATCCGACCCGGGGCTCCGCTGGGCCTCTGCGACCATCTCGGACAGCGCCTCGTGCTTCTTGCGGAGTTCCGCCAGATGCGAAGCAATCGTCATGTTCGTCCTCCTTGTCATGACACCCACATGATACCAATCCACCACCAAACCTGAGTCTTGTCACCCCAATACCGACAGGCTGCGTCAGGATTTCACGGGTATTCAATCGAAAACCCCGTCAAGCGAGGCCCCGTCGCGCAGGATGGCCCTGGCCAGCGGCGTATAGCTTTCGCGGTCGCCGTCGTGCGCCGCGCCATCGTGCAGGACCAGCGGCGCCAGCAGGCGGAAGGGCGCGCGACCGACCTTTCGGGCGCGCAGGATCAGCCGCAGCGCGGGCCGCCCGGCGCGCGGTTGCAGCGGCAGCACCGACGCCGAGCCAAGCTTGGGGCCAAGGGCTGCAAGCAACTCGGGCAGGCTGTCGGCTCCGGCGATCAGGGTCAGCCAGCCGCCCGGCCGCAGGCGTTGCGCGGCCGTGGTGACCCAGGCCGAGACCGGCAGGCTGACCTGCAGCGCGGTGGCCCGGTCGCGCCGCGGCGAGGCCGTGCCGCCGGGCGGATACCAGGGCGGATTGGCGATGACATGGTCGAAATCGCGCCGCAGGGCACGCGGCATGCGGGAAATGTCGCCCTCCACCACCTCGAACGGAATGCCGTTGCGGCTGGCGTTGCGGCGGGCCAGGTCGGCATAATCGGATTGCAGTTCCAGCCCCGAAAGCTGCACCCCCGGCACCCGCGCGGCCAGGCACAGCGACGCCGCACCGGCACCGCAGCCCAGGTCAAGCACGCTTTCCCCCGCCTGTGCCGGGCAGGCGGCGGCAAGCAGCACCGCATCGGTCGCCGCGCGATAGCCCTTTTCGGGTTGCCACAGCCGCAGCCGGCCGGACAGAAAGCCGTCGTCGGTCAGCCGATCTTCCTGCAAGGTCATGGGCTTGGCGCCAGGCCGTTGTCGCGGCAGACGACGCGGGCCAGAAACAGGTCGCGGTCCGCCACCATCAGGCGCTGCGGCAGGATGCCCAAGCTGCCGTCAAGGATGCTCATGTGGACGTCCATGGCGAAGGCCGCTATACCCTCGCCCTGAAGCAGGGCTTGGGCGAAGGCGATCACCGTCGGGTCGGTCGTGCGCAGAAGTTCCTTCATGGAAATGACTTAAGCGCGCCTGCCCGGCCGGGCAAGAGCGGCGGGGGCAGGGATGGACATGGACGGTTCGGTGGAACAGCCGAAGGAAAGCCCGCAGGACCGGCTGGCGGTGGCGCTGGCCGAGGACATGGCAGCGGTGAACGGGCTGATCCGCGCGCGGATGTCCAGCGAGCATGCGCCGCGCATCCCCGAGGTGACCGCGCATCTGATCGAGGCGGGCGGCAAGCGGCTGCGGCCGATGCTGACGCTGGCGGCGGCACGCATCTGCGGGTATCGCGGCAGCGACCACCAGAAGCTGGCGGCGACGGTGGAATTCATCCACACCGCGACGCTGCTGCATGACGATGTGGTGGACGAAAGCCATCGCCGCCGCGGCCGGCCGACGGCCAACCTGCTGTGGGACAACAAGTCGAGCGTGCTGGTGGGCGACTATCTCTTCGCCCGGGCGTTCCAGTTGATGGTCGAGCCGGGCAACCTGCGGGTGCTGGACATTCTGGCCAACGCCAGCGCGGTGATCGCCGAGGGCGAGGTGCTGCAACTGACCGCGGCACAGGACCTGGCGACGACGGAAGACATCTATCTGAAGGTGATCCGCGGCAAGACGGCGGCGCTGTTTTCGGCGGCGACCGAGTCGGGTGCGGTGATCGCGGGGGCGCCCGAGGCGCAGGTCCGGGCGCTTTACACCTATGGCGATGCGCTGGGGATCGCCTTCCAGGTGGCCGATGACCTGCTGGATTATGGCGGGTCCTCGACCACCATCGGCAAGAACACCGGCGATGATTTCCGCGAGCGCAAGCTGACCCTGCCGGTGATCAAGGCGGTGGCACAGGCGGATGCGGAAGAGCGCGCCTTCTGGGTGCGGGTGATCGAAAAGGGCCAGCAGGCCGAAGGCGACCTGGAGCAGGCGCGGACGATCATGGCGCGGCACGGCGCGATGGAGGCGGCGCGGGCGTCGGCGCTGGGCTGGGCGCGGACGGCCGAGGCGGCGCTGGCCGCCCTGCCCGACGATCCGCTGCGCGAGGTGCTGGCGGATCTGGCGCAATACGTGGTGGCACGAATCGCCTGAGACGGCGCCGGGCATCGGGCCTGGCGCCTGCCGGGGCGGCTCAGAAGTCGATGGCGAGGCCCTTCTTTTCCCAATCGCCGTAGCGGACGGGTTCGGGGCCGTCGCGGCCGCCATATTCCTTGGGCGGGGTCTGGGCCTGTGCGGCCTTGCGGCGGGCTTCGGCCTCGGCCAGGGCCCGAAGGGCTTCGGGCGGCAGGTCGCGCTGGTCCTGTGGCATGGTCGGGTTCCTTGTGCGGTGCCTGGGGGTGGTATAGGGCGCTGCGGGCGGGGCCGCAAAGGGGATTGGCATGGCTGAGGGCTTGGGCGCGCGGGCGGCGGCGGCGGCGATGCTGGATGTCGTGCTGGGCGAGGGGCGGATGCTGTCCGAGCTGCCCGAGCCCGAGGCGCTGGCGCCGGGCGAACGGGCGCGGGCGCGGCGGCTGGCGGAAGAGGTGCTGCGCCGGGTCGAGCCGGTGGACCGGCTGTTGGGCGGGCTGATGCGCAAGGCGCCACCCTTGCCGGTGCTGAACCTGCTGCGGCTGGCGGTGGTGGAAATGGCGCTGGGGGCGCCTGCGCATGGCGCGGTGAACGCGGCGGTGGCGCTGGTGCGGCAGGGCAACCGGACGCAGCATCTGGCGGGGCTGGCGAATGCGGTGCTGCGGGCGGTGCCGCCCGAGCCGGCGCTGGGGGTGCAGAAGCTGCCGCGCTGGATGCGCCAGCCGATGGTGCATGCCTATGGCCGTGAGGCGGTGGCGGCGATCGAGGCGGTGCAGGCCGCCGCGCCGCCGCTGGACCTGACCCTGCGGGACGGGGCCGAGGCGCCGGCCGGGGAGTGGTTGCCGACCGGCAGCCTGCGGCTGGCCTTGCCGGGGCAGGTGTCGGGGCTGCCGGGCTATGCCGCGGGCGGCTGGTGGGTGCAGGATGCCGCCGCCGCGCTGGCGGTGCAGCTCCTGGCGCCGGTGGCGGGTGAGCGGGTGCTGGACCTGTGCGCCGCGCCGGGGGGCAAAACGATGCAACTGGCGGCGGCGGGGGCCGAGGTGGTGGCACTGGACGTCAGTGCCGCGCGGCTGGCGGTGGTTCAGGAGAACCTCGGCCGCACCGGGCTGGCGGCGCGGCTGGTGGTGGCCGACGCGCTGGAGTGGGTGCCTGACGGGCCGTTCGACGCGGTGCTGCTGGACGCGCCCTGTTCGGCCACCGGGACGGTGCGGCGGCACCCGGATCTGCCGTTCGTGAAGGATGGCTCCGAGGTGCCGGGGCTGGTGGAACTGCAGGCGCGGCTCCTGGACCGGGCGCTGGGGATGGTGCGGCCGGGGGGGCGGGTGGTCTTTGCCACCTGCTCGCTGCTGCCCGAGGAGGGCGAGGGGCAGCTGGCGGCGGCGCTGGCGCGGCATCCGGGGCTGGCGGTCGAGAGGGCGGCGATTCCGGGGGTTGAGCCGGGCTGGTGGACCGAAGGCGGCGGGCTGCGGCTGCGGCCGGATTTCTGGGCCGAGCAGGGCGGGATGGACGGGTTCTTTCTGGCCCGGCTGCGGGTGCCGGGCTGAGGTGTCCCATGATGGGACGGGGAAGGCCGCAAAGGATTCCACGGGGTTACGCAGCCGTTTTCAGGATTTGTTGACCTTTGGGCCTTGCAGCCCGCCGCAGGACCGGCTGATTTCGTCGCCCGGAGCGAACCACCTGCCGGTGCCACGCGCGACACCGGCCCGCGCCCGACCGCGAGGGGGCGCATCCCACGGAACGAAGCCGGCGCCTTTAGGGGGCGGCCTCTCCCAAGGGGTGAACGAAGAAACGCCCGCTCCGCGACGCGGTCTTGGCGGCGGTCGGGTGCTGGCCGGGGCCGGGCACGTCGATCCGGGCGTCGCCGGCGGAAGGGGCGGAGAGCAGGCGTTGCAGGAGCGGAGTCTGCCCCGCGGCCTTCTGGTCCAAGCGGTCATTCAGCCAGGCGGCCGCGTCAAGGGGCAGCGGCGGCCGCGCACCGCCCAATGATGCCGGCCGCTCGCGCCGCGCGCCGCGTTCGGCAGGTGCGGTCGCCGGGTCGGGCGCGGAGTGGATCCCTCACCGACCGGAAGGTTTCTTCGGCGACCGATGGGAAAGCCGATGAGTCCGACGGCCTTCTATCGACCTGAACGACGCATCCGATGCGGCCGGCCGGTCGCCCTTGCCGGGGCGAGCGGCAGTCAGCGTGCGCCGGCGCAAAACAACCTGGCCAGGAACCCGTTGAACCAGGCGGACTGCGCGGCGTCGTGCCGGGCCATCAGCCGGGTCTGCTCGTCGCGGTCCTGCACGCCCGGCTTGCCATAGGGCGCCCAGTCGGCGTCCTGCCAACGGCGGAAGATCTCGATGGTGCATTCAGGGTGGAACTGCACGCCAAAGACCCGGTCGCCGAAGCGGAAGGCCTGGTTGACGTAGTTGGTGCCGGTGGCCAGAAGCTCGACCCCGTCCGGCAGGGTGAAGGTGTGGTAATGCGCCTCGGTCACATGCATCGGGCCGGGCATGAAGCCCTTTCCGGCTGCCGTGGGCGTGACCGGGTAATATCCGAACTCATGCAACTCGCCGTCGTGCGGCCCCACCCGGCCGCCAAGGGCGCGGATGATCAGTTGCGCCCCAAGGCAGATGCCGAGAATCGGGATGTTCGCGGCCATGCAATCGGTGATCCAGCGCAGTTCTTCGGCAAGGTAGGCACAGCCGTCGTCATCCTCGGCCGATTGCTTGCCGCCGAAGACCACGGTTCCAGCCAGGTCCGCCGTGGGCCGTGGCAGGGCATCGCCGCGGAACGGCCGGTAGGTGACGGGCCGAAAGCCGTTCATCAGGGCAAAGCTATGAACCCGATCATCATCGGGCTCATCGCCGTGGCGGATGAAGACGAGGTCTGGGGCCATGGCGTCCTCTCAGCGGCTTTTGCTGCCGGGCGGCAGGCCGGTCAGGATGAAGGCGCGCACCTCCTCGGCGGTGCCACAGACCATCAGGTCGCTGCGGCCGGTCAGGGCCTCGGCGTAGAAGCGCAGGTTCAGAAGCCGCTCATCCGGGTCGTCGTGAATTTCCATCGCGCCATAGCCGACCTGGTGGAAATAGGTGATCCGCGCCCGGATCTGGGCGCGCTTGTCGTCGAAGCCCAGGGCAAGGAACATCCGCGCCAGCAGGTCGATGCGCAGCGCCTCGACCTCGGCCAGCACCTGCGCCGTGCGGGGGGAGGAATGCGCCCATTCGCGCACCGCATTGTCGAAGCGCGGGTCGATGCCGGTTTCCAACACCGTCACCCGCAGGCCGGCAAGATACTGCCGAAAGCCATCGGCTCCGGCATCGGTCAGGGCGGCAACCAGCGGCGTGGTGTTCTGATCGCGCCACTTCTGGCGCAGCGCCTCGTGCAGGTCTTCCAGCCCGGAAAAGGCGGAATAGAACGCGCCCGTCGTAACCCCCAGCGAGCCGGCCAGCCCGCGCAGGTTCAGGGCCGGGAACCCGCCGGAAATCAGGATGTCGCGCGCCGCATCGACCCAGGCCTCTCGCGCGGCATGCGCCATCCTGGATTGCAGTCGGCCTGATTGAGGCACCTTGACGCTCCGTCCGGTTGCAGTTGACACATCGAGCTTTCGTAACATACGTTATCCATCAATAACACGAGTTACAAGCGCTTCCAGTGAGGGCGGCCTGCGCGGCACGGCGCGACGGCCGCTGGCAGCAGAAAGAGGCGCGGCGACACCACGACCCAACAGGAGGACCCGAGATGATCACCAAACGCACCCTTGCCGCCGCGCTTCTGGCCAGCCTTGCCCTGCCCGGGCTGGCGCTGGCCGATGGCGATGCGCCGAACTTCGGCAATTGCGCGCCCACCGGCGAGGCCGGCAGCATCAGCCTGACCACGGTCGAGCCCGATACCCTGATCGTGGCCACCGTGCTGCCCAACCCCGGCTGGTGGAACGGCACCTCGCCCGAGGAAACCAAGGACGGCTTCGAATATTGCCTGGCGGCCGAGGTCGCGCATCGGGCGGGGCTGAAGCACCTGAAACTGATGAACCTGGCCTGGGACCAGTTCATCGGCGGCGCGGCGACGGGCTATGACATCGCCATGGCCTCGGCCTCGGCCACCGACAAGCGGCGCGAGGTCTTCGACTTCTCGCAGAACTACTTTGCGGCCAATCTGGGCGTGGCCACCAAGGCCGGCGCCGACGTGACCGCGGCGAACCTGAAGGACAAGCGCATCGGTGTGCTGCAGGGCAACCTGGGCGCCGACTGGGTGATCAACACGCTGAAGCCGAATGCCGAGGTCGGCCAGTATCAGGGCCAGCCCGAGATGATTGCGGCGCTGATGGCCGACCAGGTGGACGCGATCATGACCGACACCACGCTGCTGCTGACCGCGACCTCGGGCACCAATGGCGCGCTTGAGGTGGTGGGTCAGTTCGAGACCAACTGGGGTGTCAACGTGATCACGCCCAAGGGCTCGGCCAACACTCCGGCGGTGGACGCCGCGGTGGGGGCAATGAATGCGGACGGCACGCTGGCCAAGCTGTCGGCCGCCTACCTGACGCCGCTGTTCGGCAAGGACCCGAACGCCATTCCGGTCTGGCCGCTGAACTGAGCCGATGGCAGCGGCAGACCCGTCGGGGCTAAGCCCGCCCCCGCCCAGCCTGGGCCTGGCGGTGGTGGCGCTGCTGGTCGCCGTGGCCGGGCTGCTGGTCATCGGCATCACCGGCGGCGCGGTTCGGGCCGGGGTCAGCGATCCCGGCCTGCACGGACTGGCCAGCGGCGCACTGTATGTGGCGCTGGCGGCGGGGGCGGTGACCTTGTGGCTGGGCGCGCGGTCACTGACGCTGGCGCTGCAAAGCCGGGCCGATCTGGCGCGGTCCGAGATTCTGGCGGCGCGGGCCAGTGCGGCCCGCGCCCGCGACAGTGCGCTGATCGTCTTCGGCCTGACGCTGGCGCTGATGATCGGCTTCTTTCTGGTGCAGATGATCCTGTTCAACGACGGCAAGATCCAGAAGACCTTCCTGCGCTGGGACCTGATGACCGAATCCGCCGCCGACGTGGCGCGGGCCTTTCTGGTGAACCTCAAGCTGGCGCTGATCGCGCAGGTGCTGGTGATGATCGTCGGCCTGTTCCTGGCCGTTGCCCGCCTGACGCCCGGCCGCGCCGGCGCCCCGGTGCGGATGCTGGCCATCGCCTACATCGACCTGTTCCGCGCCGTGCCCGCGATCATCGTGCTGTACCTGATCGGTTTCGGCCTGCCGCTGACCGGGCTGCCGCTGATCTCGAAGGTGTCGTCGCAATGGTTCGCCATCATTGCGCTGACGCTGACCTATTCGGCCTATGTCGCCGAGATCTACCGCTCGGGCATCGACTCGATCCACCCGTCGCAATGGTCGGCCGCGCGATCCCTGGGTTTTTCCTTTCCGCAGACCATGCGCTTTTTCATCCTGCCGCAGGCCATCCGCATCGTGATCCCGCCGCTTCTGGGTGCCTTCATCGCGCTGCAGAAGGATACCTCGCTGGTCAACGTCATCGGCACGATGGACGCCTTCAACCAGGCCAAGTTCTACGCCTCGGCCAACTTCAACCTGTCCTCGGTTCTGGTGGTGGCGATCCTGTTCGTCATCATCACCATTCCGCAGACCCGCTTTGTCGACTGGATGCTGGAACGGTCGCTGGAAAAGCGGAAGCGGGGATAACATGGCCTTCATCGAGATCGCCGGCCTGAGAAAGATCTACGGCAGCCACGAGGTGTTGAAGGGCATCGACCTCGAGGTCGACCGCCACCAGGTGGTCAGCCTGATCGGCGCCTCGGGGTCCGGCAAGTCTACCCTGCTGCGCTGCATCAACGCGCTGGAGCCGATCGACGCCGGCCGGGTTTCGCTGGATGGCGACGTGGTGTCCGGCCCGGGGGTCGACCAGAACCGGCTGCGCCGCAAGGTCGGCATGGTGTTCCAGGCGTTCAACCTGTTCCCGCACCTGTCGGTCGAAGACAACATCATGGCCGGTCCGATGCGCTTGCTGGGCGAAAGCCGCGAAGCCGCGCGCGACCAGGCCCGCGCGCTGCTGGACCGGGTTCAACTGGGCCACCGTGCCAGCTACTACCCCGACCAGCTGTCCGGCGGCCAGCAGCAGCGCGTCGCCATCGTGCGCGCCATCGCCATGCGCCCCGAGGCGCTGCTTCTGGACGAGATCACCTCGGCGTTGGACCCCGAACTGGTGGCCGAGGTGCTGAACATCGTGCGCGACCTGGCCCGCGACGGCATGACGATGATCCTCGCCACGCACGAGATGCAGTTCGCCCGAGAGGTCTCGGACATGGTGGTGTTTCTGGAGCAGGGCACGCTTCTGGAAAAAGGCCCGCCGGAGCAGATCTTCGGCAACCCGACGGAGGCCCGCACCCGGCAGTTCCTGAAACAGATCATCGAGGCCGGGCGGCTGTAGGCGGCCGCCGGTGCTTCAGGCGAAGATCGCCTGTAGCCGCGCGTGATCCAGCGCGCGGCAAGTCAGGCCTGCGGGCTTGACCGTGGGCACGTCTTCGCCTGCGACCAGGGCATTGACCACGGCCTCTTCGATCGCCTGCACGGCGGCAAGATAGAGCGGGTCCAGGAGATCGATGTTCAGTTCTGCCTTCAGCGCCACGGCCGGGGCGAACTGCGGCATCGGGCCTTGGTTGGCGGTGGAAAAGGCCAGAAAGATGTCACCCGAATTGTTGCCCCCCGGCGTGCCGCCGCGACCGATGCCGATGGCCGCACGTTTGGCGACCTGGCGCAGGGCCAGCCCGGACAAGGGCGCGTCGGTGGCGACGATGACGATGATCGAGCCCATCTCGCCCGAGTAAAGCGCGTCTTCGGGCATCAGCTGGCCCACCGGCTTGCCGAGGATGGTCAGCCAGGGCCGGATGCCGTGATTGGCCTGCACCAGCGCGGCCACGGTGTGGGCCTGCCCGCCAAGGTCGATCCGGCGCGACGCGGTGCCGGTGCCGCCCTTGAACTCATAGCAGATCATGCCGTTGCCGCCGCCGGTCGACCCTTCGGCCACCGGGCCAAAGCTCCGGGCCTCCAGCGCCGCGATGGCATGGTCGGGCTGGACGTGCAGCGCGTTGATGTCGTTCAGCACGCCATCATAGGTTTCCGCCACGACCGGCATGGCCCAGGCGTGTTCGCGGGCGAAATACTCGGCATAATGGCCGATCATCCAGCGGGTCGCGCCCAGATGCGCCGCCCCGACACCGTGGGTATTGGTGATCAGGATCGGCCCCAGGAAATAGCCCGCATCGTTGATCCAGTGCGTGCCCGTCATCTCGCCATTGCCGTTCAGCGCGAATTGCCCGGCCCAGACCGGCTGCGGCTGGGTCGACGGGCGCGGCAGGATGGCGGTGACGCCGGTGCGCATCCTGCGGGCCGGATCGGTGAGGGTGCAGAAGCCCACGGCCACGCCCGGAACGTCGGTGATGGCGTTCAGCGGGCCGGGCGTGCCGGGGAAGGGCAGGCCAAGGTCTCGGGCGCGCGGTCTGGCGGTGGTCTGGGTCATCTCAGTCGGTCTATCTGCTGCGCAGCCAGAGGCCAAGGCCGGCGACGACCACCGAGGCCAGAATGATGAGGGTGGCGATGGCGTTGATCTCGGGCTTCACCCCCCGGCGGATCATGCCGAAGATGAAGTCCGGCAGCGTGGTGTCGCCGGTGACCGAAACGAAATAGGGGATCACCAGGTCATCCATCGAGATGACGAAGGCCAGAAGCGCCCCGCCCAGCACCCCCGGCGCCAGTTGCGGCAACAGCACCTTGCGCAGCGTCACCCATTCCGAGGCGCCAAGGTCGGCCGAGGCTTCCTCGAGCGCCGGGTCAAGCCCGGCGATGCGGGCCTGCACGATGATGAAGACGTAAGAGGTCAGGAACGTGCAGTGCCCGATGATGATGGTGATCAGCGACAGGTTCATGCCGATGGTGACGAAGAAGATCAGCAGGCCGATGCCCAGCACGATATCGGGCATCATCATCGGCAGCAGCATGAAGCCGTTGTAGAACCCGCGCAGGCGGAGCTTGTAGCGCGCCAGGGCGATGGCGGTTGCCGTGCCGATCACCGTCGAGATTGTCGTGGTGAACAGCGCCACCGTCAGCGAGGTGCGCAGCGCCGCCAGCATCTGGTCGGTGCTCGATAGAGGCGGCGCGATTCCCGATGTCCGTTGTGCGATCCGACAGGCCCAGCAGCCCAGTCGAAGGTGAAGCTCTCCCAGATCATCATGTTGACCGGGTTCGAGTTGAACGAATAGCCGATGATCACGAACAAGGGCGCGTAGATGAAGGCAAAGAACAGCAGCGAAAACGCTGTCAGCGCCGCCCAACCGCCGGGGTTACGCATGGCCGCCGGCCTTTCTGGCCCGCGTGACCGCGACCAGCAGCACCGTCAGCACCACCGCCATGATGATCATCGACAGGGCCGAGCCGAAGGGCCAGTTGCGCGCGGACAGGAACTGCTGTTCGACCAGGTTGCCGATCATCAGCCCCTTGGCCCCGCCCAGCACGTCAGGCACGATGAAGTTGCCGACCGAGGGGATGAACACGATGACCGCCCCGCCCATGATGCCGGGCAGGGTCTGCGGCAGCACGACCTTCAGGAAGGTCTGCAGCCGGTTTGCGCCAAAGTCCAAGCTGGCCTCGACTTGCGCGCGATCCAGGTTGTCGACCGCCGAATAGAGCGGCAGGAACATGAAGGGCACCATGACATAGACCATGCCCAGAACCACTGCCGTCGGGGTGTAGAGGATCTCGAGCGGTTCGCGGATGGCGCCGATCGACAGGAGGATGGTGTTGAGCAGCCCCGAGGGTTTCAGGATCAAGAGCCAGGCATAAAGCCGCACGATCAGGCTGGAAAAGACCGGCAGCGTGATCAGGACCATGAACACCAGCCGCCAGCGCTCCGACAGGCGCGACACCCAGAAGGCCACGGGGTAGCACAGGATCAGCGTGAGAACGACCGTCAGCGCGGCGAAGGACAGCGAGCGCAGCAGGATCTGCAGGTAGATCGGCTCATAGATCTCGGTGATCCCGTCGGCCCAGCCGAAGATGCGGCCGTGGTTCCAGTGGTAGAAGCTCCATTCCACCCCGCCATAGAGGCCGGGTGTCAGGACCGAAAGCACCGCGATGATGCACAGCGGCAGCAGGAAGAACCCGCCGAGGAACAGCGTGACCGGGGCCAGCAGAACGCCCAGCAGCACCGATTGCCGCTGCATCGCGCTCATGCTGACTCCAGCACATGGACGCGGTCCGGGTCATGGGTCAGGTGCACGGCGGCGCCTTCCTCGAACCCGGCGCCGTCGCGGGCGATG
This sequence comes from Rhodobacter sp. Har01, assembly GCF_020564565.1. Lineage (GTDB taxonomy): Bacteria > Pseudomonadota > Alphaproteobacteria > Rhodobacterales > Rhodobacteraceae > Pseudogemmobacter. Next base: position 121,340 of record NZ_JAJCTD010000006.1, read on the forward strand.
ACGCGGATTTCGGGGCCGCCGGCCTGCGGTTGCACGAAGAGGTAGAGGTCGGACCCCAGGTAAACGGCGCGGGTGACGGTGCCGGGAATGCCGGTTGGGCCAAAGCTGAAGTCGGCGGGGCGCAGGATGGCCATGATCGGCTCGCCCGCCTTGCGGCCTTCGGCGGGCAGGCGCAGTTCCATGCCCTCGGCGGTGCGGGCCAGGGCCGTGGCGCCCTCGACGCGGTCGACGGTGGCCGGAAACAGGTTGGTCTCGCCGATGAATTCCGCGACGAAGCGGTTCTTCGGATGGCGGTAGATCGCGCGCGGGGTGCCGGTCTGTTCGATCCGGCCAGACCGCATCACCACGATCCGGTCGGACATCGTCAGCGCCTCTTCCTGGTCGTGGGTGACGAAGAGGAAGGCGATGCCCAGGCTGTGCTGCAGCCTCTTCAGTTCCAACTGCATCTGCTGGCGTAACGAGCGGTCCAGCGCCGACAGCGGCTATTCCAGCAACAGCAGGCGCGGCTTGGCGATGATCGCCGGCGCCAGCGCCACCCGCTGCCGCTGCCCGCCCGACACCTGCCCCGGACGCCGCGCGCCCATGCCGGCCAGGCCCACCTTCTGCAGGGCCTCGGTCACCTGCGTCTCGCGCTGCGCCTTGGGCAGACCCGCCACCTCCAGCGCGTAGCCCACGTTGCGCGCCACATTCATGTGGCCGAACAGGGCATAGCTTTGAAACACCGTGTTCACCGGCCGACGAAACGGCGGCAGCGCGGTCAGGTCGGCGCCGTCCAGCCGCATGCTGCCGCTGTCGAGCGTCTCGAACCCGGAAATCGCCCGCAGGAGCGTGGTCTTGCCGCAACCCGAAGGCCCCAGCAGGGTGACGAACTCGTTCGCGCCGACGTCGAGGTCGATCCCGTCAAGGGCGGCCAGATGGCCGCCCTCGGGGGTGACGAATGTCCGCCGCGCCGCGCGGATTTCCAGCAGCGGCGCCATTCCCTGCGCCGTGCGGATGGTGTTCCAGGCCCGGTCATACAGTTTCAGCGCCGCGCCGATGTCTTCGAAGATCTGCAGGCGGGTCAGCGTCTCGGGGCCGACGTTGATATTCGGGTTCGACTTGATCGCCTCGGGCGTCAGGTCGTTGGCGGGCAGGTTCGGCGTGCCGTTGAACTGCTGCGCCACGTTCAGCGCCGCAATCTCGGGGCGCAGGTAGAACTCCATGAATTTCATGGCGTTCTTCTTGTCGGGCGCGGAGGCGAGGACGCAGATGTTTTCCTGGTACATCGTGCCGCCCTCGGCCGGGATCACATACTTGATGTTCGGCGTCTCGGTGAAGAACACGTTGCCGCCGACGAAGAAGTGCCCGGCCGCGATATCGCCCGAGGTCGGCAGCGGCGGCCCTTCGTAGGTGAAGGCCGACACCGCGCCCTTGCGGGCCAGCACATAGTCGGTGGCCGCCTGCACCGCCGCCGGATCGTCGCTGTTGACCGAGGTGCCGTTCATCACATGCCCGATGGCGATCACCTCGCGCATGTCGTCCAAGAGGGTGATCTTGCCGCCGGTCTTTTCCGGGATGGCGAAGAAGTCGGCCCAGCCGGCAATCGGGCCGGTCACGGTTTCGTTGTAGAAGATCCCCACCGTGCCCCAGGCATAGGGCAGGCAGTATTCCGAAGCGGGGTCTTCCTTGGCCCGCAGGAAGGCCGGGTCGATGTTCTTGAAAGGTGCTGGCGCGGCATCCGGGGCCGGCGGTCGAGAGGGTGGCGATTGCGGGGGGCGAGCCGGGGTGGTGGACCGCCGAGGGCGGGCTGCGGCTGCCGGGATGAAGTGCCCGACGATGGGACAGGGAGGGCCGCAAAGGATTCCAAGGGGTTAAGAACCTGTCGTCAGGATTTGTTGACCTTTGGGCCTTGTCGCCTTCGCAAGATCGTCTGTTTTCCTTACCCGGAACGACCCCCCCGCCCACACCACGCGCAACACAGGCCATCGTCCGACCGCGGGGGGGCGCATCCCAAGGTGCGAGGATGGCGCTTTATGGGGCGGCCGCTCCGAAGGGGTGCACTAAGGGGTGACGGCGCAGAAGCGCCCGCCCCCCGAAGCGTTCCTGCGGGCGGTCGGGCGCTGGCCGGGGCCGCTTCGCGACTGTTAACCCGGCCAGGGTTGGGTGCGAGGGTTTGGTTTGCAGGACAGAGCGGCCGTTGACCCACGCGGTGCCTCTGGTCATTTTCGCCGTATATCAGAACGGCGAGGATGCATGGTGCGGAGAGCACCGTTTCCGGCAACCATGTCTTTCTGACAGGCATGACCGGACGCGGACCTGAAGGAGCCATGCCGGAAAACCTTGACGTTCAGTTCCGACAGGCAAGCTGATCCAAGCGAAGGCAACGGGTGCTGGCCTGTCCCTTCGCCCCCATGGCGGCGACCATAGTCGTCGCCACAGTGCCACGGTGCCGCCGGACCAGCCGGGGGCCCATGCCCCCGGCCAGCGCCCGACCCGCCCCTGGCGGGCGCTTCTCGCCCGCCGGGTCGGGCGATGGCCTTTGGGGTGCCTGGTGGGGGCGGTCTTGCGGGGGCGTGGCGCGTCGGGCGGGGAAACGCGGTGCGTTTCCTGGTCCGCCCGGAGGGGGCGTCGGGACGGCGGAAATGGAGTGCGGGCCTGGCCCGCCTACTTCCCCGGCGGGAACATGCGGTACCACAGCGCGTCGGGGAGGAATTGGCCGCCTCGGAACAGCCAGGAGAACAGGGTGGGGAAGCTGCGTTTGAAGCCTCCGCGCGCCATGTGGTCGAACATGATCTGGGCTGCGGCTTCGGGTTCCAGGATGAAGGGCATCTGGAAATCGTTCTGCGCGGTCAGGCGGGTGCGGATGAAGCCGGGGTTGGCCTGCTGCACGGTGATGCCGGTGTTCCGCAAGTCGGCGTAAAGCGATTCGGCCAGGACCATGGTGGCGGCCTTGGAGGCGGCGTAGCCGATGGCGCCGGGCAGGCCCCGGAAGCCTGACAAAGAGCCGGTGATGACGATGTGGCCGGCGTTGCGGGCGACCATCTGCGGCAGCACGGCGCCGACGACGCGGGTGCAGCCGGTGGCGTTGACGTTCAGCATCGCCTCGGCCTTGTCGGCGTCCCAGTCCTGCGCGCGCATCGGCCAGTAGACGCCGGCCAGGAATACAAGGCCGTCGACTTCGCCGACCTGAGCGGCGGCGGACCGGACGCTGGCGGTGTCGGCGACGTCCATCGGCACGGTCTGCGCCCCGCCGGGGATGCTGGCGGCGGCCTTCGCCAGGCCCTCGGGTGAGCGGGCCGAGAGGATGAGCTGCGCCCCGGCCTGCCCCATGCGCTGGGCCAGCGCGAGGCCCAGGCCTTCGGAGGCGCCGACCAGCCAGTAGCGTTTGCCGGCGAAATCCCTCATTCCGCGGCCATGCGGGCGGCGGCGGATTCCGGCGCGGGGCGGATGGTGGCGACCAGTTCGGCGACCTTGACGCCGAACTTGCGGAATTCCGAGCGGTTCATCAGCGTGCCGTTGTCCAGCAGATACATCCAGTCGGTGACCGACAGAACGTGCCCGCCGGCCTGCGGTTCCAGCTTGATGCGGTAGCGCATGACCAGCGCCGAACCGCTTGCGCGGCCGGTGGCGGTGCCGACGATATCGGGCGCGGTGCCGGTGATGGCGCCGTCCGGCCCCAGGGTCAGCGACCAGGCGCGGGACTGGCGGGCGCCGCTGTCATAGATGAAATCCTCGGTCAGGGTGCCGGTTGGGCCGGTCCAGGTGCCCCGGGCGCTGGCGACGAAGCGCGACACGACGCGGCCGGTGGGGCCGTAGAGCAGCCCCTCCATGGCAAGCGGGCCGGAGAGGTGGGTGGCGGGGTCAAGCGCGGGGCCGGTGGCATAGTCTTCGGGGCGTTGCGCGGTGAAGCCGGCGAAGCGGGTGCGGGCGTAGGCGAGGGCCAGGACGACAAGTGCGCCGAGGGCGAAGGCAAGGAGGGTGGGCACGGGTCAGGTCTCCATGTCGGGAGTGCGGGCAAGGAGTGCCAGCGCGGTCAGTTTCAATACGCAGGGAAGGGCGGCGTAGATCAGTGTGAGGGCGAGAAGGGCGCTGTCGGGGTTGGTCGGGCCGGGGGTGAAGCCGGCGGCTTGCAGCGCCGGCAGCAGGGTTGCGGCGGCAAGGGCGAGCGAAAGCTTGGAGACGAAGGACCACAGGCCGAAGGCGGCGGCCTCGGTGCCGGTGCCAAGCTGGCCCAGGCGGCGGGCGAAAAGCGCGGGCAGGAGCGTGAGGTCGGCGCCGAGGGCCGCGCCGGAGGCGGCGCAGATCGCGGCGAAGGCGAGGGTGTCGCCGGCGGTGAGGGTGGCGGCCCAGAGGAAGGCGGCGATGGCAAGGATCATGCCGGCCATCAGGGCGGGCTTGGCGCCGAAGCGGGCGGCGGCGCGGGTCCACAGCGGCGCGGCGGCGGCGGCGGAGAGGAAGAACAGCAAGAGCAGCGGGCCTTCGGCGCCGGGGGCCTGAAGGCGGCTTTCGACGAAGAACAGGAAGGTGGTCGAGGTGACGGCCACGGGTGCTGCGTTCAGCAGCGCGATCAAGAGCAGGCGGCGGGCGAGCGGGTCGGCAAGCGCCGGGCGGAACAGGTCTATGGGCGAGGTGCGGGGTCCGCTGCGGGCGGTGGTGGACCATTCGCGGTGCATGGCGATGGTGGCGATGAGGGCGACGGCCGCGAAGACGGCGGCGAAGGCGGTGAAGGGGGCGTCGGTCAGGCGGGCCAGCGCCACCGGGGCGGTGGCGGCCAGGCAGACGCCGATCAGGCCCCCGGCCTCTCGCCAGCCGGCGAGGCGGATGTGGCCTTGCGGGCCAAGGGTGGCGGCCTTGGACACTCCATCCGCGTAGAAGGTGATGGTGAGGAAGGAGAAGGCCGAGAACAGCGCGGTCAGGGTGAGGGCGAACCACAACAGCGGGGCGGTGGGCGGGGGCATGGCGAAAAGCCCCCACATCGCGGCGGCCATCAGGGCGGTGGCGGCGGCGATGGTGGTGCGGCGGTGGGGCCGCGTCGTCTCGGCAAGCCAGCCGAGCAGCGGGTCTTGCACCACGTCGATCAGGCGCAGCGCGGCGAGGGTGGCGCCAAGGGCGGCAAGCGGCACGCCGTAGCTGTCGACATAGAACTTGGGCGCATGGATGTAGATCGGCAGGCCGGCCATGGCGATGAGGGCCGCAAACAGCGACCAGGCCGGCAGGCGATGGGCCATCAGCGGCTGACGTCCTTGGCCGGCGGCGCTGCACGGGGGCGGAAGGTCACACCCTTGAGCCAGAGCTTCAGCGCCTGCCAGTGGATCAGCGCCAGCACCCGGCGCGAGCCGAACGGGCGGCGCAGGCAGGCGCGCAGGATGCCGGTGTTGGTCAGCGGCGCGCGGGGGCCGATCAGGTTGGTGAAGAGGCCCCCGGTCGGCGAGGTGTAGTCGATCCAGACGCCGATCCGGTCGGGGTTGATGTCGAAGCGAAAGTCGTAGCGGCCCTCGACGGGCTGGAAGGGCGAGACATGAAAAAGCTTTTCAGCCGTCAGGGTATCGGTGCGGGTGATGGGCCGGCCATCGGGATGGGTGCAGAGGTAGGAGTGACGCTCGCCGTAGGTGTTGGACACTTCGGCGATGACCGAGACAAGGTCTCCGGCCGCGTTGTGGCAGAGCCAGAAGGACACCGGGTTGAAGACGTGGCCCAGCACGCGGGGCTGGCCGAGGAGCAGGATCCGCTCGGATCCGGGGGCGCCCTGGGCCGCAAGAACCTCGCGCACCCAGGCGGTGCCGCGACCTTGGCCGGGGGCGCCGCCATAGTCGGCGTCATGCAGCGCGACCAGGTTGGCGCGGTTGCGGGAAAACAGCGCCGGGCCGGTGGCGCTGTCGGGGTCGAGCAGAAGGTAGTCGACGCCGTAGCGGAAGGCGTTCTTCACCGCGCCCTTGCGGCCGTGGAAGGTTTCGCCGCGGATGTGTTCGACGGCATCTGTCATGCGCAGACGCCGGGGGTGTCAAAGCCCGTTCCGGCGCGAGTGTCGCGCCGGGAATTCGCAGGAGTTCCTGCGACGGTGGGGCCTTGGCGCGAAGGTTGGGCGTTGGTCATGCGGCGGCCTCAAGCGGCGTGCGGCTTTGCAGACCTTCTACCACATCATGCGCCGAAGCGATGCCGTCTTCGTGGAAGCCGTTCTTCATCCAGGCGCCGCAGAACCAGGTGTTCCCGGTGCCGTTCATCGCGCGGATCTGGTCCTGCGCGGCCAGGGTCCCCAGATCATAGACCGGGTGGCGGAAGGTGGTGACATCGTGGATCCGGTCGGCGCGGATGGCCTGGGTGGCGTTCAGCGTGACGAACAGCGGGTCGTCCGGCGGAATGGGTTGCAGCGCGTTCATCCAGTAGGTCAGGTCGATGCGGTTGCCGGCACCGCCCTTGGGTTCGACATAGTTCCACGATGACCAGGTCTTGCGGCGTTGCGGCATCAGGCGGGTGTCGGCGTGCAGGACGGCCTCATTCGGCTGATAGCGGACGGCGCCCAGCGCGCTGCGTTCATCGGGCGTGGGGTCCGACAGCAGGCGCAGGGACACATCGGAATGGGTGGCAAAGACGATGTCATCGAACACCTCCCAGGTGCCGCCCTGGGCGCGGACCTGCACCGTGCCATTGTCGCGCCGGACGGCGGCGATCGGGGCGGACAGGCGGATGTCGACGCCCTGGCGCGCCATCAGGGCCTGCAGGCGGCTGACGTACTGCACGGAGCCGCCGCGAACGGTGTACCACTGGTGCTGCCCGTTGGGCGACAGCAGCGCGTGGTTCTTGAAGAACTGCACCAACGCCTTGGCCGGGAAATCGAGGATGCCCATGGTGGGCGTCGACCAGATCGCGCCCGAGAAGGGGGTGATGTACCAGTCGCGGAAGGCCGCACCGGTGCCCAGTTCGTCCAGCAACTCGCGGATGGTCATGCGGCCGTCTTGCGCCACGGTCTCGGCGTGCTTGTTGAAGCGCAGGATGTCGGTGATCATGCCCAGAAACCGCGGTGACAGGGCGTTGCGGCGCTGGGCGAAGATGGTGTTCAGGTCGGCCAGGCCGTATTCGACGCGGCCGCCGTCGATCGAGGCGGCAAAGGACATGCTGCTGGGGGCGACGGGCACGTCAAGCTTTTCGAACAGCTTCACGAGGTGGGGATAGTTCACCCGGTTGTAGACGATGAAGCCGGTGTCGACCGGCTGATCGCCGCGCTTGCCCGCGATCAGGGTGCGGGCGTGGCCGCCAAGGCGGCTTTCGGATTCGAACAGCACGACCGAGTTGCCTTCGGCCAGCAGGTGGGCGGCGGACATGCCCGAAATGCCCCCCCCGACTACGGCGATGCGGCGAGGGGGGTTAACAGAAGTCTCGAATGGCATGAAGCGTTCCCGTGGATGACCGTCTTTTGCAGTGCATACGGCGGGCGGGTGCGTTCGGATCAGGTGAAACCGCAAGAAATTCCACAGGATGGAAATTCGCGCCGCAAGGTGATCCGGTCCGCGGGCAGCGGCGTAGAAGCGGCATGATGTTCGACGCTTGTCCTGACGACAAAACGGATGCATCCCTGTCGACGCCCCCCTATGGTGCGCCGCAAACGGGGATTTGGCAGCGGGATGGCCGGGTGAAGGCGGACGGGTCGGATATTCAGGACTGGGCGGCGCTGGTGGCCGCCGTGCGCGACCGTCAGGACCGCGCGGCCTTTGCCGCGCTGTTTCGGCACTTTGCCCCGCGGGTGAAGGGTTTCCTGATGAAGTCGGGCGCGGATGCGGCGCTGGCCGAGGAATGTGCGCAGGATGCCATGGCCACGGTCTGGCAGAAGGCGCATCTCTTCGACCCCGCCCGGGCAAGCGTGTCGACCTGGGTCTTCACCATTGCCCGGAACCGCCGGATCGACGTGCTGCGCCGGACGCGCCGCCCCGAGCCGGAAGAGCTGCCCTGGGGACCGGAGCCTGAACCTGATCAGGCCACGGTGCTGGAGGTGCGGCAAGAGACCGAGCGGCTGGGCCAGGCTTTGGCGCGGCTGCCCGACAAGCAGCGCGCGCTGATCGAGCGGGCGTATTGGGGCGAGGTCTCGCACAGCGAGATCGCCGCCGAGACGGGATTGCCCCTGGGCACCATAAAAAGCCGGATCCGGCTGGCGCTGGACCGGCTGCGGCAAGAGTTGAAGTGAGAAGGCACATGACCATTCGTCACCACCTGTCGGAAGAATTGCTGATGGCCTATGCGGCGGGCGAATTGCCCGAGGCCTTTGCGCTGGTCGTCGCCACGCATGTGTCGCTGTGCGACGAGTGCCGGGCGCAGGCCGAGGCCTATGAGGCGCTGGGCGGCGCGGTGGTCGAGGAGATCGCCGCCGAGATGGACGATGCGGCGCTGGAGGCTTGTCTGGCACGGCTGGACGGGATGCCGCAAATGGCCCCCGCCCGGCCGGCGCCGCGGCGGCGCGGGGTGCTGCCGGGGCCTTTGGCCGATTATGTGGGCGGCGGGGTCGAGGCGGTGAAGTGGCGGCCGGTGGGCAAGGGCGTGCGGCAGGCGATCCTGCCGACCGACCGCGGTGCGACGGCGCGGCTGTTGTACATTCCCGCCGGCGTGGCGGTGCCGGACCACGGCCACCGGGGCCTTGAGATGACGCTGGTGCTGCAGGGCGCCTTTGCCGACGAGACGGGCCGGTTCGGGCCGGGCGACGTGGAGATCGCCGATGGCGATCTGGAGCATGTGCCGGTGGCCGAGGCCGGGCAGGACTGCATCTGCCTTGCGGCCACGGACGCGCCGTTGCGGTTCAAGGGCATCGTGCCGCGGATGGCGCAGCCGTTCATGCGCATCTGACGGGCCGGGGCACGGAATTCGAAGTCGAATTCCGTCCACGATTTCCGAATTCGGAAATCGGTTCCCCGGGGTGGTCTTGTCTCTGCGCCTGTGATCGGAGAAAATCCGCGCCATGGCGACAGATGACACTCTTTCCACGACCGGCCGCGCCGATGCCCTGAGGGCGGCGACGGATGACACCCACAAGGCGCTGGACGCCTGGGTGATGGCGGCGAACCCGTTTGCCAGCCATGAGCGCTATGGCCGCTATCTGCTGATGCAATACGAGATTCATCGCGATGTGGCTGGGCCCTATGCCGACCCGGCGCTGAACGGGCTGATCCCCGGCCTGGCCCGGATGGCCCGGCTTGAGGCGGTGGCGGCGGACCTGACCGATCTGGGGCTGGCGTGCCCCGGGGGGCAGGCGGAGGCGGAGGGTGCGGCGCTGCCCGAGGCCCTGGGGTGGCTTTACGTGGTCGAAGGGTCGAACCTGGGCGGGGCCTTCCTCTTGAAGGCCGCAAAGAGCCTGGGCTTGGGCGAGACCCACGGCGCGCGGCACATGGTCGATCCCGACGAGGGGCCGGCGGCGGTGTGGCGGGCGTTCAAGGCCGGGCTTGAGGCGCCGGTGCTGACGGCAGCCGAGGAAGCCCGGGTGATCGCCGGGGCCGAGGCGGCCTTTGCCCGGGCACATGCGCTGGCGCGGGCCTGGCTGGGCTAAAGGCCGAAGAGACGGGTCGCCACCACCGGGGCGCGGCCGTGGATCCGCGCCGGCCCGGTGGTCAGCAACAGATCGTCCGCGCCGAGGTCTGTGCCGTTCACCGAGACCGGCGCCAGCGCATAAAGTGCCAGCAGGCCCCCCGCCGCCAGAATGCTGCCGTCGCGCGCAATGGCCACTTCGGGCGCGGGCAGGTGGGCGGCGGTCATCACGTTGAAATCCTCGGAGTCGTGCCCGCCGGTGCCGGTGGCCGCAACCGCCACGTCGCCGGGAAAGGCCACCGGCTCCAGCGGCGCACAGTCGAGGTCGACGCCCGGCCCGACCAGCCGGAAGCCGCGGCCGGTGAGCACGGTCAGGTTGCGGCGCAGGCCGGGGAACAGCGAGAACGGCCCGTCCTCGGTGACGGTGGCGCGGGACAGCCGCGCCAGCAGGATGCCGTCGCGTTCGGCCCGGAACATCTCGACCGTGGTGCCGCGGCCGTTCTTCCACGGCTGCACGCGGTAGTCGGCGGGGGTCAGATGTCTCATTCCGCGGCCTGGGGTCCGATCACCCGGACCGGCTCGGACGGCTCGGCCACTTGCGCCAGTTCCTCGAAATCGAAGTTGTCCAGCCGGCGGGCGCGCTTGCTGGCCTTGTCGGACGAGGTGCGGATGTCCTCGATGTCCTTTGCGGCCTGCGAGAAGTGGCGGTCCAGGCTGCCGACCCGGTCGGACAGGCGTTCCACGTCGGCGTAAAGCAGGCCCAGTTCGCGGCGGATGGCGCCGGCCTGTTCGCGCATCCGGGCATCTTTCAGGATCGCGCGCATGGTGTTCAGCGTGGCCATGCAGGTGGTGGGCGAGACGATCCAGACCTTCAGCGCGAAGCCTTCGCGGACGATTTCCGGGAAGTTGGCGTGCAACTCGGCATAGACCGCCTCGGAGGGCAGGAACATCAGCGCCCCGTCGGCGGTTTCGCCGTCCAGGATGTAGCGGTCCGCGATGGCGCGCAGGTGGGCGCGGACGGCAATGCGCAGTTGAGTGGCGGCTTCCTGTTGCTGGCGCGGGGTCTGGGCGCGGCGCAGCGCCTCGTAGGATTCCAGCGGGAACTTGGCATCGACGACAATGGGGCCGGGCGGATTGGGCAGGTGGATCAGGCAGTCGGCGCGGCGGCCGTTCGACAGCGTCGCCTGCATGGTAAAGGCGTCTTTCGGCAGGGCCTTCTGCACGATGTCGTTGAGCTGGATCTCGCCAAAGGCGCCGCGGGTCTGCTTGTTCGACAGGATGTCCTGCAGCGACAACACGTTGCCCGAGAGCTTTTCGATGTTGGCCTGGGCCTTGTCGATGGTTTCCAGCCGCTGCTGCAACTCGCCCAAGCTGCGGGCGGTGCGGGTCGAGGTGCCGTGCAGGGCCTCGGTCATCTGGCGCTGCACGTCGGACAGGCGCTGTTCGACGAGGTGGATCATCGAGGTCTGGCTGGTGGCCTGCGCCTCGGAGACATGGTGCAGCCCGCCGGCCAGGCGTTCCTGCGCCTCGCCCATGTGCTGGACCTTTTGGGAAAGCCAGACCACTTCGCGCAAGAGCGGGTCGGCGTTGGCCGAGGCGCGCATCGCGGCGCGCAGGATCAGGCCGAGGAAGACCAGCAGGACAAGGGCGATGGCGCCGAGGAGCAGGACCTCGGGCGCGTTCCAGGCGTAGCTCTGGCCAAACAGTGTGATCATCGGCGGCCGAACAGTCGTTCGATGTCGGAAAGCTTGAGTTCGACATAGGTCGGCCGGCCGTGGTTGCACTGCCCCGAGCCGGGCGTCGTCTCCATCTCGCGCAGAAGGGCGTTCATCTCCTCGGGGCGCATCTGGCGGCCCGAGCGGATCGAGCCGTGGCAGGCCATGCGCGACAGCACCGCGTCGATCCGGGCGCGGGTCAGGCCTGAGGTGCCGGCGTCGGACAACTCGTCCAGAATGTCGCGCAAGAGGGCGGCGCCGTTGACCGGGCCAAGGATGGCCGGGGTTTCGGTCAGCGCGACGGCGCTGCCGCCGAAGGGTTCCACGATCAGGCCGGCCTCGGCAAGGGTCGGGGCGGCGGCCAGGATCAGGGCGGCGTCGGCGGGGGAAAGGGTGACGATCTCGGGGATCAGCAGGGGCTGCCGGGCGATGCCGGTGGCGGCAAGTTGCGCCTTGAGGCGTTCGTAAGTCAGGCGTTCGTGGGCGGCATGCTGGTCAACGATGACCATGCCATCGGCGGTCTGCGCGACGATCCAGTTTTCATGCAGTTGCGCCCGGGCGGCGCCGAGGGGGTGCGTGTCGGGCGGCACCGGTGCCTCGGCGATGCGGGCCTGGGGGGCTTCGGCAAAGCCTTGCGGCGGCGCCTGAAGGGCGAAGGCCTGGGCCAGGGTGGACTGGCGCGGGGTCTCGGGGCGGAAGGCGGCCAGGGTTGCGGCGGCGACGGTGGTCGAGGCGCGGTGGCCGGCGCCGGCAAGGGCGGTGCGCAGGGCGGTGATGATGAGGCTGCGCGCGGCATCGGGTTCGCGGAAGCGCACCTCGGCCTTGGCGGGGTGGACGTTCACGTCGATGCGCTGCGGGTCTGCCACCAGGTTCAGCACGGCGGCGGGGTGGCGGTCGCGCGGCAGGAAATCGTAATAGGCGGCGCGCAGCGCACCCAGCAGCAGCCGGTCGGTGACCGGGCGGCCGTTGACGAAGAGGTATTGCTGCGCCGAGGAGCCGCGCGAATAGGTGGGAAGGGCGGCGTAGCCTAGCAGCGTCAGGCCGTCGCGACTGGTGTCGATGGCCAGCGCGTTGGCGGTGAAGTCCTGGCCCAGCAGCCGGGTCAGGCGGCGGTGCAGCGCGTCGAACAGGTCGCCGGGTTCGGGGTCGAGGCGGAGGATGACGCGCGGGCCATCGGGGCCGACCTCGGTCAGGGTGACGCCGACGGTGGGTTCGGCCATGGCAAGGCGCTTGACCACCTCGTGAATCGCCTGGGCCTCGGCCCGGTCCGAGCGCAGGAATTTCAGCCGCGCCGGGGTGGCGTGGAACAGGTCGCGCAGGTCGACCACGGTGCCGCGGGTCAGGGCGGCGGGCTTCGTGGCGGAGAGCCGGCTGCCGTCGCAGGTGATCTGGGCGGCGTCATGGCCGGCGGCGCGGGAGGTGAGGGTGAGGCGACCGACCGCGCCCAAGGAGGGCAGCGCCTCGCCGCGAAAGCCGAAGGAGCGGATGTCCAGCAGGTCGGAGCCGTCGATCTTCGAGGTGGCGTGGCGCGACAGGGCCAAGGGCAGGTCGGCGGCGGTCATGCCGCAGCCATCGTCGGTGACGCGGATCAGGGTCTTGCCGCCATCGGTGTAGTCGATGGCGATGCGGCTGGCGCCGGCGTCCAGCGCGTTCTCGACCAGTTCCTTCACGGCCGAGGCCGGGCGCTCCACGACCTCGCCGGCCGCGATGCGGTTGATCGCGGCTTCGTCCAGTTGCCGGATGACCGGGCGGCCCGAAGCGCCCGCTATCTTGGGGGTGTGAAGCGTCATCCTGCAATATCTAGCAGGTGCCCCCGAGTCGGGAAAGGGCGCTGCGGGGTCGGCGGGGCCGATTTCCGAATTCGGAAATCGTGCACGGAATTCGTCTTCGAATTCCGTTTCCCGGTCGGTCAGGGCGTGCCGGGCAGGCCTTCGGGCTGGCCCACCACCACGAAATGCAGCGCCTGCGGCTGGAACAGGCGCGACGCGACGCGCTTGACCTCGTCCATCGTCACCGCCTCGACCTTGGCGTTGCGGGTGTTGACGTAGTCCAGCGGCAGGGCGTCCAGCTGCATGCCGACCAGGATGTTGGCGATGGGGCCGTTGCCGGAAAACCGCAGCGGGTAGCTGCCGGTGAGATAGGTCTTGGTCTCGGCCAGTTCCTGTTCGGTGACGCCTTCGGTGGCGATCCGCGCCCATTCGGCGCGCACCACCTCAATCGCCTGAGCGACCTTGTCGTTCGAGGCGGAGAACTGGCCCAGGACCATTTCGCCGAGGTCCATCGGCACCAGATAGGTACCGATGCCATAGGTGAGGCCGCGTTTCTCGCGCACTTCGCGCATCAGCCGGGCTGAGAAGCGGCCGCCGCCGATGACTTCGTTCAGGATGAAGGCCGCAAAGAAATCGGGGTCGTCGCGGCGGATGCCGCGGTGACCGAAGAACACCACCGACTGCGGCGAGGGGAAGTCCTGCACCGTCAGGCCGGGGGGCAGGGTCCAGGGCGCGGGCGGCGGCAGCGGCGCGCCGGTTTCGGGCAGGCCGCCGAGAAGGATGTCGAGCAGCGTCGCCAGGTCGGCGGCGGTGATGTCGCCGGCGGCGCCGATCATCACGCGGTCGCGCGCGAGGGTCGCCTTGTGGGCGGCGAAGATGTCGTCACGGGTCAGGGCCGCGACCGAGTCGATGGTGCCCTTGCCGGGCGTGGCATAGGGGTGGTCGCCGAAGGCCAGCGTGTCGAACAGGCGGGGTGCGATCGCCTCGGGGTCCTTCTCGTCGGATCGCAGGCCGGAGAGCACCTGTTCGCGCACCCGGTCGACCGCGTCCTGGTCGAAGCGCGGCGCGGTCAGCGCCTGGCGCAGCAGGTCGACGGCAGCGTCGCGGTTTTCGGTCAGCATCCGGGCCGAGACCGACAGCGTGTCGGCGCCGGAATCGAACAGGAAGCTGGCGGCCAGCGCGTCGCGCGCCTCGGCAAAGGCGCGGCTGTCCATGTCGCCGGTGCCTTCCTCGATCAGCCCGGTCATCAGGTAGATCGCGCCGCGCTTGCCCGGCGCATCCAGCGAGGTGCCGCCGCGGAATTGCAGTTCCAGCGAGACGAAGGGCAGGCCGTGGTCTTCCACCAGCCAGGCGGTCAGGCCGCCGGGGGTCTTGACCTCCTGGATTTCGACCTCGGCGCGGGCGGGCAGGGCCAGCGCCAGCGCCAACCCAAGGGCGGCCAGAACGGGGCGCAGCATCATTCCAGAATCTCCTGGGCCGGGGGCATCGGCAGGCCGCGGTCGGTCGCGGCTTCGGTGGCGCCATCGCCTTCGGGGGCCCGAAGCCAGCCGGTCACGGCGTTGTCGCGGTTCAGCACGCGGGCGGCGACCGCCTTGACGTCGTCGAGGGTGACCGTCATCAGCACCTCGTCATAGCTCTGGATGTCTTCGATCGACAGGCCGATGGCCAGTTCCTCGCCATACATGTTGGCCAGGCCCTGCGCATTGTCCTTGCCGTAGATTTCGGCGGCAAGGATCTGGGTGCGGATGCGGTCGAAGGCTGCCGGATCGGGGCCTTCTTCCAGGAACCGCGCCAGCGTCTCGTCCAGCGCGGTTTCGGCGATGGCCAGGCTGATGCCGGGAGCGGGCACGATGTAGATGCCGAAGCTGGTGTCGTCGATCGAGGTGCCGTCGTAGAAGGCCGAGGTATAGACCGCGATCTGGCGGTCGAATTGCAGCGCCCGGGCCAGCACCGAGGTCTGCCCGTCGCCGCCCAAGAGTTCGGCCAGGATCGACAGCGCGGCGGCATCCTTCTGGGCGCCGGCGTCGCGCTCGGGGGCAAGGTAGCTGCGGTAGATGTAGGGGTCGGACACCCGCTCGTCGCTGAGCACGAGGCGGCGTTCGGCCCGATGGGGCGGTTCCTGCGGGCGCAGGCGCGGGGCCAGCCCTTCCGAAGGCGGGATCGGGCCATAGTGTTTCTCGGCCAACGCCTTCACAGCGTCGGGCGTCACATCGCCGGCGATCACCAGGAAGGCGTTGTTGGGCGCGTAGAAGCGGCGGTAGTAGTCCAGCGCGTCCTCGCGGTTCAGCGCCTCGATCTCATGCCGCCAGCCGATGATCGGAATGCCGTAGGGTCCGTTCAGATACTGCGCCGCGCGCATCTGTTCGCCCAAGAGCGCGCCGGGGTCGCTGTCGGTGCGCTGGGCGCGTTCCTCAAGGATCACCTGCCGTTCGGTCGCCACGTCGTCCTCGGTCAGACGCAGGTTGCGCATCCGGTCGGCTTCCATTTCCATCACCATGTCCAGCCGGTCGGCGGCGATGCGCTGGAAATAGGCGGTGTAGTCCCAGGAGGTGAAGGCGTTGTCGTCGCCGCCTTGCGCCTCGACCAGCGCCGAAAAGGCGTTGGGGGGGATCTTCTCGGTGCCCTTGAACATCAGGTGTTCCAGGAAATGCGCGATGCCGGACTTGCCGGGCGGTTCGTCGGCCGCGCCGACCTTGTACCAGATCATCTGCACCGCCACCGGGGCGCGGTGATCCTCGATCACCACCACTTCAAGGCCGTTGTCGAGCGTGAAGGTCGAAACGGTTTCGGCAAGCGCCGGGCGCAACGGCAGAACAGCGGCAAGGCAGACAAGGAGAAGGCGGCGCAGGGGCATGGGGAACTCCGGCTGGTCCGGGACGCAGGGTGGAGGCCGGGGCCGGGCCGGTCAAGCGCCACACCCTGTGCTGGCGAGGATGTGACCGCTACTCTTCGCCGGGCTTGCGGGGCGGGGCCGAGGGCGTGCGCGCCCCGAGCTTGCGCCAGCGGGCCAGTTCGGCCTGCTGGTCCAGCGCCATGTCGCGGTAGGCCTTGTAATAGACGTTGACGTTCAGCAGCCGTTCCAGGATGCGGCCGTTGTTGTCGCGGCGCCATTGCAGGTCTTCGCCGGCCAGGGTCTGGCGGATCGAGGCATCAAGGCCGAAGCGGCTGGCATGGGCGAAGAGCGAGCTGTCGGCCGAAGGAATGCCGCCGGCGCTGCCGGGCTTGCCGCCAAGGGCGATGACCGCGTCGTCCAGCGGGCGCGGATCGCTGCGGTTCGACCCGCCGGGCGTGGGCTCGGGCAGGTCTGCCAGGGTTTCGGGCATTTCCAAGGGCTTGGGCGGCACGATGGCGAATTCGTCGGGCCCTTCGGTCGAGCGAATGTTCATCAGCTCGGGCGGACCCTTGCCGTCGCAGCCGGCGAGCGCCAGCGTCGCCATCGTCGCGATGACGCCGAGCCGACCCGTCCTTGCCCGCATCCCCGGCCTCCAAACCTTCGTCTTGCCGCCCGTCTTAACGCAAAGGATTAGCCCCGTCACGGGGTCTTTCGGCCGGGTTTCCCGCGTCTTGGCGGATTTCCCTCTGTCGACCGGCCGGCAAACAGCGCCAGACCCAGTGCGCCGGCGAAGATGGCGATGTCGGCGATGTTGAAGGCATAGGGGTTTTCGATGCCGCAGCAGGACATGTTCAGGAAGTCGGCCACCGCGCCATAGGCCAGACGGTCGACCACATTGCCCAGCGCGCCGCCGATCAGCAGGCCGGCGGAGATTTGCGTCAGCCGGGTGGGTGCGGCCTTGCGGACCCAGAGCCAGACCCAGGCCGAAATGGCCAGAGCGACGCCGATCAGCAGCCAGCGCGCAAGGTCGGTGTTGCCGGAGAACAGGCCGAAGTTGATGCCCCGGTTCCAGGCCATGCGGAACACCAGGAAGGGGGGCCAGACGTCGATCTCGCCCCGGTTTTCCAGGTTCAGGCCCTTGACCACGGCCAGCTTGGTGGCCTGGTCAAGGCCGAAGGTCAGCAGAGCGGAAAGCGTGGCCAGCCGCATGGCGTCAGTGCCGGAAATGGCGCTGGCCGGTGAAGACCATGGCCAGGCCCTGCGAATCGGCGGCGTCGATCACCGCCTGGTCGTTCATGCTGCCGCCGGGCTGGATCAGCGCCGTCGCGCCCGCTTCGGCCGCGGTCAAGAGGCCGTCGGGGAAGGGGAAGAAGGCGTCGGAGGCGACCACGCTGCCTTTCGTCGGGCTTTCGGCCAGGCCCAGGGCGGCGGCCATGTCCTCGGCCTTGCGGGCGGCGATGCGGGTGCTGTCCACCCGGCTCATCTGGCCCGCGCCGACGCCGACGGTGGCGCCGTCCTTGACGTAGACGATGGCGTTGGACTTGACGTGCTTGGCGACCTTCCAGGCGAAAAGGAGGTCGGCCAGCTCGGCGGGGGTGGGGGCGCGCTTGGTGACGACGCGCAGGTCGGCCTCGGTGATGGTGTCGACGTCGGCGTCCTGCACCAGGAAGCCGCCCGAGACCTGGCGGAAGGCAAGGCCGCCCTTGCCGGCATCGGGCAGGGCTTCGGTGGTCAGCAGACGCAGGTTTTTCTTGGCGGCGAAGATGGCCCTGGCCTCGTCGGAGGCGCCGGGGGCGATGACGACTTCGGTGAAAATCTTCACGATCTCTTCCGCCGTGGCGGCGTCAAGCGGCTGGTTCAGCGCCACGATGCCGCCGAAGGCCGAGGTCTGGTCGCAGGCCCAGGCGCGCAGGTAGGCGTCGCGCAGGGTGGCGGCCTTGCCCACGCCGCAGGGGTTGGCGTGCTTGATGATGGCGCAGGCGGGGCCGGCCCCCGCGAATTCCGCCACCAGCTCGAAGGCGGCGTCGGTGTCGTTGATGTTGTTGTAGGACAGCTCCTTGCCCTGCCACTGCTTCGCGGTGGCGACGCCGGGACGGTTGCTGCCATCGGTGTAGAAGGCGGCGGACTGGTGCGGGTTCTCGCCATAGCGCAGGGTCTGGGCAAGTTTCCCGGCGAAGCTGCGGTAGCGCGGGGCGGTCTCGTCCAGCGCGGCGGCCAGCCAGGTGGACACGGCGGTGTCATAGGCGGCGGTGCGGGCGTAGGCCGTCAGCGCCAGCTTCTGCCGGAAGGCAAGGCTGGTGCCCTTGTGCGCGGCGAGTTCGTCGATGAGCAGCGCATAGTCGGCCGGGTCGGTGACCACGGCGACAAAGGCGTGGTTCTTGGCGGCGGCGCGAATCATCGCCGGGCCGCCGATGTCGATGTTCTCGATGCAGGTTTCATGGTCGGCGCCTTTGGCGACGGTGGCCTCGAAGGGGTAGAGGTTCACCACCAGCAGGTCGATCGGGCCGATGCCGTGTTCGGCCATGGCCGCCAGATGGGCGGGGTTGTCGCGCAGCGCCAGCAGGCCGCCGTGGACCGATGGGTGCAGGGTCTTGACGCGGCCGTCCATCATCTCGGGGAAGCCGGTCACGTCGGAGACGTCCGTCACCGGCAGCCCGGCTTCGCGCAGCATGCCGCTGGTGCCGCCGGTGGACAGCAGGTCCACCCCCTGCGCGTGCAGGGCACGGGCCAGGTCCAGGAGTCCGGTCTTGTCGGAAACCGAGATCAGGGCACGGGTGATGCGGACGGGGTCAGCGGGCATGAGGCCTCCGGGGCTTAGATCGGGGCCGGGTCTTCCCGGCCAAGGTCGCGGATGCCGGTGGGAGTATCCTGTGCCTTCGCCAAGGTCCAGCCGATGCGGGATTCATGTTGTCGCGCCTTGGCGGACAGCACCACCTGCCAGGCCGGCCGGGGCCGCAGCCGCCCGGTTTCCAGATACACCGAGGGCTCCAGCGCCAGCGCCGCCTTGCCATCGTGGCGGAACACCCAGATCTCGCCCGAGCGCAACTGCATGGACACCGCGGTGCCGCCCATGTCCAGCGTGGCATCGACATCGGGGTGCAGGTGGAAGCGGATGGTGAAGGCGACGCCTTCCAGTTTGGACCGGGTCAGCATCTGCTCGAACCGGGCGATGCCTTCGGGGGTGGTGGCGGCCAGCGTGTCGACGCCGGACAGCCGCCGGCCGTTGGCGGAAAGCGCCAGGCTGCGGCCGCAGGTCAGGCCGTGGGTCGAGGACCAGCCGTCGTGGGCGACATAGACCTCGGCGCCGTCCTGCGCCCAGGTCGACAGGGCGGTGACGCGGGCGCTGTCGCCCAGGCCGCCGGGTTGCCGGCTGTGGCCGAAGCGCGACGAGGAATAGCCGGCGACGGCCAGCGCCGAATGCGACTGCGTGGCCCGCCCCGCCAGCCGCCAGTCGGGGCCGAACGACAGGCCCGAGCCGCAGGACACGATCATCGGCCGGCGGCCCGAGGTCAGCTCGATGGCGCCGGTCGAGGCATGCGCGGTGACGCTGGCCGCACCTGCGGGCGGGGCCGCGGCGTCGAGGATCACGCTGGTGCGTCCGCCGGACAGCCGCACGAAGCCCATGGCCTGGGCCAGGTGGCCGGCGGGTTTCAGCATGGCCGAGGCGGCAAGGGCCTGGTCCAGCCGCCCCTCGACCCCCTTGCCGCCGCCATGGAACCGCGCCAGCCCGCCATCGGCATGGCGCAGGGTGCGCAGGCAAGGCGCGATTCGGTCGATGGCCTCGCTCAGTTGCGGCGGGATCTCGCGGTCGGCCTCGGCCAGGGCGCGGACAGCCCAGGTGAGAAGGGTCAGCACCTCGAGCAGTTCCTCGGGGTTGCGCGAGGGGATGCCGCCGTCGGCGCCGATCTCGGCCGCGCAATCGTGCGTCAGGGCGGCGGTGGCGGGGACGACGTGCCGCTCCATCCCGATCAGCGCCAGGCTGGCGCAGAGAAGGCCGGTCAGCGCCTCGAACCGCGGCAGGCCGGGGCGGGCGGCCGGGGCGCGGCGGGCGAGAAAGGCGGTCTGCCGCGCCAGGCTGCCCAGCAGCGCATCGGCGGCTTGCTTGTCCTGGCCGTGCAGAAGGAAGATCGCATGGTGCAGCAGCCGGATCACCCGGCGCCCGGTCAGGTCGGGTGACCAGCCGGGACCGGCGCGCGCACCGAACCGGTCGATCCAGCCCAGCGTCCAGCCCTGGGCAATCTTGCGCGCCTCGGCGGTGCCCACCGCGACCAGGTCATCCAGCCAGGCGAAGCCGTGCGCTTCGGCGGCGAAGGCGGGGTCGGGGGTGTCGATGTCCCACAGCAGCTGCCCCGGCGCCTCGGCCAGGTGACCGGCCAGAAGGATGTTGCCGGCAACCAGCTGCTTGCCGCGGGCGTAAAGCCCCATCGACCGCGGCTCGGGCTGCGAGACGAAGCCGGTCGCGCCAGAGGTCCGCCCCGCCCGCCAGACGGCGACGCGGTCGGCCAGCCCGGCCCGGACCTCTGCTGTGCCTTCCCTGCCCATGCGCGACGATGCCCGCCTTGTTCCGCCCGGGTTTCCCCCGGATCGCCAAGCGAACCATAAGCCCAAGCCGGGGCGGAGTCACCCCGCCCCGCGCCGGGTTCAGGCCAGATGGTCAACCCGTTCCAGATACTGCGCCAGCCGGCGGGTCTGGTCCAGCCAGCGGGTGACAAGCCTCGGATCATGCGGGGCCGAATGCACGCCAGCGGGGATTTCGCGGTTGAGCACCGCCTCGACCGCCATCGACACCGGGACCGAGACCAGCCGGCCCATGGCGCTGCCGCGGGCATCGCCCCAGGCGTCCATCGCCCAGGTCTCGTGGAACACCGGGCGGCCGTCGCGTTCGGCTTTCAGCGAGACGAACAGCACCACGCGGTCAGGCTCGCCGGGGGCATAGCTGTTTTCCTTGAGGAGTTCGGCCGCCAGCGCGTTCAGTTGCGCGTCGACCTCGGCCGCGGGGGCACCTTCCAGGGATTCGACGGTGCGGAAGATGCCATCCCAGGCCTGCGCCCAGCCCTTGAGGCGGATGGTGCCGCGGACGAAGTCGCTGACCTTCCACGCGGCGTCAAAGCGGTAGTCCTGCAGGAAGGGATAGCTGTCGCGGTTCGGATAGACCTCGAACGCCTCGGGCTGCGGCAGCGGGGCGATATAGTCCGAGATCGCGTCCCAGGGCCGCGACACGCGCAGTTCGGTGAAATGCTTGAGGCTGCGCGAGGGCGAGCGCAGCGCCTTGAGCACGCCGGCCGGGGCCCAGGAGAACTTGTAGCGGAAGGGGTTGGGAATCCTGGGGATGCCGCCGCAATAGGAGGTGAACGAGATCACGTTGTCGGCGTGGTAGACCCGGCTGGCGCGGTAGCGGGCCACCAGATCATGCGCCATCAGGTGGTCAAGGCCGGGGTCGAGGCCGATCTCGTTCTGGCTGACCAGGCCACGCTCGCGGAAGGCCTCGTCCAGCGCGCGCATCTCGGGCGCGATATAGCTGGACGAGACGAAATGCGCGCCTTTCCCGAGGCAGGCCTTGGCGATCGGGACGTGCTGGTCGGCGGGCAGCATCGAGATGGCCACGTCGCCGGGCTGCAGGGCCTTGGTCAGGGCGTCCAGCGCGTAGGCGCGGATGTCGGTGGCGATATCACCCACCGCGTCCTGCGCATTGGCGATGGTGCGGTTCCACACCACGACCGGGTAGCCGGCGTCGATCAGGCGGCGAAGGCCGGGGCCGGAGGACAGTCCGGTGCCGCACCAGTGGAGGGTCATGTCTGTGGTCCTTTCGGGCGGGGGCGAATTTTCGACGAAAATTCGGGGTCCTTTGGTCAGAGGGTGGCGCTGTGGCGGGCGAATTCGGCGTGGGCCCGGCCCCAGACGCCCGCGGCAAGGTCGGTCAGCGTCAAGAGCGAGGGCAGCAGTTGGGCGGCATAATCCTGCGACGATTCGACCGGCATCAGCGAGGGCAGGTTGTCGATGGCGGTCACGTCCAGCGGCGGCGTGCCGTGGACGCGCAGGGCGGGGGCGTCCCATTCGGTCGCACGGTCATAGATCTTGATCGGCGAGAAGTCCGAGGTCGGGTCGCAGGCGATGTCGCCGATGACGGTCAGCTTGCGGGCCGGGTCGGTTGTCGCGCTGGCGGGCACGAAGACCGGGCAGCCGGGGCGGGCGAGGATGCAGTTGAGGAAGATCTCATGCTGCAGAACCTGGGGAAACGGGCCGCCGTGCGCGGTTTCGGCGATGTCCCAGCGGGTGACCTCAACCCCCATGGCGGTGCAAAGGTCGGCGGCGCCGGTGCCGACGCGGCCCAGCGCGCCGATGATCAGGGCACGGGGGCGCGCGAGGCCCTTCAGGTCCTCTTCCAGCGCGGCGATCAGGGCGGCGCGCGAGGGCACCTTGGCGACCGGGCCGCAGAGGGCCTGGCGCTGTTGGGCGGCCCAGCACTTCAGGCTGACGGCGGCGCCGGCGAAACCGGCCCAGTAGCCGAAGGCGGCGACGCGGCGGCCGGTCTCGTCCACCAGGTATTCCAGGTCATAGAGCGTGCCGCCGCCGGCCATGAAACGGCGCAGCAGCTGCTGCCCTGCCGGCTGGCCCTTGTAGGCATGGCCGAACATGATGTGGCGGTGCGGCAGGGGCGTGCCGTCCTCGGGCAGTTCCTTGAGGCCGAAGATGATGGCGTCGCGCGGGGCGTCGGGCCAGCTGTTTTCCGGCACGATCTCGGCCCCGGCGGCACGGTAGCCGTCGATCGGGATGGCGCGGACCGAGGAGTGTTCCACCGACACGCGGATGCCGGCGGCGATCAGCGCGGCCAAGCCTTCGGGCAGCAGGCCCACCCGTTCCTCGTTCGGGCGCTGCTCGGCCCGGACCCAGAGATGCGTCATGTGTCTCCTTTTCCGCGCGGCGGTAGCGGCCGTCGCATGCCCCGCGTGCTTAATGCGCGTCGCGGGCTTCGTCCACCGCGTCCGGCGAAGGACTGTGTGCTGCAGCCGGATTTGCGTTTTGTTAACCGCTGCCGTGTCAGGCTTGCCGGAACCGGCCGCCCTGGCCGGGTTGGATTTCGCGCCATGGGGGTTTCATGCTGGTCGGTCTGCTGCTGATCTCGATCCTGTCCGGCCTGACCGCCGCCGCCGCCGCGCTGGTCGCCGGGACCACCTTGCCGATGGCCCTTGCCTGCTACGTTCTGGGCGGCGCTTTCGGTGCGGGCCTTCTGATCCTGCACGCCTGCAGCGGCGTGACCGACCAGACCTGACCGACCTGACCGACCAGACCAGACCGGCGCGGAGAGTGCCGCGGGCGGATTATAGCCGATCGCGAAACGATTCCTGAAGATCGGCGGGAACCAGCGCAAAACCCGGACGGAGATCGGCGAACCTTTGCGGGGCGAATCGGTCTGCCGCTAAAAAGTGTCGAGAAATCAACAACTCGCCCGCTGGTTGTGCCGCGACGGACCCGGGCCGCGAGAAGGCCGGAAAAACTGCTCCGTTCACGTTCAATTGCGGCCGAAATGTGGTGCCATGCAGGACTATTTCATGGCCAAGACCCCAGCATTGGGAGTATTCTTGACCTGTAGACGGTGTGTGACGTGTACGGTTCATGGGACGGGACGTTTTGGGCTTTCAGAGCCAGTTTGATGAGATTTTTGCCGGACGGAATTGTGCTGTCTGGCCAACACTGTTGGTAGGTAATTGACAATGGGCATCAGCTTTCACGACTTGAACCGAACCGCGGCGACCAGTGTCGTGGTGACCAAACCCGCAGCTTCCGTTCGCCCTGAGACGACCGCGCTTGGCCGCGGGCTGTATCGTCGCATCGGCAAGCGGGCGCTGGACGTTGCGCTGATTCTTGCCGCTGCGCCGGTGATCGTGCCGGTGGTCGGCGCCTTGGCGCTGGGCGTGGCGCTGGATGGGGGCCGTCCGTTCTATGTTCAGTCCCGCGTCGGGCTGAACGGCAAGACCTTCCGGATGTGGAAGCTGCGCAGCATGGTGCCTGACGCCGATGCACGGATGGAGGCGCATCTGGCTTCGGATCCCGAAGCGCGGGCCGAGTGGGATCGGACGCAGAAGCTGCGCCAGGACCCGCGGGTGACCCGGTTCGGCCAGTTCCTGCGCCGGTCCAGCCTGGATGAGCTGCCGCAGTTGTGGAACGTGCTGAAGGGCGACATGAGCCTGGTCGGACCGCGGCCGATGATGCCCTGCCAGCGCCAGATGTACCCCGGCACCGCCTATTATGCGCTGCGTCCGGGCGTCACCGGCTTCTGGCAGATTTCCGACCGCCACCGCACCAGCTTTGCCGCGCGGGCCGAGTTCGATGCCGCCTACGAGGCCAGTCTGTCTGCGCGCACCGACGTCGATGTGCTGGTTCGGACGTTCTCGGTGGTGCTGCGCGGCACCGGCTGCTGACCCAGCCGACCCATCGTCCTGCCAAGGCCGCGCCTTCGGGCGCGGCCTTGTGCGTGCTGCAATGCCGCGTTGCGGGTGCAGCGACGAATTCGCGCGACAAGGGTAAATCATTCGCTAACAGTTCACCTATTGCCCGGGCGCACAGCCGAGGGGCCCTGGAGGAGGGCGGAGGATGAACAAGGTGATCGCCACGATCTGCGTCATCAGCTGGTCGGGCTTCTGGGCGTTCGGGTTTCTTGCACTGTCCGCCGGGGTGGGCAGCAGCAGCCAGCTGGTCATCGCGCTTGTGCTGGCAGCGGCGGGCCTGTTCACCGGGGTCTTCACCTATCTGAAGATCGCCCGCTCGACCGATCCGCAGCGCTGGCGCCATGTCCGCCAGGTCGATCCCACCTGACACCCGCTAGCGGCCCTTGGCGCCCAGCCGTTCGGCGGCGTCGATCAGGGCGGCCAGCATCGGTGTCTGCGGCTCGCGCCGCGGCGCGATCAGGCCGACCAGGTGCTCGGCTTCGGGCTCGACCAGGGGGATGACGCACAACTGCCCGCCCGCCGCAAACAGCTCGGCCAGGCGCTTGGGGACCACGCTGGCCCAGGCGCCGGTCATCACATGGGCGACCAGCGCGATGGTCGAGTTCGATTCGATCGACGGCGCCGCGCGCACGCCGGCCTCGGCCAGGTGCTGGTTGACGATGCGGCGGTTCTGCATGTCGCCTGTCAGGAGGCACAGCGGCGCGTCCGCCGCCTCGGCCCAGGTCACCCGGTCGCGGGCGGCCAGCGGGCTGCCGGGGGCGCAGAGAAAGCGGTAGAATTCCGCGTAGAGCGGCACCTTGGCGACGCGGCCGAGGGGTTCGTTGTCGAGGTAGGTGATCCCGGCATCAAGGTCGAGGCTGTCAAGGCCGGCCAGGATTTCGGCGCTGGTGCGCGACAGGATCTGGATGCGCACGCCGGGGTGGCGGGCAAGGAAGGGGCGGGTCAGGTCGGCGACCATGGGCAGCGCGGTGGGGATGACGCCCAGCCGCAGGCTGCCGGTCAGGCCGGCCCTGAGGCTGCGCATCTCGTCTTTCAGCGCGCGGGTGTCGCCGACGATGCGAAGCGCGCGGTCCAGCACGCGCTGGCCTTCGGGGGTGAGGCCCTGGAAGCTGCGGCCGCGGAAGACAAGCTGCACGCCAAGCTGGTCTTCCAGCTGGCGGAGGGCCGAGGACAGCGACGGCTGGGTTACCCCGCAGGCCTGCGCGGCGCGGCCGAAGTGGCGTTCGCGGGCCAGCGCAATGAACATTTCCAGCTTGTCGATCATGTCGGCAGCCTGCCCCGGTGTTGCGCCCGGGGCAAGGGTCCGGGCCGACGCCGCGCCCACCCGCCCACCCCGCGGCGCCGGCCCGGCCCCTTGCCCTGCGGGGGCCTTCGCCTTACCTCTGCCGCATGCGCCACCTCATCCCCTTCTTTCCCAAGCCGGCCTTCGTGCCCGTCCTTCGCCTGCAAGGCACCATCGGCGCCGGCGGGCGGGCGTTGAACGACGCCGCCCTGGCGCCGATGATCGAGCGCGCCTTCAGCCGCGGCAAACCTGCCGCGGTGGCGCTGGTGATCAACTCGCCCGGCGGGTCGGCGGCGCAATCCAGCCTGATCGCGGCGCGCATCCGGCGGCTGGCGGATGAGAAGAAGGTGCCGGTGCATGCCTTCGTCGAGGACATCGCGGCCTCGGGCGGCTACTGGCTGGCCTGCGCGGCGGACGACATCTGGGTCGATGCCAGTTCCATCGTCGGCTCGATCGGGGTGATCTTCGCCGGCTTCGGCTTTCAGGACCTGATGAAGCGGCAGGGTGTCGAGCGGCGCATCCAGACCGCCGGCAAGTCGAAGAGTTTTGCCGACCCGTTCAAGCCGCAGACGGCCGAGGACGTGGCCCGCATCCGGGCGCTGCTGACGCCGCTGCACGACAACTTCATCGGCCATGTGAAGGCCCGTCGCGGGGGGAAGCTGGACGCAAAGGCCGACCTGTTCAACGCCGACATCTGGGTGGGCGAGGCCGCGGCCAAGCTGGGGCTGGTCGACGGCGTGGCGCATCTGAAGCCCAAGCTGATGCAGCTTTACGGCGACAAGGTGCGGTTGGTGCCCTATGCGCAGCGGCGCAGCCTGGCGCAACGGCTGGGGCTGGCGGCGGCCGACACGGCGCTGGCGGCGGTGGAAGACCGCGCGATCTGGTCCGGCTACGGGTTGTGACATGCTGGTGAAGATCATCCTTCTGTTCCTGCTGGCGATGGTCCTGATCGGCATGGTCGGCAAGCTGCTGTTCCCCGACCGGATGCCGCGGCTGGCCCGCAAGAAGACCTGCCCCCGCTGCGGCCGCCCGCAGATCGGCCGCAAGCCCTGCGACTGCGGGGGCAAGGCATGACCGCCCTGGTCACCGGGGCCGGGCGGCGGCTGGGCCGGGCGATGGCCTTGTATCTGGCGGGCCGGGGACATGACGTGGCGGTTCACCACGCCACCTCGGCCGATGAGGCGGAAGCGGTGGCCGACGAGATTCGCGCCCTCGGCCGCAAGGCGGTGACGCTGGAGGCCGACCTGCTGGTCGAGGCGCAGGTGCAGGCGCTGGTGCCGCGGGCGGCGGCGGCGCTGGGGCCGCTGAAGGTGCTGGTCAACAACGCCTCGATCTTCGAATACGACCGGATCGACACGGCGACTCGGGAAAGCTGGGACCGTCACATCGAATCGAACCTGCGCGCGCCCTATGTTCTGATCCAGCACTTTGCCGGGCAATGCCCGCCGGCGATTCCGGACGCAGCCGGAGAGCCGCTGGCGCAGGGCCTGGTGGTCAACATGATCGACCAGCGGGTGTGGAAGCCGACGCCCGAGTTTTCGACCTATACCATCGCCAAGATGGGGCTCTGGGCGCTGACGCGCACGGCGGCGCAGGGTCTGGCGCCGCATGTGCGGGTCAATGCCATCGGCCCCGGGCCGACGTTGCGGGGCGGGCGGCAAAGCGCGGACCACTTTGCCCGGCAGCGCGCGGCGACCATCCTCAACCGCGGAGCGAATGAGGCGGACATCACCGCAGCCTTGGGTTTTCTGCTGGACGCGCCCGCCGTCACGGGGCAGATGATCGCCGTCGATGGAGGCCAGCATCTGGCCTGGAAATCGCCCGACGTGCTGGGAGTCGAGTGACCCCGGCCGGAGTTGTCCACTTCGAACATGCATTTCACGGGTCTGTTACAAAAAGCCTTGCGAACTCAACGATTTGCCGGATGGTCAATAATCTTTCCTGCAAATTCAATGGCTTGCGGATTTGCCTCTTTTTTGTGCAGACCGCCTGCCCGGGCCGAATACAAGGAGAATTCCGCGCTCGCGCGATTTTCTCCGCCGAGTTATCCACAGAAACCGTGGACAGCTTTCCTCTTGCGCCGGCCCGTGGTTCATTGCAGCCGGGCCCCAGAATCGCGGCATCTCAGACGGGCCGAACGGCATGAACGAACAGACCCGCACCGGGCATGAGGTGATCCAGGACTACCTGCGCACGCTGGACGGCTCGCCCGGCGTCTATCGCATGCTGAACGCCGCTTCCGAGGTGCTGTATGTGGGCAAGGCGCGCAACCTGAAGGCGCGGGTGTCCAGCTATGCGCGGCCGGCGGGGCATTCGGGGCGGATCGCCCGGATGATCGCCGAGACGGCGCAGATGATGTTCCTGTCGACCCGCAGCGAGGTCGAGGCGCTGCTGCTGGAGCAGAACCTGATCAAGCAGCTGAAGCCGCGCTACAACGTGCTGATGCGGGACGACAAGAGTTTCCCGAACATCCTGATCGGCAAGACGCATGCCTTTCCGCAGATCAAGAAGCACCGTGGCGCGAAGAAGGAGAAGGGCAGTTACTTCGGCCCGTTTGCCAGCGCCGGCGCGGTGAATCGCACGCTGAACCAGTTGCAGCGGGTGTTCCTGCTGCGGAACTGTTCCGACAGCATGTTCGAAAGCCGCACGCGCCCCTGCCTGCAGTTCCAGATCAAGCGCTGCTCGGCGCCCTGTGTCGGCCGCATCCGCGAGGTCGACTATGCCGATCTGGTGGCCGATGCTGAGCGGTTCCTGCAGGGCAAGTCCACCACCGTGCAGGCCGATCTGGCCCGCGCCATGGCCGAGGCCAGCGCGGCGATGGAGTTCGAGCGGGCGGCGGCGCTGCGCGACCGGATCAAGGCGCTGACGGCGGTGCAGTCGGCCCAAGGCATCAACCCGGCCAGCGTGGCCGAGGCCGATGTGGTGGCGGTGCATCTGGACCATGGCCAGGCCTGCGTGCAGGTGTTCTTCATCCGGGCGCATCAAAGCTGGGGCAACCGGGATTTCTACCCGCGCACCGGATCGGGCGCGGAAGAGCCGGAAATCCTTGAGGCCTTCCTGACCCAGTTCTACGACGACAAGGACCCGCCCCGGCTGATCCTGCTTTCGCATCCGGTGGACAACGCCGACCTGGTGGCGCAGGCGCTGTCGGACCGCGCTGGGCGCCGCGTCGAACTGGCGGTGCCGCAGCGGGGCGAGAAGGCCGAGCTGGTGGAGAACGCCGCCCGCAACGCCCGCGAAAGCCTGGCGCGGCGGATGTCCGAAAGCTCGACCCAGATGAAGCTGCTGCAGGGCCTGGCCGAGGCGTTCGACCTGGATGCCCCGCCGCAACGGATTGAAGTCTATGACAACGCTCATATCCAGGGCGCGGATGCGGTGGGCGGCATGGTCGTGGCCGGGCCGGAGGGGTTCCTCAGGTCGCAGTATCGCAAGTTCAACATCCGCTCGGACGCGGGCGCGAACAGCGACGACTTCGGCATGATGCGCGAGGTGCTGATGCGGCGCTTCGAGCGGCTGCTGAAGGAAGACCCGGATCGCAAGTCCGACACCTGGCCCGACCTTCTGCTGATCGACGGCGGGCAGGGGCAGGTGTCTGCGGTGGCGGGCATCCTGGCCGACCTCGGGGTGGACGACATTCCGGTCGTCGGCGTGGCCAAGGGCATCGACCGCGACGCCGGGAAAGAGGAATTCCATCGCCCCGGCGAGCGGCCCTTTGCGCTGCAACGGAACGACCCGGTGCTGTACTTCGTCCAGCGCCTGCGCGACGAGGCGCACCGCTGGGCCAATGGTGCACACCGGGCCAAGCGGTCGAAATCGGTGGCCGCCACACCGCTGGACGAGATCCCCGGCGTCGGCGCCACCCGCAAGCGCGCGCTGCTGGCCCATTTCGGCAGCGCCAAGGCGGTCAGCCGCGCCGCCCTGCCGGACCTGATGGCGGTCGATGGCATCTCGCAGGCGATGGCGGAAACCGTCTACAATTTCTTCCATCGCGACTGATCCGGCCGCGCGGAAACCGGATGGTAACGAAAGCCGCGCTATCGCTTGGGGCGCAAGTCCCAAAACGGTGAAGCAGATGTCCGGCCAGCCGCCCGATTCCTTGATCCAGACCTCGCTGGAAGCCTGCTTCGAGTTCCACGAGCTGATCTATTCCCGCACCGATGAACGCGGGGTCATCACCTCGGGTAACGGCGTCTTCCAGCGGATGGCCGGCATCGACTGGCGTGACCTGATCGGCGCGCCGCACCGGCTGATTCGCCACCCCGACATGCCCAAGGGCTTTTTCCATCTGTTCTGGTCGCTGCTGAAGCAGGGCGAACCGGCGGTGGGTTATGTGAAGAACCGCCGCAAGGATGGCGGCTCTTACTGGGTGCTGGCCGCGGCCATGCCCTGCGACGGCGGCTTCTTCTCGGTCCGTCTGCGCCCGTCCAGCCCGCTGTTCGAGCAGGTGAAGGCCCTCTACGCCCGGCACCGGCAAAGCGAGCAGGCCGAGGGGCTGACGCCCGAAGCCTCTGCCGAGGCGCTGCTGGCGCGGCTTTCCGAACTGGGATTCTCGGCCTACGATGCCTTCGCCGCCCATGCGCTGACGCAAGAAAGCCGCGCCCGCAACAGCGAGCTTCGGCGTGCCGACGACCGCTCGATCGAGGCGCAGGTGTCGCTGGTGTCGCTGCTGGAAGAGACCCTCGCCGAACAGGCCAAGCTGATCGCGCGCTTTGCCGACCTGCTGATCCTGCCGGTCAACATGCGTCTGGCCGCGGCCCGGCTGGAACCGCAGGGCGGCCCGCTGAGCCAGATCTCGGTGAACTACAAGATCGCCTCGGAAGAGATCGCCCGCCGGCTGTCCAGTTTCGTCTCGGGCAAGACCAACCTTTGCGCACAGATGGCCAAGGCCGTGCGCCGAAGCCTTATCCTGTCGGGCTGCGCCCGGCTGCAGGAAGAACTGGTGGTCACCTATGACCGCCAGATGGGCTATTACGAAGGGGTCGAGCGGCGCGTCGAACGGGCAATGCTGGAAGGCGTGCGCGATTCCAACTTTGCCCGCGCCCGTGCCTCGCTGGACGAGGCGGCCCGGCTGGCTGCCGTGCTGAACGAGGCCAGCAACGACCTGCGGCGGATGATCCTTGGCCTGGACACGATCCGCATCCTGGCCCGGGTGGAAAGCCGCAAATCCGCCGAAAGCCAGGACGCGCTGACCGCCACCATCGACCGCATCGACACGGTGCAGGCGTCGATCTCGAACAGCCTCAAGGTGATGATGGACCGTACCCTGTCGATCGACCACGGTCTGGCTGCCTTGCGCGGCGTCGGTGCCTCGGCGGCCATCGCGGCCGAGTGACGCGGCCCGCCGCGGCCCCGGCCCGTCGCTGCCTGCCGCGGCCTGCCTTGCGGAACCCATCCTGCCGGTGCGGATTCGGCCCGTTCGCGGCTTGTCCGGTCCAGGTCTGACGGTGCCGTTCCGCCGCAAGGGCCGCGGGTCAGACGGCGCGCGGTGCTTTGCCCGCTCTTCCCTCGCCCCGGCGCATGGGCTACCAATTCGGTCATGATCTGGACGATCCCGAACACCTTGACGGTCCTGCGCCTGCTGGCCGCCCCCGGCGTGGCCGTGATGTTTCTGTATTTCCACCGCCCCTGGGCCGACTGGTTTGCGCTGGCGCTGTTCGTCACGGCGGCGATCACCGATTACTTCGACGGCTACCTGGCCCGGCTGTGGAAACAGGAATCGAAGTTCGGCGCCATGCTGGACCCGATCGCCGACAAGGCCATGGTGCTGATCGCGATCATGGTCATCACCGGCTACAACGGGATGAACCCCTGGCTGATCCTGCCCGCGACCGTGATCCTGTTCCGCGAGGTCTTCGTCTCGGGCCTGCGCGAGTATCTGGGCGCCAAGTCCACCACACTGAAGGTCACCAAGCTGGCCAAGTGGAAGACCACCGCGCAGATGGTGGCGATTGCCGTGCTGTTCCTGGGAACCGGCTTCGAATACCTGAACGGGGTTGCGCTGCGCGGGATGACGCTGGACGAATACAACGTGCTGGTCAGCCAGGGCGAGGCCGACCCGGTACGCGCCTGCGTCAAGTGGGGCTGCGCCTCCTATGCGAACCTGCTTGGCCTGGCCCTGATCTGGATCGCGGCGGGGCTGACGGCGGTGACCGGGTGGGAGTATTTCTCCAAGGCCCTGCCATTCCTGAAGGAGGACAAGTGATCGACGTCCTCTATTTCGCCTGGGTGCGCGAACGCATCGGCCTGCCGCGCGAGCGGATCGAGACGGCCGCCCCCACCGTTGCGGCCCTGGTCGAAGAGCTGAAGGCCCGCGAAGAGCGCTATGCCCTGGCCTTTGCCGATCTCGCCAGCCTGCGGGTGGCGCTGGATCAGGAGTTGTCGTCGTTCGATGCACCCCTGGCCGGAGTGCGCGAGGTGGCCTTCTTTCCGCCGATGACCGGGGGCTGAGATGCGGGTCGCGGTCCAGTCCGCGGCCTTCGACCTGGGCGCCGAGGCGGCGGCCTTTGCCGCTGCCGCCGGCGGCGCAGGGGCGGTGGTCACCTTCACCGGCCTGGTGCGCGACAACGGCGGCGCGCTTGCGGCGATGGAGATCGAGCATTACCCCGGCATGACCGAACGCGCGATCCGCGCCATGGCCAGCGAGGCCAGCCAGCGCTGGGCGCTGGTCGACGCCTTGGTGATCCACCGCTTCGGGCGGCTGGCGCCGGGCGAGGCGATCATGATGGTCGCCACCGCCGCGCCGCACCGGGCCGATGCCTTCGACGCGGCCGAATTCCTGATGGACTACCTGAAATCCCGCGCGCCGTTCTGGAAGAAGGAGATCGGCGCCGATGGGGCCGAATGGGTGGCCGCAAAGGACGAGGACGAGGCCGCGCTCAGGCGCTGGTAGGCGGGCCAAAGACGGCCTGCCAGCAGGGTTGCAGGTCGCCCGGCAGCGGCCGCGCCAGGTAGATCGCGCGGGCAATCGCCCGGGCCAGGCAGGTGGCGGCGGCATGGCCGATCTGGAACCCGTCCAGCAGCGGATCGGCCATCTGCCGCGCCCCGGTCGACAGCGCAAAGACCAGATCGCCATCCAAGGGCGTGTGCGAGGGCACCAGCGCCCGGGCCATGCCGTCATGCGCCGCCACGGCCATCCGCTGGGCCTGCGCCTTGGTCAGGGCGGCGTCGGTGGCCACCACCGCAAGCGTCGTCGCCTCGCCCATCTGCTTTTGCGGCTGGGGCGCCGGCAGAGCGGCAAAAGGCGCCGGGCCAAGGCCGCCGAACTCGGCGCCTTCCTCGAAGGGCGCCGCCCAGAACTGCCCGGTTTCGCCCACCGTGGCGGACCCCAGCGCATTCACCGCCACCAGGGCCCCGACCGTGATGCCCGAGGGCAGCACGCAGGAGGCCGAGCCGAGGCCGCCCTTCAACACCCCGGTCAGCGCACCAAACCCGGCCCCTGCCGTCCCAAGCGCGAAGGCGCTGCCAGCCGCGCGCAGCGCGGCCTGCCCAAGGGCCGGATAGGGGTTTTCGACCCAATCCTTGTCGCCGCCGTTCAGCAGGTCGAACAGGATGGCCCCGGGCACGATGGGCACCCGCACCGGGCCGACGGCGAAGCCGCGCCCCGCCGCGCGCAGGCCCTGCATCACCCCCGAACAGGTGTCCAGCCCGAAGGCCGACCCGCCCGACAGCACCAGCGCATCCACCTGCTGCACCAGCCGGTCCGGCGCCAGCAGGTCGGTCTCGCGCGTGCCCGGCGCCCCGCCCATCACATGCACCGCGGCGACAAACGGCCGTTCCGCCGTCACCACCGTGACGCCCGAGCGCAGGCGCGCGTCACAGGCATTGCCCACACGCACACCGGCCACATCGGTGATCAAGTTCAACGGCCCCGGCCGCATCGACGCCTCCGTGATTTTCCCCAGCATAGCGGCAGTCCCGCCTGAGCGCGACCGGCGCAAGCCGGTTGTGCGAGGCAAAAGACCTGCCGCGGAACGCGGCTCCGCTGGATCACCGCGCTTGCCCCTTGCGCCAGGGTCGGCCTTCCGGCATCTTGCGCGGCGAGCCGTGGCGATGGCGTCGCCACAGGGGCAGATGCCCCGCCGCTTGCGGGCCTGCCCGCATCCGTCCTGCACGCCGGGACCTTTCGGGGTCCGCTTCGCGTGTGGCCCCGTCTCAAGGGGTCTGACATGACACTGAACCGTCCCGAACAGTATCGCTTCCACAACGGCGGCCGCAAGGACGCGCTGCCTTTTGCGGACGAGGAATACCACGACCGCCTGGCCGGCCTGCGCGACATCATGGAGCTGCACGGCCTGGATGCCGTGGTGCTGACCAGCATGCACAACGTCGCCTATTACTCGGGCTTCCTCTATTGCAGCTTTGGCCGGCCCTATGCGGCGGTGGTCACCGCGACCGAGTGCATCACCGTCAGCGCCGGCATCGACGCGGGCCAGCCCTGGCGGCGCAGCATCGGCGACAACATCACCTATACCGACTGGAAGCGCGACAACTTCTGGCGCGTGGTGGCCGGCATCACCGGCACCGGCAAGGTCATCGGCTGCGAGGCCGACCACC
The DNA here is from genome assembly GCF_020564565.1 of Rhodobacter sp. Har01. Lineage (GTDB taxonomy): Bacteria > Pseudomonadota > Alphaproteobacteria > Rhodobacterales > Rhodobacteraceae > Pseudogemmobacter. The sequence continues at coordinate 155,422 of NZ_JAJCTD010000006.1, forward strand.
TGACCATGGAGCGGGCCGAGAAGCTGAACACCTTCCTGCAGCCGAAGAAGGGCGTGGACATCAGCGCCGCCACCATGCAGCAGCGGATGCTGAAGTCCCCGGCCGAGATCGCCCTTATCAAGCACGGCGCCAACGTGGCCGACGTGGGCGGCCATGCCATCCGCGACGCCATCCGCGAGGGCGTGACGGAACTTGAGGTCGCCATGGCCGGCCGCGACGCGATGGAGCGCGAGATTGCCAAGCGCTTTCCCGATGCCGAGTACCGCGACACCTGGGTCTGGTTCCAGTCGGGGCTGAACACCGACGGCGCGCACAACCCGGTGACCAACCGGAAACTCAAGCGCGGCGACATCCTGTCGCTGAACTGCTTTCCGATGATCAGCGGCTATTACACCGCGCTGGAACGCACCCTGTTCGTGGGCGAGGTCGATCCGGCGTCCTTGCGGGTCTGGGAGGCGAACATCGCCGCGCATGAATTCGGGATGAGCCTGCTGGTGCCCGGCGCCAGCTGCTCGGGCATCACCGCGCAGATCAACGAGTTCCTGGCCGAGCGGCAGATGCTGCAATACCGCACCTTCGGCTATGGCCACAGCTTCGGCGTTCTCAGCCACTACTACGGCCGCGAGGCGGGGCTGGAACTGCGCGAGGACATCGACACCGTGCTGGAACCCGGCATGGTGATCAGCATGGAGCCGATGCTGACCATCGCCGATGGCGAGCCGGGGGCAGGAGGCTACCGCGAACACGACATCCTGGTGATCACCGAAGACGGCGCCGAGGACATCACGCATTACCCCTATGGACCGGGGTTCAACGTGGTCGGCTGACCGCTATCGGTGCCGAAAACGCAACAAAACGCACCCCGGACGCAAGGCCCGGGGTGTTTTGTTGACAATTGCGTGACGCGGGGGCTTGACGCCCAGCCCCCCCCTTGGGCCAAGGTGCGGCTCACAGCTGCCCCTCAACCCCCGAGTCTCAAAGTGTCCTTCAGTCTTGCCCGCCTTGTGGCCGTTCTGGCCCTGCCTCTTGTTGCCGCTTGCGGCGCCCCCCCCAGGACGGAGGGCCCGCCGGCCACCCTGCCGGGCTATGAGGCGGTGCAGGACGGTGAATTCCTGATCCCTGCGGTCGACCCGAAATACCTGGTCGAGGGCAATACCCGGACCGAGGTGGCCTATACCGCCGACGACCCGCCGAACTCGATCGTCGTCGATGTCTTCGCGCGCAAGCTGTACTGGGTGATGGAGGGTGGCCGGGCCGTCCGCTATGGCATCGCGGTCGGCCGCGAGGGGTTGACGTTCAAGGGACGCGGCTATGTCGGGCGCAAGCGGGAATGGCCGTCGTGGCAGCCCACCGCGAACATGATCCGCTCGCGTCCCGACCTTTACGCCGCCTATGCCGGCGGTTTGTCGGGGGGCCTTGAAAACCCGTTGGGCGCGCGGGCGCTGTATCTGTACCGCGGCGGCCGCGACACGATGTTCCGCATCCACGGCACCATCGAGAATTCTTCCATCGGCCGGGCCACCAGCGCCGGCTGCATCCGGCTGTTCAACCAGGATGCGATGGACCTTTATGCCCGCGCCGACACCGGAACCAGGGTCAAGGTGCGGTCGCTGGACGAAAGCCTGGCGATCGAAGGTCCGATGATGGACGACGCCTTTGGCCGCGTCGTGCCGGAAACGCCCGAGGCCATTGCCCAGCGGGAAAGAGAGCTGGTCGAGATCGCGGAGTACGAGAAGCGCGAGGCCGAGCGCCAGGCGAAAGAAGCGGAAGAGGCCCGGATCGCGGCCGAAAAGGCCGAGAAGAAGCGCCTTTCCAGCTGCAAGCGCAAGGGCATTGCCGCCGAGGACTGCCCGGTTCTGGAAACCGCGGCGGCCGAAACCGGCGCAACGAACGGCTGAGCCGCCGTCCGGCGGAGACAGGGCCGCCCCGCCGGGCGGCCCTTTGCGTTGCGGCCGTCAGGTCCGGATGACGTAGTCCTTGAGCGTGGTCTCGACCACCTCCCAGGTGCCCTCGAACCCCGGGCGGATCACGAAGCTGTCGCCCGCCCGCAGCCGGGTTTCGGTCCCGTCCGCCGCGGTCAGGATCGAATGCCCTTGCAGGATGTGGACATATTCCCATTCCACATAGGCCACCCGCCACTTGCCCGGGGTGGATTGCCACAGGCCGCAGTACAGGCCGTCGTCCTCGACCAGGTTCCAGGTGGTGTGGACCGGGTCGCCGGCCAGCACCTTGGCGGGATCGGGGCGGGTGGTTTCCGGGGTGACGCGGTCACGAGAGATGCGCTGGATCAGGGACATGGGGCCTCCGCTCTTCGCCGTCCATAGGGCCGCGGCGGGGCCGGGGCGTCAAGCCGATTGGCGGCGCTGCAGTGCAGCGCTAATTCCTTGCACCCTTGGCCCGGCTGTGCCCTTATTGCGGGCAGTCTGCAAAGCCCGGAGTCCCGCCGCATGAGCGCAACTTCCCCGGTCAGGCCCGTCCTGCCGCCCGACATCCGCGCCCGCAAGGGCGGCGAGCCGCTGGTGGTGCTGACCGCCTATTCCACGCCGATGGCGCGGCTGGTGGACGCGCATTGCGACATCGCGCTGGTGGGCGACAGCCTGGGGATGGTGATCCACGGGTTGCCGTCCACCCTGGGGGTGACGCTGGAGATGATGATCCTGCACGGGCGCGCGGTGATGCGCGGCTGCCAGAAGGCCATGGTGGTGATCGACATGCCTTTTGGGTCCTATGAGGAAGACCCGCAGCAAGCCTTCCGCAATGCGTCCCGCCTGATGGCGGAAACCGGCGCGCCGGCGGTCAAGCTGGAAGGCGGGGTCCACATGGCCGAGACGATTGCCTTCCTGACCGCCCGCGGCGTGCCGGTGATGGCGCATGTCGGCCTGACGCCGCAATCGGTGAACACTTTGGGCGGCTACAAGGTGGTGGGCCGCGCCGACGAGGCGGCGAAGGTGATGGCCGACGCCAAGGCGGTCGAGGCGGCGGGGGCCTTCTCGGTGGTGCTGGAGAAAGTTCCGCAGGGGCTGGCGGCGCGGATCACCTCGGCGCTATCGATCCCGACCATCGGCATCGGCGCCGGGGTGGCCTGCGACGGGCAGGTGCTGGTGGTCGATGACATGCTGGGGCTGTTCACCGACTTCCGGCCGAAGTTCGTGAAACGCTATGCGGAACTGGGTAAGACGGCTGACGCGGCGATTGCGGCCTACGCGGCCGAGGTGCGCAACTGCAGCTTCCCGGCGGACGAACATGCCTTCCCCGACGAAGTGCCGGTGAAGAAATGATCCCGATCCTGCGGACGGTGGCCGAGATGCGCGCCCTGGCGCGGGTCTGGCGCAAGGCCGGGCAGACGGTGGGCGTGGTGCCGACGATGGGCGCGCTGCACGACGGGCACCTGTCTCTGGCGCGGCGGGCGCGGCGCGAGTGCGACCGGGTGGTGACGACGATCTTCGTCAACCCCAAGCAGTTCAACAACCCCGAGGATCTGAAGAAATACCCCCGGACCGAGGCGGCGGATGCGGCGCTGCTGGCGACGGTTCCGGTGGACGCGATCTTCGCGCCCGGTCCCGAGGAGGTCTACCCCGAGGGCTTCATCACCACGGTCAGCATGGCCGGGGTGGCGCAGCCGCTGGAGGGCCACATGCGGCCGGGCCATTTCGACGGCGTGGCGACGGTGGTGACCAAGCTGTTCGGGATGACCCTGGCCGACCGCGGCTACTTCGGCCAGAAGGACTGGCAGCAGCTGCAGGTGGTGCTGCGGCTGGTGCGCGACCTGAACATGGCCGTCGAGGTGGTGGGCTGCGAGACGATCCGCGAGACCGACGGCCTGGCGATGAGTAGCCGCAACGTGCGGCTGACGCCCGAGGGTCGGACGAAGGCGCCGGTGCTTTACGCCGCGATCAGCGCGGCCGCAAAGGACATCCGCGCCGGCCAGTCCGACCGCATGGCGATCCGCGAGGCGGCCGAGACGATGCGGGCGGCGGGGTTCGAGCGGGTGGAATACATCGAGTTGCGCGATGCCGAGACGCTGATGCCCTCGGACGACCCCGCGCGCCCGCGCCGCATGCTGGCGGCGGCCTGGCTGGATGGCGTGCGGCTGATCGACAACATCCCGGTCTAGGCGCGGGGCGGACACCCCGGGGCGCTCCGGACCCCGGGGTATTTGGACCAAGATGAAGCTGACGGGCTTTCACCTTGGCGGCAAATACCCCCGCCGGAGGCCGCCCCGAGCCGGTTGCGGCGCAAGCCGCAGAGGCGAGACAAAAGGCTTGCGGCGAAGCCGCTCGACTGAATCACACCGGTGGGGCCAGGAGGTCGGCCAGGACAAGGGCCATGACCTTGGCGCTGTCCAGCATGTCCTGCACGCCCACCCATTCGTCGGGCTGGTGGGCCAGGTGCAAGAGGCCCGGGCCGTAGGCAATGCAGTCCTTCAGCCGGCCGATGCGGTCGATATGCTTCTGGTCATAGGTGCCGGGCGAGGCGATGAAGTCCGGGAGGCGGCCGAGGACCCGTTCGACGGCGCGGGCGGTCGCGGCCGCAACGGGGGCGGCGCGATCGGTCATCACCGGGTGAACCTCGAACAGGTCGCGGATCGAGTAGCGGAAGCCGGGGCGAGCCCGGGTCAGGTCATCGAGCAGGCGGGTGACTTCGGATTTCACCTCGGGCAGCGCCTCTTCGATCAGGAAGCGGCGGTCCAGCACGATGCGGCAGCTGTCGGCGACGCAGGGCGCGGGCAGCGAGGTGTCGCCCGGAAGCGGTTCCACCTGCCCGCCGTGGATCGAGTTGATGTTCAGGGTGGACGAGCGGGCGCCTTCGGGGACGACGGGCATGGCGGTGGTGCGGGTGGCCAGTGCGGGGGTGAGCTTGTTCTCGATCTCGTCCAGGACGGCGGCCATGTGCCGGATGGCTGAATCGCCGAGGAAGGGCATCGAGCCATGGGCGATGCGGCCGTGGGTTTCCACTTCGGCCCACCAGACGCCGCGGTGGCCAAGGCAGATGCGGTCCTTGTTCAGCGGTTCGGGGATCAGGACGTGGGTCACCCGGTCGGGGTTGAACCAGCCGCGTTCGGCGAGGTAAGCGACGCCGCCGTAGCCGCCGGATTCCTCGTCGGCCGTGGCCGAGATTTCCACCGCGCCGCGGAAGCCGGGCCGGGTTGCCAGGAAGGCCTCGGCGGCGATCACCGATGCCGCGAGGCCGCCCTTCATGTCGCAGGCGCCGCGGCCGTAGAGGCGGTCGCCGTCCACCTCGCCGGCGAAGGGGTCGCGGGTCCAGCCCTGTCCGACCTCGACCACGTCGTGGTGCGAGTTGAAGTGCAGGCAGGGGCCGGGGCCGGTCTGGAACCGCGCGACCATGTTCCATCGCGGGTAGCGGTCGCTGTCGCCGGGCGCGCCGAGGGCGCGGACATAGTCCACCTCCCAGCCCTGGGCCAGCAGGCGGGTGCCGAGGTAGTCGCAGATCTGGCGGTAGTTCAGGCCGGGCGGGTTGAGGGTGGGGATGCGCACGAGGTCTTGTGCCAGACCGATCAGGTCTTGGCGTCGGGTTTCGACTGCTGCAAGAATGTCGGCGTCGGACATGGGGAAAGGATGCCTTGCAGGGGGGCTTGCGGGCAACGAGAATTCCCCGTCGAAGGGGATGTAATTCATCGTTACATTCTTATGTGCAGAACGTTTTGACCCATAGCCCGCAGAGGAGGCTTTCGATGGCGGATTTCGAGGCTCAGATCAAGGAAAGCCAGGAGCAGGTGGCGACGGCGCAGGCGAAGATCAGCGCGATCACCGAGACCATCGACAAGGCGCGGGAAAAGCTGGACCAGGGCATCGCCATCGACGTGGAAAACGCCACGCTGGAGGATGTGCACAAGCACACCGAGGTGATGAACGCCAATATCGCCGAGCTGATCATGGGGCTGGACGATGTGACGGCGGCGTTTTCATCGGAGTTCGCCGAGATGCGGTCGAAGACCGGGATGGAAAGCTTCATCGGCATCTTTTCGGCCGCCAAAGCGGAATCGATGCGGCATGAGCGGCTGCGGGATGCGACGATTGACGACAAGCTGCAGGACCTGATCTCGAAATCGGACGTGATCGTGAAGCTCTTGCAGGGGCAGTTGAACCTTTTGACCACCCAGAAGGGGCGGGTCGAGGTGAACCTGTCGTCCACGCTGGCCGACCGAGAGGCGACGGTGGGGGCGCTGGACAAGGTGCGCAAGGACATTGCCGCGCTGGACCCGCAGATCATCGAGCTGGAGAACAAGATCGCGGTGGAAACCGATGCGGCGGCGCGCACGAAGCTGGAGACCGAGCTGGCGAACCTGAACGCCAGGCACAACGCGCTGGTGCAGGACGAACAGGTGCAGATCGCCCGCAGCCAGACGCTGGAGCGCTACATCGAGAAGGGCAAGACCTGGGTCGACAGCCTGACCAACCAGGCGGCGACGCAGCTTGTGCTGATCAACAAGTTGCAGACCGATACCAAGCAGCGGGTGGTGCTGTATGATGCCCTGACGTCTTCGTTGAAGACGGCCGAGCAGCAGGACGTGGCGCACCGGATCAACGAGATCGGGGTCAAGACCGACCAGGAGGCGCAGGCGGCGATGGCGGCCATCGGGGCGGCCACCAACGACAAGATGGCCGACATGCTGGAGGCGCATGAGGGCCAGATGGTGTTTGCCCGGCAGATTCTGGAACAGAAGGCCAAGGCGGATGAGCGCTTTGCCCGGCGGTTTGCAGCGATTGTCGAGAAGCACGACAAGAACGCCTACGGGGCCTGAGTGGGCGACGAGGTCAAGGAAGCGCTGGTCCGCGACCATGCCGAGTTGTACGACCCGGGCATCGCGGCGCGCTATTTCGCCAAGTTCGGCCGGATCGGGGGGTATTTCCCCCGGATCGCGGCCGAGCTTGAGACCGAGGGGCGGCTGAGCCGGACCGAGACCAAGGTGCTGGGCGCCTATCTGGGCGGGATCATCGCCACCTTCCGGGCGCTGAACCACAAGTACCTGATGACCGGCAAGGCGGAGGCGGCGCCGCGGCTGACCATCGACCGGCATGAGTCGGGCTTTCCGGTCGCGCAGGAGCTGATGGTGATGGCGCTGGATGCAAGCCAGGCCGACAAGCACCTGGCCGGCATGGCGTCCGAGGCGGAGTTGAAGGACCGCATGGTCCGCACCATCGTCGGCGAGCTGAAGATTCCGGCGGGGCTGCAATACGCCCTGTCGCAGCGGCTGTATTTCGAGGCGCTGAAGGCGGGCGGGCTGTTCTGGGCCCGCAACGATGCCGATGCGCAATGGATCGGCAAGGCGGGCGAGCGGCGGCACTATCTGGTGCATTGGGCGGTCTGGGACGGGCAGGTGAACCTGCCGGTGGTCTATCTGATGGACCTGGAGGATTCGGGGTCGAAGCCTCTGCCCAATGACGACTACCGCTGGCCGCCCCTGCAGCAGAAGGTGCTGGCGCAGTCGGTGGGGGGGCTGAAGCTTCTGACCATCGCCACCGGGTTCGACGCCGACTTCGAGGACCTGCATCCGAAGCGGCTGCGGCGGATCACCCTGGGGCCGATGTATTCGGCCAGCTTCACCCTGCAATCGGGGCCGATTTCCAAGGTGCTGGAGGATGCCAAGGCGCCCGAGGGGCAGGACTGGGCCTTGGTCTGGACGGTGGAGGACCTGGTGAGCGACCGGGAAGAGGCGGTCAAGGACGGCTGGTTCTCGTCCCGGGTCAAGCAGATCTACAAGCTGGACCCGGTGGCGGGGGCCGACAGCGGGACGACCAGCCTGGAGCGGATGATCGTGCTGCCGGAGCGACCCTATCAGGTGCTGGTCGAGCAGAACCCGGCGGGGTTGCGCAGGATACGCAAGTTCGTGGTGGGGGCCGGGGGGCGGCTTATTCCCGGTGTCTAGGCATTGGGCTGGCCACCGGGGGCGCTGCCCCCGGACCCCCGGGATATTTGAGGACAGATGAAATGGGCAGGGGCCGATGAGCACGCGCGACACGATGGAGCTGAAGGAAGAGGCGATCCGGGCGCAGTACGAGGCGGCGCTGGGCCTGTTGTCGGGCTTCGACCATGCGCCGCGTCTGGCGAAGGCCCTGGTCGAGGCGCCGGTGGCGGAGCGGTCTCCGGGCATCGGCGGGCGGCCGCGGTTCCGGTCCACCGTGGTGGGGATGGCGACCCGGTCCACCGCGCGGCCGGGGGGCGTGCGGGTTGCCGAGCGGGTGGAGGGGTTGTCGGACGGGTTGGTGTCGCCGGTGCAGGCGGCATCGCTGAACGTGCTGCGCCGCGCGCTGGCGATTGCGCTGGCGATGGGCGAGACCTTTGCCGCCCAGTCGGGGCTGGCCGAGTTGAAGCGGGCGAACCTGGAGGGGCGGGTGCCCGAGGCGAAGCGGGCCGAGTTCGGCGAGTTGCTGCAGGGCGAGGCGCTGGTGGTGCTGTTCACCTTTGCCAATGCCTGCGCGTTCCTGATTGCCCCGCATGTGACGCCGGTCACGGTGGAACTGGGCGAGGTCGAGGAGGTGCTGACCGACAACGCTCCGCTGGCGTTGCAGGGGGCGTTGTGGGAGCTGGACCAGGACATTGCGGCCCTGGCCAGCGATGATGCGCGGCTGGTGGCGGTGATCTCGGGGTTTGCCGAGGCGCTGATGAAGAAGGTCGCGATCCGGGCCGAGAACGGGGCGCGGGTGTCGGTGTTCACGGCCGGGTCGTGGAAGGTCGAGGCGGACGGGCTGGCGATTGCGGGGTTCAAGCCGGCGCGGGCGGCCAAGGGCGGCGCGCTGGTGATGGCGTTCAAGAAGCCCGAGGAAGTGGTGGGCAACCACATCGCCAAGTATCAGGCGATGCGGCTGGCCAAGATGCTGATGGCCTATGACTTCGAGCGCCGGCTGAACCCCTTTGCCGAACTGGGCGGGTTCATCTTCACCTTCATGGGCGATGGCAAGCCGGGGACGGGGAAGACCACGCTGATCCAGATGATGGCGGGGCTGCTGGATGGCTACTGCAAGGCGGCGGGGTATCCGTTCCGCTACCAGAACTTCTCGATCGACCAGATCGACAGCTATCAGGGCAAGTCGGGGCAGAACGCCAAGGCCTTCATCGACGCGGTGCTCGACCCGGGGGTGATCGGGTTCGGCACCATCGACGACATCGACCAGGTGGCGGGCAAGCGGGGGGACCGGCAGTCGAGCGCCGGGCAGCAGGAGGTGACGGCGGTCTTCATGCAGGCCTTTGCCGGGGCGGGCACGGTGGTGCGGGGGAACTGCACGTTCGGGATGTTCTCGAACTATCCCGAGAACGTGGACGACGCCTTGCGCCAGCGGGCCGGGGCGCGGTTCCTGGTGGACGGGCCGCAAAGCCGCGAGGATTACATCGACATCCTGGCGCTGCTGTTGGGCAAGGGGCACGCGATCCCGGTGGGCGACCACAAGCTGTTCGCGGCCCAAGAGATTCGCCGGGCGGTGGCGGCGTCGTTCGAAGGCTATGCGCGGCCGCATGAAGAGGGGCTGCTGCGGGTCTGGGAGGCGGCCGCAAAGGACTTGGGGCCGCTCGACACCATCGCCAAGCTGGGGGCCTATCTGAAGGCGATCCAGGCGGTGGACGAGCGCTTCACCGGGCGGGCGGTGAAGAACATCACCGATGCGGTGAAGGTGCGGGCGATGGATTTCGAATTGCCCGACGAATGGATGGCCGAGCCGGAGCTGTTCCTGTTCAAGCCCTATGACGAGAAGATGGCGATGATCCGGGCCTTGATGACCCCCATCACCGTCGAGATGGTGATCCAGGAAATCAACCGCTACGCCGACTCTGAGTTCCGCTATGCCGACAAGTCGGACGAGGCGGCGATTGAAGGGGCCGTGCGGGACATGCGGCGGATGGAAGAGGCGAAACGGCGGTATCTGGAGGGGAAGGGGTGATCGAGGAGGCCGCAGAGGACAGACCATTTTGGAAAATGGCGCTAGCCTTCTGGCCGCTTGGGTTTGCCGTTGTGGCCACGGTTGGGTTCGCGTGGTTTACTTGGACCTTGGCAAACGAAGTTACCGAGCAGGATGGCATCGAGTCGACGCGATATGAACATTTCCTCTCCGGACGTCCGAACGAACTGGGAGACACTCTGGCGGGGTTTGTAGGATCGCTGACACTGATCTGGGTGGTTGCTTCGGTAATTCAACAGAGCATGGAACTCCGCGCACAGCGAAAAGAATTTATGGCTATGGCCGATGCGCAGGGCGCACAAGTGCGTGCACTAGATGCGCAGATTGCGATACTGCAGGACGAAAAGCGTAGAATGGTTGAGAAAGAAGCAGATGAAGAGTTTAATGAGCTTCAGTCCATGTTCGTAAAACTTGTCATGGACCCAAGATTTCTCGATCTTAGATATGTGATGACTAAGCCCGGCGCTGAGGTGGGATTGGATCGCTGTGAGTTTCGAGTGTTTGAGGCTTCTTCCATAGTATTCGCAATTAAGGATGCTGCGGCGGCTATGCGAAAGCTGTTCTTGTCGATCTGCCTTGAAATGCATAGCGCCGTCATGGCACGCCGAATGAGCGGATATTCTCTGGAAGACAATCCATTTCTGCGGATCCACCTTGAACAGACTTTGCAGATTCTGCGTGAGATGGCGATAATTTCGGATCGACTTTCTCCAGCAGGCAGAGTTCGCGCGAGGGCAATGGATTTAACCAACTCCATCCGCTCGCTTAGCGATGCAATCGAAGCGTTTCGAAGTGGAACATTTGGAATGCCAAGGGTAACGCAATGAACCGCCTCATCGCCAAAGGCCTCATGTTCGGGAACCTGATCGAGGTGTCCTCGCCTCAGCTGGTGGACCGTTACAACCGGGCGCTCAAGCATCTGGCCGGCAAGGAAACCGCGCTCAAGGATTTCCATATCGACCTGTCGGGGTATAGCCCCGAGATCGGCGACGAGTTTGGCGATCCCTTGTACCTCAATCCGAACGGGGCGAACCGGCAGTTCATCCTGCTGACCACGGCGCAGAAGGATGCTCCGCTGCTGAACATCCGGTTTTCCACTTCGCGCGGCATCCTCACGCAGTTCATCGACAAGAACGAGGCGCAGTTGTTTGCGCTGACCGCGCGCGATGTGGTGGCGGGGGAATTGCAGGGCTCGGTCTATGCGGTGGATGCGCCGGCCAAGCTGTTTGATATCCGGCAGGTGACGGTGGAAGCCGACACCATCGGCGGGCATGTGGCGGATGCGGGGAAGCTGGCGGCGCTGATCGAGCGGTTCCGGCGCGAGCCGGACGGCTGGCGGGATGACGCGCTGATCACCGAGATGATCGGGCTGGCGAAGAAGACCGGCGACGTGACGCGGGTGCCGATCAGCCTGCCGGCGATGACCTTCGAGCAGGGCAACTTCTGGACCAGCTTCTTCGGCGGCGTCTACATCTTTCGCGACGTCAAGTTCCCGGCGGCGATTTCGCGGCTGCCCGTTGCCAGCCTGGGGCAGGTGCCGATTCCGCAGGTGATGGACTTCTCCCACCGCAACCACATTGCCGACTGGCTGGACCGCAACCAGCTGGTCGAACCCATCGTGCAGGCCCGCAACACCGATGCCGGCGCGATCCTGCGGCAGAAGATGGACTTCATCCTGGTGGATGCGGCAGATCGTCTCGGGATCGAGATCGGTGACGCCCGGCGGACCGAGCTGCGCAAGGTGGCCTACCGGATTGGCACGGCCTTGCCCGACGAATTCCTGGGGCTGGCGGCGATGCTGGCCTGGGTCGAGGGCGGCGGGCCCTGGCCGCGGATTTCCAGCGAGCATCCGGCGTATTTCTACACATTGCGGGCGCGGGGGGGCAAAGACCGCGACCTGGTGAACATGCTGCTGAGCGAGTTGGCCCCGATGGACGTGCGGCAGATGTTCATCACCCATAAGGAACGGTTCTACGAGGACTACGTTACATGGTCCGAGGCGAAGAAGTCCTATGTGGCGGATTTCCTTGCGCGGGAGTATCAGGTGGACAGGGAAGGCGCCCGCGAGGCGCTGTTCGGCCCGGAGCCGCGGATGGATGAACTGGCCAGACCGCAGATGAAGGAAGGCCCGAAGGCCACGCGCGGCTTGCGCAATGTGGCAGGACCCTGGGGCGGTGACACCGTGGCCGGTCCATGGGGCAGCACGAGGACACGCGGATGATCATCGGATGGTTGCGGTTGATGGCCATGGCTCTGGTGGGGCTGACCATCATCTATTTCTTCGTCTCGCTTTATTCCCGCAGCGTGCGGCGCGAGAAGCTGGAGAAGCGCTGGGTGTCGGAGGGCCTTGAGGGCGACCGGGATGCCTGGATCGCCGAAGGGATGAAAGAATACGACCACGGGCTGAAAAGACGGCTCCTGTGGCTTATCTATATCCTGCCGCTGACGGTGGCCGCTGTCGTGGCCTATGTCATCAACTGGTAAAAGGGGCCCGAGATGTGGACCAAGGTGAAATGGGGCTTCCGGATCGTGCTGGTGCTGATCCTGGGGGCCTTCCTGCATTACACGCTGCCGCAGCATGACGTGGTGCAGATCATCAACACCTACAACAAGGTGACGCCGATCGGGGCGAACTGGATCTTCTATTCCAGCGGCGATACCGGCACCGGCACCGAGACCGAGACGGCGCAGCGCGACATCCGCTTCATCGATGCGGTCTATCCGGACGGCTCGACCGTGATGGTCTACCGCAATGAGGATACCGGCTGGATCTGGCCGCCCTACTTCAAGTGGGACAGCAGCACCCTGCAAGCCGAGGCGACAAACCTCAAGACCGAGAAGGCCACCCCGCAATGGGTGTCGATCACGCATTACGGCTGGCGGCTGGAATGGCTGTCGGTGTTCCCGAACGCGGTGAAGATCGCGCCGGTCGCGGGGCCGGATGTGTCGATCATTCCCTGGGTGAACATCGTGATCCTGACCTTCCTGGCCTTTGTGGTGTTCATGATCCGGCGGATGTGGCTGCAGTTCCGCGAACGGGCGGTGGACCCGACCTTTGACCGCATCGACGCCGGCGCGGATGCGGCGATGGACGAGGTCAAGGGTGTCTGGGGCCGGTTCTCCGGCTGGCTGGGCAGTTGGCGCAGCAAGCGCAAGTAGGGCCTAGGCGCTGCCGCGGATCAGGGCGGCGGCGCGTTCGGCGATCATGATGGTGGGGCCGTTGGTGTTGCCGCCGATCAGGCCGGGCATCACCGAGGCGTCCACCACGCGCAGGCCTTGCAGGCCGCGCACCCGCAGGTCCGGGTCAGTGACTGCCATGGCGTCCTGGCCCATCCGACAGGTGCCGACGGGGTGGTAGATGGTGTCGGCGCGGGCGCGGATGTCGGCCTCGAGTGCCGCATCGCTGCCGTCATGCGGGTAAAGCCGGGCTCCGCGCCAGGGGGCCAGCGGCGGGGCGGCAAGGATTGTCTCCAGCCTGCGGGCGGCGGTCATCAGCAGGGGCAGGTCGCGCGGGTCAGACAGGAAGCCTGGGTCGATGCGGGGCGGGGCAAGGGGGTTGGCCGAGGTCAGGCCCACGGTTCCGCGGCTGTGCGGGCGCAGGGCGCAGATGTGGGCGGACCAGCCGTCGGCGGCGTGCAGGCGGCGCATGTGCTGGTCAACGATGCCGATGACAAAGTGGATCTGCAGGTCGGGCTGGGGCTGGTCGGGCGTTGACCGCAGGAAGGCCGCGCCCTCGGCCATGGGTGAGGCGAAGAGTCCCTCGCCCGAGCGGCGCCAGCGCAGGCCGGCCTTGAACAGCCGCATCAGACCTCGCGGGTTCAGGCCCACCACATCGGGCCGGGGCGAGGTGTGGCTTATGGTATAGTCCAGATGGTCCTGCAGGTTCGCGCCGACGCCGGGCAGGATGTGGACCGGCGCGATGCCATGGGCGCGCAGTTCGTCCTCGGGTCCGATGCCGGACAGCAGCAGAAGCTGCGGCGAGCCGAAGGTGCCTTGCGAGACGATCACCTCGCGCCGCGCGGAAAGGACGGTTTCGCCGCCGGTGTTGCGGACCACCAGGCCGGTGGCACGGCGACCGTCGAACAGCAGACGCATGGCGCGGGTCCAGGTCAGCACGGTCAGGTTGGGCCGGCCCATGACCGGGTGCAGGTAGCCGGCGGCGGCCGAGCAGCGCTGGCCCTTGCGCGGGCCGGTATGGAACTGGGTGACCTGGTAGAGGCCGGCACCTTCCTGCTCGGTGCCATTGAAATCGGGGTTTTCGGGCAGCTGGCATTCGCCGGCGGCGGCGATGAAGGCGCGGGTGATGGCGCGGGGATGGCGCTGGTCGCCCACCTGCAGCGGGCCATCTGCGCCGTGGAAGGGACCGGCGCCGCGCACGTTGCCTTCGGCGCGCAGGAACCACGGCAGGACGCTGGCCCAGTCCCAGCCGGTGGCGCCGGCCTCGGCCCAGGCGTCATAATCGGCGGGCGTGCCGCGGATGTAGAGCATGGCATTGATCGCCGAACTGCCGCCCAAGCCCCGGCCGCGCGGCTGGAACCCGCGCCGCCCGTTCAGGCCGGGCTGCGGCACGGTGTGCAAGGCCCAGTTGTGCAGCGGCGGGCGGCCCGAGACCAGGGCCGCCACCATCGCCGGCGCGCGGACGAGGAAATCGCGCGCCTGCCCCCCGGCCTCGACCAGGCAGACGCGGACGCGCGGGTCTTCGGACAGGCGCGCGGCCAGCACGCAGCCTGCCGACCCGCCGCCGGCGATGACGTAATCGAACTCCATGACCGGGCAGACTAGGGGAGGCCGGCCACGCACGGAAGCCTGACGCTTCGTCACTGCAGCCGCCAGAGCAGCCGGGGGAACTGAAAGGCCGCTCTGGCGTTATCGGGAAGCGACGCGTTCGGCGGGGGGCCGGCGGGGGACAGCGGGGACGGTTGCCAGAATGCGTGAGACCGATTCAGCAGGCACGCTGGCGACCGACGCAGCGGGCAGACGCATCACCCTGCCGCGGATGGTCACCATCGTCGGCGTCGCCGCCGTCTTGGCCCTGGCGGCCGACGTGTTCCTGCCCCTTGCGGTGGCCATGCTGATCACCTTTGCACTGTCGCCGCTGGTGTCAGTCCTGCGTCGCCGGGGGCTGTCGAAGACGCTGTCGGTGATCCTGTCGGTGACGCTGGCGTTTCTGCTGATCGGTGCCTTCTCGCTGGTCGTGGCCTTGCAGGTGGGGCAACTGGCGCAGAACCTGCCCGAGTTCCAGGCCAATATCCTGGCCAAGCTGAACAGCCTCAAGGAATCGGGGCAGGGCGGCGGGCTGATCGCCCGCGTGACCGACATGGTGGTGGCGATCAACGCCGAGATCGGCCGCGCCCTGCCCGCCGAGGCCGGAGCCGCGAGCGGGCCGATGCCGGTCGAGGTGGTCGAACGGTCGAACGCGCTGCAGATGTTGCAGAACATCGTCGGCCCGCTGCTGAGCCCGATCGCGATGACCGGGCTTGTCGTCGTGGTGGTGATCTTCATGCTGCTGGAGCGCGACCAGCTGCGCGACCGGTTCATCCGGCTGGCAGGATCGCAGGACATTCACCGGATGACCGAGGTGCTGGAAGATGCGGGGTCGCGGGTCGCCAACTACCTGCTGATCCAGCTTCTGGTGAACCTGATCTACGCCGTTCCCATCGGCATCGGCCTGTGGCTGATCGGCGTGCCGAACGCGCTGCTCTGGGGCGTGCTGACGCTGGTGCTGCGGTTCGTGCCTTACGTCGGCTCGGTCCTGGCGGCGGCGTTTCCGCTGTTCCTGGCCTTTGCCGTGTCGCCCGACTGGTCCGCCGTGCTGTGGACGCTGGCGCTGTTCGGCACGGTCGAGACGGTCACCTCGAACCTGGTCGAGCCCTGGGTCTATGGCTCGCGCACCGGCCTGAGCCCGCTGGCGATCATTGTCGCGGCGATCTTCTGGACGTTCCTCTGGGGGCCGCTGGGGCTGGTGCTGTCGACGCCCTTGACGGTGTGCCTGGTGGTGCTGGGCCGCCACCTGCCGCAGTTCGAGATGTTCGACATCCTGTTCGGGGATGAGCCGGTGCTGCATCCGCACATGCGGCTGTACCAGCGGCTGCTGGCGGGCGATGCGACCGAGGCAACCTTTGCCGCAGAAGAGGCGCTGGAGGACGAGGACCTGGCCGCCTGGTACCAGGCCACCGCGCTGCCCGCGCTGCTGAAGGCGCAGGATGACCGCGATCGCGGCGTGCTGACGCGCGAGCAGGAGCTGCGACTGGCCGCGACGGCGCAGGAGATGGTGGCGAACCTGACCGCTTTGGCAGCCGAAGAGGCGCAGGCGGAGGCCGGCGAAGACGCCGACGCGCCGCCTTCGGGCAAGGGGTTGCGAGTGGCCTGTGTCGGCGGGCGGTGGGATGCCGATGCGGTTTCGGCCGCGATGCTGGCGCAGGTGACCGGCATCACCGGGGCCGAGGTGCGGTCGCATGGTGCCGACGTCCTGGCACCGGCGCGGCTGGTCGATCTGCACCCCGAAGCCCTGGATTGCCTGGTGCTGTGCTTTCTTGACCCCTCGCCCAGCCGGGCCTCGCTCTTGCATGTGCAACGGATCAAGCGGCTGGCGCCGAAGATGCGCGTGGGCGTGGTGATCTGGCAGTTGCCGCCGGACCTGCGCAAGACACCCGACGCGGCCTTGATGCCACCCCCCGCCACCCGCGAGAAGCTGGCCGAGGTCGAGGAGATCGGCGCCGACTTCGTGTCGACCACGATGGAGGAAGCGGTGGCGGCGATCCTGAAGCGTGCCGAACCGCGCCGGATCGATGCGCCGCGCAAGCGGGCCGCCCTGAAGCCGCGCCGCCGCGCCGCCGACGCCGCGTGACCCAACCAACCCTGACGAAGGAGGACAAGATGGCCCGCAAACCAAACCCCGAGGCGACCGCGACGACGGACCGGCTGGACGACATCCTTGGTGCGCTGGACCCGGCCACGGCCTCGGCGCTGAAGCTGGAACTGGCCCGGTTGCAGGCCGAGGTGGCCGATCTGGGCAAGGCGCTGTCTGGCGTCGGCCAGGCCAGCTCGGCAGCGCTGGGCGAGGGCGCCAAGGCCGCACTGGACGCCGGCCGCGCCCGGTTTGCCGGCACCCAGGCCGAGATCGAGGGCTTTGTCCGCGAAAAGCCGACCCGCGCGCTGGTCACCGCGGCCGGCATCGGCATGGTGCTGGGGCTGCTTCTGGCGCGGAGGTAGCCGCGATGTCGACGCGGCTGACGCTTCTGTCTCTGATCGCCGAAGCAGCAATGGTGGCCGGCCGGCAGCGGCTGGCGCGGAAACTGACGATGCTGGCGCTGGCGCTGGCCTGTGCGGTCTTTGCCCTGGCCGCAGCCCTGGTGGCGGGCGGTCTTTGGCTGGCCACGCAGGTCTCGCCGGTGCAGGCGGCCCTGATCCTGTCTGGCGGCCTGGCGGTGCTGGCCGTTCTTTTCGCGCTGCTGGCGCGCGGTCGCCGCGACGATGCAGGGATCGACCGGGTCGTGCAGGAAGTCAACCGTGTGGTCGGCGCGGTCGAGGCGGACATGCGCGAACGCCCGCTGGGCCTGCCGCTGGCGGGCGCCGGTCTGGCCGGCCTGCTGCTTGGCCTGCGGCTTTTCGGCCGCAGATAGGACTCGCCCTATGCGCGAGTCAAACAATTTGACACAGTTTTGCCTCAATTGGCTTTAAGCTTGGTCCAGCAGTAAAAGACGGCGGGCAATGTACCCGCCGCCACCGAGGCAGAAGCAGTGGCGATCATCACCGGAACGACGGGGAACGATACCCTGTCCGGCACCAATTCCGCTGACCTGATCAGCGGGTTGGCCGGCAACGACAGCCTCTACGGAGGCGGCGGCAGCGATACTCTGGACGGCGGCCTGGGGGCCGACCGGCTGGATGGCGGCAGCAGCAGCGATACGGCCAGCTATGCCTTGTCCACGGCGGCGGTCCAGGTTGACCTGTCAACCGGTTCGGGCACCGGCGGCGACGCTCAGGGCGATACGCTGGTTTCGATCGAGAACCTGGCCGGATCGGGGTTCGACGATATTCTGATCGGCAACGGCGGCAACAACCGGCTGACCGGCGGCGCCGGCAACGACGCGCTTTACGGTGGCGCGGGCACCGACGTTCTGGACGGCGGCGATGGCAACGACACCCTGGTCGGCGGCACCGGCAGCGACAACCTGATCGGCGGCGCGGGGACCGATACGGCGGATTATTCCGCGGCGACCCAGGGGGTGAGCGTCTCGCTGACCACCGGCCGCGGCACCGCGGGCGAGGCGAACGGCGACACGCTGAGCGGCGTCGAGAACCTGACCGGATCGGCCTTCGCCGACACTCTGGTCGGCGACGCCGGCGCCAATGTCCTGAACGGCGGTGCCGGGAACGATTCCCTCAGCGGCGAGTCGGGAGACGACACGCTGATCGGCGGCGCCGGGGCCGACACGCTGAGCGGCGGCGAAGACCTGGACATCGTCGACTATTCCGGGTCGAACGCGGCCGTCAACGTGAACCTTCAGTCGATGTCGGCCACCGGCGGGCATGCCACCGGCGACGTGCTTTCGGGCGTCGACGGGGTGGTCGGTTCGGCCTTCGACGACACTCTGGTGGGCTTTGACCAGTTCGGCACCTCGGGCGACGTCTTTACCAATGTGATCCGGGGCGGCGGCGGGAACGATTCCATCGACGGCCGGGCAGGCAACGACAGCCTTTATGGTGACGATGGCAACGACACCATCCTGGGCGGTGCGGGCAATGACACGCTTTCCGGCGGCGACGGCAACGACAGCCTGGTGGGCGGGGCCGGGGCCGACCTGGTTGATGGCGGCGATGGCAACGACACGCTGGTCGCGGGTGACGGCGACACGGTTCTGGGTGGCGATGGCGACGACCTGATCAGCGTCTCGGGTCTGGCCAGCATCTCGGGCGGGGCCGGGTCGGACACCATCCTCGGTTCGGTCGGGTCTTCGATCGACGGGTCGGAAGACGGCGACGAAATCGACGTGCTGGATCTGACCGGGATGGGTCCGCTGTCGATTTCCTATGAACCGGGGAACCCCGAGAACGGGGTGGTGACCTTCTACAACGGTCTGGGCCAGATCACCGGCACGATGAGTTTCAGCAACATCGAAACGGTGGTGCCCTGCTTTACCCCCGGCACGCGGATCGCCTGCGAGGGTGGTGAGCGGCTTGTCGAGTCGCTGCGGCCGGGCGACCGGGTGATGACGCGCGACAACGGGCTGCAGGTGCTGCGCTGGGCGGGCTGCAAGCGGCTGACGCGCGACGAACTAGTCGCCGACCCGCGGTTGCAGCCGGTGCAGATCGGGGCGGGGGCCCTGGGTGATGGTCTGCCCCTGCGTGACATGCGGGTCAGCCGGCAGCACCGGATGCTGGTCACCGGGGCGCGGGCGGAACTGTTCTTCGGCAGCGACGAGGTGCTGGTGCGGGCCGAGCATCTGGTCGGGCAGCCGGGCATCGTGAACGTGGTCGAAACCGAGGTGACCTATGTCCATCTGCTGTTCGACCGGCACGAGGTGGTGCTGTCCGACGGCGCCTGGAGCGAGAGCTTTCAGCCCGGCGACCGGACGCTGGCGGGGATGGACGACGACGCGCGGGACGAGCTGTTCCGGCTGTTCCCGGACATCGCCGCCGGGGCCGACTACCCGTCCGCCCGCCTGACGCTGAAACGCTTCGAGGCGCAGGTGTTGCTGGCGGCCTAGCTGCGCAGCGTTCCGCCGGTGGCCTTGGTCACCTTGTCGACGATCCTGGCGCTGACGGCTTCGATCTCGGCCTCGGTCAGGGTCGCGGTCGTGGGTTGCAGCCGCACCGTCAGGGCGATGGACTTCTTGCCCGGGCCCATCTGTGCCTCGGCCTTGTCGCCGGCGAACTGGTCGAACACGCGGACGCTTTCGATCAGGGCCTTGTCGGCGCCCTGCGCGGCGTTGACCGCGGTCAGCGCCTCGACCCGCGCATCCACCACGAAGGCGAAATCGCGGTCCACCGCCTGCAGGTCGCTGATCGCCAGCGCCGGGCGGGTGGGGGTCTTGGTCTTGGGCGCGGGCACGTTGGCCACCAGCACGGTGAAGGCGACCGCCGGTCCCTTGACGTCCATTTCGCGCAGGGTCCGGGGGTGGACCTCGCCGAAGGTCGCCATGGTGGTCGGCCCAAGCCCGATCACGCCCGACCGGCCGGGGTGCCACCAGGCGGCGACCTTGCGGCTGATCTGGGCCTTGGCGGGGGCGCCAAGGGCGGCCAGCACCGCCTCGGCATCGGCCTTGGCGTCGTAGACGTCGATGGGGCGGCGGCTGCCGTGCGGGTCACGCGCGGCGGCGGCGCCGACCAGCAGGCCGGTGGCTTGCAGGTGCTGCTCGCCCGGCTCGCCGCCGTGGAAGGCGGGGCCCACCTCGAACAGCGCCAGGTCCATGAAGCCACGGGCCTGGTTGCGCGCCGCGGCGGCCAGAAGGCCGGGGAGAAGGTCGGGGCGCAGGTGGGTCATTTCCGAGGAGATCGGGTTTTCCACCCGAACCGCCTCGGTGCCGCCCCCGAACAGGGCGGCGGATTTCGCGTCGATGAAGCTGTAGGTGACGCATTCGTTGTAGCCCAGCGCGGCCAGGGTGCGGCGGGCGGCCTTTTCGCGCTGTTGCAGCGGCGTCAGGATCGGCTTCGGCACGCCCGGCTGGCGGCGGCGCAGCGGAGCGCCTTGCAGCTTGGTCAGGCTGGCGATGCGGGCGACTTCCTCGATCAGGTCGGCCTCGCCAAGGATGTCGGGGCGCCAGCTGGGGGGCGTGGCGTCGTTGCCGTGCAGGGTGAAGCCGAGGGCCTCGAGCGTGCGGCGCTGCTCGGCCTCGGGGATCTCCATGCCGACAAGGGAAACCACGCGGGCCGGGTCCAAGCGGTAGCTGCGCGGGTATTCCAACGGGGCGCCGTCCTGCGCGATGCGGCTGGCCTGCCCGCCGCAGAGGTCAAGGACCATCCGGGTGGCCAGATCCAGCCCCGGCAGGGTGAAGGCCGGGTCCACCCCGCGTTCGAAGCGGTAGCGGGCGTCCGAGTTGATCTTCAGCGCGCGCCCGGTGGCGGCGATGGTGATCGGGTCCCACCAGGCGCTTTCGAGAAAGACGTTGGTGGTGGCCTCGGTGCAGCCGGAGTGTTCGCCGCCCATGATACCAGCCAGGGATTCCACCCCGGCCGCGTCGGAAATCGCCATCTGGCCGGGCGACAGGGTGTAGGTCTTGCCGTCCAGCGCCAGGAAGTCCTCGCCGCCCTGGGCCGGGTGAATGCGCAGGGTGCCGCCCTGCACCTTGTCGGCGTCGAAGACGTGCAGCGGGCGGTTCAGGGCGTAGGTGAAGAAGTTGGTGATGTCGACCAATGCCGAAATCGGCCGCAGCCCGATGGCGCGCAGCCGCTTTTGCAGCCATTCGGGCGAGGGGCCGTTGCTGACTCCGCGGATCAGCCGGCCGACGAAATGCGGGCAGCCCTTTGCCTTGAGCGCGGGGTCGATCTGCACCGTGATGGGGCTGTCGAAGCTGCCGGCGATGGCGGGAACGTCAAGCGGCTTCAGCTTGCCCAACCCGCGGGCGGCCAGATCGCGGGCGATGCCGCGGATGCCCAGGGCGTCGGGCCGGTTCGGCGTCACCTTGATGTCGAACACTGGGTCGTTCAGGCCTCGGTAGTCGATGAACCGGGCGCCCAGCGGCGCGTCCTCGGGCAGTTCTATGATGCCGTCATGCGCGTCCGACAGCATCAGTTCCCGCTCGGAACAGAGCATGCCGTTGGAGTCGACGCCGCGAATATTGCCGGACTTGAGGTCCACGCCCGTGCCGGGGACATGGGTGCCGGTGGGCGCAAAGACCCCCACCAGCCCGGTGCGCGCGTTCGGCGCGCCGCAGACGACCTGCACTTCGACCATCTCGCTGCCCGGCCCGCCCGGATAGGTGGCCACCCGGCACACCCGCAGCCGGTCGGCGTTGGGGTGCTGCACGGCCTCGGTCACCCGGCAGATGCGGAACGGCGCCAATTGCTCGGCGGGGTCTTCGACGCCCTCGACTTCCAGCCCAAGGTCGGTCAGCGCCTCGGCGATCTCGGCCACCGAGGCGGTGGTCTCAAGGTGATCGGCAAGCCAGGAGAGGGTGAATTTCATCGCGTGCGGTCCTTGGACGGGTCGGCGGAGGGATTAGCGCAAAGGCCGCGAAAGGGGAAGGGCAGGGCGCATCGGCGGATTCCTGCGAATGCGAGGCATTTCCGGGAGGAACGGGGAAGAAATGCGCGAAAGGACGCGCTATATTCTACTTATGGACGATTGGCTTCAAGTTCCCGAACGCAGAAAGGGCATCCCGGTCTGGAGGCTTTGCCTTCTGATGGCGGTGTCCTTCATGATCATCTGGATTGGTGCGCCGCTGGTGTTCGGCAACTGATCGGCCGCCGCCGCGCGGCTTTCGGGTCACGCGCCGCTTGCCCCTGTCGCGCTGTGCCGGTATCCCCTTGCGCAAGAAATTCCCTGCGGGAGGATGCCGATGACCACGAACCAGCGTTTCGACAAGTCGAAGCTGCCCAGCCGCCATGTGACCGAAGGCCCGGCGCGCGCCCCGCACCGCAGCTATTTCTACGCCATGGGCATCACCGAAGAGGAAATCCACCAGCCCTGGGTGGGCGTGGCGACCTGCTGGAACGAGGCCGCGCCCTGCAACATCGCGCTGAACCGGCAGGCGCAGATCGTCAAGCACGGCGTCAAGAAGGCCGGCGGCACCCCGCGTGAGTTCACCACCATCACCGTGACCGACGGCATCGCCATGGGGCACGAGGGGATGCGGTCGTCGCTGGCGTCGCGCGATGCCATCGCCGACACGGTGGAACTGACCATGCGCGGCCATTGCTATGACGCGCTGGTGGGGCTGGCGGGCTGCGACAAGTCTCTGCCGGGGATGATGATGGCGATGGTGCGGCTGAACGTGCCCAGCGTCTTCATTTACGGCGGGTCGATCCTGCCCGGCCGCTACAAGGGCCAGGACATCACCGTGCAGGACATGTTCGAGGCGGTGGGCAAGAACCAGGCCGGCACTCTGAGCGAGGCCGAACTGGAGATCATGGAAAAGATCGCCTGCCCGTCCAGCGGCGCCTGCGGGGCGCAGTACACCGCGAACACCATGGCCTGCGTCAGCGAAGCCATCGGGCTGGCGCTGCTGAATTCCAGCGGCGCGCCGGCGCCCTACGAAAGCCGCGACCAGTATGGCGAGGCGTCCGGCGTGGCGGTGATGACGCTGATCGAGAAGAACATCCGCGCCCGGGACATCGTCACGCGGAAGAGCCTTGAGAACGCCGCCCGCGTGGTGGCCTGCACCGGCGGCAGCACCAACGGTGCTTTGCACCTGCCGGCGATTGCGCATGAGGCGGGGATCGACTTCGACCTGTTCGACGTGGCCGACATCATGCGCGACACGCCGTATTTCGTCGACCTGCGGCCGGGCGGGAAATACGTGGCGAAAGACCTCTATGAGGTCGGCGGCGTGCCGGTGGTGATGAAGGAACTGGCCCGCGCCGGGTTGCTGCACCCGGACTGCATCACCGCCAGCGGCAAATCCCTGGGCGAAAGCCTTGAAGAGATTCGCGGCGAGGCGGACGGCCGGGTGATCTATTCCATCGACAAACCGCTGACCAGGACCGGCGGCGTTGTGGGCCTGAAGGGCAACCTGGCGCCCGACGGGGCCATCGTGAAGGTGGCCGGCATGACCGAGGCCGAGCAGGTCTTTAGCGGTCCGGCCCGCGTCTTCGACTGCGAGGAAGACGCCTTCGAGGCGGTCAAGGCGCGCAGCTACAAGGAAGGCGAGGTGCTGGTGATCCGCAACGAAGGCCCCGCAGGCGGGCCGGGGATGCGCGAGATGCTGGCGACCACCGCCGCCCTGTCCGGCCAGGGCATGGGCAAGAAGGTGGCGCTGATCACCGATGGCCGGTTCAGCGGTGCGACGCGCGGCTTCTGCGTCGGCCATGTCGGCCCCGAGGCCGCACATGGCGGGCCTATCGCGCTGGTCCGCACCGGCGACATCATCACGCTGAATGCCTTGACGGGCGAATTGTCCGTGGCCCTGACCGATGAGGAGCTGGCAAGCCGCAAGGCCGCCTGGAAGGGACCGCGCAAGACCGAATACACCTCGGGCGCGCTGTGGAAATACGCCCGGCTTGTGGGATCGGCGCGCTATGGTGCGGTCACCCATCCGGGCGCCAGGGACGAGGCGCATGTCTACATGGATCAGTAGGGCGGCGCTTGTCCTGCTGCTGGCGGCTTGCGTTCCCGTCGCAGGCGGCGGCCTTGGCCTGGCCGGCAAGAATGCGGCCCCGGTGCTGGGCGGGGCGATCGAAGTGGCCGGACCGCGCGGCTATTGCATCGACCGCAAGGCCAGCCGCGAGACCGAGGACAGCGCCGTCATGGTGCTGGGCCGCTGTGCCGGCAGCCTGACCGCCGAGCCGGCGCTGATCGCCATCGTGGTGGGTGCGCAGGGATCATCCGAAGTGCTGAAGACCGGAGCTTCGGCGCTGACCGAGTTCTTCGCCAGTGCCGATGGCCGCGCCGCGCTGGCACGCGACGGCCGGGCCGGATCGGTGACGATTCACAGCGTCACGGTGGCGGAAGGCGCGCTGGTGCTGCACCTGACCGACCGCTCGGTCGGCCGCTACTGGCGCGCACTGATCGGTGCGCGGGGACGGCTGGTGACGATCTCGGTCAGTGCGCCGGTCGGCGACGACCTGGCGCCCGAGGCCGGACGCGCGCTGCTGGACGCCACCATCGCCGCAATGCGGGCCGCCAACCGGGGCGAGGGCGGCTGAGCCGGGGTTTGCGTTTTCGGGATGACGGACGAAACGTTTAATCCTATTGAATAAAGCGCGAATGACCGGCGGTTGAACGGGCGGGCGGGCGGACGATGGCGGGGCGGGTAGACAGCGTTCTGGAAAGACTGGCGTTCCGGCGGATGCTGCGGCGCTGGTCGCGGGCCGCGGACGAGGCGCCGCAGATGGACCTGTCGCAACTGCGCGCGATGCGCGGCCAGGCCCGGCAGATGCGCCGCGAACTGGACCGCGTGCTGCACCAGGCCGAGTTCCGCCTGGCCTTACCGGTGATCGGCACCACCGCCATCCGCCGCCCGGCCGGCACCGACTGGGCCTGGCGGCCCGAGTTGTGGAAGGGCCCGATCGCAGTATCGGGGCTGGCCAACGTTTCGGGCCGTGAACCGGTTTGCGACGGCGCCACGGTCTTCCACGACTGCCGCCGCAGCGAGTTGACCTTCCGCCAGATCCGCAACACGCGCGGGTCCGACGTGGCCCCGTTCGGCTTTCGCATGGATGTGTTCCGCTTTGACGGATCGTTCCTGAGCCTGGTGCTGGACCTTCCGGCCGAGGCGGTCGAGGGCCTGCGGCTGCGCCACCTGATCCGGCTGGACGTGATCGTCGAGATGGAGAAACCGCTTGAGATCTTTGCCCGTTTGAACATCAAGCACGGGCCCAACGTGGAGCAGCTGGTGCGCGAACTGCCGCTGCACGAGGAAGAGGTGATGGTCGAGTTCGACCTCGCCTATGCCAAGGTCAACGAGAAGCGGATCGAGAAGATGTGGCTGGACCTGATCTTCGAGGGGCCGGAGATGAACCAGATCATCCTGCGCGACGTCACCGTCTGCCGCAGGCCAAGGGCCGAGGTGTGACGCCATGAGCGACGGGGTGAAGCTGACGCAGACGCGGATCCGGGCCGGGGTCTGGGAAGGGATGCTGGGCGGCGCCGGGGCCACGGCGCCGAAGCTTGAGGTGATGCACCTGGAAAAGCCGGTTCCGGGCGTGAGCGTGACCGCCGTGCCGGGCCGTGAGGGCGACTATGCGGTGCGGGTGCCGATCCCGGCCGAGCTGCTGAGCGAGGGGGTGCAGACCTTCCTGATCCGGTCGGGCGCCGAGACTCTGGCGCATTTCACGATCATCACCGGGGTGGCCATGGAAGACGACCTGCGCGCCGAGATCGACCTCTTGCGCGCCGAACTGGACATGCTGAAGCGCGCATTCCGGCGGCATTGCCTGGAAACCGCCGGGCAGGCGGGGTGAACCCGGCTCTACGCCGGCAACAGGCGTGACCCGCTGGCGGCGCTGTCCTCGGCCCGGTCAAGCCAGCGCTGAAGCTGGGCGCCGCGGGCGAAGTCGGGGTCAGTGGGGCCTTCGCCGCGGATGGCGGCGATGAAGCGGTCATAGACCGTGGGCACGGGCGGGCAGGGAATCGTCTCCCAGCGGGCGCCGGTGCGGGCCGGGCCAAGGCAGGCGGAGAGGGCGCTTTCGGCGTTCTCGAAGCGGATGTCGAGACCGCCCTCGGTGCCGTAAAGCCGCAGGCGCAGGTCGTTCAGGTGGCCGGTGGCAAAGCGGCTGGCGTGCACCACGCCAAGCGCGCCGCCTTCCAGGCGCAGCTGCAGGGTGGCGCTGTCGTTGGCGTCCAGGGGGTAGTCGCCGATGCGGCCGCCGGGGGCCTTGTCGAAGGTGGCAAGCCGGGCGCTGACCTCGGTCGGGGCTTCGCCGGCGGCGAAGGTGGCGAAGTCGAGGATGTGGATGCCGACGTCGCCCAGCACGCCCTTCGATCCATGTGCGGTGGACAGCCGCCACAGCCATTGCGGTTCGGTCCGCCAGTCGCCCCAGGCGGGCTGGGTCAGCCAGCTTTGCAGGTAGGAGGCTTCGAAGTGCCGGATGGGGCCGAGGGCGCCTTCGGCGACAAGTTGGGCCGCCTGTTGCAGGGCGGGGACGTTGCGGTAGGTGAGGTTGACCATGGCAACGGTGCCGGCCCTGGCGGCGGCCTGCGCCATCTCGGCGGCGTCGGCGGCGCTGGTGGCGAGCGGCTTTTCGCACAGCACATGCTTGCCTGCGGCCAGCAGCGGTAGGGTGGTAGCGTGGTGGGCGGCATCGGGGGTGACGTTGGCCACGGCGTCGAACCGGCCCCAGTCAAGCGCGTCTGCCAGGCGGCTGAAGGTCCGGCCAAGGCCGTGCCTCGCGGCAAAGGCCGCAAGCGGTTCGGCCCGGGTGTCGACCCCGGCGACCAGTTCCACGCCGGGGATGCGGGCGAAGGCCGCGGCGTGGTTCGCGGCCATGCCGCCGGTGCCAAGGATGAGCAGGCGAAGAGTCATCGCAGACCCGCTTCTCCCTTGGCGTGCAGCCTGGGGCCGCGTTCGGTGATCGGTTCCAAAGCGCTTTCAACCGGGACGTTCGGCGCGGCGCCCGGGTCGGCGATGCGGGGGGCCGGATTGCGCGCCCAGCGGACGGCGTTGACGATGACCTTCTGCACGTTGGCATCGTGGTAGGTGGGATAGGTTTCGTGCCCGGGCCGGAAGTAGAACACGCGGCCTGCGCCGCGCTTGTAGGTGACGCCCGAGCGGAACACCTCGCCGCCCTGGAACCACGAGACGAAGACGGTTTCCATCGGGTCGGGGATGCCGAAGGGCTCGCCATACATCTCTTCCTGCTCAAGCTCGAAGTGGTCGGGCAGGCCGGCGGCGATGGGATGACTGCGCGAGGTCAGCCAGAGCCGCTCACGCTCGCCCGCCTCGCGCCAGGTCAGGTTGCAGGGGGTGCCCATCAAACGCTTGAAGGGTTTGGAGAAATGGGCCGAGTGCAGGAAGATCGCGCCCATCCCGGACCAGACGGCGGCGCAGACCTGATCGACGATGTCGTCGCGCACCTGCGCATGGGCGGCGTGGCCCCACCAGACCAGCACGTCGGTCGCGTCCAGCCGACCGGGGGGCAGGCCGTGGCTGGGCTGTTCCAGTGTGGCGGTGGTGGCGGTGATGCCGGGGGCGGCGTTCAGGGCGTCGGCGATGCATTGGTGCATGCCTGTGGGGTAGATTTCCCGCACGGTGGCGGTGGATCGCTCGTGGAGGTTCTCGCCCCAGACGGTGACGCGGATGTTCGGCATGCTGGCCCCCGGCATATGACGCGGCCAGCCTACGCCGTTTCAAGGCACTTTCAAAGCGCTTTGAGGGCGATCATTCCCAGGTGCGGAAGAACTTGCCCGCGGGCGAGGCGGTGAAGATCTCGCAGCCGGTCGCGGTGACGCCGATCGAGTGTTCGTATTGCGCCGAAAGCGACTTGTCGCGGGTGACGGCGGTCCAGTCGTCGGCAAGGATCTTGGTCTCGGGGCGGCCAAGGTTCACCATCGGCTCGATGGTGAAGAACATGCCTTCTTCCAGCGCCGGTCCTGATCCGGGCCGGCCATAGTGCAGCACGTTCGGCGGGGCATGGAACACGCGGCCCAGGCCGTGACCGCAGAAATCGCGGACCACCGACATGCGGTTGGCCTCGACATAGGACTGGATGGCGTGCCCGATGTCGCCGAAGGTGGCGCCCGGGCGGACGGCGGCGATGCCGCGCATCAGCGCCTCATGCGTGACCTCGATCAGGCGTTCGGCCTTGCGGGCAAGCTGGCCCGCCACATACATCCGCGAGGTATCGCCAAACCAGCCGTCGACGATCACGGTGACGTCGATGTTCAGGATGTCGCCGTCGGCCAGCACCTTCGGCCCCGGGATGCCGTGGCAGACCACGTGGTTCACCGAGATGCAGGAGGCGTGCTTGTAGCCCTTGTAGCCGATGGTGGCCGAGACCACGCCGCGGCGGATGATCTCTTCGCGGATGAAATCGTCGATCTCGGCGGTGGGGGTGCCGAGCCGCACCAGGGGGGCGACCTGGTCCAGGATTTCGGCGGCGACCTGGCCGGCCGCGCGCATGCCGGCGAAACCCGCCTCGTCGTAGATGCGGATGCCGTCGCGGGTGATGCGGGCGCGGGTTTCGTCCATGGGTGGTCCTTTTGTGCCCTACATAGGGGCATGGCGTCCGCTTGGCCAGAGGCGGCAGGGAGTTGGAATGCCGCCCTGCGGCAGCTATACCGCGCGGGAGAGGCCGGATGGAGGCGGGGCGATGGCGAATCCCACGGCAGCAATGCTGGTGATCGGCGACGAAATCCTGTCGGGGCGGACGCGCGATTCGAACCTGCACTACCTGGCAGGGGAACTGACCCGCGTTGGCATCGACCTGCGCGAAGCTCGGGTGGTGGCCGACGATGCTGCGGCCATCGTGGCGGCGGTGCGGGCGCTGTCGGCTTCGTTCGATCAGGTCTTTACCAGCGGCGGCATCGGCCCGACGCATGACGACATCACGGCGGATGCGGTGGCCGAGGCGATGCGGGCCAGGATCGGCCACCGGGCCGACGCGATGGCGCTGCTGGCCGCGCATTACGACCGCCAGGGCGTGCCGTTCAACGAGGCCCGCCAGCGAATGGCCCGCATCCCCGACGGCGCCGTGCTGATCGACAACCCGATCTCGGTCGCGCCGGGGTTCAGCCTGGGCAACGTGCATGTGATGGCGGGGGTGCCGACGATCTTCGAGGCGATGGTGGCGGGTCTCTTGCCGCGGTTGACCGGCGGCGCGCCGCTGTTGTCGCAAAGCCTGCGGGTGATGCGGCCCGAGGGCGAGATCGCGGCGGCCTTCGGGGCGCTGGCGGCGCAGCACCCAGACCTGTCGATGGGGTCCTATCCGTTCTCGCTGAACGGCGCCTATGGCACCAACCTGGTGATCCGCGGCACCGACCCGGGGCAGCTGGATGCGGCGATGGTGCAGCTGATGAAGCTTTTCGGATGACCCCCGAGCGCCTGGCCGAGGTCATGGAGGCGACCTGGCCGCCGGCGGCGGTGCGGGATCTGGGGCCGTTCCGCCTGCGGGATGGCGCCGGCGGCGGCAAGCGGGTGTCGGCGGCCAGTGCCGAAGCGGCCTGGGACACGGCATCGCTTCGCGCCGCCCTGGCCGTGATGGCCGACCCGCTGTTCCTGATCCGCGAGGGCGACGCGGTGCTGGACAAGGCTCTGGCGGCGGAGGGGTTCGCCGTGGTCGATCCGGTGGTCGCCTATGCCGCACCGGCGGCGGCGCTGCAGGGCGAGTTGCCTTTCCTGACCGCCTTCCCGCACTGGCCGCCGCTGGAGGCCGCACGGTCAATCTGGGCCGAAGGTGGCATCGGTCCGGCGCGGGTGGCGGTGATGCAGCGCACAACCGGCCCGAAGACGGCCCTGCTGGCCCGGGCCGAGGATCGCCCGGCGGCGGCGGCCTTCGTGGCCTGCCTTGGCCCGGATGCCATGCTGCACGCGCTGGAAGTGCGGCCGCTCCTGCGCCGCCGGGGTGTTGGCCGGCACCTGCTGACCGCGGCCGCGAACTGGGCCGTTGCGCAGGGTGCCGAGACCCTGTCGCTGGTGGTGACGGAACGCAACCTTGCCGCAAGGGCGCTGTACGAAAGTCTCGGCATGGTCGTCGTCGGGCGGTATCACTACCGTGCCGCCCCAGCATCCGCCCCGGCACCCGTTCCGGCCCCGGCAGAAGGACCCCGTCCCGCGTGACCTCGCCCCGCCGCCCCGCCGTTGCGCTGATCGCAGCCCTGCTGGCCCTGGCCCCGACGGCCGGCCAGGCCTTCGAGCCAGCGATGCCGGCGCCGGTCGATGCGCTGGAGAGCGAGGTCGAGACGCATGGCAGCTATGACCTGCCGACCGGGCCTTTCGCGGCCGGTGCGCTGCCGACGCGCCGGTTCGAAGGGGCGGTGGACCGGCGGGCCTATCGGCTTGAGGCGCCGCGGGCGACGCTTCTGGACCTGAAGGCGCCGCTGCGCGACCAGTTGGTGGCCGCCGGCTTCGACATCCTGTTCGAATGCGAGGCGCGGACCTGTGGCGGCTTCGACTTCCGTTTTGCGACCGAGGTTGTGCCGGAACCGGCGATGCATGTCGATCTGGGCGAGTTCCTGTTCCTGTCAGCCGCTCGCGGCGACGAGGCGGTCAGCCTGCTGGTCAGCCGTTCGGCCGGGGCGGCCTTCGTGCAGGTGATCCAGGTCGGACCGGTGCAGCCCGGCGCCGAGGTCGATGCGGCCGCCGCAGACGCGACCGCGCCTGACCAGACTCCTTCCCTGCCCGAAAGACCGCCTGCCCCCATTGTGGATGCGGCTGCGGGCCCGGCCTCCAGCGCGGCAGCGGTCCGGCTGGATGCCGGCCTGCCGGTCGCGCTGGACGACCTTGTCTTCGCCTCGGGGGCGGCCGAGCTGGAGCCCGGGGACTATCCTTCGCTCGGGGCGCTGGCCGACTGGTTGGCCGCGGCCCCCGCGCGGCGCCTGATTCTGGTCGGGCACACCGATGCCTCGGGCAGCCTAGCGGCCAATGTGGCGCTGTCAAAGCGGCGGGCCGAGGCCGTGCGGCGGGCGCTGATCAATGACCTGGGTGTCGCGCCGGGGCAGGTCAGTGCCGAGGGCGTTGGCCCGCTGGCCCCGCGCGACAGCAACCAGACCGAGGAAGGCCGCCGCAAGAACAGAAGGGTCGAGGCCGTTCCGGCCTCGACCTGAAGTCACGATCCTGTCGAGGGGGGAAGACGGGATCGCGTCGGCCGCCGAAGCGGCTTACCAGTTGTCCGGCCCCTTCTCGATGAAGCGGCGGGCCAGGAAATCGATGAAGGCGCGCACCTTGGGCTGGGTGAACCGGCCCGGCGGATAGACGGCGTAGATGCCCATCACCTCGGTCGGCAGGCCGGGGATGGCCTCTTCGACAATACCCTTGCGCAGCGCCTCGGCGTAAAGGAACGACGGCAGGTAGGCGATGCCCAGCCCGGCAATGGCGGCATTCAGCAGGCTTTGCCCGTCGTTCACCGTCAGCCAGCCGGCCGAGCGCACCTGGCGCTTTTCGCCCGAGGGTGCGGTGATCTTCCAGACGTTGCCGTTGGCCTGGTTCGAGTAGTGCAGAAGCTTGTGATCGTTCAGATCGTCGATCTTCATCGGGCGGCCGAACTTCTGGAAATAGGCCGGCGCGCCAATCATGCGCTTGGTCGTCTCGGTCAGCTTGCGGGCGCGCAACGACGAATCTTCCAGGTCGCCCACCCGGATGGCCATGTCGAAGCCTTCGCTGATCAACTCGACGTAGCGGTTGTTCAACACCATGTTCACGGTGATCTCGGGGTATTCCAGCAGGAAATCCCCCAGGATCGGCGACAACAGGTTCACGCCGAAGTCGGTGGCGACCGAGATGCGCAACAGGCCGGACGGCGCGGATTGCATCGAGGTGACCAGCGCATCGGCCTCTCCGGCGTCATTCAGCACCCGGCGGGCGCGGTCATAGTAGGCCAGGCCGATTTCCGTGGGCGACACGCGACGCGTGGTTCGGTTCAGCAGTCGGGCGCCGAGACGGGCTTCCAAGGCGGAGACGTGTTTCGAAACGGCAGATTTCGAAATCCCCATCTTCTTGGCCGCGTCCGTGAAGCCGCCCTGGTCTACGACCGTGGCGAAGGCTTCCATTTCGGTCAGTCGGTCCATCAGTTTCCCCATGCGAGCAGATGGCAGGTGATGGGCCGGTATTGGCCCGCAAATGGGGCGGCAACGGGGCGCAGGCGCGTCCGATCCGGGGTATTACCGCGGACCGTTCATGGCGCGGAAACCAAGATGCGGCGGCGGCCCTTGGCCGGTGCACCGTCAGCCCCTGGCAAAAGTCGGACCGGCCTGGTCGGGCCCGGTCGGGTTGGCGCGGACTCCGGACCGAAGGCGGGCGCTACAGCCGGGCGGCAAGCCGGGCGGCCTGGTCGATGGCGCGCTTGGCGTCAAGTTCCGCGGCGACATCGGCCCCGCCGATCCGGTGATGCGCGATGCCCGCGGCGTCGAGCCGGGTCGACAGGTCGCGGGTCGGTTCCTGTCCGGTGCACAGCACGACGGTGTCGACTGGCAGGAGTTCGGGCGCGCCCGAGCCGCGGCGCAGGATCAGGCCGTCGGAGGTGATGCGGTCGTAGGCGATGCCGCCCTCCATCCGCACGCCCTTGGCGGCCAGGGTGGCGCGGTGGATCCAGCCGGTGGTGCGGCCCAGCGCGCGGCCCGGCTTTTCCGGCTTGCGCTGCAGGAGCCAGACCTGGCGGGCGGGCGGTTCGGGCTGCGGTTCGGCCAGGCCGCCGCGGCTGAGCCAGGGTGCCGAGACGCCCCATTCGCGGCGCCAGAGGTCCGGGTGTTCGGTCGGGCTGTTGCCGGAATGCACAAGGAATTCAGCCACATCGAAGCCAATTCCACCAGCCCCGAGGAGGGCGACCCTGGGGCCGACCGGGGCGCCTTGCAGGACGTCGAGGTAGCTGAGGACCGGCGCGCCGGGGTCGATGGGGATGCCCGGGTCGCGCGGCGTGGCGCCGGTGGCGAGGATCACCTCGTCGAAGCGGCCGAGGGTGTCTTCGGTGGCCTTGGTGCCAAGGTGCAGGGTGATGCCGGGGTGGTCAAGCTGGGTGGTGAACCAGTCGATCAGGCCGCGGAATTCCTCTTTGCCGGGGATGCTGGCGGCAAGGTGCAACTGGCCGCCGGGGCGGGGGCTGGCCTCGAACAGGGTGACCTGGTGGCCACGCCGGGCGGCGATGATCGCGGCCATCATGCCGGCGGGGCCGGCGCCGACCACGGCGATGCGCTTTGGCGTGGGCGTGGGCGGGTAGGTCAGTTCGGTCTCATGGCAGGCCTGCGGGTTGACCAGGCAGGTGGCGAGCTTGCCGCTGAAGGTGTGGTCCAGGCAGGCCTGGTTGCAGGCGATGCAGGGGGCGATGTCCTGCGCCCGGACGGCGGCGGCCTTGGTGATGAAGTCGGGGTCGGCCAGCCAGGGGCGGGCCATCGAGACCATGTCGGCCATGCCTTCCGCCAGCAGGCGCTCGGCCAGGTCGGGGGTGTTGATGCGGTTGCTGGTGATGACGGGGATGCCGACTTCGGGGCGTAGCTTTGCTGTGAGGTGGGCGAAGGCGGCGCGGGGGACCGAGGTGGCGATGGTGGGGATGCGCGCCTCATGCCAGCCGATGCCGGTGTTGAGGAGAGAGGCGCCGGCGGCTTCGACGGCGCGGGCCAGCTGCAGGACTTCGTCCCAGGTCGAGCCTTCGGGGACCAGGTCGATGAGCGAGAGGCGGAAGATCAGGATTGCATCGGGGCCGAGGGCGGCGCGGGTGTGTTTCACGACCTCGACCGGCAGGCGCATGCGGTTCTCATAGGTGCCGCCCCAGCGGTCGGTGCGGCGGTTGGTGCGGGTGACCAGAAACTGGTTCAGGAAGTAGCCTTCCGAACCCATCACCTCGACCCCGTCATAGCCGGCCTGGATGGCGCGGGCGGCGGCGGTGGCGATGTCGGCGATCTGCTTCTCGATGCCCTCTTCGGCAAGTTCACGGGGCGGGAAGGGCGAGATCGGGGATTTCAGGGCCGAGGGGGCGACGCAGTCGGGGGAATAGGCATAGCGGCCGGCGTGGAGGATCTGCATGACGATGCGGCCGTCTTCGGCGTGGACGGCATCGGTCACGCGGCGGTGGTTGGCGATGTCCTGATCGGTGAACAGGCCCGCGGCGCCGGGGAAGACGCCGCCTTCGCGGTTGGGCGCCATGCCGCCGGTGACGATCAGCCCGGCACCGCCGCGCGCGCGGGCGGCGTAGAAGGCGGCGACGCGGGCCCAGTCGCCGGTTTCCTCAAGCCCCGTGTGCATGGAGCCCATGAGGCTGCGGTTGCGCAGGGTGATGGGGCCGAGGGTCAGGGGCGCAAGGAGGTGGGGGTAGGGCATTTCGGTCTCCGGGTTTGGGGGAGAATGCCGTGCGCGGGCCGGGGCGTCACCTGATACGCGGCGTCATGGTTTGCCCGAAAGCCGGGGGCCAGCCCCCGGACCCCCGGGATATTTGAGGACAGATGAATGGGGGGTCAGAGGCCGAGAAGGGCGGGGAGGTCTGCCATGCGGCGAAAAAGCGGGATGCCGAGGGCGGCGAGTTGGCGGGCGGGGGGCGTGTCGGGGCCGTGCGGGGCGAAGCCGAGGCAGGGGATGCCGGCGTTGAGGGCGGCCCGGGCGCCGGTGGCGCTGTCTTCGATGACGACGCAGGCGGCCGGGTCGGCGTCGCAGGCGGCGGCGGCGGCGAGGTAGAGGTCGGGGGCGGGTTTGGGTTTGCTCATGGCCTGGCCGGACAGGGTGGCGCGGAAGCGCGGGGTCAGGCCGTGCTGGCCGAGGGTGATGGTCATCTTTTCGGGCGTGCCGTTGGAGCCGACGGCATAGGGGATGCGGGCGGCGTCCAGCGCGTCGAGGGTGGCGACGATGCCGGGGACGAGGGGCACGCCCCGGGCCAGCATGGCGTACATCGCGGAGTAGGCGTCGGCGACCCAGGTCGGGGGGAGGGTCGCGCCGGCGGCGATGGCGCGGGCGGCGACGGTTTCCAGCGTGCCGCCGATGTAGTCGGTTTCCAATTGGGTCCGGGTGAGGCGCAGGCCGTGGCGGGCGAGGGTCTCGATCAGCAGGTCGAAGGTGGGGCCTTCGCTGTCGACGATGACGCCGTCGCAGTCGAACAGCACGGCGGCGGGGCGGGTCATGCGGATTTCCAGGCGGCGATTTGGGCGGCGAGGGTTTCGGGGGTGAGGCCGGGGGGCAGGTCGGCGTCGGGGATCACCAGCGCGTCGGCGGTGCCGAAGTGCAGCAGCGTGGCGGCCTGCCAGCGCGAGGTGGCGGTGACCGAGGCCCAGGCCAGGCTGCGCGGTTCCACCGTCAGCCCCTCGGGCGACAGGGTCAGGCCGACCGGGCGCGCGCGCAGGTCCGAGACGGAGAAGGCGGTGAGGAAGCGGCGCTGGTTCAGGCGGAAGGCGAGGATGCCGGCCAGGATCGTGCCGAGGCTGGCGTAGAGGCTGATGACCAGCGCGGCGAGCCAGGGTGTTCCGAAGAGGATGGAGATTCCGCCACCGAAGAGGAGGCCGCCGCCGATCAGCAGCGCCGCCAGAGCAAGCCGCTGGGACAGGCCGAAGCGGCGCTGCGACAGGTGTTGGCCGGCGGCGACCAGCTGCGCCGGCGAGGCGGTCAGCCGGAGGTGGATTTCGGTCATTGTGGCGCCCTCAGCAGGGTGACCAGGGTGTCGCCGTACTTGCGCTGGTCCAGTTGGGTGAAGCCGGGGGGCGGCAGGGGGGCGGTGCCTTCTTCCCAGACGATGGTGGCGCCTGGGGCAAGCCATTGGCCGGCCATGGCCGAGGCGAGGGCGGCTTCGCCGAGGGATTTGCCGTAGGGCGGGTCGAGGAAGACGAGGGTGTAGGGGGCGCCCCGGTTGGGGCCGAGGTGAGTGGCGTCGCGGCGCCAGACGTCGGTGGTGCCCATCGCCTGCATCTTCTCGATATTGGCGCGGAGGAGGGCGCGGGCCTTGGCGCCGTCGTCGACGAAAGCCACGCGGGCGGCGCCGCGCGACAGCGCCTCAAGCCCCAGGGCGCCGGTGCCGGCGAAAAGGTCAAGGACGCGGGCGCCGGGGACGGGGTTTTCATGGGCGCCGTTGGTCAGGAGGTTGAAGATCGCCTCGCGCACCCGGTCGGAGGTGGGGCGGAGGTGGGCCTGCACGTCGCCCTCGCCCAGATCGGCCAGGTGCAGGCCGCGACGGGTGCCGCCGATGATCCTCACTTCAGCAGGGCCTTGAGGTCGGGGGTGGTGGCGAGGGTGTCGGGGTCGGGGGACTTGCCGGTCTCGATCAGGCGTTTGCCGACCATGTAGGCCCGCGGGTCGTTCATCGCGTCGACGGCCAGCAGGGTGGCGTCGCGGTAATACCAGAAGGAGGTGGCGGTGCCTTCGCCGGGGCGGGTGACGATGCGGGTGTAGCCGGTGTTGAGGCCGGCGATCTGAAGCTTGAGGTCGAACTGGTCGGACCAGAACCACGGCCTGGCCTGATAGGGGGTGGCGGCGCCGAGGATGTTGGCGGCGACCGCCTCGGCCTGGTCGATGGCGTTGCCGACGGATTCAAGCCGGATGCGGGCGCCCTGGCAGGGGAAGGAGGCACAGTCGCCGGCGGCCCAGATGGCGGGGTCTGAGGTGCGGCCCATCTCGTCGGTGGCGATGCCGTTGTCGAGGCTGAGGCCGGCGGCTTCGGCCAGGGCGGTGCCGGGGGTGACGCCGACGCCGACGATGACGAAATCGGCCGGAAGATAGCGGCCGTCCTTCAGGCGGGCGGCGGTGACGCGGGTGTCGCCGACCAGGCGGTCAAGGGCGGTCGATTCCAGGATGGTGACGCCGTGCGACTGGTGCAGGGCGCGGACGTAGTCCGAGGTTTCCGGGCAAGCGACGCGCTGCAGGATGCGGGGGGCCATTTCGACAACGGTCGCCGAGAGGCCGAGCTTGGCGGCGACGGCGGCGGCCTCAAGGCCGATGTAACCGCCGCCGATGATGACGGCGCGGCGGCCGGGGGTGAATTCGGCGCGCATGGCATCGACATCGGCCAGGGTTCGGACGGTGAAGACGCCGGCGAGGTCTCCGCCGATGCTGGCGGGCAGGCGGCGAGGGGTGGCGCCGGTCGTCAGCGCCAGCGCGTCGTAGGGGATCGTCTCGCCGCCGTCTGTCAGGGTGCGGGCGGTCAGGCTGCGGGCGGCGGGGTCGATGGCGGTGACGCGGGTCGACAGCCGCAGGTCGATGGCGCTTTCGGCCCAGAAGCCGGGGGCGCGCAGCCATAGGCGGTCTTCCTCCATCTCGCCCAGGAGATAGGCTTTCGACAGCGGCGGGCGCTGGTAGGGGGGGGCCGGTTCCTCGCCGATCAGGGTGAGGGGGCCGTCGTGGCCCAGCGCCCGCAGTTTGGCCGCAAGGGCGGCCCCGGCCTGTCCGGCCCCGACAATGACGATGCGCATGGCTTCCCCTCTGGCAGGTTGCTGGGCGGAGCCTATATCCCGACAGATACGGGTGCAAATGTGCGACAACGGAAAGGATGGCGAGAATGACGATTTCGGTTGGGTCGAAGCTGCCGGAGGCGACGCTGCTGGCGATGGGGGCGAACGGGCCGGAGGCGGTGGCACTGGGGCCGAAGCTGGCCGGGCGCAAGGTGGCGATCTTCGGACTGCCGGGGGCCTATACCGGTACCTGCACCACGGCGCATGTGCCGAGTTTCATCCGCACCAAGGGCAAGTTCGATGCCAAGGGGGTGGATGAGGTGATCTGCGTCTCGGTCAATGATCCCTTCGTGATGAAGGCCTGGGGCGAGGCGACCGGGGCCACAGCGGCCGGAATCGTGATGCTGGGCGATGCGGACGGGTCGTTCACCAAGGCCATCGGGCTGGATTTCGATGCGCCCGCGGTGGGGCTGCTGGCGCGGTCCAAGCGCTATGCGCTTTATGCCGAGGACGGGGTGGTAAAGGTGCTGCACCTGGAGGAAAGCCCGGGGGTCTGCGAGATCTCGGGCGGGGAGAGTCTGCTGGCGGCGATTTGAACGGTGGCGGCGGAGCGGGGGTTTTCCACCCCCGTACCCCCGGAGCGTATTTCGGGAAAAGCAAGCCGCGGGTCAGGCCTTGCGGTGGGCGCGGGTCTCGCACAGGGAACTGACGGGCTCACCGTGGTCGCGCTGCACCTCGGCATCGGCGGCGAGGCGGTCGAGCGCCTGGGCGAGGTCGATGTCGGCCTGGGTCAGGCCGTGCGCATCATGGGTGGTCAGCGTGATGTCGACCAGATTGTAGCGGTTGGTCCAGTCGGGGTGGTGGTTCAGCTTCTCGGCCGCAAGGGCGGCGCGGGACATGAAGCCCCAGGCCTGCGAGAAGCTGCGGAATTTCAGGATCTTGCGGATGGCGTCGCGGCCCGGCACGGCGGCCCAGCCGGTTTCACCCAAGGGGGCCAGCAGGGCTGCGCGGTCTTCGGGGGGAAGCGGGGGGGTGGCCATCATGTCCTCGGCGGCATCAGGGCGTCGTCGCGGGCGGCGGCGGCAATGCGGGCGGGGCGAGGCTGCAGCCGCGCCCAGTAGGCGGCAAGTGTGTCGTTGGCCGGGATGGTCTTGAACATCATGCCCCAGCCGACCTGGCTGCCAAGGTAGACATCCGCCGCGGTGAAGCGGCCATCGGCGATGTAGTCGTGCTTTTCCAGGTGCCCGGTCAGGGCGGCGGTGACGGCCTCAAGGCTGCCATAGCCGGTGCGGCCGGCCTCTTGCGGGGTTTTCGCTTGCCAGCCGAAGGAGGTGTTGACGACGGCCTGTTCCAGCGGGCCGGCGCCGAAGAACATCCAGCGGTAGAAGGTGGCGATGTCTTTCGCCATCAGGCCTTTGGCGGGGAAGGCCTGGGCCAGGTAGGTGCAGATCGCCGGCACCTCGGTCACCACGGCACCATCATGCACCAGCGTCGGCACCTTGCCCATCGGGTTCAGCGCCAGGTAGTCGGGCGATTTCATCGGCGGGCCGTAGTCAAGGACGACCGTTTCATAGGGTTCGCCGATTTCCTCGAGCATCCAGCGCACCATGCGGCCGCGCGACATCGGGTTGGTGTAGAAGGTCAGCATCGGGGGTCTCCCTCTGGGGTGACGGAAAGCTTAGTCCTGCGTTGTGGCTTTGCGGAAGGGGCCATAGGCGGTGAGAACCTCG
Source organism: Rhodobacter sp. Har01 (assembly GCF_020564565.1). Classification (GTDB taxonomy): domain Bacteria; phylum Pseudomonadota; class Alphaproteobacteria; order Rhodobacterales; family Rhodobacteraceae; genus Pseudogemmobacter. Next base: position 194,670 of record NZ_JAJCTD010000006.1, read on the forward strand.
ATTTCCTCGCCCACGGCGGCACGTTCGGCGGCCAGGTAGCGGGCGACGGCGTCGCGAAAGCCGGGGTCGGCGATCCAGTGCAGGGAATGGCATTCGACCGGCAGGTAGCCGCGGGCGAGTTTGTGTTCGCCTTGCGCGCCAGCCTCGACCCGCGACAGGCGCTGGGCGATGGCCCAGTCGATGGCCTGGTAATAGCACAGTTCGAAGTGCAGGCCGGGGTGGTCTTCCAGGCAGCCCCAGTAGCGGCCGAAAAGGGCATCGCGGCCGATGAAGTTCAGCGCGCCGGCGACGGGGCGGTCGGCGCGGAAGGCCAGCACCAGCAGGATGTCATTGCGCATGGTGTCGTGGAAGGCGTCGAAGGCGGCGCGGGTCAGGTAGGGGCGGCCCCATTTGCGGCGGCCGGTGTCCTGGTAGAAGGCCCAGAAGGCGGCCCAGTGCTGCGGCTCGATCTGGTCGCCGGTCAGGGCGCGGATGGTCAGGCCGGCGGCGCGGGCGGTGTCGCGTTCGCGGCGGATCATCTTGCGCTTGCGGCTGGAGAGGTCTGCCAGGAAATCGTCGAAGCTCGCATAGCCGCGGTTTTCCCAGTGGAACTGCTGGGTGACGCGGGGCAGCAGGCCGTCGAGGCCGGTCAGGGCCTGCGCCTCGTCAGGGGTGCAGAAGGTGACGTGCAGCGACGACAGGCCGTTGCCGCGGGTCAGGCCGATGGCCGCGCGGGCAAGGGCTTCGCGGTGCCGGGGCGGCCCGAGGAAGCGGCGGCCGGTGGCGGGGGTGAAGGGCACGGCAACCTGGAGTTTCGGGTAGTAGCGGCCGCCGGCGCGTTCAAAGGCCTCGGCCCAGCCCTGGTCGAAGATGTATTCGCCCTGGCTGTGGGTTTTCGCGTAAAGCGGCAGGGCGGCGAGGGGGGTGGCGCCGTCTCGCAGGATCAGCGGCTTGGGCTGCCAGCCGGTGCCGCGGCCGGTGGAGCCGGAGCGATCGAGCGCGGCCAGGAAGCGGTGGGTGGTGAAAGGATCGACCGGGCGGCCGCCGTCGGCCTGCTCGGGCGCGGCGAGGGCGTCCCAGGTGGCGGCGTCGATCTCGGTCAGGCTGTCGTGCAGGGTGATCTCGGCCATGGCGCCTTTCTGGCGGCAGACCCCGGGGGGCTGTGCGCCCCCCGGACCCCCCGCAGGATATTTCCGCAGAGAGGAAGGTGGGGGGGTCTTGCCGGGCGTCAAGTCGGAAGCGGCGGGAGGTAGCCTTCGAAGGTGACGTTCTGGGCGATCTGGCGGGCCTGGGCTTCCTGATCGGGCGAGCGGATGGTCCAGCACAGGATGGCGGCGCCCCGGGATTTCAGGTCGGCGACGCGCGGGCGGGCCAGGTCGGCGGCCTCGTGGCTGATGAAGCTGGAGAGGGTGGGGTCATAATCGGGGATGGCGCGGAGGCGGGCGCAGATGGCTTCGGGCAGCGGGTGCCAGCTTTCGGGGTCGTAGGCGGCGGTGGTCAGGCCGCGGGGGATCTGCGGGGCGAGCCGGGCCATGTGGGACATGCAGGCGGGGTTGAAGGACATCACGGCGACCGGGCCGGGGTAGTGTTCCAGGGCCTTGGCGGTGGCGGATTCCAGACGGCCGTCGGTGGGGCCCATCACCAGGGACTGGTCCTTGAGTTCGATCAGCAGGGGGACGCGGCCGGCGACAAGGGCCAGGGTTTCGGCGAGGGTGGGGATGGTGTCGCTGCTGTCCTTCAGCCGGATGCGAACGAGGTCGGCGGCGCTGCGAGCGGCGACCGGGCCGGTCTCGTGGGTCAGGCGGTCGAGGGTTTCGTCGTGGAACACCATCGGCACGCCATCGGCGCTGAGCTGCAGGTCGATCTCGATGCCGTAGCCAGCGTCGAGCGCGGCCTGGATTGCGGCGGGGGAATTCTCGACCCTGCCCAGCGCGCGGTCATGCAGGGCGCGGTGGGCGAGGGGGGCCCTGAGGAAGACCTCCGGCAGGGGCACGCGGGCCATCTCTAGCGGATCTCGAAGATCGCCTCGATCTCGACGGCCACGCCCAGCGGCAGCGAGGCGGCCGAGACGGCCGAGCGGGCGTGGCGGCCGGCATCGCCCAGGACCGCGACGAGGAGGTCGGAGGCGCCGTTGACCACCTTGGGCTGGTCGGTGAAGTCGGCGGTCGAGTTGACGAAGCCCACCAGTTTCACCGCCCGGACGACGCGCGCGAGATCGCCGTCGCAGGCACGCTTGACCTGGGCGAGGATCGACAGCGCGCAGCGGCGCGCCGCCTGGGCGCCCTGGTCCACGGTCAGATCGGCGCCCAGCTTGCCCTTGATCAGGCCGGCCTCGTCCTGGCTGATCTGGCCCGAGACATGGACAAGATTTCCGACGGCCACGAAGGGCACGTAGTTGGCGGCGGGGGCGGGGGCTTCCGGCAGGCTCAGGCCAAGCTCTGCCAGCCGGGTTTCGACGCTGGACATGGGGGGTCTCCGGTGGGTCGGGGCAATTGCGGCAGCCTAGCCGGGCCGGATGGGGCCGGCAAGGGCGGTGGCCCAGAATGGCCCGGGCAGCTGGCCATGGAAGATCAGGGACTTGGAGAGCCGAATTCAGGACGTGAGGGCCGTTCCCGATCCGGGCCGGTTTGCCCGCGGCCCTTGCCCCGCGCGCCTGCCGGGCCGCCCGGGCCGCCTTGCCGGAGCGCCGGGCCTGCCCGCTGCGGGTGGCCATCCCGAACGGCGGCTCTGGGACAGCCCGCGCGGGATGCCGTATCGGCTGGTCGGCCCGCCCCTGCGGCCCTGCAGCGGCCTTGGCGCCGCCCTGGCCGTTCCCCGCCGCGCCGGCCGAAAGCCGGTTGTCTTGCCCCGACGCAAACCGTATGGCTTTTGCAGACGGGCCCAGGCGGCGGTGGGCCGAAGGCCCGGCGGTGGCCTGACCTTGGTAGGCAGGATGGGTATGAGGAATTCTTGCATGCGGCCGGGGCTGGTTGCGGTGCTGTTGCTGGCGGGATGCGCCGGGGCACCTGCTTCGCAAGGCATTCACGACCCGCTGGAATCCTTCAACCGGGCCGTGCATGCCTCGAACAAGACCTCGGACCGGCTGCTGGTTCGCCCGGCCTCGCAGGCCTATGGCGCAGTGGTGCCGGAACCGCTGCGGCAAGGCGTGTCGAACCTCGCCGACGTTCTGGCGCTGCCGGGAGACATTGCCAATGGCCTGTTGCAGGGCAATGTCGAGGAAGCCGGAACCAACCTGGTGCGGCTGGCCGTCAACCTGACCTTCGGTCTGGGCGGCGTGATCGACTTTGCCGACGCGGCGGGCATTCCCGAACACAAGACCGATTTCGGCGAGACCCTTGCGGTCTGGGGCGTGGGCGAGGGGCCGTATCTGGAACTGCCGGTGCTGGGGCCGTCGACCGCGCGGGATGCCGTCGGCTCGGTGGTGGATCTGGCGTTGAACCCGTTGAACGGCGTGCTGGAGGGCGACGACCGGATCGCGGCGGCTGCGGCCGGGGTGCTGTCACGGCTAAATGATCGCTACCGCTATTCCGCCACGGTCGACTCGATCCTATATGACAGCGCCGACAGCTATGCGCAGGCGCGGCTTCTCTACCTGCAAAACCGTCGTTTTGCCCTGGGCCAGTCCGGCGGTGGCGCGGCAGAGGGCGCGACCGACGACAGCTTCATCGACCCCTACGAGGACCCCTATGGCCAGTAATCCCCTGCTGTCTCGTCGCGCCTTTGTCGGTGCGGGCCTTGCCGCCGCCGCTGCCTTCGGCGCGCTGCCGGCCGCGGCGCTGAGCGTGGATGAGGCGCGGGCGCTGATCGACAAGGTGGTGGCGGACATCAACGGCGTGATCAACTCGGGCAAGTCCGAGGCGCAGATGATGCCGTCGTTCGAAAAGCTGTTCGCCCGCTATGCCGACGTGCCGACCATTGCCCGCAGCGCGCTGGGCGTGGCCGCGCGTTCGGCGTCGAACGCGCAGATGAAGGCCTTTACCAAGGCCTTCCAGCACTACATCAGCCACAAATACGGCCGCCGCTTCCGCGAGTTCATCGGCGGCAAGATCGAGGTGAAGGACGCCCGCCCGCTGAAAAGCTACTATGAGGTGATCTCGACCGCCTACCTGAAGGGCGAGGCGCCGTTCGAGGTGCGCTGGCACGTCGGCGACAAGTCGGGCAAGAACCTGTTCTTCAACATCATCATCGAAGGCGTCAACATGCTGGCCAGCGAGCGCACCGAGATCGGCGCCATGCTGGACAAGCGCAAGGGCAACATCGACGCCCTGATCGCCGACCTGAACGCGACCTGACCACCTGCGGGCCGCAAAGGCCGGCGTCAGTTGTCCGTGCCCAGAACGTCGTTCAGGATGCGGTCGGCGAGGTCGTCTTCGGTCATGCCGGGCTGGTTGGGGTTCGAGCCGTCGAAGTAGGGCACGTCTTCGGGCTGGACGAAATCGTCGGGGTTGTAGGGGGCCGGGGCGGTGCCGCCGGGCGGTGGGGCGACGGTGCTGGGCGGAATCTCGGATTGCAGGGGTTTTGCTTCGCTGCCCTCGCTGATGCGGACCATCACTTCGTGCCAGATCTCGGCCGGCAGGCCGCCGCCGGTGACGCCGGTCAGGGGCGTGTTGTCGTCGTAGCCCAGCCAGACCCCCACCACGTAGTCGGCGGTGAAGCCGACGAACCAGGCGTCGCGCGCGGCCTGGGTCGTGCCGGTCTTGCCGGCGGCTTCGCGCCCGTCCAGCTTGGCGCGGGTGCCGGTGCCCTGCTCGATGACCTGGGTCATCATGTAGATCAGCGCGTGGGCGGCGGTCTCGCTGATCACCCGCTCGCCGATGCCGCCGCCCTGGCCGAACAGCGCCTCGTCCTCGTCCTTGAGCTTCAGCGCCACCAGGCCGTAAGGCGTGACCGACGAGCCGCCGTTGAGGATGCCGGCATAGGCGCCGGTCATGTCGATCAGCGTCGATTCGCCCGCCCCCAGCGCCAGCGCCGGCCCGTCGGCCAGGTTCTGCGCCACGCCGAAATCGGTGGCGACCTTCTTGACCAGATCGCGGCCCACCATCTCGGAGATCTTCACCGCCGGGATGTTGCGGCTTTCGGCCAGGGCCTGGGTCAGGGTGATCATGCCCTTGAACTGGTTGTCATAGTTCTTGGGGGCATAGTTGCCGGAACCGGGAACGTAGATGCTGTAGGGGCTGTCGTCGACATAGTCGAGCGGGCTGTAGCCCAGGTCCATCGCCACGGCATAGACGAAGGGCTTGAACGCCGATCCGGTCTGCCGCAATGCCTGCGTGGCGCGGTTGAAATCGCCCGCCTGCGGCAGGTCGCGGCCGCCCACCATGCCGCGCACGGCGCCATCCGCGCTCATCACCACGATGGCGGCCTGGGCTTTCGAGCCCGCTTTCACCTTGTTCTCGAACACCCATTTCAGCGCCTCTTCGGCCTGCGCCTGAATGGTCTGGTCCAGCGTCGTCTCCATGATGACGTCTTCGGTGGTGTCGCGGGCCAGGTAGTCGGGCGTGGTCTCCATCACCCAGTCGGCGAAGAAGCCGCCGTTCTTCTGCGCCGCCGCCTTGGACAGCTGCGCGGGGTTGGCGCGGGCCTCTTCGGCCTCGGCCTGGGTCAGGTAGCCCTGTTCCTCCATCAGGCCGATCACCACGGCGGCGCGGTTGCGGGCGCGGTCCATGCTGGAGGTGGGCGAATAGGTCGAGGGGGCCTTGAGAAGGCCGGCCAGCATGGCGGCCTCGGCCGCGTTCACGTCGGCGGCGGACTTGCCGAAGTAGCGCTGCGCCGCCGCTTCAAAGCCGCGGGCGCCGGCGCCCAGGTAGGCGCGGTTGAAGTAGATCGTCAGGATGTCTTCCTTGGAATACTTCACCTCCATCGCCATGGCGTAGGGCACTTCCTTGATCTTGCGCCACATGCCACCCGACCGGCAGTCCTTTTCGTATTCGCCTTCCGATTTCCACTTGGTGGAATCGTAGCTGACCCCCAGGCAGAGGAGTTTCGCCACCTGCTGGGTGATGGTCGAGCCGCCGTTGCCTTCGAACGGCCCCCGGCCTGCGGCCAGATTGATGCGGACGGCGCTGGCGATGCCGCGGGGCGAAATGCCGAAGTGCCAATAGAACCGCTTGTCCTCGGTCGCGACCACGGCGTCGTGCAGGTAGGGCGAGACGGTGGTGGCGGTGACCTGGCCGCCGAAGGTTTCGCCGCGCCAGGCGAAGACGCGGCCGTCGCGGTCCAGCATGGTGACCGAGCCGCGGGCGCGGCCGTCCAGCTGGGCGGACAGGTCGGGAAGCTGCGAATAGAAGTAGAAGACGATGCCGGCGTAGACCAGCACGGCCACTGCGGTCAGCCGCCAGAGAACGGCCCAGATCATGCGCCAGACGAACAGGATCGAGCCGAGGATCAGGCCATGCTTGCGGCGCGGGCGACGCGGCTTGGGCGCGCGCTTCTGCGGTGCGGGTTTCTTCGCCGCCGCATTCGCTGCCGCGCGCGCATACCTCTTGTCCGCCACGAGGGGCGATTTGCCCCTGCCACCCGATGCCATCGTTAAACTGCCCGCGTTCTTTGCGTCTTCGTTCTTGGGGCGTGAAGATAGCCGTCTTTTGCCGCAATGCGAAGAGCGGCTTGGGATGATTCGCCTGGGCTATATGCCCAATAATAGAGCATATGCCGCGAAATGCGCGCAAATTTTGGGCATTCGTGCCCGCGGCGCCTGCCAGCGCCCTGCCTTCCCCTGTTCTGCACCTGCGAAACGCCGCCTTCTCTGACGCGAGGGCCCGCCTCCCCGGGCCCGATGCAGGAAAGGGGAAGACCGTGAAGCTCATCATGGCTGCAATCAAGCCGTTCAAGCTGGACGAGGTGCGCGAGGCGCTGACCACGATCGGCGTGCGCGGGATGATGGTGTCCGAGATCAAGGGGTTCGGCTCGCAGTCGGGCCACACCGAGATTTACCGCGGCGCGGAATACGCCGTGAACTTCGTGCCGAAGCTGCGGCTTGAGATCGTGGTCAGCGATGCGCTGGCCGATCAGGTCGTCGACACGATCAGCAAGACCGCAAGGACGGGGAAGATCGGGGACGGAAAGATCTTCGTCCTTGATGTGGAAAAGGCCGTGCGGGTGCGCACCGGCGAAACCGATGACGATGCGCTGTGAGCGTCGGGGGAAGGGGATGAACGCGATGAAACCATTGATGAAACTGCTGGGCCCGGGGGTGGCGCTTGCAGCGCTGACCGCCTTGCCTGCGCTGGCGCAGGACGGGCCGATCAAGAACCCCGATGTCGCGGCCATGGCCGGGATGGTGGACAAGGGCGACACCACCTGGATGCTGATTTCGTCGGCGCTGGTGCTGCTGATGTCGATCCCGGCGCTGGCGCTGTTCTACGGCGGCCTGGTGCGGACGAAGAACATGCTGAGCCTGCTGATGCAGGTGTTCATGATCGTGTCGCTGGCGGCGCTGCTCTGGGTCGCCTACGGCTATTCGCTGGCCTTCACCAGCGGCGGGCCGTTCATCGGCGGGCTGTCGAAGGCCTTCCTGGCGAACGTCAGCACCGGCACCTTTGCCGCGACCTTCTCGAACAACGTCTACATTCCGGAATATGCCTTCGTCATCTTCCAGATGACATTCGCCTGCATCACCCCGGCCCTGATCGTTGGCGCCTTTGCCGAGCGGATCAAGTTCTGGCCGCTGATGCTGTTCGTGGCGGCCTGGCTGACGCTGGTCTATTTCCCGATGGCGCACATGGTCTGGTACTGGGCGGGCCCGGACTTCCTGGCTGACCTGCCGGGCGACTATGGCATGCTGTGGGGTTGGGGCGCGCTGGATTTTGCCGGTGGCACGGTCGTGCACATCAACGCCGGGATCGCGGGCCTTGTCGGCTGCATCGTGGTCGGCAAGCGGCTGGGCTTCAACAAGGAAGCCATGCCGCCGCACAGCCTGACCATGACCATGATCGGCGCCTCGCTGCTGTGGATCGGCTGGTTCGGCTTCAACGCCGGGTCCAACCTGGAATCGAATGGTCTGGCCGCGCTGGCCTTCCTGAACACCTTCGTCGCCACGGCCGCCGCCACGCTGTCGTGGAGCTTTGTCGAGCAGGCCTCGCACGGCCGTCCGTCGCTCCTGGGTGCGGTCACCGGTGCGGTGGCGGGTCTGGTCGCGATCACCCCGGCGGCCGGCTTTGCCTCGCCGATGGGGGCGATGATGCTGGGCCTGATCGTTTCGCCGATCTGCTATCTGTTCGTCAGCAAGGTGAAGAAGGCGTTCGGCTATGACGACAGCCTGGACGTGTTCGGCGTGCACTGCATCGGCGGCATCGTCGGCGCCATCGGCACCGGCATCGTGGCAGACCCGTCGCTTGGCGGTCAGGGCTGGTATGACTACACCGTCTTCCCGGCGGTGGCGGGCACCTACGACATGGCCGCCCAGATCATCACCCAGGCCAAGGCCGTCGGCGTGACGCTGGTCTGGTCGGGTGGCGTGTCGCTGGTGCTGTTCCTGGTGATCAAGGCGATCTTCGGCCTGCGGCCGACGCCGGACGACGAACGCCAGGGCCTGGACCAGGTCTCGCACGGCGAAAGCGCCTACAACTACTGATCCCCGGGCGGCCGGGCGGTCCTCCCCCGCCCCGGCCTCTCGGACCTTGCGCGGGCGCTCTCTCTCCTCCCGGCGCCTGCGCAGACGGACGGCCCGCATCCCCACGGATGCGGGCCTTTCGCTGTTCAGGGGGGCGGCGGGATCACGGCGATGGTGATCGCGCGCGGATAGCCCTGCAAAGGGCCCGAGGCGACGGCGACCCCGGCGATGGCCCAGCCGTCGCCCTGCCGGGCCAGCAGCGGCGCACCGGAATTGCCCGAGACCGCGCGGCAGTCCAGCACCACCCGCGCGGTGGCGGTAAGGCGGTCGCCGTCCAGATAGGGGCAGGGCCGGGCCTGCGGTCGGGCTGAGGGCGCGGTGCGGTCGTAGCCGAAGAGCAGGGTCTGGTCGGGGAAGGCCGCGCTGGAAACCGGCAGCGGCGCGGCTTCGGTCACCGGCCGGTCAAGCCGCAGGAAGGCGATGTCGGGCGGCACGGTGCCGGGCGGGGCCGCGGGTCGCAGGATCTGCGCGCCGCGGCGGGTTTCCACGGCGGTGTCGCCGGACAGGCCGGCTGCAAACCAGACGCCTTCGGCGCGGATCTCTTCCGGCAGGCAATGGCCGGCGGTCAGCACGAGGTCGGGGGCGATCAGGGTGGCGGTGCAGATCGCCCGGCCGGGGGCAGGGGTTTCCTGATAGGACAGCCGGCCAACGGCGGCGGGCATGTCCTGCGCCGTGGCAGGCAGGGCCAGCGCGGCGACAAGCGCCGCGCCGGCCAGAAGGGGCCGCTGGCCGCTAGGCAAGGACCTGGGCAATGGCGGCGGCGAGGATCGGGACAGTCTTCGCGTTCAGGCCGGCGATGTTGATGCGGCTGTCGCCGACCATGTAGATGCCGTGCACCTCGCGCAGGGTGGCCACCTGTGCCTCGGTCAGGCCCAGCCGGCTGAACATGCCGCGGTGACGGGCGACGAAGTCGAAGCGGTCGCTGTTGGTGGCGCGGCGCAGCTCGTCTGCCAGTTGCTGGCGCAAGGACAGCATGTTGAGGCGGACGTCCTCCAGTTCGGCCTTCCAGTCGGCGGTCAGGGCGGCGTCTTCCAGGATCATCGTCACCAGCCGGGCGCCGTGGTCGGGCGGGAAGCTGTAGTTCTGCCGGTTGAGGTAGTTCAGGTTGCCCTGCACCACGGCCTTGCGGTCAGGCGAGGTGAGCGCGATCAGGATGCCGGTGCGTTCGCGATAGACGCCGAAGTTCTTCGAGCAGGAGGCGGCGATCAGCACCTCGGGGAATCTGGCCGCGACCATGCGGGTGGCGGCGGCGTCTTCCTCAAGTCCGTCGCCAAAGCCCTGGTAGGCCAGGTCGACGAAGGGGATGGCGCCCCTGGCGGCCAGCAGGTCAAGCACTTGCGCCCATTGCGCAAGGTCGAGGTTCGCCCCGGTGGGGTTGTGGCAGCAGCCGTGCAAGAGGACAGCATCGCCGGCAGCCACGCCGTCAAGGTCGGCCATCAGCCCGGCGAAATCGACCCCGCCCGAGGCGGAGTCGAAGTAGCGGTACTCGGCGCTGGGCATGCCGAGGTATTTGACGATGGACGGATGGTTCGGCCAGGTCGGGTTGGACATCCAGACCTTGGCCGCTGGCGATGCCATGCGGATCAGTTCCAGCGCCTGCCGGATGGCCCCGGTGCCGCCGGGCGTGGCGACCGAGGCCGCGCGGTCGGCGTAGCCGCTCCCGAGGATCATCTGCACCATCGCCGCGTTATAGGCGGGCTCGCCGGCCAGCGCGGTGTAGGTCTTGGTCGTCTCGGTTTCCCACAGCTTCTTCTCGGCCGCCTTCACCGCGCGCATCACCGGGGTGAGGCCGGTGGCATCCTTGTAGACGCCGACGCCGAGGTCGATCTTGGCCTGGCGCGGGTCGTCGCGGAACAGCGCGATCAGTTGCAGGATCTTGTCCTGCGGCTGGGGGTTCAGGGCTTCGAGCATCGCTTATCCTTTCCGCGCCGGCCCGGTCTCGACCGGCAGATCGTCATACATGCCCCATTCGGACCACGAGCCGTCATAGAGCGACCAGTTGCGGTGGCCCAGCCGGTCCAGCGCCAGGGCCAGAACGGCGGCGGTGACGCCCGAGCCGCAGGTGGTGATGGCGGGTTTGCCAAGGTCGACGCCGGCCGTCTCAAAAGCGGCGCGCAGGGCGGCGCCTTGCTTCATGGTGCCATCGGGGTTCAGCACGTCCGAGTAGGGCAGGTTCCTTGACCCCGGAATGTGGCCGCCGCGCAGGCCGGGGCGGGGCTCCGGCGCCGAGCCTTCAAAGCGGGCGGGGCCGCGGGCGTCGATCACCTCGGCCAGGCCCAGCTTGGCGGCGTGGGCGACTTGGGTGACGTCCTTGACCAGGTGGTTCTGGCGGGAAACGGTCATGTGGCGGTCGCGGACGATGGGGGGCAGGTCTTCGACCTCATGCCCCTCGGCCTTCCATTTCGGAAAGCCGCCGTCGAGCACGGCGATGTCGGTCTTGCCCATCAGGCGGAAGGTCCACCAGACGCGGGCGGCGCTGAACAGGCCGGCGCCATCATAGACCACGACCTGATGGCCGTCGCCGATGCCCATGGCGCGCATCCGCGACATGAACTTTTCCGAAGGCGGCGCCATGTGCGGCAGTTCGCTGCGCTGATCGGTGATCTCGTCGATGTCGAAGAAGCGGGCGCCGGGGATGTGGGCGGCGTCGTACTCCGCCTTGGCGTCGCGGGCCATGTCGGGCAGATACCAACTGGCGTCCAGCACCCGCAGGTCGGGGTCTTTCAGGTGGCGGGCCAGCCAGTCGGTCGAGACCAGCGTGCGGGGGTCGTCCAGCGGGGCGGGGGTCATCGGCATGAGGCGGACTTTCGCGCGGGGATGGGATTGCCTGACCTATAGCCGCACCGTTTGCGGGCGCAAGCCTTCGCGGCCCGCTTGCGGGCGCGGCGAAACGGACCGGGCCCCAGGTTCAAGCCCCGGGGCCTGGAATGTCAGAGGTCGAAGGCCGTCACGCCTTGGTCATCAGGTTGCGGGTGACGCCGGCGATCGCCCTCAGCATCGCACCGCCCACTCCGCCCATGCCCAGCATCGGCAAGAGATGCCCCCCGATGCCGCCACCCAGAACGCCAGCCAGCGAATTGCCCAGCGTGCCAAGGCTGAGGTTCTTGGGCACTGATCCCGCGGCATTGCCGACCCGAGCGCCGGCGATGAGCTGGATGATCAGTTCCGTGTCTGCACCCCTTCCCTGTCGGCCGGTCCGCTGTCCGGCCTATTGTGCCCGCCGGTCATGCCGCGACCGGTCTGGTCCGGGCAGGGGAAGGGTGCGAGAAGGTTCTCCTTCCGGCAATACACACGGGTGCGGGGACTTGGGGCCTTGGGGACGACTTAGCCATTCTGCTTCAGCAGCCTGGCCTTCTGCCGATCCCAGTCGCGCTTGGCAGAGGTCTCGCGCTTGTCGGCCAGCTTCTTGCCCTTGGCGATGCCGAGCTTCAGCTTCACCATCCCGCGGTCGTTGAAATACATCTTGAGGGGCACGATGGTCATGCCCTCGCGCGCGGTGGCGTTCCACAGTCGCGACAGTTCACGCTTGGACACCAGAAGCTTGCGGCGGCGGCGTTCTTCGTGACCCCAGGTCTTGGCCGGCAGGTAGGGCGCGATGTAGCCGTTGATCAGCCACAGCTCGCCACCTTCCACCGAGGCGTAGCTTTCGCCAATGTTGCAGCCGCCCTGCCGCAGGCTTTTCACCTCGGAGCCCATCAGCATGATGCCCGCTTCCAGGTCTTCCTCAATGTGGTAATCGAAGCGGGCGCGCCGGTTCTCGGCGATCAACTTGGAATTGGGATCGGACTTTTCGGCCATGATCTGCCCCAGATAGGGGTGCGGGGGGCCGGAGTCCAGAAGGGACGGAATGCTGATCCAGATCGCCCTTGGCAGCGTGCTGCTGGTGCTGAACATTGCCATTGCGGCAACCGCGGCCTTCGTGCTGGAAGAGATCTTCGTGCGCTGGCACCGCTGGCTCATCCGCCCGCCGCAACGGCCGAAGCTTCTGCTTCTGATCGCGGGAACGGCGGTGTTTGCGCTGGCGATCATCACCGCCGGGGTCTGGGTCTGGGCGCTGGCCTATGACCTGATCGGCGCATTTCCCACGCTTGAGACCTCGGTCTACTTCTCGCTGGTGTGCTTCACCACGCTGGGTTTTGGCGATGTCATCCTGCCTTTGGAATGGCGCGTTCTGGCGGGGATGGAGGCGGCGAACGGCTTCATGCACATCGGGTTGCTGACAGCGCTGATGATCGAGACGTTGCGTCAGGTCCGAATGGCTCAGATCGAGCACGATCGCCGCTCCAGGACAGGTCCCCGCAGCGATTGACCATCAGGCGAAGCGCCGGGTGCGTTCGGTCAGGAACAGCTTGGCCGCGGCGGCGTGCAGTTCGGGGAAGTCGGTTTCTCCGCCACGGACACCGGGGCACAGCAGCAGCAGGCCGGACTGCGCCCAGACCACCTCTTCTTCGGCAAAGATCGGGGTGACGACCTCGGCGCGGCGGGGCGCTGCGGTGGCGGTGGCGCCGACGCAGGCGGTCAGCGTGGTGGCCGGAACGCGGGCATAGGGGGCGGCCATCAGGCCGACGGTGTCCAGAAGCACGCCCTGGCCCGGCATCAGCATCACGTCGGACGAGGCATCGAGGTGGCCGCCGGCGATCTGCACCACGGGTTCGCCCGGCAACACCTCGCGGCGGTTCAGGGCGACCACGCGGCGCAGGCCGCCGTCAAGGGTATAGACGCTGTCTCCGACCTTGAGCGTCTGGACCGGCTGCCAGCCGGCGGCGCTTTCCACCAGGGTGCCGTCGATCAGGCCCTGGTTCAGGCCGGCGGGCGCGGTGGTGACCGGGGTAGCGGCGAAGCGGGTGATGTCCTGCATGAACATGGCGTGGTCCTTTCCTGATGTGGTGCCGGTCGGGCCGGGCGTTAAGGGTTTGGGCGGCCGGTCTGGCCATGTGCCCAAAACGCGCTTGGATTTGGCCATTTTCGCGCCGCGAAAAGGGCGCGATTCCGGCATTGGCGATGCGGCGGAAACTGACCCCGGTCCAGCTTTCGGATCGTGCAGAAGGGCTTTGGGGAGTTACCCTTTGTTAGCCATTAAATCCATAAAATACAATGGATTGCTATGGGTTCGTGCAGGCCGGGCGCCGCTGATTCGCCGCAGTCCTGCGGTGCGGCCGGGGAACCGGAATTCGGCTTCGAATTCCGTGAACGATTTCCGACTTCGGAAATCGTTCCCCAGGCTACCGTCGCGCTCCAAGGCCGACCAGCCCGGCCACCACGACCAGGCCGGCGCCAAGCAGGGTCTGCGCGTCCGGGCGTTCGCCGAACAGCGCCACGGCCAGAACCAGTGCAAAGACCAGCCGGGTATAGCGGAACGGGGTGACGGCCGAGACCTCTCCGGTCCGCATGGCGGCGGTCAGCGCGTGGTAGGCGGCAATGCCGAAGACACAGGCGCCGAAGGTCAGGGCGGCCTCGCGCGCGTCGGGCAGGCGGGCGCCGCCGGTCCAGCCCAGCACCAACAGGCCAGCCAGCCCCAGCATGGCAAAGCCTGCCACGCCAAGCTGCCGGTTCGACAGCCGCAAGGGCGCGGCGCGGGTGGCCAGGTCGCGGCCGGCAAAGCCCAGCATGCCGACCACGGCCAGCAGCGACAGCGCGGAAAACCCGGTCAGCCCGGGCCGCAGGATGATCAGCACGCCGAACAGGCCCGCCAGAACGGCGGCCCATCGCAGCGGGCCGACACGTTCATGGAACAGGATCGCGGCCCCGGCGATGACGACAAGGGGCGTCGCCTGCAGGATGGCCGAGGTGGTGGACAGCGGCGTCAGCGCCAGGGCAAGGGCATAGAACAGCCGGCCCGAAACCTCGAACCCCGAACGGATGAGGAGGGGGCGGGTCAGGAAGGCGCGGGGGAAGGCGGGTTCGCTCGCGCGCAGGGCCAGCAGGGCAAAGACCAGCACCCCGGACAGCCCCATGACGGCCATCACCTGCCCCACCGGCAGGGTCTGGGCCGAGGCCTTGATGAACACGTCCTCGACCGCGAAGCCCGCCATCGAGGCGGTCATGAAGGCCGCACCTTTCAGGTTGTCGGCCCGGTGCATGGATCAGCCCGCGCCCGGGGGGCGGGACGGAGGGGCGCCGGCCTTGCCCTCGGCATGGGCTGAGGGCAGGCCGATGGGCACAGCGCTGCGCATGGCGTCTTAGTTGATCAGCCCGGCGTGGCGCATCGCGGCCTTGATGCGGTCCCTGGTGCCGTCGGTCAGGCCGACCAGCGGCAGACGGACGTCTTCGCTGCAGCGGCCCAGCAGCGACAGGCCGTATTTGGCCCCCGCAAGGCCGGGTTCAATGAAAATCGCCTCGTGCAGCGGCATCAGGCGATCCTGATACTGCAGCGCGGTGGCATAGTCGCCGCGCAGGGTGGCCGCCTGGAATTCGGCGCAAAGCTCCGGCGCGACATTGGCGGTGACGCTGATGCAGCCGACTCCGCCATGGGCGTTGAAGCCAAGGGCGGTGGCGTCTTCGCCCGACAGCTGCACGAAATCGGCGCCGCAGGTGGCGCGCTGCTGGCTCACCCGCTCGATCTTGCCGGTGGCATCCTTGACACCAACGATGCGGGGCAAGGCGGAAAGCTTGCCCATCGTCTCGGGCGTCATGTCCACGACGCTGCGGCCGGGGATGTTGTAGATCACGATCGGCAGGGCGCAGCAGTCATGCAGCGCGGTGAAATGCGCGATCAGGCCGCCTTGCGTGGGCTTGTTGTAATAGGGCGTCACCACCAGGGCCGCATCGGCGCCGACCTTCTGGGCGTGGCGGATCAGGCGGATGCCTTCGGAGGTGTTGTTCGACCCCGCCCCCGCGATCACCGGCACACGACCGGCGGCGAAGCGGACGACGGCCTCGACCACTGCCTCGTGTTCCTCGTGGCTGAGGGTGGGGCTTTCGCCGGTGGTGCCCACCGGAACAAGGCCGGTCGAGCCCTGCTCGATCTGCCAGTCGACCAGTTTCTTCAGCGTCTCCATGTCCACTTCGCCGCCCTTGAAGGGCGTCACCAGGGCCGGGATCGACCCGCGTAACCTGTCGTGGCGCATGGCGCGTCTCCTGAAATCGGGTCCGCAACAGACCCGGTTGCGGTCCGGCCTTCCTTATCGCCGGTTGCGGGCCTTGCCAAGCGCCGCCGATGACAGGTTCGTGGGTTGTGGCCGCGCATCGGCTGGGGCAGATTCGGGGTCATGCGTGCGCCCCTTCGCCTTCTTTCCCTGCTCGTGGTCCTGATTGCCCCCCTCGCCCGGGCCGAAACGGCGGGGCCGATGCAAAGCGCACTGGCGCTGGCCGCAAGCGGCGACTGGGAGGGGGCGCTGCGCGTCGCCCCGCCGGGCCTGGGTCGCGACGTGGTGGTCTGGCAGGCGCTGCGCGCGGGCGAAGGCCGGCTGGGAGACTACGAGACCTTCCTGGCCCGCCACCCGGACTGGCCTGGCCTGCTGCTGCTGCGCGAAAAGGGCGAGGCGGCGGCGGCCCGGTCCGACACGCCCGAGCGGGTGGTGGCCTATTTCGGCGAGGCCAGCCCGGAAACCGGCGCAGGCGCGGTGGCGCTGGTGCGGTCGCTCAAGGCCACCGGTGCTGTGTCCCGGGCCGAGACCGAGGCGATGCGGGCCTGGGCCGAACTGGACCTGACGGCGGAACAGGAAGACGCGCTTCTGGGCCTTGTGCCAGAGGCTCTGGCGGGGCTGCACGAGTTGCGGCTGGACAACCTTCTCTGGGCCGGACAGGGCGCCCAGGTCGAGCGGATGCTGCCACTGGTGTCCGAGGACTGGCGCAAGCTGGCGCGCGCCCGGGTGGCGCTGCGGGCCGAGGCCAAGGGTGTGGACACCCTGGTTGCCGCAGTGCCCGAGGCGCTGAAATCGCATCCCGGGCTGACCTACGAGCGCTTTGTGTTCCGCATGCGCAAGGACCGCTACGACGAGGCGGCCGAACTGATCCTGGCCACCCCGCCCGAGGCGCTGGGCCGGCCGGAGATGTGGGCCGAACGCCGGGCGCTGCTGGCGCGCTGGCTGATGCGGCAGGGCCGCGCGGCCGAGGCCTACAAGGTGGCGGCTCGGCACGGGCTGTCCGAGGGCACGGCCTATGCCGATCTGGAATTCCTGGCGGGCTTCGTCGCCCTGCGCAAGCTGGGCGATGGCGAAGCGGCGCTGCGCCATTTCGGCCATCTGGGCGCGGAAGTGACCACGCCGATCAGTCTGGCCCGCGCTGCCTACTGGCAGGGCCGCGCGCTTGAGGCGCTGGGTCAGGACGCTGACGCCGAGGTGGCCTATCGCGCGGCGGCGCGGCACCAGACGGCCTATTACGGGTTGCTGGCCGCGGAACGGCTGGGTCTGCCTCTGGACGCGTCGATTGTGGCGGCCGCACCGGCTGCGGGCGACTGGCAGTCGTCGGCTTTCGCATCGGCCTCGGCGCTGGAGGCGGGGCGGCTCTTGCTGGCGGCGGGCGACCGCACCTTGGGCAAGCGGTTCTTGCTGCATCTGGCCGAAAGCCTGGATGACACCGAGCTGGCGCAACTGGCCGAGATGGCGCTTGAGATGGGCGAGCCGCATGTGGCGCTGGTGATCGCCAAGTCGGCAGCCGAGCGCGGGCTGATCCTGCCGCGCGCCTATTACCCGGTGCCGGACTTCGTGCCCGACGGGCTGAAGGTCAGCCGGGCGCTGGCGCTGGCGATCTCGCGCCGGGAAAGCGAGTTCGACCCGGCCGCGCGGTCGAAGGCCGATGCGCGGGGGCTGATGCAGGTGCTGCCGGGCACGGCCAAACTGGTGGCCGGGGAACTGGGCATCGACTATGCGCCGGGCAAGCTGCTGACCGACCCGGCCTATAACGTGACCATCGGTTCGGCCTACCTGGCGCACATGGTCGAGGCCTTCGGGCCCTCGGTCGCGCTGATCGCCAGCGGCTACAACGCCGGGCCGAACCGCCCGCGTCGCTGGATCGGCGAATTCGGCGACCCGCGGAACCCTGAGGTGGACGTGGTGGACTGGGTGGAAACCATCCCCTTCGCGGAAACCCGCACCTATGTGATGCGGGTGGCCGAAGGCGTGGTGATCTACCGCGCCAAGCTGAAGGGCGTCGCCGGTCCGGTGCGGATCAGCGCCGAGTTGCGCGGCTAGCGGCCGATCAGGCCGGCCATCTGCGCCCCGGTCAGCAGGTCGGGGGCCAGGTGATGGGCCCAGCGCCCGGCCGAGGGCACGACGTCGGGCACCTGCACCACCACGCAGCCCGCCGCCCAGGCGGCTTCGGCCCCGGTCTCGCTGTCTTCGAACACCAGGCATCGGCCGGGCGTCAGACCCAGCAAAGAGGCCGCCAGCAGATAGGGCTCGGGCGCGGGTTTCGGCTGGCGCACGTCGTCGAAGGTGACAACGGCGCGGAAATGCCGGGCCAGCCCTGACACGGCCAGCTTGCGATGCGCCCCCGGCCGACCGGTCGAGGTGACGACAGCGCGCGGCAGGCCCTCGGTCGCCGCCAGAAGCTGGGTCACCCCGGGCTTGAGCGCCAGCCCGGCTTCGACCCCGGCGTCAAAGCCGGCACGCCAGCCGGCGCGGATCGCCGCCAGGTCGGCAGCGGGAAAGCTGTCGCGGATCATGCCGGCGACGGTGGTTTCGTCGCGGCCCACCAAGGCGTGCATGAAGGCGTGGTCGACCGAGACCCCCGCACTGGCAAAGGCAGCGATGCCGGTCACCAGGGCCAAGCTTTCGGTGTCGACCAGGGTGCCGTCAAGGTCGAAGAGCAAGGCGTCGAACATCGGGCTCCGTGGGGTCGCAGGGCGGGGATCGCAGGGCGGGGGGGTCGCAGGGCGGGGGGGGCCGCAGGGCGGGAAGCGCGGCCACGGCGGCTTAGCGCATCACAGGTGCAGACGGAAGCGGTGGAATCCCTGGTCGGTGAGGCCCAGGAGTTCGGGCCGCAGATCGGCGACCTCGGCCAGGTGGTCCAGCGCGCCGGCGCCGCTGTCGAAGATCACGCTGGCCCCGGGCAAGGGTGCCAGAGACCAGACCGCCCCGGGCTGCGGCCCGATCTCTGCGTGATCGGCCACATAGGCCGCGATGGCCTGGGTGCACAGCTGCCGCGGCAGGGGAATCTCGACGCCGGCCCAGCGGTGCCCGCCCAGACGGTGGCTGTTGGTCGCCAGCACCAGCGGGGTGTCGCGGTCCAGCGGACGGCCGTCCAGGGCAAGGTCGCGAATCCTCTCGCCCAGCCCGGGCGGGCGGGACAGGTCGATGCGGAACGACACCGCGGGCGCCAGTTCGAAGTTGAAGGGCGGGAAGGCGGCGTCGATCAGCGGCTGGTCTGCCAGGCCCGGCCGCAGGGTCAGGAACAGCCCGGCCGACCGTTCCAGCCGGCTGCGCAGTTCGGCCGCGGTGGTGCGGACCGCCCGCAGGGTGTTCGGAAAGGGGTAAAGGTCGTGCACATGGCGCACCGAAAGCGCACCGGGGCGGATGTCGGTGTAGTTCAGCGGGCCGCCGCGCCCGCCGCCGCGGAATGGCGTGACGGTGGCGATGACGGGCAGCGCGGCCTCGGGCAGGCCCTGCAGGGCGCGGCGCACCGCTGCCTCTTTTGCCGCCGCCAAAAGCCGCATCGCCTGGGAATCGGCGACCGTGGCGAAATAGGTGGACAGTGGCATCGTGGTCTGGCCCAGCCGGCGGCGCGTCCAGGCCAGCGCGGCACGATGGTCGGAGGCGATGGCCGCCCGCAGCGGCGCGGCAAACCGCCGGATCGCCGGCGCCGAGAGGCCCGCCACCACCTCGGAGGCGCTGACCGTCCGGCCGCTGCCGCCGGTCACCGTCCAGCCCGTGGCCGTGGCGGTCAGTTCCAGCTCGATCACCCCCAGGTGCGAGCCGGAATGTCCCGGCTGCACGGTGGGTGTGCCGCAGATACGCCCGGCCAGGCTGTCGATCCGCGGGTCCGCCCCCGGCATCGCCATCAACGCCGGGTTGGGCGGAAACACCAGATGGGTGTGGCCCGCCACCAGCGCGTCGATGCCGCCGATCTGGGCGATTTCGATGGCGACCTCGTCCGAAGCCGAGGCAAAGCCCGGCCGGGCAATGCCGGCATGGGCCAGACAGACCACCACGTCGGCCCCCTCGGCCCGCATCTGCGGCACCCAGGCCCGCGCTGCCGCGACCATCGGCCGGACCCAGACCTGCCCGGCCAGAAGGTCGCCCGACCAGTCCAGGATCTCGGGCGGCGTCAGGCCCAGCACGCCAATCCTGACCTCGGCCTCGGTGCCGTCGCGGTCGCGCATGTGCCGGGTCAGGATCACGTAGGGCGGCACCAGGGTGCGGTCGGCGGTCGGTTCGGGCCCCGGCCTGAGCAGCACCGTGGCCGAGACCACCGCGAACCGCGCCTCGGCCAGGGCCTTGGCCAGGCGGTCAAGCCCGTAGTCGAATTCGTGGTTGCCCAGGGCGACGGCATCGTAGTTCAAGACGTTGAAGGCGGTGATCGCGGGGTGCGGTCGCCCTCGGCGCCGGTCCGCCGCTGCCGCCATCTCGGTCAGCGCCGAGCCCTGCAGGAAATCGCCGTTGTCCAGAAGGATCGAATTCGGCGCCTCGGCCCGCGCCGCCGCGATCAACGCGGCGGTCTGCGCCAACCCGGTGCCGAACAGCGGCCGGTTGGCGAAATAGTCGTAGGACAGGATCTGCCCATGCAGGTCGCTGGTCGCCAGCACGCGCAGATCCAGCCTGCGGGCATTGGCCGCCCGGACCGCGCCGCTGTCGAAGCGGTCGGAGGCGGCGCCTGCGCCGGGCCTGGGCCCTTGGGCTGAGGCGGCAAGCCGCAAATGCCCTGAGGGCGGAGGAGGTTTCATCTGCCGGCGGCTTTCGACGCGACCGGGCCAGGCAGCAATTCTGCGCGCAAGGACGGAGAATTCCTTTCCGAAGGCAATGTCAGGATACTCCAGCACTATCGGAACCTCACTCGCCGAATAGTTGTTCCGGCCCGGAAGAGTAGCAAGGCCGACAAACCTTTCGCGTCATGCGCGAGGTGCGGTGTTGCAGCCCCGCCGCTTGCTGACACAAGGATTGGTGCCAAGGCGGGCAAAGGACGGGCAAAGGACGGGCGTGGGGCGGGCATTGCGCGGGGTTTCCTTGCCGCAACCGGCATGCGATCCAGGTGCCGGGCGGACGAAGGGACACAGGACATCATGCGCGACACCGACGGGATGGCCTTCATCGGGTCAGAGCTGGACCGGGCGCAGGAACTGCGGACCGATCCGGAGGCGCTGGCGGCGCTGGCCGCGGCGGGCCGCGTTCTGCCGTTCTGGCGCGGCCGGCCGCTGATCGGGGCCGAGGCGGCGGGCTGGCTGGACGCCGGCCACCCGATCCTGGCCGCGGCGGCCGAGACGGTGTTCCTGGGCCGCCTGGACGGGCGCGGCATGTTTGCCGCCGATGTCTCGGCCCGGCCGCTGGAGGCGGGCGCGGCGGCCACCGGGTCGTCCTTCGACGTGGGCGACCTGGCGGACCCCGAGGCCCCGGCTGGCCTGGCCTATGCCGATCTGCGCCAGCAGATGACGGCGCTGGACCCGGTCGAGGCGGAACTCGCCGCCACTGGCCGGGCGCTTCTGGAATGGCACCGCAGCCATCGCTTCTGTGCCGCCTGCGGCACCCCCAGCCTGGCGGTGCGCGGCGGCTGGCAGCGGCAATGCCCGGCCTGCGGGGCCGAGCACTTTCCGCGCACCGATCCTGTGGTGATCATGCTGGTCACCCTGGGCAACCGCACGCTTCTGGGCCGCAGCCCGGGCTGGCCGCCGGGCATGTTCTCTTGCCTTGCCGGCTTTGTCGAACCGGGCGAGACGCTGGAGGCCGCGGTGCGCCGCGAGGTGGCCGAAGAGACCGGTCTCCGCTGCGGCCCGGTGCGCTATCTGGCCAGCCAGCCCTGGCCGTTCCCGTCGTCGCTGATGCTGGGGGCCAGGACCGAGGCCGAGACCGAGGCGCTGACGCCCGACCCCTCCGAGATCGAAGAGGCGCTTTGGATCGGCCGCGAAGAGCTGCTGACCGTGTTCGCCGGAACGCACCCGCGCATCCGCGCACCGCGCCGGGGGGCGATCGCCCGCCACTTGCTTGCAATGTGGCTTGCGGACCGGCTGGATTCGGGCGACCGGCTGGTGTAGCCATCATCCGCATCAAGGCGCCGGCGGCGAACGGAAAGATCATGCACTTCACCACCCGACAGGACATCGAAGCGCCGCTTGATTTCGTCGATGCCTATCTGATGGAGTTCGATCACTTCGAGCGCATGGCGATGCGCCGCGGCGCCGAGGTCGAGCGCACCGACCGGCTGCGCAGCCCCGGCCCCGGCATGGCCTGGCGGCTGCGGTTCGCCTACCGCGGAAAACCGCGTCGGATGACCGTTCGGCTGGAAGAGTTGCAGCCCGGAAGCCTGCTGGTCTATGGCCTGGAAAGCCCGTCGTTGGATGGCCAGATGCGGGTCGAGCTGATCGCGCTGTCGCCGCGCCGGTCGCGGATCACGGTGATGACCGAAGTGCGTCCGCGCACGTTGGCGGCGCGGCTCTTGCTGCAATCCATGCGGCTGGCCCGCGGGCGGCTGCAGCGCCGGCTGGACGTGACCGCCGGCCGCCTGGCCGGGTTGATCGAAGAGCGCTGGCGCGCCGAGCAGCGCAGCCGGGGCTGAGGCCGGTCAGGCCGGTCAGTCGCGGGCGCGATCGGCCGGATAGACGCCCAGGATGTCGACCTCCTTCGAGAAGAAGCGCAGTTCCTCAAGCGCGCGGGCGACGCCCGGGTCGTCGGGGTGGCCCTCGATGTCGGCATAGAATTCGGTGGCGGTGAAGCTGCCGCCGACCATGTAGCTTTCCAGCTTGGTCATGTTGACGCCGTTGGTGGCAAAGCCGCCCATCGCCTTGTACAGCGCCGCCGGGATGTTGCGGACCCGGAAGGTGAAGGTCGTCATCATGTGCGGCGCGCGGCGGCCATGGTCGGGGGTGCGGCTCATGACCAGAAAGCGGGTGGTGTTGTTTTGCTGGTCCTCGATCTGCCGGGCCAGCACATCGAGACCATAGATTTCGCCCGCCAGTTCGCTGGCCAGCGCCGCTTCGGCCTTGTCCCCCAGCCGGGCGACCTCGCGCGCGGCGGCGGCGTTGTCGTGCCAGTTCAGCGTGGCCAGGCCGTGCGTGCGGATGAAGCCGCGCGCCTGACCCTGCAGGATGGACATGCAGCGCACCCGCCGCACGTCGGACAGTTTCGCGCCCTTCACGGCCAGCAGGTTGACGTGGACGCGAACGAAGGCCTCTTCAATGATGTGCAGCCCGCTTTGTGGCAGCAGGGTGTGCACGTCGGCCACCCGGCCATAGGTCGAGTTTTCGACCGCCAGCATGCCAAGATCTGCCTCGCCCGACCGGACCATGTCGATCACGTCCTCGAAGGTGGCGCAGGGCAGCGCCTCCATTCCGGGGCGCGATTGGCGGCAGGCCTGGTGGGAATAGGCCCCTGGCTCTCCTTGAAAGGCGATCCGGCCGGTGGGCGTGGCAGTCATCTCGAGTAGGCTCCGTTGGATTGGCCCGGCGGCGCAGCGCGCAGCCGCGGGGCGAATGATTGTCGTGCTGCACCTTGCGCAGGGCAGGGGGAAATGAATACATACATCGCCGATAATTGTTCCGGGACAAGAAGCGATATGTTCGACACGATGACTATCACCAAGGTGGTGGGCGGGACCTGCGGGTCGCTTCTGGCCTTTCTGTTGATCGGCTGGGCCTCGGATGGCATCTATGGGGTGCCTGAAACCCACCACGCCGCGGCCGAAGCCCCGGTCGAGGCCAATAGCACCGCCGCCGAGGCGACGGAAGCCCCGGCCGAGGCGGCGCCGGACGCAGCCGAGGCCGGCGCCGATTTTGCCGGGCTGTTTGCCGCAGCCGATCCGGCGGCGGGCGAAAAGGTCTTCGGCAAGTGCAAGGCCTGCCACAAGATCGACGGCAAGAACGGCACCGGCCCGCATCTGGACGGCGTGGTCGACCGGCCGAAGGCCAGTGTCGAGGGCTTCGGCTATTCCGCAGGCCTGCTGGCGATGGCGGGCGACAGCTGGACGCCCGAGAACCTGAACGCCTTTCTGACCAGCCCCAAGGACTATGTCGCCAAGACCAAGATGGCCTTTGCCGGCCTGCCGAAACCGCAGGACCGCGCCAATGTCATTGCCTATCTCGCGTCGCTGAACTGATCCGCACGGCCAGGCGCGGCCGGTTTGGCCGTTCCTCACCAAAGCCTCACGCATTCGCGCCTTTCCCATCGACAAGGGCCGCTCTACCATCTTGAATGGCAGCGGAATTCGGTCGGCGGAGGGGATGATGACGGCAGGCAGGCAGGCGGCGCGGCGGGCAAGTGTCGGGGGATGGCTTCTGGCCGCGGCGCTGACCTTGGCGGCCGCCCCGACCCGGGCCGAGACGGTGATCACCTCGCATGGCATCTCGACCTTTGGCGAGTTGGAGCTGCCGGCCGACTATCCGCACCTGCCCTTCGTCAACCCCGATGCCCCCAAGGGCGGCGAGATGAGCCAGTGGGCCATGGGCGGGTTCGATTCGATGAACCCGTTCTCGGTGAAGGGCCGCGCCGCCGTGGGGTCCAGCATCATGCTGGAATCGCTGCTGACCACCACCTATGACGAGATCGGCGCCAGCTACTGCCTGCTGTGCAAGACCATGGAATACCCCGAAGACCGGTCTTGGGTGATCTTTCATTTGCGCGACGACATCCGGTTTTCGGACGGCACGCCGATGACGGCGGAAGACGTGATGTTCAGCTATGAGACCTTCCTGACCAAGGGCCTGTCCGACTATCGCACCGTGCTGGCGCAAGAGGTGGAAAAGGCCGAGGTGCTGGACCCGCTGAGCATCAAGTTCACCTTCAAGGCCGATTTCCCGAAACGCGACCTGCCACAGGACGTGGGCGGTCTGCCGGTGTTTTCCAAGGCGCATTACGTGGCCAACAAGCTGGACCTTGAGGAATCGTCGATGACGCCGCTCTTGGGCTCGGGGGCCTATGTTCCCGACAAGATCGACATCGGCAAGACCATCACCTATCGCCGCAACCCCGACTACTGGGCGCGCGATCTGCCGGTGATGAAGGGCCAGTCGAATTTCGACGTGCTGCGGTATGAATACTTCGCCGACCCGAATTCGGCCTTCGAGGCGTTCAAGGCCGGCACCTATGCCTTCCGGATCGAGACCTCGTCCAAGCAATGGGCCGAGCAATACGATTTCCCGTCGATCAACGACGGCACCGTGGTCAAGGTCGAACTGCCCTCGGGCGCCAAGGCCAGCGGGCAGGCCTTCATGTTCAACCTGCGCCGGACCACCTGGCAAGACCCCAAGGTGCGCGAGGCGATCCGGCTGATGTTCAACTTTGACTGGTCGAACCAGACGCTGTTCTACGGGCTGTACGAGCGGATCGATTCCGTCTGGGAAAACTCGTGGCTCGAGGCGACCGGCACGCCCTCGCCCGAAGAGGTGGCGATGTTGCAGCCGCTGGTGGACCAGGGCCTGCTGCCCGCCGCGATCCTGACCGACCCGGCGGTGATGGCCCCGACCTCGGGCGCCGACCGCCAGCTTGACCGCAAGAACCTGCGCGCCGCCTCGGCCCTGCTGGACGAGGCGGGCTGGGTCGCCGGCGACGATGGCAAGCGGCGCAATGCGGCCGGCAAGCTGTTGACGCTGGAAATCCTGAACTCGAACCCGCAGTTCGACCGGGTGATTGCGCCCTATGTGGAAAACCTGATCGCGCTGGGGGTCGATGCCCGGCTGGAAACCATCGACCAGGCGCAATACGAAGTGCGCACCCGCAACCCGGCCTATGACTTCGACATGATCACCGACAACGCGCGGTCGGGCTATTTCTCGGGGCCGGAACTGAAGCAGTTCTACGGCTCGGAAACCGCCGATGTGTCGGTGTTCAACATCATGGGGCTGAAGTCGCCCGCGGTGGACAGGCTGATCGAAGTGGTGCTGGCGGCCAAGAGCAAGGATGAGCTGACCGTGTCGACCAAGGCGCTGGACCGGGTGCTGCGGGCGGAAGGGTTCTGGGTGCCGCAATGGTACAAGGCCAGCCACTGGGTGGCCTATTACGACATGTACGAACACCCCGATCCGCTGCCGCCCTATGCGCTGGGCGAGACCGGCTTCTGGTGGTACAACGCCGAAAACGGCGAGGCGCTGAAGGCCAGGGGCGTCTTCCAATAACCACAAGAAACGGGCAGGGACTTGGGCGCCTATATCCTTCGACGCTTGCTTCTGGTGATCCCGACGCTGTTCGGGATCATGCTGATCAACTTTGCCCTGACCAATGTCGTCCCCGGCGGCCCCTTGGACCAGATCGAGGCCCGGCTGGAGGGCGAGGGCGACGCGATCAAGAACCTGGGCGGCGGCGAGGATGCGCAGAAGGATGCCGGTGGCGGCGGCGCCGAGGGCGAGGGCTATATCGGCGGGCGCGGGTTGTCGCCCGAATTCCGCGCCAAGCTTGAGGTGCAGTTCGGCTTTGCCCGCATCGTCTGCGCGCCGGGCTATGTGGGCGAACCCACCATCAAGGCCCCGGAGTGCATGAAGGAAGACATCCCGTTCTGGGAACGCTTCGGCATCATGATGTGGCGCTATCTGCGCTTTGACTTCGGCGAAAGCTATTTCCGCGACATCAGCGTGATCGACCTGGTGGTGGAAAAGATGCCGGTGTCGATCTCGCTGGGTCTGTGGTCGACGCTGATCGCCTATCTGGTTTCCATCCCGCTGGGCATCCGCAAGGCGGTGCGCGACGGCAGCCGCTTCGACACCTGGTCGTCGGGCATCATCATCGCGGCCTATGCCATTCCCGGCTTTCTGTTCGCCATCCTGTTGATGGTGCTGTTCGCCGGCGGGTCATACTGGCAATGGTTCCCGCTGCGGGGGCTGACCTCCGAGGGCTGGGAGGACTTCAGCCTCTGGCACAAGATCACCGATTACCTGTGGCACATCACCCTGCCGGTGACGGCGCAGCTGATTTCCAGCTTTGCCACCCTGACCCTGCTGACCAAGAACAGCTTTCTGGACGAGATCAAGAAGCAGTATGTGATGACCGCCCGCGCCAAGGGCCTGTCGGAACGCCGGGTGCTGTATGGCCATGTCTTCCGCAACGCGATGCTGATCGTGATCGCGGGGTTCCCGGGGCTGTTCCTGGGGGTGTTCTTCGGATCGTCGCTGATCATCGAGATGATCTTCTCGCTGGACGGGCTGGGGCAGCTGGGCTTCAAGTCGGCGGTGGAACGCGACTATGCGGTGATGTTCGGCACGCTGTTCGCCTTTGGCCTGATTGGCCTTGTCGTCGGCATCCTGTCCGACCTGATGTATGTCTTCGTCGATCCGCGCATCGACTTTGAAAAGCGGTCGGGCTGAGCATGGCGCTGTCGCCCCTGAACCAGCGCCGCTGGCGCAACTTCAAGGCCAACCGGCGGGCCTACTGGTCGATGTGGGTCTTCATCGTCCTCTACGGCCTGTCGCTTTGCGCCGAGTTGCTGGCGAACGACCGGCCGCTGCTGGTGAAGTATCAGGACGGCTACTACATGCCCTTCCTGCGGTTCCACTCCGAAAAGGATTTCGGCGGCGACCTGCGGACCGAGGCGAACTACACCACGCCCGAGGTGCAGTGCCTGATCGTCACCGGCGGATCGCTGGACTGCTGGGACGACCCCGAGGGCATCCGGCTTGAGGCCGAGACGAAGGGCACCGCCCTGGGCGAGCCGATCCAGAAGGGCTGGCTGCTGTGGCCGCCGATCCCCTACAGCTACAACACCATCGTCAACACCGGCGGCGCGGTGCCGGGGCCGATGACCGACCAGAACTGGCTGGGCACCGACGACACCAGCCGCGACGTGCTGGCGCGGGTGATCTACGGCTTTCGACTGTCGGTCACCTTTGCGCTGATCGTGACCGCGCTGAACGCGGTGATCGGCATCATGGCCGGCGCGGTGCAGGGTTATTTCGGCGGCCGCACCGACCTGATCTTCCAGCGGATCATCGAGCTGTGGGGTTCTGTCCCGTCGATCTATGTCATCATCATCCTCACCGCCGTCTGGGCCAAGTCGTTCTGGCTGATGGTGGCCCTGATGGTGCTGTTCGGCTGGACCTCGCTGGTGGGCGTGGTGCGGGCCGAATTCCTGCGGGCCCGCAACTTCGAGTACGTCCGCGCCGCCAAGGCCTTGGGCGTGCCCGACTGGCAGATCATGTTCCGCCACATGCTGCCGAACGCCATGGTCGCCACCCTGACGATGATGCCCTTTCTGGTGACCGGCGCGATCGGGTCGCTGGCGATGCTCGATTACCTCGGCTTCGGGTTGCCGTCGTCATCGCCCTCGCTGGGGCAGTTGTCGCGGCAGGCGCAGCAGAACCTGCAGGCGCCGCATCTGGCCTGGGTGTCGTTCTTCACCTTCGCCACCATGCTGACGCTCTTGATCTTCATCTTCGAGGGCGTGCGTGATGCCTTCGACCCGCGGAAGACCTTCCGATGACCATCCTGGATGTCCGCGACCTGTCGGTCAGCTTTTCCCAGGATGGACGGGTGATTCCGGCGGTGAAGGGCGTCAGCTTCACCGTGGCCAAGGGGGAAACCGTCGCGCTGGTGGGCGAAAGCGGATCGGGAAAATCCGTCACGGCGCTGTCCACCGTCGGCCTCTTGTCCGACAGCGCCACTGTGTCAGGGCAGGTGCTGTGGCAGGGCCGCGACATGCGCGGGGCCTCCGGGGCCGAGTTGCGGGCGGTGCGCGGCAACGACATCAGCTTCATCTTTCAAGAGCCGATGACCAGCCTGAACCCGCTGCACACGATCGAGCGGCAGATCGGCGAAAGCCTGGCGCTGCATCAGGGGCTGACCGGCGACAGGGCGCGGGCGCGCATCCTGGATCTGTTGCAGAAGGTCGGCATCCGCGAGGCCGAAAGCCGGCTTTCGGCCTATCCGCACCAGCTGTCGGGCGGCCAGCGCCAGCGGGTGATGATCGCCATGGCGCTGGCCAATGGCCCCGAACTGCTGGTGGCGGATGAACCGACCACCGCGCTGGACGTCACCATCCAGGCGCAGATCCTGGACCTGCTGGCCGGGCTGAAGGCCAGCGAAGGCCTCAGCCTGCTGTTCATCACCCACGATCTGAACATCGTCCGCCGCATCGCCGACCGGGTCTGCGTGATGCAGGGCGGCGAGATCGTCGAACAGGGCCCGGCGGCCACGGTCTTTGCCAATCCGCAGCACCCCTATACGCGGAAACTGCTGGCCGCCGAGGCGAAGGGCTTGCCCGACCCGGTGGCCGCCGAGGCACCGGAAATCGCCCGGGCCAGCGACCTGCGGGTCTGGTTCCCCATTCAGCAGGGCTTTCTGCGCAAGACGGTGGGGCATGTGAAGGCGGTGAACGCGGCCAGCTTCAGCGTTCGCGCCGGGGAAACCCTTGGCATCGTCGGCGAATCCGGCAGCGGCAAGACCACGCTGGCGCTGGCGGTGATGCGGCTGATCGGGTCCGAAGGCCGCATCGGCTTTCTGGGCCGCGACATCACCACCGTCGGCCGCGCCACCTTGCGCCTGTTGCGCCGGGAAATGCAGATCGTGTTCCAGGATCCCTTCGGCAGCCTGTCTCCGCGGATGACCGCCGAACAGATCATCGCCGAGGGACTGGGGGTCCACGGTGTCGATCCCGGCCGCAACCGCCGCGAGATGGTGGCCGAGATCATGGCCGAGGTGGGGTTGGACCCCGCCATGATGGGCCGCTACCCGCACGAATTTTCCGGCGGCCAGCGCCAGCGCATCGCCATCGCGCGCGCCATGATCCTGCGGCCCAAGCTGGTGGTTCTGGATGAACCCACATCGGCCCTGGACATGACGGTGCAGGTGCAGATCGTCGATCTGCTGCGGGCCTTGCAGCGGAAATGGGGCCTCGCCTACATTTTCATCAGCCACGACCTGCGGGTGGTGCGGGCGATGTCGCACAAGGTGATGGTGATGAAGGCGGGCGACGTGGTCGAGGCGGGCGAAGCGGCGGCGGTGTTCGCGGCGCCGCAAAGCGAGTATACCCGCGCCCTGCTGGCGGCGGCCTTCGCCCTGCCCGAGAAGGGGGCGGCATGAAGATCCTGTTCGTTCACCAGAACTTCCCCGGCCAGTTCCTGCATCTGGCCCCCGCGCTGACGGCCCGTGGCCACGACGTCCGGGCGCTGACCGATGCGGCCAACACCCGCAGCTCGCAGGTTCCGACCTGGCGCTACACCCACAAGGCCGAAAAGGTCGATCCGGCGGCCACACGGCTGGGGCGCAACTACACCACCATGTCCGACCGCGGCGTGACCGTGGCCCGTGCGGCCCAGCAACTGCGCGAGCGTGAGGCCTATGTGCCCGACGTGATCGTCGGTCATTCCGGCTGGGGAGAGACGCTGTTCCTGAAAGATGTCTGGCCCGAGGCGAAACTGCTGGTCTACGCCGAGTTCTACTACCGCGGCCGCGGCGCCGACGTCGGCTTTGACCGGGAATTCAGCCCGCCGTCGTTCGATCAGGTGATGATCGCCCAAGGGAGAACGGCGCATCTGGGCCAGGCGCTGTTGCACGCCGACCGCGGGCTGGCGCCGACGTTCTGGCAAGCCTCGACCTATCCGGCGCCGCTGCGGGCGATGATCGACGTGATCTTCGACGGGGTGAACACCGAGACGGTGGCGCCGAACCCGGCGGCCAAGGTCACCTTGCCGTCGGGCCAGGTGCTGAAGGCCGGCGACGAGGTGCTGACCTTCGTGAACCGCAACCTGGAACCCTACCGCGGCTATCACATCTTCATGCGCGCGCTGCCAAAGGTGATGGCAGCACGACCGGCGGCACAGGTGGTGATCGTCGGCGGCGACGAGGTCAGCTATGGCGCGCCGCCCAAGGGCGGCAAGGGCTGGAAGGACGTGATCCTGGACGAGGTGCGCGACCAGTTGGACATGGGCCGGCTGCATTTCCTGGGCAAGGTGCCCTATGCGCAGTTCCTGAGCCTGATCCAGCTCAGCCGGGTGCATGCCTACCTGACCTATCCTTTCGTGTTGTCCTGGTCGATGATCGAGGCGATGGCGGCGGGCTGTCTGGTGGTGGGCGCCAGGGTGCCGCCGGTGGAAGAGGTGCTGCGCGACGGTTTCAACGGGCGGCTGGTCGGGTTCTTCGACGTGGCGGGCTGGAGCCAGGCGCTGATCGAGGGGCTGTCCGAGCCCGAACGATTCGCAACCCTGCGCACCAATGCCCGCAAGACGGTGCGCGACCGTTATGACCTGAAGTCGGTCTGCCTGCCGAAGCTGATTGCGCTGATCGAAGGCCTGGGGCCGAAGCCTGCCTGACTGCCAGGTGACTGGGGTTGATCCGGCAGAGCGGCGCGAAGGCGCGCCGCAGGCCTTTCGTCTCGACGTCGCGGGTTCCCCGCGCCGCCTCGGGTGGCGGGGGTTTCACACCCCCGCACCCCCGTGGGATATTTGTGGACAGATGAAACGGGAAAGCCCTCTCATTTTCATCTGTCTGAAAATATCCCGGGGGTCCGGGGGGCTGGCCCCCCGGGTGGGTTGCGGTCAGATCGCGGCCGAATGCTGGGCCTTGGACTGGTCGTAGGCGTCGAAGACGCGGGCGACCATCCGGGTCAGCGGCTTGGCGCGGTCGGGGATGATCAGCACGCCATCCTCGATCTTCAGCATGTCCTCGAAGCCCGAAGCGGCATCGCGGAACATCTGGTCGACATAGCCCGGGGTGACACCATAGTCGCGCACCAGTTCCCGGCGGTCGACGCGGAAGTCGCACATCAACGCCTCGATGATGCGGGCGCGCAGCAGGTCTTCGCCGGCGAAAGCGTGGCCGCGGTGGGTGGGGAATTGGCCGCTGCGGATTGCCTTGGTGTATTCCGAGGTGCCCGAGGCGTGCTGGGCAAAGCCCTGCGGAAAGCGGCTGATCGACGAGGCGCCGAGGCCGATCAGGGCGGAGGCGGTGTCGTCGGTGTAGCCTTGGAAGTTGCGCCGCAGCTTGCCAGCCTTGAGTGCGACGGCAAGGCCGTCGTCGGGGCGGGCGAAGTGGTCGATGCCGATTTCTTCGTAGCCGTCCCAGAGGAACAGCTTGCTGGCCGTCTCGAACAGTCTGAGCCGTTCTTCCGGCGTCGGCATTGCGTCCGAGGGGATCATCTGCTGGCGACGGCTCATCCAGGGGACGTGAGCATAGCCATAAAGCGCCACCCGGTCGGGCGACAGCGTCAGCAGCTTCTGCACCGAATCGGCTATGCGGGCGTTGGTCTGGTGCGGCAGGCCATAGAGCAGGTCGCAGTTCAGGCTGTTCACGCCGCGGGCGCGGATCTTCTCGGCGATCTCGCGGGTGATCTCATAGGTCTGGTCGCGTCCGATGGTCTTCTGGATTTCCAGATCGAAATCCTGCACCCCGATCGAGGCGCGGTTCATCCCCGAGGCGACCAGCGCGTCAAGCCGGGCGTCATCGACCTCGTTCGGGTCGATCTCGACCGAGAACTCGCCGCCTTCGGCCAGGGGGGCCACGGCAAAGACCGCATCGGCGAGGGCGCGCATCTCATCAGGCGGAAGCATCGTCGGGGTCCCGCCGCCCCAGTGCAGACGGGACAGCGTAACGCCGCGCGGCAGGTGCCGGGCCAGCATCGCGATCTCGGCCTTGAGCGTCTGGGCATAGGCGATGACCGGATCGTCGGACGAGGTGCCCTGCGTGCGGCAGGCGCAGAACCAGCACAGGCGCCGGCAGAACGGCACGTGCAGGTAGAGCGAAATCTGGGATCCTTCCGGGACCGCCTCGATCCAGGAGGTGAAGTCGCCAGGGCCGATCGACGTGCCGAACTGGGGCGCCGTGGGGTACGACGTATACCGGGGCACCCGCGCGTCAAAAAGACCGAGGCGCGTGAGTTGCGCATCTGTTGTCATGCGGTTACCTTTAGAGCCGTCGGGGAGTGGCAGCCTTGATGCAGATCAATCGTGGAAAGGCCCGGCATGTCCCTGCATGATCTTCCGGCGGTGCACCAGGAATGCGGCGATTGTCCGATCCGGCATCGTGCTGTCTGCGCGCGCTGTGAGGCAGACGAACTCGCCCGGCTGGAGCAGATCAAGTACTACCGCAGCTACCAGTCGGGGCAGACGATCATCTGGTCCGGGGACCGGATGGATTTCGTCGCCTCAGTCGTGACGGGCATAGCCACGCTGACCCAGACGATGGAGGATGGCCGGCGGCAGATGGTGGGGCTTCTGCTGCCGTCGGATTTCGTCGGGCGGCCGGGACGGAATCTCGCGGCCTATGACGTGACGGCGACGACGGATGTGGTGATGTGCTGCTTCCGCAAGAAGCCATTCGAGGACCTGATGTCCTCGACCCCGCACATCGCGCAGCGCCTGCTGGAGATGACGCTGGACGAACTGGATGCAGCGCGGGAATGGATGCTGCTTCTGGGCCGCAAGACCGCGCGCGAGAAGATCGCCTCGCTGGTGGCGATCATCGCCCGGCGTGACGCGGCACTGCACCTGCGGCGGACCAAGGGGGAACTGGTGGTCGACCTGCCGCTGACGCGCGAGGAGATGGCCGACTACCTGGGGCTGACGCTGGAAACGGTCAGCCGGCAGATCAGCGCGTTGAAGCGGGACGGGGTGATCAGCCTGGAAGGCAAGCGCCACGTGACCATCCCCAACTTCGACCGCCTGCTGGAAGAGGCGGGCGACGACACCGACGGCGGCATGCTGGTCTGAGTGTCCCATGATGGGACACGTCGTCGCCTGAATGAAATCAAGCACTTGGCCGGGCGGTTTAACCTTCTGTTAGGAAACCGTGAGGCGCGACCCATTGCTCGGGACCTGCCGCGGGCGATTGAGGAACCTTTTGCCGGGTTTGTTGCCGTTTGAGTCCAACGGGTTGGGGCTGGGGAATTCCGGCCCCGCCGGTTACCCGGGGCGCGACTTCTAAGATATTGATTTTGTTTGAACTGGGGCCGAGCAGCGAAACGGCTGACAAGACTCACCTCGCCGCGGACTGTTGGTTGTCTGCGAGCAGGGCAGCGCAGGGGGGCGCGTCTTCCGAGTCCCGAACGGACATCTCATTGCAGAGGTCTTTGCAGGCCCGCGCCGAATGGACCTGTCATGATGCCGCAGCCGCCATCGACTTCTCAAGGAACGCCCGACAGTCAGTGGCCACGTCCCCGAAGTCGTGGACCAGCCGCATGACGGCGATCCGCATTGCGGCGCGTTCAACGTCAGTCATTTCACCATAGGATTGCGCTTGAGCGGCCCGGTTGCCTTGCCCGTCGGCAATCCTCCGGTATCGGTCCGGCAGGCTGTCCCTATTGCGCCGGTTGGCGACGGAGCTTCGGCGGATCAGAAGACGCGCCGCAAGCTCGGTGTCGGTCTTGACCCGGAAGCGGGCCTTCGACGTCTCAATGACCTGAGCCGCGCTTTCCACGATTGACCGTCTCTTCGTGACCCTGTGGGGTTCACTGTGAACAACGCCACCCGAACCTGAGAAGCTGCGTGCCATGAATGAACCTTCCGGTAGCCTGCTGAAACAGATTCGAGCCAAGCTTGTGAGGCGCGGCTCATCCCTCAAGGCGTTCTGCGAAGAGAATGGCCTTGTCCGGCAACACGCTGGGCACGTCGTGGTGGAGAAGCGCTCAGGACCGAAGGCAAAAGCACCTCTTGTCTGTTTCCTTGAGACGGTCCGGGAGACCGCTTGACGCATCCGGCGCCTGCCGAAAAGTCTGCGGCAGCTAGGGGCATCAAGGTCGGTGCCGCACAGGTCGCCGTTCAGACGGCTGCAGACGGGAAACCATGAAAGGGTCATGACCTTCCGGTGATCGCGCGGACGGGTCAGTCCGTTGGTCGCGGCCTGGCAACGGAATGAGCAGGCGGACCGGCTGCGGATCATCGCGCCGATTCCGGA
The DNA here is from genome assembly GCF_020564565.1 of Rhodobacter sp. Har01. GTDB lineage: Bacteria > Pseudomonadota > Alphaproteobacteria > Rhodobacterales > Rhodobacteraceae > Pseudogemmobacter. Next base: position 229,152 of record NZ_JAJCTD010000006.1, read on the forward strand.
CGCGCCCAAGCTGCCGGCAAAGCGGGCGGTGGCATATCGGGCGGTTGCAGCGCATGTGCATCTGGTCCCGGGCGTTCGCCCCCGGCATTCCGAGACGGCCCTGCGGGATTGGGTGCTGCGGCAGGAGAGAGGAGGCGCGGCCAGGCGTGCGTCTGCCGCACGGTCGGTCAAGGGCGCGGCGCGGGTGCTGGTCACGCGGGAACGGGATGCAGGGATCGACCTGCCCATGGACCGGCGCACGGGGATCGCGGAGCGGTTGGTTCGGAAAGCGCGGCGGCTTGCAGGTGACGTGCTTTGCCGGCTGTGCCTTCAGGCGGGATCGCGCCTTCCGGTGGCGGCGCTTCGCGGCCTGGGCCAGCGCAACACCCAGTGGGCCGGGCGGGTCGATCTGGACAACGGGCCCGAGTATTCGGCCCTTGCCGAGGCGATGGGGCGGCTGTCCTGGCTGGCGCGGGGTCCATTCGGCCTGACCCTTGCCAAGCCTTGCAGCCCGACGTCGAAGGGGTCGATCGAAGGGCTGTTCAACGTGCCTGAACAGGTCTTCAAGGGCCTGCCGAGGTGGATCGGCGGGCGGCGCGACGACAAGAAGACCGCCAACGAGGGCAAGGTGGTCGCGCCCTGTGCGAAGGGCCTGGAACCAGCTTGTCGAGGACATTCACGCCTGCTTTGCCATCTGCAACAGCCGTCCGCAGGGGCCGGGAAGACGCCTTGCGGGGCTGGCGCCCAAGGAAGCGCAGGAAGTGAAGATCGCCGCGACCGGCCTTGTCGCGCGGGTGCCCGTTGCGGAGGCAGCATCCTGCACATGACCGTCGTTGCCCTGGAACCCGGGTCGCACCGCGACTGCGAGGTGCTGTCCGAAGCCGAGACGCGCCTGGGGCGCTGGCGGAGGGGGGCGGCTGAGGACCGGGAATCGGAAGCGGAACAGCGGTGCGGAACGGAGCTTCGGACTGATCACGAAACCCCAGAAGGCGATTCTGCCCTTCGCCGCGTCGAAGCTTGGGCCGTGCGAGGCCGAACATGCCCTTGGTGACATGCGCGTGCAAAGCCAGTACAGCGCCGCAGGGCCCGTGGTCCATCTGACCCGTGTCCGCCGAAGGGGCGACAGATCGGGCGGCAGACTGGCAACAGACTGGGCAACAGATTGGGCAACAGATTGGGCAACCGACTGGGCAACAGACCCGTTGACGCATTTCATTCGTCTGCTAACGTTTATGCCGAGCTGAAGTCGGCAGGCAGTCAGCCTAATCGGTGTGTGCCATGAGCAACATTGACCCCGAGGGGAGGCCGCCATGGAACGAGAACCCGCACCCGAAAAGACCGCAAAGCGCACGCGCCTGGTGCGTGCCAGCCACCCCGCAAACGCCTTTCGCCAGGAACCCCAGGGGTTCGAGAGGGTGGGCTTTGGCTTTCTCAGCGATGCCGAGGTCGAATATCTGAAGGCTCGGGTCGAGGACATCCTCGCCGACTATGGCGTGGCGATCCTGCATCCCGAGGCCTATCAGAAGTTCCTGGCCGCCGGGGCCAAGCCCGGAGCGGATGCCAACCGCATCCGGATGCCGCGCGCGTTGATCCGCGAGGCGATGGCGGCGACGCCGAAGACCGCCCGGCTGGGCGGCAAGGAGGCGCGCTTCGACATTGATCTGCCGCGGGCGGACAAGGGGTTCATCATGCGCACCGGGACCGGGGCGCATGGCTATGTGAACCCGCGCGACGCCAGCTATCGCAACATGGACCTGGCGGCAGTGAACGAGATCGCGGCGGTGGCCAATACGCTGGATGAGGTGGGGTTCATTGCCCATCCCTTCGTGCATGGCGTGCCGGAAAAGACCTCGGACATCCACAGCTTCGGCCGGTTGGTCGGCCGGACGGGCAAGCACGTCTGGATGCAGCCCTACCAGTGGGAGAACGTCGACTACCTGATGAAGATCGCGGCGATCGCGGCGGGGGGCGAGGAGGCCCTGCGCGCCAACCCGATCACCAGCTGCATCACCTGTAGCTTCACGCCGCTGGAATTCAAGTTCATGGACACCCACGTCATCATCCAGGCGGGGAAATACGGCGTGCCGCTGCATGCCTGCTCGCTGCCCTCGTCCGGGGGCACGGCGCCGCTGTCGGTAGCCTCGATGGCGATCATGGCGGCGGCCGAGATCGTCGGCATGACGGTGATGGCGCATATCCTGGCGCCGGGGACGCCGGTCATCGCCACGCCGCTGATGTTCACGCTGGACATGCGGACGGGCTCGGCGCTGCAAAGTTGCGTCGAAAGCCTGCAGGCCGCGAACCTGTCGATCCAGTTGATGAAGCGGGGCTGGGGGATGGTGGCGCATACCTACGGCTCAGGCTCGGACACGCCGGATGTCGATGTGCAGGGCATGGCCGAGCGGAGCCTGCTGGCGCAGGTGGTGGCGCTGGCGGGGGCGGATATCCTGGGCGGCGTGGGGCAACTGGAATGCGCCACGGTGTTCAGCCCGGTGCAGGCGGTGCTGGACAACGAGGTGGGGGCGATGATGCGGCGGTTCATCCGCAAGCCCAGTCTGGAGCTGGAGGCGCTGAACTGGGACGAGATGATGAAGATCCGCGCCGGCGGGCATTTCCTTGATTCGGCGCATACCATTGCGACCTGCCGCGACCAGCTGACGCCGAAGCTGTTCAAGCGCCAGGGCCGGGATGACTATGAGAAGGGCGGCCGGCGGACGGCCTTCGACGAGGCGCGCGAGGCGGCCCTGGCGGCGATTGCGGCGGCACCCGAGGAAGGCTGCCTCAGCGAAGAGCAGACCCGCGAGATTGCGGCCCTGACGGCGCATGCCGATGTGCATATCGTTGCGGCCTACGCCGGCGCGGTGTCGGTGATCTGACGGCCGGGGTCGCAGACGATTTCCGAAGTCGGAAATCGTGCACGGAAATCGACTGCGATTTCCGGTTCCCGGGGCCAGCCGCTAGGAACACCGACGCCCGGGAGGCGACCTCCCGGGCGGCAGCATCTCTCCGGTTCCCTTCCGGCTTGCGGCCTTTGCGGCCGTTCAATGCGCCATGAACACCGGCACTTCGGCCTGTTCCAGCATGTTGCGCGTGGCGCCGCCGAGGATTGCCTCGCGGAACCGCGAATGGCCGTAGGCGCCCATCACCAGGAGATCGGCGTTGATGTCGCGGCAGTGCCGCGCCAGCACGTCGGAAATCCGCGGCAGGGTGCGGGCCAGCACCTGCACCTCGGCCTTGACGCCGTGGCGCACCAGAAGCTGGCACAGCAGGCCGCCCGGGTCAGACCGTTCCGGGCCATGCGCCGGCGGGTCGATCACGGTGATGGTCACCAGTTCGGCGCGTTTCAGGAACGGCATCGCCCGGCGTGCCGCCACCATCGCCTCGCGGCTTTGGTTCCAGGCCAGCACGATGCGCTTGGGCTCGGCAGAGGACAGGCCCTTTTCCGGCACCACCAGCACCGGCGCCATGCCTTCGAACATCGCGGCCTCGATCACCGCCTCGGCCTCGGGGCCTTGCGTCTTGCCATAGGGCTTGGGCAGCACCACCAGATCGGCATAGCGGGCGCGGGTCGAGACCAGGTCGGTCAGCGCGCCGATCTGCGACACGGCGGATTCCACCGCCCAGCGCAGATCGGGACCCTGCGCCGCCATCGCGGCCTTGAGCGCGGCCTCGTTCTGGCGGGCCTCTTCCTCGGCACGCTCCATCGCGACCTGAAGGATAACCGCGCCCGAGCCGACGTAGGAGTAGCCGACCTGGGTCCGGTCGACGCCCAGGCCCAGGGCATCGAGATGGGCGTCCACCTTGCGGGCGATCATCGCCGCGGCCTCAACGGCGCGGGCGGCGGTCTCGGGGGAAGCGGCGATGGTCAGCAAGGATTTGTAGGCCATGGAAGCCTCCTGAAGTTCGAGTTGAGCACAAGCTACGGACCATGGGAACCCCGCGCGTTGACCGAGGTCAAGCGGGCCGAAAGGGTTTGTTGATGCAGATCAAGGCGACTCTTGCGGTCGCCGCCCACAAGCGGAACAGTCGACAAATCTGCCCGGGGGTCGAGTCGGTCTTCGTCTGCCGGGCAGCAAAAAAAGACGAAGGGACGCAAAAATGTGGGATTACCTGAAGCTGATCGCGCTGGGCGCGGTCGCGGTTCTTGCCGCGATCGCGATGACCCAGGCCCGCGATCTGGCCTACATGGTCAATGCGATCGAGATCGTGCTCGTCTGCGCCATCGCCTTCCTGGTGGTGTTGCGGGGTCTGGGCCGTCCGAAACTAGCGAACCAGGGGGAATACCGGGACGGGCTGATCCGGATCGGTGTCTTCCTGACGGCGATGTGGGCGATTGTCGGCTTTCTGGTCGGCGTGATCGTTGCCAGCCAGCTGGCCTGGCCCTGGCTGAATTTCGAATTCCTGCAAGGCTTTGGCAACTTCGGGCGCCTGCGCCCGCTGCACACCAGCGCGGTGATCTTCGCCTTTGGCGGGACCGCCCTGATCACCACCTCGTTCTACGTCGTGCAGCGCACCAGCGCGGTGCGGCTGTGGGGCGGCGGGCTGGCCAGCTTCGTGTTCTGGGGCTGGCAAACGGTGATCCTGCTGGCGGCCACCAGCTATGTGCTGGGCGGGTCGCAAAGCAAGGAATACGCCGAGCCGAACTGGCACATCGACATTCTGATCACCCTGGTCTGGGTGGCCTATCTGGCCGTCTTCGCCGGCACGATCATGAAGCGCAAGGAACCCCACATCTACGTGGCGAACTGGTTCTACCTGTCGTTCATCATCACCATCGCGATGCTGCACCTGGTCAACAACATGGCCATCCCGGTGTCATGGTTCGGCAGCCAGTCGGTGCAGGTCACCAGCGGCGTGCAGGATGCGATGATCCAGTGGTGGTATGGCCACAACGCGGTGGGCTTCTTCCTGACCGCCGGCTTCCTGGGCATGATGTACTACTTCGTGCCGAAACAGGCCGAACGCCCGGTGTTCAGCTACAAGCTGTCGATCGTGCACTTCTGGGCCCTGATCTTCCTCTACATCTGGGCCGGTCCGCACCACCTGCACTATACCGCGCTGCCCGACTGGGCCGGCACGCTGGGCATGGTGTTCTCGATCATCCTGTGGATGCCCTCGTGGGGCGGCATGATCAACGGCCTGATGACGCTGTCGGGCGCCTGGGACAAGCTGCGCACCGACCCGGTGATCCGGATGATGGTGGTCAGCATCGGTTTCTACGGCATGTCCACCTTCGAAGGCCCGATGATGAGCATCAAGGCCGTCAACAGCCTGTCGCACTACACCGACTGGACCATCGGCCACGTCCATTCCGGCGCCTTGGGCTGGAACGGCATGATCACCTTCGGTGCGCTGTACTTCCTGACCCCGCGCCTGTGGAACCGGGCCGGCCTCTACTCCCTGAAACTGGTCAGCTGGCACTTCTGGCTCGCGACCATCGGGATCGTCCTTTATGCCTCGGCCATGTGGGTCACCGGCATCATGGAAGGCCTGATGTGGCGTGAAGTGGATGCGAACGGCTTCCTGGTGAACGCCTTCGCCGACACCGTGGCTGCGAAGTATCCGATGTATGTGGTTCGCGCCCTGGGCGGGATCCTCTACCTCACCGGCGGGCTGATCATGGCCTACAACCTCTGGATGACGGTCAAAGCGCAGCCGGCCAAAGCGGCCGCCAACGCCCACGCCGCCATTCCGGCTGAATAAGGGAGGGGAGTGAGATGGCTTTCCTTGACAAGCACAAGGCGATCGAGACGCATGCCACCCTGCTGATGGTGTTGGCCTTTCTGGTCGTCACCGTTGGCGGCCTGGTGCAGATCGTGCCGCTGTTCTACCTGGACAACGTGATCGAGAAGGTGGACGGGATGCGTCCCTACACCCCGCTGGAACTGGCTGGCCGGGACGTCTACATCCGCGAGGGCTGCTACGTCTGCCACAGCCAGATGATCCGCCCGATGCGCGACGAGGGCGTGCGCTACGGCCACTACAGCCTGGCGGCGGAATCGATGTACGACCATCCGTTCCAGTGGGGGTCCAAGCGCACCGGGCCGGACCTGGCCCGCGTCGGTGGCCGCTACTCGGACGAATGGCATCAGGACCACTTTGCCAATGCCAAGTCGGTGGTGCCGGAATCTGTGATGCCGCCCTACGGTTTCCTGTTCAACCGGGTGATCGACGGGAAATACATCCAGGACGTCGTCAAGACGCACCGGATGGTGGGCGTGCCCTACACCGACGACATGGTGGCGAACGCCCTGGCCGACTTTACCGCCCAGGCGGACCCGTTGGCCGACTCGGCCGGTCTGCAAGAGCGCTATGGCGCGGCTGCGATCAAGGGCGGCAAGGACGTCAATGTGCGCAACTTCGACGGTCAGCCCGAGTTGACCGAAGCCGACGCGCTGATCGCCTATATCCAGGTCCTGGGAACGATGGTCGACTTCGAGACCTTCACCCCGGACCCGGCGCGTTAAGGGGGGGAACGGATGGAAACCTATTCGTTCCTGAGAGAACTGGCCGACAGCTGGGGTCTCCTGGCGATGTTCGTCCTGTTCCTTGGCGTCGTTGCCTGGGTCTTCCGACCCGGCTCCCGCAAGATGCAGGACGACGCCGCACGTTCGATCTTCCGCAACGACAGCCGTCCTGCGGAAGCCGCGAAACCCCAGGCCAAGGAGGCGTGAGATGTGCGCCAAGCAAGTGACGAAGGCCGCTCCTGGCCAGGTCGAGACCACCGGCCATTCGTGGGACGGCATCGAGGAATACAACAACCCGCTGCCGCGCTGGTGGGTGTGGATCCTGTATCTCTGCATCATCTGGGGCGTCGGCTACACCGTCGCCTATCCGGCCTGGCCGCTGATCACCGGGGCGACCCAGGGCGTGCTGGGGCAGGACAGCCGGATCGACGTGAACGCCGAATACGCCGAGTGGGATGCCAAGAACGGCCCGATCAAGGAAAAGCTGATCGCGACCGATCTGAACGCGATCAAGGATGATCCGGAACTGGTGGCCTATGCCGAACGCGCCGGGGCGGCCGTCTTCCGCACCAACTGCGCGCAGTGCCATGGCGCGGGCGCTGCGGGTGTGCAGCAGCTGGGCTATCCCAACCTGCTGGACGACGACTGGCTTTGGGGCGGCACGATGGAGGACATCCACCTGACCGTCACCCACGGCATCCGCAACACCACCGATGCCGATGCCCGCTATTCGGAAATGCCCAAGTGGGGCGTCGATGAATTGCTGGACGCCACCCAGATCGGCGATGTGGTCGAGTATGTGCTCAAGCTTTCGGGCCAGGACCATGACGCGGCCAAGGCCGAAGCCGGGATGACCGTCTTCGTCGAGAACTGCGCCGCGTGCCACACCGAAGCCGGCACCGGCGACCGTGTGCAGGGCGCGCCGAACCTGACCGATGCGGTCTGGCTTTATGGCGGCAGCCGCGAGGCGATCCAGCAAACGGTGTTCTACGCCCGCTTCGGGGTGATGCCGAACTGGAACCAGCGCCTCAAGGAAGACGAGATCCGCGCGGTGTCCTACTACGTCCACAGCCTGGGCGGCGGCGAATGATCTGAACTGGACTGTTCCCGGCGGTGCACAAACCGCCGCCGGGAACAGGCACTTTCCGCCCCATGCGTTCGCGCGCGTCCCAGGGAGGCGGCTGCCGACCTGACCAGGACGGGGCTGCGCCGGCAGGTGCAGCCTCGCCGGTGTGTCGGGGGGTGGCAGGCTGTGGGGGGCAGGCGGCGGCAGACTGTGGCAGATCGGCCCGTTTCCGACCCGATCGCGGGATAATGCACATCCGCGATGAGAATTTGATGCAGGTCAAAGTGGTCTTTCCCTGCCGGACGCCTTATCACGGCGTCAACATATTCACGAATCCGGAGATGTTCCGTGTCGACCCCCGATACCAACCCGCCCAGCCTGTACGCCGCGCGCGAGCCGATCTTCCCGCGGCGGGTTTCCGGAACGTTCCGCACCCTGAAGTGGTGGCTGCTGGCGGTGATGCTGGGCATCTACTACGTGCTGCCCTGGATCCGCTGGGATCGCGGCCCGAACCTGCCGGACCAGGCGGTCCTGCTGGACCTGGGCAACCGGCGCTTCTTCTTCTTCATGATCGAGATCTGGCCACACGAATTCTACTTCGTCGCCGGCCTTCTGATCATGGCCGGACTGGGGTTGTTCCTGTTCACCAGTGCGGCCGGCCGGATCTGGTGCGGCTATGCCTGCCCGCAGACGGTGTGGACCGACCTCTACATCCTGGTCGAGCGCTGGATCGAGGGTGACCGCAACGCCCGCATCCGCCTGCACCGCCAGGGCTGGAATTTCGAGAAGATCCGCAAGCGGGCGGTCAAGTGGACGGTGTGGTTCGCGATCGGCCTGGCCACCGGCGGGGCCTGGGTGTTCTATTTCACCGACGCGCCGACCCTGCTTTGGGACCTGCTGACCGGCAACGCCCACCCGATCGCCTATACGACGATGCTGATCCTGGCCGCGACGACCTTTGCCTTTGCCGGCTTTGCGCGCGAACAGATGTGCATCTACGCCTGCCCCTGGCCGCGCATCCAGGCCGCGATGATGGACGAGGACACCATCACCATCGCCTACCGCGACTGGCGCGGAGAGCCGCGCGGCAAGCTGCACAAGGGCGAGGTGCCCGAAGGCCAGGGCGACTGCATCGACTGCATGGCTTGCGTGAACGTCTGCCCGATGGGGATCGACATCCGCAACGGCCAGCAACTGGCCTGCATCACCTGCGGGCTGTGCATCGACGCCTGCAACGACATGATGGACAAGATCGGCAAGCCGCATGGCCTGGTCGGCTATCTTGCGCTGACCGACGAGACCCGCGAACGCACCGGCCTGCCGCCGAAGAGCGTCTGGAAGCACGTCTTCCGGGTGCGCACCATCCTGTACACCGTCCTTTGGACCGGCGTGGGCATCGCGCTGGTGGTGGCGCTGTTCCTGCGCACCGAGATCGACGTCAGCGTGACCCCGGTCCGCAACCCGACCTTCGTGATGCTGTCGGACGGCTCGATCCGCAACACCTATGACCTGCGGCTGCGCAACAAGCACGGCGAGGACCGCTGGTTCGCGATCTCGGCCACCTCCGACGCAGAACTGGACGTGACGGTCGAGGGGGCCACCGACCAGCGCCTGCTGGTGCCGGCGAACGAAACCTTGCAGGCCCGGGTCTACATGACCGCGGGGCCCGACAGCGAGGCGGCCAAAGCCGAGCGGACCGACGTAACGATCTGGGTGCAGGATCAGGGCACCGAAGCCGAGCCCGGCACCGACCGGGTGGCCAACGAGACCATCTTCAACGGCAAGGGGGACTGAGGGATGGCAGAACTGACCGGCCGCCACGTACTGGCTATCACGGTGGGCGCCTTTTCGGTGATCATCGCAGTGAACCTGGTGATGGCCTGGAAGGCGGTCGCCACCTTCCCAGGGCTGGACGTGCCGAATTCCTACGTCGCCAGCCAGGAATTCGACGCCCGGCGCCGCGCGCAAGAGGCCCTGGGCTGGACGATGCAGCCCGCCTATGACCGCGGCCGGATGACCATCGCCTTCACCGATGCGACCGGCCGCGCGGTCGAGGTCGCTTCGCTTGAGGTTCTGATCGGTCGCCTGACCGAGGCGAAGGATGACGTGACGCCGGACTTCACCTATGTTGCCGGCCAGTACGAGGCCGAAGTGCCGCTGGCCGCCGGCACCTGGATGGTCCGGGTCAAGGCGATTGCGGCCGATGGCACGCTGTTCGAGCAGCGCAAGCGGGTGACGGTCGGAGGCTGACGGCATGGCAGTCGCGGACGGGCGGATCGAGGCAGAGGTCGAGACCCAGTTCGGGGCCGGCGGCGGTCTGTCGGCCTGCCCGGCCTGCGTCGCCGCCCCTTCGGCCGAACGCATCGCCGCCTCGGCCGCCGCGCTGGCCGGGGCGCGGCTGATGCTCTCGGTGCCTGCCGCCCATTGCGCGGCCTGCATCTCGACACTGGAACACGCCGCCGAGGCGGTGCCCGGCGTCCGGTCGGCCCGGCTGAACCTGTCGCTGAAGCGGCTGTCGGTCGATGCCGGCCCCGAGGTGACGGTGCCGCAGATGATTCAGGCGATGCAGGCGGTGGGCTACGAGGCCCATGAACTGGACCCGGGCCTGCTGTCCTCGACCGAGACCGACCGGCAGGCGCGCGACCTGTTGATGCGGCTGGGCGTAGCCTTTTTCAGCATGATGAACGTCATGCTCTTGTCGGTGGCGGTCTGGTCCGGGGCCGAGGGCGTGACCCGCGACCTGTTCCACTGGATTTCCGCCGCCATCGCCCTGCCGACGGTGGTGTTTTCCGGCCAGCCGTTCTTTCGGTCGGCCTGGGCCAGCTTGCGGGTGGGCCGGCTGGGGATGGACGTGCCGATCAGCCTGGCGCTGATCCTGGCCTCGTCGATCTCGCTCTATGAAACCACGCAGTCGGGTCACCACGCCTATTTCGACGCGGCGGTGATGCTGTGCTTCTTTTTGTTGCTGGGCCGCTACCTGGACCATCGCACCCGCGCCATCGCGCGCTCGGCCGCGCAGGAGCTGGCGGCGCTGGAGGTTCCCCGCGCCATCGTGCTGGAGGACGGCGCCGAGGTGGCCCGGCCGATCGCCGAGGTGATGGCCGGCGATCTGGTGCTGGTGCGGCCGGGCGGGCGGATGCCGGTCGATGGCGTGGTCGTGTCCGGCACCTCGGAGGTGGACCGCAGCGTGCTGACCGGCGAAAGCCTGCCGGTCTGGGCCGGTGAGGGCAGCGTCGTCAGTGCGGGCGAGGTGAACCTGACCGGGCCCCTGACGGTGCGGGTGACGGCAGCGGGAAAGGAATCCAGTCTGCACCGGATGGCCGATCTGGTGGCGGTGGCCGAAAGCGCCAAGACCCGCTACACCAGCCTGGCCGAGCGGGCGGCGCGGCTGTATTCGCCGCTGGTGCACCTGCTGTCGTTCAGCGCCTTCGGCTTCTGGATGTGGAAGACCGGCGGCGATGTGCGCTACGCGGTCAACATCTCGGCGGCGGTGCTGATCATCACCTGCCCCTGCGCCCTGGGCCTGGCGGTGCCGGCGGTGGTGACGGCGGCCAGCGGCCGGCTGTTCCGCAAGGGGCTGCTGATCAAGCAGGGCAACGCGCTGGAGCGGTTGGCCGAGGTGGACACGGTCTGCTTCGACAAGACCGGCACGCTGACCCTGGGCACGCCCGAGGCGACCAACCTGGAGGCCCATCCCGACACCGCGACCGAGGTGGCCTTCGCGCTGGCCGGGGCCTCGTCGCACCCGCTTGCGATGGCGCTGGCCGAGGCGGCACGGGCACGCGGGCTGAAGCCCGCCCGGGTGGACGAGATCCGCGAAGTGCCGGGCTATGGTGTCGAGGGGGTCTGGAAGGGTGCCAAGGTGCGGCTGGGCCGGGCCGAGTGGTGCGGGGCCGAGGGCTTGCCGGTGACGGCAAGCTATCTTTGCACCGGCGACGGATCGGCGCCGCGCGCCTATACCTTCGCCGACCGGCTGCGGCCGGGCGCCGCCGAGGTGATGGCGGCGCTGAAGGCGCAGGGGCGGCGGGTGATCCTGCTGTCAGGCGACACCGAGGCCGCGGTGGCCGCCCTGGCCGGACGGCTGGGGATTGCCGAATGGCAGTCGGCCATGCTGCCGGCCGAAAAGGCCGCGCGGGTGGCGGCGCTGACCTCTGGGGGGGCGCGGGTGCTGATGGTGGGGGACGGGCTGAACGACACCGCGGCGCTGGCGGCGGCGCATGTGTCGATTTCCCCCGCAACGGCGCTGGACGCGGCACGGGTGGCGTCGGACATCGTGCTCTTGGGCCAGGACATGGCGCCGATCGCCGATGCGCTGCGGATCAGCCGGCAGGCGGTGCGGCGGATGATCGAGAACTTTGTGGTCTCGGGCGGCTATAACGTGATAGCGGTGCCGCTTGCGCTGGTCGGCAGCGCCACGCCGCTGGCAGCGGCGCTGGCGATGTCGCTGTCGTCCATTACCGTGTCCCTGAACGCATTGAGGCTGAAGTAATGGAAATCCTGGGCATCCTGATCCCGGTCTCGCTGTTTCTGGGCGGCATCGGCCTGATCGCCTTTGTCTGGGCGATGAAGCACCGGCAATTCGACGACCTGGACGGCGACGCCAACCGCATCCTGACCAAGGATTGGGACGACAAGCCCCGACCGTAACGCAGGCGATTTCCGAATTCGGAAATCGTGCACGGAATTCGACTTCGAATTCCGGTTCTGCGGTCAGCCGATGGTCACCACCGCCGGGGCAAGGCCGTCGATTTCCACCGTGAAGCGGTCGCCCCGCACCAGCGCGCCGACGCCGGCCGGGGTGCCGGTGAAGAGCAGGTCGCCCGGCGCCAGCGTGACCAGCCTTGACAGGTGGGCGATGATCTCGGGCACCGACCAGATCATGTCGGAAAGCTGCGCCTGTTGCCGGGGCGTGCCGTTCAGGACGCCGCAGATGCGGCCCTGCGGCAGCGGGCCGGGGCGCAAGGGGCCGACCACGGCCGAGGCGTCGAAGGCCTTGGCCATGTCCCAGGGCCGGCGCATCGCCTTGGCCTCGGCCTGCAGGTCGCGCCGCGTCAGGTCATTGCCGGCGGCACAGCCCCAGACCGATCCGCCCGGCCCGAGAGCGACCACCAGTTCCGCCTCGTAATGCAGCTCGGCAGTGGCGGGCGGGTAGGGGACGCGCGTGCCGCTATCCACCACGGCATCGGCGGGTTTGGTGAAGAAGAACGGCGGATCGCGGTCGGGGTCGTTGCCGAATTCGCGGGCATGTTCGGCGTAGTTGCGGCCGACACAGAAGATGCGGCGGACGGCAAAGCGGGCCTCGGTGCCCTCGACCGCAACCGAGGCGGGTGCGGGCGGGGGCAGGACGAACCGCATCAGCCGGGGCCCATGGTTTCGCAATCCATGCCGCGCGCGTGCAGACGGCGGCAGGCAAGGTTGGCCTGGTCTTCGGTCAGCCCCAGGAACGAGGCGCGGAAGGCCCCGCCCTTCTGGATGATCTTCTTCAGCCCGCCGTTCAGGGTGGCGCTTTCGGCCAGGCCGGTCTTCATCAGCGCCCGTTCGGCCTCGGCGCGCGACGAATAGGCGCCGACGGAGACGCCCCAGTGGCTGCCGCCCGAGGTGGACTTGGCGATCACCACAAGGTCTTCCTGCGCGGCGGATTCGGCAGGTGCCGCCTCGGCCATTTCGACCGGGTCGAAGATCGGCGCCTTGCGGGTGACCGGGGCCGGAGCGGCTTGGGCTGCATCGGGGGCCTCGGCGAGGACGGATTCGACGGCGGTCACTTGGCCAAGCGCGGGTTCGGCCGGTGCCGGCGGCGCTGCCGCCAGATCGGTCGCCACCGGGTCGGGCTGGACGGCGGGCTCGACGGCAGGCTCGACGGGCACGGACACCTCCTCCAGAACCGGCGCGACTGCAGCGACTTCGGAATCGGGCGGGGTGGCGGGCGCGGGGACCATGGCTTCGGGGCGGGGCTGCGGCCGGGCTTCGGCCAGCAACGGGTCGGCGGGCGCTTCGGCAAGGGCCAGCGCCTGGGCGTCCAGCGTGGCATCGGCCAGGGCCTGTTCCGGAGCCGGTGTCTCGGCCGGGATGGCGCCATCGGCCAGCGCCAGGGCCTGGGCCTCCAGGGTGCCCTCGGCCGCGGGCGCCGTCTCTACCACGGCCAGCGGCTGATCTGCATCGGGCGCGGCTTCGGCCGCTTCGGCCAGATCCTGCGCCTGGGCGTCCAGCGTGCCCTCGGGGGCTGCGGTTGCCTCGGCCAGCGCGCTTTCCACGCCTGCGGCGATGGCCAGCGCCATGGCATCGGGAACCTCGGGCTGCGGCTCTTCGGCGGCGGCAACGGCCACGGCGGCCTCGACCCCGGCGGGATCGACGGCGCCACCGGTGGGCCGCGCCTTCGGTCGTGGCGACCGGATCACCTCGCCCGAGACGCGGATGGTCTTCGCCGCGCCGCCTTCGACGTTCGGCTCGTCGATCTCGGGGGCGGCCGAGGCGACCAGCGCGTCATCCGGCACCGGCGCCGCCTCGGGCCGCTTTTCGCGCACGTTGCCCTTGGCAATGCCGAAGCCCATGTCCATCAGTTCCGCCATCTTGACGTTGCGGGCCGCGGTCGAGGTGCCGCCGAAGACGGTAGCGATGATGCGCTTGTTGCCGCGTTGCGCCGAGGCGGTCAGGTTGAAACCCGCGGCGACGGTGTAGCCGGTCTTGATGCCGTCGGCGCCTTCGTAGCTGTCCAGAAAGCGCGAGTTGGTGTTGGTGACGGTGGCGATCCCGGCATCTGCGGTGCGGCGCGAGAAGATGTTGTAATACTGCGGGAAGTCGTAGAACAGGTGCCGCCCCAGGACGGTCATGTCGCGCGCGGTCGAAAGATGGCCCTCGGCGGTCAGGCCGTTCGGGTTCTTGAAGGTGGTGTTCTTCATCCCCAGCGCGCGGGCGGTCTTGGTCATCCGCTTGGCGAAACCGGCCTGCGAGCCGCTGATGTGTTCGCCGATGGCGGTCGCCGCATCGTTGGCGGACTTCACCGCCGCGGCGCGGATCAGGTAGCGCATGGCGATCTTCTGCCCGGCCTTGAGGCCCAACCGGGAGGGCGGCTGCGCGGCGGCATTCTTCGAGATGGTCACCTTGGTGTCCAGCGACAGCCGGCCCGCCTCGATTTCCTGAAAGGCGATGTAGAGCGTCATCATCTTGGTCAGCGAGGCCGGATGCAGACGCGTGTCGGCGTTTTTCTCGTAGAGCGTCTCGCCGGTGCGCGCATCCATCACGATGGCGGCATAGGGCGCAGACTGCGCCGGCGCGGCCAGGATGGCCGCAAAAAGCGCAAGGACGAACGAAAGGATGCGGATTGCCCGCCCGACCAGCGATACCACGTCGCCTATCCCTTTGCCTGTGTCGGGCCCCTTTGCGGGACCTCATTTCTGCCGTCGATCACGCTAGCACAGTGGTCCGTGACAGAAAACCCGGATTTTCCAAAGGCTTTGGGGGAATTCCTCACCTTGTGGCTGGGAAGCTTCACCCGGCCTTTGCCGGGGCAAAGATGTTGCGGGAAAACATGCGCGCACCGCTACCCCTAGGGCAAGGTGCCGGGCCTGGCCAAGATCTGCGCGGTCGCTTGTCCGCCGGCCCCGGTCGGCTGCGCGGCGCTATCCTGCCAATGCTGCCAGATGCCCCGGCAGGCCGGTCAGGCTGTCCAGCCGGGCATAGCGCGGATGGCCCACCGGTTCGTCCGCGGCCTCGAGCGCCCAGGTCAGGCCATGCGGCACATAGACGCCGAAGCCGCCGGCCTCGATCGGCGGCAAGACGTCGGACTTGAGCGAATTGCCGACCATCAGCGCCTGTGCCGGCCCGCTGCCATGGCGTGCGAAGACCCGGGCATAGGTCTCGGCGGTCTTGTCCGAGACGATCTCGACCGCGTCGAACAGGTCCCCCAGGCCCGATTGCGCCAGCTTGCGTTCCTGGTGCAACAGGTCGCCCTTGGTCACCAGAACCAGCCGGAACGCCCCGGCCAGCGCCGCGACCGTTGCCTGCGCGCCGTCGATCAGTTCGACCGGGTGGTCCAGCATCGCCCGACCGGCGCCCAGCAGTTCCGAGATCACGGCGGCCGGCACGCGGCCTTCGGTCACTTCGATGGCGGTTTCGATCATCGACAGGGTGAAGCCCTTCACGCCAAAGCCGTAGGCGCCGATGTTGCGGCGCTCGGCGGCCAGCAGGCGGTCATGCAGGTGGTCCGGCGCGGCATAGGGGGCCAGCAGGTCGGCGAAACGATCCTGGGTCAGCCGGAAGTAGGCCTCGTTCTGCCAGAGCGTGTCGTCGGCATCGAATCCGATGGTGGTGATCATGTGCGGCCCCTTGTTGACACTTCTGTGCATCGGGACCGGAACCGGCGCAATCCCGCCCTCTTTTCGTTTGGGCGAAAACCGCTATATTTCCGTTATCTTCCTCGCGCGCCGAATCCCTCAGACGGAGCTGCTCACAGTGTTGCATCGCCCCCACACCCTGTCCGACAAGCCGGATGGCCCCGGGCGGGATGGCGGCAACGACACGCGCGTGTTGACCAAGCCGAAGACCAAGACGCAGCGCCCGCCGATGTACAAGGTGATGCTGCTGAACGACGACTACACGCCGATGGAGTTCGTCGTGCATGTGCTGGAACGGTTCTTCGGGATGAGCCATGCGCAGGCCTTCGACATCATGCTGACGGTGCACAAGAAGGGCCTGGCGGTGGTGGGCGTGTTCAGCTTCGAGGTGGCGGAAACCAAGGTGGCGCAGGTGATGGATTTCGCGCGCCGCCACCAGCATCCGCTGCAATGCACCATGGAAAAGGATTAGGGCGCGCGGCGCCTGCCCATGCGATCTGCCCGGTTGGAAATGGCGCTGCAAGACGGCGCCCTGGTATTGCCGCCCGAGGGGCGGATTGCCGTTTACCGCCCGCAGGCGGGCGATGACCTTGGCGCCCTGCCGCAGGACCGGGTGGTGGTGCTGACCGGGTTCCTGCCCGACCACGAGGCTTTGAAGGCCCGCGGCCATGCGGTGGACCCCGCGCCGCCCTATGCCGCCGCGATGGTCTGCCTGCCGCGGTCGCGCGACCACGCCCGCGCGCTGCTGGCGCAGGCGGCGGCCGAGGTGGTGCCGGGCGGCCCGGTTGTCGTGGACGGCCAGAAGCACGACGGAATCGACAGCGCGATCAAGGATTTGCGGGCGCGCGTGGCGCTGGGTCCGGCGCTGTCCAAGGCACATGGCAAGCTGGCGGTGTTCCCGGCCGGTCCGGGGCTTGAGGATTGGGCAGCACAGCCCCGCACGGTCGAGGGCGGCTTTGTCACCCGGCCCGGGGTGTTCTCGGCCGACGGGCCGGACCGCGGCTCGGCTCTGCTGGCAGCCGCCCTGCCGGCCAAGCTGGGCCCCAAGGTGGTGGACCTGGGCGCCGGCTGGGGCTACCTGTCGCATGCGGTGCTGTCGCGCGAGGGCGTCAAGCGGCTGGATGTGGTCGAGGCCGAGGCCGACGCGCTGGCCTGCGCCCGCGAGAACCTGCCCGACCCGCGCGCCCGCTTCCACTGGGCCGACGCCACCACCTTCCGGCCCGAATCCCTTGTGGAAACGGTGGTCTGCAACCCGCCCTTCCATACCACCCGGGCCGCCGACCCTGGCCTGGGCGCGGCCTTCATTGCCGCTGCCCGGCGGATGCTGGCCCCCGATGGCGCGCTGTGGCTGGTGGCCAACCGGCACCTGCCCTATGATGCCGCCCTGAAGGAGCACTTCCTCATGGTCGAAGACATTGGCGGCGATGCCGCCTTTCGCCTGATCCGCGCCGCGGCGCCGAAGCGCCCGGCCCGCTGACCCCCCCTTTCGGAGTTCTCATGAGCTTTACCGTATCCGGCAAGACCGCCATCGTGACCGGCGCTGCCAATGGTCTGGGCCTGGCCATTGCCCGGCACCTGGTCGACAAGGGCGCCAGCGTGATGTTCGCGGACATTGACGAGACCCGGCTTGACGCCGAAGTGGGTGACGAGGCGCGCTCGGAAGGTCCGGTGCGGATGTTCGCGGGCGACCTGACCCAGAAGCTGACGATCGCCAACCTGTTGTCGGCCACCCATGACGCCTTCGACAGGGTCGACATCCTGGTGAACGCCAGCCGCCGGGTGGTGCGGGCCGATGCGATGAACCCCGACGAGGACGGGGTCGAGGCGATGTGGCAGCAGAACGTGCTGACCGCGCTGCGCATGACGCAGATGACGGCGAAGCGGATGATCCAGACCGCCGAACGCAGCGGCGTCGAGCCGGGGATGCCGATCGGCTCGATCATCAACCTGTCGTCCATTGCGTCCTGCCGGGTGCAGCCGCGGCTCTTGGCCTATTCCATGGCCGCGGCGGCCATCGAGCAGATGACGCGGACGCTTGCCGTGGTGCTGGCGCCGCAGGGCATTCGGGTCAATGCGGTTTCCTTTGGCAGCGTGATGAGCGCCAGCCTGCAGACCGCCCTGAAGGAAGAGCCCGAGTATCGCGCCCGGATCGAGGCCGGCACGCCGATGGGCCGCATCGCCGGGCCGGACGAACTGGCCGAGACGGTGCAATACCTGGCCGCCGACGCCTCGCGCTTTGTCACCGGGCAGGTGCTGACGGTGGATGGCGGGCGGGCTTTGCTGGACGTGGTCGCCGCCCCGGCGTTCTAGGGCCTACTCGGGAAACTCTGCCCGGCATTGCGCGATGCCCGGTTCGGACGCGCGCGCCAGTTGGCGCCGCTTGGCCTTGAGCTGGTCAAGCGTCCTGGCTTCGGCCGCGAGGTCGATCGCCTTTGGCCGGGTCAGGGTCTCTTCGCGCGTGTCGCGGCAGGTGCCGGCGACGGGCGGCGGGGAGGGGTTCTCGGGCGTGGGCTTGCCAGGGCGCAGGCAGGGTTCGAACACCGGGAAGGAAACGGTATATTCCTCATAGGCATAGCCTCGGGCGAGGTTGCCTTCGGCCTCGGCGATCAGCTTGTCCACGGTGCGCAGGTCGCGGGTGACGCGGGCGATGCACTGCTCTTGCGGGGTGCCGCAGGCAACCAGCAGGGCGAGGACGGGAAAGGACAGGCGCTTCATGATCGGGAATCCGGGATGCCTAGGACTGCGGTCAGGGTAAACCTTTGCGAACGATATGCCAAAGCGGTTGGAAGCCGCAGCCGGGTTTGCTAGGCAAGGGGGCCAGCCGGGGGGAAGGGGCCAGCCGATGAGTGACGACATGGACGACCGAAAGGCCCGCGCGGCGGCCTGGTTCAAGGAGTTGCGCGACCGCATCGTGGCGGCGTTCGAGGGTCTGGAGGACCGCTTCGACGGCCCCGGCGCGGCGGGCCGGTTCGAGGTGACGCCCACCACAAGGGCCGAGGGCGGCGGCGGCGGGATCATGTCGGTGATGCGCGGCGGCCGGGTGTTCGAGAAGGTCGGCGTCAACTGGTCGGCGGTTCACGGCAGCCTGGGTGAGCGGGCGCAAAGGGCGATGGCGGCGCGCGGCGTGCCCGGCATGGCCGATGACCCGCGCTTCTGGGCCAGTGGAATTTCGCTTGTGGCTCATATGGTTAACCCCCATTGCCCGGCCGTTCACATGAACACCCGGATGTTCTGGACCCCGGGCGCCTGGTGGTTCGGCGGCGGGTCGGACCTGAACCCCTGTCTGGAGTACGCCGAGGATACCGCGGCCTTTCACGCCGAGATGCAGGCCGCCTGCGATGCCCATTCGCCGGACTATTACCCCCGCTTCAAGGCCTGGGCGGACGAGTATTTCTTCGTGCCGCACCGGGGCCGGGCGCGGGGGGTGGGGGGCATCTTCTATGATGACCTGAACACCGGAGATTGGGAGGCCGACTTTGCCTTTACCCAGGCCGTCGGCAGTGCCTTCCTGCCGGCGTTCCTGCCGGTGACCGAGCGCCGGCTTGGCACGCCGTGGAGCGAGGCCGACCGCGAGGCGCAGCTGGTGCACCGCGGCCTCTATGCCGAGTACAATCTGGTCTACGACCGGGGCACCAAGTTCGGGCTGGAGACCGGCCACGACGCGAATGCGGTGCTGATGAGCCTGCCGCCGGTGGCGAAATGGCCGTGACCGGCGTGCGCCAGGTCAATCCTTTGGGGCCGCAAGGAATTTCGGGTATGACCCGGGTTTGCACCACGCAGGGCTGACTTATGGCAGGCGTCGGGCTGTTGCGGCCGCAAGGGAGGCGTCAACAACTGCCGCGACTCAGGGGAATCGGACCATGGCAGACATCACCATAAACGCCGCCTATGGCTCGGTTGTCGAGGACGAGGGCCTGTTGTTCGTGGGCTTTGCCGAGGGTGAGGAGGCCGACGAGGGCTATGTGCTGTTCCGCCAGCCGCTGGGCGGCGGGCCGGTCTGGTTCGAGGTGAGCGACGAAGCCTTTGGCGCGGAAGATGCGGTGGCGGCGGTCGAGGCAGGGCCCGGGGGCCTTGAGATCACCCTGCGCCCGGACAAGGTGGCGGCCTTCGGCTGGGCCGCGGCGGTGGCGGTACGGATCGGGCCGGACTGCGAGGATGCCGGTCCGGCGCTGGCGGCCCTGCGCGGGATGCTGGGGTCGCGGTTTCGGGGCTGAGTCAGGGCGAGACGCGCAGGAGAAGGGCGACCCCGGCCAGCAGGACGACCATGCCCAGCAGTTGTCGGGACGTCGTGCGCTGGCCGAAGACCAGAGCCGAGACGGCGACGGCGAAGATCACCTCGACCAGCGCCAGGGTGCGGACGTTGGCCGCCGAGGTCAGCGAAAAGGCGATGAACCAGCAGGCCGAGGCGAAGGCGCCAAGGAAGCCCGCGGCCAGCGAAGGGCGCCACGCGGAGAGGGCGCCGGTCAGGGCCTTGCGGTCCTTGAAGGCCAGCCAGAGGGCCAGGGTCAGGGTCTGGATCGTCAGCGACAGCACAAGGATGGTCAACGCGCGGATCAGGAAGCTGCCCTCGGGCAGCGACACGATGCCGCCGCGAAAGCCGATGGCCGACAGGCCGAAGGCAAGGCCGGAGAGGAGGCCCATCGCGGCCGGGCCGGTTTCGGCGAACATCGCGCGGCCGAGGCCGGGTTTCAGGCTCAGGACAAGCACGCCGAGGACGGCGACCGCGATGGCGCCCAGCATCGGCAGAGTCAGCGGGTCGCCCAGCAAGGCCCAGCCGACGAAGGCCACCAGGACGGGTTCCACCTTGAGCCAGGCGGTGGTGGTGCCGAAGGCCTGGGATCGCATGACCTGCAGCATCAGCGCGGTGCCGGCGATCTGCATCAGCGCGCCCATCAGGGTGAAGCCAAGGGCGCGCGGCGGCAGGGCGGGAAGGGCTTCGCCGGTCTGCCAGAGGGCGAGCGTCAGAAAGCCGCAGGCGAAGGGCAGGCCGAACAGGAAGCGGACGTTGGTGGCGCCAAGGGTGCCGAGGCGGGCAGTCAGGCCCTTCTGGGTGGCGTTGCGCCCGGTCTGGGCAAGCGCGCCGACGAGGCTGGCCCAGACCCAGAGCGGCAGCATCACGCGGCCGGCCGGGGAAGCGATTTCCGAATTCGGAAATCGTGCACGGAATTCGACTTCGAATTCCGGTTCCCCGGCATCAGGCGTTGCGCACCGTCTCGATCATCAGGGTGACGTTCTCGGGGTCGGCTTCGGGGGTGATGCCGTGGCCGAGGTTGAAAATGTGCGGGCCCTTGCGGAAGGCGTTGACCACGCGAAGGGTTTCGCGCACCAGCGCCTCGCCGCCGGTCACCATGTGTTCCGGCGCCAGGTTGCCCTGCACGCAGCCGTCCTTCTGCACGTTCGCGGCGGCCCATTCCGGGGTGACGGAATTGTCGATCGCCACGCAATCGGCGCCGGTCGCCCTGGCAAAGCCGATGTAGCCATCACCCGCCTCACGCGGGAAGGCGATGATCGGCAGGCCGGGGTGTCTCGCCTTGAGGGCCGAGATGATCTCAGCCGCGGGCTTCACGGCAAAGTCCTGGAAATCCTGGCCTTTCAGCGAACCGGCCCAGCTGTCGAACAGCTTGATCACTTCGGCCCCGGCCTGCACTTGGGCCGAGAGGTATTCGACCGTTGCCTCGGTCACCCGGTCGATGATGGCCTGGAAGGTGGCGCGGTCGGTGTCCTTCAGGCGATGCGCGGCGGCCTGGTCCTTGGACCCGCGGCCGGCGATCATGTAGGTGGCGATGGTCCAGGGCGACCCGGCAAAGCCGATCAGCGTGGTCTCGCGCGGCAGGTCGCGGGCCAGGATGCGCACGGTTTCATAGATCGGCGACAGCGTTTCGTGGATTTCGGAGGTCGGCTTCAGCGCCTTGACCTGATCCATGGTGGTGGTGGTTTCCATCCGCGGGCCTTCGCCGGTTTCGAACCACAGCTTCGGACCCAGCGCCTGCGGCAAGAGCAGGATGTCGGCGAACAGGATCGCGGCGTCAAAGCCGTAGCGGCGGATCGGCTGCAGCGTGACCTCGGCGGCAAGGTCGGGGGTGTAGCAGAGCGAGAGGAAATCGCCCGCCTGCGCCCGGGTGGCGCGGTATTCCGGCAGGTAGCGGCCGGCCTGACGCATCATCCAGATCGGCGGCGTCGGAAGGGTCTCGCCGCGCAGGGCACGAAGGATGGTCTTGTCGGTCATGGCAGGGCTCCTTTGTCGCCTTGCCTTCCGACCTTGCCCATGGCTTGTCAAGAGTTGTCAGGCAAAGATGACAGTTGTAAGGCTTGCGCCCATGATCCAGAACCTGCCCACCCCGCAAGAACCCCTCAAGATCGGAACCCGTGGCTCGCCCTTGGCCCTGTGGCAGGCGCATGAGACGCGGCGCTGCCTGATGGCGGCGTTCGGCCTGCCCGAGGCGGCCTTCGAGATCTGCGTGATCAAAGTCACCGGCGACCAGATTCTTGACAAGGCGCTCAAGGACATCGGCGGCAAGGGCCTGTTCACCCGCGAGATCGAGGAGGCGCTGCTGGATGGCGGCATCGACATCGCGGTGCATTCGATGAAGGACATGCCGACGGAGCAGCCCGAGGGGCTGATCCTGGATTGCTACCTGCCGCGCGAGGATACCCGCGACGCCTTTGTCAGCGCCAAGTATGCGCGGCTGGCTGATTTGCCGCAGGGGGCGACGGTGGGGTCGTCCAGCTTGCGACGGCGGTCGCAGCTGGCCTTGCGGCGGCCCGACCTGAAGCTGGTCGAGTTCCGTGGCAATGTGCAGACCCGGATGAAGAAGCTGCAGGAGGGGGTGGCGGATGCCACCTTCCTGGCGATGGCGGGGCTGAAGCGGCTGGGCATGGCGGATGTCGCGCGGTCGGCGACCGAGCCGGACGAGATGCTGCCGGCAGTGGCGCAGGGCGCCATCGGGGTCGAGCGGCGGCTGGACGATCCGCGCGTCAAGGCGATGCTGGATGCGATCCATGACCGCGACACCGGCATCCGTCTTGCGGCCGAGCGGGCCTATCTGCGACGGCTGGACGGGTCTTGCGAGACGCCGATTGCCGGGCTGGCGGTGCTGGAGGGCGATCAGCTGTGGATGCGGGGCGAGATCCTGCGGCCGGATGGCAGTGAGTGCATTGCCGGGGAACGCCGTGGTCTGGCGTCGGATGCGGCCGAGATCGGCGTGGCGCTGGCCGAGGAATTGCTGGCGCGGGCGCCCAAGGGATTCCTGGTCGGGCGCTAATCCTGCGACCGCAGGATTTGCGCGGGACGCACCGACAGCGGACGGGCGGCGAAGGCCAGGCCTGACAGCAGGGTGGCCAGGATGCCGCCCAGCACGATGGCGGCGGCCGAGACGGGTTCGAACCGGTAGTCCACCTCCATCACGAAGCGCATGACGGCCCAGCCGGCCAGGCCCCCGGCAAGCACGGCCACCAGGCCGGCGGCGGCGCCCAGGAGCGCCGAGCGCAGGGCGAAGCTGGCCAGGATGCGGCTGCGCGGGGCGCCGAGTGTCTTCAGGATGGCCGATTCGTAGGCGCGGGCGCGTTCGCCCGCCGCTGCCGCGCCGATCAGCACGGCAAAGCCTGTGATTAGGGTGCCGGCGGCGGCCCAGGCGGTGGCGGTGGCGATGGCGGCAAGGGCTTCGGACACGCGGTCGATCGCCTCGCGGATGCGAATTGCGGTGACGTTGGGCCAGGTCTGGGTGACGGCCTTGAGGATTCGCGCCTCTTCGCTGGGCGGCGCGTAGACGGTGGCGATGTGGGTGTGCGGCGCGCCCGACACGGCGGCGGGGTTCAGGGTCATCACGAAACCCATCCCTGCGCTGGAAAAGTCGACCTCGCGGAACGAGGTGAGGGTGGCGGTGATGTCGCGGCCCAGAATGTTGACGGTGACGGTGTCGCCCAGGAGCAGGCCGATCTCGGCGGCCTCTTCGGCGGCAAAGCTGACCTGGGGCGGGCCGGCGTAATCGGGCGCCCAGAAGGTGCCGGCGGTGATCTTGGTGCCCTCGGGCGGGGCGGCGGCATAGGTGATGCCGCGGTCGCCGCGCACGACCCAGTGGTCGCCGGCGACGTCCTTGGCGGGGCGGCCGTTGATCTGGGTGATCAGCCCGCGCAGCATCGGCGCGCTTTCGGTCTTTGTGACTTCGGGGTTGCCGGTCATCAGCGCGAGGAACGGGTCGATCTGGTCGGGCTGGATGTCGACGAAGAAGAAGGCCGGGGCGCGCGGCGGCAGGTCGCGGTCGATCGCGGCGCGCAGGTTCGAATCGATCTGGCCGACGGCGGCCAGGACCGAAAGGCCAAGGCCCAGCGACAGGATCACCGGCAGCGCATCGGAGCGCGGGGCGCCGATGGCCGACAACGCGGCGCGGGTGGCGACGCGGCCGCGGGCGAGGGGCGAGCGGGCGAGGCGGCGGGCGGCGAAGCGCAGCGCGCCCGAGGCCAGCGCCAGCACGGCAAGGGCGCCCAGCACGCCGGCAGCGGCGCCGAGGGTCAGTTTCGCCATGCCCGAGGCCCAGGCGGCGCCGCCGATCAGGGCGGCGGTCAGGGCCGCAAGGGCCACCAGCCAGCGGGCCCGGGGCCAGGCGCGGGTGCCGGTGCCGCCGCGGTACAGGGCGGCGGCGCGGATGCGTTCGGTGCGGGCCAGCGGCAGCAGGGTGAAGATCAGCGCGGTCAGGGCGCCGTAGACGGCAGCCTCGACCAATGCGCGGGGGGAGAGGGCGATTTCGGCGGGGAAGGGGAGGGACGCCTCGATCAGCGGGGCGGCCAGAAGGGGGGCGCCGGCGCCAAGGGCGAGGCCGAGGGCGATGCCAAGGGCGGTCAGGGCGCCGATCTGGATCAGGTAGGTGCGGAAGATCAGCCCGCCGGGCGCGCCAAGGGTTTTCAGCGTGGCGATGGTGGCGGTCTTGCCGTCCAGGTAGGCGCGGACGGCGGCCGAGATGCCGACGCCGCCCACCGCAAGGCCGGCAAGCCCGACGAGGACGAGGAAGGCGCCCATGCGGTCGACGAAACGCTCGATCCCCGGGGCGGCGTTGCGGCTGTCGGTCCAGCGCAGGCCGGTATCGCGGAACTGCGCCTTTGCTTGCGCTTCCAGGGCGGCGAGGTCGGCGCCGGGCGGCAGGAGGAGGCGGTAGTTCGTCTCGTACAGCGAGCCGGGGGCGATGAGGCCCGAGGTGGCCAGCGCTTCGGTGCGGACAAGGGTGCGCGGGCCAAGGGAGAAGGCGGCGGAACCCGCGTCAGGTTCGCGGAGGATGGCGGCGGTGAGGCGGAAGGTTTGCGTGCCAAGGCGGAAGGTGTCGCCGGGGGTGAGGGAAAGGCGTTCGATCAGGACCGGGTCCATGACGGCGCCGGGAAGGCCGTTTTCCGTGGCGAGGGCTTCGGCGAGGGGGATCGCCGGGTCAAGGGGGATGGTGCCGGTCAGCGGGTAGGCGGCGTCGACCGCCTTGACCTGGGTCAGGGCCTGGTCGGTTTCGGTCAGCGCCATCGAGCGGAAGTCGACGATTTCCGATTGCGCGGTGGCGATTTCGGCCATGAACGCGCGTTCGAGTTCGGTGGCGAAGCGGTAGGTGAAGCGCATCTCGGCATCACCGCCCAGGATGATGGCACCCTGGTCGGCCAGGCCGGACTGGATGCCCGACCGCAGGGTGCCGACGCCGGCGATGGCGGCAACGCCCAGGGCAAGGCAGGCGAGGAAGATGCGAAAGCCGGCAAGGCCGCCGCGAAGTTCGCGCCGGGCGATGGTGAGGGCGAGGCTCATTCCGCCGCCTTGAGGTCGGCGGTGGCAAGGCGGCCGTCGGCAAGGCGGATGATGCGGTCACAGCGGCGGGCAAGGTCGGCGTCGTGGGTGACCAGGACAAGGGTCGCGCCGTGGCGGTCGCGCAGGCTGAAGAGAAGGTCCATGATCGCGGCGCCGTTGGTGGCGTCGAGGTTGCCGGTGGGTTCATCGGCCAGAAACAGCGCCGGGCGGGGGGCTGCGGCGCGGGCCAGGGCGACGCGCTGCTGCTCTCCGCCCGACAACTGGCTGGGGTAATGGTCGATGCGGTGGGCAAGGCCGACGGCGGCCAGTTCAGCTTCGGCCCGCGGGAAGGCGTCGGGCGCGCCGGCCAGTTCCAGCGGGATGGCGACGTTTTCCAGCGCGGTCATGGTCGGGATCAGGTGGAAGGATTGGAACACCACCCCCATATTGCCACGACGGAAGCGCGCGAGGGCGTCTTCGTCCAGCGCGGTCAGGTCTTGCCCCAGGGCGCGGACCTGGCCGCCGGTGGCGCGTTCAAGCCCCGCCATGAGCATGAGGAGTGACGATTTGCCTGATCCCGAAGGGCCGACCAGACCGACGGTTTCGCCGCGCTGGATGTTGAGCGTGATGCCGCGCAAGATCTCGACCGGGCCGGCGTTTCCGGGCAGGGTCAGCCTGGCGTCGGTCAGGGAGAGGACGGGGTCGGTCATGCGGGCGGTCCTGCAAGGGGCGGGTCAGATGGGATATGGCGCAATGCGACGGCTGCGCAATGTCACGATTGCGTTGATCTTTCTGGCGGGCGCGCCGGTGGCGGCGGAACCGGTGACGGTGGTGGCGCTGGGCGACAGCCTGACGGCGGGTTACGGGCTGCCCGAGGGCGAGGGGCTGGTGCCGCAGTTGCAGGGCTGGCTGGCGGCGCAGGGGTCGGATGCGGTGGTGGTGAATGCGGGGGTGTCCGGCGACACCACGGCGGGGGGCCGCGCGCGGCTGGACTGGGCGCTGACGCCCGAGGCGGATGCGCTGATCGTGACGCTGGGCGGCAACGACATGCTGCGCGGGCTGCCGCCTGAGGAGGCGCGGGCGAACCTAGAAAGCATCCTGCAGGCCGCAAAGGACCGCGGGCTGGCGGTGCTGCTGGTGGGGATGAAGGCGCCGGCGAACTGGGGGCCGGAGTATAAGGCCACGTTCGACGCGATGTATCCCGAGTTGGCGGGGGCCTACGGGGCGCTCTTGCTGGACGATTTCTTTGCCGGGCTGGCGGCGGCGGGGGCAGATCCGGCCGATCCGGCCAGCCTGGCGCCCTGGCTGCAGGACGACGGCATTCACCCCAGCCGCGCGGGCGTGACCGAGATCGTCAAGGCGCTGGGGCCTAAGGTGCTGGAACTGGTGGCACAGGCGGGAACCTGAAGCGCCTCAGGGGGCCGGCCTCGGCGCGTCGGGGTTGGAGAATTCGGTCTCGATCTCGAAATCGACCCGGTCGCTGACGCCCATCGTGGTGCCCGGTGCGGGGATGCCGAAGGCGATGCCGAAGTCGGAGCGGTTCAGCGTGCCGGTTGCCGAGAAGCCCGCCCGTGCGCCGCCGGGGTCAAGCGGCATGTGGCCCCAGCCGCCGTTGTAGGTGACGCTGATCGTCACCGGCCGGGTCACGCCGTGAAGGGTGAGGTCGCCGGTCACATCGGCCGTGGTGGCGCCGGTCAGGGTGACGGCGGTCGAGGCGAAGGCGATCTGCGGGAATTGCCCGGCGTCGAGGAAGTCGGGGCCGGTGAGCTGGGCGTTGAAGTCGTAGGCGGGGTCCGGGTAGTGGGTTTCCAACGATGCCGCGTCGATGCTGGCGGTGACCGACATGGTTCCGGGGGCGTCGGGGTCGAATTGCAGGGTGGCGTCGAAGCGGGTGAAGAGGCCGATATAGGTGGAAAAGCCCAGGTGGTTGACCTTGAAGATCAGCCGGCCATGGGCAAGGTCCAGCCGGTAGGTGCCGGCGGGCGGGGTGCCAAGGTCGTCTTGCGCGGTGGCGGGCAGGGGAGACAGGGCCAGCAGGGCCGAAAGGACAAGGGGGCGGAGCATGGGTGCTGCCTTTCGGTTAGCAAAGAGTCTAAGTTTCTGACGGCTGCGGCGCCGGAGTCAAGTCCTCTGGCCCCTGCAGGGCGGCTTCGCTAGGGTCTTGGGGGGAAACGGCGGACTGCGGGCGATGGCAATTCTGGACGAACTGGTGGCGGCGGTGGGCGCAGGCAACGTGCTGACCGGCGCCGAGACGGCGGCCCATGTGCGCGACTGGATGGGCAAGTATCACGGATCGCCGCTGGCGGTGGTGCGGCCGGGATCGACCGCCGAGGTCGCGGCCTGTGTGCGGGCAGCCGCGGCGGCGGGCGTGCCGGTGGTGCCGATCGGCGGCAACACCGGGCTGGTCGGCGGCACGATGTCGGTGGGCGGGCTGATGGTCAGCCTTGAGCGGATGAACCGCATCCGCGAGGTGCGCCCGGCGGCGCGGCTGGTGATCGCCGAGGCGGGCGTTGTGCTGCAGCGCCTGCACGAGGCGGCCGAGGCGGCGGGGTTGTATTTCCCGCTGTGGTTCGGGGCGCGCGGGTCGGCCATGCTGGGCGGCGTGCTGTCGACCAACGCGGGCGGGTCGAACGTGCTGCGCTATGGGTCCACGCGGGGGCTGTGCCTGGGGCTGGAGGTGGTGCTGGCCGATGGCCGGGTGCTGAACCTGATGAGCGAGTTGCACAAGGACAACTCGGGTTACGATCTGAAACAGCTTTTCATCGGTGCCGAGGGGACGCTGGGAATCATCACCGCGGCGGTGATGAAGCTGGTGCCGCTGCCGCTGGCGCATGCCACGGCGATGGTCTCGGCCAGGGGCCTGCCGCAGGCGCTGGACCTGCTGAACCGGATGCAGGCGGCGACGGGCGGGCGGGTCGAGGCCTTCGAGTTCATGCCGGCGAATTATTCGCGACGGCTGGCCGAGGTGCGGCCCGACCTGGGGCTGCCCTTCGGGCATATCCCCGAGGTGACGATCCTGATCGAGGCGGCGACCACGGTCGAGACCGAGGCGCGGCCCGGCCCCGATGGCGCGGTGCCGCTGGTGGCGCTGCTGGAGGGCGTGCTGGCCGAGATGCTGGCGGCCGGGCTGATCGACGACGCGGTGCTGGCGCGGAACGAGGAGCAGCGCGCGGTGATGTGGGCGCGGCGCGAGGCGGCGGCGCAGATCGCCGTGGGGATGGAGCCGGCGGTGGATACCGACGTCTGCCTGCCGCTGGACCGGGTCGAGGCTTTCCTGCGCGCTGCCGAGGCCCGGCTGGACGTGCTGGATCCGGGGTGCCGGCAACTGACCGTGGCCCACCTGGGCGACGGGAACCTGCATTTCACCGTGTTCCCCACGCGCAACGACCCGGCGCTGAAGGATGCGGTGATGGATGCGGTCGAGGACGTGGTGCAGGCCCTGGGCGGCAGTTTCAGCGCCGAGCACGGGATCGGGCTGTCGAAGCTGCCGTCGATGCGGCGGCGCAAGGACCCGGTGGCGCTGGACGTGATGCGGGCGGTCAAGGCCGCGCTGGACCCGAAGGGCGTGATGAACCCCGGCAAGGTGATTCCGGCACCGGGGTGAAACAGCGGAGCGGCGCGAAGGGCGCCGCATGCCATTTGCCTCGTCGTCGCCCTTTCGGGCTCCTCCTCAGGCAGGGGGCGCTGCCCCCTGACCCCCGGGATATTTGAGGACAGATGAAAGGCAGAAGACTGGGGGACGACGTCAGTCGACCGCCTTGGTCCGCAGTTCCAGTTGCAGGATCATCGGTGCCGGGCCGGTGTCTTCTTCGGGGCCGGAAAGGGCCACGGCGCCGCGGGTGGTTTCGCCGAAGCCGGCCTCGGTCAGGGCGTCGCCGAAGGCCGAGCCGGCAAGGCCGCGGCTGGTTTCCAGCGCGTCCTGCGCCAGGTAGCCGAGGTTCTCGACCGGGCTTTGCGGTTTTGCCGGGGTGATGATGACGATCATCCGTTCCTGGCCCATCACCTGACCGCCGATGGCGAACAGGCCCTTTTTCAGCTCATCCCCCGGCTGCAGGCGTTCGGCGGCCCAGTGGGTGATGGAATAATCGGCGCCGATGTAGAGGACGTTGACGTCGACCGGCACGTCCATGTGGTTCTTGGCCAGCACATGCACCTCGTCGTTCGAGATCAGGGTGGGCACGGGCGACAGCGGCAGCGGCGTCAACTCGGGGGTTTCGGCGCTGCGGGTCAGCATCTCGACCTCGACATCCATCTCGCCCGCGCCGATGGCGCCGCCCAGTTTCATCAGGTTCAGCGCCTTGGACATATGGGCCAGGGTGTCGGCCAGGGTCAGCGCCAGGGTGGCGCCGTCCTTGCCTTCGGTGCCGACCGAGGGCGTGGTGGTCAGGTCATCGGCCAGGCCGGTCGAGGGCAGCACCCAGATCGCATCGGGGCGGGGGCTGTCGGGGATGACCGCGAGCCGCAGGTCGGCCTCGGCGCCGGCGGCGACGAAGTTCAGCCGCGGGCCGGCTTCGGCCTTGAGGTCTTCGAGGGCCGCCAGCAGGGCGTCGGCGGGGGCGGTGCCGGGTTCGGGCAGCGCCACGGTCAGGGTGAAATCAAGCGCGTCGTCCAGCTTGCGAAGATACAGGCCCTTGGGCAGGTCGGCGGGCAGCACCTTGCCGTCCTGTTCGATGGCCGTCGCGGTGGCGGTGAAGGTGTCGATGGATGTGATCTCGACATAGCCCAACGCGTTTTCGGTGGCGTCGGCGGCGGTGGCCATGACCGCCAGCACGGCGCCTTGCGACAGGCCGTGAAGCTCGCCCGCGGGGATGGTCAGGCCGGCTTCGGTGGCCTCGGCGGGCCATTGCGCGACGCGACCGCCTTCCGCGCCGGCGAAGGCCACGGCGTCGAGGTCGCCCTCGAACAGCGGCGTGGTCTTGGCGATGCTGGTCACCGAGTACTTGCGCAGGATTTCCTGGCCGAGCTGGCCGTAGGTGGCGCTGGGGTATTCGGCGAGGGTTTCGAACAGGGTGTAGGTGAAGACGCCGTGCGGTTTGCGGCCGGGTTTGCCCTTGGGCATGTTCTTTTCGGGGGTCACCTCGTTGGTCTGCGCGGCGTAGAAGGCGACGAAGCTGCCCAGGCCCTCGCCGGCGGGGGCAGTGTCGGCCATTTCTTCGGGGGTCGTGGCGCGGGGATCGTCCTCGCCGATGCTGCGGCTGGCGACGTCTTCCATCGCCGCCGGGTCCATGCCCAGAACCGAGGGGTCAAGCTGGCGGGTGCGCACTTCGTCATCCGCTTCCACGGCGCGGGTGGCGGTGCCGGAGTGGCAGCTGTCAAACACCACCCAGACATCGGCGCCCTTGGCGCGGATGGCGTCGATCATCTGGCCGATCTCGTCATCGACCAGCGCATTCTGCACCGTGCCGACGCCATCGTTCCATTTGCCGATGTCGACCGGCAGGAACAATTCGTCCAGGCCGTCAAGTTCGGTGTCATCGTTGGTGGCGGGCGCCTGGGTGCCGTGGCCCGAGAAGTGCAGATAGACGAAATCGCCCGGCTGTGCCTCGGCCGCGACCTTGGCGAAAGCTTCGCGGATGGCAGCAAGGGTGGCGGGCTGCGCGCCTTCGGTGCCGTCGGTCAGGACGGTGACGTTTTCGGGCGCGAAGGGCACCGGGGCCTCGGTGGTAAGGTAGGTGGCCACCAGGTCGACGTCGTTGCGCGGGCCTTTCAGCCACCAGCGTTCGTCGAGGTTCTGATAATCGTTCGCGGCGATCAGGATCGCGTAATTCTCGCGCGCTGCGGCGGGCAGGGCCAGGAGGGCAAAGGCGGTGGTCAGAAGGAGTTTGCGGATCATCTGGGGCCTCAATTCGTCATCAAAGCGTAGTCGGTTTCGGCGGGGCCGCGGTTCATGATGGTCAGAAGGAACACCCCATCGGCGGCCGGTGTCCAGCCGCAATAGGCGATCGGGCTGGGGTCGGTATCGGCACAGACCAGGTTGCCGGAGGCGTCGCGGATGGTGAGGTCAAGGTTGGCGGTGGCGGCCTCGATGTAGACCTCGGCATAGGTTCCGCCGCGGAAAGTGAGGTCGGTGATTTCGGTTTCCGCGCCGGGGCCAAGGGCGGCGAGGCGGTAGACCGGGCCGGAGGCGACGCCCTTGGGCGTGTCGGCGCGGAGGTCTGCGATGGCGGCCAGAAGGATGGGGTCGGTGGCCGCAAGGGATTCGGCTGCGGAAAGCATCGCCTGCCAGTCAAGCGGCAGGGGGGTGGCGCCGCTCAGGGCCAGCGATTTGCGCAAGCTGGCGGCGGTGAGGATCAGGAGCGGGTCGCTGGTCGCCAGGCCGCGGGCGTAGAGCTCGGCGCTGATTTGCGCCTGGCGCAGGGGCGCAGGGCCTTCGGCCAGCGCGGGCAGGGCCAGACTCAGCAGGGCGGCAAGGGCCAGGGGGGGAGCTTTGGTTCGGGTCATGGCGGCAGGATGGGGCGGGCGCATCCGCCTGTAAACGTGGAAATTTCCGATGACGGGATTTGTCATGTGACCCCGGGCCGGGGCAAGCCTACCTTTCCGGCCAAGGGCAAGACACCCAAGGAATGGAAATCATGATTTCGAAGACGAGTATCGGAACGGCCGTTCGGAAACGGCTATTCCAGGGATTGGCGGCGGTGCTGTTCGCGTTGGCGGTGCTGTTGGCGGCGCTGCCGACGGTGCGGCCGGCGGGGGCCGGCGAGGCCCCGCTTGAGGCTGCGATGGACGCGGTGCTGGTGGTGCGGACGAACGACGCCGAGGATCGCTTTCTTGGCAGCGCCTTTCTGTGGGGCGACGAGGCGCTGGTGGCGGTGACCAACGCCCATGTGGTGGGCGCGGCCGAGGAAGTTCGGCTGGTGGACCGGCATGGGCAGGAAGAGGTGGGCCGGGTGATTGCCCGGGATGAGGTGCGCGACGTGGCGGTGATCGCCGTGGCACCCGGCCGTCGCGGGCTGGTGGCCGCGGAGGGCCCTGCCGGGCTGGGCCTTGAGGTCTATGCCTTGGGGGCGCCGCTGGGGATCGAGTTCACGCTGACCGAAGGGATGATCTCGGCCGTGGCCCGGCAGGTGGAAACGCAGGTGCCGCTGAGGATGCTGCAGCATGATGCGGCGGTGAACCCGGGGTCCTCGGGCGGCCCCGTGGTGGATGCGGCGGGGCGGCTGGTGGGCATGAACAGCCAGATCGCCGATGGCAGCCGGATGTTCGTGGGCATCGCCTATGCGATTGGTGCGGAAGACCTGACGCGCATCGTCGACGGGCTGGTGGCCGAGACGCTGGCGCCGTTCCCCAAGCTGGGGATGGTGGCGCGGCCGGTGGACCGGCAGGTGGCCGAGGCGCTGGGCGTGCCGGCGGCGGGGCTGCTGGTCGATGGAGTCGAGCCGGGTGGTCTGGCCGCGGCGGCGGGGCTGGTCGCCGGCGACATCATCCTGGCGGTGGACGGTGTGGCCTTGGCAGAGGCGGGCGAGATGGCCTTCTTGATCGAGGCTGCGCTGGCACGCGGCGAGGCCGCGCTGGTGGTGCGGCGCGGCGCGGAGGAGGTGTCGCTGGTGCTGGCCTTTGCGGCCGAGGCCGAGGTGGGGGGGCTGGGGATCGCCAAGCGCGAGATCGACCTGTCCGCGCAGCCCGAGACGATCAAGGCCTACCGGCTGTCGGGCTTGGGCGTGGTGTTGGGGGATGACGGCGTGGTGACAGGGGTCACCGAGAACTCACCCGCGTTGTTTGCCGGGCTGGCGAAGGGCGACCGCATTCTGGCGGTGAACGGGCAGGCGATGGACCTGGCCGCGCTGAAGGCGCTGGAGATCACCGAGCCGGTGCTGCTGCTGGTGGCCGCTCCGGGGGGTGCGACGCGGCACCTGTACCTGGACCCCTGGGGCAAGGGCGGCGGTCTGCGGCCGGTGGGCGGCGCGAATGTGCTTGACCCGGACGTGGTGGTGTTCTGAACCTTCTGCGCGGGACAAGGGACAGGAACATGCAGGACCGCATCCTGATCATCGAGGACGATGCAGAGACCGCGGCCGCCGTGGCGGCCGTGGTGGCCGAGTTGGGCTGCGAGGCCGAGATCCGGGGGACCCTGGATGAAGGGCTGGCCGAGGCGGGCCTTGGGGATTACCGGGTGATCGTGCTGGACCGGATGCTGCCGGGCGGCGACGGGGTCGAGGCGATGGCGCGGATCAGGGCGGTCGGCAGCCGGGCCTTGATCCTGGTGCTGTCGGCGCTGGGGCGGGCAGCTGAGCGGGTCGAGGGGCTGGAGAAGGGGGCGGATGACTACCTGCCCAAGCCATTCGAGCCGGATGAATTGCGGGCGCGGCTGCGGGCGCTGTTGCGGCGGGGCACGATGCAGGTGCTGGACAACGACCTGCTGGCCTTCGGCGAGTTGGAGATCCGGATGAAGGCCCGCACCGTGCATGTGAAGCGGACGCATGTGCCGGTCAGCCCCAAGGAGTTCGAGCTGCTCACCTATTTCGCTCGCAATGCCGGGCAGGTGGTGACCCGGATGCAGCTGCTGGAGAACGTCTGGCATCTGCATTTCGATCCCGGGACGAATGTGGTGGATGTGCATGTCGGCCGGCTGCGGCGCAAGCTTGAGGATGCCGGCAGCGCGGCCATCCAGACTGCGCGGGGCGAGGGCTATGTCTTTGCCCCGCTGGGGGCCGCCGGGTGAGCGAGGCCCCGCTTCGCGCCCGCGCCACGCTGCGGCTGGCGGCGGGAATGGCGGCGGCGGTGGCGCTGCTGGCGCTGCTGGCGATGGGGCTGCAGTATCGGCTGGTCGAGAACCGGCTGATGCAGGCGCAAAGGGCGCTGCTGGCGGCCGATCTGGGCGGGCTGGCGGCGCTGTATGACCAGCGCCGGATCATCGCGCTGCGCGAGGCGATTGCCTATCGGGCGGCGGCGCCTGGCGGCGAGATGCTGGTGCTGCTGGACCGCGAGGGGCGGGTGCTGGCGGGCACCCGGGACGATTGGCCGGCGGGATTGGCCGCAGAGGGCGCCGGGTTCGTCATTGATCCGGCGCAGGAGGTGGTGCTGGACGGCGACCGCTGGCTGGTGGTGGCGCGCGACTTGCCGGGGGGGTTTCCGCTGCTGGTGGGCCGCTCTCTGGAGCCGGTGGATGACACGCTGGCGGCCTTGCGGCGCGGGATGCTGGGGCTGCTGGCGGCGCTGCTGGTGGCGGGCGCCGGCGTCGGCTGGCTGGCGGCGGCTTCGGTGATGGGGCGGATCGGGCGGGTGAACGCGCTGGCCGACCGGGTGGCCGAGGGCGATCTGGACGCGCGGCTGCCGGGGCCGCGGTCGGCCGACGAGTTCGGGCTCTTGGAGACGCATGTGCATGGCATGCTGGACCGCATCTCCAACCTGAACCGGGCGACGCACCGGCTGTCGGACACCATCGCGCACGAGATGCGCACGCCCTTGAACCGGATGCTGCAGAAGCTGGGCCGGATCGAGGGGCAGGAGGCGGTGGTGGCCGAGTTGCGCGGGGAAATGCGGCAGGCGATCCGGGTGTTCGATTCGCTGTTGGATATCAGCCGGGCCGAGGCCGATCAGGGGCACGGCGGCGGGCTGGTGCCGGTGGACCTGTCAGCGGTGGCGGTTGAGGTCTGGGAGCTGTACCAGCCTCTGGCCGAGGACAAGGGCTTGGTCTCTTCGGCGCAGGTGGCGCCGGGGGTGCGGGTGCTGGGCGACCGCAACCTGCTGGCGCAGATGCTGGCCAACCTGCTGGACAACGCGATCAAGTACTGCGGGCCGGGCGACCGGCTGGACCTGTCGCTGGAGGCGGGCGCGCAGTCGGTGCTGCGGCTGGTGGATACCGGGCCGGGGTTGCCGGACGAGATGAAGGACGCGGTTTTCGAGCGCTTTACCCGGGCCGAGCGGGACCGGGCACGGGGGATTTCGGGGCACGGGCTGGGGCTGGCGCTGGTGCGGGCGATTGCCCTGCGGCACGGGGCGCGGCTGTCGCTGCCGAAGGTGGGAAAAGGGCTGACGGTCGAGATTGCCTGGCCCCGTGCGCCCGGGTGACATGTGGGAAAGCCGCCCCCGAAGCGGTGCCCACCCGCCCACCCCACCGCTTCGGGGGCGGCCCCTGGCGTTGGCGATGACAAATGCAGTCATGCGGGGGCGCGGGTGCGCGGCGGGCTTGTGCGGCTGGGGGCCAAGGGTAATCTGCCCTGCATGAAACGTGGTCTGGCCTTGCTGATGTCTTCGGTCGCCCTGCTGGCGGCCGGCCCCGCGCTGGCCGAGGTGCGGGCGGTGCTGGTCGGCGTTTCCGACTATCTGGTGCTGGACGCCGACCTGAAGGGGCCCGCAAACGACGTGCGGCTGATGGCCGAGACCTTGCAGGGGCGGGGGCTGGACCCGGCGGCGATGACGATCCTGAGCTCCGATCTGGCCGGGCTGCCCGAGGGGGCCGCAAAGGGCCAGCCCACGCGTGAGGGCATTCTGGCGGCGATGGCGGCGGTCTCGGTCGCGGCGCAGCCGGGGGATACGGTGCTGTTCTATTTCTCCGGGCATGGGGCGCAGGCGCCCGATGCCTCGGGCGACGAGGGCGGGGGGTATGACGAGATATTGCTGCCGGCCGATGCAGCGGGATGGAAAGGCGCGGTGGGCGGCGTGGAAAACGCCCTGATCGACGATGAGTTGCAGACCTGGGCGCAGGGGCTGATGGACCGCGGCGTGCAACTGGTGGGGCTGATCGACGCCTGCCATTCGGCGACCGGGTTCCGGGCGGTGGGCGGGCAGGGTGTGGCGCGGGTGCTGGCGCCCGAGGCGCTGGGGATTCCCGAAGGTGCGGCGTCCGCGCCGGCGACGGCGGCGCTGGAACTGCATGGTGAATATGTGTTCCTGTATTCGTCACAATCCGATGAACGATCGTTCGAATACCCCTTGGCCGACAGCGGCGAGTGGCATGGCGAGTTCACCTTGCGTCTGGCCCAGGTGCTGACGACGGCGCCAAACGCGAGCTGGTCTCAGGTGCTGGCGACGGCGGCCGAGGCCATGGTGCAGGGGCCGGCGCGGCAGGTGCCCGAGGGCGAGGGGCCGCTGCTGGATGCGCAGGTGTTCGGGACCGGGGCGGCCGAGGCACGGCTGCCGGTGAAGGATGCCATTGTGCAGGCGGGGCTGCTGCGCGGGCTGGCCGAGGGCGCCGAGGTGGCGCTTTATGCCGAAGGGGCGGGCGGCGCGCCGCTGGGCACGGCGACGCTGGGCAAGACCGGCCTGCGCGAGGCCATGCTGCTGGGCGATCTGCCCGAAGGTGCCGCCTGGGCCGAGGTGATTGCGGCGCCGCCGGCCGATCCGCTGACCCTGGCGGCGGCGGTTCGGGCCGATCCCGGCGACGGCAAGGATTATGCGGCTTGGGAGGCGGCCTTGCCCGCACCCGGTGCAGGCGCGCCGGACCTGGTGCCGATCCTGGTGGATGGCACGGTGGCACTGGCCAATGGCGATGGCGTGTTGGACCCGGAGGGTCCGGGGTCTTCGCCGCGGGTGGAACTTTTGGCCGACGAGACCGAGGCCGAGGCACTGGAGCGCGCGCTGGCGCAGGCGGCGCATGGCTTGCGGCTGCGCGAGACCCTCGCTGGCGCCTCGGGGCGCAGCCTGACCGGCAAGCAGGCGATCACGGTCGAGATCGAGCGGAGGCCGGCGGCGGCGGCGGGTGACACTTGTGGCGCGGCGGGGCCGAGCGAGCCGGCCGACCCGGCGCAGGGCGCGGCGCCGTGCGATCAGCTGTGGCTGACCGTCACCAATGCCTCGGGCAAGATGCAGGATGTCAGCGTGCTGTACATGGCGGCCGATTTCGAGGTGCAGCCGATCTGGCCGCAACGCAACCAGGCCAACCGGCTGGCCCCGGGCGAGAGCATCCGCGTCGGCTTGCAGATCGAACCCGGCACCACGGCGGGGCTTGAGGAGATCTGGGTGCTGGCGGTGCCGATGGATGACGAGAACGGCCAGCGGATTGATCTGACACGACTTGCCAGCCCGGGCATGACGCGCGACTTTGCGTCAGCCTCGGACCCGATGGCGCTATGGCTTGAGGGAAGGATGACTGACCCAGAAGAGGCCGCGATGCGCGGCTTTTCGACGAAACCCGCCGCGCTTACGATGCTGCGTCAGGTGGTGCGACTGAAACCCGGGCCGCTGTGACCCGACGATTGCAATGGAGCGTTGAAATGAAGGCGAATCGTTTGAAGCCATTGGTGATTGCGCTGGTGGTGGCCGGGGCGGCGGGCGCCGTTCTGGCGGATAGCAAGCTGGGGAATTTCGGCGCCCAGGGGACAAAGGACAAGACCGCCTCGCCCTTCGGCTTTGCCGAATCCGGCAAGAAGGCCGATCGCAACGCCACCCAGCCGGAAGACGCCGGCGGCAAGGTGATCGGTGGCGAGTTGGCCGACGAGGGCGAATGGCCCTGGCAGGTGGCGCTGACGGTGGCCGCGATGCCGGTCTCGCCCGACAGCCAGTTCTGCGGCGGGTCGCTGGTGATGGACGAATGGGTGCTGACCGCGGCCCATTGCGTGCACATGATGGACGACCAGGGCACCGAATTCGACGTTCACCCGACCGAGTTGAGCATCGTCGCCGGGACGACCAAGCTGGACGGCTCGGGCGACGTGATCCCGGTCGAGGCGATCTTCCCGCACCCGTCCTATACCGCGACGGGCCTGGATTACGACATCGCGCTGATCAAGCTCGCGCGGAAGCCGAACGTGCCCTACAAGACGGTCGAGGTGCCGGACGCCGATTTCGGCGACATCCTGCAGCAGCCGGGCGTGACCACGGTGGTCACCGGCTGGGGTCTGCAGAACGGCGGTCGCATGTCGCCCGAGTTGCGCGAGGTGCAGATCCAGATGCTGGACCGCGAGATGTGCAACACCGCGATGATGGAGGCGCGGGCGGAAGAGGCGGCGGCGGGCTTCTCCTACGCGGCACAGGTGCTGTCGATCGCGGAAAACGACGCCTATGCGCTGTGGGACGAGATGCTGGGCCGCGCCCCGATGCCGATCAGCGAGAACATGATCTGCTCGGGCACCTTCGAGGGCGGCAAGACGAGCTGCAACGGTGACAGCGGTGGCCCGCTGGTGGTGCCGCTGGAAGACGGCAGCTATATCCAGGCCGGCATCGTTTCCTGGGGCCTGAGCGCCGCCTCGGGCCAGGGTTGCGAAGAGAACGCGATGTTCTCGGCCTATACCAACATCTCGGCCTTCATCCCCTGGCTGAACGAGGTGATCGCTTCGAACCCGTGACGCGGGCGGAGCAGGGCGGAAAGGGGTCCGGCCGGACGGCCGGGCCCTTTGCATTCTGCGCGGTGCACAGCAGGGCCAGGGACGGGAGATCGCGATTTACGATCAGGCGTTCGGAAATTGGACAGGTCGGCCCGATCGCGCAACCCGGTCGGCCCGATCCGGGCGGCGTCAGGCATGCGATAAGGGGCCGGGCGTTGCTGCCCGGCCCCTGTTGCAACCGAATTTCCGAACGATGGTTCAGTTCGTCATCAGGTAGTAGCTGTTGCGCACCCGGCCGGCGTTTTCCACGGTGATGTAGAAGTAGCCATCCCAGGCGGGAACGAAGTCGCAGTAGACCTGGTCCGAGGGCGACACGTCATAGCAGATCACGTTGCCGTTTTCGTCGGTGATGACCATGTCGAGGTTGGCATCGCCGTCGCCGATGATGGCCACCTCGGCGTAGGAATTGCCGTAGAAGGGCACTTCCCAGACGTCGATCTGGCCGCGTGGCAGCTTGGATTCCCAGGTCACCGCGCCGCCGATGCGGCCACGGGCGCCTTCGGCTTCGGCGTCGGCGATCATGCCTTTCAGCGCCTCGTCATCGCCGGCCAGTTCGGTGGCCTTGGCGAACATCGCGGCGGCGGTCACCGGGGCCTCGGTAGCGCCTTCCTCATCGCCCGCGGCGGTCAGCAGGGTGGTCTTGGCGGCGGGGCGGGGGGCGCCTTCCTCCGGGGACGGCACCAGCGCGGGGTTCTTCCGCGGCCGTCCCCTGGGCTTGGCGGTGGTTTGCGCATCGCTGACCAGTTCGAACCCCTCCGGGTCCAGCGCCGCCGGTTCCTGCGGCGTGCCCTCGGCCTGGGCGGCCAGCTTGGCGGCGGTCAGCACCGTCAGCGCATCGCCCGAGGCCACGCCCAGGGCGTAAAGTTCATGCGCCATGGCCATGCTGGCGGTGGCGCCGGGGGTGCCGGTGCCTTCGGCGCTGACATTGGAGCCCGACTTGTCCTGGGCGATCGAGGGAAGCGTCAGCGCCACCAGTGCGGTGGTCGCAAGCGTCATGGAAAGGGCTTTGAGTTTCATGGCCTTGTCCTGTGGTGAATCCGCCGGGCGGGCGGGGGTTGTGCCTGCGGGGAATGTGACACCCGCAGGGCCGTTTGAAAAGCCGGCTGCGGGTGACAAATGCCGTCATTCGCAAGGCCGGACCGTGCTGTCGCTAATTGGTGGCCAGCAAATACTGGCCTTCGACATCCGATCGGCTGATGACGGTGACGGTGTAGAAGGCGTTCGCGGCCGGGGTGAAGGCGCAGTAGAGCGGCTGTTCGGAATAGTGGTCGATGCAGACCGGCAGGCCAGCAGCATCGGCCACCATCCACGCAAGACCGCCCGAGCCGTCACCGAATACGCCGATCTCGGCCCGTTCCTGGCCGGCGAAGGGGATTTGCCAGGTGTCCTTCTTGCCCGGGGCCAGGGCGGCGACCTGCTGGTTTGCCCCGCCGATGCGGCCCCGCGCGGTGGCGGTGGCAGCGTCGTCGACAAGGGCGGTCAACTCGTCATCGCCGGCAGCGATCTCGCGCGTTGCGGCCTCCATCTCGCCCGAGACAAGGGCGAGCGCGGAGAAGCCGGAGGTCTTGGCGGTGCTTTGGGCAACCTCGCGCTGCTTTTCGGGCGGAAGCGTGCGGAAGACGATTTCCGATCCGGTGACGTCTTCGGT
The DNA here is from genome assembly GCF_020564565.1 of Rhodobacter sp. Har01. GTDB lineage: Bacteria > Pseudomonadota > Alphaproteobacteria > Rhodobacterales > Rhodobacteraceae > Pseudogemmobacter. The sequence goes on from NZ_JAJCTD010000006.1 coordinate 269,655, forward strand.
CGACTTCTGCCACGAGGTGTCGTCGCGCAGGGTCACCGACTGGACCAGCCGGAAGGCGGTGACGGCGGAGAGCGCGTCGTCGGTCGCCAGGGCATGGGCGTAAAGCCGGGCGGCAAGGTCAAGGGTGTGGACCTGGCCGGGCGTGGTGTCTTCGGCGCTTGCAACGGGGACGGCGAGGGCGAGCAGGGCGGGGGCCAGCAGGGCGGGGGCCAGCAGGGCGGGGCGAAGGAACATGTCAAATCCTGTACAGGCGGGCGGTGGGTGGCGGCAGAATGCCAAGCCGGCGGGCGGCTGGCCAGTCAGGAGTTTCGTATCCGGGTCTTTCCCGTGCGGCCGCTTCGCGCTAGCAGGGGTGGGCTTGAGACAGGGGATTTCACGCATGGACACCCGCGCCATCCTGGACCGGCTGGTCGGCTTTGACACCGTGAGTTCGCGGCCGAACCGGGCGCTGATGGACTTCGTGGCGGGTCTTCTGGCCGAGGTGGGGGTCGAGGCGCGGCTGATCCCCGATGAGACGGGTGGCAAGGCGAACCTCTGGGCCACGGTGGGACCCGCGGACCGCGGCGGCGTGATGCTGTCGGGGCATACCGACGTGGTGCCGGTGGAGGGGCAGGCCTGGACGAGGCCTCCGTTCACGCTGACCGAGGCGGGCGGCCGGCTTTACGGGCGCGGCACGGCGGACATGAAGGGGTTTTTGGCCTCGGCGGTGGCCTGCGTGCTGCAGGCGGCGCGGCGGCCGTTGCGGGTGCCGCTGCATCTGGCGCTGTCTTACGATGAGGAAGTGGGCTGCATGGGCGTGCGCAGCCTGGTGGACCTGCTGGCGGCGGCGCCGGTCAAACCGGCGATGTGCATCGTGGGGGAACCCACCGGCATGCAGGTCGCCACCGGGCACAAGGGCAAGGTGGCGCTGCGGGCCACATGTGTGGGCCGCGAGGGGCATTCGGCGCTGGCGCCGATGGCGCTGAACGCGCTGCATCTGGCGGCGGATTTCATCGGGGTTCTGCGCGCCGTGCAGGCGCGGATCGCGGCCAAGGGGCCGTTCGATGGCGATTACGACGTGCCCTATACCACGCTGCATGCCGGCAAGATGGCGGGCGGCGTGCAGGTGAACATCGTGCCGAACGCGGCGGTGATCGACTTCGAGATCCGCTCGCTGGCCGGGGTGGATGTCGAGGCCGTGATCGGCGAGCTGCGCGCCGGGGCCGAGGGCATTGTGGCGCCGTTGCGCGCGGCCTTCCCCGAGGCGGCGATTTCGGTCGAGCGGCTGTGGGAGTATCCGGGGCTGGGCACGCCCACCGATGCGGCGGTGGTGCGCTTCGTGCAGTCGCTGACCGGGGCGAACGGCACGATCAAGGTGGCCTTCGGCACCGAGGGCGGGCTGTTCGACGCGCGGCTTGGGGTGCCGGTGGTGGTCTGCGGGCCGGGCAGCATGGCGCAGGGGCACAAGCCGGACGAATATGTGACGGTCGAGCAGCTGGCGCGCTGCGATGCGATGCTGGCGGCCTTGCTGGACCGTCTGGAGGCCGGGCAGCCGGGGTGATCTGCGGCAGCCGCCGGGGGCGCTTCGCCCCCCGGCCCCCCCGAGAGTATTTGTCAAAGGGCAAATCGGGGGGGGGTGGATTTGGGTTTGGGGGGCCGGGATGGCTGTGACGGTGACGGCGCTGGGCCAGCTTGAGGCCATGGGCTTTGACGATGTGATCGACGTGCGGTCTCCGTCCGAGTTTGCCGAGGATCATGTGCCGGGGGCGATCAGCCTGCCGGTTCTGGACGATGAGGAGCGGGCGCGGGTGGGCACGATCTACACCCAGGTCAGCCCGTTCACGGCGCGCAAGCTGGGCGCGGCGCTGGTGGCGCGGAATGCGGCGCGGCATCTGGAGGGGGTGCTGGCGGACCGCGGCGGTGGCTGGCGGCCGCTGGTCTATTGCTGGCGGGGCGGGCAGCGGTCGGGGTCTTTCGCCTCGATCCTGGCGCAGATCGGCTGGCGGGTCGAGGTGCTGGCGGGCGGCTACAAGGCCTGGCGCGCGCTGGTGGTTCAGGCGGTCTATGACCAGCCGGTGGCGGCGCCGGTGGTGGTGCTGGACGGCAACACCGGGTCGGCCAAGACCGAGGTGCTGGCGCTGCTGGCGGCGCGCGGGGTTCAGGTGCTGGACCTGGAGGGGATGGCGAACCATCGCGGGTCGCTGTTCGGCGCGATGGGCGCGCAGCCGTCGCAGAAGACCTTCGAGGCGCGGCTGGCCTATGGGTTGGCGGCGTTGGACCCGGGGCGGCCGGTGGTGGTGGAGGCCGAGAGCTCCAAGGTGGGGGAGTGCCGGGTGCCGCCGCAGCTGTGGAAGGCGATGGTCGGGGCGCCGCGGGTGGCGATCCGGGCACCGCTGGCGGCGCGGGCGGAGTATCTGGCGCGGGCCTACCGGGATGTGACCGAGGATCGGGCGCGGCTGTCGGCGGTGCTGGAGCAGTTGCGGGGCGTGCATGGGGCCGAGGTGATCGAGGGCTGGCTGGGTCTGGCGGCGGAGGGGGCGTTCGAGGCGCTGGCCGGCGACCTGATGGCCCGCCACTATGACCCGCGCTACGAAAAGCACCGGGCGCGAATGGGCGGGGCCGGGGTGGAGGTCGAGGCCGGGGGCTTGAGCGAGGCCGACCTTGCGGGTCTGGCGGAGCGGGTGGCGGCGGCGGTGGTGCGGGTGTCGCCGGCCGGGGCGGGCTGACGGCCCGGGGGCGGGGTCAGGCGCGGACGGTCAGGCGCGGCGTGCCTTCGGTGATGGTGCCGATGCGGGCCGCGGCGGCGTCGCCGGCGGCGTGAAGGCGGGCGAGCAGGGCCTTTGCGCGGTCGGCGGGGACGCAGGCGAGCAGCGGTCCGCAGGTCTGCGGGTCGAACAGCAGATCGGTTTCGGGGCCTGGGGGCGCGTCGATCTGTCCGTCAAGGGCGGCGCGGGTGGTGGGGGCAAGGCTGGAGTGCTGGCCCGCGGCCGCAAGCCGGACGGCGCCGGGAAGGCAGGGGATCGCGGCGCGGTCGAGGGTTGCGGCCACCCCCGAGGCCTGAAGGATTTCCAGCAGGTGGCCGGCCAGGCCGAAGCCGGTGACGTCGGTCATGGCATGGGCGGCGGGGGCCAGGATCGCGGCGGCGGGGCCAAGCGGGCGCGACATCGAGGCAAGGCAGGCCACCACGGATTCGCCCAGGATCAGGCCGGGAACGCGGGCCAGCGCCATCTCGGCGGCAAGGATGGTGCCGGTGCCGAGGGGCTTCGTCAGCAGGATCGCATCGCCGGGGCGGGCCTTGGCCTTGGTCACGGGCCGGTCGGCCAGGCCGGTGACGGTGAAGCCAAGGGTCAGTTCGTCGCCGATCGAGGTGTGTCCACCCACGAGGTCGGCGCCGGCCTCGCGGAAGGTCTCGGATGCGGCCTGCAGGATTTCGGACAGGGTCCGCTCTTGCAGGGTTTCGGAGAGGCGGGGCAGCGTGACCTGGGCCAGGGCGGCCTGCGGGGTGGCGCCCATGGCCCAGATGTCGCCCAGCGCGTGCAGGGCGGCCAGCCGCGCCATCAGGCGCGGGTCCAAGGTGAAGGCGCGCAGGTGGTCGGTGGTGAGGACCTGCACGCCGTGCGCCGCGCGCAGGAGAGCGGCGTCGTCGCCGGGGCCGGAGAGGACGTCGGCGCGGCGCGGCGGCGGCAGGGCGGCAAGGGCGGATTTCAGCGTGGCAGGGCCGATCTTGGCGCCGCAGCCGCCACAGAGGGGGCGGTCGCCCAAGGCCTCGGCCAGGCCCTCGGCGGCGGGGCTGGGCAGGCTGGGGGCCGCCATCGCGGGATAGTCGTTGAACATCGCCATGAAGCGGCGGTCGATACGGTCCTTCAGGCGCCAGAGCCAGGCGCCGCCGGTGCGCAGTCCGAACTTGTCGGCGACAGCGCCCTTGCCGCCGGTGGAGACCAGTTTCAGGTAGTCGCGCTGGGGGTGGTAGGCGTGCAGCGGCGCCCCGGTCAGGACGGCGCGGAGGTTGGCGTAAAGAACGGGCGCCTCGCGCACGGCGAAGACGCCGGCCTTGGGGCGGGGGGCATGCGAAAGGTGGGCGCAGTCGCCGGCGGCGAAGACGGCCGGGTCGGAGGTCTGCAGCGTGGGGCCGACGGTGAGAAAGCCATCGTGGGTGGCGAGGCCGGTCTCGGCGAGCCAGGGCTGCGGCTGGGTGCCGGCGACAGCGAGGGTGAAGTCGGAGGCCAGGGTTTCGCCGCTGGAGAGGGTGACGGTGCCAGGGCCGATGGCGGTGGCGGTGGTGGCGGTGCGAACGGCGATGCCGGCTGCTTCGGCGTGGCGCAGCAGGGTGGCGCGGGCGGCGCGGCCGATGTTCGGCAGCACCTGGGGCGCGCGGTCGATCAGGGTGATCCGGGGCTGCGCGCCGGTGGCGCGGAGGCGGTGGGCAGAGGCGAGAGCCAGTTCCACGCCGCCGACGCCGGCGCCGAGGATGACGAGGCGGGGGGTTGGCAGGGCGCGGGCGACGAAGGCGGTCCAGGCGTCTGCATAGGCCCCGAGGGGCTTGGCCGAGACCGCGTTTTCGGCATAGCCGGCGATCTCGGGCAGGCCCGAGCCGATGCCGATGTCGATGGAGGCAAGGTCGTAGGGCAGCGCAGGACGGCCGTCGAGGTGGATCAGCCGGGCGGCCGGGTCAAGGCCGGTGGCACGGGACAGGATCACCCGGGCGCCGGCATGGCGGGCGAGGCGGACGAGGTCGATCATGATCTCGTCACGAGCGTAGTGGCCGGCGATCAGACCGGGCAGCATGCCGGTGTAGGGCGCGGCGGGGCCGGGGTTGACGACCGTCAGCCGGACGCCAGGCATGGGCGCCATGGCCCAGCTGCGCAGGACAAGGGCATGGGCATGGCCGCCGCCGACAAGGACAAGGTCGCGGACCAGCGGGAGGGGGGCGGAGGGCGTCATGGCAAAGGGGATAGCGGCGACAGGGTGCAAAGGCCAGAGGGGGCGAAGGTGCGGGCGGGTCACAAGGCGGTGCGTCCGCCAGGGTGGCCGCGTGCCCTTCATCGCGTCGGCTGGGCGCGCGCCCAGGCGACGCGGGGTGTGCCTCTGGCGGGGCTGTTGCGGACAGAAAACGGACAGCGAATCCGCCATTTCCCTGCGCAAGGCGCCGCACTGCCTGGTCAGGGGCAGACCACCGGCAGATCCCGGCCCCGGCGAGGCGTTTCCTTTGCGGGCCGCCTGGCCTAGGCTTTGCGGCCATGAAGTCGCGCACCCGGATCACTGTTGCCCAAAGCCAGCGACTGTCGCTGAACACCTCGCTGTCGGCGGCGATCCGGGTGCTGCGCACCGACGCTGCGGGGTTGTCGCGCTTTCTTGAGGAGCAGGCGGCGGACAACCCGGCGCTGGGTGTCGAGTGGGCCGTCCCCGCAGCCCCCGAGTGGTTGCCGCGCTGGGGCGGGTCGCTGGCGCGTCTGCACGACGGCGGTCCGGGCGACGTCGAGGTGGCGGATGCCGGGCCCAGCCTGGCTGCGCATGTGGCGGCGGGCATTGCGGCGCTTGGCCTTTCAGCGCGGGCGCTGCGGGTGGCCGAAGCCCTGTCCGAGGCGCTGGGGCCCGCCGGTTGGCTGGTGCGGCCGCTGGCGGAGGTCGCCGCCGAAGTGGGGGCGACACCGACCGAGACCGAGGCGGTGCTGGAGCGGCTGCAGCGGCTGGAGCCGGCCGGTCTTTTTGCGCGCAACCTTGAGGAATGCCTGCGGTTGCAGGCGGCCGAAGCGGGCGATCTGGATGCGGTGATGGCAGGCGTCCTGTGCCGTCTGCCCCTGCTGGCGGCGGGCGAGACGGCGCGCATTGCCCGGGCGCTGGACTGCCCCGAGGCCGAGGTGTTGCGCGCGGTGCAGCGGTTGCGCCGCTATGACCCCAAGCCGGGCGCCCGGTTCGCGCCGGGTGCGGCGCCGGTGGCCGAGCCGGACCTGACGGTGCGGCAAGGCCCCGAGGGCTGGGAAGTGGCGCTGAACCGGGGCGCGCTGCCGACGCTGTCGCTGCGCGAGGGACCGGGGCGGGCCGAGGCGAAGGCGCTGATGCGGCTGGTCGAGGGGCGCAACGCCACCCTGCTGCGGGTCGCGCGGGATATCCTGCAGCGCCAGGCGGCGGCGCTGGACCAGGGCTTTGCCGCGCTGGTGCCAATGGGCATGGCCGAGGTGGCCGAAGCGGTGGGGCTGCATCCGGCGACGGTCAGCCGGGTGGTTGCCGGAACTGCCATCGACACTCCGCGCGGCACCTGGTGGCTGCGGGCGCTGTTCTCGCAGGCCGTGGGCGAGGACGGCCGGGCCTCGGCGGCTCTGCGCGAGTCCCTGGCGCGGTTGGTGGCGGCAGAGAACCCCGCTGCACCGCTGACCGATGAGGCGCTGGCGATGGAACTGTCAGCGACGGGTGCGCCGGTGGCACGCCGCACGGTGGCCAAGTACCGGGGTATGCTGGGCATTCCCGCCGCCCATGCCCGCCGCCGCCGCCCGGCCCAGCGGCAATAGGCGGGCCAAGGGCGCCATCCGCGACGGGAAATGTCGCATCCGGGGGTGACCTTTCCGCGTGGCTGGCCTAGCTGGGGCAGAGAGCGCAACAAGGGCAGCAGGCGATGGCGTATTTCCTGGGCGTGGACACCGGCGGCACCTACACCGATGCGGTGATCCTGGACGAAGCGTCCAATCGCATCCTGGGCAAGGCCAAGGCACTGACCAGCCGGCACGACCTGGCCTTGGGCATCGGCGAGGCAGTCGATGCGGCGCTGGCCGCCTCGGGGGTTTCGGCCGGTGACGTGGCTCTGGTGTCGCTGTCCACCACGCTGGCGACGAATGCGCTGGTCGAGGGCCAGGGCGGCCGGGTGGCGCTGGTCGCCATCGGCTTCGACGACGATGACCTTGGCCGGGCGGGACTGGCCGAGGCACTGAAGGGCGATCCGGTGATCCGGCTGGCGGGCGGCCACAGCCATGCCGGGCTTGAAGCGCGCAAGCTGGACCTGGCCGCACTGGAGGCGGCGGCGGCCGAGCATGGGCCTGAGGTGATGGGCTTTGCCGTGGCGGCGCGCTTCGCCACCCGCAATCCGGGGCACGAGGTGGCCGCAAGGGACGCGATCCGGCGGTTGACGGGGCGGCCGGTGACCTGTTCGCATGAGTTGTCGGCGCAGCTGAACGGGCCGAAACGCGCGCTGACGGCGGTGCTGAACGCCCGGCTGATCGGCATGATCGACCGACTGGTGGCGGCCTGCGAGCGGCATCTGGCGCTGGTCGGCATCGCTGCGCCCCTGATGGTGGTGCGCGGCGACGGGGCGCTGATTTCGGCGGCGATGGTGCGGGAGCGCCCGATCGAGACCATCCTGTCCGGCCCGGCCGCCAGCATCGTCGGTGCGCGTTGGCTGACCGGGGCCAAGGACGCGCTGGTCAGCGACATCGGCGGCACCACCACGGATGTGGCGCTGCTCAAGGACGGCCTGCCCGAGATCGACCCGCAGGGCGCGCGGGTGGGCGGCTTGCGCACCATGGTCGAGGCGGTGGCGATGCGCACCACGGGCCTGGGCGGCGACAGCGAGGTGCACTTGCTGCACGAAGGGCTGGCCGGCGCCCTGCGGCTGGGGCCGCGGCGGCTGATCCCGGTTTCGCTGCTGGCGGTGGACCACGGGCCGATGGTGCATGCCGCACTGGACCGCTGGCTGGCGGCCGAGACCACGGGCGAGTTCGACGGCCGTTTCGTGCTGCCGATGGCGGGGGCGCAGGCCGGTGGGCTGACCGCCCGCGAACAGGCGGTGCTGGCGCGGATCACCTGGGCGATGCCGGTGACGCAGGCGCTGTCTAGCCGGCTGGAGGCCGCGGCGCTGGAGCGGCTCGTGGCGCGCGGGCTGGCGATGCTGTCGGGGGTGACGCCGTCGGATGCCAGCCACGTGTTGGGCCGGCTGCACGCTTGGGACGGGCTGGCGGCGGAAAAGGCACTGCGGCTGACGGCACGGCGGCGGACCGGCGCGGGCGAGCGGTTCGCCGCCGGCCCCGAGCCGCTGGCGCGGGCCATCGTCGACCAGCTGACGCAGCAGACGGCGGATTGCCTGCTGGAGGCGGCCTTTGCCGAAGACCCCGGGTTTGCCGGCGAAGACCCGGTGGCGCTGGCGCGGCACCGGCTGACGCAGGCCGGGCTGCACCGGCACCGCGGCGTGGTCGAGGTCAGCGCCCGGCTGGCGGTGCCGGTGATCGGACTGGGCGCCTCGGCCGCGTCCTACTACGGCGCGGTGGGGGAATGCCTGGGCTGCGACATGATCCTGCCCGAACATGCCGACGTGGCCAATGCCATCGGCGCAGTGGCGGGGCAGGTCAGCCAGCGGGTGCAGGGCCTGGTGACCTCGCCCGCGCAGGGGCGGTTCGTGGCACATCTGCCCGACGGTCCGCGCGCCTGGGGCGACCGCGACGCGGCGCTGGACGCGATGGAGGCCGCACTGCGGGCCGAGGCGGAGGCCCGCGCCCGGCTGGCCGGCGCGGTGGACCTGCGCATCGAGGCCCGGCGCGAGCTGCGCGAGGTGGACATCGAGGGCCAGCGGATGTTCGTCGAAGGCACGGTGACCGTCACCGCCAGCGGCCGGCCACGGGTGGCGCGCGAGCCGGCGGGCGAGCCGGCTGGGCCGATTTCCCCTTGACGCCCCAGCGGGCGCCGCGTAATTCGCCCGCCAGTGGCTAGGTAGCTCAGTTGGTTAGAGCATGCGACTCATAATCGCAGGGTCGGGGGTTCGAGTCCCCCCCTCGCCACCACTTCCCCCCAATTCGACAAGGTCCGGGTGCTGCGCGGTTCAGGGTAGCCGGTAGAGGTAGAGGTGCGTTCCGGCCAGCCAGCCGTCGCCGACCGGTGACAGCGGCAGCGACTGCGGGCCGCCGGCGATCAGAAGGCCGCCGGGATGCGCGGCGATCCAGGACGCCAGCGCTTCCGTGTCCAGTGGCTGGATCGGGGCGGCAAGGCGAGCGGTGAAGCCGAATTCGCCCTGGTAGCGCCGGCCGACGATGCCGATGCCAGCCTGCGGCGCGCGGGCCAACTCGGCGGCGAAGCGGGCGGTGTCGAAATGTTCCTGCAGCGGCGCCCGCAGGGCGAGGTGGACAACCACAAGGGACGCCGGCGCGACCAGCGCCCAGGCAACCGTTGGGGCGCGGCGGCCGGCAAAGGCCAGCGCCAGCAGCAGCCCGATGGCCAGCCCGCCGGGCAGCGCCAGGTCCAGTGGGCCCAGCGAAGTGACCGGCGCGCCGTCGATCTGCGCGGCCCCGGTCGACAAAAGCCAGGCCCAGACCAGCACCGGCGCGGTGACCAGCAGGCTGAGCGCGGCCGGCCCCAGTCCGGGGCGGGGCGGCGGAACGGCGGCCAGTGCCAACGCAGCCGCGGGCAGGGCCGGCAGCAGGTAGTGCACCTGCTTGCCCGAGATCAGCGAGAACAGCACCAGCGTTGCGCCGCCCCAGATTGCCAACGCCCGGGCACGGCGATCCCGGAACAGCCCGCGCGAGGCCAGGCCGCGCAGCACCGGCCCGCGCCAGGCCCAGGGCCAGAGCAGCACCGGCAGGGCCGCAAGAAAGAACCAGAACGGCCGCGCGTGGTCGAAGGCGTTGACCATGCGTCCGGCACTTTGCCGCCACAGCACCTCGGCCCGGTATTCGGGCCCGCCCAGCCACAGCGCCGGACCCAGCCAGAGGCCGATGATCGCCAGCGCCACGGCCAGCGCCCCAAGCAGGCTTGCGAACCAGGCGACGGGGCGGCCATCGGGGGGGGCCATGCTCCACAGCGGGCGGGTCAGGGCCAGCGGCACCAGATGGACCAGAACAACCGGCCCCTTGGCCAAGACCCCGAAGGCCAGCGCCGCCCCCAGCAGGGCGATGGCGGGCCAGCCTTTGCCCCGGTCGATCTGCCACAGGGCCAGCACACCCACCAGCACGGCCACGCACAGCATGGTGTCGAACATGGTCAGCGAGCCATAGAGCACGAAGATCCCGGTCGAGGCGAGGATGAGCGCGGCCCGCCCGCCGAGGCCGGGCCGTTCGGGAAAGAGCCGGTCGCCCAGCCGCCAGGTCAGTGCCACGGCCAGCACGCCGAAGGCCGGAGCCACCAGCCGGGCGGCGACCTCGCTGACCCCGGTCAGCGACCAGACCAGGTTGATCAGCCAGAACAGCAGCGGCGGCTTGTGGGCGTAGATCTCGCCGTTCAGGTGCGGAACGATGGCCGAGCCGGCGCCGTGCATCTCCCAGGCGACGGTGAGGTATCGTGTCTCGTCCACCGGCAGCAGCGGGCGCAGTTGCGGCAGCACCAGCGCCCAGACCAGCGCCAGGCCCAGCGCAAGAAGGCCGTGGAGGCGGCCGACGCCGGCGGCGTCCGCCGGCATGGCGGTCGTCGGGGTCATGCGAGGTGGCTTTCGCCAGATGGCGGCAGGGCCGCTGCGGGCCACCGGGGATGCTCTAGGCACATGGGTCTAGCTGTCCCTGCTGGAATGGATGAGCCACAGGTTGCGGGCATAGATCACCACGCCCAGCAACTGGCCCAGCACGAAGACCGGGTCCTTGCGGTACAGCGCATAGGCCAGAAGCATCACCCCCCCGACCAGCGAGAAGTACCAGAACGCCACCGGCACGACGGAGGATCGCGCCCGCTCGGACGCGATCCACTGCACCAGGAAGCGCGCGGTGAACATCAACTGGGCGGACAGGCCGAAGATCACCCAGCCAAGTTCGGTTCCGCTGTGGACGTGAAGCACCTGCATGAGCCAGTTCATGGCGCTTTTCCCTGCCGCGGTGCCCCGCGGAGTATCTCTTCGGGCCGGCTTTTCTTGCGACGCCGCAACAGCCAGGCCACGCCCATCAGATCGAAGATGCCGACCAGCCCGCGCTGCAGGTTCGAGTAGTGCGATCGCCCGCCCTCGCGCGGGCGGTGCGACACGTCCACATGTGCGATCTCCCAGCTGTCGCGCGCGAACAGCGCCGGCAGGTAGCGGTGCATGTGGTCGAAGTAGGGCAGGGCCAGAAACGCGTCGCGCCGGAAGGCCTTGAGCCCGCAGCCGGTGTCGCGGGTGGCATCCTTCAGCACGCGCGCCCGCAGCCCGTTGGCAAAGCGCGAGGCGAGGCGGCGCGCCAGGCTGTCCTGACGGGCCAGGCGCTGGCCGGCGACCAGACCGATGCCTGCGGCATCAGGCGCCGCAAAGGGGGCGACCAGGCGCGGAATCTCCTCCGGCGGGTTCTGCCCGTCGCCGTCCAGCGTGCAAATCAGGCCATGGCGCGCCGCGCGCACGCCCGAGTGAACGGCGGCGGATTGCCCGCCCGAGCGGTCATGCCGGAGCACCCGCAGCCGAGGTTCGCGGGTCATGGCGGCGGCAAGCAGGTCGGCCATGCCATCGTCCGAGCCATCGTCCACGACGATGACTTCCCAAGCCGCAAAAGCTGCGGCGCTGCGGACGATCCCGTCAACCAATGCGATGATGTTGCTGGCCTCGTTCCGGCAAGGCACAACGATCGAGACTTCCAAGGAAACGGTCATTCCATAGATTGCAGCCGACGGATCGGCCGACACGGCGCCACATGATGTGGCGCACACTATGCCAGGGGAACGGTGTCGTCCATATGTCTGGGACCCGCGGACGCCCATTTGCCGGGGCTTGTCACCGGCAATAGGCAGGCGCTGAAGTCGCCCGGCAGGAGCAGCACCCGGGCCGGTCGCGCGCCGGAGCGGTTCAGGCCGCCTTGCGCCGCGACGCCCGCCGCGGCAGCGCCAGCGTCTCGACCCGGACCATCTGGGTCAGGTTGTCTTCGGCAGAGCCGTGGTTGTAGCAGACGGTGCGGAACAGCGGTTGCTGGCCTGTGGGGCCATCGCCGATCCAGTCCACCCAGACCCGGAAACGGCCGCGGCGCGGCAATTCGACCGACGCCATCCGCGGCACCAGGCGGCGGTAGCCGCGCGCCCGCACCAGGACACGCAACTGCCGCAACAGCGCCCCGACCTGTTCGGGGGTTTCGGCGACAGTGGTGGTGTTTCCCAGGAAGATGGGCAGCGGATAGGCGAAGTTGCGGGCCGCCAGATGAAACCCGCCCGAGTTGATCTGGCTGGCAAGGGTCGTCAGTTGGGCGGCCGTGGTCATGCGCAACTCCGTCAGGGGGCGGGAAGGGAGATACGGCTGCAACCAGGGGACAAGGGACGATGCCCGGCACGATGCCCGACACGACGCCCGCCCCGTAGGCGGACACGCCGACGCAGAGGCTACGGCCAAGAAGTTTCCAATTCGTTGATTTCCGTCAAGCGCGCGTCATGCATCTGACATAGCCGTGATGGGCGCCGCATCGCCTGCACGGACCAAGCCCGTTGCAGAGCACGCGGCGGAGACCCAAGTATCTTGCGGACGTAGCCAGCAAAGGGGTGCCACATGTTCAACGCGAAATCGCTGCTCGACAATCTGACCGGCGGGCAGGGGGTGCAGGGCCTGACCGAAAAGGCGAGGCAAACCTGGGATGGCCAGTCGAACCTGGGCAAGGGTGCCATTGCGGGTGGCCTTCTGGGCCTGTTGTTCACCGGCGGCGGGCGTCGGCTGCTGGGGACGGGCGCCAAGGTCGGCGCCTCGGCCCTGATCGGCGGCCTGGCCTACCAGGCCTATCAGGACTGGAAGAAGGGCAAGGACCCGGCGGCCCCGGCGCAGGCGGCGCTGCCTTCGCCCGAAGGCACGGTCTTCCTGCCCACCGACCTGGCGGCGGCGAATGATCTGGCCGGCCGCGTGCTGCAGGCCATGGTTTCGGCCGCCAAGGCGGATGGCCACGTCACCCCGGACGAACGCAGCCGCATCGACGAGGCGCTGCAGAAGATGGGGCTGGAGGCGGAGGCCGAGGCGCTGATCAAGGCCGAACTGGACGCGCCGGTTGACGTGCGGCGGATTGCCGGTCTGGCGCGCGGCCCGGAAGAAGCGGCCGAGATCTACGCGGCCTCGCTTCTGGTGGTGGACGAGCAGTCGCTGGAAGAGAAGGGCTACCTTGCCATGCTGGCGGCGGCGTTGAACCTGGAGGACGGGCTGGTCCAGCACCTGCATGCCAAGGCGGCAAGCGTCGGCTGACCCGAGGTCCGGGCGGGGCGTCCGGTCAGGGCTGCGCGCCGCCGATCGCTTCGGTGACGCGGTCGGCGGCGGCCCGGACCTGGGCGCCCAGCCGGGTGGCGTCGGAAAGCCCCAGCCGGAAGGCCGGACCCGAAACGGCGAGGCCGGCCACCGGCTGGCCCAGGGCATCGAAGATCGGCGCGGCAACGCTGCGCAGGCCCTCGGCGCCTTCCTGATCGTCCAGCGCGAAGCCGCGCGCGCGGCAGCGGGCAAGATCGCGCAGCAGCGCCGTCTCTGAGGTCAGGGTCAGCGTGGTCAGCTTGCCCAGCCCGGCGCGGGCGAGCCGTTCGCCGGCCTGGTCCTCGGGCATCCAGGCCAGCAGCGCCTTGCCAATCGCCGAGCCATGCAACGGCGCGCTGCTTCCGGGCGGGAAATGCGCCCGGATGGCCTGGGGCGATTCGGCCTGGGCCAGGACGGTGACGGCATCGCCGATCTCGACGCCCAGACTGGCGGTTTCGCCGGTGTCCTGCGCCAGTTCGGCCAGCACCGGGCGGGCGCGGTCCACCACGCCGGTCCGGCGCAGGAAGGCAGCCCCGATCCGGAAGGCGCCCGGGCCGACGTGCCAAAGCTGGCCGGGCTCCTGCACCTCGACCATGCCGTGGGCCTGCAGGGTGACCAGGGCGCGGAACACCGTGGCCACCGCTTGGCCGGTCGCTTCGGCCAGGTCCGAAAGGGTGAGGCCGGGATGGCGCGCGAGGTGCTGCAGGAGCGACAGCGCGCGGTCCAGCGCCACCACCGTGTTCTGGTCCGCCGTCGCCTGAGGCCCCCGGGGCCGTCCCTTCGCTTTCACTGCCATCGCCGTTGTCTTCCCCTGCGTCCTGCCCGACTGACCGGCGTTTCGGCCGATTGTCGATGCGACACGAAACCGCCTGGCCGAAGGCCGCGGCGGCTGTGCCCGGCCATCTCCGCAGGGCTTCCGCCCCGGCGCAAGCGAAATCCGCAGGCCAGGGTGGCCAAGGCGCAGACAATGACCGGAACGGCCGCCTTTGGCAGCAGGCGGTGTCAAGGCCGTCCGGCGTTTGATCAAATTTTGCGACAATCCTTGCCCGGAGGCTGCGGCCGTGCTGACCTGAGCGGCAACAGGGAGATCGGGAATGCGCGTGTTTCTCAACGGCTTCGGCCGGATCGGCCGGTCGGTGCTGCGGGCCTGGGCGCAAGCGCCCGGGCGCTGGCCGGGGCTGCAGATCGTCGGGATCAACGACATCGCGGCGCCCGAGATGTGCGCCTACCTGTTCGAATATGACAGCGTCTTCGGGCCATGGCACGGCACGGTGGCGCTTGTCGGCAGCGCGCTGGTGGTGGACGGCCGGGCGATCCCTCTGCACTGCGCGCCCGATCTGTCGACGCTGGACCTGAGCGGCGTCGACGTGGTGATGGAATGCACCGGCCGGGCCGATACCCCCGAGGTGGCGGGCCGTGGCCTGCGCGCGGGGGCGCGGCGTGTGCTGGTCTCGGGGCCTTCGGCGGCGGCGGATGTCACGGTGGTGCTGGGGGCGAACGAGGCGGCGCTGGGGGCGCAGCGGATCGTGTCGAACGCAAGCTGCACCACCAACGCGCTGGCGCCGCTGGCGCGGCTGATCGACGAGCACTGGGGCATCGTGACCGGCTCGATGACGACGGTGCACTGCTACACCGGCAGCCAACCCACGGTGGACGCTCCGGCGGCGGATTTCGCGCGGTCGCGGGCGGCGGCGCTGTCGATGGTGCCGACAACCACCAGTGCGGCGCGGCTGTTGGACAGGGTGCTGCCGCAGCTGGCAGGGCGGATCATCGCCCAGGCAGTGCGGGTGCCGGTGGCCAGCGTGTCCTGCGTCGACCTGCAGGTGATGACCGGGCGGCCTGTCACGGCAGACGCGGTGAACGCGGCCTTCCGTGCGGCGGGCGGGGTGATCGGGGCGACCGACCGGCCGCTGGTGTCCAGCGACCTGCGGGCGCGACCGGAATCGGTGGTGATGGCCTGCCCCGAGACCCGCGTCACGCCGCAAGGCATGCTGCGGGTGTTCGGCTGGTATGACAACGAATGGGGCTTTTCCAACCGCATGCTGGACATGGCGGCCCGGATCGCCTGAGGCAGGCGTCGACGCCTCCGGCGGGAGTATTTCGAAAAGGGCAAATCATCGGTCCGGGGTGGCCTGCAATTGCCCTTTGGCAAATACTCCACGGGGGTGCGGGGGTGTGAAACCCCCGCGCGACGGTTCAGTCGGCGCCCTCGTCGGGAATGGCGAGGATGACGCCGCAAGCCTTGCAGTGCACCGCGTCGTGGTCGTGCCGCTTCAGCCCGCAGACCGGGCAGGGAAACTCGACCTTGGCCGGCCGCAGCACCACCTGTACCAGCCGCAGGAACAGCGAGACGCCGACGATCATGACCACGACGGACAACAGCTTGCCGCCGTTGCCGACCAGCGTCACGTCTCCGAAACCGGTGGTCGTCAGGGTGGTCACGGTGAAATACAGCGCGTCGACGTAATTGCTGATCTTGTCGTTCACGCCGCTCTGGGTTTGATAGACCAGCGAGGTCATGGCGAAGAGAAAGATCAGCAGGTTCGCGGCCGCCCGGATGGTCTGTTCATTGCGGCGAAAGCCGCGGATGTCATCGCGCAGCTGCTCCAGTGTCCGGGCCGAATGAAACACCCGGAACAACCGCAGCGCCCGCAGGAAGGCCAGCCCCTCGCCCCAGATCGGCACCAGCAGCGAGGCCACCACCAGAAGGTCGGCGAGGCCCCAGAAACTGAAGAGGTCGCGCCAGGGGCGTCGCGAGACCAGCAGGCGGGCCAGCAGGTCGGCCAGGAAGACCACCCCGATGGCGATGTCGATATAGAACACATATGGCCCGCGGGGCAGGAACGAGGCGGCGATCAGATAGGCCACGGTCACCAGGTCGAAGGCCAGCAGCGCATAGCGAAAGCGGTCGCCGGCCTCGCCCGGGCCTTCGTACAATTCGCGCAGGACGGAACGCAGGCTCATTCGCCGTAGGGGACCCAGACGGTCTTCACCTCGGTCGCGCGGGCCAGGAATTCGCGGCCTTCGGATTCCGCGCCGGACCAGTCGCGCGCAAGGCCGTTGTTGACCCAGGTGCGCTTGAGGTTGCCGGCACTTTCCGCCTCGACCAGGGCCGAGAGGGGGGCGGCGGAAAAGGACCAGAGCGCGTCAAGGTCCATATGGCTGGCCAGCGGTCTGGCCAGTTCCGCGTGCGACCCGGTCACGATGTTGACCACGCCGGCGGGGACGTCCGAGGTTTCCAGCACCTGGTAGAAATCGGTCGCGGCCAGCGGGAAGGGGTCCGAGGGGACCAGAACGCAAGGGTTGCCCATGGCGATGGCGGGGGCCATGAGCGAGACGAGGCCCAGAAGCGGCGCCTCGTCAGGGCAGAGCGCGCCGATCACGCCGACAGGTTCGTGCAAGGCCAGCGCCAGGCCGCGCATCGGCACGGGTTTCGCTGCGCCTTCGTATTTGTCGGCCCAGGCGGCATAGGTGAAAAGGCGGCGGATGCTGGCTTCCACCTCGGCCTCGCCCGGATTGCTGGTCAGATCGCGCAAGCGGGCGGCGAATTCGGCGGCGCGGGCCGACAGGTTCTCGGCGATGTAGAACAGGATCTGGGCGCGGTTGTGGGCGGTGGTGCGAGCCCAGCCACGGGCCCCCTGCGCGGCCTCGACCGCATTCCTTATGTCCTTGCGGTTGCCAAGGCCGATGTGGCCCAGCAGTTTCCCCTTCGGCGACCAGACGGCGCGGGAGAAGCCGCCATCGGGGCGGGCCTGCTTGCCGCCGATATACAGTTTGGCGGTGCGGTCCATGTCGGGGATGTCGGGCGTCCTGGGTTCGGGGCAGGCCGCAAGCGGTTTCAGCGGCTTCGCGCTGCGGGCGGGCTTGAGGTAGGCCATCAGCCCCTCCCACCCGCCTTCGCGGCCGAAGCCGCTTTCGCGCATGCCGCCAAAGCCGGCGGCGGCGTCGAACAGGTTGGTGGCGTTGACCCAGACCACCCCCGCTTTCAGTTTCGGCGCGATGTCGAGGGCGAGGTTGACGTTTTCCGTCCAGACGCTGGCGGCCAGGCCGAAGCGGGTGTTGTTGGCCAGTTCCACCGCCTCGGCCGGGGTGCGGAAGGTCATGCTGACCAGCACCGGGCCGAAGATTTCCTCTTGCATCAGCGGGGAGGAGGGGGTGAGGCCGGTGATCAGCGTGGGCGGGTAGAAGCAGCCCGGAGGGACCGGGGTGGCGGGGCGGAACACTTCGCCAGCTGTCGAACTGTCGACCAGCCGGGTGATGGTCTCCAGCTGGACCCTATCGGCGATGGCGCCCATGTCGATGCACTTGTCCAGCGGGTCGCCCAGGCGCAGGCTCTCCATCCGGCGTTTCAGTTTGGCGTGGACGCGGTCGGCGACGCCTTCCTGCACCAGAAGGCGGCTGCCGGCGCAGCAGACCTGGCCTTGATTGAACCAGATCGCATCGACCAGGCCTTCGACCGCGCTGTCAAGGTCGGCGTCGTCGAAGACGATGTAGGGCGACTTGCCGCCCAGTTCGAGTGTGAGCGCCTTGCCCTGCCCGGCGGTGGCTGCGCGGATGCGCTTGCCGACGGCGGTCGAGCCGGTGAAGGCCACCTTGGCGACGCCGGGGTGGGCGACCAGGGCAGCACCCGTGTCGCCGTCGCCGGTGACGATGTTCAGCACGCCTTTGGGCAGGCCGGCCTCGCGCGCGATCTCGGCGAAGAGCAGCGCAGTGAGCGGGGTGTATTCGGCGGGCTTCAGGACGACGGTGTTACCGGCGGCCAAGGCGGGGGCCACCTTCCAGGCCAGCATCAAGAGCGGAAAGTTCCACGGGATGACGGCGGCACAGACGCCGAGGGGGGCGAGGCCCGGTTTCTCGGTTTCCAGCAGTTGGGCCAGGCCGGCGTGGTAAGAGAAGTGGCGGGCGACCAGCGGGAGGTCGATGTCGCGGCTTTCGCGGATGGGCTTGCCGTTGTCCATCGTCTCGAGCACGGCCAGCAGGCGGCTGTGCTTTTGCACCAGGCGGGCGAGAGCGTAGAGGAACTTTGCCCGCTGATGCGCCGGCGTCTTCGACCACTTCGGGAAGGCGCGGGCAGCGGCGGCCACGGCCTGGTCGACGGTCTTGGCCGAGCCCTGGCTGACAGACGCCAGCACCGCGCCGGTGGCGGGGTTCTTGGTCTGGAACGGGGCCTCGGGGGCGGTGAAGGCGCCGTCGATGTGGTGCCCGAAGGCGCCGCCATGCCGTGCCAGCCAGGCCAGCGCCTCGGCATTGCCTTCCGGCGCGGGACCGTAGGCCATGCTGTCGAAGATTTCCTTGATGGTCATGGTGTCATCTCCAGTCGCGCCAGGCTTTCGGCGGGATCGCCCGGCCGCGGCGTGCGCCTCCGGCGGGGATATTTTTCGGACAGATGAAAGGCAGAAGGCCTGTGGTTTTCATCTGTCTGGAAATATCCCGGGGTGAGCGGCGAAGCCGCGAGGGGCAGCGCCCCTATCTTGGGAGCAACGGGGGGCATGGCTCAGCCCATCGCATGGCGGTAGCCGGCGGAATAGGCGCCGGTCAGGTGGTGTTCCAGTTGCCGCTCGATGTCGCCCAACAGTGACGAGGCGCCGAAGCGCATCAGGTCGGGTTGCAGCCAGGGGTGGCCCAACTCGTCCTTCATCAGGGCGAGGTACAGGAGCGCGTCCTTGGCCTTGGAGATTCCCCCCGCCGGCTTGTATCCGACCTTGTGGCCGGTCCTTGCCTCATAGTCGCGGATGGCGCGGATCATGGTCAGGGTGACGGGCAGGGTGGCGTTCACCGTCTCTTTGCCGGTCGAGGTCTTGATGAAGTCGGCGCCAGCCATCATGCAGACCAGGCTGGCGCGGGCGACGTTGCGCAGGGTCTGCAACTCGCCGGTGGCGAGGATCGCCTTCATGTGGGCGTCGCCACAGGCGGCGCGCATTTCGCGGGTTTCGTCGTACAATGCCTGCCAGTTGCCGGTCAGGACGTGGCGGCGGGAGATGACGATGTCGATCTCCCTCGCCCCGGCCTTCACGCTTTCGCCGATTTCGGCCAGGCGCAGCCGCCAGGGCGACAGGCCGGCCGGGAAGCCGGTGGAGACGGCGGCGACGGGGATCGCGGTGCCCTCCAGCGCGCGGACCGCCGTGCCGACCATCTCGTGGTAGACGCAGACGGCGCCGGTGGTGAGGCCGGGCATGCCGAGGGCTTCCAGCATGTCGGGGCGCACGGGTTGTTTGGCCTTGGCGCAAAGGCGCTGCACCCGGCCGGGCGTGTCGTCGCCCGAAAGCGTGGTCAAGTCGATCAGCGACACGGCCTTCAAGAGCCAGGCGGCCTGGAAGTCTTTCTTCACCGACCGCCGCCCGCCCAGGGTGGCGCAGCGGCGCTCGATCGCCGAGGTATTGGCCTGTGCCGAGGCGACCCAGTCAAGGTCAAGCGCCATGCCGGGGTTGCGGGCATGGGCAAGCTGCGGCAGCAGGCCGGTGACGGCCGTGTCGGGGGAAAGCGTGGTCAACGGGGGTCCTCCGCCCGCGGGAAAGCGCCCGCCGACGATGGCACGCGGGCGCTGCGGCTGGCAAGTCTTCTGCGGCGCGGTTTTGACCGGATGGTCAGATTCGGCACCTTGACCCCGGATCGCAAAAGGTGCCTTTTCGGCGCCGCAAGGCGCCCGCGCAAGACGGGCCGCAAGGGGGACTGCGCGGATGCAGGACATCGACCTGACAAGCCATTGGGCGGGCATCGCCTCGCTGGTGATCTTCGTCGCCGCCTACTTGCTGGTGGTGTTCGAGGAATCCACCCACATGCGCAAATCGAAGCCGGTGATGCTGGCGGCGGGGCTGATCTGGGTGATGATCGGCATTGCCTACATGGGCATGGGCGACACGGAAAGCGCGGGGCTGCACGCGCGCGAGATCATCGAGGAATACGGCGAGCTGTTCCTGTTCCTGCTGGTGGCCATCACCTACGTCAACACGATGGAGGAGCGGCGGACCTTCGACGTGCTGAGGGCCTGGCTGATTGGCCTGGGCCTGGGCTACCGGCAGTTGTTCCTGCTGACGGGGGTGCTGGCGTTCTTCCTGTCCTCGGTGCTGGACAACCTGACCACGGCCTTGGTGATCGGCACGGTGGTCATGGCGCTGGGCCGGGAAAACAAGCGGTTTGTCACGCTGGGCTGCATCAGCACGGTGGTTGCGGCCAACGCGGGCGGGGCGTTCAGCCCGTTCGGCGACATCACCACGCTGATGGTCTGGCAGGCCGGCAAGCTGAGCTTCTTCGAGTTCTTCGTGCTGTTCATACCCTCGCTGGTGAACTGGGCGGTGCCGGCGGCGATCATGTTCTTCGCGGTGCCGGACGAGAAGCCGCCCGCGGTAACCGACAGGGCGAAGGGTAAGCCCGGCATGTGGGGCGTGGTGGCGCTGTTCGCGGCCACCATCGCCGTCGCGGTCAGTTTCAAGAACTTTCTGCACCTGCCGCCGGCCTTGGGGATGATGCTGGGGCTGGGGCTGTTGCAGATGTTCTCCTACTGGCTGCGGCTGACCGGGCAGCGCCGGCAGGACGAGGAATTCGTTCTGGACAGCTTCAAGGAAGTGCAGCGGGTGGAATGGGACACGCTGCTGTTCTTTTTCGGCATCATCTTTGCCGTGGGGGGCCTGGGGGTGCTGGGGTACCTCGCGCTGGCGTCCGAGCTGCTTTACACCGACCTTGGCCCGACCACGGCGAACATCGCGCTGGGGGCCTTGTCGGCGATCATCGACAACATCCCGCTGATGTTTGCGGTCTTGACGATGGACCCCGCGCTGAGTGACGGCCAGTGGCTGTTGATCACGCTGACTTGCGGGGTGGGCGGGTCGATGCTGTCGATCGGCTCGGCCGCGGGGGTGGCGCTGATGGGGCAGGCGCGCGGCATCTACACCTTCGGGGCGCACCTGAAATGGACCTGGGCGGTGGCGCTGGGCTATGCCGCCTCGATCGGGGTGCACATGGTGCTGAACGCGGGGCTGTTCTAGCGGCGGTCGTCGGGAAAGGTGGCCCAGTCTCCGCTGGCGGGCGGCGGCAGGCTGTCCTTGGGGATGCGCTGCCAGAGGTGGACGCGGGCCAGCCAAAGCGCCGACAGCGGTGCGGTGACGAACAGGAAGACGGCGACCAGCGCCTCTTGCCAGGAGATCACGCCCTGGGTGAACGCAAGGTCCAGCCCGGCCGCGACAAGGGCGGCGCCGACGCCGATCGTGGTGGCCTTTGTCGGCGCGTGCAGGCGTTGCAGCGGGTCGGGCAGGCGGATCAGGCCCCAGCTGCCGATCAGGCCGAACAGGCCGCCGAGAACCAGCAGCGCGGACAGGGCCCAGTCGGTAAAGGTCGCGATCATTCGATGATGCTCCCGCGCAGGATGTGCTTGGCATAGGCAACGGTCGCGACGAAGCCGGTCATCGCCAGCAACATGGCCACCTCGAACACCAGCGAAGAGCCGGTCCTGGCGCCGTAAAGGGTGATCAGGGCGATGATGTTCACGGTCATGGTGTCCACCGCCAGGATGCGGTCGGCCATCGTGGGGGCGCTGGCGAGGCGCCAGAGGTTCATCAGAAGCGCGATGGCAAAGCAGGCCAGGGCGAAGGTCAGGGCATGCGGCAGGATCATGTGAAAATCCTTTTCAGGCGGGCCTCGTAGCGGGTCTTGATCTGGTCGCGGACGGCGTCGGGGTCGGGGGCGTGCAGGGCGTGGATCAAGAGGCTGCGCCCGTCGGCCGACCAGTCGGCGGTCAGGGTGCCGGGGGTCATGGTGATGGTCCCGGCCAGCAGCGTGATCGCCTCGGGCTGGGTCAGGTCGACCGGCACCGAGATGAAGGCGGACCGGATGCGGTCGGATCGCAGGAACAGGATCACCCAGGCGACCTGGAAGTTTGCCACGATCACATCCCACAAGACGAGGACCGTATAGGGGACGAGCAGCCAGGGCCGCGCCATGCGCGGGCGGTGGGGCCACCACGGCGCGGTGACAAGGGGGATCAGGACGCCCACCGCCAGCGCCAGAAGCAGGCTGTTCAACGTCCAGCTGTTGGCCAGCACCAGCCAGAACAGGGTGAGGAAAAGCGTCAGGCCGGGGTGCGGCAGAAGGCGGGTCATGGCGTGCCTTCCAGCGCGTTGGCGGCGATGTAGGGGGCCGGGTCGGACAGGTCAGCGGCAATGCGGGCCATGTGGTCATGGGCTGGCCCGGCGAAAACCGTCAGGGCGACAAGGGCGGCGATCAGGGTCAGGGGCGCGGCGACCTCGGCCGCGGTCAGGGGGGCGGCGGGGGGGCCTTGGGGTTTCCAGAACAGGTCGGAGCCAAGGCGGGAAAGGCCGAGCAGCATCAGGAACGAGGCGCCCAGAAGGGCCGGCCAGATCAGCGCGGCCTGCGGCGCGGTGGCCTGCAGGACGAAAAGCTTGCCCAGGAAGCCCGAGAGGGGGGGCAGGCCGACGGTGGCGATGGCAGCGGTCAGGAACAGGGCGGCAAGGGCGCCGGGCAGGCGCGAACCGGCGGGGCGGGTCGCGGCGAGGTCGGAGATGAGGAACAGCAGCGCGCCGGCGAAGGTGGAATGCGCGATGTAGTACAGCGCGGCGGCAAGGCCCTGGGGCGTAAAGCCGGCGATGGCGGTGAAAGCGGTGCCCATCGAGACGATGGCCGCAAACGACGCCGCCTGCGGCAGGCTGCGGGCAGCAAGGGCGCCGAAGGCCCCGGCGGCTAGGGTCAAGAGGGCGGCGGGCAGCAAGAGGTCGGACAGGATCGTGCCGGTGGCGGGCAGGTCGGGCGGAAAGACGAGAGTGCCGAAGCGGATTGCGGCATAGGCGCCGACCTTGGTCATCACCGCAAACAGTGCGGCCACCACGGCGGGGGCCTGGGCATAGGTGCCGGGCAGCCAGATGTGCAGCGGCACCAGCGCGCCCTTGATCGCAAAGACCAGCAGCAGCAGGACGGCGGCCAGCCGCATCAGCGCCCGGTCGCCTTCGGGCAGGTCGGCCATCTTCACCGCCAGGTCGGCCAGGTTCAGCGTGCCCATCACCGAATAGACGGTGGCCAGCGCGAACAGGAACAGGGTCGAGCCGACAAGGTTCACCGCGATATAGGCGATGCCGGCGCGCAGGCGCTGCGCCCCTCCGCCGTGGGTCATCAGCCCGTAAGAGGCGATCAGCAGGATCTCGAAGAAGACGAACAGGTTGAAGGCGTCGGCGGTCAGGAAGGCTCCGTTCAGGCCCATGAGCTGGAACAGCCAGAGCGCGTGGAAATGGGCGCCCTGCCGGTCTCGACCGTTGGCGATGGCGTGGATGAGGACCGGCAGGGCAAGGGCTGCGGTCAGGGTCAGCATGAGGGCCGAGAGGCGATCAAGCACCAGAACGATGCCGAAAGGCGCGGGCCAGTCGCCGAGGCGGTAGGCCAGCGGCGCGGTGGTGGTGGTCAGCGCCCAGAGCGCGAGGGCCAGCAGCGCCGTGGTGCCGGCCAGCGACAGGACGCGGGCCAGCGCCGGGCGGGTGCGGGCCAGCAGCAGAGCCAGCCCGGCCAGCGTGGCGGGCAAGAGGATGGGGGCGATGATCCAGTCGCCGGTCATGGCGCGTCTTGCCCGTCGACGCGGTCGTCGCCGCCCTCGAGCCGGGCGCCGAGGGACATCATCACGATGACGGCGGTCATCCCGAACGAGATGACGATGGCGGTCAGCACCAGGGCCTGGGGCAGCGGGTCGGCGGGGGCATCCGTTGTGCCGACGATGGGGGCGGCGTCGGGCGTCAGGCGGCCGGCGGCGAAGAGGAACAGGTTGACGGCATAGCTGAGGAAGGTCAGCCCCAGGATCATCGGAAAGCTGCGCAGGCGCAGCATGAGGTAGACCCCGGTGAAGGTCAGCGCGCCGATGGCGGTGGCGAACAGCATCTCCATCAGCCGGGTTCCCTTTCGCGGGTCTGCTGGGCCAGCCGCGAGATCGTGGCGATGGACAGCAGCACCGCGCCGAGGACGCAGAAGAACACGCCAAGGTCGAACAGGGCCGCCGTGGCAAGCTCGAACTGTTCAAGGCCGGGAAGGTGGACGTAGGTATAGCCCGAGGTCAGGAAGGGCAGGCCGAAGCCAAGGGCGGCGGCGCCGGTGGCGGTGGCGATCAGCACGCCGGCGGCGATGAAGGCGTGGCTGTCAAAGCGGCGCCGGGCGTCGGACCGGACATAGCCCGAGGCCAGGTATTGCAGCAAAAGCGCGATGGCGGTGACAAGGCCGGCCACGAAGCCTCCGCCCGGCAGGTTGTGGCCGCGCAGGAACAGGTAGAGGGCGACGGTCAAGGCGACAGGCAGCAGGAAGCGCAGGGCGACGGCGGTCATCGTCGGGTGCGGGTCGCCGGAATTGGGGCCGGTGTCCAGCGCGGCCAGGCGGGCGGTGGCGGTGCGGCTGGACAGCAGGGATTCGGCCAGCGCGAACAGGATCAGCGCGGCGATGCCGAGGACGATGATCTCGCCATAGGTATCAAAGCCGCGGAAGTCGACGATGATGGTGTTGACGGCGTTGGTGCCGCCCGCCCCGGGCTTGGACTGCGCCCAGTGAAAGGACGAGATCGGCGCGAAGGCGGCGTCGCGGGTCATCAGGGCATAGGCCAGGCTGCCGGTGCCAAGGGCGGCGGCGGCGGCAAGCGCGAGGTCGCGCAGGCGGCGCGGGGGGGCGGATTCGGCCGGGGTGCGGCGGGGCAGGAAGTTCAGCGCCAGCAGCATTAGCAGGATGGCAACCACCTCGACCGCGACCTGGGTCAGGGCAAGGTCGGGCGCCGAGGTCCAGGCGAAGGCGGCGGCCAGCAGCAGGCCGGTGATGCCGGTCAGCAGCAGCGCCAGCAGGCGGTCGCGGTGCAGCGCGGCGGTGGCAAGTGTGGCGGCCATGAGCACGGCCCAGACCGCGGCGGGGGCGGCTTGCAGCGGCAGCAGCGCCCGGGTGCCGGGGGCATGGGGGGCCGAGAGGAAGGCCCAGGTGCCGGCGGCGAGAAGGGTGGCGGTGGCGATGGCCAGGGCGCGCGGAAGGCCCCCGCCCTGCAGGGCCCGGGTCAGGCGGCGGGCGGTGGCGGTCAGGCCGGCGAGGGCGATGTCGAAAAGGGCTTTGGCATCCGGGCGCGGGGTGGCGGCCCACAGCGCGGCCAGGCGGGGCCAGGCGCCCAGGGTCATCAGGCCGGCGCCGAAGGCGGCAAGGGACAGGTACAGCGCGGGGGCCTGAAGCCCGTGCCACAGCGTCAGGTGGGCGTGGATGGCGGTGCCGGTGGTGGCGCTGGCGGCGGCATCCACCAAGGGGCCGAAGGTGGCCATCGGCGCCAGGCCCGAGGCCAGGACGATGGCCACCAGCACGGCCGGCGCGGCCCAGAGGCCGGGGCCGGGGTCGCGCGGGTGGTCAAGTTGCGCGCGGGGCTGGCCAAGGAAGGCATGGGCCAGAAAGCGCAGCGAATAGGCGACCGAGAACAGCGCGGCGAGGGTGGCCACGGCGGCGACGAGGGGGCCGGAAAGGGCGGCCTCGGTCAGCATCGCCTCTTTCGAGAGGAAGCCGTTCAGCGGCGGGATGCCGGCCATCGACAGGCTGGCGATGGCGGCCAGGGCGAAGGTCAGCGGCATGGCCCGGGCCAGGCCGCCAAGGCGCCGGAGGTCTCGGGTATGCGCTGCATGGTCGACGATGCCGGCCAGCATGAACAGGGCGGCCTTGAAGCTGGCATGGGCCAGGATGTGCAGCATGGCGGCGGTCGCGGCGGCGGGGGTGCCCAGGCCGAGGAGGAAGGTGATCAGGCCAAGGTGGCTGACGGTGGAATAGGCCAGCAACGCCTTGAGATCGGTCTGGAAGAAGGCGATCTTGGCGGCGATCAGAATGGTGGCCAGACCGGTGGCGGTGACGATGACCGTCCATTCGGGGGTGCCCGAAAACGCGGGCCAGAGCCGGGCCATCAGGTAGAGGCCGGCCTTCACCATGGTCGCCGAATGCAGGTAGGCCGAGACGGGCGTCGGCGCGGCCATTGCATGCGGTAGCCAGAAGTGGAACGGGAACTGCGCCGATTTGGTGAAGGCGCCGATCAGGATGAGGATGAGCGCGGGCAGGCAAAGCGGGCTGGCCTGGATCTCGGCCGCCCGGGTGACGATGACGGAGATGTCGTTGCTGCCGGCGATCTGCCCCAGGATCAGCATTCCCGCGATCAGCGCCAGCCCGCCGCCGCCGGTGACGGCAAGCGCCATGCGGGCGCCCTGGCGGCTTTCGGGGCGGTCCTGCGACCAGCCGATCAGCAGGAAGGAGGTGAGCGAGGTCAGCTCCCAGAAGATCAGCAGCATCAGGATGTTGTCGGACAGCACGATGCCGGTCATCGCGCCCTGGAACATCAGGAGCGAGGTGAGGAAGCGGCCGAGCGGTTCCTTTTCGGAAAGGTAGAAGCGGGCGTAGAGGATGATCAGAAGGCCGATGCCCAGGATCAGGCCGGCGAAGAGGAAGGCCAGCCCGTCAAGGCGGAAGCTGGCCGACAGGCCCAAGGCAGGCACCCAGTCCAGCCGGGCGGTGACGGCGGTGCCCGACAGCACGGCGGGGGCGTGGGACATGAGGCCCAGGAAGGCCGCAAGGCTGACCGCCCCGGCCGCCAGCGCCGCGGCATTGCGGCCCGCCCGGGCGGCGAGGGCCGGAAGCAGCGCGCCCAGGAACGGAAGCGCGGCGATCAGGGCGGGCGACATGCGGGCGTTGATCCTCGTCGTGGCGTGGCGGGCGGAGAATCGCGCGCGTCGCGGCGGGTTTCCAGCCAAATTGGGGGCTTTGCCCGGCCAGTCAAGAGGTTGAAGGCCGGAAAGCCGGTTCAGAACGACAAGAGTGCTGGGGGCGCTGCCCCCGGACCCCCGGGGTATTTGGACCAAGATGAAGATCGTGCCGCTTCATCTCGGGCCAAATACCCCCTGGGGGTGCGGGGGCAGCGCCCCCGCCGTCCGAGCCGGTTGGCGCGCCCTTGCGCGCCAGAGGCGAGACAAAAGGCTTGCAGTCGCGCTTGCGCGGCTGCGCGATTGGATCAGGGCTGACGTTCAGACGTTGCGCAGAACGATCTCGGCCGGCAGCGAGTCGCGGATCACCGTCAGGGCGTTGGGCAGGTCGTTCGAGGCGATCCAGTCCTTCGCGGCCTGGTCGTCCTTGCCGTGCTGCCGCCACCGTTCGGTCAGGCGGCGGACCAGTTCGGCTTCGGGAACCTCAAGATAGACGGTCAGGTCGAACAGGGTGGGCAGGTCGCGCCAGGGGGTCTGGTCAAGCAGCAGGTAGTTGCCTTCGACGATCAGGATGCGGTCGTCTGCCGTTACCACGTCGGCGGCGGCGCGCGACAGTTCCATCGCGCGGTCGAAGATCGGGATGGCGACTTCGTCCTCAACCTTAAGTCGGCGGATCAGGTGGAGAAAGCCCATCGAGTCGAAGGTGGGCGGAGAGCCTTTGCGCGCGCGCAGCCCGCGGGCGTTCAGCACCGCGTCGTCGTAGTGAAAGCCGTCCATCGGCACCACCCGCGCCCCCGGCGCAAGGTCGCGCGCCAGCCGCTGCGCGAGGGTCGACTTGCCGCTGGCCGGGGGACCGGCCAGCGCCACCAGGAACCGGCCCGGCCCGTCGGCCCGGGCCTGGATCAGCTTGACCAGGCCCTCGGGCGTCATGCGATCACATGTTCGGGCGTCTTGGCGCCGGTCATGAAGGCCACCGCGTCGGACATGGAGTATTGCTTGGGGTCGATCACGCAGAGCCGCCGGCCCAGCCGGTGGATGTGGATGCGGTCGGCCACCTCGAAGACATGCGGCATGTTGTGGCTGATCAGGATGATCGGCAGCCCGCGTTTCTTGACGTCGAGGATCAGCTCCAGCACCCGGCGGCTTTCCTTGACCCCCAGCGCGGCGGTGGGTTCGTCCATGATCACCACCTTGGACCCGAAGGCCGCGGCGCGGGCCACGGCGACGCCCTGGCGCTGGCCGCCGGACAGGGTTTCCACCGCCTGGTTGATGTTCTGGATCGTCATCAGCCCCAGTTCGGTCAGCTTGGCGCGGGCGAATGCCTCCATCCGCGGGCGGTCAAGCTGGCGGAACACGCTGCCCAGGATGCCCGGTTTGCGCAATTCGCGGCCCATGAACATGTTGTCGGCGATCGACAGCGCCGGCGACATGGCGAGGGTCTGGTAGACCGTCTCGATGCCGGCATCGCGCGCCTGCATCGGGTTGGTAAAGTGGACGGGCTTGCCTTCCAGCATGATCTCGCCTTCGTCAGGGATCACGGCGCCGCAAAGCGCCTTGATCAGGGTCGATTTGCCGGCGCCGTTGTCGCCGATCACCGCCAGGATTTCGCCGGGGTAAAGCTCGAAGTCGGCGTTGTCGAGCGCGGTGACGCGGCCATAGCGCTTGACCAGTCCGCGGCCAGTGAGAATGGGGTCCATCTGTCGTTCTCCCTCAGCCCGAGACCTTGCGGATCCACTGGTCCACCGCGACGGCGCCGATGATCAGCCCGCCCGTCAGCAGCACCTTCCACTGCGGATCGGCGTTCAGCATGTTCAGGCCCATGCTCATGACGCCGACGATCAGGGTGCCGAACAGCACCCCCAGGATCGAGCCGCGTCCGCCGAACAGCGAGATGCCCCCGATCACCGTGGCGGTGATGGCCTGCAGGTTGTAGTCGGTGGTCACCGTCGAGGGCGAGATCGAGCCGTTGCGGCCGATCGACACCCAGGCTGCAAGGCCCGCCACCACCCCGGCAAGGGTATAGGTCTTGAGCAGGATGTTCTTGGTGCGGATGCCGGCCAGGTCGGCGGCCTCGGGGTCGTCGCCGACGGCATAGATGTGGCGGCCGAAGGCGGTGTAGTTCAGCATGTACCACAGCGCGACATAAAGCGCGATCATCGCCAGCACACCCAGCGTGATCACCGCGCCGCCGATCTTGATCGGCGTGCCGAAGATGTGCAGCGCGCCGGTGATGGCGGTCAGGTCGGCCTCGCGCATGGTCTCGTTGGCGGAGTAGATCAGGCAGATCGCCATCACGATGTTCCAGGTGCCCAGCGTCACGATGAACGGCGGCAGCTTCAGCCGCGAGACAAGGAAGCCGTTCACAAAGCCCCAGAAGCCCGCCATGCCAAAGCCGGCAAGAACCGCCACGGGCCAGGGCAGGCCATAGGCCAGCACCGCATTGCCCATGATGACGAAGGCAAAGACCATGATCACGCCGATGGCAAGGTCGATGCCGGCGGTCAGCACCACCAGGGTCTGCGCCGCGGCCAGGATGCCCACCACGGCGACCTGCTGCATGATCAGGGTCAACGTATAGGCGGAAAAGAACCGCTCACCCTTGGCGATGCCGAAGAACAGGATCAGTGCCAACAACACGATCAGAGGCACCATGGCCGGGTTGCCGTGCAACAGGTGCTGCAGCTTCTTCAAGCCGCTTCGTGGTTCCTCGAACTGCGCCACCGTGGTCGCGCTGGCCGTCAAGACCTTCTCGAATTCCTGTGGCTGGCTCATCTTCCCCCCTCGCCGCGGTCGGCGGTTTTCCTTCGCTTTGCAACAAGGGCGGCCTTGAGAGCCGCCCTTGCCTCCCCCGTTCGGGATCATGCGGGGGAGGTGTCCCCCGCACAAGCGTTTCGCATCAGGTCCGGGGCATCAGCCCCAGCACAGCTCGGTGCCCTTGGTGGTGTCGACCGAGGGCACGCCTTCGGCGGGCTTGTCGGTGACCAGGGTCACGCCGGTGTCGAAGAAGGCCTTGCCGGGGGTCGGCTCGGGCTTGACGCCTTCGTCGGCCCACTTCTTGATCGCTTCCACGCCCAGCGCGGCCATCATCAGCGGATACTGCTGCGAGGTGGCGCCGATCTGGCCATCTTTCACCGCGGCCACGCCCGGGCAACCGCCGTCAACCGAGACGATCAGGACGCTGCCTTCCTTGCCGACGGCCTTCAGCGCCTGGTAGGCGCCCACGGCGGCCGGTTCGTTGATGGTGTGGATCACGTTGATGTCGGGGTCTTTCTGGAGCAGGTTCTCCATCGCCTTGCGGCCGCCCTCTTCGTTGCCGTTGGTGACGTCATGGCCGACGATGCGCGGGTCATCCTCGTCACCGATCTTGTTGGGGTCCTTCGGGTCGATGCCGAAGCCGATCATGAAGCCCTGGTCACGCAGCACGTCGACGGTGGGCTGCGACGGGGTCAGGTCAAGAAAGCCGATCTTGGCGTTGGCGGCATCCGCGCCCAGCGTGGCGGCGGCCCAGGCGCCGATCAGGCGGCCGGCTTCCAGGTTGTCGGTGGCAAAGGTGGCGTCGGCGGCATCGGCCGGGTCAAGCGGCGTGTCCAGCGCGATGACGACCAGACCGGCCGCCTGTGCCTTTTTCACCTGATCGACGATGGCCTTGGTGTCGGAGGCCGCGATCAGGATGCCCTTGGCGCCATCAGCGATGCAGCTTTCAATGGCAGCGACCTGGCTGTCATGGTCGCCGTCAACCTTGCCGGCGTAAGAGTTCAGCGTCATGCCCAGTTCGGCCGCCTTGGCTTCGGCGCCTTCCTTCATCTTGACGAAGAAGGGGTTGGTGTCGGTCTTGGTGATCAGGCAGGCGGTGATGGCGTCCTGCGCCAGCGCCGGCGCCGCCGACATCAGCGCAGCCGTGGCCGCGCCCAGAAGGGCTTTGGTGGTGAATTTCATCTGGTTCCTCCCAAGGAAGGGGGTCATTGCCCCCCGTTTCGATGCTGTGCGCAGATCAACTCTCCCGCTGCGCCGGGGCACAGGAAAGCCGATTCCCTTGCTTGCGTCAAGATAATTAAATCACAGTGAATTATTATTGACAGATTGCCCGTTCCTTGCCCAATCTGGCGGGAAACCGGGCGCCAGGCTTGGGAACAGGCTTGGGACATGGGGGAAAAGGTGAAGCCAGCCGTCGAGACAGTGGTCGAATCGCGGCCTGAAGGGGCGGGCCTTCGCGGCACCAACCAATCGGGGATGCGGGCGCACAACGAGCGGCTGGTTCTCAGCCTGGTGCGCCGCCACGGGGCGCTGGCCAAGTCGGACATCGCGCGGATGACGGGGCTTTCGGCGCAAACCGTGTCGGTGATCATGCGGGCGCTTGAGCAGGACGGGCTGCTGGCGCGCGGAGAGCCGATCCGCGGCCGGGTGGGTCAGCCCTCGGTGCCGATGTCGCTGGCGGCGGAGGGGGCGTTCTTCTTCGGGCTGAAGGTCGGGCGGCGGTCGGCCGACCTGGTGCTGATCGATTTCCTGGGCCGCATAAGGGCGGCGCGGCGGCGGACCTACCGCTACCCCACACCCGATGCGGTGGTGGCCTTCGTGGCCGAAGCGGCGCCGGCGCTGACCGCGCAACTGGACGCCGACCTGCGCGACCGGATCACCGGGATGGGCGTGGCTATCCCGTTCCAGTTGTGGAACTGGGTCTCGATCATCGGCGCTCCACAGGCCGAGATGGACGCTTGGCGGCACCGCGACATCGCGGCAGAACTGGCCGCTCTGGTGGACCTGCCGGTGTTTGTGCAGAACGATGCAACCTCGGCCTGCGGGGCGGAACTGATCTTCGGCACCGGCGAACGGCCGAAGGATTTCCTGTACTTCTACTTCGGCACCTTCATCGGCGGCGGGCTGGTGATGAACGGCCAGCTGTTCCTGGGCCGCAGCGGCAATGCCGCCGCCACCGGCACGATGCAGGTGCCGGGGCCGGATGGGCGGATGCGGCGGCTGCTGGACGTGGCGTCGCTGTCGGTGCTGGCCGGGATGATGGAGGCGGCGGGCGAGCCGAGCGACCACATCTGGCAGCAGCACCTGGACTGGAAGGTGTCCGAAGCGGTGCTGGACCGCTGGATCGAGGCGGCGGCGCGGGGTCTGGCCCATGCGGCGCTGAACGCGGCGGCACTGGTCGAGATCGAAGCGGTGCTGATCGACGGCTGGATGCCCGAGGCGATCCGGTCCCGCATGGTGCGGCGCACCGAAGCGGTGCTTCTGGACCTCGACCTGGCGGGGATCCACCCGCCGGCGATCAGGGCCGGCAGTGTGGGCGCCGATGCCCGCGCGCTGGGGGCGGCGGCGATTCCACTGTCTCAGCGCTATCTGATCGACCAGAACGCGCCGGCAAGGGAAGCCTGACGGCTAACTAACCTTGCGGCGTCATCGCCTTGCGCTGCCGGGCGCGTTCCAGCCCCAGCCGGCGTTCGCGCCAGATGATCAGGATGCCGGCCAGCACCACGATGGCGGCGCCCAGCAGCATGGTGCGCGTCGGCGCCTCGGCAAAGACGAACCAGCCGATGGCCAGCGCAAACAGCATCGAGGCATAGTCGAAGGGCGCCACCAGCGAGGCATCCGCCTCGCGGTAGGCGGCGGTCAGCAGCACCTGCCCGACGCCGCCCAGCAGGCCCGACAGCACCAGAAAGGTGGTCTCGCGCGGGGTCGGCCAGACCCAGCCGAAGGGCAGGGTGGCCAGCGACAGCACGGTGGCGGTGACCGAGAACCAGAACACGATGGCGGGCGTCCTTTCGGTTTGCACCAGCTTGCGCACGAAGACCTGCGCCAGCGCCGCAAAGACCGCGCTGCCCAGCACCAGCATGGCCCCGAAAGCCTCGGCATGGCCGCCGTCCGGCTGTTGCAGGATCGACAGCCGGGGGCTGAGCACGATCAGCACGCCGATCATGCCCAGCACGACGGCGCTGATGCGGAAGGCGCGGACCTCTTCGCCCAGGAACATGGCGGCGAAGATCACGGTCAGCAGCGGCGCGGCATAGCCGATGGCAGTGACCTCGGGCAGCGGCAGGTAGCCCAGGCCGGCAAAGCCCAGGCCCATCGCCAGGGTGCCGGCAAAGCCGCGCCAGACGTGGCCCATCGGATTGCCGGTCCGCAGGCCGGTGGACAAATCGCCCTGCCAGGCCAGCCAGACCAGGATCACGGGAACAGCGAACAGCGAGCGGAAGAACACCGCCTGCCCGCCCGGCACATGCACCGCCGTGGCCTTGATCAGCCCGGCCATCACGATGAAGACCAGCACCGAGCCAAGCTTCAGCGCGATGCCGCGCAGGGGGCGTCCTTGGGAGGGCATGCGGGCTCCTTCGTCCGCCTTGGTGAACCATGGCCGCCGGCGCGGTGCAATCCCTCTGGACGGCGGGCGAGCTTCACGGTTTCCTGAGGGCCCGGAGGTGCCCCATGCACAAGTCGTTGAGCCAGCTGATCGACCAGGGCCGCGGCGTTGAGCCAGCCGATCTGGTGTTGAAGGGGGGGCGGGTGTTCGATCTGATCAGCGGCGAGCTGGTCGAGACCGACGTCGCGATCTGCGGCGACACCATCGTGGGGGTGTTCGGCAGCTACCGCGGCGCGCGCGAGATCGACGTTTCGGGGCAGGTGCTGGTGCCGGGCTTCATCGACACGCATCTGCATGTGGAAAGCAGTCTGGTCACGCCGCATGAGTTCGACCGCTGTGTCGGGCCGCGCGGGGTGACGACGGCGATCTGCGATCCGCACGAGATTGCCAATGTCTGCGGGCTGGAGGGCATCCGGTATTTCCTGGACTGCGCCGCGCAGGTGCTGATCGACCTGCGGGTGCAACTGTCGTCTTGCGTGCCGTCCACCCACATGGAGACTTCGGGCGCGCGGCTGGAGGCGGCGGATCTGGTGGGGTTCCGCGATCACCCTAAGGTCATCGGGCTGGCCGAGTTCATGAACTTTCCCGGCGTGCTGATGAAGGACCCGGGCTGCCTGGCCAAGTTGCAGGCGTTTCGCGGGCGGCACATCGACGGCCATGCGCCCTTGCTGCGGGGCAATGACCTGAACGGCTATCTGGCCGCCGGCATCCGCACCGAGCATGAGGCGACCACGGCGGAAGAGGGGCTGGAGAAGCTGCGCAAGGGGATGCGGGTGCTGATCCGCGAGGGCAGCGTTTCCAAGGACATGCACGCGCTGGCGCCGCTGCTGACGGAAAAGCACGCGCCTTACCTGTGCCTGTGCACCGATGACCGCAACCCCTTGGACATCGCCGAGCATGGCCATCTGGACTACATGATCCGCACGCTGATCGCCCTGGGTTGCCCGGCGCTGGCGGTCTATCGCGCGGCCAGCCTGTCGGCGGCCGAGGCCTTCGGGCTGAAGGACCGCGGGCTGATCGCGCCGGGCAAGCGGGCGGATATCACGGTGATCGACAGCCTAGAGGGGTGCCATGCGAGCCGGGTGTTCGCGGGCGGGGTGGAACTGACGCCGGCGGCCTTTGCGGGCCGGGCGGTGACCGAGCCGGTAGCGCGGCATTCGGTCAAGGCGGGGCAGGTGACCGCAGAGGACTTTCGCACCGGCGGCAACCGGGTCGAGACGCCGGTGATCGGCATCCTGCCCGGCAAGATCATCACCCAGCATCTGGTCTTCGACATCCCGCCGGTGGATGGCGACAAGCGGCCGGACCTCGCGCGCGATCTGGTGAAGATCGCGGTGATCGAGCGGCACGGGGTGAACGGCAACCGCGCCACCGGCTTCGTGCAGGGGTTCGGGCTGCAGCGCGGGGCGATCGCCTCGACCGTCTGCCACGACCACCACAACATCGTGGTGGTGGGGGCAGATTACGCCGACATGGCCCTCGCCGCGAACCGGCTGGGCCAGATCGAGGGCGGATTCGTGGTGGTGGAGGGCGGCCGGGTGCTGGCCGAACTGGCGCTGCCGGTGGCGGGGCTGATGAGCCTGCTTCCGTTTGAAGCGGTGCACGGCAGGCTGGTCGCGTTGCGGGCGGCGGCCAAGAGCCTGGGCGTGGTGCTGGAAGAACCGTTCCTGCAGCTGGCCTTCCTGGCGCTGCCGGTGATTCCGCATCTGAAGATCACCGACCACGGGCTGGTGGATGTGGACCGCTTCGAGGTGATTCCCTGAAGGATGTGACCGGCCCCGACGCCGGGGGCATCCTGCCCCCGGACCCCCGGGGAGTATTTCGAAAAGGGCAAGACCGGGATGCGGTTCAGGATGGTTTCGCTTGGCGCCGGGAGGCGTAAGCTGGGGCGAAGGGCAGGGAGGGCGCCATGACCCGCACGGTGATGTTGTTCGGCGATTCCAACACGCATGGCACGATGCCGATGGTGCATCTGTCGGACCAGGGCCGCTATGCCCGGGCCGAGCGCTGGGCGGGGCGGCTGGCGGCGATGCTGCCGGAGTGGGAGGTGATCGCCGAGGGACAGCCGGGGCGGACCACGGTGCATGACGACCCGATCGAGGGGCCGCACCGCAACGGGCTGACCGTGCTGCCGGCGCTCTTGGAGACGCATCGGCCGGTGGATGTGGTGCTGCTGATGCTGGGCACGAATGACCTGAAGCAGCGGTTCTCGGTCAATGCCGGCGATATCGCGCTGGGGCTGGAAAAGCTGGTCATGGTGATCCGCGCGTCGGGCGCGGGGCCGGGCGGCACGGCGCCGGGCATTCTGGTGGTGGCGCCGCCGCCGATCGAGGAGGCGGGGACCCTGGGCGAGATCTTCCACGGCGGGGCGGCGAAGTCGCGGACCCTGGGCGCGCGGGTGCAGGCGATGGCCGAACGCCAGGGCCTGCCCTGGCTGGATGCGGGCGGGATGATCCACGTCAGCCATGTGGATGGCATCCACTATGGCCCCGAGGTCCATCCGATTCTGGCCGAAGCCTTTGCAGCCGCAATCCGCCGGCATTTCCCATGACCGGATTAGGACACGCCTAATCGCCGCCCTGCCGATTGGTGCTTTCCCTTAAGCTAGATCTGCGCGATTGCTTTAGCGTCCCCTGTTCTGCCGAAGGCTGCCGCCATGACCCTGCACGACCCCGCCCTCGAAGACCTTCGCGCCAATGTCGCCCAGCCTTTCGAACGTGCCCGGGCGATGCCGAAGTCGGTCTACACTTCGCCCGCCTTTGCAGAACTGGAGCAACGCCACATCTTCGCCAAGGACTGGCTCTGCGCCGGCCGGGCCGAGGCGCTGCCGAACCCCGGCGACTATCTGACGATGCAGATCGCGGGCGAACCCGTCATCATCCTGCGCGACCGCGACGGCGCATTGCGCGGCCTGTCGAACGTCTGCCGCCACCGGATGAGCACGCTGCTGGAGGGCCGGGGGAACGTGCGAAGCATCGTCTGCCGCTACCACGCCTGGACCTACAACCTGGACGGAACCTTGCGCGGCGCCCCAGCGATGGCGAAGAACGAAAGCTTCTGCCGTGACGAGATTGCGTTGCCGGCCGTGCGGGTGGAAAACTGGCGCGGCTGGATCATGGTGACGCTGGACCCCGCCGCCCCGCCGCCCGGCGATGCGCTGGCGGGGGTGGACCGGCTGGTCGGGCACCTGCCGATGGAGACCTATTCCGAGGTCTTCCGCGAGGAATTCGAATGGGACACCAACTGGAAGGTGCTGGCCGAGAACTTCATGGAAAGCTACCATTTGCCGGTCTGCCATGAGGCCACCATCGGCGGCACCTGCGACCTGAACCTGATGACCTGCCCCGAGGGCGATGCGGCCTTCAACCACCACTGGATCGTCAAGAACGATTCGCTGCCGCTGTCACTGGCGCATCCGTCGAACACCACGCTGCAGGGCGACGAACGGCGGATCACCTGGCTTCTGGCGATCTATCCCAGCCTGCTGATCACCCTGACGCCCGGCTACTTCTGGTATCTGTCGCTGACGCCGAAAGGCCCGGGCCGGGTGCATGTGCTGTTCGGCGGCGGCATGAGCGCGGACTGGATGGCCGACCCCGAGGCGCCGGCACATCTGGCGCAGGTGAAGGCGCTCTTGGAAGAGGTGAACATCGAGGACAAGGGCTGTGTCGAGAAGGTCTACCGCGGCCTCTGCGCCGGTCTGTCGGCACCGGGGGCGCTTAGCCATCTGGAGCGGCCGAACTACGAATTCGCGCGCTGGATCGCCGGCCGGATGCCCTGAGGCTACCGCTTTCCGATGACGCGCCCTATCTTGCCTGGGGCCGGGGATGCGTTCCCCGGGCAACCCTTGCCCCGGAAAGCCGCTGCCATGCCGACGCCGCTTCGCGACCAGTTCCTGCAGGCCATGTCCCGCGCCGCGCAGACGGTGAACGTGGTCACCACAGACGGGCCGGCGGGGCGTGCCGGGGTGACAGTCTCGGCCATGGCCTCGGTCTCGGCCGATACGCCGCGGCCGACGCTCTTGGTCTGCGTTCATCACCAGGCCTCGGCGGCGGGCAGCATCCTGGGCAACGGGCATTTCGTGGTGAACATCCTGCGCGATGACCAGGCCTATATCGCCGATGCCTTTGCGGGGCGCTTCAAGGACCAGCTGGCCGACAAGTTCGACGTCACCGATTGGGTGGCGATGGGGTCGGGCAGCCCGCGGGTGGCCGAGGGGCTGGTGGCGCTGGACTGCCGGGTCACCTCGTCCGACCGGATCGGCACCCACCACGTCTTCATGGGCGCGGTGCAAGAGGTGCACCTGGCGCCCTCGGGGCTGCCGCTGATCTATGCCCACCGCGCCTATGGCAGCCCGAGGCGGATCGACACGCCCGCCAGCCTGGCCGATGCGCGCCAGGGTCAGGAGGCGCGGCTGTCGGTTGCGGCGCTGCGCAGCTTTGGCCCCTATGTGCTGCCCGGTCTGGTGCGTCGGCTGGCCGAGGCCGGCCCGCTGGACCTGACGCTGGTCGAGGGCGACCAGCGCCGGGTCGAGGCGGCGCTGCGGTCGGGCGAGGCGGAACTGGGCCTTCTGCACGAGGCCGAGCTGGGGCCGGGCTATGTGACGCTGCCGCTGGCCGAGCTGGACCCGGTGGTGGTGCTGGCCGCGGACCACCCGCTGGCGCGGCGCGGTGCGCTTGAGGTTCGCGATCTGGCCGGCCAGCCGCTGGTGCTGCTGGCGGCGCCGCCGGCCGATGCCCAGGTGCTGCACCTGCTGCGGGCCGGGGGCGTCGAGCCGAAGATCGCCTTCCGCTCGTCCAGCTTCGAGATGGTGCGCGGGCTGGTCGGCCAGGGCCTGGGCGTCGCGGTGCTGTCGATGCGGCCGGCGACGACGATGTCCTGCGAAGGCCGGCCGCTGGCGACGCTGCCGCTGCGCAGTGCCGAGCGGCCCGGCCGCATCGTGCTGGCCCACCGCGCCGACGCCCGCCTCGGCCCCGCCGCCGAACGCTTCCTGGCCCTTGCCCGATCCCCCGAACCCATCCTCGCCTGAAAGGACCGAAATGGCCCACCTCCGCCACCGCAAGTTCAACACCAAGGACACCTACCCCGAGCAGAAACTGGACAACGACCTGTGCCAGGCCGTGGTCGCGCGCGGCACCACGATCTTCCTGCGCGGCCAGTGCCCGCAGGACCTGGACACCGCGCAGAACATCGGCAGCCACGATCCGGTCGAGCAGACCCACAAGGTGATGCAGAACATCCGCCAGCTGGTCGAGGAATGCGGCGGCCGGATGGAGCACGTGACCAAGCTGGTCGTCTACCTGACCGACGTGCGCCACCGCGAGGCGGTCTACCGCACCATGGGCGACTACATCCGCGGCGTGCATCCGGTCTGCACCGGTCTGGTGGTCGTCGCCCTTGCCCGGCCTGACTGGCTGGTCGAGATCGACGCCACTGCCGTCATTCCCGACTGAAGCTCCCTGCATCGACCCCGGGGGTTTCACACCCCCGGACCCCCGTGGGATATTTGGGGACAGATGAAACCAGCACGGCCTTCGCCTTTTCATCTGTCCGAAAATATCCTCTGGGGGTCCGGGGGCGAAGCGCCCCCGGGGGTTGCCCCCAAGAGGTGCCGCATGACCTTTTCGCTGCTTGCCCGTTGTCCCCGGTCCGGCCAGTTCGGCATGGTGATCTCGTCTTCCTCGCCCGCTGTCGCTGCCCGCTGTGCCCATGCCCGGGCCGGGGTCGGGGTGGCGGCGACGCAGAACATCACCGACCCGGCGCTCGGGCCGCGGCTCTTGGATCTGATGGAGGCCGGCGCCAGTGCGCCGCAAGCGATGGCGCAGGTGGTGGCCGAGGCGCCGTTCATCGACCATCGCCAGTTGCTTTGCGTCGACCGCGCCGGGCGGGTGGCCACGCATTCGGGCGCGCAGACGTTGGGCATCTGGGCGCTGGCAGAAGGCGAGGGCGTGGTGGCCGGAGGGAACCTCCTGGCCAATGCTTCGGTGCCCAAGGCCATGGTCGCCGGCTTCAACGCCGCCCGGGGCGCGTTCGGCGACCGCCTGATCGCCGCGCTGAAGGCGGGTGCTGCGGCGGGCGGAGAGGCCGGGCCGGTGCATTCGGCGGGGCTTCTGATCGTCGACCGCGAGACCTGGCCGGTGGCCTGGCTGCGTGCCGACTGGTCCGAGGCCGCGATGCCGATCGAAGAGGTCGCCCGCGCTTGGGAGGTCTATGCCCCGCAGATGGCCGCCTACATCCAGCGCGCCAAGGACCCGCGCGCGGCGCCGTCCTACGGCGTGCCGGGTGACGAATAGGGTTTTCCCCGGCCCAAGGCGCGGCTAGCCTGCGGCCCATGGCCCTGCGCTTTACCCTGAGGCAGCTGGAATACCTGGTCGCCGTGGGCGAGACCGGCTCGATCGTGGCCGCGGCGGACCGGGTGAATGTCTCGTCGCCCTCGATCTCGGCCGCCATCGCCCTGCTGGAGGGCGAGTTCGGCCTGCCGCTGTTCGTGCGTCGGCACGCCCGGGGTCTGTCGCTCACGCAAGGCGGGCGTCAGTTCGTGGCCGAGGCGCGGGCGGTGCTGGCGGCGGCCGGGCGGCTGAACGATCTGGCCAATGCCATCACCGGGCAGGTGCGCGGGCCGTTGTCGGTCGGCTGCCTTGTCACCTTTGCCCAGGTCATCCTGCCGGGCCTGCGCCGCAGCTTCACCGAGCGCTTCCCCGAGGTCGACTTCCGCCAGTTCGAACATCACCAGGCCGAGATTTTCGAAGGCCTGCGCCAGGCACGCCTGGACGTGGCGCTGACCTACGACCTGGACATTCCCGCCGACCTGAGCTTCGTGCCGCTGCGGTCGCTGCCGCCCTATGCGCTGTTCCCCGCGGGGCACCCGCTGGCCGGCCGCGCTGACGTAACCCCGGCCGACCTGGCGCCCTTGCCGATGGTGCTCTTGGACCTGCCGTTCTCGACCGACTACTTCCTCGAGATCTTCCGCCCGCTTGGCCTGAAGCCCAAGGTGGTCGAGCGCACCCGCGACATCGGGGTGATGCGGGCGATGGTGGCGAACGGCTTCGGCTATTCCATCGCCAACATCCGCCCCGCACCCGAGGCGGCGCCGGATGGGCGGCCGCTGGTGCTGGTGCCGCTGGTCGGCCCCGCGCCGCTGTGCCTGGGCCTTGTGCTGACCGATGGCGCCATGGGCGCGCTGACCATCCGCGCCTTCCTGGAGCATTGCCGCGAAACCCTGGCCGAGGGCCTGCCGGCATGACCGTCGCGATGATCGTGGCCCATGGCCAGCCCAGCGATCCCGGCCCGGCGGCGGCCGAGCTGGACCGGCTGGCCGCAAGGGTTTTGGCGCTGATGCCCGGCTGGGACATCGGTGCCGCGACCCTGGCCGAACCCGGCGCGCTGGCCAGGGCAGCGAACCGGCCGCCGGGCGTGGTCTTTCCGCTGTTCATGGCGGGCGGCTGGTTCACCCGCAGCCTGATTCCGGCGCGGCTGGCCGAGGCCGGGGCATCCGGCTGGCAAGTGCTGGAGCCCTTTGGCTGCGACCCGGCACTGCACGACCTGACGCTGCGCATCGCCGCCGCAAGCGGCGCGGACAGGGTGCTGCTGGCCGCGCATGGATCAATGAAGTCGCCGGTTCCGGGGGCCATCGCCGCCCATGTCGCGGCGCGGATCACGGCGGAAACCGGCCTCCCCGCGACGGCGGCGTTCATTGACCAAGGCCCGCAGATCGAGGCCGCAACGGGCCATGGCCCCCGGTCCGTGTGCCTGCCGTTCTTTGCCATGGCCGGGGGGCATGTCACCGATGACATCCCGGGGGCGCTGGCGAAGGCCGGGTTCCGCGGGCGGCTGTTGCCGCCGGTGGGGCTGCACCCCGAGGTGCCGGGCCTGATCGCGCGGGCTATCGCCGCTGCAGCACCGGTCTGTACCGGGGCGTGCCGCTGGGCCTAGGGGCCGGAATTCGAAGTCGAATTCCGTGCACGATTTCCGACTTCGGAAATCGTTTTCAGACCGTGTGCAGGTAGAGGTCGAAGTCCACCTCGCTGACCGTCCGCATAACCCGCTGGTATTCCGCCGCCTTGATGGCGGTGAAGGTGCGGTGCATGTCCTCGCCCAGCGCGTCCTTCAGGAAGGCCGACCGGCGTGCCGCATCGATGGCGGATTTCCAGTCGGTGGGGATGCCGGCGTGCTCTGCCCCGTCCTCGTAACCATTGCCGGTGGTTTCCGGCCCGGGGTCGATGCGGTTGCGCATCCCGTGGCGGATGCCCGCCAGCACGGTGGCGGCCACCAGATAGGGGTTGGCATCCACGCCCGAGGGACGGTGCTCGATCCGCCGCGCGCGGAGGTCGCCGGCCGGGATGCGCAGCGCGACCGAACGGTTGTTCACCCCCCAGCTGGGGCTGACCGGCGCATAGCTCTGGCTGGCGAAGCGGCGCCAGGAATTGGCGTGGGGGGCGAAGACCAGCATCGATTCCGCCATGGTGTCGCGCAGGCCGCCAAGGGCGTGCAAGAGGGTGGGGTTCCATTGTCCCTCGACCGCCTCGACGAAGACGTTGGTGCCGGCGGCGTCCATCATCGACACATGGAAGTGCATGCCGGACCCGGCGTAGTCTTCGTTCGGCTTGGCCATGAAGCAGGCGGTCACGCC
The DNA here is from genome assembly GCF_020564565.1 of Rhodobacter sp. Har01. Classification (GTDB taxonomy): domain Bacteria; phylum Pseudomonadota; class Alphaproteobacteria; order Rhodobacterales; family Rhodobacteraceae; genus Pseudogemmobacter. The sequence continues at coordinate 311,414 of NZ_JAJCTD010000006.1, forward strand.
GTGCGCGCGGGCCTGCGCCCGCACGATCCGCTTGAGCCGGACCACGTCATCGGCGGCCTGCATCACGTCGGTGCGGTAGTGCAGGGTCAGCTCATACTGGCCGGGGGCGTATTCGCTGATCATCGTCTCGGCGGTGATCCCGGCCGCCCTGGCGCCGGCGTAGATGTCGTTGAAGAGCGGCATCATCCCATGCAGGTGGTCGACCGAATAGACCTCGGTCTTGCGCGACTTGCGGCCGTCCAGCACGTCGCGGGCGGGCTGCATCTTGCCGTCGGGGCCGCGGTCGTTGTCCAAGAGGAAGAACTCAAGCTCGAAGGCGCCGGCCGGGAACAGCCCCTCTGCCGCCAGCGCATCGACCTGCCGTTGCAGGGCGTGGCGGGGGTCGCTGGTCATCTTGGCACCGTCGAGGGTGTACATCGACATGAACACTTCGCCGCGCGGAGGCGTGGTGTTGTGCAAGGGCTTCAGCGTGCCGGGAACAGGCCAGGCGCGCAGGTCACCGTCGCCCTGATCCCAGATCAGCCCGGTCTCGTGCACGTCCTCGCCGCAGATATCCAGCCCCAGGATCGAGATCGGCAGGTGCCGACCGGATTTGTAGAACCCTGCCAGTTCGTGCCGGCGGATGATCTTGCCACGGCCGATGCCGTTGGCGTCATGCAGGATGATGTCGAAGGCTTCGATTTCCGGGTGGGCGGCAAGGAAGGCCTCGGCTTCTGCGGGAGAGGAGCCGGAGGGGCTGATCAGCGTGGGCATCTTAGTCTTTCGGGCAAAGGTCGGTGAGGATTTCGTCGAAGCTGGCGATCAGGCGGTCGATCTGGGCCTTCTTGGTGGCCGGGCTGACCAGCATCATGTTGTGGAATGGCGCGATCAGGCTGCCGCGATTCAGAAGGGCCACATGCAGCGCAGCCTCGACCGCCGGGTGGTGGGCGCGTGCCGCCTCGGCCCCGTTCTTCAGCGGGCCGGGGGCACAAGTGAATTCCACCCGCGCACCGACGCGGACGACGTGCCAGTCCAGGTGGTGGCGGTCGATGGCCTTTTTCAGCCCGTGCGACAGGCGGGCGGCGCCCTGTTCCATGCGGGCATAGGCCTTGGCCGTCATCACCTCGCCCAGCGTGGCGCGCAGGCAGGCGAATTGCATCGGGTTGGCCGACAGCGTGGTGCCCATGCCGGAATGCCCCGGCGGTCGGGTGGCGTTGTAGGCGGCGAAGCGGGCGGCGAGGTCTTCGGTCAGGCCCCAGATGGCGGTGGGCATCCCGCCCGCCACGCATTTGCCGGCGACAAAGACGTCGGGCGACAGCGAATGCACGCGGGCATAGCCGCCAAGTCCCGACGACAGCGTGTGCGTTTCATCCATCATCAGCAGCGCGCCGTAGTAGCGGGTCAGCTGGCGCAAGCCGTCGTGAAAGCCCGCCTCGGGCAGCACCATGCAGCTGTTGGTCATCACCGGCTCGGTCAGGATCGCGGCGACTTCACCGGTCTTGAGTGCCGCTTCGACGGCGGCAAGATCGTTGAATTCGACGCAGACGGCGCCGCGGGTCAGGTCCTGCACCTGGCCGACCAGACCGGGGCGGGCGACGGTGGCGCCGTCGCGCAGCTCGACCATCGTGTCGTCGACGGTGCCATGATAGCAGCCGTTGAACACCAGGATCTTCGGCCGCCCGGTCACCGCGCGGGCGACGCGGATGGCGAAGCGGTTGGCATCGGTGGCGGTGGTGGCGATCTGCCAGCGGTAGTGCCCGAAGCGTTCCGTCAGCAGGCGGCCGGCTTCCAGCGCGTCGTGGCTGGGCAGCATGGTGGTCAGGCCGTGGCGGGCCTGCCGGCGAATGGCCTTGGCAACGGGTTTCGGCGAATGGCCGAACATGCTGCCGGTGTCGCCCAGGCAGAAATCGTCGATGCCGAAGCCGTCGATGTCGGTGATCCGGGCGCCTTCGGCATGGGCGATGACCGGCAGATGCGGCATCGGCCAGTCGCGCATCCAGTGCATTGGCACGCCGTCCAGCCAGGCCTCGGCGTCACGTGACCGGGCGTCGGCCGACTTCGGGCGGCCTTGCGCATAGCGGCGGGCCTCGCGCGCGGCATAGGCGGCAAGGCGATCAGTGCTGATCCCGGCGATGGTTTCGGCTGTCATGGCGTGGCCCTCTGGAAGCCTTCGATATGACCCGGAATTTGATCAAAAAGCAAGGGCTCAGGCCCAGACGCCCTCAAAGTCCTTGGGTACCAACAGGTTGTGGCGGCCCAGCTTCTTGACGTCACGCTCGCCGCACAGGGCCATGGTGATGTCCAGCTCCTTGGCGATCACCTCAAGCGCGCGGGTCACGCCGGCCTCGCCCATGGCGCCCAGCCCGTGGATGTAGGCGCGGCCGATCATGGTGCCATTGGCACCCAGGGCGAGGGCCTTGAGCACGTCTTGCCCCGAGCGGATGCCGCCGTCCATCCAGACCTCGGTCTTGCCGCCCACGGCGCGGATGATCGAGGGCAGCATGCGGATCGACGACAGCGCCCCGTCCAGCTGCCGGCCGCCGTGGTTCGAGACGATGATGGCATCGGCGCCCGCGTCCACCGCCAGCTTGGCATCCTCGGCATCCAGAATGCCCTTCAGCACGAACTTGCCGCCCCAGCGGTCACGGATGCGCGCGACCTTCTTCCAGTCCAGCCGGGGGTCGAACTGTTCGTTGGTCCAGGTTGTCAGGTCGGCAAGGTTGGTGACGCCCTTGGCATGGCCGACGATGTTGCGGAACTGCCGGCGCGGGGTCTGCAGCATGCCCATCGACCAGGCCGGCTTGGTCGCCATGTTCAGGATGTTCGGCAGCGTCAGCCGGGGCGGGCTGGTCAGGCCGTTCTTGAGGTCCTTGTGGCGCTGGCCGATGATCTGCAGGTCCAGCGTCAGCACCAGCGCGCTGCACTTTGCCGCCTTGGCCCGGTCGATGATGCGGTCGACGAAATCCTCGTCCCGCATGACGTAAAGCTGGAACCAGAACGGATCGGGGGTCGCCGCCGCGACGTCCTCGATGGAACAGATCGACATGGTGGACAGGGTGTAGGGCACCCCGAAGCGGGCCGCCGCCCGGGCCGCAAGAATCTCGCCATCGGCGTGCTGCATGCCGGTGCTGCCCACGGGTGACAGCGCCACCGGCATGGCCACCTTCTGCCCCAGCATGGTGCTTGCCAGCACCCGATCCGACAGGTCGCGCGCCACCCGCTGTCGCAGCCGGATCAGCGCGAAGTCGGCACTGTTGTCGCGGAAGGTCTGCTCGGTATAGCTGCCGCTTTCGCAGTAGTCCCAGAACATCCGCGGCGTCCGCTTGCGGTGCAGGCGCTTGAGATCCTCGATGCTGGCGATCACGGGCATGCGCAGCTCCTTCGCGGGCGGTGTCTTCCGCCTGTTACCAACGGTGCGGCGGCACGTCCATGGAAACCGCGGCGGGCAGGGGCAGAGTCGCTGCATAGAGCGGGGCTGTCTGCGATGCGGGACGCAGGGGACTGCCAGGCCTCACGACGTCATGTCTGAAAACGCCGCAAAGCCCTGGGAACCCCATGCGGGACAAGGCATCATCCAGACAGCAGGGTCTTGTTGCCAGGAGTGCTGGATGGCCAATCGTATTGCTTTGTTTTCTTTGCTTGTTCCAGATTATGACGAGGCTCTCGCTTTCTTTCTGCGCATCGGGTTCGAGTGCCGGGAAGACACCGATCTGGGAAACGGAAAGCGATGGGTTCGGATAGCCCCCCGAGGTGGCGAAACGGAGATACTGCTAGCCCGCGCGGTTGGCAGCCGTCAGAGTGCCGCGATCGGAGAGCAGGGCGGTGGTCGGGTCTGGCTGTTCCTTGAAACCTCGACCTTCGAGAACGACTACCAGCACATGCAGGCTCAGGGGGTCAAATTCGAATCTGCTCCACGCAACGAGTCCTATGGACGCGTTGCTGTGTGGATTGATCCCTGGGGCAATCGCTGGGACCTGATCGAATTTGCCAATGCAGATCGCTCTGGAACCATCCGGTAAGCGTGCAAGAACACCTGCCCCCTCTCCGCACCGATAGCCAGCGCCCACCCATGCGGCGGCCGGCGCTGGCCGGGGCCGCTGGTGGGGCTGTTCCCCGGCCCCGGCACTTCTGTTCTTGCAGGGCGAAAACGCGGCCGCTGCCACCGGCGCCGTTGGTTTGCAGGTGCGGTCAGAAGCGACCGCGTGGCCAGACGGCCCCGGTTCAGGCCGAATGGGCCCCTGCTGCCAGCGCCGCCACCTTGGCCAGCACCTCGGCCACGGGCTTGCCCTCGCCGATGTCCTTGACGATGGCGGACCCCACCACGCAGCCATCCGCGATTCCGGCAATCGAGCGGGCCGCATCCGGCGTGTTGATGCCGAACCCCACGATGACCGGAAGGTCGGTGGACCGCTTGATCCGCGCCACTTCCGGCGCCACGTCGGCCGCCTGCGCCGCAGCGGCGCCGGTGATGCCGGTGATCGAGACGTAGTAGACGAAGCCAGAGGTGTTCTGCAGCACCTTGGGCAGGCGCTTGTCGTCGGTGGTGGGGGTGGCGAGGCGGATGAAGTTCAGCCCGGCCGCCTGGGCGGGGATGCACAGCTCGGCATCCTCTTCCGGCGGCAGGTCGACCACGATCAGCCCGTCGATGCCGGCCGCAAGCGCGTCTGACAGGAACCGCTCGACCCCGCGCGAATAGATCGGGTTGTAGTAACCCATCAGCACGATGGGGGTGGTCTGGTTCCCGGCGCGGAAGGCGCGGACCATGGCCAGCACCTTGTCCATGGTCATGCCGCCTTCCAGCGCGCGCTGGCCGGCGCCCTGGATGGTGGGGCCATCGGCCATCGGGTCGGTAAAGGGCATGCCCAGTTCGATGATGTCGACCCCGGCGCCCGGCAGGCCCTGCATCACGGCAAGCGAGGTTTCCGCGTTCGGGTCGCCGCCCATGATGTAGGCGACGAAGGCCTTTTTCTGCGCCGCGCGCAGCTGGGCAAACGTGTCGTCGATCCTGGTCATGGCCGTCCCCTGCAAATCCGCCTTGCGGTTTCGCATGGCTGGCCGGGGAAGATCAATGCCCCTCAGGCCTGCCGCCACGGCGCTGAGACCATCCAGTGCGTGCCGAACCGGTCTTTCACCATGCCGAAGCCGTCGGACCAGAAGGTGGGCTGGTAGTCCATCAGCACGGTGCCGCCCTGGCCCAGCAGGGCGAACTGCCGCCGCGCCTCGGCGTCGGAACTGGCGATATGGCTGATGGTGACGGCGGCCTGCGCCTCGCCCGCCATGCCGGGCGGGAAGTCCGAGGCCATCAGCATCCGCCCGCCGACCGCAAGCGTCGCGTGCATGACCAGGTCGGAGGCCTGCATCGCGGCCGGGGCGTCCGGCGCCTCGGCGTAGCGCATCAGGGAAAGCGTGCCGCCGAAGATCTGCTGGTAGGCCGTCATGGCCTGCCGGCAGGTGCCCTGAAAGTGAAGGTAGGGGTCGAACGCCATCGCCGTCTCCGTTCCTGCAGGCAAAGCCCGGGCTGCCAGAGTCTAGGTGGGGCGTCCGAGTCGGGGAACCTTGATCCTTGGTCCGGGCGCCCGTAGAAGCGGCGCGTCGCCACAGGAGGGCCGAATGGGTTTCAAGATGGGCATCGTCGGGCTGCCGAACGTGGGCAAGTCCACCCTCTTCAACGCGCTGACCCGCACCGCGGCGGCGCAGGCGGCGAACTTTCCGTTCTGCACCATCGAGCCGAACGTCGGCGAGGTGGCGGTCCCCGACCCGCGGCTTGAGGTGCTGGCGAAGATCGCAGGCTCGAAGCAGATCATCCCCACCCGGATGACCTTCGTCGACATCGCCGGCCTGGTGCGCGGCGCGTCGAAGGGCGAGGGCCTGGGCAACCAGTTCCTGGCCAACATCCGCGAATGCGATGCCATCGCCCATGTCCTGCGCTGCTTCGAAGACGGCGACATCACCCATGTCGAGGGCCGCATCGACCCCATTGCTGATGCCGAGACCATCGAGACCGAGTTGATGCTGGCCGACCTGGACAGCATCCAGCGCCGCCGGGCAAACCTGGCGCGCAAGCTCAAGGGCGGCGACAAGGAAAGCCTGGACCAGGACCGCCTGCTGGCCGTCGCCGAGGCCGCGCTGAACCAGGGCCAGCCGGCGCGCACGATCAAGGTCTCGGACGACGACGCGCGCGCATGGCGTCTGCTGCAACTGCTGACTGCCAAGCCGGTGCTGTATGTCTGCAACGTCGAGGAAGCCTCGGCCGCCAGTGGCAATTCCCAGTCGGCCCGGGTGGCCGAGATGGCGGCCCGGCAGGGCGCGGCGAGCGTGGTGATCTCGGCCCGGATCGAGGAGGAACTGGCCCAGCTTCCCCCCGAAGAGGCGGCGATCTTCCTCGAGGAGATGGGCCTGCACGAGGCCGGCCTCGACCGCCTGATCCGCGCCGGGCACGAGCTGTTGGGCTTGCAGACCTATTTCACCGTCGGCCCCAAGGAGGCCCGCGCCTGGACGATTGCCAAGGGCACCCTGGCCCCGCAGGCCGCCGGAGTGATCCACGGCGATTTCGAGAAGGGCTTCATCCGGTCCGAAACCGTGGCCTACGAGGACTACGTCGCCGGCAACGGCGAGGCGGGGGCCAAGGAAGCCGGCAAATTCCGGGTCGAGGGCAAGACCTATGAGGTCCAGGACGGCGACGTCCTGCACTTCCTGTTCAGCGGCTGAAACCGGGTGTCCCATGATGGGACAGGTTTGGCCGCAAAGGATTCCAAGGGGTTACGGAGCCGTCTTCAGGGTTTCTTAACCTTTGGCTCCTCTGCCGCGGTCACCTTGAGGAGTCGGTTCAGAGTCTCGATCCGCTTCGGGTGCTGATCCGGGTACGACTTCGCCACCTCCACCCAGTGCGCCAGCTTCGCCAGGTCTCCGGTGGCCCGGTAGAGGTGCGCCAACGCCCTGGCTGCGCTGTGGGGTGCTGTCAGACAAATGCGAACTCGTCTCTACAAGGGCAGGATGACTGTCCTTTAAGCGGCGAGAAGGCCGCGCCACTCGGCGAGAGCGGCGGCGCGGGCCTGCTTGTAGGTGTTGCGGTCTTGGAGGTGGCGCTCCGTCGGAAAGTGGTTGTGGACCGAGGCATGGACCGAGACGAACTTCTGCAGCGTTCGCATGCGCCGGAACCGCAACATTGCCCGCTCTCGTCGTCGGAACGGCAGGTGTGAATTCTCGGCGCGATTGTTGAGCCAGCGCCCCATCTCACGATCATCGCCGCAGCCGAGATCCTTCAGGGCGGCACCGTAGGACCGAAGGCGATCCGTAACGATTTTATCAGGCCGGCCATGTCGCTTCATGGATTTCTTGAGGAATTTCAGCG
>NZ_JAJCTD010000007.1 GCF_020564565.1 Rhodobacter sp. Har01
GTTCGGCAGGCGCCTTCGTCGTCACGAGGTTCTTTCTCATCTCCACCTCCATGTGGGGTCAAGATGAGCCGCAAACCCTCCGCCACGCAATCACGCCAAACTGTTCCATGGGTGCTGATGCCGGACACCGGACAGGAAGACCCCCGCCGAGGCATTCGCCCCAGCGGCTTGACCTGTGCAGAGCCCGCTGGGTCGATACAGCGCCTCGCTGCGGTTCCTCACGGCCGCGGTCGCGCCGAAGGTGATCACCGCGCTCAAGGCGAAGAAGGCCCGCCCGCGCAAGGCGGCGTGACCGGATCGAAGCGAAGGGCGAGGGCGGGCCGAAGGGCCCGCCCCTTGGCGTTGCAGGTCCGGGCCGCGAAAGGGCCTCTCGCCCTCGCCACCCCCATACCCTCGGAAACCCGGCACCCCGTCTAAGAGACACCGGAAACCGCTTCAATCACGCAAATGCGGCGCCGACCCTGGCTGTCGCTGGGCGGCGGCACCTTGAACGGGCTTTTCGGCCGTGCCATTCGGGGCTCCTGGCATCGTCACCCTCTCATGCAGGATGAGGGAACGCCCAGGGCGTAGCGGCAGGGGACGCGCCAGACCGCCCCCTCGCTTGACGCCGCACGCCGCCGGGCGCATCTTCCGGGGGCTGGCGTGACACGGTGACATTCTCGCGGCCGTAGCACGGTCTCCCGACCGGAGCGTCATGCAGGGTTTCCGGGCAACCGGGGGCGAGGCCCTGCCGCCAGCGCCCGCGCGGTGTACCCCGATGGGCAAGGGGGCGCACCTTCAATGGGGCGTTGATGCCGGTTCAAGTCCGGCCCCGCGCGGTCCAAGTCTTCCCGTTCCCCGTCACGGCCCGGCCCTTGCGGATGCCCCGCAAGGGCTTGCGGCTGTTTCGCCTTGTCCCGGTCCCTTACGGTTCTTCCCGAGAGGCAGGCGGCCCCAGCGCCGCGCCTGACGCAACTCAAGGGACCGCATCCGATGCTGATCAACAAGTCCGTCCTGGACCTGGCCTTCCGGGGCTTCAAGCCCGTCTATTCCCAAGCGAACCTTGAGGCTTCGTCCGAGTTCGAGAAGACCGCGATGACGGTGCCGAGCGCCAGCCGCGACGAAACCTGTGCCTGAATCGGCAACCTGCCGAAGATGCGCGAATGGATCGGGCCGCGGGTGGTCAACAACCTGTCGGCCTACGGCTTCACCATCACGAACCGCAAGTTCGAATCGACCGTCTCCGTTTCCCGCGAAGACATCGCGGATGGCCGGCTTGGCACCTTCAAGCCGGCCTTCGCCGAAATGGGCGGCATGGCCCGCCGCCACCCGGACGAGCTGATCTTCGGCCTGCTGAAGAATGGCTTCAACTCCCCGCCCATGACGTTGCCCGCCCTCCCGAAGCCCTGCGCGATGGCCCAGGTCGCGCCCTATGTCGAATGCCTGGGGCCGAGGCTGCGGTGCGGTTTCTGCTGACCTTCGGCGGGGCCGAGCTCTACCTTGCCGCCGATCCGAAGGGCCGCAGCTCGGCCGAGGCCGTTGTCGGGGCCGAAGGCGTTGCCCGCATGGCGGATCACACCCGCATCGGCCAGCGCGCCCGCGTGCCTCTCGCCCGCGCCTGGTTGGCCGTGATGCTGCATTGGCAAGGCCATTCCACCGCCGGAATCGCCCGCACCATCCGCGCCCCGGATGTGTCGGTGCGCCGGTGGATCAAGGAGGGAAGGGCGTGATTGGCTTCGTCGCGGGTTTCGGGCGGTGCGGCACGTCGCTTGCTTGTGCGATGCTGGCCGCGGGCGGCTTGCAGGTGGCCGGGTTGGCGCCGGTCTTCGAGGACCACCGCTTTTCGCCGCGGCGCACCGATCCGGCCTGGCGGCTGGCGCAGACCGGCCGCGTCGTCAAATGGGTCTGCCCGCTGACGACATGGTGCCCGGACAAGGCGCAAGGTCGCGTTCTGTGGCTGGACCGCAACCCCGAAGAACAGGTGAAATCTAAGGTCAAGCTTGCTCTCGCCTGCGGCAAGCGCCGAACCGATCCGGGCAAGATGGCACAGGAGATCGCGGCACAGATCAGGCATCACACCGCGGGCGCCGATGCCTTGGCAGGGGAACAAGGGCCGGTCGAGCGACTTGCCTTCGAAGACCTGCTGGCCGATCCGCTGTATGGGGCAAGGCGCCTGGCTTCGTTCTTCCGGCCCTTCGGTGTGCTGGACGTGGCGGCGGCGGCGGCCGTTGTCCGGCCGCGCACACCGGACTGCCGGCCCGACCTTGAGGTGGATGTGGGCAAGCTTCGCCTGGGGCTCTTCAGCCATGCCTGACCGTCGCGACCCGCGAACACTGGCACGGGATGCCCGGGCCGGACTGGACGCCGCCCGAGCCGCCCTGACCGGCCTTTCAACGGCCCTTCAAGAGGGCGTCAAAACCCCCGTTTGAAGGCCCTTGAACGCCGCCACATGGCGCGCCCAGCACCGCCGCGGAACGCTGTCCAAGCTGGAAACCGACCCCGATCTCCGCGCCTTCGTCCTGGCCCGGATCGACCGCCTCACCTTCGAAGAGACAGCGCCCGAAGTCGCCGCCGCCTTCCCGCCCGACCGCCGCACCGGGGTCAGCCGGGCACCGCTGGTGGCACCGCTGGGGCAGACCGCGCCCCCCTCAATCGCGAAATCCTGGCTGTCATCGGCAAATCCCGATATTCGCCAGCCGTTGTCAGACCTTGCGATCTGCAACCCCCAGACCTTGTGAACACAGACATCAGGCGTCTCCTCGGGCGGGGGGCGCTGCCCCCGTCTTCGCGTGCCGCGAAGACTCCCCCGGGGTATTTGGGCCAAGATGAAGGGGCTTGAGGCGGTTCGGGCCGGGGCGGTAGGCTTGCGGCTGCGGGTCCGAGTCCTTTGCCTCTTCTGTCGGGCCGCCGGGTGCGTTTCCCCGAAGAGGCCGGAGCGAACGCGATGTCCGACATCCTGATCCGCAAGGCCGCCGTGGTGGTGACGATGAACACTGCGCGCGACGAGATTGCCGGCGGCGACGTGTTGATCCGCGGCGGGGTGGTGGCCGCGGTGGGGCAGGGGTTGGCGGTGCCCGCCGGCGCCGAGGTGGTGGAGGCGGCGGGCTGCGTGGTGAGCCCGGGTCTGGTGAACACCCATCATCACCTGTTCCAGACTCTGACCCGCGCCGTTCCGGGCGGCCAGGACGCGCTGCTGTTCGGCTGGCTGAAGACACTGTATCCGATCTGGTCGCGGTTCGGGCCGGACGAGGTGTTCGTCTCGGCCCAGGTCGGGCTGGCGGAACTGGCGCTGTCGGGCTGCACGCTGACCTCGGACCATCTGTATCTTTTCCCCAACGGCGCGCGGCTGGATGACACCATCGCCGCGGCGGCCGAGGTCGGGTTGCGGTTCCATCCCACGCGTGGGGCGATGAGCATCGGCGCGTCGTCTGGCGGCCTGCCGCCCGATGCGCTGGTCGAAGCCGAGGCGGCGATCCTGAACGACATGGTGCGGGTGGTGGATGCCTTCCACGACCCCCGGCCCGGGGCAATGGTGCGGGTCGGGCTGGCGCCCTGTTCGCCGTTCTCGGTCTCGCGCGCGTTGATGCGCGAGACGGCGGTTCTGGCGCGCGACAAGCGGGTGCGGCTGCACACCCACCTGGCCGAGAATGACGAGGACGTGGCCTATTCCCTGGCGCAGTTCGGCTGCCGGCCGGGGCAATATGCCGAAGACCTGGGCTGGGTCGGCGAGGATGTCTGGCACGCCCATTGCGTCAAGCTGGACGCGGCCGAGATCGGGCTGTTCGCGCGCACCGCGACCGGGGTGGCGCATTGCCCCTGTTCGAACTGCCGGCTGGGCAGCGGCATCGCGCCGGTGCGGGCGATGCGCGATGCCGGCGTGCGGGTCGGGCTGGGGGTGGATGGCAGCGCCTCGAACGACGCCGGCAACCTGGCGGCCGAGATGCGGCAGGCGATGCTGTTGCAGCGGGTCAGTCTGGGGGCGGATGCGATGTCCGCGCGTGAGGCGCTTGAGATCGCCACCCTGGGCGGCGCTCAGGTGCTGGGGCGCGACGACTGCGGCAGCCTTGCGCCGGGCCGGCGGGCGGACCTGGCGGTCTGGGATGTCTCGGGGCTGGAGACGGCGGGGGCCTGGGACCCGGTGGCGGCGCTGGTGCTGTGCGGGCCGCCGCGCGTGCGCGACCTTTTCGTCGAAGGCCGGCCGGTGGTGCGCGGCGGGCAGATCACCACGCTGGACCTGCCGCGGGTGATCGAGCGGCAGGTCCGGCTGGCGCGCACCTTGGCGGCGTAAGGGATCAGGCGCGCTGGCCGGTGCCGACCAGCCCCGCCAGCAGAAGGATCACCGCGCCAGCGCCCCATGCCCAGGCGCCCAGACCCATCAGTCCGGTGGCCTGATTGGCGATTTCCGACAGGTCGTTGGTGCCGGGCACCGGCACGCCCAGATCCAGTGCGCCCTGGCGGGCCTGGAAGAAGGTGTAGCCGACCACACCGACCGCCGCGCCACCGGTGACCAGCGCCAGCCCGCGCGAGACCACGCCCAGGATGGCCAGGATCAGGAACAGGGCCGCCAGCACGAAGGTGGCCAGGAAGACCAGCAATGCCGGCGACGATTCGCTGGCGAAGCTCTGCAGGGCATCGGTGCTGAGGTCGAGGGACTTGATCAGGTCCCAGGGCACGAAGCCAGAGCCGGCCTGGCCAAGGTTCATCCAGGGCAGGAACAGGCTGACGACCATGGCCGCAGCAGCAAGCAAGGCGAGGGCACGCATCGGAGCCTCCTAAAGATGGTGCGAACCGATAAAGGCCGGGCGCGGCCCCAGGGTCAAGCGGTCACGGCGACGCGGTCCAGTGTCAGGCAGGGCCGCCTTGCCCTGGCCCGCCGCCGTGCACAAGAAACTCGGAAAACCCGAGACGATCAAGAGCATGCAGAAAAATCATGCGATCGCAGCCGGACGGCCTGCACAATCCGCCATCAAGCAGGGCGATTGCCCGACCGCAACGCCCGCCCGCAAAGCCCCGTGTCTGCTGCCCGACCGGCAACAGCGGTTGAGGCGCCGGAACCGGCGGGCTAGAAGGTGGAATGAGCCACGACTTCGCCCGCCAGCGCCGCGAGACCTTTGACACCTTCCGGGCCTCGAAGGGGGTGAAACTGCCGGCGCGTGCGGTGGTGGACTTCGCCTTCTTCGTCGAAGAGACGGATGCCGACTGGGCCGCCTTCGAACGCGCGCTCAAGGCCAAGGGGTTCCGCACCCGGCGGCTGGAAGACGGCGAGACGGTGATCGCCTCGGTCGGGCCGGTGGCGGTGACGGCCGAGGAAATCTGGCGTTGGGAGGAACTGGCGACCGACATCGCCCTGCGCCACGATTTCTATCCCGACGGCTGGGAACTGGACCTGTAGCACAGGCCGATCCCGCGCGCGGGTCGCGCCGGCCTGGCACCTGAAGGCGCATCTTGCTGGCGCCATTTGGCGGATTCTTGCCGGGCCGCGGACGGGTCCCTTGCCTTGATTGCCGGATCGGGCAAGCGTTTGCGCGCCAAAAATCGGCACGCCACGCCAAGGCACCTGGGGACAGAAGTTCGTGACACGCAACCGCGCCGCATCGCTGCGACTGCCGTTTGTCGGCATCCTTCTGGCCCTGCTTGGCGCCTGCTCGGCGCCGGCCACCCGCAATGAGCCGCCGCCGCCGCTTGAGGTGCACGTCTCCACCAAGCAGGCCGTGGTCGAGGCACAGACCAAGCGCGCCCGGGGCGAGCGGGTCTGGTGCGTGCCCTTCGCCCGCACCGCCAGCGGGATTGCGATCCGCGGTAATGCCGAAACCTGGTGGGCCTCGGCCAAGGGACTTTTCGCGCGCGGGAATGATCCGGCGATCGGCTCGGTCATGGTGTTCTCGGGCACCAGCAAGTTGCCGATGGGTCATGTGGCCGTGGTATCCTCGGTCGTCTCCGAGCGTGAGATCCACATCGACCACGCCAACTGGAAACGCAACCAGGTCTCGCTGGGGATGTCGGTGATCGACGTCTCGCAGGCCGGCGACTGGTCGGCGGTCAAGGTCGAATCGAACCCCGGCGCCTATGGCCGGGTCTATCCGATCAGCGGGTTCATCTATCCGCAGTCGGTTGCCGCCCCCCCAGCCGCCTCCGCCGCCCCGACGGTGGTGGTCAGCACCTCAGGCACGAACTGAGGGCTTGCCGCCCAGCCAGACCGAGCGGATGGCGCGGTCGTCGCCCATCATGATGGTCGGAAACAGGGCCTGCCACAGGGTTTCGGCCCGGCGGGTGGCCTGTTCGATGGCCGGCGTCGAGGCCAGGTCCACCACCACAAGGTCCGCCTCCAGCCCCGGGGCGATGTTGCCAATCTGGCTTTCGGCCCGCAGCGCCCGGGCGCTGCCGACCGTCGCCAGCCACCACAGCTGCGCCGGATGCAGCGACTGGTGGCGCAGCTGGGCCACCTCATAGGCCGCGGCCATGGTGCGCAGCATGGAAAACGACGACCCGCCGCCGGTGTCGGTGGCCAGCCCCACCCGCACCTGCGTGGCCAGCCCCATGTCGAACAGCCCCGAGCCGATGAAGGTGTTCGAGGTCGGGCAATGCACCAGACTTGCCCCGGCCTCGATCAGCCGGGCGCGCTCGCGCGGGGTCAGGTGGATGGCATGGCCGAAGACCGCCCCTTCGCGCAGCAGGCCCGTGGATTCGTAGGTGTCCAGATAGTCGCGCGCCTGGGGAAACAGCGCGTGGACCCAGGCAATTTCGTCGGGCTGTTCGCAAAGGTGGGTCTGCATCAGGCAATCGGGGTATTCCGCCCACAGCGCGCCCAGGGCCTGAAGCTGCCCGGGCGTCGAGGTGGGCGAAAACCGCGGCGTGATGACATAGGACAGCCGGTCCGTCCCGTGCCACTTGGCAATCAGGGCTTTCGACTCGTCATAGGCCGATTGCGCGGTGTCGCACAGCCCGGCAGGCGCGTTGCGGTCCATGCAGGTCTTGCCGGCATAGGCGCGCATTCCGCGCGACCGGGCGGCGGCAAAGAAGGCCTCGACGCTGCCGGGATGGATCGTGCAATAGCTTGCGACGGTCGTGGTGCCCTGCGCCGTCACCAGGTCCAGGTAGCGCCCGGCAATCTTGGCCGCATAGGCGGGGTCGGAGAAGCGCATCTCCTCGGGGAAGGTGTAGTGGTTCAGCCAGTCGATCAGCCGCTTGCCCCAGGAGGCGATGATCGCGGTCTGCGGATAATGCGCATGGGCGTCGATGAACCCCGCCGAAATCAGCGCGCGGCCGTAGTCGTGCCGCCTTGCCTGCGGATGGGCGGCGCGCAGGGCGGCGGCCTCGCCGACGGCGACAATCTTTCCGGCGCTGACCAGCACAGCGCCATCAGCGATGTGGCGGGCGGCGGCGGGGCCGTCCACGAAGGGATCGCCCACGAAGCTGAGCACCTGGCCCAGAAGAAGATCGGCCATCGGCGGTCGTCCTTTCCTTGCAACCTCCCCAGAATAAGGGGTCGGCGGCGAAAGGAAATCCGCTGCTTTCCCCCTGTCTCGCGGAAACCGCATCCGGTAGGCTTGCCGCAGACGCCAAAGGCAGGGCGCAGGACGACGGGGCGCAAGAGGGGCGGCATGGCCGAAGACCGCAGCGGCATCGACGAGGAAGAGGCGCGGCTGATGCGCCTCGATGAGGTGCTGGCCGCGGTCGAAACGGCGGATGCGACGCGGCTGGAAGCCCTGCTGGATGACCTGCACCCGGCCGACATCGCCGACATCCTGGAGCAGATCTCGTCCGACGACCGGGCCTCGCTGCTGGCGCTGTGGCATGGCGGTATAGACGGAGACGTGCTGTCGGAAATCGACGATTCGATCCGCGAAGAGGTGATCGAGTCGCTGCCCGACGAGGTGGTCGCCGAGGCGGTGCGGGAACTTGAATCCGACGACCTGGTCGACATTCTTGAAGACCTTGAGGCCCCGGCGCAGGAAAAGATTCTCGACGCGCTGGAAGACGCCGACCGGGTGGCGGTGGAACAGGCGCTGTCCTACCCGGAAGGCAGCGCCGGCCGCCTGATGCAGCGCGAGACGGTGGTGGCGCCCGAGCACTGGACGGTGGGCGAGGCGACCGATTTCCTGCGCGGGGCGGAATGGCTGCCTGACCAGTTCTACCACGTCATCCTGACCGATCCGCGCATGCACCCCACCGGCTATGTCACGCTGGGGCGCATCCTGTCCTCGGGCCGCGACACGCGGCTGAAGGACATTGCCGAGGACAGCTTCCGCACCGTGCAGGCGACCGAGGCCGAGGCCGACGTGGCCTATATCTTCAACCAGTACCACCTGATCAGCTGCCCCGTGGTCGATGCCGGCGGGCGGCTGGTCGGCGTCGTCACCATCGACGACGCGATGAATGTGCAGGACGAAGAGCATGAGGAAGACATGCTGCGCCTGGCCGGCGTGGGCGAGGAAAGCGCGATCTCGGACGGCGTGTTCGAGACCGTCAGGCAGCGCATCCCCTGGCTTCTGGTGAACCTGCTCACCGCCAATGTCTCGGCGCTGGTGATCGGCCAGTTCTCGGGCACCATCGGCGCCATCGTGGCGCTGGCCGCGCTGATGCCGATCATCGCCTCGATGGGCGGCAATGCCGGCACCCAAAGCCTGACGGTTGCCGTGCGGGCGCTGGCCACGCGCGATCTGACCGGCGCGAACGCAATGCGCGTGGTCCGGCGCGAGGCGGCGGTGGGGCTGGTCAACGGGCTGGTCTTTGCCACCCTGATGGGGGCGGTGGGCTGGCTTGTGCTTGGCATGCCGATGCTGGGGCTGGTGCTGGGGCTGGCCATGGTGATCAACCTGATCGTGGCGGCACTGGGCGGCATCCTGGTGCCGCTGTGGCTGGACCGGCTGGGCCTTGACCCCGCGCTGGCCTCGGGCACCTTCGTCACCACGCTGACCGATGTGGTCGGCTTCTTCGTCTTCCTCGGCCTTGCGACCGTGTTGCTGCTGTGACCGACCTGGCCGCAAGCAAGGCCCGCGCCCGCGAGACCGCCTTTGCCGCCCGCGCCGCGGCGCATGCCCGGGGCCAGGGCCAGGCGGCGGAAATCCTTGCGGATTTCCTGGCGCCCCATCGCGACTTGCCGCTGTCAGGCTACATGGCGATGCGGACCGAGGTCGACCCCCTGGCGGCAATGGCGGCGCACCCCGGCCCGGTCGGCGTGCCGGTGATCCTGGGCCGCGGCCAGCCCTTGAGGTTCCGCGAATGGTCGCCCGGCTGCGCCCTGGTCGAGGGCGCCTTCAAGGCGCTGATCCCGGCCGAAGGCGCCTGGATCGAGCCGGAAGTGCTGATCGTGCCGCTGCTGGCCTTCGACGCCCGCGGCTACCGGCTGGGCTATGGCGGCGGCTTCTACGACCGCACGCTGCAAGGCCTGCGCGCGCGCCACAAGGTGCTGGCCGTGGGCTTCGCCTTTGCCGCGCAAGAGGTGGACGCGGTGCCGACCGAACCCACCGACCAGCGGCTGGATGCCATCGTCACCGAAACCGGCGTCCGGCGCTTCGGTTAGGCCGGGAACCGATTTCCGAAGCCGGAAATCGGGGACGGAATTCGACTTCGAATTCCGGGTCTCTGCGGATGACCTGCCTTGCGCGCGGCATCCGGCAAAGACAGACTGCGCGGAAAGGAGATTTCCATGATCCGTTTCACCGCGCTCTCCCTGGCCTGTCTCGCCCCGCTCGCCGCCCTGGCCGATTGTCCCGACCCATCGGCCCCGCTGACCAGGGTGTCCTACGATTCCGGCGCCACGATGGAAGTGCTGTCGCGCGACGGTGACACCGTGGTGTTCCGCCAGACCATCGCCAAGACCGGCAAGGTCGTCGAGATGACGGTAAGATCGGCCAACTTCACCCTGTCCGCCCTGCGCGACGGCGAAGGCGCGGTGTTCGACTGGAAATCCGCGCTGCCCTCCGCCGCCGACTACACCCCCGGCGCGACCTTTTCGGCCGAGGCGATCCTCACCACGCCCGGCCTGCTGCCGCCGCGGCCTTTCACGACCGAGGTCCAGGTGCTGGGCGAAGAGACCGTCACCATCGCCGGCTGCCCGTTCCCGGCCCTGAAGATGCTGGTCAAGTCCACCGAAGGCGGGCAATCGCTGGGCAGCAACACCAAATGGGTCCACATGCCCACCCTGGTCTCGCTGAAAAGCGTGGTCGAGGACCGTGGCGAGACCCGGCCGCAAGCCGCGGTCGAGGTCGAATAGCGCGCCGGCCCGGCCCTAGTGCGCGATGTCTTCCTGGCGGACGAACATGTTGCCCCAGGCGCGGTCGATCAGGTCGGGGGTCATCTGGGTGGGGATGCCCTCGAACTCGCACATGGCGATCATCTGGTCGATCAGGAAGGTGGGCTGGTAATTGGCATAGTTGTTGTTGATGGTCGGGAAGCGGACCTTCAACAGATGCATCAGCGTCTTTTCGTCCAGCGGCATCTTCTTCTTGCGCGCCACCATGGCAAAGATCTTCAGGAAGTTGGCCTGGTCCGGCCCGTCGATCTTGATCTTGAAGAAGATCCGGCGAAGTGCTGCGCCGTCGAAGATCTCGTTCGGGTGGAAGTTGGTGGAAAAGATCACCAGCGTGTCGAAGGGCACGGTGAACTTTTCGCCCGATTGCAGCGCCAGGATGTCGCGGCTTTCCTCCAGCGGCACGATCCAGCGGTTGACGATCTTTTGCGGCGGCTCGGCCTGGCGGCCAAGGTCGTCGATGATGAAGATGCCGCCGGTGGCCTTGAGCTGCAGCGGCGCCTGATAGGTGCGCGCGGTCGGGTTGTAGGCCAGGTCCAGCATGTCCAGCGAAAGCTCGCCGCCGGTGATCACGCTCGGCCGCTCGCAGAAGACATAGCGGTTGTCGTAGCGGTTCGAGGTGCGGCGCAGCGCGGTGGGGTCGTCGACCGCGGATTCGGCGGCGGCATGGACGATGGGGTCATAGACGCTGATCACCTGGCCGGAATATTCAATGGCCCGAGGCACATAGACCTTGTCACCGATGGCGGCGCGGATGCCGTGGCTGATACTGGACTTGCCGTTGCCGGGCGGGCCATAGAACAGGATCGACCGGCCAGCGGTCACCGCCGGGCCAAGGTTCGAGATCAGGTCGGGCGGCAGGATCAGGTGGCCCATGCCGCTCAGCAGCTGTTCGCGCGACAGCTTGATGTTGCGGATCGACTGCCGCTTGACCTGCTCGGCATAATGCGCCAGCGGCACCGGGCAGGCGCCGTAGTATTCCGATTGCGACAGCGCATCCAGCGCGCGGCTCTTGCCGGCGTCGGTCAACTGGTAGCCCATCTCGTTGCCGGCATTGGCGTGCAGCGTGCCGGTCGCCTCGATCAGGCGCTGGCCGCGGGCAAGGTCCACCAGTTCCTGTACCAGCGGCACCTGCAACGCCATCACCCGTGACAGCGCGCTGACCAGGTCCAGGTTGGTACGGAACACCGTCTTCAACAGCAGGTCGCGCAGCATCACGATGTTGATGCCGGTGTCGGCCAGGGTCCGCGGACTGGGCGGCGACTGCACGCCCGCCGTCTGCGGCGCCGGGTTGAGCTGCACGTTCATGTTCTTCCCCCTGACCATGGCAGATCCTCTGCTTGGTTACCCGAGGTAACGGGAAAACATGTCAGCCTTTGGGCAGGAAGGCGGCGAGAAGGTAGAACAGCACCATGCCGGAGAGGGCCAGGCCCATGGGGAACTTGGGGCTGTCCCAGCTTTTCCAGTCGGGCGTCGCGCGGCGGAAGGCGGGCACATGCTTCAGCCCGCGGTGCGCGGCAAAGGCGGCCAGCGAACAGGCGGCGTACAGCGCCAGGATCAGCCGGACATCGCCGCCGACGAAGACGGGCGACATCGCGGCGGCGAACTTGGCATCGCCGGCGCCGAACAGCCCGGCGGCATTGCCGACGAACCCGGCCAGCAGCACGATGGCCATGATCGCAAAGCCCCAGAGCCAAAGGTTCAGCGGCACCGCCAGCCAGCCGACCAGCGGCCAGACCGCGGCCATGGCCAGCACCGCCTTGTTGGGGATCTTCATCACCTTCATGTCCGACCACGCCACCCACAGCGCAATCGGGATCACCAAGGGCAGAAGCACCAGCGCGGTGCGCAGGGCCGGCAGGGCAAAGTCCATCGCGTCAGTTCACCACGTTGCCGTCCATAGCCTCCAGGCTGCGCGCGGCGGCCTCGAAATGCTGCGGATGGGTGTCTATGGCCTGCTGCAACAGGCCCTTGCCGACCGACACGTCGCCCTGCTTGATGGCCGCAAGCGCCATCGTGTACAGCAGCTCTGCCCGTTCGGTCTGGCTCATCTCGACCACCGGAAGGTCGTACTTGCGCTGGGCGGCGCGCGACATTGCCAGGTTGTTCTTGGCGGTGAACATCGTCGGGTCGTATTTCAGCGCCTCGGTGAACAGCCGCTCGGCGCCCGGGTAATCCTTGCGGGTCAGCTTGGAGAAGCCCCAGTTGTTCAGCACCCCGGCCGGCTTTTCGGTCAGCCCGGTGGCGATCTCGTAGAAGCTGTCGGCCTTCTTCCAGTTCCGCTCGCTGTCGGCGATCATCGCTTCCAGCCGGTAGCGGTCAAAGGTCTCGTGCGTGGGCGGCACCGAGTTCAGCGTCGCCTTGGCCTTGTCCCACAGGTTGGCGCGGATCTGCGCGTCGGCCAGCATCACCTTGTCTTCGTTGGTGCCGTCGGCGGACAGCGTCACCTTCTCCCAGACCTGCGCGGCCTCCAGCGGCTTGCCGGCGCGCACCAGCGACTTTGCCAGGCCGCGCATCAGGTCCACCCGACCGGGGGCCTTGGCCAGCGCGCCCTGGAAATAGGCCACCGATTCATCCGGGTCGCCCACCGTCAGCATGATGTCGTTGAGGTTGGACTCGTCGATGACGTTGACGTCCTTGAGCGCGCGCTGGACCTCGGCATCGGAATTGGCCTGACAGCCTGCAAGAAATGCCGTGCCGCTGAGGCACAGCACCAGAACGACAGGATGGCGCATTGTTCTAGCGTCCTTTTTTCGTTGACTGCTCTTCGTTCACTGCTCGGGAATGCCTTGGCCCGTCAAAGCTGCGTCAGAAGGACATATCGACCCTTCTCCCGCCGCACGAGCTGGAATTCGCCCTCTTCTTCAGCGCCATCATATACGGTGGCCTCGGTTTTCGCGATAGCCAGTTTCAGGTTGTCGCGGATCGAGTCCGATTGGCCACTGTCCAGCGCATAGGCCTTCTGGAATACCGTGCGGGCCTCGCCGTCCTTGCCCTGTTCCATCAGCACGACGCCCAGGTTGTTCAGCGCCGGCACAAAGGACGGATCGTCCTCCAGCGCCCTGCGCAGGACCTGCTCGGCCTGGCCCAGCCGGCCCAGCTTGAGATTGGCCGACCCGATCGCCGACAGGGTATCGACGTTCACCCCGCGTTCGGCCGCGGCGCGATAATAGGCCTTCAGCGCCAGTTCGTATTCGCCCGCCTCCATCAGACGGTGGCCGACGATCAGGCCATCCACCGACTCCTCCCGGGGGTTGACCCCGAACGGCGTGCTGCGCGAAACGCCCGGGCCGCCCATGTTGCCACAGGCGGCCAGAAGAAGTGCCATCAGGAAGGCTGCACCCGGTCTTGTCACATCTGCCCCTTCAGGGCCCGCCGACCGCCCCGCCGCCCAGCATCTGGGCGATGCCATAGACCGAAGGGCCAATGAGAATGATCATCAGTGGCGGAACCGTGAACAGCATAGTGCCAAGCGTCAGCTTCGTCGGCAAGATGTTCGCCTTCTCTTCGGCGCGCATCACGCGTTTGTCGCGCATGTCCGCGGAATAGACCCGCAGCGCTTCGGCGACCGAGGTGCCGAAGGTGGCCGACTGCACCAGCGTGGTCACGAAGCTGGCCACATCGGGCACGCCGACACGCTCGGCCATGTCCTTCAGCACCTGCACCCGTTCCTTGCCGGCCTTGACCTCGTTCGCCACCATGTCGAATTCGTCGGCCAGGGCCGGATAGCCGGCGCGGCTTTCGCGGCCGACGCGGATGATCGACTGGTCCAGCGACTGCCCGGCCTCGACGCAGACCAGCATCATGTCCAACGCGTCGGGAAAGCCCTGGATGATCTCGGTCTGGCGCTTGGCGACCCGCTTGGTCACCCAGTATTGCGGCAGGTAGTAGCCGATGGCCGCAGGCATCAGCGTGTAAAGGATCATCGACTGCGTCGACATCTCGGTCGTGGCCGACTGCACCAGCGTGTAGATCACGCCAAGCACCAGAAAGCCCACGCCCAGAACCAGCTTGGCGGCATGGAACACCCGGACCGAGGACTTTTCGGGATAGCCCGCGCGCAGCAGCCTGAGCCGGACCGCCGAAAGCTCTTCGGCCTTCTGCGGTTCCAGGAAATGCGCATAGCGTTCAAGCTTTTCGCCGCGGCCGGTCGCGCGGCGCAGCTTCTTGTCGGTGGCGCCGGCCGGCCGGGTCTGTTCCTTGAGTTCGGAGAACCGGTCGCGCTGCTTGCGCAGCATGGTCGGCAGCGCGATCAGGATCAGCAGAACGCCCAGCAGGCCGACCACGATGAACGGCCCCAGCGGGCCGAGGGCGTTCTTCAGGGCTTCGTTGACGGTGGTGAACATTGCCCTGCCCTCAGACCTTGATGTTGACCATGATCTTCATGAAGATCACGTTGATGACGAGGAAGGCGCAGACCACCAGCGCGGCAGGGATAAAGGCCGCGGTCTCCTTGACCTCATCGTAATAGGTCGGCTGCAGCACGTTGATCATCACCAGTGCGGCGATCGGAAAGCCCGACAGGAACATGCCCGACCATTTCGCCTCGGCGGTGATGGCGCGGACGCGGCGGAACAGCTTGAAGCGGGCCCGGATCACCTTGGCTAGGCCTTCCAGGATCTCGGCCAGGTTGCCGCCCGATTGCTGCTGGATCGACACGGCCACCGCAAGGAAGCGCAGGTCCTGGCTGTCCATCCGCTCGGCAAAGGCTTTCAGGCTTTCGGCAACGTCGCGACCATAGGCCGCCTCGTCTGCGATCACGCCGAATTCGGTGCCCAAGGGATCGGGGATTTCCTTGGCGACAATGCCGATGGCGCTGCTGAACGGGTGCCCGACGCGCAAGGACCGGACCATCAGTTCCACCGCATCCGGCAATTGTTCTTCCAGCAGCGACATGCGCTTCTTGGCCTTGTTGTTCACCCAGACATAGACGCCGCCCACGCCCATCGCGACGGCGACGATGGCGCGGACCGCGGGGTCGGCCGAGGTGCCCAGCGTCAGGCCCAGGAAGGAAAACACCGATAGGCCCGCCATGATGCCGATCAGCGCCTTGGGAGAGAAGGCGATGTTCGCCCGCTGCGCCTTCTTCGCCAGAATCGAATACAGCGGAATCGACTTCGAATTCAGGTGCTGGTTCATCTCCTTGCGAAGTTGTTCCAGCACCTGTTCGCGGTTGCCGTTCTTTTCCAAGAGCGTCAGGCGGCGCGAGATTCGGCTGTTGAGGCTGATCGACTTGCCGAAGACCGTCAGGTAGATGCCCTCGACCAGGACCACGACGGCCACGAAGATGAGGACGTAGATAAGCGGTGCCGCACTGATTTCCATGCTGTTCGGTCCTCAGGCAATGGGTTCGTAGATCGTCGGCGGCAGGTCGAAACCCCACTGACGGAAACGTTCGGAATAGGCGCTGCGAATGCCGGTCGCGTTGAAGCGGCCGATGATCTTGCCCGAAGGCTCGATCCCCAGGCGCTCGTAGCGAAAGATTTCCTGCATCGAGATCACGTCGCCTTCCATGCCGGTGATTTCGGTCACCGATGTCATGCGGCGCGAACCGTCCTGCAGGCGGCTGGCCTGCACGATCAGGTTGACCGCGCTGGCGATCTGGCTGCGCATCGCCTTCAGCGGCATCTCGATGCCGGCCATGGCGACCATGTTTTCCAGACGGCTGACGGCGTCGCGCGGGTTGTTGGCGTGGATCGTGGTCATCGACCCGTCGTGGCCGGTGTTCATGGCCTGCAGCATGTCGATGACTTCCTCGCCGCGGGTTTCGCCGACGATGATGCGGTCGGGACGCATCCGCAGGGCGTTGCGCAGGCAGTCGCGCTGGGTGACCGCGCCCTTGCCTTCGACGTTGGCGGGGCGGCTTTCCATCCGGCCGACGTGGACCTGCTGCAGCTGAAGTTCCGCGGTGTCCTCGATCGTCAGCACGCGCTCCTGGTTGTCGACAAAGCTGGACAGCGCGTTCAGCGTGGTGGTCTTGCCCGAGCCCGTCCCGCCCGAGACGATGATGTTCAGCCGGGTGGAGACGGCGGCCTGCAGATAGGCGGCCATTTCCTCGGTGAAGGCGCCGAACCGGACCAGATCCTCGATCCGCAGCTTTTCCTTCTTGAACTTCCGGATCGAGACCAGCGAGCCGTCCACCGCCACCGGCGGCACCATGCAGTTGAAACGGCTGCCGTCCTGCAGACGGGCGTCGCAATAGGGGTTGCTCTCGTCGACCCGGCGGCCCACGGCCGACACGATCTTGTCGATGATCCGCAGCAGGTGGCGTTCGTCGCGGAAGGTGACGTCGGTCAGTTCCAGCTTGCCCGAGCGT
This sequence comes from Rhodobacter sp. Har01, assembly GCF_020564565.1. Taxonomy (GTDB): domain Bacteria; phylum Pseudomonadota; class Alphaproteobacteria; order Rhodobacterales; family Rhodobacteraceae; genus Pseudogemmobacter. Next base: position 16,548 of record NZ_JAJCTD010000007.1, read on the forward strand.
TCGACGAACACCCGCTGCGGGCCGTTGACCAGAATGTCGTTGACGGTGTCGTCCTTCAGCAGCGGTTCCAGCGGGCCAAGGCCCATCACCTCGTCATACAGCTCCTGCACCAGGGTGGTGCGGTCGTCCTTGTTCAGCGCCACCGACATCTCGTCCAGCGCCTCGTTGGCCAGCGACGAGATCTCGGACTTCAGGTTCTGCTCGCTGGCATGTTCCAGCGCCGACAGGTTCAGCGTTTCCAGCAGCCGCTTGTGGATGTCGAGCTTCAGCTCCATCAGGCGCTCTTTGCGCTTCTTCTCCTTGTCCACCGCAATGGTCTCGGCCGGGCTGCGGCCGGCCATCGCGGGCGCGGCCGGACGCGGCGCCATCATCGCGGGCTTCGGCGCGACGGCCGGGGCGGCGGCGGGGCGCGATGCGCCCGCGGTCGCCGGGGCAGGGGCGCCGCTGCGGGCGGGAGGAGCGTCTTTGCGGAAGCGGCTGAACACGAGTCAGGTCCCCTTGGTTGGTCTCAGGCCTTGCCGGCCTCGGTGGCGCGGTTCAGGTCGAAAAGCGATTTCGCAAGCTTTTGCAGTTCCTTGCGCAGCGGATTCTTGACCGCGTTCACCGCCAGCGGCAGGCCGTGGTCGTTGGCCTGGGTGACCTGGCTGCCGCCATCGGGCAATTGCACCTCGATGTCGATGTCCAGGCTTTCGGCCATCCGCTTGACCCGCGACTTCGCCGACAGGTCGGTGAACTTGGGCGCCCGGTTCAGCACATAGCGCAGCTTGTCATGCGGCAGCGCCTCGGCCTTCAGCGCCCGCACGAAGCGCAGGATGTTCTGCGCATTGCGCAGGTCCAGTTCCAGCATGGCGAAATAGACATGCGCCCGGGTCAGCACCGCCTCGGTCCAGGCCACCACGGCGGTGGGCATGTCGATCACCACGAAGTCGAAGTTCGCCAGCACCATGTCCAGCAGCCGGCCCAGATCCTCGCCCGAGACGATGTCCAGCGGCAGCATGTCGTTGGGCGCGGTGAAGACGTGCAGCTTCTCGTTGAAGGTCTGCATCGACTTCAGCAGCGAATCGCTGTCCTGCGAGCCAAGGTCGGTCAGCACCTCGAAGATCGCATCCTTGCGCGGCAGGTCCAGGTAGGTGGCCACCGCGCCGAACTGCAGGTTCAGGTCCATCAGGCAGACCCGCGGCGGGTCCTTCGGATCGACCGTGGCCAGCTCCCAGGCCAGGTTCACCGCAAAGGTCGAGGTGCCGGTGCCGCCGGCCATGCCATGCACCGGCAAAAGCACGCCCTGGCGGTCGCCCTTGGCCTTGAAGCTGGGCGGCGGCAGCGCCTCTTCGGGCGGCAGCGCCGGGGCCGGGGCCGCGGCCACCGGGTCCGGGGCGCGGACGCGCTCGATGGCATCGTGCAGCGCGCCCTCCGGCAGCGGATAGGGCACGAAATCCTCGGCCCCCAGGCGCATCAGCTGGTGCAGCGCCATCGGGCTGATCTGGTTGGCGACGAGAATCACCTTCACCTTGCGCGCCTTGGCGGCGCGGATCACCTCGGTGATGCGGCTCAGATCGCCCTCGTCCTCGGCGTCGACGGCGACGGCGATGAACTGAAGCGAGGCCGAATCGGGCTGGTCCAGGAACACCAGGGCATCGTCAAAGCCCAGATCGCCCCAGGCCTCGCCCAGTTCGGCTTCCATGTCGTCGATGAGAATCTCGAAATTCTGCACGTCGCGCGACACCGTGCACGCAACGATTGGCGCCGGATCCGGCTGAAGGGTCGCCACACTCGTCATTTCGCCTTCCGTCCTTTACCTTTGCGGCACCCGATCCCCTGGCGCGCCGGTTCGAACCGGTGGCGTGCAAAGAGGCCGGGCACCGGGCGCAAGACCATTCTGGCCCCACGCGACCGTTCCCATTACGTGCAAGGTGACCGGGGATATTGGCGAGATTGGGGCCGAAACGGCGTCAATCTTTGATATTTGCCCGGATCGAAACGAACAAAGGCCGGGCGTGCGGCCCGGCCTTTGGAAAATGCGCTGTCCGGGCCGTCAGCCGCCGTCGCCGGGGTTCGTGGCCGTGGTGATGATGGTGTTCACCGGATGCGGCCGCTCGGCCAGGCTGGTGATGCTGCCGGGGTTGGCGTAGGTGCGCCAGACGATCTGGGCATACTTGCCGTTCAGCACCAGCGGGTGGCCCTTCACAAAGCCCGAGACCTCGGTCACCGTGCGGCGGTTGCGCTGTTCCGGCTGGTTGGTCTGGATCAGCGGCCGGGTCTTGCCGTAGCTGACCACCGCTTCCAGTCTGGACCGGGAAATGCCCTGCGAAACCAGGTAGTTCACCACCGCCTTGGCGCGCCGCAGGCCCAGGTTGTAGTTGTAGCCCTGGCTGCCGACCAGATCGGTATGGCCGAACACCTTGAAGCGCACTTCCGGGAACTGCTTGATGAAGTTGGCCTGCCTTTGCAGCACGGCCATCGCTTCGGGCGTCAGTTCGGCCCGGTCGAATTCGAAGGTGACGGTGTCCGTCACCTCGGCCGCAAAGCGCTGGGCCAGGGCGACGGTGTATTCCATCTCGCCGGTCTGCAGCAGCGTGTTGTTCATGGTGGCGTTGCCGAACTGGCCCTTGTCCACCTCGGCGCCCTGCTCCCTGTCGAAGCTGGTCGAGGTGTCGCCGCAAGCCGCAATCGCCAGCAGGCAGCAGGTGGCCATCAGTCTGGATTGGATGCGCGACATCGCCTTACTCCATCACGTAGCCGTAAGAGGACGAGAAGTCTTGCCGCGCGACCTCGCCCGCGGCGCCCTTCGGGCCGCCGGCGACGTCGCCGAACAGGAACAACTCGCGCTCGGTGGGGATGCGGACGCGGTCGGTGGGCAGCGCCAGCGCCTCGCCCTGCACCGGGGTCACCAGGTGCGGCGTGACGATGATCACCAGTTCCGACTGGGCCCGTTGGTATTCGGCGCTGCGGAACAGCGACCCCAGGATCGGAATGTCGCCGATCCAGGGCAGCTGGTTGTTCAGGTTGCGGAAATCGTCCTGCAGCAGGCCGGCGATGGCAAAGCTCTGGCCGTCGCGCATCTCGACCGTGGTCGAGGTCTCGCGGCGCTTGAAGGCGTTGATCGAGAAGCCTTCCGATTCGATCGCGATGGTGGTGTCGATCGACGACACGGCCGCGTTGATCGTCAGGTTGATGATGTCGCCATCGACGACGACCGGGGTAAAGTTCAACTCCACGCCGAACGGCTTGTATTCGATCTTGATGCCGTCGTTGTCGGGCACCGGAACCGGGTATTCGCCGCCGGCCAGGAACTTGGCTTCCTGGCCCGACAGTGCGGTCAGGTTCGGTTCGGCCAGGGTGCGCACCATGCCCTTGGTTTCCAGCGCCTCAAGCAGCACGGCGAATTCCACCGACCCGGCGGTAAAGCCCAGGGCAAGGGCGCCGTTGGCGGTGTTGCGGGCCGTCAGCGTGGGCGCGTTGATGCCGTTGCCGGGGTTCAGCCAGGTGCCGGACTCGCCGATGATGCCGACGTCGGCGGTCGCCGGGTTCACGTTGCCGATGGCCAGTGAGGACGACAGGTTCTTCGACACCGACCGCTGCATCTCGGCGAAGCGCACCTTCAGCATCACCTGCTGGGTGCCGCCGACGACCATCAGGTTCGACACCCGGTCGGGGGCATAGCGGTTGGCCAGGTCCAGCGCCCGGTCCAGCTTGGCGGTCGAGCTGACCGTGCCCGACAGCACGATGCCGTCGTTCGCGGTGCGCACCTCGATCGACTCGCCGGGCAGGATCTGCTGCAGACGCTCCTTGAACTCGGCGATGTCGGGGGTGACGTGGACATCGACGTTCGAGATCAGTTTGCCGTCCGGCGACAAGAGCGTCAGCGTCGTGCGGCCCGGCGCCTTGCCCAGGACGTAGATCGATCGGTCCGACAGCGTCGAGATATCGGCGATGCCGGGGTTGGCGATCGAAAGTTCCGCGAAGGGAACGTCGCTTTCGACAACGACGGCCCGGTTCATCGGCACGTTCAGCGCGCTCGAGGCCTGCCCTGTCATCACGCGCAGGACTTCGGCCGATGCCGGCGTCAGGCCGGAGGCGGTGATCACCGCTCCGAACAGGCCGGCTGCAACGAAGGTCTTCATGCTCATGTGATCTGCCCTTTCGATCACGCCTCGGTCTGGGTCTTCTTTGCCCATATTCCGCGCCAGATTGCAGGACGCGGTGTTTTTTTGCAAGAATCAAATGGTTGGAGGCCGATCCTTATGTGGATAACCTGCAACACGTCGCAACAAATGGTAAATGAAACGGGCGCGGACCCCAGATTCTGTGCCCCGCGCCCGCAATGTCGACCCGCTCAGTTGGTGCAGGGGATCTCGACGTCCACCATCTCTGACCCCTTGCGGGTCTTGATGGTGCAGACTTCCGGCGCCTCGACCTGGATCACTTCCTTCTGCTCGATGCCCAGCAGCGCATTGCCGTCCACCTCGATCAGGCCGGCCGTGGAATCGTCCGACGTGGCGACCAGCGACATCGCAAGCCGGCCGGTGGCCTGCGCCTGCGCCAGCCGCGCCACCTGCTCGGGAGAGGCCGCGACCGTCACCGTGCGCGCCACCGTCCCGACCGAGCTCTGACCCTCGCCCGAGGCCTGGTCCACCGCGATCACGCGCACCGCGCTTTCGATCAGCCGGGTCACGTCGCCGGCAAACTCGCCGCTGCTGGACCCGGTCCAGTAGATGTCGATCAGGTCCTCCGGCATCACGAAGCCGGCCACGCCCGAGGCGACATCGACCTTGATCTGGAACGCGCGCATGCCCTTTTCCAGCTTCCCGGTCAGGCCCGCCATCTCGCCGGGTTCGGTCACGCGGGTGGCCAGGATGATCTCGTTCGGCTCGAACGAGCGCATCGCGAAGCGCGGCTTGTCCTCGTTCTCGGGGAACAGCACCGGCCGCGGCTTGGCCGCTGCCGCGTCATCGGACTTGGCCGCCGCGGCGGTGGCATCGCCCTTCGCCGCGGTCGAGGCGGCGGCCGCCTTGCTGGCATCGGTCGGCGGTTTCGGAACCAGGAACGCACCCTCGGGCAGGAACTTCTCCTGCAGGTAGATCACCTGGACATCCGCCTCGGTGATCGCGGTGCCGAACTTCAGCGCCTTGTTGGTCGCATAGACCTCGACCAGCTTGCCGACCTTTTCGCGATAGGCCCGCGCCCGCACCAGTTCGGCCTGCGACTGGCTCATGAAATTCTGCGCCATGTAGACGGCGACGCCCGCAAGCGCCATGCCGACCACCAGCACCAATGCAAAGACTGCCCTCATTCCCAAGTCCTTTCGAACCCAACGCCCCGCCACATGGCTGCGGCGGGGTCATGCCCCGGAGGCGGCCCTGGACGGGCCGCGCCCCTATTCCAGGAATTCCCCGTATTCGGTGACCTTATCGCCAACGCTTTCCGACACGTCCACCATGGACACGCGCATCGAGGCGATCAGGACGATGATCTGAATCCCCAGGATCAGGGCGGTCAGCACCACCCAGTCGACGGTGATCGCCCCATCTTCGTCTCGTGCGAAGGTTTTCATCGCTTTCAGCATTGCGGTCTCCGAACGCTCTTTGGCACGACTTGCGGCCATACATCCCTGAATTTTCCGTGCGATTGCGGCGAAACTGTGGGTCTTCCGCGAGGATTTCTGGAAGATTGGCAATTTTGGCGCAGCTCGGATCGGCGGTATCTTGCCAGCCTGGCAAGGGAAAGGCCGCGCCCCGGCAGGAGACGCGGCCCTTCAGGACGACCGGGAAACCCGGCGTCAGGCTCAGAAGTCCTTGTCGGCTTCGTCGATTTCGGTCGCGATCGAGCCGGACAGGCCGACGATGGCCGGGCGGATGGCACCCATGACGATCAGGCCAAGGCCGACGACGGCGGCGGTCAGCACGACCCAGTCAACGGTCACGGCACCGTCTTCGTCTTTCTTGAAGCGCTTCAGCAGGTTCAGCATTTTCATTTCTTGATCCCTTTCCAGGTGCTCAGGTTGTCATCTCCGCCACGGTGGTCGCTTGGTTGGGCCTCTGTTCCGCCCCAAGCTCCGTTCGGGATGGGCTCATAAAGCCCCCCAATCGTGGCAAGGTTTGGGTCGCCAACCGGGCAAATGCGGCAATTCCGAGAATTCTTGCCCCCTTGCGGGAAACAGCGCGCAATCACCGTTTCTTGCGGCCCGGGATGCGGCCGATTCACTCGCCGGGTCTGGCGGGGCCTGTCCGGCTGGCGCGAAGGGGGGGCGACGCGGGGTGCGCCCCGCAAGCCGCGCCCCGCAACCTGCGCCTTGCGGACTGGCATGATGGCGCGCGTCCACGCGCGCCCGGGCGCGGGTCGCCGGCAGCTGGCGCAGCCGGGGCGGCAGTCTGGCCGAACTGCCCGGGCCGGGACCCGGCGCGTCCGGGCTGGCCGGCAACTGCTTTTTCGTCAGGCTGAAATGACAAGGGCCGCGTCCAGCGGCGCGGCCCATCTGCCCGCTGGGGGGCAGATCCTGTCTGGTGGTCAATCGATCAGAAGTCCTTGTCGGCCTCGTCGATCTCGGTCGCAATCGAATTCGACAGCCCCGTGATCGCCGGCCGGATGGCAGACATGACCACCAGGCCCAAGGCGACAATGGCGGCGGTCAGCACGACCCAGTCGACGGTCACGGCACCGTCTTCATCCCGCTTGAAGCGCCGCACAATGTTCAGCATAGCCATATCGCGTTCCTTCCCAGGTGCTGGTGTCTCAAAATCCGCCACGGTCGGCGCTTGGTCGGGCCATTGTTTCCCGCTCGATCGCCGTTAACGACGTTTTCATATGGCCAGCCAAACGTGGCAACTTTGGGTCGCGCCGGCGCGAATTGCGGCTTTTTTGGGGAATTTGCCCAAGCCAAAAGGGACCGTTCGGCGCGATCTTGCCGACGGTCGGATGGTTGCGGCACCACCGGCCTTGCAGCCAGGCCTTGCAGCCAGCGCTTGGGCTGGTTCTGCGCAGGTCTTGCGGCGCCGGGCGGTCAGGTCACCGGAAAGCAAAAGGCCGCGTCCGGGTGGACGCGGCCCTTCAGTACTGCCGGGAAACCCGGCGTCAGGCTCAGAAGTCCTTGTCGGCTTCGTCGATTTCGGTCGCGATCGAGCCGGACAGGCCGACGATGGCCGGGCGGATGGCGCCCATCACGATGATGCCCAGGCCGACGACGGCGGCGGTCAGCACGACCCAGTCAACGGTCACGGCACCGTCTTCGTCTTTCTTGAAGCGCTTGGCGATATTCAGCAGTTTCAGCATTTCAGTTACCCTTTCCAGGTGCTCAGGTTGTCATCTCCGCTACGGTGGTTGCTTGGTTGGGCCTCTGTTCCGCCCCAAGCTCCGTTCGGGATGGGTGTATATGGCCCCCCAATCGTGGCAGGGTTTGGGAAGGCTCGGGGCATTTTTGGCGCCGCCCGGAAAGCCGCCCGGCTGGCCTGTAACCAGTTGAATCCAATTGATTCATTTTTTGCGCTTGCGGGCGCGGTCGGGCCGGGCGGCGTGATCATTTGGCCGAATCTGGCAGGAATGCCACGATCCGGCGATGATTGTTCTTGGCGGACACGGGAATTCGGTGCAGCCTTGAATGCAGAACAACAAGAGCAGGCATCGCAAAGATGCGCATCCACACAGGCACGGTCCTGGCGATTCTGGTCTTCGCCGCGCTTCCTCATGGGGCCGCGGGCGAAGAGGATTTCACCTTTCGCCGCATCAAGGCGGGCGACCGGGTGTCCGGCAAGCTGATCACGGTGCAGATCGACCCGGTGGAACAGGCCCGCCGTCTTGCGGCGACGGCCTGGAAGGACCCCGCACTCAGGTCCAGCGACCCGCCGGCGGCGGCCGCGGACAACACGCCGGGGCCGGCGCCGAGTTCGTCCTATGCCTGGTTCTGGGATCTGGTGCCGGCCGGCATCGGTGATGTCCAGGGCCGGTTTCCTTCGGCCATGGCGGCATTGTCGCAGGGGCCTGGCGGGGCGCAGGTGGCGGCGCCGCGGATGCAGTCGATGCAGACCATCGCCGAGGTCTACGGCAAGGACATCTTGGGGGCGACGGTGGGCACCAATGTCTCGCCGGCCCTGGTGCTGGCGGTGATGGGGATCGAAAGCGCCGGCAAGTCCGATGCCGTCAGTTCGGCCGGCGCGACCGGGCTGATGCAGTTGATGCCGGACACCGCAAAGCGGTTCGGCGTGACCGATTCAACCGTGCCGGCCCAGAACATCAAGGGCGGGGTGGCCTATCTCGATTGGCTGCTTGACGAATTCGACAATGATCCGCTGATGGCGCTGGCGGCCTACAACGCCGGCGAGGGGGCGGTGAAGGCCAACGGCGGCGTGCCGCCCTATGCCGAGACGCGCGACTATGTGCCCAAGGTGCTGGCGGCCTGGCAGGTGGCGCAGGGGCTGTGCCTGACGCCGCCCGAACTGGTCACCGATCCTTGCGTGTTCGCGGTTCTGGCGGCCGGCGGATAGCGGCGCCGAACCGCCGGCGCGGGCCGCCAAATCTTAACAGATCATGAAGTCGCGCGCGCAAGCCCTTGAGTTCATTGTGGCCAGAGTCTGTCCCATGATGGGACAGGGCAAATCCGGCCTAGTCGACGATGGTCGCCTCGGTGGCCGCGCGCAGCTCTTCCTCGGTCACCCCCGGCGCCAGCTCGACGATGTGCAGGCCCTTGTGCCCCACATCCAGCACGCCCAGGTTCGAGATGATGCGGTCGACCACCGCCTTCCCGGTCAGCGGCAGGGTGCAGTCCTTCAGCACCTTCGATTCGCCGTGCTTGCTGGTGTGGTCCATCACCACCACCACCCGGCCGACGCCGGCCACCAGGTCCATCGCGCCGCCCATGCCCTTGACCAGCTTGCCGGGGATCATCCAGTTCGCCAGGTCGCCCTTTTCGGAGACCTCCATCGCGCCCAGGATCGCCATGGCGATCTTGCCGCCGCGGATCATCGCAAAGCTGGTCGCTGAATCGAAATAGGCCGTCTGCGGCAGCTCGGTGATGGTCTGCTTGCCGGCGTTGATCAGGTCGGCATCCTCTTCCCCCTCGACCGGAAACGGCCCCATCCCCAGCATGCCGTTTTCCGACTGCAGCGTGACATGCACGCCGTCGGGGATGTAGTTTGCCACCAGCGTCGGGATGCCGATCCCGAGGTTCACGTACATGCCGTCGCGCAGTTCCTGTGCGGCGCGGGCGGCCATCTGATTGCGGTCCCAGGGCATCTCAGCTCTCCTTGGAAAGCGCCAGGGCCGCGCGCAGGCCCTCAAGCGAGGTTTCGATCTGGCCAAGGCGATCCGCGATCATCAGCGAGCGCGCGGTATCGATGACCATCTGGTTGTGCGGTTCGGTGCGCTCGGCGGGGAAATGGTCGGCCACGACCTGCCGCGCCAGCGTCACCCAGAGCAGAAAGTCGTCGGCCACCGCCTTCCGCCGGGCCAATCTTGCCTCGGTCATGCCCGCCTCCTTGTCAGCCGCGCGGCCGCACGGTGCGCTGTTCGATGCGCTTTTCGTGCCGGCCGGTGACGATGCGGTGAACGTAGAGGCCCGGCAGGTGGATGCCGTCGGGGTCGAGGCTGCCCAGCGGCACGATTTCCTCGACCTCGGCCACGCAGATGCGGCCGCAGGTCGCCGCGGGCACGTTGAAGTTGCGCGCGGTCTTGCGGAAGACGAGGTTGCCGCTGGTGTCCGCCTTCCAGGCCTTGACGATGGCAAGGTCGGCGACGATGCCGCGCTCCAGGATGTAGGTCTCGCCGTCGAAGTCATGGTGTTCCTTGCCGTCCGCAATGACGGTTCCGACACCGGTGCGGGTGTAGAAGCCGGGGATGCCCGCACCACCGGCGCGCATCCGTTCGGCCAACGTGCCCTGCGGGTTGAATTCCAGCTCCAGCTCTCCCGAGAGATACTGGCGCATGAATTCCGCGTTCTCGCCGACGTAGGACGAGATCATCTTCTTCACTTGCCGCGTCTCCAGCAACTGGCCCAGGCCGAAGCCGTCCACGCCGGCGTTGTTCGAGGCCACCGTCAGCCCCTTCACGCCACTGTCGCGGATGGCCGCGATCAGCAATTCGGGAATGCCGCACAGGCCAAAGCCGCCGGCTGCGATGAACATGCCGTCGTGCAACAGCCCTTCAAGCGCTGCCGCCGCGCCGGGATAGACCTTGGTCATGTCAGAAGACCCCCGCAAACTCTCGACCGCCATAAAGGCGGGGGGCGCAGGCGATGTCAATTGCCGCGCTGCGGCGCCTTGCAGACGGATGTGCCGACTGCCGTTCGCGGACCCTTTCGTCTGGCCCGGCATCGGCTAATCTGCCGGGCGCAGCGCCGGCGCTGCCCGCGTGGTGAAATGGTAGACACAGGGGACTTAAACTCCCCAGGCCGCAAGGCCGTGCCGGTTCAAATCCGGCCGCGGGCACCAGCGCGAGGCTGCACCGGATCGGCCGGTGCCCAGTGTTTCAGCCGGTGTCTCAGGCGGTGCCTCAGGCGGCGTCGCGGTCGGCGGTCTGGGCCGGCGCAGCGGGGCGAACCTGATCGGCAGCTGCCACCCGGAACCGCGCCACCAGATCGGCCAGACCAATCGCCTGCCGGTTCAGGCTTTGGCTGGTGTGACCGACGCGGTCAGCCATGCCGGCGTTGTGCTGCGTTACCCGGTCCAGCTGGCCGACGCCGGTGTTGATCTCGGTCAGGCCCTGGGCCTGTTCCACCGCACCCGAGGCGATGCTGGACACCAGTTCTGCCATCCTGGTGACCTGGCTGACCACGGAGGTCAGTGCGGTGCCGGTCGCGTTGACCTGACCGACGCCGCGCCGGATCTGTTCCGAACTGTCGCCGATCAGGGTCTTGATCTCTTTCGCGGCCTGCGAGGACCGCTGCGCCAGTGCCCGCACCTCGGAGGCCACCACCGAGAATCCCTTGCCGGCCTCGCCCGCCCGCGCCGCCTCGACCCCCGCGTTCAGCGCCAGCAGGTTGGTCTGGAAAGCGATGTCGTCGATCACCCCGATGATCTGGGCGATGTGGCTGGAGGAAGTCTCGATTTCGGTCATCGCGCTGACCGCATCGGCGACCACGCGGCCGCTGTCCTCGGCCTCTTTCCGGGCCGTGGCCATGGCCTGTTCCACCGCAGTGGCGTTCTGCGACGCCGAGCGGACGCTGGTCGTGAGCTGTTCGAGCGCGGCGGCGGTTTCCTCCAGCGTGGCGGCCTGCGATTCGGTGCGCTGCGACAACTCTCCCGTGGCCTGGCTGATCTCGCCGCTCATCCGGTGAATCTGCGCGCTGGCGGAGACCACGTCGGAGATCAGGACCCTCAGCCGGTCGACGGTTTCGTTGAAATCGCACCGCAGGGGTTCGTATTCGGCGCTCATCGGGCTTTCGATCCGATTTGTCAGATCGCCGGCGGCCAGCCCTGTCAACCCCTCGCTCAGCGCGACGATGACGGCGCGTCCTTCCGCCTGCAGGCGTTCCTGCTCGGCCAGGGCGGTGCCGATCCGTTCGGTCAGCCGGTCGATGTCGCGGGCGATGGCGCCGATGTCGTCGTTGCGGGTGATCAGGCCGATGCGAACGCCGAAATCGCCCTCGGCCACCTTGGCCAGGGCGGTGCGCAGCCGCTCGATCGGCTTCATGATCGAGTTCGCGGTCTTGCGGTTGGCCAGGATGCTGGCTGCCGCGGCCAATGCCGACACCGCCAGCAAAACATACATCAGCGTCTTGTTGGTGGCGACGGCGGTTTCGCCGGTGGTGTCGGCATGCGCCTCGATCAAATCTGCCAGCGGTTCAAGCGTTCCCTTGAGCCGGTCGAATTCCGTCAGGAAGGCCGGATAGCCGGCGACCCCCAGTTCCGGGTCGCGGCGCGCGGTGTCGGCCAGCGCGATGGCCGCTTCGCCATAGGACGCGGCCACCTCGCGGGCAAGCGTGACCTGGGCGGCAACTTCCGGCGGCACCGGCAGGCCGGTCAGGTCGGCCACCGTGGCGTTCAGCAGCGCGGCATTCTCCGCGACCCTGGCGGCCGCGGCATCGCTTTCCGCCACCGCGCCGCGTTCGGCATGCAGCAGCGTGCTGGCCACGTCGGCGTAGATGCCGTCGTGCAGCATGTCCATCAGCATGCCGTCGCGCATCGCCGAATTCGCCGTCGCCTGCGCCTGCAGGCCCTTGTTGCTTTGCCACATGCTGAAAAGTCCGACCCCGGCGGTGGCAACAAGTGCCAGCAGCGCCAGCACGCCGGCGGCAAGCAAGTAGGTCCGAATCGACAGGGTGCGGAGCATGTCCAGAGTCCTTTGCGGGCGGTCCGCGAAAGGTGTAGGCCCGAATCCGCTAAGAAAGCGCAAACGGCCTCAGGCACCGTCCTTGACCGCCTCCATCGCCACATAGGTCGAGGTCTGCGCCACATGCGGCAGGGCGCTGATCCGTTCGGCCAGCACCCTGCGGTAATCGGCGATGTCGGCCGTGCGCACCTTCAGCAGATAGTCGAAACGGCTGGCGATCATGTGGCATTCCTCGATTTCGGGCACCTGCCGCACCGCGCGGTTGAACGCCTGCAAGGCCGCCTCGCGGGTGTCGGACAGCCGCACCTCGACAAAGGCCACATGGGCCGCGCCCATCTTCACCGGGTCCAGGATGGCGCGGTAGCCGGCGATGACCCCCGCCTCCTCGAGCCGCTTCATCCGGGCCTGGGTGGGGCTTTTCGACAGCCCGATGCGGCGGGCCAGGTCCACCGCGCTGATCCGCCCCTCGGTCGCCAGCACCCGCAGGATGGCCTGGTCGAAGCCGTCCAGTGCAGTCCGGTCGTTTCGCATTGCCTGTGCCCCGCAAATCAGCCGTTTGGCCTGCATACTACGACCAGAACAGGAAAACAGCCCGCCCTTTCGCCTGTATCCTGCCCCGATCGGACAGGAGCCCGCCATGACCGCCTCGGCCTGGACCACGATTACCACCGCAGCCCTTGCAGACGAGACCGCGCTTGTGCACCGGCTGATCGCCGAGGCCCGGCTGGACCCGGCCACCCGCGCCCGCATCACCGGGCAGGCGGCGGACCTGGTGGCCCGCATCCGCGCCGGCGCGAAGCCCGGGATGATGGAGGTTTTCCTGGCCGAATATGGCCTGTCCACCGACGAGGGCATCGCCCTGATGTGTCTGGCCGAGGCGCTGCTGCGGGTGCCGGATGCCGAGACGATGGACGCGCTGATCGAAGACAAGATCGCGCCGTCCGACTGGGGCCGGCACCTGGGGCGCTCGGCCTCAAGCCTGGTCAATGCCTCGACCTGGGCGCTGATGCTGACCGGCAAGGTGCTGGAAGACCGCGAGCCGGGCGTGGTGGGCCACCTGCGGGCGGCGGTGCGGCGGCTTGGGGAACCGGTGATCCGTGGCGCTGTGGCCCGGGCGATGAAGGAGATGGGGCGGCAGTTCGTGCTGGGCGAAACCATCGAATCCGCGATGGACCGCGCGCGCGAGCTGGAGGCGCGCGGCTACACCTACAGCTACGACATGCTGGGCGAGGCGGCCCGCACCGAGGCCGACGCTCGGCGCTATCACCTGGCCTATTCCAAGGCGATCACCGCCATCGCGGCGGCAGCGCGCGGCAGCGACATCCGCGAAAACCCCGGCATCTCGGTCAAGCTCTCGGCCCTGCACCCGCGCTACGAAGTCGCCAAGCGCGCCCGCGCAATGGAGGAACTGGTCCCCCGCGTCCGCGCCCTGGCGACCCTGGCCAAGGCCGCCGGTCTGGGCTTCAACATCGACGCCGAAGAGGCCGACCGCCTGGCCCTGTCGCTTGAGGTGATCGAGGCGGTGCTGTCGGACCCGGCGCTGAAGGGCTGGGACGGCTTCGGCGTGGTGGTGCAAGCCTATGGCCGCCGCGCCGGGGCGGTGATCGACTGGCTTTATGCCCTGTCGCAGCGGCTGGACCGCCGCATCATGGTCCGGCTGGTCAAGGGCGCCTACTGGGACGCCGAGGTGAAGCGGGCGCAGGTGCTGGGGCTGGACAGCTTTCCCGTCTTCACCCGCAAGCAGGCCACCGACGTCAGCTACATCGCCAATGCCCGCAAGCTGTTGGGCATGACCGTCCGCATCTACCCGCAATTCGCCACCCACAACGCCCATACCGTTGCGGCGGTGCTGGACATGGCGCAAGGCTTGCCCGAAGGCTCGCTCGGCTATGAATTCCAGCGCCTGCACGGCATGGGCGAGCGGCTGCACGACCTGGTTCTGGGCGACCACGGCACGCGCTGCCGCATCTATGCCCCGGTGGGCGCGCACCGCGACCTGCTGGCCTATCTGGTGCGGCGTCTGCTGGAGAACGGCGCGAATTCCAGCTTCGTCAACCAGATCGTCAACGAGGAGGTGCCGCCCGAAAAGGTTGCCGCCTGTCCGTTGGCGTTCATGCAATCCGTTGCGGCCGTGGAAAGCCCCGCCGTGCCGCCCGGGCCCCGCCTGTTCCCCGGCCGCCGCAATTCTCGCGGCTGGGACCTGACCGACGCCGCCGATCTGACCGCGATCGAGGCCGCCCGCGCACCGCAAAAGGACCGGCTGTTCGAGGCCGCACCGATGATCCACGGCGCGGTGACGGGGGCCGAGCGGCTGGAGTTGACGAACCCTGCCACCGGCGTGCGGGTCGGCCATGTGCTGACCGCCGCGCCCAAGGATGTGGAGACCGCCCTTGCCGCCGCCACGCCGTGGACCGCCCCAGCAGCCGAGCGGGCGCAGGTGCTCAACCGCGCAGCCGACCTGTATGAGGAACACGTCGGCCCGATCTTCGCGCTGTTGGCACGCGAGGCCGGCAAGACCCTGGCCGATGCCGTGTCGGAACTGCGCGAGGCGGTGGATTTCCTGCGCTACTATGCGACGGGGGCCACGGCACTGACCAACCCGGCACGCGGAGTCTTCGCCTGCATCTCGCCCTGGAACTTCCCGCTGGCCATCTTCACCGGCCAGATCGCCGCCGCCCTGGCCGCCGGGAACGCCGTTCTGGCCAAACCGGCGGAACAGACCCCGCTGATCGCCGCCTTCGCGGTGGACCTGCTGCACCGGGCCGGCGTGCCTCAGACGGCGCTGCAACTGCTGCCCGGCGATGGCCGGGTGGGCGCGGCGCTGACCCGCGATGCGCGGGTGAAGGGCGTGGCCTTCACCGGCTCGACCGAGACGGCGCTGCTGATCCGGCGGTCCATGGCCGAGCATCTGGACCCCGCCGCCCCGCTGATTGCCGAAACCGGCGGGCTGAACGCGATGCTGGTGGACAGCACCGCCCTGCCCGAACAGGTGGTGCGCGACATCCTGGCCTCAAGCTTCCAGTCGGCCGGGCAAAGGTGCAGTGCGCTGCGCTGTCTGTACTTGCAGGAAGACGTGGCGGAAACGGTGACGCGGATGCTGTTTGGCGCGATGGACGACCTTGCGGCGGGCGATCCCTGGGATCTTGCCACCGACATCGGCCCGGTCATCGACGCCGAAGCGCAAGGAGCGATCCGCGCCTACGTCGACGCCGCCCGCGCCGAGGGCCGGGTGCTGAAGGAAGGCGTGGCGCCTGCGACCGGCACTTTCGTCGCGCCGGTGGTGCTGTCCGTGCCCTCGATCCGCGCCATGCCGCGCGAGATCTTCGGGCCGGTCCTGCATGTGGCGACCTTCCGCGCCGGCGAGATCGACCGGGTGATCGACGAGATCAACGCCACCGGCTACGGGCTGACCTTCGGCCTGCACAGCCGGATCGACGACCGGGTGCAGCGGGTGGTGGACCGGCTGCGGGTGGGCAATGCCTATGTGAACCGCAACCAGATCGGCGCGGTGGTCGGCAGCCAGCCCTTCGGCGGCGAGGGCCTGTCGGGCACTGGGCCAAAGGCCGGCGGGCCGGACTACCTGGCCCGCTTCACCGCCGCGCCGCCGCCGCAGGTGGCCAGCGCGGACGCCCCGCCGCTCTCCGAGGCTGAGGCCGCGCGCCGCCTGGCCGCCGCCGGGCCGGGCGGCGAGGAGCAGGTGACCGATCTTCCCGGCCCGACCGGCGAATCGAACCGCTTGCGCCATGCCCCCCGTGCGCCCCTGCTGTGCCTTGGCCCCGGCACGGCGGCCGCCCTGGCCCAGGCCGAGGCGATCCGTGCCCCCGGCGGCGTGGCGGTCGAGGCCCCCGGCCTTGACCCTGCCGCCCTGACCCGGCTGCAAGGGTTCTCCGGGGCGCTATGGTGGGGTGACGATGCCGGGGCCTGCACCCGCGCCCGGGCGCTTGCCGCCCGCACCGGCCCGATCCTGCCGCTGATCACCGGCGCGCCCGACCGCGCCCATGCCCTGATCGAGCGTCATGTCTGCATCGACACCACCGCTTCGGGCGGCAATGCCCGGCTGCTGGCCGAGGTCTCGGCCGACTGACCGGAGGAGATCGAGCGCAGCGGCCGCGCCCGAAGAGGGTACGGCCGCAAGCGTCTTCGCTTGCCACTGGGCGCAGGCGCGCATCCGGCTCGGCCGCCCGGCCCCCCGGCGAGATGCCCTTCTTTCGACGCTGCACCCGGCATCGGAACTGGGCCTCCGGCGGGGGTATTTTCGCCAAGGTGAAGCTGCAAGCCCTTCATCTTGGTCGAAATGCCCCGGGGGTTTGGGGGCGGCGCCCCCATCGCCCGAGGCGAAGCGCGCCAGCGCGACGGCAAGGCAACAGGTTTGCGCCGCAAAGGTGCCCGCATGAATCAGCGCCGGGGATTGACCGGCGCGATCGGATCGGGAAGGCTCGCGTGACATGTTTCCGATCCGCGACCACAACCCGTCGGGCCGCACGCCCTTTGTCACCATCGCGCTCATCTTGGTGAACGGTCTGGTGTTTCTGGCCTATTTCCCGTCGTCCGGAGACCTGGAACTGCAGCGCTTCTACATGACCTGGGGGCTGGTCCCCGGCCGCGTCCTGTCGGGTGACGGCAGCGTGACCTTGCTGACCCACATGTTCCTGCACGGCGGCTGGATGCACCTTGCGGGCAACATGCTGTTCCTGTGGATCTATGGCGACAACCTGGAAGAAGAGATGGGCCACGTCGGCTTTCTGCTGTTCTACCTGGCTGCGGGCCTGGCCGCCGCCGGACTGCAGATCGCCCCCGATCCGGGCTCGGGCGTTCCCATGGTCGGGGCCTCGGGGGCCATCGCCGGCGTGATGGGGGGCTACCTGCTGCTGTTCCCCAAGGCCAAGGTGGACGTGTTGTTCATCATCGTCATCTTCATCCGCGTCATCGCCCTGCCGGCCTGGGTGATCCTGGGACTCTGGCTGGTTCTGCAGGTGGTCTCGGGCTTCGCCACCCCAATGGATGGGGGCGGAGTGGCCTACTTTGCCCACATCGGAGGGTTCATTGCCGGGCTGATCCTTACCGTTCCGGTCTGGAAGAAGCGCGGGGCCTGGGCCTACTGGCAGCGGACGGAAGGCCACCCGCCACACCCGGTTGCCAGCTATCCGTTGGAAAAGACAAAGATTCCCCGTGTGGGCCGGGACTAGCATGCTCGGCAGTTGCCACTGCGGAGCCGTGCTGCTGGAGCTGCGCCTGACCGACGGGTTCGCCACCGCGCTGGGACTGTAGTTTCTGTCGCCGGCGCGGGGCAATCGCCGTCTCGGCCGCGCTGGACGGCGTCACGGTGGTGCAGGGGGCCGAAAACCTGACGCTTTACCAATGGGGCACCCGGACCGCGCAGCACTGGTTCTGCAAGACCTGCGGCATCTACACCCACCACCGCCGCCGGTCGAACCCGAACGAATACGGGGTGAACGTGGCGATCCTGGCGGGCGTCAACCCGCGCGACCTGGGCGAGGTGGCCTGGGTGGACGGCGTGAACCATCCCGCCGACCGGCGCTGAGATCACCACTCAAGCCCTTGGTTTCGATGAGGATTCCGGCCCGTTCAGCCGCGGATCGCCTTGCGGAACGTCTCGAACATCGCCTCGCTGCCGGCAATCAGCGCGCCGTCTTCCAGCGGGTTTTGCCCTTCGCGCAGACCTGAAACCAGGCCACCCGCCTCTTTCACCAGCAAAAGGCCCGCGGCGATGTCCCAGGCCTTGACCTCACGCTCCCAGTAACCCTCGTAGCGGCCGGCCGCGACATAGGCCAGGTCCAGCGCGGCCGAGCCCCAGCGGCGCACGCCGGCACAGCTGGGCATCAGCCGCGCCAGATCCTGCAGCATGGCGGGCAGGGTGGTCTTGGCGCCGAAGGGCACGCCGGTCGCGAAGACCGACTCGACCATCTGCCGCCGCCCCGAGACCCGCAGCCGCCGGTTGTCGTTCAACCAGGCGCCGGCGCCCTTTTCGGCCCAGAACATCTCGTCCTTGGCCGGGTCGTGAACGACCGCCGAAACGATTTCGCCCTTGTATTCCAGCGCGATCGAGACCGCCCAATGCGGCATCCCGTGCAGAAAGTTCGTCGTCCCGTCCAGCGGGTCGACGATCCAGCGCCGGGTCGGGTCTTGGCCCGGCGTTTCGCCCGTCTCCTCGCCCAGCCAGCCGTAGGTCGGCCGCGCGCCCAGCAGGTCTTCCTTGATCAGCCGCTCGGACTCGCGGTCGGCCCGGGTGACGAAATCGCCCGGACCCTTGGCCGAGACCTGCAGGTTCTCCACCTCGCGGAAGTCCTTGACCAGACTGCGGCCCGCCTTGCGGGCGGCCTTGATCATCAGGTTGAGGTTGGCACTGCCCTGCATCGCGCATCTCCGACGTTTCAGCCGGGCGTCCTAGACGCAAAAGGCCCGGAAGGAAAGCCCGCGCCTATTGCGCGATGGTGATGCGCATGTTGTCCATGCCCTCCGCCTTGACCATGCGGAACAGGATCTGGGCATTGTCCGGGTGCAGCCGGACGCAGCCATGGCTGGCGGGCCGTCCCAGTTTCTTGACCTGCGTCGTGCCGTGGATGGCGTAGTTGCCGTCATAGAAGATGGCAAAGGGCATCGGCGCGTTGTTGTAGCGCCGCGAGCGGTGGTTCTTCGACAGGAACTCGGGCTTGTAGGTGCCCGAGGGCGTGATGCTGCCGCGGCCGGCCGTGGACACCGGCCATTCGTAGAGCTTTCGCCCCTCATGATAGACGTGCATTTTCTGTTGCGAGATCGAAATCCGCACCTCAAGCCGCTCGGCCCAGGCCGATCCGGCGTGAAAAGTCGTCAGCATCAATCCAAGCGCAAGCGCAGCCCAATTTCCGCGCATCTTCTGCCTCCTTCTCAGGCGGTGAAATGACCGCCTTGCGTGACCTCAGGATTTCGCGCAAGGCCCGCTCAGTCAACGGCAAATCGGTTAACAAAGGGTCAGGATTTCTGCCGCCGCTCCGGCGCGTTCAGCGACAGCATGTCGGTCAGTTCGCGAAACAGCTTGCGCCGGATGGCGTGGGGAAAGTCGGTGTGGCGGGCCGCGCGTTCGACGAAGGCGCCCGGGCCGCGGATCACGGTTCCGAAGAAATAGTTCTCGATATCAAGTTCATGCGCGCCGATGGCCAGGGCATTGACGGTGATCCCGTCCCAGCCGCCGGCGGCATAGATGCGCTCGGGCGAGGGGCCGGCGTTGTTGCGGCCGTCGCCGGAGACGTCGATCACCCGGCGTGTGCAGGGCGGAGCCCTGGCCATGAGGCCAAGCCCGAATCCCAACCCGCGCCCCAGCGCCGTGTTCAGCGCCCGCTCGGGCGGCGGCAGGGCGCGCAGGCGTACGGCGACCGGGTCCAGGTCCGCCGGCGCCGAAACCAGCGTCCAGTCAAGGATAACCTCCTGATGATCCTCGCCGCTCCACTGGTAGATGGCCAATGCCACATCGCCCGCAGTGGAAAAGAAGGCGCGGCGGATGTCGGGGGCCTCGAGTGCGATGGCAAGGCCTTCGGTCTGCACCACGAAGTCGGCCGCATCGACCGAGCGCGAGACATCCAGCGCCAGCGCCAGGGCCAGGCGACAGTCGGCTGCCGCCGGGGCGGCCGCAAGGGCGAAAGGCAGACCAAGGCGCAACGGCATGGGCGGGACCCTCCGGCCGCCGATCCTGCCACGAAACCGGCGGGGCCGGGGGACGATTCGTTCCGAGCGCGGGTCTGCACCTCGGATGGCTGAGGCATGGCTGGCGTGCATGTCTTCGCGTTGCGCCGACCCGGGGGAGAGGGCCGGGGTCAGGCGCCGCGTTGCAGCTTGACCGGCTCGCTGCGGGCCAGCCGCAGGAAATGGGCGATGAAGGGGCGTGTGGCATCTTCCTCGCGCGTGGCGGCATACATGCGCTTGGTCACCACCTGCGGACCCAGCGGGCGGGTCACGTAGTCGGCGCTGGACTTGACCTCTCGCATCACCCAGTCGGGCAGGACCGCCACGCCGCGGTTCGACCCCACCAGCATCAGGATGACGGCGGTCAGTTCGGCGGTGCGCTGGGCGCGGGGTTCGACCTTGGCCGCGGTGAGAAGTTCGGTGAACACGTCCAGCTTGTCGCGGCTGACCGGGTAGGTGATCAGCACCTGGTCGCGGAAGTCCTCGGCGGTGATGAAGGGCCTGGCCGCGAGGGGGTTCTGCGCCGAGGCGACGAAGGTGGGGTGATAGTCGAACAAGGGGTTGAAGATGATCCCCGGCGGCGGGATGCGGTCGGAAGAGATGACCAGATCAACCTCCTCGCGGTTCAGCGCCGGCAGGGCCTCGAACGCCAGGCCAGCGCGGATGTCGACGTCGACCTCGGGCCAGGCGTGGCGGAACAGTTCCAGCACCGGAAACAGCCAGTCGAAACAGGCGTGGCATTCGATGGCGATGTGCAGCCGGCCGGTCTTGCCCGACCGCAGGGCGCGGAATTCCTCTTCCATCGCGTCGATCTCGGGGAGGATGCGGTCGGCGGCGCGCAGCATCCGCTGCCCGGCGGCCGACAGGCGCATGGGTTTCGAGCGGCGGACGAACAGTTCCATCCCGGCCTGGTCTTCCAGCCCGGCAACCTGATGCGACAGGGCGGACTGGGTCATGTTCAGCATCTCGGCAGCGCGCGCGAGGCCACCGGCCTGTTGGATGGCCCGGATGGTGCGAAGGTGTTTGAGTTCCACGTACATGAGCAGCTTTCATAATCATGCTGAGGATTATGAATTGGTCTCACATCTCTGGTTCTGCGACAAGGGGGCATCCAAGGAGCAGACCCATGACCAAGGCGCCGCGCATTTCGTTCGAGTTCTTCCCACCGCAGACGCTGGATGCGTCGTTCCGGCTGTGGGAAACGGTGCAGGCGCTGGCGCCGATGGGGCCGGAATTCGTGTCGGTGACCTATGGCGCCGGCGGCACCACCCGCAAGCTGACGCATGAGGCGGTGGGGACGATCCACCGCAACTACGGGCTGAACGTGGCGGCGCATCTGACCTGCGTGCAGGCGACGAAGGCCGAGACGCTGGAGATCGCGGCTGCTTACGCCGAGGCGGGCGTGACCGAGATCGTGGCGCTGCGCGGCGATGCGCCGAAGGGCGCGGAGCGGTTCACCCCGCATCCCGAGGGTTTCGCGTCCAGCGTGGAACTGGTCGAGGCGCTGGCCAAAACCGGCAAGTTCAAGCTCCGCGTCGGTGCCTACCCCGAACCGCACCCGGACAGCACGGGGACCGCCGCCGACGTGGCGTTCCTGAAGCGCAAGATCGACGCCGGCGCCTCATCGGCCATCACCCAGTTCTTCTTCGAGGCCGATACCTTCTTCCGCTTTCGCGACCAATGCGTGAAGGCGGGCATCACCGCCCCGATCATCCCGGGCATCCTGCCGATCACCAGCTGGGACGGCGCCAAGAAATTCGCCACCCGCTGCGGCGGCGCGGTGCCGAAGCGGCTGGACGAAGCCTTTACCCGCGCCATCAAGGACGGCCGCGAAGAGCTTTACGCGCTGGCCCATTGCACCGCGCTCTGCGACCGGCTGATCGAGGGCGGCGTGCAGGACCTGCACTTCTACACCCTGAACCGCCCCCACCTGACCCGCGAAGTGGTACGGGCGCTGGGCATCCAGGCCCCTGTGGTGCTGGAGAAGGTTGCCTGATTTCGGACGTTCGAAGGTCTTTCCCGGTCTCCCTGTATGGCCCTTCGCCCGCGTGCGGAGGGCCCTTTTTTCTGCGGTTGCCCAGACTGCCTGATCGGCTAAGGTCGGGCGACTTGCGCAAAGGACGCCGCGATGCCGAAGCTGATCACGCTGTTGAACGGGCCGAACCTGAACCTGCTGGGCCGCCGCCAGCCTGACATCTATGGCCACGAGACGCTGGACGATGTCGTCTCGGCCTGCGCGGAACTGGCCGAGGATTTGGGGCTGACGGTGCGGGCGCTGCAGTCGAACCACGAGGGGCAGCTGGTCGACTGGGTGCAGGAGGCGCGCGGCAAGGCGGCCGGGATCATCATCAATCCGGGCGCCTACAGCCACACCTCGGTGGCCATTCTTGACGCGCTGAACGCCTTTGAAGGGCCGGTGCTTGAGGTGCATATCTCGAACATCCACAAGCGCGAGGCGTTCCGGCATCATTCGTTTGTCTCGGGTCGGGCCGACGGGGTGATCGCCGGGTTCGGCACCGAGGGCTATCTGCTGGCCTTGCGTCGCATGGCCAGCCTGGTGGCGAAATGAACCTGCCGGTCAACGGGTTCAAGCGGGCGCTGCGCGAGGGGCGGTCGCAGGTGGGCATCTGGAATACCATCCCCGGACCGGTGGTGGCGGAACTGCTGGCTGGGGCGGGGTTCGACTGGATACTGCTGGATACCGAGCATGCGCTGACCGATGTGCCGGATATCTTTGGCATGTTGCAGGCGGTGGCGGCCTATCCGGTGGCGCCGGTGGTGCGGGCCGCGGTCAACGACACGGTGCTGATCAAGCGCCTTCTGGACCACGGCGCGCAGACGCTGCTGCTGCCTTACGTCCAGTCGGCGGCCGAGGCCGAGGCCGCGGTGCGCGCCATGCGCTATGCGCCGCGCGGGGTGCGGGGTGTGTCGGGCATGACCCGGGCCAGCCGGTTCGGGGCGATTCCGGACTATGTGAAGTTCGCCGAGCAAGAGCTGTGCCTGCTGGTCCAGGTCGAGACGGTGCAGGCCCTGGCGCGGCTGGAAGAGATCGCGGCGGTGGACGGGGTGGACGGGCTGTTCATCGGGCCATCGGACCTTGCCGCCTCGATGGGGTATCCGGGCGAAGCGGGGCATCCGGCAGTGGTGGCCGCCATCGAGGATGCCATCCGCCGGATCGTCGCCTGCGGCAAGGCGGCCGGAATTCTGACGCTGGACCAGGGCTTTGCCCGGCGCTGTGTCGGATTGGGAACCACGTTCACCGCGGTGGGCGTGGACATGGCGCTGCTGCGCCAGGCCGCAACCGGACTGGCGCAGGTGTTCGGGCGGGGCTGAGCTGCGGTCAGGCGCGCGACGGCGGTCAGGCGCGCGACAGCAGCGAACCGGGGCGCATGCGCGCGATCGACTGGGTGACAAGGCCGGCAAGGACCGCCTTGATCGCGTCGCCGGGCAGGTAGGCGCCGGTCAGGAGCGCGGCTTCGCCGAGGCTTTTCTTCAGCACAAGGGCCATGCCCGGGATGCCAAAGGCATAAAGCACCGCGATTCCGCCGATCACCGCGGCGGCGGTGGCGGCAAAGCCGACCGGCAGGGTCGTCCGTTCCACGATCCAGCCGGCGACGAAGGCGGCGATCGGAAAGCCGATCAGGAAGCCCACCGTCGGGCCGGCAAAGACGCCCAGGCCGCCGCGACCGCCGGACAAGAGCGGCAGGCCGGCCGCCACCAGCGCCAGGAACAGCAGCACCGCCAGCGCCCCGCGCCGGGCGCCCAGAACGGTGCCGCACAGCATGATCCCCAGCGACTGCGCCGTGATCGGAACGCCCGAGGCCAGGCTGATCTGCGGCACCAGCCCCAGGATGGCGATCAGCGCCGCAAAAAGGGCGATGTGGGTGAGGCTGCGTTCCATGTGGCAAGGACTCCTGTTTGCGCGTCCAATGGGATTAGCCCGCACCACCCCGGGCACGCAAGGCCTCGGCCGCGTGGTCCGCATCGTCCAGCGCGGCCAGGGTCAGCGGAACCACCACCCGCCAGCCCGGCCGGCGCGGGCTGCGCGCGCGCCAGGCCTCGAGGATCCGGTCCATCCGCTCGGACAGCGTGGGGACGAAGCGGATCACCAGCGCGAAGGCCAGCGCCAGCCGCCGCGGTGGCAGAAGCGGCGACAGCGGCAGCGCCAACCACTCGAACACCGCCAGCATGTCGGAAAGCCGGGTAGTCATGGTGACCAGATTGGCCGCGGCAACGGCGGTGACCATGCGCAGAAGGATGGCGGTGCCCGAAGCGATCTCGCCCGTCCACAAATGCCAGCCCGCCACCACCACCACGAAGGGCCAGAGCGGCCGCAGCATCCGCGCGGCATGGGCCGCAAAGGGCCGGCCCCAGGGCAGGTGCAGCCCGACGACCCCCGCCAGCGCCAGCGCCAGCGCCCAGGGCGAGGTGAGCCAGAACAGCAGCACCGTGCCGGCCGCCAGCGCGGCCAGCTTTGCCGAGGCCGGCAGCCGGTCGAGCGGCGTCCTAACCGGCGAGGTCAGTGTCAGCATCGCTGTCTCCGATCCGCGCCATTTCGGCCGCAAAGGCCGGCAAGACCTGTGCCGGCGGGCCGTCCGCCGCCACCCGGCCCGCGTCAAGCCAGATCACCCGGTCGGCCCCGGCCACGGCGGCAGGGTCGTGGCTGATGGTCACCAGCCGCTGCGCCAGGCCGGCCAGCCGGCGCGTGATCCGCGCCGCGGTGGGAAGATCAAGGCCGGCAAAGGGTTCGTCCAGCAACAGCGTCTGCGGCTGCATCATCAGCACCGCCTGCAGGCAAAGCCAGTGCTTCTGCCCGCCGGACAGGGTGGAGACCGGCGCCGCGGCCCAATGCGCCCGGCCCTCGGCCCTGAGGGCGGCCCGCGCGGCGTCCAGCGCGCGCGGTTGCGGCAGGCCCTGCTGGCGCAGGCCGAAGGCCAGTTCCTCTTCCACCGTGGGGAACAGGATCTGGTGATCGGGGTTCTGGAACAGGATACCAAGGCGCGACAGCGCGGCCTTGCGGTCCGTGCAGGGGTCGATCCCGTCCACCTGCACGCTGCCGGTCGAAGGTGCGACCAGGCCGGCGATCAGGCGCAGGAGCGTGGTCTTGCCGCTGCCGTTGCGGCCGACGATGCCGATGCGCCGTTCAGCCAGATGCAGGGACAGGCCGGAAAGAATGGTCTTTCCCCCGGCGGCATAGCTTGCATCCCTGAGAGCGATCCCGGTCATCCCGTCTCCGCAGCCCCCGGTCGCGTGATAGCCGCCGGCCGACCCTGGCTGCAACGGCAAAAGGGCAGGCCCTGGGGCCCGCCCTTCCGCCGATGCGATGGCGCGCGCTTCCGCAGGCTCCGGGGGGCCGGCGGTCAGCAGTCCGCGATGTAGCGGTTGCCGTAGCCGTCGTTGTAGTAGCACTGGCCGGGCTGCGAGGCGGGCCCGATCAGCGAGCCTGCAAGCGCGCCGACCGCTGCTCCGGTGATGATTCCCTTGGCGCGGTCATCGTCCGAGGACACGGCCGCGCCGATGGCGGCCCCGCCCAGCGCGCCAACGGCAGTGCTCTGTTCGGTTGGGGTGCAGGCCGAAAGGCAGAGGGCAATCGCAGGGATGGACAGACCGAGATATTTCATTCCGTACTCCTTCGCGGATGTCGATCTCCTTGCACCCATTTCGGGTCAGCGACCCGGCCGGGGCAAGTCAGATTTCCGTGCTTCGCAGGATTCCGCCCGCCTGATGCCGGCCGAAGCGGGCGCCGAAGGTGGCGGCGGTCCGGTTTGGCGGGGAAACGCAGGCCGCCAGACCTGGCCTGGTTGCGGAAAGGATCGCAGCGAAGGGTTGCATGACACACCCGGTTCAGGGCGCGACCGAGACACCAACGACTGAGGGCCGGGAAGGTTCCCGGCCCTGAGGACGTGTTCCGCACAGGAAGCTCAGCCCGCGCGGGCGGCTGCGACCGAGGCTTCCAGGATGTCCATCGCCTCGGCGAAGTGCGCCTCGGGGATGGTGATCGGGGCCAGGAAGCGGACCACGTTGCCATAGACGCCGCAGGTCAGCAGGATCAGGCCGCGCTTCAGCGCCTCAAGCCGCACCCGGGTGGTGAAGCCGGCATCGGGTTCCTTGGTGCCCGGGTTGGCGAACTCCACCGCCACCATGAAGCCGGGGCCGCGGATGTCGATGATCTCGGGGGTGGTGGCGCGCAGCGATTCCAGCTTTTGTTTCAAGCGGCTGCCCAGTTCGTTGGCGCGTGCGCAGAGGTCTTCTTCCTCGATCACGTCCAGCACGGCATTGGCGGCGGCGATGCCCAGGGGGTTGCCGGCATAGGTGCCGCCCAGGCCGCCGGGATTGGCGGCGTCCATCAGCTCGGCCTTGCCGGTGACGGCGGCCAGCGGCAGGCCGCCGGCCAGGCCCTTGGCCATGGTCGTCAGGTCGGCGGCCACGCCATGGGCCTGCATCGCGAACAGATGGCCGGTGCGGGCAAAGCCGGTCTGCACCTCATCGGCGATCATCACGATGCCGTGCTTGTCGCACAGGGCGCGGATCGCCTTCACCAGATCGGTCGGCGCGGGGTAGAAGCCGCCCTCGCCCTGCACCGGTTCGAAGATGATCGCGGCGACGCGGGCGGGGTCGAGGTCGGACTTGAACAGCTTCTCGATGCCGGCCATCGCCTCTTTGGTGGAAATGCCGTGCACATCCTGCGGGAAGGGCACGTGATAGACGTCGGGCATCATCGCGCCGAAGCCCTTCTTGTAGGGGTCGACCTTGCCGGTCAGCGTCATGCCCATGAAGGTGCGGCCGTGGAAGGCGCCGCCGAAGGCGATGACGGCGCTGCGCCCGGTCGCCACGCGGGCGATCTTGATGGCGTTCTCGCAGGCCTCGGCGCCGGTGGTGACGAAGATGGTCTTCTTCTTCCACGGCCCGGGAACCTTGTCGTTCAGGCGTTCCGCCAGGCGGATGTAGTTCTCATAGGGCAGCACCTGGTGGCAGGTGTGGGTAAAGCGCGACATCTGCTCGGTCACCGCGGCCATGACCTTGGGGTGGCAATGCCCGGTGTTGACCACCGCGATGCCGGCCGCAAAGTCGATGTAGCGGTTGCCCTCGATATCCCAGACCTCGGCGTTCAGCGCGCGGTCGGCGTAGATCTGGGTGGTCATGCCCACCCCGCGCGAGATGGCATCGTCACGGCGCTTGGCGACGTCGGCGTTCTTCATGGCGGTCTCCTCTGGCAGGGCGGGCGCCCCTTTGGCGCCATTTGATCAAAGAACGGGGCCCGCTTCAATCCGCTGGTAGGGCCAGATCGGGGCTTTCGGTCGGACCAGACCGACGCGCCGGATTTTCCGGGATTCGTTCACACTCCGTTAACCACCGCTGCCCCAAGGTGCGACTCGCGAATGAGGCGAGGCTGGCATGGCGGACGGTTTGCTTTCGAACCCCACACACCCCACCCCACCCCGTACGGAGGATGACCGTCTCGACTGGCTCCGCCTCATTCGCTCTCGCCGGGTCGGGCCGGCGACGTTTCACCGCCTGATTGCCGAACACGGCAGCGCCCGCGCGGCGCTGGAGGCGCTGCCCGAGGTGGCGCGCGCCGCTGGCGTGCAGGATTACCGGGTCTGCCCGGTCGAGGTCGTTCGCGCCGAACTGGCCGAAGCGCGGCTAAGCGGCGCGGTGCCGCTGTTTCATGGCGGGCCGGGCTATCCCGCGGCCTTGACCGAGCTGTCCGACGCGCCGCCGGTGCTGTGGGTGCAGGGCGACCCGGGGCTGCTGGCCCGCCCCATGGTCGCCGTCGTGGGCGCCCGCAACGCTTCGTCGCTGGGCGTGCGGATGGCGCGCAGGCTGGCCGAAGGGCTGGGGCAGGCGGGCTATGTGGTGGTGTCGGGCCTGGCCCGAGGCATCGATTCCGAGGCGCACATGGCGTCGCTGGCCACCGGCACGATTGCCGTGCAGGCCGGCGGGGTGGACGTGATCTACCCCGAGGAGAACGCCGCCCTGGCCGAGGAGATCCGGCAAAAGGGCGCCCGCGTGTCGGAACAGGCGATGGGCATCGCGCCGCAGACCAGGCATTTCCCGCAAAGAAACCGCATCATCGCCGGGCTGGCCCGCGCCGTGGTGGTGGTCGAAGCCGCCGCCCGGTCGGGCAGCCTGATCACCGCCCGCATGGCGCTGGACCAGGGCCGCGACGTGATGGCGGTGCCCGGCCACCCGTTCGACGCCCGCGCTTCGGGCTGCAACATGCTGATCCGCGACGGGGCCACGCTGGTCCGCGGCCCGGCCGATATTCTTGAGGCGCTGGGCCATGTCGGCGCCACCCGCCCCGAGGAGACGGGCTCGGAGATGAGCTCAGAGACAGGCGAGGTGCTGCCCGATCTGCCCGGCCCCAACGCCCCGCCGCGCCCCCTGGCTGCGACGGCAGAGTTGCACAGCCTGATCCTGGCGCGCCTTGGCCCCAGCCCCCTGGCCGAGGACCAATTGATCCGCGATCTCGCGCTGCCGCCGTCGCATCTGGCGTCCGAGTTGCTGGCACTGGAGCTGGAGGGCCGCATCCAGCGCCAGCCCGGCAGTCTGCTCAGCCGGCCCTGATCGGGGTCAGGTCTCCCCCCGGTTGACATTTCGCCGGCTTGGCCCGCATCTTGCCGCGCCATCGGTCCGGGTCATCGCAAAGGGGCTTCATGCCAGTCGTCGTCGTCGAATCTCCGGCCAAGGCCAAGACGATCAACAAGTATCTCGGGCCCGATTTCGTGGTGCTGGCGTCTTACGGCCACGTCCGCGACCTGCCGGCCAAGGACGGCTCGGTCGCCCCCGACGACGATTTCGCGATGACCTGGGAGGTCGCGCCCGAAAGCCGCAAGCACGTGAAGGCCATCGCCGAGGCCTTGAAGACCGACGACACGCTGATCCTGGCCACCGACCCCGACCGCGAGGGCGAGGCGATCAGCTGGCACCTGAAGGAGGCGCTGAAAAGCAGTCTCAAGAAGGGCAAGACGGTCGCCCGGGTGACTTTCAACGCCATCACCAAGGATGCGGTGACCAAGGCGATGAAGGAGCCGCGCGATGTCGACGAGGCACTGGTCGACGCCTACCTTGCCCGGCGCGCGCTGGATTATCTGGTGGGCTTCACGCTGTCGCCGGTGCTGTGGCGCAAGCTGCCGGGCGCCCGGTCGGCGGGCCGGGTGCAATCGGTCTGCCTGCGCCTGATCGTCGAGCGTGAAATCGAGATCGAAGCCTTCAAGGCCCAGGAATACTGGACCGTAAGGGCGGTGTTCCGCACCCCGCGCGGGCAGGAATTCGACGCCGGGTTGGTCACCCTTGGCGGCAAGAAATTGCAGAAATTCGACATTCCGACCGTCGCGGCGGCGGAACTGGCGGTGCAGGCTGTCACTTCGCGAACCTTCACCGTTGCGGGCGTGGAATCCAAGCCCGCCACCCGCAACCCCTGGCCGCCGTTCATGACCTCGACCCTGCAACAGGAGGCCAGCCGCAAATACGGCATGGGCGCCAAGCAGTGCATGAACGCCGCGCAGCGCCTGTATGAGGCCGGCCACATCACCTATATGCGGACCGACGGCATCGACATGGCGCCCGAGGCGGTGATGGCCACGCGGGCCGAAATCGAGCGCCGCTTCGGCAGGTCCTATGTCCCCGACAGTCCGCGGATGTACAAGAACAAGGCCAAGAACGCGCAGGAAGCGCATGAATGCATCCGGCCGACCGACATGGCCGTCGGCCCCGAAAAGCTGCGCGTCGAGGAAGACCAGCGGCGGCTGTATGACCTGATCTGGAAGCGCACCATCGCCAGCCAGATGGCCGCCGCCCGGCTGGAGCGGACGGTGGTCGATGTGACCAGCCCCGACGGCCAGGTCGGCCTGCGGGCGAACGGCCAGGTGGTGCTGTTCGACGGCTACCTCAAGGTCTACGACCAGGGCCGCGACGACGAGGATGAGGACGAGGGCCGCCTGCCGCAGATCATGCAGGGCGAGAAGGTCGATCCCGCCCGGGGCGCGCTGGAGCCGGTCTTTGCCAAGGCCGCGGCGGTGCCGTCCGATGACGTGGTGGAACCGCTGACGCGCGAATTCCGCAAGACCTCGGCCGCGGTGCTGGGGCCGGACGGGGCGGTGCTGGCCAGCCAAAGCCACACCCAGCCGCCGCCGCGCTATACCGAGGCGACGCTGGTCAAGCGGATGGAAGAGCTGGGGATCGGCCGGCCGTCGACCTATGCCTCGATCCTGACCACGATCGTTGACCGCGAATATGTGCGGAAAGACAAGAACCGGCTGATCCCGGAAGACAAGGGCCGGCTGGTCACGGCCTTTCTGGCCAACTTCTTTCACCGCTATGTGGAATATGATTTCACTGCCGATCTTGAGACGGAACTTGACGACGTCTCGGCCGGGGCGCGCGACTACAAGGATGTGCTGGCCCGGTTCTGGCGCGACTTTTCGGCCGCGGTGGCGGAAACCGCCGATCTGCGCATCAGCGAAGTGCTGGACAAGATTGATGATTTCCTGGCGCCCCACCTGTACCCCGCGCGCGCCGATGGCGCCGACCCGCGCGCCTGCCCGACCTGCGGGACGGGGCGGCTGCACCTGAAGACGGCGCGCTCGGGCGGGGCCTTCATCGGCTGCGGCAATTACCCGGAATGCCGCTACACCCGCCCGCTGGCGGGGGATGCCGAAAGCGTGGCCTCGGATGGGCGCATCCTGGGGCAGGATGAGAACGGCAACGAGATCAGCCTGCGGGCTGGCCGCTTCGGGCCATACGTCCAGCGCGGCGAGGCGACCGAGGCGCAGCCCAAGCCCGACCGCAGCAGCCTGCCCAAGGGCTGGACGCCCGACGGCCTGACGCTGGAGCGCGCGCTGGCGCTGTTGTCGCTGCCGCGCCTGATCGGCCCGCACCCCGAGGACCGCCAGCCGGTCGAGGCCGGGATCGGCCGCTTCGGGCCTTACGTCAAGCACGGCCCGACCTATGCCAACATCCCGGATGTCGAGGAAGTCTTCACCCTGGGCATGAACCGCGCCATGGAAGTGCTGGCCCAGAAGGCCGCCCGCGGCGGGCGCGGCGGCAGCACGCCCGCCGGCCCGCTCAAGGTGCTGGGCGCGCACCCGGACGGCGGCGAGGTGCAGGTGATGCCGGGCCGCTATGGGCCTTACGTCAAATGGACCAAGGTCAACGCGACCCTGCCCAAGGGCGCCGACCCCGAGACGGTGACGCTGGACGAAGCGCTGGCGCTGATCGCCGAGAAGGCCGGCAAATCGGGCAAGCCCGCCCGAAAGGCTGCGCCGAAGGCCGCGCCCAAGGCCGCAAAGGCCCCCAAGGCAGCCGCGAAGAAGCCGGCTGCGAAAAAGGCCGCGCCGAAGAAGGTGGCGAAGAAACCCGCCTGATCCTTCGCCTGTGAGGAACGTCCCGCGGGGCCGTCAGCCGCGCGGGTTCAAGAGGCGGCCCAGA
Organism: Rhodobacter sp. Har01; assembly: GCF_020564565.1. Taxonomy (GTDB): domain Bacteria; phylum Pseudomonadota; class Alphaproteobacteria; order Rhodobacterales; family Rhodobacteraceae; genus Pseudogemmobacter. The sequence goes on from NZ_JAJCTD010000007.1 coordinate 47,910, forward strand.
ACATCCGCCGCCCGGATGGTGCCGATCCGCTGCCCGCCGTCGACCACCGACAGGGCCGGCTCGCCACGGCGCAGTGCCTCCATCACCTGCTTGACCGGGGTTTCGGCGGCGACCGGCTTGCCCTCGGGGCCTTGCGGCGCCGACATCACGTCGCGCGCGGTCAGCACGCCCAGCGGGTTCATGTGAGCCACGAAATCGGCCACATAGTCGCTGACCGGGTTGGCGATGATCTCGCGCGCGGTGCCGCACTGCACGATGCGGCCGCCTTCCAGCAGCGCAATGCGGTTGCCGATCTTGAAGGCCTCGTCCAGATCGTGGCTGACGAAGATGATGGTGCGCTTGAGCTTGGCCTGCAGGTCAAGCAGTTCATCTTGCAGCTTGGCCCGGATCAGCGGGTCCAGCGCCGAAAAGGGCTCGTCCATCAGAAGCGTCGGCGCATCAGTGGCGAAGGCGCGGGCCAGGCCGACCCGCTGCTGCATGCCGCCCGACAGTTCCCCGACCTTGCGGTCGGCCCATTGGGTGAGGTTGACCAGTGCCAGCTGCGCATCGACGCGCGGGCGGCGTTCGGCAGGCGGGATGCCGGCCAGTTCCAGCCCCAGGCCGACGTTTTCCCGCACTGTCCGCCAGGGCAGCAGGCCGAACTGCTGGAACACCATCGCCACCCGGGTCGAGCGCAGGCGGCGCACCTCGGCCGGGTTGGCCTTGGTGATGGACACCAGCCGTTCGCCGTCGCAAATCCGCACATCGCCCCGGACGACAGGGTTCAAGGCGTTGACCCCGCGCAGCAGGGTGGATTTCCCCGAGCCGGAAAGCCCCATCAGAACAAGGATTTCGCCCTCGGCCACGGACAGGCTGCAATTGTGTACGCCAAGGATCTGGCCGGTCTTGGCCTGAATCTCGGACCGGCTCATCCCCTGGTCCATCAGCGGCAGCGCAAGGCCGGGTGCGTCGCCGAAGACGATCGAGACGTTGTCGAATTCGACGGCAGGCAGCGTCATTTCGTGACCCTCAGCATCCGGTCCAGCAGGATCGCCAGCGCCACGATCACCGTGCCCGCCTCGAAGCCCTGGTCGGGCCGCACGCGGTTCAGCGCCTCGACCACCGGCACGCCAAGGCCGGCCGCGCCGACCCAGGCCGAGATCACCACCATCGACAAGGACAGCATGATGGTCTGGTTGAGGCCCGCCATGATCTGCGGAAAGGCATAAGGCAGCTCGACCTTCCACAGCACCTGGCGCGGCGTGGCGCCAAAGGCGGTGGCGGCTTCCAGAAGGGCGGTGGGGGTGGTGGACACGCCCAGATGGGTGAGGCGGATCGAGGTCGGCACCACGAAGATGATCGAGGCGAAAAGCGCCGGCACCACGCCGATGCCGAAGAGGATGACGAAGGGAATGAGGTAGACCGGCGCGGGCAGGGTCTGCATCAGGTCAAGCACCGGCTGCATCGCCTGGTAAAGCCGGGGCCGGTGGGCGGCGGCCACGCCGATGGGCACCCCCAGCACCATGCAGATGATGCAGACAAAGGCCACCAGGCCCAGGGTTTCGGTGGTCTTGTCCCAGTAGCCCTGGTTGATGATGAACAGGAACCCGAGCGCAACGATCACCACTGGCTGCCAGCGCCGTTGGATCACCCAAGTCAGCGCCATGAAGGCCGCCACGACGACCAGCGCGGGGGGCCATTGCAGCAGCGAGATCAGCGCCTCGATGGCGTTTTCGGTGGCGTCGCCAAAGGCCTTGAAGGTGGGCTTGAAGTTCAGCTTCAGCCAGTCGAAGACGATCTTCGCCGTCACGCCGACCGGAATCTGCCATGCGGTCAGAAACTCCATCCGTTCCCCCCGAAACGCGTCCCCTCGCCGGATAGGAAAAGGCCCCGAAGACTTGCGCCTCGGGGCCGGTTCGTCAACCGATCACTGCAGCGCGGCAGTGACGGCGGCCTTGGCATCGCCGCCGTCCTTGGTGGTGACGCCGTCCAGCCAGGCTTCCCAGGCGGCGGGGTTCGCCGCCAGCCAGGCCTTGGCGGCATCGCGCGGATCTGTGCCGTCGTTCAGGATGGCGCCCATGATCTCGTTTTCCATGGCCAGCGAGAAGCCAAGGTTCTGCAGGAACTTGCCGGTGTTGGGGCATTCCGCGACATAGCCGGCGCGGGTGTTGGTCGCCACGATGGCGCCGCCCAGGTTCGGGCCGAAGTAGTCATCGCCGCCGGTGAGGTAGGTCATCTTGAAGTTGGCGTTCATCGGGTGGGGTTCCCAGCCGAGGAAGACGATCGGCTTGGCCTCGGCGTCCTTGTTGGCCACCTCGGCCAGCATCCCCTGTTCGCTGCTTTCGACGATCTCGAAGCCGTCAAGGCCGAAGGGGCCGGAGGCGATCATGTCGGTGATCAGGCGGTTGCCGTCATTGCCCGGCTCGATGCCGTAGATCTTGCCTTCCAGCGCGTCCTTCTGGGTCGCGATGTCCTTGAAATCCTTGATGCCAAGCGCGGCGCCGGCTTCGTTGACGGCCAGGGTGTACTTGGCGCCTTCCAGGTTGGTGCGCACGGTGTCGACGGTCTTGGCGTCGCGATAGGGGGCGATGTCGGCTTCCATCGTGGGCATCCAGTTGCCGAGGAACACGTCGATGTCGCCTTCGGCGAGGCCGGTATAGGTGACCGGCACGGCAAGAACCTTGGTCTCGGTCTCATACCCCAGCGCTTCCAGAACCAGCGTGGTGGCGGCGGTGGTGGCGGTGATGTCGGTCCAGCCGACATCCGAGAAGATGATCTTGTCGCAGCCTTCGGCGAAGGCGCTGCCGGCCAGCGCGAAGGTGACGGCGGTGGTGAGAAGGGTCGAACGGACGGACATGGAAGCTCCCCGGGTTTTTGTTGATTGACGAGTCAATAAACTTCGTGCTTCGTCCGCCTGACAAGAGAAAAGTTGAGCGAACGATATGCCGAAGCTTGGAATGGAGCCTATCCGCAAGGCGGCGCTGGTAAAAGCCACGATTGTCGAGATCGGGCGCACCGGGTCGCTGGACGTGACGGTCAGCCAGATCGCCAAGCGGGCAGGCATGTCGCCGGCGCTGGCGCATCACTACTTCGGGTCCAAGGAAGACATGTTCCTGGCGGCGATGCGCCACATCCTGACCTTGTATGGCGCCGAGGTGCGGGGGGCGCTGGCGGCGGCCGACAGCGGCCCCGAGGGGCGGGTGCGGGCGATTCTGCGGGCGTCGTTCTCGGCCGGGAACTTTCGGCGCGAGGCGGTAGGGGCCTGGCTGAACTTCTGGGTGCTGGCGCAGACGGTGCCGCAGGCGCGGCGGCTGCTGGCAGTGTATCAGGGGCGGCTGCGGTCGAACCTGGTGAGTGCCTTGCGGCCGCTGGCCGGTGACCGGGCGGCGGGCATTGCCGAGGGCCTGGGGGCGCTGATCGACGGGCTGTATCTGCGCGAGGTGCTGAAGTCCGGCGCGCCGGACGGGGCGGCGGCGGTGGCGACGGCGCTGGCGTTCCTTGAGGCAGAGTTGCGGCGGGACTAGCGGCCGCAAGGGAATCAAGGGAGGGACCGCGCCCCAAAACGCTGTTCGCGCTCTGGGGCACTGCGTGGCGACAGGTGGACATCGGGACAGGACGAGACGGCAGACGATGCATGCGGATTACGTGATCGTGGGGGCGGGGTCGGCGGGTTGTGCGCTGGCCTATCGGCTGGCCGAGGCCGGGCGCCGGGTGGTGGTGATCGAGTTCGGCGGCAGCGACGCCGGGCCGTTCATCCAGATGCCGGGCGCCCTGAGCTACCCCATGAACATGCCGCGCTACGACTGGGGCTTCCAGTCGGAACCCGAGCCGCACCTGAACGGGCGCCGGCTGGCGACGCCGCGCGGCAAGGTGATCGGCGGGTCGTCCTCGGTGAACGGCATGGTCTATGTGCGCGGCCATGCCCGCGATTTCGACACCTGGGCCGAGATGGGGGCCACCGGCTGGGGCTATGCCGACGTGCTGCCCTATTTTAAGCGGATGGAACATGCGCATGGCGCCTCTGGCCCCGAGTTTCGGGGCGGCAAGGGGCCGCTGCACGTGACGCGGGGGCCGCGGCACATTCCCTTGTTCGATGCCTTCATCGAAGCGGGGCGGCAGGCGGGCTATCCGGTGACGGAAGATTACAACGGTCGCCAGCAGGAAGGCTTCGGCCCGATGGAGGCGACGATCTGGCGCGGCCGGCGGTGGTCGGCGGCGAATGCCTATCTGCGCCCGGCGATGGCCGGCGGGAACGTGCATCTGGTGCGGGGCCTGGCCCGCAAGGTGGTGATCGAGAACGGCCGGGCGGTGGGGGTCGAGGTCGACGCGCAGGGCGGCGTGCAGGTCATCCGCGCCAAGCGCGAGGTGATCCTTGCGGCCTCGTCCATCAACTCGCCCAAGCTGTTGATGCTGTCGGGGATCGGGCCGGGGGCGCATCTGGCCGAGCACGGCATCGAGGTCTTGGCGGACCGGCCGGGGGTGGGGGCAAACCTGCACGACCACCTGGAAATCTACATGCAGTTTGCCTCATCGAAGCCAGTCACCCTATTCAAGTACTGGAACCTGTGGGGAAAGATCTGGGTTGGCGCGCAGTGGCTGGCCTTGCGGCGGGGCGTGGGCACGTCGAACCAGTTCGAGGCTTGCGGTTTCATCCGCTCGAAGGCCGGGGTGGAATATCCCGACATCCAGTATCACTTCCTGCCTTTGGCGGTGCGCTACGATGGCCGGTCGGCCGCCGGGGGGCACGGGTTTCAGGCGCATGTCGGGCCGATGCGGTCGAAGTCGCGCGGGGCAGTGACGCTGCGGTCAGCCGACCCCGAGGCGCCGCCGGTGATCCGGTTCAACTACATGTCCACCCCCGAGGACTGGCAGGATTTCCGCGCCTGCGTGCGGCTCACGCGCGAAATCTTCGCGCAATCGGCGATGGAGGGGTTTGTTCGGGGTGAAATTCAACCGGGGCCGGCGGTGCAGACCGACGACGAGATCGACGGCTTTGTCCGCGAGCATGTGGAAAGCGCCTATCATCCTTGCGGGACGTGCAAGATGGGGCGGGCGGATGACCCGATGGCGGTGGTCGATCCGGAGGCCCGCGTGATCGGGGTCGATGCCCTGCGGGTGGTTGACAGTTCGATCTTCCCGCAGGTGACGAACGGCAACCTGAACGCGCCGTCGATCATGGTGGGCGAAAAGGCGGCAGACCACATCCTGGGCCGCCCGATGTTGCCCGCAAGCAACCTTGAGCCCTGGATCAACCCCGCCTGGCGCGAAAGCCAGCGCTAGGTTGACCCCGGTCAAGGCAAAGGCCAGAAGCGCCGTTCAGGTTTGGCTTTGAAGAAACAAGGAGAACGCCATGTCCAACACCCCGCACACGTTGCAGGAAGAGTTTCCCGCCGAGGCGGACCGGATAACCGCACTGAAGGCCTCGGACGCACATTTCGCCAAGATGCTGGAAGAATATGACATGGTGAACGACCAGGTTCACCGGGCCGAGACCCGCATCGACACCGTGACCGAAGAGCATGAGGAAGCCCTGCGCCGTCAGCGCATGCGGCTGAAGGATGCGATCTGGGCGGCGATCCGCAAGGTCTGATCTCTCAGCCGGCGATTTCGTAAGGCAGCAGGTCCCGCCGGTCTGGATTGACGCGCAAGCGTCGTTCCAGCGGCGGGACCGATCTTTGATGGCAGGTCGGGCGTTCGCAGATGCGGCACGAGATGCCGATGGGTTCGAACCTTCCCTTCAGGTCAAGGCCGTCGGAATAGACCAGGTCGGGGGCGTGCTGCACCTCGCACCCCAGGCCAATGGCATAGCGGCGGACGGGGGCGAGGTATGCACCGCCCGGTTTCGACACATCGCGCGACAGGCACAGATAGCGCACGCCGTCAGGGGTTTCGGCCAGTTGGCGCTGGAAATGGCCCGGCGTTTCAAAGGCGCGGTGGACGTTCCACAAGGGGCAGGCGCCGCCGAATCGGGCGAATTGCAGGCGGGTGGCGCTGTGGCGCTTGGTGATGGTGCCGGCCTGATCGACGCGGACAAAGAAGAACGGAATGCCTTTGGCGCCGGGGCGTTGCAAGGTGGACAGCCGGTGCGCCACCTGCTCGATGCTGGCGCCGAACAGGTCGGCCAAGCGTTCGAGGTCGTGGCGGGTGTCCTTTGCGGCCTGCAGGAAGGCGCGGTAGGGCAGAAGGGCGGCACCGGCGAAATAGTTGGCCAGGCCGATCTTGGCGATTTCGCGCGCTTCCGGCGTGGAAAAGCGGGCGAGGTCGAGGGTGGCATCCAGCAGGTCATTGTGGGCGATCAGGGCAACCTGATGCAGCAGTTGGAACCGCTGCGTTGCGGTCGAGGCCCGGGCCGAGATCTCCAGCCGGCGGGTGGCGGGGTCATAGCGGCGAATGCCGGTATTGTCGCAGAACTGCAAGCTGACGCCAAGACGGCGGAACAGCTCTTCTGCCAGAATTCGCGGGTCTTTTCTTGTGCCTGCGGGCATCGCGAAATGTTCCGCCGCCCGGTCCACGGCATCAATGTAATTATCGCAATAGTGAAAGAAGTCGCGGACCTCTTCCCAGGGGCTGGGCTTCAGGCTGGCGTCTTCCCGGCCCAAAGCCTCGTCCAGTGAGGCCAGGCGTTCGTGGGTTTGCCGGTAGGCGCGGTGCAGGTCCAGGAAGGCGCGGGCCAGCGCCGGGGCGTTCGACGCCGCCAGCCGCAGGTCGGCAAGCGGCGGGCTTGCGGAAGTGAAGACCGGGTCGGCCAGCGCCTCGCGCATGTCACTGACAAGGCGTTCGCTTTCGCCCACGGTCAGTTCGGTGACGTCCAGCCCGAATTCCTGCGCCAGGGCCAGCACCACGGCGGCCGAGACGGGCCGGTGGTTGTTCTCCATCTGGTTGAGATAGGGCAGGGACACGCCCAGCTTGTCGGCAAAGGCCTTTTGCGTCAGGCCAAGGCGACCGCGGATCTCGCGCAGCTTGACGCCGGCGTAAAGCTTCTGGCTGGGCATGGGACACCTTCCTTTGCAAAGCCACGCATGGCTTTGCAAAGCGGATCGGTCAAGCGGAAAGGCCCAGGGCCCGCGCGCGGCGCATCACCGCAAGGATGGCGAAGACGCTGCCGATCGAAGACGCCAGCATCAGCAGGATCAGTGGCATCTCGGTTGCGCCGGGCGGCAGCAGCACGCCCGCCAGCGCGGCAAGGCCGGCGCCGCCGCCGATCATGATCGCGCCGCCCAGACCCGAGGCGGTGCCCGCAACCTCGGGCCGGACGGACAGGATGCCGGCGTTGGCGTTGGGCAGGCTGACGCCGTTGCCCACGCCCATCGCCATCATCAGGGTGAAGAAAACCCCGGGGCCGGACAGGCCGGCGAGGGTAAGGACCAGCAGCACCACAAGGCCGGCGGTGGTGATCAGCGCGCCCGCCAGCACCATGCGGTTCATTCCCACCCGCACCGACCAGCGCCCGGCAATGTAGTTGCCGGCCATATAGCCCACCGCCGTCAGCGCAAACAGCGCCCCGATCGCCGAGGAGGACAGGCCGTAAACCTCGGTTCCGACATAGGGCGCGCCGCCGAGGTAGGCGAAGAAGCATCCCGAGGCGAGGCCCGCCGACAGGCAATATCCCCAGAACCGGCGCGAGGTCAGCAGGACGGGATAGTGCCGCAACTGATCGCGCACCGAGACCGGGCGGAGGCTGGCGGTCTCGCCCAGGTCGGTGATGATCAGCCACAGCACGGCGGCGCCCAGCACCAGCAGCAGCGCGAAGTTGGCCTGCCAGCCAAAGGCCTCATCCAGCACGCCGCCGATCACCGGGCCGATCATCGGCACCACCGACATGCCCATGGTGACATAGCCGATCATGCTGGCGGCCTGGGCGTCGCTGACCATGTCCCGCACGATGGCGCGCGACAGGACCATGCCGGACGCGACCACGGCCTGTGCCATGCGGCAGGCCAGGAAGACGGTGGCGTTGGGGGCAAGAAGGGTGCCGAGAGTGGCCAACAGGAACAGCATGAAGGACCAGATCAGCACCCGGCGGCGGCCATAGCGGTCACTGAGCGGACCGATGACGATCTGCAGCGCAGCGGAAAGGGCCAGGTACAGTGCGACGGATTGCTGCATCACGCCATAGGGCACGCCGAAAAACGCGGCCATGCCGGGCAGCGAGGGCAGGAAGATGTTCATCGTCAGCGCCGACAGGCCGGCGATCAGGACCAGCGTCACCAGATGCGGCGGCGTCGTGCGGTCAAGGAAACGGGCGGGTGACGGGGACATTCGACAGGGCTACGGGCGCTCAGTCGGCTTGTCCATGGCTCTCACGTCCATTTGTGGAAGATGAAGAAAGCGCCAAGCGCGATCAGGCCATAGCCGACAAGCTGGTTCCAGGTCAGTGGTTCCTTCAGGTAGAAATAGGAAAACACGGCAAAGACCGACAAGGTTATGACCTCCTGGATGGTCTTCAGTTCAGCTGCGTTGAAGACCGCGTGACCGTAGCGGTTGGCCGGCACCATCAGGCAATACTCGAAGAAGGCGATGCCCCAGGAGACCAGAACGACCGTCGGCAGCGAGGTGGTCTTGAACTTGAGGTGGCCATACCAGGCGAAGGTCATGAAAACGTTCGATGCGATCAACAGGCCGATGGTCAGGGCGGCGATGGGAATCTGGGGCATGGCTGTCTCCGGTCCGTTGCGGCCAGATAGCGCGGCGGCGGGCGGCGGGCGAGTGCTTTGCGGATTTGCAATTCGCCAGGCCGCCTTGGTCGATGTTATGCAAATTTACGATCTTCCGCTTGTGGCGCTCCGTGCACCCGCTATGGTCGCGCAAATTTTCCGGGGGGAGAGCGACCCATGAAAGATATCCTGGCCGAACTCGAGGCGCGGCGTGACCGGGCCCGGGCGGGCGGCGGCGAGCGGCGCGTCGAGGCGCAGCACAGCAAGGGCAAGCTGACCGCGCGCGAGCGGATCGAGCTCTTGCTGGACGAGGGGTCGTTCGAGGAATTCGACATGTTCGTCGCCCACCGCTGCGTGGACTTCGGCATGCAGGAAGACCGCCCCGCCGGCGACGGCGTGGTGACCGGCTGGGGCACCATCAACGGCCGCATGGTCTATGTCTTCAGCCAGGATTTCACCGTGTTCGGCGGGTCGCTGTCGGAAACCCACGCGCAGAAGATCTGCAAGATCATGGACATGGCGATGCAGAACGGCGCGCCGGTGATCGGGTTGAACGATTCGGGCGGGGCGCGCATCCAGGAAGGCGTGGCGTCGCTGGCCGGCTATGCCGAGGTGTTCCAGCGCAACATCATGGCGTCCGGCGTGGTGCCGCAGATCAGCGTGATCATGGGGCCTTGTGCGGGCGGGGCAGTCTATTCGCCCGCCATGACCGACTTCATCTTCATGGTGAAGGATTCCAGCTATATGTTCGTGACTGGCCCGGATGTGGTGAAGACGGTGACGAACGAGCATGTCACCGCCGAGGAACTGGGCGGGGCTTCGACGCATACGCGGAAGTCTTCGGTGGCCGATGGCGCGTTTGAAAACGACGTCGAGGCGCTGGCCGAGATCCGCCGGCTGTTCGACTTCCTGCCCTTGAACAACCGCGAAAAGGCGCCCGTCCGGCCGTTCTTCGATGATCCGCAGCGGGTGGAGCCCAGTCTGGACACGCTGATCCCGGACAACCCGAACCAGCCCTACGACATGAAGGAGCTGATCGCGAAGATCGCCGACGAGGGCGATTTCTTCGAGATCCAGCGCGATTTCGCCGGCAACATCGTCACCGGCTTCATCCGCATCGAGGGCCAGACCACCGGCGTGGTGGCGAACCAGCCGATGGTGCTGGCGGGCTGCCTGGACATCGATTCCAGCCGCAAGGCGGCGCGGTTCGTGCGGTTCTGCGATGCCTTCGAGATCCCGATCCTGACGCTGGTGGACGTGCCGGGCTTCCTGCCCGGGACGAGCCAGGAATACGGCGGCGTCATCAAGCACGGCGCGAAGCTGCTGTTCGCCTATGGCGAGGCGACGGTGCCGAAGGTGACGGTGATCACCCGCAAGGCCTATGGCGGGGCCTATGACGTGATGGCGTCCAAGCACCTGCGCGGCGATTTCAACTATGCCTGGCCCACGGCGGAAATCGCGGTGATGGGGGCAAAGGGCGCGGTCGAGATCCTATATCGCAGCGAATTGGGCGACCGCGACAAGATCGCCGCGCGCACCAAGGACTATGAGGACCGCTTCGCCAACCCCTTCGTGGCGGCCGAAAAGGGCTTCATCGACGAGGTGATCCGGCCGCATTCGACCCGCCGCCGGGTGGCGCGGGCGTTCGCCAGCTTGCGCGGCAAACGGGTTGAGAACCCTTGGAAAAAGCACGACAACATTCCGCTCTGAGGCCCCGATGCCCGCTCTTCGCCGCCTGACTGCTGCCCTTGCCGCCGGCCTGCTGCTGGCGGCCGGCGCTTGCGACCAGGGCGCACCCGCGGCGGGCGAGACGGTCAAGGTGCCCTCGGGGCGCGTAGTGCAGGTGCTGGACGTGATCACCGACACCCGCGGCACCAACGGCGCGGCGGCCCGGTTCCGCTTTGTCGTGCCCGACCTGAAGGCCAGTGAGGACTGGTCGGCCGACATGCAGGCATTGTGCGACAGCTATGCACTGCCGCTGACCAAGGGCATGGTGCCCGCCCCGCAGCAGATCGTCATTGCCCTTGCCGACCGCGCAGTGCCCTTCGGCGAGGCGGCGCCCGAAGCGGTGCAGTTCTTCGAATCCTATGCCATCCAGAGCGGGTCCTGCATTTGGGAGATGTTCTGAAGATGGCACTACATCTTGTTGAATCGGTGGGGATTTGTGGCCTTCCTGATGTAAGCGAGTCACAGCTTGGCACATTGGCCGGGCCAGAATGTCCTTTGGACCCGGATTGGGCTAAGGTTGCCGCAGGCCGTGCCCAAGCGGCCGTTACCTCGCAGCGGGGTTGTGCGGGTATGTCGCCCGCCCTGACCCCCAAGAAAGAAGGAAGTAGAGCATGTCGAGCATCACCCGTATCGTTCTTGCCCTGGCCCTGGCCGGCTTCGCAGCCGCTTGCGCCCCGAAGGCCGAAGAGGAAGTCGTCTACGTCGACGAACCCGTCACGGTCGAACCGACCTACACCGGCAAGTACAAGTAAGCTTCGGGGGCGGGCCAATTGGGCCGCAACGGCCCGGCCCGCCCTTCTTCTGTGCGGCACGCCGCGAAAAGCCGCCGCCCTCTCCGCATACCTGTTTGCGTCCGGTGCCTTGCCCCCCTATGGTGGCCGCGCATCCGATGATTCAGACTGGAGGTTGACATGCGGACCACTGCCCTTATCGCCATGCTGGCGCTTGCCACTGTTGCGGCCTGCTCGAAGCCCGCTCCGGCCCCCGAGCCTGAGCCGATCAGCGTCGAGCCGACCTACACCGGCAAATACAAGTAACCAGCGTCAGCGGTCCGGCCGGTCCCCGGCCGGACCCGCACGCGGCGGTTGTGTCACGCTCTGGCGACAGTCCGCGTCCCTTCGTGCTCTAGAGGTTGAGTTGTGCCTCGGACGCGCCTACAACCATCTTGCAGAGACCGGTCTCGCAAGGAGGAACCAATGCGTATCTCGGCTTACCTGGCCCTCGGGGTCGTCACCGCTGCGGTTCTTGCAGCTTGTGCGCCCAAGGCACCGCCGCCCATCATGCCCGAACCCGTCTACGACAAGTATGGCAATGCCATTGTCACGGGCCAGTGCCGTGATGGTCGGCAGACCTATGCCAGGGACAGTGCCTACAACAACCTGCCGATCTGCGAAGACAGCTGCGAGCCGGGCTACACCACCACGGCGGCCTACGATCAGTGCGTCCCGATCGAACGTGGCGACGATCAGCCCCGCAATCCGCAATCGCCGATCGCCGGTCAGGGCTGACCCGAGCCTTAGCCGGGCCGCCGCCGCTGCGGGGGCCCGGCCATGCTGAAGCATCGCGGCTTTCCCGGCCGGTTGCCGGGCACGGATTTCCAGTTCACCATCCGGCGGGCCAACCAGAAGGAAGGCCCGACACGGATAATTCGGCGTGAGCGGTTCAAGGACCGCAAGCATGCCGACCGCTTGGCCGACCAGGCCTTCATGTCCGCCCTGTGGTCACATTTCGGCGATGAACCGTTCGAACGCGGCAACCTGGACGCCGGTCGCCTGTCCTGGCTGATCGGGCGCGAGGTGGTGCCGGCCGAAGACCCCTTCGATCCCTGTTCCTACGAGGCGCTCCTGCGCATCGACCTGGCGCGTGCACAGGCGTCCTTCCCCGAGGTCTTCGCGCCGGACGCACCCGTCCCGGATTGGGCCGACGACGAGGACGACCCGGCATGATTCCGCGCAAGCATTTGACATTCCGGCATGTTCTTGCGCAACCAAGGGGTGAGCCCCACTTCGCGTTTGCGTCGACTCGGCGGTCTCGACACTCTGGTCCTGCGGGTTCAGGCCGGCCCTGGCCTACCCCGTTCAGTCAAGCTTGTTGCCTTTCCCCTTCCCTTCGGTCCGGCCCTCCCCAGGCCGGACCGAGCTTTGTTTGCCGCAGCCGTGCGCCGGGGCAGACCGGGGCCGCCCACCGGCCGGGGCGCGAAAACCGCTTCCTTTCCGGTTGGTTTGCGCTAGAATCCAACGCAATAACAACCAACAAACGAGGCAGTCTTCCATGCGCAAGTCGCTTATCCTTTTCGTCCTTTTCACCGCTCCGCTTGCCGGCTGCATGCAGGACCCGGCGTCCCGCGGCCTTGCTGGCGCAACGGCCGGCGTGGTCTTGGCCGACGCGACCGACAGCAACGTGCTTACCGGCGCGATCATCGGCGGTCTGGCCGGTGCGGCCTCCTGCGGCATCGAACTGGGCCTGCCGCCCTGCCAGCCGCGCTACTGATCTAGGCCCCGCCTTCGGGCGGGAGACATCTGAAATCCACGGGGTCGCCCGGGCCAACCGCCCGGCCGGCCCCGTCTTGCATTTTCGCCCGCCGCATGACTTGCGGCCCCGGGCCGACTGAGGGGGAACCATGTTCAAGAAGATCCTGATCGCCAACCGGGGCGAGATCGCCTGCCGCGTCATCAAGACGGCGCGCAAGATGGGCATCAAGACGGTGGCGGTCTATTCCGACGCTGACCGCAACGCCTTGCACGTCAAGATGGCGGACGAGGCGGTGCATATCGGGCCGCCCCCCGCAGCACAAAGCTACATCGTGATCGACAGGATCATGGAGGCGGTCAAGGCGACGGGCGCCGAGGCGGTGCATCCCGGCTATGGTTTCCTGAGCGAGAACCGCGCCTTCGCAGCGGCGCTTGAGGCGGCGGGCGTGGTCTTCATCGGGCCGCCCAGCCCGGCGATCGAAGCCATGGGCGACAAGATCACCTCGAAGAAGCTAGCGATGGAGGCGGGGGTTTCCACGGTTCCCGGTTACATGGGCCTGATCGCCGATGCCGATGAGGCGGTGAAGATCTCGGGCCAGATCGGCTATCCGGTGATGATCAAGGCCTCGGCCGGCGGCGGCGGCAAGGGGATGCGGATCGCCTGGACCGAGGGCGAGGTGAAGGAGGGCTTCGAGTCGTCGAAGAACGAGGCGGCGGCCAGCTTCGGCGACGATCGCATCTTCATCGAGAAGTTCGTCACCCAGCCGCGCCACATCGAGATTCAGGTGCTGGCCGACAAGCACGGCAATTGCGTCTACCTGCAAGAACGCGAATGCAGCATCCAGCGCCGCAACCAGAAGGTGATCGAAGAGGCCCCCTCGCCGTTCCTGGACGAAGCCACCCGCAAGGCGATGGGCGAGCAGGCCTGCGCCTTGGCCAAGGCGGTGGGTTACACATCGGCCGGCACAGTGGAATTCATCGTCGACGGGCAGCGGAATTTCTACTTCCTCGAGATGAACACCCGGTTGCAGGTGGAACACCCCGTGACCGAGCTGATCACCGGCATCGATCTGGTGGAACAGATGATCCGTGTCGCCGCCGGGGAACCCCTGCCGTTCAAGCAGTCGGACCTCAAGATCAACGGCTGGGCGATGGAAAGCCGGCTGTACGCCGAGGACCCGTACCGGAACTTCCTGCCCTCGATCGGCCGGCTGACCCGCTACCGGCCCCCGGTGGAAGGCCCGACCGACGGCGGCGGCATCGTGCGCAACGACACCGGCGTGTTCGAAGGCGGCGAAATCAGCATGTTCTACGACCCGATGATCGCCAAGCTGTGCACATGGGGCAAGGATCGCGCCCACGCCATTCAGGAGATGCGGCTGGCGCTGGACACATTCGAGGTGGAAGGCATCGGCCACAACCTGCCCTTCGTGGGCGCGGTAATGGACCATCCGCGGTTCGTGTCGGGCAACATCACCACCGCCTTCATCGCCGAGGAATACCCCGACGGGTTCCAGGGTGCCACGCTGGACGGCGACACCCTGCGCAAGGTCGCGGCGTCGGCGGCGGCGATGAACCGCGTCGCCGAGATCCGGCGCACGCGAATCTCGGGCACCATGGACAACCACACCCGCCGGGTGGGCGACGAGTGGATGGTCAGCCTGGGCGGCACGGTGATCCCGGTCACCATCCGGGCCGACCATGAAGGATCGACCGTGCATTTCGAGGACGGATCGTCCCTGCGGGTGGAAAGCGAGTGGACCCCGGGCCAGCCTTTGGCGCGGCTGACGGTCGGGCCGACCGAGATGGCGATCAAGGTGGGCAAGATTCCGATGGGCTTCCGGATGCGGCTGCGCGGCGCCGACCTGAAGGTGCACGTCCGCACCCCGCGCCAGCACGCGCTGGCCGGGCTGATGCTGGAAAAGCTGCCGCCGGATACGTCGAAATACCTGCTGTGCCCGATGCCAGGTCTGGTGGTGAAGATCGCCGTGGCCGAAGGCGACGAGGTGCAGGAAGGCCAGGCGCTGGCCACCGTCGAGGCGATGAAGATGGAAAACATCCTCAAGGCCGAGCGCAAGGGCGTGGTCAAGGCGATCCGCGCCAGCGCCGGCGCCAGCCTGCGGGTGGACGATGTGATCATGGAGTTCGAATGACCGCCACTGCTGCGACGGGCCGCTGCCGGACCAGGGGGCAGAACGGGGGGCGCTACCGCCCCGCCGGATACTTCTCCAGCGCCTCCGAGCGGGCGATGGGCATCTTGTCGATCGAGTTGATGACCTCTCGCCCGTCCCAAGGTAGGGGCTTGCGGAGGGCGGATTTCCAGTCCTTGTCCATCAGCACCAGGGAAAACCCGCGCGGCCGCAGCTTGCGGCGCAACTCGGACGGGGCGGCGGGATCGGTGTCGGTGATCAGGATCACGTCACGGGCCTGAAGCTGGGGGTAGTAGCGGGCCAGAAGCTCCATCTGGCGGATGAAGGCAGGGTCGTTCGGGCTGTCGGCAAAGACGATGACCGGGCGGCGCAGATAGACGAGTTCGGCCTCCACCACCTCGGACGAGGGGACGGGGGCGAACGGGTTCGCCTCGCCCGGGGCGGCGGTCTGGGCGTGAACGGCAAGCGGCGCGAGGGCCGCGAGGAACAGGACGGAACGGCGGTCAAGGCGGATCATGCCCATGGATATAGGGCAGGCTGCGGAAAACCCCAAGCGGCGCGGACGCGGTTCGCGGCGGCACAGGAACGGAGAGACGAATGGCGGACGTGAAGGCATGGGAGGCATTGGCCTCGAAGGAACTGAAGGGCGCAAGCCCGTCAACCCTGGACTGGCAGACGCTGGAAGGCATCACCGTCAAGCCGCTGTACACGGCGGAGGATGTGGCGGGCCTGCCGCAGATGGGCGAATTGCCGGGCGTGGCGCCGTTCACCCGCGGGGTGCGGGCCACGATGTATGCCGGGCGGCCCTGGACCATTCGCCAGTACGCGGGGTTTTCCACCGCCGAGGAATCGAATTCCTTCTATCGCAAGGCGCTGCTGGCCGGGCAGCAGGGCGTGTCGGTCGCCTTCGACCTGGCCACCCACCGCGGCTATGACAGCGACCACCCGCGTGTGGTGGGCGATGTCGGCAAGGCCGGCGTGGCGATCGACAGCGTCGAAGACATGAAGGTGCTGTTCGACGGCATCCCCTTGGAAAAGATCAGCGTTTCCATGACGATGAACGGCGCGGTGATCCCGATCCTGGCGAATTTCATCGTGACGGGCGAGGAACAGGGTGTGCCGCGGGCCGACCTGTCGGGGACCATCCAGAACGACATCCTCAAGGAGTTCATGGTCCGCAACACCTACATCTACCCGCCCGAGCCTTCGATGCGGATCATCGCGGACATCATCGAATACACCTCGGCCGAAATGCCCAAGTTCAACTCGATCTCGATTTCCGGCTACCACATGCAGGAAGCCGGCGCGAACCTGGTGCAGGAGCTGGCCTATACGCTGGCGGACGGGCGGGAATACGTCCGCGCCGCCATCGCCCGCGGCATGAACGTCGATGATTTCGCCGGGCGGCTGTCGTTCTTCTTCGCCATCGGCATGAATTTCTTCATGGAGGCGGCCAAGCTGCGGGCGGCGCGGATGCTGTGGCACCGCATCATGACCGACTTCGGCGCCAAGAAATCCGGCAGCCTGATGCTGCGCACCCATTGCCAGACCAGCGGCGTCAGCCTGCAGGAGGCTGACCCCTACAACAACGTCATCCGCACCGCCTATGAGGCGATGGCGGCGGCGCTGGGCGGCACGCAGTCCCTGCACACCAACGCCTTGGATGAAGCGATCGCGCTGCCGACCGAATTCAGCGCCCGGATCGCCCGCAACACCCAGCTGATCCTGCAAGAGGAAACCGGCATCACCCATGTCGTCGATCCTCTGGCCGGCAGCTACTACGTGGAAAGCCTGACCAGCGAACTGGCCGAGAAGGCCTGGGCGCTGATCGAGGAGGTCGAGGCGATGGGCGGCATGACCAAGGCGGTGGCCTCGGGCATGCCCAAGCTGCGCATCGAGGAAACCGCCGCGCGGCGGCAGGCGATGATCGACCGCGGCGAAGAGGTGATCGTCGGCGTCAACAAGTACCGCAAGGCCAGCGAGGATGCGATCGACATCCTGGACATCGACAACGTCGCGGTGCGCGAGGCCCAGGTGGCGCGGCTGAAGCTGACGCGGGCAGCGCGCAACGATGCGGCTTGCGCGGCGGCGCTGGCCGAACTGACCCGGCGCGCCGCGGAGGGTGGCAATCTTCTGGAGGCGGCGGTCGATGCCGCGCGGGCACGGGCAACGGTGGGGGAGATCAGCGACGCGATGGAAAAGGTGTTCGGCCGCCATCGGGCGGAAGTGAAGACCCTCGCCGGTGTCTATGGTGCGGCCTATGAGGGCGACCAGGGCTTTGCCCAGATCCAGCAGGACGTGGAAAGCTTCGCCGAGGCCGAAGGGCGGCGGCCGCGGATGCTGGTGGTGAAGATGGGGCAGGACGGGCATGACCGCGGCGCCAAGGTCATCGCCACCGCCTTTGCCGACATCGGCTTTGACGTCGATGTGGGGCCCTTGTTCCAGACCCCGGAAGAGGCCGCGCAGGACGCGGTGGACAATGACGTGCACGTCGTCGGCATCTCCAGCCAGGCGGCGGGGCACAAGACGCTGGCGCCCAAGCTGATTCAGGCGCTGCGCGACAAGGGCGCCGGCGACATTCTGGTGATCTGCGGCGGCGTCATTCCGCAGCAGGACTATGAGTTCCTGAAAGGGGCCGGTGTGAAGGCGATCTTCGGGCCGGGAACCAACATCCCCGCGGCCGCAAAGGAAATCCTTGATCTGATCCGCGCCGCAAGGGGCTGAGGATCGGGCTGGTCGCGCCGGCGCAATCGCCAGGGCGACCAACCCGGACTCATCCTTGCCGGACCCGCATACCGTTCCTTCCGCGGTCCAGAGACCGCGCCGCCCCGAGACGTCGGCGACGGTGTTTCGGCTTGACCGATCCTGCCTGGCCCCCGTCGCAGTGGTCTGGCCAAGGGAATACGCGTTTGCCGATGGGATCAAACGGCAGGGCGGGGGCAAGCAGTTTGACTTCGGTCCATGCTATATACTAATATATCAACAGATCTGTCAGGAGGCGGCAAATGCAACCCCAGCACCTTCAAGGCCTGCTTGGCTCTGGTCTGTTGTCCTTTCCGGTGACTCATTTCGACACCGAGGGCCGGTTTGCCCCCGACAGTTACCAGCGCCATGTCGGCTGGCTGGAGGGTTTTGCCGCGCCGGTGCTGTTCGTGGCAGGCGGAACCGGCGAGTTCTTCTCGCTGGCGCCTGGCGAGGTGCCGGTTGTGGTGCGGGCGGCAAAGGAGGCGGCGGGCAAGACGGCCATCGTTTCGGGTTGCGGCTATGGCACGGAACTGGCGGTCGAGATCGCGCGTGCGGCAGAGGCCGCGGGGGCGGACGGGCTGCTGCTCTTGCCGCCATACCTGATCGACGCGCCACAAGAGGGGCTTTACACCCATGTCCGGCGCGTTTGCCAGTCGGTCGGAATCGGGGTCATGGTCTACAACCGCGACAACGCGGTGGTGCAGCCCGACACGCTGGCACGGCTTTGCGAGGACTGCCCGAACCTGATCGGGTTCAAGGACGGCACCGGCGACATCGGCCAGGTGCGCCAGGTCACGGCCAGGATGGGTGACCGGCTGATGTATCTGGGCGGAATGCCGACGGCGGAACTGATCGCCGAAGCCTACTTGGGCGCCGGCGTCACCACCTATTCCAGCGCGGTGTTCAACTTCGTTCCGGCCTTGGCGAACGCGTTCTACGGCGCGCTGCTTGGCGGTGACCGGGCAAGTTGCGCGCGGCTGCTGAACGACTTCTTCTATCCCTTCATGGCGATCCGCAACCGCCGCAAGGGCTATGCCGTCGCCGCCATCAAGGCAGGCGTCCGGTTGCAGGGCTTTGCCGCTGGCAAGGTGCGACCGCCATTGGTGGACTTGACGGCAGAGGAAGAGGCAATGCTGGAAGCGCTGATCGCGCCATGGAAGCGATAGGCCAGGGGCAACGGCAGCGACAGCGGCAGGGGCATGCCCGGACGTTCGGCCGGTTCGGACCAGAACGGCTTGATCACGAACAAGGCTCGACGCCCTCGGCCAGCCCCGGCTCAGCCCCTTGACCTTCAGCGCCATGCCCGATCCCTCTTGCCCGTGGTGCAGTTCGCCGCTCGGCAACGGCGCGCCGCCACGGGCCGGGGCGGCGAGGGCGTGGCTGGAGGCGCCATGGGCGGTCGTCAGCCAGCCCGCCGGACAAAGCCGCGCAGGACGGGGACGGCGTGGCGCGGGGTCATCGACGGGCCTCGAAGGCGGCGGGGTTGACGGTGCGGACGGGGCGGCCACCCGCCAACAGAGTGGCGATGTCGTCCAGGATCATGTGGCCCATGCGCTTCAGCGCCCCGGAGGTATCGCCCCCGGCATGCGGCGAGAAGATCACCTTCGGACTGGCAAAGATCGGATGGCTGCGGTCGGGCGGTTCCACCGTGTAGGCGTCGATGGCAGCGCCGGACAGGTGGCCGGCGGTCAGCGCGGCGTGCAGGGCGTCCAGATCCAGCACCTCGCCCCGAGCCAGGTTCAGGATCGTGGCGCCCGGCTTCATCCGCGCCAGTTCGGCAGTGCCGATCAGGCCGGCGGTCGAGGGGCCTCCGAAGACATGCAGGCTGACGTGGTCCGACTGCGCCAGCAGGTCGGGCATCGGCAAGAGGGGCACGCCCATCGCGGCGGCCTGAGCGGGGTCGGCGAAAGGGTCGCAGGCGAGAACGCGCAGCCCCAGTGCGGCGGCTTTTGCGGCCAGGGTGCTGCCGATGACGCCGAAGCCGATGATGCCCAGGGTGGCGCCTTCGACCTCGCGGCCGATGCGGCGGTCCCAGCCGCCCTGGGTGATCGTACTGTGCCCCGCGATCAGGTTGCGTGACAGCGCGAAGATCTGTGCCAGCGCCAGTTCGGCCACGGCGACCGCATTGGCGCCGGGGGTGTTGGTGACCGGCACATTGCGCGCAGTGCAGGCGTCAAGGTCGATGGTATCGAGGCCGACGCCGTGTTTCAGTACGCCGCGCAAGCGGGGGGCAGCCGCCAGGGTCGCAGTGGTAACTGCGGGCAGCCCGGCCACCAGGAATTCGGTTTTCATCAGGTGGGCGGAAAGGTCGTCTGCGGTGCAGCGGATCAGCGTCCAACCCAGCCCGGCCAGCCTGTCGGGCAGATCGCCGGCGCGGCCAAAGGCGGGCGAGGTGGTAACCAGCGTGACGCTCATCCTGCGGCTTTCAGGACGGCGGCGATGCGGGCGGTCTGGCTGTCGCTCAGCGGCCAGGCGGCGGGCGGCCGGGCGGGGCCGCAGTCGATTCCCTGCAACCGCAGCGCGGTCTTGACGCCACTGACGTTGGCGCCGCCCATCTCCTCGGCGCGGACGTCCTCGAAGGCGCGCATTCCGGCGATCAGGCGGCGCGCCTCGGCGTAGTCTTGCGCCTCCAGCGCGGCATGGATGGCGACCGACCGCGCCGGCCAGACGTTGATCAGCCCCGAGGTGAAGCCGCGCGCGCCCACGGCGCACAGCGCGGGCGCCCAGACTTCGGCCAGCCCGCCGACCCAGATCAGGCGCGGGTCGCTGGCCGCCACGGCCTCGGCCAGCTTCAGCGGGTTCGGCGTGGCCCATTTCACGCCGACGACCTGGGGGATTTCGGACAGCGCGGCAAAGGCGGCGGGGCCGACGGCATCGTTGCGAATATACAGCACCAGCGGCAGGCCCTCTGCGGCCTCGGCCACCCGGCGGGCATAGTCGACGGTGCCGCGGGGCGAGACGAAGGGATCTGGCGGCTGATGCATCATCACCGCGGCACAGCCGGCACGGGCCGAGGCGCGGGCCAGACGGCAGGCCTCTGCCACCGACCGCCCGGCGCCGCCGACCAGCGGCACGCGGCCGGCGACCAGATCGGCAGTGGCGGCGACCATGTGCAGCGCCTCTTCCAGGGCCAGGCTGTAGAACTCGCCGGTGTTTCCGTTCGAGACCAGGATGTGCACGCCCGCCGCGACGGCGCGGTCGATCACCGGGGCCAGCCGGCCCGGGGCGATGCAGTCGCCGTCGTCGAACGGGGTGACAAGGATGCCCGAGATGCCGGTCAGGGCGGCGGTGAAGCTTGCGGTCATGGCGGTCTCCCTTTCAATCATGGCTCGCCGGGCGGAGCGGTCGCGTTCAATACCAAGGTTGGAGGGCATGATAGCCGCAGTGTATCAATCCCCCGTCAGCACCTCGGCCACCAACTGGGCAAAGCGGATCAGCAGCAGCGAGGGGTCTTTCGGTCGAATGGCCAGCACGAAGGGCTCGGACCAGACCCGGCGCAAACAGCAGGCTGGGGCTGCAGCCGGGCAGGCGGGGTGATGCCCAGTTCCAGACTGCCGGCCATCAGCCCCTTGGCCTGGTCGTGGGTCTTCATCTCGCACAGGGTCAGCGCCAGGTCGGGCATCCGCTCGCGTGCGGCCAGCACGATGCGGCGGATCACCTCAAGCATGGCCGGGGGGGCAAAGCCCAGCACCAGCGCACCGCTTTCGCCACGTTCGGTCTGGCCGGCGAACAGGGCGTGCTCCAGCAGGCTGATGTGGCGCGACAAGGGCAGCTGCGAGATGTTCAGTCGTCGCGCGGCCCGGCGAAAGCCCAGGTCTTCCGTCACCGCCACGAAATGGCGCAGCTGGTTCAGCTCGAACGGAGTGGCGGTCATCCGGCTGCCTCCTGTCGCTTGTCATTCCGAGGCGGGAATGTAAACCTGTGCGCGGCGATAGTCGCCTGCAAAAGAACGGAAGAATGGGGCAGGGCGAACAAATCGGGTTGTCAGATGGCGGGCTGCGGCTGGCGATCATTGCCGACGATCTGACCGGCGCGTTGGACGCGGCGGCGCCGTTTTCCGACCGGGGGCTGCGGGTGCGGGTGGCGACCTGCGCCGCAGCGTTGGCCGAGGCCCTGCGTCAGGCCGAGGTCGTGGCGGTTTCCACCCGGTCGCGCGAGATCGCGCCTCAGGCCGCAAGGGCGGCGGTCGCCGCAGTGCTGGCCGGTTTGCCGCCGGGGGTGCGGCTGTTCAAGAAGGTGGATTCGCGGCTGAAGGGAAACATCGCAGCCGAGTTGGCGGCGTTCCCCGAAGGCCCCGTGCTGGCGGTTCCCGCGCTGCCCGAGTTCGGTCGCGTGGTGACCGGTGGCGCTGTCCGGGGCTGGGGGATCGCGCCGCCCATCGCGGTCGCGGCGGCCTTGGGCCGGCCGGCGTTGGTGCCCGATGTGGCGACGGCGACCGAGATGGAAGCGGCGCTTGCCTCGGCGCCAGGGCATCTGGTCGTGGGCGCGCGCGGTGCGGCGGTGGCGCTGGCGGCCGGGATCGGGTGGGCAGAGGCGGTGCCGCCCGCTCTGGCCCTGCCCATGGTGATCGCGGTTGGCTCGACCGATCCCATCACACTGGCGCAGGTAGCGGCGCTGCGGGGGTTTCCAGGGCTGCGGTATGTTCCGGCGCCGGATGGGCGGGTGGAGGTTGGCCCGGCGCCGGGAGTGACACTGGTGCAAGCGGTGCCGGGGGATGGGGCGTCCTCGGGGCCGCAGATCGCGGCGGCGCTGGCGGCGACGGTGGTTCGGGCCGCAAGGGGCGCGGCGACCCTGGTGCTGACGGGCGGGGCCACGGCCGAGGCGGTGCTGGACGCGTTGGGGGTGCAGGTGCTGGACCTGCACGGCGATATGCAGCCGGGCTTGCCGCTGTCCAGCGGCGGCGGCTGGCGGATCGTGACGAAATCGGGCGGCTTCGGCGATGCGGGCGCCTTGTTGCGGCTGGCAGAAGGAGCAGGCGGATGATGGATCAGCCAGGGCGGCGGAAATCCCTGGGCGAGGCGGTGTTTGACCGGATGTTCAAGGCGATCAAGTCCGGCGCTTACGCGCCCGACGAACGCCTGCCCACCGAACATGACCTTGCAGCCGAGTTCCAGGTCTCGCGCCCCGTGGTGCGCGAGGCGCTGAAAAAGCTTCGCGATCAGGGCTTGGTCTATTCGCGGCAGGGCGCGGGCAGTTTCGTGCGGCAGCTGGGTATCCGCCAGCCGCTGGGCTTTGGCGCGGTGGAAAACGTCACCGGCTTGCTGCGCTGCTACGAATTCCGGCTGATGCTGGAACCGGCGGCGGCCGAGCAGGCGGCGACGCGTCACCGGCCCGAGACGCTGGAGCCGGTGACCGAGGCACTGGAGCGGCTGCGCGACGCGACGGCACGGCAGAAACACCGCGAGGACGCCGATTTCGCCTTTCACCTTGGCATCGCCCGGGCCAGCGAGAACCGGTATGTCGCCATCGCGATGGAAGCGCTGGAATCCCACATCGCCGTGGGCATGCAGTTCCACGGCCAAAGCCTGAAGCTTTCGCCGGGTGCGCTGGAACGGGTGTATCAGGAACACAGGGCCATTCACGACGCCATCCGCGAGCGCGACGGGAAGACCGCGCGGGCGCTGATGCAGGCTCACCTCGAGCATTCGCGCGACCGGCTGTTTCCGCAGGCCTGAGCGCGCCTAGAAGGCGGCGCGGTAGATCGCCTCGACCTCGGCCACCGACATGTCGCGCGGGTTGTTGTCCATCAGCCGGCGGATGGCGTGGGCCTCGGCCGCCCAGGCGGGCAGGTCGTCGCCGTTGGTGCCTTGGGCGGACAGGCGCATCTCAAGGCCAAGTGCGCGGCAGAAGCCGGCGGCGTGGTGCAGCACGGTGGCGGGCACGTCGCTGGCGGGAAGGCCGAGGGAGCGGAGGATTTCGGTCGTCTTCTGCGGCCTTGCCGGCGCGTTGAAGGCCAGCACATGCGGAAAGATGATCGCGTTGGCCAGCCCGTGCGGCAGGCCCATCCGGGTGCCCAGTGGATAGGCCAGCGCATGGCCGGCGGCGGTGTTCACCGGACCCAGGCACACCCCGCCGTAGTAGCTGGCCAGCATCATGCCCGCCCGCGCCTCGGCATCGGTGCCGTCCTTCACGCAGCGGCCCAGGTAGCGGCCGACCAGCGCGATGCCCTGGCGGGCGTAGCCATCGATCAAGTCATGCGCCTTGCGATTGGTGAAGGCCTCGACGCAATGCGCCATGGCGTCGACGCCGGTGGCGGCGGTGATGGCGGGGGGGACCGAGAAGGTTAGCTCCGGGTCCAGCACCGCGATGTCGGCAATCATCTGCGGGCTTTCCACCGCCATCTTGGCTTTGGTCGCCGAAT
This sequence comes from Rhodobacter sp. Har01, assembly GCF_020564565.1. Lineage (GTDB taxonomy): Bacteria > Pseudomonadota > Alphaproteobacteria > Rhodobacterales > Rhodobacteraceae > Pseudogemmobacter. The sequence goes on from NZ_JAJCTD010000007.1 coordinate 71,998, forward strand.
TGGTGACCAGCGCTCGGATGCCGGCCTCGGACCCGGTTCCCGCCGTCGTCGCCACCTGTGCCAGCGCCGACAGCCGGCGCGCCACCTTGTTCGGCCCCACCACATCGGGCAGCACCTGAGCGCCGTCCCACAGGCAGGCGGCCAGCTTGGCCAGGTCCATCACCGACCCGCCGCCGAGGCCGACGACGAGGTCGGGTTCTACCCGCGCGGCGATTTCCAGCACGGCGGACAGCGCCCGGTCATCGGGTTCCGGCGGCACGTCCGGGAACAGCGTGACCTGCCCGGTCAGCCCCAGCTTGCCCAGCATCGGTGCGGTCCGCGGCGAGGCCAGCACCAGCACGCGGGAGAAATCCGCCGCCCATTCGCCCAGACGCGCCGCGGCGCCCATGCCGAACTCCAGCCGCTTCGGCTGATGCAGCGTGATGGCGCGGTCCATTCCGGTAGTCATCCGTGCCCCCTCATTCGCCCAGCCGTGCCATCTCGGCCCAGAGCTTTTCGCAGTCCGCCTTGCCCAGCGGCACCAGCGGCGGGCGCAGGTTCAGCCAGCCCAGATCGCCGCGCGACCGCGCCAGCATCGCCTTGACCGTCGGCAACTGCACATGGGCGTTGCTCAGGGTCCGCCAGGCAATGATGCGGTCCTGCGCGGCGGCGATCTCGTCAGCGCGGGCCGGGTCATTCCAGCCATCGAAGACCACACGCAGCGCATCGGACCGCAGGTTCGAGGTAGCGGTGATGCAGCCTGCCCCGCCCATCCGCAACAGCGGCAGCAGCAGCGGATCGGCCCCGGCCAGCACGCAGAATCCGGGGAAGCGGGTGACCATGGCCTGCATGTTCGCCAGATCGCCCGCGCTGTCCTTGATGCCGACGACGATGCCGGGGAAAGCCTCCAGCAGCCGGTCGATCAACTCGTGGCTGATCGGGACCTGTGTCATCTGCGGGATGTGATACAGGATCACCCGCAACCGGCTGTCGGCGACGCCTTCGATCACCTCGGCATAGAAGCGGAACAGCCCCTCGTCCGAGGCGCCCTTGTAGTAGAAGGGCGGCAGCAGGACACAGCCACGGGCGCCCGCCTGCACCGCATGGCGGGTCAGGGACACCGTCTCCGCCACGTTGCAGGCCGAGGTGCCGGGCAGAAGCTGATCGCCCCGAATGCCCGCGGCAACCGCGGCCTCGACCAGCGCCATCCGGTCGGCCGCGCCAAAGCTGTTCGCCTCGCCCGTGGTGCCCAGCAGCGCCAGGCCATGGGCGCCTTCGGACAGCAGCGCGCGGGCATGGGCGGTGAAGAGCCGCAGATCCGGTTTGCCGTCCGCCGAGACCGGGGTTGCGACGGCACAGTTCACGCCACCGAAAAAGGTTTTCATGCGTGCCTCCCGGCCGCCAGCCGCCGCGCATAGGCGATGGCCGCGTTCATGTTGATGTGCTTGGCGATGCCTTGGCCCGCGATGTCGAAGGCGGTGCCATGGTCCACCGAGGTGCGGTCGATCGGCAGCCCGACCGAGACGTTCACCCCGGTGTCGAAGGCCACCAGCTTGACCGGGATATGCCCCTGGTCGTGATACTGCGCGACGATCAGGTCGAACTCGCCGTTCCAGGCCCGGTGGAACAGCGTATCGGCCGAAATCGGGCCGCGGGCGTCGATGCCCTCGGCCCGGGCGGCGGCCACGGCGGGGGCGATCTGGGTCATGTCCTCGGTGCCGAACAGCCCGCCTTCGCCGCAATGCGGGTTCAGCCCGGCCACGGCGATGCGCGGCGCGGCATGGCCGAGGCGCTTCAGATGCGCGTCGCCCTGGCGGATGGTCTCCAGCACCCGCTCGGGCGTGATGCGGGCAATGGCGTCCTTCAGGCTGACATGGGTGGTGACGTGGATCACCTTCAGCCGGTCGGACGCCAGCAGCATCCAAGCCTTGCCCCCGGTCAGCGCGGCCAACATCCCGGTGTGGCCGTCATAGTGGTGGCCGGCCAGGTTCAGCGATTCCTTGTTGATCGGCGCGGTGACGATGCAGGCGATCTCGCCCTTTTCGGCGGCCCGCACGGCGGCCTCGATGAAGCGGAAGCTGGCATCGCCGCCGCGCGGGTCCAGCTTGCCCATCGGCAGGGGCGCACCCTTGATGGGAAGGTCGGTGACGCCGACATCGGAGCCCGGGTCGATGGGGATGGACAGCATCGTCGCGACATGCCGCAGGGTGGCGAGGTTGCCGAAGATGCGGGTCTGCGCCCGGTCTTCGACCGACATCTCGGCCACCGCCTTGAGGGTGATTTCCGGGCCAACCCCGGCAGGGTCTCCCATGGTGATTCCGATCATGGCGCGTCCTTTGGCAGGGCGGAAAGGGGCAGCCGCACATGCCTGATGGCGCGGCGATAGAGCGTATAGGCCAGGTCCAGGCTGCCGTCGGGAGCCTGCGACAGCGAGGGATAGGACAGTTCCAGGTTCCGCCCGTCGAGGCTGTCGTTCGTGAGGCAGGTGCCGGGGCTGTCTTCGACCAGAAGGCGGGTGGGGAAGGACCGCCCCCCGTCCGACGACAGGCACAGCGACAAAGGCCCGCGCGGCACGCCCCAGATCGGCGTGCAGCCGCCGGCGGCCTGCGGGCGGGCATCCTGGCCCAACTCGTCATACAGCGAGGCGCGGCGGTCCGGGCTCATGCTGGCGTTCACGGGGTTGCAGGCCAGGGCGAGGCGCCCGTCCGCCAGGCGGATCGCCGCAATGGACGAGTTGTTGTTGGGCACATCGGTCGGCTCCGGCACAGACCAGCTTTCGCCACCGTCGCGGCTTTCCGTTCGATGGACGAAATCTGCCTGCCGGCGGCGGAAGAAGGCGGCCAGGTGCTGCCTGTCCGGCGCACCCAGATCGACGATGCTCATGTGGACGCAGCCGGTCGAGGCAGGCACCTCGACCCGCCGCCAGGTGGCCCCGGCATCGGCGCTGATCGCGACCGAGGCGACGTCATGCCGACCGGTCCATTGCGCGCCGGGGGTCTGGACGCAGTGAAACAGCGGCAAGAGCCAGGCACCGTCCGGGCGGACATGCACCGGCGCGCGGACAAAGCTGCCGGGCGGCAAGGGCAAGTCTTGCGGCGGGCTGCCCTCGGTCCGCATCCGCACCGAGCATTCGTCCTGCCGCCCGCCCTTCGGCTGCGCGGTGTGCAGGATCAGCACCCGGCCATCGGGTGCCAGGACCTGCACCGGGTTCTGCTCCGACCGCTCGGCGTCGTCGCTGATCTGCTGCGCGGCCGACCAGCGGTCGGCGCCGGGGAACAGGGTGGATCGCCAGATGCAGATGTCGGCCTTGCCCTCAAGACTGCCGCCGAACCACAGGCAATCCAGCCGCCCGTCGGGGTGGCGGGACAGGAAGGCCGCGTGGTTCTGCACCATGGGCGAGGGCAGGATCGCCTCGGCCCGGCCGCCGGCATGCTCCAACGCGCCGGTCATGCGATTGGCGATCTCGGTCGGGGACAGCGGCACGGAAGATTCCCTCGCGGTTCTCTGGATGTGACCGGAAAACTGCGGGAAATTTGCATAGTTGTCAAGTTGATGAAGCAGTGATGTCCTCAATGCACTCTCCTATGAACAAGTCAAAACATTGAAATAGAACAGCTAAAAATTCCATTCTCGTCGGCGACAGGAGAAAAGGCAAACATTTGTTGACAAACTCACGGTCGCCGGCGATGGTTTTGGGTATTGCCCTTTTTCCCTGCCGGACCATGGATGCCCCCGCCCTCTCCCCCGACCCAGGACTCCGGCCCGCGCGACCGCGCGGCGCTGGTGGGCGTGGTGTTGATGATGCTGGTGGGCGTGATCAACGCGGTGGATGCGGTGATCGTGCGGCTGCTGGCGAAAGAGGTACATCCCTTCATCATCGGCCTGACGCGCACCTCCTTCGGCCTGCTCGCCATGCTGCCCTGGATCCTGTCGCGGCCGCAGATGCTGCGCACCAGCTACCGGCTGATGCATGTGCTGCGGGCGGCGCTGAAGCTGGCCTCGCTGATCGCCGTGTTCTTCGCCCTGGCCGAGGCGAAGCTGGCCGATGTCACCTCGATCGGCTTTGCCGCGCCGCTGTTCGTGACGGTGGGGGCGTGGCTTCTGTTCGGGGAAAGGCCGCAGGCGGTGCGGATCCTTGCGGTCATGCTGGGCTTTGTCGGGGTGCTGGTCGTGCTCAACCCCGACTGGACGGCCGGGCAAAGGGTTTCGCCCGCGCTGATGCTGGCGCTGCTGGGCGCGCTTCTGACCGCGGTGATCCAGTTGATGCTGAAGGCCATGGCGGGGAACGACCGGACCGATACGCTGGTGGCCTGGAACCTGATCGTCTCGGTGCCGCTGGCGGTAATCCCGGCCTGGCTGGTCTGGCAGACGCCCTCGGCCTTCCACTGGGGCCTTCTGGCGGTGCAGGGCGCGCTGGGCGCGCTGAACCAGACCATGGTCACCCGCGCCTTCCAGCTGGCCGATGCCTCGCTCGTGGCCCCGATCGACTTTCTGCGCCTGCCTTTCGTGGCGATCCTGGCCTTCGTGCTGTTCCAGGAGGTGGCGGGCCTTTCCACCTGGGTGGGCGCGGCGCTGATCTTCGTTGCCACCATGATCATGGCCGCCACCCGGCGCAGCCGGCCGCCGGCCGCGCCGGAGGCATGATCGTGGGACCCCTCTGGATTGATCCGGTCTTGTTTCATCGTGCATCAGCGGACGCTAGGATGAGCGGATTTGATGCACTAATATATCAGAAAATGCGCCGCACCCCGGAGGAGAATCGGGCGGCGCGGCGGGCCGCGTGTCGCAGCGCGGGCGGCTTGCGCGAACAAACGCTGTGGCGACATGGAGGAGAACGTGCGTAAGAAATCGGCCCTGATGGGTGGCATCGCCGCCCTTGCCCTTGCCGCCCCGGCTTTCGCCGAAGGCGAGATCACCATCGCCCTGAACGAGGAACTGGAAGTCGTCGAGCCCTGCATGGCCTCGCAGTCGAACATCGGCCGCGTGATCCTGCAGAACATCAGCGAGACGCTGACCGAGCTGGACCCGACCAACGGCCAGCTGAAACCGCGCCTGGCGGAAAGCTGGAGCGAGGTCGACGCCGACACCTGGAGCTTCAAGCTGCGCCCGGGCGTGACCTTCTCCGACGGCACCACGCTGGACGGCGCGGACATCAAGCACTCGATGGAACGCGCGGTGTCGGAAGCCCTCACCTGCGAGATCGGCGCCAAGTTCTTCGGCGGCATGAAGATCACCGTGGACGTCAAGGACGACACCACGGTGGAGATCACCTCGGACCCGGCGCAGCCGATCCTGCCCTTGCTGATGTCGACCCTGACCATCGTGCCGGCGGAAACCCCGATGGAGTTCGTAAGGTCTCCGGTCGGCACCGGGCCCTATGTCCTGGCCGAATGGAACGCCGGCCAGAACATCATCCTGACCGCGCGTGACGGCTACTGGGGCGATGCCCCGCAGGTCACCAAGGCGACCTACGTCTTCCGCAGCGACGATGCGGTGCGCGCGGCCATGGTCGGCGCGGGCGAGGCGGACATCGTGCCGCTGATCAACCAGAACGACGCCACCGACGCGGCGACCGACTTCAGCTATCCGAACTCGGAAACCACCTACCTGCGCGTCGACAACACCATTGCGCCCCTGAACGACATCCGCATCCGCAAGGCGATGAACCTCGCGATCGATCGTGATGCCTTCCTGGGCACGCTGATCCCGGCCGATGCGATCAAGGCTGTGGCGATGGTGGTGCCCTCCACGCTGGGCTCGAACCCCGACCTGACGCCCTGGCCCTTCGATCCCGACCAGGCCAGGGCGCTGGTGGCCGAGGCCAAGGCCGACGGCGTGCCTGTGGACACCGAGGTCGAGATGGTCTGCCGGATCGGCAACTTTCCGAACGTGGTCGAGGTCTGCGAGGCGCTGCAGCAGATGTTCGCCGACGTCGGGCTGAACGTGAAGCTGAACATGATGGAAGTCGCGGAATGGATACAGGTCTATTCCAAGCCCTTCGCCGAGGACCGCGGCCCGCGCATGGTCATGGCCATGCATGACAACAACCGCGGCGACCCCGTCTTCTCGATGTTCTTCAAGTATGCCTGCGAAGGCCTGCAGTCCGGCCTCTGCGACGCCGACCTCGACAAGATGATCGCCGAGGCCACCGCCGCCACCGGTGACGCCCGCGCCGAGGCATGGAAGCCGGTGTTTAAGCGGGCGCACGAGGACCTGGTGGCCGACGTCTTCCTGTTCCACATGGTCGGCTTCAGCCGCGTGTCGGAAAAGCTGGACTTCGTGCCCACCATCGCCACCAACAGCGAACTGCAACTGTCGCAGATCAAGTTCAAGTAGGCTGACGTGATCCTGGCGGCGGCGGGGCACCCCCTGCCGCCGCCTTCACTTCCGGCACCGGCAAAGGGGGGCGGATGCGGAAATTCCTGACCAGACGCGCCGTGGCCAGTGCCGTCTCGCTCCTGGTGCTGATCGTGATGGTGTTCTTCCTGTCGCGGCTGACCGGCGACCCGACACAGCTTTACCTGCCGGTCGATGCCAGCCTTGAGGCACGCGAGAACTTCCGCAACCTGCACGGGTTGAACGACCCGCTGATTGTCCAGTTTGGCCGCTACGTCGGCGACCTGCTGACGCTGGATTTCGGCGACAGCATCCGCAAGTCCCGCCCCGCGCTGGATGTGGTGATCGAGGCGTTCAAGTGGACCCTGACGCTGGCGCTGATCACCATGGTCCTGGTGTCGTTTGCGGCGATCGTCTTCGGCGCGCTGGCGGCCTTCAACGTGGGCGGAGTGTTCGACCGGATCGCCACCTTCTTCTCGCTGATCGGCGCCTCGGCCCCCGATTTCTGGATCGCCATCGTCGCCATCGTGCTGTTCTCGGTCAACCTGGGCTGGCTGCCCACCTCGGGCACCGGCACGCTGTGGCACTGGATCCTGCCCATCGCGGTGCTGTTCATCCGGCCCTTCGGCCTGATCCTGCAGGTGGTGCGCGGCAGCATGATCACCGCGCTGTCCTCTCCGTACGTCAAGACCGCCCGGGCCAAGGGCGTGCGGCCCCGCCCGGTGATCTTCGTCCACGCCCTGCGCAACGGCATGCTGCCGGTGATCACCGTGATCGGCGATCAGGCGGCGGGGATGCTGAACGGCGCGGTGGTGGTGGAAAGCATCTTCGGCTTTCCCGGCGTGGGCAAGCTGATGATCGACAGCATCCTGCAGCGCGATTTCGCGGTGGTGCTGGCCGCGATCATGGTCACCGCCTTCGCGATCTTCCTGATGAACATCCTGATCGACATCGCCTATGCGGTGCTCGATCCGCGCATCCGGTATTAGCGCGATGGCCGACATCGCCCCCGTCACCCCCGCCGAAAAGGGCCGCCTGCGCAGCGTGCTGGCCATGCTCTGGGCCGACAAGCCGGCGTTCGTGGCGGCGATCTTCCTGTGCGTCGTGCTGGTCTGCGCCCTGATCGGCCCTGCGCTGCTGGACGCGGTGGCGACCAAGCAGAACCTGCGCGGCCGAAACGCGCCCCCCTTCGACCTGTCGAAGGGCTGGCTCTTGATCCTGGGCGGCGATGCCCTTGGCCGGCCGCTTCTGGCGCGCATCATCGTCGCCGCGCAGAACACCATCGCCATTGCCGCCGGGGCGGTGGTGGCCTCGATGATCGTCGGCTCGGCCCTTGGTCTGGTGGCAGGCTATTCCCGCGGCCGCTGGGCGCAGATCATCCCGCGGCTGGCGGATGTGATCATGTCCTTCCCCTCGCTCTTGCTGGCGGTGATCGTGCTCTATATGCTCGAACCCTCGGCGGCCAACATCATCCTCGTCCTCGCGATCACCCGCATCCCGGTCTACCTGCGCACCACCCGGGCCGAGGTGCTTGAGGTCCGCGAACGCATGTTCGTGCAGGCCGCCCGCGTGATGGGCGCCTCTGACGCCCGCATCGTGTTCCGCCACATCCTGCCGGTGGTGCTGCCCACCCTTCTGACCATCGCCACGCTGGATTTCGCCTTCGTCATGCTGGCGGAATCCTCGCTGTCCTTCCTCGGCATCGGCATCCAGGCGCCTGAAGTGACCTGGGGCCTGATGGTGGCCCAGGGCCGCCCCTACCTGACCAGCGCCTGGTGGCTGTCGTTCTGGCCGGGCCTGGCCATCATCCTGACCACGCTTTCGCTGAACCTTCTGTCCAACTGGCTGCGCGTGGCGCTTGACCCGCAGCAGCGCTGGCGGCTGGAAATGGGGGGGCGCAAGAATGGCTGACCACCTGCTTGAGGTCCGCAACCTTTCGGTCACCTTCCACACCGTCCGCGGCCCGGTCCACGCCGTCCGCAACGTCAGCTGGCACCTCGACCGAGGCGAGGTGCTGGCGATCCTCGGCGAAAGCGGTTCCGGCAAGTCGGTCTCCGCCAGCGCGATCATGGACCTGATCGACTGCCCGCCGGGCCAGATCACCAGCGGCGAACTGCTGTTCGAGGGGCGCGACCTTCTGAAGATGGGCCGCGAGGAACGCCGCGACATCAACGGCAAGCGCATCGCGATGATCTTCCAGGACCCGCTGTCGCATCTGAACCCGGTCTACACCGTGGGCTGGCAGATCGAGGAAACCATGGTCATCCACGGCACGCCCCGCGCCAGGGCGCGGGCGGAAACGCTGGCGCTCTTGGCCAAGGTGGGCATCCCCAACCCGGGCCAGTCGGCGCACAAGTATCCGCACCAGTTCTCGGGCGGGCAGCGGCAGCGGCTGATGATCGCCATGGCGCTGGCCCTGCGCCCCGACATCCTGATCGCCGACGAACCGACCACCGCGCTGGACGTCACCGTGCAGGCGCAGATCCTGGACCTGCTGGAAAAGCTGCAGGCGGAAACCGGCATGGGCCTTCTGCTGATCACCCATGACCTTGGCGTGGTGGCCGAGGTGGCCGACCGCGTGGTGGTGATGAACGGCGGCGAGATCGTCGAGCAGGGCAGCGCGGCGCAGGTCTACGCCAACCCCCAGCACCCCTATACCGCCCGGCTGATCGCCGCCGCGCCCGGCAAGGGCGAGATGCCGCCCGACCGCGCGCCCGCGCCGCCGCTGCTGGCCGTCTCGGGCCTGTGCAAGCGCTACGGCGAGTTCACCGCGCTGGAGGGCGCCGATTTCGCCCTGGCCGAAGGCGAGACGCTGGCCATCGTCGGCGAAAGCGGCAGCGGCAAGTCGACGCTGGCCAAGTGCCTGCTGCGGCTGGACGAACCCACCGGCGGGCAAGCGCTCTACAAGGGCGCCGACCTGTTCCGCCTGTCGCCGAAAGACCTGTTCCGCATGCGGCGCGACATCCAGATGGTGTTCCAGGACCCGACGCAAAGCCTGAACCCCCGCATGTCGGTCTATGACCTGATCTCAGAGGCCTGGGTGATTCACCCCGAAATCCTGCCGCGCGCGCAGTGGAAGGCCCGCGCGGCCGGGCTTCTGGCCCAGGTCGGCCTCTTGCCCGAACACATGCACCGCTACGCGCACCAGTTTTCCGGCGGCCAGCGCCAGCGCATCGCCATCGCCCGGGCGCTGGCATTGGAACCCCGCGTCATCATCTGCGACGAAGCCGTCAGCGCGCTGGACGTGTCGATCCAGGCCCAGGTGATCGAGCTTCTGGCCGACCTGCGCCGCCGCTTCGGCCTGTCCTACATCTTCATCGCCCACGACCTGCCCGTGGTGCGCGATTTCGCCGACCGGGTGATCGTGATGCAGGGCGGGCGGATCGTCGAACAAGGGTCGGTGCGGCAGATCTTCGACGCCCCGCGCGAGACCTATACGAAGAACCTGCTGGCCGCCTCGCTGGACCCCGACCCCGCCGTGCAGGCCGCCCGCCGCGAAGCCCGCCATGCCGCGAAGGTGCCCGCATGAAGTCCGACGTTCTGGTCCTTTACCCCACGCTTGCCCCGCAACTCGCCGTGCTGGACGCGACTTACACCCTGCACCGCTACGACCTGGCCGATGCCGCCGCGCGCGAGGCCATGCTGGACGGCCCCGGCGGCCGGTGTCAGGCCATCGTGACCAACGGCCATGCCGTGCTGACCCGCGAGATGATCGAAAGACTGCCGGCGCTGAAACTGGTGGCCTGTTCCAGCGCGGGGTATGAGACGATCGACCACGACGCCCTGACCGAACGCGGCATCCGGCTGACCAACACCTCGGAGGCGCTGTCGGACGATGTGGCGGACATGGCGATGCTTCTCCTGATGGCCAGCCGCCGCAGCCTGATCGCGGCGCACGCCTATGTCGTCTCGGGCGACTGGGGCCGCAAGGGCATGTTCCCGCTGCAATCGGCGCTGAAGGGCAAGCGACTGGGCATCGTCGGCATGGGCAGGATCGGCCAGGCCATCCTGCCCCGCGCGCAGGCGATGGGGCTGGACATCGCCTATTTCAGCCGCCGCGAACGGCCCGGCCTGGGCCTGCCGTTCCAGCCCGACCTGCTGAAGCTGGCGCAATGGGCCGATGCGCTGATCGTCATCGTCGCCGGCGGGGCAGGGACGAAGAACCTGATCTCCGACGCGGTGATCCGGGCGCTGGGGCAGCAAGGCACGCTGGTCAACGTCAGCCGCGGCAGCGTGGTGGACGAGACCGCCCTGATCGCCGCCCTGCAGGACGGCGGCCTCGGCGCCGCCGCGCTGGACGTCTTCTGGAACGAGCCGACGCCAGACCCCGCTCTGACCGGCCTGCCCAACGTGACCCTCTTCCCCCACCACGCCAGCGGCACGGTGGAAACCCGCAACGCCATGGCGCAGCTGGTGGTCGACAACCTGGCCGCCTTCTACGCCGGCCGGCCGCTGCTGACCCCGGTCAACTGATGCGCGCGCCGGTGACCGGGGCTTCTTGAGGCATCGGCGCCGCCGGTGGACCTGTCCGTCTCTACGGCCATACGCGCCATCCAGGTCGGCCAGCAGATCGTGATCTGCGGCGGCGGCTCGCTTCAGGCGGAAAAGAACTGCGGGTGCTGGTCGCGCAGCAGGTCCAGCCGCGCCAGCGTCTGGCTCAGGTGCCCGCGGATCGCCTCTTGCGCGGCCTGCGGGTCATGCGCCTCCAGCGCCGCGACAATGGCGCGGTGGCCGTCCAGGATGTGGCGGATCTTGCCCTCGCCCGGCAGGTCCAGCCGCCGCAGCCGGTTCAGGTGCCCCGACCGCGATCGCAGCAGTGCATACAGCCCCGGCTGGCCGGCGCCGGCCATCAGGGTCTGGTGGAACAGCTCGTCCATCTCCTGGAACGCGGTGATCTCGGAGGGGTTGCCGGCCAGCGCCTCCTGCAGCGCCAAGAGCGTCTTCAGCCGCCCGATCAGCGCGGCATCGGCGGTTTCGGCCAGCCGGCGCAGCACCTCGGTCTCGACCGCCAGCCGCAGGAAATGCGCCTCGCGGATCTGTCCGGCGTCGATCCGGGTGACCACCGTGCGCGACTGCGGATAGATGTCCACCAGCCCCTCGGTTTCCAGCTTTTGCAGCGCCTCGCGCAGCGGGGTCTGGCTGACGTGATATTCCGCCGCCAGCTCGCCGCGCGACAGCACCGTGTCGGGCGGCAGGTCCATCGAGATGATCCGCTGGCGCAGCGATTCCAGCGCCCGTGCCGCCGCCGATTGCGGCGTTCCCGGTATCAGCCCAAGCGGCCCGAAACGGTGCAGGACCTCGGCCAGCTGCGTGTCTTGTGGCATCCGTTTTCCCCTTGCCGCAGACCTTGCACGGGTTTTTCGGCGTTGCAACGCCGGGCGCACTAATATATTAGTGGATCAAATGCGACACAGCGTCAAGGCAAGCCTGCCCGGGCCTTCGGTTTGAGGAAAGACATGAAGGAATACAAGGATTTGCGCTCGGCCCGCTGGATGGTCCCGGATGACCAGCGCAGCTTTGGCCACCGCTCGCGGGCGATGCAGATGGGCTATGATCCGGTCGATTGGGAAGGCCGGCCGATCATTGCCATCCTCAACACCTGGTCCGACGCGCAGCCCTGTCACATGCACTTCAAGGACCGGGTGGACTGGGTCAGGCGCGGCATCCTGCAGGCCGGCGGTTTCCCGATGGAACTGCCGGCGCTGTCGCTGTCGGAAAACTTCGTCAAGCCGACGACGATGCTCTATCGCAACCTGCTGGCGATGGAGACCGAGGAACTTCTGCGCAGCCACCCGATCGACGGTGCGGTGCTGATGGGCGGCTGCGACAAGACCACGCCGGCGCTGGTGATGGGCGCGGTCAGCATGGGCCTGCCCTTCGTCTTCCTGCCGGCGGGGCCGATGCTGCGCGGCAACTACGCCGGCAAGTACCTCGGCTCGGGCACCGACGCCTTCAAGTACTGGGACGAACGCCGCGCCGGCACGATCAGCAAGGAGGAATGGCAGGGCATCGAGGGCGGCATCGCGCGCAGCTACGGCCATTGCATGACCATGGGCACCGCCAGCACCATGACCGCCATCGCCGAGGCGATGGGCCTGTGCCTGCCCGGCGCAAGCTCGATCCCGGCGGCGGATGCCAACCACCAGCGCATGTCCACCCAATGCGGCCGCCGCGCGGTGGAAATGGTCTGGGAGGACCTGACCCCCGCGAAGATCATCACCCCGGCCGCCGTGCAGAACGCGGTGACGGTTGCGATGGCCACCGGCTGTTCGACCAACGCCATCATCCACCTGATCGCCATGGCCCGCCGCGCCGGCGTGGCGCTGGAGCTGGACGACCTGGACCGCATCGGCCGCACCACGCCAGTGATCGCCAACATCCGCCCCTCGGGCACGCACTACCTGATGGAGGATTTCTACTACGCCGGCGGCTTGCGGGCGCTGATGAAGCAGCTGGCCGGCAAGCTGGACGCCACCGCCATCACCGTCACCGGACGGCCACTGGTCGAAGGGCTGGAGGCCGTGAAGATCTGGAACGACGACGTCATCCGCCCGCTGTCGAACCCGGTCTATCCCGAAGGCTCGCTGGCGGTGCTGAAGGGCAACCTCGCGCCCTCCGGCGCGGTGATCAAGCCGGCCGCCTGCGACCCGAAATTCCACCGCCATTCCGGCCCGGCGCTGGTGGCCGACAGCTACCCCGAGCTCAAGACCATCATCGACGACCCCGATCACCCGATGACCCCCGATACCGTGCTGGTCCTGCGCAACGCCGGGCCGCAGGGCGGGCCGGGGATGCCGGAATGGGGCATGATCCCGATGCCCAAGGCGCTGCTCAAGCTGGGCCTGCGCGACATGGTGCGGCTGTCCGACGCCCGCATGTCCGGCACCAGCTTCGGCGCCTGCGTGCTGCATGTCGCACCCGAATCCTGGGTCGGCGGGCCGCTGGCTTTGCTGCGCACCGGCGACATCGTCGATCTCGACATCCCCGCCCGCAGCCTGAACATGCGCGTGTCCGAGGCCGAGCTTGCCGCCCGCCGCGCCGCCTGGGGGGCGCCGAAGCCGCGCTACGAACGCGGGTATGGACACCTCTTCAACAGCCACATCGAACAGGCCGACAAGGGCTGCGACTTCGATTTCCTCCGCGCGGACTACGGCGGCCCCACGCCCGAGCCGGCGATATTCTGATGCCCCGCATCGCCACCCCCGCCTTGACCGCCTTCGCCGCCCACCTGCTGACCGCGGCGGGGATGGCGGACGAGCTGGCCCGCACCTCGCCACCGCGGGGCAGGCGCAGGTCGTTCCCGACCGCGGCGCCAGCTTTGTCAGGGACGGGCGGCTCTTGCCCGGCGCCTGGCTGATCCGGAAGGCGCCGGATCAGGCGGCCGACCGGGTGGGCCAGCATGGCGTGGTCACCGCCGCGGTCCGCAACTGCCACCACACCTGCGCGCTGGCAGCCGTCCTGCGGCGCCGCCGCCAAACGCCGCGCCGAGCTGGCGCAGGGCGTGCCGGTGGACGATGCGGTCTGGCAGAAGCTGGCCGCTCTGGCCGAAGCCGCCGGTGTGCCGCTGCCCTGAATCCGACCGGATCAGCCTTGCTTGGTATCCGGTAAGGACGTTGCGCCCGTGGCCTGCCCTCATTGCCCCAGTGTTCCCCGGTCAGCGGCCGGTCCGCGCCCGCCATGCGGCATAGTCGGCCTGCGCCTTCTCTGACGTCGGCGGATACAGCCCGATCACCCCGGCGCCGGCCTGCACCTGTTGCAGCACGAAATCCTCGAAGCTCTCCATGCCGGTGCATTCCTCGGCGATCTCGTCGGCCAGATGCGCCGGGATCACCATCACCCCGTCACCGTCGCCCAGCATCACGTCGCCCGGAAACACCGCAACGTCGCCACAGGAGATGGGAACGTTCAGGTCCATCGCCTCGTGCAGCGTCAGGTTCGTCGGCGCCGCGGGGTGCTGGAAATAGGCCGGCATCTCCAACTTGCCGATGCCTTCCGCATCGCGGAAGCCGCCGTCCGTCACCACCCCCGCCGCGCCGCGCAGCGCCAGCCGCGTGATCAGGATCGACCCGGCCGTCGCCGCCCGCGCGTCCTTGCGGCTGTCCATCACCAGCACATGCCCCGGCGGGCAGGTCTCGATCGCCACCCGTTGCGGGTGGTCGGCGTTGCGGAAGACGGTGATCGGATTGCGATCCTCGCGCGCCGGGATGTAGCGCAGGGTGAAGGCCGGCCCCACCATCGAGTGCCCCTTCCAGGCCACCGGCCGCACCCCCTGCACGAACTGGTTGCGCAAGCCGCGCTTGAACAGCGCCGTGGCGACCGATGCGGTCGAGATCTTCATCAGTTTCGCCCGGGTTTCCGGGCTCAGGGCAGGCTGGGACATGGCTTCCTCCGATTGACCCCGCCAAGATACACTAATATATCAGATTGACAACAGCGGCTCCTCCCGGTTGCCTTGGATGCGGACCCTGCCGGAGAGTTGACGTGACCCCCAAGCCCGAACCGATGAATGGCGCGCACAGCCTGGTGCGGACGCTGATCGACAGCGGCATCGACACCTGCTTCGCCAACCCCGGCACCAGCGAGATGCACTTCGTCGCCGCGCTGGACCGGATTCCCGGCATCGACTGCGTGCTGGGACTGCAGGAAAACGTCGTCACCGGCATGGCCGACGGCTACTACCGCATGACCCGGCGGCCGGCGGCGACGCTGCTGCATTGCGGGCCGGGGCTGATGAACGGCCTGGCCAACCTGCACAACGCGATGCGCGCCGGCAGCGGCATCGTCAACATCGTCGGCGACCACGCCACCCACCACGCGCCCTTCGACCCGCCGCTGGCGCAGGACACCGATGCGCTGGCCCGCACGGTGTCGTCCTGGGTGCAGACCTCGCAGCGCTCTGCGGACGTGGGCCGCGACGCCGCCACCGCGGTGCAAGAGGCCAGTCGCCCGGGCGGCGGCATCGCCACGCTGATCCTGCCCTCGGACGCCTCGTGGAACCCCGGCGGACAGGTCGCCTCGCGCCTGCCCGTGCCCGGCCCGCCGCCGCTGCAGGCGCAGGTGATCGACGCCGCCGCCCGCGCCCTGCGCGACCATGGGTCCGAGGTGCTGATCCTGCTGGGCGCCGAGGCGGCGCTGGAGGCAGGTCAGGCGCTGGCCTGGCGCATCGCCGCCGCTACCGGCGCCACCGCGATGGTGGAGTTTCCCTGCGGCCGCGTCGCCCGGGGCCGCGGCCGCGTACCGCTGCCGAGGGTGCCGTACAACATCGACATGGCCCTCGCGGCGCTTGACCGCTTCCGCACCGTCGTTCTGGTCAACGCCGTGCCGCCGGTGGGCTTCTTCGCCTATCCCGGCAAGCCCTCGGTCCTGCACCGCGACGATGCCGTCTTCCACGCCCTCGCCCGCCCCGAACAGGATGCCCTTGCCGCGCTGACTGCCCTTGCCGAAGCCCTGGGCGCCCCGCGGACGGGCTTCCCCGACCCCGGCCCCCGCCCGGATATCGTTTCCGGACCGGCCACCCCGGAAGGCCTTGCGCGCACCCTGGCCGCCGTGCTGCCCGACAACGCCATCGTGGTCGATGAAAGCGTCTCCTTCGGCCGCGATTTCTACGCCCATACCCACGCCGCCGCCCCGCATGACTGGTTGCACCAGTCCGGCGGGGCGATCGGCATCGGCATGCCCCTTGGCGCCGGCGCCGCGCTGGGCTGCGGACGGGACCGCCGGGTGGTCACCCTGCAGGCCGACGGCTCGGGAATGTACACGCTGCAGGCGCTTTGGACGCAGGCGCGCGAACGGCTGCCGGTCACCACCGTGATCCTGGCGAACCGCCGCTATGACATCCTGATCGGCGAATACGCCAACGTCGGCGCCACCCCCGGCCCGACGGCGATGGAGATGCTGGACCTTGGCAACCCCTCGCTCGACTGGGTCACCCTGGCCCGCGGCATGGGGGTCGAGGCGGCCCAGGCTGCCACGCTGGAGCGCTGCGCCGACCTGATGGCGCAAAGCTTTCGCTCGGACACGCCGTTCCTGATCGAATTGCTGATCTGACGGCAAGGGCCGTCCGGCACCGCCTCCCAGGTGCGGTGGGGGGTGTCAGAGCCCCTCGAAGTCGCAAAGCGCGTGGACGTCCATGCCCATGGATTCCAGCTTCTTGCGGCCTCCCAGGGCGGGCAGGTCCACCACGAACGCGCAGCCCACAACCTGCGCGCCCAGTCGTTCGATCAGCTTTATGCCGGCTTCCGCCGTGCCGCCGGTGGCCAACAGGTCGTCGACCAGCAGCACCGTCTCGCCCGGCTGCATGGCGTCGTCATGCACCTCGACCACCGCTTCGCCGTATTCCAGCGTGTAGGCCTGGGAAATCGTCTGGCCCGGCAGCTTGCCCTTCTTGCGGATCGGCACGAAGCCGGTGCTGAGTTGGTGCGCCACCGCGCCGCCCAGGATGAAGCCGCGCGCCTCGAGCCCCACCACCTTGTCGATCCGCATTCCGGCAAACGGGGCCAGCAGCTGGTCAACGCACATCCGGAACCCGCGCGGGTCGGCGAAAAGGGTGGTCACGTCGCGGAACAGGATGCCCTCGTGCGGGAAGTCCACGATGGTGCGGATGTAGTCCTTGACGGTCTTGTGCGGGGTCATGGAGGGGGTCCTTGGTCAAAGCACGCGGGCCGCGACGGCGTCGAGCATCGCCAGCACGTCCGGGTCGCGTTTCTCGGGCGCGGTCATCAGGGCATAGGTCAGCGCGGTGTCGCAGCCGTGCGGGCAGGTGTCCCGTTCCGGCCCCAGCAGGGCGGGCAGGCGGGCGACCGTCGCGCGCGCGAGGGCTGCATTGGCATTCAGCGTGGCGATGATCGAGGCCACGTCCACGGCGTCATGGTCGGGGTGCCAGCAGTCATAGTCGGTGACCATGGCCAGCGAGGCGTAGCAAAGCTCGGCCTCGCGGGCGAGTTTGGCCTCGGGCATGCCGGTCATGCCGATCACGTCGGCGCCCCATTGCCGGTAGAGCCGGCTTTCGGCCAGGGTCGAGAACTGCGGGCCTTCCATGGCGATGTAGGTGGCGCCTTCGTGGACGGTGGCCCCGGCGGCGCGGGCGGCGGCGGCGGCAAGCTGGCCCAGCCGCGGGCAGGTGGGATGGCCGAAGCCGACATGGGCGACGCAGCCCTGGCCGAAGAAGCTTTTGTCGCGGGCGAAGGTGCGGTCGATGAACTGGTCGACCAGGACGAAATGGCCCGGCGCGTAGTCTTCCCGCAGCGACCCCACGGCCGAGACGGCGAGGATGTCGGTGCAGCCCAGCCGCTTGAGCGCGTCGATGTTGGCGCGATAGGGCACCGTTGTCGGGCTGTGGACATGGCCGCGGCCGTGGCGGGGCAGGAAGGCCATCGGCACGCCGTCGAGCCGGCCGATCAGGATCTCGTCGGAGGGCTTGCCCCAGGGGGTCTTGACCCTGGTCCAGCTTGCCCCCTCGAGCCCCTCGATCTGATAGACCCCGCTGCCGCCGATGATGCCGATCATGGTCTGCATGGGGGTCTCCTGTCGTTGCGGGCTTGGGGGCGGGCTTGGGGGCGGGCTTGGGGGTCGCGGGCCGGGGCACGATAAACTTCGGGCCGCTAGGGGGGAAGGGGGGTGTCCCATGGTGGGACATCTTGTCCCGCAAAGGATTCCAATGGGTTACAAGTTCGATTTAAGGAATTGTTAGGATTTTGGCTGGTGATCGGCCGGGGGGATCGGGCCGGGTGGTCCCGGGGACGGCGGCAAGACGCGGGTTGTGCGGGGCAGGCCAGACCGGCGGCGGCAGAAAACGGATGGTCCAGTCGGGCTGCGGCGCAGTCCTTCTTCGGACATCGGCCGGGCGGAACGGGCAGGGTCGGGCGGGCCGGGTCGGGCGGGCCGGTGAGAGGAAAGACAGCCGCCCGCGTCGGCCGCAGGCGGGGTGTGGCAGCCGTGGCGCGGCGAAGGTTCGGGCCATCGCCCTGCCGCGCGGGCAGATCGCGCCCGCAAGCCGGCAGCCTCGGCGATGAAGCCCTTGCGAAACCTGCCTTTCAGCCCGGAGCATCGCGCGACACCGGATCGCGCGATACGGTCAAGAACGCGCGGCTTGAGACGGACACCGAGTTGTTGCAGGTGTCGTTCGCATTGGCGAACAGACACCCGCTGGCGTGATGGATCGAACCGAAGTGCAGACCGCGTTCCCTGGCGGTATCGCATAAGCCTTCGACATCCTTGACATCGAACACAAGCTTGACCAGCGACTGACCTTCCTTCTGCCCCTTGGCCGCAGGATGCAGAAGCAAGCCGATGCCTTCGCCCTTTGGGCGCAGTTCCACGATCCGGTCACCTTCAAGGCGGAGGTCTTCAAAGCCGAGGTGGCGACAGCAGAAGGCCGCCATTTCGTCGATCTTCCGTGTGAAGACGATGAGGCGTCCCAAAGCCGGAGTCATCCGAAGCCTCGAAGCCCGGGTTTCGCGCAACCCGGCCCCTGCCGCCAAACGAATGGCAAATTTGTCCCGCTTGATCCCCTTGCGAAAGGTCGCGCCGATTGCGGACGTTCCTGGCAGGGCATCTTGTCGCTGCGGCCGAGCCGTTCCGGACAGGGCACCTTGACGCTCTGGCCGAAAGGACGCCCCGGCCGGGCTGACAGCCGCGCAGCGGCCCCGGTCCGCACCCGCCCGCCTGCGGCCGGGCGCCGGCCTGTGGTGGATCGGGGGGGCGGCGGTTTGAGTCCGATGCGGGCGTTCGCGCCGACCTGAACGGGCGGACCAGGAAACGCACCGCGTTTCCCCGCCCGGCCAGTGCCCCGGCGCGGCACGGCCGGTTCCGCCAGAACCGACAGAGGCCGGCGCCTGCCCCGGCTGCGGATATCGCAGGCGGTGGCGGAGGCAATGGCCCCCGCCAGCCCGGAGCGCGCCTGAAACCCGGATGACCGCTTCGTCCGCAGAGCGGACAATGGCAGCCCCCGAACAGCCCCACCCCTACGACGGCACGCCCCTTTGAATGATCCCCGTTGCGGCCGCCGCGGCGAGGGCCGAGACCAGCCAGCCGGCGAAGATCAGGGGCCAGCGGGCCCACCAAAGGGTGAAGCCCCAGGGGCCGCGGTCCTTTGACGGGCTCCAGCTGCGGGTCTGGCCGAGTTCGACCACGGGCACCACCACGTCGATGCCGTAGGCAAGGGGGTGGAAGCTTTCCCAGTCGAGGCCGGCGCCTTCGGGGCCGTTCCAGGCTGCGGCGGGGTTGGCGATGCAGCCGGGAGTGGGCCGGGGGATGCAGTCCTGCGTCAGCAGCCTTTGCCAGCCTTCGGAGGCGGCCACGAGGTCGTTGTTGGGGGCCATGGAACCTTCGTTCCAGGCGGCGGCCGAGAGGGCTGCGGACAGCGCGCAGAGGGCGGCGATCCAGGCCAGCGCGCGGAACGGCGCGAAGCCATAGCCGACGATGGCGCGGGCGGCGCTGTCCCAGGCCTTGTCGAAGGCGGCCAGCGCGGCGCCGAGACCGCCCTTGGCGCGGGCGGCGGCGCGGCGGGCGCGGCCTTTCAGGCGCGACTGTTCCTCCATGATCGCGCGGGCTTCGGCCTCATGCCCCATGCGGTGCAGGGTGGCGGCGCATTGGGCATAGGGTTGCGGCAGGAAGCGGCCGTCCTTGGTGGCGGTGCGGGCCAGCCATGTCAGCCGGGTGGCGGCGTCGGTGGGCGCGTCGCGGGTGATGCGGTCATAGGTCAAGCCGTCAAGGTAGGTGCGGCCTTCGCCGGGCCAGGAGGCCAGGTCGTCCACCAGGTCTCCGACCTGAGCCGAGGGCAGGTGGAGGGTGCCGGTGGCGACGGTGACGTCCTGCCAGAAGAACTCGGCCGCGACCTGCATGCGTTGGGCGGAAAGGGCAGGGCCTGCGGGGTTGGAGAGTTCCGCGCCGCCAAGGTCAAGCTGGCCGCCGATGCGGGCGCCGGAAAGGCGAAGCTCGCCTTCCACATGAAACGGCAGGTCGGGCTGGCTGCGCAGGATGACGTCGCCCGAGACCTGAGCGGCCTGAAGCGACAGGGCCAGGCCGCCGGGGTTGAGGAAGCGGCCACCGTCGCAGGCCAGCTGGCCGGCGATCTGGGCGCCGGAGAGCGAGGTTTCGCCCTGGCAGGTGAAGGCGGTGCCGGAGGCGGCGCGGAGATAGACCGAGGCGCCGATGCGCGCGCCTTGCGCGGTAAGGCCCGAGAGGGTGGCGCCATGCAGGGCGAGTTGGCCGCCGATCTGCGCATTGGCGAAGGACAGCTTGCCGGGGACGGTGACGCCGAGAAGGAAGGCCGAGCCGGCGATCTCGGCGCCTTCGGCGGTGAGGCCGGGCAGGTGGCTGCCGGACAGGACCAGTTGGGCGAAACGGGTGCGGCGGGCGGCGATGGGGTGGGTGAAGGCGCAGAGGCGCAGGTCGGTCTCGCCCCTGGTTTCGCTGAAGGACAGGATCAGCGGGCCGTCGATGACGGCGCCAAGCAGGCGGATGCCCAGCGGGGCGACCGGCGCTTCGGGCGAGCCGCCGGTCAGGAGATGAGCCAGAAGCTCGGCGCGGATGCGCGGGGCGGTGGCCTCTGCCGGGTCGGGGACGGTGGGGGAAAGCTGGCACAGGGTGCCGGCGGCGGCATGGGCGAGGAGCGCGCGCTCGGCCTCGGTCGGGCCGGCGGCAAGGAAGGCGGTGATGTCGAACCGGGCGGCGGGCATGATGCCAGGGACTATGGCGCCCCGGGGGGGCCGCGCGCAAGGGGGCTGTCCCTGGCGGCGGCGGGGAAGGCCGCAAGGGATTCCAAGGGGTTGGTTCGGCGCGGTGGGGAATGCACGGGGCGCGGAGGGGCGGGCGTGACGGCGGGTGCCGGCAGGCCGGGGGTTCGCTGCGGGAAAGCGGGACGGCGGGCGCGCGTCATGTCGCAGGGGCCCGCGTGCGAGGGGGGCTTGCGACGCTGCGCGGCCGTGCCCGCTGGGGGCTTGGGCGCCGGTGCCCCTTGCGGCGCTGCGCGGCCGTTCGGGCGGCCTTTCAGGTCGAGGCGACGATGACATCCGGCACGATCCCGGAGCCGCTGAGGAACGGGCTGACATCGCGTCCGGCAAACAACCCGTGGTCCGTCACCAGGATCGCCGCCATCCCGGCGGCGCGACCGCCAAGGACATCGGTGTGCAGGGTGTCGCCGACCATGGCCAGCCGGTGCGGCGGCAGGCCTGCCCGCTGCTCGGCCTCGGCGAAGGCTTCGGGGAAGGGCTTGCCGAACCAGTGGACGGGGGTGCCGAGGCGGTCGATCACCTCATGCGCCCAGAAGCCCGGCTCGATGGTCAGTCCGCCTTCGCGCGGGGCGACGAGGTCGGGGTTGGCCACCACCAGCGGGCGGGGGCGGGCGGCGAGGGCGGCGTGCAGGGCGGCGCGGGTTTCGAGAGTCCAGCGCGAGGTGGACAGGAACAGGAAGCCATCCACCCGGTCCCAGCCGCCGGTGTCCAGCAGGCTGGTGACGCGGGCGGGGATATCGTGGAAATCGTCGCCGGCCTGGGAAATGGCGCCCCAATGCGCGCCGGGGGCGACCCGGTCCAGATGCGCCACGGCGACATCGCGGGACGACACCACCTCGTCTTCGCCGAAGTCGAAGCCGAGGCGGCGATACTTGGCCAGCGCATCGGCCCTTGTGTAGCTGGCGGCGTTGGTCAGCACGACCAGCCGCTTGCCCATGGCGCGCAGCTGCGCCATCCGTTCGACCGCACCGGGAATGGGGGTGTCGCCGATGTTCAAGACGCCGAAGGCGTCGAGCACGAAGCCATCCCAGCGGTCGGCCACTTCGGCCAGGGTCGGGGCGTGCAGCGGGGCCTGGGGGTAGGTGGCGGCGGGCAGGCGGGCGCGCACCTCTTCGTAGCGGGCGAAGGCCGCGGCGGCGTCCAGCGGTTCAGACACTGGTGAACCCGCCTTCCACCATCAGCAGCGCGCCGTTGACCATGTCCGAGGCCGAAGACGCCAGGTAAAGCGCGGCGTCGGCCACCTCGACCGGCTCGGCAAAGCGGCGCGAGGGGGTGGCAAGGCGCAAGGGATCACCCTTTTCCGGCCGGCCCCAGACCTGCCGGCCCATCGGCGTCATCACCACCGTCGGGCAGATCGCGTTGACCTGGATGTTGTGCCGCGCCCATTCGGCGCAGAGCGACTTGGTCAGCGCGTTCAGCCCGCCCTTCGACGTGGCATAGGCGGCGTGGTCGTCCAGCGCGATCACCCCGGTCTGCGACGAGATGTTGATGACCTTGCCCCGCCGCTGCGCAATCATCGCCGGTGCCAGCGCCTGCGCCAGAAGGAAGGGCGCGCGCAGGTTCACCGCCATGGTTTCGTCCCACTGCGCCAGGGTCAGGTCCAGCGCCGGGGCGATGCGCGCAACTCCGGCCGAGTTCACCAGGATGTCGATGGTTCCCCAGGCCGCAAGGGCCTGTTGCGCGGCCTGGATGGGACCCTCCGGCGTAGCCATGTCCGCTTCGATGACAAGGCATTGCCTGCCATGCCCGCGCACTTGTGCGGCCACTTCGTCCAGCCCGGCGCGGTCACGGGCGACGGCCACGATGTCGGCCCCGGCCTCGGCAAACACCGCGCAGATCTCGGCGCCGATGCCTTTCGAGGCCCCGGTGACCAACGCCTTGCGGCCGGCAAGCGAGAAGCGGTCCTGCCAGGGCATCGGTCACTCCAGATTGGTATGCCGGGCGCGCATGGCGTCCGGGGCGACCTTGAGGCGGTCGCGCAGCGCCAGCACCAGCAACTCGAAGGCCAGATACTGCGCGCCTTCGTAAAGCGAGCCCATCGGCAGGACCGAGGTCGCCGCCGTGCCCCGGTCATTGGCCATGGTCTGGGCCGGGATCAGGAACACCCGGTCGGCGGCCTGCGGCGCGCGGCCCTGCGGCTGGGCGGTCACGCAGGCGACGCGGGCGCCGGCCGCTTTCGCCACGCCGATCAGGCCGTTGACGGTGGAGAACGCGCCGGGGCCGGCGCTGACCAGCAGCAGGTCGCCGGGGCCGACGGGGGGGCAGGACATGTCACCCGCCACATGCGCGTCAAGGCCGAGGTGGTAGAGCCGCATGGCGAGGGCGCGCATCATCAGCCCCTCGCGCCCGACGCCGAAACAGACCACGCGGCTTGCGGCGGCGAGGTCTTCCACCAGCCCGGCCATCGCGGCGGGGTCCACCCCGGCCACGGCATCGCGGATTTCGGCCGAGGCCCGCGCGGCAAGATCCTTCAGGTCGCTCATGCCTGTCCTCCGGGCCCAAGGGACGCCGCGGCAGCCTGCTCCAGCAAGCCGCAATCGTCCAGCAGGTCCAGCACGGTATAACGGCTGCGCAGGAAGCGGGCCTTGAGGATGCTGCGGTGCAGGTAGTCGCGGCTGACGCCGATCTCGGCGGCTTCGACCGGGGCGCCGGCGGCGCGCAGGTGTTCGGCCATTCGTGGGGCCGGCCAGAGGCGGGCGCGCAGGCGGGGCGCAAGGTCGGGCCAGACTTCGCGCAGGCGGCGCAGGCGGGCGGCAAGGGCGGCGCCCTCGGTGTGCTTGGCGCCGGTCTCGATGAACGCCCGTTCGGAAACCTCGCCGGGGCCGAAACCGGCCTCGATTTCCCGCGCCTTGGCGGCAAGGTCGGGGGCAGAGGCGGCAAGGCGGTCGGGGTCGATCCGGGTCAGATCCTGTGTCAGCAGCCAGTCATACATGCGCAGCGCGGCCATGGTCCCGACCGCCACGCAGGCGCCGTGGCTGACCCGCTGCCCGCCGTGGTGCAGGTCATTCATCTCCCACAGATGGGCGATCTGGTGGTCGGCGCCGCTGGCGGGGCGCGAGGAACCGTGCGCCTCCATCGCCAGACCGACCAGGGTCAGCCCCAGGAACAGCCCCTCGATGGCGGCCGGATCGCCCGCCGGGATGCGCTCGGGGTGGGACAGCCAGCCCTCAAGCCCGCCTTGCACCATGGGCCAGGCGACATCGTCGATGGCTTCGATCCCCAGCGCGTCGGCGATCATCCAGTCGCCACCGGCAGGCACCTTGCCGGCAAGGTCGCCATAGCCCCAGCCGGTCATCTCGGGCGGGGCGGCGGCGATCACGTCCAGATCGGCCAGCAGCACCCTGGCGGGGCGGCAGGGGATGGTTTTCTTGAACCCGCGTTCGGAAAGCGGTGCCCCGGCCGAGGTGTAGCCGTCCATGCTGGCCGCGGTGGCGACGCACATGTAGGGCAGGCCGAGACCGAAGGCCGCGTGCTTGACCACATCATTCATCACGCCCGAGCCGACGGCGACGGGCGTCTCGCCAGGGCGCAGCGCGTCGCGCAAGGAATTGGCCAGGTCCACCGTGGGCTTGGGGCGCGGCGTGGCGGGGATGACATGGGCGCGGGTGGCGATGCCGGCGGCGTTCAGCGCGGCCTCAACCTGCGGGCCGGCGGCGGCCCAGCCGCGGGTATCGGCCATCAGGCAGGCGGGGCCGTGGAAATGGCGGGCATAGAGCGCCGCCGCCCCGGCCAGCACGCCGCGGCCGATCACCACCTCGGCCACATTGGCGGATCGGGCGACCGCCTGGGCGATCAGGTCAGGCCCGGTCATGCCGCGGCCCCGCCCGAGGCGAGGGTCCGCCCGTCGGCGGCAAAGGCGTGCAGGCGGCCGGGGGACAGGTCCAGCCCGATCTCGGCGCCATGGTCCAGCGTGGTGTCGCCTTCGGCGCGGACGACCATGGTCGTCTCGCCGGGCAGGCGGACATACAGATAGGCGTCGCCGCCAAGGGTTTCGCGCAAGGCGACGGTGGCGGTCAGGTTGCCCTCGCCGGCGGGGCGAAGGCCGATGTGTTCGGGGCGGATGCCCAGTTTCACCGTGCCCTCGGGGGCGGGGCCAAGGGGTGCACCGGCAAAGCTGGCCTGTCCGGCCGAGGTCGAGACCGGCAGGAAGTTCATCGCCGGCGCGCCGATGAAACCCGCGACGAATTCGCTGGCGGGGCGGTGATACAGGTCCATCGGCGCGCCGACCTGCTCGATCCGGCCGCCGTTCAGCACCACGATCTTGTCGGCCATGGTCATGGCTTCGACCTGATCGTGGGTGACGTAGATCATGGTGGCGCTGAGGGCGCGGTGCAGGGCTTCAAGTTCCACCCGCATCTGCACCCGCAGCTTGGCGTCCAGGTTCGACAGCGGTTCGTCGAACAGGAACACCTTGGGGTTCTTGACGATGGCGCGGCCGATGGCGACGCGCTGGCGCTGGCCGCCGGACAGGTGCGCGGGCTTGCGGTCGAGGTAGGGTTCCAGTTGCAGCACGCGCGCGGCCTCGGCGATGCGGCGCTTGCGGTCTTCGGGCGGGAAGTTGTTCACCTTCATGCCGAAGTCCATGTTTTCGCGCACCGTCATGTGGGGGTAAAGCGCGTAGGACTGGAACACCATGGCCACGTCGCGGTCACTGGGGGCAAGACGCGACACGTCGCGCCCGCCGATGGCGATGGTGCCGCTGGTGATGTCTTCCAGCCCGGCGATGGACCGCAGCAGGGTGGACTTGCCGCAGCCCGACGGCCCGACGAAGACGCAGAATTCGCCGTCTTCGACCAGCAGCGAGACGTCGTGCAGCGCCTGAGAGGCGCCGTAGAACTTGTTCACGCCCGAAAGCCTGACCTCGGCCATCCGACCTTGTCCTCCCCAGTCGCGGCCCTGTCGGGGGTTGATTTTCCCGTTGACTCGGGGGCCGTTCGATACATTTATATGGGCAGCGTTACAAATGGAAGTCAACCTGCGAACGCTGCAACCTTGGGAGGACACCATGAAGCTTTTGACGCATGCCAGCGCGCTTGCGCTGGTCGCGAGTGCCGGTCTGGGACTGGCCGGAAAGGCACAGGCCTGGTCGCTGGAAGAGGCGGCAAAACCCTATGCCGGAACCGAACTGGAAGTGCTGTTCCTTGACCGCCCCGGCTATGCCGCGGCGATCAAGATGCTGCCGGAATTCGAGGCCGCGACCGGCATCAAGGTCAACCACACCACGGTTCCCTACGAGAACGCGCTGGGCGAACAGGTGCGCGATTTCGTGGCCGGGGGCGATCTGGACATCGCCCTGATCGACCTGGTGTGGATCGGCAACTTCGCCGAGAACGGCTGGATCGAGCCGATCGAGACCTTTACCGCGAATGCCGACCTGGCCGACCCCGACCTGGACATGGCCGATTTCTTCCCGCTGGTCGTGAACGCCTTCGGCGGCTGGAACGGCACCATCTACGGCCTGCCGTTCGACAACTACTCGGGCCTGATGTTCTACAACTCGTGCATGCTCAAGGATGCCGGGTTCGACAAGCCGCCGGAAACCTGGGCCGACCTGAAAGACGTCTACGGCCCGGCACTGACCAAGGACGGCAAATACGCCTTCGCGCTGCAATCCAAGCGCAACGAGACCCAGTCGGCCGACAGCTTTGCCCGGATGCTGTGGCCGTTTGGCGGCAGCTTCCTGAACGCCGAGTTCAAGTCGAACCTGATGTCGCCGGAAAGCCAGGCCGGTCTGACCTTCCGCCAGGACCTGATGCAATACATGCCCGAAGGCATCGTCGCCTATGACCACTCGGAAACGGTCAACGCGCTGGCGCAGGGCGATGTGGCGATGATCACCGAATGGTCGGCGTTCTATTCCACGCTGGCCAGCCCCGAGACGTCGAAACTGGGCGATTGCCTGGCCGTGGCGCCGGAACCGATGGGCCCGGCGGGGCGCAAGCCGGCGCTGGGCGGCTTCTCTCTGGCGGTCGCCACGCAGGCGGACGATGCCGAAAAGGCCGCCGGCTGGCTGTTCATCCAGTGGGTGACCTCGAAGGCCAATGCCGGGAAATACCTGGAGCTGGGCGGCGTGCCGGCACGGCAATCGGCCTATGCCGATCCAGCCCTGGCGGCGACCTACAAGTTCATCCCGGCGCTGGTCGAAAGCTGGAAGGACGGCGTGCCGGAATTCCGCCCGCGCTTTGCCGAATGGCCGGCGATCACCGAGATCGTGCAGGAATGGGGCACCAAGATGATGCTGGGCGAGGTCAGCGTCGAAGAGGGCGCCAAGACCATCGGCGAGAAGATGGAGGCCGTGCTGGCCGAAGCCGGCTACTACGACGGCAAGAAGCCGCTGGCGCAGTAAGCGCCCGGCGCATCGGCGGCCCCGGTCTCTCCCGGCCGGGGCCGCCCCCTTCCTTTCCCGAGGCCCCCGATGACCACCCGTGTCCGCCGCCGGACCATCGCCGCCTTTCTGGGCCCCGCCGTGGCCGCGCTGGCCCTGGTGGGCATTGCGCCGCTGCTTTATGCGGTGTGGAAAAGCCTGCACTATTTCAACCTGACCAAGCTGGCCCAGGAACGCTATGTTGGGCTGGACAACTATGCTGCGGTCCTGACCGACGCGGTGTTCTGGCAGGCGATGGGCCGCACCGCGACGTTGTTCGCCATTGCCGTGCCGGTTCAGATCGCGCTGGGGCTGACCATTGCGCTGGTGCTGCACCGGCCCGGCCTGACCTTCTGGAAGACGCTGACCCGGCTTTCGCTGGTCTTGCCGATGGCCACCACCTATGCCGTGGTGGGCCTGCTGGCGCAGGTCATGCTCAACCAGAAGTATGGCGTTTTCAACCAGATGCTGGGCTGGGTCGGCATCGACGCGATCAACTTCATCGGCGACCCGACAAATGCCTTCATCGCCGTGATCCTGTGGGACATCTGGCAATGGACGCCCTTCGTCGCGCTGGTGCTGCTGGCCGGCCTGTCCACCGTGCCGCCCGAGATCGAGGAGGCCGCCACGCTGGAAACCCGATCGAACTGGACGGTGCTGCGCTTTGTGCAACTGCCCTATCTGGTGCCGTCCCTGGTGGCGGTGCTGATCCTGCGCACGGCCGATACGCTGAAGCTGTTCGACATGCCCTTCACCATGACCCGCGGCGGACCCGGTGCCGCGACCGAATTCATCGCCGTCCTCATCGAGCGGGTGGGCAACCGGCAATTCGACATCGGCATGGCGGCGGCGCAGTCGATCATCATGCTGGCGCTGACCATCGTGCTGGCGCGGCTGTACATCCGCCTGTTCTACCGCGAGGTGCGCTGAGATGGCCGCCCCGGTGCAACGCCGCAACCTGGTGGGCGAGGCGGTCCTGCTGACCGTGATCTGCCTCTTTTGCGTGTTCCCGTTCTACTGGATGGTCACCACCAGCCTGAAGACCCAGGTGGTGGCGCTGCAAAGCCCGCCGGTCTGGGTGTTCACCCCCACCCTGGCGAACTACTGGGAGGTGCTGTTCGTCGACAAGGTCGGGCCGGCGCTGGTGAATTCCATCATCGTGGCGGTCTGCACCACCGGGCTGGCGGTGCTCTTGGGCACGCCCGCCGCCTATGCGCTGGCGCGGTTCGAGTTTCGCGGCAAGACCGACCTGTGGTTCTGGTTCATCACCAACCGCTTCGTCAGCCCGGTGGTGCTGGCCTTTCCGGTGTTCCTGATCAGCCGCGAACTGGGTCTGCGCGACACCCATTTGGCGCTGATCCTGATGTACCTGACCTTCACCCTGCCGATCGTGATCTGGATCTGCACCGACCAGTTCCGCAGCATCCCGCGCGAGCTGGACGAGGCGGCGCTGCTGGAAGGCGCCAGCCAGTTCCGCATCTTCCGCTCGATCTGCCTGCCGCTGGCGATGCCCGGGGTGGCGGTCAGCGCGATCTTGTCGTTCATCTTTTCCTGGAACGAGCTTCTCTTCGCCTACATCCTGGCGCCGAAGAACGCCAAGACCGCCCCGGCCATGGCGGTGACCTTTATGGAGGGCTACGACGTGCCCTATGGCAAGATCATGGCGACCTCGACCCTGATCGTGGTGCCGGTCTTGATCTTTGCGCTGCTGGCGTCGAAACACCTGGTCCGCGGCCTGACCATGGGGGCCGTCAAGTAAGGGGTCCCGATGCCGCGCGCGCCGAAGCTTCCGCAGATCGACACAGAGGAACGCTTCCTTGCGCAGGTGGCCTGGGCCTATCATGTGGAAGGGCTGACGCAGGAGAAGGTGGCCGAAAAGCTGGGCGCCACACGGCTGCGGGTGAACAGGGCCCTCTCAGAGGCGCGGGCGCGCGGGCTGGTGCGGATCACCTTCAACACCGCCTTTGCCGCCTGCGCGGAACTTGAGGCCGCGCTGCGGGCGCGGTTCGGGCTGAAGCAGGCCTATGTCGCGCCGGCGCCCAGCGAGGCGCGGGATGTGCAGATGATCGTCGGGGCGGCGCTGGGCAACCTTCTGTCCGAGGTGCTGGCCGACGCCCGCGTGCGCCTGTTCGGCATGTCCTGGGGCGGCACGCTGAACATTGCCACCCGTTTCGTCGCGGCGCTGGAGCGGCCCGATCTTGAGGTGATCTCGGTGATGGGCGGGCTGACCCGCGGCTCGGATCTGAACAGCTTTGAGATCACCACCCGGCTGGCCGATCTTCTGGGTGCGCAGCACAGCTATTTCACCGCACCGCTGTATGCCGGCAGCCGCGAAAGCCGTGACACCATCATGCAGCTGGACGTGTTCCGCGCCATTCTGGAAAAGTTGCGCGGGGTGGATGCCCTTGCCATGGCGGCCGGCGACATCTCGACCCGGTCGCTGTTGATGCGCGACGGGCTGCCGGCCGACGTGACGATGGACGACCTGCGCGCCCTGGGGGCGGTGGGCGACGTGCTGGGCGTGGTGATCGACGCCGAGGGCCGGCCGATCCCGCATCCGATCAACGACCGGGTGATCGGCATCGGGCTGGACGACCTGGCGCCGATTCCGAACGTGATCCTGGCCGCCGGGGGGCCGCAGAAGATTGCGGTGGTGCGGGCGGTGCTGAAGCGCGGTGTGATCGACACGCTGGTGACCGACGAAGCCACCGCCCGCGCCCTGCTGGACGGGGGGCGCTAGGATGCTGACCATCGGCATCGACCTGGGCACCTCGGGCATCAAGGCCGTGCTGATCGAGGACCTGTCGCGGGTGATCGCCGTGGCCGCGGAACCGGTCGCGGTCAGCCGCCCGCATCTGGGGCATAGCGAGCAGGACGCCGACCTTTGGGTTGCGACCGTGCTGGCCTGCCTGGACCGGCTGGCGGGGCAGGCGCCGCGCGAGATGGCGGCGGTGCGCGGCATCGGGCTGTCGGGGCAGATGCTGGCGGCGCTGGTGCTGGACGCCGACCTGCGCCCGCTGCGCCCGGCGATGCTGTGGAACGACCAGCGCGCGCTGGCCGAATGCGCCGAGTTGCTGGCCGCGGTGCCCGACATCGGGCGGCGCACCAACGGCACGCCCGACCCCGGCATCACCGCGCCCAAGCTGATCTGGCTGCGCAAGCATGAGCCGGCGGTGATGGACCGGGCGCGGATGCTGCTGTTGACCAAGGATTATGTCCGGCTGGCGCTGACCGGCGAGGTGGCGACCGAACCTTCGGATGCCGGCGGCACGCAGCTGCTGGACGTCGCCTCGGGCCGCTGGGACCCGGAGCTTTGCGCCGCCGCGGGCTGGGATCCGGCCCATCTGCCCCCGGTGCTGGACAGCTGGGCCGAGGCCGGGCGCCTGCGACCCGAGTTGTGCGCCCGCTGGGGCATCGCCGGGCCGGTCTCGGTGGCCGCCGGGGCAGGCGACAACATGGGCTCGACCCTGGGCGCGGGCGGCGCGCGGCCCGGCGATGCGGTGCTGACCGTGGGCACCTCGGGCGTCGCCTGCATCGTGGACGCGGCGTTCCATCCGGGGCCGGAAAAGGCCATCCTGACCTCGGCCCATGTGGTGCCCGGGGTGTTCCTGTCGATGGGCGTGGTGATGAGCGCCACCGCCTCGCTGGACTGGCTGGGGCAGATCACCGGCCGCAAGGTGCCCGACCTGGACGCCGGGGCCGAGGCTTTCGCGGCCGGGCCGGGCCTTGCCGCGGCGCCGCTTTTCCTGCCCTGCCTGACCGGCATCCGCACCCCGCTGAACCGGCCCGACCTGTTGGGCCGGATGGCCGGCCTGCACCCCGGCGTCACGCCCGAGATGCTGGCCTATGCCACGATGGAGGGCGTGGCCTTCCAGTTCGCCGATTGCGTGGTGGCGCAGCGCGGCGTGGGCGCGCGGCCCGAGCGGTTCACCGTCGTCGGCGGCGGCACCCGCAGCCGGCTGTGGCTGCGCCTGCTGGCGGCGGCGCTGGGCCGCCCGATGCGGCTGATCGACGGCGCCGACATGGCCGGCCCCCGCGGAGCGGCAATGCTGGCGGCGGTGGCGGCCGGCGGCGGCACCAGGCTGCTGCTGCGGCCGGTCGAGGCCATCGCCGAGGTCGCGCCCGAGCCGGCCCTGGCCGCGGCGCTGGCGCTGCGGCGGCGGCCGTTCGACGGCCTGCTGGCAGACCGGTCGGCATAGCCGGGCGCGCCGCCGGGGCGTGCCAAGTCGGTCTTGCGGCGGACCGGGTGATCTGGATCATGCCGGGGGCCGGGTCGCCGGCCTATCATCCCGGCGATCCGGCCAGCCGGTGGCAAGCGGAGGTGGGGCGATGAGCACGCGGCTTCGGGATTTCACGCCCTCGGTCGATCCTGCGGGCGCGCGCGGCACCGGGCCGGTGCGGCATCAGCATCCCGTCTATGTCACCCTGACCCCGCCCTGTGCCGCCGCCTGCCCGGCCGGAGAGGACATCCGCGGCTGGCTGGCGCTGGCCCAGGCCGGCCGCTTCCGCGAGGCCTGGGAGGTGCTGACGGCGGAAAACCCGATGCCCGCAGTGCATGGCCGGGTCTGCTATCACCCCTGCGAAGACGGCTGCAACCGCGGCGCGGTGGATGCGCCGGTGTCGATCCACGCGGTCGAGCGGTTCCTGGGCGACATGGCCACCGCCGAAGGCTGGGCCTTCAAGCCGATCCGGCCCGCAAGCGGCAAGCGGGTGCTGGTGGTCGGCGCCGGGCCGGCCGGGCTGTCGGCCGCCTATCACCTGGCGCGGCTGGGCCATGCGGTGGAGATTCGCGAGGCCGGGCCGGTGGCGGGGGGCATGATGCATTTCGGCATCCCGGCCTACCGGATGCCGCGGGCGGAACTGGCCGCCGACGTGGCCCGGATCGAAGCCCTGGGCGTGACGATCACGCTGAACCACAAGGTCACCGACCTGGCGGCGGAACAGGCCGCGGGGGGCTTTGACGCGGTGTTCCTGGCCATCGGCGCGGGGCTGGGCAAGCGGGTGGAAATCCCCGCCCGCGATGCCGCAAAGGTGCTGGACGCGGTCAGCCTGTTGCGCGACACCTCGGCCGAGGCGCCGCCGATGCTGGGGCGGCGCGTCATCGTCTATGGCGGCGGCAACACCGCGATGGATGCCGCCCGCACCGCCCGCCGGCTGGGCGCGGCCGAGACCATCATTGTCTACCGCCGCGACCGCGCCCACATGCCTGCGCATGGCTTCGAGGCCGACGAGGCGCTGGAAGAAGGCGTCAAGATCCGCTGGCTGACCACCATCCGCGAAATCTCGGGCAGCGAGATGCAGGTCGAGCGGATGGAGCTGGATGCCGAGGGCCGCCCGCAGCCGACCGGCGAGATCGAGACGCTGACGGCGGATGCCCTGGTGCTGGCGCTGGGCCAGCAGACCGACAGCGGGTTCCTGTCCCGCGTCCCCGGCATCGGTTTCACCCCCGACGGCACGGTGATCGTCGGCCCCGACATGATGACCGGCGCGCCCGGCATCTTTGCCGGCGGCGACATGGTGCCCAGCCAGCAATCGGTCACCATCTCGACCGGCCACGGCAAGCGCGCCGCCCGCCAGATCGACGCCTGGCTGCGCGGCGTCCCCTTGGCCGAGACCACCCCCGCCCCGGTGGTGGGTTTCGACATGCTGCACCTGCCGGTCTATTCCGACGCCGACCGCAGCGCACAGGACGAATTGGCCGAAGCCGCACGGATGGGCGGGTTTCAGGAAATCATCGCGGGTCTGGATGCGCGCGAGGCCACCTATGAGGCCGCGCGCTGCTATTCCTGCGGCGACTGTTACGAATGCGACAACTGCTATGCCGCCTGCCCCGAACAGGCCATCGTCAAGCTGGGCATGGGCGCGGGCTACCGCATCGACCTGACGAAATGCACCGGCTGCGCCTCTTGCTTTGAGCAATGCCCCTGCCATGCGCTGGAGATGGTGGCCGAGGAGAGTGCCGATGCGTGACCACACCGACGCCCCCGCCGCCCCGGTTGCAGAACGTGCCACCATGGACGGCAACACCGCCGTCGCCCACATCGCCTATCGGGTGAACGAGGTTTGCGGGATTTACCCGATCACGCCTTCGTCCACGATGGCGGAACTGGCCGACGAATGGGCGTCGCGGGGCTTGCGCAACATCTGGGGCAATATCCCCGTCATCCAGGAGATGCAGTCCGAAGGTGGTGCTGCGGGCGCCGTGCATGGCGCGCTGCAGGCCGGCGCGCTGACCACCACCTTCACGGCCTCGCAGGGCCTGATGCTGATGATCCCCAACATGTTCAAGATCGCGGGCGAACTGACGCCCACGGTCTTTCACGTTGCGGCCCGGGCGCTGGCCACCCATGCGCTGTCGATCTTCGGCGATCATTCCGACGTGATGGCGGTGCGGCAGACCGGCTTTGCCATGCTGGCGTCAAACTCGGTGCAGGAGGCGCACGACATGGCGCTGGTGGCCCATGCCGCGACCTTGCGTGCCCGCGTGCCCTTCGTGCATTTCTTCGACGGCTTCCGCACCAGCCACGAGGTGAACACCCTGTCGCTGATCCCGGACGCGCAGATCCGGGCGATGATCGACGATGATCTGGTGCGCGCGCACCGGGCGCGGGCGCTGTCGCCGGAACACCCGGTGGTGCGGGGCACGGCGCAGAACCCCGACGTGTTCTTCCAGGGCCGCGAGGCGGCGAACCCCTGGCACGCCGCCGTGCCCGGGATCGTGGCCGAGGAGATGGACCGACTGGCCACGCTGACCGGCCGCCGCTACGGGCTGTGCGATTATGTCGGGCCGGCGGATGCCGAACGGGTGATTGTGGTCATGGGCTCGGGCGCCGAGGTGGTGCTTGAGGCGCTGGCCGTGCTGGCCGCGCAGGGCGAGAAGGTCGGCGCGCTGATCGTCCGGCTTTACCGGCCTTTCCCGGCGGCAGCGTTCCTGGCCGCGCTGCCCGCTTCGGCCAGGCGGATCGCGGTGCTGGACCGCTGCAAGGAACCCGGCGCGCCTGGGGAACCGCTGTATCTGGACGTGGTGGCGACCCTGGCCGAGGCGGCGGCGACGGCTGGCCGGGCGATGCCGCGGGTGATCGGCGGGCGCTACGGCCTGTCGTCCAAGGATTTCGACCCGGCCCAGGTCAAGGCGGTCTATGACGAATTGACCAAGGCCAGCCCGAAGACCGGCTTCACCGTCGGCATCACCGACGACGTGACGCATCTCAGCCTGCACGTCGACACCGGCTTTGACACCGAAGGCGCCGACATCGTCCGCGCCGTCTTCTACGGCCTGGGCGCCGATGGCACGGTGGGCGCCAACAAGGCCAGCGTCAAGATCCTGGCCGAGGAGGCCGGGCTCTACGCCCAAGGCTATTTCGTCTATGACAGCCACAAGTCCGGCGCCCAGACGGTATCGCACCTGCGCTTCGGGCCGCGGCCGATCCGCTCGCCCTACCTCATCCACTCGGCCAATTTCGTGGCCTGCCACCAGTTCGCCTTCCTGCAAAAGATCGACGCTCTGCGGCTGGCCGCCCCCGGCGCGACCTTCCTGCTGAACGCGCCCTGCGGGCCCGATGAGGTGTGGGACCGCCTGCCCCGCGCGGCACAGGCGGCGATCATCGCCAAGGGCCTGAAGCTGTGGGTGATCGACGCCAACCGGGCCGCGCGAGAGGTGGGGCTAGGGCGCCGCACCAACACCATCCTGCAGACCTGCTTCTTTGCCCTTTCCGGTGTCCTGCCGCGCGAAGACGCCATCGCCCGGATCAAGGCCAGCATCCAGAAGGCCTATGGCCGCAAGGGCCGCCGGGTGGTGGAACAGAACTGGGCTGCCGTCGATGGCGCGCTGGCGCGGCTTTACCAGGTGCAAGTCCCGGCCACGGTGACCAGCACCTTCGACCGCCCGCCGGCGGTGCCTGTCACTGCCCCCGACTTTGTCCGTCGCGTCACCGCCGCGATGATGGCGGATGAGGGCGACCTGATCCCGGTCAGCCTCTTGCCCCCCGACGGCACCTTCCCCACCGGCACCGCCGCCTGGGAAAAGCGCAACGTCGCCGACGAGGTGCCGGTCTGGCAGCCCGACCTCTGCATCCAGTGCGGCCAGTGCGGCTTTGTCTGCCCGCATGGGGTGATCCGGGCGAAATACTATGACGGCGGCCTGCTGACCGGCGCGCCCGACACCTTCAAGTCGGCCCCGGTGAACGCCCGCGGCTACCCTGGCGCGCGCTTCACCCTGCAGTTCCATGTCGAGGACTGCACCGGCTGCGCGCTTTGCATCGAGGCCTGCCCGGCCCGCAGCCCCACGGAACCGGGCCTCCGCGCGATCAACCTGGCCGACAAGGCGCCACTGGTCGAGGCGGAACGCGAGAACATCGCCTTTTTCCAGGGCCTGCCAGTAAACGAACGCGCCCGGGTCGATTTCGCCAACGTCCGCGGCGTGCAGTTCCTGGAACCGCTGTTCGAGTTCTCGGGCGCCTGCGCCGGCTGCGGCGAGACGCCCTACGTCAAGCTGCTGTCGCAGCTGTTCGGCGACCGCCTGATGGTGGCCAACGCCACCGGCTGCTCGTCGATCTATTCCGGCAACCTGCCCGTCACCCCCTGGACCAAGAACGCCGAAGGCCGTGGCCCGGCCTGGGCGAACTCGCTGTTCGAGGACAACGCGGAATTCGGCCTGGGCTTCCGGCTGGCGGCGGACAAGCATCTGGACCTGGCGCGCGACCTGGCGCAGGCGATGGCCCCCGACCTGGGCGAAGACCTTGTGCAGGCCATCCTAAGCGCCCCGCAGATCGCCGAAAGCGAGATCCGGGCGCAGCGGGAACGGGTTGCCACCCTGAAGACCCGCCTGCTGGCCCGGCAGGGCGACCCGCGGGCGCTGGACCTTCTGTCCGTGGTCGACCATCTGGTGCGCCGCTCGATCTGGATCGTCGGCGGCGACGGCTGGGCCTATGACATCGGCTATGGCGGGCTGGACCATGTGCTGGCCACGGGGCGCAACGTCAACATCCTGGTGATGGACACCGAGGTCTATTCCAACACCGGCGGCCAGGCCTCGAAGGCCACACCGCTGGGCGCCATCGCCAAGTTCGCCGCCGCCGGCAAGCGCACCGCGCGCAAGGATTTGGCGCTGCAAGCCGTCGCCTATGGCAATGTCTACGTGGCACAGGTGGCAATGGGCGCCAATCCGCAGCAAACCCTTCAGGCGTTTCGTGAGGCCGAGGCCTATGACGGGCCCAGCCTGATCCTGGCCTACAGCCATTGCATCGCGCATGGCTTCGACATCCGCAAAGGGCTTGACCAGCAGGACCGCGCCGTCGCCTCGGGCTACTGGCCGCTTCTGCGCTATGACCCGCGGCTGCACGGCACCGGCACGGCACCGTTCCGGCTGGATTCCCCTCGTCCGACGCTGCCGTTCAAGGACTATGCCTACAACGAGTTGCGCTATTCCGCGCTGGCCGCCATCCGCCCCGAAGAGGCGGCGGCGCTCTTGATCCAGGCGCAGCAGGCGATCCGCGACAAATACCGCAGCTATGAGGAATTCGCGCAGATGGACGCAGGCCCGGGGCCGTCGCTGGCCCTTGGGGCCGCGGCCAAGCTGTGACAGGAGGCAGACCATGGACCTGACCACACGCTATCTGGGGCTGACCCTGCCCAGCCCCATCGTGGCCTCGGCCAGCCCGCTGAACGCACGGCTGGAGACGCTCAAGGCCCTGCAGGGCTACGGCGCGGGGGCGGTGGTGCTGCCCTCGGTCTTCGAAGAGCAGTTCTGGCACGAACAGCACATCCTCGACCAGTTGATCGGCAACGGCGCCGAAAGCTTTGGCGAGGCGCAAAGCTTCTTTCCCGCCCAGGCCGCCTTTACCACCGACAGCGGCAATCAGGTGGCGCTGGCCGAAAAGGCCGCGGCGACGCTGGAGATTCCGGTGATCGCCAGCCTGAACGGCACCACCGACAGCGGCTGGACCGACCTTGCCCGCGACTTTCAGGATGCCGGCGTGGCGGCGATCGAGCTGAACGTGTTCCTGCTGCCCACCGACCTGACGGTCCCGGGCGCCGAGGTCGAACAACGCACGCTGGATGTGGTGGCGGCGGTCTGCGACACCGTGCAGATTCCGGTCGCGGTGAAGATCGGCCCCTATTTCAGCGCGCCGGGCCATATGGCACAGCGGATCGTGGCGGCGGGGGCGGCGGGCGTGGTGCTGTTCAACCGCTTCTACCAGCCCGACATCGACCCCGCGACGCTGAGCGTGGTGCCCAGCCTCGACCTGTCGACCCATGCCGAGATGCGGCTGCCGCTGTTGTGGATCGGGGTTCTGGCCGGGCGAACCAAGGGCTCGCTGGCCGCGACGACGGGGGTCGAGGGGCCCGAGGACGTGGTGCGCTACCTGCTGGCGGGGGCGGATGTGGCGATGACCACCTCGGCGCTGCTGCGGCACGGGCCGGGGCACATGGCCGTGCTGGTGCAGGGCCTGAAAGACTGGCTTGCCGCGCGGGGGCTGACCAGCCCCGACGCGGTCCGCGGCCGGCTGAGCCACGGCGCGCTGGCCGACCCCGAGGCCTATGAGCGGGCGAATTACATCAAGGTGATGCAAGGCTACGGCCGGGCCTGAACCGGCGCCGGCGCGCCGGGCGACGCCGAACCAGCGCGGGTTTGCTGCGGGCGCCGCAGGACGGATGGCGTTGCATCCCGGCGTCGGCCGAGCGCCTTTTCCGCATGCGCCACAGCGACCGCACCCGCGCCCCCGACCGGCAGCGCCCTCCCGGCCGCGGCGCGCCCCGGGGCAGGGGGGCAGTGTCATCGCACGCCGGCCCCCGGCCCGCCGCCGACAGCTGCACCGGCGGCAGGACCGACGCTGCTCTTTGGCAGCCCTGGCCCACCCCGCCGGGCCCCGCGAACTGCCGCATTTCCGCCGGATGCGGCCGCCCTTGGCGGCAGGGATTTCGGTCCGCAGCCCCCTTGCCGGTCTGCCGTCGACAGGCTAAGACCGCCGCCACGGACAGTTGGCCGAGTGGTCGAAGGCGCACGCCTGGAAAGTGTGTAGGCGGGGAACCGTCTCGAGGGTTCGAATCCCTCACTGTCCGCCATCAACCCCTTGATATCCCTTATCTTTCCGTTCCAGCGGGGAATTCTCCCCTGTTTCCGCGGGTTAGGTCGGTTTTCTGCTGGCGGAGACGCCACCAGCCTTCCCTGTTCTCCTCTTTTGCGCCGCGCGTCTCCGCAGCCCGCGTACCCCGTTCGGTTTGCTCGCGCGGCAACAACAGGGAATTATCAGGGATTTTTGATTTTCCAGGGCCAGTCTGGCGATTTTCCACCTGGAATCATCGCGCGTTTTCCGTGGGTTACGGCCAAATTCCCTGCTCCTCAGGAACAGGGAACTTAAATCAGCGGATCAGGGAATGAAATTCGGCCGAACAGGGAAAGAATT
>NZ_JAJCTD010000008.1 GCF_020564565.1 Rhodobacter sp. Har01
TCAACACCGTCGATCCCCACGCCTGGCTCGCCGACACCCTCGCACGCATTCCGGACTACAAAATCACAAAGGTCAACGATCTGCTCCCGTGGCGCTGGAACCGATAGCAGTCTGGCCGGACGCTTACACGAATTCCGCTGACCTGCTCCCCTGAAACGTCCGCACTTTGAAGTTAGTCTGTTCTCCAGCGAAGGAGACGAACATGAAGCGCAGCAGGTTCACGGTGACCTGCTCCCCTGAAACGTCCGCACTTTGAGGTTAGTCTGTGCGCCAGCTTGACATGGCCGACCTGCAGCTTCGTGCGCTTGCCGCCCGGAGCCTCAGTCCCTTTTGGATCACTCCGTTGCCCCCGCCGCTCTTCGCTTCTGGGGAAGGTTCACATGGCTCAATTCTCAGTGGAAATTACGCGCCGACCCGGCTCAGTTCCGGGTGGAAATCAACAGGGTGGCCGTCAGCCGATGTGCGCAACAGAGACCCCGATCTCCGTCTTCCCAGCCACAGGGAATCCGGAACGGGAACTCCGGACAGGACCTCAAGACCGCCATTCCCCGACATATTGACGATACCCGCGAACAGGTCGACATCCTCAGGCGCGTGATCAAGGCCGTCTGGCAAGAGGCCGAGGGCGAGAAATGCAGGGTCCGCATCAAGCTGGCCGGGCATGCCGTCGGCGTGGTGGCTTCCGGCACAAAGCACAGATCGACCTGCCGCGGCGCGACGTCGCTCGTGCTGCGGCAGAGGCTGCGGACCTTCACCATCCGGCGGAAGGACGACCATCACAGCCCGGGCAGCCCGTCCCTTGCGAAGAAGAACCGGATCATGGCTTCGCTGGCATTCGGCCCCCTGGCGTCCGTGAAGGACCCGCGCGGCGACCCGCCCGACCAGGCATGGCCCAATCCCTCGATGTCCCAATGCTCGACAAGCGCGGTCCCGTCGCTGTCCAGGCTTGCCTGCCGAACAAAGGCGCGCCCCGCCACTGTGCCGCGATCATCGACCTGCACCACCTGCCGGGGTCCAAGCGCAACCGCGCGCTCGGCGATCCTGCGGCCGTTCGACGGGTGGACCGTGGTGTCGGCGCTGCCATGCAGAACGATGGTCCGCACCGGCACGGCACCGGGTCTGGTCGCCCGGTCCGGGCCATTCCCCGCCATCGCGGCGAAGGCGGACGGCAGGTCCGTGGCCGCGCCGCCTGGCAAGCCCGAATGGGCGCCCACCCCAGAGAACAGGTCCGGATAGGTCTCGCCCAGGATCACCGACATTGCGGCCCCGGCAGACAGTCCGGCGACAAAGATCCTGTCGCCCGGCACGCCCTGCGCGGCCGCAACGTTGCGCGCAAGGCCGGCCAGAATCGACGGCTCACCCTGGTCGCGGTGCTGGTCGCCGCGCCGGAACCAGTTCCAGCAGGTCTGCGCGTTCTCGCCGCGCGACTGGTGGGGGTAGACCACGATGAACCCATGGGCCTCGGCAAGCGCGTTCATCCCGGTGCCTGCCGCAAAGTCCTCGGGGGTCTGGGTGCAGCCGTGCAGCATGACGATCATGCCGGTGGCCCGCCGGCGGGCCAGAGTGGGCACATAGGTGCAATAGCGACGGCTGCCCGCTTCGCAGTTGAACTGCTCGTCCTGCCAGCGGGCGCCGCTGGGGATGTCGGGCACCGCGGCCCGGACGTCCGCCGCTGCCGGACGCAGGCGTGCCATCATGTCCTGCAACGGAGAGCTGGTCGTGGCCTCTGCCGTTGCCCCTGACGCAAGGCCGTGCTGTGCCAGCGTGCGCTGGACCAGATCGGCCGCAAAGGACGGCGCTGCGGATGGCAAGCGGCCCATCGCGGTGCGCCAGGCGCGGGGGTCGAAATCTGTCATCGGCTCAGTCCTTCCTGATGTTCTACCGGATACGTCCGGCCAAGGCCCGCTTGACTTCGGGGGTGGCCTGCAACGCGCCCAGAACGGTGATCGAGCCGATCGTGGCACGCGCCAGCTCGGCCGAGACGTCGGGCGCGATCCGCGCCAGACCCACCACCTTCACATGCAGAACCTTGCCGGCGTCGCGCAGCGCCTCAAGGTCGGCCCGGCCATAGTCGCGCAGCCCCAGTTCCAGCGTCTGGCGCTGGAGACTGGCTCTGACCGTCTCGTCCTGCGCGTCAAGCTGCCGGCGGATGGCAGAGCGGATGAAATCGCTCCGGTTGGCGTAAAAGCCCTCTTGCACCAGCAGATCGACCCGCCCGAGATCGACGAAGCCAAGATTGATCGTGATCTTCTCGCTTTCGGGCTGCGTCTCGCGCGGCGGCTTGCCGTTCGGCATGGTTCTCTCCATCCATATGGATGGTATATGGATGGAACATGCAGAGTTCAAGACTGAAGTCGGCGCCGTCCTTCTGCCGGTCCCTTGCAGGCCGGGGCGCTGACGCCAATCCTTTGGTCTTCGAACCGGTGACTGCCGCGCGCCGGGCCCCGCCGGCGCTTGCCGGCCCGGGACCGGCCGCAAGGCAAAACGCCCGCACCTTTCGGCACGGGCGTTTGCGGGAAACCTGTGAAAGGGCTTAGCGGCGCAGGCCGAGGCGCTGGATCAGCGTCGTGTAGCGCGCTTCGTCTTTCTTCTTGAGATAGTCCAGCAGCTTGCGGCGCTGGGCGACCTGCATCAGAAGGCCACGACGCGAGTGGTTGTCCTTCTTGTGGGTCTTGAAGTGCTCGGTCAGCGTGGCGATGCGCGACGACAGGATGGCAACCTGAACCTCGGGCGAACCGGTGTCGCCTTCCTTGGTGCCGTATTCCTTGATCAGCCGCGCTTTCTCTTCAACCGTGATCGACATCGCAATGCTCCTTGCGGTTTGGCGTGACGGCCACAGCCGGGATGTCGTCCAGCAGGGCCCTTGAACACCGCCTTGGCAGGCGGATGCGTGCGTATAGGGGGAAACGGACCGAAAGAAAAGCCGGATTCTCGGCCCGCGGCCCGCCAGAAGATCGGAACGATTTGGCGAAAGCTTGCAGCGTCGAACGGCTGCGAGGACGGCTTGATTCGTGCTATCACGGCGGATGAATTCCTAATCCTGTCAGAAGGTTGGAGGGGAACATGGTTAACGCCGCCGTGGGGGCGGCTTCTGACAGATGTGGGGTGACAAGCGATGCTGCTGATGCTGGGAATGATGGGTGCTGTCCTGGCCGGGGTTCTGGCGGAAAGCGTCATGGGGCTGACCTCGGGCGAGGACGCCGAGGATGATGCCGGCGACGACGCCGCGGATGAGACGCCGCACGAGGAAGGCGACCAGGACCTGTTGCAGGACGAAGACGGCGCCGAAAGCGACGACTCCCCGGACGCGCAGGATGATCCGGTCACCGTTCATGGCGATGCGGCCGACAACAGGATCTCGGGCGGCGAGGCTGACGATCTTCTGGCCGGCGGCGCGGGCAATGACCAGATCGACGCGCAGGGCGGCGACGACCGCCTGGATGGCGGCGATGGCGATGACCGGATCTGGGCCGGGGCGGGCGACGATCTGGCCCTGGGCGGCAATGGGGCCGACCTGATCGAGGGTCAGGACGGCGCAGACAGCCTGTGGGGCGAGGCCGGCGCTGACATGCTGGCCGGGCACGAAGGCGCGGATGTGCTGGACGGCGGCGATGGCGGCGACACGCTGCTGGGTGGCGGCGGCGACGATAGCCTGGACGGCGGCGCGGGCGATGACTGGCTGGCCGGAGGCGACGGCAACGATGTGCTGGCCGGCGCCGCAGGGTCGGACACGCTGGACGGCAACGCCGGCGACGACATGCTTTCGGGCCTGTTCCCGGAAGGCGACGATGAAGAGATCGACTTCCTGAACGGCGGCGCCGGTGACGATGTGCTGACCCTGGGCGCGGGCGACTATGCCAGCGGCGGCGCGGGGGCGGACGAATTCACCCTCAGCCAGTGGCTGGGCGAGGGTGGGCACGCAACGATCACCGACTATGACGCAGCAGAAGACCAGATCGTGCTGGTCTATGATGCCGCCGTGCATGCCGATCCGCAGGTGACGGTCGAGGCCGTCGAGGGGTCGGACGCGGTGAACATCCTGCTGGACGGCACCTCGGTGGCCACGGTGAACGGCACGGTGACTCCGGCGGACATTCAACTGCTGGCGGCCTGATCCCCAGGCGGGGTGGCAGCGCGAAAGAACGGCAGAAAGGCGCCCAGCACGGCTTCGGGCGCCTCTTCCATGACGAAATGGCCGCTGTCCACCGATGCGTCGGTCACGGTCTCGGCCCAGCGGCGCCAGATGCCCGCGGGGTCGCCGGTGCGGGCGGGAAAGCCGTGCCGGCCCCAGAGAAAGTGCAAGGGCGCCGTGATGCGGCGCTGGGCGGCGCGGTCGGCTTCGTCATGCGCGCGGTCGGTGGTGGCCCCGGCGCGGTAGTCGGCGCACATGGCGGCGATGCGGGCGGGGTCGCGGGCCTGCTCGCGATAGCTGCGCAGGGAATCGGCGGGGAAGACGGCAAGCGACTTGTGCTGGGTCCAGGAGGCAAGGGTCCAGTCGATATAGGCCACCGGGTCAGCGTCGATCATCCGTTCGGGCAGGGGGGCGGGCTGGGCAAGGAAGGTCCAGTGATAGGCGGCAAGGGCCAGTTCGGCGCCCCAATGTGCCCAGTATTCGGCGGTGGGGGCGATCTCGATGATGCCCAGGCGCGACACCCGGTCGGGGTGGTCGAAGGCCAGCCGATAGGCGACGCGGGCACCGCGGTCATGGCCAAGGATCATCGCCTGGGGCAGGTGCAGGGCATCCATCAGGGCGACGATGTCCGCGGCCATCTGGCGTTTGGAATAGGTGGCGTGGGTGGCGTCGTCGGGCGGCGCGTCGGACTGGCCATAGCCGCGCAGGTCGGGGATGAGCACGCGGAAATGCTGCGACAGGGCGGGGGCGACGCGCCACCAGCACATCCCGTTCTGCGGGTAGCCGTGCAGCAGGATCAGCGCCGGGCCTGACCCCGCCTCTTGCAGCGACAGGGTGATGTCGGGCAGCGCGATGCGGCGGCGGGTGAAACCGGGGATTTCGGACATCGGCATGGGTTCCTTGCGCGGCAGCGGTCAGGCCGGGATGGTGCAGCGGCCGGCCGGGGGTGCGCAAGAGTGCTGACGGCGGCCGCCGGGGGCTTCGCGCCCCCGGGCCCCCGCGGGGTATTTTCGCCAAGATGAAGTTGGGGAGGAAGGGGGGCTTAGCGATTGAAGACGCGGCTGGGGTGCAACTCGCCGCCCATGTAGCGGCCGACGGCGAGGGCAAGGCCGTCGAGGCTGGCCCAGGCCTCGGAGCCGTAGGGCAAGTGGCCCAGAACCTGACCGGGGTTGCCGTGCGACAGGCGGGTGGCGCCTTCGGGGGTGGCCTGCAGTTCGGGCAGGCCGGTGAGGGCCTGTTCAAGCGGGTGGAGGAGGCTGTCGATTTCAGGCATGCCGGAAAGGCGGTCGAGGTCTTGCAGGGTGCAGGCGTCACTGGCGCGGAAGGGGCCGGTCCAGTCGCGGCGGAGCCATTGGACATGGGCGAGGCAGCCCAGGGCGCGGCCAAGGTCGCGGGCGATGCTGCGGACATAGCCGCCCTTGCCGCAGACCATCTCCAGATCGGCATGGTCGGGGTCGGGGCGGGCGAGGAGGCTCAGGCGCTCGACGAACAGCGGGCGGGCGGCGAGGTCCATGGCGATGCCTTCGCGGGCCAGGTCATAGGCGCGCTCGCCGTCGACCTTGACGGCCGAGACCTGCGGCGGGACTTGCAGGATGTCGCCGCGGAAGGCGGCGAGGGCGGCTTCGATCTGCGCGTCGGTGGGGCGGTTCGGGCTGGTGGCCAGGGTTTCGCCTTCGGCATCGTCGGTCGAGGTGGCCGCGCCGAAGGTGATGCGGAAGCGGTAGGCCTTGCTGGCGTCGGTGATCAGCGGCACGGTCTT
The DNA here is from genome assembly GCF_020564565.1 of Rhodobacter sp. Har01. Taxonomy (GTDB): domain Bacteria; phylum Pseudomonadota; class Alphaproteobacteria; order Rhodobacterales; family Rhodobacteraceae; genus Pseudogemmobacter. The sequence continues at coordinate 5,892 of NZ_JAJCTD010000008.1, forward strand.
GGTCGCCTCGCCCAGGGCCACGGCAAGAACGCCGGTGGCGGCGGGGTCAAGGGTGCCGGCGTGACCGGCCTTTTGCGCGCCGAAGGCCCGGCGGACGCGGGCGACGACCTCGGTCGAGCCGATGCCGGCGGGCTTGTCGACGATGACCCAGCCCGAGACGGGGCGGCCTTTCCGGGTGCGGGCCATGGCCTAGCCTTTCGGGACGACGGCGCCGACGATGGGGCCCATCGGGAAGCCAAGGTCGCTGCGGCCAAGGTTCGGCGCGTAGAGGCGCGAGATGCTGCCGTCGAAATACAGCGCGTCGGGCAGGCCAAGGTGATCACGGAACAGCCGCGCAAAGCGGTGGAAGTTCACCGCGTCGTTCGAGATGGCAAAGACGGCGCGGCTGCCATCGGGGCTGACCCCCACGCCGTTGCGGATGTAAAGCGAATCGCTGTCGGGCAGCAGCTTGGGGTGCAGCGCGCCGCCGATCACCAGCATCGGGCCGGATTGGGTGGCCCAGGTGCAGGCGGGGCGCCGGGTCTTGAAGGTGCGGCTTTCGACGACGCGGAAGCCGCCCTCGCCCCAGCAGAACACGCCGTTCGGCAGAAGGCCGAAGTTGCCGGGGCCGTCGCGGGTGACAAGTCCCGCGAGTTCGCGCCCGGCCTGCACGAACAGGCCCACCGGCGACAGGTCGCGGTGATACATGCCGGCGTTCATCGCAAAGCCCAAGGTGGCGCCATCGGCGGCCAGCGCGTCGTTGACGGCGGCAAAGCTGCCGTAGGGGCCATCGGCGCCGTTCAGGAACAGCCGCAGGTCATCGGCCCGGGTCACCTCGCACAGGGTGAAGGAGGTGGCCTCGAACACCTCGTCCCGGCAGGCGGTGGCCGCCGCCGGAAGGGCCGTCTGCGGCAGCAGCAGGGCCAGAAGGGCCAGCAGGCGGCGCATGGCCTAGACCTGATCCTCATCCGGCGCGGCAAGGTCGCGCTGGACGGTCGGGTCGGAGAACAGGCGGCGGGTCTCGTCCAGGCGGTCGAAGGTTTCATCCGGGCGGAAGCGCAGGTCGGGGGCGTATTTAAGCGTCAGCTCGGCGCTGACGCGGTGGCGCAACTCGCCCTTGTTGCGCGACAGCGCCTTGATGGCGTCCTCGACCGGCACGCTGCCCATCAGCGGCATGACATAGACCGTGGCAACCTTGAGGTCGGTGGACAACGACACCTCGCCCACCGTGATCGACATGGCGTTCAGTTCGGGATCGTGGATCTCGGCCCGGTTCAGCACGTCGGAAAGGGTGCGGCGGATCAACTCGCCGACGCGCAGCTGACGCTGCGAGGGGCCTTGGCCCGAGGAGGAGCGTTTGGAGGACATGGGCAGCGGTCTATGCGGAATCGGCGGGCACCGCAACGGGCCGGGCTTTCGCGGGCGCGCGATGGGCGCTAAAGCGCGAAGGGAAGCGTGGAGGGTTGGCCAATGGCGGACGTGCCGGGAATCGTGGTGACGGGGGTATCCGGCCGGATGGGCCGGATGCTGGTAAAGACGATTGCCGACAGCGGGCGGGCGCGGCTGGTGGCGGGGGTGGAACGCGAGGGGCACCCTTGGGTGGGCCGCGACATTGGCGAGGCGATGGGCGGGCCGGCGCTGGGGGTGACGGTCACCGATGACCCGGTCGAGGCCTTTGCCCGGGCGCAGGGGGTGGTGGACTTCACCACTCCGGCCGCGACGGTGGAGTTCGCCGGGCTGGCGGCGCAGGCGCGGGTTTGCCATGTGATCGGCACCACCGGGCTTGAGGCCGCGCATCTGGAAAGGATCGCCGCGGCGGCGCGGCATGCGGTGATCGTGCGGGCGGGGAACATGTCCCTTGGCGTCAACCTCCTGGTGCGGATGACGCAGAAGATCGCCGCCGCGCTGGACGAGGATTGGGACGTGGAAATCGTCGAGGCGCATCACCGGGCCAAGGTGGATGCGCCATCCGGCACGGCGCTGATGCTGGGCCGCGCGGCGGCCGAGGGGCGCGGGGTCAGCCTGGAGAATTCCATCGTCTCGGGGCGCGACGGAATCACCGGGGCGCGGGTCCGCGGGGCCATCGGCTTTGCGGCGGTGCGCGGCGGCGACATCGTGGGCGAGCACGACGTGATCTTTGCCGCCGACGGCGAGCGGGTGGTGCTGCGCCATGTGGCGACCGACCGGGCGATCTTTGCCCGCGGGGCCTTGCGGGCGGTGCTCTGGGGGCAGGGGCAGAAGCCGGGCGAATATGACATGATGAACGTGCTGGGGCTCTGACCTTCGGGTCGGCCCCGGTTGAAGACCGGCATCGCGGGTTGATCCTGACGCCGCATGCCCGTCCCGCCTGGCGGGCGGGTCTGTCGCATTCCTGTGATGGGCGCGTCGTCTGGCGGTCATGCTCCGATGATAGGCGGGCGCTGTCCATTCATCCCGGAGAACGCCATGAGAACCCTTTTCGCCACGGGCATCCTGACCGCAGGCCTGTTCGTCGCCGTGCAGGCCGCCGCGCAGGAGACCATCCGTTTTGCCGTGACCGACATCGACGGGCTTGAGGCGCTGCAGCGCGAGATGGGGCCGTTCAAGGACGCCTTCGAAGCCGCCTCGGGCCTGACGGTCGAATTCTTCCCGGTCTCGGGGCGCACCGTGGCGGTCGAGGCGATGGCCGCCGACCAGATCGACTTCGTGCTGACCGGCCCGGCGGAATACGTGGTGTTCAACGCCCGGCTTGACGCGCAGCCGGTGGTGACCTGGGTCCGCCCCGACTACTATTCCACCCTCGTCGTGCTGGATGCCAGCCCGGCGCAAACGCCGGCCGACCTCAAGGGCGGAAAGGTCTCGTTCGGCGAGATCGGCTCGACCTCGCAGCACCTTGGCCCGGTGACGCTGCTGTCCGAGGCCGGCCTGACCTATGCCACCGACTACGAGCCGGTGTTCCTGAACCGCAACGTCGCTGTCGAGGCGCTGATCAACGGCGAGATCGCCGCCATCGGCCTGAACCGCACCCACATCGACAGCATCACCGAAAAATTCCCCGACCAGAAGTTCCGCACCATCGCCAAGGGCATCACGCTGCCGAACGATGTGCTGCTCGTCTCGCCCAAGGTGGCGCCCGAGGTGGTGGAAACCGTCCGCAAGACCTTTGCGGATAAGGGCGACGAGCTGCTGGCGGCGCTGACCTCGACGGAAGAGAACGCCAAGTATATCGGCGGTGCCTTCGGAGCTGCCGTGACCGATGCCGATTACGACGTCGTGCGCCAGATGTATGTCAACGTCGGTATCACCGAGTTCACCGAATTCGTCGGCCAGTGACCGGCCGATGAACGCGCCCGCGCATCCGGCGCAGGTCTTGGCGGGGTCCGTTGCGGCGGGCCCCGTGCTTGCCGTTGACGGCCTGTCCCGCGCCTTCTCCGGGAGCAAGGTGCTGGACGGGCTGAGCTTCGTCGTTCCCGCCGGTCAGGCCACCGCGCTGATCGGGGCCAACGGGTCGGGCAAGTCGACGCTGCTCAAATGCCTGATCCGGCTGGGTGGCGAACCCGATGCCGGCCGGATTCAGATGCTGGGCTGCGACGTGCGGGCGCTGCCGCCACGCGACCTGCGCCGGTTCCGGGCGCGGGTGGGCATGGTCTGGCAGCGGCACAACCTGGTGCCGCGGCTGTCGGCGCTGTCGAACGTGACCCACGGCGTGCAGGCGCGGCTGTCCGGCCCGCGCAGCTGGTTCCAGGCGCTGGCCCCGGCCGAGGTTCGGGCCGAGGCGATGGCCTGCCTTGACCGTGTCGGCCTGGCCGACCGCGCCATGGCGCGGGTTGACGGGCTTTCCGGCGGGCAACAGCAGCGCGTCGCCATCGCGCGGATGCTGATGCAGCGCCCCGAGTTCATCCTGGCCGACGAACCCGACGCCAGCCTTGATCCGCAGACCGGCCAAGAGGTGATGGCGCTGCTTCTGGGTCTGGTCCGGCAGGACGGGCTGTCGCTCTTGGTGATCTCGCACCGGCTGGAACACACGCTTGCCTTCTCCGACCGCATCCTGGGCCTGGCCCAGGGCCGCATCGCGCTGGACCTGCCCACCGCGCAGGCCAATGAACCGGGCCTGCGCCGGTTCTTCGACCACGGGGTCGCCGCATGACGGCGGCCGTCGCCCCGACCCGGTTCCGCCGCCGCAGCCTGGCGGAATACACCGGGCTGGTGCTGGTGCTGGCGCTGGTCGTCTCCTCGCTGGCCGCCACCGCGCCCTCGCTGGACAAGATCGGCCGCGGCGTCGCCCGGCTGTTCGCGCCCTCGGGCCTGGTCATGCAGATGTTCCCGCCGGATTTCAGCCGCATCGTCCCGATCGGCTGGAAGCTGCTGGAAACCCTGCAGATGGCCGTTGCCGGTTGTGCCCTGGGGCTGGTCTTCGCGCTGCCCTTCGCCATCCTGGCGACCGACCGGCTGTCGCCGCACCCGCTGATCCGCACCGCCGCCCGCGCCCTGATCGCGCTGTTTCGCACCGTGCCCGATCTGGTCTGGGCGATTGTCTTCATCATCGTCGTCGGTCTTGGCCCTGCCGCCGGGGTGCTGGCGATCATGGTTGACAAGATCGGCTTTGCCGGCCGCTTCTTCGCCGAGGCGATGGAGGAAACCGACCCCGGCCCGCAGGACGCCCTGCGCGCCATCGGCGCCTCGCGCCTGGGCCTGATCGTTTCGGCGGTAATCCCGGCCAGCCTGCCCTCGTTCACCGCCACCTCGCTGTTCGCGCTGGAAAAATCGGTGCGCGGCTCGGCCGCGCTGGGGCTTGTCGGCGCCGGCGGCATCGGGGTCGACCTCAAGGTCGCGTTCGACCTTTTCAACTACGACGAGGCGCTTGCCATCATCCTGATGATGCTCGCCCTCGTCATCGCCGTCGAGCAGGGCTCGGGCTGGATCCGAAGGAAACTCATATGACGACCGCGCAACCCACCGACACCGCCCACCAGTATTGGAACGCCGAGTGGCAGCAGGCCGATGCCGGCAGCCCCTGGGCAAAGGCCGAACCCTGGGTGACGGACCACGCCGGCACCCTGCCGCCCGGCAGCCGCATCCTGGACCTGGGCGCCGGTATCGGCCGCCACGCGCTGGCCTTTGCGGCGATGGGCCACCAGGTCACCGCGCTGGACGCCGCCGAAGCCTCTGTCGCCGCCGTCAAGGCCTCCGCCGTTGCCCAGGGCGCCGCGCTGGACATCCGCCTGGCCGCGATGACCGACCTGCCCTTCGACTCCGCCAGCTTCGACCATGTCCTCGCCTGGAACGTCATCTACCACGGTGACGAAAGCGTGGTCCGCCGCACCCTGGCCGAGGTTCACCGCGTGTTGCGCCCCGGCGGCACCTTCATGGCCACCATGCTGTCGAACCGCCGCCTGGCGGTCGAGCGCGCCAAGGCCCCCGGGCATGAGATCAGCCGCCACACCTGGGTTTTCGAAGGCCCCGGCGACAAGGTCCACCCGCATCACTTCTGCAATGCGGCCGATCTGGTTGCCCTCCTGCACGGGTTCGAGCCGTTCACCCTTTACGACCGCCCGCATGACAAGCCCGGCTCCTGGCACTGGCATTTCCTGGCCGAGCGTCTGGCATGAGCGCCGAGCTGATCGAAGGCGCCAGCCTGGTGCTGGATGACCGGATCGAGACCGCCTCGGTCCGCATCGAGGACGGCCGCATCACCGGCCTGGACGTCGCCCGAGACGGCGCCAGCGTGATCCCCGCCCGCGGCCGCCTGCTGGCCCCCGCCTTCGTCGATGTTCACGGCGATGCCTTCGAACGCCAGCTCATGCCGCGCCCCGGCGTCACCGTGCCGACCGAGGCGGCACTGCTGGAAACCGATCGGCAACTGGCCGCGAACGGCATCGCCACCGCCTACCACGCCCTGACCCTGTCGTGGGAGCCGGGCCTGCGCAGCGTGGAAACCGGCTGGCAGGTCGTCCGGGCGCTGCACGCCCTGCGGCATCGGCTGACCGCCGACAACCGCGTCCAGCTGCGCTGGGAAACCTTCTGCCCCGAGGCAGAGCCGCTGATCGAGCATGTCCTCCGCGGCACCGATTCCGGTTTGGACCGGCCCTCGCTGGCGTTCAACGACCACACCACCGCGGCGCTGCTGCACCCCGAGGTCGCCCTGCACGACCGCCCCTTCGACCATGCCCCCGACTACCCGGTCACCGAACTGACCGCCCCCGGCTTCCTGCACAAGATGGCCGACCGGGCGAAACGCGCCCACATGACCACCGCCGAATTCGTCGCCCTGATCGCCGATGTCTGGGCGCGGCGCCCCGAGGTGCCCGGCCACATCGACCGCATCGCCGCGCTGGCCCGCGCCCATGCCGTGCCGATGCTCAGCCATGACGACAGCCAGCCGACGACCCGCAGCTACTATCGCGGCCTCGGCGCAACCGTGGCCGAATTCCCCATGCACGAACGGGTGTTCCTTGCGGCCCGCGAGGCCGGCGATGCCATCGTCCTGGGCGCCCCCAACGCCATGCGCGGCGGCAGCCACCTCGGCAGCCCCGGCGCGGCCGAGATGATAGCGCGCGGCCTCTGCGACATCCTCGCCTCCGACTACTATTACCCCGCCATGCTGGGCGCCGTGGTCCGCCTGCACGCCGACGGCGTGGCGCCGCTGCCGGCGCTGTGGCGGCTGGTCGCCGCCAACCCCGCCGCCGCGATGGGCCTCAACGACCGCGGCCGCATCGCGCCCGGCCTGCGCGCCGACCTCTTGCTGCTCGACTGGCCCGAGGGCCACGCCCCCGCGCCCCTGCGCACCTGGGTGTCGCGTCGCGGCGGCTATTCCTGCCTGCCGTCCGTCCGCCAGCCCGAACCCGTCCACTGACCGCCCTGCCTCAGGAGCAACGCCCATGATGTCCGACGCGCTGACCTTCGACATCGACCCGATGCCGCCGCCGGTGACCTTCACCTATGCGCACCCCGGCCAGTCGCCGCTGCGCCGCGGCCTGATCCAGATGGTCGAGACCCTGTCCGGGCGGCCGCGGCTGCAGCGGCTGTATCTCGACTGGGTGGCCTATGGCCGGCAGCCCGGCGAATCCGTCTTCGCGGCGGCGCAGCGGCTGCTGGGGGTCAAGACGCAGATCGAAGGCCGGGCGAACCTGGCCGCGGTCCCGAACGAAGGCGGGCTTCTGCTGGTGGCCAACCATCCCTTCGGCATCGTCGACGGGCTGGCCATCGGCGATCTGGGCATGCGCCTGCGCGGCAACGTCCGCATCCTGACCAACAGCCTGCTGTGCCGGGTGCCCGAAGTGGACCCGCACCTGTTGCCGGTCGATTTTTCCGGCACGCCCGAGGCGCGCCGGCTGACCGGCGAGACGCGGCGCAAGGCGGCCGAGTTGCTTGCGGCGGGCAAGGTGGTGGCCATCTTTCCAGGCGGCGGGGTGGCGACCGCGAACCGGCCCTGGCGCGGCCGGGCGGTGGATTCGCCCTGGCATCCCTTCGTCGGCCGGTTGGCGACCATTCCCGGCGTGACCACGCTGCCGCTGCATTTCTCCGGCCAGAACTCGCGCCTGTTCCAACTGGCCAGCCATGCCTCCTATCCGCTGCGGGTGGCGCTGATCTTCCACGAGACCCGGCGTCGCATCGGCCGACCGGTCACGCTGAACATCGGGGCCCCCCTCGCCGCCGCGGACCTGCGCCGCCTGGATCGCGACGCCGTGGCCAAGACCCTGCGCCACAGCACCATGGCGCTTGCCATGCCCGCCCTTGCCGATCCTGACGAAGCCTTCGCCTGGCCGTCGCACATCCGCTGGTGACGCGCCGGACCGGGACTGCCGTCATGCAAGTTTCACGCGATTGAAGGGCGGCTGTCACATCGTGTGGATACGACCGCCGGCAGTGACCGCCTGGGGGTGTGCCGATGCTGGAAGTCAAAGGCCTGACGCGCCTGTTCGGCCAAAAGGCCGCCGTGGACAACGTCAGCTTTGCCGTCGACCGCCCAGCCTTCGTGGGCATCATCGGCCGTTCCGGCGCGGGCAAGTCCACCCTCCTGCGGATGCTGAACCGGCTGACCGACGCCACCTCGGGCGAGGTCCTGGTCGAAGGCCGCAACATCCTGGCGCTCAAGGGCACGCAGGCTCGCGCCTGGCAATCGCAATGCGCGATGATCTTCCAGCAGTTCAACCTGGTGCCGCGGATGGACGTGGCCTCGAACGTGCTGCACGGCATCCTCAACCGCCGCAGCACCCTGCAGACCATGTTCAACCTCTGGCCCCGCGCCGACATCCTGCGCGCGCTCGACATCCTTGATCGCCTCGGCATCGCGGAACAGGCACCGAAGCGGGCCGAGGCGCTGTCGGGCGGCCAGCAGCAGCGCGTCGCCATCGCCCGGGCGCTGATGCAGGACCCCAGGATCATCCTGGCCGACGAACCCATCGCCTCCCTGGACCCGATGAACGCCCAGGTGGTGATGGACACCCTGCGGCGGATCAACGTCGAGGACGGCCGCATGGTCATCGCCAACCTGCACACGCTGGACACCGCGCGGCGCTATTGCGACCGGGTGATCGGCATGCGCGACGGCCGCATCGTGTTCGACGGCGCGCCCGACCAGCTGTCCACCGGCGTCGCCCGCGACATCTACGGCGCCGACGAGACCTTCAACGAAGACGCCACCTCGACCGCCATCCCCGCCGATGCCTCGGCCGACCGCTCGTACGCGGACGCGATGCTGTCCTGACCCTGAACGACCAACCCACGGAGAACCCATGCAAAAGCTGCTGACTGCAACCGCCCTGACCGTGATCCTGGCCTCTGCCGCCCAGGCGCAAGAGATCACCGGTTTCAACATCGGCATCCTTGGCGGCGAGAACGCCCAGGACCGCCTCGCCTCGACCGAATGCCTGCGGGTGAAGATGGAGGAAACCCTTGGCGTCCCCGTCAAGCTGTTCACCCCGGCCGACTATGACGGCGTGATCCAGGGCCTTCTGGGCGGCACGCTCGACTATGCCTGGCTGGGCGCCAGCGCCTACGCCAAGGTCTACCTGACCGACCCCGAAGCGGTGGACGTGATGCTGACCAAGCAGAACGTCGACGGCTCGACCGGCTATTACTCCATCGGCTTCGCCAGGGCCGACAGCGGCATCACCTCGATCGACGATGCCAAGGGCAAGACCTTCGCCTTCGCCGACCCGAACTCGACCAGCGGTTACCTGGTGCCCGCCGCCGAACTGACGGCCAAGTATGGCAAGCTGGAAGAGTATTTCTCGGACGTGAAGATGTCGGGCGGGCATGAGCAGACCATCGTCGGCGTCGCCAACGGCGACTTCGCCGCCGGTGTCAGCTGGGCCGATGGTCTGGGCAACTGGGAAGACGGCTACAATTCGGGCGCCTTCCGCAAGGCCGCCGATGCGGGCCTCGTGGACATGTCGAACCTGGTCGAAATCTGGCGCTCGACCCTGATCCCCGAAGGCCCGATGGTCATCCGCCGCGCCCTGCCGCAGGACGTCAAGGACAAGGTCACCCAGCTGACCGCCGACCTGTGGGAAACCGACAAGGAATGCGCCTATGGCGTCGCCGCCGGCGAGGCCAAGGACTTCGTGCCGGTGAAGCATGAGGACTATCAGGGCATCATCGACGCCCGCAAGCTGCAGGAAGGCCTGTAAGCCCCGCTTCCGCTGCCCGGCCGGATCCCTCTGGGGTCCGGCCTTTTCCTTGCAGGACACCCCATGGTCGATATCGCCTTCGGGCCCGAACCGGGCCGCCGCCCCGACCTGACAGATGGCCGCGCGGCCTATCTCGACATGGTCCGCCGCAAGCGGATGTATGGCGGCATCCTCCTGGCGCTGTTCGTGGCGCTGATGGCCTCGGGCTTCATCCTGGCCAACGACCGCAACGCCGGCGGCTTCTGGGACGGGCTGCCGATGCTGACCGCCTTCCCGTCCGAAGTGTTGTCCGAGGCCTGGGCCACCCGCGCCAACATTCCCGGCCTGATCGCGGCCCACGTCCCCGCGCTGGTCGAGACGCTGAACATCGCCGCCGTCGCCACCCTCTTGGGCGCCCTTGCGGCCATGGCGCTGGCGCTGCTGGCCACCCGCGGGCTGGCCCGCTGGCCCCGCGCCATCCCATTCTTCCGCCGCAGCATGGACGCGCTCCGCGCCATCCCGGAAATCGTCATCGCCCTGGTGCTGATCTTCGTCCTTGGCGGCGGCCCGGTCCCCGCCGTCATCGCCATCGCGCTGCACACCGGCGGCGCCTTGGGCAAGCTCTTCTCGGAAGTGGCCGAGAACGCCGACCTGCGCCCCGTCGAGGGTCTGGCCTCGGTCGGCGCCAGCTGGGGCCAGCGGATGTGGCTGGGCGTGATCCCGCAGGTCGCGCCGAACTGGCTGTCCTATGCCCTTTTGCGCTTTGAAATCAACGTCCGCGCCAGCGCCATCCTGGGCTTCGTCGGCTCGGGCGGGATCGGCCACGACCTCAAGATCGCGATGCAATGGGGCCAGGGCCGCTATGACGAGGTGGTGGCGATCTTCCTGCTGCTGTTCCTGTCCATCGTGGTGATCGACCGCACCTCGGACCACTTCCGCAACCGCCTGGTGAAAGGGTCGCAAGCATGACCGCCGCCCTTGCGCCCGGACTGGCCGACACCGTCACCCGCCGCTTCGCCGCCCGGCGCCGGCTGGCCTTCGCCCTGCCCGCCGCGATCCTCGCCTACCTGATCTATGCCGCCATCAGCTTCGACATCGCCGGCCTTGCCGCCCGCGCCCGGTTCGACAACGCGGCGATCCTGCTGTCCGACTTCTGGTCGCACAAGACCCACGTCACACGCGACAACCGCACCGGCGCCCTGACCGTCGCCATCGAGGGCGAGGCGAAGGGCACCTACGCCCCCGGCGCCGCCCCCGACTGGGTGCAGGTGAACGGCGCCGTCACCACCATCGACCTCGGGGCCGGCCACATCGTCACCTATGACGAGGCCGGCGCGCGCTACGTCGTGCCCGGCTACGGCATCCTCGACATTCGCCCCGAAGGCGGCAAGCCAGTGCTGACCGCGCCGCAGCCCCTGCCCGACTGGATCTCGGTGGCCGAGAACAAGGTCTCGGTCACCACCGACGCCGGGCGCTTCAGCTATTCCCGGTCCAAGGTGGAAACCTTCAAATACGAACCGGGGTGGGAGCTGTTCTTCTTCACCCTCGATAGCCCGTTCCACGGCAAGGGGCCGCTGGAACTGGCCGGCCTGGCCCTGTGGGGCAAGAGGGTGGACCCCGACCGCACGAACATCGGGTTCATGATCTCGGACGTCTGGCACAACAAGATGTGGCGGCATTCCGATGTGGTCTGGGCGCTGTTCGAAACCGTGCTGATGGCCTTCCTCGGCACCTTTGCCGCCGCGCTGGTGGCCCTGCCGCTGGCCTTTCTTGCGGCGCGCAACTTCATGCCGCTGGGGCCGCTGCGGTTCGCCGTGCGGCGGGTGTTCGACTTCATCCGCGGGGTGGACGGGCTGATCTGGACCATCGTTCTAAGCCGCGCCTTCGGGCCCGGCCCGATGACCGGCGCCATCGCCATTGCGCTGACCGACAGCGGCACCTTCGGCAAGATGTTTTCCGAGGCGCTGGAGAACATCGACGAGCGGCAGGTCGAAGGGGTGCGCTCGACCGGCGCCAACGCCCTGCAACGGGCGCGGTTCGGGGTGTTTCCGCAAGTGACGCCGGTGTTCCTCAGCCAGGTGCTGTACTACCTGGAATCGAACACCCGCAGCGCCACGGTGATCGGCGCCATCGTCGGCGGCGGCATCGGCCTGCTGCTGACCCAGGCGATCCAGACCCAGAAAGACTGGGAAGAGGTCGCCTATTACATGGTGCTGATCGTGCTGATGGTGATGGCGATGGACAGCCTGTCGGGCTGGCTGCGGCGCCGGCTGATCAAGGGTTCGGAGGGGGGCAAAAGTTAACAGATCATGAATTCGGAAACGCAAGTGGCTGAAAAGATTATGCCCGAGGGGGTGTCCCATCATGGGACACGCCTGTCGCCCCATGGCCCGGTGATCCACCCCACCGCCCAGGTCGTGGCCTCCACCTTCGAGGCCTGGACCGAGGTCGGTGAGGGCAGCCGCGTCCTGAACTCTGCCTTCCAGGCCTATGCCTATTGTGACCGCCTGGCGGACATCGCCAACACCACCGTCGGCAAGTTCGCCAACATCGCCGCGATGACCCGGATCGGCCCGACCGACCACCCGATGGCCAACGCCAGCCTGCACCATTTCCTGTACCGGTCTGCCCACTACTGGGACGACGTGCCGGACGATGCCGGTTTCATGGCCCACCGCGCCAGCCGCCGCACCGTGATCGGGCCGGACACCTGGCTGGGCCATGGCGTGATCGTGAAGCCCGAAGTGACCATCGGCGCCGGGGCCGTCGTCGCCTCGGGCGCGGTGGTGACCAAGGACGTGGCGCCCTACATGATCGTCGCGGGCATCCCCGCCCAGCCGCTGCGCCCCCGCTTTGCGCCCGGAACGGCCGAACGGATGATGGCGCTGGCCTGGTGGGATTGGCCGCATGACCGGCTGCGCGCCACGCTGGACGATTTCCGCAGCCTCAGTGCCGAGGCTTTTCTGGAAAAGCATCAGGCCTGATCGGGGTTCACCGTCAGCGTAACCCGGTCGCCCGCAAACCAGGTGGTGCCGTATTCCACCGGCACCCCCGCGCCATCCACATTCACCGCCACCGACCGCAGCACCGGTGCCGCCGGCTGCACTTGCAGCGCCAGCGCCAGCACCGGGTCGGCCAGCCTGGCCGTCAGCCGCGTGTCCGCGCGGGTGTAGTCGGTCAACCCGCAAGCCGCCAAGGCTGCCGTCACCGAGCTTTGCCCCTCCATCGCCGCCAGCAAGCCGGGAAACCGCGCCGCCGGGAACACCGAGCGGAAGGTCGCAAGAGGTTGCCCGTCGGCCAGCGAAATGCCTTCGACCACATGCACCATGGCCCCTGCCGCAAGCTGCAGCGCCTCGGCCTCCTCTCCGCCACAGGGCCGCGTCTCAAGACGGGTGATCCGGCGCGAAGGCGCGCGGCCCGAGGCGGCCACGTTCTGGTGAAACCGCACCCGCCGGCCCAGCGCATATTCGGTGGGCCGCGCGGTCACATAGACACCCGAGCCGCGGCGGGGATGCACCGATCCGGCCTTGGCCAGCGCTGCCAGCGCATGCCGCACGGTATGGCGGTTCACCCCGAAGCGGGCGGACAGTCCGGCCTCGGTCGGCAGCTTGTCACCCGGGCGATACAGGCCCTGGGCAATCTCTTCGCGCAAGGCCCCAGCGATCGAGACCCATAGCGCGTCACGGGGCAAGGCGTTCTTCTGTCATGAAAACTTCACAACTCTCTTGTTGGTGCCGGTGTCCGGCCCGGGTATAATTTGTCTAGTTGTATAGGTTAACCGACAAGATGTCGAGGACGCGATGACAGACGCCCTGCCGACGGCCCGCAAAGAGTGGATGGCCTGCCTGGCCAAGGCCCCCGCAGCGCGGCTTGCCGCGCTGCTGCCCGACCTGCCCGCCCACGACACGCTGCGCAGCCCCGAGACCGGCGCCGTGATGGTGCGCGGGCGGGTCGGCGGCACCGGAGAGCCGTTCAACCTGGGCGAAATGACGGTCACCCGCTGCTCGGTCCGGTTGGCATGCGGCACGGTCGGCCATGCCTGGGTGCAGGGCCGCGACAAGGGCCATGCCCGCCGGGCCGCGGTGGCCGACGCGCTGATGCAGACCGCGGGCGCGGCCGACCTGCGGGCACGGGTGCTGGACCCGCTGGCCGCCGAGGCTCGGGCCGCAAGCGACATGCGCGCCGGCAAGGCCGCGGCGACCAAGGTCGATTTCTTCACGCTGGTCCGGGGAGAGGACGCATGATCGCCGACGCGCTTGCCGGTGGCTTCACCGAGGCCCCGGTGCAGTCTGCCCGGGCCTTCCGCGAGGTGCTTGAGGCCATGGCCCGGCCCGGCACGATTCACCGCGTGACCGGCGCCCGCCCGCCACTGCCGGTGTCGGTGGCCGCCGGGGTGACGCTGCTGACGCTGTGCGACGGCACCACGCCCCTGCATCTGGCGGGCGAGGCCGACACGCCGGCGGTGCGCGACTGGATCGCCTTTCACATCGGCGCGCCATTGGTTGCGGCCGATGACGCGGACTTCGCCCTGGGCCTGTGGGCGGACCTTCAGCCTGTCAGCCGCTTTCGCATCGGCCAGCCCGATTACCCCGACCGCTCGGCCACGCTGATCGTCGAGGTGGACCGGCTGGCCAACCACGGCCCTGCCCTGACCGGCCCCGGGATCGAGACGGCGACCTGGCTGAGCCTGCCCGAAACCCGCACTTTCCGGGCCAACCGGGCGCTGTTCCCCTTGGGCTTTGACACGATCTTCACCTGCGGCGACCGGCTTGCCGCCTTGCCAAGGTCAACCCGCGTGGAGGCGATCTGATGTATGTGGCCGTCAAGGGGGGCGAGCGTGCCATCGACAACGCACATGCCTGGCTGGCCGAGGAACGCCGCGGCGATCCGGCAGTGCCCGAGCTTTCGGTGGCGCAGATCCGGCAGCAGTTGCGGCTGGCGGTGAACCGGGTGATGGCCGAGGGGTCACTGTACGACCCCGACCTGGCGGCGCTGGCAATCAAGCAGGCGCGCGGCGACCTGATCGAGGCGGTGTTCCTGATCCGCGCCTATCGCACCACGCTGCCGCGTCTGGCAGCCGCAAACCCCGTCGATACCGCCGCCATGGCGGTGGATCGCCGGATCAGCGCCACCTTCAAGGATCTGCCCGGCGGGCAGGTGCTGGGCCCGACCTTCGACTATACCCACCGCCTGCTGGATTTCGCCCTGGCCGCCGAAGGCGCCGAGGTGCCGCCCGCAGCGATCGCCCCGGCCGCCCCCGGCCCGGTGCCGCATGTGACCGGGTTCCTGAACCGCGACGGGCTGATCGAGGATGCCCCGCCGTCCGACGCAACCCCGCCCGACATGACCCGCGACCCGCTGGAACTGCCCGCGTCCCGCGCCTTGCGGCTGCAGGCGATCACCCGGGGGGATGAGGGGTTTGTCCTGTCGATGGCCTATTCCACCCAGCGCGGCTATGGCCGCACCCATGCCTTCGTGGGCGAACTGCGCATCGGCCGGGTGGGGGTCGAGGTGGAAATCCCCGAACTGGGCTTTGCCGTCGAGATCGCCGAGGTCGAGCTGACCGAATGCGAGACGGTCAACCAGTTCAAGGGCAGCAAGACCGAGCCGCCGCAGTTCACCCGCGGCTACGGGCTGGTGTTCGGGCAGTCAGAGCGCAAGGCGATCTCGATGAGCCTGGTGGACCGGGCCCTGCGCTGGAGGGAACTGGGCGAGGACGACAGCGGAGCGCCGGCGCAAGACGAGGAATTCGTCCTGTACCACTGCGACAACATCCAGGCGACCGGGTTCCTGGAGCACATCAAGCTGCCCCACTATGTGGATTTCCAGTCGGAACTGGAACTCGTCCGGCGCCTGCGGACCGAGGCCGCGACGCTGCAGGAGGCCGCGGAATGACCCGTGCCGGTCAGGTTGGCCACATCACGATGCCGGCAAGGACGGCGGCAGAGGCGGCAATGACGAAAATGGTCACGAAGTCCATGATGCATCTCCTTTCGAGGGGCAGGTCGCATGTCTGAGCCCGGTTCCGGCGTCTCCGGCGCCGATGCGTACAATTTCGCATATCTCGACGAGCAAACCAAGCGGATGATCCGCCGGGCGCTGCTCAAGGCGCTGGCGGTTCCCGGCTATCAGGTGCCCTTCGCCAGCCGTGAGATGCCCATGCCCTATGGCTGGGGCACCGGGGGCGTGCAGGTCACCGCGGCCTGTCTGGTGCCGGAGGACCGGCTCAAGGTCATCGACCAGGGCGCCGACGACACCACCAACGCGGTGTCGATCCGCAAGTTCTTCTCGCGCACCGCGGGGGTGGAAACCACCGAGCACACCGCAGAGGCCACGCTGATCCAGACCCGTCACCGCATCCCGGAAACCCCGCTGCGCAAGGGGCAGATCCTGGTCTACCAGGTGCCGATCCCCGAACCGCTGCGCTTTCTGGAGCCGCGCGAGACCGAGACCCGCAAGATGCACGAGCTTGAGGAATACGGGTTGATGCACGTCAAGCTGTATGAGGACATCGCCCGGCATGGGCAGATCGCCACCAGCTATGCCTACCCGGTCAAGGTCGAAGGGCGCTATGTGATGGACCCCTCGCCGATCCCCAAGTTCGACAATCCGAAGCTGGGCGACAATCCCGCGATCCAGCTGTTCGGCGCGGGGCGCGAGCAGCGCATCTATGCCCTGCCGCCCTGGACCAAGGCGGTCAGTCTGGATTTCGACGACCACCCGTTCCAGGCCTCGAAGGCGCCGCACGACTGCGACCTGTGCGGGGCGGCGCACAGCTATCTGGACGAGGTGATCACCGATGATCGCGGGGGCCGGATGTTCGTCTGTTCCGACACCGATTTCTGCACCGGGCGGCAGGCGGCCGGGCATCGCGGGCGGCTGTCGCCGCAGGAGGGGCTGTGATGGCCGCGCTGGAAAAATCCTACGAAGATCAGGCGCTGCTGTCCGTCACCGGCCTGACCAAGCGCTACGGCCCGCGGATCGGCTGCGCGGAGGTGACCTTCGACCTTTACCCGGGCGAGGTGTTGGGGATCGTCGGCGAAAGCGGATCGGGCAAGTCTACCCTGCTGTCCTGCCTGGCCGGGCACTTGCGGCCCGACCTGGGCCGCGTCAGCTATGACGGGCGCGATGTGCTGGGCATGGCGGAAACCGAACGGCGGCGGCTGGGCCGCACCGACTGGGCCTATGTCCACCAGAACCCGCGCGACGGGCTGCGGATGGGCGTCAGCGCCGGCGGCAACGTGGGCGAGCGGCTGATGGCGGTGGGCGCGCGGCACTACGGCGACATCCGTGCCAAGGCGACCGACTGGCTGGGCCGGGTGGAGATTGCCGCCGACCGCATCGACGACCGGCCAAGCGCGTTCTCGGGGGGCATGCAGCAGCGGTTGCAGATCGCCCGCAACCTGGTGACCGGCCCGCGGCTGGTGTTCATGGACGAACCCACCGGCGGGCTGGATGTCAGCGTGCAGGCCCGTCTCTTGGACCTGCTGCGCGGCCTCGTGCGCGACCTGGGGCTGTCGGTCATCATCGTGACCCATGATCTGGCCGTGGTGCGCCTTCTGGCGCACCGGCTGATGGTGATGAAGGATGGCCGGGTGGTCGAACAGGGCCTGACCGATCAGGTGCTGGACGACCCGCAGCACGCCTATACGCAGCTTCTCGTCTCCTCGGTATTGCAGGTTTAACCCCATGATCCGCATCGAAAACCTGTCCAAATCCTTTATCCTGCACAACCAGGGCGGCGCGGTGATCCCGGTGATGACAGAGGCCTCGCTGACCGTTTCCCCCGGCGAGTGCGTCGGGCTGACCGGGCAGTCCGGAGCCGGGAAATCCACCCTGATGCGCATTGTCTACGGCAACTATCTTGCCGCCGGGGGCAGCATCCTGGTGGGGGGGGTGGACGTGGCGCAGGCGGCGCCGCGCCAGATCATCGCACTGCGGCGGCAGACGCTGGGCTATGTCAGCCAGTTCCTGCGCGTGGTGCCGCGCGTGCCCACGCTGGACGTGGTGGCCGAGCCGCTGCTGGCGCTGGGCGTGGCCCCTGCGGCCGCAAAGGACCGCGCCGCGGCGCTGCTGGCGCGGCTGAACATCCCGCAGCGGCTGTGGTCGCTGTCGCCCACCACGTTTTCGGGCGGTGAACAGCAGCGGGTGAACATCGCCCGCGGATTTGCCCACGGCTACCCCGCGCTGCTGCTGGACGAACCCACCGCCAGCCTGGACGCCGCGAACCGAGAGGTCGTGCTGACCCTGATCGAGGAGGCCAAGGCCCGCGGTGCCGCGATCCTGGGCATCTTCCATGACGAAGCCGCCCGCGCGCGGGTCTGCGACCGGCTGGTCGACGTGACCGGCTTCACCCCCCGGGCCGCGGCATGATCTTCGCGGTGGTCGGCCCTTCAGGTGCGGGAAAAGACACGCTGATCGCCGGCGCACTGGCCGCACGGCCGGACCTGCGGCTGGTGCGGCGGGTGATCACCCGGCCCTCCGAGGCCGGAGGCGAGGACTTCGAGGGAATTTCCGAACATGAGTTCGCAATGCGTCTGGCGCGGGGTGATTTCGCGCTGCACTGGCAAGCGCATGGCCTGCGCTATGGCATTCCGCTGGATCAGGTGATCAGCCCCGGCGACGTTGTCTTCAACGGCAGCAGGGCCGCGCTGCCGCTGGCGGCACAGGTGTTTCCGGCGCTGCGGGTGATCCTGATCACCGCCCCGGATGCGGTTCTTGCCGACCGTCTGGCCGCGCGGGGCCGCGAACGGCCGCAGGATGTTCGCGACCGGCTGGCCCGGGCGTCGTTTGCGCTGCCCAAGGGGATCAGCGCCACGACGATTGTGAACGATAGTTCACTCGAGGTCGGCATCGCCCGCCTGCTGGCGGCGCTTCAGCCGGTCAGCGCGTAACGGGCCAACAGATGAAAGCGTCCCGCCTCATCCTCGCCGAACAGGCACAGGTCCTGAATCAGGAACGGCTTTGGCAGCACGGGGGCGAAATGCGCCGCCAGCACCTGCGCCACCGGTCCGGACTGATCAGGCGGCAGGCGGTCGGTCAGCGTCAGGTGGAAGCGGAATTCCTCCATGACATAAGGATAGCCCCAGAGGTGCAAGAGGTCATGCTGGCGGCTGGTCAGGCGTTCGGGGCGACGGCGGATGATCTCGGCCTCGGTCGGGGGGGCGCGCAGGCTGTTGGTGCCTTCGACCACGGCGGCGGCGAGAGCCAGCAGTGCTGCCTCGCAACCCTCGGGCGTCAGGGCCAGGAACCCGTCCAGGCATTCCAGCCGCAGCCCGTCGCAGACCACGGGAGAATGGCGCGCGGCCAGGGCAGCGACGGTTTCGGCCACGGTTTCGGCCGTCACCCGCTCCGCCAGCCGGAACGGCGCCCGCAAGGTGCCGTGAAAGCCGTAGCGGGCGGGGTCGCGGGTCAGCCCGGTGGCGGGCACGGGCAGGCCCGCAAGCTGCGGCTGCGCGACCGGGGTGCCGGTGGCGGCATCCCAGCCCAGCCATTCCGCCGCGCGATCGGCAAGGCCGCCGGGGCGGGGCGCGTAGTAGACGGCAAAGCGCTTCATCTGATCCATGCCGGGCGATCTAGCGGGCCGGTGTCACACGCATGTGACGGCCCCGTGTCACTTGGCCCCAGGCCCGCACGGGCCGCAAGACAGGACTGCGCCCGATGACCGAGACGATCCTTGCCAACGCCCGCCTTGTGCTGCCCGACGAGGTGCTGACCGGCAGCCTGAAAATGACCGACGGCCGCATCACCGCCATCGACCCGGGCGGCGCCGTGCCGCCCGGCGCACTGGACTGCGGTGGCGATCTGGTGATGCCCGGCCTGATCGAGTTGCACACCGACAACCTGGAACGCCACATCGAGCCGCGCCCCAAGGTCGACTGGCCCCACGCCGCCGCCATCATCGCGCATGATGCCGAACTGGCCAGCGTGGGCATCACCACCGTCTTCGACGCGCTGCGGGTGGGATCGGTTACCTCGAACGCCAAGGCGAACTATGGCGAATACGCGCGCTCGCTGGCGGATGAAATCCTGGGCCTGCGGGCAGCGGGCGCGCTGCGGATCAGCCATTTCCTGCACCTGCGGGCCGAGGTCTGCTCGGAAACCCTGATCGACGAGCTTGAGAAGTTCGGCGCGCAGGACCGCATCGGCATCGTCAGCCTGATGGACCACACCCCCGGCGAGCGGCAGTTCCGCGATGTGACGCAACTGCGCAACTATGTCTGCGGCAAGCACGGCTTCAGCCCGGCCGAGTTCGAGGACCACGTCGCCGCGCAAAAGGCGCTGAAGGCGAAGAACGGCGCTGTGCATGAGGCCGCCGCCGTGGCCGCCGCGCGCCGCTATGGCGCGGTGCTGGCCAGCCATGATGACACCGAGCCGGCCCATGTGGCGCAATCCGCCGCCCACGGCGCGCATTTCGCGGAATTCCCGACCACGGTTCAGGCCGCCCGCGCCTGCCATGACCACGGCATTAAGGTGATGATGGGCGCGCCGAACCTGATCCGGGGCGGCAGCCATTCCGGCAACGTTGCGGCGCAGGACCTGGCCGAGGCCGACCTTCTGGACATCGTGTCGTCCGACTATGTGCCCTCGTCGCTGTTGTCTGCCGCCTTGATGCTGGGTGATATCTGGGGCGATCCCGCGCGCGGCATTGCCACCGTCACCGCCGCCCCGGCCGATGCCGCCGGCCTTGCCGACCGCGGCCACCTGAGCCTGGGCGCGCGGGCTGACGTGATCCGCGTCACCCGGGTGGGCAATGCGGGGGCCGTGCGCGGCGTCTGGGTGCAGGGCCGTCGCGTCGGCTGACTCAGCACCGTGCAGCCGTGGCAAGGCGGCGCCATGATAGAACAACTGTTCACAAACACGGACGCATAGAACTCGCGCTTGGCGCGAAGCGCTGCGAAGCCTGTGGATATCCGGCAAATGGGGCTTGGATGGACCGGCGCAACCGGCAAGGCTTGGTCAGCCTCGAATCGGCGCCGCAGGGGGTGGGGCCGGCCAGGACAAGGATGATCACCATGCAAGGGAACGCAGACCGCCTGATCCACGATCTTGCGCAATGCCCGAATGAGTCGACCTCGGGCCTGGTCGCCGACTATATCCGCCAGCGCAAGCTGTCGCATGTGGTCGGAACGCTGAACCGCGACCTGCTGCACGGCACCGAACTTCAGCGCGCCAGGGCGACGCAGGTGCTGGAGAAGATCGGGTTCCCGGTCTGACGCGAGTCCGCGGCGCGGCAGGCCGCTTCTTCCCAAGGCGACAAGTCATCTGACTGTCATCTTCCCGCGATAGCGGCGGGGCAGAGGTGAACAGATGTCAGATCCCAGGCTTGCGTCGCTGGCGCATGAGATTGCCGACCTTCGCAGGTCGATCGAAACCGACGCGGCAGAGACTGCGGGGCGCTGGCGCGGCTGGATCGAAGATCGCGCCTTTCAGCCCAGTGCCGAGAACCTGGCCCAATACCTTGCGCTGCGGCACCATGACCTGCGCACGTTGCAGCGCCGCATGATGGCGACAGGATTGTCGTCGCTGGGGCGGGCTGAAAGCCGCGTCATGCCGACGTTGATGGCGGTCTCTCGCCTGCTTGCCGCGGCAACCGGCGGCGGCGCCCCAGACACCGACCCGGCATCCGACGCCGATTTCTTTGCCGGCGAGGCGCGGATTGCCGCCCGAGCCGATGCCCTGCTTGGCGGCCTGTCGGATCACAGCGCGGTCCGTCTTATGGTCACCTTGCCGACCCAGGCCGCCGACGAGCCGCGGTTCCTGAAACGCCTCGCCGGGCTGGGGGTCGAGGCAGTGCGCATCAACTGCGCGCATGACGATGAAACCGTCTGGGCGCGCATGATCGACCAGCTGGACCGGGCCGCAAAGGACACCGGGCGGCGGATGAAGGTGATGATGGACCTGCCCGGCCCGAAGATTCGCACCGGCGACAGCCGCGACAGGAAGGGGCTTGAGCGGGTGTTTTCCGGCAACGACCTGGCCATCACCCGGCCCGGCCGGCTGGACCGGGCGCCGCAGAAGATGCCCGCCATCGAATGCACCCTGGCCGAGGCGCTGGCCGCCGTCGAGCCGGGCCACCGGGTCTACGTCGATGACGGCAAGCTGGAAACCGTGGTGCGCGAGGTCGAGGACTGGGGCGTGGTGGTGCAGGTGACCGCCGGCCCCGAGGCCAAAGGCTACAAGCTGAAACCCGAGAAGGGGGTGAACTTCCCCGACACCGAGGTCCGCCTGCCCGCCCTGACCGGCGAGGACCGCAAGCTGCTGCGCTTTGTCGCCCGGCACGCGGACGGCATCGAGTATTCCTTCGTGCAGGATGCCGAGGACGTGGCGCAGTTGCAGCAGGCCCTGGCGGCTGAGCGCCCGGATGACTGGCAGCGCATCGGCCTGGTGCTGAAGATCGAGACTCAGCGCGCGGTGCGCAACCTGCCCGACATCCTGGTGCGCGCCGCGGGGCGCCAGCCGACCGCGGTGATGATCGCGCGCGGCGACCTGGCGGTCGAGATCGGTTTTGCCCGGCTGGCCGAGATGCAAGAGGAAATCCTCTGGCTCTGCGAGGCCGCGCAGGTGCCGGTGATCTGGGCCACGCAGGTGCTGGAGAGCTTCCTGAAGACCGGCGTGTCGTCACGCGGCGAGATGACCGACGCGGCCATGGCGGCGCGGGCCGAATGCGTGATGCTGAACAAGGGACCATTCCTGTTCGAAGGCATCGAACTGCTGGATCGGCTGCTGGACCGGATGAGCGGCCACATCAGCAAGAAGACGCACCGGCTGCGGCCCCTGCGCAGCTG
Source organism: Rhodobacter sp. Har01 (assembly GCF_020564565.1). Classification (GTDB taxonomy): domain Bacteria; phylum Pseudomonadota; class Alphaproteobacteria; order Rhodobacterales; family Rhodobacteraceae; genus Pseudogemmobacter. The sequence continues at coordinate 28,249 of NZ_JAJCTD010000008.1, forward strand.
GTAGGCGTCCTACAGGCTGAGCCGGCGCATGTGCCAGACCTGCACCGCGACGCGCGGCAGGGGCACGGTGGCGAAGATGTCGCGCAGCATGCGCAGGTCTGCCACAATCCCGGCCAGCCGCCCGCGCTTGGCGTGCTTGTACGGGCTGTCGACGCCGGGCCAGCGCACCACGGCGATGCGGGCGCGAGCCGCGATCCAGACCGCGTTCATCGCCACCTCAAGGCCAAAGCGCGGCAGTGCCGCCATCGCTGCGGGGCCGGGCAGCAGGCGGCGGGGCACCACCCGCTCACCCGAGATGTAGTCAAGGCCGATCAGCCGCCACGGCAGCGGCGCGTTGCGGCGCAGGCTGATCGACACCTCGGCCTGCCCGGTCAGCACCGGCCGGATCAGGCCGGTCAGCTGGGCCGGGGTCAGGCCCAGCAGGTCGCTGTCCAGAAACAGCAGCAGATCGTGCCGCGCGGCCTGCACTCCGGCGGCGATGGCGGCACTTTTTCCGCCATTCTGCGGCAGCGCGATCAGCCGCACCCCGGCAAAGCCCGCCACCACTGCGGCGGTGCCATCGGTCGAGCCGTCATCGACCACGATCACTTCGTCGATCAGCGGGTGGCCCCGGACGTTGCGAAGAACCGCGCCGATGCGCGGGGCCTCGTTGAAGGCCGGGAGGATGCAGCTCAGTCTTGCGGGCATTGCGGTCTCCGACGCATCCAGATCAGCCCCAGGCCGACCAGGACCAGCAACAGCACAAATGCGCCCCGGCTGAGCCAGAGGTCGATCTGCGCATAGGCGTCGCCGGCGAACCAGCCCAGTGCCATCAGCGCGGCGGTCTTGGGCAGTGCGGCCAGCAGGTTGAAGGCCAGGAAGGGCAGCACCGGCATCCGGGCCAGGCCTGCCGCCACCAGCACCGCCGCGCCGACCGAATGGGTCAGCTTGGCCACCACCAGCGTGCGCCCGCCGTGCCGGTCGAAATGGCGCGCCAGGGCCTCGGTCCGGTCCGGCCCCAGGCCCAGGCGGTGCCGCCAGGGCAGCGGCACCCGGCCAAGACCGCGGCGGCCCAGCAGGTAATGGCCCAGATCGCCCAGCAGATCGCCTGCCAGCAGCACCAGGGCCAGGGGCACCAGATCGAACGCCCCCTTGCTGGCCAGGACCGCCGCCAGCACCGAAACGATGGGCCCCTCGATCGCCGAGGCCAGGGCAACAATCCACAGGCCATGTTCGCCGAGGCTGCCGATCCAGGCCTCAGGCGGGATCACGCACGACCTCCATCGCGGTGCCGCGCCAGTCAAAGCCGCGCCGCGCCCAGGTGGCCAGCCACAGCGCCGGCAGCAGCAGGTCGCGCAGCCCCATCGCGGCAAGATCTCGCGGCCCGGCGGGCCAGCCCGCGGCGCGCGACAGCGCCAGTTCCGCCCCGTACCACAGCGCCAGCAGCGGCAAGAGCCAGACCGCGGGGGCAAGGCTCAGCAGCAGCAGCGCGGGCGGCAGGGCGCCCAGCAGGATTTCGGCCGCGAACAGCGCCGGGAAACCGTCACGCCGCACCCGCGACCAGCGCAACTGCCTGTCCCAGACCGCGCGCAGGCTGCGCCGCCCCACTGGTTGGGCGAAGATCTGCCGCGTCAGACGCACCTTGCGGCCGCCGGCCCGCACGATCTTGGTAAAGGCCACGTCCTCGGCCAGATCGCGCCCCAGCGCCGCAAGGCCCCCTGCCGCATCCAGCCAGGCCTTCTCGACGAACAACGTCTTGCCCTGGGCAAAGCCCAGGCCAGCACTGTCGGCGGCCAGTTGCCAGCGCGCCTGAAAGCCGTTCAGAAAGGCGCATTCCAGCGCGCCCCACAGATTGCCCGGCCGGATGCCCGCCGGCGGGCTGGTGACCAGGCCGCAATCCGGCGTCCAGGCGTCCCACAGGTGGTCAAGATAGTCGGGCGGCAGCAGCAGGTTGGCATCCGCCATCGCCACATGGCTGCCTGTCGCCGCCGCCCAGCCCTTGATCAGGTTGTTCAGCTTGGGGTTGGCGGTGATCCGGTCCTCTCCGACCAGAAACCGCGCCTTCCGATCGGGATGGCGCGCGATCATCGCCCGCACCGCCGCGCAGGCCGGGTCATCCTCGTGCGCGGCGCAGAAGATGATCTCGCACCCCGGATCGTTCAGCCGGAATGAGCTTTCCAGCGTTTCCAGGTCGAAGGCATCGACGCCGCAGACCGGCCGAAGCAGTGTGATCGCAAGCGGCCTTTGCGGCGCTCTTGGCTGGCGCGGACCTCTGCGCGAGGCGGCCAGAGCCGCCGTGGTCAGGTGCAGGCCGGACAGGACGGCCAAGGCCGAAGCGGCGATCAGCGTCATGCCGCGCACTCCTGCGCTTGCGCCCTGACTTGCGCCTCGGCTGCCCATTCCAGAAGCTGCAAGCTGCCGTCTTCGGTCTCGCCCAGGGCGGTGAGGCTGTCCACCCAGTCGCCGCAATTGGCATAGGCGGTTCTGCCGTGGTCGCGCAGCGCGGCGCGGTGGTAGTGGCCGCAGATCACCCCGTCATGCCCGCTGTCGCGTGCCAGCCGCACCAGGCGCTGCTCAAAGCCGTTGCCAATCAGCACCAGCGCGTTCACGCCTTGCCGCAGCAGGTCAAGCAGGCCCTGTTCGGCCGGGCTGCCGGTCGCACGCAAGAGCGCCCGGTCCAGCCGGCGCAGCGCGGCCTCGATCCGGCTGCCAAGCCGCGTCAGCAGGTGCCACTTCAGAAAGCGTGAGTCGCACTGGTCGCCGTGCAGCACCAGGTAACGCCGGCCGTCCGCCGCCACATGGGTCATGCTGTCGTGCAACTCGAAGGCGCCCTGAAGCAACCGGTCGCCAAGCCCGACGAAGTTGCGCATCGCGGCATCGTGGTTGCCGGGCAGGTAGACCACCCGCGTGCCCTTTGCGGCCCTGGCGGCCAGGTCTGCCAGGATCGCGTCATGGGCCGGCGACCAGACCACCCGCCCGACATGCCAGATGTCGAAGATGTCGCCGACCAGATAGATCGTTGCGCAATCGGTCTGGCACAGGAATTCCAGGAACTCGCTCGCCCGTGCCCCGCCGCTGCCCAGATGCAGGTCCGAGACGAACAGGCTGCGCAACCGGCGCCGCCGCGCCGCTCCGGGCTGCACCGGCGGCCCGGTGTCGGGCTGCGGGTGACCGTCCGCCTGTCGGCGCTGTGCGGTGCGGCTGAAAGCTGTCCACCAGTGCCGGGATCCGACGCCGCGGGGGCGTCTGGCCGAAGCGGTCGCCTCGACCGTTCGGGCCCTGTCGCCGATCGATGCCGCTTTCGATGTGGATCCGCGCAGTTCCGCTGTCGGTTCGAAGGGCTGCCTCATCGTGGTTCCCCACCTTTGCTGCTCTGCAGAAAGCCCAAACCGAAGTGCATGACCCGCGTATGACAGCCGTGTTTCAAATCGGGCCAATCTGTAAAGATTGTTGCAATCGGGCAATTGACGGCGGTCTGCATCGGGCAGCAGTCAGCCTGACCGCCACTCGGACTGCCGGGCACCGGGGCCGCTCCGCCGGCCCTGCCAACTCCATGCTTTCCAAAGGCCCTTGTTTCCTGTATGCCCCGCGCCCATCTGCGACGTGCGGCCCGCCCCCGGGGCACATGCATGAGGATCGGGGGATGACGGCGGCAATGGGGCCGCCATAGACGGGGCGCCCGGAGGGCCGGGTCAGCCCAGAGGAAACGATATATGTTCAACGTGACGAAGAAATCCATCCAGTGGGGCCATGAAACGCTCACCCTGGAAACGGGAAAAATTGGGCGGCAGGCCGATGGGTCGGTGATCGCCACCCTGGGCGAAACCCAGGTGATGGCCAACGTGACCTTCGCCAAGACGGCGAAGCCGGGGCAGGACTTCTTTCCCCTGACCGTGCACTATCAGGAAAAATACTATGCCGCGGGCAAGATCCCGGGCGGCTTCTTCAAGCGCGAGGCGCGGCCTTCGGAAAAGGAAACGCTGACCTCGCGCCTGATCGACCGGCCGATCCGGCCGCTGTTCGTGGACGGCTTCAAGAACGAAGTGCTGGTCATGGCGACGGTGCTGTCCTGCGACCTCGTCAACGACCCCGACGTTCTGGCGATGATCGCCGCCTCGGCCGCACTGACCATCTCCGGCGTGCCCTTCATGGGCCCGATCGGCGCCGCGCGGGTGGGCTTCTCGAAGGGCGCCTATGTCCTGAACCCGGCGATGGACGACATGACCCAACTGCGGCTGAACCCCGAGCAGCGGCTTGACCTGGTCGTCGCCGGCACCAAGGACGCCGTGATGATGGTCGAGTCCGAGGCCTACGAGTTGACCGAGGACGAGATGCTGGGCGCCGTGGTCTTCGGCCACCAGCAGATGCAGCCGGTGATCGACCTGATCATCGACTTTGCCGAAGAGGCCGCGAAGGAACCCTTCGACTTCTCCGCCCCCGACATCTCGGGCCTTTATGCCAAGGTGAAGAAGGCCGGTGAAAAGCAGATGCGCGCCGCCTTCGCGCTGCGTGACAAGCAAGAGCGGACGAATGCCATCGACGCGGCGGCCGAAGCCATCGTCGCGGCGCTGTCGGACGAAGACAAGGCCGACGCCAACCTTGGTGCCGCGATCAAGAAGCTGGAATCGTCCATTCTCCGCGGTGACGTGGTCAAGAACGGCACCCGCATCGACGGCCGCGACACCCGGACCGTGCGCCAGATCGCGGTGGAAACCGGCGTCCTGCCGCGCACCCACGGCTCGGCGCTGTTCACCCGCGGCGAGACGCAGGCGATCTGCGTCACCACCCTGGGCACCGGCGAGGATGAGCAGATCATCGACGCCCTGAACGGCAACACCCGGTCCAACTTCCTGCTGCACTACAACTTCCCGCCCTATTCGGTCGGCGAAGTGGGCCGCGTCGGCGGCCCCGGCCGCCGCGAGATCGGCCATGGCAAGCTGGCCTGGCGCGCGCTGCAGGCCGTCCTGCCGCCGCCGACCGAGTTCCCCTACACGATCCGCATCGTGTCGGAGATCACGGAATCGAACGGCTCGTCCTCGATGGCCACCGTCTGCGGCGGCTCGCTGGCGATGATGGATGCGGGCGTTCCGCTGAAAGCTCCGGTCGCCGGCGTGGCGATGGGCCTGATCCTGGAAGATGACGGCAAGTTTGCCGTGCTGACCGACATCCTGGGCGACGAGGATCACCTCGGCGACATGGACTTCAAGGTCGCCGGGACTGAGTCCGGCATCACCAGCCTGCAGATGGACATCAAGATCGCGGGCATCACCCCAGAGATCATGAAACAGGCTCTGGCGCAGGCGAAAGACGGCCGTTTGCACATCCTGGGCGAGATGGCCAAACGCATCTCGGCCCCGCAGGCGTTCAGCGAATACGCCCCCAAGATCGAGACGATGACCATCCCCACCGACAAGATCCGCGAAGTGATCGGCTCGGGCGGCAAGGTCATCCGCGAGATCGTGGAACTGTCGGGCGCCAAGGTCGACATCAACGACGATGGCATGATCAAGATCGCTTCGAACGACCAGAAGGCCATCAAGAAGGCCTATGACCTGATCTGGTCCATCGTGGCCGAGCCGGAGATCGGCCAGATCTACACCGGCAAGGTGGTCAAGCTGGTCGATTTCGGCGCCTTCGTGAACTTCTTCGGCAAGCGTGATGGCTTGGTGCATGTTAGCCAGATCGCCAACAAGCGCCTCCAGCACCCGAACGAGGCGCTGAAGGAAGGCCAGGAGGTCAAGGTGAAACTGCTGGGCTTTGACGAACGCGGCAAGGTCCGCCTGGGCATGAAGATGGTTGACCAGGAGACCGGCGAAGAGCTGGTCGAGAAGAAAGAAGAAAACGCCGAGGGCTGATCGCCCGACGTGCTTTCGTGAATGATCAGGCCCCGGAGCGTTCTCCGGGGCCTGTTCCATTTCCGCATCCGCCTGCCGCCGCGGACGGGCTGGCCGATTTCAGACCGGCCCGGCCCCGTGTCACACCATGCGCCGGTCGAAGCGCCGCCTGTCCCAGGCTTTGGCGAAGGTCAGGCCGATGTCGTCACTTCGGGCAATCCACCGGCGCGCCGACGCAAGGCGCAATGTCGCGCTGCCAAGTGCGGTGATCCTGACGCGATCGACCGAAACGCCAAAGAGCTTGGCGTTTCGTTTGGCAAGCGCGCCCGCCAGCCGCGCCGAACACCGAGGTGCGGACCGGAGGAAAATCGCAGGCGATGCCGTCGATGCCGACGGACATGGGCTTCCCTTTGGCGTTTGTCGGCGCCCGGCTTGGCCGGTCTTGTCGCCGGGGTCTGTGCCGGTCTTACCTCCATCCGGCAGATTGCCGGTTCCCTCGCCGGAATGTGCCGAATCCCGACGCCGATCCGTCGGAACTGCGCTTGCGGGGCGGGGTCCGGCACGTCATGTTTGATCAAATTTCCGCCAGAGCCTTGAGGGTCCCATGCTCACGAAACGCGAGTTCTACATCAACGGCGCTTGGGTCGCCCCGGCCAAGGCGCGCGACTGGCCGGTCATCAACCCCTCGACAGAGGAACCCTGCGCGGTGATCAGCTTGGGCGACCAGGCCGACACCGATGCCGCCGTTGCCGCCGCAAAGGCTGCCTTTGGGCCTTGGGCCGCCACCCCGCCGGCCGAACGCGCCCGGCTGGTGGCCCGCATCCTGGACCAGTATGACGCCCGCCTGCAGGAATTCGCCGAAGCCATCAGCATGGAGATGGGTGCGCCCATCGACTTTGCCCTGTCCGACCAGGCACCCTGCCTGCCCTGGCACACCCGCAACTTCCTAAAGGCGTTCGAGACCCTGGAATGGGTCCGTCCGCTGGACCCCTCGGTTACGCGTGACAAGCCGCAGCCGGCCGTGGCGCTGGAACCGATCGGCGTGGTCGGGCTGATCACGCCGTGGAACTGGCCGGTCAACCAGATCGCCCTCAAGGCCATTCCGGCGATGCTGGCCGGCTGCACCTGCGTGCTGAAACCCTCCGAGGAATCCCCCCTCAACGCGATGCTCTTCGCCGAGTTCTGCCATGATGCCGGCATCCCTGCGGGCGTCTTCAACCTGGTCAACGGCGACGGCCCCGGCGTCGGCTCGCAGCTTTCCAGCCACCCCGATGTCGAGATGATCTCCTTCACCGGCTCCACCCGCGCCGGCCGGGCGATCTCGATCGCCGCCGCGCAGACCCTCAAGCGTGTCACGCTGGAACTGGGCGGCAAGGGTGCCAACCTCTTGTTCGCCGATGCCGACGACAAGGCCGTCGAGCGCAGCGTCCGGCGGATGATGGAGAACACCGGCCAGTCCTGCAACGCGCCCTCGCGCCTGCTGGTCGAGCGTGGTGTTTACGAACAAACGGTCACAAAGGCGTCCGAGGTGGCGAATTCCATCATGGTCGGCCCCGCGCATGAAGCCGGCCCGCACCTTGGCCCGGTGGTGAACAAGCGCCAGTGGGACCAGATTCAGGGCTACATCCAGAAGGGCATCGACGAAGGCGCCCGCCTTGTCTGCGGCGGCCCCGGCCTGCCCGAAGGCTTCAACCGCGGCTTCTACGTCAAGCCCACCATCTTTGCCGACGTCCGCCCCGGAATGACCATCGAGCGCGAGGAAATCTTCGGCCCGGTCCTCTCGATCATCCCCTTCGAGACCGAAGCCGAAGCCGTGCACATCGCCAACGACACCCCCTATGGCCTGACGAACTATGTCCAGTCTGGCGACCCCGTGCGGTCGAACCGACTGGCCCGGCAGTTGCGCTCGGGCATGGTCGAGATGAACGGTCGCCCTCGCGGCGCCGGATCGTTCTTCGGCGGGGTCAAGCAGTCGGGCCGGGCGCGCGAAGGCGGCATCTGGGGGCTTGAGGAATTCCTCGAACCCAAGGGCATCTCGGGCTATGATTTCTCGGTCGGCGACGCGGCCGAATAGGGCGTTGCGGTCGTTCGGGAAAACTTGACACACCTGTCGATTCCGCCTTTCCTGTGGCGGATCGGAGACCCGCATGACCGCACACCGCCACCTGACTTCGCCTCTTGCGCTGCGCGGCCATACCCTGCGAAACCGCATCGTCTTCGGCGCGCATACCAACAACATGTCCGACCAGGGCATTCCCGGCGCCCGGCAGGGGAAATACCTTCTGGAACGGGCCCTTGGCGGCGCCGCGATGGTGGTCTGCGAGCCGGTCCCGGCGCATCGCACCGGGGTTCTGACCCGCGGCAACCTGTTGCACCAGTCTGATGAAATCGTCCCGTATTTCCAACGCATTACCGATGAGGTGAAGGCCGCCGGAAGCGTCATCATCCAGCAGATCTACCACATCGGCGCGCATGGCGATTCCGACCTGTCCTATGCCCCGCATTGGAGCCCCTCGGGCGGCCCCTCCTACCACGACAGCGACGGCAGCCACCGCATGACCGTCAATGAAATCCATGAGATACTTGACGCCCACGTGCAGGCCGCCCGCCGTGCCAAGGCCTGCGGCTTTGACGGAGTCGAGGTCTGGGCCGCCTATCATTCCCTGCTTGACCAGTTCTGGACCCCCTGGTCCAACACCCGCGACGACGCCTGGGGCGGCAGCCTTGAAAACCGCACCCGCTTTTCCCGCACCCTGATCGAAAGGGTCCGCAAGGCCTGCGGCGAAGACTTCGTCATCGGCCTGGCCATCAGCTGGTCAGAGGTCTTCCCCGAGGTCACCCTGTCAGCCGAAAACCTTTGCGAGATCATTGCCTTGCACGATGCCACCGGGCATATGGACTATGTCACCGTGGGCGCCGGCAGCTACCTGGATTTCGAGCGGATCATCCCGCCCTTCACCCATGCCGAAAAGCTGACCACGCCGCTGACCACGCAATTGAAGGGAATTGTCAAGCACGCCCGGATCACCTCCGAGGCTGGCATTCGCACCCCGGACAACGCCGAAACGATCCTCTCCGCCGGCGAAGCCGACCTTGTTTCCATCGTCCGTGGCCAGATCGCCGACCCGCATCTGGCGCGCAAGGTGATGGAAGGCCGGCCGCAGGACATCCGCGGTTGCATCTCGTGCAACCAGATGTGCTGGGGCCGCCGAAGCCGGGACTACTGGATTTCCTGCCTGATCAACCCCTCGGCAGGCCGCGAGTTCGAATGGGGCGGCGACCGCTTCACCAAGGCAGCGACACCCCGCAAGGTGCTGGTCGTCGGCGCCGGTCCGGCGGGGCTCGAGGCCGCAAGAGCCGCCGCAGAACGCGGCCATGCTGTCGAAATCGTCGAGGCGTTGCCGGTGATCGGCGGGCAGTTCCGGCTGGCGGGATTGCAGCCACGCCGGGCGCAGATCCTGGATTTGATGGACTGGTATGAACGACAGTTCACAAACCTGGGCGTGACGCTCCGCCTCAACACCTTTCTCGACGAGGACGAAATCGCCGCCCACCCCGCCGACACCGTGATTCTCGCCACCGGCTCCTTGCCTGACGACGCCGGTTTCCAGCGCTGGTTGCCCGGTGAGCCCCGCCTTCCGGGTTTGGAGAACGGCCAGGTCCACAGCCCCGAGGCCATTCTGCGCCGCGAGGCCCGGCCAGGGCATGAGGTCATCCTTTATGACGAAGGCAGCAACTGGCGCGGCGTCGGCACCGCATGGTGGCTGGCCGAACAGGGCCACGCCGTCACCATCGTCACGCCAGAAGCCTTTGTCGGAAAAGAGATTTCCCGTACCGCGGCCGACGGCGCCGCGCGCCGGGCGCTGGCGGCCAAGGGCGCGCACTTCGTCACCGAAAGCCTGATTTCCCGCTGGCACGGCAACGGCGCCACCGTCCGCAGCCTGCTGACGGGCGAGGAAACCCTGATCCCGGCCAGCGCGCTGGTGATGGCCACCACCAACCGCAGTTTCGATCCGTTCCCGGAATCCTTTGCGGGCAAGGCCACCCACCGCATCGGCGACTGCGCCGCCCCCCGGCTGGCCGCCTATGCCTTCCACGAAGGCCGCAAGGTCGCGCTGGGCGTTTAGGCCAGCAGCGCTTCGACCCGCATCGCATCTGGCACCACGTCGCGGCCCTCCAGCACCAGATCGGCCATCACCTCGGCCACCTTTGGCGCTACCCCGAAGCCGATCTTGAACCCGCCATTGGCCACGAAATGCCCCGGCCGCCCTGGCCAGGCCCCCAGCACCGGCCCGCGGCTTTTCGCCCGCGGCCGCACCCCGGCCCAGCGTTCCTGCACCTCGGCCCCCGCCAGCACCGGCAGCATCGCCACCGCCCGCGCCAGCACGTCGTCAAGCTGGCCATCCGGCCCGTCCACCGTCCAGACGTTCTCGGCCGTGGACCCGACCGCCACCGTCCCGTCAGCATGCGGCACGGCGAACACCCCGGCCGCAAACACCTGCGGCATGTCGCGCGCGTCGAACCGCAGCTTCAGCGCCTGCCCCTTCACCCCGGCCCCCAGCTTGCGCCCAAAGGCCGCCGACAGCGCCTGCAGCCCCGCCAGGCCGGTGGCATGGACCACCGCGCCCTCCTCTGGCGCCTCGCCCAGAACGATCTCGGCCCCCGAGGCCCGCAATGCAGCCTCCAGTGCCGCCGCGGACTGGCGGGGTGACAGACGGGCCGTCAGCGTGTCGTGGATCAGCCAGCCCGAGGGCGAGGCCGGCTCCCACTTTGCGCCGGTGGCCGGCACCACCCGCCACTCGGCCAGGCCCTGCCACAACTCGGCCGCCGCAGGGATGCGCTCTTGCGCCAGCGCAACCGCTGCCTCGTCCGCCAGGGGCTGCAACCGGCCGGACCGCAGGTAACCGGGATCGACCCCGCCGGCTTGGGCCACCGTCGCCCACCAGCCTTCGGCCATGATCAGGCTTTCAAACTGGAACTGTTTCAAGGGGCTCCAGGCTTCGGGCGCATGCGGGGCCAGCGCCCCCACCAGCCCGCCGGAACAGCCGCCGCCGATCCGCGCCGTCTCGATCAGGCGCACCTTCACGCCACGCCGGACGCAGGCCCAGGCGATGGAGAGACCGAAGATGCCGCCGCCGCGCACCGTCACATCGACGCTTGCCATCCTGTACCTCCTGCCGCAATGAACGCGGCAGAGGACTATGCCCATGGACCCCGGACCGCAACCCGAACTGGACTGGAAGGACGGGCGCATTCCCGTCGCCCGGGCCTTCGACGACCCGTATTTCTCGCTGGCCGGGGGGCTTGAGGAGTGCCGTCATGTCTTCCTTGCCGGGAACGACCTGCCGCAGCGGCTGTGCGACGGATTCCACATCGCCGAACTGGGCTTCGGCACCGGGCTGAACCTGCTGACGCTGGCGTTGGAATGGGCAAGGACCGGGCGGCCGGGGTGCCTGCGCTTCACCAGCTTCGAGGCGTTTCCCATGGCCGCGGCCGACATGGCCCGGGCGCTGGCGGCCTTCCCGGCGGCGGCCGCGATCGCCGCCCCCTTGCTGGCCGCCCGCGCGCAAGGGGCCACGGAAATCGCCCTGCCCGGGGTGGACCTGCGCCTGATCCTGGGCGATGCGCGCGAAACGCTTGGCCAATGGGACGGCGTGGCCGACGCCTGGTTCCTGGACGGGTTTTCGCCGGCGAAGAACCCGCAGATGTGGGGCGAGGCGCTGATGGCCGAGGTTGCCCGCCACACCGCGCCGGGCGGCAGCTTTGCCACCTACACCGCTGCGGGTCACGTCCGGCGGGCGCTGGCAGCCACCGGATTTCAGGTGGAACGCGCGCCGGGCTTTGCCGGCAAGCGCCACATGACCAAGGGTCGCCTTGTTGGCGCCCCGGGGCAAGCGCCTGTTATTGCAGGACCATCCCTTCAGGCCAGCGCATCGAGTAGCTGAGGCTGATCTCCTGCTTGGCGCCCGCCGGCAGGTCGAAGTCCCACGCCAGAATGCCGCGCTGGCCGTCGACGTTCTTTTCGGTGACCGCGGGCTTGGCGGTGTAGGTGATTTCCAGGTCTTCCTGTTCGGAATAGGGCACCTGGTCGATCACCCGCACCGGCCAGACCTCGGCCCCCAGATTCTCGACCTTGAGCACCGCCACCTCGCTGGCCTCGTTCGAGGTCGAGATAAAGCCGGACTGGCCCGACTCCCGCCGAGGCATGTCGCGGCTGACCTGGATCGCCTCCAGCGCGCCGAAGGCGATGCTGGTCTCGGCGCCCGGGGCCACCACGCCCAGCGAGGTGCCGCCGACCAGCACACCCTCGCGGAACAAGAGCACCTCGCCCGGCAGCAGCGGTTCGGTCGAGGTGTTGACGAATTCGGCCTGGACAAAGGCGGTGCGGTCCCAGCGGGGCACGGCAATGGCCATGACCTTGGGCTCGGCTTCGATCTTGTCCAGCGACAGGCGCAGGTCTTCCACGCCCGAGGCGACATCGACGGCGCGGGGGTAGTGGTAGACCACCGTGTCGCCCTCCATCCCGGCCGCGGCCACCACGGGCGCGGGCATCGCTTCGGCGACCGGAGCGGCAGCCATGGCGTCCTCGTATCCGCCCGACTTGGCGCTGTCGTAGCCTTCGCTGTCTTGCCCCTCGGGCACGATCCGGCGCGGTTCGGGCCACAGCGTGCTGGGCGCGGCCTGCTCGGCGGGGCGCGAGGTGGACAGCGTCAGGTCGACGCCGGACCAGTCTTCGCCGGTGTATTGGGTGACCAGCACGCTGCGGTCGATGGTCAGCCGGGCGCCGCCTTCGCGGGCGAGATACAGGTCGTAGAACGGGCGCCAGCTGGCGCCTTCGATGTAGTGGGTGACGGTCAGCCTGGACTCGCCCGCCGCTGCGGCTTCGACGGCCACCGACAGCGCGGTGTAGTCGGCGTCACGGGCGGGCAGGGCGTCAAGGGCGGCCTGGGCCTGGGCCAGGTCTTCCTGCACCCGTGTCAGCGCCTGCTGGGCGGGCCAAAGATTCTTGCGGGCCAGCGCCGCGGCCTCGCGCGCGGCGCGGGTCTCGGTCTCGATCATGTCGGCCATCGCCTTCAGGCCTTCGGGCGTGGCGGTGTCAGGCAACGCGCCGGTGAACGAGGCAAGGAAGGTCGCCCGCGCATTGGCGGCATCGACCCGGGCCTGCACCGCCTCGACCGCCGCAAAGGCATCACGCTCGGCGGCCTCAAGGCGCTCGACCTCGGCCTTGGCGGCCTCTTGCTCGGGGGTCAGCGGGTCTTCGCGCGGCGGCAGGCGGTCGGCGCGCAACGAGAATGCACCGAACACCAGTCCCTGATCGCCCTGCAGGCGCAGCAGGCCCGGCTGGGTTGATGCCGGCAGGTCGGTGACCAGCAGATCATGCGGCCCGGCCGAGGGGGCGGTGAAGCTGACCTCGCGGGTGATCCTGGCGCCATCTGGGTAGACGGTGACGGCGGTGATCGTGCTGGTGGCCAGGATGGTATCGGCCCAGGCCGGCAGGGCGGTGGTGGCAAGCAGGGCGGCGAAAACGGCACGCATGGCAGGGGCCTTTGCTGCAAGAAGGGGCGCTGACCGGAAGGTTAGGCCCAGGGCGGGCGCAGCGGCAAGGGCGGAATACCGGAACCAAGGATGCCGCGGGGGCCTGCGTCCAAGGGGATTACAGCATCTCGAAGCGGGCCGGATCGGGGCCGCAGCGGGTGCCCTCGTCGAGGGTGGCGATGTCCGCCATCTCTTCGGGCGTCAGCGCGAAATCGAAGATGTCCAGGTTCTCGGCCAACCCGGCTTCGCGCGTCGAGCGTGGAATGACCGAGGCACCGATCTGGACGTGCCAGCGCAGAATCACCTGGGCGGGCGTCTTGCCGCTGCGTTGCGCGGCCTTGGCGATTGCCGGGGCGTCAAAGCTCTTGCCCTGGCCCAGCGGTGTCCAGCTTTGGGTGACGATGCCCAACTGGTCATGCAGGGCGCGCAGTTCGGCCTGTTGCAAGCGCGGGTTCACCTCGATCTGGTTCAGGACCGGCACCACGCCGGTCTCGCCGATCAGCCGTTCCAGATGCGGGGCGTTGAAGTTCGACACCCCGATCGAGCGGCAGCGCCCATCTTCGCGCAGACGGATCAGGGCGCGCCAGGTGTCGATGTAAAGCCCGCGCGCCGGGCAGGGCCAGTGAATCAGCAGCAGATCAACGTAATCCAGCCCCAGGCGGGCCAATCCGGCCTCGGCGGCACGCAGGGTGGTGTCGTGGCCCTGGGCGTCGTTCCAGATCTTGGTGGTGACGAAAATCTGGTCGCGCGGCACCTCGGAACAGCGCACGCCCTGGCCCTGGCCTTCCTCGTTGCCATAGACCGCGGCGCCGTCGATCAGCCGATAGCCAAGCCGCAATCCGGTGGCAACCGTCTGCGCCGTGATCACGGCGGGCACCTGCCACAGGCCCAGGCCGATCTGCGGGATGCTGTGGCCGTCATTCAGGCGCAGGCGGGCGGTCATCGGGTCTACCTTCGGTTCTTTCGCGCTGCGCAGAAAACCCCCCCGCGCGCGGAGGCGCAAGGCAAAACTGCCCGCCGCGTTTCCGGGGCGGGCAGCGCAGAACGGAAGATGTTGAAAGATCAGCCCTTTTTCAGAACCCGCTGGCCCAGAACCTCGGCGATCTGAACCGCGTTCAGGGCCGCGCCCTTGCGCAGGTTGTCGGAGACACACCACAGCGACAGGCCGTTCTCGACGGTGCTGTCCTGGCGCACCCGGCTGACATAGGTGGCATAATCGCCCACGCATTCGATGGGGGTGATGTAGCCACCGTTCTCGCGCTTGTCGATCAGCATGATGCCGGGGGCTTCACGCAGGATGTCCTGCGCCTCTTGCCAGTCGAGCGGTTCCTCGAACTCGATGTTGATCGCTTCCGAATGGCCGACGAAGACCGGCACGCGGACGCAGGTCGCGGTAACCTTGATCTTGGGGTCGAGGATCTTCTTCGTCTCGGCCACCATCTTCCATTCTTCCTTGGTCTCGCCGGAATCAAGGAACACGTCGATGTGCGGGATGACGTTGAAGGCGATCTGCTTGGTGAACTTTCTCGGCGGCACGTCCTGAACCGGGTTGTAGACCGCCTTGGTCTGGTCCCACAGCTCATCCATGCCTTCCTTGCCGGCACCGCTGACCGACTGGTAGGTCGCCACCACCACGCGCTTGATGCGCGCCCGGTCATGCAGCGGCTTCAGCGCCACCACCATCTGCGCGGTGGAACAATTGGGGTTGGCGATGATGTTGCGCTTGGCATAGCCGTGGATCGCATCGGCGTTCACTTCCGGCACGATCAGCGGCACGTCGTGGTCGTAGCGGTAGAGCGACGAGTTGTCGATCACGATGCAGCCGGCGGCAGCGGCCTTGGGGGCGAATTCCTTGGTCGGGCCGGACCCCACCGCGAACAGCGCAATGTCCCAGCCGGTGAAGTCGAAGGTGGCCAGGTCCTTGGTCTTCAAGGTCTTGTCGCCAAAGCTGACTTCGGTGCCCAAGGATTTGCGCGACGCCAGAACGGCGATCTCGTCCACCGGGAACTCGCGCTCGGCGAGGATGTTCAGCATTTCGCGGCCCACGTTGCCCGTGGCACCCGCGACGACGACCTTGTAGCCCATCGGGGTTCTCCATTCACCGTCCCCAAGGCGGGGACGGGCGGCTGTTAGCGCATGAGGGGCCGCGGAGAAAGCGGATTCGGCGGCCCGGCTCAGTCGGTGCGGTCTTTCGAGAACAGGTAGAGCAAAAGTCCCACAGCCGTGGTCAGGGCGAAAAAGGCGAAGACGGCGGCATAGGGGGCCGAAGGGTCAGGGGCGGCGGGAATGGCCGAGAACAGGCCGCCCGTCACCTGCTGGGCGATGCCCACCGAGGCGATGCCGAACAGGTTGACCAGTGTCACCCCGCGCCCCACCAGATGCGCCGGAAAGAACGCCCGGGCATGGGCGATGACGATGGGGAAGGTGGACCCGAAGAACCCCAGCCCGACGAACATCAGCGTGGCGTAGACCGGCGAGGCCGCAGGGGCCAGCCACAGCGCCGCGGTAAAGCCCAGCATCGCTGCATTTCCGCCGAAGATCACCCATTTGCGGGTGCCCAGCCAACGGTCCATCGGGCCGATGGCAAAGCTGCCGATCACCATGGCGATGCCCATCCACAGGCCCGCCATGCCGACCTCGGGCCGCGAATAGCCCCAGACGTCGGTGAAATACGGTCCCAGCCACAGGCCCCGCAGCCCACCGGGCGGGGCATAGCAGACCAGCATCATCGCCAGGATCGGCCAGATCGCCGGCATGGCGAGCAAGGTCAGCACCGAACCCTTCGGCCCTTCGGGCGCCGTCACCTTCGCCGGATCGCGCACCAGCACCGCCACCGCGACAGCCATCACCGCGGTGATCATGGCCAGCGCCCAGACGGTTTCACGCCAGCCGAACGCCTCGGCCGCGGCGGTCAGCGGCGCCGAGGCGGCGATGTTGCCAAGGCTGCCGATACCGATGGTGATCCCGGCCAGCGTGCCAAAGGCCGCGGGCGAGAACTGTCGGGCGAAGATGTAGTAGCTGGCCATCAGCACCGGCGCACAGCCCATGCCGATCAACGTCATCGCGACCTTGATCGACAGGGGCGATCCGGCGGTGGCGAACACCGCGGCACCGCCTGCGCCGATCATCAGGCAAAAGGCGGTGGTCAGCCGCGGCCCGATCCGGTCAAGCGCGCTGCCGACCGGCAGTTGCATCGCGGCAAAGGCCAGAAACCAGTAGCCCGAGGCCGCGGCGAGGTCGGCCTTGCTCGCACCAAGGTCGGATTCCAGCACCGGCGCCAGCACCGCCAGGAAGGCGCGGTAGAACTGCGACAGCACATAGCCGACGACTAGACAGGCGATGCCAAGGCGCATGAGGGTCTCCTGGAACGACGCGGGTTTGTCGCAAGGCCGGCGGGCAGCCGCAAGGGGCTGTGGGTGCGGCAATACCCGTCTTGCGGAAATGCAGGCGCGGGCGTCAGATGAGCGCGATTTCGGCCCCGGAGGTTTCCCATGTGCCTGCGCCTTTCGCTTGCCA
This sequence comes from Rhodobacter sp. Har01, assembly GCF_020564565.1. Taxonomy (GTDB): domain Bacteria; phylum Pseudomonadota; class Alphaproteobacteria; order Rhodobacterales; family Rhodobacteraceae; genus Pseudogemmobacter. Next base: position 45,114 of record NZ_JAJCTD010000008.1, read on the forward strand.
TCCTTGCCTCGACCGTTGCCCTGCCTGCCGCAGCCAATGACGGCTGGGGCGGCCTTTCGGCCACCGGCCTGACCTTCGACCAGACCGAAGCGGTGGCGATGCTGGAAGAAGACCTGTTCATCGGCATCGACAGGGTGTCGGTCGACTACCTGTTCAAGAACACCAGTGGCGCCGATGTCACCGGAGAGGTGATCTTTCCGCTGTCGCCCGTCTCGGTCTGGGCCACCTACGAATCCTCGATGAACCTGCCGCAGGACCTGTCGGCCGAAGACCTGGTGGATTTCAAGGTCACGGTGGACGGCCGGCCCGTTGCGGTGCAGATCGACCGCATCGCCGTGCTGGAACCGCCCTACGACGAGAACCGCCCCCCGGCCCAGCAGTACGACACCCCCGGCCGCGACGTGACGGCCGAGGTGGCGCGCCTGGGCCTGCCGCTGACGCTGGATGCCGAACAGGTGCGCTCGGCGCTGCTGGCGTTGTCGCCCAACCAGAAAGCGGCGGCCGAGGCGGCGGGCCTGGCGCAGTATTACGCCGGCGACCCGGCGCAGAACGTCCCGCCGGATGTCTATGCGACCTGGTCCATTGTCACCCGCTACCACTGGACCCAGACCTTCCCGGCCGGGGCCGAGGTCAAGGTCCACCACGACTATGTCAACCGCCCGCCCGGGGGCCTGTTCTACTGGGCCGATCCGCCCGAGGACTATCAGACCTACCTGGTCGACCGCTATTGCATCGACGCCGGAACCTCGAAGGCGCTGATGAAGGCGCTGGCCTATACCGACGAGACCGGCCAGACCAATGCCTATGGCACCTCCTACAATATCGAATACGTTCTGCGCACGGCGAACAGCTGGGCCGGGCCGATCGGCAAGTTCCGCCTGACGCTGGACAAGGGCGACCCGAAGAACGTGATCTCGCTTTGTGCCGATGGCGTGAAGAAGGTCGGGCCGACCACCTTCATGATCGAGAAGACCAACTACACCCCCGACCGGGACTTGGACATCCTGGTCGCCCTGCCGATGGCACGGGAATAGCCGCTCAGGCTGGCAGCGCCTGCATCGGCCGTTCGCGCACCGGCAGGTGGACCAGCGCCGAGAAGGCCCCGACGCCCACGCCGATCCACCAGACCAGGGTGTAATCGCCGTTCAGGTCATACATCTTGCCGCCCAGCCAGACGCCCAGGAAACCGCCGATCTGGTGGCTGAGGAACACGAAGCCATACAGCGTGCCCATGTAGCGGATGCCGTAGATATGCGCGACCAGCCCGCTGGTCAGCGGCACCGTGGCCAGCCACAGGGCGCCCATCACCGCCGAGAAGACCAGCACCGAGGTCGGCGTAATCGGCAGCAGGATGAACGCCGCCGCGGCAATGGTGCGGGCGGTGTAGATGCCGGCCAGCAGATATTTCTTGGTGTACCGCTTGCCCAGCCAGCCCGCCGTGATGGTGCCGCCGATGTTGAAAAGGCCGATGGTGGCAATCGACAGGGCCCCCAGCGCCGAGGTCGAGTTGATGCCGATCATCGACAGCATCCCGCCGGGGTCGATTGGCCCGCACAGCTCGGTCACGAAGGCGGGGAAGTGGGCGGTGATGAAGGCGAGCTGATAGCCGCAACTGAAGAAGCCCAGGAAGATCAGCACATAGGACGGGTCGCGGAAGGCCCGGACCAGAACTTGACCCAGCGATTCCTCAAGCTCGGCCCTGGTTGCCACCCGGGGCGAGCGGATGAAGGGCAGTGCCAGCAGCGTGGCCAGGATCACGCCGGCAAAGACCAGGAACACCGTCTGCCAGGCCATGAACTGCATCAGGAACTCGGCCGTCGGCGCGCCGATCACCTGCCCGGCCGAGCCGGCGGCGGTGCCGATCCCCAGCGCCATGCTGCGATGTTCCGGCGCCGCGGCGCGGCCGACGATGGCCAGGATCACGCCAAAGCCGGTGCCGGCGATGCCGAAACCGACCAGGATCTCCAGCCACTGGTGCTGCCCCGGCGTCACCGCAAAGGCCGAAAGCACCAGGCCCAGGGCATACATCAGCGCGCCCGTGACGATGGCCTTCCGGTCGCCGAACTTTTCGGCCAGCATCCCGAACAGCGGCTGGCCAATGCCCCAGGCCAGGTTCTGGATGGCGATGGCCAGGCTGAATTCCGACCGCGCCCAGCCGAATTCTGCCGCGATGGGGATCTGGAACACGCCAAAGCTGGCGCGCACGGCAAAGCCGATCATCAGGATGATCGACCCGGCAATCAGCACGGGGGTGATCAGCGGGGCCTTGGCCTGCATCGGAGACTCCGGTTTTCGCGCGGCGCGGAAGGTGCGCCCGGCGGGCCGCTAGGTCAAATGCCGATTTGTGATGCGCACAACTTTCCGCCTTGATGCAGGGCGGGTTCAGTTCCGCGAAATCCGCCCTGTGCGCTGGACAGACTGCAAAGCCGCGGTATGCAGGTTGAAACGGTGCAAGGGGCGGGCAGCATGGACATGTGGTGGAAGGGCGCGGTGACCTATCAGGTCTACCCCCGGTCGTTCCAGGATTCGAACGGCGACGGGGTGGGTGACCTGAAGGGCATCACCGCCCGCCTGCCCTATCTGGCCGACCTGGGCGTCGATGCGGTCTGGCTGTCGCCGTTCTTTCGCAGCCCGATGCGCGACATGGGCTATGACGTCTCCGACTACACCGACGTCGATCCGGTCTTCGGCACGCTCAAGGATTTCGATGCCCTGGTGGCCCGGGCGCACGGGCTGGGGCTGAAGATCGTCATCGACCAGGTGCTGTCGCATTCGTCAGACCAGCACCCGTTCTTTGCCGAAAGCCGCGCCAGCCGGACCGGACCGCGCGCCGACTGGTACGTCTGGGCCGACCCACGCCCCGATGGCACCCCGCCCTGCAACTGGCTGTCGGTCTTTGGTGGCCCCGCCTTTACCTGGGACGGCCGCCGCCGGCAGTTCTACCTGCACAACTTCCTGACCAGCCAGCCGGACTTCAACTATCACAATCCGGCGGTGCAGGACTGGGCGCTGTCGGTGCTGCGGTTCTGGCTGGACCGCGGCGTCGACGGCTTTCGCTTCGACACGGTCAACTATTTCTTCCATGACCCGCAGTTTCGCGACAACCCGGCTGATCACCGGGTGAAGGACGAACCCGAAACCAGTCCCTACGGCATGCAATACCACCTCTACGACAAGAACCGGCCCGAGAATCTGGCTTGGCTGGTCCGCCTGCGCGGCCTGCTGGACGAATACGGCGCGGCCTCGGTGGGCGAGGTCGGCGAAAGCCACCATGCCATTGAAATGATGGGCGACTATTCCGCCCCCGGCCGCCTGCACCAGTGTTACAGCTTCGAGATGCTGGGGAAGAAGTTCTCGGCCGCCGTGTTCCGCGACCGGATCGAGGGGTTCTTCAAGGGCGCGCCCAAGGGTTGGCCGATGTGGGCGTTTTCCAATCACGACGTCTCGCGCCATGTGTCCCGCTGGGCGGCCTTCGGGGCCGACCCGGAGGCGCTGGCGAAACAGGCGGCGGCGCTGCTGTTGTCCTTCGAAGGCTCGGTCTGCCTGTGGCAGGGCGAGGAACTGGGCCAGACCGATACCGAACTGTCGTTCGAAGAGTTGACCGATCCGCAGGGTATCGCCTTCTGGCCCGCCCCGGTGGGGCGCGACAACACCCGCACGCCGATGGTCTGGGAGGATGGCCCGCAAGGCGGGTTCACCGCCGGCACGCCCTGGCTGCCGGTCAAGCCGCCGCAACTGGCGCGCAACGTCGCCGGGCAGGCTGGGCGGGCCGGGTCGGTGCTGGAATTCTACCGCGCCATGCTGGCCTTCCGCCGCGCCACCCCGGCCCTGCGGCACGGCCGGACGCAGGTCCTGGACACACCCGAGCCGGTTCTGGCCTTCCAGCGTGGGCAGGGTCCGGGCGCGGTGCTGTGCCTGTTCAACCTGTCGCCCAAGGCGGTGGCTCTTGCCTTCGACGCGCCGCTCACCCCGGCGGGGCCGGTGCTGGCTGCGACGCTGGCCAAGGGCGTGCTGACGCTGGGCCCGAACGCGGCGGTGTTCCTGCCGCTGCCCTGACGGTCAGGCAATCACCTGCGGTTCCGGCAGACCGCGCGCTACCCCGGCGGTGGCAAAGGTGCGGCCGGCGTCCGGGCAGGCGGCCAGCGCCTCGGCCGACATGCCCTCGCGCGCGGAGGTGATGAACAGCGTGTCCATCCCCACACCCCCGAAGGCGGGGCATGAAGAATGCGGCGCGGCCACTTCGACGGCGCGCAGGAAGGTGCCGTCCGGGCCGTAGCAGGCCACCCGGCCCGCGCCCCATTGCGCCAGCCAAGAGTAGCCCTCGGCGTCGATCGTGCAGCCATCGGGCAGCAGGCCCTCGGCCGTCAGGTCCAGCCAGACACGGGGTTCGCCCACCGGCCAGCCGTCAACATCCAGCGCGACGCGCATGACCTTGTGGCTCAGCGTGTCGGTGAACTGCGCCGTCGTCCCGTCGGGCGTGAAGCAGATCGCGTTCGGGATGGTCAGCCCGGGGAACAGGCGGCGCACCTCGCCCCGGTAAAAGCGCCAGATCGCCCCCAGCCCGGGGTCATCTCCGCCCCGCGTGCCCATGGTGCCCCACCAGAATCCGCCCTGCCGGTCGGCCCGGCCGTCGTTTGAGCGGGTCGCCGGCTGACCGGCCTCGATCCGTGCCAACTGTCTATATGAGCCATCGTTCAGGTTCACCCGCAGCAACCCGGATTCCGCTGCGACAAGCGCCTCGTCGGCATTGATCCAGCCCATGGTCGAGACCATTTCGGGGAACCGGAATTCTTGCGGCCCGCCCGCATCGCGCGTCAGCAGGCGGCCGTGCAGGATGTCGAACCAGTAGAACTGGCGTCGCAGCGGGTGCCAGAAGGCGCCCTCGCCCAGATCGCAGGGGCGGTCGTCCCAGATCATTGCGCGGCCTTCCAGGCGGCAACGATCGCGGTGGCCTGCGCGCCAACCTCGGCCGCCGTCAGGCCCGGCGTGTAGAGCGCCGTGCCGATGCCGAAACCATTCGCCCCGGCGGCAATCCACTGGGCGAAATTCTGCGGCCCGGCGCCGCCCACGGCATAGACCTGCGTGCCCTTCGGAAGCACCGCGCGGATCGCCTTCAGCCCCTCGGGGCCGATCAGAGAGCCGGGAAACAGCTTCAACCCGCTGGCGCCGGCCTTCAGGGCCGCAAAGCATTCGGTAGGCGTCATCACCCCGGGCCAACTGTCCATGCCCAGGCGGCGCGTCTCGGCGATCACCTCGGGGTCGGTGTTGGGTGACACCACCAGCCGCCCGCCGGCATCGCGCACCTCGCGCACGTCCTGCACCGTCAGCACGGTGCCGGCGCCGATCTGCACGCCGCTGCCAAAGGCACCCGCCATGGCGGCGATCGAGGTCATCGGGTGCGGCGAGTTCAGCGGGACCTCGATCCGGGTGATGCCGGCGCCGATCAGCGCCTCGGCCACCGGCAGGGCCTCGGCCGGGGTCAGCCCGCGCAGGATGGCAATCAAGGGCAGGTGCTGGGTCATGTCCGGGTCTCCATTTGGCGGCGCAAGGTCCTGAGGCCGGCAAGCGTGCAGTCGGTGGCGTCCAGGGTCTTGGCCGGCACGCCCTGCGCCGCCAGCGCACGGGCATAAGCGGCGGACAGGCGGTCATTGCCGACCAGCGCCACCTGCTGGCCCAGCCAGTAGGGCCGCGCGGCGGCAAGCTCGGCGCCGATCAGCAGGCCGGACAGGCGCGACCGGGCGGCGTCCGGGGAAAGCCCGTGCAACAGCCCTTCGGCCCGGATACCGAACAGTTGTGCGGCAATCCTCTGCGGCCGGGACAGCGTGTCGGACACCGCCTCATCGAAGGCGGCGTCGTCCCAGCCCAAACCCATCCCGTGCCGCAACACGGAGGCGGTCGACAGCAAGTTGAACAGCTCTCCGGTCAGATAGGTCTGGAAGCTGACCACCTCACCCGCACTGACCTGCGCCCATTTGGAATGGGTTCCCGGCAGGCACAGAACGCCGTCGAAATCGGGCGTCCCCGCCAGCACCCCCGCGATCTGGGTTTCCTCGCCGCGCATCACGTCGGCGGGGCGGGCCTGCGATAGGCCCGGCGCAATGTGAACGGTCATTCGCCCATCGCGCACCGGGGCGGCAATCAGACCCAAGTGCTCCAGCGGCGCACAGGGCACGGCGCGATAGGGCGCCTCGAACCAGCCCTGCCGCGCGCCGACCATGCCGCAGGCCAGCACCGGGGTCACCCCGGCGCCCAGCCAAGGCCCGATCAGCCGCAACAGCGCCGGTTCGAAATCGTCGCGCGACAGCCGGCCCATGCCGTCTTCGGACGCGGCCGTCGCCAGCACGCCGCCCGGCCCCATCGCCCAGACCCGCAGGTTGGTCGTGCCCCAGTCGGCGGCGATCCAGTCGGGCGTCATCCGGTGACCACCACGCCGGCGTCGATCACCAGCGCCTGCCCTGTCATCATCCGGCTGGCCGACGAGGCCAGGAACAGGCAACCGCCGACGATGTCTTCGGGCTGGATGGTGTCCTTCAGGCATTGTCGGTCGATGTGCGCGGCCAGGCCCTCAGGGGTGACCCACAGTGATTTTTGCTTGTCGGTCAGCACCCAGCCCGGCGCCAGGGCGTTCACCCGGATGCGGTCGGGGCCGAATTCGCGCGCCAGGCTGCGGGTCAGGCCGTTGATGCCGGAATTCGCGGTCGTATAGACCGGATAGCCCGCGTTCCCCATCATGTAGCTGATCGAGGTGAAGTTCACGATGGCGCCGCCGCCGGCCGCCTGCATGCCGGGGATCACCGCCTTGGCGGCAAAGAAATAGGCCTTGAGGTTGATCGCCATCGACCAGTCCCAGAACGCCTCATCCGTGGTCAGGGTGGCGTGCCGCTGGTCGTTGGCGGCGTTGTTCACCAGCACGGTGACAGGCCCATGCACCCGCGCGGCAGTCGACAGCGTCAGTTCAAGCTGGTCCATCACGGTGATGTCACAAGGCAGGAACAGCGGCCGCGCGCCGGTGGCCTGCTCCATTGCATCGCAGAACGCCGTGGCATCGCTGCGCTGGCAGAAGGCGACCTTGGCGCCCTGGCGCAGGAACCCCTCGGTCAGGGCCGCGCCAATGCCCGACCCGCCGCCGGTGATGAAGACGGACTGCCCCTTGAGGTCGGGGAACACGGGGTAGTCGGGCACGGGGCTTTCCTCCTGGCGGCCTGCAGGCCAGAAGGGTTGGCCGAAGCCCGCCTGGGCGTCAAGCGGCGGCGGGCGCGGTCAGGCCAGATAGGCGCGGAAGCTTTTCACCACGTCTTCATAGACCGCGCGCTTGAAGGGCACGATGCCGGCGATCATTTCGTCCACATCCACCCAGGCCCAGCGTGAGAATTCGGGGTGCTCGCTGTCGATGCGGATCTGGTCGTCGGTGCCGAGAAAGCGGAACAGGAACCACTTCTGCCGCTGGCCGCGAAACTTGCCGCCCCAGACCTTGCCCAAAAGCTCGGGCGGCAGGTCGTAGGTCACCCAGCCGTGCGACTTGGCAACGAATTCCACGAGGTCGCGGGTCACGCCGGTTTCCTCCCACAACTCGCGGTAGGCGGCTTCCTTCGGCTTTTCGTCCCCGTCGATCCCGCCTTGCGGCATCTGCCAGGCGGGCAGGGTGCTGTCGAAGCGCTGGCCCGCAAAGACCAGGCCGTCGCGGTTCACCAGCATGACGCCCACGCAAGGGCGGTAGGGCAGGTCGTCAGCCATCTGTCGGCCCTCAGGGTTCGACCAGAGTGATCGTTGACAGGCCCTTCAGGATGTCGACGGCATAGGCCAACTGGTAATCCTCGTCGCGCAGCTTGGCCGATTCCTCGGCGCGGGCCTGTTCTTCCTGGTAGACGCGCTTTTCGTCCTCGGTCATCGAGTCATTGCTGATCGCGCCGCGCAGGTCGGCCTCGGACCGCTCTTTCATCGCGGCCGATTCCTCTTTTTCGGCTTCGGTCTCGGTGGTGCCCGGAGGCGGCGGCGCGGGCTGCTGCACCACGATGTCGGGTGAAATTCCCAGGGCCTGGATCGACCGGCCCGAGGGCGTGTAATAGCGCGCCGTGGTCAGCCGCATGGCGCCATCGGCCTTGAGCGGGATCAGCGTCTGGACCGAGCCCTTGCCGAAACTCTTGGTGCCCACGACGATGGCGCGGTGGTGGTCCTGCAAGGCGCCGGTGACGATTTCCGAGGCCGAGGCAGAGCCGCCGTTGATCAGCACCACGATCGGCTTGCCGCTGATCAGGTCGCCCGGCTTGGCATTGTAGCGCTCTCCGTCCTGCGGGTTGCGGCCGCGGGTCGAGACGATCTCGCCGGTTTCCAGGAAGGCGTCCGAAACGCTGATCGCCTCGTTCAGCAACCCGCCGGGGTTGTTGCGCAGGTCGATCACCACGCCTTCCAGGTTGTCGATCCCGCCCAGCTCTTCAATGCCTTTCTTCAGGGCTTCGACCACGCCGGGGGTGGTCTGGTCGTTGAAGGTGGTGATGCGCAGCACCACGGCTTTGCCGACGACGCGGCCCTTGACGGCGGTCAGCTTGATGGTGTCGCGCAGGATCGACACGTCGAACGGATCGGGCACGCCTTCGCGCACCACGGTGATGATGATCTCGCTTCCCACCGGCCCGCGCATCAGGTCGACGGCCTGATCCAGCGTCAGGCCCAGGATCGATTCGCTGTTCACATGGGTGATGAAGTCGCCGGCCTGGATGCCGGCCTTCGCTGCCGGGGTGCCGTCCATCGGCGAGATCACCTTGACGAAGCCCTCTTCCTGGGTGACCTCGATGCCCAGGCCACCGAATTCGCCCTTGGTCTGCACCTGCATGTCCTCGAAGTCCTTCGCGGACAGATAGCTTGAATGCGGGTCCAGCGAGGTGAGCATGCCGTTGATCGCCGCTTCGACCAGTTTTTCGGTCTCGACCGGCTCGACATACTGGGCGCGGATGCGTTCGAAGATGTCGCCGAACAGGTCAAGCTGTTCATAGACCGAGCTTTCCTTGCTGGCTTCCTGGGCGATCAGTGGACCGACCTGGCTGGTCAGAAGAACACCGGCCAACGTCCCGCCTGCGGCGGCCATCACGAGTTTCTTCATCGGTTCCTCAGTTTCCTGTCGTCGCCGTCGCGGCGAACCATTCTGTCGGGTCCACCGGCGCGGCCCCCAATCTCAATTCCAAGTAAAGCGTTTCCGTGTCGCGTGCGCCAGTGTCCACCGGGTCTGCCGTCGTCGGTTCGGCAGAAACCGTGTCGGTCCCGCCCATCAGCCCCAGCGGTGCGTCGGCCGCAACCACGTTTCCCACCTCACCGTACAGCGTTCCAAGCCCTGCCAGCACCAACAGATAGCCGTCACCGGGTTCAAGCACGATCACATTTCCGTAGTCGAGCAGAGGTCCGATGTAGCGGATCGTCGCCGGCCAGGGCGCGGTGACCAGGGCGCGCGGGCGGGTGGCCAGCGCCATGCCGGGGCGGCGCACGCCTGCGGTATCGGGTTCGTCCGGGCGGAGAATCAAGGTGCCCATCGCCGGCAGCGGCAGGGCGCCCATGGTGCCGGCGAAAGAGGTGTTGCCGGCCTCGGCGGTGTTCAGCGCCAGGCCGGCCGCAAGCGATTCCAGCGTATCGGCGGATTCGACCAGCAGCCGCAACTCCTCTGGCGCTTCGGCAAACCGCTTCGGCAGGTCGGTGCGGTCCGAGATCGCCTTCGATAATGCGGTCCGCGCGTCCTGCGCCGCTGCCAGCCCTTGGGCAAGGGTGCCGGCCGAGGCGGATTGCAGCGCCCGCAGGTCGGCCAGTTCCTGCAATTCGGCCTTCAGAGCCTCGGCCTCGGCCTGCAGCGCGGGGGTGACCTCGGCCAGCATCATGCCTGATCGTGCGGTGCCCAGCGGACCTTCGGGGTGCAGCAGCAACAGCGGGCCGGGCGACAGTTCCATCCGCTCCAGCACGCCCAGCAGCTGGGCAATCCGCTCGCGCTTGGTGTCGAAGCGCATCGCCAGGGTGGTCTGCCGCAACTCGGCCTGCCGCATCGCTTCGCGCATTGCCGCCTGGCCAAGCTCATAGGCGCGGATCGTCTGGGTCAGCGCGGCCACCCGGTCGCGCGAGGCCTCTGCCGTCTGCAGCGCGGCGATGGCCGCCGTCAGGTCGGCCGAAGCCTTTTCCGCCTGCTCGGCCACCGTCTCGGCAACCGCGGGCAGGGCCAGCAGGGCCAGCAGCAGGGCGGCACGGCGGATCATGCGATCAGGCTTTCCCCGGTCATCTCGGGCGGCTTCGGCAGGCCCATCAGCTGCAGCAGCGTGGGCGCCAGGTCGGCCAGCCGGCCGTTGCGCAAGTGCGCGCCCGGCGGGCCGCCGACCAGAATCACCGGCACCGGGTTCGTCGTATGCGCCGTGTGCGGCCCCCCCGTCGCCGGATCGACCATCAGGTCGCAGTTGCCATGGTCGGCGCAGACGATCATCGCGCCGCCCGCCCGTTGCAGCGCCGCCACCACCCGGGTCAGCCCGGCGTCCACCGCCTCGCAGGCCTTGATGGCGGCGGGCAGGCTGCCGGTATGGCCCACCATGTCGGGGTTGGCGTAGTTGACCACGATCAGGTCATAGCCCTGTTCGATGGCCCGAACGAAGCGGTCCGAGACCTCGGGCGCGCTCATTTCCGGTTGCAGGTCGTAGGTGGCAACCTTGGGCGACTGCGGCATGAAACGGTCTTCGCCCTGAAACGGCACCTCGCGCCCGCCGTTCAGGAAGAAGGTGACGTGCGGGTATTTCTCGGTTTCCGCCAGCCGGAACTGGGTCAGGCCCTGTTTCGCCACCCATTCGCCCAGCGTGTTGACGATGTCCTGCTTGGGAAAGACCGTGGTCATATAGGCGTTGTGGGCGGTGGAATAGTCCACCATCCCCAAGAGCGCCGAGAACCGCGGCCGCGGGCCGGTGGCAAAGGCGGTGAAACCCGGGTCGCCGATGGCCGCAAGGATTTCGCGCGCGCGGTCGGCGCGGAAGTTGATGAAGAACAGCCCGTCACCGTCCTGCATGCCGCTATATCCGCCGATCACCGTGGCGGGCAGGAATTCGTCGGTCACATCGCGGGCGTAGCCCTGCGCGATGGCCTCGGCCGCGCTGGCGGCGGTGGCCACGCCCTGGCCCTGCACGATGGCGCGGAAGGCCTGTTCCACCCGCTCCCACCGATTGTCGCGGTCCATCGCCCAGTAGCGGCCGATGACCGTGGCGATGCGGGCCGACGGGCCCATCGCGGATTCAAGCGCCGCCACCTGCTCGGCGGCCGACCGCGGCGGCACGTCGCGCCCGTCGGTCAGCGCATGCACCAGCACCGGCACACCGGCGGCGGCGATGACCCGGGCCGCCTCGGCGATGTGGCTCTGGTGCGAATGCACCCCGCCCGGAGAGGCGAGGCCGGCAAGATGCGCCGTGCCCCCCGCGGCCATGACCCTGGCGATGAAGTCCTGCAGCGCCGGTTCGCGGGCAAAGCTGCCCTGCTCGATGGCAAGGTCGATCTGGCCAAGGTCCATCGCCACCACCCGGCCGGCGCCGATGTTGGTGTGGCCGACCTCGGAATTGCCCATCTGACCGGTCGGCAGGCCGACGTCGGGGCCGAAGGTGACCAGCGTGGCATTCGGGCATTCCGCCATCAGCCGGTTGAAAGTGGGCACATTGGCCTGAGCGGGGGCCGAGAATTCGGGGATCTGCCCGATCCCCCAGCCGTCAAGGATGCACAGGACAACGGGCTTGGGCGCGGGCATCGGGAACCTCCGGGTGGTTGCGGCGGTATTACGCGGGCCGGCCCTGCGGGGCAACCGGCCTAGCCGCGGAGCACCTGCTTTTCGCGCAGGCGCTGGCGCCACAGCGTGAAGATCCCCGCCCCTACCACGATGGCCGCGCCGATCACCACGTTTGCGCGCAGCGTCTCGTCGAAGACGGTCATCCCGATGATCGAGACAAGCGGCAGTTGCAGATAGGCAAAGGGCTGAATCGCCGAGGCCTCGGCCACCGCATAGGCCTTGATCATCAGCCAGTGCCCCAGCGCCGCCGTGCAGCACAGCGTGGCCATCCACAGCCAGTCGGCGGGCAGCATCGGCTGCCAGTGCCACAGGCCGACCGGCGTCATCGTCAGCGCGCCGACGGTGCCGGTCCAGAAGAAGCTGACCGCTGCGGTGTCCTTGCGGGCGACATAGCGGGTCAACAGGCCGTAGATCGCGAACATGAAGGCCGCGACAAAGGGCACCAGCGCCCATGGCGTGAACACCCCCGCGCCGGGGTTGAGCAGGATCAGCACCCCCAGGCAGCCGGCCCCGATGGCCAGCCAGCGCCGCCAGCCCACCTTCTCGCCCAGCACCGGGCCGGACAGGGCGGCAACGATCAGCGGATAGCAGGCAAAGACGGCATGGCTTCCGATCAGGCCATGCGAGACGAAAGCCAGCACCATGATGCAGATCTCGACCACCAGGATCACTCCGCGGGCGATCTGCAGGCCGGGGTAGCCGGTGCGTGCGGCGGCGCGCAGGCCCCCCGGGGCGCGTGCCGCCAGGGCGATGACGAAGGCCGCGAAGAACCAGAAGCGGATCATCACCACCATGTAGACGTTGGTCGCCTCGGCCAGATGGCGCGAGACGCCGTCCTGTGCGGCGAAGACGGTGGCCGTGGCGATCATCAGCCAGATGCCAAGGCGGGTGTTCTGCGGCGTGCTCATGAGCGGGCCCGCTCCAGCGACAGGGCGAACAGGCCGGCGGCGATGACGATGCCGGCGCCGATCGCGATGGGCAGGGTCAGCACCTCGTCGAAGACGGTGATGCCGATGCCGGTGACAAAGACGATCTGCAGGTAGGCGAAAGGCTGGACCCGGGCGGCCTCGATCTGCTCGTAGGTCTTCAGGATCAGCCAGTTCGACAGGATCGCGATGGCGCAATAGGCCGACAGCGCGGGCAGGTCGGCGGCGGCGACGGGTTCAAGGCTGGGCAGGCCGATGGCGGTCATCAGGGCCGCACCGGTGACGGCGGGCCAGAAAAACGCGGGGAAGGTCGGCTCGTCGCGGCAGGTCAGGCGGGTGAGGACCGAGAACAGCGCGAAAAGCAGCGCCGAGGTCAGCGGCAGCAGCGCGGCCCAGGAGACCACCCCGGCGCCGGGCCGCAACAGGACCACCACCCCCACCATCCCCGCCGCCACCGCCAGCCAGCGCGCGGGGCCGATCCGCTCGCCCAGGAGGGGGCCGGACAGGGCCACGACCAGCAGTGGGCAGACGGCAAAAAGGGCGTGGCTTTCGATCAGGCCGATCAGGGTGTAGCCCCAGACGATCAGGCAGATCTCGGTCACCAGCAGGACCCCGCGCAGCAGGTGGGCGGGCAGGCGGGCGGTGCGGGTGGCGGCGCGCGGGCCTTCGGGGCGGCGCAGGGCCAGGACCAGGACGAGCGCCGCGAAGGCCCAGTAGCGGATCATCACCACCATGAGGGTGTTGTATTCCCCGGCCAGACCGCGGGAAAACCCGTCCTGGGCCGCAAAGGCGGCGACCGTGGCGATCATCAGGAGGATGCCGAGGCGAGGGTTGCGGGAGGCGGTCATGGCGGGGGTGTGGGTAGCATGGGCCGGGGCAGTGTTACAGGGGGCAGGCCGCAAAGGACCCGGCAGGGTGTCCCATGATGGGACATGAATCGGACCCAATCCTTTCAATGGCTTGCAACCGCATCTTCATGATTTGTTAAGGAATCGCCGGACCAGGGCGCCGTGCGGCCTTGTCTGACCGGCTGGCGATGCTGCCCCGGGTGCCCCGCCGATCCGGGCCGGTCCGGGCCGATCCGGCCCGCGTCGAAGGGGCCGGGGCTGCCGCCGATGGGGGCAGAGGCCCGACCCGCCCGCTGATGCAGAGTGCCACGTCGGATGGCGCTGTCCGACGGAGGAGTGATCGGCCCGTGAGCCTCGCGACCGGCTGGCGATGCTCGCTGCCAGCCTGCCACCGCGCATGACGGCAATGAAGGTGCGCCGCGGGGCGCATCACTGGGGCCGCGCCTTGCCGGCACCGGGACAGGAGGTTCGGCCGATGCCGCCAGACCATGTGCGGCCTTGCGTCGAGGCGCCGGAGAATGCCGCGGCGATCACCGAAGCGGCGGCCTGAGCGACCCTGCGCCATCTCGATCCCAAGGGCATCGCCCAGCTTGACGCCGTCAAATTGCACCGGGTGCGCAACTGTCCCGGCCTTGAACCGAAATCGCTGCCCGAGCAGACCGGAAGCCCGTTGCGCCAGCCCCACCCGCGCTGTGATCGGCGTTGCCGTGAAGATGGCCCGGACCGTCTGGCCGCCGTTGCGGCATCGGCGGACCTGTCGGCCCGGCGCAGCGGTCTTGCATCGGCGGCCCGCGCTGCCGTAGCGTATCGGGCCGAGGAGGAGGCATGATGAAGCTTGCCTATGTCAGCATCCCGGGGCGCGGCGAGACCGACCGCTTTCTGGCCGAGGTGGCCGCCGCGTTGGAAACCGCGGGGATGCGGCTGGCCGGAACGGTGCAGATCAACAGCGGACGTCCGGGCCGGACCAGATGCGACATGGACCTGCGGGTGCTTCCCGACGGGCCGACGATCCGGATCAGCGAGGATCGCGGCAGTCTGGCCCAGGGCTGCCTGCTGGATTCCGCCGCCCTGGAACAGGCCGGGGTCGAGGTCGAGCGCCGGCTTGCCGGGGCCGAGCTTCTGATCGTGAACAAGTTCGGCAAGCGCGAGGCCGAAGGGCGTGGACTTGTCGCCGTCATCGCGACGGCGCTTGAGCGCGCCCTGCCGGTGCTGGTGGGCGTGAACCCGGCGAACCTGCCCGGATTCCTGGCCTTTGCGGGCGACCTGGCCCGGCGGTTGCCCGCAGACCGGCGCCTTGTCCTGGACTGGTGTCATGAAGGGCAGGACGGCGATCTTTGCCGGATCGGCTGACGGCCCTGGCCAGGCCCTTTCGCCGCAGGTCCGCGCAAGCCGGCAGGGAGACCCGATCCGGGCATTCCGTCTCATTGCGAAGCGGCCGAGTCGGGGGTATCCCTTCTGCTCGAAAGGCCTGCCGTCGGACGGCTGACGGAAGCTGGCGTTCCGTGCCGGTCACATCGGAGAAGGAGGCAAGACGTGTTCCAGTTCCTTGCTCTGTCCCTGGGCGCATCGCTTGTGCTGCTGCTGGGTGCGGCCGAACTTGAGCGGCGGGCGATCGTGGCCCGCCGGATGGGCCCGAACGGCCGCGCCATGCTGGCCGCGCTGGCCATCTCGGCGGTGGCCTCGCTGGGCGTGATCGGCGTCGCCGCCTATTCGACGGGGTGGATCTACCTGTTGCACCTGGTGGGCGCGACCGTCGCCTATCATGGGTTCATGGGCGTCTTCCTGGTGCATGGATTGCAGGAAGTCTCGGCCCGCGTCGCCAGCCAGCCGCTGCAACGAAGCGCCACGCGGCAGACGGTTCAGACCGCGACGAAGGCCTGACGCTCGGGGTCGTAGCATTCCAGATCGCCCTCGCCGGTATCGGTCCAAAGGCCGTGCAGGCTCAGCCGGTCGTCCTGCACCGCCTGGGCCAGGAAGGGGAAGGTCATCAGGTTTTCCAGGCTGGTCAGCACCGCCTGCTTTTCAAGCGCCGGAAGGATTTCGCCTTCGGGCAGGTGGGCCACCTTGTCGAAACCGGGGCGCAGGATGTCCATCCAGCGGCCGACAAAGCTGGTCTTTTGTTCCAGCGCGGGGGCTTGGCCGGTGCACATGTCGTGGCAGCCGCGGACGCCGCCGCAATTGGAATGGCCCAGGACGACGATATGCGCGACGCCCAGCGAGGTCACGGCATATTCCACCGCGGCCGAGGTGCCGTGGTATTCGCCGTCCGGGTTGTAGGGCGGCACCAGGTTGGCGACGTTGCGATGGATGAAGAACTCGCCCTCGTCCGCGCCGAAGATCGAGGTGACGTGGACGCGGCTGTCGCAGCACGAGATCACCATGGCGCGCGGGTGCTGGCCGCTGGCCGCAAGCCGGCGATACCAGGCGCGGTTCTGCTGGTAGGCGGTGGCCTTCCAACCGTGGAAACGCTGAACCAGATAGGCGGGCAGCGGGCGGGCATGGTGCATGGCGTCCTCCTTTTCCGGCTGTGAGGTAGGGTGCATTCGCCGAAAATACGAGGGGCAAAATGGCCGCGGTGCCGGAAAACCGCAACGAAGCGGTAAGCACGCGGTGCCAGACTGATCCTTGGGTGTGAGTGGAACGGGCCTTCGGGCCAAGGGGTGATCGGATGGCCGAAGTCACGGCATTGCGGGTGCGCGAACGGGTGCGCCAGGACGGCGAAGCGATTGCGGTGATCTACCGTAACCTTGGCACGGCGGCGGCCGAGCAGATGGTGGCGCGGGCGCTGGGCGAACTGGCGCTGGCGATGGCCGGCATTGCGGCGCAGGTGAAGGGCCACCAGTTGGCCGACCTGGCGCGGCAGCTGAAGAAGTTGCAGCGGATGGCGGAAAACCTGGGGATGGTCAGCCTGGGCGTGGTGGCCTCGGATGCGCGCGCCTGTCTTGAGCGCTGCGATTCGACCGCCTTCGCCGCAGTCTGGGCGCGGCTCTTGCGGGTGGCCGAGCGGTCGCTGGCCGCCGACCACGGCTTTGCCGATCTGTCAGGCTAGGGCTTGCGGGCGGGACGCGCTGCGCTAGGGTCGGCCGGGTGATTTCCCAGCCGGACCCAGCGCCATGACCCCTGCCTTTGCCGACGCCGATGCCAACTCGCTGCCGTTCCATGTTGTCCCCTCGGACGGGCTTGACGGCTTTCTTGCCGGCGCCGGTGCGGCCCATGCCGGCTGGCTGAAGGCGACCGGGTTCGAGGCCGCGCTGGGCGAGGTGCGGCTGTTGCCCGGGGCCGAAGGGCTTGCCGGCGCGGTGGCCGGGTTCGGCACCGACAAGGCGCGGGCGCGGATGCGCTTTGGCCTGGCCAAGGCGGTGGCCGGGCTGCCGGGGGGCTGCTGGCATCTGGAGGGCGCGCTGACCGTGGCGCAGGCGACCGAGGCGGCGCTGGCCTGGCTGCTGTCGGGTTACCGCTTCGAGCGCTATCGCCCGGGCCGCAAGGCGCCCGATCTGCCGCGGCTGAAGGCGCCCGCGGGCGTGGACGCGGCGCGGGTGCAGGCCATGGCCGAGGGCGAGTTCCTGACCCGCGACCTGATCAACACCCCCGCGCAGGACATGGGGCCGGATGAGCTGGAGGCTGCCGCGCTGGCGCTGGCCGCCCGGTTCGGCGCCGAGGCGCGGGTGATCCGGGGCGATGACCTGCTGGCGCAGAACTTTCCGATGATCCATGCCGTCGGCCGCGCCAGCCCGCGCGCGCCCCGGCTGATCGACCTGCGCTGGGGCAGCGCCGGCCCGCGGCTGACGCTGGTCGGCAAGGGGGTGTGCTTTGACACCGGGGGGCTGAACATCAAGCCCAGCACGGGCATGGGCCTGATGAAAAAGGACATGGGTGGCGCTGCCACCGTGCTGGGCCTGGCGCAGATGATCATGGCGCTGGACCTGCCCTTGCGGCTGCGGGTGCTGGTCCCGGCGGTGGAAAACGTCATCGCCGGCAATGCGCAAAAGCCGAAGGACATCCTGACCAGCCGCAAGGGCCTGACGGTCGAGGTCAACGACACCGATGCCGAGGGCCGGCTGGTGCTGGGCGACGCGCTGGCCTATGCCGGCGACGAGCCGACCGATGTGCTGATCAGCATGGCCACGCTGACCGGCGCCGCGCGGGTGGCGGTCGGCCCCGACCTTGCCCCCTATTGGGCCGAAGAGGGCGGCCTGGCGCAAGCGCTTGAGGCCGGCGCCGTAGCCGGGTTCGATCCGGTCTGGCGGATGCCCTTCCACGCCCCCTATGAGCCGGTGATCGAGCCGGGTATCGCCGATCTGGACAACGCTCCCGGCTTCGGCTTCGCCGGCAGCATCACCGCTGCGCTGTTCTTGCGCCGCTTTGCCGACCACCCGCGCTACCTGCACTTCGACATCTACGGCCACACGCCGACCGACGCCCCCGCCCGGCCGAAGGGTGGCGTAGGCCAGGGCGCGCGGGCGATCCTGAACGCCCTGCCGCAGATGCTGGGCCTGTGATGGACCGCCGGCTGACCCCGTTTTCCGGCCGCAAGGCCCTGCCCGTGCTGCAAGGCCAGGTGCAGGCCGAGTTCACCACGGGCGAACCCGCCCGCATCGCCACGCCTCTGGCGCCCTTGCTCGCCAACCCCGGCGGCGCCATCGACCGCACGCTGATCTGCGGCGATGCGGTGACGGTGATCGACCGGCGGGATGACCACGCCTTCCTGCAGGCCGCAAAGGACGGCTATTGCGGCTGGGTTGCGGAAGCCGACCTCGGCCCTTGGGCAAAGACCACGCACCGCGTCACCACCCCCGCCACCCACGCCTACCCCGAGCCGCGCGTGCAGGCCCGACCGGCAACGCCGCTGTACCTGAACGCCCGGGTGCTGGTCCTGTCCGACACTGGCAAATGGGCCGAAACGCCGCTGGGCTTCGTCCCCTCCAGCCACATCGCCCCGGAACACGAACCCGCCTCCGACCCGGTCGCCGTGGCGGAAACCCTGCTGCACGCGCCCTACCTCTGGGGCGGCAACTCGGTGACCGGGGTCGATTGCTCGGGCCTGGTGCAACTGGCGTTCCACGCCGCCGGCCGCCCCTGCCCCGCCGACAGCGACCTGCAACGCAGCATCGGCCACGACATCCCCGAAGGCGCGCCGATGCAGCGCGGCGACCTGATCTTCTGGAAAGGCCACGTCGCCCTGCTGACCGCCCCCGACCGCATCTTCCACGCCACCGGCCACAAGATGCGCGTCACATACGAACCCCTCGCCGACGCCATCACCCGCATCGCCGCCGAAGGCACGCCGGTCCTCGCCCGCCGCCGCCCATGATTTGCCCTTTTCGAAATACTCTCGGGGGGTGTGGGGGGCGAAGCGCCCCCACGCAGGCCAGCCGTCAGACGGGACGGATCAGCTTCTTCTCCAGCACCTTCAGCACCGCCGCCAGATCATGCCCGCGGCGCAGGATATGCCCGGCATCACTGACCACGGCATAGATGCCCTGCTTTGCCCGCAGCCTGGGACGCTTTTCGATGCGATACAGGGGATGCTCGGCGGTGCGGCGAAACACGGCGAAAACCGCCGCCTCGCGACCATGCGAGATGCCGTAGTCACGCCATTCGCCGGCGGCCACCATCTGGCCATAAAGCCGCAGGATCACCGAAAGCTCTCGCCGGTCAAAGGCCACCTGGTCTTCCAGGTGCTGGCCCAGCGGAAAGGGAACGGGGGCTTCCATGTTCATGGGGGCCAAGCCTGCCCGGCTTTGCCCGGCAAATCAAGCGCGCGCTGTCAGCCGAAGCCGGGTGCGACGCGGACCTCTCCGGTGACGATCCCGCGGCAGTTCTTCGGCTGCGGGTTCAACCGCTTGCGGGCATCGGGGTGGTTCGGGTCCAGCACCCCCAGCCGCACCAGCAGCGCCGCAATCGCCGCCTCGGAGGCGCGGGAATTGCCGTCCACCACCTTGAGCGCGACGCCCAGGCCACGGTCGGGCAGGATCGCCACGAACACCGCCTCGGCGCCGGTCTTGATCGCCACGCGGCCGCCCATGGCCCGCATCAACTCGGTGCAGGCCCGGCCTTCGCCGGCCACCAGTTCCGGCCACAGCGCCATCGACCGGGCCAGCCGGTGCATCGCATCCTCGCGCGCACCGTGGCCTTCACGCGCCACCGCGAATTTCGCCATGCCACGGGCCAGGGCTTCCAGCGTCATCGCGAAATTCGGCGCCGAGCAGCCGTCGACGCCCCAGCCGGCGATGGGCTCTTCCGTCACCTCTTCGGTGGCGGCACGGATGGCGCGCTGCAGCGGGTGGTCGATCTCGACATACTCCGGCCCCGCCTTCAGGTGCCGGGTCACGGTCAGGAAACCGGAATGCTTGCCCGAGCAGTTGTTGTGCAGCTGGCAGGGCGCCTGATGCGCGCGGATCAGACGGTCGCGCTCGGCGTGGTCCAGGGGTTCGTGCGGGCCGCAGCGCAGGTCGGCCTCGGACAGGCCCAGGTCTGCCAGCCAGCGGCCGGCCATTTCCACATGCAGATGCGCGCCCTGATGGCTGGCGCAGGACAGCGCCAGATGCGCGTCCGACAGCCCCGCCGCGGCGGCCGCACCGGTTTCCAGCAAGGGCAGCGCCTGGATCATCTTGCAGGATGATCTCGGGAAGATCACCGCCGCCGGGTTGCCCCAGGCCTGGACGATGCCGCGCGCGTCGCAGATGACCGCATGGCCCAGATGCGTGCTTTCCAACAGCCCGCCGCGCCAGACCTCGGCCATCGGCACCGCGCCGTCATCCACCCTTGCCATCCTGCCCCTCCGTCACAGATGTGCGATCTTCTGCCCAAGGGTCTTTCGCCCTATGGCCTTTTTCAGTAAAGCTGGAGTATCGGGTTCAGGACGCTTCTGCCAGCAGGAACAAGGCCAAAGGCCGGGGCCACGCAGGGGCACAGAGGCAAAGACAGCTTGGAGGCTGCGTCAGACATGACATCCGCCCTTCGCCGCGCGCTTGGCGCCGCAGCAATCACCTTGGCGATGGCCGGCGTCGCTGCCGCCCAGGAATCGACCAACCGGGTGGCGACGATCACCGACTGGAACGTCTTCGTCGAGGAAAGCCCCAAGGAATGCTGGGGCGTGTCCAAGCCGAAGGAAACGGTGAACACCCGCGACGGGGCGCCGGTCAGCGTGCGCCGCGGCGACATTCTGCTGTTCGTGACCTTCCGCCCCGGCAAGCCGGGCGAGATCAGTTTCACCGGCGGCTATCCGTTCGCCGGCGGTTCGACCGTCAAGGTCGATGTCGGCGGCAGCGTGTTCGAGCTGTTCACCGATGGCGAATGGGCCTGGCCGGGCAGCGCCGAGGATGATGCGGCCCTGCTCAAGGCGCTCAAGGCGGGCAGCGATGCGGTGATTTCCGCGCAGTCGGGCAAGGGCACGCAGACCAGGGATACCTTCTCCTTGCGCGGCTTCACCGCCGCGATGGAAGACGCCGGCGCGCGCTGCAAGTAGGCCGCACCCGCAAGGCAGACCGGCGCCCCGGCCCCCCCGGGGCGCTTTCGTTTTTCCGCGCGGTGCCCTATATCCGGCACCTGCCCCCCCGCAAGGCCCCGACATGACCGCCCCGATCACCCCGGACGTCCTGACCGTTCCCCGCAAGCTGCCCGAGGGCAGCCGGGTGAACCTGGTCGGCCTGACACGCGCGCAGTTGCGCGCGGCGCTGGTTGCCGCGGGCACGCCCGAGCGGCAGGCGAAGATGCGCGTGAGCCAGATCTGGCAATGGGTCTACACCTGGGGCGTGCGCGATTTCGCGGCGATGACGAACCTGGCCAAGGACTATCGCGCGCTGCTGGCGGACCGCTTCGAGATCGCGGTGCCGGAGGTGGTTTCGCGCCAGATCAGCGCCGATGGCACGCGGAAATATCTGGTCCGCATTGCCGGCGGGCATGAGGTGGAAACCGTCTACATCCCTGAAGAGGGGCGCGGCACGCTGTGCATCTCAAGCCAGGTCGGCTGCACGCTGACCTGTTCGTTCTGCCACACCGGCACGCAAAAGCTGGTGCGCAACCTGACCGCCGGCGAAATCGTCGGCCAGGTCATGCTGGCGCGCGACGATCTGGGCGAATGGCCGGAACCGGGCGAGGGCAGCACGGCGGGCCGGCTGATCTCGAACGTGGTGCTGATGGGCATGGGCGAGCCGCTGTACAACTTCGACGCCGTGCGCGATGCGATGGGCGTGGTGATGGATGGCGAGGGCATCGCCCTGGGCCGCCGCCGGATCACCCTGTCCACCAGCGGCGTGGTGCCCGAAATCGCCCGCTGCGCGACCGAGATCGGCTGCCAGCTTGCGATCAGCTTCCACGCCACCACGGATGAGGTGCGCGACCGCCTGGTTCCGATCAACAAGCGCTGGAACATCAAGACCCTGCTGGACACCCTGCGCGACTATCCGCGGCTGTCGAACAGCGAGCGGATCACCTTCGAATATGTCATGCTCAAGGGCGTCAACGACAGCGACGCAGACGCGAAACGGCTGGTCAGGCTGATCGCCGGCATCCCGGCCAAGATCAACCTGATCCCGTTCAACGAATGGCCCGGCAGCCCTTACCAGCGGTCGGACTGGGAGCGGATCGAGGCCTTTGCCGACATCATCTACAAGGCCGGCTATGCCAGCCCGATCCGCACCCCGCGCGGCGAGGACATCATGGCTGCCTGCGGCCAGCTGAAATCGGCCACCGAGCGGGCGCGGAGAGACCGGGCCGGGCTTTAGGCCGGCACCGGGCGGTTGGCCAGCCGGAACAGCAGCGGGTTCAGCAGGATCGACACCAGCGCGCCGGCGACCACCAGGTCGCGCGCCTGCGGCGGAACGATTGCCAGGTCGACGGCCATCACGATCAATATGAACGAGAATTCGCCAATCTGCGCCAGCGCGGCGGCGATGGTCAGCGCCACCGGACGGGTGTGGCTGAAGGCGCGCACGATGGCGAAGGCCGCCAGCGATTTCACCCCAAGGATGATCAGCACGGTCACCATCACCGAGAACGGCTGCTCCCACAGGATCGAGGGGTTGAACAGCATTCCGACCGAGACGAAGAACAGCACGGCAAAGGCATCGCGGAAGGGCAGCATGTCCTTCATCGCCTGGGCCGAAAGCGTGCTGCCGGCCATCACCATGCCGGCAAAGAAGGCCCCCAGCGCGAAGGACACGCCGAAGATGCTGGAGGCCGCGAAGGCCACGCCCAGGCCGATGGCCAGGACCGCCAGGCGGAACAACTCGCGCTGGCCGGTGCCGGCGATGTATTCCAGCGACCAGGGGATGACCCGGCGCCCGACCACCAGCATCACGGTCACGAAGGCCGCGACCTTGGCCACGGTGATCGCCACCGTGGCGCCGATGACGCCCAGGCCCAGCCGCGCCACCTCGGCCGTGTCGGCATCGACCGGCTGCGCGGTGCCGCCCAGAAGGCCCGCCAGCGGCGGGATCATCACCAGGGCCAGCACCATCACAAGGTCTTCGACGATCAGCCAGCCCACCGCCATGCGGCCCTGCGGAGTCTCGACCAGGTTGTGTTCCTGCAGGGCCCGCAACAGCACCACGGTCGAGGCGACCGACAGCGCCAGGCCGAAGATCACGCCGCCGCCGATGCCCCAGCCCAAGAGCCAGCCAAGGGCGGAGCCGGCGAGGGTGGCCACCGCGATCTGACCCAGCGCGCCGGGGATGGCGATGGTCTTCACCGCCAGCAACTCGGCCAGCGAGAAGTGCAGGCCGACGCCGAACATCAGCAGGATCACCCCCATCTCGGCCAGTTGCGCGGCGATGTCCTGATCGGCCACGAAGCCCGGCGTGAAGGGGCCGATGATCACCCCGGCCGCCAGGTAGCCCGCGATCAGCGGCAGCCGCAGCCGATGCGCCGACATGCCAAGGACCAAGGCCATGACAAGGCCAACGGCCATGGTGGTGATCAGCGGCATGTCGTGGGTCATCGGCACTCCTTTGCGGGGCATGAGGCCCACCTATTCAGGCGGGCGCAAGGATCAAGGCCGTGCGGGGTCACGATTGCAGCGGGTTTGCTGCAGGATGTTTCAAAACCTGCGTCCGGCTGTTAGCAAATGAGCATGGCCCTGCCCGTGATCGACAATCTGACCGCCCGACGGCTGTTTCTGGACCGGCATGCGCTGGCCGAGGCGCCGGTCGGGCCGTCGTCGGGGGCGGCGCTGGGAGCGCTGATCGACCGGATCGGCTTTGTCCAGGTCGACAGCATCAACACGGTCGAGCGGGCGCATCACATGATCCTGTGGTCACGCCGTCAAGGCTATCGGCCCGAGGCGCTGAAGCCGCTGCTGGAGCGTGACCGGGTGTTGTGGGAACACTGGACGCATGATGCCAGCGTGCTGCCGGTTTCGGTCTACGGGCACTGGAAGCACCGCTTCGCGCGTGACCGGGGGCGGCTGGTCGAGAGCTGGACCGGCTGGCAGCGCGAGGGGTTTCACGAAAAGTTCGACGCGGTGCTGAAGCAGGTCGCCGACGGCGGGCCGGTGTCGTCGTCCGAGGTGGGCGAGGGCGAGGCGCGGGGCAAGGGCGGGTGGTGGGACTGGCACCCGTCGAAGGCGGCGCTGGAATACCTGTGGCGGGTGGGCGAGCTGGCGGTGTGCCGGCGGGACGGGTTCCGCAAGGTCTATGACCTGACCGAGCGGGTGATTCCCGCAGCGGCGCGGGGGGCCGCGTATCACGAGGCCGAGACCGTGGACTGGGCCTGTTCCTCGGCGCTGGACCGGCTGGGGTTCGCGACCAGCGGCGAATTGGCGGCCTATTGGGGGCTGGTGGGGCCCGAGGCCGCAAAGGGCTGGGTCCGCGGGGCCGTGGCCGCGGGGCGGGTGGTCGAGGCCGAGGTCGGGGGCTGGACCGGCGCCCGGCGGCGCGTGGTGGTCTGGCCGGAGGTTCTGGACGAGGTGCCGCCCGAGCCGCCGGGCCGTCTGCGGGTGCTGTCGCCGTTTGATCCGGCG
This sequence comes from Rhodobacter sp. Har01, assembly GCF_020564565.1. Taxonomy (GTDB): domain Bacteria; phylum Pseudomonadota; class Alphaproteobacteria; order Rhodobacterales; family Rhodobacteraceae; genus Pseudogemmobacter. The sequence continues at coordinate 69,633 of NZ_JAJCTD010000008.1, forward strand.
CTGCGCGACCGCGCCCGGGCCGAACACCTTTTCGGGTTTGTCTTCCGCATCGAGGTTTTCGTGCCGGAACCGAAGCGGCAGTTCGGATACTACGTGTTTCCGCTGCTGGAAGGCGACCGGCTGGTCGGCCGGCTGGATGCCAAGGCGCATCGCGACGGGGCGGCGCTGAAGGTGCGGGCGGTCTGGCCCGAGGCCGGGGTGCGGATGGGCACGGGGCGGCAGGCGCGGCTTGCGGCGGAACTGGACCGGCTGGCGCGGTTTGCCGGCTGCGACAGGGTTGACTGGCTGCCGGGCTGGGACCGAAGCGCCTGACTGCTTGCGCCGGCCGCGTGAGGGATTGGCGAAGGCCCCCCGGTCTGTCTAGCATGGCAGAAGGTGGGGCGGAGCTGCGCCCGGGTCAGGGAGACGACAATGACAGCCGCAAACGTGCTTGGCCAGCTGGCCGGGATGCTGGCCTCGGGCGGGGTCGAGGTGGTGGACTGCTCGGGCGTGCTGGGCCCCGAGACGCCGCTCTTGAAGCTGCCGCCGGATTTCGCCAAGGACACCCCGCCGATCCGGATTCACCGGATCAGCGAGTATGACAAGGACGGGCCGTTCTGGGCCTGGAACTGGCTGGAGCTGGGCGAGCACAGCGGCACCCATTTCGACGCGCCGCACCACTGGATCACCGGCAAGGACTATGCCGACGGCTTTACCGACAGCCTGCCGGTGCAGCGGCTGGTGGCGCCGGTGAACGTGCTGGATTTTTCCAGAGAATGTGCGGCGGACCCGGACTTCCTGCTGACCATCGACCATGTGAGGGCCTGGGAGGCGCAGTACGGCGAGATCAAGGCCGGCGAATGGGTGGTGCTGCGCAGCGACTGGGATGCCCGTGCGCATGACGAAGGCCTGTTCCTGAATGCCAACGAGACCGGGCCGCACACGCCGGGGCCGACCGCGGAAGTGGTGCAATACCTGATCGACAAGGGCATCGTCGGTTGGGGCAGCCAGTGCATCGGCACCGATGCGGGGCAGGCCGGGGGGATGACCCCGCCCTATCCGGCGCACAACCTCTTGCACAAGAACAACCGCTACGGGCTGGCCTCGCTGGCCAACCTGGACCGGCTGCCGGCGAAGGGGGCGATCCTGATCGCGGCGCCGCTGAAGATCCGGAACGGCACCGGCTCTCCGATCCGGGCACTGGCGCTGGTGCCGCGAGGATAGCCGCGCCGCGCCGGCTGTCATTGCACGGGGGGGATGAGCCATGGCCGAACGATCGTTCAAGGCGGAAGTCGCAGATCTGCGCAAGGGCGCCGGCGAGGTCTTCACCGGCGAGGGCATCCTGGCGCTGACCAAGGCGCTGCTGGAGAATGGCGTCGGCTACGTCGGCGGCTATCAGGGGGCACCGATCAGTCATCTGATGGATGTGCTGGCCGATGCCCAGGACCTGCTGGCGGACCTTGGCATCCGCTTCGAGGCCAGCGCCAACGAGGCGGCGGCGGCGGCGATGCTGGCGGCCTCGGTGCACTACCCGATCCGCGGCGCGGTGACGTTCAAGGGCGCGGTCGGCGTCAATGTCGCCTCGGACGCACTGGCGAACCTGTCGTCGTCGGGGGTCACCGGCGGCGCGCTGGTGATCGTCGGCGAGGATTACGGCGAAGGCTCCAGCATCATGCAGGAGCGCAGCCATGCCTTTGCGATGAAGTCGCAGTTCTGGCTGCTGGACCCGCGGCCGAACCTGCCCAGCATCGTCAAGGCCGTCGGCGACGGCTTCGAGATGAGCGAGGCGACGAACACCCCGGTGATGCTGATGGTGCGCATCCGGTCCTGCCATGTGACCGGCCAGTTCCCCTGCCGCGACAACCGCCGCCCGCCGCTGACGGTGCGCGAGGCGTTGTCGAACCCGCGTTCGGATTTCGCCCGGATCGTGCTGCCGCCGATGTCCTTCGCGCATGAGCAGGACAAGGTGAAGACCCGTTGGCCGAATGCCGAGCGGTTCATACTGGAGCGGAAGCTGAACGAACAGTTCGGCGCCGGCGGGCGCATCGGCATCATCTGCCAGGGCGGCATGTTCAACGGCGTGATCCGGGCCCTGCAGCGGCTGGGCCTGGCCGACATTCATGGCGACACCGAGGTGCCGGTCTATTGCCTGAACGTGACCTATCCGCTGGTCGCCACCGAGGTCCTGGGCTTTTGTCAGGGCAAGGATCACGTCCTGGTGGTGGAAGAGGGCCAGCCGGCGTTCATCGAGGACCAGCTCGCCGCGATGCTTTACCGCGCCGGCGTGACCGTGAAGCTGCACGGCAAGGGCCTGCTGCCGATGGCCGGGGAATACACCGGGCAGGCGCTGCTGGAAGGCGTCACCGGCTTTCTGCGACAGGCCGCGCCAGAGACGCTGCCCGCCACCGTCCGGGCGCCGAACCTGGACAAGCCCAGGCTGCCCGACCTGTCCAGGGTGGTGCCGATCCGCCCGCCCGGCTTTTGCACCGGCTGCCCGGAACGGCCGATCTTCGCCGCGCTGAAGCTGGTCGAGCAGGACCTGGGCAAGCACCAGATCGCCGCCGACATCGGCTGCCACCTGTTCGGATCGCTGCCGCCATTCGAGATCGGCGGGGCGACCATGGGCTATGGGCTGGGGCCGGCCGCAAACGGTGCCTTTGACGGCGGCGGCGAGCGGCGGCCGATCAGCCTCATCGGCGACGGCGGGTTCTGGCACAACGGGCTGTCGTCCTCGATCACCAACATGGTGTTCAACAAGTCGGACGGGCTGGTGGTGGTGGTGGACAACTACTATTCCGCCGCGACCGGCGGGCAGGACGTGATGTCCAGCCGCGCCGACAACGCCAGCAAGGCCACCCAGCACCCCATCTCCGAGGCCGTGAAGGGCGTCGGCGTCAAGTGGGTGCGCCAGATCGACAACACCTATGATGTGCCGCGCCTGCGCGCGCTGCTGCACGAGGCGCTGACGACCAAGCAGCCGGGGCCGAAGGTGATTGTCGCCAGCAGCGAATGCATGCTGAACAAGCAGCGCCGCGAACGGCCGCGGAAGGCCCAGGCGATTGCCGAGGGGCGGCGGGTCGAGGCGCCGCGGTTCGGCGTGGACGAGGCCGTCTGCACCGGCGACCACGCCTGCATGCGGCTGTCGGGTTGCCCCTCGCTGGGCCTGCGGCACACCGGTGACCCGCTGCGCGACGACCCTGTGGCCCACATCGACCAGACCTGCGTCGGCTGCGGCAACTGCGGCGAGGTGGCGGATGCGGCCGTGCTTTGCCCCAGCTTCTACCGTGCCGACCTGGTCCATAACCCGGGCAAGCTGGAAACCCGCTGGTCCGCCTTTTCCAGCCGCATCATCGGCTGGCTCGCCCGCCGCCGCGACGCCCGTCGGCTGACCTTTTCCGCATGAGCGTTCGGAAATCCCTTGCGCCCGGCGATGGCGATGCGCGGATCGCGACGATCCTGAAGCTGGCGATCTATGCCGTCGGCGGCCAGGGCGGCGGGGTGCTGACCGGCTGGATCGAGGACCTGGCCCGTGCGCAGGGCTATGCCGCGCAGGCCACCAGCGTGGCCGGCGTCAGCCAGCGCACCGGGGCCACGATCTACTACCTCGAGATGGCCCCGGCCGGCACGCGCACGCCGGTCTTCAGCCTGATGCCGTCGGCGGGCGATGTGGATGTGATGATTGCTGCCGAATGGATGGAGGCCGGGCGGGCGATCCTGCGCGGCTTTGTCACGCCGGACAGGACCACGTTGATCGCCTCGACCCACCGCAATTTGGCGGTCAGCGAAAAGATGGTGCCGGGCGACGGTCTGGCCGATGCCGAGGCCGTGCGCGAAGCGGCGACGCAAGCCGCAAAGCGGCTGATCACGGCGGATTTCGAGGCGGCGGCGGTGCGGACGGGTTCGGTGATTTCGGCCACGCTGTTCGGGGCGCTGGCGGCCAGCGGCGCGCTGCCTTTCCCCCGGTCCGCCTTCGAGGCGGCGATCCGGGCGGGCGGCAAGGGGGTTGAGGCGAGCCTGGCCGCGTTCTCGGCAGGCTTTGAGGCTGCGGAGAAAGGCCCGGGGGCGACGGTCGCGCCACCGCTGCCGTCGCCCGAGGCAAGGGTCAGCGGCCCGCCTGGAAAGCTGCAGAAGTGGAACCGGCTGGCCGAGCGGGGCCGGGCGCTGCCGGCTCCGGTGGCCGAAATGGCCTTGGCTGGTCTGCAGAAAGTGGTGGATTTCCAGGATCTTCGCTATGGCGCCGAGTATCTGTCGCGGCTGGAGGCGATACTGGCCCGGGACCGCGCGCCCTGGGAGTTGACGCGCGAGGCGGCGAAATACCTGGCCAACGCCATGTGTTATGACGATGTCATCCGGGTGGCAGACCTGAAGACGCGCGGCCTGCGGTTCCAGCAGATTCGCGCTGAAATGGGCGCGGCCGAGGGCCAGCTGATGCAGCTGACCGAGTTCCTGCACCCGCGCGCGGAAGAGGTGGCGGGCCTGCTGCCGCGCCCCCTGGGCGCCTGGGTCAGCGCCAGCCCCCAGCGCATGCGGCGGCTGGGCTGGTTCTTTCGCCGAGGCAAGCGGCTGCGGACCGACAGCCTGTGGGGCTATGTGCGGCTGTACGCGCTGGCCGGCCTGAAACCCTGGCGCCGGCTGACCCTGCGCCATGCGCAGGAGGTGGCACATCGCGACGCCTGGCTGGCCACGGCGCTCGGCCATCTGGACAGCAACCCGTCGCTGGCGGTGGAGGTGATCCGGTGCCGGCGATTGGTGAAGGGTTATTCGGATACGCTGTCGCGTGGGCTGTCCAGGTTCGACCGGGTGCTGGAGGGGATCGCTCTGGTGGCTGGCCGGGACGACGCGACCGACTGGGCGCGACGCCTGCGCGAGGCGGCATTGAAGGATGAGGCCGGGACGGCGCTGGAGGGTGCCGTGCAGACCATCCGCAGTTTCGTTCAGCCGCCGGCGTCGGGCCAGGCGGGCAGTCCGTCCGTGATGTCGTAGTAGTCGCCCTTGAAAGATGTGAATATGTGTTCGGAAATCCGTCCGCCGGTGGGGTTGGCGATGCAGCCGGCCTCGACCGAGAAGGCCCCGTCGGCGGCGCGGAAGAAGAGCGAGGTCGCGCAGCTGGGGCAGAAGCCGCGGCGTCCGCCGCCGGGGGTGACGTATTCGGCCAGATGCCGCGCCTGCCAGGTAACATCGCTTTCGCGCGCGTCGAAGCTGGCGGAATAGTGCCCCGAGATCTTGCGGCACTGGATGCAGTGGCAGGCCCAGACCTCTCCCATCGGGCCGGGCAAGGTGAACCGGTTCGCGCCGCAGAGGCAGGCGCCCTGCAGGGTGACGGGGGCCATGGCAAGCCGGGGCGGTGGGCCGCCGGCCGGATCGTAGTAGTCGCCCGCATCCTCGTGGAACCAGCTTTCCGTGGTGGCAAGGCCGGTCGCGCCGTCCAGGCAGCCGGCGGCGATCGAGAGGCGGTCCTCGCCCTCGGGCTGCCAGAAAAGGAAGCTGCCGCAGTGCCGGCAGAAGCCGCGCCGCGCCGCGGGGCTGGCGCGGTACCAGGCCAGGCCATCGTCGCGCAGGAGATGGAAATCCGCATGGGCGGCCGAGGTCGCGGCCCAGAAGTGCCCCGACTGTTTGCGGCATTGCGAACAATGGCAGTCGATCACCGGGCGCAGCGGGCCGTCCACCCGGAAGGCAACCGCGCCGCAATGGCAGGAGCCCTGCGCCATCAGGCGGCGTCCCGGAACACGGTGGCGAGGAGCGGCACCAGCCAGGCCTCGTCGGCGGCGGTGAAGGCGGCGGGGGTGTTGGAATCGAGGTCCAGCACGGCCAGCAGGTCTCCCTGGCCGTTGCGCACCGGCAGCACCAGTTCGGACCGGGTGGTCGAAGAACAGGCGATGTGGTCGGGGAAGGCGTCCACGTCGGGGACGTTCTGCACCTGGCCGGTGCGGGCGCAGGCGCCGCAGACGCCGCGCGAAAACGGGATCACCAGGCAGCCGTGGCCGCCCTGGTAGGGGCCGATCTTCAGAAGCTGCGGCGCCACGACGCGGTAGAAGCCGGTCCAGTCCGACAACGGGTGGCGGGCGTGGATCTCGCAAGCGAGGGTGGCCATCAGGGCGATGGTGTCGGTCTCGCCCTGGGTGAGGGCGAGGATGTCGCGGGTGGCGGTGTCGTAGTCCATTCAATACCCCAGGGCGCAGCCGTCCTTGCGCGGGTCGGAGCCGCCGGTCAGGACGCCGTCTTCGCCGATCAGGATGGCCTGCGCGCCGCCCAGGGGCGTGCCCGGAACCGTCACCGCATGGCCCATCCGCGCCAGGGTGGCACGGGTTTCGGTGGAATAGCCACGCTCGACCTCGAACCCGTCGGGGCCGGCAAAGCTGCGCGGCGCGTCGATGGCAGCCTGCAGATTCAGGTCGAAATCGACCAGGTTCGAGACCAGGCGGGCGTGGCCGGTGGGCTGGTAGGCGCCGCCCATGACGCCGAAGGGCAGGACCACGCGGCCCGCCCGGCGCAGCATGCCGGGGATGATGGTGTGCATCGGGCGCTTGGCCGGCCCGGCTTCGTTCGGATGGCCGGGGATCAGGCTGAACCCGGCGCCACGGTTCTGGAAGTTGATGCCGAAACGGGCCGAGGCAAGGCCGGAGCCGAAGCCCCAGTAGACGGAATAGATCAGCGACACGGCCATGCGGTCGCGGTCGACGACCGTCAGATAGACGGTGTCGCGGTGGATCGCCTCGGTCATCGGGGCCGGATCGGGCATGGCGCGCGCCGGGTCGATCAGGGCGGCAAGCCGTTCGGCGGTGGCGTCGGACAGCATGTGCGCCAGCCGCGGTGCGGGGTCGGCGATGAAGCGGTTGCGGGCGTCATAGGCAAGCTTCGCCGCCTCGGCCTCCAGGTGGGCGCGGGCGGGGCCGAACGGCGCCAGGGATTTCAGATCGAAGTGCTTGAGGATGTTGAGAAGCAGGATCGCGGTGGCGCCCTGGCCGTTCGGCGGGTGTTCCAGCAGCTCGACATCGCCGTAGCTGCCGGCGACCGGCTGGCCCCAGGTGGCGCGGGTGGCGGCAAGGTCGTCTGCGCTGTGGCTGCCGCCCAGGGCGCGGAGGGAAGAAACAAGGTCCTGAGCCACCTCGCCGTCATAGAAGCCGGCGCGACCCTGCCGGGCGATGCGGCGCAGCACTTCGGCCTGACCGGGGGCGCGGAAGACCTGCCCCGGGGCCGGGGCGGCGCCGTTCAGGGTGAAGAACCGGCGGGCATCGCCGGTGAGGGCGCAGATGTCCTCGGCCCAGTCATAGGCGGTGCGCGGGGCGACGGGGACGCCGTCCTCGGCCGCGCGGATGCCGGGGGCAAGGATCTGTACCAGCGGCAGGCGGCCATGTGCCTGATGCAGGGAAAGCATGGCATCGACGGCGCAGGGAAGGGTGACGGTCTCGATGCCGTGGATCGGCATCCGGGCATGGCCGGCGGCGCGCAGGGCATCGGCCGACAGGCCGGCGGGGGCGCGGCCCGAACCGTTCAGGGCCTGCACCTCTTCGGACCCCGCGGGCTTGACCAGAACGAAGCAATCACCGCCCAGACCACACATCTGCGGCTCGGCGATGTTCAGAACCATGGCGGCGGAAATGGCGGCATCGGCAGCGGTTCCGCCGGCCTTCAGCGTCTCGATGGCGGTGAGGCTGGCCAGCGGATGCGAGGTGGCGGCCATGGCGTTCATCGCCAGGACGGCGGATCGCCCGGGAAGATGGAAATCGCGCATGCCGGCCCCCTTTTCGGGCAGCCTAGGCGGTGCAGGCGGGCCTGCCAAGCATCTGCGGGATGGGGAGAGAACCTCGGCGCCGGAACTGGGTGGGGGCTGTTGATCCCGGCGCCGAGGTGAAGCTTCAAGCAGCTACAGGTTCGGTTATGCGGGGTCGCACCGGCGGCAATGCGGGTAAAATCGGGCCAATCTGTGACACTTCCGTAGACTTGGCGACGATCCCCGGATCAGCCCGTGGATTGTTCCGCAGGCAGCCGGAAGCACAGGCAGTTCACCGCACCGCGCCGATCATAGCGCAGGTCCGAGGACAGCGAGCGAATCAGATGCCAGCCGAACCCGCCCTCGGCCAGGTCTTCCGGCGTGGGCAGCTGCCCGGTTGGCAGACGGTGGTCAGGCATCGGCCGACCCTCATCTTCAATCCGGATGCAGAGCTGGCCGGGTTCAAGCCCGACCCACAGCCGGATCGGGCCGGGGCCGGCGGCATAGGCATGTTCGACGATGTTGTTCAGCACCTCGGCCAGAACGATTTCGGCCGTGCTTCGGTCTGCTACGGCGAGTCGATCGAAGGGCCGGGCACCCAGTGCCCGGCGCAGACCATCGCGCACCGAGAGCGGGTCGCTGACCATTTCGATCGAGACGTCGTGCATCGCGATCAGCACCACCCGTTCAGCCGGCCTGCCGCAGCCCGGCTTCAAGCCCGGGGTGGATGGTGAAGACGGTGTCCATGCGGGTCAAGCGGAACACCTTTTCGACCGTGGGGGTCAGCCCGGCAAGTTCCAGCCGGCGGTCAGGGGCGAGCAGCTTCATCACCGCGACCACGGCACCCAGACCCGAGGAATCAAGGAAATGCACGCTCGCCAAATCCAGGATCACCCGGGTCGACGGCACGGCGGTCAGATCGCGCATGCGTTCCTTGAACTGGATCGCGCCGGCGGCGTCGATCCGGTCTTCCAGCGCGCGGATGACCAGCGTTGTGCCCTGCATCTTGGAATCGAGTTGCATCTTCCTTGTCCCCTTGTTTCGGCAAGGGCAAGGTTAGGGCGGAAGCGTGAACAAGCGGTAAGCGCCGACGCCTGCCAGGTCAGGTCAGTTCAGGTGGAAGGTCAGCGGGTAGCGACCATCCTCGAAATCGCCGAACAGATCGGGCAGGTCGGGGTGATCGACCGGCTCTCCGGTGTCGTCGGGCACGAGGTTCTGCTCGGACACATAGGCGACGTAGTAGCTTTGGTCGTTTTCGGCCAGCAGATGGTAGAACGGCTGGTCTTTCGAGGGGCGGCTTTCCTCGGGGATGTTCTCATACCATTCGTCGGTGTTCGAGAACATTGCATCGACGTCGAAGACCACGCCGCGGAAGGGGTGCTTGCGATGCCGGAGCACCTGGCCGATGTGATATTTGGCGTGTGCTGTATGCATCCGACGAAGTCCCCCAGCTTGGTTACTACGCCTGGATGGGCAAAATGTCCATCCGGGCGGCGGCTTTAGGCCCCTGATTCGAGGGAAACAGTCTGTGCCGTGCCGAATCACAGTCCTGCCGACCGGCGGGTTGGCGCGCTCTCGCAGAACTGAACGGCGGGGTCTGGTATCCCCGGTTTTCCCTGCCGTGGCTTTGCGCTATCCTGCGCCGCAAAAGAAACGCACGAGGGGCAGATGAGCAGGTTTCTCCGTGCGGCGTTGCTGTTGCTGTTGCTGGCCTCATGCGGGGGCGGGCGACAATATGCGGCGCCCCGCGATCTGGACAACGCTTGCGCGATCATCCGCGAACGGCCGCAGTATCTGCGGGCGATGCAGTCCACCGAACGGCGCTGGGGCGTGCCGGTCTGGGTGCAGATGGCGGTGATCCACCAGGAATCGAAGTTCGTCGGCAATGCCCGGACGCCGCACCGTTTTGCCCTGGGGGTGATCCCGATGGGACGGCAGAGCACGGCCTATGGCTATAGCCAGGCACTGAACGGGACCTGGGAGGAATACCAGCAGTCCGCAGGCGGGCGCGGGGCCAAGCGCGACAGCATCGACGACGCGACCGATTTCATGGGCTGGTACTTTGCGGAAACGAACCGCAGCCTGGGGATTGCCCTGGACGACGCCGAGGCGCAGTACCTGGCCTATCACGAGGGCCGCACCGGCTATGTCAGCGAAAGCCACCTGGGCAAGCCCTGGCTGGTCGAGGTGGCGGACAAGGTGGGCGCGCGGGCCGAGATGTATCGCGGGCAATTGGCCGGATGCGGGCGCTAGGCGTTCACGGGCGGCAGAGGCAGCGGCGGGCAGGCGGGACGCAGAGTGAAACCTGAAACGATCAGGCCCAAGCTTTCCATCATCGTGGTCAGCTACAACACGTGCGAGATGACGCTGGACTGCCTGCGCTCGGTCGCGGCGGAAACCCGGGTGCCGCATGAGGTGATCGTGGTCGACAACGCCTCGGCCGACGGTTCGGCGGCGGCGATCGCGGCGGCCTTCCCGGGTGTTGCGCTGATGGCCGAGACGGTGAACCACGGCTTTGCCAAGGCCAACAATCTGGCGGCGGTTCATGCCCGGGGGGAATACCTGCTGCTGCTGAACCCCGATACGGTCGTGCTGGATGGCGCGATCGACCGGCTGGTGGCCTTTGCCGAGGCCCGGCCCGAGGCGATGATCTGGGGCGGCCGGACGCTGAATGCCGACCGCAGCCTGAACCCGACCAACTGCTGGCGACGGATGTCGCTGTGGGCGGTGGTCAGTCAGGCGTTGGGGTTGAGCAGCCTGTTCCGCGCCAGCCCGATCTTCAACCCCGAGGCCTATGCCGGCTGGGCGCGCGACAGCGAGCGCGAGGTGGACATCGTCACTGGTTGCTTCCTGCTGATCCGGCGCGAGGTCTGGAACCGGCTGGGCGGGTTCGACCTGAGCTTCGTGATGTATGGCGAGGAGGCCGATCTCTGCCTGCGCGCCCGTGCCATCGGTGCCCGGCCGCGGATCACCCCCGCGGCCGAGATCGTGCATTACGCAGGGGCCTCGGAAAAGGTGCGGGCCGACAAGATGGTGCGGCTCTTGCGGGCCAAGGTGTTGCTGATCAAGCGGCATTTCCCGGCCTGGCAGCGGCCGCTTGGCCTGGCGGTGTTCCGGCTGTGGCCGCTGAGCCGGGTCTGGGGCACGCGGCTTCTGGGCCGCCGGCAGGCCGCCGAGAGCTGGGCCGAGATCTGGCGGCGCCGGGGCGAATGGTGGTCCGGCTGGCCCGAGCAGCCGCGCGGTCAGTAGCCGAACTTGCGCAGCACCGGACCCAACTCGCGTTCGATATAGGCGATGTGGTCGGGTTCCAGCTCGGCCTGCCACTGGCCCGACTTGCCGCTGCGCAGATGGCTTTTCTGCGCGACGGCACCTGCCTTGCGGCCGGTGCGGCTGCCGGCCTCGAACAGGCGCATCAGATCGACCGCCAGGGCATGATGGCGCCCGGTCAGCCCGAGGTGGGCAAAGATGCGCGCGTATTCCGCGGCACGGTCCGGGCCCATGAGACTGTCGTAGGACACTTCCAGGATGTCCGGGTCATCCAGGTTCCAGCGTTCGAGCGTGTCGCGGTAGTAGAAGATGAAGTGGTCGATCTCCATGAACAGTCCGGCGCGCTTGTCGGCATGGTTCAGCTTCTGCTGATAGCTTGTCCCGGTCTCGTCCGGGCGGTGGACCCAGTCCTCATGGGTCCACTTGTGGTAATGGTAGCCCGACACGATCATGTCGCGCGGATCACGCATCACATGGACCCCGCGATAGCGCCCAAGGCGCGGCAGATCCAGCTTGCCGTGCATCGACAGCACCATCCGCGACGCCGGCTTGGGCTGTTCGGAATTGACCTTCTGGTAGCGCAGTCCCAGCCCCCGCGACAGCAGCCACAGGACGGCGTTGAAATAGGTGGTCATCACCTTGTGGTGTGTGGCCACGAACAGCACCGGATCGCCGGGACGTTGCCGCAGCGGCGCCGTGACGCGGGTCACGATCAGCCGGCCCACAAGCGACCAGAACGCCGGCTTGACCAGCAGTCCGCGGTTCTTCTTGATGAACCCCGGCAGTTCGTCGCGCAGCCTCTGGAAGGCAGAGCGATGCACCTTGGGGCCGAAACCCGCGGGCGTAATGATCGGGGGGCGGGGCGGGGCAGGTTCCAAATCGTCAGGCCAATCAGAGCGGGTCAATGGCCGGCCGTGTCGGGCGCGGACCCGCCCTGTGTCGCACAGGAATACCCGCGCAACAAGCACGCGAGACCGGCCCCCGCCCCATGTTTGCCATGACATCGCCCGATGGCCGGGATAACCTTCGACGCATATCGATTTTTCCGGAGTCATTCATGGGTGCCACCGTCTCGGTCATTCTGCCGGTCTACAACCGCAGCGCCAGCCTTGCCGATTCGATGCGCAGCGTACTGGACCAGTCCTATCGCGATCTTGAACTCATCGTGGTGGACGACGCCTCGACCGAGGATCTGCGCCCGATTGTCGAAGGCCTGGGCGACCCGCGCGTGCGCTTCCTCCGGCGCGAGCGGAACGGCGGTGCCTCGGCCGCGCGCAATACCGGCCTTGCCGCGGCACAGGGGCGCTTCATCGCCTTTCAGGACAGCGACGACCTGTGGCTGCCGAACAAGCTGAAGCGGCAGATGGACCTGCTGGAGCAGATGCCCGAAGTTGGCGTCGTGACCCATTCCAAGGTGCTTTACGGCGGCGGGCCGGATGGCCGTTACGGCGTCGGACTTGTGTCGATGCGCCCGCCCCCGGATCGGGTCATGAAACCGGGCGAGGACCAGGTGAAGAAATACCTGGTCGAGAACCGGATCAGCCTGCAGAACGCACTGTTCCGACGCGACTGCTATCCCGAACCGATGTGGTTCGACGATGTGACCCGGTCGAATGCGGACTGGGCCTTCACCTCTTCGCTGGCCCAGCACACCAGGATTGCCGAGTTTCCCGATCCGGTCGTGATGGCCTTTTCCTCGCCGGACGGGATTTCCAAGCTGAAGCGGGCCAAGGCGATCGGCCTGATCCGCATCGTCAAGCGCAACCGCGCCGCCTATGCCCGCTATCCCGCCGCCTATGGGATGATGATGTGGAGAATCGGCCGCATCCTGGCCCGGCACGGCAAGAAGCGGATGGCGCGCAAGTTCTATGCCGAGGGGTTGAAGAACGACCCGGGCTTTCTGTGGCGGTCGTTGATGGAAAAGCTGGGCCTGTGCCGGCAGCAAAGCGTCTAGGACGATGCGCAGCCGGCCAGCCGCTTCATTCCCATTGCCAGCGCCGCAGGCGCCGGGCGATCTTGTCGGCCAGTTTCCACAACGGTCGCTGGGCGCGGGCGCGTTCGGCGGTGGCCTGGGCGATGACCTGGGCCGACAGGGCCGGGGCAGGGGCCAGCGGCGCGCGCTGGTCGGGATGGTATCCAAGCCGCGCGAAATCGGCCGAGTAGATCTCGGCCACCAGCGCGCGATCGGCCGCGTCGGGCTTGATCTCGCCGATCTGGCGCCGCGCCCCGCCTGCGGTGTTGTGTCCGGCCTTGTTGGTGTGGCGCAGCGCGCGCGGCCCGGCGGAGACGCCGGCCAGCGCGTCGAAATAGGGGATCAGCGCGTCCAGCCCGTGTTCCATATGGAAGATCGTGCAGGGCAGCGCGCCCCCGACGGGCGGCAGGAAATCGCTTTGCGGGCGGCTGTGGTTGTCGCTGCGGTAGGGATCGCCCTGCCGCGCCGCGGCCTCGGCCTGAAGCCAATCGCCGAACCCGATTCCCTCGGGCACGGTGCCTTCGACTTCGGCCTGGAAGCGGAAGGCGCTGACCGCGCGGTCCAGCGGATGGCGCACCACGGCAAAGCAGGCGTCGAAGAAATCGGCCGGGAACATCCGCGCCAGGGCCGCCCAATCCACATGCTGCGGCGAAGAGCGCGTCCAGCGCAGGTCCGGCGGGACCGAGATGTATTTGCGGTCAACCAGCGCCAGCGCGCCGAACCGGTCGTGAAGGTAGTCCTCGACCGAGCTGCCCGCGCATTTCGGCACATGGGCAAAGTAGACAAGCTTCGGTCCGATCCGTACGATGGGCATGAGGTCCTGCTCCGGGCATTGGCGCCAGCCTGGCGGGGGGGCAAGGCGGACTGTGGCATCGGCATGGGGCGAGGTTCAACGGGAAAAGCGGACCTGCGCCGGCAGTTCGACATGGGGTGGGCATGACCGTCTCTGCCAGCCGCAAACAGCCCCGGACAGCGCCCGGCACCAAGACCAGGGCGACCGTCGCCGGCGTCAGGCTTGCGCCCATCGTGGCAATCTTCCTGATTGCCCTGGTCATTCCCTTCATCTTCCAGATCGGTCCCTTGCGGTTTTCGGCCTATCGGGTTGTGCTGTTCCTGACCATCCTGCCCTTCCTTGCGATGTGGCTCATGGGCAGGGCGGGACGGGTGCGGATGCCCGACATCGCCCTGCTGCTGTTCTGTTTCTGGGCGGCCCTGAGCTTTGGCGTCATCCACGGCGCCGGCACTGCGATCGAGGCCGGGGGCATCATCTTCATCGAGACGATGGGCGCCTATCTTCTGGGCCGGCTCTTCGTGCGCACGCCCGACGATCTGCACCGGGTGGTGCGGCTCCTGTTCTGGATTCTCATCGCGCTTCTGCCCTTGGCGGTGATCGAGTCGATCACCGGACGCAGCATCGCGCTTGAGCTTTCCCGGGCCGTCCAGAGTTCCTACCGGATCGTGACGATGGAACCGCGCTGGGGCTTTCGGCGCGCCCAGTCCGTGTTCGAACATCCGATTCTGTTCGGTGTCTTCTGTTCCGGTTTCGTTGCATTGACCTACTACGTTCTGGGCCATGGCCGCAGCCTGATCCGGCGCTGGCTGCAGACAGGGGCGGTGATCGTGGCGACGGTGACGTCACTGTCGTCGGGTCCGATGACCGCGATGGCAGCGCAGGTTCTGCTGATCGGCTGGGACCGGGTGTTCAAGTCCGTCCGTCAGCGCTGGGCCGTGCTGGGCGGCCTGGCTCTGGCAGGCTTTGCGGTCATTTCCCTGTTCTCGAATCGCAGTCCGGCGCAGATCCTGATTTCCTTTGTTGCCTTCAACCCAAGCACAGCCTGGAACCGGCTGCGGATCTGGGAACACGGCTCGGCCTCGGTGATGAACAACCCGCTGTTCGGCATCGGCCGGAACGACTGGGAGCGGCCGATGGGCATGGTGTCCAGCGTCGACATGTTCTGGCTGCTGCCGGCGATGCGCCACGGGCTTCTGGCCGGGGTCCTGTTGCAGGTGGTCTTTTTCGGGATCGTCCTGGCGGTGCTGTTCCGAAAGGGTCTGAGCGCGCGCTGGGCGGACTACCGGAAGGGATACCTGATCTCGCTTGCCGGCCTTTTCATGGCCGGTTGGACGGTGCACTACTGGAATACCGTCTATGTGTTCTTCATGTTCCTGCTGGGCTGCGGCAGCTGCTTTCTGACCGATGCAAGGGATGCCGACACTGCGACGGAGCCAGTGACGTCAGCCCCGGTGCGGCGGCAGGGACTGGCGCTTCGGCGGACGCCTGCGGTCAAGCGCCCGGCTGAACCGGACACGCCGGCAGAGGCTGCCAACACCGACGCCGCCCGCCCGCAGCCGCGCTATTCCCGGCCGCGCAGACCGCCGGACGAGACATGATCCGCCCGGGCATACGGCTGGGTCTGGGCCTTGGCCTGGGCCTGGGTCTTGCGATCCTGGGCCGGGCCGCGGCCGCCCTGGCCGGGACCCTTCACGCCGAGGATGCGCAGGCGCTTGGTTCGGCGCTGTCGGAAGCCTCGGCGGGTGACGTGATCCTGCTGGCGCCGGGCGACTATGGTGCGGTCGAGCTTCGCGGGCAGCGTTTTGATCCGCCGATCACGATCCGGTCCGCCCGGCCGGGCGGGGCGGTGTTCGACAGCCTTTCGGTCAGCGGGTCCGACGGGCTGCGCTTTGTGGCAATTCACGTCAGCCACCCCGGCAACGGCGCTGCGCGAAGCCGCGTCGTCGAGATCGAGGACAGCAACCGCATCGAGATCGTCGAAGCAGAGGTCAATGGGCGCGTGGACGATGTCTTCGACGGCCATTTCGGCATCTACATCCAGGGCGGCGAAGGCCTGCGCCTTGTTGGCATCCGGGTGCATGACGTCAAGCACGGCATCGCCGTCTTCGGCGCCCGCGACGTCACGGTGGCCGAGAACCGGATGGAGGACATCGGCGAGGACAGTTTCAAGTTCGCCGGCGTCGATGGCGTGCTGGTCGAGAACAACACCGGCCCCGAGCGGATGTTTCCTGCCGAGGGCGCGCATGAGGATTTCATGCAGTTCCAGGGCGGCCCGTCGCGGCGAGTCACCATCCGGGGCAACGTCTTCCTGCCGCAGAACAGCCCCTATGCCCAGGGCATCTTCGTCGCCGGTGACGGCGGGCATGCCGACATCCTGATCGAGGAGAACATCATCGCAACGGCAATGCTGCGTGGAATCTCGGTGAACGAAGGCAGCCGCATCACCATCCGCCGCAACACGGTGGTCGGCCTGCCAAGCAAGCGCGGAACGATCGCGGGCGTGGTCGCGCCCGATGGCGCGACGGTCGAAGAGAACATCTGGTCGGGCAAACGGGGCCAGCAGATCGGCAGCAATATCGTGGTGCAGGGCACCGATCCCGCGGAGGCCTACCACTATGACGCGATCTTCCGCAATGCGTTGCGCCAGCCAGCCCCGAGACTGGCCGATCTGGCGCCGGTGGCCGGCGGGCCGGGCGCGACCCTGGGCGCCGTGCGGCGGCTGCGGACGCTGCTGGGCAATCCTTAGGCCGGCGTCACCGGCCACGAATCCGCCTCGCTTTTGGCCTTGTCGGGACACCGAAGGCGGTGAATAGTTTTCCTGCCTTGGTATTTCAGATAGCGGTTTCCGACACCCGGACGGATGGCCTGGGAGGAGTTCATGATACCCATCAGTCTTGGCCTGCCCGTCTACAACGGCGACAGATACCTGCGCGACTGCCTGGATTCGATCCTGGCGCAGACCATGGGCGATTTCGAACTGGTCATCTCGGACAATGCCTCGACCGACAAGACGGCCGAGATCTGCCGCGAATATGCCGCCCGCGACCGTCGCATCCGGGTTGTGACCCATCCGGAAAACATCGGCGCCGCAGGGAATTTCAACTTCCTGTTCCATGACACCAAGGGCGAATACTTCAAATGGTGCGCCCATGACGACCTGATGGAGCCGGCGTTCCTGGAAAAGACCCATGCCCGGCTGCAGGCCGACCGTGCCGCGGTGCTGAGCCACAGCTACACCACGGTCTTCAGCGACGACGGCCAGAACGAGGAACTGTTCAAGCCCGACTTCGCCACCGACCCGGCCGATCCGGTGGCCCGCCTGCGCGAGGTCATGCTGCACGGCCGGCGCTGTTATGAGGTCTTCGGCCTGATCCGCCGCGACGCGCTGGCGCGCACCGATCTGATCGGCAACCACAAGGGTGGCGACAACGTGCTGCTGTATCGGCTGGCGCTGCTGGGCACCTTTGCCATCGTTCCCGAGCCGCTGTTCAGGCTGCGCCGTCACGCCGCCCAATCGACGGCGCTGCTGATGGACAGCCAGGCCTATCAGCGCTGGTTCACCGGCCGGTCCCAGAAGATGACCTTCCCGGACTGGCACATGGTCCGGCAAATCTGGAAGACGCCGGCGGGCATCGGTCTTTCCGCGGCCCAGCGCCTGCGCTGCCTTGGGCCCTTGCTGGGGGAAACCTGGCGCCGGCGGGCGCGGCTGCGGCAGAACCTGCGCGTGGCCGCCGAGATTCTGGTCTTCGGAAGCGCGGACCCGCAGCGGCGCCGGCGGTTGTTCCGGCAGTACGACGGGTCGTGAGTCCCGGCTTGGAAAGCGCGCTTCCCGGCGTCAGTGTGGTGATCCCGACCTACAATCGCAGGATGCTGGTCCCGCGTGCCATCGACAGCGTGCTTGCCCAGACCCGGCCCGCTGACGAGATCATCGTTGTGGACGACGGGTCATCGGATGGCACCGAAGCTGCCCTGGCCGAACGCTTCGGGTCGCGCATCCGCTATGTGGCGCAGGCCAACCAGGGGGTGGCGGCCGCCCGGAACCACGGGATCAGCCTGGCCCGGTTCGACCTGGTGGCCTTTCTGGACAGCGACGATGTCTGGCGCCCCGAAAAGCTGGCGCTTCAGGTTCCGGCAATGGCCGATCCCGGCGTGGTCCTGTCGGCAACGAACTGGGCCTGGGAAAATGCCCCCGATGCCGGCCGGTTCCAGCAGCTTGGCCATGCCTCGCCCCACCCGGTCGAGACCGACCGCGCGCCGCTTTTTCAGTTGTGCCACCGCCGCGGCCACGGCCTGCTGATCCAGACCTGCCTTGTCCGGCGTGCGGCGCTGACCCGGATCGGCGGCTTCGATGCGACGCTGCGGATTTCGGAGGACATGGATCTGCTGTTCCGGCTGGCCGAGGAGGGAGGCTTTGCCCTGCTGTCGCCGATCCTGATGATCCGCGACGGCGGCGAAGGCGCCGACGGCAACCTGACCCAGCCTTCCTCGCTTCGCTGGCGGCAGCAGAACCTGGATAACATCATCGCCATCCTGCGGCGCAGCCTGGAGCGGCACCGCCACGACCCATTCGGCACGGCCGTGCGGCGGCGGCTGGTCCAACTGCTGAGCTACCGCGCCAAGCTGCATGCCAACGCCGGAGACACCCGGACCGCGCGTCATCTGTGCCGCGAGGCCCTGGCCCAGCGTGTCTGGACAAGGGAAGCGGCGATCTGTGCGGCCGGATGGGTCTTCCCCGCCCTGCTGAAGCGATCCCGAGGCTGACGGCCGGCAGCTCGCCGCCTTAGCGGCGGCCAAGCGCCTGGCCGGCCCGGCCAATCCAGAACCCGGCCCAGGTCACCAGGCCGACGAACTTGAGCCCGTCTTCCAGGATATAGCCGTTCTGTCCGTGAACCACTTCGAACTGGTCGCTGAGGACAGAGCCGGACAGGAAGACCAGCGCCAGCCAGAGGCCGAGAGGATCGGCGCCAAAGAGACGGTCGCGGAAGCGGACCGCGATCGCCACCGCCGCAAGGCCGTAGGCGGCCAGGATGGCCGGTTCGGGAAGGCCCAGCCAATGCGGCCCCACCTCTTCGTGCAGCAGGAATAGATCGTCGGCGGCGATGACCAGGCTGAACAGACCGGCGGCGGAAAGAAACGAAGCCTCGTGCCGGCAATGGCGCGCGGCGAACAGGCAGACGGTGCCGGAGCAGGCCAGCGCAAGGATGCCCAGTATCGACACCATCCCGTGGAACGGGTTGAACCCGTGCAGCGCCGCCGGATCGCGCAGGAAATCGACCGGCCGGAAGGGACCAAGCTTGGCGCCGAACAGCAGGATGAGGAACAGCACCAATCCGGCCAGGCCTGCCATCCTGATCGAGGGATGACGCAAAAGGCCAGGTCGTTGCGACGTCTCAGTGGAATGCATGTCACGAAAGCGTTGCAGAATATTTACAAATCCGACGCTTCCACAGGAGCTTGATTCGGGCAACGCCCGAGGTGGAAACAATTGGGAAAACAATGCGTAACGGCCTAGGTGCCGCTGTTGCGGCCCAGCAGCCGGCCGAAGACCTTGCGCAGATCGGCGCGTTCGCCCGGGTTCAGGCAGAAGCCGAACAGCACGATGGCGTAGACCAGCGCCCCGGCGGCCCCGAAGCCGATCAGCGAGGACCAGGTGTCGGGGGCGCGCAGCAGGCGCAAGCCGCCCCAGACCACCATGCCGGCCGCGGCGGGCAGTACCCCCGGCACCAGCACCTGATCGCGGAAATCGGACATCCGGGCATCCGTCATGGTCAAACACAACGGCCAGTAGTAGAGGATCTGGGAGCCGACCACCGATACGGTCAGCGACAGCGCGACCCCGATCGCCCCTGTGTCCGTAAGCGTCAGCGAGGCGAACATCAGGACCAGCCCGGCCAGTTGGAACAGAAAGGCCGGCAGGAAGAACACCTTGACCTGTTCCTTGGCCATGGCGGTCATTGCCAGCAGGGCAGTGGGCTGGGTGAAAGGCAGGATCAGCATGAACAGGATCGTGACCATTCCGGCCTGCGAATAGGCGCCACCAAGATAGAGCGCGATGAAATCGTTGGCATAGATCACCAGCGGCACCGCCACCACAAGCGTGACCCACATCGCATAGCGCCCGCCCCGAAACACCGTCGCACGCAGTCGCTGGCGGTCCTCAAGGGCATGCATCGCGGTCAGCACCGGCTGCAGCGGCTGGGTCGCCAGGGCGACGGTGCTGTTGATCTGCCGATAGAAGGTTGCCCCCAGATAGTAGCTGGTGACATCCACCGCCGAACCATAGAGGTTCAGCAGAATGGTCGCGGCGTTGGTGCTCATCACGGCACCCAGACGACCGAGCGTCGTCCAGAGGCCGAAATTGAGCAGCCGCCGGGCCTGGCCCCAGTCATAGGCGCCCGATCGCAACCGAAGTTCCGGCACCAGCGCAAGTGACCGCCGGACCATCACTGCCGAAAAGATCGTCTCGGCCACCACGGTCGCGACCACGACCCAGACGACCTGCGGGCCGATGCCCAGCAGGAACACCAGTTGCAGCATGATCCGGAACACATCGCGCGCGATGCCAAGAAGGTTCAGTTCGACATACCGCTGGCGGACGTGAAAGCCGGTCGCAAAGGGGATCACCAGCATCTGGATGAAGAAGTTGACGACCAGCAACGCCATCATCACCCGGGCCGGGATGACCATTCCGGGGGCGATGTTCAGCACCTTCTCGATGTTGACCGCAAACAGCAGGCCCAGGGCAAGGAAGACAACCGCCATCGCAGCGAGCAGCGGGAAGATCGAACTGACGATGGTCGTCACCCGGTCCCTGTCGCCCTTGGCATAGGCCTCGACGACATAGCGGCTGATGCCTCCGGTGAAGAAGGAAAAGAACAGCGGCGCGAAGACCATCAGCGCCGACACCACCGGAAGCACCGCGAACTCTTCGGGCGAGATCCGCTTGAGAAGATACTGGTACATCCACAGCAGCACGGTCATGTTCACGATCCGCGCCAGCAGGGAACTGGCCGAGTTGATCACGACCAGGCGTTTGGAGACGACGAAACTGTCTTGCTCAGCCAACGGTCCTATCCCGCGATCACGCCGAAATCAGCAGCGACGCCCATATCCTGCACCTGAGCCATGATTTCGCTGGCGTAAAGCGCATTTGCGACCAGCACAAGGTCGGGGCGGATTTCGGCCAGTTGTGCGGGCGGGCAGACGGGCAGTGCCATGCCGGGCGCGAACAGCCCGTGCTTGCGGGGGTTGAGGTCGATCATCGCGGCCAGCGGCGCGGCGGCCTCTGGGCCAAGCGCATTGGCGAAGGTGATGCCCTTGGACCCGGCCCCCCAGATCACGGCCTTGCCGGCAAGCCCGGACAGTCGGCCCCGCCACTTGCCCAGTTCGGCGGCGGCTGCGGCGGCAAAGGCATTGGCCGAGGCTGCGATCCGGTCGGTGCCGGGGGCGATGGCGTCTGGCTGCGGGTCGCAGGGCAGGGCCTCGACCATCAGGAACTGCGCGTCATAGCCGGTCGAGACGGAAACCGGGGCGAAACCGGCACGCCGGAACAGGGTTTCGATGGATGGCGCGCTCCAATATCCGACGTGTTCGTAGATGACGTCCCACATCGAGACCGCGTCCAGCATCCAGCCGGCGTTCGGAACCTCGAAATAGACCGGGACGGCGCGCGGGCCGATGGCGCGGCGAATGTCCTGCATCAGCGCCAGCGGTGTATCGAGGTGTTCCAGCACATGCCGGCAGACGATGGCGTCGAACGGCCGGTCCAGCTGGTCCGAGCGGAAATACTCGGGGACGATCTGCACCTTCGGTTGCCGGGCGAAGGGGCTGTCCTTGCCGGCCATCGACGGATCGAACCCGGTGGCGCTGGCCACCCCGTTCTCGGCCATCAGCGCCAGCATGTGCCCGTCACCGCAGCCGATCTCGACCACATGGCGGCCGGCCAGCCGGTGCCGCGCCACCAGACCGGCGGCCAGGTCGCGCGCGAAGGCCTGGAACCTGGGCGAGAAATGCAGTGCGTTCTCATAGCCCGGCGCATAGACCATGCGGGCCGGATCGAAGGCAGCGTTCCAGATCATCGCGCAGGCCGGGCAGCGCACCAGCCGCACATCGCCCGCCGGTGCGGCGCGCGCGCTGGCGGCATCGGGCCAGAGCTGGTTGCAGACCACCGGCACGTTGCCCAGGTCGAACACCGGAACCGGGGCGCCGGTGCCGCAGACCGGGCAATGGCGATCCAGGCTCATACCGCCACCAGTTCGGGCGACAGGCCCATGCCGGCCAGTTGCGCGCCGATTTCGGGCAGGTAGATCGGGTTCATCACGATCACCGTATCCGGCGGCGCGTCTGTCAGGCTGTCGGGGCTGCTGACTTGGTGGCCGGTGCCCGGAAGATACTTGCCTTGCTTGAACGGATTTATGTCGATCACCTGCGCCACTTCGGGGCCAAGGCCGTTGGTGGTGAGGAAGGACACGCCCTTCGAGCCGCCGCCCCAGATCGCCACCCGCTTGCCGGCCGCATGGCGCGACCGGACGAAGTCTGTCCAATGGGCGCGGACCTGCGCCACCTTGGCCGGGAAGGCGGCGGCCAGGGCGCGGACGGCGTCCAGATCATCCTCGGCCGCCAATGGCGGGCGGCCTGCCGCGGGTTCGGCATACTGGATGATGTACTGGTCATCATAGGCCAGATAGAGCCGCGTCACATCCAGCCCGGCGCGGCGGAACAGCCGGGCGTGGCTGCCCAGGGTGAAGTAGGAACAATGCTCATAGTAGATGTCCCAGAACGCGCCTTCGGCCAGCACGCGGCGCACGTCGGGGGTCTCAAAGAACACCCCCACATCCTTGCGCCCGCCGATGACGCTGCCGATCTCTGACAGGAACCGGCCCACTTCCGGGATGTGTTCCAGCGTGTGGCGGCAGACGATGAAATCGGGCGGCGTGGCGATGGTCGCGGGCGTGAAGTATTCGCGCTGAAAGGCGATGTCCTGGCCATGCGCGCCGGGCAGGCGTTCGGGAATGAAACCGGGGTCCACGCCCAGCGCGAAGGCGCCGGTCTGGCGCACCAGTTCCTGCAGGAAATCGCCTTTGCCGCAGCCGATTTCCAGCGTCTGCTTGCCGCGCAGGGCATAGAGCGAGGCGATCTCGGCCACCAGGTCGCGGGCAAAGCGGTTGAAGGTGCCCGAGAAGTGCTGGCTTTCCTCGGTTGTCGAGGCGTAGTCCACCATCGCCAGATCGAACAGCGCGTTGAAGACGAAGCCGCAACCGTCGCAGAACATCAGCTGCAGTGGCCGGCGCGGGAAATCGCGCGCCTCGGCGCTGCTGTCGAGAAGGACGCAGCTTTGCACCGGAATCGCCTCAAGCCGATAGAGCTGGGACAGGTGGGTTCCGCCGCAGGCCGGGCAGCGACTGATTGCGGTCATGGTCCTCTCCTGTCCGGTCAGGCCGCGACGATCTCAAGATCCGGAATTGGCACGATGAACCGCCCGCCGGACTGCACGAAGGCGGCCTGCTGGCGCAGGATTTCGTCGCGGAAGTTCCACGGCAGGATCATCACATAATCCGGCCGGTCCGACATCAGACGCGCGGGGTCGGCGATCGGCACCCGCACCCCGGGCATGAACTTGCCCTGCTTGTGGGTGTTCTTGTCCACCGCATATTCGACGACCCGGGCATTCAGGCCCAGGAAATTCAGCATGATCGTGCCCTTGGCGGCCGCGCCATAGGCGGCGACGCGCTTGCCTTCGGCCTTGAGGCCGGCGATCAGGCTGCGGGCCCGGTCGCGGAAATCGCGCACGCGCTGGCCGAAATCGGCGTAGTAGTCGAAGTGGTCAAGGCCAAGCTGGCGTTCCTCTTCCAGGATGCCTTCGACCGCATCGGAGGGCGCTGCCGTCTTGCCGAAGGTCAGCCGCAGAGAGCCGCCGTGGATCGGCACCCGCTGCACGTCGTTGAGGTGAAGCCCGTGGCGTTCGAACAGCGCCTTGGCAGAGCCGACCGAGAAGTAGCACAGGTGTTCGTGATAGATCGTGTCGAACTCGATGAAGTCGATCAGGTCGCGGACATAGGGAAACTCGACCGAGATCACCCCGGAATCGGCCAGAAGCGTGGCCATTCCGGCAACCAGATCGTTCTGGTCGGCGACATGGGCCACCACGTTGTTGGCGATGATGACATCGGCCCGCAGGCCCTTGGCGCGCAACTCGCCGGCGACGCGGGTGCCGAAGAAGTCGATCACCGTGTCGATGCCCTTGGCCTGCGCGGCGCTGGCCGGCTGCCGGGCCGGGTCAACCCCCAGGACGCGGATGCCCTTGTCCTTGAAGTTGCGCAGCATGTAGCCGTCGTTCGAGGCGATCTCGACCACCAGGCTTTGCGGCCCAAGCCCGCGCCGGGAAATCAGCGCTTCGGCGTTGTCGCGGCTGTGCCGCAAGAGGTCTTCGGAAAAGGACGAGAAATACAGGTAATCCTCGCCGAACATCTCTTCCGGGGGGCGGGTTTCCAGCAGTTGCACCAGGGTGCAGCCGGGGCAGTAGCCCAGCCGCAGCGGCACCAGCGATTCCTTCCGCGCCAGCGCCGCCTGATCCAGCAGCCCGTCCGAGCGCGGCATCAGGCCAAGGTCAAGAATCGGCTGCAACCCGTGATGCCCGCAGGAAATGCAGGAAACCTTGGCCGCATCGGCGGTGAAATCCGGCGCCGAGGCCTGGGCCGAAACGGCCTGGCGGTCGGCCAGCGCCTGCGGGGTGTGATGCAGCGTGGTGTCGATGATGCCGTCGGCGATCAGCTTCTTGATATGGCCGATGCGCTGGTAACGCGGGCCTTCGAATTCCTCCAGCGTCAGCTTCTGCGCCAGATAGGCCTGATACAGCGACTGCGCGCCCTTGCGGGCATCCCATTGCGGTTCGAACCCGTGCAGCACGCGCCGGATCTTGTCGCAGTTCACCCGGTAGGACCGCTTGTCGGGGCCGGCGCCTTCGGCGAACGAGACCTCGCAGCCCGGCACCACATCGGCCACGATCTGCGCCAGTTCGCGGATCTGGTAGTTGTGCTCGGTCACGCCGACGTTGAACGCCTCGTTGCGGATCTTTTCGACCGGGGTGGCCAAGGTGGCCACGAAGGCGCGGCTGATGTCCTCGATATGGGTGATCGGGCGCCAGGGCGTGCCGTCCGACTTCATGTGGATGCGGCCGGTGGTGACCGCCCAGGCGACCAGGTTGTTCAGCACCAGGTCGAAGCGGATGCGCGGGCTGACGCCATAGGCGGTGGCCGAGCGCAGAAAGGTGGGGCAGAATCCGTCGTCGGCCAGTTCGGCCAGACCGCGTTCCGACATCACCTTGCTTTCGCCATAGGGCGTGACCGGGTTGAAGGCGCCGTTCTCGTCGATGAAATCCGCCCCGCCGGCGCCGTAGTTGGAGCACGAGGACGAGAACACGAAGCGCGACACGCCGGCGGCCTTGGCGGCACGGGCCACCTTCATCGTGCCTTCGAAGTTGATCTCATAGGTCGTCTCGGGGCGGAAATCGCCCAAGGGATCGTTCGACAGCGCCGCCAGGTGCAGCACCGCATCGACCCCCAGCAGATCGGCCGGCGTGACATCGCGGATGTCCTTCAGCAGCGTCGGCACCTGGGGCATCTCGCCCCCGGGCGCGAAGGTGCAGCGTTCGTAAAGATCGCTGTCCAGCCCCACCACATCATGCCCTGCCGCCACCAGCATCGGGGTCAGAACCGTTCCGATATAGCCGCGGTGGCCCGTCACGAGTACACGCATTTTATTTTTCCCAGATCGCCCAGGGCCGGTCGCCCGAGTCCCACAGTTTCTGCAAGGTATGCTTGTCGCGCAGCGTGTCCATCGCCGCCCAGAAGCCTTCGTGCCGGAAGGCCATCAACTGCCCGTCCCTGGCCAGGTTTTCCATCGGCGCATGTTCGAACATCACCATGTCGCCCTCGATATAGTCCATCACCTGCGGTTCCAGCACGAAGAAGGCGCCGTTGATCCAGCCTTCGGCGGTCTGCGGCTTTTCCTCGAAGGCAGTCACCCGGTCGCCGTCAAAGCGCATGTGCCCGTAGCGCGCCTGCGGCCGCACCGCCGAGACGGTGGCCAGCTTGCCATGCGACTTGTGAAAGGCGATCAGCCGGGGAATGTCGATGTTCGACACCCCGTCGCCCCAGGTCAGCATGAAGGTCTCATTGCCCAGATAGGGCTTGAGCCGCTTGATCCGCCCGCCGGTCAGGGTTTCCTCGCCGGTCTCGACCAGGTCGATCTTCCACTTCGAGATGTCCTTCTCGCGCCGCACCACCGGGTCATGCAGGCTCATGTCCAGCGACAGGCTGCCCGACAGCATGCCGTATTCGACGAAGTAGCGCTTGATGTGGTCGCCCATGTAGCCCAGCGCGACGGCAAAGTCGTTGAAGCCGTAATGCGAATAGATGTTCATGATGTGCCACAGGATCGGCTTGCCGCCGATCTCGACCATCGGCTTGGGGCGAACGCTGGTTTCCTCGGCCAGACGGGTGCCTTTGCCGCCGGCCAGAATTGCGGTCTTCATGGGAGAACTCTCCGATCCACTGGGGCTGCACTTAAATGGTGCGATGCTTGGTCAACAGGACATTGGTATGAATCTTGGGCACAATTATGGAGACATGCAAACCTTCGCCATTTCCGGCGGATGTTCAAGGTGATGTTGACAGACCGCAGGGAAGGTCATCAGACAAGCAACGTCTCCGTGAAGCGGAAATCACTGCTGCCCAGATTCAGCCCGTAGACCCCGTTCAGCACGGCGATCAGCTCATCCGGGCCGGCGGCGTTGTCCCACCAGATGGCGGTGCCCGCAGGCAGACCGGCGGCGTTGCTGGTGAGCAGGTAGTTCGCGGCGCTGCCCGCCAGTTCGATCTGGTCGGTGCCCGAGACGAAATCCCAGACGAAGGCATAGTCGCCCTGCCCGGCATTCTGCGCGTTGCCGTCATCGTAGTAGCGGCCGTTGGCATCGCCGAAGACGAAGACATCGGCCCCGCCGTCACCGACGAAGACGTCGATCTCGCCGCGCCCCGGCGCGGCGCTGCCGGGATTCACCGCGACCAGACGCTCGGCGGTGCTGTCGCCCTGGATGATGTCGCGCCCGGTGATTTCGGTCACCGCGATGTCGCCGAAGGTGACGTCGTAGTAGTGCGCGTTCAGATAAAGCGAGCCGGTCGCCGGCCGTTCGGCCAGGGTAAAGGTTTCCAGGCCCTGCACCGTCCAGCCGACGGGTTCCGAGGTTCCCACTTCCCAGACCTTCAGGCTGTAGAGCCGGTCGTAGAGGCCGGTCTGTTCGACCCGAAGGGTGAAGTTGTAGGTGTGGCCTTCCTGAAGGACGAAAGGTTCACGGTCCAGCCGGACCCTGTAGTCGTCGTAGCTGTAGATCGAGAAGGCGGCATTCGGCGTGTTGTACTGGAAGATCGTGCCGGGTTCCCAGCCGGATTTCGGCTGCCAGTTCCGGATCGGGTCATCGGTATGCCCGTCCCACAGCGCCCCCAGCATCAACGACCCGCCGTCGCGTCCGCGCGGGTCCTCGTTCGTCAGGTTGTGCATGGTGATGGTCAGTCTGGCTTCGTAGTTGTCCCAGGCCTGATCGCCCAGCACCAGCAGCCGGTCATAGCCCAGGTCCACCGGGCGCACGCCGGCGGCACTGTGGGCCCAGGTTCCGTCCGCCACCTGGACGACATCCTGCAGGTTCGTCACCGTCGCCCAGTCGATGCTGTAGTTCGGCGCCCAGGTCTGCCCGGCCTGGTAGTTGACGATCACATCCCGGGTGTAGATCTGGCCATTGCCCAGCGTGGCCCGGATGGTGACCACGTCATCGACCGCCGTGCCGTTCAGCCGCGCATAGTCGATGTCGATGTTGAAATCGCCGGGGTTCTGCAGTCGCCGCGTGTCCGCCCCGATCGAGAGGGTCTGGAAGGCGGCCCCGTTCAGCGAATAGCTGAGCGACACCACATCGTCCCCGACATTGCCGAGGATGTTGATCATGCGCTGGCCCTCGCCGGGCGCGCCGAAGCTTTGCTCAAGCCCGTACCAGACGTTGATCGGGTTGCCGACCAGGACCGTGACGGTTGCGGTGTCTGTGAGGGTTCCGTCGGAGACGGTGTAGGTGAAGCTGTCGCTGCCCGAGAAGCCGGCGGTGGGGGTGTAGGTGTAGCTGCCGTTGCCGAGGTTGGTCAGCGTGCCGTTGGCCGGCTGGGTGATGGCGGTGATCGACAGCGCGGTGCCGTTGGGGTCGCTGTCGTTGCCCAGAAGCGTGGCCGCGGCAAAGGTCAGCGGGCTGTCCTCGGCGGTGGTCAGCGCATCGTCGCCGGCCACCGGCGGCAGGTTCACCGGGGTGATGGTGCCGTCCTCGTTCTGGATCGGGTCGGTGCCGGTCTCGAAATAGTCGACCAGCGCGGTGAAGCCGTTGGCGTTAGAGCTGTTCGAGGCGAAGACCCCGGTCGCCGACACCGTCATGGCATGGGTGAAGCTGCCCGCGGTGACCCAGGTGGTGCCGTCG
>NZ_JAJCTD010000009.1 GCF_020564565.1 Rhodobacter sp. Har01
ACCGATCCGGCCTGGCGGCTGGCGCAGACCGGCCGCGTCGTCAAATGGGTCTGCCCGCTGACGACATGGTGCCCGGACAAGGCGCAAGGTCGCGTTCTGTGGCTGGACCGCAACCCCGAAGAACAGGCCCGGTCTCAGGTCAAGCTTGCCGTCGCCTGCGGCGCACGCTGGAATGATCCTGGCAGGATGGCACAGAAGATCGCGGCGCATATCACGGATCACACCACGCTCGCCGTCGCCTTGGCGGGGGAACAAGGCCCGGTCGAGCGACTTGCCTTCGAAGACCTGCTGGCCGATCCGCTGGACGCAGCAAAGCGCCTGGCTTCGTTCTTCCGACCCTTGGCTGTGCTGGACGTGACGGCGGCGGCGGGCGTTGTCCGGCCGCGCACACCGGACTGCCGGCCCGACCTTGAGGTGGATGTGGGCAAGCTTCGCCTGGAGCTCTTCAGCCATGGCTGACCGTCGCGACCCGCGAACATTGGCACGGGATGCCCGGGCCGGACTGGACGCCGCCCGAGCCGCCCTGACCGGCCTTTCAACGGCCCTTCAAGAGGGCGTCAAAACCCCCGTTTGAAGCCCCCTTGAACGCCGCCATCTGGCGCGCCCAGCACCGCCGCGGAACGCTGTCCAAGCTGGAAACCGACCCCGATCTCCGCGCCTTCGTCCTGGCCCGGATCGACCGCCTCACCTTCGAAGAGACAGCGCCCGAAGTCGCCGCCGCCTTCCCGCCCGAGCGCCGCACCGGGGTCAGCCGGGCACCGCTGGTGGCATCGCAGGGGCAAAGCCGCAACCAGCTCAACCGCGAAATCCTGGCTGTCATCGGCAAATCCCGATATTCGCCAGCCGTTCCAGGTCAATTGGTTGCATTCCGGCAGAGTAGGTTACACGACTTTGGGCGGAGGCGCGGCCCGGTCTGGGCAACCTGCCCGAGGCCCGGGTGGGCGGCGAGCCGGGCGCCAAGTCCGGGGTCTTCGGCAAGCGGGTCATGGTCGTCGGGCAGCAGGAAATCGGCGGCCAGATCGGCCCGCAGCATGTCGAACCGTCGCGCGGCATCGGCGTTGATGCGGTCGCAGCGGGCTTGGGTCCAGAGGCTGGGGTCGGGCGGATAGACCGGGTTCAGGTGATCGGGACGCTCGGCCAGCCGCCGGTCGCGCCGGGCCTGCGCCGCAAGGGCAGACAGACAGACGGCAGCGCAGGATTTGGCCATCAAGGCTATGCTCGGCGGCGTCCAGCGGACCGGGGCCGAACCGCGCCCGGGTGGCGGCGTCTGCGGCCCAGAGGCATCCGCCGGCGTCGAGGTCGAAGAAGAAGCGAAGCACGGCAAGGGCCATGGCCGCCCGGCTGGGGCCGGCCCGCCTTGGCCGCAAGGCCGGGGCGCGGCGACAGGTGCACTGGGGAGGGCCGCAAGGGATGCCAAGGTGTTGCGAGGTCGGAACCGGGGGGTTGATCAGGCTTGCGGGGGCAAGCCCGGCCTAGGACAGCGCCTGGATGACGGTCTTGAGCGTGGCGAGGAGCCGGTCCCGATCCTGCGGCGACAGCGGCGCCAGGGCGCGGGCGTTCAGAGCCTGAGCCTCGGCCGTGGCCACCGCTTGCAGCGCCCGCCCCCGCAGCGTGAGACGGATGCGCTGCACCCGGGCGTCGGTTTCGTCGCGGGCGCGGGTCACCAGACCGTCCCGCTCCATCCGCGACAGGGTGGCGGCCATCGTCGGCTGCTCGATCCCCAGCCGGTCAACCAGATCCTTCTGCGTCAGACCGTCCCGCTCCCACAGATGCAGCAGGGCCGGGAAGGCCCCCAGCGCCAGCCCGTGCGGCCTGAGCGCGGCTTCAAGATGGCGGGCGAACTGCCGGGCCAGAAGGTTGGCCAGATAGCCGGCCGAGGTGTCGCGGTCGAAGTCCATGTCGCAGACTTGCATTCCATAGCAGACTATGCAATTACATATAGCAAGCTATGCAAACGGAGTCGCAGCCATGATCCAGACCATTCACAAAACCGCCGGGGTGCTGGCTTTTGCCGCGATCGCCCTGTTCTGGCTGTCAACTGCGGTGTCCGAGGCGGCGCTGGGGCCGGCGGCGGTGGTGACGGTGAAGACGCTGATCCCCTGGGGATTCCTGATCCTGATTCCGCTGCTGGCCACGGCGGGCGGCACCGGGTTCCGGCTGGCCAAGGGCCGGACGGCGGGTCCGGTCGGGGTCAAGCGCAAGCGGATGCCATTCATCGCGGCGAACGGGGTGCTGGTGCTGGTGCCATCAGCGCTGTTCCTGGCCTCGAAGGCACAGGCAGGAGCGCTCGACGCGGCGTTCTATGCGGTGCAGGCCCTGGAATTGGCGGCGGGCGCGGTGAACCTGGCGCTTCTGGGCCTGAACCTGCGCGACGGACGGCGGATGACGGCGGGGCAGCGAGGCAGGGCAGGCGCCCTGCAGGAGTGACGAGACGATTTCCGAAGTCGGACGTCGTGACCGGAATTCGATCTGACTTTCGGGCACGGGTGAAGGAAACTCGATCAGGCCAGTCACGGCGTCAAGCCTGTTGGCCGCAATGGCGACTGTCGCGCGACCTGCCAGGGGCGAGACCGCGCGAACAGTCAGCCTTCCGTCAGAACATGTAGGAGACCCGCAGCCCGACCATATCGAGCGAGCGATCATAGGTCGGGTCGTCGTCGGTGTTGATGCGGTCGTAGTTGAGATCCATACGCACCGTGTGCGCGCCATAAAGCCGCTCCCAGGAGACGCCGACAGAGGTGCCGCGCCCGACCGAATCGCGGTAGTCGCCCGGGTTCGCTTCAAGCCTGCCGCTGACCGCGGCGAAACCGAGCGAAGCCATCACTGTGCTGCCGCCGCTCAAGGTGGTGCCGAAGGTCGCGCGCAGCCGCGCAGTCGCGTTGACCTCGCACCAGGTCGGAGAGGTCGAGGTGCAGGCGTCGGCACCGTCGCTCATCAGCTTGCCGGTGTGCAAGTCGAGGTTTCCTTCGACTCCGTAGAACATGGTACCGGTTTGCGACAAACGGTACCCGGCGGTCAGGGCGAGCGAGAGGTCGGTCGCCTCGGCCTCGAAATCGGGCACGATCGGCGCTTCGGAGGTGCTGTTGAGAACTCCGACACCGACGCCGTAGTACAGCCCGTCTTGCGCCGTCGCCAACTGAGTGAAGGCCAACAGCATGGTCGCTGCGGTGAGTGTGAGACGCATTTCGTTTCTCCGAATGGCGAGGGCGTGCGCTGCGATCGCAGGCCGAAGCCCCGGTCGGGCCACTTGCCCATATCGAACCTGAAACCAAGACCAGATCGTTCCGTCGCCTGATTAACTCTTTGAACTCAGGTGCGTAAAGGCATCGTTCGAAGTTCCGCGCGGGACGTGGGACCGACGTGCCCGTTCCGCCACAGTGCCGCTTGGGTTCCGCGGTTGAACTGGCGGGAGGCGCGTCAGATCTCTTCCACCAGCACCACGCCCTGCATCGCCTTGATGGCGCCGCGAATCTGCGGGGTGACGGGGTAGGTCTGGGGCAGCGTCAGATCGATTTCGCGGCCCTGGTCGTCAGGCACGCAGAGGGTGATCTGGGCGCGGGTGCGGCCTTCGACCTTGGCGAGGAGCGCAGCGAGGGAGGTGACGGCCTCGGGGCGGTTCAGGTGGATGCGGATGTCGCGGGCGCCGGCCTGTTCGGCCACGGTGTCGATGGGGTCGACGACGTTGGCGAGGAGCTTGACGCCGTCTCCGTCGGGGTCGGCGCGGACGGTGAGGACGACCTTCTTTCCCGGCTCAAGGTGGTCACGGGCAGCTTCGAGGACGTCGGAGAAGACGGTGACTTCGTAGAGGCCGGTCGGGTCGGACAGCGAGACGAAGGCGAAGCGGTTGCCCTTGGCGGATTTGCGTTCCTGGCGGGCGGCGACGGAGCCGGCGATGCGGGCGACGCAGGGGCCGCGGCTGTGGGCCATGGCGGTGACCTCGGTCAGGGTCTTCACATCCTTGCGGCGCAGGGCGGACATGTAGTCGTCCAGCGGGTGGCCGGAGAGGTAGAAGCCGATGGCCTGGTGTTCGTTGGACAGCCGTTCGACCGGCAGCCAGTCGTCGCGCCAGGGCAGGCGGGGTTCGGGGATGTCGGTGCCGGACTCTCCGAACAGCGAGACCTGGGTCGAGGCCCTGGCGTCGTGGACGGCGGCCGAGTAGGCGACCAGCGCGTCGAGGCTGTCGAAGACGCGGGCGCGGTTGGGATCAAGCTGGTCGAAGGCGCCGGCGCGGGCCAGCATTTCCAGCGGGCGCTTGCCGATGCGTTTCAGATCGCAGCGGCGGGCGAAGTCGAACAGCGTGGCGAAGGGTTTCTCGCCCCGCCCCTGAGTGATCAGGTGCATCGCCTCGACCCCGACGTTCTTCAGCGCGCCGAGGGCATAGATGACCTGCCCCGGCGCCGTGGTGAAGGTGGCGAGGCTGCGGTTGACGCAAGGGGGCACGGTCTCGATGCCCAGCTTGTCAAGCTCGCGCTTGTAGGTGGCCAGCTTGTCGGTGAGGTGGAGGTCGCAGTTCATCACCCCGGCCATGAATTCGACCGGGTGGTTGGCTTTCAGCCAGGCGGTCTGGTAGCTGACCACGGCATAGGCGGCGGCGTGCGACTTGTTGAAGCCGTAGTTGGCGAATTTTTCGAGAAGGTCGAAGACTTCGCCGGCCTTGGCGGCGTCGACGCCATGGGTGGCCTTGCAGCCGTCGATGAACTTCGGCCGTTCGCGGGCCATTTCCGCGGGGTTCTTCTTGCCCATGGCGCGGCGGAGAAGGTCGGCGCCGCCCAGCGAATAGCCGGCCATGACCTGGGCGATCTGCATCACCTGTTCCTGGTAGACGATGATGCCCTGGGTCTCGGCCAGGATGTGATCGATGGTGGGGTGGATCGATTCGATCTGCCGCTGGCCGTTCTTGACCTCGCAATAGGTCGGGATGTTCTCCATCGGGCCGGGGCGGTAGAGGGCGACCAGGGCCACGATGTCCTCGATGCAGGTGGGGCGCATGCGGCGCAGCGCGTCCATCATGCCCGAGGATTCCACCTGGAAGACGGCAACGGTGCGGGCGGCGGCGTACAGGTCGTAGCTGGCGGGGTCGTCCAGCGGGATGTGGCCGATGTCGTTCTCGGCGCCGGGTTTCGGCGTGTAGAGCGTACGGCCGTCCTGGGCGACGTGCAGCGGCCGGCCCGACGCCAGGATCAGGGCGATGGCGTTCTGGATGACGGTCAGGGTCTTGAGGCCGAGGAAGTCGAACTTGACCAGGCCCGCCGCCTCGACCCATTTCATGTTGAACTGGGTGGCGGGCATGTCGGAGCGGGGGTCCTGGTAAAGCGGC
Source organism: Rhodobacter sp. Har01 (assembly GCF_020564565.1). Lineage (GTDB taxonomy): Bacteria > Pseudomonadota > Alphaproteobacteria > Rhodobacterales > Rhodobacteraceae > Pseudogemmobacter. Next base: position 5,318 of record NZ_JAJCTD010000009.1, read on the forward strand.
ACCAACTCGTCCAGCGGGCGGTCGCCGATCACCACGCCGGCGGCATGGGTGCTGGCGTTGCGGTAGAGGCCCTCGATCTGCTCGGCAAACCCCAGCAGGCGGCCGACGACCTCTTCCTTCGCGGCCTCGCGCAGGCGCGGCTCATCCGCCAGGGCCTTGGTGATGCTGACCGGCTTGACGCCTTCTGACGGGATCATCTTTGACAGCCGGTCGACCTGGCCATAGGGCAGTTGCAGCACGCGGCCGACGTCTCGCACGGCGGCCTTGGACAGCAGCGCGCCGAAGGTGATGATCTGGGCCACCCTCTCGCGGCCATACCTCTCTTGCACGTAGCGGATGACTTCCTCGCGTCGGTCCATGCAGAAGTCGATGTCGAAGTCGGGCATCGAGACCCGCTCGGGGTTCAGGAAGCGTTCGAACAGCAGCGCATAGCGCAGGGGGTCGAGGTCGGTGATGGTCAGCGCGTAGGCCACCAGCGAGCCGGCGCCCGAACCGCGGCCGGGGCCGACGGGGATGCCCTGCGCCTTGGCCCATTTGATGAAATCCGACACGATCAGGAAGTAACCGGGAAAGCCCATCTTCTCGATGATGCCGATTTCGAACGTCAGCCGGGCCTCGTACTCCTCGACCGGGGCCGCAAGCGGAATCACCGCCAGCCGGGCGCGCAGGCCTGCCCAGGCCTGGCGGCGCAACTCCTCGACCTCGTCATCGGCGAACCGCGGCAGGATCGGCTTGCGCTTCTCGGCCGCATAGGCGCAGCGGCGGGCGATCTCGACGGTGTTCGCCACCGCCTCGGGCAGGTCGGCAAACAACGCGACCATCTCGGATTCCGACTTGAAGTAGTGCTGCGGGGTCAGCCGCCGCCGAGGCTCCATCTGGTCGACATAGGCGCCCTCGGCGATGCAGATCAGCGCATCATGCGCCTCATACATCTTGGCTTCGGGGAAGTAGACGTCGTTGGTGGCCACCAGCGGCAAGCCCATCTCATAGGCGAATTCGACATGGCCGCGCTCGCTGGCCAGCTCGGCCTCGGGCAGACGGCCGCCCTCGCCGGGGTGGCGCTGCAACTCGACATAGAACCGCCCCGGATAGATCGCCGCCAGCCGCTGCAACAGCCCGCGCGCCTTGGGCCCCTGCCCGGCCCGCAGGAACCGCCCCACCGGCCCGTCGGGGCCGCCCGACAGACAGATCAGCCCCTTGGCATGGGCGGCCAGATCGTCCAGCGTCACATGCGGCAACTGCCCGTCGCCACGCAGGTAAAGGCAGGAGTTCAGCTTCATCAGGTTCAGCCAGCCCGCCTCGGACTGCACCAGCAGCACGATCGGCGCCGGCGCGCGGGGGCGTTCGCCCGGACCGGCCGGATCATGCGCCAGCGACAGCTGGCAGCCGACAATGGGCTGCACCCCGGCCTCTTGCGCCAGCACCGAAAACTCCAGCGCGCAGAACATGTTGTTGCTGTCGGTGACGGCGATGGCGGGCATCTGCGCCGCCGCCGCCAGCTTGACCAGCTTCTTCACCGGCACCGCACCTTCCAGAAGGCTGTGCTCGGTATGGGTGCGAAGATGGATGAATCGGGGATTTGCGCCGGGCATGGGGGAGTCTAGCGTCGGGCGCGAGGGTGGGGAAGGGACCTTGGCGGGGTCAGGGTGGAAGCATGTACTCGACGTAAAGACCCATCCAGGTGCCCTTGCCGCCGAACACCACGGTCTGACCGGGCGAAAGGTGGGCGCGGAAATCCTCTCCCGTGCCGCAGAGCCTGGTCATGAACGGCATGCCTTCCAGCTCGATCGGAGAGCGGCACCATTTGTCGCTGGGGCGGTCGGCAGTGATGACTTTGTAGGAATGTTTGACCTCTGACCCAGAGGCTGCCGCAAGCAGTGCAGGGATGTTCTTGTGAACAAGATCGGCCATCGGGGCGTAGAACAGACCTACAAGAAGGCCCGCGACGAAGATGCCGTCGACGTAGGCACTTGCATCGGTGTGCTTGGAGACACGGGCGCCGACCAGAAAGATCACAACGAACGACACGCTTACCAGGGTATATGCGGCTGGCCTGGAAAAGCGGAGCCAGTCTTCCGACGGAAGATAGTGCCCCGGGATGATCGAGGCGAGGATTGCGGCGGGCAGCCAGAGCAAGAAGAAAAGCAGGCCTATCAAGAGAGCCCAAGCGGGCAGTCTGGAAAGCCAGGCCGGGCCTCTCTGCGGTGCGTCCGATTGTGAAGATGCGCCGGGCATGGGCACAGGATTACCCGGCCCGGCGCGATGGGGGAAGCCATCTTGGCTCTTCACGCGCGGCACGGGGTTCAGGGGGCGCCGGAATTTTCGGCAGATCCTGCAAGCAGCTTCATCTTTTCGAGACGAGTTTGTTCTTGCCTTGAATCGGTCTGGGCTTCTTGATGGGATGACAACAAAGAAGGGGCGCGCGACCCGCTTTACGCCGCATCGGGCGGTCGTGCGAAAGGCCCCGAACGCAGAGAAGGCGGCGGACGGACCTGATGGCCGGACATGAGTCTGGGATCGCGTTCCTGCTGAACGGAACGCCGGTCCGGGTGACGGATGAGCCCCCGACGCGAACGCTGCTCGACTGGCTGCGCGAACGGCGCGGGCTGTGCGGCACCAAGGAGGCGTGCCGCGAAGGCGACTGCGGCGCCTGCACGGTGATGCTGACCGATGCCGACGGCAGCCGCGCCATGAATGCCTGCCTGATGTTCCTGCCGCAACTGCAGGGCAAGGCGGTGCGCACGGTCGAAGGCCTGTCCGGCCCGGCCGCAGAGCCACACCCGGTGCAAAGCGCCATGGTCACCCACCACGGCAGCCAATGCGGCTTTTGCACCCCCGGCTTTGTGGTCTCGATGGCGGTGGCCCACCTCAACGGCGACACCGCGCATGACGACGCGCTGGCCGGCAACCTCTGCCGCTGCACCGGCTATGCCCCCGTCGTGCGCGCCGCCCGGGCCGCCGAAAGCGCCCCGGTGCCGGCCTGGATGCGCGAAGATGCCAGCTTCATCTTGGCCCAAGTACCCCGGGGGTCCGGGGGCAGCGCCCCCGGCGCCTTCCACCCCGCGACAGCGGATCAACTGGCGGACTGGTACGCCGCCCACCCCGAGGCGGTGCTGGTCGCCGGGGCCACCGATGTCGGCCTCTGGGTCACCAAGGGCCTGCGCGATCTTGCCCCCGTCGCCTTTCTGGGCGGCATCACCGATCTCGCGCGGTTCGTGCCGCAGGGCGACAGCCTCCGCATCGGCGCGGGCGTCACCATCGCCGCGTTGCGGGCCGCGATGCAGACCCCCCACCCGGCCTTTGCCGAGCTTCTCCGCCGCTTCGCCAGCGCCCAGGTCCGCAATGCCGCCACCCTTGGCGGCAACATCGCCAACGGCAGCCCGATTGGCGACACGCCGCCGGCGCTGATCGCGCTGGGCGCGAGGCTGCACCTGCGCCGCGGCCCCGACCGCCGCGAGATGCCGCTGGAGGACTTCTTCCTTGACTACCGCCGCCAGGACCGCCGCCCCGGCGAATTCGTCGAAGCGGTGACGATCCCGGCCAGCGCCCCTGCCCTGCGCTGCTACAAGGTCAGCAAACGCTTCGATCAGGACATCAGCGCCGTCTGCGCCGGCTTCAACGTCACGGTCGAGGCTGGCCAGGTCACGGCCGCCCGCCTTGCCTTCGGCGGCATGGCCGGCATCCCGAAACGCGCGGCCAGCGCCGAAGCGGCCCTCTTGGGCCGCGAGTGGAGCGAAGCGACCCTGCGCGACGCCGCCGGGGCGCTGACCGGGGACTTTGCCCCGCTGAACGACATGCGCGCCAGCGCCGGCTACCGGATGCGGGCGGCGCAGGGACTGCTGCGGCGCTATTTCCACGATCTTGCCGGCCAGCCCGTCTCGGTGCTGGAGGTGCGGCCATGAGCACCGGTCTTCCCCTGCCGCATGACAGTGCGCCCCTGCACGTCACCGGCGCGGCGCGCTATGTCGATGACATCCCCCTGCCCGCCGGCGCCTTGCACCTGGCCTTCGGCCTCTCGGCGGTGGCCCATGGCACGATCACCGCGATGGACCTGTCGGAGGTGCGCGCGGCCCCCGGCGTGGTGCTGGTGCTGTCGGCCGAGGACTTCGCCGAGATGCCGGACTGCAGCCCCTCGGTCCGGGACGAGCCCCTGCTGGCCTTGGGCAAGGTCCACTACGCGGGCCAGCCCGTTTTCCTGGTGGTGGCCGAGAGCCACCTGGCGGCGCGCAAAGCGGCGCGGCTGGGCAAGGTCGGGTATGCCGAGCTGCCGGCGATCCTGACGGTCGGGCAGGCTCTGGCCGCCGACAGCCGGTTCGAGCAGGGGCCGGTGGTCTGGGCGCGGGGCGATGCGGGCGGGGAAATCCTCAAGGCGACCCACCGGGTGGAGGGGGAATTCCCGGTCGGCGGGCAGGAGCATTTCTACCTGGAGGGCCAGGTCGCGGCGGCGATCCCGCAGGAGGACGGAATGCATGTGCTGTCCTCGACCCAGCACCCGACCGAGGTGCAGCACAAGGTCGCCCATGCCCTGCACCTGCCGATGGCCGCGGTGCGGGTCGAGGTGCGGCGGATGGGCGGCGGGTTCGGCGGCAAGGAGAGCCAGGGCAACGCCCTTGCGGTGGCCTGCGCGGTGGCGGCGGCGCGCACCGGGCGGCCGTGCAGGATGCGCTATGACCGCGACGACGACATGATGATCACCGGCAAGCGGCACGACCTGGTGATCCGTTATCGCGCGGGGTTCGATGCGGCGGGCCGGGTGCTGGGGGTGGAGTTCACCCACCTCATCCGCTGCGGCTGGAGCCAGGACCTGAGCCTGCCGGTGGCCGACCGGGCGATGCTGCATGCCGACAACTGCTATTGGCTGCCGGCGGTGCGGATCGAGAGCCACCGGCTGCGAACCAACACGGCCTCGGCCACTGCCTTTCGCGGCTTTGGCGGGCCGCAGGGGATGATCGGGATCGAGCGGGTGATGGACCATGTGGCCTTTGCCCTGGGGCTTGAGCCTCTGGAGGTGCGCCGGTCCAACTTCTATCGCGAAGTGGCCGGCCCCGGGGGCGCTTCGCCCCCCGGACCCCCAGAGGATATTTCCGGACAGATGAAAGCGGCACAGACGACGCCCTATCTGATGCCGGTGGAGGATTTCGTCGGGCATGCGCTGGTGGCGGAGTTGGAGAAATCGAGCGATTACCGGGCGCGGAAGGCGGCGGTGGCGGCGTGGAATGCCACAAATCCGATCCTGAAGCGGGGGATCGCACTGACGCCGGTGAAGTTCGGGATCTCGTTCACGCTGACCTGGTTGAACCAGGCGGGTGCGCTGGTGCATGTCTATCAGGATGGCTCGATCCACCTGAACCATGGCGGCACCGAGATGGGCCAGGGGCTGAACCAGAAGGTGGCTCAGGTGGTGGCGGGGGTGTTCGGGGTGGACGTGGGGGTGGTGAAGATCACCGCGACGGACACCGGCAAGGTGCCGAACACCAGCGCCACGGCGGCCAGTTCCGGCAGCGACCTGAACGGGATGGCGGCGAAGGCCGCGGCCGAGGTGATCCGGGGGCGGCTGGCGGAATTCCTGGCGGAGAAGCATCAGGTCAAGCCGGGGGCGGTGCGCTTCGCGGGCAGCATGGTGCGGGTGGCGGGCGAGGAATATCCTTTCGCGCGGGTGGCGATGTGGGCCTATCAGGCGCGGGTGTCGCTGTCCTCGACCGGCTATTACGCGACGCCGAAGATCACCTGGGATCGGATTCGGGGGGTGGGGCGGCCGTTCCTGTACTTCGCCTATGGCGCGGCGGTGACCGAGGTGGTGATCGACCGGCTGACCGGCGAGAATCGCATCCTGCGGGCGGATGTCCTGCATGACACCGGCAACCCGCTGAACCCCGCGATCGACATCGGCCAGATCGAGGGCGGCTATGTGCAGGGTGCGGGCTGGCTGACGACCGAGGAGCTGGTCTGGGACGACAAGGGGCGGCTGACGACCCATGCGCCCAGCACCTACAAGATCCCGGCCTGCTCGGACCGGCCGGGGGTGTTCAACGTGGCGCTGTGGGGGCGGCACAACCGCGAGGACACGGTGGGCAAGTCCAAGGCGGTGGGCGAGCCGCCTTTGATGCTGGGGATCTCGGCGTTTTTCGCGCTGTCGGATGCGGTGGCGGCCTGTGGCGATGGCAGCGTCTATCCGGCCTTGCGGGCGCCGGCGACGCCCGAAGCGGTGCTGGAAGCGGTGCGGAGGGTCGAGCGCGATGTTTGACCTTGAAGGTTTGCGGGCGGCGGTGGCGAGGCACGGCCGGGTGGCCCGGGTGGTGGTTGCCGGCCATGACGGCAGTTCGCCGCGCGAGGTGGGAGCGGCGATGCTGGTCTGGGAAGGCGGGCAGTCGGGGACCATCGGTGGCGGCGCGCTGGAGTGGCAGGCGGAGCAGCGGGCGCGGGCGATGCTGGAGAGCCTGGAGACGCGGGTCGAGCGGGTGGCGCTGGGGCCTTCGCTGGACCAGTGCTGCGGTGGGGCGGTGACGCTGGTGGTCTCGGTCTATGATGCTGACCGCGCGGCCGGGTTGCAGGGCGAGGTGATCGCCACCGGGACTGGAGAGATGCCGCTGGCGGTGCGGCGGCGGCTGGCGGCGGCACGGGGGGCCGGAGTGGCGCCCGCGCCTGGGCTGGTGCAGGGCTGGATGGTCGAGCCGGTGGCGCGGCCAGAGCGCGAGGTCTGGGTCTGGGGCGCGGGTCATGTCGGCCGCGCGCTGGTCTCGGTGCTGGCGCCTTTGCCGGGGCTGCGGCTGACCTGGGTGGATGTGGCCTCGGAGCGGTTTCCGGCCGAGGTGCCCGAAGCGGTGACGGTGCTGCCGGCGGTGGCGCCCGAGGCTTTGGTGGCGCGTGCGCCGGTGGCGGCCGAGCATCTGCTGGTGACCTATTCCCATGCGCTGGACCTGGAGCTGTGCCATCGGCTGCTGGGCCATGGCTTCCGCGGCCTGGGGCTGATCGGCTCGGCCACCAAGGCGGCGCGGTTCCGGGCGCGGCTGGCGGCGCTGGGGCACTCGGCTGCGCAGATTGCGCGCATTCGCTGCCCGATCGGCGATCCGGGCTTGGGCAAACACCCGCAAGCCATTGCGATTGGCGTGGCGGTGGGGATGATCAGGGAAGCTGTGGCTTCGGGGCAAGCGGATGACAGGAACGGAACCGGCTGAGAGGCCCGTGCTGCTGCAGGTGGAGGGGATCACCAAGGCCTATCCGGGCGTGGTGGCGAATTCCGACGTGTCGTTTTCGGTCGGCGCGGGCGAGGTGCATGCGCTGCTGGGAGAGAACGGCGCGGGGAAGTCGACGCTGGTCAAGATGATCTACGGGCTGGTGCGGCCGGATGCCGGGCGGATGGAGCTGCGCGGCGAAGCCTATGCGCCGGCGAAGCCCGCCGAGGCGCGGCGGCTGGGCGTGGCGATGGTGTTCCAGCACTTCAGCCTGTTCGAGGCGCTGAACGTGGCCGAGAACGTGGCGCTGGGGATGGAGAACCCGCCGCCGATGAAGGAACTGGCGGCGCGTATCCGGGCGGTATCCGAGGAATACGGCCTGCCGCTGGAGCCGGGGCGGATGGTGGGCGATTTGTCCGCCGGCGAGCGGCAGCGGGTCGAGATCATCCGCTGCCTGCTGCAGGAGCCGAAGCTTCTGATCATGGACGAGCCGACATCGGTGCTGACGCCGCTGGAGGTGGAGATCCTGTTCAAGACCCTGCGGCAGCTGGCGCGGGAGGGGACTTCGATCCTTTATATCTCTCACAAGCTGGAGGAGATCCGGTCCCTGTGCGACGCGGCCACGATCCTGCGGCGGGGGCGGGTGGTGGCCACCTGCGTGCCGCGGGACCGCACGGCGCGGGAGATGGCGGAGCTGATGGTGGGGGCGGCGCTGAAGACGCCCGAACGGCGGAAGGCGGCCCTGGGGCCGGTGGCTCTGGGGGTGAGCGGATTGTCGGTGGAGTCTCCGATCCCGTTCGGGACCTCGCTGAAGGATGTGTCGCTGGTGGTGCATCGGGGCGAGGTGCTGGGGATTGCCGGGGTGGCGGGCAACGGGCAGGACGAATTGCTGCTGGCGCTGTCGGGCGAGGTGCGGGCCGAGGCGGACCGGGTGCGGATCGAGGGCCATGCGGCGGGGCACCTGGGGCCGGCCGAGCGGCGGCGGGCCGGGCTGGTGGCGGCGCCGGAGGATCGCTACGGACACGCGGCGGCGCCGGACATGTCTCTGGTCGAGAATGCGCTGCTGAGCGGGGCGGTGCGCAAGGGGCTGGTCGCGGCGGGGTTCATCGACTGGGGGGCGACACGGGCCTTTGCGCAAGAGATCATCGCGGCCTATGACGTGCGCACGCCGGGGCCGGAAGTGGCGGCGCGGGCGCTGTCGGGGGGCAACCTGCAGAAGTTCCTGATGGGGCGCGAGCTGATGCAGGGGGCGGCGGTGATCGTCATCAACCAGCCGACCTGGGGGGTGGATGCGGCGGCGGCGGCGGCGATCCGGCAAAGCATCCTGGACCGGGCGGCGGAGGGCGCGGCGGTGCTGGTGATCAGCCAGGACCTGGATGAACTCTTGGAGATCGCCGACAGTTTCGCGGTGCTGAACGAAGGGCGCCTGACCAAGCCGCGGCCGGTGGAGGGGCTGACGATGGAAGAGATCGGCCTGATGATGGGCGGCGCGCATGGCATGGAGGTGGCGCATCATGCGGGCTGAGTCGCCCCGGTCTGGCCGCGACGGGGGGCCAGCCCCCCGAGCCCCCCGGGGTATTTGTGCCAAGATGAAGGGGCGGGCTTGTGATCAGGCTTGAGAAGCGGGCCTCTCCGTCGCGGTTCTGGCTTTATGCAACGCCGGTGGTGGCGGTGCTGTTGACCATGGTCGTGGGCGGCGTGCTGTTCGCGTTGATGGGGAAGAACCCGGTCGAGGTGATCCGCACCATTTTCTGGGACCCGCTGTTCGGCGAGTTCGCCTTCTACCTGCGCGGGCAGTTGCTGGTGAAGGCGGGGCCGCTGATCCTGATCGCGATCGGGCTGGCGCTGGGGTTCCGGGCGGGGATCTGGAACATCGGGGCGGAAGGGCAGTACATCATGGGCGCCATCTGTGGCGCGGCGGTGGGACTGGCGGTGTTCCCGACCGAGAACCGAATGATCTATCCGGTGATGGTCATTGCAGGGGCCTTTGGCGGCTGGGCCTGGGCGATGATCCCGGCGCTGCTGAAGACGCGGTTCAATACCAATGAAATCCTCGTCAGCCTGATGCTGGTCTATGTGGCCGAGACCATCCTGGCCAAGGCGGCGACCGGGTTCCTGAAGAACCCGGAAGGCATGGGGTTTCCGGGCAGCCGCAACTTTTCCAGCTATCCGGCGGCGGCCAACCCCGAGTTGATCGCGGGCAGCGGGCTGCACTGGGGCGGGGTGGCGGCGCTGGTGACGGCGGGGCTGGCCTGGGTGCTGCTGACGCGGCACATCGCGGGGTACCAGATCCGGCTGGCGGGCCAGGCGCCGCGGGCGGCGCGGTTCCATGGCGTCAGCCCGGGGCGGCTGGTGGTCCTGTGCATGGGGCTGTCCGGTGCGCTGGCGGGGCTGGCGGGGCTGTTCGAGGTGACCGGGCCGGCGGGGCAGATCAGCATCGACTTCAATACCGGCTACGGGTTCACGGCGATCATCGTCGCCTTCCTGGGCCGGCTGAACCCCTTGGGCATCGTGCTGGCCGGGTTCCTGATGGCGCTGACCTATGTCGGCGGCGAGATGGCAGCCACCAACCTTGGCCTGCCGGATGCGGCGATCCAGGTGTTCCAGGGGATGCTGCTGTTCTTCCTGCTGGCGGTGGATGTACTGACCAATTACCGCTTCCGCCGGTCGGCGGGGGCCTTGGGGGCAAAGTGATGGACGGTGGTCGGTGATGGATTGGGGCGGCATTGATCCGGTGATCCTGGTGGCCACGCTGATGGCCAGTGCCGTCCCCATCCTGCTGGCGGCGCTGGGTGAGACGGTGGTCGAGCGCGCGGGGGTGCTGAACCTGGGCGTCGAGGGGCTGATGGTGATCGGCGCGCTGGGCGGGTTCGTCACCGCCGTCCACACCGGCAGCCCGGTGCTGGGGTTTGTCGGCGGGGCGGTTTCGGGGGCGCTCTTGAGCCTGATCTTCGCGGCGCTGACGCAGGTGTTCCTGGCCAACCAGGTGGCGACGGGGCTGGCGCTGACGTTGTTTGGCCTGGGGGTCAGCAGCCTGGGGGGGCAGGGCTACAACGGCATCAAGCCGCCGGCGACCGGGCCGCTGTTGCCGGAGGCGCTGGGCGATCTGCCGGTGGTGGGGCCGATCCTCTTCGGGCATGACTGGGTGGTGTATTTCTCGATCCTGGCGACGGCGGTAACCTGGTGGGTGCTGAAGGCCACCCGTGCGGGCCTGATCATCCGTGCGGTGGGCGAAAGCCATGAGGCGGCGCATGCGCTGGGCTACAAGGTCAACCGCATAAGGCTGCTGTGCATCGCCTTTGGCGGCGCCATGGCAGGCATGGGCGGGGCCTACATCAGCCTGGCGCGGGTGCCGCAATGGGTGGACGGCATCACCGCCGGCGCGGGCTGGATCGCGCTGGCGATCGTGGTCTTTGCCAGCTGGCGGCCCTGGCGGGTGCTGCTGGGCGCCTATTTGTTCGGCGGCATCAGCGTCCTGCAGTTGAACCTGCAGGTGGCCGGCAGCGGCATTCCGGTCGAGTACTTGTCCATGGCGCCCTATCTGATAACGATCCTTGTGCTGGTCCTCATGTCCTCGGGGCGGGGCCGCGCCGCCGTGGGGGCGCCGGCCGCTCTGGGGCAGAACTTTCACGCCTCGCGCTGACGCGGCCGGGGCATCACTTCGCAGAGGCCGGGAAAGGCCCTGCCACAACGGGGAGACGACACATGAAACGCAGAACGCTGCTGGCGACGGCCGCGCTGGGCCTGGGGCTGGCAATGGGCGGTTCGGCCTTTGCGCAGGGCATGGAGAAGGTGAAGGCCTGCTTCGTTTACGTCGGCCCGATCGGCGATGGCGGCTGGACCTTCCAGCACCATCAAGGTGCGCTGGATGTGCAGAAGGCCTTTGGCGACAAGGTCGAGCTGCAGTGGCAGGAGAACGTGCCGGAAGGGGCCGATGCCGAGCGGGTGCTGACCCAGATGGCGCTGGGCGGCTGCAACATCATCTTCACCACCTCATTCGGCTACATGGACGCGACCAACGCGGTCGCCGCCAAGTTCCCCGACGTGAAGTTCGAGCATGCCACCGGCTTCAAGCGCGACCATGCCAACGTCAGCACCTACAACGCGCGTTTCTATGAAGGCCGCGCGGTGCAGGGCACCATCGCGGGCCGGATGACCAAGTCGAACAAGATCGGCTACATCGGGTCGTTCCCGATTCCCGAAGTGATCATGGGGATCAACAGCTACTATCTGCACGCCAAGAAGGTGAACCCGGACGTGCAGCTTTCCGTGGTCTGGGCCTTTACCTGGTTCGATCCCGCCAAGGAAGCCGACGCCGCCAAGGCGCTGATCGACCAGGGCGTGGACGTGATCGCCAGCCACACCGATTCGACCGCGCCGCTGGCCGAGGCCGCCAAGACCGAGGGCAAGGTGATCGGCTTCGGCCAGGCCAGCGACATGGCGGAATACAAGGACGGGCCGCGGGTGTCGTCGATCATCGACAACTGGGGGCCGTATTACGTTGAGCGGGTCGGCGCCCTGCTGGACGGCAGCTATGCCCAGAAGGACACCTGGGCCGGCATCGCCGGCGGCGAAGTGCTGATCGGCGAGATCACGGCGGCGGTTCCGGCCGAGGTCAAGGCGGAAGCCGAGGCGCTGCGCGACGCCATTGCGGCGGGCACCTACCACCCGTTCACCGGCCCGATCAAGAAGCAGGACGGCAGCGACTGGCTGGCCGAGGGCGCGACCGCGCCGGACGGCGACCTGTTGGGCATGATGTTCTATGTCGAAGGCGTGGTGGGCGACATTCCTCAGTAACGCCCGCCGGTCCTGCTGTCGAAAGGCCCGCCTTGGCGGGCCTTTCTCTTTTGGGCTGAGCAGGTTGGCGGGCCGGAAATTAGCGTTTTGAAATTCAAGTATGCGAATGTATATTCCTCTGGCCGTCGGAGTCGGCGGATCAGAGGGAGGATCGGGAATGGCGCACATCGTGGTGCTTGGGGCGGGCTTGGGCGGGGCCATCATGGCCTATGAGATGAAGGACCAGCTTCGGGCAGAGGATACGATCACCGTGGTCACCAAGGACCCGGTCTATCACTTCGTGCCCTCGAACCCCTGGATCGCCGTGGGCTGGCGCAAGCGCGAAGAGATCACCGTGAACCTGGGCCCGACGATGGCCAAGAAGGGGATCGGCTTCAAGCCGGTGGCGGCCGAAAAGGTGTTCCCCGAAGAGAACCGCATCCGTCTGGTCGACGGCAGCGACGTCCGATACGACTACCTGATCAACGCCACCGGCCCGGAGCTGGCATTTGACGAGATCCCCGGCTTTGGCCCGCATGGCGGGTTCACCCAGTCGATCTGCCACATCGACCATGCCGAACAGGCCTATGCGGTGTTCCAGCAACTGCTCAAGAACCCTGGCCCGGTCATCATCGGCGCGGCGCAGGGCGCCAGCTGCTACGGGCCGGCCTACGAGTTCCTGTTCATCCTGGAAACCGCGCTGCGGCGTGCCAAGATCCGCGACAAGGTGCCGATGACCTTTGTCACCGCCGAACCCTACATCGGGCATCTGGGGCTGGACGGGGTGGGCGACACCAAGGGTCTGCTGGAATCCGAGATGCGCGAGCATCACATCAAGTGGATCACCTCGGCCCGGGTGAAGAAGGTCGAAGACGGCAAGATGACCATCGAGGAGATCGCCGACGACGGCTCGGTCAGGGCCGAGAGGGAACTGCCCTTCGCTTTCTCGATGATGCTGCCGGCGTTCCGTGGCATTGCGGCGATGCGCGGGCTGGACGGCGTGTCGAACCCGCGCGGGTTCACCATCGTCGACCAGCACCAGCAGAACCCCAAGCACAAGAACATCTTTGCCGTCGGCGTCTGCGTGGCGATCCCGCCGATGGGTCCGACCCCGGTGCCCTGCGGCGTGCCGAAGACCGGCTTCATGATCGAGAGCATGGTCTCGGCCACCGCGAACAACATCGGCAACATCCTGCGCGGCAAGGAGCCCGATCAGGTCGGCACCTGGAATGCCGTCTGCCTGGCCGATTTCGGCGACGGGGGCGTGGCCTTCGTGGCGCAGCCGCAGATCCCGCCGCGCAACGTCAACTGGTCGTCCAGCGGCAAATGGGTGCACATGGCGAAGATCGGCTTCGAGAAATACTTCCTGCGCAAACTGCGCAAGGGCACGTCCGAGCCGTTCTACGAAAGCCTGGCGCTGAAGGTGCTTGGCATCGACAAGCTGAAGGAAACCCACAAGGGCTGACCCGGAGAAGGGGTCTCCAGCGGCATGGCAGGCCGGGGGCTTCGCGCCCCCGGACCCCCGCGGGGTATTTTCGCCAAGATGAAGTTGCAGGAGGTCGTCGATGTGTTCCACGTCGGCCGGGTTGAAATCCCTGCCGGGGAATGGTTCTGTCGCCCCGGCAGGCGGAGGGGTGCATGGACTGTGATTTCCTGATCATCGGCGGCGGCATCGCCGGCCTTTCGGCAGCGGCGCGTCTGGCCCCCATGGGCCGGGTGCTGGTGCTGGAGGCCGAGGACAGCCTGGCGCACCATGCCTCAAGCCGGTCGGCCGCGCTGTATGAGCCGCGTTATGGCACGCCGGCGGTGGTCGAACTGTCGATGGCCTCGGGCGACTATTTCCGTTCGGTTCCGGGGCTGCTGACGCACCGGGGCCTGCTGCTGGTGGCGCGCGAGGACCAGCGGGCGGAGTATGAGAAAGACCTGCAGACGATGGCCTTCGAGCCGATCTCGCCGGCCGAGGCACAGGCGATCGTGCCGATCCTGAACCTTGACGTGGTGAAGCTGGCAGGCTTTGCCGACCATGCCGACGACATCGACACCGACCTGCTGCTGCAGGGCTTTGCCCGCGAGGCCCGCGCCCAGGGCGGCACCATCCTGACCCGCGCAAAGGTGACGGCGATTACCCGAACCGCGACCGGCTGGCACGTGCAATGGACGGGCGGCGAGGCCGAGGCGCGAATGCTGATCAATGCCGCCGGGGCCTGGGTCGACGAGGTGGCCGTCATGGCGGGCGTGCAGGCCTTGGGCTTTACCCCCTTGCGCCGGTCGATGGCGCGGATTCCGGCGCCGGCGGGCCATGACGTCAGCCGCTGGCCGATGATCTTCGGCCCCGGCGAGGATTGGTATGCCAAGCCCGATGCGGGCGCGCTGATCGTCTCGCCCGCCGACGAAGACCCGATGCACCCGCACGACGCCTGGGCCGACGACATGGTGCTGGCCGAGGGCCTGGCGCGCTATGAGGCCTTCGTCACCGAACCGGTCACCCGCATCCTGGCCAACTGGGCCGGCCTGCGCACCTTTGCCCCCGACCGGGTGCTGGTGATCGGGCCTGACGCGCGCGATCCGGCGTTCTTCTGGCTGGGCGGACAGGGCGGCCAGGGCTTCCAGTCCTGCGCCGGGGCTTCGGCGCTGGTGGCCGACCTGATCGGCGGCCGCCCCCCTGCCCTGCGGGCCGACCTGGTGGCCGCGCTGTCGCCTGCCCGCTTCGGCTGAGGCTGCACCTGCGGCAATTTCCGCCTCGGGGCGCCCTTGACATTCACAAATTTGAATGTGATGTGGGGTGCATCAGGAATGGAGCACGACCATGAGCTACAAGGCCAAGATCAACGACATGCGCGCCGAGTTGCGGGTGATGAACAAGCTGATCCCCGACACGATGGCGGGCTTTTCGGTGCTGTCCAAGGCGGCCAAGGACAGCCCGGCGATCTCGGTGAAGGAGAAGGAATACGTCGCCCTGGCCATCGCCATCAGCCAGCGCTGCGAGCCTTGCGTGAACTTCCATGTCGAGGCCCTGATGAAGGCCGGTGCGACCCGGGAAGAACTGGGCGACGTGCTGGCGATGTGCGTGCAGATGGGCGGCGGCCCGTCGGTGATGTATGCCGCCCATGCGCTGGCGGCCTGGGACGAATTTTCGGCGCCGGCCTGAGGGGCGCGACGGAAACGGGGGCGCCGCGCGTATCATATTTCGGAAACGGAATATGGGAGATCGAGATGATCACGCGCGCGCTTTCCATCGCTTTTGTGCTTTCGCTGGTGGCGACCGCCCCGCAGGCGCAGACCTTTGTGCGCGGGGCGCCCTTCCTGGACAACTGGGACCGCGACGGCGACGGCGCGGTCACTCTGGCCGAGGCCACCGAACGCCGCGGCGAGATCTTCACCACCTTCGATGCGGACGAGGACGGCAGTCTTTCGGCCGCCGAATTCGCCGCGCTGGATGAAACCCGCGTGGCGATGCGCACCCAGATGCAGGACACCATGGCCGGCACGGGCATGGGTCAGGGGATGGGCCAGGGGATGGGCCAGGGGATGGGCAAGGGTCGGGGCAAGGGCAACGGGCGGGGCCTGGGCATGGCCATGGCCGGACCCGAGGGATTCCAGCGGGCGATGACCGACACCGATGGCGACGGGCAGGTGACGCGGGCGGAATTCGTCGACTTCACGCCCACCTTCTTCGCCCGGCGGGACCGCAACGGCGACGGGCGGATTTCGTCGGAGGATTTCGGCCGCAACTGACCCGGCCGGCCGCAACCGGGGCGTGACAAGCGCCGCGGCTTCGGCCAGCATGCCGGCCATGATGCGCCCCCTGATCCTGTCGCTTTGCCTTGTGCTTGCCGCCTGTGGCGGCCCCCGCGGCCCCGCCGCCCATGCCCCCGATGCCCGCCCTGCCGCCGCGATTCCGGCCGGGCAAGTCACCGCGCCCAACTTTGCCGATGCCGATCCGGTGGACGGCTGGAACGGGCGGCCGCCGCAGGCCTATCCGGTGCACGGGCTGGACGTCTCGAAGTTCCAGCGCTCGATCGACTGGGAGCTGGCGCGGGCGAACGGGGTGAACTTCGTCTTCATCAAGGCGACCGAGGGCGGCGACCGGGTGGACGAGATGTTCAAGGACCACTGGCGCGGTGCGGGCCGTGCCGGGGTGGCGCGGGGGGCCTATCACTTCTTCTACCATTGCCGCCCCGCGATCGAGCAGGCGCGCTGGTTCTTCCGCCATGTGCCACGCACGCCGGGCATGCTGCCGCCGGTGCTGGACATGGAGTGGACGCCGTTCTCGCCCACCTGCACGATCCGCCGGACGCCGGAAGAGATTCGCCGCGACGCGGAGATCTTCATCCGGGCGGTGACGCAGCATTACGGGCAGCGGCCGATCCTTTACACCTCGATCGACTTTTTCGAGGACAACCAGATGTGGAAGGTGCAGGGCGCCGAGTTCTGGCTTCGGGCGGTGGCGAAGCACCCGAAGGACCTGTACGACGGCCACCCCTGGACGTTCTGGCAATATACCTCGACCGGGCTGGTGCCGGGGGTGGGCGGCAAGGTCGACGTGAACGTCTTCGCCGGCTCGGCCGAGGGCTGGGCCGGCTGGCTGGCGGCGCGGGCGCCATGAGCCGGGGAGGCGGAATTCGAAGTCGAATTCCGTCCACGATTTCCGACTTCGGAAATCGTTACCCGTCCAGCCGGATGCGCGCGTTGGCCGGGTCGTGGGGGCTGTCCTCGACCACCACCGCGTCCCATTCCTTGAGCTGGATCTTGACCTTCAGCTTCGTGCCCACCTCGGCCAGGTCGGGGCGGACATAGCCCATGCCGATCTGCTTGTCGAAGGCGACCGACCAGCCGCCCGAGGTCAGGCGGCCGATCTTTTCGCCGTTCAGGAGCAGCGCCTCCTTGCCCCAGGGATCGGTATCGGTGGGGCCGTCGATCAGCAGGGTCACGCATTTCGACCGGATGCCGGTCTTCAGCATGGCCTCTTTGCCGCGGAAGTCCTTGGTCAGATCGACGAAACGATCCAGCGCGGCCTCGAGCGGCGTTGCGTCGCGGCCCAGTTCGTTGCCGAAGGCGCGATAGGATTTCTCCTGCCGCAGCCAGTTCTGCGCCCGCGCGCCGACCGGTTTCAGGCCGTGCCTTTCGCCCGCCTTCAGCAGGAGGTCCCAGAGGTAGCGGCCGAATTCGATGGGATAGTGGAGTTCCCAGCCCAGCTCGCCGGTATAGGCCACGCGGATCGCGCGCACCGGGCACATCCCGAGTTCGATGTTGCGCATCGACAGCCAGGGGAAGCGCTTGTTTGAAAGCACCGTCTCGGGTTCGCGGTCCTTGACGATCTCTTTCAGGATGTCGCGGGCGGTGGGGCCGGCAAGCGCGAAGACGCCCCATTGGGTGGTGACGTCGTGGATGTCGATGTGCCCGCCGCCGCCGGCCATCCAGTCGTCCGCGGCCTTCTGCATGAAATCATAGTCATAGGCCGTCCAGGCGCCGGCCGAGATCAGGTAGTATTCGTCCTGCGCCAGCCGGACGATGGTGTATTCGGTGCGGGTGGTGCCGGCCTCGGTCAGCGCATAGGTCAGGTTGATGCGGCCGACCGAGGGCAGCTTGTTGCAGGTGAAATGGTCGAGGAACGCGGTGGCGCCGGGGCCGCGCACCAGATGCTTGGTGAAGGCCGAGGCGTCGATGATGCCGCAGGTTTCGCGCACGGCCTTGGCCTCGGCCACCGCATAGGGCCACCAGGCGCCGCGGCGGAAGCTGCGGGAATCGTGGTCGTAGCCGGCGGGGGCGCCGACCGGGCCGTAGTAGTTCGGCCGCTCCCAACCGTTCACCTGGCCCATCTGGGCGCCCAGAGCCAGTTGCCGGTCATAGGCGGGGGCCGTGCGCAGCGGGCGGCAGGCTTCGCGTTCCTCATCCGGGTGGTGCAGGATGAAGACGTGGTTGTAGCATTCCTCGTTCTTGCGGGCCGCGTATTCCGTGGTCATCCAGGAGCCGTAGCGCTTGGGGTCCAGCGAGGCCATGTCGATCTCGGCCTCGCCTTCGGTCATCAGTTGCGCCAGGTAATGCCCGGTGCCACCGGCGGCGGTGATGCCGAAGCTGAAGCCCTCGGCCAGCCACATGTTGCGCAGGCCCGGCGCGGGGCCGACCAGCGGGTTGCCGTCGGGGGTGTAGCAGATCGGGCCGTTGAAATCGTCCTTGAGGCCGACGGTTTCCGAGGACGGCAGCCGGTGGATCATCGAGAGGTATTCCGCCTCGATCCGTTCCAGATCCAGCGGGAACAGGTCGGCGCGGAACGCCTCGGGGACGTCATAGAGGAACCGGGCGGGGGCGCCGTATTCGTAGGGGCCCAGAATCCAGCCGCCGCGTTCTTCGCGGACATACCATTTCGCATCGGCATCGCGCAGCACCGGGTGCTGCGGGTTGGTCTTGCGCCATTCCACCAGCGCGAGGTCGGGTTCGGTGACGATATACTGGTGCTCGACCGGGATCGCCGGGATCTTGATCCCCAACAGCCGCGCGGTGCGTTGGGCGTGGTTGCCGGTGGCGGTGACGACATGTTCGGCGTGGATTTCGAACTTGTCGTCCGAGGGTACAAGGCGCCCGCCGGTTTCCGCCATGCGGGTGCAGGAGACGATCCATTCCGACCCGGTCCAGCGATAGGCGTCGACCTGCACCTTGCGTTCCAGCGTGGCGCCGTGCTGGCGGGCGCCCTTGGCCATGGCCTGGGTCACGTCGGCCGGATTGATGTAGCCGTCCTGCGGGTGATACAGCGCGCCGACCAGATCGTCGGTCCGCACCAGCGGCCAGCGGTCCTTGATCTGCGAGGGGCTAAGGAATTCGTGGTAGACCCCGGCGGTTTCCGCGACCGACGAATACAGCATGTATTCATCCATCCGCTCCTGCCGCTGCGCCATGCGCAGGTTTCCCACCACGTAGAAGCCGGCATCAAGGCCCGTCTCGGCCTCCAGGCCCTTGTAGAAATCGACCGAATACTTGTGGATGTGGGTCGTCGCATAGCTCATGTTGAACAGCGGCAGCAGGCCCGCGGCGTGCCAGGTCGAGCCGCTGGTCAGTTCGTCGCGTTCCACCAGCATGGTGTCCCAGCCGGCCTTGGCCAGGTGATAGGCGATGCCGGTGCCGACGGCGCCGCCACCGACGACAAGGGCTTTGACATGCGTCTTCATGGCGCGACTCCCGTTGGGTTTGGCCGCAATCTGGCGCAAACCAGCCGCGCGCGTAAGCACCAGCCGACCCATCGGGGCCAGAATGCGACAGCGCGTCGCCCAGGACATGACGAGGCCCGCGCCCAGCCGATGGCCAGCCACTGGCTGTGGCAGGACGACCTGCAGCGCCGCCATGCCCAGCAGGGCAAGCAGCTGCAACGTCTCGGTCTCGGGCGCGGTGAAAATGACCTCGACGGCGATCACACCGCCGATCTCGACCAGGAAGCGGTCATGGCCGACAGGCTCGTCCTGTCCGGTCCGAACCACGCCTGAGACCTTTGGCGGACGCTGGACCGGCGTCTCTCCGCTCTCGACGAAACGCAGCGCCGCCATGTCGCCGTTGATGCGCAGCGCGATCAGACCCTGCCCAGTGTCATGGATCGCCGCGGCCCCGAACCGACGCATATGGCGGCAGTTTCGGCAAAATCGTCCCGAATGTCGTTGGTGGTGCTGACGGCCACCAGCATTTCGCGGAAGGTCGCGCCGGTCTGCACCTCTGCCTCGGCCATGGTCCAGTCGCGCCGCTTCCAGCCCTGGGGCGCGGCGGGCAGAAGTCCGGGCACATCGGCCGGAGAAAACCGCAGGATGCCGTTCGCCGACGCCTGACAGACGCCGGTGCAGGTTCCGGCCATGCGCCGCAGCGCCCGGACCGGGATGTCGTCGATCGCGATGACAAGGTGGCCGTCTCCGGTCAGGCCGGAGTCCCCCGACGGAACCAGCCGCACGATCTACAGCAGAATGAAGACCAGCAGGGCGACACCGCCGATCAGCGGAGCCCGGGCGACGGCCCGGATGGTCATTCGCAGGTCTCCTGACCGGATTGGCGGCGCCGGGCCAGTGCTATTCTTCGGCAGGCTGTTCCGCCTCTTCGACAATGCCGCAGGCCTTGCGGCTGTCTTCCTTGCGGCAGCCCTCGTCCAGCAGCTTACCACCGGTCTCGAAGGTGCTGTCCTTGCCTTCTCCGGTGCCCTTGCGCACCTTGATGCCAGTATCCTCGTCGGTGGTGATGCCCTTTTCGGCGTCTGCCTCCCTCTTCCGCTCGGCTTCGCGTTCTGCCTCGCGGATGGCTTGCTCTTCCGCCCGCCGTTGCCGTTCGACCTCGCGCTCGGCTTCGAAGGCCTTGCGCGATTCCGCATCCAGCACCGCGGCCAGCACGATCACCGGAACCTCGCCCAGGCCGGAGGTCTTTTCCACCACGCTCGCGTTCATCGCCGGCACGTTCAGCGTGGTCAGGAAGGGCAGCAGGTCTTCGTCCTTCATCGACTTCGCGGCCAGGATGCGCAGGTGGATCTGGTTTCCGACCTGGGCGGTCAGCAGGCGCGCGCCATAGTTGTCGGGCAGTCTCGACTCGCCGATGTCAAGGCCGCGGACCGTTGCGAAGTCGCTGCCGTAAAGCTCCATGCCCATCATCTGCAACTCGAACTTCTGGGCCATGGCCATGAAGCTGGTGAACACGAAATCCGGGTAGCGGACCAGTTCGATGACGACCTTGCGGGCGCCCTTCTCGTAGGTGAACTTGGCCGTGGTGACGCCCTTGCCGGGGCGCGGTTCGACCACGGCACGGAGCAGCTTGGCCTTTTCGCCCTTGGCGCCGGGCGGCAGGAAGGGTTCGGCGTCGTTCGCCTCGGCGGGCCGCATGATCCAGCCTTCGGGCGGCTTCGGCAGCATGCTGGCCAGCGCTTCCACGGTATCGACGGCGTTTGCCTTGCCGTCGCCGCCACTGAGCAGGCCGGCGATCTGCACCAGGCCCGAGGCATAGGTGTAGAACGAGATCGGCTCTTCGCCACGCTCTCGGGCGGCACGGGAGATGATCGTGTAATCGACGGCAAGATAGGCGCCCAGACCCAGCAGGCTGAACACCAGCGAGACGACGAAAGACAATGCGCGCATGCGCGTAACCCCCAAGACCGCGCCAGTGTGGCACGGACGTCCAGGTTCGGGATTAGCCCGCGATTGCGGCAGGCTTCGGGCAAGGCCGGGGCAGTTTTCGTGCGCCGCTCAGGCGAGGCGCATTCGACCCAGGGCCGCCGAAAGCGCGAAGACGGCCGAGGCGGCGACGATGATCGAGGGGCCGGCGGGGGTGTCCTGCCACAGCGACAGTTGCAGCCCGGCCAGCGTGGCGATGGCGCCGATCAGCGCGGCGCCCAGAGCCATGCCTTCCGGGCTGCGCGCCAGCCCGCGGGCGGCGGCGGCGGGGATGATGAGCATCGCCGCGATCAACAGCGCGCCGACGACCTTGAGCGCGACCGCCACGGTCAGCGCCATGGCCAGCACCAGCACCAGCCGTTCGCGGTTGGGGTTGACGCCGCTGGCGTGGGCAAGGTCTTCGCTCAGCGTGCTGGTCAGCAACGCCTGCCAGCGCCAGAGCAGCAACCCGACCACCGCCGCCGCACCGGCCCAGATCAGCGCGAGGTCGGTTTTCGACACCGCCAGGATATCGCCGAAGAGATAGGCCGAGAGATCGGTGCGGACAGCGGGAAAATAGCTGACCCCGACCAGCCCGAAGGCCAGCGCGGAATGCGCCAGCACGCCAAGCGTGGTGTCCATTGCCCAGCCGCGTGCGGCCAGGCCCGCCACGGTGACCGCCATCGCGGTGGCCACGACCAGGGTGCCGGCAGCGATGGGCAGGTCGGTCGCCAGCGCCAGCGCCACGCCCAGCACCGCGGCATGTGCCGTGGCATCGCCGAAATAGGCCATCCTGCGCCAGACGACGAAGGCGCCGAGCGGGCCGGTGGCCAGGGCCAGCCCCACTCCGGCAAGGGCGGCACGGATCAGGAAATCGTCAAGCATGATCGTGCGCGTGATGATGATGGTGGTCGTGGCCATGCTCTGGCCCCGCCGAATGATCGTGGTCATGCTCGTGACGATACAGCGCCAGCGCGCCTTGGGTGCCCAGCCCGAACAGCGCGCGGTATTCCGGGGCAGATGAGACCACCCGCGGCGTGCCCTCGCAGCAGACGTGGCCGTTCAGGCAGATCACCCGGTCAGAGGCCGCCATCACCACATGCAAATCATGGCTGACCATCAGCACCGCGCAGCCGGTGTCGGCCCGGACCTCCTCGATCAGCCGGTAGAAGCCGGCCTCGCCGGGCTGGTCCAGGCTTTGCGTGGGTTCGTCCAGCAACAGCACCTGCGGCCGGTTCAACAGCGCCCGCGCCAGCAGCACCCGCTGCAACTGCCCGCCCGAAAGCGCGGTCAGCTGGGTCGCCTCTTCGCCCGCCATGCCCACCCTCGCCAGCACCGCCGCCGCCTCGGCTGCGCTGACGCGGGTGGGCAGCGACAGGAACCGCCGCACCGACATCGGCATCGTGCGGTCGATGGCCAGCTTTTGCGGCACATAGCCCAGCCGCAGGCCAGGGGTCCGCGCGATCTGCCCCTCGGCCACCGGCACGATGCCCAGAAGCGCCCGGATCAGTGTGGACTTGCCCGAGCCGTTGGGCCCAACAACGGTGACGATCTCGCCCGGGTCCAGCCGCAAGGACACGTCGTGCAGCACCTCTTCGCCGCCCAGGCGGACGCAGATGTGGGTGGCGGTGATCAGGCTCATGCCGCCCCCTCCGCGCAGGCCGGGCAGAGGCCCAGCGCCTCGACCGTCAGGCGTTCGATGGCAAAGCCCATGGCGCCGGCGGCCGCGTCCAGCGCGGCGCGGACCGGGGCGCCGGGGGCCTCGGCGACCGACTGGCAGGCGCGGCAGATCAGGAACACCGGGGCATGCGCCTCGCCGGGGTGCATGCAGGCGGCAAAGGCGTTCAGCCGGCGGATGCGGTGGACGAAGCCATGTTCCTCAAGGAATTCCAGCGCGCGATAAGCGACCGGGGGCTGGTTGCCATAACCCTCGGCCGCCAGCCGGTTCAGCACGTCATAGGCGCCCAGCGCGCGGTGGCTTTCGAGCAGGATTTCCAGCACCCGCCGCCGCACCGGGGTCAGCCGGGCACCCGCGGCGCCTGCCAGCATCTCGGCCCGGGCCAGCACGTCGGTCGCGCAATGGGCGTGGTCGTGCGGGCCGAAGGCGGCCGCAGGATCGGCACAGCCGGGGCATCGGGCAGGATCATGAGCCATCTACGGCCTCTTGACGTGTTATGATATTACATACATAGACTCTGGACCTCGCGTTCGAAAGGCCTTGCACAATGCGTTATATCATATCGTTCCTGCTGACCAGCACCGCCGCCCTGGCCGAGGTGCCCAGCGTGGTGACCGACATTCCGCCGGTTCAGTCGCTGGCCGCCGCCGTGATGGAAGGCGTGGGCGAGCCGCAGATGCTTCTGGGCAAGGGCGCCTCGCCGCACAGCTACGAGTTGAAGCCCAGCCAGGCCCTGGCGATCTCGGAGGCTGACCTGCTGGTCTGGGTCGGGCCGCAACTGACGCCCTGGCTGGACAAGGCGCTGGATATCCGCCTGGAAACGGCGACCTTGCTGACGCTGATCGATGTCGAAGCCACCTACCGGCAGGACTTCGGAGCCAGCGGCGAGCATGACCACGAGGCCGAGGACCATGATCACGACGGCGCCGAGGCCGAAGCGGGGCACGACGAAGGGCACGACCATTCCCACACCGGCCTTGATCCGCATGCCTGGCTGGACCCGGCCAATGGCAAGGTCTGGGCGCGGGCCATTGCGGCCGAACTGTCGCGGCTGGACCCGGAGAATGCCGCCGCCTACGCCGCCAATGCCGAAAAGGCCGTGGCCGCCATCGACGCCGCCGATGCCGAAGCCGCGGCGCTGCTGGCACCGGTGAAGGACAAGCCCTACGTCGCCTTCCACGATGCCTATGGCTATTTCTCCGGGCACTATGGCCTGACGTCAGCCGGAACCGTGGCCCTGGGCGACGCGGCCATGCCCGGGGCGCAGCGGCTGACCGAGTTGCGCGCGAAGATCCAGGCGGGTGGCGTGGTCTGCATCTTCCCCGAGGCCCAGCACGACCCGGCGCTGGTGGCGCAGATGGCCGAAGGCACCGGCATCCGCGTCGGCGCGGTGCTGGACCCCTCGGGCTCGGCGGGCGAAACTGGCCCCGCCGCCTATCCGGCCCTGCTGACGAACCTTGCCCGCGCCATGGCGGACTGTCTATCCGGCTCTTGACCGCGGGCCCCTGCCGGGCCACCAAGTCCGGCAAGGGGGCACGGCATGCGCGTCACGATCTTCGGCCAGACCTCCGACGGACGCCCGGTCCACGCCATCGACCTGGCCGCCGGCACGCTGTCGGTGCGGCTCTTGACGCTGGGCAGCGCGGTGCAGGACCTGCGGCTTTCCGGCCTGCCGTGGGAACTGACGCTGGGCCTGTCCTCGGTGGCCGAGTACGAGGCCACGGCGGGCGGCTACTTCGGCGTGCTGGTCGGCCCGGTGGCGAACCGCCTGTCCGCTGCCCAAGCGCCGATTGCCGGGCGGCTGCACCGCTTTGCCGCAAACGAAGGGCCGAACCTGCTGCACTCGGGGCCGCTCGGCACGCAGGCCCGGGTCTGGACGCTGGCGGATGCCTCGGCGACCCAGGCCAAGTTGACGCTGGACCTGCCCGATGGCGACGGCGGCTTTCCCGGCAACCGTCGGGTGACGGCACTTTGGACGGTCGAAGCTCCGGCCACCCTGCGGCTGGAGCTGACCGGCACCACCGACGCGCCAACGCTGATGAACCTGGCCAACCACAGCTACTGGAACCTGGACGGCAGCATCGACTGGACCGGCCACCGCCTGCGCATCGCGGCTGACGCCTGGCTGCCGACCGGCCCCGACGGCCTGCCCACGGGCGAGATCGCCCCGGCGGCGGGCATGATGGATTTCCGCACCGCCCGCGAACTGACGCCCGGCGCCCCGGCCCTGGACCACTGCTTTTGCCTGGCCCCTGCCCGCCGCGCCCTGACCGAGGTGGCCTGGCTGACCGGCACCTCGGGGGTGACGATGACCCTGGCCACCACCGAGCCGGGACTGCAGGTCTATGACGGCCGAAGCGCGATCCGCGACGGCGGCGGGGCCCATGAGGGCCTGGCGCTGGAAGCGCAGGGCTGGCCCGACGCGCCGAATCACCCCGGCTTTCCCGGCATCGAGATCAGTCCCGAAGCCGCCTACCGCCAGACCACGGAATGGCGGTGCGCGGCCCCGGACGTCTGACGCAACCGCCGCTTGCTTTTCGCCAAATACCCCCTGGGGGTCCGGGGGGCGGAGCACCCCCGGTCCGCCGGGTCCAGCCGGGCAGCGCCTTCAGATCAGGCCTTCCTCGCGGAACATCGCCTTCACGTCAGCCTCGGGCCGGGCGCCGAAATGGCCGATCACCTCGGCCGCGGCGACACAGCCCATGCGGCCGGCGGCCTCAAGGCTGGCGCCGGTGGCAAGGCCATAGATGAAACCGGCCGCGAACTGGTCACCCGCGCCGGTGGCGTCGATCGGGGTCACCCGGCGCACCGGCACCACCACCTGCTCGTCACCACGCACCAGCACCACGTCATGCCCCGAGCGGGTGCAGACCACCAGGCCCGCAACCTGCGCGGCGCGTTCCAGCGCGGTGGACAGGTCCTTCTTGTACAGCGATTCCCACTCATGTTCGTTGCCGATGACGAAATCCAGCTCCCTCACCAGGCGCAGGAAATCGTCGCGGTGGCGGTCGACGCAGAACGGGTCAGACAGCGCGATGCCGGCCTTGCCGCCGCCGGCCCGGGTCAGCCGGGCGGCCCGCTCAAAGGCTTCCTTGCCCTTGGGCTTGTCGTAGAGATAGCCTTCCAGGAACAGGATCTCGGCCTTGCCCGCGACGCTGTCGGAGACGTCCTCGGGGCCGAGTTCCGAGGAAATCCCGAGGTAGGTGTTCATCGACCGCTCGCCATCGGGCGAGACGAAGATCATTGAGCGCGAGGTCGGCAACTCGCCCGCCGCCACCGGCGGGTTGACGAAATCGGTGCCCTCGGCGGCCATGTTCTGGGCGTAGAACCGGCCCAGCGCATCGTCATGCACCCGGCCGATGAAGGCGGTGGACAGCCCCAGCGCGCCAAGGCCCGCAAGGGTGTTCGCGACCGAGCCGCCCGGTGCCTGCCGGCGATCCTTCATCGCGGCATACAGCATCTCGCCGCGGTCGCGTTCGACCAGCTGCATGATGCCCTTCTCGATTCCCATCAGGGCGAGAAAGCTGTCATCCGCGGTCGAGAACACATCGACGATGGCATTCCCGATGCCCACAACCTGATAGGTCTTCATGTCTTCTCCTGGTAAAGGCACCACTCCGCGATGGGGCAGTCGCCGCATCGGGGCTTTCGCGCCAGGCAGATATACCGCCCGTGCAGGATGAGCCAGTGGTGCGCGTGTTTCTGGAACTCGGCGGGGACGTTGTCCTCAATGGCGCGCTCGACCGCCGTCTCGTCCCGGCCGGGCGCGATGCCGCTGCGGTTGCCGACGCGGAAGATATGGGTGTCGACCGCCTGCGCCGGCATGCCGAACCACATATTCAGCACCACGTTGGCGGTCTTGCGGCCGACCCCGGGCAAGGTCATCAGCGCGGCGCGGGACGAGGGCACCTCGCCGCCGTAGACGTCGATCAGGCGCTGGCTCAGCTTGATGACATTCCTCGCCTTGTTGCGGAACAGGCCGATGGTCTTGATGTGCTCGACCAGGGCGTCCTCACCGAGGGCGAGCATCTTTTCCGGCGTGTCGGCAACGGTGAACAGCGCCCGGGTGGCCTTGTTCACGCCCTTGTCCGTCGCCTGCGCCGACAGCGCAACGGCGACCAGAAGGGTATAGGCGTTCAGGTGCTCAAGCTCTCCCTTCGGCTCGGGCTCGGCCGCACGGAAGCGGGCGAAGACGGCCTTCAGGGTGGGATAGTCAAGCTGGCGTGCCATGCCCCCCTGTGCCACGGCCGCGCGGGCGCGGGCAAGGTGGAAAGCCGCAGGAAACGGGTCGCGGGGCTGCGGCAAGGCGCCTATTCTGGGCCGGCAAGGAGCCATTGCCATGACCGACCAGTCCCCCGCCTACCACTATGCCGTGATCGGCCGCGCGCTGCGCATCATCGACGAGGCCGGGCCGCAATTGACGCTTGAAGGGCTGGCGGCACAGATGGCGATGTCGCCGGCGCATTTCCAGCGGGTGTTCAGCCAGTGGGTGGGGGTCAGCCCCAAGCGGTATCAGCAATACCTGACGCTGGACCACGCCCGCCGACTGCTGGCCGAACGGCTCACCACGCTGGCCACTGCGCAGGAGGTGGGCCTGTCCGGCAGCGGCCGGCTGCACGACCTGTTCCTGACCTGGGAGGCGATGTCGCCCGGCGACTATGCCCGCGGCGGCGAGGGGCTGACCATCCTCTGGGGCTGGTTCGACAGCCCCTTCGGCCCGGCGCTGGTGATGGGCACCGAGCGCGGCATCTGCGGCATCGGCTTTGCCGACGAAGTGGGGGCCGAGGCGGCCTTTCAAGATCTGGTGTCGCGCTGGCCGAAGGCGACCTACGTCGAAGACCCGGGCGCCCTGCGACCCTGGGTGCTGTCGGCCTTTGCGCCCTCGGCCACGGCCGAGACGCCGCTATACCTGATCGGGGCGCCGTTCCAGATCAAGGTCTGGGAGGCGCTTCTGGCCATCCCGACCGGCCACGTCACCACCTATTCCGAGATCGCCCTGCGC
This sequence comes from Rhodobacter sp. Har01, assembly GCF_020564565.1. GTDB lineage: Bacteria > Pseudomonadota > Alphaproteobacteria > Rhodobacterales > Rhodobacteraceae > Pseudogemmobacter. Next base: position 33,053 of record NZ_JAJCTD010000009.1, read on the forward strand.
GTGGGCCACCCCACGGCGCAGCGGGCGGTGGGCAGTGCGGTGGGGCGCAACCCGATCAGCTTCCTGATCCCCTGCCACCGCGCGCTGCGCCGCGACGGGGGACTGGGCGGCTATCACTGGGGCCTGCCGCGCAAGCGGGCGATGCTGGCCTGGGAGGCCGCGCGCACGGGGATGTGACCCCGTCGCGCCTGCGCGGAAGGCCGCGCATCGGGGCCAGCCTCTGGCCCCTTGACGGGGGGCCATGATATAGGTTGGTCAAGCCTTGCCCGACCGGCGGGCCAGAAAAACCATTGGCAACGAGCACGCACATGAGCAAAACCCCCTATATGCTGGCCTTCGCTGGCGCCCTGACCCTGTCCGCCTGCGTGGACCCCTATGCCTATCCCGACGATCCCAACGCCCGCCAGAAGCAGGGCGTCGCGCTGGGCGCGCTGACCGGGGCCGCCCTTGGCGCCTCGTCCGAGGACGACAAGCTGGCCAAGGCCGCCATCGGCGCGGTGGTGGGCGGCGTGATCGGCGGCGCCATCGGCAATTCGCTGGACCAGCAGGCACAGGAACTGCGCGGCCAGCTGTCGCCGGGCATCACGGTGACGAACAACGGCGACTATCTGGTCGTGAACATGCCGCAGGACCTGCTGTTCGCCACCGACAGTGCGGCCGTCCGGCCCGACCTGACGCGCGACATCAAGACCGTGGCGTCCAGCCTGCTGAAATACCCCAACAGCCGGATCGAGGTCATCGGCCACACCGACAACACCGGCACGGCGGCCTACAACATGGACCTGTCGCAGCGCCGCGCCTCCTCGGTCGGCGCCATCCTGCGCGACAGCGGCGTGCCCTCGGGCCGTCTGACGGCCTATGGCCGCGGCGAGGACCAGCCCGTTGCCTCGAACCTGTCGCCGGAAGGCCGGGCGCAGAACCGCCGGGTCGAGATCATCATTCGCCCGACGCGGTGAAGCGGCGGACATCCTGAAAGGCGGGGCCGGGGAAACCCGGCCCTTTTTCATTGCGGCCATCCCGGAACCGGTCATAAATCCGGACCAATCCCCGCGAAGGGTGCAACCGAGATGCCGTTCCGCAAGGTCGAATCCGAAAAGCTGGCGCAGGCCGTTGTGCGGCAGGTCGAGCAGTTGATCCTGCGCGGCATCCTGCGCCCCGGCGAACGCCTGCCGGCCGAGCGCGGCCTGGCCGAGCGGCTGGGCGTTTCGCGCCCCTCGCTGCGCGAGGCAATCGCCGATCTGTCCGGGCGCGGCCTGCTGGTCGCCCGCCCCGGCGCCGGCGTCTTCGTGGCCGAGGTGCTGGGATCGGCCTTCTCGCCGGCGCTGATCCAGCTTTTCGGCAGCCATGAAGAGGCGGTGTTCGACTATATCGCCTTGCGCCGCGATCTTGAGGGGCTGGCGGCCGAACGCGCCGCTCGGGCGGGTTCTGACACCGACCTGCAGGTGGTGGCGGCGGTCTTCGCCCGGATGGAGGCGGCGCAGGACAAGCGCGATCCGGCCGAAGAGGCCGACCTGGACGCGCAGTTCCACTTGGCCATCGTCGAGGCCGGGCACAACGTGATTCTGCTGCACATGATGCGGGCGATGTTCGACCTGTTGAAGCAGGGCGTGTTCTACAACCGCCAGATCATGTTCAAGAACCGCACCACGCGCGCCCAGTTGCTGGACCAGCACCGGGCCATCAACGCGGCCCTTCAGGCGCGCGATCCGGTGGCGGCGCGGGCCGCGGTTCAGGCCCATCTGGCCTATGTGGAGGCGGCCTTTCACAGCCACCTGCGGGCCGAAAAGCATGAGGAAATCGCCCGCCAGCGGTTCGAGCACGAGCGCCAGCGCTGATCGGGGCCGCACACTGCCCACATCAGGACCGCAACGAAAAACCCCGCGCCGAACGCGGCGCGGGGTGATCCTTTGGCCTTCGGGTCGCAGGTCAGTGCAGCTTGACGCCAACCTGTTCGATGGCCGCGTCGATCGAGGCCTTCGCGGCATCCGCCGTCATCTGCCGCGCCAGCACGTCGCCGGCCGCCGCAACGGCGACCTGAATGGCGCGCTCGCGCACCTGGCGCACGGCCGCGGTCTCGGCACTGGTGATCTGCTCGGCGGCCGCCTTGATCCGGCGCTCCATCGACAGTTTCAGGTCAACCTTGGCCTGAGCCGCCGCCGCCATTGCCTCTTCCTTTGCGGCCGCGACGATGCGGTCGGCCTGCTCGGCCACGTCCTTCTGCTTGCGCTCATACGAGGCAAGGATCGTCTTCGCCTCTTCGCGCAGGGCGCGGGCTTCGTCCAGCTCGGCCTTGATCTGGACCGCCCGGGCGTCCAGCACCTTGGTCGCCTTGCCGGGCACCTTCAGGTAGATCAGGATGCCGACGAACAGAAGGAAGGCGATCAGCACCACGAAGTTGGTGTTGTAGAGGCTGAAGAACGGCCCCGAAGCGGCCATCGCCGGCGAGGCCAGAAGCGCGAAGAGAACTGCAAGTCTGCGCATCGCCTTACCCCTTCATCCGGGCAGCGACCGCCGCCATCACCGACTTGGCGTCCGCCGCACCGCCCAGCGCCGCCACCACCTCGGCCGCGGTGTCGCGGGCGACGGTTTCCACCGCCTCCAGCGCCCCGGCGCGGATCTCGGCGATCGACTTCTCGGACCGCGCTGCCATCGCGGAAATCTCGACGTCGGCCTGCGCCATGGCCACGCCCAGGTCCTTCTGGATGTCCGCCTTGGCCGCCGCGACGATCTTGGCCGCCTCGGTCCGTGCGTTCACCAGCGCCTCGTTGTAGGCCCGCTCGGCCGCCGCCGCCTTCTGCTTCAGCTCTTCGGCTGCGGCCAGATCGTTCATGATCGTGCCCTTGCGCTCGGCCAGCACCGCGGCGATGCGCGGCAAGGCGATGCGCGACAGGATCAGGTACATGACCACCAGCGTGACCACGAGCCAGAACATCTGGTTCGGGAACCACTCGCCGCAGAGCTGCGGCATGCCGATGGCGCCGCCATGCTCATTGACGCAGACGCTGGAGGCCGCGTGGCCCGCCGTTTCGGCCGCCGTCGATTCAGTTGCCATCTTCGCCCTCCATCGGACCCTTCACGGACCGGGAGACGCCGGAAAACCCGGCGCCCACCCGTCCTCTCGCGTCGGATGCCGGATCAGACGGCGAACATCAGCAGAAGCGCGACGAGGAACGAGAAGATCCCCAGCGCTTCGGCGAAGGCGATACCGATGAACATGGTGGCGGTCTGCGACGCGGCCGCCGAGGGGTTGCGCAGCGCGCCCGAGATGTAGTTGCCGACGACGTGGCCCACCCCGACGGCGGCCCCGCCCATGCCGGTGCAGGCAAGACCGGCACCGATGTAGGCACCCATTTGAACGATATCGCCTTCCATGATCTTTGCTCCTTGGATTGGAATGACTGATGTTGGTTTGCTTGCGTCAGTGGTGCGGCGAATGCAGCGCATCGCGCAGATAGACGCAGGTGAGGATCGCGAAGACGTAGGCCTGGATGAACGAGACCAGCATCTCAAGCGCGTAGACGGCGGTGATCGCGACGATCGGCAGCACGGCGCCGGCGCCCAGCACGCCGGCAAATCCGGCGAACACCTTCATCACCGCGTGGCCGGCCATCATGTTGCCGGCAAGACGGATGGAATGGCTGACCGGGCGGACGAAGTACGAGATTACCTCGATCAAGGCCAGGATCGGGCGCAGCACCAGGGGGGCTGCGGTGACCCAGAAGATGCCCAGAAAGCCGATGCCGTTGCGGTACAGGCCGACCAGGGTGACGGTCAGGAACACCGCCATCGCCATCACCGCGGTCACCGCGATGTGCGAGGTGGTGGTGAAGGCCATCGGCAGAAGGCCCAGGAAGTTCGACAGGAAGATGAACATGAACAGCGTCATGATGTAGGGGAAGTATTTCAACCCCTCATGGCCGGTCACGTCTTCCACCATCTTGTGGATGAAGCCGTACAGCATCTCGGCCACCGACTGCAGGCGCGACGGGATGATGCCGCGGTGGCGGGTGGCCAGCACGAACATGCCCAGAAGTGCCACCACGGCGATGGCCATCCAGAGCGTGACGTTGGTCACAGTGTACCAGTGCACCGGCCCGTCGCCGAACAGCGGCTTGACGATGAACTGGTCCATCGGGTGGATGGCCAGGCCGCCACCCTCTGCCGCGTGCTCTTCGGTTCCCGTCGCCACGTCCTACATCCCCTCACGCTTTGCGGCCGCGGCCGCGTCGTTCGCCTGTTTCTCAGCGACTTCGCGCGCCGTGCGAAGCATGATCCGCACCCCGGCCGCAAAGCCCAGAAGGGTGAAGCTCGCCAGGAAGACCGGAAGCGTGCCGAACAGCACATCCAGCCCGTAACCGATGCCGAACCCCAGCAAGATGCCGACGATCAGCTCGATCACCATCCGGTAGGCGACCTCGCCCTGCGAGAACCCTTTCGCCGTTTCGGATCTTGCCGGCTTCGGCTTTTCCCGCATCTGCTCAAGCCGCTCATGCAGCGCGCGCAGACGGTCGGGATCGGGTTCCGAAGCCATGAAAAGGCCCTCTCCGGCGTTCCGCGGGGTTCTACGGGGGCGGGGCGCCTGAGTCAACCCGCCGCGGGCGCCGGACAAGAATGCACAACACCTTGAAAAACAATAGAATCAATCCTGAGCCGACTTGCCGCCCGACGGCCGCGCGGGCGTTTGGGCAGCGGCCTGATATTCAACCGCCCGGTTGAGGAAATCATGCCCCGTGATCATGCCCCGTGCCGATGCGCGTTTCGGTTGACGCCCCCTGCCCGGCCCCGGATAGTCGGGCCATGTCCGACACCCTCCCTTCCGACCGCCGCCTTGACGCCGTGTTTGCCGCGCTGGCCGATCCGACCCGGCGGGCGATCCTGTCGATGCTGCTGGAAGACGACATGGCGGTTACCGATGTCGCGCATCCCTTCGCCATTTCGCTGGCGGCGATTTCCAAGCATCTGCAGGTGCTGTCCGATGCCGGGCTGGTCAGCCGGGAACGCCGCGGCCGGGTGATCTGGTGCAAGCTGGAGCCCGACGCGCTGCGCGCGGCTTCGGTCTGGATGCAGGGCTTCGGCCAGTTCGAGCCGGTGGACCTGGACGATTTCGAGCGCTTCCTTGCCGCCGAACTGGCCGAAGATCAGGAGCCGGGCGAAAACCAGCCGGCATAGGTCTTGCGCAAGTCGGCCTTCTGCACCTTGCCCATGGCATTGCGCGGCAGGGCGGGCACCACCACGGCGGCCTTGGGCTGCTTGAACCGGGCCAGCCGGTCGTGCAGGCCCTGAAGCACCCGGTCGGGGTTCAGGGTGGCACCCGGCCGAGGCACCAGCACGGCAAAGACCGCCTCGCCGAAATCGGGGTGCGGCAGGCCGATCACCGCGCTTTCCAGCACACCGGGCTGCGCGTCCAGTTCGGCCTCGACCTCGACCGGATAGACGTTGAAGCCGCCGGTGATGACCAGATCCTTGGCGCGGCCGACGATCTGGACATAGCCATCGGCATCTTTGCACCCCACGTCGCCGGTGATGAACCAGCCGTCGGGCCGCAGTTCCTCGGCGGTCTTTTCCGGCATCTGCCAATAGCCGAGAAAGACGTTCGGCCCGCGCACCTCGATCACGCCCACCTCGCCGGGCGCCACCTCTGCGCCGTCGGCCATGATCCGCAGATCAACCCCCGGCAGCGGAAAGCCAACCGTGCCCGCCCGCCGTTCCCCGTCATAGGGATTCGAGGTGTTCATGTTGGTCTCGGTCATGCCGTAGCGTTCCAGGATGCGGTGGCCGGTGCATTCCCGAAAGGCGCGGTGCGTCTCGGCCAGCAGAGGGGCCGAACCGGAGACGAAAAGGCGCATCCCGGCCGTCAGGTCGCGGGAGATGCGCGGATCGTCCAGCAGGCGGGTGTAGAAGGTGGGCACGCCCATCATCGCGGTGGCCTGCGGCAGCAGGCGCAGGACGGTGTCCAAGTCGAAGCCGGGAAGGAAGATCATCGCGCCGCCGGTCAGCAGGCTGATGTTCGTTGCCACGAACAGGCCGTGGGTGTGGAACACCGGCAAGGCGTGCAGCAGCACGTCGGCGGCGGTAAAGCGCCAGAGGGCGGCCAGCGTCTCGGCATTGGACAGAAGGTTGCGGTGGCTGAGCATCGCACCCTTTGATCGCCCCGTGGTGCCGCTGGTGTACAGGATCGCCGCCAGATCGTCGGGGCCGCGGTCGGCGGGCTGAACGGTTTCCGGCTGCCCGGACATCGCCACCGCAAAGCTGCCGCCGCCGGCGCCGTCCAGCGTCTGCACGGCGGTGCCATGTGCGGCGGCGACCGGGGCCAGAGCGACCGCCTTCGCCGGGTCGCACAGGAACAGGCGCGGCGTGGCATTGCCCAGGAAATAGTCCACCTCGGCGGGCGTATAGGCGGTGTTCAGCGGCAGGAAGACCGCCCCCAGCGCCACCGCCGCACCATAGACCGCCAGCGCCTGAGGCGATTTCGCCACCTGTGCGGCCACCCGGTCGCCCGGCTGCACGCCCTGCGCCCGCAACGCATGGGCCGCCTGCGCCACCATCGCCAGGAAGGCCGCGCCGCTGATCTGGCGGCCGTCGGGCAGGATCAGCAGCGCCGTGTCGCGGCCCCGAAGCGGCGCGAAGAGCGCGTCAAACAGCGTGTTCGCCATGGTTTTCCCCGCCCTCGCCACCGTTCCGACCGGCTTCTGCCACGGCCCTGCCCCGCATCTCAACCCGGGAAACAATCTGTCGCGGCAAAGCCCTGCAAGGCCCCGGTTTCTGCCGCTCGCTGCCACAAACCTGCCCCGCTTGGCGGCGAAAACCGTGCTCAAGGGGCCGATAGGAGAATACACCATGGCAAAAGCGATGGAATTCCTGCGCAAACTGCGCATCAACCGGGCGGAGAAGCCCGAAACCGAAACCGCCTTCGACCGGCGGCTGAAAAAGCTGGGCGGCGTGCGGCATGTCTCGGTATCACGGGCGGTTCTGTTCAGAACCCAACCTGGACCGATGGAAGCCTGAGCGCGGCGATCAGGTCGCGCAGTTCCTGCCGCGCGGCCAGATTCGACAGGTTCAGTTGATCGACCCCGGTGTCCTTTAGGTCCAGAAGGGTCAGGCCGCGGGGAAACAGTTCGCGGAAGATCACCCGCTCGGAGAAGCCGGGCGCAACGCGAAAGCCGATCCGGCGCGACAGGTCTTCCAGCGCCGAGCCCACCTTCTTCTTGTTGTGCATCTGTTGCGCGCCCAGCCGGTTGCGCAGCACGATCCAGTCGATCGGCGGCAACCCGGCCTGCGCCCGCATCTGGCGCGCGCCCCAGACCATTTCCGAATAGATCGAGGGGCCCTTGACCTTGCCGGTCTCGGGGTCGGTGCGGGCCAGCAGGTCAAAGTCGATGAAGCTGTCGTTCATCGGCGTGATCAGCGTGTCGGCCAGCGAATGTGCCACCTGGGACAGGCGGGTGTGGCTGCCGGGGCAGTCGATGACGATGAAGTCCTTGACCGGGTCCAGCGCCGAGACGGCCATGGTCAGCCGCTGGTCATAGGCATTCTCGCCCGGGGCCAGGGTCGCCGGGTCGGCCTCGGGCAAGTCGTGGTAGTCGGGGGTGGGCAGGTCCAGCCCGGCACGGGCCAGATAGGCGCGGCGGTTCTCGATATAGCGGCCAAAGCTCTTCTGCCGCAGGTCCAGGTCCAGTGCACCGACCTTGCGGCCCATCCGCGCCAGCGCGGTGGCGACATGCATGCAGGTGGTGGACTTGCCCGAGCCGCCCTTCTCGTTCCCCACCACGATGATATGCGCCATCTGAGTTGTGTCCCGTCTGCGAAGTCCTGCGCTGTTTATTGGCAAGGGAAGCGGCGCGAGGGAAGCCCTGATCCACCATTCCGCCCGGAATGGCCGACAAACGTGCCACTGACATCGTGGTCGAGCGTCGGAAACGGCTGTCAGCTTGAGCTGGCGGCACAGCGCACCGCCGTGCTGCCGGCCGAGCCGTCGTGCTGCGTCAGATCGAATTCATAGCTCATGCCGTCGTCAGCCAGAACGAAATAGGCCAGAACGCCATCACGGCTGCGCCTGACATCCACGCGGCGCCCTGCCACCGACAGGACGCTGAAGGTCTCGCGTTCGCGGACGCCCCCGTCGCTGTAGGACACCGCGTCCACCCAGGTCAGGATCAGGCTGGTCCGGTCGGCGGCAAGGGCAATGTGCATCGGATTGGCCGCGCAGGACATGTCATCGAACATCTCGATGCCCCAGACCCCCTCAAGCCCGGTCAGCGCGTCCGGGGGCGCAGCGGGACTGGCCGGGGCCAGCAAGGCCAGAACGCAGAGTGCTGCTGCAGGTGCGGCGCAAACGGAAACGGCGCCTCGGAAAGAGGCGCCGCCATTCCGCGACGGGCGGTGCTCAGAAGCCCAGGCCCGCATACTTGTTCTTGAACTTCGACACGCGGCCGCCGGTGTCCATCAGCTTGGCCGACTGGCCGGTCCAGGCCGGGTGCGCCAGCGGGTCGATGTCCAGCGACATGGTATCGCCTTCCTTGCCCCAGGTGGACCGGGTCCGGTAGGTGGTGCCGTCGGTCATCTTGACTTCGATGAAGTGGTATTCGGGGTGGATGCCTTGTTTCATGGCGACCGCTCCTTACTCGGATTTCGCTTTGTAGGTGCTGTTCTCTGCGATCCGGGCCGATTTGCCACGGCGGGCGCGCAGGTAGTACAGCTTCGCCCGGCGGACCTTGCCGCGGCGGACGACCTCGATGGTGTCGATGTTGGTCGAGTAGAGCGGGAAGACGCGCTCGACGCCTTCGCCGAAGGAAATCTTGCGGACGGTGAAGCTGGCGGCCAGCGTGGCGCCGCCCTTGCGGCCGATGCAGACGCCTTCATAGGCCTGCACACGGCTGCGGTTGCCTTCCTTGACCTTGTAGCCGACGCGGACGGTGTCGCCGGCCTTGAAGTCGGGGATGGCCTTGCCGAGGGCGGCGATCTGCTCCGCCTCGATCTGCGCGATGAGATTCATGCGCTGTCTCTCCATTTGCCTGCGGTGGACCCGCAGAGGTGATGCCGCGCCAGAGCTCTTGGTCTTCGTCCGGGTCCCCCGCCGCGGTTGCGGCAAAGCCCGCCAGAGATGGCGCCTGCGTGTCTGTCGGCCCCCCTTGCGGTCTGCCGGGCGAAGCGGCCCGGCCTGCAACAGGGAATCGCGTCCCAGGGGCATTGCTGCCCCGGACCGTGGGCGTATAGGCGCAAGGCGCGGGGCGGTCAAGCGCGACGGCGGCGCCAGGCGCCGATTTCCGAAGTCGGAAATCGTGCACGGAATTCGACTTCGAATTCCGGTTCACGGCGTCAGCCCTTGCGCAAACGTTCCCACAGGTCGGGCCGGCGCGCGGCGGTCAGCGCTTCGGCCTGAGCGCGGCGCCATTTCGCCACTTCGGCGTGGTTGCCGCCGGTCAGCACGGGCGGGATCTCGCGGCCTTCCCAGACCTGCGGGCGGGTGTAGTGCGGGTGCTCCAGCAAGCCGTGCGAGAAGCTCTCCTCCTCGGTCGAGGCGGCGTTGCCCAGCACGCCGGGCAGCAGCCGCACGGTGGCATCCAGCATGGCCTGCGCGGCGATCTCGCCGCCGGTCAGGACGAAATCGCCCAAGGAGACCTCTTCGATCTGCCAATGGTCCAGCACGCGCTGGTCAACCCCTTCGAACCGGCCGCAAAGCAGGGTGATGCCGGTGCCGGCGGCCCAGCGCCGCGCGGTGGCCTGGTCGAAGCGCGGTCCGCGGGGCGAGACATAGACCAGCGGCCATCGGGCACGGTCGGGCGCGGCGTCCTGCATCGCGGCCCTCAGCGCCGCATCCACCACGTCGGCGCGCAGGACCATGCCGGCGCCGCCGCCGGCGGGGGTGTCATCCACCGTGCGGTGGCGACCCTCGCCGAACTGGCGCAACGCGGTGGTGTCCAGCCGCCAAAGGCCAAGGTCCAGCGCCCGCCCGGTGAGCGACAGTCCGAGTGTGCCGGGAAAGGCCTCTGGGAACAGGGTCACCACGCGGGCCTGGAAGGCGCCCACCACCCGCCGCGGCTCCTCCATCAGGTCGCGCGGGGTCAGGCTGGCCTTGATCGACAGGCGGCCGTGGCTTTTCGGGGTCTCGGGCGGGTTCGACATGTTGCCCGGATTAGCCGCAAAGGCGAAGGGACACAATTGTCCTGCGGGCGTCCCGTCGGACGGCTGGGCACTCGGGGTAGCCTGAGGGCAGACGGTCTCCGCGCGGAGATCGTGACCGGAATTCGCGCAGACTCCGGTCTTTCGCGGACCGGATCGGCCGGTAGTCAGGCCGCTTGTGCTGGCTTGGAGGCTGCACCGCCGGTCCGCAGCAGATTGGCAAGGACTGTCAGTTCCTGCGCCATGGCCGGTTCCAGCCCGCTGTTGGCCAGTGCCGTCAGGGTCGCGGCGTCCGGGAACTGGTCGCAGCGATCCGGCATCGCCCTTGCCAGTGCCACCGCCCGCGGCACAAGCAGGCGCAGCAGACGCAGGTCCTGCCCGGTTGCGGCAAAGGCGGCACGCAGGGCGCCGGGTGCGCTTGCGGCGGCCATGATCGCCGGATCGGTCGCCAGCACCACCACCGCCTCGCGCAGCGCGGCATGGCGCTCGGGCGGGGCTTCGGTCAGCGCGGCGGCCAGCGATTGCGCGATGGCCGGGCCGACGCCGGTCTCGAACGCCTGATGCACCTGCAGCAGCGCGGCTTCGGGCGGCGCCGCATCGGCCAGCGACAGCAACCCGGCCACGGTCGCGGCCGGGTCCGCCGCCTTGGCCTGCGGCGGCGTGGGCAGATTGGCGGCGTGGATCATGTCGTCGATGGTCACGCCTTCGGCAATCGCCTGGTCGGGGTTCCAGCCAAGGCGCATCAGCGGCAAGGCCAGGAACGACAGCGCCACCGTCAACAGCGGATCCAGCAAGGGCAGGGTGCCCATCACACCGCCGATGCCGCGGCCGATGGCGAACAGCGCCGCGACCAGCACCAGCTGGCTGAGCACCTGGGCAAGGACGGCCGCGACCGCACTTGCCGACAGCCACTCCGACGCCGATTGCGGCCATTGGTGCGGCCGCAGCAGGATCAGCCAGAGCACGAAGATCGAGACGAAGGGCGGCAGCATGGCCCAGCCAAAGCCGGAGAGGCCGGCGAGAAGCGGCCCCATGTAGAGCACCACCGTGACGGCCCGAAGGAAGCGAACGCGGAAACGAAGAATGGCCCTGCCCTCCGATAACGGCCGAGGCCTCCGGCGGGGCGGATCGGCGCGAAAGACTGCGCAGATCGCCGGTCGGATACGGCTTCGGCACCGTTGACGGGTGCAATCTGGACGAGCGACGTGGCGAAAGATGGGCGGTTTTGCGGCCCTTCGCGTGCAGGCCGGCAGAACGGCGGCGGCGGGCTAGCCGTCCAGACCCTCGGGCAGGTCGGCGACCACGCGGCCGGATGCCAGGTCCACGGTCGGCACATTGGCCCTGGTGAAGGGCAGAAGCAGGGTCTGGGCGGCGCCGGGGCGGCGGATTTCCAGGATGTCGCCGGCACCATGGTTCAGCACGGCGACGACCGAGCCGATCACCGCGCCGCCCGGATCGCGGGCTTCCAGGCCGATCAGGTCGGCGTGGTAGAATTCGTCGTCGGGCAAGGTCGGCAGGCGACTGCGCTCGGCGTAAAGCTCGGTGCCCTTCAGGGCGTCGGCCTCTTCCTTGGTCGAGACCCCCGAGAGGCGCGCGCCCAGGCCCCCCGCCACCGGCCGGGTCAGCTGCAGGGTGAATCTGCGGCCCCCGTCGGCGGTGGTCAGCGGACCGTAGGCAGCAATATCCGAAGGCTCGGCGCAGAAGCTTTTCAGCCGCACCTCGCCCTGCACGCCGAAGGCGCCGGCAATCGCGCCGACACAGATGCGGTCGGTCGTCATGGGTTCACCCCCGGCAAAGGTGCCGGAGCCGCGTCCGGGTCCGGGCGCGGCCCCAGGCAGAAGCCGCGCGCGTCCCACGATCCACCCTCGTCGATGCAGGCATCGGGCTGGCCCGAGGTGCCCAGCCGAACGCCGGCCCAGAACGCCGCCACCAGAAGGGCCAGCGTGATGGTCCTGCGCACAAGGCCGAGGCCGGGGATCATGGGACGGCGCGCAGGGTCATTCGGCGGCCGGTTCGGCGGCGCGAGCTGCCTTCTTGGCGGCGCGCTCGGCCATCTGCTTGCCGGGAACGGCGGCCTTGGGGTTCGACCGGGCGGTCTTGGGCCGGGCGCCGGCGGCTTCCAGGAAGCGGGCGACGCGGTCGGTCGGCTGGGCGCCTTGGCTCAGCCAGTGGTTCACCCGGTCCATGTCCATGACGATGCGCTTTTCATCGTCCTTGGCCAAGAGCGGGTTGTAGGTGCCCAGCTTTTCCAGGAAGCGGCCGTCGCGCGGCATGCGGCTGTCGGTGGCGACGATGGAATAGAACGGGCGCTTCTTGGAACCGCCGCGCGCCAGACGGATTTTCATAGCCATGTGGTGTCTCCTTTGGATGGCTTGGAAGGACGGGGAGGCCCCTGACCTATTTCTGCAGTTTCTCGTGGTGCCTGATCACTTCGCTGATGATGAAGTTCAGGAATTTCCTTGCGAATTCCGGGTCGAGGTTGGCCTCGCGGGCCAGCGTCTCAAGCCGGTCGATCTGCCGCGCCTCGCGGGCAGGATCGCTGGGCGGCAGGCCGTGTTCGGCCTTCAGCCGGCCGACCGACTGGGTGTGCTTGAAGCGTTCGGCCAAGGTGAAGACCAGGATCGCGTCCAGCCGGTCGATCGATTCGCGGTGGTCCTTCAGCAGCGTTGCGGCCATCGTTGCGGCGTCGGTCATGTGGTCTCCGCGGGCAGGGGGGCGTGGCGCCAGATTTCGGCCCAGGCGTCCGAGCCGGGGTCGGAGATCGTGCCGGCCGGCCGTGCGCCCAGCCGTTCCGCGACGCGGCGGGAGCGCACATTCGTCGGGTCGATGTAGCTGACCAGTTCGGGAAGGCCGCTCGCGCTCAGCGCATGGGCGCGGGCGGCGGCGGCGGCCTCGGTCGCAAGGCCGCGGCCGCGGGCCTCGGGCAGGAACAGCCAGCCCAGTTCGGGCGCCTGGTCGCCGGGTTCAAAGCCGATCAGCACGAAGCCCAGCACGCGGTCTGCATGGTCGGTCACGGTCCAGAGACCATGGCCGCGCAGCAGCCACAGGCCCACGGTCGCGGCGAATTCGGTGAAGGCGCCATCTTCGTCATGCGGGCCGCCAAGGTGCCCCTCGGTATCCGGCACCATGATCGCGATCCAGGCGGCGGCGTCGGACAGCCGCGGCGCGCGCAGCACCGTGCGCGACGTTTCGATCCGCGGCAGGTGGGCCGCCAGCGCGGCCGCGAAATCGGCGGCGGGACCCGGGATCGTGGCCAGGTGCGGCGGCGGCGGGCAGTGCATCATGCCAAAGCCTCGGCCGGGCCGGGGTGGCGGAAGATCCGGCTGCTGCCGAACAGGTCATGCTCGAAGTCGCCATCGCGCCGGCAACCCAGCCGCCGGGCCAGCGCCTCGGACCTGTCGTTGCCCTCGACGATCAGCGAGATCGCGGTGCTCCAGCCCAGCACCTGATAGGCGAAGCGCCGGGCGGCACGGGCGGCCTCATAGGCGAAGCCCTTGCCTTCCGCCCGCGCGTCCCAGATCGACCAGCCGATCTCGGGTTCGGGCCAGCCCTCGGGATACCAGGGCCCGGCCATGCCCAGCGCGGCGTCGGTCGCCTTGTCGGCCACCACGAACATCGAATAGCCGCGATGCACCCAATGCCCGGTCATGTGGCAAAAGCCGCGCCACGACAGGCTGCGCCCGACCGGCCCGCCGACAAAGCGCGACCGGTCCGACAGCATGAATTCGGCAAAGACCTCATAGTCCGACGGCATCGGCGCGCGCAGGCGCAGCCGCTCGGTCTCGATCTCGGGGATGCCGAACAGCCGGATCATGCAGCCCTGCCCCGCAGATCGTGGCGGATCACCACATCGCCCGGATCGACGCCCGGCAGCGACGGGTCGATCACCCCGCCCAGCCGCAGGCCCAGCGTGATCGAGCGGCTGTTGGCCGGGTCGATGATGCTGGTGATCCAGGGCCAGTCGAAGCTGGCGCGCAGCCAGTCCAGGACAGCGCGCGTCGCTTCATGGGCCACGCCGGTGCCTTCCGCCGCCGGAACCACGAACCAGCCAAGTTCCGGCCCCGGATAGTCGGCGCCCTGATAGACCCCGACTTCGCCCAGATAGCCCCCAGTGTCGCGGTTTTCGACGCCGAACGGCCCGTAGCCGCGCAGCAGCCAAAGCGCCACGTCCGAAGCCCAGACGCGCCAGGCGGCGGCGCGCGAGCGCGGCCCGCCCTCATGCACCGAACGGCTTGAGGCGTGGAAATCCGCGTGCGGCCCGAAATCGGCCAGCACGGGCATCCGCAGCCGCAGACGCGGGGTCAGAAGGGTGGGCGCGACCGTCATTTCTTCTTCATCAGTCCCGACAGGCCCGCCGGAAGGGTGATGCCGCGGGGCATGCCGGGGATCGCGGCGCCGGGGCCACCCCGGCCGCCCATGCCTTCGCGCATGCCCTTGGCCATGTCGGCCAGTTCCGCCGGCGACATCTTGGACGGGTCCGGCAGGCCGCCGCCCTTGCCCATCATCTGCTTGATCATCTGCTTCAGACCGCCGCCCTTGCCCATCTTCTTCATCACCTCGGCCATCTGCTTGTGCTGCTTGAGCAGCCGGTTCAGGTCGGCCACGTCCAGCCCCGCACCGGCAGCGATGCGCTTCTTGCGGCTGGCGGCCAGAAGGTCGGGGTTGGCGCGTTCCTTCTTGGTCATCGAGTTGATCAGCGCGATCTGGCGTTTCAGCATCCGGTCGTCGATGCCCGCCTCGGCGGCGGCAGCCTGATGCTTGGCCATGCCGGGCATCAGGCCCATCAGGCCCTTCATGCCGCCCATCTTGATCATCTGCTCCATCTGGGCCTTGAGGTCGTTCATGTTGAACAGACCCTTGGAAAAGCGCCTCGCCATGCGCTCGGCCTGCTCGACCTCGAAGGTTTCCTGGGCCTTTTCCACCAGGGCGACGATGTCACCCATGCCCAGGATGCGCCCCGCCACGCGCTCGGCTTCGAACACCTCGATGGCATCCATCTTCTCGCCCAGGCCGACAAAGCGGATCGGCTTGCCGGTGACGGCGCGCATCGACAGCGCCGCACCGCCGCGGCCGTCGCCGTCCATCCGGGTCAGGACGACGCCCGAGATGCCGACCTTGCCGTCGAACTCGGTGGCGACGTTGACGGCGTCCTGGCCCGTCAGGCCGTCAACCACCAGCAGGGTTTCGCGCGGCTGCGCGATGTCGCGGACCGACTGGACCTCGTCCATCAGCACTTCGTCGATGTGCAGACGGCCGGCGGTATCCAGGAAGATCACGTCATAGCCGCCAAGGCTGCCTTGCGTCCTGGCGCGTCTGGCGATCTGGACGGCGCTTTCGCCCTTGACGATGGGCAGGGTGTCGACGCCGATCTGGCTGCCCAGGATCTGCAACTGCTCCATCGCGGCGGGGCGGTTGGTGTCGAGGCTGGCCATCAGCACGCGCTTGCCGGCCTTGTCCTTCATGCGCTTGGCCAGCTTGGCCGTGGTGGTGGTCTTGCCGCTGCCCTGCAGGCCGACCATCAGGATGGTGGCGGGCGGGTTGTCGATCTTGAGCGCATCGGCCGGGCCGTCGCCGGCCAGCACGCGGATCAACTCGTCATGGACGATCTTGACGACCATCTGGCCGGGGGTGATCGACTTGGTCACCGCGCTGCCGGTGGCCTTTTCCTGCACCCGCTTGATGAAGTCGCGCGCGACCGGCAGGGAAACGTCGGCCTCCAAGAGCGCCACCCGCACCTCGCGCAGCGCGGTGACGACGTCGGCCTCGCTCAGCGCGCCTTGTTTCGTCAGGCGGTCGAAGACGCCGCCAAGGCGTTCTGACAGGCTTTCGAACATGGCGCTCTCCTTTGTCGCGCGGCGATGGCCCGGGGGAATGCCGGAAAGCACCCGTGGGCGCAACCGCGCTGACGGATGGCGATCCCGGGCCATTGCCCAAGGGACCGGAAGCCTTGGCCTCCGGGGAATTGCGTTGGGCGATACGCCCGCGCGAGGCGCGAGTCAAGCGCGGCCTGACAGGCGTGGCTTGGGGATTCCGCTTGCGAAGCGGCCGGCGTTCGGGGTTCATGTGCGCAGACGCACAGACACCGTGGAGGTCGCCATGGACAATTGGGACGAAATCCGCACGGCGTTCCAGGTCGCCCGGCTGGGCACGGTCTCGGGCGCGGCCGAGGTGCTGGGGGTGCACCACGCCACGGTGATCCGCCACATCGACGCGCTGGAGCGTCGGCTGGGCACGCGGCTGTTCCAGCGCCACGCCCGTGGCTACACCCCGACCGAGGCGGGACGGGACCTGCTGACGGTGGCGCAGACCACCGAAGAGCAGTTCGCCCAGTTGCAGAACCGCATCAAGGGCCAGGGCGAGACGGTGCAGGGCGAGCTGGTGGTGACCTCGATCGCCGGGGTGGCCGACCTGCTGGTGCCGGTGCTGACGGAATTCCAGGCGCGCTGGCCGGCGCTGATCGTGCGGTTCCTGACCGACATGCGGTTGTTCCGGCTGGACTACGGCGAGGCGCATGTGGCGATCCGCGCCGGCGCAGCGCCCGAGGAACCCGACAACGTGGTGCAGCCACTGGTGCGGCTGAAGACCGGGCTTTACGCCGCGCGCAGCTATGTGGCGACGCATGGCCTGCCCGTGACCGAGGATTTCACCGGCCACCGCTTCATCGCGCCCGACAACGAGGCCAGCCGCGCGCCGTTCTACCGCTGGCTGCGCGAGCGGGTGGGGGCCGACCAATTGCTCTTTCGCACCACCGAGCCGGCGGCGCTGGAGGCGGCGCTGCGGCAGGGGGCCGGGATCGGGTTCCTGTCGGCCTATCGGGCCGAGGCGGACGATGGCCTGGTCGAAGTGCTGCCGCCGCGGCCCGAGTGGGACTCGGCCCTGTGGATCGTGACCCATGTCGATCTGCACCGCACCCGCAAGGTCAGCGCTTTCGTTGCGCACCTGAAAGAGGCGGCGAAGGCCTGGCGGCTGTGCACCTGAGCGAGGCCGCGCGCGGCCACGCCGCGATGCTGGGGTTCTCGGCGCTGGTGGCGGGGTCGTTTTCGCTGGGCCGGATGGCGGCGCCGCTGGTGGACCCCGTGGCGATCACCGCGGCGCGGTTCGCGCTGGCTTCGGTTCTGGTCGGAGCGGCCGCGCTGATGACCCGTGGGCTGCCGCGGCAGGCGCTGGCGGCGCCCTGGCGCTATCCGCTGCTGGGCGCGCTGATGGCGGCCTATTTCGTGCTGATGTTCGAGGGGCTGAAGACGGCGGGCGCGGTCTCCTCGGCCGCGGTCTTCACCCTGACCCCGGTGATGGCGGCGGGTTTCGGCTGGCTCTTGCTGCGCCAGCGCATGGGCGGGCGGATGGCGCTGGCGCTGGCGCTGGGCGCCGGCGGCGCGCTGTGGGTGATCTTCCGCGGCGAGGTGGCGGCCCTGTTGCGACTGGAGGTGGGGCGCGGCGAGGCGATCTAATTCTGGGGCTGTGCGGCGCATGCGCTCTATGCGCCACTGGTGCGCAAACTGAACCGAGGCGAGGCGGCGATCGTCTTCACCTTCTGGACCATGGTGGCCGGCACAGCGGTGATGTTGGTCTGGGGCTGGCAGGCGCTGGCCGCAACCGACTGGGCGGCGCTGCCGGCCATTGTCTGGGTGACACTGGCCTATGTCACGGTCGCGGCCACGGCGATGACCTTCTTCCTGCTGCAATACGCCGCCCTGCGGCTGCCGGCGGCCAAGGTCATGGCCTACACCTACCTGGTGCCCGCCTGGGTGATCCTGTGGGAACTGGCCGTGCACGGCGCGGCCCCGCCGGCGCTGGTGCTGCCGGGCGTGGCACTGACATGCCTCGCCCTGGCGCTGTTGCTCAAGGACTGACACGGAACCGGAAATCGCACGATTTTCGTCCACGATTTTCGTCGAAAATCGTCCTCCCCCTCAGTTGAACGCGCAGCCCGCCTTGATGCCCAGCTTGCGGAACACGCTGGCCGCCGGGCAGAAGCCGGTAAAGCTGGACTGGATCAGGTTCAGGCCGATGAACACGGTGAACCAGACGAATAGGGGCGACACGAAGGCCGTCAGCAACACGCTGAGCAGCACCATGCAGCCGGCGAACAGCATCACGGAACGGTCAAGGGTCATGTGGATTTCCTTTCAAGGTCAGGTGCGGAACACCCGGTAGATCGCCGGGATGACCAACACGGTCAGCAGAGTTGAAGTCAGCAGGCCGAACAGCAGCGAGATCGCGAGGCCCTGGAAGATCGGGTCCGCAAGAATCACCACCGCGCCGATCATCGCGGCGACGGCGGTCAGCAGGATCGGCTTGAAGCGGATCGCGCCGGCCTCGATCAGCGTGGCCACGTCGGGGCGGTTGCCCGCAGGCGTGGCGTTGCGGATGAAGTCGACCAGCAGGATCGAGTTGCGCACGATGATGCCGGCAAGGGCGATGAAGCCGATCATCGAGGTCGCCGAGAACGGCGCCGAAAACAGCCAGTGGCCGACCATGATGCCCAGGAACGTCAGCGGGATGGGCGTGAGGATCACCAGCGGCAGCTTGAAGCTGCCGAACTGCGCCACCACCAGAATGTAGATGCCCACCAGCGCGATGCCGAAGGCAGCACCCATGTCGCGGAAGGTGACAAAGGTCACCTCCCATTCGCCGTCCCACAACAGGGTGATCTTCGATTCGTCCGCGGGTTGGCCGTGCAGGCTGACCTCGGGCTTGCCGCCTTCGGGCCAGTCCATGGCTGCCACCTTGTCGGCCACCGCCAGCATGCCGTAAAGCGGCGCCTCGAAGGCGCCCGCCAGCTCGGCGGTGACCATCTCGATCGAGCGGCCGTTGCGACGGAAGATCGGGAAGCTGGCCTTTTCCTCGGCCACCGTCACCACATCGCCCAGTTCGACAACGCCACGCGCGCCGGGGATGGTGTTGGCGGGAATGGGGGTGGTCAGGAACCGCTCGTCGATCACCCGGTCACCTTTCGGCAGTTCCAGCCGCAGGGGGATGGGATAGCGCCCCTCGCCGCGGTGGGAATAGCCCACGGTCTGGCCGCCGTTCAGGATGGCAAGCGTGTCGAACACGTCCTGTTCCTGCACGCCGAAGAATTCCAGCTGGTCGGTCGAGATCGTTGCCCGCATCCGCCGCGGCTGGGTGCCGAAGCTGTCATCCACGTCCACCACGAAGGGCACGCTTTCGAAGGCAGCGCGAATCTTCGTCGCGGCCTCGCGGCGGGCCTCGGGCGTGGGGCCATAGACTTCGGCCAGCAGGGTGGCCATGACCGGCGGGCCCGGCGGCGGCTCGACGGTCTTGAGCACCGTGCCGGGGGGCACGTCCAGGGCCTTCAGCCGCTCGCGGATGTCCAGCGCGATGTCGTGGCTGGGGCGGTCACGCTCGGCCTTGCCGGTGAGCAGGATTTCGACCTCGCCAAGTTGCGGCTCGGCCCGCAGGAAGTAGTGCCGCACCAGACCGTTGAAGTTGAACGGCGCCGCGGTGCCGGCATGGGTGCGCACCGACAGCACCTCGGGCAACGACAGGACCACCGCTGCCACATCCTGCGCCACCCGGTCGGTGGCCTGGACCGAGGCGCCCTCGGGCAGGTCGATCATCACCGCCAGTTCCGACTTGTTGTCGAAGGGCAGCAGCTTGACCGTCACGTCCTTGGTGTAAAGCGCGGCAAGCGAGCCGAAGGACAGCACCACCGTCACCAGCAGAAAGCCCAGCGAACGGGCCTTCGAGGCCAGGATCGGCCGCGCCACGGCGGCATAGTAGCGGCCCAGGCGGCCGCCAGGGTGGCCGCCATAGGCATCATCATGGCCATGCGCAGTCATGTCGGCACGGCCGGCGATCTTGACCATCAGCCAGGGCGTGATGATGACGGCGACGAAGAAGGAAAAGATCATTGCGGCACTGGCGTTGGCCGGGATGGGCGACATGTAGGGGCCCATCAGCCCCGACACGGCCAGCATCGGCAGCAACGCGGCGACCACCGTCAGGGTGGCGACGATGGTGGGGTTGCCCACCTCGGCGACGGCGTCGATGGCCGCTTTCGCGCGCGGGCGGCCGTCCTTCATGCCCCAGTGGCGGGCGATGTTCTCGATGACCACGATGGCGTCGTCGACCAGGATGCCGATCGAGAAGATCAGCGCGAAGAGGCTGACCCGGTTCAGCGTGTAGCCCATGATCCAGGACGCAAACAGCGTCAGCAGGATGGTCACCGGAATGACGATGGCCACCACGATGGCCTCGCGCCAGCCGATGGCAATCCACACCAGGCCGATGATCGAGATCGTCGCCAGCCCGAGGTGGAACAGCAGTTCGTTGGCCTTTTCGTTGGCCGTCTCGCCGTAATCGCGGGTGATCGTCACCTGCACGCTGTTCGGGATCAGCTGGCCCTCGGCGGCCTCAAGCCGGTGCAGCACCGCCTCGGCCACCACCACGGCATTGGCGCCGGCCCGCTTGGCAACCGCAAGGGTGACGGCCGGGGTGCGGACCGGCTGGCCGGCGGCGTCCTTGCTCACCATGGCGACGATATGGTCGGAGGTGTCGGGCACGAAGGACACCTCGGCCACGTCGGACACATAGACCGGGCGGCCGTCGCGGGTGGTCAGCAGCAGGCCCGCCACTTCCGAGGGCGCGCGCAGGGTTTCGCCGGCGACAAGGTCAATCTCCTCGCCGCCATCGCGCACCTTGCCGGTGGTCAGCGTGCGGTTGGCCTGCGCCACCTTGCCCGCCAGCTGCTGCAAGGTCACGCCATAGAGCGCGAGGCGATCCGGGTCGGGCGCGATGCGGATGGCCTCGGAGGCGTCGCCGACCAGATAGGTCAGGCCCACGTCATCGGTCTTTGCCACCTCGGCCTGCAGGGCGCGGGCGATGCGGGTCAGGTCAGCGGCCGAAACCTCGGCCCCCGGCGCGGCCGACAGCGTCAGCGCCAGGATCGCAACGTCGTCGATGCCGCGCCCGATCACCAGCGGCTCGGGAATGCCCACCGGCAGACGGCCGATGTTGGCACGCAGCTTTTCATGCACCCGCAGGATGGCATCTTCCGACTTGGTGCCGACATTGAACCGGGCGGTTACCATGGCCGCGTCGTCATGGGTCTGCGAATAGACGTGCTCGACGTCATTGATGCCCTTGACGATCACCTCAAGCGGTTCGGTCACCAGCTTGACGGCATCCTCGGCCCGCAGGCCCGCGGCCCGAACGTGGATATCGACCAGCGGCACGGAAATCTGCGGCTCTTCCTCGCGCGGCAGCGAGGTCAGCGCGACCAGACCCGCCGCCAGCGCGGCCAGGATGAACAGGGGCGTCAGCGCGGATGCGATGAAGGCGCGCGTCAGGCCGCCGGCGATGCCGAGGGCCTGTTCGACAAAGGGCCGGTCACTCATGGGCCGCCCCTTCCGCGGCGCGCGCCGCAACCTCGGCTGCGGCCACCGCGCCATCCGTGCGCACCCTGTCGCCGGCCTGCAGCCCGCTCAGGGCCTCGACCATGGCCACATCGTCGATCTGGTGCGCATCGCCCGGGATCACCGTGCGCAGCATCAGCCCGGCGTCGGTTTCCACCGCGACGAAATCCACCCCCGCCCGGGTGATCAGCGCGCTTTGCGGCACCGCAAGGCCGGCCCGGGTGCCCATCGGCAACCGCACCAGCACGCGGGCATCGACGTAACGGTCCGACAGCCCCTCAACCGCCACGTCGGCCACCACGCGGCCGTTCTCGATCAGCGGATAGACCCGCTCAAGCTTGCCCAGCGTCTCGCCGTCCGGGCCTTCGATGGGCAGGGTGTCGCCTTCCTTGAGCGCGGTCGCGTGGCGTTCCGGCACGGCCAGCCGCAGGAAGATGCCGCCGCCGCCCAGCACGGCGACCACCTCGCCCGGCATCACCACAGCGCCCATGGCGACCGGCACGTCCAGCACGCGGCCATCGGCCGGCGCCAGCACCGCGCCTTCGTCGGACTGCTGCTGCACCACCTGCCGCTCGGCCGAAACGGCCTCGATCTGGCCATTCAGCACGTCGACCTGGGTGCGCAGCGCGTCCAGCCGCTGCACTGTCGTCACGCCGCGGGACAGCAGGTCCTCGCCGCGTTTCAGTTCCGCCTCGGCATTGGCAAGCTGCGCCTCGAGCGAGGTCTTCTGAGCGTCGATGGCCGAAAGCTGGAAGCCAAGCTTTTCGTCAACGATGCGGCCCAGCACATCGCCCGCCTTGACAGTGTCGCCTTCCTTGACCGCAAGGTCCACCAGGGTGCCGCCTAGCCTTGCCCGCGCGGGCAGGCGGTCGCGCGCCTCGATCCGGCCGAAGACGGCTTTCCAGTCGGTCAACTCGACCGGTTGCAGGGTGAAGGTCTCGGCCGTTGCAGAGAGCGGCAACCAAAGCGCCAGGATCGTTGCAATCAGTCGCATCATCGCCGGGCCTCGCGCTGGGAAGTTCGATTCAGCACCCTATATATTCATACTTTTGCATTTGTAAATGGTGCAGATCGAAATCCCCACGCCGGGCGGGGCGGTCCGGCAGCCAAGAGGGCCGGACAACCCGCCCCTTCGCCCTGGATCACAGCACTTCGGAGACGCGCACGCTGCGGCCTTCGGCGACCGACTTCAGCGCCGCTTCGGCCAGGGCCAGGGCCATCAGTCCGTCCTGCCCGGTGGTGGGCATCGGCGCGCCGTCCTTTATCGCGGCGATGAAGGCGGCAATCTCGTTGGCATAGGCGGCAACGTAGCGGGTCATGAAGAAATTCAGCAGCGGCGCCGAGTGGAAGCCGTCCTTGTCGGCCACGGTCACCCGGCTTTCGCCATGGTTTTCCGCCGAGGCCATGCCGGTCGAGCCCAGAACCTCGATCCGCTGGTCATAGCCATAGGTGGCGCGGCGGGTGTTGGTGATGATCGCCTGCTTGCCGCTGGCGGTGCGCAGGATGACGTTGACGCTGTCGAAATCGCCCAGTTCGCCGATTTTCTTGTCGGTCAGCACCGAGGCCGCGGCCTGCACGGTCTCCACCTCTTCGCCCAGCAGCCAGCGCGCCATGTCGAAGTCATGGATCGTCATGTCGCGGAAGATGCCACCAGAGCGGGTGATGTAGTCATGCGGCGGGGCGCCCGGATCGCGGCTGGTGATGGTGACCATTTCCACCGTGCCCACCCGGCCGGCGTCGATGGCCGCCTTGACCGCCATGAAATCGGGGTCGAAGCGGCGGTTGAAGCCGACCATCAGCTTGCCCTTGGCGGCCTTGACGACCTTCAGGCAGTCGGCCACCCGCTTCAGCGACAGGTCGACCGGCTTTTCGCAGAACACCGCCTTGCCGGCGCGGACGAAGCGTTCGATCAGGTCGGCGTGGGTGTCGGTGGGGGTGCAGATCACCACGGCGTCGACATCGGCCGAGGTCTCGATCGCGTCGATGCTGCGGATGTCGCAGCCATAGGCCGCCTTCACCGCTTCGGCCGCCTTGGCGACCGGGTCGGCGATGGCGACCAATTGCGCGCCGGGGGTGCCGGCCACCGCGCGGGCATGGACCTGGCCAATGCGGCCGGCCCCGAGAATGGCGAAACGAAGGGTCATGGTCGGTCTTTCCTTGCGCGGGCCGGGGGCCCTGTCTGGTCTGGGGTAAGGGAATTGCCGGAATTCCGGCGCGATGTCACGCCGCGCCTTCGAATTCCGAACCGGTCTTGGCGCCGGTGATGTAGGACACCACGTCCTCGCCGCTGGTCTCCTGCTTGCGCAGGTTGGCGACGATGCGGCCGCGGCGGAACACCACCACCCGGTCGACCAGATCGAACACCTGCCGCATGTTGTGGCTGATCAGGATCAGCGGCTCGCCCGCCTCCTTCAGGGTGCGGATGATGTTTTCCACCTGCGCGGTTTCCTGCACCCCCAGCGCGGCGGTGGGTTCGTCCATGATCACCAGCTTGGACTTGAAGGCCGCCGTCCGGGCGATGGCCACGCACTGCCGCTGCCCGCCCGACATGTTGCGGATGGTGTTCATCAGGTTCGGGATCTTGACCCCGGTCTTGACCAGCGCCTGCAGGCTGGCCTCGCGCATGGCCTTCTTGTCCAGGATCGAGAACGGCCCCAGCCGGAAACGGAACTTCTCGCGCCCCAGGAAAAGGTTCGACGGCACGTCCAGATCATCGGCCAGGGCCAGGTTCTGGAACACCGTCTCGATGCCGGCTTCGCGCGCCTCGATCGGGCTTTCGAAGGTGTGCTCGACCCCGTCAAAGATGATCTGCCCGCGGGTGGGCCTTTCGACCCCGGTGATCTGGCGCACGAAGGTGGACTTGCCCGCGCCGTTGTCGCCCATGATCGCCACATGCTCGCCCCGGCGCAGGGTGAAGCTGGCGTCGCTCAGCGCGTGGACCCCGCCGTAGTGCTTGGTCAGGCCGCGGGTTTCCAGAATGGTGTCGGTCATCAGCGTTACCCCCTGCTGCGGCCCTGGCGCCACTGGTCCAGCACCACGGCACCGACGATGATCACGCCCTTCACCATCTCCTGGTAATAGGCGTCAAGCTGAAGGAAGGTGAAGCCCGAGATGATGACGCCGAAGATCAGCGCCCCCAGCACGGTGCCCAGGATCGACCCGCGTCCGCCTTGCAGGCTGACCCCGCCGATCACCGCCATGGCGATGGCGTCCAGTTCGTACATCACCCCCATGCCGGCCTGTGCCGTCAGGTTCTTGGATGACAGCACGATGGCGGCGAGCGCGGCCAGCATCCCGGCGATGGTGTAGACCAGCACCTTGTGGTTGGCGACCTTGATGCCCGACATCCGGCTGGCCTGTTCGTTCGACCCCACCGCATAGCAATGCTTGCCGTATTTGGTCTGGGTCAGGATCAGGTGGAACAGCACCGCCAGCAGCACGAAGATCAGGACCGGCATCATGCCCTTGCCGATGGCGGCATAGCCCTCGGTCGGGAAGGACACCGGGTTGCCGTTCGACCACCAGCGCGAAAAGCCGCGGGCGAAGACCATCATCCCCAGCGTGGCGATGAAGGGCGGAATGCGGGTGAACGCCACCAGCGCCCCGTTGACCATGCCGGCTGCCAGCCCGCAGCCAAGGCCCACCAGCACCGGCACCAGCACCGGCAGGTCCATCGCCCAGTCGCCGAAGATGGCCTTGGGGTTGGGGTTGCCGTTCACCATGGCGGTCTGCGCGAAACTCATCGCGACCATCGCCGTGGCGCCGACGATCGAGCCGGAGGAAAGGTCGATCCCGCCCGAGATGATGACCTGCGTCACCCCCAGCGCGATGATCCCGATGATCGAGACCTGAAGGATGATGATGTTCAGCCGCTGCCAGTTGAAGATCGCATCGACGTTGTCGCGGGTGTTGAACAGGAAACTGTCGCCCAGGAACAGGCGGCCGATCAGCTCGAACGCCACGGTGATCAGGACAAGTGCCAGGAACACGTTCAGTTCCGGCGGTCTTGATCGCTTGGCCGGATCGTAGCTCAGCCCCCCGATCCCGTGCTGTGTCTGTACCATGGTCACTCCTCTGGCCCCGAAGGCGGCGCGGCGGCCGCCGGAAGGGGCGTGCAGGACGGGGGCGGCAAGAACGCCGCCCCCCTGCGATCGGCGCGAGGGCCGGATCAGTTCTTCGTCAGGTAGGTGTCGATGTTGGCCGGGGTGACCAGCTCGAAGGGAATATAGACCTTCTGCTCGACCGCCTCGCCCGCGGCCAGCTTGGTGGCGGCATCCAGCGCGCCGGCGCCCTGGGCGGCGGCATTCTGGAACACCGTCACGTCCAGATCGCCCGCCTGCATCGCCGCAAGGGCATCCTGGGTGGCGTCGACGCCGCCCACCACGACGGTGGCCATGTCCAGCCCCGCGGCCTTCATCGCCTGGATCGCGCCGATCGCCATTTCGTCGTTGTTGGCGATCACGCCGTCGAAGGCGGCGCCGGTCGACAGCCAGTTGGTCATCAGGTTCTGCGCCTGGTCGCGGCTCCAGTTCGCGGTCTGCTCGTCGATGATGTTCAGCGTCACCTCGCACTCGCCGGCCGCGATCACGTCATGGATGTCGGCGGTGCGCTGCACGGCGGCCTGGTTCGACAGCTCTCCCATCATCACATAGACATTGGCCTCGGTCTTGCCCTGCTCCTTGAACAGGCGGCAGACCTCGATGGTTTCCAGCGTGCCGGATTCCACTTCGTTCGAGGCCACGAAGGCCTGGTTGTCGGGCAGGGTGTCGACGTTGATCGGCTGGCGGTTGACGTAGACCAGCGGCACGCCGGCAGCGGCGGCGGCGTCCGACATCGCCTGGGTGGCGCTGGTGTCCACCGGGTTCACGATGATCGCGTCAACGCCCGAGGCGATGAAGTTGTTGATCTGGTCAAGTTGCTTGGCCACGTCGTTCTGCGCGTCCTCGATCTGCACGCTCAGCCCGGCGCTGTCGGCCTGGGACTGGATGCCGTTGCGCAGCACGGTCAGGAAGTTGTCGTCGAACAGC
Source organism: Rhodobacter sp. Har01 (assembly GCF_020564565.1). Lineage (GTDB taxonomy): Bacteria > Pseudomonadota > Alphaproteobacteria > Rhodobacterales > Rhodobacteraceae > Pseudogemmobacter. The sequence goes on from NZ_JAJCTD010000009.1 coordinate 59,574, forward strand.
GCCATCGACACGCCGATGCCGTCGGCCATCGCAGTCGTGGTCATCAGCGCGCCGAAGCCGGCGGCAAGAAGGGTCTTCTTCATGGTCTCTCTCCCTTTGTGGATGTCCGGCGCATCCGTGACTTTGCCGGAGGGGCACCCCTCTCTCCCAGGCGCCCCGGTTACCCTGGCGGTCAGGCGGCCTTGCGGGCCATGCCCTCGCGGATGAACGTCATCGACGCCGCCAGATCCGCCAGCGGCGTGGCGCTGGCATGGACCTGCGGCGCGAAGGATTCAAAGCTGACCGGGCCGTCCCAGCCGGCCGCCCGCAAGGCGGCGATCTGGTCGATGTTGCCCAGCCGGTCGGCGGCATCCACCAGGATGCGGTGCGCGTCGGTCATCTGCGCCAGCGTGACGGTGGGATCGACCACGCCCGAGATGTGGACAAGGCCGGTGTGCTGCGGGAACAGCGGCCCAGCCTGGGCCAGCGTGTGGTGAAAGCTGTCATGCACCAGCTTGAACTGCTCCCTGCCGCCGGTGGCCTCGATCGCCTCGACCGCCTCGGCCTTGTGGCGCAGTGGACAGGTCTCGAACCCCAGCGGTTCCACCAGGCCGGTCAGCCCGTGGTCCTCGAGCATCGGCTTCAGCGCCTTGAGCGCCACCCGCAGCGCCGCCTGGCGTTCGCCGTTGCCCATGCCACCATTGTCGTTGCGCGGGATCAGGCTGACCGCCTCGGCCCCGGCGGCGCGGGCAATCCGCATCAGCGCCAGCGCCTCGGCAGCCTTGCCGTCGGACCAGTCGTTGAAGCGCTTGACCTCGGCCACCGCCAGGAGGCGCAGACCCTTGTCGCGGGCCAGGGCGCCGGCGGCGGCGGGGTCCATGCCGTCGAACAGCGGCTGCGGCAGGTCATTGCGCACCTCGACGCCGACCATGTCCAGGTCGGCTGCAAGGTCGAGCAGTTGCGCATAGCCAAGGCGGGCCACGGTCATGTGGTTCAGGGCAAAGGATGTCATCGCATGGTCTCCCCACCCCTGCGCCGATTGGGGACAGACGATGCGAACCGCATCCGATTCGGTCAATTCAATCGGTGATGCTTTTCGTCAGGGATGATGGCATTGCCGAAACGGAATGATTGCCTTTCGTCAGACGGATTCCGGCAGATACAGGTCCGGCTGCAGGAAATGCTGGCCCAGCACCGGGGTGATCCCCTTCTGCACCGCCTCAGCCGCCAGCGTCACCAGGTCGGCGCAAAGGCGCGGCAGCGGCGTGCCGATCACCATGCCGACATAGCGCGAGATCAGCGCGGCCCGGCTTTCCGGCGTCAGCTCATTCACGATCAGCGCCACCTCGCCGGGCTGGCGCACCTCGCGCAGGGCGGCGATGGCGCCCTCCATGCCGCCGCCCGCGCAATAGATGCCACGCAGGTCGGGGTGGCGGCCCAGCAGATCCAACGTCGCCTCATAGGTCAGTTGCCGGGTTTCCAGGTTCACCAGAGTGTCCAGGATGGTGAACTGCGGCGCGTATTCGCGGAAATAGCTGCGAAAACCTGTCTCGCGCAGTTCATGCCCGTGCCAGCGGTAGCCGCCGACAAAAACCGCGATCTTGCCGGGCCGGTGCGAGGTCTGCACGATCATGTGCGCGGCGATGCGGCCGATCTTCATGTTGTTCAGGCCCAGGTAATTCTGCCGCACGCCCTGGGCGAAATCGTTCAGCAGGGCAAAGCAGGGAATCCCGCGCGCATTCAGCCGCATCACCGCCTCGGTGACCTCGGGGTGGGTGACCGAGGTCGCGGCCACCACATCCACCCGGTCGGCCAGCCCGTCGATCAGCGCCGCAAAGTCGGCCGGCGTCTGCGAGCTGGCGAATTCGATCACCGCCGAGGCGCGCAGCCCGGTGGCCCGGGTGACGGCGCGTTCGATCTCGGCCTTGAAGGACTGATAGAAGGCCTGGCGTTCCTTGTGCAACACCACGCCCAGCCGCAGCCGCGGCAGGTCCATCTGCACCCTTTGCCCGATCAGCGGCGTGGCGTGATAGCCAACCAGGCGCGCAGCCTCGTACACCCGGCGCGCGGTGTCCTCGCGCACCTTCTCGCGCGCGTTCAGGACACGGTCGACGGTGGCGGTGGACACGCCGGCCTCGTGGGCGACATCGTGAATGGTAGGGCGGCGGGCCATGCTGCTCCTGATGGTTTCACATCATTCCTGATGGCAGCGTGATGGGTTCTGATGGAACCTGCAAGCCCGTCTCTTGGTGAATCGGCGCCTTCCGGTCTATCGACGAGTCGGGTCCCGCTGCATGACGGGCGCCCGGCCAGCCTGGGGAGGGGACGGCATGGGGAAACGGGACTACAGCCCGTTCGGGGCCGACGCGCAGCGCGCCGTCGACCGCGGCCTGACCGCGGCGGAGTGGTATCACACCGAAGTGCCGCGCAAGGTGATGAAAGACCTGATGACCCGGACCGACCAGCCGGCCATTCGCGACACACTCATCCTTTACGGCGTCATGATCGCCTGCGCCGGCATCGGCATCGCGCTTTGGCCTTCCTGGGCCTCGCTGCCGTTCTGGCTGGCCTATGGCGTGCTGTACGGCTCGGCCTCCGACTCGCGCTGGCACGAATGCGGCCACGGCACCGCCTTCCGCACGCCGTGGATGAACGACGTCGTCTACCAGATCGCCAGCTTCATGATCATGCGCAATCCCGCCACCTGGCGCTGGAGCCATGCGCGGCACCATTCCGAGACCTATTTCGTCGGCCGTGACCCGGAAATCGCGGTGATGCGCCCGCCGGACCTGGCGCGGGTGATGCTGAACTTCTTCGGCATCATCGACGTGATGAAATTCTTCCCGAACCTGATCCGCAACGCGCTGGACGGCCCTACGGCCGAGGAACGCACCTTCGTGCCGGAAAGCGAATGGGGCAAGGTCCGCAAGGTCGCCCGCATCCACTTGGGCATCTATGCCGCCACGCTGACCCTGGCGCTGTGGACCCATTCCATCCTGCCGCTGATGGTGATCGGCCTGCCGCGGATGTACGGCGCCTGGCACCATGTGATGACCGGCCTGTTGCAGCATGGCGGGTTGGCCGACAACGTCATCGACCACCGGCTGAACAGCCGCACCGTGCTGATGAACCCGGTCAGCCGCTTCATCTACTGGAACATGAACTACCACGTCGAACACCACATGTTCCCGATGGTGCCCTATCACGCGCTTCCCCGCCTGCACGAGACGATCAAGGGCGACCTGCCCGCGCCCAACCGCTCGATCCTCGAGGGGTTCCGCGAGATGTGGCCGGCGTTCAGGCGCCAGCTGGCCTATGAGGATTATTTCATTCGCCGCGACCTGCCAGCCAGCGCCAAGCCCTACCGCGAGGATTTCCACCAGTTTGTGCCGGGGATGATGGCCCAAGCTTCCAACGCCGCCGAATAAGGGGACCGGACATGCCGCACTGGATTGACGCCTGCGCGCCCGGCGACATCGACGCCGAAGACCTGATCCGGTTTGACCACGCCGGAGCGACCCATGCCATCTACCACGGGCCGGACGGCAGGTTCTACGCCACCGACGGGTTGTGCAGCCACGAACATGTGCATCTTGCCGACGGGCTGGTGATGGAGTTCCTGATCGAATGTCCCAAGCACAACGGCCAGTTCGACTATCGCACCGGCGAGGCCAAGCGCGCCCCGGTCTGCGTCAACCTGCGGACCTATCCCGTCAGGGTCGAAGCCGGTCGCGTGCTGGTCGAGCTGCCATAATGCCCCGCCAGATCGTCCGCGATCTGCTAGGGATGCGCATCGACGCCACCGCGCCGCAGCATCTGGTGGCCTGCGAAAATGATGTCGTGGACGCCTTCCGCGACTGGCTGGAAAGGGTGGCATGATGGACAGTATCGGCGTTGGGCTGATCGGCACCGGCTTCATGGGCAAGGCCCATGCGCTGGCCTATCGCACGGTCAAGGCGGTGATGGGCGATGTGCCCGCGGTGCGGCTGGTGGCGCTGGCGGAAACGCCGGCCACAAAGGCCGCCGAGATGGGCGGACAGTTCGGCTTTGCCCGCGCCACCGGCGACTGGCGCGACCTGCTGGACGATCCAGGCATCCAATTGATCTCGATCACCACACCGAACGGCATGCACCGGCAGATGGCCGAGGCGGCGCTGAAGGCCGGCAAGCATGTCTGGTGCGAAAAGCCCATGGCGCTGACGCTGGCCGATGCCCGAGCGATGGAGGCGGCGGCGCGGGCATCGGGGCTGAAGACCCAGCTTGGCTACAACTACACCGCCAACCCCACCTATACCCACGCCTGCCGGCTGGTGGCGGCGGGCGAGATCGGCCGCGTCGTCCATATCCGCGGCTGGGTGGACGAGGATTACCAGGCCGACCCGGCGCTGGCCTGGTCCTGGCGCGCCACGCTGAAACAGGCGGGCCTCGGCGCGCTGGGCGACATCGGCTGCCACCTGATCTCGCTCCTGACCGGCCTTGCCGGCCCGCTGGACAGCGTGGTGGGTGAAATCGAGACCCTCCACAGGACCCGCCCCATGCCCGATGGCAAGGGCCGCGCGGCGGTCGAGAACGAGGACACCGCCGCGGCGCTCCTGACCTTTGCCAGCGGGGTGAAGGGCACGATGGTGGCCTCGCGCAGCGCCTGGGGCCGCAAGTCGCGGCTGGGGTTCGAGGTGCATGGCACCGAGGGGATGGTGATCTTTGACCAGGAGCGGATGAACGAACTGCAGCTGTTCCAGAACCGCGGGCCGAAGGCGTTGCAGGGCTTCACCACCATCCTGACCGCGCCCGAGCACCCGCCCTACGGCGCCTTCTGTCCCGCACCGGGGCACCAGCTGGGCTTCAACGACATGAAGGTGATCGAAGCCGCCGGCCTTCTGCGCGCCATCCGCGACGGCGCCCGCCCGCCGCTGGATTTCACCGCCGGGCTGGAGATTGAAAAAGCCATCCACGCCATCGCCCTTTCGGCCCGCGACGGGCGCCGGGTGCGGCTGGCCGAGGTCTGACCTGCGCGCGTTCCGCAGCCCAAGGACCACGCCCATGCGGGTCGCCTTGAACCACATCCTTGCCCGGCGCGTGACACTGGCCGGAGTCGTTGACCCTGCCACCCGCCGCCCCCGCCGTTCCGGTGGCCGGCCTGCCAGCGAAGACCGCGCCCATGGCCGATGCCGGTGGCACAAGACACGGCCTTGACATGGCGCCGCGACGCGGGGCTGTCTGGACAGACGGAACGCCCCGCCGCCGCAACGGCCCTGCCATAGGATCCGGCGCCCAAGCCCTGCCATGACCGATCCTGACCCGCTTCTTCGTGCCCTGTTCGACCGTGCCATCACGGTCGCGGACCCGATGCGCAGCCTGGGGAGTTTCCTGCCCGAACGGCCGGCGGGCCGGGTGCTGGTGGTCGGGGCGGGAAAGGCCGCCGCCCGCATGGCCGAGGCGGTCGAAAGCCGGTGGGGCGCCTGTGACGGGCTGGTGATCACGCGCCACGGCCATGGCCGGCCCTGCCAAGGCATCGAGATCGTCGAAGCCGCACATCCGGTTCCCGACGCGGCGGGGGTCGCGGCAACCCGGCGCATCCTGGACCTGCTGACGCCGCTGGGACCGCAGGATTTCGTGCTGGCGCTGATCTCGGGCGGGGCCTCGGCCCTGCTTTGCGCGCCGGCAGAGGGCCTGACGCTGGGTGACAAACAGGCGGTCAACGCGGCGCTTCTGGCCTCGGGGGCGCCGATTTCCGCGATCAACACCGTGCGCAAGCACCTCAGCCGCGTGAAGGGCGGGCAACTGGCTGCGGCCGCCCATCCGGCGCGGCTGCTGTGCCTGATGATCTCGGACGTGCCCGGAGACGATCCGGGCCTGATCGGCTCGGGTCCCACCGTCGGCGAGGCGACGTCGTCCACAGAGGCGCTGGCGATCCTCGAGCGCTGGAAGGTCCCCGTTCCTGCGGCCGTCCGCGCCTGTCTGACGCGCCCCACGGGCGTTGTCGCCCCCGGTGACCCCCGCCTGGCGCGGGCCGAGAACCATGTCATCGCTGCGGCCTCGCAAAGCCTTGCGGCAGCGGCCCGGCTGGCAAGCGCAATGGGGCTTGAGGTGGACGTGTTGGGCGACGCGCTGGAAGGCGAGGCGCGCGCGGTGGCCGCAGCCCAGGCCAGGCTGGCACTGGCGCGGCGGGATGCCCGCAATCCGGGCGACCGGCCGCTTGTGCTGTTGTCGGGCGGCGAGTTGACCGTCACGCGGCGGGGCGACGGCATCGGCGGCCCGAATGCCGAGTTCTGCCTGGCGCTGGCCCTTGAACTGAAAGGTGCCGCCGGCATTCATGCGCTGGCCTGCGACACCGACGGGGTGGACGGCGCGGCCGAGGTGGCCGGCGCCGTGATCGGCCCGTCGACACTGGCCAGAGCGCGCGCCCTGGGCCTTGACGTAAGGGCAGAGCTTGCCCGCAACAACGCACACGGGTTTTTTGCGGCGCTTGGCAATCAGGTGATCACCGGCCCGACCCTGACCAACGTCAACGATTTCCGCGCCATCCTGATCAGGTGACGCGCGCCAGGCCATTGTCCGACCGGTGGCCGCCGCAGCCGTCGGCCGTTGCCAGGACTAACCCGGATCAGGGAAGGCACTGGTTTCCTTACGTAAGGTGCGAAGTGCGGTTGACCCTTGCCAAGCTTTGGCGCCACTCTGGCCCGCAACCGATGATTGGGGCTCGTGCGGATGGCCGATTTCCTTGCATCGCTTGATCCACGCGCCGCTCTGGCAATTCATCTTGCCGTCGTGGCAGTGGCGATGGCGGCAATCCTCATCGTCGCCGGCCTGTTGCGAGAACGGGACAGGCCCGGCTTCGGCGTCTATGAAAGCGGCGCGCCGCCCGGCCCTCCGGTCTGGGGCCGCACGGCGGCGCAATATGCCCTGATCGCCATATTTTTCATGATTTTCGACGTCGAGGTGGCGCTGCTTTTCGCCTGGGCGGTGGCGGCCAAGGCGATCGGCCCACCCGGGCTGGTGGCCGCCGCGATCTTCATCCTGGTCCTGCTGGCGGCGCTTCTCTGGCTTTGGCTCGACGGGGCGCTGGAAACCGCGCCTTCGGACGTTGAAGAGGAAGAGCCATGACCGGACCCGGACTTTCCCCTCAAGAGCAGATGGCGCGCGGGCATCTGTTCACCCGGCTGGACGACCTTGTCGCCTGGTCGCGCAAGAACAGCCTCTGGCCGTTCAACTTCGGCCTGTCGTGCTGCTATGTCGAGATGGCCACGGCGCTGACGCCGGTCTACGACCAGGCCCGTTTCGGCGCCGAGGTGATCCGCTCGACCCCCCGCCAGGCCGACCTGCTGATCGTCTCGGGCACGGTGTTCCGCAAGATGGCCGCGCCGCTGTATCGCCTGTATCAGCAGATGCGCGAACCGCGCTGGGTGATCTCGATGGGCGCCTGCGCCAATTCGGGCGGCATGTACGACATCTATTCCGTCGTGCAGGGCGTCGACAGCTTCCTGCCGGTCGATGTCTACGTTCCCGGCTGCCCGCCCCGCCCCGAGGCGCTGATGGATGCGCTGGTCTTGCTGCAACAGAAAATCGGCGCCGAGCGGCGGCCGCTGTCGATTCATCTCGACGCAACCCCCCGGTCGTTCTCGCCGGTTCCCCGCCGCGATGCCCTGCGCGACACCCGCGCCGGCATGACCCGCCTGGCCGGACCCGAGGAGGCACCATGAGCCTCGACGCCGCCCCGCAATCCTCGCTGGTGGAAACCCTCAAGGCCCGCTTCGGCCCGGCGATCCTGGCCGAGCAGGCCACCGGCGAAGCCTTCCCCGTGGTCTGGATCGCGCCCGAGGCCAGCCCCGCCATTCACCGCTTTCTCAAGGAGGAAGTGCCGCAGCCCTTCACGCTGCTGGCCGACCTCTGGGCCGTGGACGAGACACGGCGCAGCCACCGCCCCGCCCCGGCGCGCGGCGTGACGCTGCAAAGCCACCTCATCAGCCTTGACCGCAACGCCGACATCCGGCTCAAGGTCGCCTGTGACGAAACCATGCCGCGCGCGCCGTCGATCGCCCCGGTCTACCTCGCCGCCGACTGGTACGAACGCGAAGCCTTCGACATGTTCGGCGTGCAGTTCGACGGCCGCGCCAGCCATCGCCGCATCCTGATGCCGCAAGACTGGCCGGGTCACCCCTTGCGCAAGGACCACTATGCGCGGGCCACCGAACAGCCGCCTTTCCGGATGACCGAACAGTCGTTCAGCGCGGCCGAGGAGGCCAACCGGATCGACCCCGAAGCCCTTGGCCTGCCCCTGCTGAAAGACGGCGAAGAGCTGATGGTGCTGAATTTCGGCCCGCACCACCCCTCGACCCACGGCGTCTTCCGTATCGTCCTTGGCCTGTATGGCGAAGAGGTGATCTGGGCCATCCCGGACATCGGCTATCACCACCGCGGCGCCGAAAAGATGGCCGAGCGACAGACCTGGCACGGCTTCATCCCCTATTGCGACCGGATCGACTATCTGGGCGGGGTGACCCACGAACTGCCCTATCTGATGGCTGTCGAACGGTTGTGCGGTATTGCCGTGCCGCCGCGGGCGCAGGTGATCCGGGTCATGCTCTGCGAATTCTACCGCATCATGAACCACCTCTTGTTCTACGGCACCATGGCGCAGGACGTGGGCCAGATGTCCCCCGTCTTTTACATGTTCACCGACCGCGAACGCGGCCACCGTGTGCTTGAGGCGATCACCGGCGCGCGGATGCACCCGGCCTTTTTCCGCATCGGTGGCGTGGCGATGGACCTGCCGCAGGGCTGGGATGCGCTGGTCCGCGATTTCCTAGACTGGATGCCGCCGCGGCTGGACGATTACCGCCGCATGGTGCTGAATTCCGACCTGTTCCGCATCCGCACCGTGGGCATCGGTGCCTATGACACCGCCACCGCGCTGAACTGGGGCACCACCGGCCCCGGCCTGCGCGCCACCGGCTGCGGCTGGGATTGGCGCAAGGCCCGGCCCTACTCCGGATACGACGGGTTCGACTTCGACGTCCCCACCGGCACCCGAGGCGACATCTATGACAGAACGGTCGTTCGGGAACAGGAAATCCGCCAGTCCCTGCGGATCATCCGCCAGTGCCTGGACCACATGCCCGGCGGCCCCGTCAAGGCCGACCATCCCCTGACCACGCCCCCCGACCGCAACGCAATGCTGCACGACATCGATACCCTGATCCCGCATTTCCTGGCCACGTCCTTCGGCACCGTCGTTCCCGCGGGCGAGGCGACGGGCCAGGTCGAAACCCACCGTGGCCTGGCGCAGTATTCCCTGATCTCGGACTGCGGCACCTCCAGTTACCGAACGCGCATTCGCACTCCCTCCTTTGCGCATCTGCAAATGCTGCCGCACATCCTGCCCGGAATGACCGTGGCCGATGTGGTCGCCCACATCGCCAGCATCGACTTCGTCATGTCGGATGTCGACCGATGACCCTGCCGCCCGTCCTTCAGGCGCAACTGCGCGACCTGGTGGCCCACGAGGGCAACCCACGCGCCGCCATGCTTGAATCCCTTCGCCTGGTGCAGGCCGCCGAAGGCTGGGTCTCCGACGACCGCATCCCGCAGATCGCCGCCGAGCTTGGCGTCACCCCCGCCGAACTGGACGCCACCGCCAGCTTCTACAGTCTGATCTTCCGCCGCCCCGTCGGCCGCACCGTGATTTTGCTTTGCGACGGCGCCAGTTGCGGGCTGAACGGTGCCGATGCCATCCGTGACGCCCTCATGTCGCGCCTTGGCATCGGCTACGGCCAGACCACTCCGGATGGCCGCTTCACCCTGATCAACAGTGCCTGCGTTGGCGGTTGCGACCGCGCCCCCGCCGCCGTGATCGGCCCCGACCGCACTCTTGTCGGGCCGCTGACGGCAGACACGCTGAACGCCGTGCTGGAGGAGGCGCCATGACCGACCTTCCTCTCACCGGCCGCGCCCGCCCCGACCGCACCCCCCATAGCCTTGCCGAATGGCGCGCCTTGGGTGGCTACGATGCCGTCGAACGGGCGTTCACAATACCCCCCGCGCAGGTACTGGACGCAGTCGACGCCGCCGCCCTGAACGGACGCGGCGGCGCGGGCTTCCCGGCCGCCCGCAAGTGGCGTTTCATGCCCGCGCCCGAGACCAGCCCCGGCCCGCGCTACCTGATCGTCAACGGCGACGAGATGGAGCCTGGCGCCTTCAAAGACCGCTTCCTGCTTGAGGCCCTGCCGCACCAGGTGATCGAAGGCGCGCTGATCGCCGCCCATGCCACACATGCGACCGAGATCATCGTGCTGATCCGCGACGATTACCGCGCCGCCATCGCCGGGCTGACCCGCGCCATCGCCGAGGCGCAGGCGGCCGGATACCTGAACGCCATGACCATGCGCGTCCACCCCAGCGCCGGCCGCTACATCGTGGGCGAGGAAACCGCGCTGATCGCCGCGCTGGAAGGCGGCCGCGCCATGCCGCGCAAACGCCCGCCCTTCCCGGCGCAATCCGGCCTCTGGGGCAGGCCGACCACGGTGAACAACGTCGAGACCATCTCGCTGATCCCGCACATCCTGGCCAACGGCGCACAATGGTTCCGCGCCCTGTCGCACACCGAGGAAGGCGGCACCAAGCTTTACGGCGTCTCGGGCCGCGTCCGCGCGCCGGGCCTGTTCGAGGCCGCGATGGGCACCACCGCCCGCGAATTGATCGACCGTGCGGGGGGCGTTTCCGGCAGCGGTCGGCTTCTGTGCTTTCAGCCAGGCGGCGGCGCCTCGGCCTTCCTTGGCCCCGAACACCTGGACGTGCCGATGGACTTTGGCCACATGGCCAAGGCCGGCGCGATGCTGGGCACCGGCACCCTGATCGTGCTGGACGACACCGCCTGCCCGGTCGAGGTCACCGCCCGGCACATGGCGTTTTACGCCCGCGAAAGCTGCGGCTGGTGCGTGCCCTGCCGCGAGGGCCTGCCCTGGGCCGCCCGTATCCTGCGCGCGCTGGAAGACGGCAGCGCGCAGCCCGAAGACCTGGCCGCCCTGCGCGACATCGCCGCCGAAGCCAGCCCCCGCGGCCGCAGTTTCTGCGACCTGATGGGCGGCGCCATGGCCCCGCTGGCCTCGCTGCTGGCGCGGTTTCCAGACCTGATCGACGCCCACCTGCACCGCGGTTGCCCGCTCAAGGGGGCCGGATGAGCGTGAAGCTAACCCTGAACGGCCGCGAGATCACCGTCGAGGACGGCCGCGACCTGTTGTCCGTCGCGCTGGAAGCCGGCGTGGACGTTCCCCATTTCTGCTGGCACGGCGCGCTGGGATCGGTCGGCGCCTGCCGGAAGTGCGCGGTCAAGGTGGGCGACAAGGTGGAAATGGCCTGCATGACCCCGGCCAGCGAAGGCATGGTGGTCGAAACCGAGGACCCCGAGGCCGCCCGCTTCCGCGCGCAGGTCACCGAATGGCTGATGCTGAACCACCCGCACGATTGCGCGGTGTGCGAGGAAGGCGGCGCCTGCCACCTTCAGGACATGGTGGTCGCAACCGGCCACCACAAACGCCGTGCCACCGGCCCCAAGCGGACGCACCGCAACCAGGACCTTGGCCCGCTGCTGACGCATGAGATGAACCGCTGCATCGGCTGCTGGCGCTGCCTGCGGTTCTACCGCGACCACGCCGGCGGGCGCGACTTCGACGCCTTCGGCGCGCATGACCGGTTGTGGTTCGGCCGCCATGAGGACGGCCCGCTGGACAGCCCCTTCGCCGGCAACCTGGCCGAGGTCTGCCCGACCGGAGTCTTCGCCGACAAGGCATGGTCCAAGGTCTATGCCCGGCCGTGGGACATGACCGCCACCCCCGCCATCTGCACCCATTGCAGCGTGGGCTGCAACCTGACCCTGAACGAACGTTCGGGAACCCTGCGGCGGGTGCAGAACCGCTACCACGGCGCGATCAACGGCTTCTTCCTGTGCGACCGCGGCCGCTGGGGGCCTTGGTCCGCCGATGCACCCACCCGGCTGACCGGCCCCTCCACACTGCCAGACCTGACCGGCGCCATCGGCCTGGGCTCCCCTCGCGCCTCGCTGGAATCGAACTGGGCATTGCGGCGGCGCGTCGGCGCCGACCACTTCTTCGCCGGCATCACCGATTCCGAGGCCGCCCTGACCGCCCGCATGGCCAGCCTGCTCAAGGCCCACCCAACGGCCAGTATCGCCGACATTGCCGCCGCCGACGCCATCCTGGTTCTGGGCGAAGACCTCACCGCCACGGCCCCCCGCGCCGCGCTGGCCCTGCGCCAGGCCGCCCGCGGCGCCGAACGCGACCTTGCCTGCCAGAAGGGCGTCGCCCTGTGGCTGGATCAGGCCGTACGGGTTGCGGGCGAGGGGCGGCGGTCCCCCATCGCCCTTGTCACCCCCCTTCCCCACGCGCTGGACGATGTCGCCACCTGGCCCCTGCGCCGCCCGCCCCATGCCATTGCCGCCTTCGCCCGGCTTATCGCCGCCGCCCTGCGCGGCGCTGCAACCGACCCCGAAGCCGCGGCCATCGCGCAAGCCCTTGCGGCCGCCAAGGCCCCGCTCATCGTCTCCGGTGCCAGCCTGGGCCTGGCCGGCCCGGTCGAAGCCGCTGCCGAGATCGCCACAGCCCTTGGCCCCAAGGCCCGCCTGGCCCTGTTTCCGCCCGAGGCCGGCAGCTTCGGCCTGTCGCTGCTTGGCCCTGTCGGAGGCCTTGAGGCCGCCGTCGCCCGACTTGACCGCTCCCCCGGCGCCGTCATCGTGCTGGAGAACGACCTGTTCCACCGGGCCGACCCGGCGCTTGTCGAACAGGTGTTCGAAAAAGCGACCAGCGTCATCGTGCTGGATCATCTGGCAACCGAAACGACGGCTGCCGCCACGCTGGCAATCCCCGTCGCCGCCCCGGCCGAAGCCGCCGGAACCTGGATCAACCACGAAGGCCGCGCCCAGCGCAGCTTTGGATTCCGCCCGCCCCGCCCCGAGGCCCCCGCCGCCTGGCGCCTGCTTGCGGGCGAAGAGACGGATCTCGACGCGCTCCTGACCTGCCTGACGGGCGACCTTCCGGCGCTCGCGCCCATCGCTCTTGCCGCTGGCCCCGCAACCCCCCGCGCCCACCCGCGCCAGTCCGGCCGCACCGCGCAAGACCGCGCAGGCCGTGTGCCCGAGGGGCAGCCGCGAACCGACCCGGATTCGCCCCTGAACTGGTCAATGGAGGGCGCCCGCGCGGCCGATCCCGCCCTTGCCACCTGGACCGACCGGCCCGGCCTGCATTCCGTCTCGGCCGCCTATGCCGCGCAACAGTGGATCGGCGGGCCGCTCAAGGGCGGCGATCCGGGGGTGTCGCTGCGCGAAGCCGCCCCCGATGCCGGCCCGATGACCGACCCCGCGCCGGGCGACGGTCTGATCGGCTTGCCCCTGCACAGCCCCTTTGCGGCACATGAGGCCGACACGGCCAGCCCGCCGCTGGCAGCCCGAACCCCCGGCCCCCGCGTCGCCCTGCATCCGGACGACGCCGCGCGCCTGGGCCTGGCCGAAGGTGCCCGGCTGCTGATCGACGGCCGCCCTGCACCCGCGCCACTGACGCTTGATGCAGCGATCTCCCCCGGGCACATCGGCCTGACGGGCCTGCGTGCCGTTCGTGCGGTGAAGGTCAAGGCCGCGCCATGACCTTTGCCGCGTTGATCACCCTCTTCGCCGCGGCTGCGCTGGTGGCCGCCCTGATGGTCGCCGCAGGCGTCTTCACCTGGGCCGAGCGCCGCATCCTTGGCTTCTTCCAGGAACGCCTCGGCCCGAACCGTGTCGGCCCCTTCGGCTTTCTGCAATGGGTCGCCGACACGGTGAAGCTGATCACCAAGGAGGACGCCCCGCCCCCGGGCGCCGACCGCTTTGCCTATCGGCTGGCGCCGGTTCTGGCCTCGGCCCCCATCCTGGCGGGGTTCGGCGTGGTGGCCTTTGCGCCCGGGCTGAGCATCGCTGCACTGGACATGGGGCTGATCTTCGCCCTGGGCATGCTGGCGCTGACGGTCTACGGCATTGCGCTGGGGGCCTGGGCCAGCCGAAACCGCTATGCCATGCTGGGCGGTCTGCGGGCGGGGGCGCAACTTCTGGCCTATGAAAGCTTCCTTGGCCTGTCGCTGATGGGCGTCGTACTGCTGACCGGATCGTTCCGCATGGGCGACATCGTCACGGCGCAAACCGAACTGTGGTTCGTATTCCAGCAGCCCCTTGGCGCGCTGCTGTTCCTGATCGCCGGAACCGCGGCCGCGCACCGTCTGCCATTCGACCTGCAGGAATCGGAGCAGGACCTGGTGGCCGGATTCATGACCGAATATTCGGGAATGTCCTTTGCGCTGTTCTTCCTGGGCGAATACCTGGCCATCCTGCTGGTCGCCGCGCTGGCCACGACGCTGTTCTTCGGCGGCTGGCTGGGGCCTTGGCTGCCCGCGCCGGTCTGGTTCGGGCTGAAGGTCGGCGTGATCTGCTTTGGCTTCATCTGGTTGCGTGCGGCGCTTCCGCGACCGCGGTATGACCAGCTGATCGGGTTCGCCTGGAAGGTGGCGCTTCCGCTGGCGCTGCTGAACCTGCTGATCACCGGTGCGATCGTGGTGGGGGGCCAGCCATGACCGGCATCCTAGACCAGCTCTGGCGGATCGGGCGCATGCTGGCGCGGCCCAAACAGACCCGCGCCTACCCCGAGGTCAAGCCCGACCTGCCGCCGCGCAGCCGGGCGCGGATCGTGCTGACCCGCGACCCCGACGGCCAGGAACGCTGCGTCGCCTGCAACCTCTGCGCCGCGGTCTGCCCGCCCTCCTGCATCGAGGTGGTCAAGGCCGAGACCGAGGACGGCCGCTGGTACCCGGAGACCTTCCGCATCAACTTTGCCCGCTGCATCTTCTGCGGCTTTTGCGAAGAGGCCTGCCCGACCGCGGCGATCCAGCTCACGCCCGATTTCGAACTGGCGGACTATGCCCGCGACAGCCTGCTGTACGACAAGCAGCATCTGCTGATCGCCGGCACCGGCAAGCGGCCCGGCTACCGCTACTGGGCAGTGGCGGGCAAGGCCATTGCCGGCAAGGCCAGCGGACAGGGCCTGAACGAAAGCCCGCCGGTGGACCTGAAGGACCTGACGCCATGAGCGGGAACTTTGCGATCTGGGCGGCGTCGCTGGCCTTCCTCTCGGCCCTTGTCGCGGTGACGCGGGCCAGCGTTGCGCATGTGCTGATCTGGCTACTGGCAATGCTGTTGTCGCTGGCCGCCTGCTTCTTCGCCCTCGGCGCCTCATTTGCCGGGGCTGCACAGGTGCTGATCTATGCCGGGGCAATCCTGGCCGTCTTCGTCTTCGTGGTGATGACCGTCGACGCCTCGCCGCCGGCACAGGAGACCGAGCGGGCGCGGCTTGGCAAGGCCTGGATTGCCCCGGCGTTGGTTGCGGTTCTGCTGTTGGCACCGCTGGCCGGATTGACGGCCGATCCGACGACGCCGCAAGGCCGCGCGGTGCCGGCGACCGAACTGGGGGCGCTGCTCTTCGGTCCCTGGGCGCTGGCGGTCGAGATCGCCTCGGGCTTGCTGCTGGCCGCGCTGATGGGCGCGCGCCACCTGGGCCGTCGCGGCAGGCCGGAGGGTCGCCGATGAGTGACACCGCCTTCACCGGGCTGATCCTGCTGGCCGGGGCGCTGTTCGCGGTGGGCTGCTTCGGCGTGCTGGCCCGCCGGGCAATCCTGGTCCAGCTCCTGTCGCTGGAAATCGCACTGTCCGGGCCTGCGCTTGCCTTCATCGTCGCCGGCGCCCGACACGGCCAGGCCGCGGGCCAAGGCATGTTCGTCCTGATCCTGGTCCTTGCCGCTGCCGAGGTTGCCCTGGGTCTGGCACTGTATCTGCGCCTGCGCCGCCGTTCGGACGTGACCGACAGCGACACCCTGCGCGAGCTGAGGCACTAGCAGATGTTCGGCATCGTCTGGACCACCGATCTGCTCCTGCTGACGATCCCCTCGATCGCGCTGACCGGCTTCATGCTGCTGGGCCTTGACCCGCTGCGCCTGCGTGCCTTCGAGATTCGCGTCCTGGCAATCCTGGGCGGTGTCGGTCCGCTGATCCCGATGCTGGTCTTCGCCACCGAGTGTTTCCACGGCTCTTGCATCGGCGCGGTGCCGATCTTCACCCTGGTCGTCGGCGAATCGACCGTGGCTCTGGCCTTGCAGCTTGATCCGCTGTCGGCGCTGGTGGGGCTGACGGTCAGTATCATCGGCGCGGCGGTGATCCTGTATTCGGTCGCCTACATGGCGGGCACCGCGCTGGGCGATCTGCGCCGGTTCTTCGCGCTGATGCACCTGTTCCTGGCCGCCATGCTGACCATGGTGCTGGCCGGCGATTCCATCGTGCTGTTCCTGGGGTGGGAGATGATGGGCCTCTGCTCTTATCTGCTGATCGCCTACAACACCACCTCCGCGCAGGCGATCCGGGCCGGGCGCAAGGCCTTCATCATGACCCGCTTCGCCGATGCCATGCTGCTGGCGGCGCTGCTGCTGCTGTTCCTTGAGGCAAATTCGGTGCGGCTGGATGCGCTGATCCCGGCCGGCGTGGCGGCGCAGGACGGGATGCGGCCGATCATCGCGGCACTGCTGCTGGGTGGCGCCATCGGCAAGTCGGCGCAGTTGCCGCTGCACACCTGGCTGCCCTCGGCGATGGCCGGGCCGACGCCGGTTTCGGCGCTGCTGCATTCGGCCACCATGGTCGCAGCGGGGGCGGTGCTGCTGATCCGCTTCGCGCCGATCCTGGCGGCCGAACCGCTGCTGCAGGCCCTGACCGCCATTCTGGGCGCGGCGACGGCGCTGTTCGGGGCGGCCTCGGCGCTGGTGCAGCAAGACGTCAAGCGGTTGCTCGCCTATTCCTCGATCAGCCAGATCGGCACCATGATGCTGTCGATCGGGGTCGGGGCGCCGCAGGCCGCGGCGGCGCATTTCGTGGTGCATGCGATCTTCAAGTCGCTGCTGTTCCTGGCTGCGGGCGACATCGCCCACCATTCCCCGCAGGGCACCGCCCTGGCCGCGCTGCGCGGGGCGCGCCAGCGCAAGCCGCTGGCCTTTCTGGCCTTCCTGGCCGGAGCGGCATCGCTGGCGGGACTGCCGGTGATCACCGCCGGCTGGTGGTCGAAAGAGGCGATGCTGGCTGCGGTCTGGAGCGCAGGTCCGATCCTGTGGGTCGTGGCGTTGGCCACCGCGGTGCTGACCGCCGCCTATGCGACCCGCGCCGCGCTGGTGGCGGCCCAGCCTGCGCCGGCAGCCGAAGCCGCGCAGGACGATAGCAGCGACACCGGCTATACCCTGTTTCCGCTGGCCTTCCTGGGGTTCGGCGCGCTGCTGGCTGGCGGGCTGGTCAACCCGATCATCCGCTTTCTGGGCGGAGACATGCCGCATGCCCCGGCCTTCACCCTGGCGGTGGCGGCCATCGCACCCATCGCCGGTGCGGTGCTGGCCCTGGCCCTGGCGCCCGGGGCCGCCGACACGCCGATGCCGGCCGCCCGGACCGGCGGTCGCCGCGCCTCGGTGGTCGACCGGGTGCTGCGGGTGCTGGTGATTCAGCCCTTCGTCCGGCTGGTGCGCTGGGTCAATGGCCAGGACGGCGGGGTCGAGGATCCGGTCGGCACCGGGCCGGCCCGGCTGGTGGTCTGGCTGAGGCGCACCCTGGCCGGGCCGACCGCGCCGGACCGCGCAGACCGGCTGTACAAGCGCGCCTTCGTGCTGCCTTTCCTGCAGCTGGTGCGCCGGCTGAACGGCTACGGCAGCGGCGTCGTCGATCCGTTGGGCAACCTGCCGGCGCGCGCCGTCCTGCGGCTGCAACGCGCCCTTGCCGACGCGCTGGCGCCCGACTGGATCGACCGGTGGTGGCGCCGCATCGGCGCGGCGCTGCTTTCGATCTGGACAAGCGCCCGGCGGTTGCAGACCGGCCGCGTCCGCGACCACGGGCTGGCCATGGTCGCCGGCACGGCGGGGCTTCTCTTGCTGGCCTGGGGATATTCATGGCACTGACCCTTCTGATCCTGTTCCCCTTTCTGGGCGGCGTCTTCGCCCTTCTTGCCGGCAAGGCCGAAGCCACGGCGGCCCGGATCGCCGCCGCGGTCTTCCTGATCTGCGGCCTGCTGACCCTGGCCTGGGTGGTCCAGCACGGCGACAGCGGCCGCTGGATCATGCAAAGCCGCCACGCCTGGGCACCGGCACTGGGGGTGAACATCATCCTCGCCATCGACGGCCTGTCGTTCATCCTGGTCGCGCTGTCTCTGGCGCTGGGTCTTCTGACGGTGGTGCTGTCCTGGAACAGCACCGACCGCGCGCCCTTGCTGCATGCCGCGCTGTGCTGGACAGTCGCGGCCTCGAACGGGGTCTTCCTGTCCTTCGACCTGGTGGTCTTCGTCTTCTTCTGGGAGATGATGCTGATCCCCGCCTTCCTGCTGATCGCCATCTGGGGCCATGCCAACCGCGAAGCCGCGGCGATGAAGTTCCTGATCTTCAACGCCATCGCCGGCCTTGGCCTGCTGGCCGCGGTGTTCTGGATCGGTGCCACCGGTCCCACCCTGAGCTTCGACGCCTTCGAGGTGGCAAAGCGCGACATCCCGGTCGCCGCGCAGATCTGGCTGCTGCTGGGCTTTGCTTTGGCCTTCATGGTCAAGCTGCCGGCACCGCCGTTCCACGCCTGGCTGCCCGACGCCCATACCGAGGCGCCCACCGTCGGGTCGATCCTGCTGGCGGGCCTGCTGCTGAAGACCGGCGCCTACGGGCTGTTCCGCTTTCCGGCGATGTTGTTCCCCGAGGGGATGCACGTCCTGGCCCCCTGGGGCATGGCTCTGGGCGCTTTCGGCACGATCTATGGCGCGCTGGTCGCCTGCGGCCAGACCGATGCCAAGCGGCTGGTCGCCTATACCTCGGTTGCACACATGAGCGTGGTCCTGATGGGCATCTGCGGCGGGGTGCATTTCTCGCTGATGGGCGCGGGCATCGTCATGGTGGCGCATGCTTTCTCGGCCTCGGCTCTGTTCCTGCTGATCGGCGCGATCCATGACCGCGTCCACACCCGCGACCTGCGCGAACTGGGCGGCCTGCAGCGAAGCGCGCCGCGTTTCGCCGCCGCCTTTGCGCTGTTCTTTGCGGCCACCCTGGCGATGCCCGGCACCGCCAACTTCCTGGGTGAGGCCCTGGTCATCACCGGCCTTTTCCAGGTGAACTGGGTCTATGCCTCGATCACCCTCGTCTCGCTGGTGATCTCGGTGGTCTACGGCACGCGGCTGTTTCAGCGCATCGTCTTTGGCACCGCGCGCAAGACGCCGGTCAGCCTTGACCTTTCGTTCCGGGAACTGGGCCCGGTCATCGCGCTGGCCATCGGCACCCTTCTGTTCGGCCTTCTGCCGCAGTTCCTGATGTTCGGCCTCGACACCGCGGTGAATTCCGCGGTCGACTCCCTGAACGCCGCGGCGCCGTGATGCAGGGGCTGGGTCTCGCCCCCTTTGCCGCACTGGGCCTGACCGCCGTGGTCACCATGGTCCTTTCGGCGCGCGCGCCGGATGCCATCATCCGGGGCCTGGCGGGCCTGGGCCTGGTGGCAGCGCTGATCCTTTCGGTCGGGTCCACCGGGACGCCACCGCCCGACCTGCTGGCCGGAGACGCCCTGGCCCGCTTCGGCAGTGCGCTGGCCTGCCTGTCGGGCCTTGCGGCCCTGGCGATCCTGCGCCCCGAGACGGCCCCGCCCGAGGCCCCAGCACTGGTTCTCCTTGCCACGCTTGGCGCCGCCGTCCTGTCTGGCGCCACCCATGCCGCGACCCTGTTCACCGGGATAGAGTTGGTGACGCTGGCGCTGATCGCGCTTGCCGTCCTGCCGCGCAGCGGCGCCGCGCTGGAAGCCGGCTACAAGCTGCTTGTCCTGGGCGGCCTTGGCGCGGCGACCCTGCTGATGGGCCTCGCGCTGGGCTTTGCCCAGACCGGCGACCTTGGCCTTTCGGCCTGGGCCGCCCAAGGCCCGCTGGCCACCCTGGGCGCCGCCTTCCTGCTGGCGGGTCTTGCGTTCAAGTTCGCGCTGGTGCCTTTCCACATGTGGACGCCCGACGTCTTTGCCGGCGCCCCGGCCGCGGCGTCCGTGGTGGCGGGCGTGGCGTCCAAGGTGGCGGTGGCCATCGTGCTGGTCCGCCTGAATGGCGTGATGCCGCCCGACGGCATCTGGGCGCCCGGGCTTGCGCTGCTTGGCACTGCCTCGGTTCTGCTTGGCAACCTGCAGGCCCTGCGGCAGCCCTCGCTGGCCCGGATGCTGGGCTTTTCCTCGATCGCCCATTCCGGCTATGTCGCACTGATCCTGGCCACCCCGACCGCCACCGCCTCGGCGGCCGCGATCTTCTACCTGGCCGCCACCGCCCCGGCCCTGATCGCCGCGCTGGCGGTTGCGGTGCTGGCCGAGGGCGCGGCCAGCCTGACCGGCTTGCGCGGGCTGGCCTGGTCGCGCCCCCTGGCCGGAACGGCGCTGGCGGTGGCGCTGCTGTCGCTGGCCGGGCTTCCGGCGGCGGTGGGCTTCTGGGCCAAGCTGCAGCTGTTCACTGCACTGGCCCGCGCGGACAGCCCGGGCCTGCTTGCCGTTGCCATCGTCGGCTCGGCGCTCGGCCTTTACTTCTATCTCGGCTTCACCCTGGCCCTGTTTCGCCGCGACAGCCTGGCCCCGGTCCGCCCGCCACGCGCTGCGGAAACCGCGGTGCTTGCCGCTGCGGCCGCCACTGTCCTTGGCCTTGGTGTCTTGCCCTCGGTCCTGCTGTCGCCTGTCCTGGCAAGCCTGCCCTGACCGGACAACCCCGGGTCCAGCTGACGATGCCCCCTCCGCTTGATCCGGTTCGAGGTGGACTCTGGCCCAACCGAGAGGACCGGATCATCGGCATTCTGAAATCGCGTGAGGCCGGGGTTTCCGTCGCCGATCTGTGCCGCTGGCACGGCGTCAGCGATGCGACCATCTGCAAGTGGAAGGCCAAGTACGGCGAAGCGGCTGAAGCGGCTCGAGGACGAGAACGCCGGAAGCGGCGGCTGGCTGATGCGATGCTTGATAACGCGGCTGT
>NZ_JAJCTD010000010.1 GCF_020564565.1 Rhodobacter sp. Har01
TCCAAGACCGCAACACCTACAAGCAGGCCCGCGCCGCCGCTCTCGCCGAGTGGCGCGGCCTTCTCGCCGCTTAAAGGACAGTCATCCTGCCCTTGTAGAGACGAGTTCGCATTTGTCTGACAGCACCACGGTTCCTTAAGCCATGCATAGAAGCCGCTGAAGTGAACCCGCAGCACCCGGCACATTGCCCGGACACCGAACTCGGTCTGATGCGCCCGGATGAACGCGTACTTCATTGGGACTCGCGCGCGAAGTACGCAGTTGCCTTTCTTGGGATATCGCGCTCCTCAGTCACCCGCGCCAGTTCCCGCTTCAGCCGTCGGTTCTCGGACTCGAGGTCCACGCTGGGCACCTTCGGGGCTGGGTCCGCGAAAAGCTTCATCCACTTGTAGAGCGAGTGCGAACTCACCCCCAAACGCCGGGAAACCTCCCGAACCGGATAGCCCCGAACCGTGATCTGCTGCACCGCATCCCGCTTGAACTCATCGCTGTAGTTGCTCGTCCCCATGTCGGCCTCCTAGCCTCAAAGTTGGGGGGCAAAGCGTCTACAAATCTAGGGGCACCTCACTTCTCGCCGCTTAAAGGACAGTCATCCTGCCCTTGTAGAGACGAGTTCGCATTTGTCTGACAGCACCCCTGCCCGCGATCTGCATCGATGCCCGTCATGCCAAGTCGGCACTCGACATGGCGCCGAACAAGACCGACGCAAACGATGCCGACGGTTTGGCACATCTGGCCGAGATAGGTTTCTTCCGAGAAGTGAGGGTGAAAGGCTTTGACAGCATGCTGGCTCGGACCCTGATCGCCGCCAGGAACCGGCTGGTCAGGATCACGGTCGATCTTTCCAATCATATCAGAGGCTTCATGAAAACCTTCGGACTTCTCATTCCTGCCGGGAAGGGAAGTACGTTCGAGGCACATGTACGTCGACTGCTCTCCGATCGGCCGAAGGTGTCAGAAATCCTGCTGCCGATGCTCGACGCTTGGTGCGCAACCCGGCTTCAGGCTGCCCGACTCGCGCGCCAGATTGCCGCAGAAGCCCGACAGAATGATGGCTGCCGGATCCTGATGTCGATCCCCGGAGTGGGCGCGATCACCGCGACTTCGTTTGTCACCGCGATCGAAAGCCCTGACAACTTCCGGAAGTCCCGATCCGTCGGCGCCTGGGTCGGCCTGACGACCCGGCGGTATCAATCCGGTGAAATCGACTACAAGGGCCACATCTCCCGCCGGGGAGATCATCACCTCCGCGGCCTGCTCTACGAGGCAGCATCCGTCATTCTGACCCGCAGTTCGGCTGAAAGTGATCTGAGGACCTGGGGGCTGAAGCTCAGGGAACGCATCGGCTTCAAACGCGCGGCCGTCGCATTGGCAAGGAAGTTGGCGGTCACGATGCATGCGATGCTCCGGGACGGCACCCTGTTCGAGCGGGGTATGAAGGCATCTGCATGATCACACAGGAATAGCGCTTGAGCATTGAGCGCGCCGAAGCGTCCCTGCCGGGACGTAGGTAGGGCCTTTCGTGCAGGGGGATGCACCGCTGGCACCTCAGCTGAGTGCGGATCAGACATAGGAAGGCCCACCCGCGAACACCAATCATGCGGCGACCGACGTGTCGACCGCGAAGACGACCCTGCTCCGGCAAACGTACCTTGGCACGTCTCGACGAACACTTGCGCTGATCACCGATGACTTTCTGCCCCAAACCGAAAGAAAGGGCTTGCAAGATGTGATGCGATTAGACGACCCCGCCTCGGCGATACCCGCGGAAAGTGCGCACCGAGTCATCCTGCCGCAGCCCTTAACGGCTCACTCCACCGCTCCCGGAGCCCGTGCCTCGATGGCCCGGACCCGCCGCCAGTCGAGCCCGGCAAACAGCGCCTCGAACTGGGCGTGGTTCACCAGGATCAGCCCGTCCGTCACTGCGGGCCAGGAGAAGGTATGCTCCTCCAGCCGCTTGTAGGCCATCACCAGCCCGGTTCCGTCCCAGTAGAGCAGCTTGAGTCGATCCGCCTTACGCGCGCGGAAGACGAACACTGTGCCGGTGAACGGGTCCTTGCGCAACTCGTTCTTCACCATCGCGGCCAAGCTGTCGTGGCCCTTGCGGAAGTCGACGGGTTTGGTCGCCACCATGATCCGCACCCGGTTCGACGGGAAGATCATGGCCCCGCCGCCAGGGCGCGAACGATGGAAGCGATCCGTTCCGCCGACGCGCCCGGCTCCAGCCGGACCGTCACCGCACCAACCACGATCTGCGGGCCGGTCGTTTCTGGCGGTGGGAGGCCACTGTCTGATGGTGCCACGACCATCGCCGCAGACTCCACCGCGTCCTGCGGCGCGGGCAAAACCAGCTTGCCCTTCCGAGCCAAGGTCCGCCAAGACGACAGATGATTGGACCTCAGTTCGTGACGCCGCGCGACCTCGTCGACAGTCGCCCCAGGCCGCAATGTCTCCGCAACAATCCGCGCCTTCGCCTCATCCGTCCATCTCCGGCGGCTCCGGCGGTCGCTACCACCAATCGTGAGAATCTCCAAAGGAGCACTCATGGAGAACCTCCCACCCGTCACAGGAGGCTCCAATCCCAGATCAACACGCCGGGCAGAAGGTGGGGGCAGAACACCGCTTACAGCGCTTCGAAAGCCTGCAGCACGCGGCCAGCGCCATCGGCGACCGGATTGCCTTCCACAACCACCGACGCCTGCATCAGGCGCTGGACATGAAGACCCCCGCCGAGGCATTCGACCCAGCGGCTTAACCTGTGCAGAGTCCGCTGGGTCGATACAGAGCTTCACTACGCCGACCCAGGGGCGGGTCTGCTTCGCGGTGACCGGATCGCCGACGATCATCAGCACACGCACAACGGGCGAGGCGGCGGAATCGATCAGGGTCACAATCATAGGATCGATCGGTTCGAAGGTGATGGGAGCGACTCTGGCCGCGCGGACTCGCTATGAGTCTGACCGCGTCAGGACATCGTCGAAAGCGCTGATCAGGTGGTCGGCGTGATCCTGGGAGAAGACGAGCGGTGGACGAACCTTGAGCACGTTGGCGGCCCTGCCGCAGCCCGAGACCAGCACCCTTGCGTCGCGCAGACCGTTGATCAGGCGGGTCGCCATGGCCGCGTCAGGTGCCTTGCAGGCACGTTCCGAGACGATCTCGAGTCCGAGGAACAAGCCCGCTCCTCGGACATCACCGACACAGGGGTGACGCAAGGCCAGGGTTTCGAGGCCAGCCTTCAGGTATGCCCCGACGGCGCGCGCGTTTTCGAGCAGGCCTTCGCCCTCGATCACGTCAAGGACGGCGGAGGCGGCCTCGACTGCCACCGGGTTGCCGCCGAAGGTGTTGAAATAGCGCGCCTTGGCGCCGAATTCGGCCAGCACCTCGGGGCGTGCGGCAACGCCGGCGACGGGAAAGCCGTTGCCCATCGGCTTGCCCAGGGTGACGATGTCGGGGACGACCCCGTGGCGCTGGAAGCCCCATATCGCCTCTCCGGTGCGGCCGAAGCCCGACTGCACCTCGTCGGCGATGTAAAGCCCGCCCGCCTCGCGGATCGCGTCGACGGCGCCTTGCAGGAATCCGGCGGGCCCGTCCAGGACGCCGTCGCTGGAAAAGATGCCGTCGCAGATCAGCAGCGCAGGCTTGATGCCGTGGCGCCTGAGGTCGGCGATGGCTGCCCGTACGCCGGCGGCGAATTCGGCCCCGACATCGCCGGTGGCACTGCGATAGCGGTCGGGTGCCGGTACGGTGCGGACATGGACGCCGAGGTTCACGTTCTCGCCCAGCGAGGGCGAGAATTCGGCCACCGCCCGGGTGATGCCGTGATAGGCGGTTTCGGTGACGATGATGCCCGTGCCGCCGGTGTGGGATTGCGCGATCCGCACCGCGAGGTCGTTCGCGTCCGACCCGGTGCAGGTGTACATCAGATGCCCGATCTCGGCCGGCATCGTGGCCAGCAGCCGTTCGGCATAGCGCAGGATCGCCCCGTGCAGGTAGCGCGTGTTGGTCGCCAGCACGCCGACCTGCCGCTGGATCGCCTTGACCACGGTGGGGTGGCAATGGCCGACCGAGGTCACGTTGTTGTAGGCATCGAGATAGCGCTCGCCCTCGGGGGTATAGAGCCAGACGCCCTCGCCACGGACGAAATGCAGCGGGCGGGCATACATCAGCCGGTAGGCTGGCCCCAGCAGCGCCTTGCGCTGCGCGATCAGGACGGCGGTGTCGGGGTCAAGGTCGGCGGCGCCCTCGACATAGGCGTTGACCATCGCGGTGTCGGCTTTCACGGCGTGCTCTCCATCTGGCAGGCGGCAAGCAGGGCCGCAGTTGTGGTCTCTCGGGGCAGGCTGGCGAAGCGCGCCATTCCGATGCGGGCGGGACCGTTGTTGCGCAGGATGTAGGCGGCATTCTGCGGGTAGCGCGCGGCGCGCCATTCGGTGATGACGATCGAAGTCATCAGCCGCGCCACGATCAGGTCGCGCAGAAGCGCGACTTCGCGCCGTTCCAGCGGCCGGACGCCATGGTAGGCGCCGACGATTTCGCAGGCCGAGGCGAGAGCGTCGTCGCCAAGGTGGGTCTGGTAGGACGCGGCAACCGCCAGGTCGATGACGAGGGGGGTCTTGACCATGTCGCCGAAGTCGAGGACGCCGGTCACCCGGTCGGGATCGTCGGGGTTCAGCAAGACGTTGTGAAGGTTCAGGTCGTTGTGCACGACCTGCTGGCGCAGGCCGGGCAGCAGGGGCGCCACCTCGGCATCGAAATGGTCAAGCTCGGCCAAGAGCTGCGACTTGAGCGCGTCGCGCGGCAGCGAAGCCAAGAGTGGCCGCAGGCGTAAGGCGTGCTTGATGTCCCACAGGATCGCATGGGATGCCCCGGGATGGTCGAAATCGACCAAGGCCGCCCCCAGCCGGGCCAGCGTGCGCCCGAGGTCGCGGCGCAGGGCCGGCGAGACGCCGATGCGGGCCACCGGCACACCGTCAAGCCAGGTCAGCAGCCGGACCATGCTGCTGCGGCCGTCGGGCATTTCCAGCAGGAATTCGCTGCGGCCATCCAGCGCGGGCACGACCTTGGGCACCGGCAGGCCGGGGTCGCGCCGTTCAAGCCACAGCAGGGCCTGGTTCTGGAACTGGATGCTGACGGCAGGCTCGGCCGGGTTCGAGACCTTGAGGATGCAGCCCTTGCCCTGCGCGGGGACCATCTGGAAGTTGGCGTCCCGCTCGCAGGCCAATGGATGTGCCGCGGCCCGGATGCCATAGTGGCGCGAAACGATCCGTGCTGCCGCAGCGGCGTCGATCACGGGGGCGGGGCTGTGCAACATGTCGCCCAGGGCGGCGCGCGCGGATTCTTCGGCCGGGTCCGTGATGGTGATGTCAGACACGGGCGGGCACTCCGGGGTTGGTCACCTGGTCCAGCGCGGCGCGCAGCCGGCCGGCGTCGTCCCGGTCGATGCGGCGGAATTGCAGGATGTCGCCGGGCCGGGTCTGCGCCAGTTTCCAGAAGGCGGCGCTGGCGATGGTGAAGGGATTGATGAACCCTCCGGTGCTGGGCGAGTCGTTGACCAGGATGATCGGCGTCTGACCGGCAAGGTTCACCGCCCCCAGCGGATAGCCGTGGTCGATGATGTTCGACGGGTCCTGGCCATGGTCGCTGTTCTTGTGCAGGGCGCGATGGGCAAAGGAAAACTGCGGGCCGGTCAGGCGCAGGCCGGTGCGGCTGCTCTTGGCCTGCATCGTCCAGTCGGCGGCGAAGAACATCTCGACCGAGGCCGGGTCGAGCCAGTCGTCGTTCGGCCCGACCATGGCCTCGACCTGCCACCGCCGGTCGGTCGGGAACACCGGCCGCAACGGCGGCGGAATGGTCAGAAGGCCGGCTTCGGTGGGTGTGCCCAGCGGCACCACCTGATCGGCCACCAGCGCGTGGCCACCGACGCGGGCCATGTGGAACACCGCGCGCGAGCCAAGGACGGGCGGCGTGTCGATGCCGCCGGACAGGGCGACATAGGCCCGGGTGCCGGTCTGGGCGGCGCCCAGGTCCAGCACTTGGCCGGCCCGCACCGGCAGGCTTTGCCACATCTGCACGGGTTCGCCGTCCAGCCGGGGCCGCATGTCGGCGCCGGTCACCGCAACCATGGCGGGGCAGTCGAAGCGCAAGCTGGGGCCAAGGAACTGGCATTCCAGAGCGGCGGCATCGCGGTCGTTGCCGACCAGAAGGTTGGCCTGCCGGAAGGACCATTTGTCGAAGGGCCCCGAAACCGGGAAGCCCTGTTCGAGATATCCGATCCGGCCCGGCAATTCCTGCACGGTGGTTTCAAGTCCCGGTTTCAGGACGGTCAGGCTGCGCGGGTTCATGGCCGTGTCTCTTGCTGTGCGGCCCATGCCAGATACTGGTCGACCGAGAAGATCTGGTATTCGAGGATGTCGTGCCGATAGGTGCCCGCGGCCACTTCGGCGTCGATCCGGGCGCATTCCTCGGCCGGGACGGGCTGAAAGCGCACGCGGTCGCCTGCCTTGAGCAGGGCAAGGCTGTCGCGAAAGGCGGGCAGGCGCTGGTCGCGGTCGTAGATCGGCGCGGGGCAGCGTCCGATCAGCTGATAGCCCCCCGGCGTGCGGTCTGGGTAGATGCAGGACAGCGCGCCGCCAATACCGACGGCGCCCTTCGGTGTCCAGGTTCGCGGCGGGTTGTATTTCGGCGCGAAGATCCGCGCGCCGGGCCGCAGGGGCAGAAGCGAGCAGAGACCGGGCCAGAACCCCAGCGCGGCCACCCAGTATTCCGTGCCGGAATGCCGCCGGGCCAGCGCGGCGCGGTCCGGCAGGGCGTTCATCTCGGCCACGAGGTCGGGGTCGGGCCGCTTGTCGGGATAGGTCTTGCGATAGTCGTCGATGCAGGCGGTCGTCTCGGCCTCGAAGTAGCAGACCGGCATGGTGATCAGCCGGCTGGACAGCGACCCGGAGATGCCCTGGCCGATCCGGGCGTAGATGGCGGTGATCTCGGCGGTCAGGTCTTCATAGCGGATGCGGTCGGGGTCGTAGGTGATCTGGAACGAGGCAAGCTCGGGGATCAGGTCCTCGATGGCGGCGATCCGGGCTTCGCGCACTGCCGCCACCAGCCGGTGCACGGTGAAGTTCAGCGAGAAATCCATGCCGTCGCCCAGTTCCACCTCGATGGCGCGGTCGCCGCCCGGAAAGAACCTCAACGCGTCATGCAGCATGTCGCACCCCATTTCCCCGCCCGCCGAAACCCAAGCTTCAACGGGGTTTCGGCTGGATATTCTGAAGATTTCATATATGATATTTTATACGGTCGCAGAGGCGATTTCTGATGCAGAACAAGACACAAGGCCTTATTCCCATGCTTGGTGACAGGATTTCCGAGATGACCAAGATCGAGCATCAACCGCTGAGCGACCGCGCCTACCACGAGATCCTGAAGGGCATGACGAACGGCATCTTCGCGCCCATGCAGCCGCTGGTGATCCGCACCCTGGCCGAGACCTACGGGATTTCGGTCACGCCGATCCGCGAGGCCCTGCAGCGGCTGGTGGCCGAGCGCCTGCTGGTGGTGCTGCCGAACCGGTCGATCGTGGTGCCGCTGATGACGCAGGAGCGGTTCAACCAGCTGCTGCCGGTGCGGGTCGCGCTGGAGGGGATGGCGGCGGAGCTGGCCACGCCCAACCTTGGACCGCAGGATTTCGTTCGGCTGCACAAGCTCTTGGACCGCATCGCCGAGACGGCCGCAGGCTACGATTCGCGCACCTACCTGAAGCTGAACCGAGAGTTCCACTTCACGATCTACGAAAAGGCCCGCAATCCCGAGTTGATGCACGTGATCCTTGGGCTTTGGCTGCGGGTCGGGCCGGTGTTCACCGGTCTGTTCGACGACGACCACTATCGCCAGCACGCCAACGACGAGCATCGCCACATCGTCGCGGCGATGGAGCGGGGCGACCCCCGGGCGGCGCGCGACAGCATCGCGCGCGACCTGACGCTGGCAGCCCAGGCGCTGATGCCGCGGCTGCTGCGGACTGCTGCCGACTGAGGCGGGCGGGGGGGGCGTCATGCCGACTTGTCCAGCTTGACGAACAGCAGCCAGAACACGCCGCACAGCAGGGGCAGCGTCAGCAAGAGCATGATCGAGGCCAGCGAGAAGATGATCGGCACCTGGCTTTGCTGCGCTGCAGCCTGGATCCAGCTCCAGATCGGCATCGTCTCGACGGTGCCGCGCAGGAAGATCGAGCGCATCAGCTCGTTGAACGACATCAGGAAGCCGAACAGTGCCGCACCGACGATGCCGGGCATCAGGATCGGGAACTCGATGTCCCAGAACACCCGCCAGTTCGAGGCGCCAAGGTCGCGGCCGGCCTCGACCAGCCGGTGGTCGAAGCGGGTGGTGACGACCAGGATGATGAGCAGGGCAAAGGGGAAGGCCCAGACGAAATGGCCAAGGGCGACCGACCAGTAGCCCAGCTTGAGGTCCAGCATCGCGCGGGTGACGATGAACAGCGCGGCGCCCATCGACATGCCGGGCACGAACAGCGGCACGACGAACATCAGCAGCACCCGGCCGGGGCTGGACAGCGATGGCAGCGCGCGGCCGACAAGGGTTGCGACGACGGCGCAGATCAGCCCGATCACGGTGGCGATCACCAGACTGGCCAGCAGCGGCATGTGCCAGTCCGGATTGGCGAACAGGGCCCGGTAATGCTCGAACGAGAATTCGCCGGGAATGCCACCCAGAGGGTTGCGGCTGATCGACAGCAGGATCAGCCACAGCAGCGGGAAGTAGATCAGCGCGATCATCGCAAGGCCGCCCCATTTGGCCAGCTGCTTCCAGATCGGCGCGTAACTCAGTTCAAGACGGGCCGCGGGCTGCGTCGGGTCATTCGCCATGGTCACCCCCTGAGCACGCGGAACGAGGAAGCCGGGTCGCCAAAGCGGCGGGCGATCAGGTACATCGCGGCAAGAAGCACAAGCAGCAGCAGGATCACGAAGGCCGACAGCGCCGCCACCACCGGATAGCGCAGCGCGGAATAGGCGCTTTCGATCGAGTTCGAGATCAGGTTGACGAAGCCGCCGCCCAGCATCCCCGGTTCCACCCATGCGGCCAGGGCCGGGCCGAGGCAGAACACCACGCCGGCCATCACCCCGGGCAGCGACAGCGGCAGGATCACCCGCCGCAGCGTCTGCCAGGGCGAGGCGCCAAGATCCTTGCTGGCCTCGATCAGGGAGTCGTCGATCAGGTTGATCGCCATGTAGATCGGCAGGACCATGGGCGGGAACAGGCTGACCACCATGCCGAAATGCACCGCGACCTCGGAATAGAGCAGCCATTCCACGGGCGCATCAGTCAGCCCGGTGCCCATCAGGACGGTGTTGACCAGGCCCGACTGCCCAAGGATCGCCCGCCAGACGATGGTGCGCGACGACATGTCCAGGAAGAACGGGATGGTCAGCAAGGCCAGGCACACCGCTCGCCCGCCCTTGCTGACACCGCCCTTGGCCAGCCACAGCGCAAAGGGAAAGGCGCCGACAAGCTCGATCAGGGTCACGGTCACGGCGATGCGCAGGGTGCGCAGGGTCACTTCCCAGCGGCCGGATTCGAACAGGCCGATCCAGGTGTCGAGCGAGGGCTCGTAGACGGTGCGGAACTGGGCCGTCGAGAAGAAGCTGTAGACGAAGAGGATGATGATCGGAACGATGACAATGGCGAACCAGGCCACCAGGATGGCCGGAACCACCAGGTTGGTGGTGGACAGCCATTGGCCGATCCTTGGCAGAAGCCGGTCGTCCGCAGGGGCGCTGGCGCTGGTCTGCATCGTCCTTTTCCGTCGGGTTGAAGGGGGGGGCCGGGCGCGGGAGCAGGGCCGCGCGCCCGGTCGGTCAGCCGGTCAGGCGTTCATGAAGCGCTGCCATTCCTCTTCCATCGCGCCGGCATTGTCGGGCGTGGTGGTCGAGACGTAGGGCTTGGCGAATTTCTTCGCCACCTTGGCTTCGGTCGCCTTCAGGGCCTCGATTTCCTCGGCCGTCCAGCCGCTGGACTGGGCGTATTCGACGCCAAGGTCCATGTTGGGGCCGGCATAGCCGCGGTCGCGGGCCTGCAGGGCGCGATATTCGCCGGACAGGAAGTAGTTCAGCACCTTGTAGATCGCGTCCAGATTGCCGCGGTCCACGGCCTGCGCGGCGATGTAGGCGCCGTGGCCCCACTTGAAGTAGCCTTCCTTGGTATAGGCGTAGCGGGTCGCGTCCGGGCCAAGGACAAGGTTCGCCTCGCGCACGGCGGGTTCCCAGCAGTTGATGACGTCGACTTCCTTGTTGGTCAGCAGCTGGATCTGTTCCTCGAAGGCGCCGTAGAGGGTGCGGAACTGCCCGGCCTTCTTGCGCTCGATCAGGAAGTCGGCAACCAGCTTGGCCTCTTCGGCGGTCAGGTCGGCGATGTTGCCGAACTGGGCCGCGCCCTTGCCCTGCAGGTACAGCGCGGCGGGGCCCATCGAATAGGTATAGGCGTTGCCATAGGCGACGCGGCCGCGGGTTGCCTCGTCCTCGAACATCAGCGACCAGGACAGTTCCTCGGTGCTGTCGGGGGCGATGCCCACCTTTTCGGGGAAATAGCCGAAGCTGTCGGCGTTGCCGATCACCGGCACGCCCCATTGCTTGCCGTCGCGATCCTGCACCACGGCCGAGCGCTTCCAGTCGTCCGAGGTGCGTTCCCACAGCGTCAGTTCGGGATGCGCCTCGTCTAGCGTGGCGTACAGACCCTGCGGACCAAGGATGTCTTCGGTACCGGATTCGAAGATGAAGATGTCGGCGGTGTCGCCCATGTTGGCGCCCATCACGTCGCGCATGAAAACGCCCACATCGTTGCTGGCGCCGCTCAGCTCGCACCGCACGCCGATCGACTTTTCCATCGGCGCCCAATCCTTGAGCGCCGCGGTCGGCACGCCGTAGGCCTTGACGAGCGGCAGGTCCTGCGCCGCGGCGCGGCCGGGAAAGCCGCCCATGGCCGCCGTTCCCGCCAGTGCGCTCATCCCCAGAAGCAGGTTGCGGCGGGTCAGTTCGGCCTGGGAATAGGTGGAAAATCTGTCCTTCATGGCTACTTCTCCTGTTGGCGCTGGTTGTTTTCAGTCAGTCGACGGCGAAGATCACGGCGTCATTCGTGCTCCAACCGATCCTTCGGATTTCGCGGCTTTCGTCCTGCGCGCCATGCCAGCTGCGCATCCGCAGCGGCCCGGCGGGCGTATCCAGGGAAATGTCGGTGTACTTGCCGCGGTAGACGCGGCTGGTGATGCGGGCAGCGATGCCCTCGGGGGCATCCGGCGCCAGGGCCGAGATGCGCTCGGCGCGGATCGCCAGGTGGACCGGTGTGCCGGTGTCCAGGGCCGGGGCGGTGATCAGGCCCTGAAGGCGCAGGCCGCCGGGGAATTCGACCAGACCCAGATCGCCCTCGCGCCCGATCAGGCGGGCCTGCAGGATATTCTCGTAGCCCATGAAGCCGGCAGCGAAGCGGCTGTTCGGACGGTCGAACAGATCCAGCGGGCCGCCGCTTTGCACGATCCGGCCGTGGCTCATCAGCACCACGCGGTCGCTCATGGTCAGGGCCTCTTCCTGGCTGTGGGTGATGTAGATGAAGGTCATCCCCAGCGTGCGCTGCAGTTCCACCAGTTCGATCTGCATGTCCTCGCGCAGACGTTCGTCCAGTGCGCCAAGCGGTTCATCCAGCAGCAGGATCGACGGCTGCGTGACCACCGCGCGGGCCAGTGCGACCCGCTGGCGTTCGCCGCCGGACAGCTGGCTGATGCGGCGATCGGCCTTGGAGTCGAGCTGAACCATGCCCAGGGCGCGGTGCGCCTCGCGCAGCGCATCGGTCGAGTTCATCTTGCGGATGCGCAGGCCGTAGGCGACGTTCTCGATCACGTTCATGTGCGGGAACAGCGCGTAGCTCTGGAACACCGTCGTGCAGTTCCGCTTGGCCGCCGGCAGGTGGGCGACATCCACCCCCCCGATGCGCAACCGCCGCACCGATGTGGGCCGTTCCAGCCCCGAGATCACCCGCAGCATGGTGGTCTTGCCCGAACCGCTGGAGCCGAGGATGGTGAGAAATTCGCCCTTCAGCGCAGACAGCGAGACATGCGAAAGCGCCGTCACCGTGCCATAGCGGTGGACGACATCCTCGACTTCAAGCATCGGCACCGCAGTGCTGTCGGTCATCAGCGGTCTTTCTTTCAGGTCAGTGACGAAGCACCGCGCCGTGCAGCCCGACCAGCTGGCAGGCAAGCGAAAGCGCGACATCAAGAAGGTTGCGCGACAGCGCCGCCGGATCGGCAGTGGCGCAGGCGGTGAGCGGGCCGTCTGCGCCCGCATTGCGTCGCAGGCAGAGGCCGGGCGCGCGCAGGGCTGCGGTCAGCACGGCCAGGGCGGCCGCTTTTGCGGGGTCGCTGGCGGGCGGATGCTCCAGCCGCAGGGCAATCCGGTCGAGTCCCTTTCCGGCGCCTTCGATCACCCCATTGGCGCGTGCCGAGCGCAGCGCGGCGATCGACCGACGCGCGGCGGCGACGGAGGTCGTCGCCGCCGGGCTGCCGGCGATGCGCAGTTCGGCCCAGCGGCCGGCCAGCCGGGCATGCCGCCGCGCCGCATGTTCCCGGTCGAGCGGCAGGTATTTCCTGGCCTCGACCTCGGCGGCGATCCCGGCCAGACGCAGGGCAATCTGCCCGGCATCGCCGCTGGTGCCACCAAGCCGGATCACCTGACCCTCGCGGCGGAAGCTTTGCGCACGTCCCAGCATGGCCGGCTTCAGGGATTCGATCCGCACGCCGGTGTGGTCGGACACCAGCACCGCCCCGGTGGCAACGGCAAGGTCCTCAAGAATCTCGGCTGCCCGCGGCCCGGTGTCTTCCGGCACCAGCGCCGCCACGCGAAGCACGCCCTCGCGGCGGTTCCGCTCGATCAATTGCAATGCCTGGCCCTCGATTGCCCGGGCCACCACGACCAGCCCCTTGCCGCTGCGGGCAAAGCCTTCGACCACCGGGGTCAGGCTGCGGAAATCGTCGAGGCGTTCGTTGGCGACGATCAGGTGGACATCGTCCATCGCGGTCAGGTTTCCGGCGCCAACAGCCTTTGACTGGAAACTGAACCCGTCGTGCAGCGACAGGGCGGGTTCATCCTCGCGCCCTTCGGCCACCTCGACCAGGCCATCGTCACCCACGGCGCGATCGGCCTCAACGATCAGTTGCGCCAGATCGGCCGGCGCCCCGGCCGACAGCGCCACGGCAAACAGGTCTTCGGCCGCGGTCGCCTCGGCTGCAAAGGCCGCATCCAGGGCGGGCCGCAGCGCCAGCAGGGCATCCAGCAGGCGCGCCGGCGCCAGGCCCGAGGCCAGCGCCCGACGGCCTTCGGTCAGGGCGGCCCCGGCCATCACCGCAAGACGTGCCGTGCCGTCACCGAATTCGCGCTCGGCCTCGACCAGCGTCTCCTTGAAGAGGCGCGCGGCGAAATGGTCGGAACAGATCTGCCGGGCGATATCGCTGCCCGAATGCGCCACCTCGACGCGGTTGCCGACGGCAAACATCACATGCCGCCCCTCGGGGCCCAGCGAGGCCGCGATGGCGCGCACCGCCGGGGCAATCGCCTCGGCCATTTCGCGCTGCAAGGCCGCCCCCCCGGTCGCGCGCATGGCTACACCGCGTCCAGACGGCCAAGGCGGCGAAGCTTGTCATGCACGGCGCGCGCAACGGCGACGGCACCGGGTGTGTCGGAATGCACGCAGATCGACTCGGCGACCACCCGGACGTCCTTGCCGCTGACCGCCCGGGTCACGCCTTCGTCCAGCGCGCGTCGCACCTTTTCGGCCACCTGTTCGGGGCTGATCGGAGGGTGCTCGCGCGAAATGATCTGCCGCCCGTCATCGCCATAATCAAGGTCGACGTAGAATTCGCAGCTGAAGGGTATGCCGCGGCGGGCAAAGACTTCGGACATGCAGCAGTCCGAGAAGGCGATCACGGGCACGCCGAAGACCTCGGCCGCATCGGCAATGCCCTCGGCGACCTCGGGTTCGTTCTGGGCCATGCCGAACAGCGACCCATGCGGCTTGATGTGCGACAGTTCCAGCCCCTCGGCCCGAAGGAAACCGGCCAGGGCGCCGGTCTGGTAGACCGTCAGAGCTGCCACTTCCTCCCGGCTCATCCGCATCGGGCGGCGGCCAAAGCCTTCGCGGTCGGGCAAACCGGGATGCGAGCCGACACGGATGCCCGCCGACTTGGCCAGGCGCACCGTGCGGGCCATGACCACGGGATCCGAGGCGTGAAAGCCGCAGGCGACATTGGCATGGGTGACGAAGGGCATGCAGGCCGCGTCATCACCGAAGCGATAAATCCCGAAGGCCTCGCCCATATCGCAGTTGATCGTGACCATCTGTGCAATCCGCTTGGTATATGTTGTATCAGATATGATGTAACCTCGTTGTCAAGGAGGTTCTGGCCAGGAGTCCGCGCCAAGGTCGCCAGACTCTGACCGGTGCCCGGCAAATGCGCATCCCGCTTGTCAGAGCATCGGTCGTTCAGCTCAGGCGCGATCGGCGGTGGTGCTGATCGGGGAACCGTCGAGCCGCACATTCCGAAACTCGAGAAAGGCAACGGCTTGCCGGGCTTTCTCGAGCCATGGCTGATGGTCGCGAAGGCGCTGAAGCCCAGAAGCCAGGCCACGGTGCGATCGCCGAAGGGCGGCTCCGTCTCGATCGGGGTCTTGATCGGCTCGGCAAGACGCGGATCGACCGATCGTGCGGCCCTGGTCGGCTTGTGACAGACCGTCCGCCGCGGCACGCCGAACCACGCGCAGAGCTTGGGTCAGCGGCACCGCGATCCCGGCCGCCAGAAGGCCCTCATGGAGCGTCCGGATCAATTGCCGTCCTCCCGCTCCATGAGGGCCGGCCGCTTCTTTCGGGCGCGCCGCTCCAGCATGGCCTCGCCGCAAGCTTCCTGCAGGTCCTTCAGCTGCGTCTCGGACTGCTCTCGGATCGCCAGCGGGTTGCACAACGACCCGCGGTGCTTGAAGCGCTTCCAAGTCCTGCCCTTTCCCGGCTTCAGGTGCTTTGATCAGACAGGTGCAAGCGATTTGCGACGGTCGCTGACGTCCAGAGCCTTGCCAAAATAGGCGTTGACGGAATCGCATTGCGAAAGCAAAGCTGCGCAACATCACTCAACATTTTGGTGGAAATTTATAACAATCGTGCTCTTTCTCTCGGGCGGGTGTGGTGACTCGGTAAGACCTAGCAGACGACAGGCCGACATGGGGAGGGCGCGATGAGCCATCGGAAGAACGACGGGCTGCTTGGCGAGCCGTGGCGCGTCGGCGTGCTGTTCTCGAGGTCCGGCTTCATGGCGCTGATCGAAGAGACGCAGTACCGAGGCACGATGATCGCGATCGAAGAGATCAACGCGCGCGGCGGGGTGAACGGGCGCGAGATCGTTCCGGTGGTCTATGATCCGGCCTCGGACAACGCGCTGTTCCGCAGCCAGGCCCGCAGGATGCTGACCGAGGAAGGGCTGTCCACGATCTTTGGTTGCTACACGTCGTCCAGCCGCAAGTCGGTGCTGCCGGTGGTCGAGCGGCTGAACGGGCTGCTGTGGTATCCCACCCTGTACGAGGGTTTCGAGTTCTCGCCCAACATCATCTACACCGGGGCGGCGCCGAACCAGAACTCGATGGCGCTGTGCGAGTACCTGGTCGAGAACTACGGCAGCCGGTTCTATTTCGTCGGCTCGGATTACGTCTATCCGCGCGAGTCGAACCGCATCATGCGCGAACTGGTGGCCGAACGTGGCGGGCAGGTTGTGGGCGAACGCTATGTGCCACTGAACGCCCGCCGGCAGGATTTCTTTGCGGTGATGCACGACATCAAGCGTCAGATGCCCGACGTGATCTTCTCGACCGTGGTCGGGTCGGCGACCGTTCTGCTGTACCAGACCTACCACGACTTCGGGCTGAACCCGGCCAACATGCCGATCGCCAGCCTGACCACGACCGAGGCCGAGATCCGCGCCATGGGCTGTGACGTGGGCGAGGGGCACCTGACGGCGGCGCCGTATTTCCAGTCGATCTCGAACTCGCGCAACGACAATTTCGTGCGCCGCTACCGCGCCCGCTATGGCGAGGACGAGGCGACGAACATGTGCGTCGAAGCGGCCTATTTTCAGGTTCACATGTTTGCCCGCGCCCTGGAATGCGCCAACACGCTGGACACCGACGTGTTGCGCCCGATGGTTCTGGGGCAAAGCTTCGAGGCGCCGCAGGGCGAAGTCAGGATCGACCCGAAATGTTCGCACACCAACGTGTGGTCGCGCATCGGCAGGGCGACGCGGTCGGGCCAGTTCGAGATCCTGCGCCAGTCGCTGAGCCCGGTGCTGGCCGACCCCTATCTGATCGCTGCGAGGGCGGCGGTCTAGGGTGGGGCAGGGAATGAGCCGGACGGCAGGGCGCGAGGCCGACACGCGGAAGCGGCGTGTCGATCTGTCAGGCGCGCGCGTGGTGGTCTGCGCCGAGACGGACAGCCATTTCGAGACCTGGATGCGCGAGCTGCGCCGGCAGCGGGCCGAGGTCACGCTGATCTGGCCGCCGCCCCGTCGGTTTCAGGACGGCATGGACCTGCTGATCTGCGAATACTTCCCGAAGGTCGCCGAGGTGTTGCCCTGGGAACCCGGCGAGGCCGGGGCGGCGCTGGTGCTGCTGTTGCCGCAAAGCGGCCTGCACGACCCCGCCGAGATTGCCGCGGCGGCCCCGCATGGGGTTGTCAGCCGCCCGTTCACCGCGCCGGCCGTTGTTGCCGCCGCACAGGTGGCCTGGAGCCAGTTCCGCTATGAGCAGCGCCTGCGCGAGCGCATCGCCCAGCTGGACGAGAACCTTCGCTCGATCCGCTTTGTCGAGCGCGCCAAGCTGATCCTGATGGCCGAAAAGGGCATGACCGAACCCGCCGCCTATCGGCACCTGCGCGAGATGGCGATGCAGCAGCGGGTCAGTGTCGTCGAGGTCGCGGATGCGGTCATCAGGCGGTCGGAACTGACCCTGTAGACCGGTTCGGCGACGCCGAATCTGGCGGCCGGACTGCAAACCTGACTCAACCGAGGAGCGGTCCGGGGGCCTGTCCTTGACGACGGCCCGGCGGGGCGTATGGCGGCAATTTATTGATTTGAAACGAGTATCTCTGAAGCGTGGCCGCTTCTGAACAGTCTTGACTTTCGCCGGGATGGCCTTAACCATTAAGGCAGCTCGGCGAGAACGGGTCGCGGCAACAGCGCCGCAAAAATCTGATGGCATCGAAGCCTCCATTCGGGTCTGCGGACCTGGACGGGGGCTTTTTTCGTTTGCGCTAGGGAGGAGATGGAAATGGTTATGAAGCGTCGGGATTTCATCCGCGGCACGGCCGCACTTGGCGCGGTTTCGACTATCGCCGCGCCCCAACTGTGGTTCAAGAACTCGGGCCTGGCCCGAGCGCAGAACGGCGAGATCAAGGTCGGGGTGCTGTTTTCGCTGACGGGCACCACCGGGATCATCGAGGAATCGTTGAACAAGGCGACGATCCTGGCGATCGAAGAGATCAACGCCGCCGGGGGCATCAACGGCATGCAGATCGTGCCGGTGGTCGAGGACCCGGCCTCTGACCCCGCAACCTTTGCCGAAAAGGCGCGCAAGCTGGTGATGAGCGACGGCTGCGTTTCGGTGTTCGGGTCCTATACCTCGGCCAGCCGCAAGGCGGTGCTGCCGGTGTTCGAAAAGCGCGAAAACCTGTACTGGTATCCGACGCTTTACGAGGGCCGCGAATGCTCGAAGAACGTGATCTACACCGGCGCCGTGCCGAACCAGCAGCAGGACGAGTTCATTCCCTGGCTGGTGCAGAATTTCGGCAAGAAGTTCTTCCTGATCGGGTCGAACTACATCTACCCGCAGGAAGAGAACAACTATTGCAAGAAGCTGCTTGAAGGCCTGGGCGCCGAGGTGGTGAACGAGGAATACGTGCCGCTTGGCCATTCCGAATTCTCGTCGGTGATCAGCAAGATCAAGAGCACCGAGCCGAACGTGATCTTCTCGACCGTGGTCGGGGATTCGGTGGTGGCGCTGCACCGGCAGTATCTTGCGGCGGGCCTTGATCCGGCCAAGATGCCGATGGCCAGCCTGACCACGTCGGAAAACGAGGTGGCGGCGATGGGTGGCGAGGCCGCGGCCGGGCACTTCACCTCGGCGCCCTACTTCATGGTGCACAAGTCGCCGGAAAACGAGAAGTTCGTCTCGGCCTATCAGGCGCGCTGGGGTGCCGACAAGGTGACCCACTTCGTGTCCGAGCCGTCCTACTTCCAGGTCTACCTGTTCAAGCAGGCGGTCGAGAAGCTGGCGGCGTCGGACATCACGCCGCCCACCATCCGCGAGGCGGTGAAGGGTGCCGAGATGATCGCGCCGCAGGGCAAGATCCGGATCGAGAAGGACAACCTGCACACCTGGCTGTGGCCCAAGATCGCCGTGGCCAAGGCCGACGGCCAGTTCGAGGTGCTGGTCGACTCGAAAGAGTGGCTCGCCCCCGATCCCTATGCCGCCTACCCCGACCAGAAATGCGTCGAGGCCGGTCTGACCAACATCTAGACCCGTCCTTGAACGACCCGGGGCGCGACGGCCGGTGCCGTCGCCCCCTTCTGGAACGCCTTACCGCGGGGACGGACATGGATTTCCTGCTTCAGAACGTGCTGACCGGGCTTAGCATCGGCTCGATCCTGCTTCTCATCGCCCTGGGGCTGGCCATCATCTACGGCTCGATGGGGGTCATCAACATGGCCCATGGCGAGTTCGTGATGCTGGGCGCCTATGGCACCTGGGCGCTGAACGCCTTTTTCGGCATGGGCCTGCTGTCAAGCCTGGTGGTGGTGTTCTTCGGCGTGGGCCTGCTGGGGTGGCTGGTCGAACGCGGGGTGATCCAGTTCCTGTACCGAAGGCCGCTGGACACCATCCTGGCCACCTGGGGCATCGGCGTGATGCTGCAGCAGATCGTGCGGCTGACGGTCGGGGGCGAGTTGCGCTATGTCGAGATGCCGCATGCGCTGACCGGGACGATCTCGATCCTGGGCACCGAGATCTCGTCCTACCGGGTTTTCGTCTTTGTCTTCGTGGTCGCGCTGTTCCTGCTGACCTGGTATCTGATGAACCGCACCCGATTTGGCATGCAGTTGCGCGCCGTGGTGCAGAACAGCGAGATGTCGGCCTGCTTCGGCATCGACCCCAAGCGCATCTACGGGCTGACCTTTGCCTATGGCGCCGGGCTGGCCGGGCTGGCCGGGGCGCTGGTGGCGCCGCTGAAGAGTGTGTCGCCCGAAATGGGCACGTCCTATGTGATCGACGCCTTCTTCGTGGTCGTCCTGGGCGGCGTGCAAAGCATCTTCGGCACCGTCGCCAGCGCCTTCCTGCTGGGCGAGGCGACCGGCACGCTGGGCTTTCTGTGGAACGACACCATCGCCAAGGCGCTGGTGCTGGTCGGCATCATCGTGCTGATCCGGTTCCGGCCGCAGGGCCTGTTCGTCTCCAAGGTGCGGGGCTGAGGGGCGGCGATGTTCGACAGTTCCGCACATGCAAACCCGACCCGGAACCGCAACCGGCTGCAGCTTGCCCTTTACCTGGCGTTCTGCGTCGCGATCTTCGCCGTTCCGCTTTTCATCGACGATGACTTCCTGCTGAACCGCTATGCCCGCTATCTGGTGCTGGGCATGGTGGCGATGGCGCTGAGCCTGTCCTGGGGCTATGCGGGCATCCTCAACCTGGGGCAGGCGCTGAGCTTCGGCCTTGGCTCTTATGCCATGGCGATGACTCTGAAGCTGAAGACCGTGCCGATCCACACCGGGCCGGACGGGCTGCCCGACTTCATGGTGTGGAACAACGTCGAGACGCTGCCCTGGTTCTGGGTGCCCTACCAGTCAACCGCCTTTGCCATCTTCGCCGGCGTGGCCGTGCCCTGGGCACTGGCGGCGATCCTGGGATGGTTCATGTTCCGCGGCCGGATCACCGGCGTCTTCGTGGCGATCATCACGCTGGCGATCCTGGTGGTGGCGAACCTGCTTGTCATCGACCAGCAGCGCTATACCGGCGGGTTCAACGGCATCACCGACCTGGCGCAGCTGGAAATCCTTGGCCTCGAGTTCGACGCCTATTCCAAGAGCACCTATTTCCTGGTGGCAAGCTGTCTGTCGGTCTGCCTGCTGGGCGCGCTGGCGATCACCAGAAGCAAGGCCGGGCTGATCTTTCAGGCGATCCGCGACCAGGAAGAGCGGGTGCGGTTCTTCGGCTATGACGTCGCCGCCTACAAGATCATGGCGATGTCGATCTCGGCCGCGATCGCGGGCCTTGCGGGCATGCTTTACACGGTGGTGATGGAGTTCGCCTCGCCGACCTTCATGGACGTGCCGCTGAGCCTGTCGATCGTGATCTGGTGTGCGGTCGGCGGCCGGCAAAGCCTGCTGGGGGCCACCATCGGGGCCATCGTGGTGGCCGGGATGCAGGGCGCGCTGTCGGAATCCGAGACCTTCCTGGACACCTGGATGCTGGTGATGGGCCTGATCTTCGTTCTGGTCGTGCTGTTCCTGCCGAACGGCCTTGCGGGCCTGCTGGACATGGCCGGCAGGCGGCTGATGCGGCGGCCGGGTGCCTTGGCCGGCGGTCCTGCCCCGGCGAAGGGCCTTTCCGGGCAGAAGGCGAAGGACCAGACATGACCGAGCATCTTCACATCGAGGGCCTTGGCGTCGAGTTCAACGGGTTCAAGGCCGTGAACGACCTGAACCTGTCGGTCGCGCAGGGCGAATTGCGCTGCCTGATCGGCCCGAACGGCGCCGGCAAGACCACCACTCTGGACCTGATCTGCGGCAAGACCCGGCCGATGCACGGCTCGATCCGCTACCGCGGCCGCGAGATTGCCCGGCTGCCCGAATTCCAGATCGCCCGCGCCGGGATCGGCCGCAAGTTCCAGGTTCCCAGCGTGTTCCGGCAGTTGACGGTGCGCGAGAACCTGGAAGTCGCCCACTGCAAGCACATCAGCGTCTATACGAACATCCTGCGCTCGGGGCGGTCGGCCGAAAGCGACGGGCTTGAGAAGCTGGCGGCCTTTGTCGACCTTTCGGACTACTTCGAAGCGCCCGCATCGGTGCTGTCGCATGGCCAGACGCAGTGGCTGGAGATCGCGCTGCTGCTGGCACAGGACAGCGAGCTGATCCTGCTGGACGAGCCGGCGGCAGGCATGACCCACCAGGAGACGCAGAAGACCGCCGACATCTGCAACCGCCTGAAGGGCAAGCACACCATCATCGTGGTCGAGCACGACATGGGCTTTGTGCGCCAGATCGCCCAGGTGGTTTCGGTGATGCACCAGGGCACGCTGCTTATGGAGGGCACGGTCGAGGAAATCAGCCGGGACCAGAGGGTGCGCGAAGTCTACCTCGGTTCGACCTTGGGGATCTGACATGCTGAAGCTGCGCAACCTTTGTGGCTACTACGGCTATTCGGCCGCCCTGCAGGACGTGACCCTGTCGGTCGACACCGGCGATTTCGTCGCGGTCCTGGGCCGCAACGGGGTGGGCAAGACCACGTTGATGCGGGCGCTGTTCGGGCTGCTTGACCGGACCTCGGGCGAGATCGTGCTGGATGGCATTGACATTGCGTCATGGCCGACCCACCGGCGGGCCAGGGCGGGCATCGGCTATGTGCCGCAGGGCCGTGGCATCCTGCCCCAGTTCACGGTGCTTGAGAACCTTCGGATGGGCGGCTTTGCCCGCACCTCGGACCGCGGCGAGGAGCTTGAGGCGCTGGTCTTCGAGATGTTCCCCATGCTGAAGGATTTCGTGACCCGCGCCGGCGGCAACCTGTCGGGTGGCCAGCAGCAGCAGCTGTCCATCGCGCGTGCGCTGATGACCGATCCCAAGATCATCGTGCTGGACGAGCCGACCGAGGGCATCCAGCCCAACATCGTGGAACTGATCGAAGAGGCGATCCTGCAGCTGAACCGCAAGCACGGCATCACCGTCGTTCTGGTCGAGCAGGACATCGGCTTTGCCCGGAGGGCAAGCTCGGCCTTCGCGATGATGGAAAAGGGACGGATCGTCGCGTCCGGGCCGATCGCGGCCCTGACCGATGACCTGGT
This sequence comes from Rhodobacter sp. Har01, assembly GCF_020564565.1. Classification (GTDB taxonomy): domain Bacteria; phylum Pseudomonadota; class Alphaproteobacteria; order Rhodobacterales; family Rhodobacteraceae; genus Pseudogemmobacter. Next base: position 22,141 of record NZ_JAJCTD010000010.1, read on the forward strand.
GCACAGGCACATGGCGGTCTGAGGCGCAAGGACCAAGGCAACCGGAACCGGACAACCAGGAAGGGAGAGAGACGATGCTTCACGGAGACATTTCCAGCAGCAACGACACGGTTGGCGTGGCGGTGGTGAACTACAAGATGCCGCGGCTTCACACCAAGGCCGAGGTTCTTGAGAACGCCCGCAAGATCGCCGACATGGTGCAGGGCATGAAGGTCGGCCTGCCCGGCATGGATCTGGTGATCTTCCCGGAGTATTCGACCCACGGGATCATGTACGACCAGAAGGAGATGTACGAGACCGCCTCGGCCTGCCCCGGCGAGGAGACGGCGATCTTTGCCGAGGCCTGTCGCAAGGCCAAGGTCTGGGGCGTGTTCTCGCTGACCGGCGAGCAGCACGAGGAACACCCCAACAAGGCGCCCTACAACACGCTGATCCTGATGAACGACAAGGGCGAGATCGTGCAGAAGTATCGCAAGATCATGCCCTGGGTGCCGATCGAGGGCTGGTATCCGGGCAATTGCACCTATGTCTCGGAAGGGCCGAAGGGGCTGAAGGTCAGCCTGATCATCTGCGACGACGGCAACTATCCCGAAATCTGGCGCGACTGCGCGATGAAGGGGGCCGAGCTGATCGTGCGCTGCCAGGGCTACATGTACCCGGCCAAGGAGCAGCAGGTGATCATGTCCAAGGCCATGGCCTGGGCGAACAACTGCTATGTCGCGGTGGCCAACGCCTCGGGCTTTGACGGGGTCTATTCCTACTTCGGCCACTCGGCCATCGTGGGTTTCGACGGCCGCACCCTGGGCGAATGCGGCGAAGAGGATTACGGCATCCAGTATGCCCAGCTTTCCAAGGCGCTGATCCGCGATGCCCGCAAGAACATGCAGTCGCAGAACCACCTCTACAAGCTGGTTCATCGCGGCTACACCGGCATGATCAACTCGGGCGAAAGCGCGCAGGGCGTGGCGGCCTGTCCTTACGACTTCTACCAGAAGTGGGTCACCGATCCCGAAGGCACCCGCGAGATGGTGGAGGCAATCACGCGCGGCACGCCCGGCACCGAGGAATGCCCGATCGAAGGCATTCCGAACCAGCCCTCGAAACACCGCTGAGACCCTTCGTCGGGCGGGGCGCATCGCGGCCCCGCCCGGCCGCGGCCTGTCCCTTTCAGCGCAGTGAGGCAAGATGGATCTCGACCGCTACCGCATCCGGCGCGAGCCGTATTACCGTGCCGTGGGCAAGGAAATCGAGCTGTTCACCGCGGCCTGGTCCCGGCGCATGCCGATGATGCTGAAGGGCCCCACCGGCTGCGGCAAGACGCGTTTCATCGAGCACATGGCCTGGCGGCTGGGCAAGCCGCTGATCACCGTCGCCTGCCATGAGGACATGACCGCCTCGGACCTGGTGGGCCGCTACCTCTTGGACCCTGCCGGCACCGTCTGGCACGACGGGCCGCTGACGCTGGCCGTGCGGCATGGCGCGATCTGCTATCTGGACGAGATCGTCGAGGCCCGGCAGGACACCACGGTGGTCATTCACCCGCTGACCGACGACCGCCGGGTGCTGCCGCTGGAAAAGAAGAACGAGCTGATCGAGGCGCATCCCGACTTTCATCTCGTGATCTCGTACAACCCCGGCTACCAGAGCGTGCTGAAGGACCTCAAGGAAAGCACCAAGCAGCGTTTTGCGGCCATCCAGTTCGGCTATCCCGAGGCGCCGGTCGAGGCCGAGATCGTGGCGCGCGAGGCCGATCTCGATGCCGAGACGGCGCAGGTTCTGGTGCGGATCGGCCAGCGGTCGCGCAACCTGAAAGGCCACGGTCTGGACGAAGGCGCCTCGACCCGGATGCTGGTGCAGGTCGGGCGGCTGATGGCGGCGGGCGTGGGGCTGGAGCAGGCCTGCGAGGCGACCATCGTGCTGCCCATCACCGACGACCCGGACCTGCGCGATGCGCTGTCCGAGATCGTCGCGGCCTGCAGCTGACAGGCCGGGGGCCGGCGCATGTCTGACCGCGATCAGGTGGTAAGCGACCTGCTGGCCCAGGCCGGGATCGCCAGAGATGTCGGGCTGCCGGTCTGGAGCGATATCCGCAAGGCGCTGTTCGGGGCCCGGCTTGACCGCTGGATCGACACCTTCCGGGCGCTGGCGCAGGCCACGCCCGATCGGCCGCGCACCGCGCTGGACCTGGCCCGGGTGACCCCCCGCATCGCGCGCAGCCTGGGGCCGGACGCAGCGCTTGATCTGGCCCAGGCGGTTGCCGAAGTTGCGCATCGCGCCGGCGGGCCGGCCGCGGCGGGCCTGATCTCGCACGCGCCGCGCGCGGCAACGCTCTTGGGCGACGCCGATGGCTTCCAAGTCTGGCTGGCCTCGCTGGGTGAACTGGCCGGGGCGGCGCCGGACGTGATCCGGTCGGTCATGGTGCGGACCGACACGCTGCTCACGCAGCTTGATGCCCGCGGGTTTCGCAGCTTTGTGGCCGCGGGCCTGGCCCTGAGCGATGCCGCGGCCCGCGCGGCGCATTTCGCGCTGGCCGACCCCGACCTGCTGGCCAGCTATCGGCATCAGGCGGGCGGTGTGCGGCTGCAGACCATGGAACGGCGGCTGAAGGCGCTGGTCGTGGGGCTGTGGGGTGTGGAGCCGGTGCTGCGGTCGGCCGCGGCCACCCGCGCCCTGCACGTTGCGCGGCGGGCCAGCTTCGACGGCACCCTGATCCGCCTGCCCGAGACCTTTGCCGGGTACTCGGACAGCGATGCCGAGGCGCTGTTCAAGGCCGCGGTCGCCCATATCGGGGCCCACCTGGCCTTTACCCGCGAGAAATTCCCCGTGAAAACCCTGAAGCCGCTTCAGGTCGCGCTGGTGTCGCTGGTCGAGGATGCGCGGGTCGAAGCGCTGGCCGCGCGGCAATACCCCGGTCTGTTGCGGCTTTGGCGGCGGTTCCACATCGCAGGCGAAGCCGATGCGCCCGCCGGGCCGAACCTGGCAGAGCCGCTTCTGGCCCGGCTTGCCCGGGCGTTGATCGACCCGGACTTCGCCGACGACAATCCCTGGATCGCCAAGGCCCGGCGGCTGTTCGCCGAGGCTGGCCCTGATTACTCCGACCCCGAACAGATCCGGCGGATCGGGATGCTCTTGGGCAACGACCTGGGCCAGATGCGGGTTCAGTTCAATGCCAAGACCCATGTCGTCCAGCCGCCCTATCGCGACGACAACCTTGGCATCTGGGATTTCGGCCCGCCCCCGCCGGACGCCGATGACACCGTGCAGACGGTGCTCGACTCGGTCCGGATCGAGCGGGCCGAGACCCCCGACCAGCCGCACGACCGCGAGCGCGAAGAGCCCGACCCCGGGGGGGCCGATCGCGTGGGGCGCTTGAAGGCGGTTGCCGCCGAAGACGGCGTGCCGGTAGCGCGCTACCCGGAATGGGACTATCTGGCCGGCGAGGTGCGCCGCGACTGGACCACCGTGGTCGAACACGAGCCACCGCTGGCCCCGGCGGCGATCATCGACCGCATCCTGGCCGAGCATGCCGATGCCGAGCGGCGCATCGCGGCGCTGGTCCGGCAGGCGCGGGTCAGCCGGCCGGCCCGCCAGCGCCGTCAGCCCGACGGTGACCGGCTGGACCTCAACGCCGCGGTCGGCGTGGCCATCGACCTTCGCGCCGGTCTTTCGCCCGACCACCGCGTCTATGAGACAATGGCCCTGATGCATCGCGACATGTCGGTGCTGCTGCTGCTGGACATCTCGGAATCGACCAAGGATACGATCCGCGGCGGCGCGGTTTCGGTGTTTTCCCTTGAGCGGACGGCGACCGCGCTGCTGGCGCAGGCCATGGCCGGCGTCGGCGATCCGTTTGCGATCCACGCCTTCTGCTCGAACGGGCGCAACGACGTTCGCTACTTCCGCATCAAGGATTTCGGCCGCCCCTACGATGCCGGCGCAAGGCGGCGGCTGGCCGGTCTGAGGCCGGGGTTTTCAACCCGTCTGGGCGCCGCCCTGCGCCACGCGGGGGCCGAGATCGCCGGGCAATCGACCTACCGGCGGCTGATCCTTGTGGTGACCGACGGCGAGCCGTCCGACATTGACGTCGAGAACCGCCGGCACCTGGCCGAAGATGCGCGCAAGGCCGTGCACGAGCTTGGCCAGCAGGGGATCGACGTCTTCTGCGTCGCGCTGACGGGCAGCGGCGAGGCGTTCCTGGGGCGGATCTTCGGGCGGCGCAATGCCGTGCAGATCGCGAATGTCGAGACGCTGCCGATGAAGCTGCCGATGCTGTATTTCCGCCTGACCGCATGATGTGCGCCGGGCGCCCGCCATCACCATGACGATGCGGCTGTCCAGGACCGGGTTGGCCGAGGGCGGCAGTGCACCGGGGCTGTGGCTGGCCGAGTTCATCGACAGCACGCTGCGCGGAGTCGGCCAGGTGATGTTGCAGAACAACGCCTATACCGGTCTGGTCTTCGTGCTCGGGGTGTTCTGCAATTCCACCGTCGCCGGCGTTGCCGTTCTGGCCGGCAGCATGGCCAGCACCCTGGCCGCCATGATCCTGGGCGCCGAGCGCGCCCTGGTGCGCGCGGGCCTCTTCGGCTTCAACGGCGCACTTGTCGCCGTCGCGCTGGTGGCCTTCCTGCGGCCGGAACCTCTGAGCTGGCTTTGCATCCTGCTTGCGGCGGCCTTTTCGACGGTGGTCTTCGCGGCCTTGCTTGCGCTGCTGGACACCTGGAAGCTGCCGCCTCTTACCGCACCCTTCGTATTTGTCACCCTGAGCTTTGTTCTGGCATCCAGGCACCTGAGCCAACTGCCACCGGAAGAGCTGCTTGCCGCTGCGGTAGTGCCCGATGTGACGGCACTTTCCGCTTCGATGCTGGCGGAGGGTGTCCTCAATGGCTTCGCCCAGGTATTTCTCCAGGAAAGTCCGGTCACCGGCGCCGTCTTCGCCTTCGGCCTGCTGATCGGGTCGAAGCGCGCCTTTGCCGCCGGGATCGCGGGCTCCCTGATCGGGTTGCTCGTGGCATGGGGGTTGGGGGCGTCGATCCCAGCGTTGCAGTCGGGTCTGTTTGGATACAACGGTGTGCTCGTTGCCATCGGGTTCGGCAGCACCTTGTGCCCTTGGTCCAGGAACCACCTGGCCCACGTCCTCGCCCCAAGCATCGCAACGCCCCTTGTCTACGCGGTGATTGCCACGGCATTGGAGCCAATGGGTCTGCCCGCCCTGACATTGCCCTTCGTGCTGGTCACATGGCTCTTCCTTCTCGCCTGCAAGCCCTTGCCGCGTCTGCGCGCGCGGCAAGAATGACGCCGCAGCGAAAGGTACTCCTTCCGGCCATGATGATGTGACAGCCACAGCGCCGGAATGAATACAGGCAATGACCAGGCACGTCCGGCAACGCTTTCCTCAGTCAGGATGCGCGCCCAGGGCAGCAGGCGCGGCTCCTGGAACATGATGCGAGTGCCGGCAGGGCCATCGGCAGCCGCGTCACGCCAGACCTCACCGCCATCCGGTTGGTCCGACTGGGCGGCCATCGCCTCGTATCTGATCAGCCTTTACCGCAGCCTCGCCGTGCCATCGCCCGACGCGCTGGCGGTTCTGGATGATGTCGAGATCGGAAAGTTCCATGATTGTGCCAACACATACCTGAAGTGACCCCATCCCCGCGGGCGTGCCCGACCCGGTGGCGCTGGCGCAGTTGGCCACGCAGTTCTTCGCGGCCCTGCCGGGCGCGGCCGCCTTGCCTTCGAACCCGCTCCGGCAAGACCCGCTGCCGGGCGGGTTGAACCTGGGGCCCTTTGCCAAGGGGCCTGCGCTGCCGGGGGAGTTGTTGCCGGGCGGCAACCTGGCCCCGACCTCGCCGCATTCCGCTTTGGATGCGGTGGCCTCGGCGCTGGCTCTGTTGCCGAAGTCTGCGGCAGTGAACGGATTGCCCGACCTGGCGTCGCTGGCGGCCCCGGCGCTGAACGGTCGCTTCGGCGGCCACGCGCTGGGCGTTCCGGCGCCCGCGGCGCTGCCCTAGACGTCCGGGCCGCCCTCGTTCCATCTCGATACGGGCCGCGAGGCGGAGTACTCCTTTCTTGTCGCGCGTGTTGCGGTGTCCGCTCCCACGCCGGGTCTGGATGTCAAAGCAATCCGCCGCGACTTTCCGATCCTGCGCGAGCGGGTGAACGGGCGGCCGCTGGCCTGGTTCGACAATGCCGCCACCACGCAAAAGCCGCAGGCGGTGATCGATCGGCTGGTTCGGTTCTACGAACACGAGAACTCGAACATCCACCGCGCCGCGCATGAACTGGCGGCGCGGGCGACCGATGCCTACGAGGCCGCGCGCGAAAAGGTACGAGGCTTCCTGGGCGCCGCCTCGGCCGAGGAGATCCTCTTCGTTCGGGGTGCCACGGAAGGCATCAACCTCGTCGCCAACACCTGGGGCGAGGCGAATATCGGCGAAGGCGACGAGATCATCATCTCGCATCTGGAGCATCACGCCAACAGCGTGCCCTGGCAGATACTGGCCGCCCGCAAGGGGGCAAAGCTGCGGGTGATCCCGGTGGACGAGACCGGGCAGGTGATCCTGTCCGAGTATCGCGCGCTGCTGGGTCCGCGGACCAAACTGGTCGCGGTCACGCAGGTGGCGAACGCGTTGGGCACCGTGGTTCCGGTGCATGAGATCGTCGCTTTCTCCAAGGCGGCGGGGGCGGTGACTCTGGTCGACGGCGCCCAATCGGTCAGCCACCTGCGGGTGAACGTGCAGGCGATCGGCACCGATTTCTTCGTCTTCTCGGGGCACAAGGTGTTCGGCCCCACCGGGATTGGCGCCCTCTACGGCCGCAAGGAGGTGCTGGAGCGGATTCCGCCCTGGCAAGGCGGCGGCAACATGATCCAGAACGTGACCTTCGAACGCTCGCTCTACCAGCCGCCCCCCGCGAAGTTCGAGGCCGGCACCGGCAACATCGCGGACGCGGCGGGGCTGGGGGCGGCGCTGGACTATGTGCAGGCGCTGGGGTTGGAACGCATCGCCGCCTACGAGCACCAGCTTCTGGCCTATGCCATCGACCGTTTGGCGCCGATCAAAGGCGTGCGGATCATCGGAACGGCGCCCGAGAAGGCCAGCGTTCTGTCCTTCGTGCTGGCGGGGCATACCCCCGAAGCGGTGGGCCGGGCGCTGAACGAAGAGGGCATCGTGGTGCGGTCGGGTCACCATTGCGCGCAACCGATCCTGCGGCGGTTTGGGGTGGAAGCCACGGTGCGGGCCTCGCTGGCCTTCTGCAACACCTGCGAGGAGGTCGACCGGTTCATCGAAGTCATCCGCCGGCTTGCCCGGGCGTGCCTGCGGCCCGCTTCCGGCAGGAGCGCGGGCCGTCTTCACGTTCACCTGGGGCCTGTCCTGCGGTCAGTCCGGCAGGATCGGCGAGATCGGGATCACGGCCCGGAACGGCACGTCCCTTGGGGTGGCGATCAGGCTGATGGTCGCCAGCCAGGCGACCAGAAACAGCACCAGGCTGGCGTATTCGGACTTTCCCGGCCGGGACGAGCGGAACAGGCGGTGCATCAGAGAATTCTCCGGAAGACAGGATCGGGCCTGGCAGGGGCGGGGGGGAGGGTGCGCAACATCAGGTCGTCACGCAGGGACTTTCCCAGGGGCCAGGGGCCGAAGCCCGAGGCGACGTTGATGTGCCCGGCCCGGCCGAGGTCGACGAGGCCGGCGCCCCATGCGTGGGCCAGGGCGCGGGTACGGTCCAGGGTCATCCAGGGGTCGTTCCGACTGCCGACCACGAAGGCGGGGACGTCGAGCGTCCGTTCGGGAATGGGGCCGAAGTGGCCGACGCGGTCATTGCCGCGGGTTTCGGCAGGGGCGACCAGCAGGGCTGCGCGCACCTTTGCCTGCGGCCAGCGGACCAGCAGGCGGGCAATCAGCACCGCGCCCAGCGAATGACCGACGAGAACGCTGCCGGGATGAATCAGCACCATCGCGGCCAGTTCCGCCTCCCAGACCACCGGGTTGGGGCGGCCCGGGTCTGACAGGTCCACCGTCAGCGCGCGGGGGTCGGTCGCGGCCAACCAGTGCTGCCAGTGCGGCGCGGGCGAGCCGTCGAGGCCGGGAACGATCAGCGTCTTGGTCATGGCGGTGGCCCTTCCTGTCCGGGGCTGTCCGGGGCGGGCCTGGATGCAGGGAATACTCTATCAGGAACGTCGTGATTGAGGATTCCAAAGACCGGCCCGGAAAGGGAAGGACGTTCTCCTGCGGCTCAGCGGTTGCGGGTGTCGACCGGATAGGCGGTGGTGAACTTCATCCGCTCCATGGCAAAGTGCGAAGTGACGTTCTTGATCGGCACCGCATCGGTGAGCGCCTTGTAGAGCGCGTCGAAGGCCGCCATGTCCAGCACGGCGACGTGCAGCAGATAGTCCATGTCGCCGGCCATGCGGTAGACTTCCATGATGGCGGGCTGGGCGGTCACTGCCTTGGCAAATGCCTCGCGCCAGTCGGCAGTATGGTCGGGGGCCTCGATGCCGACGAAGACGGTCAAGCCGAAGCCAAGCCTTGCCGGGTCGGCCAGGGCGACGCGACCGGTGAGGATGCCCGAGGCTTCCAGCTTCTGGATGCGCTTCCAGCAGGGGGTCTGCGACAGCCCGACCTTGTCGGCGATCTGGGCGACCGGAAGCGTTGCGTCGCGCATCAGTTCGGCCACGATCTTACGGTCGATCAGGTCCATCCCGGACATGGCGTTCTCCGTGTTCTACGCCCGAAGACCCAGGCGCGTGGCAAGCATGACAGAAATGTTCTTTTTGTCTACCGTTCTTATCGTATATTATGTGCGCTCCTGACAACAAAGCACGCAGGGCGGCGGTTTTCCGACAATCCCGACATTGATTCCCGTGGTTCCGATGATTAGGCTCGCTCAATGATCACGCAGAAGATGAAGTACGCTCTCAAGGCGCTTCTGGCCCTTGCCGACGAGGCGGCCAAGGGTCAGCCCGAACCGCTGACAATCGAAGAGATCGCTCGCCGGTCGGGCACGCCGAAGCGGTTCCTCGAACACATCCTGCTCGAAGTGCGCAACGCCGGCGTGATCGCGTCGATCCGGGGGCGGTCCGGAGGGTATGTCCTGATCAAGAAGCCGTCCGAGATCTCGATCTCGGAACTCTTGCGCACCATCGACGGGCCGATCGCACCCTTGCCCTGCCTGTCGCGGCGCGCCTACCAGCGCTGCGAGGACTGCACCGACGAGGCGACCTGCCGCATCCGCAAGGTCTTTGCCGAGGTGTTCTGGTCGTATCTGGTGATCATCGATTCGCTTACTCTGGAAGACATGTTGCGGTCGCATCCCGCGACGGCCCAGATTATCAGCGCATAAGCCACTGAGTTTCCGAAGTTTCGCCAGATTGCGTCCGGGCCAGAGGCCGGGGCGGAACGGAGAATTCAATTCTATAATCACGACTGATTTTAGCGATAATATTCCATTGCAATAATCGACCAAGTCTGTCGATATTATGGTGAAGCACTGCCAACCCAGGCTGATCGAAGCCATCAGAACGCAGAGGATCACGATCATGGCGCAGCTCTCCCTCATCCCTGGCCGCGAGTTTCCGGCCGCAACGGCCAACCCCCTTTCCATGGATCCGGACTGGTCGCTGCCTTCGGGAACTGCCTGCTGCGCGGTCGTCGTTCTGTCGGGTCTCGGCTGGGCAGCGGTTCTGCTGACGGTGGCGCTATGAATGCCGCCCCGCTGTCGCAGACCTTTGCCGTGCGCCTGGTCGATCGCCGCACCGGCAAGACCCACCGCATCAACGGCAGCCCGTTGACGCTGTTCACCCGCGCCCCGGAGGAGGCCGCCCGCGAGTTGCTGCAGAACCGCGATGCCGCGGTCTGGGAGGCCCGGGTCGAACCGCTTGGCTCGGGGGGCCGCGCATGACCCCCCGCTTCGATACCCCGCTCACCATCCTGGGCGTGATGCCCTTCCTGCGCCGCGCCGCAAGCGCCGGGCGCCCCATTTCCAAGGAGATTGACGTGCTGACCACCATCCAAGTTGCGGGCGACGTCACCGCCCAGGGCCTTCGGGTCGCCGAACTGACCGATGGCCGGGTGACCATCGAGACCGGCCGCGAACGGCTGACCGGCTGGCCGGTGCCGCGGACCCTGCGTGCCGCCCTTGCCGGCGCCGCGCTGGCGCTGATGGGGTTTGTCGGCGCCCCCGCCCCGGTGCAGGCCGAAAGCCTGCTGAACGTCAGCTATGACCCCACGCGCGAACTGTACCGCGAGCTCAACGAAGTGTTCAGCGCCTGGTGGGTGGCCCAAGGCAATGAAGCCCCCACGATCGAGGTCAGTCATGGCGGGTCCGGAAGCCAGGCGCGGGCGGTGATCGACGGGTTGGAGGCGCAGGTGGTGACCCTTGCCCTTGCCTCGGACATCGACAAGATCGCCGAGGCCGGCAAGTTGCCCCCGGACTGGCAGTCCAGGCTGCCGCACAACTCCTCGCCCTATACCTCGACCATCGTCTTCCTGGTGCGCGAGGGCAACCCCAAGGGCCTGAAGGACTGGGGCGACCTCGTCGCGGACGGGGTGGAAGTGATCACCCCGAATCCCAAGACCAGTGGCGGTGCGCGGTGGAATTACCTGGCCGCCTGGGCCTGGGCCGAGAAGAACGGCCAAGACCCGAAGGAGTTCGTGGGCAAGCTGTTCAGGAACGTACCGGTGCTGGATTCGGGCGCCCGCGGCTCGACCACCACCTTCGCGCAACGTGGCATCGGCGATGTGCTGCTGGCCTGGGAGAACGAGGCCTATCTGGCGCTGAAGGAACTGGGCGAGGATCAGTTCGACATCGTGGTGCCGTCGGTCAGCGTGCTGGCCGAGCCGCCGGTGGCGCTGGTCGAAGGCAACATCAAGACCGACGACAGCCGCAAGCTGGCCGAGGCCTACCTGAACTTTCTCTACTCGCCCGAAGGCCAGGCCCTGGCCTACAAGCACTTCTACCGCGCCTGGGATCCTTCGGCTGCCAACCCCGAGGACGTGGCGCGCTTCCCGCAGCTTGACCTGGTCGGCATCGACGCCTTCGGCGGCTGGGCCAAGGTGCAGCCCGAACACTTTGGCGATGGCGGTATCTTCGATCAGATCTACGTGCCGAAATAAGGCCGGCTGAAGAGAGGCAGAGCATGGGCAAGCCGCTGATCCACCGATCCCCCATCCCGGGCCTTGGCCTCAGCATGGGGATCACCCTGACGATGCTGTCCCTGATCGTCCTTCTGCCGATCGGCGCCCTTCTCCTGAAGGGCGCCTCTTACGGCATCGAGGGCATCTGGCAGACGGTGAACCGCGAACGCGTCTGGGCGGCGCTGTTCCTGTCGTTCCGGCTATCGCTGTTCGCGGCGCTGTTCAATCTGGTCTTCGGCCTTCTGCTGGCCTGGGTGCTGGTGCGCTACCGCTTTCCCGGTCGCCGCATCCTGGATGCCGCCGTGGACCTGCCATTCGCCCTGCCGACCGCGGTGGCCGGCATCGCGCTGACCGCGCTGTATGCGCCGAACGGTGTCTTCGGGGCGCTGGCAAGGGATCTGGGTTGGAAGATCGCCTATACCCAATGGGGCATCTTCATCGCCCTGGTCTTCGTCGGCCTGCCCTTCGTCACCCGCACCGTGCAGCCGGTCATCGAAGAGATCGAGCGCGAGGTCGAGGAGGCCTCGGCCACCCTGGGCGCCAGCCGCGCCTACACGCTGCGCCACGTCATCCTGCCGATGTTGACGCCCGCCGCACTGACCGGCTTCGCGCTGGCACTGGCGCGGGCCGTGGGTGAATACGGCAGCGTCATCTTCATCGCCGGGAACATCCCGCTGGTGACCGAGATCGCCCCCCTGCTGATCGTCATCCAGCTGGAGGAGTTCAACTACGATGCCGCCGCCGCCATCGGCATCGCCATGCTGCTGATCAGTTTCGCGATGCTCCTGGCGATCAACCTGATCCAGGTCTGGAGCCGGAGGAGGATCGGCCATGTCTGACATCCCCGCCCCCCGCTTCCGCGCCGCGACCGAGGAAGCCCCTGCTGTCCGCTGGACGCTGATCTGCCTCGCCGTCCTTGGCCTTGCGGTCCTGGTCTTCGCCCCGCTGATCGCCGTCTTCGCCGAGGCGCTGGCGCGCGGCTCGGCCGCCGCCGTGGCCAGTCTGGCCAACCGCGACGCCCAGGCCGCGATCCGGCTGACGCTGACCATCGCGGCGATCTCGGTGCCGCTGAACGCCGCCTTCGGCATCGCCGCAGCCTGGTTCATCACCAAGTTCGACTTCCGCGGCAAGGCCTTCCTGATCACCCTGATCGACCTGCCGTTCTCGGTCTCGCCGGTGGTGGCGGGGCTGTGCATCGTGCTGATGTTCGGCGCCAATTCGCTGATCGGCGGCTGGCTGGTGGCGCAGGGCTGGCCCATCGTCTTTGCCCTGCCCGGCATCGTGCTGGCCACCATGTTCGTCACCTTTCCCTTCGTCGCGCGCGAACTGATCCCGGTGATGATCGAACAGGGCAGGGCCGAGGAAGAGGCCGCCCTGACCCTGGGCGCCAGCGGCTGGCGCGTCTTCCGCACCGTGACGCTGCCCAACATCCGCTGGGCACTGCTTTACGGCGTCCTGCTGTGCAACGCCCGCGCCATGGGCGAGTTCGGCGCCGTCGCGGTGGTGTCCGGCAAGATCCGCGGCCAGACCGCCACCATGCCGATCACCATCGAGATGCTCTACAACGAATACCTTTCCGTCGCGGCCTTCAGCCTGGCCGCCCTTCTTGCCCTTCTTGCCCTTGTCACCCTTGCGCTGAAGACCGCGCTGGAGATCCGCAATGCCGATGCCCTGGCCGCAAGCCACCGTCCCTAGGAGACTGCCCATGCTGATCGAGATCGACGAGATATCGAAGGCCTTCGGCACCACCGCGGCGCTGAACCCGGTGTCGCTGACCATCCCCTCGGGGGCGCTGGTGGCGCTGCTGGGGCCCTCGGGCTCGGGCAAGACCACGCTTCTGCGCATCCTCGGCGGCCTGGAATACCCCACTTCGGGCCGCGTGCTGTTCGACGGCGCCGACGCCACCGGCCTGACCGTGCAGGAGCGCCGCGCCGGCTTCGTGTTCCAGTCCTACGCGCTGTTCCGGCACATGACGGTCTTCGAGAACATCGCCTATGGCCTGCGCGCCCGACCCCGCGCGGTACGCCCGCCACGGGCCGAGATCGCCCGCCGGGTCTCCAGGCTGCTGGAGCTGATCCAGTTGCCCGGCATTGGCGCCCGCTATCCCAGCCAGCTTTCCGGCGGCCAGCGACAGCGCGTCGCCCTGGCCCGCGCCCTGGCGATCGAGCCGCGCATGCTGCTGCTGGACGAACCCTTCGGCGCGCTGGACGCCAAAGTCCGCAAGGAGCTTCGCCAGGGCTTGCGCGACATCCACGACAGCACCGGCCTGACCACCGTCTTCGTCACCCATGATCAGGACGAAGCCATGGAACTGGCCGACCTTGTCGTCGTCATGTCCATGGGCCGCATCGAGCAGATCGGCAAACCCCACGACATCCGCGCCCGCCCCGCGTCCGACTTCGTCCGCACCTTCATCACCGCCTGAAAGACCGCCGTGCCGGCTGCAAGGCCCGCACTCCGACCACTGCGGCCCACAACCCCGCTTGTGCCGCCCCGACTGGTCGGCCGCCATACCGCAGGCGGGGTCCGGGTTGGAGAACGACCTACTCTTGGCGGGCACAAATGGGAAAGCCCGTTCCATTGGCCCTGCAGAGCATTTTCGGTAACCAGTAGACATGGACCAAGCGGTGGCCAGATCTGTCGACCCAGCATCGGGGGCCCTTGCGCCCGAACCCGCACCTTTGGGCCTGGATGGCGTGGCCGAGCGGCTGCGGCTGATCCGCATCGTCTCGCAGCAGCGCCGCTATCATGGCCGACCCACGCCGCGGCTGCCGTCGAAGGCCGAGATCATCGGGCTTCTGAACGATGTCGAGGGGCTGCTCTACCCACGCCATTTCGGCCCGCCGGGCCTGACCCCGGACGAGACCGAGGCTCATGTGCTGTAGATGCTGGGGTCGGTCCGCCAGCGGCTGACGCAGCAGATCGAGCTGGAGTGGCGGCTGGACGACCGCAAGATTTCGGAAACGGGCCCGAGTTCGGCGCGTCAGGCTGCCGAAGCCTTCATTGAAAGCCTGGTCCGCGTGCGCGACCTGCACGATACCGACATCGCCGCAGCTTATGCCGGCGACCCTTCGGCGAAGAGCCTGGACGAGATCGTGTTCTGCTTCCCCGGCGTCGCAGCGATCCTGCGCCATCGCATTGCGCACGAGTTGTATCGGCTGGGTGCCGTGATCATTGCCCGGGTGATGGCCGAATACGCGCACGAGCGGACGGCCATCGACATCCACCCTGGCGCCCGCATCGGCCCCTCGTTCTTCATCGACCACGGCACCGGCGTGGTGATCGGTGAAACCGCGGTCGTCGGCCGCAACGTGCGGCTGTATCAGCAGGTCCTGCTCGGCGCCAAACGCTTCGAGGCCGATGAGACCGGTGCCCTGGTCAAGGGCCAGCCGCGCCACCCGGTGGTCGAGGACGACGTGGTGATCTACGCCGGCGCCGCGATCCTGGGCCGCATCACCATTGGCCAAGGGTCGGTCATCGGCGGCGGCGTCTGGCTGACCGAGGGCACCGCGCCGGGCACCATCGTCACCCAGGCCAAGCCACATCTCTCGGTTGTTGCGCCTGCGCGGCCGTAATCGGCGCGGCGAACGGCGGAAGTTTCTTCTCTTTGTGCCGGTGGCGAAGCCCATGATCTGCTCTGTGGGTCCCCGGCTTTGGAATGGTGTCCGGAAATCCGGGACCGCAGAGTGTCCATCAACGACCAACTGAGTCGTGTAAAATCGGGCCACGGCCCGCAAGATGTTGATGGAGAAAAGAATGTCCCGCCTCGCCGGTTTCGCCACCGCCTTTGTCGCGCTGGCTGCCACGCCCCTTCTGGCCCAGCCGGAAGAGATTACCGTTGCCTATTTCCTGGAATGGCCGCTGCCCTTCGAGGCTGCCAAGGTGGACGGCTCCTTCGAGCGGGACCTGGGCGTCAAGGTGAACTGGCGCGCCTTCGATACCGGCGTTGCCATGTCGGCCGCGGCCGCCTCGGGCGATGTGCAGGTCCTGATCAGCCAGGGCGTGCCACCCTTCGTCACTGCCACCTCGGCCGGGCAGGACCTCAAGGCGATCGACATCGCCGTGAGCTATTCCGAGAACGACAACTGCGTCGTTCGTAAGGACCTGGAAATCACCAAGGACAACGTGGCCGAACTGGAGGGCAAGAAGGTGGGCGTGCCGCTGGGCACCGCGGCGCACTACGGGTTCCTCAAGCAGCTTGAATACTTCAAGATCGACGTGTCGAAGCTGCAGGTGGTGGACCTGACCCCGCCGGATGCCGCTGCCGCCATCGCCCAGGGCAATATCGATGTGTTCTGCGGCTGGGGCGGATCGCTGGCCCGGGCGAAGGACTACGGCAATGTGTTGCTGACCGGGGCCGAGAAGGAAGCCGCCGGCATCTTCGTCTTCGACGTGATCTCGGCACCGGGCGCCTTCGCCGCGGAGAACCCTGATCTGGTGGCGAAATTCCTCAAGGTGATCAACGATCAGAACAACGCCTACGCCGCGGCGCCTGACGGCTTTGTCCCGATCCTGGCCAAGGATTCCGGCCTGGACGAGGATGGCACCAAGGCGCAGCTTGCCGGCTTCGCCCTGCCGACGATCGAGGAAAAGCTGTCGGACAAATGGCTGGGCGGCGGGCTGCAGGCCTATCTCAAGGGTGTGGCCGACTTCTTCGTCTCGACCGGCAATATTCCCTCGGCGCTCGACAGCTATGACGGGGTCGTGGACTCCTCCTACCTCGAGGCCGTCTCGAAGCTGTGACCGTCGTTGCCGGCGAACGGGGCGGCGCGGGTTCTCCTCCCCGCGCCGCCCTTCCCAATTGAAGGAACCGCGCCATGACGCCCCTCACCCTCGACGCCGTGTCGATGGAATTCGCCAATCCCAAGGAGAGCGCCACGCAGGCGCTGTCCGACATCTCGCTGTCGATCCCCGAGGGCGAGCTGGTCTCGATCCTGGGCCCCTCGGGCTGTGGCAAGACCACGCTTCTGAACATCCTGGCCGGGTTCCTGCGGCCGACCGGCGGGGCGGTTACCCTGGGCGGACAGCCGATCCGCGGGCCGGGGCCTGACCGGGGCATGGTGTTCCAGCAAGGGGCGCTGTTCGAATGGATGAGCGTGCGCAAGAACGTGGATTTCGGGCCGCGGATGCGCGCCATCGGCCGCTCCGATCGCAACCGGGTGACCGACCGGCTGCTGGAGCAGACCGGGTTGCAGGGCTTTGCCGAGAAGCCGGTCTATGCGCTGTCGGGCGGGATGCAGCAGCGGGTGGCGCTGGCGCGCTGCCTGGCGGGCGACCCGCAGGTCGTGCTGATGGACGAACCGCTGGGTGCGCTGGACGCGCTGACCCGCGAAAAGATGCAGGGCCTGGTGCTGAAGCTGTGGAAGGAAACCGGCAAGACGGTGATCCTGATCACCCATTCGGTCGAGGAGGCGCTGCTGCTGGGCGAGCGCCTGATCGTCATGGCGCCGCGCCCCGGCCGGCTGTACCGCGAATACCGGCTGCCCTTTGCCGAGGCCGGTGTCGACGCCGACCTGCGCGCGATCAAGGCCCGCCCCGACTTTGCCGCTCACCGCGATGAGATCCTGTCGCTGATCTGGGGCATGGAGGAGGAAATCATGGGCCGCTCCGGGGTGGCCGCATGACCGTGCTTTTGGCCTACGTGGCGCTGTTCTTCCTGGCCTGGAGTCTGACCTTGCTGGCCGGGCGCAAGACCCCGCGCCTTACCTTCGGCGACGCATCGTCGGTGCGGCCGTCGCGCCTGGCCTCGGTCTTGTCGGTCGGGATGCTGTTCCTGATCTGGGGCGCCTTCACCGGATCGACGCTGGTGCCTTTGCATGTGCCGGGCCCCTTCGTGGGCGACACGTCCTTCTCCTACACGGCCGAGGATGGCCGCGGTGGAACCGGGCAGGCAACGGTGACGGTCCGCGTCCACCGCCCCGGCGAACGCCCCGACAAGCCCGATGCCACCGGCGGCAGCGGTATCGCCCGCGACGACTCCGAGGTGACGCCCGCCTGGCGCAGCGCGCTGGTCAAGCCCGCCACGAACGATGCACCGGGCGCGTTCGTGACCGCCATCGACGGCCATCCGGTGCGTCCCGGCCAGGCGGTGCAGGTGGCGGACGGCGACGCCGTGCTGACGCCCAAGGGCTCGATCAGCTTCACGCCGGATGCTGGCTGGCAGATGGAGCCGATCTGGCTGCCGTCGCCCGAGGCCGTGGCCGCGCGGCTGGTCGAGATCGCCCGCGACGGCTACCAGAACCATTCCCTTTGGGAACACCTGGGCTATTCGCTGTGGCGGGTGCTGGCGGGGCTGGTGCTGGGCACGCTGGTGGGCGTGCCCCTGGGTTATGCCATGGGCCTGTCCGGCTGGATCCGGGGCTGGTTCGACCCGATCGTCGAGTTCATGCGGCCGGTGCCGCCGCTGGCGCTGATCCCGCTGGTGATCATCTGGTTCGGCATCTGGGAAAGCGGCAAGATCGTGCTGCTGTTCCTCGCGGCGCTGTGGATCATGGTGATCGCCGCGCGCAACGGGATCACCGGGGTGCGGCTGTCCAAGGTCCACGCGGCCTATTCGCTGGGCGCCTCGCGCGGGCAGGTGTTGCGGCACGTCATCATCCCCAACTCGCTGCCCGAAATCTTCACCGGGCTGCGCGTGGCGCTTGGGGTCTGCTGGGGCACCGTGGTGGCGGCCGAACTGGTGGCGGCCGAGAAGGGGGCCGGGATGATGATCCTGGTCGCCTCCAAGTTCCAGCTGACCGACATCGTGGTCATGGGCATCCTGCTGATCGGCTTCATCGGCTACGGCATCGACATCCTGATGCGGCTGGCCGAGCGCCGGCTGGTGCCCTGGCGTGGCAAGGGCTGAACCCGTCACGCCCGGCCCAGCGGCCGACCGTAGTAAAGGGCGGCCACATGGGTCGCCTTGGCGAAGAAAAGCCAGCGCGAAGGATCGCTCCGGCCAGGTGGAAACCATGCTCATGGACCTGGAGACCGACGCCTCGCCCGCAGCGTTGGATTCGGTCTTCCGGGCGCTGCATACACTGAAGGGCGGGGGGGCGATGTCCGGCTTCCCGGCGCTTTCGGCCTTTGCCCACCATTTCGAGGATGCCTTCGACCTGGTGCGCGAAGGCAGGATCGGCGTCTCCCGCGCTTCTGGACGCGGCGCTGATCGGGCGCGACCATATGATTGCCCTGCGGGATGCGGGCGGGGATGAGACCGCGAAGGCCGCACTTCAGGCCTGGCCCGAGGTGGATGTGATCCTCGCCGACTTGCGCGCTGCGGTCGACCAGGCCCCAGCCGCGCCGCCCGTGGCAGAGGCGACCCGGGAGGTGCGGTTCCGTCCCTCGGCCACCACTTGCGCCACGGTGGACTGGGCTTGCCCGGAAGATGTGGAGAGCACCAACTGAGGAATCGGGAGGTGTTCGATGGGACACGGGAACAGACCGACGCCGGAGTTTCGGCGTGAAGCGGATCGGCTGGCGCTGGCCAGCGGCAGGACGCGGCGGGAGATCGCGGAGGATCTGGACATCGGGTTGTCAACGCTCACGCGGTGGCTCGGGCAGGAACGGGATGCCAGTGCGCCGAGTGAGGTCCCGGTCGATCTGCATGCCGAACTGAAGCGTCTGCGGCGTGAGAATGCGGTGCTGAAGCAGGAGCGCGACATCCCAAGAAAAGCCGCCGCCTTCTTCGCGAAAGAGCGACGTCGATGACCTTCGGCTTCATCGACGCGGAGAAGGCTTGCTTTCCGATCACCCGGATGTGCCGTGTTCTGGGCGTCAGCCAGAGCGGCTTCTTCTTCGCCTGGCAGGACCGCCCGGCCAGTCGCCGCCAACAGCAGGACATGGTCTATCTGGCGCATATCCGCACCGCCTTCGCGCTGTCGAACGGGACCTATCGCAGTCCCCGGATGCACCGCGATCTCGTCGACGAGGGCCATGAGATCGGGCGGCATCGCACGGCGCGGCTGATGCGAGAGAACCAGCTGATCGCGCGGCAAGAGCGGCGCTTCAAGCGCACGACGGACAGCGCACATGCCTGGCCCGTCGCCCCCAACCTCGTGGCACAGGACTTCACGGCGGAAGGCCCGGACAGGAAACGGGGAGCGGACATCTCCTATGTCTGGACGGCGGAAGGCTGGCTCTACCTCGCCGTCGTTCTGGACCTCTTCTCCCGGCCCTCGCCATGGGCCTCGGACCGATGGCGGCAGCATGGCTCGACGTCGGCTGGGCCACGAGTGACCGATTGAAGCGCGACCTGGCGGTCAAAGCCCTGCGCTGTGCTCTGATAGCTCGCAACCCCGCGCCGTGATTGGTTCATCATTCCGACCGTGGGTCGCAATACTGCTCTGTCGACGATCAGGCGCTGCTGCGCAAACGGGACATCCTGATCTCGATGAGCGGGCGAGGGAACTGCAATGATAACTCGATGCTGGAAACGTTCTTCAAAACCATCAAGTCGGAGCTGATCTGGCCGGACGCCCGGCAATCCCGCCAGCAGGCCGAAAACGCCGTCGCCAGATACATCGACGGGTTCTGCAACCCGGTCAGGCGGCATTCATCGCCCGGCTTCCAGAGCCCCATCGCCTTCGAGCGAAAGGCCCGGGAAGTGAGCTAAACGCTCTCTGCAAGAGTCGGGCAAATCCAGCTTGCAGTTGGTCGAGCCGATGGTCGAGCGGCTGGACGGTGCGCCGGTCGGCGTGCGTCGCCGCTGGTCGGATGCATTCAAGGAGCGGGCGGTCCGCGGAGTGCTGGAACCCGGTGTCGGCGGTTCGGCTTTGGCCCGCCGCCCGGGGATTCCTCCGCCGCAGCCGATCGGCTGGCGCCAGGCCTTTCTCGACAAGCAGGGCGAGGATGCTCCCGTGGTGGCGGAACCGAACCCGGCATCGGAACGTTGAGACGCAAGGGCAAGGACGGTTTCTCGGGCACTGCCATGACTCGAAAGGAATTCAGATGGATTGGGATCAGATCGAGGTCCGGTGGTATGCGATGGCGCGCCGCGTGCGCACCGATTTGCGCGCTGAGATGCCGCCGGGCAAGGCCGCGCAAAGGCAGCCGGGGTTTCTGCAGGTGCCACACGCCGCAAGGTCCGAGGTGATCGGTGCGGAACAGCAAGGGACTGCGCGGGTTGAGCTGCGCGGCGCGACGCCGGACAAGTGACGCCCGAAACATCCAGGCCGCGCAACGCTGGGATCTGGCCCCGGGCATGGGCAGGACGTGCAAGGTCCTCTGCCCTCTGGCAGGACCTGAGGCCAATTCGCGCCGACCTTTTCGGTCCCGAGCGGCTGCAACATCACGCCCAGTCGCTGGCCGCCGCGCAGACCGTCCTGAGGGGCGTGCGGCCGCGGGTGATCCGGCTGAGCGAGCGGACCCGTGAGAATGCCGATGTCCTGCTGCATGCCTACCGGATCTGCGCGCAGGCCCTGCAGCAGGGGCAAGGCCTTTCTCCGGCAGCGGATTGGCTGCTGGACAATTTCCACCTGGTCGAACAGCAGTTGCGCCAGATCCACGACGATCTGCCGCCGGGCTACTACCGCCAGTTGCCGAAACTGGCCGAGGGGCCGTTTGCCGGCTATCCGCGCGTGTTCGGCCTGGCCTGGGCCTATGTCGCGCATACCGACAGCCTGATTTCCGGCCCGGTCCTGGCGGGCTATGTCGCCGCCTATCAGCTGGTGCAGCCGCTGATGATCGGCGAGATCTGGGCCGTTGCCATCACCCTGCGGATCGTGCTGGTCGAGAACATGCGCCGGCTGGCCGAGCAGATCGTCGAGGGCCACGCGCTGCGCCTGCAGGCCGACGCGATCGTCGATGCGGTGCTGGCCGAAGGCCCGCTTGGCGGCCAGGCGCAGCGGCTGGCCCTGCAAACCGCCGTGGCGGCGCATGAGTCCGGGCCGCTGCCCGAGATCCTGGCGGCGCAGATCGCCAAGCGGCTGCGCGGGTTCGATCCGGCGCAGACACCGCTGTTCGACTGGCTGGAAGACCGGTTGCAGCACGAGGGGACTTCGGTCGAGGCGGTGATCGCCAGTGCCCAGCAGCGGCTGGGGGCGTCGAACGTCACCATGCGCAACATCGTCACCTCGATGCGGCTGGTCTCCGAGATGGACTGGGCCGACTTCTTCGAAGAGGTCAGCCTGATCGACGCGCAGCTGCGCGATGATCCGACCTATGCCGCGATGGATTTCGCCACCCGCAACCGATACCGGACAGAGATCGAGATTCTGGCGCGCCGGTCCGACCTGACGGAAACCGCCGTCACCGAAGTCTGCCTCGGGCTGGCCCGGCAAGGCGGCGATGCGCCAGCCCGCGATCCGGGGCACTGGCTGATCGGCGAGGGGCGGGCGGACCTGGAGGCTCGGATCGGCTTTCGCCCGACGCTGCGCCTGCGCCAGCAACGCGGGGTGGGGCGGCTTGGCCTGTCGGGCTATCTGGCCACCATCCTTGTGGTCTCGGGCGCGCTGCTGGTGTTGTGCCTGGTCCTGGCGGCCGAGGCCGGGGCAGGGGCCCTGGCCCTGGCGGTTCTGGCGATCACAGGGGCGGCGCTGGCCGCCGAAGCCGGCAGCGCCATCGTGAACACCACCGTCACCCGCTCGGTCCCGCCCAAGCCGCTGCCGGGGCTGGACCTGGCGCAGGGTATCCCGGCGCAAATGCGCACGCTGGTGGCAGTTCCGGTGCTGCTGCACGACACGGCGGAACTGCTGGCCCAGATCGAACAGCTTGAGGTGCATCACCTGTCCAGCACCGGCGGCGCGGTACATTATGCGCTGCTGTCCGACGCCGTGGATGCGTCCACCGAGACCACCCCGCAGGACGCCGGCCTGATCGCCACTGCGCTGCAGGCGGTGGCGCGGCTGAACGCGCTTTACCCGTCAGAAGACGGCGCGCGATTCTTCTTCCTGCACCGGCGCCGGCTGTGGAACCCTTCGGAAGGCGTCTGGATGGGGTGGGAGCGCAAGCGCGGCAAACTGACCGAGTTGAACCGGCTCTTGCGCGGCGCCACCGACACCAGCTTTGACACCATCAGCGGGCCACTGCCGCAGGACATCCGCTATGTCATCACGCTGGATGCCGACACGCGGCTGTTGCGCGGCACCGTGCGGCAGATGGTCGGCAAGATGGCGCATCCGCTGAACCGGCCGCGGTTCGATGCGGCCCTGGGCCGGGTGACCGGCGGCTACGGCGTGCTGCAACCGCGCGTCACCGCCGCCCTGCCGACCACCGGCGAAGGCTCGGTCTACCAGCGCATCTTTTCCAGCCAGGGCGGGATCGAGCCCTATGCGGCCGCCAGTTCCGACGTCTATCAGGACCTGTTCGGCGAGGGCACCTTCACCGGCAAGGGCATCTACGACCTCGATGCCTTCGAGGCGGCGCTGGCGGGCCGCGTGCCCGAGAATGCGCTGCTCAGCCACGACCTGTTCGAAGGCACCTTTGCCCGCGCCGCGCTGGCCTCGGACATCGAGGTGGTCGAGGATTTCCCCGCCCGGCATGACGTGGACCTGCGCCGCCAGCACCGCTGGGCGCGGGGCGACTGGCAGTTGCTGCCCTGGCTGTCGGGTGCGCGGCAGGCCGGGCGCGACGGCATCCCGGCCATCGGCCGCTGGAAGATGCTCGACAACCTGCGCCGGTCGCTCTTGGCGCCGCTGGCGATGCTGACGCTGTTTGCCGGCTGGCTGATGCCGCCGGCCGTGGCCACGCTGTGGACCGCGGTGATGCTGGTCCTGCTGGCGCTGCCGCGGCTGTTGCCGCTGCCCTTCGGCATCGTGCCCGCCCGCGCCGGGGTGACCCTGCGCAGCCACTTTGCCGCCCTGGGGGCCGAGACGCGCACCGCACTGGGCCAGATCGGCCTGTCGCTGATCCTGCTGGCCGATACCGCCGCCACCATGCTGGATGCCGTCTTGCGCACCGCCTGGCGGCTGCGGATCTCGCACAGCCGGTTGCTGGAATGGGTCACCGCGGCACGCTCGGGCGGCGGGGCGCTGCCCTCGCTGCCGGTCCAGTATCGCCGGAGGATGCCAGGGGTCGCCCTGGGCCTGGGTCTTGTCGGGCTGGCCTGGGCGATGAACCCGGCCAACGCGGGCCTGCTGTTGCCTTTCGGCCTGATCTGGCTCTTGGCGCCCGCCGTGGCCCTGGCGATCAGTCGGCCAAGGGCGGCACGCCTGACCGAGGCCCTGACGCCCGATCAGGCGCGCGACCTGCGCCGGATCGGGCGCCGCACCTGGCGGTATTTCGAGACCTTCGTCACCGCGGACGAAAACTTCCTGCCGCCCGACAACTTTCAGGAAACCCCAAGGCCCGCCGTCGCCGCCCGCACTTCACCCACCAACATCGGGCTTTACCTGCTGTCCACGGTGGCGGCCCGCGACATGGGCTGGATCGGCCAGACCGCCGCGCTGACCCGGCTGAAGGACACGCTGCAGACCGTCCAGCGGATGCCGCGCCATCGCGGGCACCTCTACAACTGGCACGACACCCGCGACCTGCGGGTGCTGGACCCGGCCTATGTCTCGTCGGTGGACAGCGGCAATCTGGCGGGCTGCCTGATCGCCGTGGCCCAGGCCTGCCGCGACTGGGGCCGGACGCCGGTGCCCGAGGCGACCCGCCGTCAGGCCCTGAGCGATGCCATCGACCTGGCCCGTGCCGCCGGGGCCGGCGACGTCGCGCCGGACAACCTGGCCGAGGCCCAGGCCGCCGCAGCCGACCCTGACGCCGCCTATTGGATCGAGGCGATCCGCACCTGTCTTGAGGGCCTGCCCGAGGCAGAGGTCGAAGCCGCCGATCACGCCATGCTGGCCGAGGTCGAGACCCTGGCGCGGGGCCTGGCGACCGAGATGGACTTTGCCTTCCTGCTGGAGCCGGACAAGAAGCTCTTGTCGATCGGCTTTTCGCTGGCCACCAACCGGCTGGACGACAACTGCTATGACCTGCTGGCGTCCGAGGCGCGTCTGGCCAGCCTGTTCGCCATCGCCAAGGGCGACGTGCCGACCCGGCACTGGTTCCGGCTGGGCCGCGCGGCCACGCCCATCGGCGCGGGCTCGGCGCTGATCTCGTGGTCGGGCAGCATGTTCGAATACCTGATGCCGCTTCTGGTGCTGCAGGCGCCGACGGGTTCGATGCTGGAACAGACCAACCGGCTGATCGTCGCCCGCCAGCAGGCCCATGGCGCCGCCTTGGGCCTGCCCTGGGGCATTTCGGAAAGCGCCTACAACGCCCGCGACCTGGAGATGACCTACCAGTATTCCAATTTCGGCGTGCCGGGGCTGGGGCTGAAGCGGGGCCTCAGCGCGAACCGGGTGATCGCACCCTATGCTACCGGCCTTGCCGCGATGGTCGATCCGGTGGCGGCGGTGCGCAACTATGCCCGGCTGGCCGAACTGGGGGCCGAGGGGCGCTATGGCTTCTACGAGGCGGTGGATTTCACCCCCGCGCGGCTGCAGGACAAGGACGGTTTCGCCATCGTCCGCAGCTACATGGCGCATCACCAGGGCATGACCATCACGGCCATCGCCAACGTCCTGCAGGACGGCCGGTTGCGCGACCGCTTCCATGCCGAGCCGATGATCCAGGGCGTCGAGTTGCTGCTGCAGGAACGGGTGCCGCGGGACGTCGCCACCGCCCCGCCGCGGGCGCGCGAAGTGCTGGTCGCCCCGACGGAATCCGCCGCTCTGCCGGCGGTCCGCAGCTTCGAGGCGCCGGCCGAAGCGGCGCCAACGGCGCACCTGCTGTCGAACGGCAGCTACGGCGTGATGCTGACGCCCACCGGCGAGGGTTTCAGCCGCTGGCGCGACCTGGCCATCACCCGCTGGCGGGCCGAGCCGACCGCAGCCGCCCCCGGCGCCTTCATCTTCCTGCGCGACACCCAGTCTGGCCGGCTCTGGTCCTGCGGGCTGCAGCCGACCGGGGCCGATGCCGGCCGCCACCGCGCCGTGTTCTGCGAACACCATGCGGCCTTCGGCCACCACGGAAACCGGCTGGACACCCTCACCGAAATTGTCGTTTCGGCCGAGGACGATGCCGAGGCGCGGCGGGTGACGCTGACCAACACCGGCCGCCGGGCGCGCGAGGTCGAGCTGACGTCCTACGCCGAGCTGGTGCTGGCCCCGCAGGCGGCCGATCTGGCGCATCCGGCGTTTTCCAAGATGTTCGTCGTCACCGCCTATCTGCCCGAGCTGGGGGTGGTCATCGCCACCCGTCGCCGCCGGTCACCCGGCGACCCCGAGGTCTGGGCCGCGCATATCGCGGTGGTCGAGGGCGCCGAGACCGCCCCGATCCAGATCGAGACCGACCGCGCCCGCTTCATCGGCCGCGGCCGCAGCATCGCCGCGCCGGCAATGGCCGAGGCGCCGCTGTCGGGCACCACCGGCACCGTGCTGGACCCGATCTTTTCGATCCGCCGCCGGGTCAGCATCCCGGCCGGCGGGGTGGCGCGGGTGACGTTCTGGACCATGGCGGCGGATTCGCCCCAGGCGCTTTTGGACCTGGTCGACCGCCACCGCGACACGTCGGCCTTCGACCGGGCCGAGACCCTGGCCTGGACCCAGGCGCAGGTGCAGTTGCGCCACCTGGGCATCAGCCCGACCGACGCAGCGGATTTCCAGGCTTTGGGCGGGATGGTTCTGCGGTCTGACCGGCGGCTGCGCACCTCGGACGGCCAGATCGTCGGCGGGGCCGCGCCGCAATCGGCGCTTTGGGCGCTGGGGATTTCCGGCGATCTGCCCATCGTCCTGGTGCTGATCGACGACGATGCCGACATCGCGGTGCTGCACCAGGCCTTAAGCGCACAGGAATACTGGGGGATGCGGCAGCTTGCAGTCGATCTGGTCATTCTGAACGACCGTTCGTCTTCCTACGTGCAAGACCTGCAGACTGCCATCGAGACCGCGGTTCGCACCGCCCGGACGCGCCCGCGGGCTGACGACCAGCACCAGGCCGCGGAAGGCAAGGCTCACATCCTGCGCGCCGATCTGTTGAATTCGGGCGCCCGGGCGCAGCTGCTGTCGGTCGCACGCGTGGTGCTGGTGGCCAGCCGGGGCAGCATCGGCCAGCAACTGGAAATCCCCGCGCCGCCGCTTGCCGGCCCGGCGGACCCGGCCCGGTTTCCGTCGGTCCCGGCCCCCGCGCCCGCCCTTCCGGACCTTGAGTTCTTCAACGGCACCGGAGGCTTTGCCGACAACGGGCGCGAATACGTTACCGTCCTGCGCGATGGCCGCAGCACTCCGGCGCCCTGGATCAACGTGATCGCCAACCCCGGCTTCGGCTTTCAGGTCTCGGCCGAGGGCAGCGGGCACGTCTGGGCCGAGAACAGCCGCGAGAACCAGTTGACGCCCTGGTCGAACGATCCGGTGACCGATCCGCCGGGCGAGGCGATCTACCTGCATGACTTGGAGACCGACCGCATCTGGACCCCGACCGCGCTGCCGATCCGCGGGCAGGGGGTCTATGTCGCCCGCCACGGCTTTGGCTATTCGGTGTTCGAGCATGCGGCCAACGACATCGCCGCCCGGATGGAGCAGTTCGTGCCGATGGACGCCCCGGTCAAGATCACCCGGCTGACGCTGCGCAACACCGGCACCACCACCCGCCGGCTGTCGGTCACCGGCTATGCCGAATGGGTGCTGGGCACCTCGCGCGCGGCCACGGCGCCCTTTGTCGTCACCGCGCTGGATGCCGCCACCGGGGCGATCCTGGCGCGCAACACTTACAGCACCGCCTTTCCGGGACGGGTGGCCTTTGCCGACATGGGGGCCGCGACCGCCAGCCTGACCGCCGACCGGGCCCAGGTCATCGGGCCGGGCGGCACGCTTGCGGCCCCGGCGGGCATTCGCCGCGCGCCGCTGTCAGGCCGCGTCGGACCGGCGCTGGACCCCTGCGCCGCCCTGCAGCGCCGGCTGACCCTGCGGCCCGGCGAGACGGCCGAAGTGGTCTTCCTGCTGGGCCAGGCCGACAGCGAGGCCGCAGCCAGCGCGCTGGTGCAGCGGTTCCGCGACGCCGACCTGGACGCCACCCTGGCCGAGGTCCGGCAGTTCTGGGCCGGGCAGCTTGGTGCGGTGCAGGTCACCTCGCCCGACCGGGCGATGGACATCCTGCTGAACGGCTGGCTTCTGTATCAGACGCTGGCCTGCCGCATCTGGGCGCGGGCGGGGTTCTATCAGGCCAGCGGCGCCTATGGCTTTCGCGACCAGTTGCAGGACGGGATGGCGCTGACCTTCGGCACGCCCGAGATGACGCGCGCCCACCTGCTGCGGGCCGCCGCGCGGCAGTTCCCCGAAGGCGACGTGCAGCACTGGTGGCTGCCGCATTCGGGCCAGGGCGTGCGCACAAGGATCTCGGATGACCATGTCTGGCTGGGCTTCGGCGTGGCGCAGTATGTGGCGGTGTCGGGCGATGCGGGCATCCTGGATGAGCCTTTGCCGTTCCTGCAAGGCCCGGCGCTGGCGCCCGGCGCGCATGACGATTTCTTTCAGCCCGCGGTCTCGGACAGCTCGGCCAGCCTGTTCGAGCATTGCGCCCGCGGCCTGGACCGCGCCATCGAACTGACCGGCGAGAACGGCCTGCCGCTGATCGGCACCGGCGACTGGAACGACGGCATGAACCGGGTGGGCGAGGCCGGCCGCGGCACCAGCACCTGGCTGGGCTGGCTGCTGATCGCCACGCTGGACCGCATGGCGCCGCTGGCCGACAGTCGCGACCCGGCCCGCGCGGCGCTCTGGCGGGCGCATGCGCAGGCGCTGCGCGCGGCGATCGAGGCAGAGGCCTGGGACGGCGCCTGGTATCGCCGCGGCACCTTCGACGACGGCACCTGGCTGGGCGCGGCCGCGTCGCAGGAATGCCGGATCGACAGCATCGCGCAATCCTGGGCGGTGCTGTCGGGCGCCGCCGACCCGGCGCGGGCGCGGCGTGCCATGGCGTCGATGACCGAACACCTGGTCCGCCCCGACCCCGGCCTTGCGCTGCTGTTCACCCCGCCCTTCGACGAAACCCCGCTGGACCCCGGCTATATCAAGGGCTACCCGCCCGGCCTGCGCGAGAACGGCGGGCAGTACAGCCATGCTGCGATGTGGGCGGTGCTGGCGCAGGCCCGGCTGGGCAATGGCGATGCGGCGGGCGCCTTGTTCGCGCTGCTGAACCCGATCAACCACGCGCTGACCTCGCGGGACGCCGAACGCTACAAGGTGGAACCCTATGTCATCGCCGCCGACGTCTATTCGGTGGCGCCGCATGAAGGCCGCGGCGGCTGGACCTGGTATACCGGCTCGGCCGGGTGGATGTATCGCGCCGGGATCGAGGGCCTCTTGGGCCTGACCCGCGCCGGGACCGAGCTGAAGCTGAACCCCTGTTTCCCCAGGGCCTGGCCAAGGCTGGACGCGACGGTGACGCTTGGCCAGAGCCGGCTGTCGATCAGCATCCTCAATCCGAATGGCAGCGGCCAGGGCATCGCAGCGGGGCATCTGAACGGCGAAGAACTGGCAACGGGAAGCTGGGGCGTGACCATACCGTTGCAGGACGGACCCCAGACGGTGACCATCGAACTGGGATAAGGCCAAGAATGGCGGCGTGCCGTTGCGGACAACCCGGCACGCCGCTGCCGGCTTTTCAGGTCGCACCCAGACAACACCCTCGCGCGGCTGGCAAGCAGCTGTGCCGCGCAGGCCTGGACGGCGCGCCCGGACCGGGCGCGGTCCTTGCCCCTGGCGCGGCACGCGCGACGCGGGGCGCGCGCGCGCGGGGGGGGGCGAGGGGGCGCGGTGTCCCGAAGCCAGCGTTCGGCGGCCGTTGCATCGGGTTCCGGTCAAAGAAGCCGGGCCGTGACTTTCGCAGGTTAGTGCAGCGCCACGGCGGACAGGCCACAATGGGCCGCAGGCGATAGCGGGGGCTGCGCCCTTGGCTTGGCCTGACCTGTTCAGAGAAAGGCTTGCGCGATGCTGACCAACATTCTGATCATTATCCTTGTCCTCATGCTGATCGGCGCCTTGCCGCGCTGGCCGCACAGTGCCTCTTGGGGCTACCTGCCCAGCGGCGCCGTCGGGATGGTGCTGCTGATCCTGCTGGTCATGCTGCTGACTGGTCGGCTGTAGCCGCCGGTCTGGGGGGCGGGTCACCGGGTCGTCCGAGGTCCGGGTTCCCCAGCCAGACACCTGCCCCGACGCTGCCCCCCGAAGCTGCCCCGCTGCCGGCACGACCGCCGGCAGCGTTGGCTTTCGCCCCATGCTGAACCCCATGCTGAAGTGGCACAGGCGAGCCCCTTGCTGACGCGGGCAAGGGCCTGCGCCAGACCGGTGGCGATGCCGTCGCTGGTCTTCAGGCGAAGGCCTCGACGCCGCGGAAACACTTGTCCG
Organism: Rhodobacter sp. Har01; assembly: GCF_020564565.1. Classification (GTDB taxonomy): domain Bacteria; phylum Pseudomonadota; class Alphaproteobacteria; order Rhodobacterales; family Rhodobacteraceae; genus Pseudogemmobacter. The sequence continues at coordinate 51,581 of NZ_JAJCTD010000010.1, forward strand.
GGTCGGGCATCGGGCTCTCGCCCTTCGACAAGCCCAGCCGGCCCAGCAGGTCAGACCGCGCCCGGCTGACCCGGCTTTTCACGGTGCCGACGGCCAGTGCGGTGGACTGCGCGGCCTCATGGTAGGAATAGCCATGGGCGCCGACCAGGGTCAGCACCTGCCGGTGTTCGGCGGACAGCCGGGCGAAGGCGGCGTGAAACTCGCGCATCGCCAGCACGCCATCGTGGGCGGGCATCACCATCAGCCGGGCCGCGAGCAGGCCATCGGGGTCGGGGACCTCGCGCCGGGTCTTGCGCAGGTCCGAATAATGGGCGTTGCGCAAGATGGTGAACAGCCAGCCGCGCAGGTTGGTGCCGGGCTGGAAGCTGTCGATATGGGTCCAGGCCTTGATCACCGCATCCTGCACCAGATCGGCGGCGCGGTCGGGGTTTCGGGTCAGGCTCAGGGCGAAGGCGCGGAGCGCGGGCAGGTGGTCGGTGATCTGGTCGCGGGGCGGGCTAAGCGTCTGGTCCATCCTTGCTGTCCTTTTCGACGGGATGCACTTGGCGCAACCTGCAAACGGCCCGGGACTGCGGTCCCGAAGGCTGCGCGAAAGCTGCAACAGGGTCTGTGTCAGTGTCTTCAGGCAGATTCCGTCCGCTCTCGCAGGGGGGGGAGGAACTCGAGAGCGGACGGCCTAAGAACCGGAACGTTTGAAATCCCGGTCCGGTTCCGGCATCACAAGAACATCCTGCCATCGCGAACCGAGTCGCATGCTGATCTGTGATAGGGTCGGCGGATTTCTTCGCATCGGGCCGCGACTGACGGTAGGCGAACGGCTGTTCGGCAAGCGATCCGGGCAGCGACCTTGCCCGGAACACGCCGGCGAAAGCCGACGGCTTCCGGGCAGCGCGGCCCCTTGCGACGGTTGCTCCTGCGGTGACAGCCCTAGCGGCGGCGGACCGAGTTTCCGCCGTCGATGATCTTGTTGATCACCTCGGCCACCGCCTGGTGCGTCGCGTCCGAATGGCCCGAGGGGGCGTTGGTGTGGGTGGCGGCGGCATCTTTCAGGATGCCCACGATCTCGCGCTCGGGCAGGACGTTGCGGTCGTTCAGGGCCAGCAAGAGCGACTCGCAGATGGTAAGCGCGGCAATTCCGGCGATATCTGGCAGCGCGGTCATCGGATTTCGACTTTCCAGGGAAATTCTGTCATGATGGGCGCGCGCAGGCTGCAACCTGCGACTTCTGTCCCATCTTTGCAGGAAATCGCGACGGCGGGCTGATCTGGATCAGCATCGGCGCGCTTCGTCTTGCAGAAGGTGGGAAAAGGGTGGGCGGCAGGTTGCGGGCCCGCTCCCGAAGGGGTGTGCGATGCCAGAGCAAGATGACGTGCTGTCGATCCTGGACAGTCCGTTCGCGCGCAAGCTGTCGGCCTTCGTTCGGCTGTCGCCCGGCGACCTGGCGGTGATGTCGGACGTCTATCGCCGCCGCCGCAGCTTTGCGGTGGGTGTCGACATGATCCACCAGGGCCAGACCGACCAAAGCGCCTATGTGCTGGCCTCGGGCTGGGCCTGTTCCTA
>NZ_JAJCTD010000011.1 GCF_020564565.1 Rhodobacter sp. Har01
CCGTGCAGCTGCCGGAAGGCACCGAGATGGTGATGCCGGGCGACAACCTGAAGTTCGAGGTCGAACTGATCGCGCCGATCGCGATGGAAGAAAAGCTGCGCTTCGCCATCCGCGAAGGCGGCCGCACCGTCGGCGCCGGCGTCGTCTCGAAGATCATCGCGTAACCAGAAGCGGTCGGGCGGGGGGTCCCCCCGCCCATCCCTTTCCCGAAGGAAACCAACAAGATGCAAGGTCAGACCATCCGCATCCGGCTGAAAGCCTTCGATTACCGCGTTCTGGATGCCAGCACGCAGGAAATCGTCAATACGGCGAAACGCACGGGTGCCCAGGTTCGCGGGCCGATCCCGCTGCCGAACAAGATCGAGAAGTTCACCGTTCTCCGTGGTCCGCACATCGACAAGAAGTCGCGCGACCAGTGGGAGATCCGCACCCACAAGCGCCTTCTCGACATCGTTGACCCGACCCCGCAGACCGTGGACGCGCTGATGAAGCTCGACCTCGCCGCCGGCGTCGACGTCGAAATCAAAGTGTAAGGGGGCATGGAAATGCGCTCTGGCGTTATCGCAAAGAAGCTGGGCATGACCCGGCTGTTCCTGGAAGACGGCAAGCAGGTTCCGGTGACGGTGCTGCAGCTGGATGCCCTGCAGGTGGTTGCCCAGCGCACCGCCGACAAGGATGGCTACACCGCCGTCCAGCTGGGGGCCGGCACGGCCAAGGTCTCCCGCACCACCGCCGCGCAGCGCGGCCACTTCGCGCGTGCGAACGTGGCCCCCAAGCGCAAGCTGGCGGAATTCCGGGTCAGCCCCGACAACCTGATCGAGGTGGGCGCGGAAATCACCGCCGACCACTACCTCGCGGGCCAGTTCGTGGATGTCGCGGGCACCTCGGTCGGCAAGGGCTTTGCCGGCGCGATGAAGCGGCACAACTTCGGCGGCCTGCGGGCCAGCCACGGTGTGTCGGTCTCGCACCGCTCGCACGGCTCGACCGGCCAGTGCCAGGACCCCGGCAAGGTGTTCAAGGGCAAGAAGATGGCCGGCCACATGGGCGCCGCCCGGGTGACCACGCAGAATCTGCAGGTCGTTCGCACCGACGTTGCCCGTGGCCTGATCATGATCAAGGGCGCGGTTCCCGGTGCGGCCGGCGGCTGGGTCACCGTGAAGGATGCGGCGAAGAAGCCGGCCCACAAGGACGCCCCGCGTCCGGCGGGCGTGCGGGCTGCTGTCGCCGCTGCTGCTCCGGCTGCCGAAGTGGCTGCCGAAGGGGGTGAAGCATGAAACTCGACGTGATCAAGCTGGACGGCGGCAAGGCCGGCTCCATCGACCTGGACGAGGCGCTGTTCGGCCTTGAGCCGCGCGCCGACATCCTGCACCGCGTGGTGCGCTGGCAGCGGGCCAAGGCCCAGGCCGGCACCCATTCGACGCTGACCCGCGCCGAAGTGTCCTACTCGACCAAGAAGATCTATCGCCAGAAGGGCACCGGTGGCGCACGCCACGGCTCCCGCAAGGCGCCGATCTTCCGCCATGGTGGCGTCGTCAAGGGCCCGACCCCGCGCAGCCACGCCCATGACCTGCCCAAGAAGGTGCGGGCCCTGGGTCTGCGCCATGCCCTTTCGGCCAAGCTGAAGGCGGGTGAGCTGGTGATCGTGGACAGCCTGGCGATGGCGGAAGCCAAGACCGCGATGCTGGCCAAGACCGTGTCCGAGCGGGGCTGGAAGCGCGTGCTGGTGATCGACGGGGCGACGGTCGACGCGAACTTCGCGCTGGCCGCCCGCAACATCGACGGCATCGACGTGCTGCCGACCATCGGCGCCAACGTCTATGACATCCTCAAGCGCGACACCCTGGTGATCACGAAGGCCGGTGTCGAAGCCCTGGAGGCCCGACTGAAATGACCGCGAAACCCGAACACTACGACCTGATCAAGAAGCCGATCATCACCGAAAAGGCCACCATGGCCTCGGAGGCGGGGGCGGTGGTCTTCCAGGTTGCGATGACGGCGACCAAGCCGCAGATCAAGGAGGCGGTCGAGGCCGTCTTCGGCGTCAAGGTGAAGGCGGTGAACACCACCATCACCAAGGGCAAGTCGAAAAAGTTCCGCGGCCGTCAGGGCGAGCGGAGCGACAAGAAGAAGGCCTATGTGACCCTGGAAGCCGGGAACACTATCGACGTCTCCACGGGCCTCTGATAGAAGCCCGCGAATCCTGCGGCCCCGGCTTTCCGGGGCCGTCTGGTTTTCCCCCGGAATCCGAATTTTCGACGAAAATTCGGTCCCGGGACACCACCGGGGATCTTCGGAGCCCTAAACCCCGGGTCCTTGCGACCCTGAAGCAAACGGAAGACAGTAATCATGGCACTCAAGTCGTATAAGCCGACGACGCCTGGCCAGCGCGGGCTGGTTCTGATCGACCGTTCGGAGCTGTGGAAAGGCCGTCCTGTCAAAGCCCTTACCGAGGGTTTGATCAGCCAGGGCGGGCGGAACAACACCGGACGTATCACCATGTGGCACCAGGGCGGCGGGGCCAAGCGCCTCTACCGCGTGGTGGACTTCAAGCGCCGCAAGTGGGACATGCCCGCTGTGGTCGAGCGGATCGAGTATGACCCGAACCGCACCGCCTTCATCGCCCTGGTCAAGTATCCCGATGGCGAGTTGGCCTATATCCTGGCGCCGCAGCGCCTGGCCGTGGGCGACAGCATCGTTGCCGGCGCCAAGGTCGACGTCAAGCCGGGCAACGCGATGCCGTTCAGCGGCATGCCGATCGGCACGATCGTCCACAATGTCGAGCTGAAGCCCGGCAAGGGCGGCCAGATGGCCCGCGCTGCCGGCACCTATGCGCAGTTCGTCGGCCGTGACGGCTCCTACGCGCAGATCCGCCTGTCGTCGGGCGAGTTGCGGATGGTCCGGCAGGAATGCATGGCCACCATCGGTGCCGTGTCGAACCCCGACAACAGCAACCAGAACTTCGGCAAGGCGGGCCGCATGCGCTACAAGGGCATCCGCCCGACGGTGCGCGGTGTCGCAATGAACCCGATCGACCACCCGCACGGCGGCGGCGAAGGCCGCACCTCGGGCGGCCGTCACCCGGTCACACCTTGGGGCAAGGGCACCAAGGGCAACCGCACCCGCTCGAACAAAGAGACGGACAAGTACATCGTCCGCTCGCGCCACGCCAAGAAGAAAGGGCGCTGATCCATGTCCCGTTCCATCTGGAAAGGCCCGTTCGTCGATGGCTATCTGCTGAAGAAGGCAGAGACCTCGCGCGCCTCGGGCAAGAGCGAGGTGATCAAGATCTGGTCGCGCCGCTCCACCATCCTGCCGCAGTTCGTGGGCCTGACCTTCGGCGTCTACAACGGCAAGAAGCATATCCCCGTCGCGGTGACGGAAGAGATGATCGGCCAGAAGTTCGGTGAATACTCGCCGACCCGGACCTACCACGGCCACGCCGCCGACAAGAAAGCGAAGAGGAAATAAGCCATGGGTGCGGAAAAGAACCCCCGCCGCGTGGCGGACAACGAGGCGATGGCGATTGCGCGCATGCTGCGCACCAGCCCGCAGAAGCTGAACCTGGTCGCGGGCATGATCCGCGGCAAGAAGGTGGACAAGGCCCTGGCTGACCTGACCTTCTCCAAGCGCCGCATCGCCGGTGACGTGAAGAAGTGCCTGCAGTCGGCCATTGCCAACGCCGAGAACAACCACAACCTCGACGTCGACAGCCTGGTCGTCGCGGAAGCCTGGGTCGGCAAGAACCTGGTGATGAAGCGGGGCCGTCCGCGGGCCCGTGGCCGCTTCGGCAAGATCATGAAACCGTTCAGCGAGATCACCATCAAGGTGCGTCAAGTCGGGGAGACTGCGTAATGGGTCAGAAGGTCAACCCGATCGGGATGCGCCTGCAGGTCAACCGGACCTGGGACAGCCGCTGGTTCGCCGAGTCCAAGGACTATGGCAATCTGCTGCTGGAAGACCTGCGGATGCGCGAGTTCATCCACAAGGAAGTCAAGCAGGCCGGCGTCAGCAAGGTCATCATCGAGCGGCCGCACAAGAAGTGCCGCGTGACGATCTTCACCGCGCGCCCGGGCGTGATCATCGGCAAGAAGGGCGCCGATATCGAAACCCTGCGCAAGAAGCTGACCGCCTTCACCAAGTCGGAACTGCACCTCAACATCGTCGAGGTCCGCAAGCCGGAAGTCGACGCCCAGCTGGTGGCCGAATCGATCGCCCAGCAGATGGAACGCCGCGTGTCCTTCCGTCGCGCCATGAAGCGCGGCGTGCAGAACGCGATGCGGATGGGGGCGCTTGGCATCCGCGTGAACGTCGCCGGCCGTCTTGGCGGCGCCGAAATCGCCCGGACCGAGTGGTATCGCGAAGGCCGTGTGCCGCTGCACACCCTGCGCGCCGACATCGACTATGCGCTGAGCGAGGCCGAAACCCCCTACGGGATCATCGGCGTCAAGGTCTGGATCTTCAAGGGCGAGATCCTGGAACACGATCCGCAGGCCCACGACCGCCGCCTGGCGGAAGCGGCCGAAGGCCCGTCGTCGCGCGGCCCGCGTCGTGAACGCGGCGACCGCGACCGCGAACGCGCGTAAGGAGTAACAAGAGATGCTGCAACCGAAGCGCACCAAATACCGCAAGATGCACAAGGGCCGCATCCATGGCGAAGCCAAGGGTGGGTTCCTGCTGAACTTCGGCTCCTTCGCCCTCAAGGCGACCGAGCCCGAGCGCGTCACCGCGCGGCAGATCGAGGCGGCCCGCCGCGCGATCACCCGCCACATGAAGCGCCAGGGCCGGGTCTGGATCCGCATTTTCCCGGATGTTCCGGTCTCGGCCAAGCCGGTGGAAGTGCGGATGGGCTCGGGCAAGGGTTCGACCGAATACTGGGCCGCCAAGGTCCAGCCCGGCCGGATCATGTTCGAGATCGACGGCGTGAACGAGGAAATCGCCCGCGAAGCCCTGCGCCTTGGCGCGATGAAGCTTCCGGTGACCTCGCGCATCGTCGCCCGCGAAGACTGGTAGGGGCAGGGGCGCAAGCCCCGACCCGGGAAACATGGCCCCTGCCGGAAACGGCGGGGGCTTTTCGTTGCAAGGAGCCCGCCATGGCCGAGATCACCTCGCTCTTCGTCACCCGCCTCTATCGCGCGCGGCTGAATGACCTCGCCCGCCGCAAGGTCGACCCCGAAGAGCTGCGCGACAGCTGCGAGGCCATCGCCGACGATGACGAGGCCGGCCAGGCCTGGTGCGAGGAGCAGGGCTATCCCGGCTACACCTCCTATGCCTCGCTGAACGACCTGCCCTGGCGGTTCCCGATCTTCGGTCTGGTGGAAAAGGCGCTGGACCGCCACGTCGCCGCCTTCTGCGACGACCTCGGCTTCGACCTTCAGGGCAGGAAGCTGAAATGCAACGCGCTCTGGATCAACATCCTGCCCCAGGGCGGCACCCACGCCAGCCACATCCACCCGCATTCGGTGATCTCCGGCACCACCTACGTGGCCATGCCCGAAGGCACCAGCGCCCTGAAGCTGGAAGACCCCCGCCTGCCGATGATGATGCTGGCCCCGGTGGTGAAGAAGGACGCGGCACCCGAGCTGCAGCGCTTCGTCTACGTCAAGCCCTCGGTCGGCGAGGTCCTCCTCTGGGAAAGCTGGCTGCGTCACGAAGTCCCGATGAACATGGCCGAGGAAGACCGGATCTCGGTCAGCTTCAACTACGGCTGGGCTTGAGAAGGATTGAAACGGTATAGTTTCGATCCTATATTGCCCCATGGAGTTCGAGTTCGACCCGGCCAAAAGCGCCGCCAACAAGGACAAGCACGGCATCGACTTCGTCGAGGCGCAGGCGTTGTGGCTGGATGGCGGGCTTGAGGTTGTCTTGTCGAAGGCCCGTTTGGCCGATGAGGAGCGTTTCCTCGCAATTGGCCGGATCGCTGGCAAGCACTGGACCGCGATCTGCACGTTGCGCGGGGAAGCGATCCGCATCATCTCGGTCCGGCGGGCACGGAAAGAGGAGGTAGGATACTATGAAGGCGAATGAGACCACGAAGGCACCCAAGGCAATCACGGCGGCCGAGTTGGACGAGAAGTTCGACAACGGTGAAGACGTCAGTGAGTTTTTCGACTGGTCCAAAGCCCGCCGCCCCAATCAGGAACCGCGGCGGGTGAACGTGGACTTCCCGGCCTGGATGGTTCGAGACCTCGACAAGGAAGCCGGGCGACTGGGCGTCACGCGGCAGTCGCTGATCAAGATGTGGATTGCGGAGAAGTTGGGGTAGGGTGCGCTACAGCGCACCTTCGCCAGATGCCGATCCTGCTAAACGCTCCGTCAACTCGCTAACCGTCAGAATGGTTACCCCGAACGCCTCGCTCAACTGATGGCGACAAGACAGGAAGTGTTTGTCGTCGGTGACGAACACGTCGCGTTTGCTTTCGATATGCCTCTCTAGATGAAGGCAGTCGCCGTGGTTCTGTCTGCCTACGATCCTTTCGATCTCCGAATACTTCGAGTCATCGCTGGCCCAGACAGATTTGTCCCATCCACCAAGGGGTGAGTCCCACACCGCGATTGGTGGTTCTTGGTTCTTGAGCTTCTTTGTGTCTTGAATGCCCTCGATTGAGACACCAAAGAGTTCGACCAGACCGGCTGCTTCGAGTTTTCTCAGGGCCTTTAGGTCTGCGTTCCTGTCAACTGAAACTGTAAGCTTGCCCATGCGAACCACCTTATCTCTGAACGCCAGTTGGATCGCATGGTGATGCAAGGTTCTTGGCTTGTCCACGAACGTTGACCCCCAACTTCCCCCTTGCCCCCCCACCCCCTTCCCCCCTATACGGGCGCATCCGCGATTCCGGGGCGACTCGGACTCGACGGTTTGTCATTGATCCGCCAGGTCCACGGTGACCCTGCACGCAGGGGCCGTCTGGCGATTGTGGAAGGAAGGGCGCAATGGACGCCAAGGAACTGAAGGCCAAGACCCCCGACCAGCTGCGCGACAGCCTGGTCCAGTTGAAGAAGGAAGCGTTCAACCTGCGCTTCCAGGCTGCGACCAACCAGCTTGAGAACACCGCCCGCATGCGCGCCGTCCGTCGCGACGTCGCCCGCATCAAGACCGTTCTCGGCCAAAAAGCCGTCGAAGCTGCGAAGTAAGGGGAAAACCAATGCCGAAACGCATCCTGCAAGGCGTCGTCACCTCGGACAAGAACGAGCAGACGATCACCGTTCTTGTCGAACGTCGCTTCAAGCACCCGCTGCTGCAGAAGACCGTCCGCAAGTCGAAGAAATACCGCGCCCATGACGCGGAGAACAAGTTCAAGGTCGGCGATACCGTGCGCATCGAAGAATGCGCGCCGATCTCGAAGACGAAACGCTGGACCGTGGTGACCGAAGCTTCGGCTTAAGTCCCGCGGTCTCGAACGAAACCCCAGGGCCGCAACCGGTCCCTGAAGGTCGGGAGACTGACAAATGATCCAGATGCAGACGAATCTGGATGTCGCTGACAACTCCGGCGCGCGCCGGGTGCAGTGCATCAAGGTTCTTGGCGGCTCGCACCGCCGCTATGCTTCGGTCGGCGACATCATCGTGGTGTCGGTGAAGGAAGCCATTCCGAAAGGCCGCGTGAAGAAGGGTGACGTCCGCAAGGCCGTTGTCGTTCGCACCGCCAAGGAAGTTCGCCGTGAAGACGGCACCGCGATCCGCTTCGACCGCAATGCCGCCGTCATCCTGAACAACCAGGGCGAACCGGTCGGCACCCGTATCTTCGGGCCGGTCGTGCGCGAACTGCGGGCCAAGAACTTCATGAAGATCATCTCGCTTGCGCCGGAGGTGCTGTGATGGCCGCCAAGCTCCGCAAGGGTGACACGGTGATCGTGCTCACCGGCAAGGACAAGGGCAAGACCGGCGAGATTTCCGCCGTCATGCCGAAGGACAACCAGGCCGTCGTCGACGGCGTGAACGTCTCGATCCGCCACACCAAGGCCTCGGCCGCGTCGCAAGGTGGCCGCCTGCCCAAGGCAATGCCGATCGACCTGTCGAACCTCGCGCTGGTCGACAAGACCGGCAAGGCCACCCGCGTCGGCTTCCGCGTCGAAGGCGACAAGAAGGTGCGTTTCGCCAAGACCACCGGGGAGGCGATCTGATGCTGGACGTGCAAACCTATACCCCGCGCCTGAAAGCCGAGTACAAGGACAAGATCCGCGCCGCCTTGAAGGAGGAATTCTCCTACAAGAACGACATGCAGATCCCGCGCCTTGACAAGATCGTGCTGAACATGGGCGTCGGCGAAGCGGTCAAGGACACCAAGAAGGTGAAGCAGGCCGCCGAGGAACTGGCGCAGATCGCCGGCCAGAAGGCCGTGATCACCAAGGCCCGCAAGTCGATTGCCACCTTCCGGGTGCGCGAAGAGATGCCCTTGGGCTGCAAGGTCACCCTGCGCGGCGACCGGATGTACGAATTCCTCGACCGACTGATCAACGTGGCGCTGCCCCGCGTCCGCGACTTCCGCGGCGTCAAGGCAACCTCTTTCGACGGCCGCGGCAACTATGCCATGGGCCTGAAAGAGCAAATCGTCTTCCCGGAAATCAACTTCGACAAGGTCGATGAGGTTCTGGGCATGGACATCATCATCTGCACCACGGCGAAGACCGACACGGAAGCGAAGTCGCTCCTGAAGCACTTCAACATGCCGTTCACGGCCTGATCGCGAGGAACCTGAGATATGGCAAAGAAATCCATGGTGAACCGCGAAGTGAAGCGGGCCAAGCTGGTGAAGCAGCATGCTGCCAAGCGGGCCGCGCTCAAGGCGGTGATCTACGACCAATCGAAGCCCATCGAGGATCGCTTCAAGGCGACCCAGAAGCTGGCGCAACTGCCCCGCAACTCGTCGGCGACGCGGATCCACAACCGCTGCCAGCTGACGGGCCGTCCGCATGCGTATTATCGCAAGCTCAAGCTCAGCCGCATCATGCTGCGTGAACTGGCCTCGTTCGGCCAGATCCCCGGCATGGTCAAGTCGAGCTGGTAAGGGAGGACAGAAGATGTCGATGAACGATCCTCTCGGCGATATGCTGACCCGCATTCGCAACGCGCAGATGCGCGGCAAGTCCACCGTGATTTCGCCCGCCTCGACCCTGCGCGCCCGCGTCCTGGACGTGCTGGCCTCGGAAGGCTACATCCGCGGCTATGAGAAGGCCGACACCACCAACGGCCAGGGCGAATTCACCATCAGCCTGAAGTACTACGAAGGCGAGCCGGTCATCCGCGAGTTGAAGCGGGTCTCCAAGCCGGGCCGTCGCGTGTACATGGGCGTCAAGGAAATCCCCTCGGTCCGCAACGGCCTGGGTGTCTCGATCGTCTCCACGCCGAAAGGCGTCATGTCCGATGCAAATGCACGCGCTGCCAATGTTGGCGGCGAAGTGCTTTGCACCGTGTTCTGAGGAGGGTGGAATGTCCCGTATCGGCAAGAAACCCGTCACGCTGAGCAAAGGCACCTCTGCCTCGGTCAGCGGCCAGACCATCGAAGTGAAGGGGCCGAAAGGCACCCGCAGCTTCACCGCGGGCGACGATGTCACCATCGCCATCGAAGGCGATGTGATCAAGGTCACCCCGCGCGGGCTGTCCAAGCGCGCGCGTCAGCAGTGGGGCATGACCCGCTCGATGATCGACAACCTGGTCACCGGCGTCACCACTGGCTTCAAGAGGGAAATGGACATCACCGGCGTCGGCTATCGTGCCGCGGCGGCGGGCAACATCCTGAAGCTTTCGCTTGGCTACAGCCACGAAGTGAACTTCGAAGTGCCGAAGGGGGTGACCGTCACCACCCCGAAGCAGACCGAGATCATCGTGGAAGGCATCGACCAGCAACTGGTCGGCCAGGTCGCCGCGAACATCCGCGAATGGCGCGCCCCCGAGCCCTACAAGGGCAAGGGCATCCGCTACCGCGATGAGTATATCTTCCGCAAGGAAGGCAAGAAGAAGTAAGGGGCGCGAAAGAAATGGCGAACACCAAGAGAGAGCTGTTCCTCAAGCGCCGCATGCGCGTCCGGAACAAGATCAAGTCGACCTCGCACGGCCGTCTGCGTCTGTCTGTCCACCGCTCGTCCAAGAACATCTCGGTCCAGTTGATCGACGATGCCAAGGGCGTGACCGTTGCTGCTGCCTCGACGCTCGAGAAGGATCTCGGCTTCGTCGGCAAGAACAACGTCGAAGCGGCGGCCAAGATCGGTGCGGCAATTGCCGAACGGGCCAAGAAGGCTGGCGTCGAAGTATGCTACTTCGACCGCGGCGGTTTCCTCTTTCACGGCAAGATCAAGGCTTTGGCCGATGCTGCCCGTGAAGGCGGCCTGAAGTTCTGAGGAGAGATCAAATGGCAGAACGTGACAACCGTCGGGACGGCCAGCGTGGCGGCGACCGGCGTGATCGGGCCGAGGAAACGCCGGAATTCGCTGACCGTCTGGTGGCGATCAACCGGGTGTCCAAGACGGTGAAGGGCGGCAAGCGCTTCGGCTTTGCGGCTCTCGTGGTGGTCGGTGACCAGCGCGGCCGTGTCGGCTTTGGCAAGGGCAAGGCGAAAGAAGTGCCCGAGGCCATCCGCAAGGCCACCGAGCAGGCCAAGCGCAGCATGGTCCGCGTCGCCCTGCGCGACGGCCGCACCCTGCACCACGACATGGAAGGGCGTCACGGCGCCGGCAAGGTCGTTATGCGCACCGCCGTTGCGGGCACCGGCATCATCGCCGGCGGCCCGATGCGCGCCGTGTTCGAAATGGTTGGCATTCAGGATGTCGTTGCCAAGTGCATCGGCTCGACCAACCCCTACAACATGATCCGCGCCACCTTCGACGGTCTCAAGCACGAAACCTCGCCCCGGTCGGTGGCGGCGCGTCGTGGCAAGAAGGTCGCCGAGATCCTGCGCAAGCCGGAAACCGAAGCGGTGGAGGCCTGATCATGGCAAAGAAGACGCCCGCCGCGGATGCGGCAAAGAAGACGATCGTCGTGAAGCAGGTGGCCTCGGCCGCCCGCCGTCCCGAAAAGCAGACCGCGACCCTCAAGGGCCTTGGCCTGAACAAGATGAACCGCACGCGCGAGCTGGAAGACACCCCGGCCGTGCGCGGCATGGTCAACAAGATCAGCCACCTGGTGACGATCATCGAAGAGCGCGGCTAATCGCCTGCGCCGGGCGCAGGGAGGGCAATCCGCCCACCGCCCGATCAAAATCAAGCGCCCCCGCGGAAACGCGGGGGCGCTTTGCATTCAGGGCCTTCGCTTGCCCTTGCCCGATTTCCCAGCCTGCGGCCCCGGCCGCACGCCCCTTGCCCTGCGGCCTTGCGGCCCCCGGGCAATCGGGCCGGGCGACCGTCCACCGGACGGTCGCTGTCCGGCCCTCTGGCCCCCGGCTCGACCGTTTCGCGATTTCCTGCATCGGTGCTACGCTCTTTCCCGACTCGGCCGCGCCTTGAGGAGAGGGGGCGGCAGGGGGGTATAGGGGAGGGAGAGACCCATGGCCGCGAAATATGCCGGGGGCTGCGCGCATGTCCATGTGACGGCGTCGGCCGAGCCGATCGACAATCACGAATGCCACTGCAACGTCTGCAAGGCCGTCACCGGGCAGCACAGCACGCATGTCGCCTTCTTCAACCACGGCGACATCCAGGCTGACCACCCGGAGAAGATGAAGCGTGTCCCCTTCAACGCGCAGAACCCCGATGGGCCGCTGGAGATTTGTCTCTGTACCGATTGCGGGGCGGTGCTGATGCTGGACGACAAGCAGAAACGCATCCGTGTGGCGGTGCCCAACGTCATGGGCTATGACGACGCGGCCTTCCCCAAGGCGACCTACCATGCCTTCTGGGACGAAACGAAGGGCTATCCCGCCCCCACCGATGGCCGCCCCGTCTATTCCGGCCTGCGCCCCGAATTCCACTGGCCGGCGGGGGCTTGATCCGGTCGCCGCGCGCGGGCCATGATCGCTGGGGCGGGTGAGCCCCGCCCCAAGGCTTTCCGGCCCTTTCACGGCCCCGCACCCCATACGGAAAGCCCGATGATCGTCCGCACCCTCGCCTCCATCCTGAACACGCCCGCCCATGTGAAGGGCGAAGCCTTCGAGAGCCGCCGCATCCTCTTGGCCGCCGATGGTCTGGGCTATTCGCTGCACGACACCATCTGCCGCGAGGGCACCGAGCAGCATCTGGAGTACCGCAACCACGTCGAGACCAACTACGTCATCGAAGGCTGGGGCGAGGTGGTGAACGTCGTCTCGGGCGAGGTATTTCCCCTGGCGCCCGGCACCGTCTATGTGCTGGACCGGCACGAGGCCCATGTCTTGCGGGCCATCCGCAGCGACATGCGCATCATCTGCATCTTTACCCCGGCGCTGACAGGCACGGAAAAGCACGATGCCTCGGGTAGCTATCCGGCGCCGGTGGGGGGGATTTCCTAACAAATCCTTAAGTCGGGGCCGTAACCCATTGGAATCCTTTGCGGCCCGAAGTGTCCCATGATGGGACACCCGTCTTTGCTTGCCAGACCCCCGGCAAGGGTGTATGGCCCCGCGGTGGCCCGATCCGGCCGCGAGAATCAACAAGAAATGCCGTGTTGGCCCCATCCGTCGCAGGCGGGGCTATTCCGGCCAAGGAGATGCGACATGAAACTGAACGAGCTTTCCGACAACGCAGGCGCCACCCGCAAGAAAAAGCGCGTGGCGCGCGGCCCGGGTTCGGGCAAGGGCAAGACCGCCGGCCGCGGCATCAAGGGCCAGAGCTCGCGCTCGGGCGTGGCGCTGGGTGGCTACGAAGGCGGCCAGATGCCGCTCTATCGCCGCCTGCCGAAGCGCGGATTCTCGAAGCCGAACCGCAAGGAATTCTCGGTGGTGAACCTCGGCCTGATCGAGAAGTTCATCGCCGCCGGCAAGCTGGACGCGAAAGCCGAGATCACCGAGGACGCGCTGGTCGCGGCCGGCCTGACCTCGACCAAGCGCGACGGCATCCGCGTGCTGGCCAAGGGCGAGATCAAGACCGCCGTCAAGCTGGTGGTCACCGGCGCCTCTGCCTCGGCCATCGAGGCGGTGAAAGCTGCCGGCGGCTCGATCACGGTTGCGACTGCCGCTGAATAAGAGGTTGTGAGCGGCGTCATCGTCGCTTACATCATCACCAGTTTTCCAGCGCGCCGCCGGACCGGGAAAACGGTCCCGGCGGCGTTGTCCATGCAAAAGGGCACCCTATGGCATCCGCCGCAGAACAGATGGCCGCAAACCTTTCCTGGGGCGCGCTTGGCAAGGCGACCGATCTTCGGAGCCGCATCTTCTTCACCATCGGCCTTCTCATCGTCTATCGCCTGGGCACCTATATCCCGGTGCCCGGCATCGACGGCGACGCCCTGCGTGAGTTCATGACGAAGGCCGGGCAGGGCATCGGCGGGATGCTGAACATGTTCACCGGCGGTGCGATCAGCCGGATGGGCATCTTCGCCCTGGGCATCATGCCCTACATCAGCGCCTCGATCATCGTGCAGCTGTTGTCCACGATGTATCAGCCCTGGCAGCACCTGAAAAAGGAAGGCGAGCAGGGCCGCAAGAAACTGAACCAGTACACCCGCTACGGCACGGTGGCGCTGGCGCTGTTCCAGGCCTACGGGATCGCCATGTCGATCCAGGGCGGTGGTCTGGCCCACACCCCGGGCATCTTCTTCACCCTGTCCTGCGTGATCACCCTGGTCGGTGGCACCATGTTCCTGATGTGGCTGGGCGAGCAGATCACCAGCCGCGGCATCGGCAACGGCATCTCGCTGATCATCTTCGTCGGCATCGTGGCCGAGATTCCCGCTGCCATCGCGCAATTCCTGGCGCAGGGCCGGTCGGGCGCGCTGTCCACGCCGGTGATCCTGGGCATCATCGCCATGGTGATCGCCGTCATCACCTTCGTGGTGTTCATGGAGCGCGCCCTGCGCAAGATCCACATCCAGTATCCGCGCCGCCAGGTGGGGATGAAGGTCTATGACGGCGGCTCATCGCACCTGCCGATCAAGGTCAACCCGGCGGGCGTGATTCCGGCGATCTTCGCCTCGTCGATCCTGCTCTTGCCGACCACGGTCAGCACCTTCTCGGGGCAGAACACCAACCCGGTGCTGTCGTTCATCAGCGCCTACCTGGGCTATGGCCAGCCGCTGCACCTGGTCTTCCTGGCGGCGCTGATCGTGTTCTTCAGCTACTTCTATACCTCGAACGTCAGCTTCAAGATCGACGACGTGGCCGAGAACCTGAAGACCCAGGGCGGCTTCATCCCCGGCATCCGGCCCGGCAAGAAGACCGAGGAATACCTGGAATACGTGGTCAACCGCGTGCTGGTCCTGGGTTCGGCCTACCTTGCGGCGGTCTGTCTGCTGCCCGAAGTGCTGATCTCGAAGATCGGTGTTCCGTTCTACTTCGGCGGCACCTCGGTGCTGATCGTGGTCTCGGTCACCATGGACACGATCAACCAGGTCCAGTCGCACCTGCTGGCCCACCAGTACGAGGCGCTGATCGAGAAAAGCCAGCTGCGCGGCAAGCGGCGCACGGCGCCCAAGGCTCCGGCGCGTCGATAGACCATGGCGAAGAACATCATCCTTCTGGGCCCCCCGGGTGCGGGCAAGGGCACGCAGGCCAAGCGTCTGGAAGAGACGCGCGGCATGGTTCAGCTTTCCACCGGCGACATGTTGCGCGAGGCGATGGCCTCGGGCAGCGACATGGGCAAGCGCGTCGCCGCGATCATGGACCGGGGCGAGCTGGTCACCGATGAGGTCGTCATCGGCCTGATCGAGGAAAAGCTGGGGCAGGGCACCTCGGGCGGGGTCATCTTCGACGGTTTCCCGCGCACGCTGAAGCAGGCCGATGCCCTGGGCGCGCTGATGGCGCGCCTTGGCCGGACGCTGGACGCGGTGATCGAGATGCAGGTTGACGACGCGGTGCTGGTGCGGCGGATCACCGGCCGCTACACCTGCGGCCAATGCGGCGCGGTCTACCATGACGAGACCCGGCCGACCAAGGTTGCGGGCACCTGCGACGTCTGCGGGTCCACCGAAATGAAGCGCCGGGCCGACGACACCGAAGAGGCGCTGAAGACCCGGCTGATGGAATACTACAAGAAGACCTCGCCCCTGATCGGCTATTACTATGCCAAGGGTCAACTGCGGTCAGTCGATGGCCTGGCGGAAGTGGACGCCGTCGCCGCAGCCATCACGAAAGTTCTTGACAAGGTGTGAATACCCCGCCCCGCGCCCTTGACGGGGGCGGCAAAAGCCCATATGGCACGGCGTCCCGCTGCGGAATCGCCCGCCGCGTGGTTTCCCCGTTTGATGGGAAGATCGTTGTCCCGGACCGAAAGCCCGGGGCGCAGTTGTGAAAAAAGGTTCCGGCACGACGGAACCGCAACGAAAGGAAAAGCGCCTTGGCACGTATCGCTGGCGTCAACATCCCCACCCAGAAGCGGGTTCCGATCGCGCTTCAGTACATCACCGGCATCGGCCCGGCGAATGCCGCGACGATCTGCGAGGCGCTCAAGATCGACACCGCCCGCCGGGTGAACCAGCTGACCGATGCCGAGGTCCTGGCGATTCGCGAGTACATCGACGCGCACTTCACCGTCGAGGGCGACCTGCGCCGCGAAGTCAGCATGAACATCAAGCGGCTGATGGACTTGGGCTGCTACCGCGGCCTGCGCCACCGCAAGGGCCTGCCGGTCCGCGGCCAGCGCACCCATACCAACGCCCGCACCCGCAAGGGCCCGGCGAAGCCGATCGCCGGCAAGAAGAAATAAGAGGAGCGCAAGAGCATGGCACGTGATCCGAAAGCCGCCGCGCGCACCAAGCGCAAGGAACGCAAGAACATCGCCACTGGCGTGGCGCATGTGAACAGCTCGTTCAACAACACCAAGATCCTGATCTCGGACGTCCAGGGCAATGCGATTGCCTGGTCGTCGGCTGGCACCATGGGCTTCAAGGGCAGCCGCAAATCGACGCCCTACGCTGCCCAGATGGCCGCCGAGGACGCTGGCCGCAAGGCGCAGGAACACGGCGTGAAGACGCTGGAAGTCGAAGTCCAGGGCCCGGGTTCGGGCCGCGAATCGGCGCTGCGCGCGCTGGCCGCCGTGGGCTTCCAGATCACCTCGATCCGCGACGTGACGCCGCTGGCGCACAACGGCTGCCGTCCGCCGAAGCGCCGCCGCGTCTGACGCGCTGAAAATACTGCCGGGCCATGCGTCTTGCGTGGCCCGGTTCATGTTTTGAAAGACCCTCGGGCGCCCCGCCCCATCGGACCATGGGGGCGGCGGCTGGAATGGAGGACAGTCCATGATCCACAAGAATTGGCAGGAACTGATCAAGCCGACGCAGCTGGTCGTGAAGCCGGGCGCCGACCCCAACCGGGTCGCCACCGTCATCGCCGAACCGCTGGAGCGCGGCTTTGGTCTGACCCTGGGCAACGCGCTGCGTCGGGTGCTGCTGTCGTCGCTGCAAGGCGCGGCGATCACCAGCGTGCAGATCGACAACGTGCTGCATGAATTCTCCAGCGTCGCCGGGGTGCGGGAAGACGTCACCGACATCGTGCTGAACCTCAAGGGTGTGGCGCTGAAGATGGACGTCGAGGGGCCGAAACGGCTGTCGATCTCGGCAAAGGGTCCGGGCGTCGTCACTGCCGCCGCCATCTCGGAATCGAACGGCATCGAGGTGCTGAACAAGGACCACGTGATCTGCCACCTTGACGAGGGCGCGGACGTGTTCATGGAACTGACGGTTTCGACCGGCAAGGGCTATGTCTCGGCCGACAAGAACCGCCCGGAAGATGCACCGATCGGCCTGATCCCGATCGACGCGATCTATTCGCCGGTCAAGAAGGTCAGCTACGAAGTGCAGCCCACCCGCGAAGGCCAGGTGCTGGACTATGACAAGCTGACGATGAAGGTGGAAACCGACGGCAGCCTGACGCCGGAAGATTCGGTGGCCTATGCCGCGCGCATCCTGCAGGACCAGCTGGGAATCTTCGTCAACTTCGAGGAGCCCGAGGCGGCGAAGTCGGGCGAAGTGGACGCGGGGCTGGAATTCAACCCGCTGCTCTTGAAGAAGGTGGACGAGTTGGAGCTTTCCGTGCGTTCGGCCAACTGCCTCAAGAACGACAACATCGTCTATATCGGCGACCTGATCCAGAAGACCGAGGCCGAGATGCTGCGGACTCCGAACTTCGGCCGCAAGTCCTTGAACGAGATCAAGGAAGTGCTGTCGGGCATGGGCCTGCACCTGGGCATGGACGTCGAGGACTGGCCGCCGGAGAACATCGAAGACCTGGCCAAGCGCTTCGAAGATCAATTCTGACAGGTAGGATGGGCAGTATTGCCCATCCTGCGCGACAAATGCCCGGACTGCCGGGGAACACATGGCGAAAGCCCAAGGTGAGCGGGGCCAATCGTAGGCCCCGCCGGACAAAGCAAAACACGCAGACCAGGAGATTCCGATGCGTCACTCCAGCGGCTACCGCAAACTGAACCGCACCCACGAACACCGCAAGGCGCTGTTCGCCAACATGGCCGGCAGCCTGATCGAGCACGAGCAGATCAAGACCACCCTGCCCAAGGCCAAGGAACTGCGGCCGATCATCGAAAAGCTGATCACGCTGGCCAAGCGCGGCGATCTGCACGCCCGCCGTCAGGCCGCCAGCCAGTTGAAGCAGGACCAGTATGTCGAGCGCCTGTTCGCCATCCTTGGCCCGCGCTACAAGGACCGTCAGGGCGGCTACGTCCGCGTGCTGAAGGCCGGCTTCCGCTACGGCGACATGGCCCCGATGGCGATCATCGAGTTCGTCGATCGTGACCCGTCGGCCAAGGGCGCCGCCGACCTTGCCCGCACCGAGGCCGCCGACGCCGAGTGACGCGCGGGCCAAGACGCAGCGACACGGGAACCCGCCTCTTGGCGGGTTTTCGCTTTTCTTGGGCCGTCGTGTCGCGAGGTCATGGTATCGTTGCCGACGTCCAATGCTGGCCCGCCGGCAGAAAAGTGGTTAAGGTTGAACGAATCCTGCTCTAGGAGTGTCCAGGTTGATGGCGCAGGTGAAGAGGTTGACTGAGTTGTACGAGGAACTGAGCAGGCTTGCCCCCGAAGGCTACGCGGTCGGCCTTCACATTCGATACGCAACCCCATTGGTGTACCACAACCAGTATCCGTCCGCGTGGGTCAAATATTACAACGAGAACTCTTATTACCTTCGCGACCCGCTTGTGTTCTGGGGAATAGGCTCCACCGGAACCCGGCGGTGGAGCGAAATCCCGCTGCCTGACCCATTCGACTTGCTGAAAAAGGCCGCTGCCTACGGAATGCGTTTTGGCGCGGTCTCCTCATACGGCCCCATTTTTTCGCGCTCGATGGCGGGAGTCTGCCGATCCGACCGCGAATTCACGGATGGCGAAATGGAAAGCCTGGCCGACATCACGGCGCGCCTCCATATCGCGGCCAAACCGCCTTCGGAACTGTCGAAAGCACAGATCGAAGCCCTGCAATGCATCGCCAATGGGGACCGTCACACTGCTGCCGCAGAAAAGCTGGGGATTTCCGAAAGCGCCTTCAAGGCACGACTGAAGTCCGCTCGAATAAGACTGGAAGCGCGAACGACCTCGGAAGCGCTTAGAAAGGCACGAGAGTATCGTATGCTCTGAGCATGTGCGGTTTCCCTCTGACCGGTTTTACCACCCCAGAAGGAGACTCTGAAAATGGAAGTCACGACACTTTCTTTCGAAAACCTGCACAAGCATGGCGAGTTGTTTGCCAACATGTTCCGGGCCCGGCACAAGGCCTTTATCCAGCATAACAAGTGGGACCTGCCGCAGGCCAACGGCATGGAGTTCGACCAGTACGACACCCCGGCCAGTCGCTGGGTGGCCGTGCACAAGAACGGCCAGATCCTGGCCGGTATCCGGCTGACCCCGACGACGCACCGCTGCGGGATCTATTCCTACATGATCCGCGACGCGCAGAAGGGTCTGCTCAGCAGCATCCCGTCGAACCTGCTGTATGACGAGGCCCCGGTCGCCGACCACATCTGGGAATCGAGCCGCGTCTTCGTGTCGGAACTGGTGCCGGCGGCCGACCGGATGCGGGTGCAAATGCAGTTGCGGCAGGAAATGGTGATCTCGGCCCGGAACCTGGGGGCGACCTCGGTGCTGGGTCTGATCCCCGAAGTCTCGCGCCGTCTGGGGCGTCGGGTTGGCCTGGACTGCGAGCCGGCCGGGCCGATCCTGAGCTTTGACGGCCTTGATTGCGTCTGCGTCTCGATTTCGATGGCGTCCAAGCTGCATTGACCAGGGGTGGTCAGGTGGGGTTCGAGAGGGGTCTTCCCTGAGGGAGGACCCCACCCTTGTCCATGCACGGGCCTGTGACGACGCAGCCGTTGTCAGCCCGCCGGCCCGGACGCAAGGTAGCGGCCGCACGACACACGGGAGCCGCCCGCATGATCCGACTTTTTCGCGCGCCGATCCTGGCGCTGGCCGCAAGCCTGCCGCTGGCAGCGCCGGCCGAGACCACCGTTCCCGCAAACCAGGCCGAGATCGCGCTGTCCTTCGCGCCGGTGGTGCAGGCGACCGCGCCCGCCGTGGTGAACATCTATGCCCGCCAGGTGGTGCAGGACCGCGTCAGCCCCTTTGCGGGCGATCCGTTCTTTGACCAGTTCTTCGAAGAATTCGGCGCCACCCAGCCGCGCATCCAGAATTCACTGGGCTCGGGTGTGATCGTCTCGGCCGACGGCATCGTGGTGTCGAACTACCATGTGGTCGCCGACGCCACTGACATCCGCGTCGTGCTGGCCGACCGCCGCGAATATGCCGCGACCCTGCTGCTGGCCGACCCGCAGGCCGACCTTGCCATCCTGAAGGTCGCCGCCGAGGCCCCGCTGCCCGCTCTGGAGTTGGGCGACAGCGAGGCGCTGCAGGTGGGCGATCTGGTGCTGGCCATCGGCAACCCCTTCGGCGTCGGGCAGACCGTCAGCTCGGGCATCGTCTCGGGGCTGGCGCGGTCGGCCCTGCAGGTGGGCGACGGGACGGGCTATTTCGTGCAGACCGATGCGCCGATCAATCCCGGCAATTCCGGCGGGGCGCTGGTCGACATGGCCGGCCGGCTGGTCGGCATCAACACCGCCATCGTCACCCGTGACGGCGGCTCGAACGGCATCGGCTTTGCCATCCCGTCCGATCTGGTCGCCGCCGTGGTGGCCCAGGCCCAGGCCGGCGAGACGCAGTTCACCCGCCCCTGGGCCGGTCTCACCGGGCAAGAGGTTGACGGCGCCCTGGCCGAGGCGCTGGGGATGGCCCGCCCGTTGGGCGTTCTGATCACCGCGATGCACCCGCAAAGCCCCTTTGCCGCCGCCGGGCTGGCCGAGGGCGATGTGGTGCTGTCGCTGGGCGGGGCGGCAATCAACACCCCGCAGGAATTCCTGTTCCGCCTTTCGGTGCTGGGCGCCGGCACCGCGCAAGAGGTGCGCTATCTGCACGACGGGGCCGAGGCCGTGGCGCAGGTTGCCATGGCTGCCGCCCCCGACACCCCCGACCGGCTGGCGCTGCAGGTGACGCAGGACGTGATCCTGCGCGGCGCGACGCTGGCCCGGATCAACCCGGCGGTCATGTCCGAACTTGGCCTGTCGCTGGATGCGCGGGGCGTGGCGCTGATCGCAACGCAGGACATCGCGCGCGAGGTGGGGTTGCAGCCGGGCGACATCCTGGTCGCGATCAACGGCCAGCCCGTCTCGACGCCCGACGAAGCCCTTGCCGCCGCAAGTGTCGCCTCGCGCCGCTGGCAGATCGACCTGATCCGCGCCGGCCAGCCGCTGCGCCTGCGCTTCCGGCTTTAGATTCCCCGTCACCGCGCCTAGATTGGCGCCATGGCCGATCTTTTCGACAACGCCGCAGCACCCCAGCACGACGCCCCCCGCCCGCTGGCCGACCGGCTGCGGCCGCGGTCCCTGTCCGAGGTGATCGGGCAAGAGGCCGTGCTGTCGCCCGAAGGCCCGCTGGGGGCGATGCTGACGGCGCGGTCGCTGTCGTCGCTGATCCTCTGGGGGCCGCCCGGGGTGGGCAAGACAACCATCGCGCGGCTGCTGGCGGCCGAGACCGACCTGCATTTCGTGCAGATCAGCGCCATCTTCACCGGCGTGCAGGACCTGAAGAAGGTGTTCGAAACCGCGAAGTTCCGCCGCCAGAACGGCCAGGGGACGTTGCTCTTCGTCGATGAAATCCACCGGTTCAACAAGGCCCAGCAGGATGGATTCCTGCCGCATATGGAGGACGGCACGATCCTCCTGGTCGGCGCCACCACCGAAAACCCCAGCTTCGAGTTGAACGCGGCGCTCTTGTCGCGCGCGCAGGTCATCATCCTGGAACGGCTGAGTCTGGCTGACCTGGAGCGTCTGGCGCAGCGGGCCGAAAAGGACCTGAACCGCGCCCTGCCGCTCAAGGCCGAGGCGCGCGAGGCGATGCTTGAGATGTCGGATGGTGATGGCCGGGCGCTGCTGAACCTGATCGAGCAGGTGGTGGCCTGGCGGCTGGATCATCCGCTGGACCGTGATGAGCTGGCCAAGCGCCTGATGCGCCGCGCCGCCCGCTACGACAAATCGGGGGATGAGCATTACAACCTGATCTCCGCCCTGCACAAAAGCATCCGCGGCAGCGACCCCGATGCCGCTCTGTACTGGTTCGCGCGGATGCTTGAGGGCGGCGAAGACCCGCGCTTCCTGGCCCGCCGGCTGACCCGGATGGCAGTGGAAGACATCGGCCTGGCCGACCTGCAGGCGCAGGAGGTGTGCCTGCAGGGCTGGCAGACCTACGAACGGCTGGGCAGTCCCGAGGGCGAGTTGGCGCTGGCGCAGGCGGTGATCTACCTTGCCCTCGCGCCCAAGTCGAACGCCGGCTACATGGCCTACAAGGCCGCCCGCGCGCTGGCCCGCGACACCGGCAGCCAGATGCCGCCCCGCCACATCCTGAACGCGCCGACGCGGCTGATGAAGGACATCGGCTATGGCGCCGGCTATGCCTATGACCACGATGCCGAAGACAGCTTTTCAGGACAGGACTACTTTCCCGAAGGCATGCGCCGGCCGGTGCTGTACACGCCCCCCGAACGCGGCTTTGAACGCGAGCTGAAGAAGCGCATCGACTATTTCGCCAAGCTCCGCGGCAAGCGGCAGGGCGGTTCTTGACGCAACGCCCGATCCGGGCCTAAGGGGCGCCGATGCTGGACGAACCCGACGACATCCATCCACTGTTCCACGGCGCCCCCAAGTCGACCGCGTTCCGCAAGCTGCGCAAGCGGCTGGTGCAGGCCGTGCGCGAGGCCATCGAGACCTACGGCATGGTGCGCCCCGGCGACCGCTGGCTGGTCTGCCTGTCGGGGGGCAAGGACAGCTACACCCTGCTGGCCGTGCTGACCGAGTTGAAGTGGCGCGGCCTGCTGCCGGTGGACCTGCTGGCCTGCAACCTCGATCAGGGCCAGCCCGGATTTCCCGCGACCGTCCTGCCAGAATTCCTGACCCGCATGGGCGTGCCGCACCGGATCGAATATCAGGATACCTATTCGGTGGTGACCTCGAAGATCGCGCCCGGGGGCACCATGTGTTCCTTGTGTTCCCGCCTGCGCCGCGGCAACCTGTATCGCATCGCGCGCGAGGAAGGCTGCTCGACCGTCGTGTTGGGCCACCACCGCGACGACATTCTGGAAACCTTCTTCATGAACCTGTTCCACGGCGGGCGGCTGGCCAGCATGCCGCCCAAGCTGGTGAACGAGGACGGCGATCTGTTCCTTTGCCGACCATTGGCCTTTGTCCCCGAGGCTGATTGTGACCGCTTCGCCCGCGGCATGAATTACCCGATCATCCCCTGCGACCTGTGCGGCAGCCAGGAGGGCCTGCAGCGGGCGCAGGTGAAGAAGCTGCTCGATGAGTGGGAAAGTCGCAGCCCCGGCCGCCGGCAGGTGATGTTCCGGGCGCTGATGAACGTGCGCCCCTCGCACCTGGCCGATCCCGGGATTTTCGATTTTCTCGGCCTGGCCCTGGGTCGGCCCGGAACGGATCATGAAAATGCAAGGCAACTTCGCCTGCCGGATTAACGAAGCCATCAACCCTTTCGGCCTTTATTCGCCCTGCGATCGTGGTCTTCGGAAGCGCGACCGACGACGGGCAGCGGAAGGAATGTGCAGATGGCCTTGGCAGGGATCAACGATGCAGCGAAGCGCCTTGCCCTGCACCTGGCCTGGGTCCGCCGCCCCGAGTTCCTGATCTTTCTGCCGGCGATCACGCTCGCCGGTTTCTGGTTGGGTGGCGAACGGGTTCTGCTGGCCCTGGCGCTGGGACTGCCACTGCTTTTTGCGGCGACCAGCCCGTCGATGACCAGCGTCAAGGGCGCGCGCTGGGATGAAGAGGACGGGTCCGCCGTCGGTCGCGCGATTGCCGCGATGGACCGCATCCTTCAGCTTTCCACCGAAACCGGTCGCAACACCGCCTGCCTGGTGATCCAGTTCGACGATCTCGATGCTCTGCTCGACCGCCACGGCCGCTCGGCCCAGGCCGAGGTGCTGGCCCGCACCTCCGACCGCATCCGCGGCGCGCTGCGCATGGGCGACCTGGTGGTCCACCTGCAGGGCGGCCCGCTCGCCGTGGTCCTTGCCCCGGTGCGCCGACTTGACCTGGAAATGCTGGTGCAGATGAGCGCCCGCCTGCAAGAGGCGATCACCGCCCCCATTTCGCTTGGCGGAACCCAGATCTACGTGACGGTGTCGGTCGGCTTCTGCGTCGGTGGTAGGTCGCCCGAACCGACCGGACGGTCGCTGCTGGACGCCGCACAGACCGCCGCAGACGAAGCGATGCGCCACGGTCCTGGTGGTATCCGCGCCTGGTCGGCCGACATGGCACAGCACCGCGCAGCCCGCGACGCCTTGCGCGACGATCTTGAGTCCGCGCTGGACAGCGGGCAAATCCGGCCGCACTTCCAGCCGCAGATCTCGACCGACACGGGTGAGATCTCCGGCTTCGAGGCGCTGGCGCGTTGGCACCACCCCGAGCGTGGCTGTCTGGCGCCCTCGGAATTCCTGCCCAGCGTCGAAGGCAGCGACCTGACCGAACGGCTGGGCGAAGTGATGCTGTATCACGCGCTTACCGCCCTGGTCGGCTGGGACAAGGGCGGGCTGCGCGTGCCCTCGGTCTCGGTCAACTTCTCGGCCGCAGAACTGCGCAATCCGCGCCTGCCCGAACGGATCAAATGGGAACTGGACCGCTTCGACCTCAAGCCCGACCGGTTGACCGTGGAGATCCTGGAAACCGTTGTGGCCGTGACCGACAATGACATGATCGTGTCGAACATCGCCCAGCTTGCCGCCCTGGGTTGCGGCATCGACCTCGACGATTTCGGCACCGGCCATGCCTCGATCTCGACCATCCGCCGCTTCACCGTCCGCCGGCTGAAGATCGACCGCAGCTTCGTCACCCGGGTCGATCAGGATCGCGAACAGCAGCGCATGATCTCGGCCATCGTCTCGCTGTCCGAACGGCTGGGACTGGAGACCCTGGCCGAGGGGGTCGAGACCGCGGGCGAACATGCGATGCTGTCGCAACTGGGCTGTGGCCACGTCCAGGGCTTCGGCCTGGCGCGACCGATGCCTCTGGAGGAAGCGACAGCCTGGATCGGCCGGCACATGAACCGGCAGGACCGCGTGCCGCGGATCGGGATGAAGAGCGGCCGCTGACGTCACGCCGGGACCCTGGGCAAGGCGCGGTTTCGCCGCGCGGAAGGGCGCCTGCGACCTGTCGCCCGTGTCGATACGGCCGAAACTGCTTGACCTTTCCCGCCCCCTTCTGTTGAAGCAACGCCGATCCCCTTTTCACGTTCGGCGGTGTCCTGATGGGCGACAACAACAACCGGAACCTGATCCTAGCCACGGTTCTGAGCTTCCTGGTCATCCTGGTCTGGTTCGTGCTGTTTCCGCCGCCGGAACCGCCGCCCGAAGCCCAGACCGACACCGCAGCCCTGACCGCGCCCGAGACGGCCCCGGCCCCTGCCGCGACGGCCGCCGATACCGGCGCCGCGACCGCCGTGCCGGACTCGCCCCGTCTGACCATCGACACGCCCGAACTGAAGGGCTCGATCTCGATGAAGGGCGCGCGGATCGACGACCTGTCGTTGAAAAGCTACCGCGAGACGCTGGACCCCGCCTCGCCGACCGTGCGGCTCTTGTCGCCCGTGGGCGAAGAACACCCGTTCTATGCCGTCTTCGGCTGGCTGCCCGGAACGGGCCTGGCCCAGGGCGAGGTGCCGGATGCCCGCACCGAATGGCAGATCGCCAAGGGCACCACGCTTGCCCCGGGCCAGCCGGTCACCCTGCAATGGGACAACGGCAAGGGCCTGACCTTCCTGCGTGAAATCGCTGTGGACGAGGACTATCTCTTCACCGTCTCGGATACCGTGCAGAACGGTGGCACCGCCTCGGTCGGCCTTGCGCCCTATGGCATTATCGCCCGTCACGGCCTGCCGCAGATGCAGAACATCTTCGTCGTCCACGAAGGCGCCGTCCGCCGGACCGACGGCACGCTGGAAGAGACCAATTACGACGATGTGGTCGATCTTGACGTTGATCCGGCCGAAGGCGCCGCGGCCGAGATCGTGCAGTCGCAGGGCGACGGCTGGATCGGCTTCACCGACCACTACTGGATGGCGATTCTGGCGCCCGAACAGGGCAAGCCCTTCACCCAGGTGACCAAGCACGTCGCCGAGGGCGACATCTACCAGACCGAGGTGCGCCAGCCCGTCGTGTCGGTTGCCCCCGGCCAAAGCGTCACCAACAGCACCCGGCTGTTCGCGGGTGCCAAGGAATGGGAACTGATCCGCACCTACGAAGACAAGGCCGGCATCCCCGGCTTCATCGATTCCATCGACTGGGGCTGGTTCTACTTCCTGACCAAGCCGATCTTCCACGTTCTGCACTGGCTGCACGGGCTGATCGGCAACATGGGCCTCGCCATCATCGCGCTGACCTTCGTGCTGAAGCTGATCGTGCTGCCTCTGGCCTACAAATCCTACGTCTCGATGGCGCGGATGAAGGAACTGCAGCCCGAGATGGAAGCGATCAAGCTGCGCGCCGGCGAGGACAAGCAGCGCATGCAGCGCGAAACCTTGCAGCTGTACAAGGAAAAGAAGGTGAACCCGGCCGCGGGCTGCCTGCCGATCCTGATCCAGATTCCGATCTTCTTCAGCCTCTACAAGGTGATCTTCGTCACCATCGAGTTGCGCCACGCGCCGTTCTTCGGCTGGTTGAAGGACCTGTCTGCGCCTGACACGTCGTCGATCTACAACCTTTTCGGGGCGCTGCCCTGGGCCGCGCCGATGCCCGGCACGCTGATGGCGACGATCTTCATCGGCGTGCTGCCTATCCTTCTGGGCATCACCATGTGGCTGCAGCAGAAGCTGAACCCGGCGCCCAGCGACCCGGTTCAGCAGCAGGTCTTTGCCTGGATGCCCTGGATCTTCATGTTCATGTTGGGCAGCTTTGCCAGCGGTCTGGTGGTCTACTGGATCGCCAACAACATCATCACCTTCACCCAGCAATACCTGATCATGCGCAGCCACGGGCACCGGCCCGACATCTTTGGCAACATCAAGTCGGGGTTCCGCAAGAAGGATGCCGCCGCCGCGGCGGCCCTGGCGCCGGCGGGGAAACCCGCGGCCTCCGCCAGACCGGCTGCCGCGCCCAAGTCCAAGCCAGCCTTGGCGCCGGCCGCTGTGGCCGCGCCCGAGGCGGCGGCAGGGGACGCGCCGGTGCCGCAAGCCGAGCCGGTGCCGAAGCCGGTGGCCAAGGCGCCGCAGAAGGCGCGCGCGAGGGCCGCAGCCAAGCCGCCCTCGCGTGGCAAGAAGAAATGACCGCACAGGTCGCGCACCTGGTCCGCCACCCGATCAAGTCGGCAGGCTTTGAAACGGTAGAGCGGGCCACGCTGACGCGTGACGCGGCCTTCCCCTTCGACCGGCTCTGGGCTGTCGCCCATGCCGCCGCGCGCCTGTCCGACCCGCTGGCCTGGGCGCCAAAGCTGAACTTCCTGCGCGGCTGGGGCTCGGCCGAACTGATGGCGGTCTCCTGCACCTCGGACCCGGAGGCGGGCGCGGTGACGCTGTCGCATCCCCGCCGCCCGACCGAGACATTCCGCCCCGACGACGCGCCCGACGCGGCCCGGCTGATCGACTGGCTCAGACCGCTGTGGTCCGACACCCGGCCTGAACCGGCCCGGGTGATCCGCGTGCCCGGCCAGGCGATGACCGATCAGGACCAGCCGCTGGTCTCGATCAACAGCCTGTCCTCGCTGGCCGATCTGGCGGCCCGGCTGGGGCAGGATCTGTCGATCCACCGCTTCCGCGGCAACATCTGGGTCGCCGGCTGGGCCCCCTGGCAGGAGCTTGCGATGATTGGCCAGGAGATCACCCTCGGATCGGCCCGCCTGCGGGTCGAAGAGCCCGTCGGTCGCTGCCAGGCCACCGGCGCGAACCCCGAGACCGGCGCCTTCGACGCCGACATCATGGCGGCGCTGGAAGGCCACTTCGGCCACACCGATTTCGGCGTCTTCGCCCGGGTGATCGAAGGCGGCACGGTCGCCCTTGGCGATACGGTGCGCACATGGGCCTGACCTTCACCCTGGCTCCCGAACCCGAGGATGACGCCCGCGAAGACGGGCGCCTGCTGTTCGCCGGCCCGGTCGAGTTCGTCAAGGGCGTGGTCGCGATGTCGGGCTTGCCACCAGCCGACCGGCTGGAATTCTGCTTTGCGGGCCGCTCGAACGTGGGCAAGTCCAGTCTGATCAACGCGCTGACCGGCCGCAAGAACCTGGCCCGGGCCTCGAACACCCCGGGGCGGACGCAAGAGATCAACTTCTTTGCCTTGGGCGAAGCCCGTTACATGGTCGACCTGCCCGGCTATGGCTATGCCGAGGCACCGGTGGCCATCGTCGCCAAGTGGCAGGCGCTGCTGAAGCAGTACCTTCAGGGCCGCCAGACCCTGCGCCGGGCCTTCGTGCTGATCGACACCCGGCACGGCGTCAAGGAAGTGGACGAAGAGATTCTTGCGCTTCTCGACCGGTCCGCGGTGACCTTTCAGGTGGTGATGACAAAGGCCGACAAGGTGAACCGCGCCACGCGCGAGGCCAACATCGCCCAGGTGATGGCGGCGCTGCAGAAGCACCCTGCCGCCTACCCCGAGATCGTCGTCACCAGCAGCGAGAAGGGCGAGGGGATCGAGGCCCTGCGCGCCCTGATCGCCACGCTGGAGTAACTGCGCAGGCTGGAAAGCCGGCGCAGGCTGCGTCACAAAGGGGGCCGGAAGGTTCTCGCATGACTGACGCCCGTTCGCCGCTGGCCCCTCTGTCCCACCCGAATTTCCGTCTGATCTGGACGGCGACGCTGGTGTCGAACCTTGGCTCGCTGGTGCAGGGTGTGGGGGCGGCCTGGCAGATGGCCGAACTGACCTCGTCCGAGCGGATGGTGGCGCTGGTGCAGGCCTCGACCACGCTGCCGATCCTGGTGCTGGCGGTGGCGGCGGGGGCTGTGGCCGACAACTTCGACCGCCGCCGGGTGATGCTGGCCGCGCAAGGCTTCATGGCCGTGGTGTCGGCCCTGCTGGCGCTGGCGGCCTGGGCCGAAGTGCTGGGGCCCTGGCGCCTGCTGGCCTTCACCTTCCTGCTGGGGCTGGGCTCGGCCCTGCACCTGCCCTCCTGGCAAGCCTCGATGCGCGATCTGGTGCCGCGCGAAGACCTGCCCGCTGCTGTCACGCTGAACTCGGTCAGCTTCAACCTGATGCGCTCGATCGGGCCGGCCCTGGGCGGGCTGATCGTTGCCTCTTACGGGCCGGCGGCGGCCTTCGGGCTGAATGCGGTCAGCTATCTGGCGGTGATCTACGCGCTGGCCCGCTGGCGCCCGCCGCAGGAAGACCGCACCCTGCCGGCCGAAAACCTGGGCAGCGCGATCCTGGCCGGGCTGCGCTATGTGACGCTGTCGCCCAACCTGGTGCTGGTGATGGGGCGCGGCTTCCTGTTCGGCTTTGGTGGCGTTGCCCTGATGGCGCTGATGCCGCTGGTGGCCCGCGACAGGTTGGGCGGAGACGCCACCAGCTTCGGCCTGATGCTGGGCATCTTCGGCCTGGGGGCCATCGGCGGGGCCTTTCTGTCCGCGCGCATCCGGGCGGCATTCCGGCTTGAGACCATCGTGGCCGGGTCATTTGCGGCCTTTGCGGCGGGAACCGCCGGCCTGGCGCTGGCGGGCAGCATCCTGGCCGCCGTGCCGGGCCTGATGATTGCGGGCGCCTCATGGGTGCTGGCGCTGTCGAACTTCAACGTGTCAACCCAACTGGCCACGCCGCGATGGGTGGTGGGGCGGGCGCTGGCGATCTACCAGTCATTGGCCTTTGGCGGCATGGCGCTCGGCGCCTGGGTCTGGGGCCATCTGGCCGAGGCGACGACGATCCCGACCGCGCTGTATTCCGCGGCCGCCTTCCTTGCCCTGGGCGGGGCCATCGGGTTCTTCCTGCCGATGCCGGCGCTGTCGGATGCCAACCTTGACCCGGCCAACCGCTTCAACGCCCCGGCGCTGCGGCTGGACCTCAAGGCCCGGTCGGGGCCGATCATGGTGATGGTCGACTGGGACATCCCGCCCGACAGGACCGAGCCCTTCCTGGCCCTGATGGCCGAGCGGCGCCGCTTTCGCCGCCGCGATGGCGCCCGGCAATGGGCGCTGCTGCGCGACCTTGAGAACCCCGACCTCTGGGTCGAAAGCTACCATGTGGCGACGTGGATCGAATACCTGCGCCACAACCAGCGCCGCACCGCGACCGACGCCACCAACTTCGACCGGCTGATGGAGCTGCACCGGGGGCCGGACAAGCCCCGAGTCCACCGCATGATCGAGCGCGGGACCGTGCCCGACCGCGATGACCTGCCGCTGCTGGACCCCTAGACGTGCTGGGCGCCGTTCACTTCAAGCTCGGCGCCCGAGATATAGCTGGACTGGTCCGAGCACAGGAACCAGATCGCATCGGCCACCTCGGACGGTTGTCCCAGCCGCTGCATCGGCAGCTTCTCGACGATCTTGTCGGTGCCGGGCGACAGGATCGCGGTGTCGATCTCGCCCGGGGCGATGGCGTTGACGCGCACGCCCAAGGGGCCGAAATCATGCGCCATTTCCCGCGTCAACGCGGCCAGCGCGGCCTTTGAAGTGGAATAGGCCGCGCCCGCGAAGGGGTGCACCCGGCTGCCGGCAATCGAGGTGACGTTGACCACCGCACCCTTGGCGGCGGACAGCTCGTTCATCAACCCGCGGGCCAGGATGATGGGCGCGAAGAAGTTGACGTGGAAGACCTGGCCCCAGGTGCGCAGGTCGGTGGTCAGGGTGTTCAGGCGCGCGCCGCCGGGGCCCTTGGGCGAGATGCCGGCGTTGTTCACCAGCGCGTGCAACTTGCCGTCTATCCGCTCGCGCACCTGCTCGATGGCGGCGATGGTGGCGTCGGGCGAGGCAAGGTCCAGCTGGACATGCGCCTCGCGGCCGCCGGGCCAGGGGCAGCGCGGGTCGAACGGATGGCGCGAGCAGGTGAGGATCTGCCAGCCCTCGCGCTCGAACCGTTTCACGGTGGCGTGGCCGATCCCGCGCGAGGCGCCGGTCAGCAGCAAGGTCTTGCGTTCACTCATGTTCTGCGGCCTCCTGCGCCACCCTCTGAAGCTAAGCTGGCAAAGGTGAAAGACAATCCCCGCTTGGCAGGCGGGGCGAAAAGTCTTATGCGGCGCCTGAACCCGGAGGCCCTGATGAAGCGGCAGACCCTGACCATGCAAGAAGCCCAAGCCACCGCCAAGATGCTGTCCGAAGCGCTGCCCTATCTGCAGCGGTTCTCGGGTGCGGTGGTGGTGGTCAAGTTCGGCGGCAATGCCATGGGCGACGATGCCGCGATGGCCGAGTTCGCCCGCGACATCGTGTTGATGAAGCAGGTGGGCGTACACCCGGTGGTGGTCCACGGCGGCGGGCCGATGATCAACGACATGCTGGGCAAGCTGGGCATCAAGTCGGAATGGGTGCGCGGCAAGCGGGTCACCGACAAGGCCACGGTCGAGGTCGTCGAGATGATCCTGTCGGGCCTGGTGAACAAGCGGATCGTGCAGGCGATCATGGATGCCGGCGGCCGGGCCGTGGGCATTTCTGGCAAGGACGACGACCTGATGGTGTGCGAGGCCGACGACCCCGAACTGGGCTATGTCGGCCGCCCGGTCGAGATGAACGTGCAGGTGCTGCGCGACCTTTATGGGGCTGGGATCATTCCGGTTGTGGCCCCGGTGGCGACGGGCATGAAGGACAACGAGACCTTCAACGTGAACGGCGACACGGCGGCGGGGGCCATCGCAGGGGCGCTGCACGCCGACCGTCTGCTGCTTTTGACCGACGTGTCGGGGGTGAAGAACGCTGCCGGAGAGGTGATGACGCAGATCACGCCGGAAGAGATTCGCCAGATGACCGCCGAGGGGGTGATCTCGGGCGGGATGATCCCCAAGACCGAGACCGCGCTGATGGCGATCGAGCAGGGCACACGGGCCGTCACCATCCTGGACGGCCGCATCCCGAACGCCTGTCTGGTGGAGCTGTTCACCGACCATGGGGCGGGGTCGCAGATCCGGTCGACCGCGCCGCGGGTCAAGCCGCACGCGCCGCGCTAAGCTGTTGCGGGCGCCGCGTTAATTGGCGATGGCGTGACGTTTTCAGAGGTATGCGCTGCGTCGGCACAACGTATGGCTGACGTATGGCAGACGTCGGGCCGTGGCGCCGCGAAGGGGGACGTTAACGATGATCAGCGAATCATCCCTGGACGCCCTGCTGGCGCCACACCGTCTGGCGGTGCTGGGCGGCTTTGCCGCCGCAGAGGGCGACCTGCCCGAAGGCACCCGGACGCTGGTGCTGGTCGGCCCGGCCGAGGGGTTCTGGCCGCACCTCAAGGCGCAACCCGAATGGGACGGCGCGCCCGACCCGGTTGACCGCTGGTCGGCCCGGGTGCTGGGCGCGCTGGCGCGCGATCTGGGCGGCATCGCGCTGTTTCCTTTCGGCGGCCCGCCGTACCACCCGTTCTACACCTGGGCGCTGCGCACGGGGCGGTGCTGGGACAGCCCGGTGCGGCTCTTGGTGCATGAAAGCCAGGGCCTGTGGGTCAGCTTCCGGGGCGCGCTGGCGTTGCCGCAGGCGCTGGACCTGCCACCCGCCGCCCGGCCCTGCGACGGCTGCGCCGCGCCCTGCCTGACCGCCTGCCCCGTGGGGGCGCTGGGCGCCGGCGGCTATGACGTGCCGGCCTGCCATGCCTGGCTGGACGGGGGTGGGGCAGAATGTCTTGCCGGCGGCTGCCTGGTGCGGCGCGCTTGCCCCGTCTCCCAAGGCTATGCAAGGATGCCTGAGCAATCGGCCTATCACATGAGGCAGTTCCACCGATGAAGCGTCTGATCCTGACCCGGCATGCCAAGTCCAGCTGGGACGACCCCACCATGGCCGACCACGACCGGCCCCTGAACGAGCGGGGCAAGGCGGCGGCGGCGGACCTGGGGCAGTGGTTGTCATCGCGCGGGTATGTGCCGCAAGAGGTGCTGTGTTCCGACAGCCTGCGCACCCGCAAGACATTTTCCGGCATTGCCCCTGCACTGCCCGGCACCCCGGTGCTTGAACTGAAGCCGGCGCTGTATCACGCCGGGCCGGACGTGATGATGGCGGTGCTGCGCCACGGCAAGGCGGATGTGGTGATGATGATCGGCCACAACCCCGGCATCGCGGAATTTGCGCACCGGCTGGTGTCGAAAACGCCGGCCAGCCCGGATTTCACCCGCTACCCCACCGGCGCGACGCTGGTGGTGGATTTCGCCGTGGACACCTGGACTGAGGTGGAATTCGGCCAGGGCGTGCCGGTCGACTTCGTGGTGCCGAAAGAGATCGCAGGCTGATCCCGGAAAACGAAATTCGCGCGAATTTCGTTTTCTTCCCGATTTTCGTCGAAAATCGGCTCTCGTCGGTCAGTGACCCAGGATCTGGCTCAGGAACAGCTTGGTGCGGTCGCTTTGGGGGTTCGAGAAGAACTCGCGTGGCGCGTTCTGTTCGACGATCTGGCCCTGGTCCATGAAGATCACCCGGTTCGCGACGGCCTGGGCGAAGCCCATTTCGTGGGTGACGCAGATCATTGTCATGCCTTCTTCGGCCAGGGCGATCATGGTGTCGAGAACCTCCTTGATCATCTCGGGGTCAAGGGCGCTGGTCGGCTCGTCGAACAGCATGATGCGGGGCCGCATGCACAGACTGCGGGCGATCGCCACGCGCTGCTGCTGGCCGCCGGACAGTTGCCCCGGGAACTTGTGCGCCTGTTCGGGGATCTTGACCTTGCCGAGGAAGTACATCGCGGTTTCCTCGGCCTCGCGCTTGGGCACCTTGCGGACCCAGATCGGCGCGAGGGTGAGGTTTTCCAGGATCGTCAGGTGCGGAAACAGGTTGAAGTGCTGGAACACCATGCCAACCTCGGAGCGGACCTTGTCGATGTTCTTGAGGTCAGAGGTCAGTTCGGTGCCGTCCACGACGATGTGGCCGGACTGATGCTCTTCCAGCCGGTTGATGCAGCGGATCAGGGTGGATTTGCCGCTGCCCGACGGCCCGCAGATCACGATCCGCTCGCCCTTCTGCACCGTCATGTTGATGTCGCGCAGCACGTGGAACTGCCCGAACCACTTGTTCATGTTGCGGATCTCGATGGCGATTTCGTCCGAGACCTGCATCCGGTTCGCGTCAGCCATGCGGCGGCTCCTATCGGTGATCGGTCTTCAGCTTGCGCTCGAGATACATCGAGTATCGCGACATGCCGAAGCAGATGAGAAAGAAGATGACGCCGACGAAGATGTAGGGCTCCCAGTAGATGCCCTTCCAGTTGATGTCGGCGCGGACGATCTGCGTCACCCCGCGGAGGGGGTCGAGAAGGCCCACGAAGGAGACCAGCGTGGTGTCCTTGAACAGGCCGATGAAGGTGGAGACGATGCCGGGGATGCTGATCTTCAGGGCCTGCGGCATGATGATCAGCCGCTGCGCCTGCCAGTAGTCAAGGCCCAGGGCATCGGCCGCCTCGTACTGGCCGCGGGGCAGGGCGGCAAGGCCGCCACGCACCACCTCGGCCAGGTAGGCGGCCGAGAACAGGGAGGCCAGGATGATGACCCGCAGGATCAGGTCGAAATTCGTGCCGGGCGGCAGGAAATAGGCCAGAAGCAGCGAGGCGGTGAACAGAAGGGTGATCAGCGGCACGCCGCGGATGAACTCGATGAAGCCGACCGACAGGACCTTGACGAGCAGCATGTCCGAACGGCGGCCCAGCGCCAGCAGGATGCCCAGCGGCAACGAGCAGGAGATCGCGGTGACGCCGATCACGATGGCCAGCAGGAAGCCGCCGAAATCGTCAGACCGGACCGGGACCAGCCCGAAGGGCATCCAGGCCGCAAGCTGTGCCACCACGGCGTCATGAGCGAACATCCAGTAGGCCCCCAGCGCAAGAAGCCCGCCGAAGACGCCAAGGCCGGCGGCACGGTTCCGGGCGGCGATGAAGACACCGACGGCCGCCAGCACGGCGCCAATGCCGATGAACGGGGCGAAGCCGAAATCAACCAGTTGCGAGGCGTTCAGGTTCAACGCGTAGCTGACCCAGCGCAGGCCGGCGACCAGGGCCCAGACCGCCATGGACACGGCCCAGACCAGAGCCGAAAGCAACATGCCGAAGGCCTTGGCAAGCGGACCGCTGTCGGCAAAGAAGCCGGGGTAGAAGTCGGCCGCCGCCATCTTGCCCAGAAAGTCGGCGGTGACCGAGTCGAGGTAGCCGATCACGGTGGACGCAACCAGGGCCGCGCCCAGGGCGACGGCAAGGGCATAGACCAGGTTCAGGGCCGGCATCCGGCTGCGGCCGTAAAGCAGGCCGGCAACGACGCCCAGGGCCACCGCGAACACCGCCGAGACCGGTGCCCAGACCGATCCGCCCCAAAGCAGCCAGACCACCAGGAAGGGAAACAGCAGGGTGACCCAGATCAGTTGCCGCGGCGCGATCCAGGCCAGGGCGAAAAGCGCCAGCATGAGAATGCCCGCAAAAAGGTCGATGCTGGCCGGTGAGGAAAGCCCGACCATGGCGGCCACGGTCAACACGCCCGCCGCGCCGGTCAGCACCGCGCCCTTGCGGTCGTTCCAGTACAGCACCGGCGCCAGGGCCACGAACATCAGGCCGAAGGCCAGCACCGGGCGCCAGTACATGTCGACCGGGAAGAAGCCGAAGATATACTGGTGCCAGCGGGCCTTGATGACGGCCCAGCAGGCGCCGCTGTCGGCGCCCTCGGCGGCCAGGATGCTGCGGCATTCGCCCAGGGAACTGGCGGTCCAGATGCCGTTCCACCACCAGGGGAAAGCGATGGCCACCAGCCAGACGACCAATGCGGTGCTGAGCACGGTGAGCAGGGTGTTGAGAGGCCCGGAGAACAGGTTCTCGCGCAGCCATTTGAAGATGCCGCGCTCGGTGACGGGTGGCGATGCCGAGGGCAGCATCGCGCTGCGGACGAAGGGGCGGTCCATCTCAGCGCTCCTTCAGCTTCACGGCGGCGTTGAACACGTTCATCACCGAGGAAATCAGCAGGCTGATGATGAGGTAGATCAGCATCATCAGCAGCATGCATTCCAGCTCGCGCCCGGTCTGGTTCAGCGAGATGCCGCCCAGCGTGCCCTTGAGGTCAAGGTAGCTGACGGCGATGCCGAGCGAGGTGTTCTTGGTCAGGTTCAGGTATTGCGAGATCAGCGGCGGAATGATGACCCGCAGCGCCTGCGGCAGGATGATCAGGTTCATCGTGCGGCCCGGGCGCAGGCCCAGGGCGAAGGCTGCCTCGCTTTGCCCACGGCTGATGGCCATGATGCCCGAGCGAACGATCTCGGCGATGAAGGCGCCGGTGTAGAGCGACAGCGCGACGACCAGCGCGGTGAAGCTGTGCTGGACGAGTATCCCGCCCTGGAAGTTGAAGCCCTTCGACACGCCGGCCTCGTCGGTCGCGAAGGCGGGGATGTCGAGGTGGAAGCCCATCGCCCAGAGCAGCGCAATCGTGGGCAGGAACAAGATCGCCAGTGACTGCCACCAGGTCGTCGGGCGGTTGCCCGTTTCCTCTTGAATGGCCCGGGCCCGGCGCAAGAGCGCAAGGTTGGCAAACACCGAAAGGGCAATCACGGCCAGCGTCGCAAGGACCGAGTAGTTGACGGGAATGGTGGCGATCTCGGTTCCGCCAAGCGGACGGTCAAGGATCGGCGCCGGAACATAGGCGCCCCGGTTGGTCAGCGCCGTGCTGTCGAACAGCATCTTCTGGTTTGCCGGTTCGGTCTGGACGGTGCCCTGCGCCGCCAAGGTCTCGGTGGCGCGAGTCAGCCCGTCGTTGAACAGCGTGAGGGCAAGGC
Source organism: Rhodobacter sp. Har01 (assembly GCF_020564565.1). Lineage (GTDB taxonomy): Bacteria > Pseudomonadota > Alphaproteobacteria > Rhodobacterales > Rhodobacteraceae > Pseudogemmobacter. Next base: position 36,462 of record NZ_JAJCTD010000011.1, read on the forward strand.
CGATCCAGACCACGGCGGCAGCGGCCGGGATCAGGGCGCGCGTCGTGCCCGACGCGGCGAGGCGGGTGGCGGCGAATTGCCAGGACGCGACGACAAGCCCGATGCCGATGACGAGCCACAGGAAGAACGGCATGCTGAAGACATAGATGCCGGTGATCCGGTCAAGCAGGCCCGCGCTTTCAGCCACAGTGCCGGCCCCGGCAAGAGCGGCGCGCGCCTCGATCATGGCGGCGGTCACCTTGAAGTCACTGGGCGCCGGCTGCGTCTCGGAGGTCACGACGAAGATCAGGATGATCCACAGAAGCAGCGGCACGTTCCGGAAGATCTCGACATAGACCGTCATCAGACGGCCGACGATCCAGTTGTTCGACAGCCGAAGGACGCCCGCGAAGACGCCGATGACGGTGGCGAAGACACAGCCCAGCGCAGCGACGGCCAGGGTGTTCAACAGGCCGATGATGGTGGCGCGGCCGTGCGTGCTGTCGTTGGTGTAGGGGATCAGCTGCTGCTCGATGTCATAGCCGGCGCGCTGCCAGAGAAAGCCGAAGCTGATGTCCTTGTCCTTGGCCGCCAGGTTCTGAACGGTGTTGTCCACCAGCCAGCCGACGAGCAGCAGAAACAACAGCAGCACGACCACCTGAATGGTGATCGAGCGGAATCGCGTATCGTAGATCAGCATGGAAAGCCGGAAGCTTTCCTTCGGCACATCGGTGGCCAATGCCATGCGTTACTTCCCCTGGGCCCGTCCGTTTTCCGGCTTTCCTGCCGGTTATGCCGCGGCGATGCGCGTGGATCGGGAAGTCTTGAAAGGAAACGGGGGCGCCACCGTTGCCGGACGCGCCCCCGTCGGGTGCCTTAGCGGAACGGCGCCGCGTATTGCAGGCCGCCCTGCGTCCACAGCGCGTTCAGGCCGCGCGCCAGGCCGATCGGCGTGGCCGAGCCGATGTTGGCCTCGAAGATCTCGCCATAGTTGCCGCCGGCCATGATCGCCGCCTTGAAGGCGCCGTTGTCGAGGCCCATCATCTTGCCGTAGTCACCTTCCAGGCCCAGCATCCGGCGGATTTCCGGGTCGGTCGTGGTGGAAGCCACTTCTTCGATGTTGGCCTTGGTGATGCCCTTTTCCTCGGCGATCAGAAGCGCGTTGAAGGTCCAGCGGACGATGTCGCCCCACTGGTTGTCGCCATGGCGGACGACCGGGCCAAGCGGTTCCTTCGAGATGATTTCCGGAAGGATGATGTGGTTTTCCGGATCGGCCATGGTGGCGCGCGCCGCGGCCAGGCCCGAGGCGTCGGTGGTGTAGGTGTCGCAAGCGCCGGCCAGATACTGGCGCTGGGCCTCGCTGTCATCCTGCACGGTGACCGGGGTGTAGCTGATGTTGTTGAACTTGAAGAAGTCCGCCAGGTTCAGCTCGGTCGTGGTGCCGGTCTGAATGCAGACCGTGGCGCCGTCCAGTTCCTTGGCGGAAGATACGCCGAGGTCTTTCTTCACCATGAAGCCCTGGCCGTCGTAGTAGTTGACGGCGACGAAATCGAGCTTGAGGTCGTTGTCGCGGCTGTAGGTCCAGGTCGAGTTGCGGACCAGCAGGTCCACTTCGCCCGAGGCCAGCGCGGTGAAGCGCGTCTCGCCGGTGGTGGGCACGAACTTGACCTTGGTCGGGTCGCCCAGAACGGCGGCGGCGACGGCGCGGCACAGCGCGACGTCAAAGCCGACCCAGGTGCCGTTCGCATCGGGCATGCCAAAGCCGGTCAGGCCGGTGTTCGAACCGCAGATCAGCTCGCCCCGGGCCTTGACGTCATCCAACGTGCCGGCGGTCGCCGCGCCAACGATCATGGTCGTGGCGGCGAGCGCGCCGAAAAGTGCCGATTTCTTCATAGTTACCTCTTCCTGAGTTTCCGCCGCTAGCCGGCGGAGGTTGTTGGTGCCCTGCGGACGCGCAGGGGCGAGTCTTGCGGAGGCATGCCCCCGAGTTTCGGCAGTTTCCGCGAAAGCGGTTTGGATGGTCAAGAGCACATCGGCCGCAACCTCAGAAACGCCCATCTTGAAGGGATTCCAGGCCAATTCCGTGGGCTGGTGGGCAATTGACCTTGGGTCAGAGACCGGGTGTCACAGGCACAGATCGTAGAATCGGTGCGCGTGCAGGAAAGCCTCTCGCCGAAGGGCCGCCGCTTCGGCCGCCTCTTCGTCGGCGCCCCAATCGGCGATCTGCCAGTCTTCGTCGATTCGGCTGGCGTCCCAGGCGGCTTGCGGAGCGATGCGGCCATGAGTCACCGCAAGGGCCAGCACCAGCGAGCCGGGAATCGCCACCAGGTCGTGGAAGGCGGCCAGGCGGAACGGGTCCAGCGCGTCGATGCGGGCCTTGAGGGCCTGCAGACTGGCCGCCGGCTGGGCGACCGGGACCACGCCTTCGGTCACCGCCAGGGGGGCGCCAAGGCTGTCGGCAGCCCAGGCAAGGATCGGGTCCCACACGGTGGCCTGACGGGCCGCCAGGGCCGCCGGGTGCCCGGCACGGTAGCACAGCAGGTCTGACCCGCCGTAGTCGGCCAGCAGGGCCACCACCTCGGGGTGCTGTTTGGCCAGCTTGTCGATGGCCGAGTTTGCGGTGCGGGTGAAGGGCATCGTCTCGGGCCGCACCGCGCCGGTCTGGGCGTTCCATTCGGCGGCGATGGCCTGGGCCAGCCCGGCGGTGGGCACCACCAGCGGCGCCTTGGCGGGCGTCTTGACCGGGCGGCCGTCCAACGCGATGGCAAAGCCGCCCGGCGCGGGGTTAGCCGTGGCTTTGGTCCAGAAGCGTTTCATCGTCCAGCCGGTCATGCCCGCGCGCCCCTAGCCGAAGACCTCGAACGGGTCGGCGGGGACGTCGGTTTCCTTCCAGTCCAGCGCCTTCCAGGTGCGGGCCATGTGGTCGGGCAGGGGTGCGGTGAAGGTCATCACTTCCTTGGTGACGGGGTGTTCGATGGTGATCGAGCGCGCGTGCAGGTGCAGCTTTTTCGAGATGTCGCCGCCGATCGCCGCGCCCCAGCCTTCGCCGGTGTTGTCGGCCGCGCTGCCTCCATACTTGCCGTCGCCCAGGATCGGGTGGCCGATCTCGGCCATATGGGCGCGCAGCTGGTGGGTGCGGCCGGTGACCGGCTCCAGCGCCATCCACGACAGGCGGTTACCCAGGAACCAGAGGGTGAAATAGTCGGTCTGGGCGCGCTTGGCCTCGGGGTGGTCCTTGGCCTTGGCGGGATGAATGCACAGCATCTTCTCGCCCTCGCCGCCCTTGCCGCGGCCCGGGGCCTTTTCAAGGAAGAACTTGATCGAGCCCTGGCGCGGGTTCGGCACGCCGGCGACCACGGCCCAGTAGATCTTCCGCGCCGCGCGGGCCACCCGGTCGGTGCGCGCGAGCATGAGGATGCCCGAGGTATCCTTGTCCAGCCGGTGCACCAGCTTGGGGCGGTCCTTGTAGCCGAAGGTCAGCGCCTCGGACAGGCCGTCGACGTGGCGGTCGCCCTGTCCGCTGCCGCCCTGGCTGGGCAAGCCCGGCGGCTTGTTCAGCACGATCAGGTGCTGGTCGCGGAAGATCACCGCGTCCTGGATCATCTTGACGTCGGCCGCGGAAATGCGGCTGCGCTCGGACGGCGCGGGGGCCGGCGTGTCGGGCAGCGGCGGCACGCGGATGGACTGGCCGGGCGCCACCCGGTCCGACGATTTCACCCGCGCGCCATCCAGCCGAAGCTGGCCGGTGCGGCACAGCTTTTCGACAGCACCTTGGGTGATTTGGGGAAAGCGGCGTTTCAGCCAGCGGTCGAGGCGCTGTTCGCCCTCATCCTCGGTCACGGTCAGAAGCTGGACGCCGGTCATGCAAAGGCTCCGCGGAAAAGGTGCAGCGCCAGGGCGATGGCGGCAAGGGACAGGGTGATGGAGGCCGCGACATACAAGAGCGCAAGGCCGGTCTGGCCGCGTTCGTACAGCGTCAGCGTATCCAGCGAGAAGGCGGAAAAGGTGGTGAAGCCGCCGAGGACGCCGGTCATCAGGAAGGGGGCGTAGCGGTTGCCGAATTTCTCGGCCAGGGCGACGACGAGCAGGCCCATGAGGAACGATCCGACGACGTTGACGATCAGCGTGGCATAGGGAAAGCCGGTGCCCAGGAGGCGCCCTGAGGTGACGTTGACGATATAGCGCGCGGAAGAGCCGAGCGCGCCGCCAAGGGCGACCTGAACAAGGGTTGCTGCGGAAATCATATGCGGCCTATGCGGCGGGGTTGGTCGGGAGTCAACGGTGGCGGTCGGGGTGGCGGGTGCGGTCGAAGTCGGGGTCGGCGCCGGGAACCGGGTCGTAGCCGTGGCCGCCGAGGGGGTGGCAGCGGAAGATGCGTCGTGCGGCGAGGTATCCGCCCTTGAGGCCGCCGTGGCGCTGCAATGCCTCAAGCGCGTAGGCCGAACAGGTGGGCTGGTAGCGGCAGCCGTGGCCGACCCAGGGGCTGAGCAGCAGCCGGTAGGCGCGGACGGGCAGCGACAGGGCCCAGGCGAGCGGGGTCATGGCTGGCCCCCCGATCTTGTCGCGTGGACGGACGCGAGGGCGGTTTCGAGATCGGCCAGCAGGTCGGCGTAGGGGCGGGTGATGGTGGCCTTCGGGCGGGCGACCAGCACGTAATCCCAGCCGGGGCGGGCAAGGCGGGGCAGCACGGCCCGGGCCGCTTCGCGCAGGCGGCGCTTGGCGCGGTTGCGGGCCACGGCGTTGCCGATCTTTTTCGAGGCGGTGAAGCCGATCTGCACGGCGGTCGTGCCATCGCGGCGGTCACGGGCCTGCAGAAGGAATGAGCCGGTGCCCTGACGGCGGGCGGAGGCGGCCTTGAGGAACTCGGGCCGCGTTTTCATGACGGCGGGAATGCAGTCGGGGGGCACGCAAACGGAAACCGCCGGAGGCGCGGCGGGCGCTTCGGCGGGTTGCCTTGTGCCCTGTGCCTCCGGCGGCGTCATGTCGTCATCCTTCCGCGCGAAAGGCGCGGCGCGGACGCTTAGGCCGAAAGGACCTTGCGGCCCTTGGCGCGGCGCGCGGCCAGCACAAGACGGCCGCCCTTGGTGGCCATGCGGGCGCGGAAGCCGTGCCGGCGCTTGCGGACCAGGGCCGAGGGTTGATAGGTGCGCTTCATGGCGGCTCTCCGTCAGATCGGGTGCCCGAACCGCAAGGGATTCGAGGGCGGGAAGTTGAAGCCCGCTCTCTACGGGCGGCGGCGGCGGCTGTCAACGTGTGGGGCGCGGAATTCCTGCAAGAATTCGGGGCGCCGATCAAGGCCGCGTGAAGCGCGCGTGCTATCTGCAACAAAGGCTGGGCCTGCGCCGTACAACCGCTATGCCTGACCCGACCCTGCCCCAGGATGCCCCGATGCCCATGCTGCTGAAACGTCTGCCGATCCTGCTGATCCTGGTTGCCGCCGTGGCCGGGGCGGTGCTGTTGCGCGACCGGCTGTCGTTTCAGGCGCTGGCCGAGAACCGCGCGGCGCTGCTGGCGTTCCGCGATGCGCACTACGGGCAGGCGGTGCTGGTGTTCCTGGCGGCCTATGCGGGCATCGTGGCCTTCAGCCTGCCGGGCGCCACGGTGGCCACGCTGACCGGGGGGTTCCTGTTCGGCGTGTTCCCGGGTGTGGCGTTCAACGTGGGGGCCGCCACGCTGGGTGCCATCGCGGTGTTCCTGGCCGCCCGGGCCGGGTTCGGAGAAGCGGTGGCGCGGCGGGTGCAGGCGCAGGGCGGGGCCGGGGCGCGGCTGATGGAGGGGTTGCGGGCCAACGAATGGTCGGTCCTGCTCTTGATGCGGCTGGTGCCGGCGGTGCCGTTCTTTCTGGCCAACCTGATCCCGGCCTTTACCGGCAGCCGGCTGGTGCCGTTTGCGGTGACGACGTTCGTCGGCATCATCCCGGCGGCGCTGGTGTTCACCAGCCTTGGTTCGGGCCTGTCCGAGGTGTTTGCCCGGGGCGAGACGCCGGACCTGGGGCTGATCTTCGCGCCGCAGGTGCTGGGGCCGCTGTTGGGGCTGGCGGCGCTGGCGGCCCTGCCGATGGTGGTGAAGGCGTTTCGGAAAGGGGCGGTGTGATGGATCGGATCAGGACCGACCTTTGCGTGATCGGCGCCGGCTCGGGCGGGCTGTCGGTGGCGGCGGGTGCGGTGCAGATGGGCGCGCGGGTGGTGCTGATCGAGGCGGGCGAGATGGGCGGCGACTGCCTGAACGCAGGCTGCGTGCCGTCGAAGGCCTTGCTTGCCGCCGCTTCGGCAGCACAGGCGCAGCGGCGCGGGTTCCGCGGCGTGCCGGGGGTTGACCCGGCGGTGGATTTCGCCGCGGTGAAGGACCATGTCGCCGCGGTGATCGCCGCGATTGCGCCGCATGACAGCCAGGAGCGGTTCGAGGGGCTGGGCTGCAGGGTGATCCGGGCGCGGGCGCATTTCACTGGGCCGCAGGAGGTGGAGGCGGGAGGCATTCGGGTTTCCGCCCGGCGGTTCGTGGTGGCGACGGGTAGCCGCCCGCTGGTGCCGCCGATTCCGGGGCTGGAGGCGGTGCCCTACCTGACCAACGAGACGCTGTTCGCCCTGCGTGAACGCCCCGCGCATCTGTTGGTGATCGGCGGCGGGCCGATCGGGCTGGAGATGGCGCAGGCGCATCGGCGGCTGGGCTGCGCAGTGACGGTGGTCGAGGCGGCAGCCGCCTTGGGCCGGGAAGACCCGGAGATGGCGGCGGTGGTGTTGGCCGCGCTGCGGGCCGAGGGGGTGGAGATCCGCGAGGGCGTGGGCGTCGCCTCGGTTGCCGGGCGGGCCGGAGAGGTGGTGCTGCGGCTGGCCGATGGCCTTGAGGTGCGCGGATCGCACCTGCTGGTGGCGGTGGGCCGCAGGGTGGCGGTCGACGGGCTGGGGCTTGAGGCCGCGGGGGTGGAGTTCGACGCGCGGGGCGTGAAGGTGGACGCGCGGCTGCGGTCGGTGACGAACCGGCGGGTCTTTGCAGTGGGCGATGCGGCGCGCGGGCTGCAGTTCACCCATGTCGCGGGCTATCACGCGGGGGTGGTGGTGCGGCAGGCGGTGCTGGGGTTGCCGGCAAGGACGCGCAGCGACCACATCCCGCGGGCCACCTATACCGAGCCGGAACTGGCCCAGGTCGGCCTGACCGAGGCCGAGGCGCGGGCGGCGCATGGCGCGCGGCTGACGGTGGTGCGGGCCGGGTTCGACGGCAACGACCGGGCGGTGGCGGGCGCCCGGGGGCATGGGCTGGTCAAGCTGATGGTGGTGCGTGGCCGCCCGGTGGGCGTCAGCATCGCCGGCCCGGCGGCGGGCGAGTTGATCGGCTTCTGGGCGCTGGCGCTGGCGGCGCGGCTGAAGCTTTCCGCCGTGGCCGGAACCGTGCTGCCCTATCCGACGTTGGCAGAGGTGTCGAAGCGTGCGGCAAGCGCCTATTTTTCCCCGAAACTCTTTGATAATCCTGTGCTGAAAGCGGTGGTGCGGGTCGTGCAAAGGGTTCTGCCTTAGGTGCGGGTGGCGCCAGCCGGGGGTTTCACACCCCCGGACCCCCGTGGGATACTTGGGCAGAGAGGAAGGCAGGGCAGGTGGCGACGCGCGGGCGGTTCTTCAGAACGCTGTCGGGGCGGTTCCTGCTTCTGACCGTGGCCTTCGTGATGCTGGCCGAGGTTCTGATCTTCCTGCCCTCGATCGCGCGGTTCCGGGCCGACTATCTGCTGGAGCGGCTGCAGCAGGCACAGATCGCGGCGTTGGTGCAACTGGCCTCGGACGAGATGATAAGCCCCGAGCTAGAGGCCGAGTTGCTGCGCAATGCCGAGGTCTACAACGTGGTGCTGCGGCGGGACGACGTGCGGCAACTGGTGCTGTCCTCGACGGTGCCGCAGCCGATTTCGGCGAATTACGACCTGCGCGTGGCCGGCCCCTGGCAACTGATCCGCGACGCGCTGGGCACCCTGGTCGACAGCCGGAACCGGATCGTGCGGGTGATCGGAAACCCGGTGCAGGAAGGCGGGCAGCTGATCGAGATCACCATGCAGACCGAGCCTTTGCGCAAGGCGATGGCGCAGTATGCCGGGCGCATCCTGTATCTTTCGGCGCTGATTTCCGCGGTGACGGCGGTGCTGCTGTTCATCGCGGCGCAGAAGCTGATCGTGCAGCCGATCCGCCGGGTGGTGCGGCACATGCAGCTTTACGCCGAAGCCCCCGAGGATGCGCGGCGGGTGATCGCGCCGCTGTCCGAGGTGGAGGAGATGCGGGTGGCCGAAGAGGCGCTGGCTTCGATGCAGAAGCAGTTGACCGGCGCGCTGCGGCAGAAGGAACGGCTGGCGCAACTGGGCGGCGCGGTGGCCAAGATCAGCCATGACCTGCGCAACATCCTGACCACGGCGCAACTCTTCGCCGACCGGATCGAGGGCAGCGTCGATCCGGTGGTGGCGCGCTCGGCGCCCAAGCTGGTGAGTTCGATCAGCCGGGCGGTTTCGTTGTGCGAATCCACCCTGGCCTTCGGCAAGGCCGAGGAACCGCCGCCGCAACTGTCGCGCTTCGCCCTGCGGCCGCTGGTCGAGGAGGTGGTGGAAGGCGAAGCCCTGGTCGAGGCGGGGCCGGTGACCTGCGTGATCGACATACCCCCGAACCTGGCGATCCGCGCCGACCATGAGCAGTTGTACCGCGTGCTGTCGAACCTGATCCGCAACGCCCGGCAGGCGATCGAGGCGACCGGCGCGCCGGGGATGATCGAGCTGGCCGCCGGCGAGGACGAAGCGGAATGGGTGATCCGCGTCGGCGACACCGGGCCGGGCCTGCCGCAGAAAGCGCGGGAGAACCTGTTCGCCGCCTTCCAGGGCGGGGCACGCAAGGGCGGCATCGGTCTGGGACTGGCGATTTCGTCCGAGCTGGTGCGGGGCCATGGCGGCCGGCTGGACCTGGTGCGCAGCGACAAGGACGGCACCGAGTTCGCGATCCACCTGCCGAAGCTGGCTGATCTCGCTGGCGACTGATGGCAGCGATTTGGCTCTTGCGTTGCGGCGGCGGCGGGGCTACATCGCCAGCGCATTGCGGACCCGTAGCTCAGCTGGATAGAGCATCAGACTACGAATCTGAGGGTCGGGCGTTCGAATCGCTCCGGGTCCGCCATTCCCCCCATTCTCTGCGTCTCCATCCGCTTTCCAGCGGGATTTTCCTCGTCAGTTCAGCGGCTTGCGAAGTCGGCGCCTTTCGAGAGGCGAAGGTCGGCTCGAAAGACTGGTCAGCGTTGCTCACGCCGTCTCGGGAGGTCGAGCCGACCGACCCGGCCTGCTCGGAAACAGGGAAAGATCAGGGAAAATGCGGATCTCTCGACCCGTCGCACTTGCCGACCGGCGCATGGACCACAAGAAAGGTAAGCGCGCCCGATTGGTTGCGAGATTTTCCCTGTTCCCAGGCGAACAGGGGAAAGGATCTGCCCGATCAGGGAAAGAGATTCATCGGAACAGGGATCTTCCTCACCGGAACAGGGAGTCGAACCCCAAGCACTTCTCCTGCTCCGACCGGTCCAACGTCAGGTCGGTGCGCAGCATCCTCTCCGGGCTGACACCCTCCGGAACCTGACCCGCCAGAGTGGCCTGCTGGATTCGCGGCGACAGGAACGCCAGATAGCTGCGCCGTCGCATCCGGCTGCCAGCGGCACCCCCGGCCCCGTCGATATCCGAGCGACGATGCCCGGCACGACGCCGTGCCATTTCCTTGTGCGCATCGGCCAGGGCACGAAGAAGGGCCAGGTCAGGCTCAGGTGCACAATCGCCGACGATGAGCTTTGTCTCGATGCCGCGGCGGCGAAGGGAGAATGTGAAGGCAACCTGCAAAAGCTTCGGGTCAAGGGTCGCGGGCTGCACAACAAGGTGGGTGGCGATGGCGGCAGCGTCGAGGCGCAGGGTGAGGGTGCCGGCCGCGATGTCTCCGCGGTTCACCATCGTAGGCAACATGACCTGGGGTTCCCGCTCGATGGCAAATGGCAGAGCAAGCGCCTTGTCCTTGAGGATCAGCGCCGCGCGTGCGTCCACCTCTTGCAGCAGCCGGTGACGTTCGGCAGCGTGGCGCAGGTGGTTGACGATCTGGCGGGCCACCTCCTGCTCGAGCGGGATAGCTGGCAGCCGCAAACCACTGAGATCGGAGCCCGCGGTGATCAGCCGGTTCGAGACATAATAGCGATAGCTTCGTCCTTGCATGGACGTGCGGGTTGGGGTCAACCCATCGCCGGTCTCGTCGAAGAGCTTGCCCAGCAGCGGCGCTCTGACCCCGGCACTGCGGTGATGATCGGCGCGCAGGCCGGTGGTCCTGCGAAACACCTCAGGCGCATGTTCACCGGAAGAATCAGCAGTTCGGCGAACAGCGCGGTCAGCTTTGCCTGCTCTGCCAAGGTCTCCTCCAGCAGAGAGATCAGGTTCACCTGCGCGCCGACGGATCGTTCGTCTTTG
>NZ_JAJCTD010000012.1 GCF_020564565.1 Rhodobacter sp. Har01
GTAGGCCTTGAATTCGCCGAAATACTTGGTGATCGCCGCGGTCAGCGTCGTCTTGCCGTGGTCAACGTGGCCGATCGTGCCGATGTTGACGTGCGGTTTGTTGCGTTCAAACTTTGCCTTGCCCATCTGGGTCGCTCCTCATGTCTTTGGTCGGTGGCGGTGGGGTGAAACCCCACCCTACGGTTGTGGTAGGGCGGGGTTCACCCCGCCACACCGATCAGGCGTATTTCTTCTGGATCTCTTGCGAGATGTTCTCGGGAACCGCGTCGTAATGGTCGAACTGCATCGTGAACACCGCGCGGCCCGATGACATCGAGCGCAGGTTGTTGATGTAGCCGAACATGTTGGCCAGCGGCACCATCGCGTTGATGACGTTGGCGTTGCCGCGGCTGTCCTGGCCCTGAACCATGCCGCGACGGCTGGTCAGGTCCCCGATGATCGACCCGGTGTATTCTTCCGGCGTCACCACCTCGACCTTCATGATCGGCTCCAAGAGCTTGGCGCCGGCCTTCTTCAGGCCCTCGCGCATGGCGGCCCGGGTGGCGATCTCGAAGGCCAGAACCGAGCTGTCGACGTCATGGAAGGCGCCGTCGATCAGTTGCACCTTGAAGTCGATGACCGGGAACCCGGCCAGCGGGCCCGAGTCCATCACCGACTTGATGCCCTTTTCGACGCCGGGGATGTATTCCTTCGGCACCGCGCCGCCGACGATCTTGGATTCGAAGCTGTAGCCGACGCCGGGTTCCACCGGGTCGATCAACAGCTTGATGCGGGCGAACTGGCCCGTGCCGCCGGTCTGCTTCTTGTGGGTGTAGTCGATCTCGGTCGAGCGCGAGATGGTCTCACGGTAGGCCACCTGCGGCGCACCGATGTTCGCCTCGACCTTGAACTCGCGCTTCATGCGATCCACGAGGATGTCGAGGTGAAGTTCGCCCATGCCCTTCATGATGGTCTGGCCCGATTCCAGGTCGGTCTCGACGCGGAACGACGGGTCTTCGGCGGCCAGGCGGGCCAGCGCGATGCCCATCTTTTCCTGGTCGGCCTTCGACTTCGGTTCGACGGCGATCTCGATCACCGGCTGCGGGAAGGTCATGGTTTCCAGCACGACCTGGTTCGCCGGGTCGCACAGGGTGTCACCCGTGGTGGTCTCCTTCAGGCCCGCCAGCGCGATGATGTCGCCCGCGAAGGCCTCGTCGATTTCCTCGCGGTTGATGGCGTGCATCATCATCATCCGGCCAACCCGCTCACGGCGTTCCTTGGTCGAGTTGATCATCTGGTCGCCCTTCTTGAGGACGCCGGAATAGATGCGGGTGAAGGTGAGCGAGCCGACGAAGGGGTCGTTCATGATCTTGAACGCCAGCGCCGCGAAGGGCTGGGCATCATCGGCCGACCGCGCGATGTTGCGGGTTTCCGTCTCGTCGCCCGGCTTGAAGCCCATGTAGGGTTTCACGTCCAGCGGCGAGGGCAGGTAGTCGATCACCGAGTTCAGGACCGGCTGCACGCCCTTGTTCTTGAACGCGGAGCCCGCGGTGACCGGCACGAAGGCCATGGCGAGCGTGCCCTTGCGGATCAGCGCGCGCAGGGTCGCCACGTCGGGCTCGTTGCCCTCAAGGTAGGCTTCCATCGCCGCGTCGTCCTGCTCGACGGCAAGTTCGACCAGCTTGTTGCGCCATTCGTCGGCCTGCGCCTTCAGTTCGGCGCGGATCGGACGGATTTCCCAGGTCGCGCCCAGGTCTTCGCCCAGGTAGACCCACTCTTCCATCGTCACCAGGTCGATGATGCCTTCCAGCTTGTCCTCGGCGCCGATCGGCAGCGCGACGGGGGCCGGAGTGGCGCCGGTGCGGTCCTTGATCATCTTCACGCAGTTGAAGAAGTCGGCGCCGATCTTGTCCATCTTGTTGACGAACACGATCCGCGGCACGCCATAGCGGTCAGCCTGGCGCCAGACGGTTTCGGTCTGCGGCTCGACACCGGCGTTGGCGTCCAGAAGGCACACCGCGCCGTCAAGGACGGCCAGCGAGCGTTCGACTTCGATGGTGAAGTCGACGTGGCCGGGGGTGTCGATGATGTTGAAGCGGTGCTTCGGCGTCTCCATCGTGGTGCCGTCGGTGGTGCGCTCCCAGAAGGTGGTGGTCGCCGCCGAGGTGATGGTGATGCCGCGTTCCTGTTCCTGCTCCATCCAGTCCATGGTCGCGGCGCCGTCGTGGACTTCGCCGATCTTGTGGGACTTGCCGGTGTAGTAGAGGATCCGCTCGGTCGTCGTGGTCTTGCCGGCGTCGATGTGGGCCATGATCCCGAAGTTTCGGTACAGGCTGAGGGGGAACAGACGTGCCATTTTGCCCTCTTACCAGCGGTAGTGGCTGAACGCTTTGTTTGCGTCGGCCATCTTGTGGGTATCTTCGCGCTTCTTCACCGCAGTGCCGCGGTTGTTGCAGGCATCGGCCAGTTCGGCGGCCAGACGTTCCACCATGGTGTTCTCGTTGCGCTTGCGGGCGGCAGCGATCAGCCAGCGGATCGCCAGCGCTTCGCGGCGCTCGGTGCGCACTTCGACGGGGACCTGATAGGTGGCGCCGCCGACCCGGCGCGAGCGCACCTCGACCGAGGGCTTCACGTTGTCGAGCGCTTCGTGGAACAGCACGACGGGTTCGCGCTTGAGGCGGCCCTGGGCGCGTTCCAGCGCACCGTAGACGATGCCTTCGGCGACGGACTTCTTGCCGTCGAGCATCAGGTTGTTCATGAACTTGGTGATCACCTTGTCGCCATACTTGGCGTCGGGCAGGATCTCGCGCTTTTCGGCGGCGTGACGACGGGACATCTCTCTATCTCCTCACTTCGGACGCTTGGCGCCGTATTTCGAACGACGCTGACGGCGGTCTTTCACGCCCTGGGTATCCAGCACGCCGCGGAGGATGTGGTAGCGCACACCCGGAAGGTCCTTGACCCGGCCGCCGCGGATCAGCACGACGCTGTGTTCCTGCAGGTTGTGCTTTTCGCCGGGGATATAGGAGATGACCTCGAAGCCATTGGTCAGGCGCACCTTGGCGACCTTCCGCATGGCCGAGTTCGGCTTCTTCGGGGTGGTGGTATAGACGCGGGTGCAGACCCCGCGCTTTTGCGGGCAGGATTCCAGGTGCTGCGACTTGGACTTGCGCGCGTTCGCTTCCCGGGGCTTCCGGATCAGCTGCTGAATCGTCGGCATTCACGTTCCTCGTTTCGATACTCGCCCCGTGCCAGTGGGGCGCCGCTTCTCGACCGTGCCTTGCGCGAATCGCAAAACACGAAAACCGCAGGCATCCCCTGGGCGGGGATGACGCGGGGAATTCCAGAGGATCGGGGTGCTGCCACCCGGATCATGACCACATCAAGCGCTCTGACCCCGGCCAAGGGCCTGCGCCCCGGTCAAGGTGAGCGGCTTCTAGGGGGAGTCGCCGGGATTGTCAACGCCTCCGGGGAAGGGCCGGAAGACCAGCGCCAGAACCGCCGCGACCAGCCCGGTGAAGAGCGCGGCCAGCAGCACGTCGGACAGGAAATGCCGCCCCGACAGGAAGCGCTGCGCCATCACGAAGACCGGCGCAGCAAGGGTCAGCGCCCAGAGCGGGGCGCGCAGGGCGCCGGGCAGGCGCGGCCCTGCCCAGGCCAGCAACACGGCCAGCCCCAGCGAAAGCGCGACCGCCCCGGCGACCTCGCCCGAGACGAACGAACAGTTCCGCACGCATGCGCCGGAAAGCACGTTGACCGGGGTGAAGGCGGCCTCGCCGCCGAATTCGGTGATCTGCGGCGGCCGGGCGCGGCCCCAGCCGCGCTTGAGCAGGTTTTCGACCAGCACCCCCACCGCCAGCGCATAGACGGCCACCACATAGGCCCAGGCGCGGAACGGCACGCCCAGCACCCGCCTTGACCGGCGCAGGGCGGCGACAAGGCTCAGCGCAAGGGCGGCCAGTGCAACGACGATGGACAGGTTCCAGACCGCGTTCCGCAGCGCCTCGGCCGGCGGCCAGCCGTCCAGCACGAAGCGCCGCGTGGCCGGGTCGAAGAAGGCCGCACTGGCGCGCAGGTCCAGCTGCGGCAAGGCCGAGAACAGCAGGAAGACCAGGGCGCAGGTCACGGCCAGGAACAGGGCAAGGCCCAGGGCGGTCCGGGATCTGGCGGGTTTGCTGGCGGGTCCGGGTCTGGCGGGTCTGGGTCTAGCGGGTTTGGGCAAGGCAGTCTCCTTCCACCAGCCAGGCCGAGAGGCCGCGCCCGGCATAGGCGCCGGGGCCGCGGCCCACCGGCACCGGTGGCGCCAGCACCGGACAGGGCGGCGCGGCGGGCAGCACGGCCAGAACCGGCCCGGCAATGCCCTCGGGCAGCGGATAGCGCTGCTCGTAGTGGTGCAGCGGCGCGCCGGCGGGGCGTGCGGCGTAGATGGCGATGCCGCTGTCGCGCCCGGTGTAGAACAGGTCGGCCAGCACGTCGCGGTCGCGGGCGTGGATCGGCACGCCGCCTTGGGCCTGCGACAGCGCCAGCAGCTCATGGCTCAGCGCGGCGCGGCCCAGGTAGCGCGCCAGCACCGGTGCATCGCGGCCGAAGCGGGTCTCGGGCGCCAGGGTCAACCCCACCAGGGCAAGGCAGAGAGCGGCATTCAGCGCCAGACCAAGGGCGCGCAGTCGCGGCCACCCCGCCAGGACAGCCAGCGCAAGCGGCGTGCCCGAGAGGTAGGCGGTCGCCGTCCAGTTGGCATTGGCCTGGTCCAGCACGGACTGCACCGCCACCGCCGCCAGCGGCACCAGCGCGAAGGCGGCCAGCGGGCCGTGCCGGCGCAACCGGACCAGCGCGGCCAGCAGCGCGACGAAGACCACCGGCCCGGCCACCCCGGCCTGGTCAGCCAGAAAGCGGGCCAGGCCGGCCAGGCCCGGCAGCGCCGCCTTTGCCCCGGGCTGCACCCAGCCGATGTTGCCGGCGGTGTGGGTCAGCGTCGCCAGCCCGTTCGCCGCGTTCCAGACCAGGTTCGGTGCCGCCGCCACCAGGAAGGCCGCCGCCATCAGCGCCGCCTGCCGCAGCGGAATGCGCGCCGCCGGGAACAGCAGCGCCGCCAGCACCACGCCCAGCGGAAAATACAGCGCGGCGTATTTCGCCAGGAACCCCAGGCCGGCCAGCGCCCCGGCCAGCACCGCATCGGCGTTGCGCCCGCCCTCGCACAGCCGCGCATGCGCCAGCAGCGCCGCGGCGAAGAAGGGCATCATCACCGTGTCGGTCGAGATCAGGAACGACCCCACCGCGACCAGCGGCAGGCTGAGGTAAGCCGCGGCCGTCCAAAGCGCCGCGCGGGTGCCGAAATACCGCACCGACAGGGCGGCCAGCAGCACCGCCGTCACCCCGTGCAGCGCCGCCGCCGGCATCCGCACCCAGAACGGCGCATCGCTGCCGGCCAGCCCGGTGACCGCCCCGATCAGCCAGCCGATCATCGGCGGCTTGGAAAAATAGCCCCAGTCGAAGTGCTGGCCCCAGAGCCAGTACTGCGCCTCGTCCACGAAAAGGTCGGTCCGGTCGAAGGCCAGCGCCGCCCAGCGCAGGGCCACGACCGCGACCACCAGCCCCAGCACCGGGGCCAGCCAGCCGGCGGTTCTGGCGGTCCCGCCCGTCATCGACGCAGGGCTCCGGGGGCCTGACTCCGTTCGCGCAGCAGGGCGAACAGGCCGGAGGCGACGACCAGGCCCGAGCCGACCAGGGTCCAGAAATCGGGCAACTGGCCGAACACCAGCCAGCCCAGGATGATGGCCCAGAGCAGCGCCATGTAGCGAAATGGCGCGACGGCCCCGATGTCTCCGACGCGCATGGTGGCGACGACGGACAGATAGCCCGCGATCAGCGCCAGCCCGGCGAAGAGGATCAGCGCCAGTTCGCGCAGGCTGACCGGCTGCCAGCCCTGCAGGGTGGCGCCGGCCAGGCCCATCGCCATGACCGCGGCCGAGGCGATCACCGCGACGGTGACCGAGGGCACGGCGCGGCTCATCTTGCGGGTGGCAAGGTCACGCAGCACGACGAAGCCGACCGAGACGATGCCGAGGACCGACCAGCGGTCGAAACCCTCGGTCCCGGGTCGGATGATGATGAGGACGCCGACAAAGCCCACGGCGATGGCCAAGGCCCGGCGCCAGCCGATCCGTTCCCCCAGAAAGACCGCTGCGGCCAGCGTCACCGCCAGCGGCAGCGCCTGCATGATGGCCGAAAGATTGGCCAGCTTCATATGCACCAGCGCGGCAAGGAAGGTCAGGGTCGAGGCGACCTCGCCCAGGGTGCGCAGGCCGACGAAGCCCAGGTCGCGGCGCGGCAGCCGCAGCGACAAAGCACCCAGGCGCAGGCCGATCAGCACCAGCGCCAGGGTCGACAGCAGCCCGCGCAGGCCGATGGCCTGATACAGCGGCAGGGTCTGCATCGCCGCCTTCATCGCCGTGTCGTTCAGGGTGAAGGCCGCCATGGCGACATTCATCAAGAGCACGCCGCGCGCGTTGTCGGATAGGCGCGCCTCGGCGGCCTGGAATCGGTTCATGACCGCGCGCTCCGGGGGTCTGCAGGGTTCCTTGCGGTGGTCGACCGGGCAGCGGCGAAAGTCAAGCCGGGCAGCGCGCCAGCCAGCCCAGCGGATGCGCCGAGAAGCCGTGGCAGGCCGATCCGTCGGGAAAGTCGATCGACCAGTTTTCCCAGGTCGTCGGCTGGCCCGCGGCGGCCCAGCGGCCCCAGCGGGCGGCGATGATGGCGCGGATGTCCTGTGCGCGGCCCTGCGACCACAGCGCCTGGAACACCGTGTGGTGCATGAACGGGCTGGCAAGGACCAGCGTGCCGGGGCTGGCGCCGTCGTCCAGGTCCAGCGAGCGGGCGGCGATGCGGTCGGCCAGGGCGGGGGCCTCATCCGCCGCGGTGCCGGTCAGGACGAGGAGCGCCAGCGCCAGTTGGCAGGCCGGCGCGCCGCCGGGGCTTTCGCGCCAGCCGTCCTCGGCGCGATGGGTCTGGCGCAAAGTGTTGGCCAGGGCCAGGGCAGAGGCAGACCAGGCGTCGGGCCGGCCGAACCGGGCCGCCAGTCGCGCGGCGCTGTGCAGGGCATGCAGGAAGCTCAGGTTGTAGGTCAGGTTCGGCTCGTCCCGCGCCATCGGCGACCAGTCGAGGAACAGCCGGCGGCCGGGCTGGCTGCGGATCAGTCCGTCCTCGGCCCGGTCTTGCAGGAAACGGTCCAGCAGGCGGGTCAGGGTCGGCCAGTGGCGGGCGATGACCTCGGGCGCGTCGGTTGCGCCGGGGTGGTCGGCATAGGCGGCCAGCAGCTGCACCCAGGCAAAGTTGTAGTCGGTGACGACATAGGCCGGGACCTCTCCGGGCAGGATCGACGGCAGCACGCCATCGGGTGCTGCCCCCTCGGCCGCCATGTCGATGGTGAACCGCAAGGGGCGCGGGTCGTCGGACAGGGCTTGCAGGGCAAACGCCTGCGGCAGGGCATCGCCCAGCCATTGGCTCGACTCGCGCCACAGGCTGTCGACAAAGCCGTCCTGCAGGCAGTTCCGCGTGGTGCGGCGGCACATCTTTGCAGCGGCGGCCAGGGGCGCGGGCAGCTTCGGCAGCGGGCGCTCGGTCAGCGGATAGTGCGGCAGGATGGCGTGGAAGGCGGGGGCCGGGGTTACGGTGGCCACGGCGTCCAGCCGGAAGATCAGGTAGCGGCCGCCGCGCGGGGTGAAACCTTCCACTGTCTGCCGGCCGGGCCGCAGGGTGGTGCGGTCGCTCGGGCGCATCCGGCAGTAGGTCTGCGGGTCGGGCAACAACGGCTGGCCGTCGCACAACCTCTCGGCGTAAGAGACGGTCAACACCTCGCCCCCTGCCCCGGTGACCTGCGCCCCGGCCAGCACGGCGCGGGTTTCGCCCAGATCAAAAACCCAGATCGCGGTCTGACCGGGGGTGAGGGCCTTGGGGATGCCGCCTGGCGGGCAGGCGGCGAAGGCGGCGATCAGGTCGGCATGGGGGTCGTCGGTCGCGGGCGGCGTGGGGCCGAGGCGGGTTTGCCAGGGGGTGGTGAGGGCGCGGGTCTCCTCGACCAGTCGCGGCATGGCGCGCGGGCGCAGGGCGGCCCAGATCGGGCCTTCGGGTGGTTGCTCGATGCGGGCGGCGGGCCAGTCGGAGGCATCGGCCTGCTGCCAGTCTTCGGCGCGGGCCATGTCGCGCTGTTCGACGCCGGTGCCGTAGATCGACACGCGCGGGACCAGCGGCGACCAAGACGGATCGCGGCGGACGCGCCAGGTGGTGTCGGTCCGCAGGACAGGCGCGTCATCGATGCTCAGCCAGGCGATCAGCCCGCAGGCGGCCCGGTGGACGTAGGCGAAGTGCGAATAGCCGGGGCTGTAGACCTGCACCGCGATCCGGTTCAGGCCGGGGGTCAGGTGTCGGGCCACGTCGATCCGGTCCACCGCCATGGAGGTGGGCCAGGATCGTTCGGGGCCGCGGCCGCAGAAGGCTCCGTTCACCCAGAGGCGGTAGCGGCTGTCGGCGGACAGGTTCAGATAGGCCCGTCCGGGGCGGTCAATGGTCACGTCGGCGCGGATGTTCAGGTAGGTCTCGGACAGGTCGAACGGATGCTCCGGGCCGATCCAGAATGTGCCCTCGGGCGCCTTCACGGCAAAGTGCCGTATTGCGCGGCCAGCTTGTTCACCAGCCGGTAGGCGCGGACCAGCCTTGCAGGCGGAATGTCGGGCTGGATGAAATGCCCGGCGTTGAAGATGAAGCCGCCGCCGGGGGCATAGATGCCGAAGCGTTCGGTGATGTATTCGTCAAGTTCCTCGCCGTCATACTTCAACAGCCCGTCCACCACGTCGAGCGAGCCGTAGATCACGATCCGGTCGCCCCAGTTCGCCTTGACCTCGCGCGGGTCCATCCCGGCGCTTTCCTGCACCGGGTGCCACGAGGTGAAGCCCATCTCGATGATGTCCTCGACGATCTGCAGGATGTAGCCGTCGGAATGCAGGTTCACCGGCAAGCCGCGGCTGCGGGCGTGCTGCACCACGCGGGCGGCATAGGGCTTGATGATCGCCCGCCAGAGCTTGGGCGAGAACAGCATGGTGCCGTTGCTGCCCCAGTCGTCGGACAGGGTCATCATGTCCACGCCGGCCTCGATCAGGTTGTCGACCTGCACGCACATCCAGTCGGCATAGCGGTCGAACCAGGCGGCCATGCGGTCGGGGTGGCCGCCCAGGTGCATCCAGCAATTCTCGATGCCCAGGAAGGACGAGGTGCCCTCGACCATCCCCCAGCAATGCGCCAGAACGCAGCGGTTGCCTTTGTGCCGGGTGATGGCAGTGGCGATGTTGGTGCCGCCGAAATCCTCGTTCCAGGCGGTGAAATTCAGCCACTTGGGGTCTTTCGGGTCTTCCAACTGCAGGCCCGCAAGCTCCAGGATGTCGAAGCGGCGGCCGTACTGGTTGGGAAAGGGCATCAGGCCGACGAAGACGTCGATGCCGAATTCCTCAAGGAACTTTTCGCGCGGGCCATAGTCGGCCTCAAGCCGTTCCAGAAAGTGCTTCTGGTACAGCCAGCAGTCGATGGGCGTGCGGTCCACCGGCTGGCGGTTGATCGTGGCCATCACGCGTTGCAACCCGTTCATTCGGCTTCCTCCAGCAGCAGCATCCGGCGCCAGTCGTCCTGGTCCACCCCGGCGACGAATTCGGAATGGAAGCCTTCCCAATGCACCTGTTCCCATTGCGGGACGGTGCCGCGGATTTCGGCGGGGCATTGGCGGATCAGGTCGGCATAGGCGGATTCCAGCAGCCGATATCCCGAGGTGGCCGAGACCTCGTAGCGGGGGTGGGGGGCGATCAGGCCGTCTTCCACCATGGCGGCATCCAGGATGTCGGACATCTCATGCAGCAGGTCCAGCTTGCGCTGCCAGCCCGTGGTCAGGCGCGGCGCCTCATCCACGATATGCGCCAGCCGCGCGCCCATGCGGGGCAGGCGGTGGAACATCTCGGTCATCCACTTGTCATAGGGGTAATAGGTGCGGTCCAGCAGGAAGGCCATCTGCACCCCCCAGCGCAAGCTGCGGGCAAAGGTGGTGCTGGCGTAAAGCGTGTTGTTGCGCAGCAGCGCGCGTTTCAGGGCATAGACGCCCATGCCACTGAAATACCGGCTCCAATGCGCCAGACGGCGCAGGCGGACGGGTTCGGGGTAATAGGCTTGCAGGGCAATGCGGACGGCGGAGAAGCGGGCCGAGGGGTCGTGCCAGACCTCGCCGGCCACGATGTGGGTGATGTCTTCCTCGGGGATCGCCAGCCAGTCGGCCAGGGTCTGTGGCGCCCGGTCCAGACCGATTGTGGAGCGCAGGTGATGCTCAAGGCTGGCCAGTGCAACACCCTTGGTGCGGGTATAGCCCTCGCGCAACTCGCGCCCGCGCCAGACCTGCGGCAGGTGGGCGGCAAGGCCGTCCTCGATCTCGGCGCCCATTGCGGCCATCAGGGTTTCCGGCAGCAGGATGTTCACCCGCAGGCCGAAGTGGTGGTCGGTGGAGTACTCATCATCCAGCCGCAACACTTCCGACCCGTAGCCGAAGACTCCCGCCGCCATCTGCGCGGCTTCCTGCGGGAAATGCACCTGCAACAGCGGGTGGACGACCTCATTCCAGAAGTCGTGGCTGTCGTCGATGATCGACCGCTTCTGCGCCATGCAACCCGGCCTCCCCTCTCGCTCGTCCCTCCGAGTTTTCGTCGAAAACTCGGCTTCCCTGAACAGACCCGAATTTTCGACGAAAATTCGGGCGCTTCAGACGATCCCCGACGACGCCCCCTTCACGGCGGGTCGTTCTTTTGCGACCTTGCCGCGGTAGCCCGACGCCCGATAAGTGGTGATCGGGTCCTGCGCCCCGCCCTGACGGAGGCGTGCCTCGGCCAGGATGGGCGAGACGTCGGTCAGGAAGGCGGCCTTCAGCAGCCGGTGCGCACCGAGGGCATCGTTCGCGGCCTGGGCCTCAGCCAGCGCCTTGCGGTCCACCAGCGAGGCCTGGACATAGGCCCGGGCGATTTCCATGGCACTGGACATCAGGCTTTCGATCGGGTCGGTCACGTTGTGGCTTTGGTCGATCATGTAGGCCGGGGCGAAGTCGCGCGCCCCGCGCGCCTCGGCATCGACCAGTTCGTTGAACACCAGGAACAGGCGGAAGGGGTCAATGCTGCCGGCATCCAGGTCGTCGTCGCCGTACTTGGAATCATTGAAGTGAAAGCCCGCCAGCTTTCCGACATGGATCAGCCGGGAAACGATCTGCTCGATGTTCACGTTGGGGGCATGGTGGCCCAGGTCCACGAGGCATTTCGCCTTCGGCCCCAGCGCCTGCGCGGCGATGAGGGAAGAGCCCCAGTCGCTGATGACGGTGGAATAGAAGGCGGGTTCGTACATCTTGTGTTCAAGGAGCAGCACCATGCCGTCGGGAAGGCCGGCATAAATGGCCTCCATTGCCGCAAGGTAGCGGTCAAACATCGCGGTCAGGCTTTGCTGGCCGGGAAAGTTGGTTCCGTCGCCGATCCAGACCGTCAGTGCGGGCGCCCCAAGGGCGCGGCCAATCTCGATGCATTCCAGGTTG
Organism: Rhodobacter sp. Har01; assembly: GCF_020564565.1. Classification (GTDB taxonomy): domain Bacteria; phylum Pseudomonadota; class Alphaproteobacteria; order Rhodobacterales; family Rhodobacteraceae; genus Pseudogemmobacter. The sequence continues at coordinate 11,582 of NZ_JAJCTD010000012.1, forward strand.
TGCTCCACCGCCTGCGCACGGGTGGCAGGGTCGGCGGAGGCCAATGAGCCGAACTTGTAGGTCAGCGGCTGATCGGGCTGGTCCTGGAAGGTGTTCGAGTTCACCGCGTCGAAGCCCAGGCCATACTGCGCCGCCTCCTGCCGCAAGGCGTTCCAGTCGGCGACCTTGTCCCAGGGGATATGCGGGCTGACGGTCCGCGTGCCGCGGGTCAGTTGTTGGATCACCCCGCAATCGGCCAGCTTGTCATGGATGTGGCGGGGCTCTCCCGGCCCGGGAAAGCGGGCAAAGCGGGTGCCGCCGGTGCCGACGCCCCAGGTCGGCACCGCCACCGACCAGGCCATGGCGCGGGTCACCACGGTTTCGATGTCGATGCCACGGCGGGCCAGGTGCCGGGCCAGCGCGCCGAAATCGTCTTCCTGTGCCGCGCTGGCCTGCGCGTTCAGGCTGCCGATCAGGTCTTCGGAAATCAGCGCGGTCATGGGCTACCTCGTGAAGGAAACGGCGTTGCCGGCGTCGACGTTCAGGAAATTCCCGGTCGACTTGGCCGACAGGTCCGAGGCGAAGAAGTAGACGCCTTCGGCAATGTCCTCGGGGAAGACCGAGCGTTGCAGCAGGCTGCGCTTGCGGTAATGCTCTTCCAGCTCGCTGACCGCGATCTTGTTCGAGGCGGCGCGCTGCTGGCTCCATTCGCCCTGCCAGATCTTCGATCCGCGCAGCACGGCGTCGGGGTTCACCACGTTGACGCGGATGCCGAAGGGCGCGCCTTCCAGCGCCATGCAGCGGGCCAGATGGATTTCGGCCGCCTTGGCGGTGCAATAGGCCGATGCCGCGGGCGAGGCGGCGACGCCGTTCTTGGAGCTGACGAAGACCATCGACCCGCCCAGAGCTTGCGCCTTGAGGATGCGATAGCCTTCGCGCGCCACCAGGAAATAGCCGGTGGACAGGATGTCCATCGTGCGGTTCCACATCGCAAGGGTGGTATCCTCCACCGCCGCGGCCGATGTGATGCCGGCGTTGTTCACCACCACGTCCAGGCCGCCGTACTCTTGCACCGTCTGTTCCAGCGCCGCGACGACCTGCGTCTCTTGCGTGACGTCCATGACCACGCCACGCACCATGTCGCGACCGTATCGCTTGGCGAAACCGGCGGTCACCTCGTCCAGCGAGGGCTGGTCGACGTCGGCCAGCACCACGTTGCAGCCTTCCTTCAGCAGACGGTCTGCGGTGGCGGAACCGATGCCTCCTGCCCCGCCGGTGATGAAGGCGACGCGGCCCTGCATCGGCTTGGCCTTCGGCATCCGCTGCAGCTTGGCCTCTTCCAGAAGCCAGTATTCGATGTCGAAGGCTTCCTGTTCCGGCAGGCCCTGATAGGTGCTGACGCCGGACGCCCCGCGCATCACGTTGATGGCGTTGAGGTAGAATTCGGCCGAAATCCGGGCGGTGGACTTGTCTTTGGCAAACGAGATCATGCCGACGCCGGGCACCAGGTAGATCACCGCGTTCGGGTCGCGCAGGGCGGGCGAGTTCGGGCGCTTGCAGCGGTCGTAATAGGCCGCGTAGTCGGCGCGGTAGCCGGCGATCAGGGCATCCAGCGCGGGTTCGTCGGCATCGGCGGGCAGGATCAGCGGCTTGATCTTGGTGCGCAGGAAATGGTCGGGGCAAGAGGTGCCCAAGGGCGCCAACGCGGTCAGCGCATTCGAGTTCACGAAGTCCAGCACCTCGGGCGCGTCGGTGAAGTGGCCGGCCTTCATCTCGGCCTTGGAGATGCGGCCGCGGATCAGCGGCATCAGGCGGCGGGCGGCGGCCTTGCGGTCCTGCGCGGCAAGGGCGGGCACCTTCTCGCCGCCGAACACCGGGCGCGCCTCGTTCGCGGCCAGCCAGGCGGCGGCGGTGTTGATGATGCGGATCGTGGTCTCGTAGCACTCTTTCGCCGTGGCCCCCCAGGTGAACAACCCGTGGCTGCCCAGCACCGCGCCCTTGAGGTGGGGGTTTTCCTCGGCCAGACGGCCCAGTTGAATGCCCAGGTCGATGCCCGGCCGCTGCCACGGCAGATAGCCGATCTCATCGCCGAAAACGGTTTTCGTCAGTGCCACCTGGTCCTTTGCGGCGGCAATGGCGATCACCGCGTCGGAATGCACATGGTCCACATGCACCTGCGGCACGAAGGCATGTAGCCAGGTGTCGATCGACGGCGCGCGGGGGTTCAGGTTGAAGATGCAATGGTCCAGCGCCTGCACCATGGCGTCTTCCTGGCTGAGGTCGCGATACTGCGCCCTGAGCTGCATCAGCCGGTCCATGTAGACGGTGGCGAAACCGTCCAGCTTCATGCTGCCGATGTCGCCGCCCGAACCCTTGACCCACAGCACCTGCACATCAGCCCCGGTCAGCGGATCCTTCGCCGCGACCTTGGCCGAGGTGTTGCCGCCACCGAAATTGGTGATCCGCAGGTCGGACCCCAGAAGGTTCGAGCGGTACAGCAGCAGCCCCGGTTCATCCAGGCGGGCGGCGACGGCGTCATCCCAGAGGGATGGAAGAAGGCTGCCTTGAGTCATCGGGGGGTCATCTGTCCATCGGTGTCGGGAAGGAATTTCAGGAAAGGATACGAGCCAGACGCTCACAGTCAATCAAGAATGCGCATTCTGCGTCGCAGAGAATCTATTGCGGTGCAGCATCGCGATTGATTGTTGACGGATATGAGCGATTCTTTCTAGCGTAAGGTCATGCATGAACGTGAACGCTGGCACCTGATCCTGAACCGGCTGCGCGAACGCGGCATCGTCCGCATCGGCGACCTGGCCGCGTTGACCGGGGCCTCGGTCGCCACGCTGCGGCGCGACCTGGCCAAGCTGGAGGACAGCGGCCAGTTGCGGCGCGTGCATGGCGGGGCCGAAGGTGCGGGCGTGTCGGGGCAGAACGAGTTGACCGCGACGTCGTTCGGTGCCAGCCAGACCCAGCACGCAACCGAAAAGCGCGCGGTGGCGGCGCTGGCGGCAGGCCTGTGCGAGGACGGCGATTCGATCATCCTGAACGCCGGCAGCACCACCTGGTTCCTGGCGCAATGCCTGCGCGGGCACCGGATGCAGGTGCTGACCAACAGCTTCCCCATCGCGCAGGAACTGATCGCGCATTCCGCCAACCGCGTGGTCCTGCCGGGCGGCGAGTTGTATCGCGAGCCGGGCATCATCCTGTCGCCCTTTGACGAAGACGCGATCCAGCATTTCGCGGCGTCGAAGATGTTCATGTCCTGTTATGCGATCACCCCCCTGGGCGTGATCGAAAGCGATCCGCTGATCGCCCGGGCCGAGGCCAAGCTTCTGACCCGCACCGAACGGCTGATCGTGGTGGCCGATTCGTCCAAGTTCGAGGCCCGCGGCAACATGGTGGTCTGCCCGCTGTCGCGCGTTTCGACCGTGGTCACGGATACCGGGGCACCGCCGCAGATGGTGGAGCATCTGCGGTCGGTCGGCGTGGAGGTGCTGATCGCGGACCCGCAGGAAAGGAAGGTCCTCACGGCGGCCTGAACGGCCGTGAGACGTGCAAACCAAGAGGGAGGAGATACCGATGAAGATGACGAAATTCTCGGGACTGGCGCTGGCCGCCGGTCTGGTGGCGGGCCTTCTCGGCTCGACCGCGATGGCAGAACCGGTGACCGCGACCCCGGGCCAGGCGGTGAACGCCGTCCTGCTGCCCAAGTTCCTGGGCATCCTGCCCTTCGACCAGGCCAACCGCGGCGCGCAAGAGGCGGCAGCGGAACTGGGCTCGACCGGCACGCTGGAATTCATCGGGCCGACGCCCGAGAACTCGGCCGCCGGGCAGATCGAGATGCTGACCACGGCGACGACGCAGAAGCAGCACGTCGTGATGCTGTCGAACAACGCCGGCGACCAGATCGCGCCAACGGCCGAGGCCGCGCAGGCGGCGGGCACCAAGGTGGTGACCTGGGACAGCCCGATCCCCAACGGCAAGGGCGAGACGGTGTTCGTGGCGCAGGTCGACTTCGGCTCGATCGGCGTCGTCATGGCCGACATGGCGTTTGACCTGGCCGGCGGCGCGGGTGAATTCGCGGTGCTGTCCGCCAGCCCCGATGCGGCCAACCAGAACGCCTGGATCGAGGCGATGAAAGAGGTGCTGAAGGGCGACAAGTACAAGGACCTGAAGCTGGTCGATGTCGTCTACGGCAACGACCAGTCCGAGGAGAGCTACAACCGCGCCCTGGGCCTGGTGGACAAGTATCCCGACCTGAAGGTGATCATGGCGCCGACAACGGTGGGCATCGTCGCCGCGGCCAAGGCGATGCAGGACGAGGGCCTGTGCGAGAAGGTCAAGGTCTCGGGCCTGGGCCTGCCGGCGGAAATGGTCAGCTATTCGCTGAACGGTTGCGCCCCGCAGTTCGCGCTGTGGAGCTTTGTCGACCTGGGCTACCTGACCTATCAGGTCAGCTATGCCCTGGCCACCGGCGCCATCAAGGGCGAGATCGGCGAAGAGCTGAACGCCGGCCGCATGGGCGCCTTCAAGATCGAGGAAGACCCCGGCCGTCCGGGCGCCAAGCGCATCCTGATGGGGCCGTTCACGGTGTATACCAAGGACAACGTCGAGGCCGCGGCGAACTGACGTCGGCCTGACGGAACCCGAAGGCGGGGGGGCCAGCCCCCCCGACCCCCCGGGGTATTTCGGCCAAGATGAAGGCAGAAGGTCTGTCAGGAAGGGTCGCGCCTGGTGACTGTCTCTCCGATCCTGGAACTGCGCGGTGTCTCGAAGAGCTTTGCCGCCACGGCGGCGTTGCGGGACATGAGCCTGTCGGTGCTGCCGGGCGAGGTGCATGCCATCGTGGGCGAGAACGGGGCAGGGAAATCGACACTGATCAAGATCATGACCGGGGTCTATCAGCCCGACGCCGGGGAGGTTGTCGTCGAGGGGCGGCCGGTGGTGCTGCGCAGCACGCAAGAGGCGCAAGGGGCGGGCATCGCCGCGATCTATCAGGAGCCGATGGTGTTTCCCGATCTGGATGTGGCGGAAAACATCTTCATTTCGAACCGAGCCAAGGGCGCGGTGATGCACTGGGGCGCACTGTATCGCGAGGCCGAGGCGATTGTCGCCCAACTGGGCGTCGCGCTGGACGTGCGGCGCGCGGCCAGCGGGCTGACACTGGCCGAACAGCAGACGGTGGAGATCGCCCGCGCGCTGAGCCTGCAGGTGAAGGTGCTGATCATGGACGAGCCCACCGCCAGCCTGTCGGCGCATGAGGTGGCACGGCTGATGACCATCGCCCGGGCCTTGAAGGCGCAGGGCGTGGCGGTGATCTACATCAGCCACCGGCTGGACGAGATCTTTCGCATCGCCGACCGGGTGACGGTGATCCGCGACGGCCAGCACATCTCGACCCGGCCCATCGCCGAAGTCACCGAGGACGGCATGGTGGCCGAGATGGTGGGCCGCGCGCTGGAAAGCTTTGCGATGAAGACCGCCGCCAATCCGCATGGCGAGGTGCTGCTGTCGGTGCAGGGCCTGGGCCGCGCCGGGGTGTTCCACGGCGTCAGCTTCGATCTGGCGCGGGGCGAGGTGCTGTGCCTGGCCGGCCTGGTGGGCGCGCGGCGGACCGATGTGGCGCTGGCGTTGTTCGGCATCGCCCCGGCGACCGAGGGGCGGGTGGTGCTGGACGGTCGCGAGGTGGCGCTGACCACCCCGCGCGCGGCGATGGACCATGGCATCGCCTATGTCTCGGAGGACCGCCGCAAGCTGGGACTGGCGATGACGCTGCCGATCCTGGCCAATGTCTCGCTGGCCTCGCTGCGCAAGCTTCTGGGCGCCTTCGGGCTGATCGACCGCAAGGCCGAACGCGCCATGGCCGAGGGTTATCGCAGGCAACTGGCGATCCGCGCGCCCGACGTGGGCACCGAAGTCAGCAAGCTGTCGGGCGGCAACCAGCAGAAGGTGATGCTGGCGAAGTGGCTGGAGACCAAGCCGCGCGTCCTGATCTTTGACGAGCCGACCCGCGGCATCGACGTGGGCGCCAAGGCCGAGGTGCACAACATCATCCGGCATCTGGCCGCCGAAGGGGTGGCGGTGCTGGTGATCTCGTCCGACCTGCCCGAGGTGCTGGCGCTGGCCGACCGCGTTCTGGTGATGCGCGAGGGGCGGCAGGCCGGGATATTGCTCATCGAACAGGCCAGCCAGGAACGGGTGATCGGCCTTGCCACCGGCCAGGGCGAAAGGACGGCGGCATGAGCGGCCTGCTGACCCGCATCTCGCCGCAGACCCTGCGCCTGGTAGCGCTGGCGCTGGCGCTCTTGGCGACGATCCTGTTCTTCTCGACCCAGATCGACGGCTACCTGTCGGCGCGGATGTTCAACCGCATCAGCACTTCGGCCGCGGTGGTGCTGCCGGTGGCGGTGGGGCAGGCCATCGTGATCATGACCCGCAACATCGACCTGTCGATCGGGTCCACGGTGGGCGTCGTCGCCTATCTGACCGGCGGCTTCCTGGGCAGCCACCCCGAGCTGCATCCCGCCCTGGCGCTGGCCTTTGCCATGGGCGTGGGCGGCTTGGCGGGGGCGATCAACGGTGTGCTGGTGGCCTGGGGGCGGGTGCCGTCGATCATCGTGACGCTGGGCACCCTCGCGCTGTTCCGCACCTTTCTGGTCGAGGTGTCGGACGCCCGCACCATCACCACGGCCAGCCTGCCGCAATGGCTGGTCGACCTGCCGCAGGCGACGGTGCTGTCGGTCGGCGGGCTGGATGTCCGGGTGACCGTGGTCATGGCGGTGGTGGCCTGCGCCGTGATGGGGCTGGCGCTGGGCCGGCTGCGGGCGGCGCGCAAGTTCTATGCGGTGGGGTCGAACCCCGACGCCGCGGTGATGGCGGGGATCAACGCCAAGCGGGTCGTCTTTGTGGCCTTCATGCTGTCGGGCGCGCTGGCGGGGCTGTCGGGGTTCATCTTCCTGGCCAAGTTCGGCAACATCACCGTGGTCGCCGGCATGGGGATGGAGCTCAAGTCCGTCGCCGCCGTGGTGGTGGGCGGCGTGTCGATCCTGGGCGGGTCGGGCACCATGCTGGGGGTGCTGATCGGCACCGTGCTGGTCGACACCATCGACAATTCGTTGACCCGCTGGGCGCTGGTCAGCGAGTTCTGGCGCGATGCGCTGCTGGGCATGCTGATCATGGCCGCGGTGACGGTGGACACCTTCGCCAGCCGGTCGCTGGGCCGGCTGAAGGCCGGGTCGGGGGGCGCGGGATGATGCAGGCGCTGAAGTCCTGGGAAGGTGGTCTTCTGGCGATCTTCCTGGCCACGCTGGCCGCGAATGCCGTTCTGGCGCCCGAGTTCCTGACGGTGCAGAACCAGATCAACCTGTTCCAGCTGTCGATCGAGAAGATCATCGTCGCGCTGGTGATGACGCTGATCATCCTGAATGCCGAGATCGACCTCTCCGTCGCCTCGGTCATGGGGCTGTCGGCGGCGACGTTCGGATACCTGGCCCATGCCGGATGGGGCGGCGGGCCGGCGATCCTGGCCTGCCTGGGGGTCGGGCTGGCGGCGGGCGCGATCAACGCGCTGCTCATCGCGCGGGCGGGGATTCCGTCGCTGGTGGTGACGCTGGCCATGCTGATCGGCTTTCGCGGCCTCGCGCGCGTGCTGGTCAAGGACCAGAGCCTGGGGGATTTTCCGGCCTGGTTCACCGACCTGGGGCAAAAGGGCCTGATCGGCCCCCTGCCGCTGTCGCTGGTGCTGTTCGTGGTGCTGCTGGTGGGCTTGGGGGTGCTCTTGCACCGCACCGGCTTTGGCCGGCAGGTGGTGGTGATCGGCACCAATGCCGAGGTGGCGCGGTTTTCCGGGCTGAACGTGGCGCGCGTGAAGACGGTGCTGTTCCTGATGTCCAGCGTCGTCGCGGCGGTGGCCGGGGTGCTGTACGCCGCCCGGCTGGGCAGCGTCCGCGGCGACGCGGCGCTGGGGTTCGAGCTGGACATCATCACCATGGTCCTGTTGGGCGGGGTTTCCATCTTCGGTGGCCGGGGGTCGATGGTCGGCGTTGTCCTGTCGATCCTGATCATCCTGAACCTGCGCAACGGGATGGCGCTGACCAACATCACCGGGCACATCCAGACCGGCGTGATCGGGGTGCTGCTGATCGCCTCGGTCCTGCTGCCGAACCTGATTGCCGACCTGCGCGCCCGCCGCGCGCGAGGATAGGGAGGAGCGAATGCAACGCCACGCCTTCAAGATGTTCCTGAACCCGGGGGCCGGGGCGGAGTATATCCGCCGGCATGACGAGATCTGGCCCGAACTGGTGGCCCTGCTGCGCGACGCCGGCATCTCGAACTACTCGATCCACCTTGATCGAGAGACCGGCGTGCTGTTCGGCTATCTGGAGCGGCGCGACGACCACGGCATGGCCAGCTTGCCCGACCATCCGGTGATGCGGCGCTGGTGGGCCTTCATGGGCGACCTGATGCAGACGAACCCGGACGGATCGCCGGTGGCGGTGGACCTGGCGGAGACCTTCTACATGGCCTGACGGGCGGCGACCTCGGCCCGCCAGCGGGCGGCATAGGCGCGCCACAGCGGGTCAGCCTCGGGCAGAACCGGCGCGGGGTCGGGTCGGGCGCTGTGCAGCGGCCCGGCCAGCAGCGCCGCACCAAGGCCAGTGCCCGCCCCCTGCCCGGTGGCGATGACCGGGCGGCCAGTGGCGGTGGCCAGCATCCGGGCAAAGGCGCGGTTGGCGCCGAACGGGCCTTCGACATAGGTCGGGCCGGCGGCGCCGATCAGCCGCAGGCACTCGGCCCCGGTCAGCGCGGCCTGGAACGAGGCGGCCGCGGTGCGTTCGCCGTCGGTTTCCGGCTCACCGGGAACCCAGGCGAAGTCCTGCCCCGGAAACGGGCCGGTGTCAGGGTGGTGCGAGGGCAAGGCCAGGGTGGGCCGGCCCAGCACCGCCCGTTCCTCTTGCGGCGTGGGGGTCACCATGCGGCCTTTCGTCACCTCGTCGAACTCGCGCCCGGCCATGGCGCGGGCGGTGGGGGTCGGTTGACCCTTTGCGTTGACGTTCACCAGCACGTCGCGGGTGGGGTCCAGCGGCGCTGTCACCCCGCCAAGCGCCATCGCGATCATCCAGGTTCCGGTGGACAGCACCGAAAGCGCCCCCTCGCGGCCCAGATAGGGCAGCAACGAGGCGTTGGAATCGTGGATGCCGCACAGGACGGGCGTGTCGGTCGGCAGGCCGGTGGCCGTCGCGATGTCGGGCAGGATCGGCCCCAACCGGGTGGCGGCAGGGCGCAGCGGCGGGAACAGGCCGCGCCAGCCCATCCGGTCGACCAGCGACGAGAATTCCCCCGTCCATGGCGCCCACAGGTCGGTGTGGCAACCCAGCGAGGTGGCCTCGCTGGCCGCGACGCCGGTCAGGCGGAAGGCCCAGTATTGCGGCAGGGTCAGGATGTGCCGGGCGCGGGCAAAGCCGTCGGGGAACCGCTCCGACAGCCAGTAAAGCTGGGAGCCCAGGTTCAGCCCCAGAGGCAGGCGCGGCGAGCCGGTCTCAGGGAAGGCCGGGCGGAGGGCGTCATAGGCGCCCGCCAAGGCGTCGGGGCCATCGTGTTCATAGTCCAGGACCGGCAGCGCCAGATCGCCATCTCCGGCCACCAGCGCCGCCGCGGCACCGTGGGTGGTGATCGAGATCGCGTCCACCGGGCCGTCGCGGCCAAGGTCGCGCAGGCCCTCCCTCACGAAGGACCACAGCGCGGGCAGGTCGAAATGCGGATAGGGGCCGCCGGCAAGCACCGCGTTGGGGCGCCTTGCCGTCACCGTCTCGGACCCGGTCGCAAGGTCCACCCGCAAGACCTTGGCATTGGTCTTGCCGATGTCGATCACCGCGATATGGCGCATGGCCATTCCCCCTGCCCCAGCCTGCCCGGCACCGGCCACGCGGGCCAGTCTAGCCGCCGGCAATGCGGGTGGCGAGGTATTCGGCGTCGTGCCAGACGCCCCAGATGAAGGGCGAGGCGCGGCGTGACAGCCAGGCAAGCCCCAGGAAATACAGGCCCGGAACCTGCGTCACCCCCTTCAGGTGCGCCGGCCGACCCTGCGCGTCAAAGGCGCCGGGAACCTGCAGCCAGCCGAAATCCAGCGCAAAGCCGGTGGCCCAGACGATGCTGGCGATGCCCTCGCTGGCCAGGTCCAGCGACCGGATCGGATCGGTCACGCACTCGGGCAGGGGGCCAAGCGTGCGGGCCTCGGGTTCGGGCGGCAGCGGGATGTCGTGGGCCTGAACATAGGCGTCGGCCTCGTCCAGAACCGACAGGAAATTGGCGTCGCCCCGGGCGATGTTGCCGGCCAGGTCATCGGCAAAGCGAAGGGTGCCCTTGTCAAAAGCAATGGTGCGGCCGACCAGCGTCATCCCGCGCGCGGCAAGGCCGCGGAAGTCGATGGTGCGGCCCCCATGCGCGCCGCTGACGGCAATGGTCACATGCTCCATCCCCGGTGCCACGGTGGGGGCGTCCCACTTGCCCAGCACACCCAGCCACCAGACGAAATCGCGCCCGCGATAGCGGATCGGCGGGCGGTCGTGCGGGCCGACCGAGAGAAACACCTTGCGGCCCGCGCGCTGCAATTCGTCGGCGATCTGCACGCCCGACGATCCCGCACCGACCACCAGCACCGCGCCAGCGGGCAACTGGCCCGGGTTGCGGTAGCCCGCCGAGTGGACCTGGAAGATGCCCGCGCTGTCGGGCACCACGGCCGGGAGGATCGGCTTCTGGAACGGGCCGGTGGCGGCGACGACGGTTTTCGCCTCGATCACGCCGGCAGAGGTCTCGGCGCGGAAGGTGCCGTCCGGCTTGCGGGTCAGCGCGGTGACGTTCACGCCGCAGCGGATGGGGGCCTTGATGCGGGCCGCGTAGTCCTCGAAATAGCGGACGATGCGGTCTTTCGGGGCGAAGGCGAAGGGATCGACGCCCTGGAAGCTGAGGTTCGGAAAGCGGTCGTGCCAGGCCGGGCCGTTGGCCACCAGACTGTCCCAGCGCTGGGTCCGCCAGCGTTCGGCGATGCGGTCGCGCTCCAGCACCAGATGCGGGATGCCGCGGGCGCCCAGATGCTCGCTCATCGCAATCCCGGCCTGGCCGCCGCCGACGATCAGCGTGTGGGTGGCTTCAACGGACATGACTTCCCCTTCGCAGAACCCAAAGACCCCGCCGATTGATGTATGCGAGAGTCTGCATAGGGAGAACCATTTTCTCTCTAGGCGCCGATTAGCCTTCGCCTATCCCGTCAGCCCGACGCAAGGCCCCCCGGAGACGGCGGGGTGGGCGGGTGGGCGCCGTCTCCGGGGGGCCTTTGCCCGGCCGGCAAGGAAAAACCCCGCCGGCCTTGCGGGCGGCGGGGCTCCTGTTGTCACGCCCGAAGGCCGGACGGTCAGTCGCGGCTTTCGACGGTGTCCACGAGGCCAGAGTGCAGGCCCGAGTCAGGGCCAGAGTCCATACCGGCGCCAAAGGCCCTTTCCAGCTCGGTCTCCATCACCTCTACCGGCGCGGCCAGGGCGGCGGCCTGCTCGGCCTCGCTCTTGCGCGCTTCGATCACCGTCTGGTCGCGGTCGGCGGCGATCTTCTTGACACGGCTCGTCGCGCCGCCGGTGCCGGCCGGGATCAGCCGGCCGACGATGACGTTTTCCTTCAGGCCCACCAGCTTGTCGCGCTTGCCCTGAACCGAGGCCTCGGTCAGCACGCGGGTGGTTTCCTGGAACGACGCCGCCGAGATGAAGCTGCGGGTCTGCAGCGACGCCTTGGTGATGCCCAGGAGAACCGGCTCGGCCTTGGCTTCGCGCATGCCGCGGGCGCGGGACTTGGCGTTCTCTTCCTCCAGCTCCTGCTTCTCGACCTGCTCGCCCTTCAGCAGGGTGGTGTCGCCGCCATCCAGCACCTCAAGCTTCTGCAGCATCTGCCGCACGATCACCTCGATGTGCTTGTCGTTGATCTTGACCCCCTGCAGGCGATAGACGTCCTGCACTTCGTCGATCATGTAGTTGGCCAGCGCCTCGATGCCCATGATCCGCAGGATGTCATGCGGAGCCGGGTTTCCGTCCATGATGTAGTCGCCCTTCTGGACGAAGTCGCCTTCCTGAACCGGAATGTGCTTGCCCTTGGGGATCATGTATTCCATCGGCTGGATCGTCTCGTCGACGGCCTCGATGGTGATGCGGCGCTTGTTCTTGTAGTCCTTGCCGAAGCGGACATAGCCGTCGTTCTCGGCGATGATCGCGTGATCCTTCGGACGACGGGCCTCGAACAGTTCCGCCACGCGGGGAAGACCCCCGGTGATGTCCTTGGTCTTGGCACCTTCGCGCGGGATGCGCGCCACCACGTCGCCGGGCTTCAGTTCCTGCCCGTCTTCCAGCGACAGCACGGCGTCCACCGACATCGGATAGGTGATCGGGTTGCCGTTGTCGCCGCGCACCGGGTCGCCCGTGGCCGGATCGACCAGGATGATTTCCGGCTTGAGGTCGGACCCGCGCGGCGCCGAGCGCCAGTCGGACACGATCTTCTGCGTCATGCCGGTGGCGTCGTCGGTGTCCTCGCGGACCGAGATGCCCGAGATCAGGTCCTTGAACCGCGCCACGCCGGCCTTTTCCGCCACGATCAGCAGGTTGAAGGGGTCCCATTCGAACAGCTTGGTGCCGCGCTTGACCGCCTGGCCTTCCTTGACATGCAGCTTGGCGCCGTAGGTCAGCTTGTGGACGGCACGTTCCTGCCCCGCCTCATCGACGATGGCGATCTGCATGTTGCGGCCGATCACGATCTGCTCGCCCGCCACATTGGACAGAAGATTGCCGTTGCGGAACTCGATCTTGCCTTCCTGCGAGGCTTCCAGGAACGACTGCTGGCCACCCTGGGCCACGCCGCCGATGTGGAAGGTGCGCATGGTCAGCTGCGTGCCCGGCTCACCGATCGACTGGGCGGCGATGATGCCGACCGCCTCGCCGATGTTGACCAGCGTGCCGCGGGCAAGGTCGCGCCCGTAGCACATGGCGCAGACGCCTTCCTCGGCCTCGCAAGTCAGCGGGCTGCGGATGCGGATCGACTGCACGCCGGCCTGGGCGATGATGTCCGCCCGGCGCTCGTCGATCAGCTCGCCCTTGGCCACCAGGACGCCGGTGGTGCCGGGGACGCAGACGTCGTCCGCCGCCACCCGGCCCAGGATGCGTTCCGACAGCGGCGCGGTTTCGGTGCCTTCCTTGACCGCCGCCGAGGCGGTGATCGCGTTCTCGGTGCCGCAATCGTGGCTGCGGATGATGCAGTCCTGCGCCACGTCGACCAGACGCCGCGTCAGATAACCCGAGTTCGCCGTCTTCAGCGCGGTGTCCGACAGGCCCTTGCGGGCGCCGTGGGTCGAGTTGAAGTATTCAAGAACGGTCAGGCCTTCCTTGAAGTTCGAGATGATCGGCGTCTCGATGATCTCGCCCGAGGGCTTGGCCATCAGGCCGCGCATGCCGCCCAGCTGCTTCATCTGGGTGACCGAGCCGCGGGCACCCGAGTGGGCCATCATGTAGACCGAGTTCGGCTCCTTCTCGGCGCCCGACTCCTCGAAGCGCGGAGCCGAGATGGTGGCCATCATCGCCTCGGTCACCTTGTCGTTGCACTTCGACCAGGCATCCACGACCTTGTTGTACTTCTCGCCCTGGGTGATCAGGCCGTCCAGATACTGCTGCTCGAAGCCGGCGACCTGCTCCTTCACCTCGTTCACGATGGTCCACTTGCTGTCGGGGATCACCATGTCGTCCTTGCCGAACGAGATGCCGGCCTTGAACGCCTCGCGGAAGCCAAGACCCATGATCTGGTCGCAGAAGATCACCGATTCCTTCTGGCCGCAGTAGCGGTAGACGGTGTCGATGACGGTCTGCACGTCCTTCTTGCGCAAGAGGCGGTTGACCACATCGAAGGGCGCCTTGGCGTTCAGCGGCAAGAGGTTGCCCAGCCGCAGCCGGCCCGGCGTGGTGTCGAACCGCTTCCAGACGATGTTGCCTTCCTCGTCCACCTGGCGCAGGCGGGCCTTGATCTTGGCGTGCAGGTGCACCTCGCCGGCGGCCAGCGCATGCTCGACCTCGTCGATGTCGGCGAAGATCTTGCCTTCGCCCTTCATGCCCTTGCGTTCCATGGTGGTGTAGTAAAGCCCCAGCACCATGTCTTGCGACGGCACGATGATCGGCGCGCCGTTGGCGGGGCTGAGGACGTTGTTGGTCGACATCATCAGCACGCGCGCTTCAAGCTGGGCTTCCAGCGAGAGCGGAACGTGGACGGCCATCTGGTCGCCGTCGAAATCGGCGTTGAACGCGCTGCAAACCAGCGGGTGCAGCTGGATCGCCTTGCCTTCGATCAGGATCGGCTCGAAGGCCTGGATGCCCAGGCGGTGCAGCGTCGGCGCGCGGTTCAACAGGACGGGATGTTCGCGGATGACTTCATCCAGGATGTCCCAGACCTCGGGGCGTTCCTTCTCGACCAGCTTCTTGGCTTGCTTGACGGTGCTGGACAGGCCCTTCGCCTCAAGCCGCGAATAGATGAACGGCTTGAACAGCTCGAGCGCCATCTTCTTCGGCAGGCCGCACTGGTGCAGCTTCAGTTCCGGCCCGGTCACGATGACCGACCGACCCGAGAAGTCGACCCGCTTGCCCAGCAGGTTCTGGCGGAACCGGCCCTGCTTGCCCTTCAGCATGTCGGACAGCGATTTCAGCGGGCGCTTGTTGGTGCCGGTGATGACGCGGCCGCGACGACCGTTGTCGAAGAGGGCATCGACCGCCTCTTGCAGCATCCGCTTTTCGTTGCGGACGATGATGTCAGGCGCGCGAAGCTCGATCAGGCGCTTCAGGCGGTTGTTGCGGTTGATGACGCGGCGGTAGAGGTCGTTGAGGTCGGACGTGGCAAAGCGGCCGCCGTCCAAGGGGACCAGCGGGCGCAGTTCCGGCGGGATGACCGGCAGGACGGTCAGCACCATCCATTCCGGGCGGTTGCCGGATTCCAGGAACGACTCGACGATCTTCAGCCGCTTGATGATCTTCTTCGGCTTCAGCTCGCCGGTGGCTTCCTTCAGCTCTTCGCGCAGCTGGTCGGCCAGCGGGCCAAGGTCGATGGCCGCCAGCATCTCGCGGATCGCCTCGGCGCCGATGTTCGCGGTGAAGGCGTCGGCGCCATACTGGTCCTGCGCGTCGAGGAATTCCTCTTCGGTCATCAGCTGGCCATAGGTCAGGTCGGTCAGACCCGGCTCGATCACGACGTAGTTCTCGAAGTAGAGAATGCGCTCCAGATCGCGCAGCGTCATGTCCAGCATCAGGCCGATGCGGCTGGGCAGCGACTTGAGGAACCAGATGTGGGCGACGGGTGCGGCCAGTTCGATATGGCCCATGCGTTCGCGGCGCACCTTCTGCAGCGTGACTTCCACGCCGCATTTCTCGCAGACGACGCCGCGATACTTCATGCGCTTGTACTTGCCGCACAGGCATTCGTAGTCCTTGATCGGCCCGAAGATCCGAGCGCAGAACAACCCGTCACGCTCCGGCTTGAAGGTCCGGTAGTTGATGGTCTCGGGCTTCTTGATCTCGCCATAGGACCACGAGAGGATCCGCTCAGGGCTGGCGAGCGAGATCTTGATCTCGTCGAAAGTCTTGACCGGCGCAACCGGGTTGAACGGGTTGGTCGAGAGTTCCTGGTTCATTTCCAAATCCTTGAAAGGAGGCTGCGGTCAGAGGCAGGGCGACCCCGATTTTTCGTCGAAAAATCGGAGTCACGAGTTTTCGACGAAAACTCGTGCCCTATTCCTCCTCCGCATCCAGGAGTTCCATGTTCAGGCCGAGGCCGCGGACTTCCTTCACCAGCACGTTGAAGCTTTCCGGCACGCCCGCCTCGAAGTTGTCCTCGCCCTTGACGATCGACTCGTAGACCTTGGTCCGGCCTGCCACGTCGTCCGATTTCACCGTCAGCATTTCCTGCAGGGTATAGGCGGCGCCATAGGCTTCCAGAGCCCAGACCTCCATCTCCCCAAGGCGCTGACCGCCGAACTGGGCCTTGCCGCCCAGCGGCTGCTGGGTGACCAGGCTGTACGGGCCGGTGGACCGGGCGTGCAGCTTGTCGTCGACCAGATGGTGCAGCTTGAGCATGTACTTCACGCCCACCGTGACCTTGCGCTGGAACTTCTCGCCGGTGCGGCCGTCGAACACGTCGGATTGCCCCGAGGTGTCGAAGCCCGCGCGGCGCAGCGCGTCGTTCACGTCCGCTTCCTTGGCCCCGTCGAAGACCGGGGTGGCGATCGGCACGCCGCCGGTGACCAGTCCGGCCTTTTCGACCAGTTCGTCGCTGTCCATGCCGCCGAAGGCCCCGTCATAGGTTTCGTCGCCATAGGCGAAGCGCATCGCCTCGCGCACCGGGGTCAGGTCGCCCGACCGGCGATAGTCGCGCAGCGCCTCGTCGATGCGGATGCCCAGGCCGCGCGCGGCCCAGCCCATGTGCGTCTCGAGGATCTGCCCGACGTTCATCCGGCTGGGCACGCCCAGCGGGTTCAGCACCAGGTCGACATGGGTGCCGTCGGCCAGGAACGGCATGTCCTCGATCGGCACGACCTTGGAGATGACGCCCTTGTTGCCGTGCCGGCCGGCCATCTTGTCGCCCGGCTGCAGCTTGCGCTTCACCGCGACGAAGACCTTGACCATCTTCATCACGCCCGGAGGCAGGTCGTCGCCGCGGCGGACCTTCTCGACCTTGTCGTCGAAGCGGTGGTCAAGCGCGCGTTTCTGCTGCTCATACTGGTCGTGCAGGGCCTCGATTTCCTTGGCCTGGTCTTCCTCGGCGACGGCAAGCTGCCACCACTGGCCACGGCTCAGCGTGCCCAGCAGCTCTTCGTCGATCTTCGAGCCGGCCTTGATGCCCTTCGGGCCCTTCACCGCCTCGCGCCCCAGCACCAGCGCCTTGAGGCGCGAGTAGATGTTGCGTTCCAGGATCGCCAGCTCGTCGTCGCGGTCGCGCGCCAGGCGTTCGACTTCCTCGCGCTCGATCTGCAGCGCGCGTTCGTCCTTGTCGACGCCATGGCGGTTGAACACCCGCACCTCGACCACCGTGCCATAGGCCCCCGGCGGCAGGCGCAGGGACGTGTCGCGCACGTCGCTGGCCTTTTCGCCGAAGATGGCGCGCAGCAGCTTTTCTTCCGGCGTCATCGGGCTTTCGCCCTTGGGGGTGATCTTGCCGACCAGGATGTCGCCCGGGTTCACCTCGGCGCCGATATAGACGATGCCGGCTTCATCCAGGTTGCGCAGGGCTTCTTCGCCCACGTTCGGGATATCGCGGGTAATCTCTTCCGGCCCCAGCTTGGTGTCGCGGGCGGCGACTTCGTATTCCTCGATGTGGATCGAGGTGAAGACGTCGTCCTTGAGGATCCGCTCGGAGATCAGGATCGAGTCCTCGTAGTTGTAGCCGTTCCAGGGCATGAAGGCGACGATCACGTTCCGGCCCAGGGCCAGTTCGCCCATGTCGGTGCAGGGACCATCGGCGATCACCTCGCCGCGGGTCACCTTGTCCCCGACCTTCACCAGCGGACGCTGGTTGATGCAGGACGACTGGTTGCTGCGCTTGAACTTGCGCAGGCGGTAGATGTCGACGCCCGGCTCGCCCGGCTCCAGCAGTTCGGTGGCGCGCACGACGATACGGGTGGCATCCACCTGATCGATCACGCCCGACCGCCGCGCCATGATGGCAGCGCCCGAGTCACGCGCGACAACGGCCTCGATCCCGGTGCCGACAAACGGCGCGTCGGATTGCAGCAAGGGCACCGCCTGGCGCTGCATGTTCGAGCCCATCAGCGCGCGGTTGGCGTCGTCGTTTTCCAGGAACGGAATCAGCGAGGCCGCGACCGACACCAACTGTTTCGGCGACACGTCGATCAGGTCGATCGCATCCGGCGGGTTCAGCATGAACTCGCCCGATTTCCGGCTGGAGATCAGGTCGTCGGTGAAATGCCCCTCGGCGTCCTGGGCCGCGTTGGCCTGGGCGACGGTGTGGCGCATTTCCTCGGTCGCCGACATGTAAATGACCTCGTCGGTCACCTTGTTGTCGATCACCTTGCGATACGGGGTCTCGATGAAACCGTACTTGTTCACCCGGGCGAAGGTCGCCAGGCTGTTGATCAGGCCGATGTTCTGGCCTTCCGGCGTCTCGATCGGGCACATCCGGCCGTAGTGGGTCGGGTGGACGTCGCGCACCTCGAAACCGGCGCGCTCACGGGTCAGACCGCCCGGGCCAAGCGCCGAGAGGCGGCGCTTGTGGGTCACTTCCGACAGCGGGTTGGTCTGGTCCATGAACTGCGACAGCTGCGAAGAGCCGAAGAATTCGCGGACGGCAGCCGCCGCCGGTTTGGCGTTGATCAGGTCCTGCGGCATGATCGTGTCGATTTCCACCGACGACATGCGTTCCTTGATCGCACGGTCCATGCGCAAGAGGCCGACGCGATACTGGTTCTCCATCAGTTCGCCGACCGAGCGCACCCGGCGGTTGCCGAGGTGGTCGATGTCGTCGATCTCGCCCTTGCCGTCGCGCAGTTCGACCAGCGCGCGGATGCACGAGATGATGTCCTCGCGGTCCAGCGTGCGCTGGGTGTCGGGCTTGCCCAGGTCAAGCCGCATGTTCATCTTGACCCGGCCCACGGCGGACAGGTCATAGCGTTCCTTGTCGAAGAACAGCGTGTCGAACAGCTGGCTTGCGGCCTCGACCGTGGGCGGCTCGCCAGGGCGCATGACGCGGTAGATGTCCATGAGCGCGGTGTCGCGGCCCATGTTCTTGTCCGCCGCCATGGTGTTGCGGATGTAGGGGCCGACGTTGACGTTGTCGATGTCCAGCACCGGGATGTCGGTCACGCCCTGGTCCAGCAGCACCTTGACGGTGCCGCCCTTGGGCGCGCCGTCGCGGTCCAGTTCCCAGGTCAGTTCATCGCCGGCCTCGACCCAGATCTCGCCGGTCTGTTCGTTGATGATGTCCTTGGCGGCATAGCGGCCGACGATGTGGTCAAACGGAACCAGAAGCTCCGTCACCTTGCCCTCGTCCATCCAGTTCTTGACCATCCGCGGGGTGGCCTTTTCGCCGGCCTTGAGGATGACCTCGCCGGTGGCGGCATCGACCAGATCGTAGGTCGGACGGGTGCCGCGCACACGCTCGGGGAAGAACTTGGTGACCCAGCCCTTGTTCTTGACGTTCTTGAACTGGACCGTCTGGTAATAGGCATCCATGATGCCTTCCTGATCCATGCCCAGGGCATAGAGCAGCGTCGTCACCGGCAGTTTGCGGCGGCGGTCGATGCGGGCAAAGACGATGTCCTTGGCGTCGAACTCGAAGTCCAGCCAGCTGCCGCGATACGGGATGATGCGGCAGGCGAACAGCAGTTTCCCGCTGGAATGGGTCTTGCCCTTGTCGTGGTCGAAGAACACGCCGGGGCTGCGGTGCATCTGGCTGACGATCACCCGCTCGGTGCCGTTCACGATGAACGTGCCGTTCGGCGTCATCAGGGGCATGTCGCCCATGTAGACGTCCTGCTCCTTGATGTCCTTGACCGACCGCGCGCCGGTCGTCTCATCGACATCGAACACGATCAGGCGCAGCGTCACCTTCAGCGGCGCGGCATAGGTCAGGTCGCGCTGCATGCACTCGTCGACGTCGTATTTCGGCTTTTCCAACTCGTACTTGACGAATTCCAGGACGGCCGTCTCGTTGAAGTCCTTGATCGGAAACACCGACTGGAAGGTGCCCTGGATGCCTTCGCCATCCAGCGGCTTGTCGCTGTCGCCCGAGCGCAGGAACAGGTCGTAGGACGACTTCTGCACCTCGATCAGGTTCGGCATTTCCAGGACTTCGCGGATCTTCCCGTAATACCGGCGAATCCGCTTCTGGCCAACGTACGCTTGCTGCGCCATGCTCGTCGTAACCTTTCATCTTTTCGCCGGCGCGGGCTTCCGTCGGGCCACGGAAGGCGCGCCGATTGGCGAGGGAACGTGCGGTTCCATACCTGCCACCTGTCCCGTCAGGCGGCTCCCGAACCGGTGATCGCACCCGGAACGAGGCTTTGCAGGAAAGCCCCCTTCAAGACGCGATTTGGCTGGGGGCAGGCGATGCTGCCCCCAGCCGCAAAATCATCGCAGCGGAAGGTTCCGCACGCGCGATTACTTGAGCTCGACCTTGGCGCCAGCGTCTTCGAGCTTCTTCTTCATCGTCTCGGCGTCAGCCTTGGTCGCGCCTTCCTTCACCTTGCCGCCAGCTTCGACAAGGTTCTTCGCCTCGACGAGGCCCAGGCCGGTGATGGCGCGGACTTCCTTGATGACGTTGATCTTGTTCGGGCCGGCGTCGGTCAGGACGACATCGAACTCGGTCTTTTCTTCCACGGCTTCGGCGGCGGCGGCCGGGCCGGCAGCCATCATGACGGCGCCACCGGCGGCCGGCTCGATGCCATACTTGTCCTTGAGGATGGTCTTCAGTTCCTGCGCTTGCAGAAGGGTCAGACCGACGATGTCTTCGGCGAGTTTGTTCAGATCAGCCATTTTTCTCATTCCGTATGTTAGATGGGTTCCAACGACGTGTGTTCAACCACGAAGGATGCCGAAGATCAGGCCGCAGCCTTTTCCTCGATGGTCTTCAGGATGCCCGCGATGTTTGCAGCAGGCGCGCCAATGGCCCCGGCGATGTTCGCAGCCGGCGCACCGATGCACGACACGATCTGAGCGATCAGCTCTTCGCGCGACGGCATCGAGGCAACGGCTTTCACACCAGCCTGGTCCAGGATCGTGCTGCCCATGGCCCCGCCAAGCACGACGAACTTGTCGTTGCCCTTGGCATAGGCATCGGTGACCTTGGCCGCAGCCACGGGGTCTTCCGAATAGGCGAACACGGTCATGCCCGTGAGCAGGTCACCCATCTTTTCGGCGGGCTTCCCTTCCAGGGCGATCTTGGCGAGCTTGTTCTTGGCAACGCGGACGGACCCGCCCACGTCGCGAAGCTTCGCGCGCAGGTCCTGCATCTGTGCAACCGTCATGCCTTCGTAGTGGGCAACCACCACGACGCCAGAGCTTTCGAAGATCTGGCCGAGTTCCTCGACCACTTTCTCTTTCTGGGCTCTATCCACAGTTTCACTCCAAGGTTGGGGGTTTCCCCCCGGCTCTCATTTGGCCCCCTTTGCGGGGGGCTTCTCGGTCCGGTCAAGGGTTCCGAAGGCCAAGATCACCCGAAGGCGACATTCGTCTCGTTCCCCATCTCGGGCAGGATTTACGGTGTTTGCGCACCACCCGCCGTCTCGGACAGGACGGGGCGGCTTTCGCCCCGCCATCCCTTTGCCTGTCGGCATCGGGAATTCGTCAGGGCGGGGTTCACCCCGCCCCTGGGTTCAATGCGCCGTGGCCGAAGCCAGGTCGAGCGACACGCCCGGGCCCATGGTCGAGCTGAGCGAGACCTTCTTGA
Organism: Rhodobacter sp. Har01; assembly: GCF_020564565.1. Classification (GTDB taxonomy): domain Bacteria; phylum Pseudomonadota; class Alphaproteobacteria; order Rhodobacterales; family Rhodobacteraceae; genus Pseudogemmobacter. Next base: position 33,029 of record NZ_JAJCTD010000012.1, read on the forward strand.
GGTAGGTCCCCTTGGCCCCCGAGGGCTTGGCGCGGCTGACCGCATCGACGAAGGCGCGGATGTTCTGCGCCAGTTTCTCGTCGCTGAAGCTGACCTTGCCGACGCCGGCATGAATCACGCCGGCCTTCTCGACCTTGAACTGCACTTCGCCGCCCTTGGCGCCTTCGACGGCCGTCTTCACGTCCATCGTCACGGTGCCGACCTTGGGGTTCGGCATCAGGTTGCGCGGCCCCAGGATCTTCCCCAGACGGCCGACCAGCGGCATCATGTCGGGGGTGGCGATGCAGCGATCGAACTCGATCTTGCCCTGCTGGATGGTCTCCATCAGGTCTTCGGCGCCGACGATGTCGGCGCCCGCCGCCTTGGCTTCGTCAGCCTTGGCGCCGCGGGCGAACACCGCCACGCGCACCGTCTTGCCGGTGCCGTTCGGCAGCGCCACCACGCCGCGGACCATCTGGTCGGCGTGACGCGGGTCAACGCCCAGGTTCATCGCGATCTCGACGGTCTCGTCGAACTTGGCGGAGGCCGCCTGCTTGATCAGGCCGACGGCGTCTTCCACCGTCAGGTTGGTCTTGCCGACGAACTGTTCCTGCGCCTTCTTCACGCGCTTTGCGATCTTGGCCATGATGCTCAGCCCTTCACTTCGATGCCGCAGGACTTGGCCGAGCCAAGGATGATGTTCATCGCCGCTTCGACCGAATTGGCGTTGAGATCCTTCATCTTCGTCTCGGCGATCTTGCGCACCTGCGCCACGGTGATCGACCCGGCCACCTCACGGCCCGGCTTGGCCGAACCCTTGGTGCGCGAGCGCTTGCCCACGGCCGGCAGGCCGGCCGCCTGCTTGACCAGGAACGAGGCCGGCGGCGTCTTCAGTTCCAGGCTGAACGACTTGTCGGCGTAGTAGGTGATGATCACCGGGGTCGGCGTGCCGGGCGGCAGTTCGGCCGACTTGGCGTTGAACTCTTTCACGAACGCCATGATGTTCAGGCCGCGCTGACCCAACGCCGGGCCCACCGGGGGCGACGGGTTGGCCTGCTGCGCCTTCACCTGCAGCTTGAGGCTGCCCATGATCTTCTTGGCCATCTGGCCCTCTCCTTCTCACTGCGCCGCCCGGAATTGGGTGGGGCGCGGTTTAGCGGTACGGTCCGTCACGGGTTTGTCGCCCGCGCTCGCCTCCCGCGCGCTTCGCCTCAGATGCCTTTCGACACCTGGGTGAATTCCAATTCCACGGGCGTCGCACGCCCGAAGATCGAGACCGAGACCTTGAGGCGGTTCGCCCCTTCGTCCACTTCCTCGACCATGCCGTCAAAGCCCTCGAACGGGCCGTCGGTGACCTTGACCTTCTCGCCGATGTCGAAGCGGATCAGGTTGCGCGGCGCTTCCAGGCCTTCCTCGACACGGTTCAGGATGGCGTTGACCTCATGGTCGCGCATCGGCATCGGCTTGCCTTGCGGGCCCAGGAAGCCGGTCACACGGTTGATCGAGCTGATCAGGTGATAGCCGCGGTTCGACATTTCCATGTGGACCAGCACGTAGCCCGGCATGAAGCGGCGCTCGGAGGTCACCTTCTTGCCGCGGCGCACCTCGATCACCTCTTCGGTGGGCACCAGCACTTCGTCGATCTCGTCGCCCAGGCCCGCGTCGGCCACGGACGTCTTGATCTGTTCGGCGACCTTCTTCTCGAAGTTCGAGAGAACGCTCACCGAATACCAGCGCTTTGCCATGGTCTCGCTTCCACCTTCATGCCTTGAGAGGCTTGCCGCCCCTTCGTGTCTGCCCGGAACAAAAAACAGCGCGCATGCCGAATCGCTGCGCGCCGGTTTGCCTCTGGTTGGCGCGGGATTAGCGGCTTGGCTGCCCGCGATCAAGAGGAAACCGGTCTCAGGCGCCGATCACCAGCTGCAGGCCCCAGCGGATCAGGATGTCCACCAGGCTGAAGAAGGTGGCGGTCAGCGCGGCCAGGATGAAGACCATGATCGTGGTCAGCAGCACCTCGCGCCGGGTCGGCCAGTGGATCTTGGCCACCTCGCCGCGGACTTGCTGGAGGAACTGGAGCGGGTTCGCGGCCATGGGCTGCCCTTTTGGGTTCGGGGTCATTGGGTCGGGGCCGAGATACGGCCTGCCGGACCGGATTTCAAGCGGCGAGAGAAGACGGCGGCTTCTCTGCCATCGGGTCGGGGTCGCAGAGCGTGGCCCGGGTCGCGCCGGGAAGTGCGAAGATCCTTTGCAGTCAACCTCATGCGGAGGCTGGGGCAGGGTTGTGCGGGTTTGGGAAGATGGCAGGGGCAGCAGGGATCGAACCCGCGACCTACGGTTTTGGAGACCGTCGCTCTACCAGCTGAGCTATACCCCTGTGGTCGGCCCGTGGGTTACGGCAGGGCGCGGGCGCGGTCAAGAGGATTCCCTGCCGCGGCGGGCGGTCAGCGGGCCAGGATCGACTGGATGTCGTAGGCAGTGTCAAAGCCGTCGCCGTTATGCAGCGCCTGCTGCAACTGCGTGATCTGCGTCCGCGTCAGGCCATCCAGCTGCGCGCCAGGTACCAGCCGACCAATCTCGCTGCGGTCCGCGGCAGAGAGGGTGTCGTTGGTCGAGACGCAGGCGGCAAGGGCAAGCACGGCGGCAAGAGCGCGCAAGGCGGGCGGGCGGAATGTCATCGGGGTGGCCTCCGGGTTCGGGCTCAAGGTGGCGCTTCTGGTGGCAAGGTACGTAGAGAACGGCTGAGCAGAAGCGGCCCATTGCCACAAAGGCGCGCGATTTGGCGTGTATCCGGTGCCGGAGAACACCGCAACTTGCCATGGACTGGGCCGTGAACCGACTGATCCTTGCCCTTTCCCTGCTGTTTGTCGGCACCCTGCCCCTACACGCCGAAACGCCGGATTGCCTTCCGCACCCCACGCAAGACTGCGTCTTCCAGATGGCGCTGCGTCAGGCGGATGACGAGGATTGGACGTGGCTGATTGCCGAAGGCTATCTGGCGGTGGCCTATCTGCAGGAACTGGAACAGACCGGCCAAGATGCCGAAACGCTTGCAGCCCTGCTGGTCAAGCTTTCCTTGGCCGATCCTGACCCGATGGCGATGAGAAAGGCCATAAAAGCGGGGTGGAGCGGCCTGATGCTTGGCGGAACGCTGATCGATGAGTCTCCGGCACTGACCGAGTGGTTCGTTCTCACAATGGCCGATCTGAACCGTCAGGCGGGCCTGCCCGTCGAGGCCCCACCAGATTTCATGCCGCCCGAACAGTTGCACGCAATCCGGACCAAAGTCGCCGCCATCTCGGCAGATGTCTTGCCGCGATATGCGCGGTTGACGGAAGCCCGAGGCAGCGATGTGCCCCGCGTGACGGTTGGCTTTGTCGACCTTTTGGACGACTTGGCGCCAGATCATCAAATGATCTTAGCAGCGCTTTTCGCAAAGGGGGCGCTGACCGGGGCATGGAAAGAAATCTCCAGCTGGACAGACGCCAAGCACCGCACCAGCGGCTTCGCCGCCCTTGCTCTCGCGTTCGCGATGGCTGGCGAGCTGACGAAGGCGATTGAGGTCCTTCAGATGCCAGAGCTGGCCAATTCAGCCGACCTCGACGTTCTTGTCAGCTTCATCATTGTTGAGGTCTGGGCCCGCGCAGGAGATGGCTCGAAGGCACAGATGCTTCCGGAATCAATCGTCGAAAGTGGGGATTCATTCCACCTGGAAGCCTCCGTTATCGCCGCACTGGCAACCGGGGATGCGGACACTGCGTGGCGTCTGGTGTCAATGATCAAGCCCAATCAGCGGACCTACAGCCTTGACGTGGCCGTTGACGCCGCACTGGTACACGGACCGGAGCCTGTCGAGGCCCTTCTGGCCCTGATGCCACCCGAAGAACAGGCCGAAGTGCTTTACGCCCTGGGGAAGGCACAGATCAGAGTGGGCGACGTTGAAGGCACAACATCAACAATTGATCGGTTGGGTCGTGTGCCGGATCATCTGCACTATGGCAGGATACTGCAATATGAACTTGCGCCCGTGCTGGCGGCACTTGGGCGAGACGTCGAGGCCGTGCAGATGGCCATTGAGATCGGGTCGGCCCGCACAACCGCCCTTGTCGCCGCATGGCTGGAATAACGAAAAGGCCGCCCAACAAGGACGGCCCTTCCAGATTTTCCGTGGGTCGGGCTTCAGCCCGACTCTGCCTTACGCGATGATCTTCGAGACGACGCCGGCGCCGCCGCGAGTTTCCGGGATCATCAAGCGATGATCTTGGAAACGACCCCCGCCCCAACCGTGCGGCCGCCTTCGCGGATGGCGAAGCGCAGCTTTTCTTCCATCGCGATCGGCGCGATCAGTTCGACCTCGAACTTCAGGTTGTCGCCCGGCATCACCATCTCGGTGCCTTCCGGCAGCTGCACGG
>NZ_JAJCTD010000013.1 GCF_020564565.1 Rhodobacter sp. Har01
CAAGGGCGAACTTGAAACCGCCATCGCCGCCTTCATCGATCACTATAACAACCACCGCTGTCACGAGAGCATCGGCAACCTGACCCCGGCTGATGTCTACTTCGGTCGCGGTGAAACCATCCTGGCCCAAAGGAGACGCATCAAACAGCAAACCATCCAAAACCGCCGCTTGAACCATCAGCGTCAAGCCGCATAGCCTGAAACAGGTGAGCCAGAGCCCTCTGCTCCAAAATCAGGTCGACTGTTCCAAATCTCTCGACGACGGACAGGCGACACCAACACGTCGACCTGCCGCAGCTTGGCGACGATCTCCTCCGGCTAGTGCTTCTTCTGGGACATTCCTTCATCCTCCAAATGGCTCGAAAGCTATACATCGGGAAGGACCACTTTTCAGGGGGCAGACCACCGCCAGTCAACCGTAACGGACTTTCCTTCCAAAGGGGTAATTCAGTCGACTTGCAGCACCTGCAAGAACAGGCCCACTCGGCGTACAGGAGGTCTCAGTTTCTTGGCTCCAGGAAATCGAAATCGCAGCCCTCGGTCGCCGATGTGACATGCTCATGATACAACCGCGCGTATCCGCGCGTCGGTCGGTAGCCTGATCCGGCCGCCTCTGTCGCGCGTTGGGCCATGGTCGCGGCATCAACCAGCAGGTCGATCCGCTTTTCGCTGGCGGACAAACGAATCCAGTCGCCATTCCTGACAAGGACCAGCGGTCCACCCACCGAAGCCTCGGGGGACACATGCAAGACAATCGTGCCGAATGCCGTGCCCGACATCCGGGCATCCGAGATGCGGACCATGTCCTTCACCCCAGCCTGGGCCAGTTTCTTCGGAATCGGCAGGTAGCCGGCCTCGGGCATGCCACTGGGGCTTTTGGGTCCGGCATTCTGCAAGACAAGGATATCATCGGCGGTCACGTCCAGACCGGGATCGTCGATCCTTGCCGCAAGGTCTTCCAGCGAGGTGAAGACCACCGCGCGCCCCTCATGTTCAAGAAGGGTCTCGGTCGCGGCTGCGCGTTTAAGGATGGCACCGTCGGGCGCAAGGCTGCCGCGCAGCGCGATAAGGCCGCCTACGGAAGAGATCGGGCTTGATGCCTCGCGGATCACCGCACGATCAACCGGGTCGGGCAAAGGGCGGGCCAGCCGATCGGCCAAGGTTTCTCCGGTGATGCTGCGGGTTCCGGTTTCCAGCTGCGGAGCGATCTCGCGCAAGACGCCCTCCAGCCCGCCCGCATAATGGAAATCCTCCATGTAGCCCACGCCGACAGGCTTGAGGTCGACCAGCACCGGCGTTTCGTCGGACAGCAGGTTGAAGTCGTCCAAATCCAGCTTCATGCCGATCCGGCCGGCCACTGCGGCCATGTGGATCACCGCGTTGGTCGAGCCGGAGACCGCCAGCAACACGCGTTGCGCGTTGCGGATGGCGGCGGGCGTCACGACCTCGGTCGGGCGGGGTCCGCCGGTCAGCGCCATCTGCGCGGCCAGCGCGCCGGTTTCTTCGCAGTTGCGCAACCGGTCGGCGTGGACGGCCGGAATGGCGGCCGATCCGGGCAGCATCATTCCGATGGTCTCGGCCATCAGCGCCATGGTCGAAGCGGTTCCCATGACGGCGCAGGTTCCAGAGGTGACGGCCAGCCGCCCCTCGACCTGGTCGATCTCGGTGGCCGAGACCTTTCCCGCGCGGAAGCTGCCCCAGAAGCGGCGGCAATCGGTGCAGGCCCCCAGCCGCTCACCCCGGTGACGGCCGGTCATCATCGGTCCGGCCACCACCATCGCGGCGGGCTTGTCGGCCGACAGTGCCCCCATCAGCATCGCCGGCACCGTCTTGTCGCAGCCGCCCATCAGCACGACGGCGTCCATCGGTTGCGCACGGATCATCTCTTCCACCGCCATCGCCATCAGGTTGCGATAGACAAGCGATGTGGGCGACAGGAACACCTCGCCCAGCGAGATCACTGGAAAGGTCACGGGCAAACCGCCCGCCGCAAGGACACCGCGCTTCACCGCCTCGATCATCTCGGGGAAATGTCGGTGGCAGTTGTTGAAGCCGGACTCGCTGGTGCAGATGCCGACAATGGGCTTGTCCAGTGCCACACCCGTATAGCCCATCGACTTGGCAAAGGAGCGGCGCAGATAGCGCGCGAAGTCGCGGTCGCCGTAGTTGGTCAGCCCGTTCTCAAGCCCCTTGGGTTTCGTCATTCTAGGGTCCTTTCAGGCAAGGCTCAGCCGGTGGCGGGTGTATTTCGGCGTCAGGTAGTCAAGAATGCCAAGGCTGCCGCCCTCGCGCCCGAAACCTGACTGCCTGGTGCCGCCAAAGGGGGCCTCGGCGGTGGCAAGAAGCGTTTCGTTGATGCCGACCATCCCTGCTTCCAGCGCATCGGCAGTGCGGGCGGCAAGGGTGGCGCTTTCGGTGAAGACATAGGCGGCAAGGCCGAAGTCGGTCGAGTTGGCGCGGGCGATCACATCGTCGAAATTGTCCCAGGCGGCGATGGGGGCGACGGGCGCGAAGGGTTCCTCGCGCATGATGCGGGCGGTGTCGGGCACATCGGCCAGGACCGTAGGCTCCAGGAAATGCCCGTGGTTCAGATGTGCTGGGCGGTTGCCCCCGGCCAAGAGGCGCGCGCCCTTGTCGCGGGCATCGGTGATCAGGGACAGCGCGATCTCGACGGCGCGGGCGCGGATCATCGGCCCCATCGTGGTGGCCGGGTCCAGCCCGTCACCGGGGCGCAGGCCTTGGGCGACCTCGGCAAAGGCGGTTTCGAAGGCCGGCAGGATCGCGCGGTGGACATAGAAGCGCGAGGGCGAGATGCAGACCTGTCCGCAGTTGCGGAACTTGGTCGCCGCCAGCTTGCGCGCGGCGGCCACGGGATCGGTGTCGGCGTGGACGATCACCGGCGCAAGGCCGCCCAACTCCATCGTCACCTTCTTCACGTCATCCGCCGCGATCCGCAGCACCTGACGCCCGACCGGCACCGACCCGGTCAGCGAGACCTTGCGGATCACGGGCGACCGGATCAGCCGTTCCACCATCGGCACGGCGGGGCCGGTCAGGATGGACAGCACATCAGCGGGCAGCCCCGCGGCACCCAGCGCCTCGGCCAGGGCAAAGCAACTGCCCGGCGCCTCGCTGGCGGGGCGGGCCACCACGCTGCACCCGGCGGCCAGCGCCGCGGCGATCTTGCGGGCGGGAAGCAGCATCGGAAAGTTCCAGGCCGACAGCGCTAGGCAGGGGCCGACGGGCTGATAGCTTACCGACAGGCGTTCATGTGGGTTCCGGCCCGGAATCGTCTGGCCATAGATGCGCTTGGCCTCCTCGCCCTGCCATTCGAACTGATCGGCGCTGGCGTTGACCTCGGCCCGCGCCTCAGCCAGGGGCTTGCCGGTTTCGGTCGACATCACCCGGGCAAGTCCGTCGGCGTTGGCCCGCAGGTGATCGGCCGCCCGGCGCAGGATCGCGGCGCGGTCCCAGGCCGGGGTGGCCGCCCAGCCGGGAAAGCTGCGGGCGGCGGCGGCAAGGGCCATGTCCTGGTCGGCTTCGGTCGCGACGGGGATCGTGCCGATCCTGACCTCGGTCACCGGGCTGTGGACGGGCATGGACGCCCCATCGGCGGCGGGGCACCACTGGCCACCCAGAAAGAGCCCCTGCGCGGAATACATCGCTCTCTCCCGTCAAATCAGGGTTTCGGCGTAGCGGGCCTGAACGGCCGCGCACCAGTTGCCGACATTCCAATGCCCGTAGGCCCCCATGCCACCGGCCGGATCGGGGCCGTAATAGACGGGAACATGCACAAGGCTCAGGCCCGGATGGGCCCGGGCGCGGGTCAGCGCGCCGGTCAGCGCCTCGGGCGAGGTGCCACCGTCGAAGGCCGCAACGCCCTTCACGGCCTTTGCGAAGGCAAGGTAGTCGATCTCGACCCCGTCGTGGGTTCGCCAGTTCACGCCATACTGCGCGTCTTGCAAGGACGAAATCGCGGCCATGCGGCGGTTGTCGCACAGCAGGATCGTGCCGTGCACCCCATGCGCCACGGCGTCGATCATAACCTGCGGGTTCATCATGAACGATCCGTCGCCGGTAAAGGCCACGCCATAGCGCCCCTTCTCGGCCAACCCCTGAGACAGAAGCGCCGAGACGGCAAAGCCCATGTAGGACGCGCCGCTTTCGGTGAATGTCTGGAACGGCGCGTCATCCTGCACGATCTGGAAACCGTTGGCCTGCACGTCGCCCGCATCGAAGAATTTCAGCGCGCCCTTTGCACGGCACCAGGCCTCCGCCGCGGCAATGGCCTGCGGCTGCGTCATCACCGGGCACGGCCAGACGGGATCGGTCAGCGCTGGACGGGCCGCGCGGGCTGCGCGGAACGCCTGCCACTCGGCCTTCTTCTTCGCCGCAGCATCCAGCCATTCGGTCTTGGCGGGTGCGCGCTCCAACCCCTGCAGAAGACTGGCCAGCCGGTCCGCCACCACGGCGGCATCGCCCGAAAGGGCAAGCGTCGCGTTATAGTGCTGCACGTCAACCGGGTCGGCGTTCAGGTTGATCACGCGGCGCACCTTGGGCCAGCCGATGCCCGAGCAATCCGCCTGACACACCGCACGGCTGCCGATCACCACCAGAAGCTCGGCCTCCTCCATCGCCCAGTTGCCGCTGATCGACCCCTTTGAGCCGCCGACATGCAGGTTCTGCGGATGGGAATCGGGAAGAACGCCGACCGACCCGGGAGACAGGACAACGGCAGCCCCTGCAGCCTCGGCCAGACGCCGGACGGCGCCGGCCGCGCTGCGCGACCCGCCGCCCGCCTTGATTGCCACCCGTGCCGCACCGGCGATTGCCTGCGCCGCTTCGGTCAGCGCCCGGTCATCGGCGGGGGCCAGCGCGGGAAACCGCGGGCGTTCGGGCAGGGCATCCAGGCGCAAGGTCACCGGCGCTTCCTGCGTGTTGATCGGCATGTTCAGAAAAAAGGGCCCGGGCCGCCACGGATGGAAGACGGAAGACGCACCCTTCCGCAATCCGTCGCGCAGCGCGCCCGGGCTATGCAGCGTGTAAGAGGCCCCCATCAGGGAGGATATCTGGGAAAAGCCACCCTGTGCCGGCTTCGGCACCTGCTGCATGTTGTAACCTTCACCGTGCGTCGTCTCATCGCCATACAGATGATAGACGCCCACGCCGTTGGAACTGGCCACCAGCGATGCCGACATCGCCTGCAATGCCCCCGGCCCGATCGAGGTCACGACCGCAGGCACCTCGCCATAGACCCAGGACAAGGCGGTTGCGGCATGGGCCATCTCCACTTCGTTGCGGAACTGCCAGCAGCGTACCAGCCCGGCGGCCTCATATACACGCAGCACGTCGGCAAGCGCGGTCGAGCCATGGCCGAAGATCGCCAGATACTTGGTCACACCCTGCCGCATCAGGCCAAGGATCAGCGCCTCGGCCAAGGGCAGTGTGACAGTCGGTCTGGCCCCATCGGTTGCCAGGAAAGCCGACAAGCCGCCGGCCTTGGCCAGGAAACGCGCGCGCGCCTCGGACGAGGGGAGGTCGGCGAAACGGTGCGACTGTGCATTCATGATTGTGCCCCCGGTCAGCCGTCCAGCCGGATGGTCCGGCCTTCGCGGGCCGATTGTTCGGCGGCCAGTGCAAAGCGCAGGACCTGCCGGCCTTCGGCAGCGGTCAGGACGGGCGCGCCGCCCGTTTTCAGGGCATGGATGTAGTGACGGGTCGACTGGATGAAGCTGTGTTCCCAGCCCGTCGGCACGTCATAGGTGGTCAGCGCCCCGTCACGATACAGCGTGACCGGCGGCGACGCCCCCAGCCGCCCATGCCCGCCGTTGATGAAGATCACCCCGGCTGTTCCGGAGATCTCAACCCGGTCGTCCTGGGCGTAGTGGCGCGTCATCAGCTCCATGTCGGGCGAATAGACGATCTCCAGGTTGCCCACCCGGTTGCCGGGGAAGCGGAAGGACACCATCGACTGCGCGTCAAAGCGGATGCCGCCCGGTCCCTCGCAATCGCCGATGAAGGCGTGAACTTCCTCCGGGTTGCCCATGAAATGCCAGGCCAGCGCGAACTTGTGGTGCCCATCGTCAAAGACCAGCGGGCCGCCCCCGGCATGGCCCTTCTCTTGCCGCCAGGCGTTGGCGGCGGCGGGCACCTCCCAGGCGGTCGCGCTGCGGGCGGGGTTCGACTTGATGCGGATCGACAGCGGCGTGCCGATCGCGCCCGTATCGATCAGCGTGCGGGCCTTCATCACGGGCGGGTAGAAGATGAAGTTCTCGAAGATCTTCACCGGGCGGTCATGGGCCTCGGCCGCGGCAACCAGCTGGTCGGCCTGGGCCATGTCGAGGCACATCGGTTTTTGCAGCGAGATGATCTTTCCCGCCGCCATCGCCTTCAGCGCCACCGGCAGGTGCAGGTGATGCGGCAGCAGGATCTCGACCAGGTCGATGTCCGGTCGCGAAAGGAAGGCGTCGATGTCGTCATCGACCGCTACATCCGGGATGCCCCAGGCCGCCGCCTTGTCCCGCGCCTGGCCTGTATCGCGGTCGCACAGCGCCACGATCCGCGCATCGGGATTGTGCAGGTATTCGATGGCATGCAGGTCCGAAATCCGGCCCGTGCCGATCAGTCCGACACGCAGCGGCGTAGGGGTCATGTCAGGGGTTCCTTCTGTACTCCGCCCAGTCCGGCGGCGGCCACGATGCGGCCGAGTTCATGCAGGCGGGCATCGGTGACGCGAACCGACGGGCCCGAGACGCCGATGGCGGCGATCATCGCGCCTGACTTGTCGTAGATCGGCCGGGCGACGCAGCGGATGCCTCTGGCGAATTCCTCGTCGTCGATCGAATAGCCCCGGGCGCGCGTGCGCTCGATCTCGTCCACCAGCGCGCGGCGGGTGGTCAGGGTAAGGGGCGTGAAGGCGGGCTGGTCCTCCGGCATCTGCGCATGCCCGAAACTCAGGAAGGCCTTGCCAAGTGCGGTGCAATGCAGGGGCGACAGCGCGCCGATCGGGTGGTCAACCTTCAACGGCAAGGGGCTGTCCACTTTGTCGATGTACCAGACGCGCAATCCCACCAGCACCGCCAGATGAGCGCATTCGCCGGTCTCGGTCACCAGCGACTCTAGCGTGCCGCGCCAGGCCTCCTTGACGGCGACAATCTCTTCCAGGGTATGCTCGGTGCGCACACGGCCGGCCAGCTTGCCGCTTGGTAGGTAGCGGCGACCATCGTCCTGCTCGGCATAGCCCATGGCCACCAGCGTCTTCAGAAGATGCGCCGCGTTCGACTTGTCGACCCCCAGCGCCTCGGCCACATCGGTCAGGCGAACGGTGCCGGGCTGGGCGGTCATGTAGGTCAGGGCTTCAAGGCCACGGGACAGGGATTGCAGCAGGCGCATGGGACGAACTCCGGTTCGCATTGTATCAATTTGCGCTATGTTAAACGAATAGTTTGTCATAGCGCAACTTTCCTCTCCCTTACCATGCCGCAGCCAATCTTTCTCGCATTATGGCGCGCTATGCAATACTTTGTTGACATAGGGGCAATTCTTGGCGATCAACGGCAGGACGGCGGAATAAAGTGCCGCATATGAAAACTTCTTGGGAGGAAGAGATGAAGCAGATCAGTCGGCGCGGGGTATTGCTCGGCTCGCTTGCGGTCCCGATGCTGGGCATGGGCCGTATGGCCTGGGCGCAGGCAGGTGAGGTGACGATCAGCCACTACTTCACCGGCGAGTTGGGCCTGAAGGCCTTCAACGAGCAAGTGGCGAAGTTCACCGAGGCCACCGGCATCGCCATGAAGGAAAGCCCGGTCGGGCACGAGGATTTCAAGACGGACATCTTGGTCCGCGCCGCCGGGAACAGCCTGCCCGACGTGTTCAGCTACTGGGCCGGCGCGCGGGTTCAATTCATCGTCGATTCGAACGCCCTGCACCCGATCGATGAAATGTGGGCCGCGAACGGCCTGGATGCGGTCATCGCCAAGCCGGTTGCCGACAGCGCGACGCTGTACAACGGCAAGCGCTATCTGGTGCCGTTCAACTATCACTACGCCGGCATGTTCTACAACGTGAAGGTCCTGGCCGATGCCGGGATGACCGCGCCGCCCGCCACCTGGGACGAGTTCTTGGCGCTGTGCGAAACGCTGAAGGGCAAGGGCGTGGCCCCCATCGCGCTGGGGTCCAAGAACCGCTGGCCGGCGCAGTTCTGGTTCGACTACCTCCTTCTGCGCACGGCCGGCCCGGACTATCGCGCCAAGCTGATGGCGGGCGAGGCCAAATACTCCGACCCCGAAGTCGCGGCCACGCTAGCGATGTGGAAAGACCTGTTCGACAAGGGCTGTTTCGTCGAAAACGCCAATGCCGACGACTGGACCGATGCCTCGGACAAGGTGGCGCGCGGCGAGGCGGCAATGACGCTGATGGGCACCTGGATCACCGGCTACTGGAACGGCAACGGGCTGGTGCCGGGGCAGGACTACGACTTCTTCGAATTCCCCAAGGTCAAGGACGGCGTGCCGAACGCTGTCGTGGGCCCGGTGGACGGGCTGGTGATCGCGGGCAATGCCGCGAACATGGAAGGCGCCGAGAAGTTCCTGACCTTCATGGTCTCGGATTCGGGCGTCCAGGCCGCCTGGGCCAATGCGCAGGGCGCGCTGTCGGCCAACGTGAACGTGGACCCGGCCAGCTACAACGTAGTGATGCAGAAGGCCGCCGCCACCGTGGCGGCGGCCGAAGCCTTCGCCTTCAACTACGATCTGGCAACCCCGCCGCCGGTGGCCGAGGTTGGCCTGTCGATGTTCACCCGCTTTATCGACGATCCTTCCCAGGCCGAGGCTATCCTGACCCAGGTCGCAGCGGACGCAGAAGCCGCCTTCAAGACATGACAGACTGGCCCCGGGCCGCCCCTTTGCGGGGGTGGCCCGAAGCCAAGACCGGGAAGGGGCAGGATGGAACAGCACAACCGCTTCTGGCGCGTCGTTCTTCTGGCCGCCCCTCTGGGTGTGTTCGGCATATTCGTCCTTTGGCCGCTGTTCAGCTCGTTCTACTACAGCCTGACCGACTGGAACGGCTTTGACCCGAACTACAGCTTTGTCGGGTTCGACAACTTCGCCAAGATCGCAAGCGACCGGCTGTTCCTGCAAGCCGCCATCAACACCGCGATCTGGATGGTTGCCGCGATCGTCTTGCCCACCACCCTGGGGCTGGCACTGGCGCTGCTGCTGGATTCGCGCGTGCTGGGCGCGCGGGTGTTCAAAAGCATCTTCTACCTGCCGATCTGCCTGTCGGCGGTCATCGTCGGCCAGATCTGGATCTGGATCTACCAGGCCGACTGGGGCCTCTTGAACACCATCATCACTGAAGTCACCGGCGAGAAATACAAATACGCCTGGCTGGCCAAGCCCGACACGGCGCTCTGGTCGGTGATCGTGGCCTGGTCGTGGCAGCAGACCGGCCTTGCCATGGTGATCTATCTGGCCGGTCTGACCGCCATTCCCGGCGACCTGCTTGAGGTCTGCGAGATCGAGGGCGCCACGCCCTGGCAGCGCTTCCGCCGCGTAGTGCTGCCGCTCCTGGCGCCGTCAACCGTGGTGGTGGTGGCGCTGTCGGTCATCAACTCTCTGAAAGGCTTCGACATCCTCTACATCATGACGGGCGGCGGGCCGTTCAATTCGTCCGACACCCTGGCCATGCACATGTACAACGAAAGCTTCAAGAAATACCTGATGGGCTATGGCGCGGCGATTTCGGTGGTGCTGTTCCTGATCGCCATGGCGATCATCGGCCTCTATTTCCGGCAGTTGCGCAAGGTGGACCGGATCTATGGCTGACCTTGCGCCGCAGGGCCGCTTCAACCCCTGGCCCGCGACGATCTTCGTCATCCTCTGCGTGCTGGCGGTGCTGTTCCTCCTGCCCACGGTCGGGGTGCTGCTGTCCTCGGTCAAGACCACGCGCGACATCTCGATGGGCGATCTGTGGTCGCTGCCCGCCAGCCTGTACCTGGGCAACTTCGCCGAGGTCCTGGGCAATCCGGCGGTGCACCGCTACTTCCTGAACACCGTGCTGGTCACGCTGCCGGCCACCGCCGTCTCCATCACGCTGGGCGCACTGGCGGGCTATGTCTTCGCCAAGCTGCCGTTCCGCGGATCGAACGCGCTTTTCCTCATCATCGTCGCCGGGATGTTCTTTCCGCCCCAGGTCATCCTGGTACCGCTGTTCCGGATGTTCAACGGCATGGGCCTGATCGACACGCTCTGGCCCGTCATCATCGTCCATTCCGCGCTGGGCCTGCCGATCTGCGCGCTGATGATGCGCAACTTCTTCGCCACCGTGCCGAATGCCCTTCGCGAGGCGGCGATCATGGAAGGCGCCTCCGAATGGCAGGTGCTGACGCGCGTCGTCCTGCCCCTGTCGCTGCCCGCGCTGGCGGTGCTGGCGACGCTGCAGTTCACCTGGATCTGGAACGATTTCCTCTGGCCACTGATCTTCACCCAGTCCGACGACAAGCGCACGATCATGATCGGCATCGTCAACCTCAAGGGCCAGTACTCGGTTGCCTGGGGGGTGCAGGGCGCGCTGTCGCTGGTGGCCAGCCTGCCCACGCTGCTGGTCTTCCTCTTCTTCCAGCGTTTCTTCATCAAAGGCATGACCATGGGCGCGGTCAAAGGATAATCCATGGCACGGGTTCAGCTTTCCGACCTTCGCAAATCGTTTGGCCAGGTGCAGGTGATCAAGGGCCTCGACCTCGACATCGCCGATGGCGAGTTTGTCGTCTTCGTTGGCCCGTCGGGCTGCGGCAAGTCCACCACCCTGCGCATAATCGCGGGGCTTGAGGATGCGACCTCCGGCGCGATCCGGCTTGACGGCCGCGATGTCACCCGCACCCGCCCCGCCGACCGCGGCATCGCCATGGTCTTCCAGTCCTACGCGCTGTTTCCGCACATGACGGTGGCCGATAACATCGGCTTCGGCCTCCAGTTGCAGAAGCAGGATCGCGCCCTGATCTCAAGACGTGTCGCCGAAGTGGCCGAGACGCTGCACCTCACCCCCCTCCTCACCCGTTACCCGCGCGAACTCTCGGGCGGCCAGCGCCAGCGCGTCGCCATTGGCCGCGCAATCATCCGCAACCCCAGAGTCTTCCTTTTCGACGAACCGCTTTCCAACCTCGACGCGGCTCTCCGCGTGCAGATGCGGCTGGAAATAGCTCGCTTGCATCAAGGCCTCGGGGCGACGATGGTCTATGTGACGCATGATCAGGTCGAGGCGATGACACTCGCGGACCGTATCGTCGTCTTCAATGACGGCAGGATCGAACAGGTCGGCTCTCCGATGGACCTGTACGAGCATCCGGAAAACCGATTTGTGGCCGGGTTCATTGGCGCTCCGGCCATGAACTTCCTTCCGGTGCGTGTGCTGGGAACGCAACTTGAAGTGCCCGGCATGGCGACAATCCCGGTTCCGCCTGGCAAGGAGGCCGCGACTGAGCTGGGCATACGTCCCGAACACCTCCACGTGGTCGACGGACTGTCGGCAGATCTTTCCGGCGAGGTCGAGCTGATCGAACGCCTTGGCGCTGAAACTTACGCCTATGTGCGTGTGCCTGGACTGCCTTTGGATCTGACAGTCAGACTCCCCGGCGAAACCGCGCTCCGCGCTCGAAGCAGCATCGCACTGAAGATCGACTGGACGCGCGCCAAATGGTTCAACGCAAGCGGCAGGGTTCTCTGAACGGCGCTTGACCTGCCCCCCGGTCGTCCCTCGTTCAAAACGAGAGTCCTTGGGTTGATAGTGGTCGTCTTCATCCGGCTACCAATTTGATTCATGAGGTGATTTCACTCAAGTCGTTTGCGAGACAACGTCTCTAGAAAGGTTCACCGTTGCGGATCTTGAGGTCGAATTTCCACAAGCTAAGTGCCTTCAGCACCATGTCAGCCTTTGAGCAGAATTCACCACTGAGCATATCTCTGGCTTCCTTCTGGCGTCCTGAGAGTGCCAACGCAAGCACCTTTGACGCCGTCGCGTGGTCTGCCCCCTGAAAAGTGGTCCTTCCTGATGTATAGCTTTCGAGCCATTTGGAGGATGAAGGAATGTCCCAGAAGAAGCACTAGCCGGAGGAGATCGTCGCCAAGCTGCGGCAGGTCGACGTGTTGGTGTCGCAAGGCCAGTCGGTGGCCGAAGCCGTGCGCTCGATCGGCGTGACGCAGTCCACTTACTATCAGTGGCGCAAGGAGTTCGGTGGGCTGAAGTCCGACCAGGTGAAGCGGCTGAAGGAGCTGGAGAAGGAGAATGAGCGTCTTCGGAAGGCGGTCTCTGACCTGACGCTGGAGAAGCTGATCTTGCGCGAGGCTGCCTCGGGGAACTTCTTAGCCCCGCCCGCCGCCGTGCTTGCATCGAGCATGTCAGGCAGAAGTTCCACATCTCGGAACGGTTCGCCTGTCGCGTGCTCGGGCAGCATCGCTCGACACAGCGGAAGTCGCCGCAGGGGCGCGCCGATGAAGAAGCCCTGACGGCGGACATCATCGCGCTCGCCTCGCAATACGGGCGCTACGGATACCGGCGCATCGCGGCGCTCCTTCAGGAAGCCGGATGGGCTGTGAACGTGAAACGGGTCGAGCGTATCTGGCGGCGGGAGGGGTTGAAGGTCCCACAAAAGCAACTAAAAAAGGGCCGACTCTGGCTAATGATGGGTCCTGCATCCGTCTCCGGCCAGAGCGTCCGAACCACGTCTGGTCTTACGACTTCGTTGAAAGCCGGACCCACGATGGAAGGAAGTTCCGCATGCTCAACCTCATCGACGAGTTCACCCGGGAGTGCCTGGCAATCCAGATCGACCGGAGGCTCCGATCGACTGACGTCATCGACGTGCTGTCCGATCTGTTCATCCTGCGGGGCGTGCCGGATCACATACGGTCCGACAACGGCCCGGAGTTCACCGCCAAAGCGGTGCAGGAGTGGATCGCCGCCGTCGGCGCGGAGACCGCCTACATCGAGCCGGGGCCCCCCTGGGAGAACGGCTACTGCGAGAGCTCCAATTCCAAGTTCCGTGACGAGTTGCTCAAAGGGGAGATCTTCTACAGCCTCGCCGAGGCGAAGATCATCATCGAGCGCTGGCGCCGCCATTACAACACCAAGCGCCCGCCCTCATCACTGGGGTATCGCCCGCCAGCTCCTGAGGTCAACCAGTGGCCGGCTTCGACATCCGGAGCCGCTTCGCCGGCCACCCCAGCCGTAGCGCCAAGACCCGAAGTGCACTAAGACTGTAACCGGACCACCCGATAGGGGCAGGCCGTGACCCAGCCCTCTGACTGGCTTGCCGCGACCCCACCCGGGCACTGCCGACCTCCAACGGCGCTCTCCGGCATTCGCAATGCGGTATCAGACAATCCGCTCCTCGAAGGGCCAGGAAGCCGATCACGGCATCCTCTTGCGCGCTGACAGCGGCCGGATGGGGTTCCCATCGGAGATCGTCGATGATCCGCTGCTGAGCCTGGTTTCTCCCGAGTCCGAGCCGTTTGAAAATGCCGTGGAACGCCGAGTCATGTCTGTGGCCGTGACCCGCGCCCGCCTGACGCTGACGGCCCTTGCTTCCGAAGCCCGCCCGTCCTCTTTCGTGAAGGAACTGCTCGCCGATCCCTCCAACGGTGTGTCCGGCCCCACCGAGGCCAAGGCGAAGGCCAACAACTGTGGTGAATGTGCAGGCCGTCTCATCTACATGCCGGCCCAGGACGGAAGCGCCTGGTATCGCTGCGAACACGTCCAACTCTGCGGCAATCGATTGCCGGCGTGTCCATCTTGCAGCGTCGGTTTGCCGCGTCACCAGCCTGGCTTCGACGGCTTGGTTTGCTTCCAATGCGGCTCGGTTTGCCAAGCCTGCCCGAGCTGCGCCGACGGCTGGCTCGTAGAGCGCAGCGGGCCCTACGGAGAGTTCTTCGGATGCGCCCGGTACCCGGAATGCCTCGGCAAAGCGCGGACGTTGAAATGGAAGTCGTGAGGGTCGGGAAGCGGTCTTTCGGCCGGGCAGCTTGGCGTCTGCAGCGAGGCCGCGAGTGTGGTCTATTCGCCGTGGGGAAGGCTGGTCCGGCCAGCACGCGTTCGCGCACTGATCCTGTGCGGACGTTTCTTCAGGCGTCAGCCGTTCCGGCGCTGCAGCGCGGTGACGATCGCCAGCAGGGCAGCAGAGAACAGCACCAGCAGCACGGCGGCGGCAGCGATGGCAGGGCTGATCGACTCACGCACACCGGAGAAGATCATCCGCGGCAGCGTGCGCTGCTCGGCGGTTGTCAGGTAGCTGGCGATCACCACTTCGTCGAAGGAGACGATGAAGGCGATGATCGCCCCGGCCGTCACGCCCGGGGCGATCAGCGGCAGCAGCACCCGGCGGAAGGCGGTCATCGGCGAGGCGCCCAGCGAGGCGGCCGCGCGCATCAGCCCGCGGTCGAAGGATTGCAGGCTGGCCATGACGGTGGTCAGCACCACCGGCGCGGCCAGGCCGGCATGGGCCAGGATCAGCCCCGACCGCGACCCCATCAGCCCGACGGTGGCGTAAAAGCCGAACGAGGCCACCGCCAGGATCACGATCGGCAGCACCAGCGGCGTGGCGATCAAGCCCAAGAGCAGGCCTCGCCCCGGGAACCGGCCCCAGACCAGACCGACCGCAGCCGGGGTGGCCAGACTGACGGCCAGGACGGTGGACCCCAGGCCGACCACCAGAGAATTGCCCAGCGCCTGGACCCAGCGCGGATCGGTCAGCACCACCTCGAACCACCGCCACGACCAGCCCGGCACCGGCAGGGTCAGGTTGGTGCCCGAGGTCAGCGACATCGGCACGATCACGAACAGCGGCAGCACCAGATAGGCCAGCACCAGCGCGGTGATGCCCCAGGCCAGCCAGCCGCGCCAGACCTCGACCCGCATCACGCCACCCGCCGGCTGGCCAGCGCCCGCACCGCGGCCACCGCGCCGGCTGCCAGCGCCAGCACCGCCAGAAGCTGCACCGACAGCGCCGCCGCCAGCCCCCAGTTCAGCGTCTTGTCGGTGTAGAAGACGATGAAACTGCTGAGCATCTGGTCCCCCGGCCCGCCGATCAGCGTCGGCGTGATGTAATAGCCCAGCGCGAAGACGAAGACGATGCCCGAGCCGGTCAAGAGGCCCGGCAGGAGCATCGGCAGTTGCACCCGGCGCCAGGCCGTCCACCACGGCGCCCCCAGCGACCGCGCCGCCCGCATGTAGGTAGGCGGGATGCGGCGCAGCACCGAGACGATGGGCAGGATCATCAGCGGCAGCAGCACCTGCACCATGGTCACCACCAGGCTGCCGCGGGTGTAGACCAGCCGCAACGGCTCGGTGATCAGGCCAAGGCCCTGCAGCGTCGAATTGATCGGGCCCTCGCCCTGCAGCAGGATGATCCAGGCGACGGTGCGCACCAGAAGCGAGGTCCAGAGCGGCAGCAGCACCAGCGCCAGAAGCCCGGCCGCCGCCCAGCGCGGGGCGGCGACGATGACATGCGCCACTGGCAGCGCCAGCAGGGCGCAGATCGCCGTTACACTCAGGCTGATGGCGATGGTGCGCCACAGGATCGACAGGAACAGCGCCTGTTCGGCGGGAACCGCGCCGATGCTGCCATCAGGATGGCGCTGCAGGTCCAGGCTGGTCAGCAGGTAGAAGGCGGTGAAGCGGCCGCGTTCCTGCGCGATCACCGACCAGAGCGCCGGGTTCTGCCAGCCCTTCGCCGCCGCCAGAACGGCGCTGCGGACATCGGGGCCGGTCAGGGCGCCCTCGGCGGCCAGCCGGGCGGTCTTGAGGATGAAGGTGCGCGAGCCGGGCACCGCCTGGTTCAGCCGCGCCGCCAGCGTGCCGGCGTGGCCTGCGGCCTGCGCGGCCGCCAGGTCCCGGACCAGGGCGGCAAAGGCCGGCTCGGGTGGCAGGCCCTGCTCGGCCGTCCAGCCCGACAGCGCGGCGGAGGTAGCGGCAAGATTGGCCTGAAGCTCTCGGTTGTCGACGGCGCGGAACAGGAACAGCGCCACCGGCAGGATCACCGTCAGCACCACGAACACCACCAGCGGTGCAACCATCGCCAGATAGGGAAGTTGCCCCCGCGCCGCAGTCAGCGGGGACGCGGGGGCAACCGAAGGCATTACTGCGACTGCCAGGTCTTGAAGCGCTGCTCGAGGGACTCCTGGTTTTCCGCCCAGAACGCCGAGTCATAGGGCGCGCCGAAGCCGATCCGCGACGGCGAGGTGGGCAGGCGGTCGCGCTGCTCGGGCGTCAGCAGGTCATAGACCCGTTTGTCGCCGGTGCCATAGCCGTAAAGCCGCGGGAAGCCGGCCTGGTTTTCCGGAAGGGCAAAGAACTCCAGGAACGCCCGCCCGGCATCGGCGTTCGGCGCATTGGCCACCAGTGCCCACATGTCGGTGCCGTAGAAGAACCCGGCCTCCCAGGCGATGCCGTAGTTCTTGCCGTTGTTCTCGTTCTCAAAGGTGATGCGGCCGTTGTACATGTCGGTCATCACCACTTCGCCGGCATCCAGGTTCTGCACCGCGGTCGAGGAACTGGTCCACCAGACCACATTCGGCTTGATCTCGTCCAGCTTGGCGAAGGCGCGGTCCACACCTTCGGGGGTGCGCAGCACGTTGTAGACCTCGGCCGGCGGCACACCGTCGGCCAGAAGCGCATTTTCCAGCGTGTACATCGCTTGCCCCAGCATACCACGCTTGCCGGGGAATTTCTCGACGTCCCAGAAATCGGCCCAGCTCTTCGGCCCATCCGCCAGCTTGGCGGCGTCATAGACCAGCACGGTGGCCCATGTGTCCGAGGCGATGCCGCAGGGGTGGAAGGTGCCGGGCAGGTAATTGTCGGCCTCAGCCGCCACCGCTTCGGGCAACTTCTCGAACAGGCCCTCGTCGCAGCCGATGTCCAGTTGCGGCGCCTCGACCGAGACCACGTCATAGCTGACGCTGCCGCTTTCGTTCATCGCCCGGATCTTGGCCAGCGAGCCGTCCCATTCGTCCAGCGTCACCGCGGTGCCGGTCTGGGCGGTGAACGGGTCGGTCACGCCGATCTTGTAGACATCGTTCCACGACCCGCCCCAGCCGACGATGGTGACGGTGCCTTCGGCCTGCGCGCCAGAGGCCGCGCCCGCAAGGGCAATGGTGCAAAGCAATCGGGAGAGCCGCATGGCCGGACCTTTCCTGTTGGGGTTGGTTTCTTGTGTCGTGAATAGTTGATCAACTTCATGGGCCTGTCAATTGACTCTTGAGCGGCGTCACGGGCAGCGGAATGCCTGCATTTGTTGACGCCGAAAATGCGGCAGCCGCCGCCGCCGAGTTTTGGGTTTGACAGGCCCAGCCGGCTTTGGCACTAGTTGATCAACTTGGGCAGGGGATGATCGAATGCTGCGCAATGCCGACCTTGACGAGGCCGTCGCCGACGCCACCGCCCGCTACCGGGCCGCCAACCCGCAAAGCGAGGCCCGCCACCGCCAGGCGCGGGCCAGCCTGCCCGGCGGCAATACCCGGTCGGTGCTGTGGTATGAACCCTTCCCGGTGGCCCTGACCGGCGGCATCGGCGTGCATGTCACCGACCTGGACGGCCACCGCTACGCCGACTTCGTCAGTGAATACTCGGCCGGGCTTTATGGCCATTCCAACCCCACCATCATGGCCGCGATGGCGCAGACGGTGATGGGCGGCATCGCGCTAGGCGGACCGAACACCTATGAGGCGCGGCTGGCCGAGGTGCTGGTGGCCCGCTTTCCGGCGCTGGACCGGGTGCGGTTCTGCAACTCGGGCACCGAGGCCAACATCATGGCGCTGTCCATGGCGCGGGCGATCACCGGGCGCGACAAGGTGATGGTGTTCCGCGAAGGCTATCACGGCGGGGTGCTGACCTTTGCCCATGGCGGCTCGGTGCTGAACCTGCCGTTTCCCTATGTCTTTTCCGACTACAACGATGTCGAGGGCACCGAGGCGCTGCTCAGGGCGCACAAGGACAGCATCGGCGCGGTGATCCTTGAGCAGATGCTGGGCGGCGGCGGCTGCATCCGGGCGACCGACGCCTTCCTGAAGATGCTGCGCCGGGTGACGCAGGAAATCGGCGCGCTGCTGATCTTCGACGAGGTGATGACCTCGCGGCTGCATTTCAACGGCATGCAGGCGATCACCGGCGTCGTGCCCGACCTGATGAGCTTGGGCAAATACATCGGTGGCGGCGTCAGTTTCGGCGCCTTCGGCGGCCGGGCCGAGCTGATGGACCGCTTCGACCCGACCTCGGCCCATGCCTTCGGCCATGGCGGCACCTTCAACAACAACATCCTCAGCATGACTGCCGGCTACGTCGGCCTGACCGAGGTGCTGACCCCCGAAGCCTCGGCCGCGTTCAACGCCTTGGGCGAAGAGCTGAAGACCGCCATGCAGGCGATGATCGACCGCCACGGCATCGCCGCCTGCACCTCCGGCCATGGATCGCTGTTCAACCTGCACTTCCTGCCGGCCGATCAGCTGACCCCGGCGGCCGTCGAGGCCGGCGACCAGCGCCCCGGCAAGCTGTGGCACCTGGAGATGATGCTGACAGGCCAATACGTCACCCCGCGCGGGATGATCGCCCTGGCCCTGCCGCATACCCGGGCCGAGACCGAGGGCCTGTTGCAGGCCTTCGACCGCTTCCTGACCGATCACCGGTCGATCCTGCCGCAGGCGGGCTGAGATGCGCCCCGTCCTCATCACCTGCGCTCTGACCGGCGACAGCGACACCCCCAGCCGCAGCCCGCATGTGCCGGTGACGCCGGAACAGATCGCCGCCGACGCGCTGGACGCCGCCGCCGCCGGGGCCGCCATCGTCCATATCCACGTGCGCGACCCCGCCACCGGCAAGGGCAGCCGCGAGGTGGCGCTGTATCGCGAGGTCACCGCGCGGATCGCCGAGTCCGGCCGGGACGTGATCGTCAACCTGACCGCCGGCATGGGCGGCAAGCTGATCTTCAACGGCGAAACCCCGCTGCCGCCCGCGCCGGGCACCGACCTGATCGGCGCCACCGAGCGGATGCTGCACATCGCCGAGCTGCGCCCCGAGATGTGCAGCCTGGACTGCGGCAGCTTCAACTCGGGCATGGCCGACGAGATCTATGTCAGCACCTCCCCCATGGTGCGGCAGATGGCGGCGCAGATGCGCGACCTGGGCGTGAAGCCCGAGCTTGAGGTCTTCGACTTCGGCCACATGCGGCTGGCCTGCGATCTGGTGGCGCAGGGCCTGGTGGCGCCGCCGCCGCTGTTCCAGTTCGCCCTGGGCCTGCGCTGGGGCGCGCCTTCGGATGCGGCCACGATGCTGGCGCTGCGGGCGATGCTGCCCGCCGGCGCGCAATGGGTGGCCTTCGGCGCCGGGGCCGAACAGTTCCCGGTGGCGGCGCAGTCGGTGCTGCTGGGCGGGCATGTCCGCGTGGGGCTGGAGGACAACCTCTATCGCCGCCGCGGGGTGCTTGCCTCGAATGCCGATCTTGTCGAAGATGCGGTCCGTCTGGTCGAGACCCTGGGCCAAAGGCCCGCCACCGTGGCCGAGGCGCGCAGCCTTCTGGGCCTGGACCCGCGCGGCAAGTAATGATTGCAGAAAGTCCGTGATGCCCAATGATCTTGCCGGCCCCGTCCTGACCCACAGCTTCGAGCCGGTCTACCATTCGCTCCGCCGGGCGATGATGTGCGGCGACATCATGCCGGGCGAGCGGATGGTGGTGAAGCGGCTGTCCGAACGCTTCGGCACCAGTTCGCTGCCGGTGCGGCAGGCGTTGCAGCGGCTGGTCGCCGAGGGCGCCCTGGCGGACCGCCCCTACTATGGCGCCGAGGTGCCGGTGCTGGACGTCCAGGCGCTGATGGACCTGCGCCGCGTGCGCTGCGCGGTTGAAGGCCAGGCGGCCGAATGGGCGGCGCAGACCGTGACAGCCGCCGAGCTGGATCGTCTGCAGGCCTTGCAGGACCGGATGCTGGCGACCAGGGACCCGGCCGAGGCCGACGAATACCTCGGCTGGAACCTCGAGTTCCACTTCACCGTCTACCGGGCGGCGCGGTCGCCGCTGATGGTGCCGTTGATCGAAAGCCTGTGGCTGCGGGTCGGGCCCTGCCTGAACGTGATGCGCACCGAAACCACGCTGGGCCTGGGCCTGGACCACCACGACGAGGTGCTTGCCGCACTGCGGCGGGGTGACGGCGCTGCCGCCCGCGCGGCGGTGGTGGCCGAACTGACCGAAGCGGCCGAGATCATGGCGCGCTCCCTGGCCGTCTACCAGCCAGATCCTACGCTGCGGCGGCGGGGCAGTCGGAAGAAGCCGGGCAAAGGGTAGCACCAGCCGAACCGACACGCTTCGGAGGCCAGCCCGAGATGCAGAATAGAGCGACCTTCATCCTTGGGCCCACGATTGAACGCAGCCCATTGAACCGATGGCGAGTGTGCTCTGTTCAAAGGAACGGCTGGGGCGGGACGTCTTGCGTTGGGCGGGATGCAGAGGTCCGCGGATTGCGCGGTGTCATTTATCGCCTGGTCCAAGCGATGACGTTCATGAACCGCCGAACCAATGGCCCCCATCAAGGGGGCAGGCACCGAATTGTCGTAGCCCTCCAACCAAGAACACCGCCTCCATGCGTCGGGTGCGGATCATTTCCGTGGCACTCACCGCAAAGAGGCTCCGTTGGTTGAGTGACGTCGGAAATAACGGGCATTCGCACAGGAAACTGAACGACAGGCCCGATCCGGGTCCGTTCCGCTTCAAGTTCAGCCGTCTTGGCCTGGAAGAGGAAGAAGACAGGCCTTTCCTTGATCTCAGCATGATCCGAAGTCCACGGTCCGAGGTGGCTCACGCCTCGATGGAGAGCCCGGCCCGTTTCCGGGTGGAAATCAACAGGCGCTCGGTCTCCGCGTCGGCCTTGGGTCTATCTTGCGCCCCAGGTGTCCGACAACCGGTAGCCTTCGGGCCATGGATCGGCTGGGTCAAGCATGTGTTGATGCATGCCCGTGATCCAGCCACGACCAGAGATTTCCGGGATCACTGCCGCCCGTTCGCCCACTGTGGTTTTCGCAACAATGCGACCCTCAAAGGTGGACCCGATGACGGACACGATGGTCAGACGGTCGTCCAGACCCATCTCTCCCTTGGCATGGAGAACAGCCATGCGGGCTGACAATGCCGTCCCGGTCGGCGATCGGTCGACCTTGCCGGGCTGCACTGCAACGGCCGAGCCGGCGGTCAACCGATGTCCATCGCGGCTGACCTGACCGGCAAAGAGACAGAACGAGAAATGGGTCCAGTCCGGGTTTTCCGGATGATGAAACCGCAGCTGTCGATTGGCCGCGTTGGTGATCTGCACGCCGGTTCTGGCGATGAAATGCGCTTCTTCCGCGACCAGCTTCAGGCCAAGTGCCGCAGCATCCACGATCACGAAACTGTCGCCACCATAGGCCGTGTCGACGGTCAGCGTGCCCAGGCCTTCGACCTTGAGCGTCACACCAAGATCGGCGGCAAAGCTGGGCAGGTTCTGGACAAAGATCCGTTCCGCCTTGCCATTCCTGCAGGTCGCGCGGACGTGGACCAGCCCCCCCGGGGCCTCCAGCACCAGGCGGGTTTCCGGCTCCTGCATGGGAATGATCCCGGCATCAAGCAGGACCGTGGCGACGCACATCGAGTTGGAGCCGGACATCGGCGGCGTGTCTTCCGGTTCCATGATGATGAAGCCGGCATCGGCCGACGGGAGCTTTGGCGGCACCAGAAGGTTCACATGGCGAAACACCCCACCCCGCGGTTCATTGAGCAGGAAGTTGCGCAGGGTCTGGTCTTTCGCAATCCAGCGCGACTGTTCCCACAGCGTTGCACCCGGCGGGGGCTGCACGCCGCCGACGATCACATCGCCGACCTCGCCTTCGGCATGGGCCGAGATCACATGGATGGTCTTGCTGCTGCGCATCGCGTCACCCTTTCAACCAGCCAGGAGGGGAGGCGGGCGCAACCCCTGTCCGCGCCGTTTCCACGCATTCGGCCAGAGAGCCGAACCTGACCTCTCGGCCCGACAAGCCAGGCGCATAATGGGCGTATTTTCCGGAATTCGTCATCAAGCTGCGCGCCTGGGGTGGCAGCAGCGGCTCGGTGATCGAACACCAGCAGATATCGGGAAAGACCTGTGCCCCGAAGGCCTCAAGCTTTGCCAGAGTGCCGTCGTTGCGGGCATCGCGCAGCACGTTCTGGCCCACCGTGACAATCACCTCGGTGCCTGCCGCCCGGTGACCCTGGGCCAGATCGGCCAGCGCCCGGCATTCCGATAGAGAGAAATGGGGACTTCCGAAAGCGATCAGATCAATCTGCCGAGGGCCCTGGTTCAGCTCGGCCCAGACGCGGGCAAGGTCCGCGCGGGTCACGGTCACCCGGTCTGCCGGTACGGCAAAGTCCGCAGCCTCTGGTGTCTGGCCCGCGACATGCAACATCGGCGCGGCGGACGTGGTGCCAAAGGCCGCGCACATCGCCTTGAGGTCGTCGCGGGATGGGTGCGTCGCCTCGAGTCCCGTCAAGATCGGGATGCTGTTCGGCGCCAATTGCCCTGCGATGTAGCCAAGCATGGGCCAAAGCGCATCATCATGGCTTTGGGGAAGCTCGATGTGGATCCGCCGCCGGGGGGCGCGATTGGCGGGCAGGTAGACCCCGGACATTGGCGCGCGGCCGGTCATTGCGATGAAGAGATCAAGATAATCGGGATGCTTCACCGTCCGCGCCGCAAGCACGGTGTTGGCAAAGATCACTGCGTTTGATTCCGACCAGCCGATGTTTTCGCCCGCTTCGGGGGCAGTGTCCAGAAGATAGGGCGCGCAGGTGAAGGTGGGGCGTGCCCCCATTCTGACGTAGGCATCCGCCAGACGGGCGGCGCGAAGGCCGAAAACGGGCGGAACTCCCTGGCTCTGCCAGTTGCCATGATCGACCGAAATCGCGTTCATCGTGGTTGGGACACGGACGCGCCCCCCCATCTCGGCCATCGTCTCTGCAAAGCGAAGGTTGGCGGTGTTGGCCAGAATGCAGCCGTCGATATGTCCTTGCGTCACATCGACCAGGGCCGTGGCTCCTTGCAGCGCAGCCATGGCGCAGATCACCTCCATCGCGATCCGTCGGGCCGGGCCGTCCGTGCCCGCCAGCATCGCCCGGTCCAAGGTGGACAGGTCCAGCTTTGCCACGGCCAGCGGCTCCAGCGGCAAGGCCGTTCCGTCGACGACAAGGGTGCCGTCGGACAAAGTGGCATGCTGCCCTGCCACCGCTGCCGCAAAGGCCTCGGTATCAAGACGCAGCACCGGGACAGGCCGCTCGAACATCTTCCCCGCTATCATCGCCCCCAGGGTCACGACATCCTCGGCCTCGCGGAACACGAAGGCCGCAGGCGCGATCCCGTTCAACGCGAGATCCAGCATCACGCCGCTGCCGCTGCACGATCCGCGCGTGGTCGGCATCACCAGGACCTTGCCCGCAATCGATTGCCCGCAAAGCGGATGGTGCGTATCGATCACGATGCCTGTCACGGGATCGACGCCGCCCCAGAAACTGAGGCCTTCGCTGCAAGCCAGAATGGCGCCGGACGCTGAGCCTGATATGACGGCCTGTCCGATCATTTCGCTTGATATCCTTGGCGAAGGCGACAGCGGTCAGTCATGGTCTTCCCTTGTCAATTCGGACGACCCGCTGCTGACGCATCGCGGGCGCTTCCTTCTAACGAATGTTCGACAGAAATTCTCTCGTCTGCGGGTGCTGAGGCGCCGTGAAGAACTCATCCGGAGGCGCAATCTCTGCAAGCACGCCCTGGTGAAAGAACGCCACGCGGTCTGACACATCCCGGGCAAAGCTCATTTCGTGGGTGACGCAGATCATCGTCATGCCTTCATTGGCCAAGAGCTTGAGCGTATCCAGAACCTCGCCCACGAGCTGCGGGTCCAGTGCGGATGTCACCTCGTCAAACAGCACATAGGCGGGCGACATCGCGAGGGCGCGGGCAATTGCCATCCGCTGTTGCTGCCCGCCCGACAGCCGACCCGGATAGACCGAAAGCTTGTCCGCCAACCCCACATGGGTCAGCTGCTTGACGGCAATCTCTTCGGCCTCGGCCTTGGTCATGCCCAACACCTTGCGCGGGGCGAGCGTCACGTTTTCCAGCACGGTCAAATGAGGAAAGGCGTTGAACTGCTGGAACACGATGCCGATCTTGCGGCGCAGCTTGTTCAGGTCGGTGGTCTTGGCATGAACCTCGACCCCGTCCACAAGGATCGTGCCCGAGTTGATTGGCTCAAGCCCGTTGATGCAGGTCAAGAGGGTCGATTTGCCTGACCCAGAGCCGCCGATGACCGAAACCACTTCGCCCTTTTCGACGCTCAGGTTGACGCCCTTGAGCACCTCAAGGCTGCCGAAGGACTTATGAACGTCCCGGATCTCAATCATTCTCGCGCCACCTTTTTTCGAGTTGGCCGCCAAGGCGGGCAATCGGGAAGCTCATCAGGAAATAGATCGCACCCACGACGATGAGGATGAACATCGGTTCCTGAAGGCGTGTGACCAGGATCTGGCCCGCGCGCAGCAGTTCGATCAATCCCAACCACAGCACAAGGGCCGAGTCCTTCATGACGCCAAGCGTCAGGCCGATCCAGCTTGGCAGAGCGACCCGCAGCGCCATCGGAAAGACGACGTAGGTCATGTCCTGACCCCAGCTCAGCCCGAGCGACCGGGCCGCGCGCCGGGTGACCGTCGGCACCGCATCGATCGCGCCCCGGACGATCTCGGTGCAATAGGCCGAGGTGTACAGCGCCAGCACGATGCACGAGGTGGCGAAAGGCGGCATGTTCAACCCTGCAATCGCCTGGAAGGCGTTTGCCAGGACCAGTTGAATCAGCAGCGGGACAGACCGGAACACGTCCAGCACAAAAATCAGCGGCAGCGCGGCCCAGACGCTGACATTCGCCCGGATCACGCCGAACAGCAGACCCAGCAGGGTGCCCCCGGTGACCGCGAAGAAGGTGACGGCCAGCGTCATGCCGGCACCTTTGACCAGGAACATCAGGTCACTCAGGGTCAGAGCGGTGTCAAACATCTGCCTCCTCCCCCTAGTACCGGAACAATCGCGACGCCAGCAGCCGCGCGCCAAGCGTGACGGACTTGGCGATGAGATAGTAGATCACCGCCGCAATCGCGAAGATCTCGAAGGTCCGGAAGCTGCGGACGTTGATGTCTTGCGTCACGCCCGCAAGATCGATGTTCATCCCCACCGTCACACCAAGCGACGTCATCAGAATGGCCCAGACCATCTGGTTGGTGGTGGGCAGGAAGGCGATGCGGAACATCTGCGGCATGATGATCAGGCGGAAGGCCTGGATCGAGGGCATTCCAAGCGACCGGGCCGCACGCAGCTGGGTTCCCGGAATGGCGCGCAAGGCACCACGAAAGGTTTCGGCCAGGTATCCCGCATTGTTGAACGTGATCCCCGCCAACAGCGCCAGATAGGGGCTGAGGTGGATGCCGAATGAGCCAAGCCCGAAATGCGCCATGTAGATCTGAAACAGGGCAGGGGTGTTGCGCGACACCTCGACCCAGGCGGTGGCCGGGGCTGACGCCCACCGCGAGCGTGCGTTTCGGGCAACCGCAAGAACGACGGCGAGCGCGATCCCCATGGCCATCGACATCAGGGCGATCTGCAATGTCACAAGCGCGCCGTCCAGCAGAAGCGGAAGCTTCTGAAGGGCTTGTCGCCACTGGAAGGTGTAGTTGAACATGCTCGCGTCCCCGTTTCAGAGGGCCCAAGAAAGAAGGGAGGGCAGGGCGCCCTCCCTCTGTTCTGGCATCAATAGCGTGTCAACGGTAGACGTTGTCGATCGTGAGCTTCGGGGCGGTGCCGCCGACCCACTTGTCATACAGTTCCTGATAGCGGCCGGACCGGACCTGCTGGTTGATGAACAGATCAAGGTAGTTCAGCATGCCGTATTCCTGGCGGAGCGCGATCAGGCCCACATAGTCCACCGGGTAGGGCGCGTCGCCCTTGATCACAAGGCCTTCATACTGGCCGCTTTCGACGATCGCCGATGCCACGGTCGAGGTGACGACGGTCGCGTCGATCTGTCCTTGCGACAGGGCAAGGAACACGTCGGCCTGACTTTGATACGGACGGAACTCGCCCGCGCCCCAGGCCTTGATGTTCTCCTCCAGCGCGATGCCCTCGAACGTGCCGCTCACCGATCCGACGGTCTTGCCGCTCATGTCCTCGAACTTCTCGATGCCGGCACCTTCGCGGGTCAGGACCACGTTGGTAAAGGCAAAGTAGGGAATGGTGAAACCCACGGTCTTGGCACGCTCCAGCGTGTCGGACGTCGATGCGACACCCACATCGACGCGACCGGAGACCAGCGCCGGGATGCGGTCGGGGAATGGAGTTTCAACGATTTCGGCGGTCACACCCAGGGCTGCGGCCAGGTCGTTGCAATAGTCGACGTCGAAGCCGATGGGGTTGTTGTCGGCGTCTCTCGAGCCCATGGGCGGGAAATCGAGGACGACCGCGCAGCGCAGCGTTCCCGACGCCATGATGTCGTCAAGCTTGTCGGCAGTTGCCGCTGTAGCAAGGCAGGTCGCTGCAAGCAAGCTGCCGAAAACGATGGATTTTTTCATGTGTAACTCTCCCGTTGGTATCAGTGTTTGTTGATTCGACAGGCTGTTAACTTGCTCAAACTATGTTCTGCGGCTGGTGGTGGCACAAGAAAAATGTAACAAATATACATTCTGTATACTGTAGCTCATCTCCTTGGGGTTAGGCTCCGGTCGCTCGCCCGCCTGTCGTTGCCGGGTTCACCTGATGCCGATTGCCCGGCGGCGGAGACGGCCGCGCCATCCACGCGGGAGGAGTTGATCTGCCAGGGACAGACCCCTATCCATGCTGTCGGAATCGAGGAAGCATCTGATGGACGACAATGCTGTTGCCGTACCTGAGCGCAAACGCGGTTTCGGGGTCAAGAAGGCCTACGACCTGTTGCGGACAGAAATCCTAGATCTGACCCTTCCGCCCGGCAGTCCGATCGACGAGGTCCAGTTGGCTGACCGCCTTGACCTGTCTCGCACCCCGATCCGCGAAGCGCTGGCGCGGTTGGCCACGGAAGGCCTGGTCGATACGCTGCCCAACCGTTCGACCATCGTCTCGCACATCGACTTTCTGAACCTGTCCGCGTATTTCGATGCCATCACCCTGATGTACCGGGTGACCACACGCCTCGCCGCGCAGAACTGGCGGCCCGGTGATCTGGAAATCATCGGCAGCCATCAGAAAGAGTTTGCCGCAGCCGTTGCCAACCGCGACGCGGTGGCAATGATCTCCACGAACCGCGAATTCCACGCGGCGATCGCCCAGGCCGGGCGGAACCCCTATTACATCACGCTTTTTGATCGGCTGCTGGACGATGGTCGGCGGCTGCTGCGGCTTTACTACCAGTCCTTCGACGACCGCCCGCCGCCCTCGGTCATCGAGGAACATGAAGCCATCATCGCCGCGATCACGGCGCGCGACGTGGACGCATCCGACAGGCTGGCCAAGGCACATGCCGACCAGATCGTGCGCCAGATCCAGAAGCTGCTCTCCCGGGATGATCGGCACAGTATTGACCTCTAAAGTCCGAGGATTTTGTCGACTTGGAATATACAGCATGTATTATCATGATGAAGCGGCTTGCGGGCCTGATCGATCCAGCCGTTCTTCGACGTCCATGTGGCTGAAACAGGAGCCCCTACATGAAGGCCGAGATCTTTTCTGGCGTCATTCCCGCCCTGATGACCCCCTGTACCCCTGAGCGGGAGCCTGA
This sequence comes from Rhodobacter sp. Har01, assembly GCF_020564565.1. Lineage (GTDB taxonomy): Bacteria > Pseudomonadota > Alphaproteobacteria > Rhodobacterales > Rhodobacteraceae > Pseudogemmobacter. Next base: position 27,826 of record NZ_JAJCTD010000013.1, read on the forward strand.
CTTTGATGCCTTGGTCCGCAAGGGCAAGGAACTGGTCGCCAAAGGAATGTCGGCAGTGGTCTACTGCGGGTCCATGGGCGACTGGCCGCTGTTGAGCGACGCACAGCGGATGGAAGGGGTGGAGCGTCTGGTAAAGGCGGGCGTGAAGGTGATCGTTGGCACGGGGGCCATCAATACGGCGTCCGCCGTTGCCATTGCCCGGCACGCGGCCAAGGTCGGCGCACACGGGTTGATGGTCATTCCCCGTGTCTTGTCGCGGGGCCCGTCGCCTGCCGCGCAGCGGGCGCATTTCAAGGCGATCCTGTCGGCGGCACCCGACCTGCCCGCGATCATCTACAACAGCCCCTACTACGGCTTTGCAACGCGGGCGGACCTGTTCAAGGCCTTGCGCGCCGAACACCCCAATCTCGTCGGGTTCAAGGAATTCGGCGGCCCGGCAGACACCCGCTACGCCGGCGAATTCATTACGTCGGCAGACGATGATGTGACCTTGATGGTTGGCGTTGATACCGGGGTTGTGCATGGCTACGTCAATTGCGGAGCGGTCGGCGCCATTACGGGCATCGGCGTTGCCTTGCCGCATCCGGTGTTGACGTTGTGCAACCTGGCACGCTCTGCCGCCGCCGGTGATGTCGAGGCGCGCCAGAAGGCGCTGGAACTGGAAGCGGCCTTTCAGGTCCTGTCGTCGTTCGATGAAGGCCCGGATCTTGTATTGTACTTCAAATACCTACTTCTCCTTCAGGGGGAACGGGAATACGCACTGAACTTCATCGAGACGGACGAACTCAGCGCCAGTCAGCGAGGCTACGCCGAAGCTCAGTACAACCTCTTCGTGACCTGGTACGCCAAGTGGAGCCAGCAGGGAGGTGCTGTTGCGCGCTGTCTTGGCTGATCGCAGGGCTGCCCCTGGGTGTCTGCGCGCCGCCTTGGGCCTATCGCGCTTCTCCGCCCGACCAACTGGGTCCGCACATACGCACTTGATCGGCGATCGGGTTCCCATTTGAAAGGCTGATACCATGCGCTTTAGCCGATCCATCCAGACCGTTGACGTTCACTGCGCAGGCGAAATCGGGCGCGTCATCACCGGGGGGGTCCTCAACATTCCCGGCGCGACGATGGCTGACAAGCTCGATCACCTGAACACGGTGGACGACAGCTTGCGCCGCTGGCTCTGTTCCGAGCCGCGTTCAGGCCCTGCCGGTTCGTTCTGCCTTCTGGTTCCCGCCTGCGACCCGCGCGCCGATGTCGGGTTCATCATCCTGCAACCCGATCAGGCCCACGCCATGTCCGGCTCGAACGCCATGTGCGTCACGACGGCGCTCCTGGAAACCGGCATGATCCCCATGGTCGAGCCGGTCAGCGTGGTGACCCTGGATACGGCGGCAGGGCTTGTGACGGCCACGGCCACCTGCGACGGCGGCAAGGTCGTGCGGGTCACGCTCGACATGCCGGCCGCGTTTGTGATGAGCCGGGACGCGGTGATCGAAACACCGGAATGGGGGCCGGTGCTCTATGACCTCTGTTTCGGCGGGGTGTTCTACGCGCTGATCGACGTGAACCTGATCGGCTTGACCATTGCGCCCCAAAACGCCCGCCAGCTCGCCTTGGCTGGGGTCGAACTTCGCAACCGCATCGCAGCGATGGAGCCGGCCCTTCATCCCACGACACCGGCACTGAACGGCATCTCTTATGTCATGTTCCGCGCGGACGAACCTGATGGCGCGCTGCGCACCTGTACCACGATGCGCCCCGGTCGCACCGACCGTTCGCCCTGCGGGACCGGCTCGAACGCGGCCATGGCCGCCCGCCAGGCCAGGCGCCTGGCGAGGCCTGGCGACGTGGTCACCTCGCGTTCGATCATCGGCGGAGAGTTCACGACCGAGTTCGTCGCGGAAACTACCGTTGGACCCTTCAGCGCAACAAGAAACCGCGTTTCCGGCCAGTGCTGGATCTATGGACTCAGCCAGATCGGCCTTGACCCCAGTGACCCGTTCCCCGCCGGCTTCACCCTTTCCGATACCTGGGGCGGATAGCCATGGGGCTTTCGACGCTTGCAGGCTGGTCTTGGTCACAGATGGCACTGGGCGACGGACGAGGTATTGTCTGATCGGATCGGCCGCCGCAGTACGATCTCACCTGCCAGTTTGACCGACCCCTCGCGCCGCGAACGTCCGGTGACGTTGCCCCCAACTCTTATCCAGCGGGAGCGAGACTTCGGGTTTGGGTTTTGCCGGTTTGGGCGGCTTGGGCAACGGGGGCGGGCGCCGAGCTTTGCGGGTTGCGCAGCGTCGGGCCCCGTTGCGGGGGGAAGGTTTGGGCGAAGGCGGCGGGCGTCTGCCAGCCGAGGCGAGAGTGGGGGCGTTCGGTAGTCTGGTCCTCGCGCCAGGCGGCCAGTGTGGCACGGGCGTGGTGCAGCGAGGAGAACAGGGTCACGTTCAGCAGCGCGTCGCCCAGACGACCGTCGAAGCTTTCGATCTGGAGCAGGCGAACGCCATTGGTTCGAGACAGCCTGCGACGGTTCTGCGTGGGCTTTCCGGGTGCGATGCAGTGCCGGTCAGACGCCGCATCATCCACGAGCTTCA
>NZ_JAJCTD010000014.1 GCF_020564565.1 Rhodobacter sp. Har01
TTTCGTTCCGGTGCGGTCTCCGCGCAAAATCCAGACGCAGCGGCGGCCGTCGGGCCGAAGCACCGCCGAACCGCAGGACCGACCATGCCGATGACTGATACCCCCGCCCTTTCGGTCATCATCCCGCACCTGAATGCGCCCGAGGTGCTGACCCGCTGTCTGGACGCGCTGGCCGCGCAGCGGGGCGACGGGGTGTCTTTCGAGGTGATCGTCGCCGACAATGGCTCGGCCGTTCCGCCGGAAGCGGTGGTTGCCGGCTTTCCCTTCGCGCGCCTGGTGGTGGAACCGACCCCCGGCCCCGGGCCGGCGCGCAACCACGGCGCGCGGATCGCCCGGGCGCCGATCCTGGCCTTCATCGACTGCGACTGCATCGCCGCGCCGGGCTGGATCGCCGCCATTGCCGGCCATTTCGCAGCCCATCCCGAGACCGGGGTGATCGGTGGCGACGTGCGGATCGAATGCGCCGACCCCGGCCGCCCGACCGCGATCGAGGCTTACGAAAGCATCTATGGCTACCGCTTCAAGCTGTACATCGAACGCGACCACTATGCCGGTGCGGGCAACATGGCGGTGCGGCGTGCCCTGTTCCAGCAAGTGGGCGATTTCGGCGGCATCGACATCGCCGAGGACATGGACTGGGGCCGCCGTGCCACGGCGATGGGGGTGCGGACGACCTATGTCCCGCGGATGCAGATTTCGACACCGGCCCGGGACAGCTTTGCCCAGCTCACCCGCAAATGGGACCGCCACATCGGCCACGACTTCGCGGCCGTGAAAAGCCTTCCCGACCGCCTTCGCTGGGCTTTGCGCGCGCTGTCGCTTGGCCTGTCGCCCATGGTCGAAACCGGCCGCATCCTGACGTCGGACCGGGTGTCGGGCCTGCGCGAACGCTGGCTTGCCTTTCGCTGCCTGACCCGCATCCGGCTTTACCGCTGCCGGCGGATGCTGGGGCTTGTGGCGGGGGGCGACGGCGCGGCGCTGGCCAAAGGCTGGCGGGGCAACGGGTAGGCCAGGGCCAACCGGGCCATAGCGGGGATTCCTGCCGATTGCCATATTGGACACTTCGCGATCAGGCCCCAGGTCGATATACTACTGATGTCGGTCCGATTTGCACCGACCCCAGCATGTGGTAGGTCGCAGGGAAATGCCAATGATTGGAATTCGTTCTTGCCTTGCGCTTCTGGGCGCGTTTCTTCTGCCCGTTGCTGCCTCGGCGGCAACCATGACCTTCGGGTCTGGCCAGTATTTCGACACCGATGGCGATGAATACGGACTTGACGACCTTTATGTCGAAGACGGCATCTCGGTCACCGGATTCATCTTCGGCGCCCTCATCGATTCCCGCGAGGCCGCGCACCTGGACAACCCCGCCGACGGGCATTTCACCAGCCGGCTGAACTTTACCTTTGGCGGCCGGTTCGACCTGAACGGGTTCGACATCCTGCCACTTGGCTTCGAATGCCTGCTGGACGACTGCCCGGGCTATGACAACGTGATCGTCTCCGGCTTCCGCAACGGCACGATGGTGGCGCAGACGATGTTCTCGATGGGCTTTGCGCCCGGCGGCTTTCCGGGTGGGCAGACCTTCACCAACCTCGACCGGCTGATGGTCTCGACCCACAATGGCCCCGAGGATTACTGGTACGGCAACACCCATTTCGAGATCGACAACGTCGTTCTGACTCCGGCTTCGGCAGCGGTGCCGCTGCCGGCCTCGCTGCCGTTGCTGGGCCTTGGGATCGTCGCGCTGGGACTGGCTGCGCGACGCCGGCGCGGCGCCTGACAGGCGGTCAGTAACCGTAACCGTAGCCGTAGGACGGCTCGGTATAGCGGCACTTGTTCAGCACGACGCCCAGCACGTTGGTCTGTTCGGACAACTCGCGTTCGCAGCGGTCGATCTCGGCGATCGAGGTGCTTTCGGCCGCCGCGACCAGCAGCACGCAATCGACCTTGCTGACGAAGGCCAGCATGTCGTCGGCGGCCAGCATCGGCGGCGTGTCGAACAGCATCAGCGTCAGACCGAGGTCGGCCTCCATCGCGGCCAGGACGTCCGGCACCGCCGGGCTGTGCAGCAATTCGGACGTGTTGGCCACCACGGCATGGTTCACACCAAGGGCCAGATTCGTGCCAAACCGCAACAGTTGCCGGGAAAGCGGGTCCTTGCCCTCGAACACGCGCGAGATCTGCTGGGGACCGCTGCCGATTCCCAGCGCCTGGGCCAGGGCAGGACGGCGCATGTCCATCTCGATCAGGGCCAGCCGCATTTCGGGCTGGCGCGCGATGCCGAAGGCGAGGTTGGCCGAGACCGTGGTCTTGCCGCAGGCCTTGCCGGGCGAGGTGATCGCCAGCCGCCGCCAGCCGTTCGCGCGCATCTGCTGCAGCACCTTGGTGCGCATCATGTCGAAGGGCGCGGCGTCCGGTCCGCCAGCATAGGTCAGGATTCGGCTGCGCTTCATCACCGCCGGGTCGGGGGTGTATTCCTCCAGCGCCTGCCAGGCCTGCTGAACGCGGTCCGGGGTTGCCTGCGGGGCAGCAGGGGCAGGACCGCGCGGGGCGGGGTCGGGCAGGGTCCCGACGCGGCGCTGGCGGGCCTTCTCGATTGCCGACTGAATGCGTTCCATTCTGTTCCTATACCCTGAAAACCTAGAAAAGCGCCGAGAGTCCGGTCTTCTGCATCAGCCGGTCAAGCAGCATGTCCAACGGCATGACATAGACGTGCACCACGAAGATCGCCGCCGAAAGGCCGAAGGCAAGCAGCGCAACGACGCCGATCCAGGCACCGCGGCGCAGCGCGGTCTCATGTTCGCTGCGCACATAGGGCAGCGTGGCGATGGGGGTGATCCCCAGTTGTGCCTCGATTTCCGACGGGCGACGGATGGCGCGGTTCATCACTTCAAGCAGCAGCACGAGCCCCAGGCCCAGAGCGATCGCCGCCGCGACGCTGCTCGCGACGATCGTCTTGCGGGGCGGGCTGAAGGGTTCCGAGGCCAGCACCGGCTGTTCGACGATGCTGATGCGCTGGCCCTTGGACAGCGACTCGATCCGCTCGCCGGTCTGGGCCTGGGCCAGACGATCGACGGCAGAGGTATATTGCCCGCGGGTGATCTCGTTCTCGCGCTGCATTTCGGCCAGGCGGGTGGCATTGCCCGGCGTCGCCTCGATCGACAGGCGCAGGTCTTCAAGCTCGCGCTCGACCTGACTGCGCTGGTCGGCATTGTAGGCCAGTTCGCCGTCGATCTGGGCAAGCTGGACGTCGTATTCCGATAGCGTGCCTGCACCGGTATCGACGCCCGCGCCGGATTCCGCCGCCACCGCCTTTTCCAGCGCTGCCACCCGGGCTTCAAGCACCTTTACCTGCGGGTTCTGGGGTGAATAGACCAGCAGCGCGCTTTCCAGTGCCGCCCGGGCCTCGGCCAGATCCTTCTGCGCGGGGGTCATGGTCTCGGGCGCGGTTTCCACCCGTCCGGTCTGCTCGTACAGGGTGACAAGCCGCGTCCGCCGTTCGGTCAGCGCGCCCTGTTCGCGCTGCAACTGAAGCAGGCGTTCCTGCAAGGTGGCCTGCCGGGTGCGGCGGTATTCCAGACTGTCGGGCAGGCTGTTCTGGTTTGCTTGCGTGAAGGCCAGGATCTCGGCCTCTTGCCGGTCAAGGTCGGCGCCAAGCCGGGCAACCTCTTGCTCGAAGAATTCCAGCGTCTGGGTCGCACGGCCGGTGCGCGTCTCGACATTGGCCTGCAACAGCCGCGTCACCAGATCGTTGGTCACATCCAAGGCCTGTTGTGCCGTGCCGGCGTCAAACGCGATGTTCAGCGTCGTGACCGCCCCCTGCGCCCGCCGCCCGCCGCCGCTGGACCGCACGTCGAAGGTGGTACGGGCGCGCATGTCGTCGACGATGGCCGAAGCGTCCAGCCCCGGCCTGTCGCTGTAAAGCGCGAAGCGGTTCGCGATCTCGAGCAGGTTCGCCCGCGTCATCAGCTGCTGTTCCAGGATCTGCAACTCTTCCTCGGCCGCGGTGGCCACGGTCGAGGCCGCAAGGTTGCCGGGGATCTGCTCGCTTTCGACAACCAGAAGCGCCTCGGAGCGGTATTTCGCAGGCAGCAGCACGGCCAGGCTCAGCCCGACCGCCAGCACGGCGGCGACCGTCAGCAGGAAATAGGGCAAACGTCGAAACAGGATCGACAGTTGGAATTTGGGATCGAAACTCATTGATCGGCTTTCCTTGCCGCCATGGTGGCGCCGGCGAAAAACACCCCGTCGTCCAGGATCTGGCGGACGGTGGCTTCGGTAATTCTCTTGCGACCATCGGTGAAGGTATAGACCATGGCCAGGTCGCACAGCTGGTTCACCAGCCGCGGCACCCCGGTCGTGACCTCATGGATCAGCGCGCAGGCCCGGTCGTCGAACAGCATCATCTGTGCGCCCGCGACGTGCAGGCGATGCGCAATATAGGCCTTCACCGTGGCGGCCTCCATCGCCGGAATGTGGAAGCTGGCCGAGACGCGCTGCGCGAACTGGGTCAGGTCGGGACGGCGGATGGTATCAAGCAGCTCCGGCTGGCCGACCAGGATCAGCTGCAGAAGCTCGTCCTTGTTGGTGTTGATGTTGGTGAACATCCGCAGTTCCTCAAGCGATTCGCGGCTGAGGTTCTGCGCCTCGTCGAAGACCAGGATCACCCGGCGACCGGCGGCATATTCGGCGATCAGGTAGTCCTGGAACTGGTGGAACATGTCCACATAGGACGCCCCCGGCGCAATCTTCTGCGACAGCGCCTGAAGCACCCAACGGATCAACTCGCCGCGGTCGCCGCTGTGGGCGTTGGCGATCATGCCGACGGCGACGTCCTTGCCCAGCGAGCGCAGGAGTTGCAGCAGCAGCGTGGTCTTGCCGGCCCCGACCTCGCCGGTGATCAGGGTGATCGGCGACCGCGTCAGCAGGCCGTATTCCAGCATCGAATAGGCGCGGCGGTGCTGCTTGGACCAGAACAGGAAGTCGGGATCGGGCACCAGCGAAAAGGGCCGCTCCTTCAGACCGAAATGCTCAGTGTATATGTCCAGAAAACTGGTCAACCCAACGTCCTGCCCGCCACGACCGTCCTCGCGCCGCCTGCCGCCGGTTCCCCGCACGTCGCGGGCCACCTGACGCCCGGCCGACATATCGCATTTTCCGTCTGGCATCACCCAACTTTCGCAGCGCCCGATCACCGGGAAAACACCGATACTGCACCGCAGCGTTTCCCGCCACTGGCGCCGACGATATTGTGACCGATCCCACCCCGTTCTTCCGCGCGACAATCTTGTGCGCATCTCGAGACAAAACCATGGCCGGCACATGGCGTTTTCGCGCCTTCCGCGAAACCGGCCCCCGGTTTCGCCGCCTCTCACGCCACCCAGCCCCCCGCGCCCTGAGCAGTGGCGTTGCAATTCGCCCGCCGTCACGGTGTAATGCCGCCGCATAAAAGGCTTTGAGGTTCCGTTCATGCTTTCCTTCCGGCGAGGCGCGATTCCCGTCCTGCTGCTGACCGTTGCATTGGCTCTGGCGGGCTGCGAAAGCTCTGAAGAGCGGGCTGAGCGCCACTTCCAGTCGGGGATGGAATTGCTGGAAGCGGGCGACGTCGACCGGGCACTGGTCGAATTCCGCAACGTGTTCCGCCTGAACGGCCAGCACCGCGAGGCCCGGCTGACCTATGCGCGCATCCAGCGCGAGCGCGGCGAGATCGGCGAAGCCTACAGCCAGTATCTGCGGCTGGTCGAGCAATATCCCGACGATCTTGAGGGCCGCAGGGCGCTGGGCGAGATCGCGGTGCTGCGCGGCGACTGGCAAGAGGCCGAGCGCCACGCGCGTGCCGCGCGCGAGTTCGCACCCGAGGACAACATGGTGATCGCGCTGAACGCCGCGGTGGACTATCGCAAGGCCTTTCTCGCCAGCGACAGCGCCGCGACAGAGGCGGCCGTGGCCGCGGCCCGGGCCGTTCTGGAGCGCGACCCGAAGAACCCGATCGCCCGGCGGCTGTCGATCGAGGCCCATGCCAAGGCCGGCGAAATCGCCGATGCCCTGGCCGAGATCGACATCGCCCTGGCGACCGAGCCCGATGACCGAACGCTGCACCGGATGAAGCTGAGCCTTCTGGTGAATGAGGGCGACCTGGCCGGGACCGGCGCCCATCTGCAACGGATGGTCGCGCTTTTCCCCGAGGACGAAGAGGTGCAGGCCCTGCTCATCGCCTGGTTCATGGACAGCGGCGATCTGAAGGGGGCCGAGGCCTTTCTGCGCGGCCTGACCACCACCGGCACGCCGGAACGGATGGAACAGGCCAAGGTCGCGGTGGCGCAGTTCCTGATGGCCACGCAGGGCAGCGAGGCCGCCGAGGCCGAGCTTGACCGTCTGATCGCGGCCGAGGGTGCCAACCCGGCGGCGGTCGCGCTGTTTCGCAGTCTGCGCGCCTCGATCCGCTTCGAGGCCGGCCGGCACGACGAGGCCATCGCCGAGATCGAGGCGATCCTGGCCGACGCCGAGCCCTCGGACCGGACCCGCGACATCAAGGTGACGCTGGCGCGGATGCTGGAGGCGACCGGCAACCCCGTTGGCGCCCGGGCCCGCGCCGAGGAGGTGCTGGCCGAGGATCCGACCCATGTCGGCGCGCTGCAGATGCAGGCGGCATGGCTGATCGGCGCCGACCGGCCCGCAGAAGCCATCGTCGCGCTGCGCAGCGCGCTGGACCAGGACCCGCGCAATCCCGAGACGCTGACCCTGATGGCCCAGGCACACCTGCGCGACGGCAGCCGGGAACTGGCGGGCGAACGGCTTGCGCTGGCGGTCGAAGTCTCGGGGATGCGCGCGGCCGAATCGCTGCGCTATGCGGCCTTCCTGATCGAGGACGACCGCATTCCCACCGCCGAATCGGTGCTGGTCAACGCCTTGCGCGTTGCCCCCGGCAACGTCGAGGTGCTTGGCGCGCTGGGCGAGGTCTATCTGCGCCAGTCGGACTTTCCGCGCGCAGAAGGGGTAATTCGCGAGCTGGAAGAGCTTGCCACGCCCACCGCGCAGGGCGTTGCCAACCGGCTTCGGGTGGCGCTGCTGATCCGCCAGGACAAGACCGAGGAAAGCATCGCCCTGGTGGAATCGCTGATCGAACAGGGCCAGGCCGGACTGGGGGCCTCGGCCGTGGTGGTGCGCGAACACCTGGAAGCCGGCGACGTGGCGCAGGCGAAGACCTATCTCGACACGCTTCTGGCCGAACACCCCGACGACGTGAGTCTCAAGCTCCTCCGGGCGGGCGTGCTTGCGACCAGCGGAGAGACGGCCGAGGCCGAGAAGATCTATCGCGATCTGATCGAAGCCGATCCGGCCGCGGTTGCACCGGTGCGGGGGCTGTATGCGCTGTTGCGCGGGACCGAACGGGCAACGGATGCCTCGGCCCTGCTGCAATCGGCGCTGGAACCCACCGGACGCGATGCCGATCTGGTCTATCTGCGGGCGGTCGAGCTGGAAGCCCAAGGCGACATCGAAGGGGCGATCGCGCTTTACGACGAGCTTTATGCGAAGAACACAGGCAACCTGATCGTGGCCAACAACCTTGCCAGCCTGATCACCACCCACCGCAGCGACGCCGAAAGCCTGGAGCGCGCCTTTGCCATCGCACGACGGCTGCGCGGCTCTGACGTGCCGGCGTTTCAGGACACCTACGGCTGGATCGAATACCGCCGCGGCAACTTCGACGAGGCGCTGGCGAACCTGGAACCCGCGGCCGCGGGCCTGCCCGACGATCCTTTCGTGCAGATGCACCTGGGGTTGGCCTATGCCGCGCTGAACCGCACCGAAGACGCCCGCGCCACCCTGATCCGGGCGCTGGAGATGGCCGACAAGGCCGGCAAGGCCGACGCGGCCCCCTTTGCCGAAGCCCGTGCCGCGCTGCAGAAGCTGCCCGCCGGGAACTGAGTCTGCCGGACCTGAAGACGCCTTGCATCACGCAAGAGCCGGGCCCGCCGGACCCCTTCGCCACGGCGACCAGCCGGCAAAAGGTGGCTTTGCGGTGACTCTGCAAACCGAATTCGGGGTGGGGTCAAGCCTCGGGCAGGTTTGGACTTTCGCCTCGTGCCGGAAAACCGTAGAGTTCGCCGCGGGGGAGACAGCCCTTTCGCAGTAACGGGCCAGAACGGATGTGGCACAGATGAGACAACTGATTTTCATGGTGATTGGTCTTGTTCTCGGCGCGGTTCCGGCGTTCGCGCAGGACGGCTACCGGATCAAGCCCGGCGATGTGCTGAGCGTCGAGGTGCTGGAAGATTCCAACCTCAACCGCAGCGTGCTGGTGCTGCCGGACGGGCGCATCTCGCTGCCGATGGCCGGCACCGTGGTCGCGGGCGGGCGCACGATCGAACAGGTGCAGGCCGAGATCACCCAGAAACTGGGGCCGAACTTTGCGTCGGCGCCGAATGTCTATGTCGGGATCAACACCCTGGCCGCGCCCCCTGCGGCGGTGGCCAGAGGCCCGGCGGTCGCGCCGACGATCGATGTCTATGTCATGGGCGAGGCCGCCAAGCCCGGCAAATACGCCGTGACGCCGGGCACGACGCTGCTGCAGTTCCTGGCCGAGACGGGCGGCTTTTCGAAGTTCGCCGCGACCAAGCGGATTCAGCTGCGCCGGGTCGATGCGGCCGGCGGCGAGCGGGTCTACACGATCGACTACCGGGCGCTGGAAAGCGGCGGGGCGTCGGGCGGAAGCACCATCATGGCTGACGGCGACGTGATCATCGTGCCGCAGCGCCGGCTCTTCGAATAAGAACGGCCCGGACCGCGCCCCCCGGGGCGCGGAAATCGGGCAGACAGCCAAGCGGGCAAACGGGCAGACGGGGCGGAAAAGGACATGGCGGCGATACGACCGATACTGCGAACCCTCGCGTCGGGGACATCCGCGTTTTGTCTTTTCGCGCTTGCGGTCGCCGCACAGGACGATGCCGGCGGAATGCTGATCCGCCTCGGCGTGGAACAGCGGTTCGAATATGGCGACAACCTGGGGCTCGATATCCCCGAGGAAGGCACCACCGCGCTGGCCTCGACCGCGCTCAGCTTTGCGCTGATCAGCGAAACGCGAACCCAGTCCTTCATCCTTGAAAGCGGCGCCGATCTGCGGTTCGAGGATGGGCCGGCGGGTTCGGATATCGGGATCATGGACCCTCGGGTCAACCTGCGCTACCGGCGCGACGCGGCGAATTCAAGCCTGTCGCTGTCGGGCTACTATCGCGAATCCGAGGTGGACTACCTGCGCCCGCTGGAGGACTTCGTGAACGAGGATGGCGTGATCGAACTGCCCGAGGATCTGGCGGATCTGAACGGCAGCGGCACCCGCATCGGCTTTGGCGCCAGTGCCGGGCTTGAACTGGGCACCTCGGCCCCGCTGGGGCTGCAACTGCGGGCGGGCTTCAGCGGCCTTGACTACCGCGACGTGACCGACCTTGATCTGGTGCCGATCCGCCGCTCCAACGCCGGAGCGACGGTCAGGTTGCGCTTCTCGCCGGTCTCGGAAGGCCGGATCGCGCTGGATCGAAAACTCTATGACGCCGAGGACCCCGAACAGACCTATCGTGAGACGACGTCCGTCTCGGCTGGCTATTCGCACGAATTGTCGTCGCGTGCCGTGCTGGATTTGTCGCTGGGCTACAGCGTGATCGACAGTGAGGAATTCGGTGTCACCACCCGCGAAGAGGGCGCCGATGCCGGGCTGTCGCTGGACTATGCGATGCCCAATGGCAGTGCTTCGGCCGAATTCACCGCCAGCACCACACAGGACGGCACACGGCTTGAGCTGACCTTCGGCCGCAGCCTTGATCTGCCGACGGGTGCACTGAGCGCGCGCCTTGGCCTGACCCAGCCCGAAGGCGGCGACGTCGAGTTGATCGGCGGGCTGTCCTGGCGTCGCGACCTGCCCACCGGCAGGCTGACCGCAAGTGTCGAACGCGCGGTAAAGGCGACCAATCAGGACGAACAGCGGCTGACCACCTTCGTCTCGCTTGGCTATGACCACGACATCAACGCGGTCTCGGGCATCGGGCTGGACATGAGCTATGCCCTGATCGAGGAAAGCGGCGTCCCCGGATCGGACGACCGGGCAAGCCTGACGGCCCGCTACTCCCGCGATCTGACGCCCGACTGGGCAATGAACCTCGGGCTCGCCTATCAGATGCGCGAGGAAACCGGCGAGCGGTCGGATTCGCTGTCGGTGTTCCTGACCCTGGGCCGCAGCTTCGACTTCCGGCCCTGAGCGGCGATCACGCCTGCGTCAGTCGCATCCCTGCGGATCAAAAGCCGTGTCGATTTCGCGGTCGATGCCGTGTAGTCTGGCAGGTGACCTTTGATCTGACGGATTGAGCCCGCATGTCGTTTTCGGACCGCAACGCCTCTTCCACCCGCCTGGCCGCGCGGGTGGCGCTGAATCCTGTCGGGCTTGGCTGGTTCGTGCTTCTGGTGGTGTCTGCGATCCCGGTGTTCTGGATCGGCATGGTGTCGCTGGGCCAGGCCTGGACCACGGCCGAATACAGCCACGGCCCGCTGATCCCGCTGATCTCGCTGTATCTGTTCCTGCGCGAATTGCGCCGCACGCCGCCGGCCCCGCCCGGCACCCCGGCCGACCGCCGGCCCGGCGTCGCCCTGATCCTGGCCGGGCTGGTGCTGGGCATTCTGGGCAACCTGGTCCGCATTCCCGACATCGTTGCCTATGCCATCATTGTCTGGGTCGGGGGCGTGATGCTGACCGGCTTTGGCTGGGCACAGGGCAGGCGGCATTTCCTGCCGGTGATCCACCTGGTGTTCATGCTGCCCTTGCCAAACTTCGTCTACTGGAAGCTGTCGATCTTCCTGCAGGGCATCTCGTCCGAACTGGGCGTTTGGTTCGTGCAGCTTGCGGGCGTGCCGGTGTTCCTGGAAGGCAACGTGATCGACCTGGGCGTCTACAAGCTGCAGGTGGCCGAGGCCTGTTCGGGCCTGCGCTATCTGTTCCCGATCCTGTCCTTTTCCTACCTCTTCGCGATCCTCTACCGCGGGCCGATGTGGCACAAGGCGGTGCTCTTGCTGATGGCCGCGCCACTGACGGTGTTCATGAACTCGTTCCGGATCGGGGTGATCGGGATCATGGTCAACAGCTACGGAATCGAGCAGGCCGAGGGCTTCCTGCACTTCTTCGAAGGCTGGGTGATCTTCCTGGGCTGCGTCGCGATCCTGTTCGGCATGGCCGTGCTGCTGCAGCGGATGACCCGCGACCCCAAGCCCCTGTCCGAGACGATCGACCTTGATTTCCAGGACTTCGGCGCGCAGGGGATGCGAATTCTTGGCATCGGCGCGTCACGCGGAGTGGCGGTTGCGGCACTGATGACAGTGGTGGTCGCGGCTGCCTTCGTCTTTGCCCCCGCGCCTGACCGGGTGGTGCCGACCCGCGACCCGTTCGTGTTGTTCCCGCGCGATCTGGACGGCTGGTCGGGCCTGCCCGAGACGCTGGATGCCGCGGTGGCCAGGACGCTGGGTGCGGATGACTACATCAACGCAACCTACCTTGCGGCGGGCGAGATGACCGGGGTGCACTTCTTCTCGGCCTACTATGAAAACCAGACCGACGGCTCGGGCATCCACTCGCCCGAGGTCTGCCTGCCGGCGGGCGGCTGGGAAATCTTCTCGATCGGCCCACATGAGGTGGACATGACCGGCACGCCCTATGGCCGGTTCAGCGTCAACCGCGCGGTGATCCAGAAGGGTCTGTCCAAGCAGTTGGTCTATTACTGGTTCGAACAGCGCGGCAAGCGGATCACCGGCGACTACCGGGCCAAGATCAGCGTGGTCGTGGACAGCCTGACCCTGGGCCGCACCGATGGCGCGCTGGTGCGTTTCGTCACGCCCATCTCCTCGAACGAAACCGAAGCGGAGGCCGAAGAGCGGCTGATGCGGCTGCTGGTCCCGGTGCTGCAACGCCTGCCGCGGTTCGTGCCGAACTAAGGCCGTGGCGCCGGCGAGCCCTGACCCGACGCGCGGTTTCGCCTGCGAAGCCGCGGCCCCCCTTGCGCCGCGCCCGGGCCAGGGGGATTGTCGGGCAGGATGACCAAGGCCCCTCAGACTGCTCGCCGCCGTATCCAGCCCCGCGGGTGGCTGGCGCTGATCGTGCTGATCGTCGTCACCTGCCTGCCGGAACTGGCCGTGACAGGCGCCGACCTGGAGCTGTGGGGATCACCCCGCTGGCGGTCGCTCAGCTATCAGTATGGCGCCTTCTGGGTGGGGCTGCTGCAGGGCTGGTTGCCGAACTATCCCGGGCAGGCGGTGGCGATGTTCGCCACCCACGCATTCCTGCACGGCGGGCTGCTGCATCTTGGCCCCAACATGGCGGTGCTCTGGGTGCTGGGGCGGGTGCTGGTGCGGCGGATGGGGCCGAGGCGGTTCCTTGCGCTTTACGGCATCTCGGTGGTGGGGGGCGGGGCGGGCTTCGGCCTGCTTGGTTCCAGCGTGCAGCCGATGGTGGGCGCATCGGGGGCGCTGTTCGGGCTTCTGGGGGCGCTGAAATACGCCGACTGGCGGCGGCGGCGCGCAAGGGGCGCTTCGCTGCTGCCGCTGCTGCGCGACATCGCCGGGCTGGCGGGGCTGAACCTGGCAATGTGGTGGGCGCTGAGCGGCCTGCTGGCCTGGGAGACGCACCTTGGCGGCTTTGTCGCGGGCTGGGCTTTCGCCGCCGCCCTGGCCGGGCTTGCCGCCGCCCGGCGACCGCGACGGCCGCCCGCCTGAGCGGCTACTTCGCCGCCACCCGCTGATAGGCCGCGATCAGCGTATCGACCTGATGGTCCCAGCTGAGTTCGGTTTCCACCCGATGGCGCCCGAGCGCCCCCATCTCGGCCGAGCGCCTGGGGTCGTCCAGCAGCAGGGCGATCTTGTCGGCCATGTCGGCGGTGTCGTTCGGCCGGGCGTAAAGCGAGGCCTCGCCGGCGGAATGCCGACCCTCGGTCACTTCGAACTGCACGATGGGCTTGGAAAACGCCATGTATTCCAGGATCTTGTTCATCGTGGACTTGTCGTTCATCGGGTTCACCCGATCCGGGTTCACGCAGACATCGGCCGAGGACAGGACCGAGAACAGCTGCGCATCCGGTGCCCGCCCCAGGAAAGAGACATGCTCGGCCAACCCCATCTCTGCGGCCTGCGCCTTCAGGCCCGGCAGGGCGGGGCCGTCGCCCACCAGCACGAACTGCACGTCGCGGCCGCGCTCCTTCACCAGGATGCGGGCCGCGTCAAGCAGAAGGTCGATGCCTTCCTGTTCACCCATCACGCCGACATAGCCCACCATGTGCCGCCGCCCCTTGCGCCAGGCCGGATCTGGCTTGCTGACCACCAGCCGGTTCAGGTCCGGCCCCGAGCGGACGACGAACACGTCCTCGGGCCGCATCCCCCCCCGGGTCAGCGCGATCTCGCGGTAGCTCTGGTTGGTCGAGATCACCACGTCGGCCGACCGGAAGGTCAGCCTCTCGAACATGCCCAGCAGCTTCCAGAACGCCCCGCGGCGGCCGAACTTGGCCTCGTAAAGCTCTGGGTTGATGTCGTGGTGGTCGAAGATGAACCGCTTGCCGAACAGCTTGAACGGCAGCGCGACCAGAAAGATCAGGTCGGGCGGGTTGCAGGCCTGCAGGGTGTCGAAGCCGCGCAGGCGGGCGACCTTCAGCGCCAGCCGCATCTCGTGGAACAGCGCGGCGCCGTATTCGACCAGATAGCCCAGGGCGCCGCTGGCATCCGTCGGCAGCGGATGGCGGTGGATGTGTACCCCGTCCAGGCATTCATAGGCCGCCTCATAGCCCTTGCCGGTGGGGCAGATCACCGAAACCTCGGCCCCCGCGGCGGTCAGCGTGCGGCATTCGTGCCAGACCCGGCGGTCAAACGGCAGCGGCAGGTTTTCCACGATGATCAGCACGCGCCGGCCGGCCAGCGGCTTTGCGGCCCGGATCGCGTCCAGCCGCGGCATCGGGGCGGCCGTGGTCACGGCAGCACCCCGAGATGACGGATATCGGTGCCTTCGGGCAGGGTCAGCGCCTTGATCGTGGCGTTGCAGGCGATCACCCGGTCATAGGCGGTGGCTTCGGCATGGGCGCGGCTGACCAGAAGCCGCTCAAGCACCGGAAGCTGGCTGTAGGCATAGCCGAGGTTCGCCCCCACCAGCTTGTCGGCATCCACGCCGGGATCGAAGATTTCCAGCGCATAGCCCGCCGCCAGCAGCTTGCGCGCCAGATCGACGTTGGGGCTTTCGCGCAGATCGTCAGTGCCGGCCTTGAAGGCCAGCCCCGCCAGCAGGATGCGCGCGCCGGGGGCCAGCCCTTCGGCCGCGTATTCGTAGAGGCGGTGCTTGTGGGTCTCATTGGTGCGCAGCAGGCTGTCGATCAGGTGCAGGTTCGCGCCCGCATCGGCGCCGATGTGCTGCAGCGCCCGCACGTCCTTGGGCAGGCACGAGCCGCCGAAGGCGCCGCCGGGCCGCATGTAGTAGGGCGAGATGTTCAGCTTGGTGTCCGAGACGAAGATCTCATGCACCTGCCGGGCCGAGATGCCCAGCGCCAGGCAGACCCGGCCGATCTCGTTGGCGAAGGCGACCTTGACCGCGTGCCAGCTGTTGTCGACGAACTTGGTGATCTCGGCCTCGCGGTAGCCGACGCTGAAGGTCGGGGCGGTGATCCCCGCATTCAGGCGGTCCATCACCGGGTTGGGCCGGCCGTCGCGGGTGCCGATGACGATCTTCGGCGGCGCGAAGAAATCGGCGACGGCGCTGGATTCGCGCAGGAATTCGGGGTTGTAGACCACCTCGACCAGGCGCTCGGTGTCCTCGCCCAGGCTGGCGCGAAGGATCGGCAGCACCAGATCCTCAATGGTGCCGGGCCGGATGGTAGAGCGGTAGGCCACCACCAGCGGCGCCGCCCGCCCCGGCCGCAAGGCCGCCGCGATCTGCCGCGTCACATCGGCGATGAAGCCCATGTTGTGCGAACCGTCGGCGGCGGAAGGCGTGCCGACGCAGACGATGGCCAGGTCGCAGTCGTCAAGATGCGCGCCGATGGCGGTATCGGCCTGGATGCGGCCCGCGGCCAGCCCGTCGCGCAGCATCTCTTCGACCTGCGGTTCCAGGATCGGGGCGCGGCCGGACATGATCTCGGCCACCTTGCGGGCGCTGACGTCGATGCCGACGACGTGATGGCCGCCGCTGGCAATGCAGCAGGCCGAGGTGAACCCGACGTAACCAAGCCCAAGAATGGCAACCTTCATAGACACTCTTCCTTCACGCGCCGCGGATCAGACGGTCCGCGACGTTCAGCCCCGGTTGTAGACGTCTTCGTATCGCTGGATGTCATCTTCGCCCAGATAGATGCCGGTCTGCACCTCGATCAGGTACATCGGCACCTTGCCGGGGTTCTCCATCCGGTGGATCGCGCCCAGGGGGATATAGACCGACTGGTTCTCGGTCAGCAGTTTCACCTCTTCGCCGACGCGGACGCGGGCGGTGCCGGCCACCACGATCCAGTGTTCCGACCGGTGCACATGGCTTTGCAGCGACAGCACGCCGCCGGGCTTGACCATGATCCGCTTGACCTGGAAGCGGTCGCCCAGGCACAGCGTCTCATACCAGCCCCAGGGCCGGTGAAAGCGCGGATAGTTGTCGGCCTGGGGCACGCCTGCGGCCTTCAGTTCCGCCACCACCTGCTTGACCTGCTGGGCTTGCGACAGGTCGGCCACCAGCACCGCATCGCGCATCGCGATGGCGGCGATGTTCTTCAGCCCCAGCCCCACCAGGCGGATGTTGTCATCCTCGCAGCGCAGAAGCGTGTTCTCGCAGCCGATGGCGGTCACATTGCCGGTTCCGACAACCCCGTGGTCATCGGCCGGCAAGACGGCGCGCAGCGATTCCCAGCTGCCAAGGTCGGACCAGCCGGCATCGACCGGCACCGCGACGATGCCGGCGGCCTTTTCCATCACCGCATAGTCGATCGAGATCGGCCGGGCCTCGCCGTATTCCCGCGCATCAAGGCGGAAGAAGCCAAGGTCGCGCTGGCCGGCCGCGCGGGCGGCGCGGCAGGGCGCAATCAGTTCGGGGGCATGGGCCTGGAAGGCGGCAAGAATGTCTTGCACCCGGAACAGGAAGACCCCGGCGTTCCACAACACGTTGCCCGAGGCGATCATCTGCGCCGCGCGGGCGGCATCGGGCTTTTCGGAAAAACCTGCCAGCGGCACCGGCTGGCCAGCCTTGGCGGGGCCGGCCAGTTCCAGATAGCCGTAGCCGGATTCGGGCCGGTCAGGGACGATTCCGAAGGTCACCAGCGCGCCACCTCGGGCCGCCTCGGCCCCTGCCCGGATCGCCGCAAGAAAGGCCTTCGGGTTGCGGATCACATGGTCCGAAGGAGAGACCAGCATCAGCGCCTCGGGCGTGTCTTCCAGCATCAGCGCGGCGCTGAGGATGGCGGGCGCCGTATCGCGCGCCACCGGTTCCAGCACGATCTCGGCGTCGATCAACCCGATCGCCTCGGCCTGGTCGCGGGCAAGAAAGCGGAACTCTTCGTTGGTCAGGATCAGCGGCGCGGTGAAATCGGGGCCGGTCAGCCGCCGCAGGGTGGCCTGGAACAGGCTTTCCGGGCCGATCAGGTCGACGAACTGCTTGGGGAAGGCCTGGCGCGAACTGGGCCAGAGCCGGGTGCCCGAACCGCCGCACAGAATGACCGGATGTATCATGGCTGATCCCTTCATGTCCAAGTCCCGGCGGGCGCCCGGGGCCGCTGCAATCCTGGCTGAAACGTCATCGAAAAATGTCTTTCCCCGTCCCACGGCCTTGCCGCATCCGCCCAGAGGGCAAGGATCGCGCGCAAAGGCGCGAGGGTCGCGGCCGCTGCAGCCTACACCCGGCCGGATGTGAGGCATATCGCATTTGCATCAACAGTTTATTTATCGACCCCCGGCGGCGCTTTCCGGCATCATACACGTCCGGCCACAAGGCGCCGGAACATCAGAGGTGCCACGGCAAGGTCCCGCCCCGCAAGGGCCTTTGCGGGGCGGGGCGGCCCGCCAGCCCGCGCCGCCAGGCGCAAGGTCAGGGCGACAGGGCCGCCGGCATCTTTGGCCGTGACAGGGGCGCGGGCGCTTGCTACGTCACTTCGGACATTGAGAGCACGGACCTCTGGCCCCTTTTGCGCATTTCGCTGGATTTGAACGATTGTCGCCGCTGACGTTCCGACGCATGTTCGACCGAAGGCCGCCGCCGGGCAGACCCTTGGCCTGCGACCCGCCCGCGGTTTGCGGGGTCCGGTTGATGGGCAGGTGACGGGGCGCATGTTCAAGGATCTTTCTCGCCACGGTGACCGCATCGCCCTGGTCTGCGACGATGGCCGGCGGCTGACCTATGCCGCGCTGGCGGGTCTGGCCGACGGCTTTTGCGACCAGGTGCGCGCCGCCCTGCCGGCCGGGGTGGACCGGCCGCTGGTCCTGATCGAGACGCTGAACCGCCCCGAAGCGGTTGCGGCCTACCTGGGCGCCTTGCGGGCGGGCTGGCCCGTGGTGCTGACAGCCGAGGGCGCCGCCGCCCAGGACGACCGCATCGAGCGCGCCTTCCGGCCGAACTACCTGTATCGCCCCGGGCCGTCGGGATGGGAAGGCCGGGTGCTGGCCACCGACCAGGCCGCGATGCACCCCGACCTGCGGGTGCTGCTGTCCACATCCGGCACCACCGGCGCCCCCAAGCTGGTTCGCCTGTCGGACGGCAACCTGCGGGCCAATGCGGCCTCGATCGTCGAATACCTGGGCATCGGCCCGGACGACCGGGCGATCACCGCCCTGCCGTTCCACTATTCCTATGGCATGGCCGTTCTGAACAGCCATCTGTCGGCCGGTGCCTGTCTGCTGCTGACCGACGATTCGGTGGTGGAAGACCGCTTCTGGGCCTTCTTTGCGGCCGAGGCGGCGACGTCGCTGGCGCTGGTGCCGTTCCAGATCGACCTGCTGGAAAAGACCGGCCGGCTGGAACAGGACCATCCCAGCCTCAACACGGTGACCCAGGCCGGCGGCCGGCTGGCCGAGACGGCCGTGCTGCGGATGGACGCGCTGTCGCGGCGGCAGGGCTGGACCTTCTTCGTCATGTATGGCCAGACCGAAGCCGCCCCGCGGATGGCCTACATGCCGCCCGAGGCCCTGGCCACGCATCCCGACTGCATGGGCGTGCCGATCCCGGGCGGGCGGTTCACCCTGCTGGATGACCTTGGCAACCCGGTCACCGAACCGGGCCGGCCGGGGGAACTGGTCTATGAAGGCCCGAACGTGATGCTGGGCTATGCCGAAGCCCGCGCCGACCTGGCCGCGCCGGCCGGGCCATCCCGGCTGGCCACCGGCGACATGGCCGAACGCACCGCCGACGGCTTTTTCCGCATCGTCGGCCGGCTGAAGCGGTTTGTGAAACTGTTCGGGCTGCGGATCAGCCTGGACGAGGTCGAGGCGCATCTGCGCGACAAGGGCCTGGATGTCTATTGCACCGGCAGCGACGACCGTCTGGTGCTGTGCCTGGCCGGGCAAACCCCGCCCGAGGCCGCCCGGGACGAGGTGATGCGCGCCTATGCCCTGCCGGCGCATGTCATCGCCACGCTGCCCTTGGCCGAGGTGCCTCTGCTGCCCAGCGGCAAGGTGGACTATCGCCGGCTGCGCGATCTGGCCGAAACCGTCCCGCCACCCGAACGGCAAGAGCCCGCGGACCTGGTCGAGGTGCTGAAGACGGCCCTGCGCAGCGACAGGCTGGACCGGGACCGGACGTTTGCCGAACAGGGCGGCGACAGCCTGTCCTACCTGGAGGTGCAGCTGTGTCTGGAACGGCGGCTGGGCACCGCCCCGCCGGGATGGGAGAACCTGCCCCTTGGCGCGCTGCTGGGTCTTGCGCCGCAGGCCGCCGGGGGGCGCAGCCTTGTCCGCAGCGATCTGCTGTTGCGTCTGACCGCGCTGACCGGCGTCATCGTGCTGCACGCCACCGACCTCAAGGTGGGCGGCGGGGTCTTCCTGCTGGTGCTGCTGGTCGGCTATTCGCTGGCCCGGTTCCAAAGCGCCAACCTGTTCACGGGTCGGGTCGTGCCGTTCCTGCGGACGATGCTGCAACCGATCCTGATCGGCTATTTCGCCGTGCTGATCCTGGTCCAGCTGGCCTGGCGGCCCGTGGACCCGGCCTGGTTCCTGCTGGCGGGCAACTTCATCGATTCGGCCGGCACCGGCCTGCAGCCCTACTGGTTCGTCTGCCTTTACGCGCAGGTCATGATCCTGATCGCGCTGGCGTTTGCGATCACTCCGCTGCGCCGGCAGGTGGCCAGCGTGCCCTTCGTGGCCGGAGCGGTTGCACAGGCCGCACTCATGGCGCTTTGGCTGGCGCTGCCAGGCTCTCAGACATGGGGCCTGCTTGCCATCCGCCACCCGGTGCCGGCGCTGCTGGTGATCGCGACCGGCTGGACGATGTTCTTCGCCGGAAATGCGCGCCGCAAGCTGGCGGTCTCGGCGCTGCTGGCGCTGCAGGTCGCCCTGGTCTGGGCTTTGTCGCCCTCGGTCGTGGTGTTCCTGCTGGGCGGCGGGCTGCTGGTGGTCTGGACCAAGGGGCTGCACCTGCCCGCCTGGTTGGCGCGTGCGGTGTTCCGGGTGGGGCGCGCGACGCTGTTCATCTATCTTGCGCATGTGCTGGTGATTGTCGTCGCGGCCCATCTGGGCCTGCCGCAGATGCTGTTCCTTCCGGTGGTGCTTGCGGGCAGCGTCGTCACCGGACTGATCGCGACCTGGGCCTTCGACCGGATCGGCCAGATCGGCAACCGCAGGATGGCCGCGGGGCCGGTGCCATGACCCTTGTGACAGGGGCGATCTGATGGACCGCATCGACTGCGTCGTCGTCGGCGCGGGGGTCGTCGGGCTGGCGATTGCGCAGCGGCTGGCGAAGCTTGGCCTTGACACGCTGATCCTGGAACGCGCGCCCGCCTTCGGCACCGAAACCAGTGCGCGCAATTCCGAGGTCATCCACGCCGGCATCTACTATCCTCCCGGCAGCCTGAAGGCGCAGCTTTGCCGGCGCGGGCGCGACCTGCTGTATGCCCACCTGACCGAACACGCCGTGCCGCACCGCCGCTGCGGCAAGCTGATCGTCGCCACCGCGCCGGACCAGACTGCCGTGCTGAACGAGATCCGGTCCCGCGCCCTGCAATGCGGGGTGACCGACCTGCGCCTGCTGGACGCCGCAGAGGCGCAGCGAATGGAGCCCGCACTTGCCTGCACCGCGGCGCTGCTTTCGCCGGTCACCGGCATCGTCGACAGCCAGGGCTTCATGCGGTCGCTTCTGGGCCAGGCCGAAGCGTCGGGGGCGATGCTCAGCCTCAACACCGCGCTGGTGGCCGCGCGCGTCAGCGGCGCGGGTTTCGTGCTGGAAACCGAAGACACCGTCACCGGTGCGCGGTTCACCCTGGCGGCACGGCACCTGGTCAATTCCGCCGGTCTCTGGGCCTCGGACCTTGCGGGGCGGATCGACGGGCTGGCACCGGACCGGGTTCCGGCCACGCGCTTTGCCCGCGGCACCTATTTCAGTCTGCCGGGACGGTCGGCCTTCTCGCATCTGGTATATCCGGTCCCGGAACCGGGCGGCCTGGGCGTGCATCTGACCCTGGACCTGGCCGGGGCCATGCGCTTCGGCCCCGATGTGGACTGGATCGACAGCATCGACTACCGGGTGAACAACGACCGGCAGGGGCATTTCGAGACCGAAGTCCGCAAGTACTGGCCGGCGCTGCCGCCGGGCGCGCTTGAGGCCACCTATTGCGGCATCCGGCCCAAGCTCTCGGGCCCCGGCGAAGCGGCGGCCGACTTCCGCATCGACGGCCCGGACAGGCATGGCGTGCCGGGGCTGGTCAACCTGTTCGGGATCGAAAGCCCGGGGCTGACCGCATCCCTGGCCATTGCCGAGGTGGTGGCGAATCAGATCGTGCGGTGACGCCGGGCCCGGCCGATCAGCAACCGGGCCGGTCTGGCGTCTTCAGCGCGGTCAGAAAATCCTCTGCCGCGCGATCCCAGGTGAAATCGGACGCCGCCCGGGCACGACTTGCCGCCGACATCCTTTCCCACAGGGACGGGTCGTCGTTCAGCTTCAGCATCGCTTCGGCAAGCGCCGTGGCGCTGCCCTTTTCGACCACGAATCCGCACACGCCATTCGTCACCGCTTCTGGCAGACCCCCGCCGGCCGAGACGATCGGCACCGTGCCAAGCGCCATCGCCTCAATCGGGGGCAGGCCGAACCCCTCGTCGCAGATCGAGGGAAAGACGAACACCCGGGCTCCGGCAATCTCGGAAAGAAGGTTTGCCCAGGGCATGAAGCCGCGGAAGACCACGCGCGCGCGGGCGTGCGGCGCGATCCGGTCCCTGAGATGCGCCCCGTAGTCGCTTTTGAACAGCGGTTCGACCGAGGCCAGGAACGGGTCGTCCTTTTGCGGATAGACATCCGAGAAGGTGCGCGATCCGATCGGCCCGACAATCTGAAGACTGACGTCCGGGCGCTGCGCGCTGACCATGTTGAAGGCGTCGACAAGAACGTGGACCCCCTTTTCCGGCGAAACCGCGCCGGCATAGATGAAGGTCGTGTCGCGGTGCCGGGTCGTGGGCAAGTCGCTCTGTGCAATGGCCCCCAGATCGCAGCCATTGCGAATGACATGGGCTTTGCGGCCAAGCAGCCGGCCGGTGTGCTCGGCCACGAACCCGCTGACCCCACTGATCGCATCCGCCATGCCAAGCTTCCGGAGGTAGCTGCGCGACAACGCCTGCGGGGATAGTGCGGCATGCAGGTGCAGCACCAGCGGGGTATCCGGCAGTGCCTTGCGAATTGCCGCAATTGGCGTGGCGGAATGCTGCACCAGCACGGCATCCACCGGATCGCGCGCCAGATCGCGGGCGACCATGGCCGCATAGCGCCCCCCGATCAGGGGCGAACTCCAGGCCGGGATGCCAAGACCGCCGTTGAGATACTTGTGAAAGCGGCGAGTCCTGGTGAAGAACCGGGCGGCGCGCAGGTCAAACTCGGTCTTCTCGAACAACCTGTACTGGACTCCGTCCGCTTCGGTGATCTCCTGCGCCGCGTTGCTGTCCGACACTCCGTAGACCCGGACCGAGCAGCGCGCCGCCAAGGCCTTGGCCAGAAAGCGTGAGCAGATGCCAACAGAGTTCATCCGGGGTGGTCTCACCCGGTCGCCGTATTGGCTTACGATGGCGATACGCAAAGTATGTCTGTTCCTTCTCGAACTCTGTCAAAATGTGCTGCTTTAAAACTGCTGCAGATCTCAATTCCTTCTCGGTTCCCGGCCGCACGGGCGAATCGAGAGCGGCGTGTGCCAAGAACCTGCCAATCCATCCTGCGTCCGCGACCGATCCGGCGAAGACTATCTGAGAGAGGGTCTTGTTTCCAGCCTTCTGGAGGCTGGCGGCGACGCTGCGTTCGATCCGGCGGCACCGGCAAATCCGGCTAGGCAGCGGCCTGCGCGCTTGTCATGATGGAAGCCAGATTTGTGCGGGGATGAGATTGAAGAAAGCTGTTGCCGTCCTGGTCCTGTTTGTCGCGGTTCTCGGGGTTGCGGCAGCCCTGATCGGCGCGCATATCCTGGACAAGCGCCGATCCATCTATGCCTACGACGTGACGGCCGACCACGCCTACGATTTCACTCGGTCGGCGGCCGAGACGACGATTCTGGACAGTGAGGCCGGCCTTGTCCTGTTGCCACAGGCGCAGGGACCGGTAGGGGCGGCCTTCCTTGAACTTGAGGTCAGCGCCACGGTCCTGGGGCGCTATCTGCAACCCGAACTGCGTGTGTCGGCCGGCGATGCCGTGGTGACCGAAGCCATCGAACACGGGGCGCAAGGCAAGCGCTACGTGAACATCAGCTCGCTTTTGCCCGGCGCCTATGGCCAGCAGATCCGGATCGAAGGCCGGAACCTGACAGTGACCTCGGAAAAGGTCGCGCTGATCCGGTTTCCCGCGCTCGACCTTGGTGACAAGACGGTTCTGGTGCTTGCGTCGCACCCCGACGATGCCGAGATTGCGGCCTTTGCGCTGTATAGCGATGTCCCCGGGGCATATATCGTGACCATCACCGCCGGTGATGCCGGAGGCCATACCTACAAGGACATCTACCCGGACCGACAAGAGCATTTCATCAAGAAGGGGCAGTTGCGGACCTGGGACAGCATCACCGTGCCGCTCATGGGTGGCGTTCCGCCCGAACGGGCCGTGAACCTTGGCTTCTTCGACGGCACCCTGCCCAAGATGTTTCAGGACAAGGCGACGCCGGTCGAAGCCGCCTATATCAAGACCGCCGACATCGGCACCTTTCGGCGGCTGAACCTGCCGGGGCTGGCCAACGGGCTGACCGGCACCTCAAGCTGGGACTCGCTGGTCGCAAATCTGTCGTACATCCTGGCGGAAGTCCGGCCCGACATCATCGTCACACCCTATCCGCTGCTCGACAGCCACCCCGACCATCAGCTGACGACGGTCGCCCTGCTCGAGGCGATCCACGCTTCGGGGCTGCGGGACGGGGCCCTGTTCCTGTACACCAACCATCTGACGGACAGCGAGTTCTACCCCTATGGCGAGATCGGCGGACCGATGACCCTGCCGGCGAATTCCGACCCCACGCTGTATTTCGATTCGATCCTGTCCCATCCGCTGTCGAAGGCCAAGCAGAACGACAAGCTGCTGGCGCTTGAGGCGATGCATGACCTGCGCCCCGCCACCGAGGTGCGGTTCTTCAAGGGCGCTCTGAAGCTCGCTCTGCATAACCTGCAGCGGGACATCTATGGTCAGGACGTCTCCTATTACCGCCGGGCCGTCCGCAGCAACGAGTTGTTCTTCATTGTGGACGTGGCAAAGACCTACGACCAGACCGTGCTGGAAGGATTGCTCCGGACCGGAAAGGCCGCCACGCCGTCACGCTACTAGCACCGGACAGCCAGGCCGCATGACCTTGCGGCCGGCAGCAGGGCCGAGGGAAGGACCACCATGCGACGGCTGTTCCCGATCATCCGGTTTGTGTCGCTGACGGGCGGCGCGCTGCTCGTCAATGCTCTGGGCTTCGTCGTGCAGGCGCTTGGCCTGAAGCAGATCGCCCGTCTGTATCCCGACAGCGCCTTGCAGGCGGCGGCGCCCGTGCTGATGCTTGGTTTCTGGTGTGCCCTGGGCTTCGGCCTGCGCTGGGCTCTTGGCCGGTTGACCCCTTGGCCGGGGGTCTGCTTCGTGATCCCGCCGGTCATATTCACGCTGATCCTGCTTGGCCTGCACGTGATCAGCCCGCCGAACGAGTTCGTGACTGTCTTCCTGCGCCTGTGGTTCATTCCGGTGGGCTACGCCCTTGGCGGCTTGCTTGCCCACCGGTCGGTCGGCCAGGCCAGGCCAGCCCGATAGCCGCGGACGCTCAGGCCAGACTGGCAATCGCACACAACCGCGCCTCGGTCCGCGACAGCATCCAGCCCCGCACGAAGACGACATCCGCACGGTCCAGGTCCTCGGCGATCCGGCGCGCCAGCCAGGCCGCGATGCCTGCGCTTGGGTCTGCCGCGTCTGCGCCGGACCACTGCGGCGGCAACGGGCCGAACACGTTGGCAAGCAGATGCGGCCGGTCGGCTTCCGCAGGAAATTGCGCAAGATATGCCCGCCCGGCCGCGATCGCATCCTGCGGGGCCGAGAACAGGGCAAGCACCTGGATGGACAGGGATTCGTCGCCCGGGGCCCGGGCCAAGGCCGGGGCCAGCGGCCGGACTGCCAGCAGCGCAGCCGCTCCGGCCACCAGGCATCGCCGCAGTCGGTCAACCGTCGTCATTGCAACTTCTCGGTCAGGTGCTGCGCCAGGCGAAGCGCCAGCGCAACAAGGTTGAGCGTCGGCCAGGAATACCCTCCGGTCGGAAAGACCGAGCTGCCGGCGATGTAAAGGTTTTCCAGCCCATGCACACGGCAGTTCCGATCCACGACCCCCTCTTGGGCATCATCATGCATGCGCGTCGTGCCCATGTGATGGTGATGGCCATAGGTTTCCTCGGGCCAGCCATCCGCCGTGTCCGGGTCTTCCATCCACAACCGCCCCAGGCCGCCGGCCGCCATGTCGGCCCCGAAGATCTCCATCCCCCTCTGCCAGCTCCGCCGGTCCAGTTCGGTCAGCCGCCAATCCAGCCTGACGCGGTTAAGACCCAGCGCGTCGCGGTCCCGTGACAGGGTCACTCGGCTTTCCGGGTTCGGGGCTTGCTCCATCGAGATTCCCGCCATCAGCGCCACGTCTGGCAGGCTGGTGGACTCCTCTGCGCCGGAGAGCTTTTCATAGGCCCTGGCGCCAATGCGGTCGAGGTCGCTCACCACATTGCTGACATGCCCGAGAAAGCCGTCCGGCAAGGTGCCTTGCTTGATGTCCTGAAGCAGACGATGCGCCGACCGCACACCCTTCGGCTGCGGAAAATGCACCTTGTCGCGTGGCTCCAGGAAGAACGAGAGGTTCAGGATCTGCTCTTGTCGCTGCGTCGCCGCGGACAGCGCCAGGTAGCCGGCAACGTCAAAGGCCCCGGCACTGCGGATTTCGAAGAACGGCTGCAGCGCGACCTTGCCGCTTGGCACCAGCCAGCCGGGCCAGACCGAGAGATGCTCCATGAAATGGCGCCCGACCAGATCATGACGGTTTCCCACGCCCGCCGGTTCCTGCCGGTTCGACAACAGCAGGATGCGCGCATTCTCGATTGCACCGCAGGCCAGGACATAGGTGCGCGCCGTGACGGTGAAGGTGTTTCCCGCCAGGGTCCGGACGGCAACCCGGTTCAGGGATTTCCCGGCATCGTCCTGCAGCAGTTCGCTGACTGTGGCATGCAGCAGGACATGCACCGTCGCGGACTGGTCCAGCGAGTCGCGATAGACCTCGCCAAAGCGGGTGGGCGGGCTGAACTGGGCGCTGCGGCTGACCAGCCGCTGCAGATGAGGCTGCAACTGCGGTCGTCCCTGGCGCGCGGCCCATCCGTCGCCGTCATAGTCGACCGGGCCAAGCTGGCAAAGCGCGTGCGCCCGTTCGAAATGCGGCTCCAGATCGGGCAATCCGATCGGCCATCCGCTGTGCGAGACCCAGGGCCGCGGCTCGAAATCAATCGGGTTCAGGCGGGTGCACATGCCACCCCAGTGATTCGTGGTTCCGCCAAGGAACCGCAACCGGGTCGCATCCAAGGCGTAGTAGTCGCGCCCGACACTTTCGCCGTCATACAGCGCCTGGGTTTCCGCTTCGAACTCAAGCCCACCGCTTTCCAGCAGCAGGACACGCTGCCTGGTGCGGCCCATCTCAAGCGCAAGGCTGATCCCGGCCGCTCCGCCGCCGATGATGCAAAGGTCCGCGTCCAGCGTCTCGCCGTCGGGAAGGCTGCGGGCATCGCTGATCATCCTGAGCATTCGCCTTTCGGTTCTGCTGCTGCTCGGCCAGGAAGACCGCAGATGCCCGGCCCGAAGGCCCGACCGCGGAAACCGGACCGGCTCTGGCGCATCGGCGACCACAAGGCGCGGGCCAGCCGAAGCGGGTTTCTCTTAGCAGAGGATTCCGCAAATTGCCAGTTGCCAGCGCGGGCCGGCAGCAGCGCGGACGGATTGGGTGTCGATCTTCGCTGCGACTGCGGACGCATCCTTCGCAACCACAATGGGCGGCGCCGCTGCCGGTGCCGCCCACTGCCAGGTCGTCTTGCCGGCTCAGGCGAAAAAGTCGTAGTCCGCCGGAGTCATCGCTTCGTCATAGATGTGCACGTCCGAGATCGTGCCGTCGAACACCTGCGTGGTGTTCCAGGCGAACCCGCCCAGCATCAGCTTCTGGCTGTTCGCCGTCCAGTCCATGGTAAAGTCCCTGGTGCCGACCAGCTTGTCGTTGACATAGAGCGAGACGTTGTCTTCGTCGAACGTGGCCATGACGTCGTATTCGGTGTTGGCCTTGATGCCGCCCAGAGTCAGCGAGGTGCTGCTGTCCTCGTCCTGGAAGCGAACGACGAGTTGGCCTTTGTCGATCCAGACCGCGAAGTGGTTGCCGCCGCCCGTATAGTCGATGGCATCCTTCGACATGATCGCCCGCGTGCCCGCCACGGTATCGGCATCGAAGCTGAACGCGATGGTGCCTTCGGTAAGCGCGAACTTCGAGGAATTCGCCACCGTGACGACGCTTGCCTGATTGCCGTTGAACTCGGTATCGCCGGTCCGCGCATAGACCGCCGTCGGAGCATCGGCATCGCCGGAGGACACAGGATCGGGGGTGGTCTCCGCTACCGGGGTCGGCGTCGGGGTTGTGGTCGTGGTCGTGGTCGTGGTCGTGGTCCCGCTCAGCATGGTCGACACCGTCGTGTAGGCACCCTTGGTCGCGGCAAGGCTGCCGGCCACGGGCTTCAGGTCCGCCAGGGAAATCGAGCCCTTGTCCCTGAAATAGCCCTGGAACAGGTCTTCGTAGTGGTAGGGCGCATCGGGGTTGGTGTGCTGCAGCACGACGTTGGTGCCGTTCACCCCGCCGGTCTTGCCGGCGGTGACGTTGTTGCTGACCGAGGCGCCCGGGGCGATGATCGCGGTGGCGCGGGCATCGCTCAGCGCATTCAGGACCGTGTTGTAGCTGATCTTCACGCCGGTGCTGCCTTCGGACACGTAGATGCCGTTCAGCATGCCGATGTTGACGACGTTCTTCTCGATGGTGATGTTCGAGTGGCCGCCGTCGCCCGCGACAAAGATGCCCTGCACCCCGAAGTTGTTTTCCGGCAGGAACACGTTGCCCCGGATCACCACATTCGAGGAGGCCCCGCCCTGGAACTGCATGAAGTCTTCATGCGCGTCCGAGGTCGAGTAGATGTAGCGCGGACCGACGTTGTTCTCGATCAGGGCCGTGTTCACGCCCGAGAACTTGAAGGCGTCCGAGCCGATGTAGTCGACCGTATTGCCGGACACCGTAAGGTTCTTGGTGCCGAAGAAGGTCAACCCGTTCAGCACGTCGTGGACGTCGTTGTTCTGCACCACGATGCCCGAACTGGTGCCCGTGACATAGATGCCGTGGGTCGGACCGGTGATCGGATAGACCTTGTCGACCTTGCCACTGACGTCGGAGTTCACGAAGTCGATGTTGGTGCTGTTGGTGATCGAGACCACCGAGGTGCCCGAGTTGCTTGCGGAGTTCACCGTCACGCCGTCGATGCGCAGGTTCGAAGAGCCCGAGATGGCGAGGGTGGTGAATTTTGCACCCTGGTTGCCGTCGGCCGACGTGATGGTGACGTCGGATGCGTATTTGAGGTTCGTGAGGGCAACGGAACCGTAGTTACCGCTCGCCAGCTTGATCGTGTCGCCACCCTTGGCAGTGGACAGCGCGGTCTTTAGTGCAGCCGCGGTAGATACTGAGAATACCGTCATAAGGTCGTCTGCCTCTCTGGTTTGCCGACCACTGGCGCAAACGTCTCCACACCCCGCGCGAGTGGCACGCGGATCGAGACTCCCCTGTCGCGTCAATGGTCACCGGTTACGATGTCGGACCGAGCTACAGACAGGATCGGTCGTGCGCAGTTCTGCCAAGCAGGCGGACTCCCCAGAGTCCTCTGTCATGTGCAGCACACGCCCTTCCGAAGAACTTTGCCCGTATTCGGCCCAGCAAGGACTGTTACCCCTGAGGGTTGAGATATTCCTACCATTGGGCCGAAATGAGACAACCCGAGTATTTCTTCTGGGCGAGAATGTGCCTTCGCCGCGCGCGGCTTCGGCGGGGGATTGCCCATCGGCCGCCGGGTCTTGCGGCCGTCGCATCGAAAACGTCGTTTCGAATCAAAGCTTTCACCAACTGCAACGATCAAATCGTCCAGACCGGGTCCTGCCACAGTTCAAGAACAATCGAGGAGTTTAACGATATCGGTCGACGGCATGATCGGGGCGGGTGTTTCCGGAAACGAAACGGACAGAGGGGCAGGACTCACGCCGGCCGGGGCCCTGGCGGCGGTCCTGT
>NZ_JAJCTD010000015.1 GCF_020564565.1 Rhodobacter sp. Har01
GACCCGGCCCCGGGCGGCCACGTTCGATGGCGCGCGAGGGCAGCGGGGCCTGGATGAACCGTTCGCAGCAGGTGCATGTCAGGCGGGGCCGGACGACGCGGTTCACGATGAAGCGGCCGGGCACGTAGCGCAGGGTCGTCTGCATCTGGCTGTGGCCCAAGAGCTTGCCGATCATTTCCAGCGAGGCCCCGCCGCTGACCAGAAGCGATGCGAAGGTGTGGCGCAGGTCGTGGATGCGGACGTCCTGCAGCCCGCATTGCTTCTGGACCTGCGCCCAGAACCGCCGCACCTCCTGCACCGGCTGGCCGGGCGTATCGCCGGGGAACAGCCACGGCGATCCCTTCGGCACCAGCAGCAGGCGCTGGCGCACGATGGCGGCGGTCTCGTCCGAGATCGGCACGCGGTGGGCGCGGCGCTGTTTCGTCATGGTGGGCGGCTTCGACCAGCTCATGTGTTCGAGATTGAACTGCTCGAACCGGGACTGCCGCACCTCGCCCAGCCGGGCGCCGGTCAGCATGCACATTCGGATGATATCGGCCGCGCGCCGGTCTTCAGCAGCGTCCAGCGCCGCAGCCAGCTTGGCGATTTCCTCCTTGGACAGGAAGCGTTCGCGCGGCGTCTCGGTGCGGCGGTGGAAGCGCTGGGCGGGGTTCTCCTCGCACCAGCCCCACTGGACCGCCAGCGTGAACATCTTGCGCAGCACCTCGCCGATCCGGTTGGCGCGCACTGGCGTGGGCTTGGCACCCTGCAGCTTGCGCGCCCGATTGTTGGGCTTTTCCTTGTGCGGCCGCGCCCTGCCCTCGGCGATCTTGGTCAGCAGCTTGTCGACGTCGGTCGGCGTGATCTCCGTCACCAGCTTCCGACCCCAGACCGGTTCCACCATCTTGGTCAGTGCCGACCGCTGGTCGGCCGCGCTGCGCGCTGACAGTTTCGGCAGATGCTCGGCGCCGTAGCGCTCGATCAGGTCGGTCACGCGCGGGGCTTCGCGTTTGGCCTCGCGCTGGCCCAAGGGGTCGGCCCCGGCGTCGATCTCGCGCCGCAGTTCCTTGGCCCGCTCCCGAGCGGCCGACACCGACCATTCCGGCCAGCGCCCGAAGGTCATCCGGCGCTGCCGCCCAGCATGACGGTAATCCAGCGTGAAGGCCCGGCCGCCGCCGCGGTAGATGCAGACGGCAAATCCCCGGACGTCGGTGTCGAAGATCTGGCAGTCCCGCCCCGGCACCGGCTCGGCGTCGCGCAGCACTTTCTCGGTCAGCTTGATGCGTTCGGGCATGGCTTTGGTCCTTCTTGCATCCGACATGAGGCGTGGTTTCGCCTGGTTATCAAGGCAAGCATGGCGCCTTGGGTGGCGGGAAGGCGGAGGGTGGCAGGAAGGATGCCGGAGCCGCGCCACCCCTTGTTTTCTTGGGTTTTCGGCGCTGGGCGGATCGATGCGCGACTGACGACGATGGGCGCGATGTGACGTGTGAAACGGCAGGCGCGGTCATCAGGCTGCAAATTCGACCCACAACGTGCCGCAGAGCGACAAATCCTCAAGGAATTCAATGGGTGGCAGGGATGCCGTGTCGGGTGCCACCCCCTCTTTGCCCGTCAATGCCGGTCAAACACGGTCAATGCGACTGTTCGCTGGTGTTTGCGGCCTTGGCGTCCGTTTCGCCCATCTGGCAGGACCGGCCGCAGTCATCCCGCGCCACCCGACCACTATCGCAAACGCCAACAAAACAAGGGGTGGCACAAATCTGGCGTCCTTTCCGCCACCCTCCGCCTCGCCGCCACCCCTCGGGCTCTGCGCTCACTGGTCCCTGCAAGACGTCCCCGATCTTCGGGGCCAGGACCAGGAGACCCCGATGCCGCATCTCGGATCGATGCCAGACCCGAAGGACAAACCCCGCACGCTGCTGGTCGGCTGGATCAGCCGTCTCGACCTTGCACTGGAACTCGGCCTTTCGGTCGACACCCTGCGCCGCTGGGAGGCGATGCGGACGGGACCGCCGTGCGTTCGCGCCGGGCGCAAGGTCTATTACCGCCGCGCCGCTGTCGAGGAATGGCTCGAGGAGCAGGAACAGGCCGCCCCGCGCCGCCGTCGTGCCGGAGGGCGCCGGTCATGACCATCCAGCCCCGCTGTTCCGCCTGGCCCGCTGACCGCGTGGCCGAGGCCCGCGCAGTGATCGCCGACGTCGCGCATCACAGCGATCTCCTGATCCGGCTCGCCTGTAACGTGCTTGCCCAGCATGGCGAGACCCCGAGCGAGCGTGCCGATGCCCAGCGCCTGCTGGTAGTCATCGACGCGCGGCGGGGGGTGCGCGCCTTCTACGGAGACAAGCCCCGTCGTCGGACGGGGCGGCCATTGCGCGCGCTGGCGCGTCAGGCGGCGTGTTCGCCTTCCTTGAAGGCGCTGTCGGTAATCTGGCGCAGCAGGCCCGCGTAGTGCTTCAGGGTGCCGACATGCCCCCAATGGATGTCGTCGGGGTGGGTCTCGAAATGGTCGTCGCTCAGGGCTTTCAGGCTCCTGCATGGTGTCGATCTCGGCCTTGGCAGCGATGAAGGCGTCGAGGGCTTTGTCGTTCGGCTGTGCGGCGCGGCGGGTTATGGCAGGGCATCCTTTGGTGAGTTGCATCGTTCTGGTGCCAATACCATCGCTCTGTCGGGCGAATGATCGTAGGCAAATCGGAGCAATATCAGTGCTTTCTGATCGATCCGGTCAGATCAGCCGCATCTCCGCCAGCGCGCGGCTGGCAGCACCAAGTTGGGCGGTCGGCAGTTCGATCTTCAGATGCGAGAGGACATCGGACGCCTCGGCCGGGATCCCGCTCTCGCGCAGCGCCTGCTCGATGACCTCGGCGATGGCGTCCGGGCGGCTCAGATCGAAGCCCTCGGGAAGGGCGGAATAGTCGATGCGGATGGTGGTGATGGCCATGGTCATGTCGTTGGCCCCCTCAGCGCCGAGGCGCGGCGAGGCCCGCGGCATAGGCTTCTACCAGGGCGGCGCGGATCGACCAGATGGCGACGTCATGGAAATCCAGCCCGTCGCTGTTCCGGGCGTCCAGCGTCTTGACGAAGAAGTGTCGCTTCGCGATGTCGAGCATCAGCGCCTCGGGTGCAGTGGAGGTGGTCTTGGGGGTCGAGGTCATGGCCTGGTCTCCGATCAAGGGGTGAGTTTCTGATCGCAGAATCGCTTTAAAGAGGCAGACAATCAACGGGAATGATTGTTCTTTCCTGTTTATTTTCAATATCTTGATATGCTTCACAGCGCCATGAAAGGCATGAGCGAACGCGAGTACGCGGCCCATTCCGGCCTGTCCCGCGGCGGGGTGCAAAAGGCGCGGAAGAACGGGCGGCTGGTGATCCATGACGGCGGGTCGATCAACGCCGCGGCCTCGGATGTGCGGCGGGCGGACATGACGGACCCGGACCAGCAGCGCCGCTCCTTGGGTGGCGATGGGCTGGCGAGCGGCCCTGGCGAGACACCGTCCTACATCAAGGCGCTTACCGCGCTCACGGTCTATGCGGCGCAGGAGCGCCAGCTGGCTGTCCAGAAGAAGAAGGGCACGCTGGTCGACCGCACGCGGGCAGAGACCCTCGTCTTCCGCCTGGCGCGGCAGGAACGGGATCGCTGGGTGACCTGGCCCGGACGGGTGGCCGCGCTGATGGCGGCGCAGATCATGGCGGAGGTGGAACGGCAATCCGGGGCATCGGAGACGATCGAGACCGCGATCATGCAGAGGGTGCTGGAAGCCCATGTCCGCGAACAGCTCGACGCCCTCGCCGACCTCAGGGTCTCGCTTGCATGATAAGGAGGACGACAACGACCTGACGGCCGACCTCGACTTCGGCTTCGACGGCGCCGAGGATTTGCTGCGGGTCTGGCGGCAGGGGATGCGCCCCGACCCGAACCTGACGGCCTCGGAATGGGCGGATCAACATCGCTGGCTATCGTCACGGGGCGCGGCAGAGCCGGGGCGGTATCGCACCGCCCGCGCGCCCTGCGCGAGATCATGGATGCGCTGTCCCCAGGCCATCCGGCCCAGCGCATCACCTTCATGAAGGCGGCGCAGGTCGGCGCGACAGAGGCCGGGAACAACTGGATCGGCTTCGTCATCCACCACGCGCCAGGACCGAAGCTATAGGCGTTGATCTTGGCTGGCTGCTGAAGGCGGCGGCGTAGGGTAAGCCGAACAGACCAGCGTTCATCCTACTAGAGTGACTGGTGCAGCGAGCCTCACACCCCCGACGCATTCAGGGCCGCGCCGATGCGTGCCCTGACCGCGTCGGATTCGTCGGCCAAGGCCAGCGCCAGGGACTGAAGGGCAAACCGGGCACCGTGCAACTGGTCGATCAGGGACATCACGATGCCAAGGGCGGCTTCGTCCAGATCGAGGTCGTCGGACAACTCGCACACAAGGCGCAGGCGGGCGATGTCGATCTGGCCAAAGAGGGGGCCGGTCTCGCTTTGCACGGGGACCACGACCCTGGCCGCGATGAAGCCGGTCAGGCGGTCACGGGTCAGGCCCGAGGTGATGGCAACAACGTCGTCTTCCGTCAGGTATTGGGTCATCAGACGGCCTCTGCCAGAAGGGCGGCGCGCGGATCATGGGATTTGGTCTTGCGCCATTCGGTCAGGAAGTCGCGCAACGGGGCGTCGGTCTCAGGCGGCGCCACGATACGCAGCTCGACCAGTTGATCGCCCTTTCCGGCACCGCCGGGTTTGGCGACACCGCGCCCGCGCAGGCGCAGGGTCCGGCCCGAACTCGTGCCGGGCGGGATGGTCAGGCTGACCGGGCCCGCGATCGTCGGGGCCTGAACCTTGCCGCCCAGAATCGCCTCGTCGATGGTGATCGGCAAGGTGAGCAGGATGTCGGCACCCTCGCGGCGGAACACCGGATGCGGGCGAAGGGACA
Source organism: Rhodobacter sp. Har01 (assembly GCF_020564565.1). Classification (GTDB taxonomy): domain Bacteria; phylum Pseudomonadota; class Alphaproteobacteria; order Rhodobacterales; family Rhodobacteraceae; genus Pseudogemmobacter. The sequence continues at coordinate 4,899 of NZ_JAJCTD010000015.1, forward strand.
GGGTGATCAGCGCGTCACCGGGCGGCCCGCCGCCAAAGCCGGGGCTGCCCTTGCCGCGCAGACGCAGGGTCTGGCCATCTTCGGCGCCGGCCGGAATCCTGACCGAGAGATCGCCCCCTTCGCCGAGGGTCAGGCGCATGTCGGCCCCCCGCGCCGCATCCAGGAACGGCACGTGAAGCGAAAAGCGCAGGTCGTGCCCCGGGGCGGCGAAGCCTTCGCCGCTTTCGCCGCGCTCACGGAGCATCTCGGCAAAGATATCGCGCGGGTCCCCGTCGCCAAAGGAAGAGCGGAACCCTTGCTGCGGCCGATATGTGTTGCCGGGTTCCCCGGCAAAGTCCCGGTAATACTGCCGGGGTGGCTTTTCCGACCCCGAGGCGTCAATCTCGCCCGCATCATACCGGGCGCGGGTGGCGGGGTCCTTCAGGAGGTCGTACGCGGCACTGATGTCCTTGAACCGGGCCTCGGCCCTTGCGTCATCGGGATGCAGATCGGGATGATGCGCGCGTGCAAGCTTGCGGTAGGCCTGCTTGATCTCGGCAGCCGTCGCGGTGCTTGACAGGCCAAGGGCGGCGTAGGGTTCAAGCGGCATATGTACGTCATCTCGGTTTTGGGGGGTCAGGGCGATCCTGTGCGCGCCCCGACCAGATCCTTCATGTCACACGAAGACCCGGCGATTTCGCTGATCCAGATTAGCGCCCTTGCGATTGCGGCGGACCTGGGTGGCAACCAAAGTGATGCATGGCCCTATCCGGGCCAACCGGAAGAAATCCGGCGCGCATTCGCGCGTTCACAGTTCCGGCAGACTGCCGGAACAACGAGGTTCGTCTTCCGGATCGACCCGCCTCCGCGCCGGTGTTGCCCCCGTCACGCCGGACGCTTCCCCCAACTGCGCCGGAAGACGTGTGCTTCCCCACCGTGGTCCGCGAAGGGTGCGAGACCGCCGCCGCTGGCCCCGTGGTGTGGCGCTGCTGGTCCACATGGGACTGGTGCCGGCGGACGAGCCGACCGGCAACCTCGACCGCGCCTCGGCCGCCCCTAGTCGAAGGCGTAGCCGATCCGGGTGACGGTGCCGTGAAAATAGGACCGCTCCCCCTGCTCCGTCAGATACAGCACCTCTCCCGTCATCGGCACGACCATGCCGGCCTGCGGCCGGTAGTCCGACATCCGACACTCCCACGGCAGCATGACCGAGGCCCCATCGACCGTGGCCGCGCGGGCATCGGCGTGGATGCTGGCGACCAGCCCATCCGCGCCGAACCGGAACAGGAGGGTCAGGGTCAGCGGCCCGTCGGTCATCGTGGCGCGGGCCGACGTGGCATCGACGGCGGTCCAGGTCACACCCTGTCTGGGCAGAAGGGCGGTGGGATACCAGACGCCTTCGGCAAACCAGCGCATCAGTTCGGCGCGGGCAAAGTCTCCGTCGCCCTCCAGCTTGCCGACCGGGATGAGGCCGAGAAGGGCGGGATTCAACTGCCCCCGCCCGCCTATGTAGGAATCTGTCACCCGGATCGGCAGGCCGGGAAACATCGTGATCCACGCGTCCCAGACAAAGCCGGGGCGGCTGTTGGTGACATGCTGCACCGATGTGAAGGGCTTCCACTGCTGCGCGGAGAGGCTCATGTTGAAGCGGCCCCGCATCGACAGGTCGGCGGTGCGGATGATCGGCTGGCCGTCGGTCAGCACGGCTTCGAAATACCGCCGCACCGGATCGGGCAAAGCCGCCACCTCGGCGGCACGGTAGGTCGCGGCGGGACGGCGGGTCGCCGTGGCGTCAAGGCGCGCGACAAGCCGGGTGCTGGCCTGCGACCAGCGCCAGGCGCCGAGGGCGCCAAGCCCGCCATAGGCGGCCAACAGCACCAGCGCCCCACCTGCCCATCTCAACGGCTCCATGGCGCCCTCAGATCCGGCCAAGCAGCATCAGGACCAAGACGATGATCAGGATGGCCCCGATCACCCCCACGCCGCCGTGCCCGTAGCCATAGCCATAGCCACCGAACCGGCCGCTGAACCCGCCGAAGAGGAAGATGATGAGAATGATGGCCAGAATGGTGCCGAGGGACATGCGGGTTCTCCAGGGTTGGGGGGTCTGCGATCCGTCTCGCCAGCGATCAGCCAGACGGCGGCCGAGGGCGAAGGTTGCGGTGAAGATGGCCAGTGTGGCCGGATCGGCCGCCACAAGAGCCGCGGCCAGGCCCGCGTGCCAAGGCGTCCACCGAAGACAGAAGACCGCTGCCCCGGCCGATATCGAAGGACGTGAACGTCGCGGCCGCCGGATGGGCTCGGGGTCATCTCCTGTGTCGCCCGTTCGGGTAGGGTTGCTTGTCTCGACTGGGCATGGAATTGACTGCCGCCGCACTAACCTCGCTCAGCGCGGCGCGGCTTTGCGCAAGACGGCAGGCCCGGGTCGGACAAGGCAGGCGGCGGCCACAGCCAGAAGAAGCGCAGTCACGATGGCATAGGGTCGCAAGTCACCACCTTGCGGCGTGACCGGAATGGCCCAGGACCCGGAATTGATGGCCGCATGCAGCAGGATTGCGGGCAGGACGCTGAACCAGGTGTTCATGGCAAGCCGCGCAAAGACGACCGACAGCCCGACCGATCCGGCCATGAACAGGCCGATGGGCAGGGTGGCCTGTGCCATGCCGGGCATCCAGAACAGCGGCAGATGCCACAGGCCCCAGACCGCGCCAAGGGCAATGCTCGCGGCGCGCCAGCCCAGCCTTTGTGCCATCACCGGCAGGGCATAGCCGCGCCAGCCGAATTCCTCGCCCAAAGGCCCGCCGAGGATGGTGATCTGCAGAACGATCAGCGCCGTGGCCAGAAGGCCGGTCACGGGAGTGGCCGGGACCACCCCGCCAAGCGCCGCGTGAAGGACCAGGGCCAAGGCCATGATCGCCAGCGGCGCAAGGGCGGCCGTCGCATACCAGCCCCAGCCCAGCCGCCAGGCCAGGCACCGCTTCAGCCAGGTGCGCAGCCCGGCAGGGCCGTCGAACACTAGGACGGTCGCAAGGCCCGAGAGGCTTGGCCCGAAGGCCGAGGCAAGCAGCAGAAGGGTCTTGATCCGGGCAGCGGGGTCGAGCAACAGCGCCGTCGCGGCCCAGAGTCCCCATGTCCAGCCAAAGGTCAGCGCGAAGAAGGTCACCAAGGCGCCTGAGTGTGCCGAGGCTTTGGCGGTCTGCAAAGCGGGGTATGGCGGTCTGGTCATGGGGTGGGGGCGGCTTGCGTGGACAGGACGAGCCCGGCAATCGCGGCCATCACGGCGTCGTTGTGGCCGACCCAGGCATGGCCGCCGGTCTGAAACCCCAGGAACCGCGCGCCCCGGATCTGTCCGGCCATGTATTCGGCGCTGGCATAGGTGCCAAAGCCATCGTCGCGCGCGCTGACGATCAGGGTGGGCGCCGTGACGCAGGTCAGCTCGGCGGGTGCCATCGCCTTCCCCGCCGCCGTGTCCGCGCGCAGACCGGCCGCCCGGGCCGAGACGGGAAGGATCGCATCCAGCATGGCGTTGACGCGTGCCCGTTCGGCCGGGCTGGCGGCAACGACGACGGCGGGCGGGGTGGCGACGACGGTGGCGATCATCCGGTCCCGCGCGACATGCAGGCCCGCCCAGAACAGGACATCCGACCCGATCACCCGCATCATCGCCGCCTCGACCCAGGCGGTCATCGGTGGGGCCGAGGGCGCCGCGCCCGGCGGCCTGTAGCCGAGGGGGACCAGCAGGATCAGCGCCGAGACCCTTTCCGGGTGCCGGATCGCCATCTGCAAGGCCGAGAGCGCCCCCGCCGACCCGCCCATGACCGCGGCCCTGTCGATGCCAAGGCCGTCCAGCAGGCAGACAAAGGCATCGGCCTGCGCCTCGGCCGATCCATCGGGCGGCATCGGCGTGCGCAGGTAGCCAAAGCGCGACATGGCGACCACGCGGATGCCCTGGGCGATCAGGGGGGCGGCAAAAGCCATGCCCTGATCGAACCCGCCGCCGCTGCCATGCACGGCCAAGAGGACCGGCCCCTCGCCCGCCGCCTGATACTCGATCCGGCCGCAGGGGGTGTCGATCAGGGTGCTGCCCTGCGCGACCCGCGCCTTTGCCGCCGCGATGTCGGTGGTGAACTGCCACCAGACCGCCGCACCGAGCCCGAGGAGGATGAGGGCCGCGGCAAGCAGGACCTTGCGGCCTGTCCCTGTCACTTGGCTGCACCCGGGCCGCTGGGCATCACGACTGAGCGCCCTCGCGCCGCAAGAGCCAGCCGCCGGGCAAGGCAAAGGCCGCCAGCGTGCCGATGCCCAGCATCGTCAGACCAAGGACGAAGAACCACCCGGCAATCGGCACCAGCCAGGCGAGACCCGCGAGAAAGGCGCCCAGGCAGGCCAGCGCGAACTTGCCCGGCAGCCCGGCGGGCATGCTGCGCCCCGCGCCCAGCCACAGCGCCACGCCCAGAACATAGGACCCCAGCGCATAGCCCGCAAAGATCGCCATCACCGTGAGGGCCAGCATGACCGGCAGCAGGAACACGCCGACCAGCGTCAGCATCAGGACAAACCCCGATCCCGCCAGGGCCGAGGTCACCAGAAACCCCGACCAGATCGCTCGACCCGGATGCGCCAGCGCCAGCATGCGCCAGTTCTGCACCGCCTGCGGGGCAATCGCGATGACCATGGCGGCGATCAGGCCCGAGATCAGGACCCCCGTCAGAAAACCCGTGACGATCCGCCAGACCGGAACCTGCACCGGCATCCGGTCCGACCATTCGTTGCCGTCATATTGCGAGGCCTGCTCGATCCTGACGCGGGTCGCCGGGGCCACGGTTTCGGGCACGGTGACACTGGCAGGGTCTTCGGCATAGATCGTCAGCGCGCCTGTCACCCGCGCCTCGGGGCCAAAGATGATGTCATCGGCCACCAGCACCGCATCGCCCGCAATCACGCCCTGCAACGTGATGTCCGCCCCGGTGATCAGCGCATAGCCGCCAACCGCTGCCACCGAGACCTCTGACCCTGCGGCGCGCAGATTGCCGGTGACGTCGGCCAGCACCAGCTCGTATCCCGTGACCGAGGCATCGCCCCCAATCGTGGCGGTCGCCGTCACGCTGTAGCCTGCCGCGAACAGATCCCCCGCCACCGCCGCATCGATCGTGACCCGCCGCCCGGCCAGATGGGCCGATCCGCCCACGGGCGACGCTACCTCAACCCGGTTTCCGGCCATGAACAGGTCGGTCACCGCAGGCCCGCCAAAGCTGACAGAGGCGCCAGCAAGATAGCGGTCGCCCCCGATGGTCAGGTTGCTTGTTTCCGCATGGGCCGGCAGGGCCAGAAGCCCGCAGGCAAGGGTCAGGGCGCGCAGCATCGGGGTTCATCCTAGGATCAAGGGGAAAGACGAGAGGGCCGCTATTCGCTGGCCACGCCGTCGAAGACTTCGCGAGAGGCCTCGGCTTCGGCCTTTGTGGCCTCGACCAGCCTGTCGATGTGGTTGGGGGGGCCATAGATCGTGTAAAGCCGCAGCGACGTGTCGCCCGTGTTGACCAGATTGTGCTTGGCTCCGGCCGGCACGATCAGCCCGTCGCCGCCCTTGATCTTGTGGCTGACCCCGTCGATCACGACCTCGCCCTCGCCCTTCTCGATGCGGAAGAACTGGTCATGCGTCGCGTGGGTTTCCATGCCGATGTCCTGACCGGGGGTCAGCGCCATCAGCACCAGTTGCAGGTTGTGCCCGGTGTAGAGCACATGCCGGAAGGCAGTGTTCTCTTCGGTCAGCTTCTCGATGTCGGCAAGATAGCCTTTCATGGCGGCCTCCTTTCGGCTGGGGGTGAGATCAGTTATTGCGGCAGCCCGGAACGTTCAGGTCGCGGCAGAAATAGCCGGCAGCGCCGCCGACCACCGCCCCGGTCAAAGGACTGCCCCCCGTGGCGCCGCCGATCACGGCACCGCCCGCCGCCCCGGCAAGGCCGCGCTCGGCGTCACTGGCAAGGCAGCCAGACAGGCCAAGAGATAAAGCGCTCATCAGCAGGACGGATCTCATCGGCATGGTGGCCTCATTTCTGAAAAGGGTTTGGGTGGCCATGGAGGCGTGGCGCGGATCATGTCCGGCACGGGACAGAGCCTGGCGAACCTGCAACAGAATGCGCCGATGCCGGGACCGGCGTGCTGCCCCAGATCAGTGGACGGCGCGTTTTCCGGATGTGCTTGCCATCGCCGCCTTGGTGCCCTGCACCGACCAGCGCCAGATCGGCTTGATCACTTCCAGCACGACAAGAACCGTCAGGCCCGCCAGTGGCGCGACTGCCAGATGCACCGGATCGAGGGCGGCAAAGCCGAAGAGGTCGCGCGCGGGTTGCCAGAACAGGGTGACGGCCAGCAGGGCCCCCACGATGGGCAGCACCACGGCCAGCGCCCGGTTGGGGCGTGTGATCGCCGTCAGGATCGAGGAGGAGCGTGACCGATCCACCAGGATCAGCGCCACGATGGCGAAGACCAGGGCGGCAAAGGTCATCCCGCGCACCTGGTCGGTTGTCAGGCCATAGCCCGGGGCCAGCGTGAAGATCGTTGCCGTCACCCCCAGCACCAGCGCGCCTTGCACCAGGCTCCAGACGATTGTCGGGCCGGAGAACAGCGGCTCGGTCGGCGGGCGCGGTTTGCGGGTCATCACGTCGTCCTCCTCCGTCTCGGCCTCGAACACCAGAGAGCAGACCGGGTCGATCACCATCTCCAGAAAGGCGATGTGCATGGGGCCGAACAGGATCGGCATCCCGAACAGCAGCGGCATCAGCGCCAGCCCGGCGATGGGAACGTGGACGGCGAGGATGAAGCTCATCGCCTTGCGCAGGTTGTCGTAGATGCGGCGGCCCAGGCGGACGGTGGTGACGATGGACCCGAAGTCATCGTCCAGAAGCACGATCGAGGCGGCCTCGCGCGCGACATCGGTGCCGCGTCCGCCCATGGCGATGCCGATGTGCGCGGCCTTGAGCGAGGGCGCGTCGTTCACCCCGTCGCCGGTCATCGCCACCACGGCCCCGGCGGCTTTCAGGGCAGAGACGATGCGCAACTTCTGTTCGGGCATGATGCGGGCGAAGATCGTCACGTCCTTGACGGCCGTTGCGAGTTCGGCATCCGACAGGGAGGCAAGGTCCGGCCCGGTGATCACGCGGTCACCCTGCAGCCCCGCCTCGCCCGCGATGGCCTGCGCCGTGGCGGGATAATCGCCGGTGATCATGATCACCCGGATGCCCGCACTGCGGCACTGGGCGACAGCGTCGGGGACCGAGGCGCGCAGGGGGTCGGCCAGGCCCACCAGGCCAAGAAACTGAAACCGGAAAACGCGGGGATCCTCGGGCAAGCTGCCCTGCTGCGATGCCTCGGCCACCCCCAGCACGCGCAGGCCCGCGCCGGCCATCTGATCGACCTGCGCCGTCAGTGTGGCGCGCGTTGCCTGGTCGAGGCGGCACAGCACCGCCACAGCCTCGGGCGCGCCCTTGGCGGCGATCTGCCAGCCCTTGCCCGCCTCCCAGGCCTGCGACATCGCCAGCAGCGCAGACGAAAGCGGATAGCTGCGCACCAGTTTCCGCCCCTCGCCGGGCAGGGTTTCGCCGCTGCGCAGGTCGGCCTTGGACAGCACATGGAACGCCTTTTCCATCGGGTCGAAGGGTTCGGGCGCCGAGGCCATCACCCCCGCCGCCGCCAATTCGCGGAACGCCTCGGGCAGGGCCTCACCGGTCTTGGCCGCCGTGCCATCGGGCAGGCGCAGTTCGGCAATCGTCATGCGGTTTTCGGTCAGGGTGCCGGTCTTGTCCGTGCAAAGGACCGAGGCCGCACCAAGGGTTTCAATGGCGGAGGCGCGCCGCGTCAGCACCCGCACCTTGGAAATCCGCCAGGCCCCCATCGCCATGAAGACGGCCAGCACCATCGGAAACTCCTCGGGCAGCATCGACATGCCGACGGCGATCCCGGCGAGAACCCCTTCCAGCCAGCCGCCCCGCAACAGGCCATAGAGCACCACCACCGCCGCGCTGACCGCCGCCCCCACGGCGGCAAAGACGATGACCAGCTTGCGCATCTGGCGTTGCAGGTGCGGCGTCTCGGTCTCGAGCTGGCCCAGCGAGGTGCCGATCCGGCCGATCTCGCTGGCTGTGCCGGTGGCGGTGACGCAAGCCATCCCCGTGCCCCGCACGATCAGGCTGCCGGAATAGACCATCGGCTGATCCTCGCCCCCCGGTCCGGCCTCGGTCTCAGCCCCCGCCACCTTGCGCACCGGCACAGCCTCGCCGGTGAGCAGGGATTCGTCCGCCGACAGGTCCGCTGCCGTCATGAGGGCCGCATCGGCGGGCACCCGGTCGCCCTCGGCCAGCACGATCACGTCACCCCGCGCCACGTCGCGCCCGGCGATCCGCTGGCGCTGACCGTCGCGGATGACCAGCGCGCGCGGGCTGGTCAGGTCGCGCAAGGCTTCCAGGACACGCTCGGTCCGGGCCTCCTGCACCACGGTGATCCCGACCGACAGGCCGGCGAAGGCCAAGAGGATCAGCGCCTCTTCCCGGTTGCCCAGAAGCAGATAGACGACGCCCCCGGCCAGGAGCAGCGCCAGCATCGGCTCGCGCAGCACGTCGAGGATGATGCGCAAAGGCGACCGCCGCCGCGCCTTTGGCAACTCGTTCGGCCCCTCGGCCGCAAGCCGGGCTTTGGCCTCGGCCTGCGTCAGGCCGACGGGAAGGGACGTGGCAGGATCTGTCATACGTGCTTTCACGGGGTCGGCGCGGTCTGGCGCGAGGGTCATGCTCGCATGGCCCGGGCCCGACTCGCGCTGACCTGCATCAGTGGCCACTGACAGGCCGCGCAAAGGCAATGCCCGCCCCGCCAAGGGCCCAAGGCCCCGGTGGCTAACCTGCATCAACGCCGCCCTGCCCCGTCCGGCCTAACGTCGCGCCAGCAAGCCCGACCAAAGGAACGCGCCGATGCCCCCCGTCGAACAGCCGAGGCTCCGCTTCCCTTCCGCCTTCACCATCCTGTTCGGCCTGATCGTTCTGGTGGCCGTGCTGACCTGGATCATCCCGGCCGGGCAATATGCCCGCGTGCCGTCCGAGGCCCTGGGCAAGGATGTCCCCGTCGCCGGAAGCTATGCCGCAACCGAGGCCGACCCGCAGGGCCTGTTCGATGTCCTTCTGGCTCCCATCGCCGGGTTCTACGATCCCGTCGCCTATACCGCCAATGCCATCGACGTCTCGCTCTTCGTCCTGATCATCGGCGGCTTCATCGGGGTCGTCACCGCGACCGGGGCCATCGACGCCGGCATCAAGCGCGCCATGACCCGCGCCAAGGGCCGCGAGGTCTGGATGATCCCGTTCCTCATGGCGCTGTTTGCCCTTGGCGGCACGACCTATGGCATGGCCGAGGAGACGCTGGCCTTCTACCTGATCCTGACCCCGGTGATGATCGCCGCAGGCTATGACGCGCTGGTGGCCGTCGCGGTGATCCTGCTTGGCGCGGGCGTGGGGGTGCTTGGCTCCACCATCAACGCCTTCTCCACCGTCATCGCTTCGGATGCGGCAGGGGTGACCTTTGCCGAGGGGCTGTGGCTGCGGATCGCCATTTTTGCGGTCTGCTGGGCGGTCACGGTCGCCTTCGTCATGCGCTATGCGGCCCGGGTGAAGGCCGACCCGTCCAAATCGCTCGTCTTTGACCGCAAGGCCACGAACGAGGCGCATTTCCTGAAGGACAGCGCCGCCGACGTCGCCTTTTCCGGGTTGCAGAAGCTGGTTCTGGTCCTCTTCGCGCTGACCTTTGCCGTGATGATCTGGGGGGTCTCCACCGGCGGGTGGTGGATGGCCGAGATGAGTGCCCTGTTCCTGGCCGCCGCCATTGTCATCGGGGTTGTGGCCCGGCTGGGCGAGGGCAAGCTGGTCGAGGCCTTCGTGAACGGCGCGCGGGAGCTTCTGGGCGTTGCCCTGATCATCGGGCTGGCGCGCGGCATTGTGGTGGTGATGGACGCGGGCCACATCACCGACACCATCCTGCACGCGGCCGAGGTCAGCGTGGCAGACCTGCCGAAAACCGCCTTCATCCTGGTGATCTACTGGATCGAGGTGGGCATGTCGTTCTTCGTCCCCTCCACCTCGGGCCTTGCCGTTCTCTCCATGCCCATCCTTGCACCGGTCGCCGATTTCGCGGGCGTGAAGCGCGAGTTGGTCGTCACCGCCTTCGCCACCGCAAGCGGCATGGTGAACCTCATCACCCCCACCTCTGCCGTGGTCATGGGCGGCCTCGCCATCGGCCGGGTGCCCTATGAGCGCTGGCTGCGGTTCGTCTGGCCGCTCCTGCTGGTCCTCACCCTCATCCTCATGGCCGCGCTTGCGCTGGCCGTCACATTGGGAAGCCCCGCATGACCCTGACCTATGGCGTCCATTCCGAGTCGGGGACCCTGCGCAGAGTCCTTGTCCACCGTCCGGGGTCGGAAATGGCGCGGCTGACTCCCGCCAATGCCGAAAGCCTCCTCTTCGACGATGTCCTGTGGGTCAAGCAGGCCCGGATCGACCACATGGCCTTTGTCGACATCCTGCGGGAACGCGGCGTCGAGGTCGTCCTTCTGCGCGAGATGCTGGAGGAGGTGCTGGCCATCCCCAAGGCGCGCCAGTGGCTCCTGCGGGCGCGGATCAACGACAATTCGGTTGGCGTCGGCCTTTCCACCGACCTTCTCGCCTGCCTGACCGAGATGCCTGCGAAACCCCTGTCCCACATCCTGATCGGCGGCATGAGCCGGGCCGAACTGCCGATCCCCGAGGCTGGCGTCGTCGTGCCGATGCTGCGGCCCGAGGATTTCCTGCTGCCGCCGATGCCGAACACGATCTTCACCCGCGATTCCTCGTGCTGGATCTATGGCGGGGTCACGCTGAACCCGATGTTCTGGGCGGCACGGCGGCTGGAGACGCTGAACCTGACCGCGATCTACCGCTTTCACCCCGATTTCGCCGAGGCCGGCTTCCCGATCTGGTTCGGCGACCCCTCGGTGGATCACGGGATGGCCACGCTGGAGGGCGGCGACGTCATGCCCATCGGCAATGCGACGGTGCTGATCGGCATGGGCGAGCGCACCACGCCGCAGGCGGTGGGGCAAGTGGCGCGCGCGCTGTTCGCGGGCGGCGGGGCCGAACGGGTCATCGCCTGCCAATTCCCCCGCGCGCGGTCTTCCATGCATCTGGATACCGTCTTCACCTTCTGCGACCGCGATCTGGCGACGGTCTTCGCCGAGGTGGCGGATGCGATCCAGACCTATTCCCTGCGGCCCGGTGACAAGGGCGGGGTGACGGTCACGGCGGAAACCGCGCCGTTCCTGGAGGTCGTCGAGGGAGCGCTTCAGATCAAGAAACTCCGCACGGTGCCCACCGGTGGTGACACCTACGAATCCCAGCGCGAACAATGGGATGACGCGAACAACCTTCTCTGCATCAGCCCCGGTGTGGTCGTGGGTTACGAGCGCAACGAGCATTCCAATACCCTTCTGCGCAAGGCGGGGGTGGAGGTCATCACCATCTCGGGCGCCGAGCTTGGTCGGGGTCGCGGCGGGTCGCACTGCATGACCTGCCCGTTGGTCCGGGACGCGCTGGAATGAACCGCCGCACCGTCCTGACGGGCGTTGGCGCGATCGCCGTACTTGGCGCAGCCGGCTTTGGTCAGCGGCGGTGGGCAGAATCGCGATATGCCGATGCTGCGGCATCCGCCCGGCTGCCGATGGATCTGGCCGCCGCCGGGCCGGCGCGCATGGCCGAACTCGTCCGCATGGCGACCCTCGCACCCAACAGCCACAACACCCAAGGGTGGAGCTTTGCCGCCCTGCCCGACGGCATGCGGATCGCCGTTGACCCTGCTCGGCGGACGCCGGTCGTGGACCCCGACGATCACCACCTTTTCGTCAGCCTTGGCGCGGCGGTGGAGACGCTCATCATCGCCGCCACCGCCTATGGCATCACTGCTAGCCCGCAGGTGGCCGCCGATGGCACGGTGACCCTGACCTATGCCGATGGCGCCGCCGCCTCGCCACTCCTGGCCGCGATCACGCGGCGGCAATCCCATCGCGGGCTTTACGACGGCGCTCCTCTGACCGAGGCCGACCGGATGGCCCTGACGGCCGATCCTGGCCTGCGCCTGATCGAGGATGCCCCGACCCGCGCCGCCCTGCGCGACCTGACCGTGGCCGCATACGGCGCGCAGATGGCGGATGCCGCCTACCGGGCCGAGCTGAAATCCTGGCTGCGGTTTTCCCAAGGGGCCGCGCTGGAGACGCATGACGGACTTTACTCCGGCTGCAGCGGCAGCCCCGCCTTGCCGCAGATGCTGGGCGAGGGGCTGTTCGAGGTGCTGGTCACCGCCAAGGGCCAGGCTGCGGCACTGGCCGCGCAGATCGACAGCGCGCCTGCCCTTGCCCTTCTGGTCACCGATCCCGACACGCCGGCGGGCCGCATCGAGACCGGCCGGCGGCTGGCACGGATCGGCCTTGCGGCGACGGGTCAGGGGCTTGCCATGGCCCATGTGAACCCCGGCCTTGAAAACGCCGCAGGCCGGCTCGAAGTCGCACGCCTTCTGGGCGTCACCTCGGGCCGCCCCTCGATCCTCCTCCGCCTCGGGCGCGCGGCAGAAGTCATGCCTTATTCCCTGCGCCGCCCGCCGGCGCAGACCCTTCTGACCTAAAGGTGACCCATGCCGCAAAACCTCCACGGCCGCAGTTTCCTGAAACTGCTCGATTTTTCGGGCGAGGAGTTGCGCTTCCTTTTGCGCCTTGGTGCCAGCCTCAAGGAAGCCAAGGCGACGGGCACCGAGCGACCCTTGCTGAAAGGCAAGACCATCGCCCTGATCTTCGAGAAGGACAGCACCCGGACCCGCAGCGCCTTTGAGGTCGCGGCCTTCGACCAGGGGGCGCATGTCACCTACCTTGGCCCCTCGGGCAGCCATATCGGCACCAAGGAATCGATGAAGGACACCGCCCGCGTGCTGGGCCGGTTCTATGACGCCATCGAATACCGCGGCTTCGGTCAGGCCGAGGCGGAAACTCTGGCCGCCTTTGCCGGTGTGCCGGTCTACAACGGCCTGACGGCCGAGTTTCACCCGACACAGGTCCTCGCCGACCTGATGACGATGCGGGAGAACACCCACAAGCACCTGTCTGACATCGCCTTCTGCTTTGCTGGCGATACGGGCGGGAACATGGGGTCGTCGCTCATGGTGGGGGCTGCGCTGATCGGGATGGATATCCGCCTTTGCGGACCGCAGGCGCTGTGGCCCGAAGCGGCCTTGGTGGACCAGTGCCGCAAAGTCGCCGAAACCTCCGGCGGGCGGATCACCCTGACCGAGAAGCTGGCCGAAGGGATGGAGGGTTGCGATTTCGTCTATACCGACGTCTGGGTCTCGATGGGCGAGCCGGAAACCATCTGGGCCGAGCGCATAGCGCTGCTGTCACCCTACACCGTCACGCAAGAGGTGATGGACCTGACCGGCAACCCGCATGCCAAGTTCCTGCACTGCCTGCCCGCCTTCCACAACCGCGATACCAAGACCGGTGAAAAGGTGTTCCAGACCTACGGGCTGGACTGCATGGAGGTGACCGACGAGGTCTTCGAATCCCCCGCCTCGAAGGTCTTCGATCAGGCCGAGAACCGGCTGCACTCGATCAAGGCCGTGCTGGTCGCCACCCTCGGGTCCGCGTGATGCGCATCGTCGTGGCCCTGGGCGGCAATGCCCTGTTGAAACGCGGCGAGCCGATGACGGCCGAGGCGCAGCACACCAATGTCCGCATCGCGGCGGCGGCGCTGGCGGACCTCGCGCGCGAACATCAGGTCATCGTGGCGCATGGCAACGGCCCGCAGGTCGGGCTGATGGCGCTGCAAGCGGCGAGTTTCGCGCCGGAAAACCCTTGGCCGCTGGACGTGCTGGGGGCGGAAACCGAGGGCATGATCGGCTATCTGATTGAGCAGGAGCTGATGAACGCCCTGCCCCCCGGCACCGACTGCGCCACGCTTCTGACGCGGGTTGAGGTGGACGCCCGCGACCCCGCCTTCGACCAGCCCACCAAACCCATCGGCCCGGTCTACACAGCCAAAGAGTGCGAAAAGGTCCGCGCCGAGCATCAATGGTCGATGGTGGCCGAGGCGACCGGGGGCATGCGCCGCGTGGTCCCCTCACCCCTGCCCGTCGCGATCCTGAACATCCGGCCGATCCGCCTCTTGGTCGAGGCCGGTGTCTGCGTGATCTGCGCGGGCGGTGGCGGCATCCCGGTGGTCCGCAGCGCGGATGGCAAGAAGGAGGGCGTGGAGGCGGTGATCGACAAGGACCGCACGGCGGCCCTTCTGGCGCAGGCGCTGCAGGCCGACGTGCTGCTCATGCTGACGGATGTAGAGGCCGTCTTCCGTGACTGGGGCAGCCCCGATCAGGCGGCCATCGGCAACATCACCCCCGACGCTCTGGATGCGATGGAGTTTGCCGCAGGCTCGATGGGGCCGAAGATCACCGCTGCCTGTGATTTTGTCCGGGCCGGCGGGCAAGTGGCCGGGATCGGCCGCCTGCAGGATGCGCGCGCGATTGTCGAGGGTCGGGCGGGAACGCAGGTCCGGCCAGAGGCTTCGCAGGCCGATAAAAGCCTCGCGGCGCGCAAGGCTCCGGCACCGCGGCAGACTGCCGGCCTGCCCGTGCAGGGTCGCCCGGGAAAGCCCGCTGCCAGGTGACGATCAGGGTGCGCCCGGTGCGGCTGCGGCGGCAAGAACGGCCTGCGGTGTGATCGGGATATGGGTCACCCGCCCGCCTGTGGCCGCGAAGATCGCGTTGCCGATGGCGGGGGCGACGACGGTTGTCGCCGGCTCGCCCAAGCCCACCGGCACCTCGGCGCTGTCGACAAAGCTGATGTCGAGGAGCGGCACATCACCGATCCGCAGGGGCGTGTAGGTGTTCAGGTTGGTGTCGCGCACTTGTCCGGCGGCGAACTCGGTGCCCTCGTACAGCGCCATGCTGAGACCCCAGAGCATCGCCCCTTCGGTCTGGGCGCGGGCGGAATCGGGGTCGATGATGGTGCCCGCATCGGTGACGATGGTCAGCTTCTGCACGGTGACGATACCCGTGGCGGGGTCCACCGTCACCTCGGCCACGCAGGCGACCCAGGTGGGCATCCCGCGTTCCTGACCGAAACTGGTGGCGATCCCGCGTGCTGATCCTGCGGGCAACGGCGTACCCCAGCCCGCCCTCTCGGCCACAAGGCGCAGGACATTGGCCTGCCGCAGCGCGCCGCCCTTGTCATTGACCGTGACCCCGGCATTGCGCCCTGCCCCGGTCAGAAGGCCCAACCGGAAGGCCAGGGGATCTGCCCCCACATGCGCCGCCGCCGTATCCATGAAGCTCTCCAGCGCCCAGTTCGTCCAGCCCGGCCCCACCGAGCGCAGCCAGCCGGGGCGGAAGGTGGCGTTGGCCAGATCATTCGACAGCGCGCGCACCTTTTGCGCACCCACCTCATACCAGTGGTCCGCGCCGGAAATCGCAAAGGGATCATAGGGTTCGCCGTTCGTGCCCTTGGGCATGAAGAAGGCCGCCATCACCTGCGTCGGCCAGCCTGCCGCTGCGTGATGCTCCATCCCCGTCACCGCGCCTGCGGCATCAAAGGCCATGCGCAGGGTCTGGACCGATGGCGAGCGGACCGAGTCGAACCGCGCGTCATCGGCGCGGGTCAGGATCATCTTGACCGGGCGGCCAAGCGCCTGAGCCGCCAGCGCCGCCGGGATCGCATAGTCGCCGTTCAACCTGCGCCCGAACCCGCCGCCCATCGGATAGGTCCGCATCAGAACCGTGCTTTCGTCCCGCCCCAGTGCCATCGCCAGCTGCGGCAGGATCAGGCTTTGCCATTGGTTGCCGGTGTGAACCTCCATCACGCCATCCACCTCGACCGCCAGCGCATTCACGGGTTCAAGCTGGAAATGCAGAACGGTGGCGGTGGTGTAGGTCGCCTCGATGCGGCTCGCCGCAGCGGCAAAGGCGGCATCGGTATCGCCGCCCCCGGTGTCCAAGAGCGCCCCGGCCGCAGGATCGGCGATCAGGGCGCGGGCGCGGTCCTGTATCTGTGCCTCGTCCACCGCAGCCGTTGGCCCCGGCGCCCAGGTCACCTTGACCAGATTTGAAGCCTTGATCGCGGCGGGGTAGCTTTCGGCCATCACCATCACCCAGCCGGGCACCGTGCCTGACGGATCGTCGAGGATCAGGCTGGAAAGGTATCCCTTCACCCCCTTGGCCGCCGCATCGTCCACCGACAGGGCAACCGAGCCATTGCGGGTGGGCGGCAGCAGGGGCCGGGCATAGACCATGCCCTCGACTTTGGCGTCGATGCCATAGATCACCGACCCGTCGATCTTGCCCGCCACATCCAGCGCGGTGACCGGCTTGCCGATCAACCGCCGCTCGGAGACAGGCTTGATCGGCATCGCGGCCAGTTCGTCGGCGTTGAAGCTGCGGGTCACGCCCTTGGCCACGATCTCGGCATAGCTCACCGACCGGTCCCCACCCGAGACGACGCCCGCCCGTGCGGTGCAGTCCGCAGACGCCACGCCCATCATCGCCGCCCCCGCCTCGATCAGGGCGATCCGCCCGGCGGCGCCCGCCTGCGCATAGACGGGGAAACTCTGCCAAACCGACCAGCTGCCGCCGGTCACCATCAGCCCCCATTTCGGATCGGTATCGACATGGGTGATGCGCACCTGTGCCCAGTCGACCTCAAGCTCGTCCGCCAGGATCCGGGCGATGGCGGTGCCGACGTGCTGGCCCATCTCGGCGCGGATGATGTTGACGGTGACCATTCCGGTCGCGTCGATGGAATACCAGAGTGTCGGGTCAAAGCTGGGGGCGGTGGGGGTGACGGCACCCATCGGGTCCCAGGCGGCCAGCGCGGGGGTCAGGAACCCGCAGACAAGGCCGGTAGCTCCGCCGGTGATCAGGAAGCCCCGGCGCGAAAGGGGGATGGCGTTCAGCTTGGTCATCTCAGGCCCCCATTTCCAAAGCAGCGTCCTTGATCGCGGCACGGATGCGCGCATAGGTCATGCAGCGGCAAAGGTTGCCCGCCATGACCGCGTCGATGTCGGCGTCCGAGGGCTGCGGGAAGTGCCCGATCAGCGCCACCGCCTGCATGATCTGCCCCGACTGGCAGTAGCCGCATTGCGGCACCTGCAGGGCGGCCCAGGCCTTTTGCACCGGGTGGGCATGGCCCGGGTCCAGCCCTTCGATCGTGGTGACGCGGGCGCCCGCCACATCCCCCATCAGGGTGATGCAGGACCGGGCCGCACGCCCGTCGATATGGACGGTGCAGGCCCCGCACATCCCGACGCCGCAGCCGAACTTGGTGCCGGTCAGGCCCTGATCGTCGCGGAGCACCCACAGCAGCGGCGTGTCGGGTTCGGCATCGACGGTCACCGACCGGCCGTTCAGCGTGAAGGTCGTCATGGTCTTGGGCTCCGGAAATGGGGCATGGGATCAATCCTCGCGGCTACCGGTGGCGCGCATCTGAACGACGCTGGCCTCTACATCGGGCCAGGGATCATCGGGTTTCGAGGTGCTGCGCAGCCAGATCACCAGCCGCGTCACATCGGCGTCGGTCAGAACGGGGCCAAAGGCGGGCATGCCGCCTTCGTCATCCTCGGGGGCCGCGCCGAAGAGGATGCTCTGCGTCACCTCGTCCGGGTTGCCGTCTGCGAGGGGACCGCGCGTGCCAAAGGGCGTCTTGTCCGCGCCGCGATAGTGGCAGGACGCGCAGGCCGCTGCAAAAGTGCGCGCGGCCAGGTCGTGATGCAGCGGCACAAGGTCCTGCGCCCCGACTGAAAGCGGGCAAAGCAGGACAAGGCCAAGACCGGCAAGGATGCGGTGGCGCAAGGGGAATTTCCTTTGAAGAGAACGCGAGGACAGCCAGACACCCGGACTTTCGGGCATCTGGCTGCGGACTTGGTCGGGGTCAGCCGTACATCGGCTCGGAATAGTAGGGATAGAGATAGCCGTTGTAGTAGTTCTCGCCGAAGGCCGCGTTGGTCGTCGCGTTGTTCATGCGGCGGTAGATGGTGCCGCCCATCGGGTGCATCGCGTCATCGAGAACGTGCGTCCAGTCCTCCGAGACTTCTGCCACCACCGCACTTTGTCCGTGCTTGAGGGTGAAGAACGACTCGTAGGCCGCATTCTCGCGCCGGGTCTCGGTCACGGCATCCGCCGTGGCCCCGACCGCGGCCCCGGCAAGGGCGCCGACCCCCGTTGCCGCTCCGACCGACAGGGCCGCAGCCCCGGCGACACCGGCGGCCACACCGACCGGCCCGGCCAGAAGGCCCAGCAAGGCCCCGACGCCCACGCCGATGGCGGTGCGCATGCCCAGATCGCTGTTGCGATCGGCCACGCGGATATGGCCCATGTCGTCACGGCGCACGACAGCCGCCCCGTGCACGGTCAGAAGGCCCTCATCATCCATCTGCCACAGCTTGCGCAGCGCCTGATGGGCCTTGTCATCGGAGGAAAAGACAATGGCGATGTAGGTGTTCATGCGACCGGCTTCTTCGGTTCGATGGCATGGGCCAGCTTGCTGCGGGCGGCGGCGACGGCGGCGGAAAGGCTGGTGGTGGCGTTGTGAACGCTCTCCAGCATCGCGTCATTGGCGTGCTTGACGCCATCCTTGGCGGCCGTGGCGCCGGCAACCGTCTTGTCCTCGACCAGTTTGCCGGCTGCGTCCATCTTGGTGAGGGCAGCCTTGATGCCGGATTTGACCGCGTCAGCCTGATCCTCGGCCAGCGTCTTCATCCGGGCGCCCAAGGCGTTGATGTCGGCCTGAACGGCCTTCACGTCCGCCCAGGTGGCCTGTTCTGCCCTGGCAACGTTGCCGCTGATCTTCTTGTGAAGCTCTTGCGCGTCGTGACGGGCCAGTTCGAGCACGGTTTGCGGTTTGGTCATGGTGCACCTTTCGGGTTGCAGTGGATGGGGCAGTGTTGCGCCCGATGCGTTCGGGCGAGGCTGCCGCAGATCAGCCTGCGGTCTTCCCGGCGGAAAGCAGCGCAGGCTGAAGGGCGTGGCGTGCCGCGGCCAGAAGCTGCCGCAGCGTCTGGTGGGACAGGTCCGAGGTGATCTCGTGCGCAACCCGGGCATGGACCGCAGCGTGATGCGCGGCAAGGTAAGCCATCAGGTGGTCCGTCGCGTTGCTTTGGCCCTTGCCGTGGCCCACGACGACGATCCGCCCGTCAACCTCCAGCGCCTGCGCGATCTCGGCAAAGAAACGCGTGTCGTCGGGCCAGGTCTCGTCAGGGTCCGCGTCGCGGCGGGCGCGGTCGCTGCTGTGCTGGAAGTGGTGCAATTCCTGCGGGCTGGCCCCGTCATCCGGATTGGCGGCATAGATGCGCGCATCGGCGTGGTCGATCACGACAACCAGATCGGTGGGGGGTGTTGCGGCCGGAGCAGGGGTTCCCTCGGCCAAGCCTGCGCGGGTCAGAAGGTGGCGCAGAGAGATGACATCCTCGGGGCCAAGGTCCTTGTCATGGGCGGGCTTGAACGTCTGATGCTGGCCGTTCAGGTGCAGCTCCATAGCGCCGCCTGGGACCTGTTCCACCGATCCAATGGAGTGAAACAGCGCCAGCACCTCGCGCCACGACAGGTTGTGGGACAGCGGATGCTGAAAGATGCGCGCAATCAGACGCTCGTGGGCAGTGCCGAGGCCCGGGGCGGGGACGGCGCTGGCTGGTGAATCCTCTGTCATTGTCTGGCCTCTCGGGCTGGGCACGGGCGCGCCTCGCGCCCTTGATCTACCCAAGCCTAGGACGCCGAAGGCTGTCGCATCAGCCTCGGAAACTACTCACGCCGATCTGCGCATCGCCCGGCCGGATGGCATGAGTGGTTTCCGATCCTGTCGCTGCGGGCCCGTTCGGCGCAGGGTCGCAGGCATCTGCAGTATCAAGGGGAGCCGCACCATGGCCATCGAGGAACCGAAGTTCAGCCTTGCGCTCAAGGACGGCGCGTTCGAGTTGCGCGATTACGCGGCATCGGTGGTGGCCGAGGTTGCCGTGACGGGCAATCAGGACGAGGCCGGCCGTCGCGGGTTCCGCCTGCTGGCGGGCTACATCTTCGGCGGCAACAAGGCGCGCCAGAAGATCGCGATGACAGCGCCGGTCACCAAGATTCCCAAGGGCCAGACGATCGCGATGACCGCGCCGGTCACGCAGATCGCAGGCAAAGATCAGGGCGGGGGCGAATGGCTGGTGCGCTTCACCATGCCCGCCAGCTACCAACTGGCGGACCTGCCGCTGCCCAATGACCCCGCCGTTTCCCTACACGCCCAACCCCCTGCCCGGCTAGCGGTCCTGCGGTTCTCGGGCCTGGCGGGCGAGGCGAAGGTGGCCGAAGCGACAAGGCGCCTGCTGGCCTGGCTTGGCTCGCGCGGGCTGGTGGCGTTGGGTCCGTCACAGGTGGCGCGCTACAACCCGCCCTGGACGCCGTGGTTTCTGCGCCGAAACGAAGTGATGGTGCCCGTCGCACCAGCATGACGCCTTTCCGCCGTGAGTAGTTCCCGACCCTGACGACGCGCAGCTTGCCGCATGTAGTCTGAGCCGACGCAATTCCTGCGCCTTCCGAAGGAGACTGCCATGTCGGACGACAAACACCTCAAGCAGGCCGTGCTGGACGAGCTGAAGTGGGAGCCGAGCGTCAATGCCGCCCATATCGGCGTGACCACGAAGGACGGCGTCGTGACCCTGATGGGCTCGGTCGAGAGCTATGCCGAAAAGCAGCATGCCGAAACCGCAGCGCTGCGGGTCAAGGACGTGAAAGCCGTGGCCGAGGAGATCGAGGTCAAGCTGCCGTTCAGCGTCAAGCACGACGATGCGGAGATCGCCGCGGCGGCCGTGGAACGACTGGCGTGGAACGTGTCCGTGCCCAAGGATGCGGTCAAGGTCACCGTGTCGAAAGGCTGGGTCACGCTGACCGGCGATGTGCACTGGCACTACCAGCATGACGCCGCCGCCGATGCTTTGCGCACGCTCTGGGGTGTCACCGGCGTTTCGAACCAGATCGCCATCAAGCCGATGGCCAACGCCGGCAACATCAAGTCCGACATCATGGTCGCGCTGAACCGGTCCTGGTTCAGCCCGGAAAACATCAGCGTGGCCACGGATGATGGCAAGGTCACGCTGACGGGAACCGTCGAGTACTGGGACGAACGCGCGCTGGCCGGCACCACCGCCTGGGCCGCCCCCGGGGTGACCTCGGTGACCAACGACATCCGCGTCCACTGACCCGGTGACCCGTGCTGCAGCCCGGAAGCGGGCTGCAGCGCATCCCTGGCACATGACGGCCGGAAACCCGTTGGCCCGCTGATCTGCGGCAGCCCAACCCGGCCCCTTCTGCGGCAAGATCAGACCTGGCAGGGCACGCAGCCCATGCCGCTCTGCAGAGGTGCGCATCATGTCGAACGGTCGGTCACAGATCCTGCCCTTTTCCCTTGTGCTGAACGGCACATCGCAACCCCGCGGGTTTTCCGCCGGGGCCGCTGCGGTCTGGGACGCTCAGTTGTCGGCACAGGCCCTGTTCCGCCAGAACGCCGCGCTGCGCGCCCAGAATGCGGCCCTGAAGCAGGCGCTCGACGGCCAGGCCAACCCCTTGCCCCGCCTGATTTCGGCGCTGAGCGACCGGGACCTGCCGGCCGAAATCCTGTGTCTGCCGCCCACGCGCCGAACCAACCCGGTAGTTTGTGCCGAGATTCGCCAGTGCCTCACTCTGCGCCAGCGTCAGGTGCTTGCCCTGGTGCTGGCCGGGTGTCCCAGCAAGAACATCGCCACCGATCTGGGCATAAGCCAACGGACGGTCGAAAACCACCGGGCGGCGATCATGCGGCGCACCGGGGCCACCTCGGTCCCCGCGCTGGCGCGGCTGGTGATCGGGGCGGCGCAGCGCGGCGATTGCAAGGCCGTCATGACCCGCCACCCTCCCCGACCCGAGGCAATCCTGTGCCGGCACGCCACCCTAACCCGGAAAGCTCTCCATGCCCCAGAGTGACACCGTAAACCGCAGATTCATCCTGGCAGAACGCCCGAACGGCGAACCCACGCTTGCCACCCTGCGCCTCGAAAGCGCCCCCGTGCCCCAGCCTGGACCGGGCCAGATGCTGCTGCGCACCGAATACCTGTCGCTTGATCCCTACATGCGGGGCCGGATGAGCGACGCGCCCTCTTACGCCGCCCCCGTGGCCCTTGGCGCCGTGATGGAAGGCGGGACGGTGGCGCAGGTCGTCACCTCGCAGGTCGCGGGCTTCGCGCCGGGCGACTGGGTTCTCGGCTACAACGGCTGGCAGGACTATGCGCTGTCCGATGGCACAGGCGTCACCCCCCTCGGGCCCAAGCCGGACCATCCGTCCTGGGCGCTCGGCATCCTGGGGATGCCCGGTTTCACCGCCTGGGCCGGACTGACGCAGATCGGCCAGCCCAAGCGCGGCGAGACGGTGTGCGTCGCCGCCGCCACCGGTCCGGTCGGTGCAACCGTGGGCCAGATCGCCCGCCTGATGGGCTGCCACGTGGTGGGCATCGCGGGCGGGCCCGACAAATGCGCCCATGCCGTGGCCACGCTGGGCTTTGACGCCTGCATCGACCACAAGTCGGCCGACTTTGCCATCAAGCTGAAGGCGGCCACGCCCAAGGGCATCGACGTCTATTTCGAGAATGTCGGCGGCGCAGTGTTCGACGCCGTCCTCCCCCTGCTGAACACCGGCGCGCGGGTCCCGGTCTGCGGGCTGATCGCGCAATACAACGCCACCGCCCTGCCGGATGGTCCTGACCGTCTGCCGATGCTGATGGGGCAAATCCTGCGCAAACGGATCACCCTGCGCGGCTTCATCATCTTCCAGGACTTCGCTCCCCTCTACCCGACCTTCGCCAAGACGATGGGTGCATGGCTCGCCGCCGGCGACATCCACTACCGCGAGGATATGGTCGACGGGCTGGAAAAGGCGCCCCGCGCCTTCATCGGCCTTCTGCGCGGCGAGAACTTTGGCAAGCTTGTCATCCGCGTCGGGCCGCCCGCGAAAGGAGCACCCGATGCCCGCCCTTCCCTTTGACGCACGCGAGATCGAGAAACTGGTGCTGCGGCTCAACGCCGTTACTGCAAAGGAAGGCACGGATATCCCCGACCTTGGAGGCAACGCGACCGACGACGCGGTGGCCGAGACGTTGCAGGGTAAGCGTCCGGCCAGACTGCTATCGGTTCCAGCGCCACGGGAGCAGATCGTTGACCTTTGTGATTTTGTAGTCCGGAATGCGTGCGAGGGTGTCGGCGAGCCAGGCGTGGGGATCGACGGTGTTGA
>NZ_JAJCTD010000016.1 GCF_020564565.1 Rhodobacter sp. Har01
TTCGGCCAGGGTGCGCTGCAAGACTTCATCCGGGGCTGGAACGGTCTCGCCCGCGATGATCCTTGTCTCGACGCCTCTGCGGCGCAGGGCAAAGGTGCAACTGAACCGCAGGAAGCTGTCGGAAAGGGATGCGACCGGCACGTCCAGCGCCGCGGCGATCACCCCCGGATCAAGCCTCAGCTGGAGTTTGCCCGGCGCCAGAGTCCCCGCTGCAAGGATCCTGCCCAGAAGGACCGCATCGCTTTCCACCCGATCCGCCAGTGCGGTCGCGCGGCGGACGATCTCAACCGCACCGCCGGCGTCCGGCTGTGTCAGAAGCGCATGGCCAGTTGCGGCCGTCCGCAGTTGCCCGACGATGACCTGACGGAACGTGGTCTCCAGCGCTTCGGCGGGCAGACGCCAGCCGTTGGGATCCTTGCCACCGGCGATCAGGCGGTTGGAGACATAGTAGGCGAAGCGCCGACCATGCCTCTTGGTGTGGGTTGGGGTCAGATGATCGCCGGTCTCGTCGCGGAGCTTTCCAGTGAGGACGCGCGCATCGATGGAGGCGGGACTGCGGCCGCGCGGTCGCGCCCCGGCGGCGATCAGCTTGGCCTGCACCCGGTCCCAAAGCTCGGACCCGATGATCGCGGGATGTCGGCCGGGATAGGTCTGATCCTTGTGCCGGATGCGCCCGATGTAGACCGGGTTGGTCAGAAGATAATGCAACTGGCCGCGGGTGAAGGGCGAGACCCCCCGGACATGGCCGGAGGGCGTGACCACCGATTTGGGACGCAGACCAAGGCGCTCGGCCTCGGCCTCGACCAACCGCAGGTTGCCGAGGTCGTCGTAGAGGGTGAAGAGCGTCCGGGCCACTTCGGCTTCCGCCGGATTGAGCACGAGTTCCCGGCGCTGCGGGTCGGGATGACGGTCATAGCCCAGGGGCAAGGCTCCACCCATCCAGAGCCCCTTCTTCTTCGAGGCGGCGATCTTGTCGCGGATCCGCTCGGCGGTGACCTCGCGCTCGAACTGGGCGAAGGAGAGAAGGACGTTCAGGGTCAGGCGGCCCATCGAGGTCGCGGTGTTGAAAGCCTGGGTCACCGAGACGAAGGAGCAACCCCTTGCGTCGAGCCGCTCGACCAGACGACCGAAGTCGACCAGCGAGCGGGTCAGCCGGTCGATCTTGTAGACCACCACCATGCCGATGCGCCCGGCGTCGATCTCGGCCAAAAGGCGCTGTAGGGCGGGACGATCAAGCGTTCCACCCGACAACCCACCATCATCGAAGCGGTCCGGGATCAGCTTCCAGCCTTCGTGGCGCTGGCTGGCGACATAGGCGGCGCAGGCCTCGTGTGTGTTTCGGCGTGCAATTTTGACCCCCTAGGTGGGGCTATCGGCGTCCAATTTTGACCCCCCTGATGTTCTGTCAGACCGTCCGTTGCGGGGCAGCGGACGGAGGGGGAGTTGAAGCGGGTGGACACGATTGCGCGGGTCCGGCGGGCCTTTCACGTTCAGAACTGGTCGATGAAGAGGATCGTGCGGGAGCTGCATGTTTCGCGGAACACCGTGCGGAAGATCCTGCGGACGGACGAGACGGACTTCAGCTATGAACGCGAGCGGCAGCCGATGCCGCGGATCGGGCCGTGGCAGGGCCAGTTGGAGCAGTTCCTGTCAGCCAATGCAGGCAAGCCGTCGCGGGAGCGGCTGACGTTGATCCGGATCTTCGAGGAGTGCCGACATAGGCACCGATCCGCAGCAAGCCGGCACGCTCCAGCACCGGGCCGACGTCGTTCAGGCACAGACCCAGAAGCCGGTGCTTGGCCGTGGCCGCGATCACCAGCCCCAGCAGCCCCCCGCGGGACGAGCCGATCACCGCCGCCTTCGGGATTTCCAAGTGGTCTAGCAGCGCCAGCGCATCCTTCGCCTCTTGCGCCACGGTGTAGGTTGCCGGCCCGGTCCAGTCCGATCCGCCGCGCCCGCGACTGTCCAGCCGGATCAGCCGCACGTCACCGGGCAGTCTGCGGGTCAGGTAGTCGAAGTCGCGCCCGTCACGGGTCAGCCCTGCCAGCGCCAAGAGCGGTAACCCCGCGCCCTCGTCGCGATAGGCCAGCCTGGCCCCGTCATCGGCCCGGAACGACCGCATCCTCCCTCTCCCCTACAGCCCGGCCCGGCCGCAGACATCCCTAGCGTGCCGTCCATCCACCATCGACCGGCAACGCGGCGCCGGTGATCTGGCTGGCCGCCGACGTGCAGAGAAACGCAGCCAGCGCCCCGATCTGCCCCGCCTGCACGAAGGCCCGTGTCGGCTGCGCGGCCAGCAGCACGTCGCGGATGACCGCCTCTTCGGTCATGCCGCGGGCGGCCGCCGTCTCGGGGATCTGCCTTTCCACCAGCGGCGTCATCACATAACCCGGGCAGATGGCGTTGGCGGTGACGCCATGCTCGGCCCCTTCCAGTGCCAGCGTCTTGGTCAGGCCCACCACCGCATGCTTGGCCATCACATAGGCCGATTTGAAAGGCGAGGCGACCAGGCCATGCGTCGAAGCCACGTTGATCACCCGCCCCCAGCCGCGCGCCTTCATGCCACCGAAGGTGGCGCGGCACAGGTGCCAGGCGGCCGACATGTTCACCGCCATGATCAGGGTATAGCGGTCGACCGGAAAGTCCTCGATCGGCGCCACGGTCTGGATGCCGGCGTTGTTCACCACGATGTCAATCTGGCCGAACTGGGTTTCGGTCGCAGCCACCAGTGCGGCGATCTGCGCGGGGTCCGACATGTCGGCACCGTGAAACCCGACCGGAGCGCCGGTCTCGGTCTCGATCAACGCACGCTCGGCCTCGATCTCGGCCGGATCGCCCAGGCCATTTATCATCACCGCATGTCCCGCCTCGGCCAGGGCGCGGGCAACGGCCAGGCCGATGCCGGATGTGGAACCGGTGACGACGGCTGTTCGGAAATCGGGCATCTCCGGTCCTCAGTCCAGGGTCATTTCGGGCACGTCGGCCGGGATCACCAGGGCGGCCTCTGTGGCGGCGCGGATGTCCTCAAGGCTGACACCGGGGGCGCGCTCGCGCAGGATCAGGCCGACGCCGGTGGGTTCGATCACGGCCAGGTCGGTGACCACAAGGTCGACCCGGCGCAGCGCGGTCAGGGGCAGGGTGCAGCGCGGCACGATCTTCGAAGCGCCTCTGGCGGCATGCTGCATTGCCACCACCACCCGCGCGGCGCCGGTCACCAGGTCCATCGCCCCGCCCATGCCGGGCACCATCTTGCCGGGCACCTTCCAGTTCGCCAGATGCCCGGCCTCGTCGACCTGCAAACCGCCCAGCACCGTCATGCCCAGATGGCCGCCCCGGATCAGGCCGAAGCTCATCGCGCTGTCGATGCTGGCCGCCCCCGGCACCGCCGAGACGAAGCCACCGCCAGCGTCGGTCAGGTGGCGGTCCTCCATCCCTTCGGGCGGACGGGCGCCTAGGCCGATCACCCCGTTCTCGGCCTGGAAGAACACACCCAGGCTGGCGGGGACGTAGGTGGCCACCATCGAGGGCAGCCCAATCCCGAGGTTGACAAGCATCCCCGGGCGGATTTCCTGCGCCACGCGGCGGGCGATCAGCTCCTTGGCATCCATTCCCAGCCCCCCTCAGCCCGCGTGAACCAGCAGATGATCGACCAGCACGCCCGGCGTCTTGACCGAATCCGGCGGGATCACCCCCACCGGGACAATGCTTTCCGGCTCGGCAATCACCGTGCGGCCGGCCAGTGCCATCACCGGGTTGAAGTTCTGCGCCGTCAGCAGATAGCTGAGATTGCCGACATAATCGGCCTGCCAGGCCCCGATCAGCGCGAAATCGGCCTTCAGCGGGGTCTCCAGCAGGAACCGATTGCCCTCAACCTCGACCACCTGCTTGCCGTCCTCGACCTCGGTTGCAAGGCCGGCCGGCGTCAGCACGCCGCCCAAGCCCATGCCACCCGCCCGGATGCGTTCGACCAGGGTGCCTTGCGGCACCAGTTCGCAGTCGATCTCGCCCGAGATCATTTTGCCCTGGGTTTCCGGATTCAGCCCGATGTGCGAGGCGATGACGCGTGCCACCGCTCCGGCCGAGATCAGCTTACCGATGCCCTTGCCGGGGGTGGCGGTGTCGTTGGCGATCACCGTCAGACCGCGCGCTCCGCGCGCGACCAGCGCGTCGATCATCCGTTCCGGCGTGCCCACGGCCATGAAGCCGCCGATCATGAGGCTGGCGCCGTCGGGGATCAGCTCCGCCGCCTGTTCGGGGGTCAGGGCGCCCTTCATGCCGCGGTCCTTTCGCTGATGCCGACCGCAGCGCGCGCTGCGCGGGCGATCACCAGTTCCTCGTTAGTGGGCAGCACCATGACGGTCGTCCGCGCCAGGTCGGACGAGATCACCGGGCCGTTCGCGGCGTTCAGGGCGTGGTCGATCTCGATCCCCATCCAGCCAAGCCGTTCGCAAATGCGGGCACGGATCATCCGCGAGTTCTCGCCGATGCCTCCGCAGAACACCAAGGCGTCGATCCCGCCCAGGGCGGCCGCCATCGCCCCCACCTCGCGCTGGCAGCGGAAGACGAAATAGTCGATCGCCTGTGTGGCCTCCGGCGTGCCGGCAGCCTCCAGCGTGCGCATGTCGTTCGACAGGCCAGACAGGCCCAGAAGGCCCGACTGGCGATACAGCAGGTCGGAGATCTGGGCTGCGGTCATGCCCTTCTGATCCATCAGATACAGCAGCACGCCCGGATCGACCTGGCCGCTGCGGGTGCCCATCGGCAATCCATCCAGCGCTGAAAAGCCCATTGTCGAGGCAATTGAACGACCGTTCTGTATTGCGCACATCGAGGCGCCGTTGCCCAGATGCGCGACCACCAACCGGCCTGCAGCCAGGTGCGGGGCGGTGCGGGCCAGTTCGCCCGAAACGTAGTCATAGCTCAGGCCGTGGAAGCCGTAGCGACGGACACCCTCGTCATACAGCGCCCGCGGCAGGGCGAAGGCGTCGTTCACCCAGGGGTGGCTGCGGTGGAAGGCGGTGTCGAAACAGGCCACCTGCGGCACGCCGGGATAGGCCTCAGTGGCGGCACGGATGCCGGCCAGATTGTGCGGCTGGTGCAGCGGTGCGAAGGGCGACAGCTTTTCCAGCGTGGTCAGGATGTCGGGCGTCACTGTCACCGGCGCGGCGAAGGCGTCGCCGCCATGCACCACCCGATGGCCAACCGACAGCAGCGCCAGGTCGGGGTATTCGACGCGCAGGCTGTCGATCACCGTGCGCATCGCGCCGCCATGGCTGCCCAGGTCGCCCGGCGCCGCCTCCAGCGGCTGGCCGAACGGCCCTTTCAGCTTCAGCGTGCCTTCTGGGCCGATGGCATCGGCCTGGCCGGTGGCCAGCGACCGGTCGCCCTGGGCCGGGAACAGCGCGACCTTCAAGGACGACGAGCCGGCGTTCAGCGTCAGGACGGCCCGGGTCATGTCCTGGCCCCTGCGAAATGATGGATCGCCGCCACGGCGCAGGAGGCAAGCCGGGACATCTGGGTATCAGAACGACTGTTCAGGATCACCGGAACCTTCGCCCCCAGCACCAACCCGGCGCCTTCGGCATGGCTGATGAAGGCCAGTTGCTTGGCCAGCATGTTGCCTGCGTCGATGCCCGGCACCACCAGGATGTTCGCCCGGCCTGCCACGCCGCCCTTCAGCCCCTTGGTCCGCGCCGCCCCGATATCGACGGCGTTGTCCATCGCAAGCGGGCCTTCGACCTGGCCGCCGGTGATCTGGCCGCGGTCGGCCATCTTCGACAGCAGGGCCGCGTCGATCGAGGACTGGATCGCCGGGTTCACCGTCTCGACCGCCGACAAGACGCCCACCCGCGGGTCCATGCCCAGCGAGCGGCCGAGGTCGATGGCGTTCTGGCAGATGTCCATCTTGGTGGCCAGATCGGGAGCGATATTGATCGCGGCGTCGGTGACCAAGATCGGCTCGGGCTGGCCCGGCACATCCATTACGAAGACATGGGTGAAGCGGCGACCGATGCGCAGGCCGCCGGCCTTGTCCAGCATCGGCTTGAGCAGGTCGTCGGTGTGCAGGTGGCCCTTCATCACCGCAGCCGCCCGCCCCTGGTGGACAAGCGCGCAGGCCATCGCCGCCGCGGCCTCGTCGCTGCCGGGAACCTCGACGATCTCGATCCCGTCAAGATCGGCCCCAGCCTCGGCCGCCGCCTTGGCGATGGCCTCGGCCCGGCCGATCAGGATCGGCGCGATGATGCTTTCGCGGGCAGCCAGCAGCGCCCCGCCCAGCGAATTGGCGTCGTCCGGGCAGACCACCGCCGTCGGCAGGGCGGGCAGCGGGCGGGCGCGGTCCAGCAGCGCCTCGAAATGCCGGTGGCGCTGCACGATCAGGCCGGGAATTTCCACGTTGTCGCGCTGGAAATGTTCGGTCGGGGCCAGCACGTCGGCCACGCCCGACAGGATCAGCGCATCATCCACCGGGCGGCGCACGGTGGTGGACAGCCGCACCGCGCCGTCGGCCAGTTTCTCCAGAACCTCGACCCGGCACACCAGTTCCTCTCCGGCATGGGCGCGGGCGTGGAAATCCAGAGTCTGATGGCGATACAGCGTGCCCGCCCCCGGCAGTTGCGTGCCCAGCACCGCCGAGATCAGCGAGGCGACGAACATTCCCGGCGCCACCCGTTCGGTCGTGCCGTTGCCGTCCAGGTCGCTGTCGGTCAGGTGCATTGGGTTGTAGTTGCCGGACGAAGCGGCGAAGACATAAAGGTCGTCGGCGGTGATCAGCCGGCGGATTTCCGCGGTGTCGCCGGGGTTCAGGTCTTGGTAGGTGCGGTTGACAAGCCGCATGTCAGGTCTCCGTTTTCTCTGATTCCGCCTTTGCAGCCGGTCGGCGCGCGGGCCTTGCTTCGGCTGCTGCAGGGGAAACCCGTGAAAGGGGGTCCTCGGTCACATCCCCGGTCAGCGCCGGCAGGCCCAGCACTTCGCGGAAACGCTGCAGAAGCGCCAGAGTGCGCGGCGACATTTCCTCGATGACCCCCGGCACGAACTGCACCACCTGCAGCGCCAGTTCGCGCTCAGCCGGGTCGGGCAGCAGGCGCGGCAGCGTGTCGATGGCGCTGTCCGGTTCATAGGTCGCGATCAGGGTCTGCTGGTGGATGATCATCGCGCGGCGTTCCGCGCCCAGCGACCGGAAGGGTTCGTCCTGGGTCAGGATGCGGGCCGAGCGTTCCAGCCGGTCGCGCCGCACCTGGCCGCGGTTCTCGGCCAGAAGGACCAGCATGCGGATCACCGCCTCGGGGAAGCCGCCCTGCTCGATGCTCATCAGCGCCTGCGCCACTTCGGGCAGGCCGCGCAATTCGTCGCTGCTTTTCAGCGTGCGGCGCGCTTCGTGGGTGCGGCCGAAGGCGCGCGCCCAGGGCGTGCCCCAGATCGAATGGAAGGTCAGCTCATAGCTCATGTCGCGCAGGTCGCGCCAGGCGTCAATCATCTGCTCGGTGGTCTGAACCCACAGCGCCTCGGCCGCCAAGAAGGGGTTGTCGGGCGCCGCCTTGCTGCGGTCCTCGCGCAGTTTCTCGGCAAGGGTTGCGACCGACGCCGTCGCCGGGTTGCGCGACGACATCAGCGCCCGGGTCAGCCGCTGCGGATGCAGCGCCCGGCCGATCTCGGCGGCGGTCGGGGTGACCGCGGCCCGGACGAAGGGCCGCAGCAGCGTGTCATAGATCTGCGCCTGCACCTCGGCCGCGCGGGCCACCGCGGCGAAGGGACGTTCGTCGGCATGGCCGTCGTCCAGCGCGCGGATATCTTCCAGCGTGCGTTCGGCGAAGCCCACGGTGAAATGTTCGCGGCCGCCCTTTTTGGTCACGTCCTCGATTCGCATCTCGTAGAGACCCGGCGCCAGCGCCTCGATGGTCTTCAGGGTCGAGGCGACCTCGGAGTGTTCCTTGTTGGCGATCTGCGACGAAACGAAGATGCCCAGATGGCCGACCTGGTCATGCACCATGTAGACGATGCGCTGGCCGCGGATGCGGATCTCGTTCACATCGGCATAGGTCTCGGCGATCCAGTTCAGCGCCTGTTGCGGCGGGGTGATGTTGTCGCCGTGGCTGGCAAAGACGATGATCGGCGCGCGGATCGCCTTCAGGTCCACCGGGCGGCCGGGCTCGATCCGGGCCTCGTTCTTGACCAGCCGGTTACCGACGAACAACTGTTCGACAATCCAGCGAATCTCGGGTTCGGTCAGCAGGAACAGCCCGCCCCACCAGGTTTCAAAGTCAAGAAACCCCGCATCGCCCTTGTCGATGTCGCGGTAAAGGTCGGTGTATTTGCGGAACAGCGTGCGGGCAGGGTTCAGCAGTTCGAAGTTCTGCACCAGATGCGCGCCGTCGAACAGACCGCCGCCCAGGTCCGACAGGAACATCGGAATCCAGGTGCCGCCCAGAACGCCGGCGTTGTAACGCATGACGTTTTCGCCCACCCGGCCCGCCCAGGGCGCGATCGGGGCGCCGTTGATGACGATGGGGCCGGTCAGGTCGGGGTTGGTGGCCGCCAGCAGCAGCGTCGCCCAGCCGCCCTGGCAGTTGCCGATCACCACCGGCTTTGACGACAGCGGGTGGCGCCGCGTCACCTCGCGCACGAAGGCGGCCTCGGTGCGGGTGACATAGGACAGGAACTGCCCCGGCTCGGGTTCGCGCCGGAAGGCGACGAAATAGACCGGGTGGCCCTCGCGCAGCGCCACACCGACCTGGCTGTCCAGCTTGAAGCCGCCGATGCCGGGACCGTGCCCGGCGCGCGGGTCGATCACGATGTAGGGGCGGCGGGCGTCGTTGATCGTCACGCCTTCGGGCGGCAGAATGCGCAGCAGCATGTAGTTGGACGGGAACGGCTGGTCCTTGCCGTCCATGATGATCTCATAGTCATAGACCAGCACCGGCGGGCAACCGGCGGCCTCATGCTCAAGGAAGATGTCGCCGCGCTTGCGCAGGGCGTCGGTGGCCAGGATCGCCCGTTCGCCGGCGTCGCGCAGGTAGTCCATCCAGGCGCCGGCCAACCCGCCCTCAGTCTGCGCCCTGCGAAGGGCCTCCATAAGCGCGCCCGAGTTCTCCAGCGCCGTACGCGCCCGGTCGCCGTGGCTGTCAAAGAACCTCCGGGAATGGCGAGAGGCCGCGGTGGACAGCGCACCCGCAGTGGCAGCCACGGCATCCAGTTCGGCCTCGGCGGCCTGCATGCTGCGGTGCAGGATGTCCAGCGCATCGCCTTCCGGATAGGGAACCGCCGGCTGACGGGTCGGATCGAACAGGTCGAAGACATTTGCCATGGGAATCCCCTCAAGCGGTTATGGAAAAGCCGCCGTCGATTTCGTGAACGCTTCCAGTCAGGTTGCGGGCCTCGGCCGAGGCCAGAAAGGCCGCCATCGCGCCGACGTCCTCGATGCTGGCCAACTGGTGCGTGGGTGCGCGTTCGGCCGCCTCGGCCAGCATCTCGTCGAAGTGGTCGATGCCGCTGGCGGCGCGGGTGGCCAGCGGCCCCGGCGACAGGGCGTGCACGCGGATGCCTTTTTCGCCCAGATCCGCCGCCGCATAGCGCATGGCGCTTTCCAGTGCCGCCTTGACCGGACCCATCATGTTGTAGTGCCGCACTACGCGCGAGGCGCCGAAGAACGACACCGACAAGCAACAGCCGCCGTCTGTCATCAGCGGCTCGGCCAGTCGGATCATGCGCAGGAAGGAATGCACCGAGATGTCCATCGCCAGACCGAAGCCCTCGGCCGAACAGTCGATGACGCGGCCATGCAGGTCGGCCCTGGGGGCGAAGGCGATGGAATGCACCAGCGTGTCCAGCCGGCCCCAGCGGCTGGCGATTTCCGCGAACACCGCCTCCAATTGTCCCGGCTGCGACACATCCAGCGGCAGCAGGATTTCGGCCTCCAGCTCTTCGGCCAGCGGGCGGACGAAGGGTTCTGCCTTGGCGTTCAGCCAGGTGATCGCCAGGTCGGCCCCCTGCGCCTTCAGCGCGTGGGCACAGCCCCAGGCGATGGAATGTTCGTTCGCAATACCGACGACAAGCGCCTTCTGACCGTGCAGGGAAAACAACGCGGAACCTCCGGGCGGGATTTCGTGAACAGCCTGCGGGCCGAGTGTATTGGCAAGGTGTCCGCCTGATGACAGTTCTGATTCTGCACTGCGGCATATCGGCCTTGCGCGGCGCGCAAAGACAACAGGCTTGGAGGATGGCCCCGGAAAGGGCAAATCTTGAGACGGTCGAATCGGCGCCGCGCGGGGCGTGCGCCGCGACACGGGAAGGACCTGAGGCCATGCACAGAGAAGTGGACCGCCTGATCCACGATCTTGCGCGCTGTCCGGCCGAGACGACCTCGGACCTGGTGGCGACCTTAATCCGCAACAGAAAGCTGTCACACGTGGTCGGGGAACTGAACACGAAGGTGCTGAAAGGCACTGAAACCCAGCGCGCCACGGCGGCGAAGGTGCTGGAAAAGATCGGCTTCCCGATGTAGCCGCAGCCGCGCTGCGTTAGCCAGTCAGGGCTTCAGCCGGCGCCGCAACCGGCAGCGGAAGGGCAATTTCGATGCGGCGCTCGCTGGCCGCGTCGAACAGGTGGATGTGCTCGGCCGGGATATCCAGGCCGACCGGCGTGCCGGCCGGCAGCGGCGGGCGGGCCTCAATCAGCACGCAGAAGGGCATGTCCTCGAACATCAGGTTGCACAGCCGCTGCGCACCCAGGTCCTCGATCATGTCGACCTGCGCCTCTATCACGCCCCGCCCGCGTGGGGTCAGCCTGGCGTGTTCGGGCCGGATGCCCAACTGCACCAGATGCCCGTCTTCCAGCACCGGCATCTGCGCCAGCGGGATTAGTGTGCCGTTTTCGAGAAGGACGCCGCGCCGGACCAGCGAGATCTGCCCGGGCAGGAAATTCATCGCCGGGCTGCCAATGAACCCCGCGACATAGACCGAGGCTGGGCGGTCATGCACCTCGGCCGGGGTGCCGACCTGCTCGATGCTGCCTTTGTTCATCACCACCAGGCGGTCGGCCAGGGTCATGCCTTCGTGCTGGTCGTGGGTGACAAAGACCGAGGTCGCGCCGATGCGGTTGTGGATGCGGCGGATCTCGTGGCGCATCTGCACCCGCAGCTTGGCGTCCAGGTTCGACAGCGGTTCATCGAACAGGAACACCCGCGGCTCGCGGATGATTGCGCGGGCCATGGCAACGCGCTGGCGCTGGCCGCCGGACAGTTGTCCCGGCTTGCGGTCCAGGTATTCGGTCAGTCCGACCGATTTCGCCGTCGCCTCAACCCGCGCCTGCCGTTCGGCCCGCGCCACGCCGGCCACCTTCAGCGCATAGCCGATGTTCTGTGCCACCGTCATGTGCGGGTAAAGCGCGTAGTTCTGGAACACCATGGCGCAGCCCCGCTCGCGCGGTTCCAGCGCGTTCACCACCACTCCGGCGATGGCGATCTCGCCAGCGCTGATCTCTTCCAGCCCGGCAATCAGCCGCAGCAGAGTGGACTTGCCGCAGCCCGAGGGGCCAAGGATCACCACGAATTCGCCATTGAATATATCAAGGTCGACGCCCCCCAGCACGGTGGTCTTGCCAAAGGTCTTTGACACCTTGCGGATGGAAATCTCGGCCATGGAAGGATGCCTCACTTGTCGGTGTTGATCAGGCCGCGCACGAACCAGCGCTGCATCAGAATGACGATGGCGATGGGCGGCAGCATCACGACCAGCGTTGCCGCCATGGCCAGGTGCCAGGTCGGCGTGCCGCCGCCGGTGGTCATCTGGTCCGGCACCAGGTCGGACAGCTGCACCACCACCATGCCATAGGCGGCGCGGTCGGTGACCACCAGCAGCGGCCAGAGATATTGGTTCCAGGCGTAGACGAACATGATCGTCGCCAGCGCCGCGATGTTGGTCTTGGACAGGGGGATCAGCACGTCCCAGAGGAACCGCAGCGGCCCGGCGCCGTCCATCCGCGCCGCCTCGACCAATTCGTCCGGAATGGTCAGGAAGAACTGCCGGTACAGGAAGGTGCCGGTTGCGGTGGCCACCAGCGGCAGGATCAGCCCGGCGTAGCTGTTCAGCAGGTTCCACTCCAGGCTGACCTCGATCCCCGAGACGGCCTGGATCAGGCGGCTGATCCCGGTGACGTCCAGGATGGTCTGGAACGGCGATAGCGCGTTGGCGGCCACCGCATAGGTCGGCACGATGCGCACCTCGAGCGGCAGCATCAGGGTGATGAAGATCATCCAGAAGATCAGCATCCGGAAGCGAAAGCGGAAGAACACCAGCGAAAAGGCGGTGATGCAGGCCAGGGTGACCTTGCCCGCCACCACGCCGATGGCGACAATCAGCGTGTTCACGAACTTCGGCCCGAAATCCGATTGCGCCCAGGCCTCGCGCAGGTTGGGCCACAGTTGGTCGCCCGGCCACAGCTCGACCGGGGCGCTGTTCACCGCCTGCAGCGTGTGGGTCGCGGCAACGAAGGCCAGCCAGATCGGCGTCAGGATCAGCACCAGACCGCAAAGCAGGATCAGATGCGTCGCGATGTTCAAGAGCGGGGTGCGTTCGATCATGCTGCGCGCCTCAGGTGTAATGCACGCGCCGCTCGATATAGCGGAACTGCACGAAGGTCAGCGCCATGACGAGAAGCATCAGGATGATGGATTGCGCGGCGGCCCCGGAATAGTCGAAGCCGCGAAAACCGTCAGCGTAGATCTTGTAGACCAACAGGTCAGTCGCCCGGAACGGCCCGCCGCCGGTCAGCGTATCGACGATGCCGAAGCTGTCGGTGAAGCTGTCGGTGATGTTGATCACCAGCAGGAAGAAGAAGGTCGGCGTCAAAAGCGGCAGTTGTAGGTCGATCATCCGCCGCAGAGGCCGGGCGCCGTCCATCGCCGCGGCCTCGGTCAGGCTGCGCGGGATGGATTGCAGCGCGGCAAGGAAGAAGACGAAGCTGTAGGCCACCTGCTTCCAGGCCCCGGCAACGACGATGGCAGCGATCGCCTGCCAGGGGTTCTGCGACAGGTCCCACCAGCCGGGCGCCACCGCGTTGATGTAGGAAAAGATCCCGGCGCCGGGGTTGAACACGAACTGGAAGGCCAGCCCCACGGCCGGAGCCGCCACCGCATAGGGCCAGATCACCGCCACCCGATAGGCGCGATAGCCAGCCAGCTGTCGGTCGACGAAGATCGCCAGCGTCAGCGCCATCCCTATGGCCAGCACCGTGGTCGCCAAGGCGTAGATCACCGAAACCCGGACCGAGCTCCAGTAATAGGGGTCGGACAGCACCTTGCGGAAGTTGTCGAAGCCGACCCAGGTGTTGCCGCCGCCCCAGGGCTGTTCCAGCGTGAACGCCCAGTAAAGGGCTTGCGCCGACGGCCAGTAGAAGAACACGAAGACGATCAGAAGCTGCGGCGCCAGCAAGGCGGCAGCGATCCAGCTGAACTTGAAATGGGCGCGGCGCATGGCACCTCCGGGGTCGAAGGATCGGGCGCGACATCGCCGCCGCGCCCGATTTTTCGTCGAGAAATCGTCCGCCCTTACGGGAAGGACTTGCCCTCATAGGTCTGGGCGAACCGCGCCAATTGCTCGTTGCCGCGCGACACCGCGGTATCCAGCGCCTCCTTCATCGTCTTCTGCCCGGCCAGCGCGGCCTCGACCTCGGCCTTCCACTCGGCGCGGATCTGGATGAAGCCACCCAGCCGGATGCCCCGGGTCAGCGGGCCCGGCTCGGTGAAGGTCAGCGACTTCAGCGCGATGTCGCGGTTCTTGTAGGGATCGGCAGCGTAGAACCCCTTGTCCAGAAGCGCCTGATAGCCCGACTTGGTGACCGGGATATAGCCGGTGTTCGACACCCAGAACTCTTCCGACTCCGGGGTGGCCAGGAACGCCAGGTAGGCGGCCGCCGCCTGGTATTCCGCGTCGGTCTTGCCTGACAGCACCCAGAGCGAGGCGCCGCCCACCACGGTGTTGTGCCGTTCGACGCCCTCATAGGTCGGGATCATCTGCACGTCCCAGGCGAAGGCCGGCTTCAGCTTGTGGATGGTGTTGTGGTCGGCGATCGACGAGAAGAAGATCGCGCATTCGCCTTCGACAAAGCTGTCGCGTGCGGTCTTGCCAGAGGCTTGCGTGCGCAGCTGCGCCAGACCCTCGGCCAGCCAGCGCTGGATGTTGTCCATGTGCTTGGCGTGCAGCGTGGTGTTGAATAGAAGTTCGGTGTCCAGTCCGTCATAGCCGTTGTTGTTCGACGCGACCGGCACGCCATGCGCCATCGAGAACTGCTCAAGGTCGACCCAGGACGACGGCTCATAGGCATAGGGGCAATCGACGCCGGCGTCCTTCAGCGCCTTGAACGCGGTCTCCATGCCTTCCCAGGTCAGCGGCGCCTCGGTCACGCCGGCCTTGGCCAGCAGTTCGGTGTTGAAATAGTAGACCGGGGTCGAGCTGTTGAACGGCATCGACACGAACTCGCCCTTCGATGAGGAATAGTAGTTGGCGATGCCCGGGAAGTAGTTGGCCCAGTCGATGCTGATGCCATGGTCGGCCATCATCTGGTGCACCGGGTAGAATTCGCCCGACAGCATCAGGTCGGCGGTGCCGGCGTCGAAGCTTTGCAGCAGCGTCGGGTGCTTGCCCGCGCGGAAGGCGGCAATGGCGTTCTGCACGGCCTTCTCATAGCCGTCCTGGCCGACGCAGACCGCCTCATACTTGTCCTGGCTGGCGTTGAATCGGGCGCAGGTCTCGGCCACCACACCGCCCAGATCGCCGGTCAGGCCGTACCAGTATTCGAACTTCACCTTCTCGGCCGAAGCCACCGAAGCCGAGATCAGAACGGCGGCGGCGGTGGTCGCAAGCTTGAGCTTCATCATCCCTGTCTCCGTCATGTTGCGCCACAGGTGCGCTGCGGCGGGACCGCCCGGATGCCTGCGAAACGTGACAACCGGATTGCGGCAATGCGAAATTTTCTAATTCTTTTCATGGCTTTGCCACTGAACATGCAAAACCGGCCGCAGGCGCGTCCACGGCTGGCAAAGCTGCGGCGGTCGGCTGCAGTCACGCAGCCAGGCCAAGCGACTGCAGATAGCGCGCGGACGGGATCACCCCGGCCTTGTCGCGCAATTCCAGGATCAGCCGCGGGGTGGCACCGGTTTCGGCCAGCGCGGCAAAGACCGAGGGCCAAAGGATGGTGCCGTGGCCGATCTGCCAATGCCGGTCGGCATAGCCGTCGGCATCCTGCAGGTGGACGTGCCCCAGCCGCGACCCGGCGGCGCGGATGAACTGGTCCACCGGCGGCGCGCCGGTCGAAACATGCGCATAATGCGCGTGCCCGGTGTCCACCGACAGTGCCAGCGCCTGCCAGTCCAGCGCTGCGCACAGGCCGGCGCGGTCGGCCGGTTCGATGTCCTCGATGTTCTCCAGCACCAGGGTCACGCCCATGTCTTCGGCGCGGGCCAGCACCGGGGCCAGGGTGTCGCGCACGGCTTCAAGCCGGCGCATCTCGTCCTTGGGATACAGGCCGCGATGATTGTAGTCCCAGGTCGAGAACGGCGAGTGGATCACCACATGCGTCCCCTGCACCGCGGCGCAGACGTCCAGCGCCTGCTGCAGGCGCCGGGTGACCACCTTGCGCACCTCGGGTTCGTAGGAATCGATGGTGAAGCCCCAGAACGGCCCGTGAATGCCAAGCCGGCCCTGGTGCCCGTCCAGCAAACGGACGGTTTCCTCCGCCAGCCCGGACCAGTCGCCGTCCAGCACATCGGCATCGACGAAGGCCTGCAATTCCAGGTCGCGCGGCGCTTCCAGCAGCCAGTCGCGGTGCTGGGGCAGGCTGTCATGGTCAAGGGCAGCGCCCAGGATGGGAAAGGTCGGCATGGCAAGAAACCTCGCTGGAAAGGAATCGGCGAGGTCACGCTAGCGGGGCAATTGTAACGGCCACACCGCGCCCCGGCCGGTCTTCGGCGCCTGCCATCCAGCGGTCGCAATTCCTTCATCGTTCCGCAATCCGAACGTCATGCAAGCCGCCTAGCCAAGGGCATGATCGGCGGTCCCGGGGCTCCGGCCCGCCGATCCATGCTTGCACAGGAGAACGACATGACCACCCTCAAGGGCCTTGCCACGGGCGCCAGCCTGATTGCCCTCATGGCCGCGACGGCCGCCCCGGCCGAAACGCTGGCCGAGCTTGAGGCCGCCGCCAAGGCCGAAGGCGCGCTGACCACCATCGCCCTGCCGCACGACTGGTGCGGCTATGGCGCCGTGATCGAGGGCTTCAAGAAGAAGTACCCCGAGATCACCGTCAACGAGTTGAACCCGAACGCCGGTTCGGGCGACGAGATCGAGGCGATCAAGGCCAACAAGGGCAACACCGGCCCGCAGGCGCCCGACGTCATCGACGTCGGCCTGTCGTTCGGCCCGGCCGCCAAGGCCGAGGGCCTGATCCAGCCCTACAAGGTTTCCACCTGGGACGAGATCCCCGACAATGCCAAGGACGCCGAAGGCTACTGGTATGGCGACTACTATGGCGTTCTGGCCATCGGCGTGAACAAGGACCTGGTGGCCGAGTCGCCCACCAGCTTTGCTGATCTGACCGATGCGAAATTCGCGAATGCCATCGCCCTGCCCGGCGACCCGCGCACCGGCAACTCGTCGATGATGACGGTCTATGCGGCCGGTCTGGCCAGCGATCCGGCCGCCACCGGCGCGGATGCGATGGCCAAGGGCATCGGCTGGTTCAAGGCCCTGAAGGACAGCGGCAACCTGGTTCCGGTCAACGGCAGTTCGCAGAATCTGGCCCAGGGCACCACGCCGATCTACTTCGACTGGGATTACAACCTGCTGGCGATGCGCGACAATCTGGCCGGCAACCCGCCGGTCGATGTGATCGTGCCGTCCGACTCGGTGCTGGCGGGCGTCTATGTCCAGGCGATCTCGGCCTACGCGCCGCACCCGAACGCCGCCAAGCTGTGGATGGAATACCTCTACTCGGACGAAGGCCAACTGCTGTGGCTGGCCGGCTACTGCCACCCGATCCGCTTCAACGCGATGTCCGAGGCGGGCAAGCTGCCGGCCGAACTGATGGCCAAGCTGCCGCCGGCCGAGAACTACGCCAAGGCGGTGTTCCCGACGCTGGAGGAACAGGGCGCGGCCAAGCAGACCACGGCCGATACCTGGGCCAAGGAAATGGGCGTCCAGTAACGCCACCGGTGCCGGGCCAGCCCCGGCGCCGAACCATCTCCGGGGATGCCGGGCCAGCGCCCGGCATCCGCATTGCAGCCGCAGGAAACTCCAGATGGTCGCGACGACGGACCTGCCGATGAACAGCACCGCCCCCCGCAAGGGCCGCGCGCGGCTGCGGCTGGCCTGGCTGGGGGTGGTGCCCTTCCTCGCCTTCGCGTTGCTGTTCCTGCTCGCGCCGCTGTTCTACCTGGTGATCGGCGCCTTCCAGACCCCCGAGGGAGGCTTCACCCTGGCCAACATGGCCGGCCTGGCGGCGCCCAACATCGCCGCGTCGTTCTGGCTGTCGATCCGGCTCAGCCTGGCCTCAGCGGCGATCGGCACCGTCACCGGACTCTTGCTGGCCCATGCGCTGATCCTGGGTGGAATGCCCGGCTGGATGCGTCGCGGCCTGACCGCCTTTTCCGGCGTCGCCTCGAACTTCGCCGGCGTGCCGCTGGCCTTTGCCTTCATCGCCACGCTGGGCCGGCTGGGGCTGGTCACCGTTCTGTTCAAGGGCCTTGGCTTCGACCTTTACGCCACCGGCTTTTCGCTGTTCTCGTTCTGGGGCCTGGCGCTGACCTACCTGTATTTTCAGATGCCGCTGATGCTCTTGGTCATCACACCCGCGCTCGAGGGATTGAAGCCCGAGTGGCGCGAAGCGGCGGAATCCCTGGGCGCCAGCGGCCCGCAATACTGGCGGATGGTCGGCGGGCCGGTGCTGGCGCCTTCGGTTATGGGCTGCTTCCTGCTTCTCTTCGCCAATGCCTTCGGCACGCTGGCCACGGTGATCGCGTTGACCGGCTCCAACTTCTCGGTGGTGCCGATCCTCCTGTTCCAGCAGATCCGCGGCAACGTGCTCTACAACCCCAACCTCGGCTACGCGCTGGCGCTGGGCATGATCCTGATCATGGTGGTGTCGAACCTGCTTTACATCGCGCTGCGCGCCCGGGCCGAACGGTGGCAGAAATGATGGTGGCCAGAAAGACCGGGCGCCGCATCGGCCCCGCCCTGATCACCCTGGCCGCCGCGCTGTATTTCTTCGTGCCGCTCTATGCCGCCTTCCAGTTCTCGTTGCAGATGCGGCGGGGCGAATGGTCGCTGGACGCCTACCGCTCGGTGCTGGCCAGCGACGTGTTCCTGAACGCCTTCCTGTTTTCGATCACCGCCTCGGGCGCGGCCATCCTTTGCGGCGTGCTGCTGGTGGTGCCCACCGCCTATTGGGTGCGCCTCAAGCTGCCCCGGCTGCGCCCTGTGGTCGAGTTCATCTCGCTCCTGCCGTTGATCATCCCCTCGGTGGTGCTGGTCTTCGGCCAGATCCGGCTGTTCGGCTCCAACTCCTGGCTGCCGCTGACCAC
This sequence comes from Rhodobacter sp. Har01, assembly GCF_020564565.1. Taxonomy (GTDB): domain Bacteria; phylum Pseudomonadota; class Alphaproteobacteria; order Rhodobacterales; family Rhodobacteraceae; genus Pseudogemmobacter. The sequence continues at coordinate 18,569 of NZ_JAJCTD010000016.1, forward strand.
CACCGACCTGGGCACCAACCTCTTGCTGATCGCGGGCTATGTGGTGCTGTCGCTGCCCTACATGTTCCGCGCCGTCGACAACGGCATGGCGATGATCGACATCGCCACTCTGACCGAGGCCGCCGAGACCCTGGGCGCCTCGCGCCTGCGCACCATCGTCACGGTGATCTTTCCCAACATCCGCGCCGCCATCGTCTCGGGCGCCTTCCTGACCTTCTCGATCTGCCTGGGCGAATTCGTCATCGCCAGCCTGCTGAACCGCCAGGCCTTCGGGCCCTACATGGTGCAGCTGGGCCAGGACCGCGCCTATGAACCCGCCGCTCTGGCGATCCTCAGCTTCGGGCTGACCTGGCTCCTGATGGCGCTGATGCAGGCCGCCGCCCAGCGCAAGCCCGGCCAGGGCTGGCTTCCCTTCCGCAACAAGGCCCCCCGCCCATGACCTTCCTTGCCCTGAATGCCGTGAGCAAGAACTTCGGCCCGAACACCGTGGTGCGTGACTTCGACCTGGCGATGCACAACGGCGAGTTCATCTCGCTTCTAGGCCCCTCGGGCTGCGGCAAGACCACCGTGCTGCGCATGGTCGCCGGGTTCGAGACCCCCAGCGCCGGCCAGATCGAGATCGAGGGCCAGGATGTCACCGGAATGCGGCCGAACCAGCGCCGGATCGGCATGATGTTCCAGTCTTACGCGCTGTTCCCGAACCTGACAGTGGCGGGCAACGTGGCCTTCGGGCTGAAGGTGGCGGGCCTGCCCAAGGCCGAGGTCGCCGCCCGGGTGCAGGAAATGCTGGACATGGTCGGCCTCTCCGGCCTGGGCGGGCGCTATCCGTTCCAGCTTTCGGGCGGCCAGCAGCAGCGCGTGGCGCTGGCCCGCGCCATCGCGCCCCGCCCGCGGGTGCTTTTGCTGGATGAGCCGCTTTCGGCGCTGGACGCCAAGATCCGCGTCTCGCTGCGGACCGAAATTCGGGCCATCCAGCGCCAGTTGGGCATCACCACGCTGTTCGTGACCCATGACCAGGAAGAGGCGATGACGATGTCCGACCGCGTCGTCGTTATGTCAGGCGGCCGCGCCGATCAGGTCGGCCGGCCCGAGGAAATCTACAACCGCCCCGCCACCCGCTTCGTGGCCGAGTTCATTGGCGCGCTGAACCTGCTGCCTGGCACGCTCCGCGACCCTACCGCGGGCATGGTGGAAACCGCCACCGGCCCGGTGGCACTGGCGCGGCCAGTGGAACGCCCGGCCGGGGCCGCGGTGACACTGGCGATCCGCCCCGAGATGCTGCGCCTGCTGGCCCCCGACGAAGCCACCTCCGGCCATGCCTTCCACGGCCACCTGCTGGCGCGCGAATTCCTTGGCCCGATCATCCGTTTACGCGCCCAGTTGCAGAACGGCCCGGTGTTCTCGGTCGATTGCTTCAACCGAGACGGTGGCGCGATCCCTGAAATCGGCCAGATCATCCGCCTGGCTTTGCACCCCGAGGAAATGGTGCTGCTGGAGGAATGACCGGGCCGCCCGGAACAGGGCCGGGGGTGATATCAGAAGAGCTTGCCTTGAGCCGACCTGGCTGCCCGGCTAGCGTTTGTCGATGACCAAACGCTCCCCGTTCCGCTACTTCAAGACGAGCCCAGAGATCATCCGCTTGGCGGTGATGCTCTACATCCGGTTTCCGCTGTCGCTCCGCAACGTCGAGGGCCTGCTGCACGAGCGGGGGATCGAGATCAGCCACGAGACCGTGCGGTACTGGTGGAACCGCTTCGGTCCGATGTTCGCCGCCGAAATCATGGGCAAGCGTGTCGAGGCGATGCGCACCCATCGCCATTGGCAGTGGCACCTGGACGAGGTCTACGTGAAGATCAACGGCGTGACGCACGACCTCTGGCGCGCCGTTGATCACGAGGGCGAGGTGCTGGAAAGCATCGTCACCAAGACGCGCGATCGCAAGGCAGCGCTGAAATTCCTCAAGAAATCCGAGAAACGGCAGGGCCGGCCCGCGACCATTGTGACCGATCGGTTGCGGTCCTGCGGTGCCGCCCTGAAGGACCTCGGCCGCGGCGATGACCGCGAGATGGGGCGATGGCTCAACAACCGCGCGCGAGAACTCACACCTGCCGTTCCGCCGACGAGAGCGGGCAATGTTGCGTTCCCGCGCATGCGAACGCTGCAGAAGCTCGTCTCCGTCCATGCCTCGGCCCACACCCACTTTCCGACGGAGCGCCACCTCCAGAACCGCAACACCTACAAGCAGACCCGCGCCGCCGCTCTCGCCGAGTGGCGCGGCCTTCTCGCCGCTTAAAAGACAGTCATCCTGCCCTTGTAGAGACGAGTTCGCGTTTGTCCGACAGCACCTCGCGGCATGAAGCAACTGGAAGGGCAGCGAAAGACGGGGCGGTGTTTGCAGGGCGTCTGGCCAAACCGCCGAACCGTTCACATCCGCGCGGCGGCCATCTGCCCGACGACAACTTGTTCCCGCCGCTGCAAGAGGTCCTCCGGCGGGGCCAAATGCGCGCGGGCGGCACGGTGCCCGTCGTGCACGGCATGGGCGATCAGTCCCGGCGCGCGCGCATCGCCGACCCGCGCCAGCGTCTGCAACCCGGCATCCTGCAAGGCCTGCCAGAGCGCATCCTGCGGCTCGCGCGAGGTGACGGGGATGAAGCCGCCGCAGGGAATTTGCCATGCCCTGCCCGAGAAGGCGCAGGCAAGTCCGGCCGCGCCGGGCAGCAGCCCGGTCACGATGGTCGAGGTCAGGATATCCACCCGAAGCTCGATCAGCCGCGCCTGCAACCGGGCCTGCTCGATGGTGTGGGTGGTCCATTCCGCCACCCGCGCGCCCGAGGTGACATAGGTCACCGGAAGGCCCTCGCGGGCCAGCATCTCGGCCAGGCCGGCGGCGATGTGGTAGTATTCGTCGTCGAAGATCACCACCGGGCCCGCGGGCCGTTCGTCGGCCAGCACCCGGTCTGCCGTCAGCACCCGCGGGTCGGCGAAGCTGGCCACCCCGGCCGGATGGCTGCGGCCGCGCCCGTCGGCCCGCCACAGGCTGCCGGTCGCCACCAGGACATGCCGGGCGCCGGTGTCCAGCACCGAGGCCCGGTCCATCCGCGAGGCGCGGAACAGCTCCACCTGCGGCAGCTTGCCGATCTGGTGCACCCGCCAGTCGCGCACCCGCGCCCATTCCGCCAGGCCGGGAAGGCTGGCCTCGCGCGTGACCCTGCCGCCGGGTTCGTTCCCGGCCTCGGCCAGCAGCACCGGCACGCCGCGGCGCCCCAGCGTCAGCGCCGCCTCCAGCCCGGCCGGCCCGGCGCCCACCACCAGAACCGGATCGGCCCGGCCCACCACCGCCGGCGCCCGCTCGGGGTGCCAGCCGCGGCGCCATTCGTCGCCCATCGTCGGGTTCTGGGTGCAGCGGATCGGCGCGCCCAGTCCGTCATGCGCGTAGCAGATGTTGCAGCCGATGCATTCGCGGATGTCGTCCAGCCGCCCCTCGGCAATCTTGCGCGGCAGGAACGGGTCGGCGATCGAAGGCCTTGCGGCGCCGACGAAATCCAGCACGCCACGGCGCACCTGCGAAAGCATCGTCTCGGGGCTGGTGAAGCGGCCGACGCTGACCACCGGCTTGCCGGTCAGCGCCCGGACATGGGCGATGTGCGCCTCCAGCGCCGCCTCCTTGACGAACCGCGACGGCCCCATCTCGATGCCGTAGTCGGGGATGGTCACGTCGAACAGATCGACCAGAGGTGCGGCGCGGGCCAGGATTTCCGAGCGTTCCTCTCCCGCGCCGGATTCGTCAGTGACCTCGATCCTTGTGGCCAGCGCGGCGCGGCCCTGAACGATCTCGCGCGTATCCTCCAGCAGTTCGAAGAACAGCCGCGCCCGCGCCATGGCCTCGCCGCCGTAATCGTCGCTGCGGCGGTTGGTCGAAGCATCCAGGAACTGCGTCACCAGGTAGGTATGCGCGGCATAGACATAGACGATGTCGAAGCCCGCGCTCAGCGCCCGCCGCGCCGCCGCCTGGTGCCAGTCGCGCAAGTTGGCGATGTCCTGCCGGTCCATCCGCTGGCTTTGCCAGGGGTTCAGCTCGGCCATCATGCTGGCCGGCCCCAGCGGCGCCTCACGGGTCAGCGCGTTCGAGGACCGCTGCCCGCCGTGCCACAACTCCACCCCGGCAAGGGCGCCGTGGGCGTGGACGGCCTCGGTCATCGCCGCATGGTTGCGCACATCGGCCTCGTCCCAGAGCGAGGCATAGGGGGCGTGGGTGTCGTCCGATGTCGGGTGGATCGAGCAGTATTCGGTGTTGACCACGCCCCAGCCGCCCTCGGCCTTGATGCCGCGCATGGCGGCCAGCGCATTGGGATGCAGGTTGCCCATGCCGGTGCAATGCGGCACCTGATAGAACCGGTTGGGTGCTGTCACCGGGCCGATGCGGACCGGCTGGAACAGCAGGTCGAAGCGCGGGTCGCGGGTCATGCGGCGTCTCCGGTGCGGGCAAAGCGGAGCTGGATGGCCCGCAACTGCGCCGCCAGCTCCGGCGGCAGCGGATCGGGGCCGGGCGCGGCCAGCCGGGCGCGCAGGTCGCGGTCGATCCGCTGGAACAGCGTCTCGTCGGGGAGGTCGGTGGTGGACAGCGGCTCGTTCCCGGCGAAATAGCGGCTGGCCCAATGGCCGGTGCGACAATGCCGGGCGGTGTGCGCATGGCCCAGCACCGACCCGGTCAGCCCGGTCTCGCGCAGCACGTCCAGCGCCAGGGTCTCGTCGCTGATGTCGGCCCCGGCCCAGAGCATGCGCAGCAGGCCGGCATGGTCGTCGCACAGCAGCAGCGCATGCAGCGAGAAGGTGATGCCCTGGTCCAGCGAGCCGAGGTAATCGCAGGTGGCCGGGCGGGTGTGGTAGATCTGGCCCATCATCGTGGCGATCTCGAACACCGCGTCCTCGCCGAAGCGGCGGGCACGGGCGTCTCCGCCCAGCCCGGTCAGAGACGGCAGGTCCAGCTGGCGGCGGACCTGGCAGATCATCTGTTCGGCCAGCATGGTCTGCGACAGGTTGCCGATGCCGCCGGTGGCGGGCTCCATGAACAGCGGGTTGGTGCTGCCGATGCAGAAGGCGCCGCGGCGGGCGGCCTGGCCCAGCACCATGCCGGCGAAATCGGTGGCAAGGCACTGCAGCACCGTCCCCGCCATGGTGATCGGGGTCGAGGCGCCGCCGATGGCGAGCGTGCCGACGCTGACCGGAATCCCGGCGCGGGCGGCGAGGATGATCTGTTCGCTGTGCCCCTGGGCATAGCTCAGCGGCAAGGGCGTGACGATGTGCAGGAAATACGGCCGCTCGGCCAACCGGTCGCGCCCGCCGCGCAAGGCGGCGGCCATGGCGATCGCCGCCTCCAGCGAGGCGGTCCATTCGCCCAGGAATTCCAGCGGCTTGGTGGTGTTCTCCATCATGCAGAAGAATTCGCCGATCTCGCCGGCAAGGGTCGAGTTCGGCACGTCCTTGCAGGCCACGCAGACGGCGTCGATGTTGGGCAGCCCGTCGGCGAGGCGGATGATGGTGGCCAGGTCGTCGCCCGTGCTGTCGCGCGGCTCGCCCGTCACCGGGTCGAAGACCTTGATGCAGGTCATCCCCGGCATGAACCAGGTGTGATGCCGGTCGATGTCGATGCCCTTTGTTCCGTCGCGGTTCCACAGTCTTGTGGACTTGGCGCAAGAGGCCAGCGCCGCCCGCACCACCGACGCCGGCATCCGCACCACGCCCTCGCCCACCCGGCAGCCGGCCGCCGCCAGCAGCGCATCGGCCTCGGTCCCCGGCTCGAAGCGCAGGCCGATCTCGGATAGCAGCGTCAATGCGGCTTCGACGATGCGGTCTGCCTGATCGGCGGGGATCGGGTCATAGGGGCGGGTTGTCCGCGAATGGGGCCCACGGGGACTGGGAATGGCGTCGGCAGGGCGACTCTGGCGGTGCACGGATCGGCGCATGGACAGCCCCCTCGGATGGCCCAGAGTAGAGACTGACTGTCGGGTCAGTCAACATTTGCCGACCTCGACAGGATGATCGGAACCACCGTCGTGGCTCACTGCGCTGAGTGTCCTGCTGTTCGCACCACTGATCGCCGTCTTCGACGAGGCGCTGCGGCGGGACTAAACCCGAAATTGCGAGAGGCACGTGTGCAGCGGGTGATGTCAGAAGAACTTGGCTTGAGCCGACTTGGGTGCCCGGCTAGCGTTTGTCGATGACCAAACGCTCCCCGTTCCGCTACTTCAAGACGAGCCCGGAGATCATCCGCCTGGCGGTGATGCTCTACATCCGGTTCCCGCTGTCCCTGAGCAACGTCGAGGATCTGCTGCACGAACGTGGCATCGACATCAGCCATGAGACCGTGCGCTACTGGTGGAACAGGTTCGGCCCGATGTTCGCCGCCGAGATCAGAGGCAAACGGGTCGAGGCGATGCGTGCCTGTCGGCAGTGGAGATGGCACCTCGACGAGGTCTACGTGAAGATCAACGGGGTGACGCACTACCTCTGGCGCGCCGTCGATCACGAGGGCGAGGTGCTGGAAAGCATCGTCACCAAGACCCGCGATCGCAAGGCAGCGCAGAAATTCTTGAGGAAATCGATGAAGCGCCACGGTCGGCCCAAGACAATCGTGACCGACAAGCTGCGATCCTACGGCGCTGCCCTGAAGGATCTCGGCCGCGGCGATGACCGCGAGATGGGACGGTGGCTCAACAATCGCGCGGAGAATTCACACCTGCCGTTCCGACGACGAGAGCGGGCAATGTTGCGGTTCCGGCGCATGCGAACGCTGCAGAAGTTCGTCTCGGTCCATGCCTCGGTCCACAACCACTTTCCGACGGAGCGCCATCTCCAGAACCGCAACACCTACAAGCAGGCCCGCGCCGCCGCTCTCGCCGAGTGGCGCGGCCTTCTCGCCGCTTAAAGGACAGTCATCCTGCCCTTGTAGAGACGAGTTCGCATTTGTCTGACAGCACCGCCATTCACCATTGAAAACGCTGGAAAATTTGGCGATTCTTGGTGGTTGCCCCACAAAATGCCCCACATCTGAAAAACGCTTGTGAGGCTTGACGCGGTGCGTTCAGTCCAGACGGAGTTGTCAGAAGAAGCAGGCTTGCTGGCCGACAACGCCGTTCGCTAGCCTGCGGGGATGACCCAGCGCTCCCCGTTCCGCTACTTTAAGACCAGCCCTGAGATCATCCGCCTGGCAGTGATGCTC
>NZ_JAJCTD010000017.1 GCF_020564565.1 Rhodobacter sp. Har01
CAGGTTGGGAGAAGGGGCAGGTCGAGAACCAGGTCGGGCTGGTGCGCGAGCGGTTCTTCACGCCCCGCCTGCGGGTCAAGAATCTGGAAGAGCTGAACGCCTGGCTGATGGACAAATGCGTGGCCTATGCCAAGGCGCACCGTCATCCCGAACAGACCGACAGGACGATCTGGGAGATGTTCGCGGCGGAACGACCGCAGCTCGTGCCCTATGTCGGCCCCTTCGACGGCTTCCACAGCGTGTCGGCCTCGGTATCGAAGACCTGCACGGTGCGGTTCGACAACAACAAATACTCGGTGCTGGCCACGGCGGTCGGGCGACCTGTCGAGGTGCATGCCTATGCGGAGCGGATCGTCATCCGGCAAGACGGGGTGAGCGTCGGCGAACATGCACGGGCCTTCGGTCGGAACCAGACTATCTACGACCCCTGGCATTATGTGCCTGTTCTGGCGCGCAAACCCGGAGCCCTGCGCAATGGTGCCCCGTTCAAGGATTGGGTGCTGCCACCAGCGATGGCCGCGATCCGGCGCAAACTGCGCGGCAGCGATGACGGCGACCGGCAGATGGTCCAGATCCTGAGCTGTGTGCGTGACGACGGCCTGCAGGCTGTCGAGGCGGCCTGCCGGGAGGCCATCGATCAGGGCGTCCATTCCGCGCCGGTCATCATCAACATCCTTGCCCGCAGCAAGGACGCCGCCCCGCCACCGCTTCTACTGACCCCCACCGCGTTGCGCCTGACCCACGAGCCTGTGGCCGACTGCGCACGCTACGACAGCCTCAGGAGGACCAGTCGACATGGAACGCACCCAGATCCTCGACCTGATGGGAAGCCTCAAGCTCTACGGGATGCGCAGCGCCTATGACGAGGTCATGGCCGCAGGCATCAAGCGCCAGCACGAACCGCCCCGCATCGTGGGCGACCTCTTGCAGTCCGAGATCGCCGAGAAACAGGCGCGGTCCATCCGCTACCAGATGACCATCGCCAAGCTGCCGCTGGCCAAGGACATCGACGCGTTCGACTTCGCCGGCACGCCGATCAACGAGGGCCTGGTGCGCGATCTGGCCACCGGCGGCTTCGTTGCCGATCAGCGCAACCTCGTCCTCATCGGCGGCACCGGAACCGGCAAGACCCACCTCGCCATCGCCATCGCGCGCTCGCTCATCCGCAGCGGCACCCGCGGCCGCTTCTTCAATGTGGTGGACCTCGTGAACCGGCTGGAGACCGAGACCCGCGGCGGCAAGCAGGGTCGCATGGCTGACTACCTCACACGCCTCGACTTCGTCATCCTCGACGAACTGGGCTACCTGCCCTTCGCGCAATCCGGCGGCCAGCTCCTCTTCCACCTGATCAGCCGCCTCTACGAGCGCACCTCGGTCATCGTCACCACCAACCTCGCCTTCGGCGAATGGCCAGCCGTCTTCGGCGACGCAAAAATGACCACCGCGCTCCTCGACCGCCTCACCCACCATTGCGAGATCATCGAGACCGGCAACGAGTCCTGGCGCTTCAAGAACCGCGCCTGACCCCGATCAGGGCCTGAGCCGACTCCACACCCTGACCGTTCCGTCGGCTCAGGCCCCGATCTCGTCTAACCGGTAGGGTCAAAATTGGACGCCGATCCGGGGTCAGTCTTGCGCGCCGATTGACAGGAATTCCCGGGGCGAAGCGATTCTTGCTTTCCCCTATTTATGAATATTTTAGGTGGGAAGAATGGCGGAGGAAACGCGACTCCGGTCGAACCTTCTCTGACGAAAACTGAGCGACATGGTTCCCGTTCACAAAGGAAATGGGCCGCTCTCGAACAAGAAGGCGTGCATGGCGGCAAGGTAACGATAAAGCTGTTCGTCCGTATCGAAATGAAACCCGATGTCACGCTCATACTCCTGTGCGCCCAGAGGTCGATCCCTCAAGATTGCCTCAAAGCGATTTCGAAAGTCGCGGGCTTCGATTGAATTCTCTTCAAGTCCTTCTTTCAAGCTGTCGGGAGCATAGGTTTCAGGTCCGCAGAGAAGGAACATGGTCTCTTTCCAACTGTCCAAACTGACCAATTTTACCTCCCGACAGGATACATGGTGACAAGAACAGGGACACCACTTGGCTCCAATCGAAATATGGCCAGCAGCAATCCGCCCTCGAAATCGACGTCCACAATGCGTCCATCCGCGCGTCTTACCCCTTCGACGAGTCGCAGGTAGTCCGGCCCAAGTGCATCGTCCAACGACAGAACGACCGAGAAGCTACTTCGCCGGTACATTGGCGCGAAAAGTGCGGCGTCACGAGCTGCGCGGTACGCGGCCGTCCGCCGAAGGTAGCTTTCTGCGGAGACAAATGCCTCTGGTGTTGTGATCCGGGTGGCAATCGGCGGCGGGCGGTGCGGTCGGCCCGTAACACCATCCACTGATGTCCCTGTCATAGGGTCTTTGCCGTCGAGGACCCGGTCGATCAACAACTGCCGCGTGACCGCGCCTTCGTGACGCTGGGGTCCGTGACCTTGCGCTTCTAATTCGGCAAAACGCCGCGCAACGAACGCACTCGCGGTCGCGCGGCGCATCGCCAGCAGCGTTTCCATCCGTGCCGTTGCGGCTCGAAGAGCGACAAATGCGTCGCGCGGGCGCAGTCTTGTCAGGTTGAGGCCTAGTCGTGTGGCAACTGCTGCGAAGGCTGTCGTGCCGAGTGTCGTCGCGCCATCCATGTAGGCGACGTCCCGGTAGGCCCGCAGTAAGGTCTCCTCAGACACAAGACCGAGACGATACTCCAGATCGAGCAGCCGCCGATCGGCGTGCTGCGCCTCAAAATGATCGACGAAGGCGTCGGCCAGTTGGCGTAACGTCTCTTCGTCCAACGCGGCAAGCGCATCAATCGCACGCAAGACACCCTCGCGCATGGCCAGACGTTCGACCTCTTCCTCTGGCGTGATTATCCCGAAAAGCCGCCGGTACCCCAGCCATGAGAAACGGACGAGGTTATAGACTGATGTTGCACCTCCGACGCTTGCATCGGTCGCTGCGTCGGCGAGCCCGCTCGCTTGAGCCCGGGCGATCCTATCACTGATCTCGGGAGACGCCGGAACATCCGTCAGCAGAATTGTCCCATCGATAATCGCAGGTTCCGCGACACAGCGGCAGTTGTAGCCATGGCCGGGCGCGCCGTCCGGAAACCCATCCTCCCAGGAGAACACCCTGTCATCACGTTCGGCATGCGCGGCGCGGACCTTTTCGTCGTCCTGCGTCCGCCAAATGAAATGTGTCACCCCTAGCTGCCGCTGACGTCGTTCGTTGATCTCGGTCAGGAACCGCCGCGCCAACCAATTCGCCAACGTCTCGAGGTCTGCTTCGAAGACAGATGAGTCGCCAGATGCCAGGATCGCGGAAGCCTGATCTGAATATGTCGCCCGCGCCTGATCAACCTCGGCCTCAATGTCTTCCGCGGCTGGATCGGCTTCAAGGCCAGCCCGCAGAAAGACTGCTGCAATGCCGGACCAGTTTTCGGCGGCAAGTTCGCGCAGGCGCTGCTCAAAGGCATCCAGGCTGGATGGGTCAGGCCACGACTGCTTCAGCTCCAGCAACGGTTCGACCGGACGCAGTCTCAGGATGATGCTTGCCTGACCGCCATGACGGATGAACTGGCTGAAACTGGCGAATGAACTCATGGCTTCCCCTTGGAGTTGAAGGAAACCTACATCGGTTCGGGTTGGAAATCGTTAACCGAGCGTTCGGTGCCTGAGAAGGTTCGACCGGAGTCGCGTTGGCGGAGGGAGCGGGACTGGCGTCCAACCTTCTCCGGGAACCGATGCTGTGACCCCCGACGCTCATCCGGCTAAGGTCCTCAGAGTTTGTTGTTGAACTTGGCGCGGTTGCGCCGACGGAGCAATGGGCGAGGCATTCTATGCAAACCTGAACGCACTCGATATGGTCGCCTAATCCTTGAACAAAACACTCTCCGGTAAAGCCGGGGCGGATCAGTCACTTCGGAAGAACGGAGGCTCGTATTGGAAGAAAGGACCGCAACCGAACGCATGGCGGATGTCGTGCAATCCATTGTCGGGATGATGGGACAGCACATCAACGCCTGCGATCTTGCTGACGTGCGGGGCGTGCTGGAGGAGGACCATCCGCAACGGGCGTTCTATGGCGTAGGGGAAGTCTCCGCGCCATCAGGCAAAGAGCGGGCGAGGGCGGCGGCGTTAGCAGCTCTTGAATCCCTCAAGATGGACATCGCTACCAGTCGGTAGTTCACCTCAACGACAAAAAGAAGAACCGCCCCAGTCAAAGACGCTTCGATGGGTTGGGCCGAGAGCTGCACCACACCCCATTCGGCAACTATCATGGCTTCGATGAGGCCGTCCTTCACCCCTGCAACGACAAGGGCGACATCTACAAATCAAGGGGCTATTCACTCCGGCAATTACGGTTCCTCTGACACCTTCACTGTCGGCCTTCCTGTCCATCTCGATCACCCTTCACAAAGGATGTGCCCCGCCGCTGGCCAGACGCGAAGCCCACGACGAAGTCGCCGGCACACTCCAAGCCGATGGCACGGAAATGAGGTCTCCCTGACCTAGTGAAGGTCCTATGCCGCGGCGAGGTTACTGTCCGAGGTTCGGTGTTCGGACCCTCTGATGGTCGGATTTTCGGCAGGGCCGGCCGTGTTGGCCAGCTTGAACCGGGCGACCTGCGCCTGCAGGTCTCTTGCGGTTTGCTTCAGTGCCGCTGTGGCGGCGGAGGCCTCGTCCACCATCGCCGTGTTCTTCTGGGTGACCTTGTCCAGTTCCGTGACGCCAACGTTGATTTCGCCAAGTCCCGCCGACTGCTCCCTGGCTCCGACGGCAATAGAGCTGACTAGCTCTGCGATGCTTCCGACATGCTCCAAGATCCCGGCAAGGGCCTTCCCGGCCTGATTCACCAGCGCAACGCCCGAGTGCACCTGGACCGAGCTGTCCGAGACCAGCTGCTTGATCTGCTTCGCCGCATCCGAGGACCGCAGCGCCAGCGCCCGGACTTCCGACGCAACCACGGCAAAGCCGCGCCCGGCCTCGCCCGCCCGGGCGGCCTCGACCCCGGCGTTCAGCGCCAGGAGGTTAGTCTGGAAGGCGATGTCGTCGATCACGCCGATGATCTGTGAGATTCCGTCCGAGGACCGCTTGATCTCGGCCATCGCGTCAACCGCGTCGCGTACCACCTTGCCGTTTGCCGTGGCTTCGTCGCGGGCATTCCGAACGACCGTCTCAACTTCGGCCGCACCGTCTGCTGCGGAACGCACGCTGGCAGTCAACTCGTCCAGCGCAGCAGCCGTCTGTTCCAGCGTGGCAGCCTGATTCTCCGTGCGTTTCGACAGGTCCTCGGTTGCCTCCGAAATCACTTCGGCGCGGGTGTGCATCTCGTCCGCGTTTTGTACTACAACCACAAGCATCTCGCGCAGCGTGATGAGCGTCTTGTTGAAGTTGGCACGCATCGGCTCGAAGCCGTATGGGAACCGGTCCTCCAACGTGCATGTCAGGTCTCCCGCCGCCAGGGATTCCAGCGCAGCCGTCATCTTCCGGGTGACGGTCTCCTGGGCCCCCCAGTCGCGCGCCCGCTTGGCCTCCAGTGCCTCACCCGCCGCCAGCTTGTCGCGGAATTCCATCACCGACCGCCCAAGCCGGCCGATCTCGTCGCGTCGGTCGGCAACGGGAATCTCGGCCGCATAGTCGCCCCCGGCGACCTGGTCGATCGAGCGCAGAACACTGGAAAGCGGCCGCGTGATTCCCCGCGATGCGCCCAACCCAAGGGCAAGCCCGACAACGAGGCCAAAACCGACAAATCCCAGAACCCAGTTCCTGAAAGCGACCACACCGGCGAGATGCTCCGTCTGGTCCAGTTCGACGACCAGCGTCCAATTGCCGAAGGCCACGTCCAGTGGCTGGGTCAGCACGATGCTCTCAGCACCCGAGACCCCAAGCGTGCCGAAGGTGACGCCGGTCTTGCCAGCCTTCAGATCCGAGACGAAGGGCAGGTCGGGCAGCGGATCGAACTCGACGAACCGACCGTCGAACCGCGACCGCGTGCGCGCCCGGCCGTCGTCGCCAACCAGATACATGTCGCCCTTGGACCCAAGCAGCGCCGATCGTGCCAGGCTGGCCGAAAGGCCTTCGACCGAAAGCTGGGCGGCAAGAACGCCGATCAATGTCCCTGCCTGGTCAAGGACTGGCGTTGCAGCAAAGGCGGCAGGTGCGCCGGCGCTGGGGGAGTAGGATTCGAAATCGGCGACGACTACCTCGCCCGGCCCGGCCTCGACCGCCATGCGGAACACTATCCCCAGGCCGGTGTCGGCGTAGGGACCAGTGCGAAAGTTCTCACCAAAGTCGGCCTCCTTTACGACGGTGTAGAGCAGATCACCCTGGGGATCGAACAGAAACATGTCGTAGAAGCCAAGCAACTGGCGCATCCCCGTGAACCGAGGGTGGATGCCCAGGTGCATGTTGGAATAGGCCGACCCGTCTCCGGCGTCGACCAATAGGTCGCGTTTGCCCAGCTCATGCGGATTGTTGCGGGCATAGTGATCCTGCGCACGTGACATGCCGGAACCGTCGGCTTGGATTGCCTCGCCGAAAAGGCGGATATCGGCGGCGGTGGACGGCTCGGCGGCGATCAGGACGATCTCGCGCGCGATCGTCTCGTACCAGACGGCCACCCGCGCTGCCTCGTCCTTGGCCACGTAGCCAATGGTGTTGCGGATGGTCTCGATCGTGGTCCTATAAGCCCGAAGGTAGAGCAACCCGCCCATGAGGGCAATCAGGCCTGCCATCAAAAGGGCCATCAGCGGCAAGCGCCAGGCGATTGGCAGGTGCAGGATTCTCCGAATCATCGATCACTCGCAGGTCATGGAAGCCAATTGGACCGGCTTTGGCAGGGAGCTGTGCCGATATTGGCTCTCCCAGCGCGGACAGTCTTGCAGCAGATCCGTGTAAAGACCGTAAACTGGTCGCACTATTCCCTGTTCGGCCTGACTTACTGACGGTTAGGTCCGCCGTGATCTCCTGCTCGAACACCCCGCCCGACACATCGTCGACGACCCGCACCCAGACGGACCCCCCCGTTGGGCGGTGCTGCGATGAACAAGGTCAGCACGCCGCCCGTGGCGATAGCTAAGCTTGCCCCCATGTCGGACAGGGTCGGCGCGCCGATGCCGTCATTCGCCACAATATGCCAGCGAGTGTGCGCGCCCCGATGGAAGCCGATGCCGATGCAAAGCCGTGACTGTCCGCGAAGTCTGATTTGGGAGATTGACTCAGCCTAGCTTGCTCATCCTTTTCTGGAGCGTGAAAAGCGCAGTGCCAAAATGCGGGTCGTCCATCTGACGGTCCTCGATTGCAGGTCCGAAGTTTGCCAGGAAGGTTCCCAGCGTGTCCTCAAGAAACGCATCGGCGGCATTGGCATCGCAGAGATCTGCGTCAACGCAGAGGGCCAAGCGCGTGAAAAAATATACTACTCGATCCAGATCATCAGACGCATTTTCCTTCGATAGGGTGCTGTCAGACGAATGCGAACCAGTCTCCGTTACCCCAGCCCCAGCTATCGATCAGGCCGCGAGAAGGCCGCGCCACTCGGCGAGAGCGGCGGCGCGGGTCTGCTTGTAGGTGTTGCGGTCTTGGAGGTGGCGCTCCGTCGGAAAGTGGTTGTGGACCGAGGCATGGACCGAGACGAACTTCTGCAGCGTTCGCATGCGCCGGAACCGCAACATCGCCCGCTCTCGTCGTCGGAACGGCAGGTGCGAGTTCTCGGCGCGGTTGTTGAGCCAGCGACCCATCTCACGGTCATCGCCGCGGCCGAGGTCCTTCAGGGCGGCACCGCAGGACCGCAACCGATCAGTCACGATGGTTTCCGGCCGGCCATGCCGCTTCATCGATTTCTTCAGCAATTTCAGCGCCGCTTTGCGATCCCGCGTCTTGGTCAGGACGCTTTCCAGCACCTCGCCCTCGTGATCGACAGCCCGCCAGAGGTAGTGGGTCACGCCGTTGATCTTCACGTAGACTTCGTCCAAATGCCAGCGCCAATGGCGGTACGCGCGCATCGCCTCCACCCGCCTGCCGCGGATTTCGGCCGCAAACATTGGGCCGAACCTGTTCCACCAGAACCGCACAGTCTCATGGCTGATCTCGATCCCGCGTTCGTGCAGCATGTCCTCAACGTTCCGCAGCGACAGCGGGAACCGGATGTAGAGCATCACCGCCAGGCGGATGATCTCGGGGCTCGTCTTGAAATAGCGGAACGGGGAAGGCTGGGTCATCCCAGCAGGCTAGCGAACGGCGCTCTCAGCCAGCAAGCCTGTTTCCTCTGACAGCACCCGCTGTAGGTGTCGCCCACCGCTGCCGCGCCGGCATCCATTGCCGCACTATCCAGCCCAGCGTCAGGTTGCCCCAGTTGGAGTCGTCATAGCGGGCTTGGCTCTGATGATGTGACCGTCCTCCTCTCTGGATCTTCGCAGACCAACCTTGGCACATTGATGCCGTCGGGGGGCGGTCACATCATCAGAGCCCTCACGACCGCCAAACTCGCCGATGAAAAGGGTCGCGTTCAGAACTCCGCCCATCCTCCCTGGCCGGCCCTGAGCTTCCTGCCAGGGTCCGGGACAATTTCGGCTGTGTTCGCCTCTGGCTCAGGGGGTCGGAGGGGCACCACGGCCGCAGACCCTCGCGTGACACCGCCATGCAGCCGGAACTGCGCGACGAGACCTTGTAGTGTTTCGGCCTCATGCCTCAGCGTTGCCGAAGCAGCGGTCGCGTTTTCGACCATGGCGGTGTTCTGCTGGGTCACCTTGTCGAGTTCCGTCACGCCGACGTTGATCTCTCCAAGACCGGCCGACTGTTCCTTCGCGCCGGTGGTGATCTCGCTGATAAGCCCGGCAATGTTGTTCACCCGGACGACTATGTCGGTCAAGGCATCTCCAGTGCGGTTCACCAGCGCCACGCCCGAGGCCACCTGGTCCGAACTGGTGCCAATCAGGCCCTTGATCTCTTTCGCGGCTTCGGAGGAGCGTTGGGCCAGCGCCCGCACCTCTGAGGCAACCACTGCAAATCCGCGGCCGGCGTCGCCCGCCCGCGCCGCCTCTACGCCGGCATTCAGCGCCAGAAGATTGGTCTGGAAGGCGATATCGTCGATCACGCCGATGATCTTGCTGATGCCTTCGGAGGACGACTTGATCTCGGACATCGCGCCGATGGCATCTTGCACCACCTTGCCCGAATCTTCGGCCCGGCCTCGCGCCTCCCGCGCGACGGATTCGACCTCCGACGCCCCCTCGGCCGCCGAGCGGACACTCGCAGTCAACTCGTCCAGCGCCGCCGCGGTCTGTTCCAGCGTCGCTGCCTGGTTTTCGGTTCGGCGCGCCAGTTCGTCGGACGATCCGGCGATCTCTTCGGCGCGGGCCCGGATCGTGGCAGACGCCTCAAGCACGGAACCCATCAGGTCGCCAAGGCCGTCGATCGTGGCATTGTAGTCGTCGCGCAGCCCGTTGAAGCCCTCGCCCAGATCATCGTCGATGCGGCCGGTCAGATCGCCGGCCGACAGCCGCCGCAGCCCCTCGCCCAGTTGATCGACCAGCGCAGCGCGGTGAACGCGGGCTTCTTCGCGCTCGCGGGCCATGGTGCTGACCTCGTGCTGGCGGTGATCGCGGTAGCTGGCGACGCCGGCGGCCAGCTGGCCAAGCTCGTTCTTCAGCCCGAGGCAGGGAATCGGCGCGTCAAACAGGCCCTCGGTCACCGCCTTCATGGCGCCGGTGATCTGGCGCACCGGCCTCGAGATGAAGATCTGCACCAGTAGGGTCAGCACCAGGCCACCGATGACGGCGGCGATCGAGATCGGCGTAAACTCGGTCACGGAAAGCCGCGCCGAGGCGGCCATCGCGCCGACCCGGTCCATGGCGGTGGCATTGGCCGAACGGCCAAGCTCGCGCACCGCTGCATTCAGCGTGGCGAAGCCCTCCTCGGCGCCATTCAGGAACATCATCGCCAGGCTGGCGTCCACTTCGGCCACGTCGAGGACCTGTTTTGCCTGGGCAAAATAGACCTCGCCAAATTCGGAGATGCGCGCCGAGGAGTCAACGTCGATCTCGGCCACCGCCGCGCGGAACGCCTCTTGCGCGGCGATCGCCTCGTCGAACTGGCGCTGCAGGGAGTCGCCGCCGACGCCGCTGCTGGCCCAGGTGACGAGTTGCAGCAACTCGAACTGCATTGCGACTGTCGTAGATACCAGATCCGCGGCACGCTGCGTTTCCGGCAGCACGGTGGAGCCGACCTCCTCCATCCGGGTCGAGGCCGCGCCGAGTTGCAGCAGGGCCATGACGACGACGGCCATCAGCGCCGCCGCGGTCACCACGGCGCCAAAGGCCCCCTGAGCCAGCAGCGGCAGATTCTTGAACAGTCTGATCATACCGATACTCCGAAACGTCATGGCCCGCCTGCCGGTCATTCGTCGTAGACGCCGACGCCGATGATCACTTCGTCGTTCACGTTGACGACGTAGGACGACTTCTTGTCGACCGCGCCGGTCGTCGGGTTCTGCCACTTGTAGGAGATCCAGCCGGTGTCCTGCTCATTGGCGACGCGCACCGCTTCGAGGTTGATCTTGACGCCATCGACATCGGTCAGCGACGACAGATCCTTGCCGACCAGCGCCGCCTTGGCGCCGTGGGCCTGCATCACCATGCCGAAATCCAGTGCCCAGACGTAAAGGTCGCGGTCGTGGAAGCGCACATCCGCCGGGTCCATGAAGGCGGCGAAAGCGGCGTCGGCACCTTCAGTCTTGTACAGCGCGACGGCGGCGTCGGCCATGGCGACGGCTTCGTCGCGGGTTCCCCGGGTGCCGTCCGAGGCCAGGGCGGGCAGTGCCAGCGACAAAGCGGCGAGCGCCAGGAGGGTTCTGCGAGTGATCATGTGATGCTCCTAACTGGGTTGTGTTGAGCTCCCACCCCGCGGTGGAAACCCATGGATGCCTGACGATCAGAATCCATTAGGACAGCACCGGATTCGTGTCCGGCAGTCCTGAGTCCCGACCGCATGGCCTCAGATTGGCGGGTTCCCCTTAAGAAAGGATTGCAGATGGGCCTGCTGCCTGGCGGCACATTTGTGCCGTGCGTTCACCCGAGGCGCCGGACCAAGCGCACTGTGCCATAAGGTAGCATTTGCATCGTCAAGGGCCTTTGGCGTTGAAGCAGAGCCGCCGCTGCGCCAGTCTCGAGACTGGCCAAAGGGCCTGCAATGGCGCTGCGGTCATGAATTCCAGAACGAAGAAACTGATCCTGGCCGCGATGATCGCTCCGGCCGTGTTGATCGCCCTTGTCGCCTGGGAAGCACTTCACGTCAGAACCCAGGTCAAGGACCTGTTTCGCTTGAATCGACAGTTGCAGGAAGAGGGCTACTACGTCGGCGATTTCGAATTCAAGATGCTGGGATTGGCCTATTGGCTGGACAAGGGAGAGTACGTCAAGGCCCTAACCATGATCGGCACGCTTCACTCGAAGATGGAAACCCGCACGGGATTTGCCCGTATTCCGGAATTCCAGACGAAAGCCGAGGAACTGGATTTCTATCTCGATCTTCAGGACCCCGGAACCGGCGCATTCATGGATCCTGATTTTCCCTATTGCACCTACAACGAGGTGACCGAGAACGTGATCGCCCATCTGAGTGCCCTTGCCGAGGAGTTGGGGGTTCCGCTGAAGTTGAAATATCCGCTCGTCTATCTGGATGAAGTCGACACGCCGGACGAATTGACCGCCTTTCTGGATGACGTTTCGCATGTAGGACCGATTGCGACCCTGTTCCCGCAGACCAGCTTTCTGTTTGCGCGAAGCATGCTAAGCCATTCGGGCGATGAAGGGGTGATCGAAGGCAGACAACTTCACGCGTTTTCTCCCGAGTGGCAGCGATCCCTGCTGCAATGGTTCTACGACCATCAGGACGCAGAAACCGGATTCTGGGGCCCGATCTCGCGTTCCAATGGGGAAATGCTGACGGTTGATCTGAACAACACCGCGTCAATTATTAAACACTTCGTCAAAGCGGACGGCACCGATATCCACAAGGATTTCCCGTTGCGGTACCGCAACGAGATGTTCGCCAGAGCGCTCGATGTGCTGGCTCTGCCAATGCCGGGCGGCGCGGATCTGGATCAGATCCATGAATGCAACCTGACCATGGCAAAGGGTATCCCCATGCTCACGCGCTATCTATGGCCCGGCGCAAGCAGAGCGCATCGGTTGCAGGCGCGTAAATTGTTCGCCCAATACGTTGCGAGAATCTTCGAGCGAAACTACGTGCCCGAAGACGGCGCGTTCAGCTATTACCCCGACGAACACCACGCAACACTGGACGGCCTTGGTTATTTCTTCCTGTTTGAGGAATTGGGCGCATTCTCGGTGGAAAGACAGACCGAGCTTTGGGCGGACCTGGACGATCCACTGACTGATCACGGCGTGATTGCTGTTTCCAGCCTGGATGCCACGGCTCTTGAGGGTCTTGTCACGGATGCACGGGTGAACTCGATCCGGGTGTATGCCGAAAACCCCACGGCCAGTTACGTCGAGGCTGTAGAATTCGTGATCTATCCTCGCGAAACGCCGGTTCTGGATATCGTGGACCTGACCGCCATGGTTTCGTCCTGGCTTGAGTCCACGTCGATGACTATGGGAAACTGGACGTCGCGCGCGGTGGCGCAGGCCGACATCAAGGAACTGGAAACCTCTGACGCGAAGATTTTTTCGGGAATTCCCATCAACGATTTGAACGCGATGCTGGCGCGTAGTGGCCAATTCGTGACGCTGTGCTTCGATTCTCTGCAGATGCCGGTATGCTGAGTGACGATGGTGCGCAAGACGCCGTGAAATCCATCGGTGTCGAACGTCCGCGAGTCGTCGCGCCTGGGCATCGGCCCCTCGGAAGCCGAGACCTTCTGGACCGAGTTCCTGCGGTCCCTGCGCGTCCGCGGCCTCGGCGGGGTCAGGCTGGTCATCAGCGATGCTCACACCGGCCTGAAGGCCGCCATCGCCCGAGTCTTCGAGGCGACCTGGCAGCGCTGCCGCGTTCACTGGATGCGCAACGCGCTGACGCACGTCTCGCGTGGCCAGCACACCGTTGTCGCCGCTGCGATCCGCCAAGCCTTCGACCAGCCCGACCGCTCTCATGCGGGCGAGACCTGGCGAAAGGTGGCCGAGCAGTTGCGCCCGCGCTGGCCAAAGCGGGCCGACCTCATGGACGCCAGCGAGCACCATGTGGCGGCCTACATGTCCTTCCCCCGCCAGCACCGCACCAAGCTGCACAGCACGAACCCGATCGAACGCCTGAACAAATAGGTGAAGCGGCGCGCCGACTTGGTCGGCATCTTCCCCAACGGGGCTTCCATCATGCGCCTCATCGGCGCCGTGCTGTTCGAGCAGAACGACGAGTGGCAGACTTCCAGCCGCTACATGATGGTCGAAGCCTTCGCCCAGATCGACAAGGAGGAGATCGACCCCATTCTCAGCATAACCACGAAAGCCGCCTGATCATGCCCTCAGGTCACCCAGGAAATTACACCAGCTTGACGGACGTGACCCACCATGCCCATCCTTGTGCCGGACCCTCAGCGTTCCGCCTGAGATTGGATCATCGTTAGGATCGGGGCCGATTGGCCGCGAAGAAGGGACCGGACTTGGAGAGCGTGCAGTCCTGGATTGTTTCGGCACTTGACGATCTCGCCACTTACGCCCGCGTGCACGGCCTGAGTTCAGTTCACCTTTCACTTGCCCACGCCAAGGATGTAATCGAACGCTTGGACTTTGACGCGGCAATTCCGCGACCCGAGAGGACCGCGGAACTGTTCTCGGATGCTCTCGACGAATTGATCAACCATTGTCGGCAACAGGGGCTGCGCGAAGTGCTTGACCACCTGCTTGAAGCAAGAATGGCTTGGGATGAGAGAGACGTAGAGGGTCCTGACGGCAAGGTTCTGGTCTTCAGGCCCCGCTCCTCGGAATAGATACTCCGCTGCCGCGCGCCGTCTGCCAAGCGTTTCGTGCCAGCTTCCACATATGCCAGATCGCAAGTCGACACTTCTCGATGCCGCCCTGCACCGGCGCTGCGGACGTCCGGATTGATGTCCATCTGCTTCGTACCTGAGGCTTGCAGCCATGCTGGGAGTCAGTCTTCTGAAGAATGCTGCCATGTTCCGCCCGCTGATCCTGATCTGCTGTCTCTTTGCCGCTCCAGTTCTCGCGGAAACTCCGGCCGCTTCGGGAACCACGGCCTTGATGATCGTGTCGGACCACTACGGGGCCGGAGCCTCGGTGCGTTGCGACGGGGCTGCGGTGTGACCGATCTGTTCCTGGCTGGAAACCGCATCGTCGTGGCTTCGCCGGTTGCGGGGTCTGCGCTTCTGGCCGGACGGCGTTTGACGGTCGAAGCACCGGCCACCGGCGGTTTCTTCGCGGTGGGTTACAGTGTCACCGTCAGCGAACCGGTCGGCGGCGACGCCACGGTCACTGGCTATGAGGTGGCACTTGGGCCTGTCACCGGCAATCCGGGAGCGGCTGGGTCCGAAGTTCAGGTTGGCTCACCCAAGGCCTGCCGTGGCACGACAGCATGACCTTGGAAGGCGGCATCGCTGTCCCCGGAAGTGCCTGCACGTACCTTACCACCCTTACCTGCAAGCGCCACTTCGACGGCGGGGATAATCCTTGTGGGTGGTGTGCCATGCAGAAGTCGAAGGCGGTCTTCTGGTTGGGGAGGCTGGAGGTGGAGCGGATGCAGCGGTCCTTGCGGCGCGGGCGGGCCTCGGCCGAAAGGTCGGGACAGAACTGGAGGATCGGAGACCAAATGGAGTCTGCCAATGCAGTTGTGCTGGATCGGCAACTCATCGACGGAGCGATCCGCCTCTGCGATACGGCGTTCTTCTTTTTTGAGCGGCGTGGTGATCAGGCGGCACAACAATATATGGATCGCTTCGCCATCTCGCTGGTGTCCCTGATTGGCGAGTATTTTGCTGCCCGTTCGAGGGCCTGAGGTCGAGACCGACGCTCTCCACTTGCAAGGCGGCTGAGCGCAATGCTAGCTGGCCCCGCACTCCAGGACTGCAATTCGGTCAATGCCCCCGAACCCAGGCTCTACACCCCAGACAGACCTGCCCAGCACCAAGGCACTTCCTGGTCGGGTCGACTGTCTTGACCAGTTGGATCGTCTGGTCCGGCGCGGCGCGCTGTCTCCAGAAGCGCGGGGCCATGCCCTGCTGGCTCATCTGATCGAGCATTTCCTCGGCGCCGGTCCCGGTGTGCCGATCAAAGCCTATGCCATCGCCGTCGACGTGTTGGGGCGCAGTACCGGTTTTGATCCATCGCAGGATTCCATCGTCCGGGTCGAGATCGGCCGACTGCGGAAGCTACTGGAGATGTATTACCTCGGCCCTGGACGCGAGGACCCGGTCCGCTTCGACCTGCCCAAGGGCCAGACGCATCTGGAAGTGCAGTTCCGGCGCACTGAGTTAGAGACCGCCGCCGAGGCGCAGGCCGAGAGTGCTCCGAGGCCGGCACCGCAGTCGGCGACCTGGTTGCGGGTGCCGCTGCTTCTGGTGGCGGTCGCGGCACTGACCCTGGCCGCAGTCGTCACGGTCCTGATGCTACGAAATCCGGGTGACGCCGAGATCGCTGCGGCGCTGAACGAGGACTACCCGCGCGTCTTCGTTCGCCCCTTCGAGAAAGGCCCGAGCCTGGACAAGGCCTTTCCGGGCAATGCGATTTCCTCCTTCATCGCCATAGAGCTTTCGGCGTTCCGCAGCTTTCGCGTCATCTCCCCGCTGCCCGTAACGACCCTGCCGGTCCGGCCACGCGACTACGTGCTGGAGGGCAACGCCATCGCCTCGACGGACGGAGCGGAGGGCAAAGTGCATGTGACGCTCAAGCTGCGCGATGGGTTGGGCACGGTCCTATGGTCCGATCGACTGTCGTTCCCAGCTAAGGACTTGGGCACCCCGCAGCCGGTTTTTGACGCGCTGTCGCAGATCGCTTCGATGTTGGGCGGTGCGTTGGGAGTAATCGATTCCGACGGTCGGGCGCGGCTGAACGACGAAGAGCGGGAATGGGCCAGGGGCAGCACCTCGGATTTTCGCTGCATCCTGCGCTGGCAGTCCTTCGACCTGACGAAGGACCTGCAGGAACGGATGGTGGCCCGTGCCTGCCTGGAAGATCGCGCGGCTCAAGATACGCCGGTTGGGCAGATCTGGTCGGCGCTGGCCTTCCTGCGGTTCCTGGACTGGACCGAGGCCGGCGCAGCAACCAACGATCCGCAGGTCGAAGCCGCATTGGTTGCCGCAAACCGGGCGCTGCTGCTAGACCCGAACGGGTCCGACGGGCACGAAGCGATGGGTTCGATCCTGACCGGACTCGGCCGACTGGACGAAGCGCAGGAGGTGCTGGCGCGGGCGCTTGAGATCAACCCCTCGAACCTGGACACAGCGGTCAAGCTGGGCTGGCTTGACTGTCTGACTGGCGATTGGGAAACCGGCGCGACGCGCATCCGTCAGGTCGTCGACCGCTATACCGTGGTGCCGGGCTGGTACCGCCTGCCGCTTGCGCTGGCTGCGTTTCGCGATGGCAATGCCTCAGCCATGCTGGAAGAGGCGAAGGCGATCCTCGCTTCGGGCGATCATCGCGGCCTGGTTCTTGCACTTGTCGCAGCTCGACTTGGGTCCGATACAACAGAGGAAATGCGACAGCGCCAAGCGTTGGAAAAGGCCAATCTCGACCTGCCCGAAGCAATGGCAGAGATCGAGGCCATCTTCCCCGACGTCGAACTGATCGCTGCTCTCAGGCAGGTGCCCTGAAACGGACCGCGGCGATATGGGCCTGCATAAGAAAGGCCCGGCGGACCTGCGTTGTCGTATCCACCCGCTTCAACTCTCCCTCCGCCCGCAGTCCTGCCGCGATTGGTCAGACGAAACATCAATGGGGTCATTACCGGACGCCGATACCCCGCCAAACGGGTCAGATTGGCATGCCGAAACTCACCTTTGGGACAGCGCTCGCTCATTGCCAGGACAGCAGATCACGTGCCGCGGCCTGAAGGATATCCTGTGCCATGCGGGGCTCGCAGCTGTAAACCCCACCGGGCCCGGGCACGCCGACGTTCTCCGCCAGCCACTTCCGGCCTTCGTCCGAGATCGGGCGCAAGACGACAATGGTGCCGTGGTTGATGATCTCGATGTGCTGCCAGTTACCAGACATGCCAGAGCCTAGTCCTGGCACAGCCGACCCGGCAAGCCCTTCACATTCGACACCTGCCACCGTCCGTCCAGTCGGGTCCTGATCCCGCGTGCCGTGAGTTCCGCCGCGCTGGCGCGGAGCGAGGTTTGTCTGGCAGCCCGGAAGTTGGTCAGGATACGCACGAGGATTTCGGCGAATTCCACCGCACTTGCGGGGACAATGGCCTGACGGGCGCCGCAGCCGGCTCCAGATCGATTGAAGTGCACCGACCCGTTCAATTGCCAGAGGCTCAGCCTCCGCGTGCGGGCAGGCAGGTTGCCGATCAACTCTCGCGGGTCTGGATTCCGCTGGAGAGCTTGTACAGGTGCTGAGTGCCACCGGTGAGGAGCGTGATGCCCATCTCGCGATCGAGTGCTTCGCGGAGCGCTTCGAACTTGGGCTTCAGGTGGGCGATGTCATTCTCTTGGATGAAGTCCTGAAGGTCGCGGGCAACGTCAATGAAGAAGTCGTCAGTCGGCGCCAGGTACATGTGCAGGATTCCAATGCTGCCCCCATGTGCACACTGGCAACCCTTGGTTAAGCCTTCGCTAATTTCTCGCGTATCGGTTGAGCAAATGGTTGATGCTGTAGTCGAGCAAATTGCCCTTCGGCTCTTTGGACCCGGTCCGCATGAGGTCCATGGCAATGTCCAGAA
>NZ_JAJCTD010000018.1 GCF_020564565.1 Rhodobacter sp. Har01
GCGCAGAAGCTCCTCTGCCGAGGCTGCGGGCGTCAGATTCGCAGACAGCTCGCGCTTGCGCTGCCGCGCATAGAGATCCGTGGTGGCCGCGAAGACCGGGCTCGAAGGTCGCAGGCGGACCGAGAAAAAGCCACCGTCGCAGGGCATGGCGGCGGCCAGGACCCAATAGGCCGCCCCGTCCGCGCGGCAGTTCTTCACATAGCCCACGGCTGGTTCGCCCCGCTTCAGCAGCGCCCAGAACAAGTGGAAGAAGCCCGTCGGCATATCCGGGTGGCGGATGATCCGGTGCGGCGCGCCGATGAGATCGCGCCAGTCGATGCCGGTCATGCGCTGGAACACGCCATTGCCGGACCGGATGATCCCGCGCTCATCGGTGCGGGAATAGATCAGTTCGTGGAATTCGAAGACGGCTTCAGAGGTGGGTTGGGTCGAAGGATTGAGCATTTGTCCTGGCACTGATTCATGGAGTCTCATTCACGCTGCTATCCGTGCCACGGCGATAGCTAACACATGGTTGCCAGGTCCCGGCGCTGAGCCTTTACGACATGACCGGCGCGCTGACTGTAGTGATCTCGCCCCTTGTGGCGCTATTGGCTGACCAGGTGCAGGGGATGGAGCGAACCGGGATATCGTCTGTAGTGACGATCAACGGTATGCTTTCCATGCCCGAGAGGCAGGTGGCACTGGACCGGGTTCGGCTGGGCTAGGTGGCGATCGTTCTGATATCGCCCGAACAACTGCGTAGCGTTTCGGTCCGCGCAGTGCTGAAGCAGCGCGAGGTCGGGCTTTGGGTGCTGGACGAGGCGCATTGCGTTTCGAAATGGGGGCAGGATTTCCGACCCGATTACCGCTACATCTGCCGCTTCATCCGCGAGTTCTCCGGTGATGCGTCACCTGCCCCGGTCCTCTGTCCCGGTTTCGCAAGATCGGATCCCTGAGAGCTTTGCTGCGGAACGCACGAACCTCGTCCGGGTTTCCGTGCCATGGAGCACGACCCGCTGAGCGGCAGGCTCCAGGGCGCTGTTCGACCACCACCTGATGCAGTGTCTGATGATCGGTACAACTCCGCCTTGAAGCGCCCTTGCGGCCCGTAGGATGCTCCTGGTAGGCAAAAACACGCCGATGTTCGGGATTGTTTCCCCTTCATATGACCTCTTTACCTCTTGTTAAGGTGTGAGGCTGAAAGTGGTTTACAGAACGTCAACATCAAGGTTCAGAACATGCATCCCAGCGAGATGAAGAACCAGGCCCTTTTGGCAGCCGCGGCGGCGGAACAGGATGGATTTCCTGGAATGGCAGAGGCTCTGCGGGAGCTTGCCGACATTTGCGCAAACGAGGCCAGGCTATTCGCCGAATACCAGTTGCGAGACTTCTCGATGAGTTGCGGCACAGCAACTTCTGGGCGAATTTCCAAGACATCCTTCGCGCATTAATCTGTTCTTAACCATTCTCGACTGACCTTCGTCCATGAGATCTTTACCCTGACGACGAAGGCAAGACACCAAATGGGCGATTGGAAGACGGATACGGTAGCGCTCCTGCGAGCGTGCTGCGCCCATGCATCTCGATCTCACAACAGTGCCCTGCACAGGGCCAACTGCAAGGCGATCGATGCGATGAATGCCGAGGCGGGCGGCGTTCCTCCGGATCTGCTGGTCTACGCCCTGGTCTGGCGCGAAATCACCAGCCGGCGGACGATTGGAGGCCGGCTGAACCCCCAAACACACGCAGCCCCGGAGAAGCACTGAGCATGGCAGCCTGGGCGATCATCAATGCCCTGCCTCTGGTGATGCTGGTGGCGACGGCTCTTGCGGTCGTCATCCTTCGCCTTTCGCACGGCTCGACCGAGGCTCGGATCAACCTGGGTCGTGAAGTGCACAGCCGGTTCGAGAAAGCGATCGGTGACTGCCTCGTTGTTCGACGGGCGGTTTCCAGTCTGGAGGAGGATCCTGACAGGGCGATCGAAGGCAAGTACGGCTCCAGAGCTCGACCCCAGTCCGATCGGCTTGGTCAGATCAGATCGCTCCGCGTTGAGGCTGACAGTGTGATGCGCGCGTTGGCCGCGCTGCCTCGAGAAATCGGCGAAATGCGGGTGTCACAGTTGAAGGCATATGTTCGAACGATATCGAAGCTGCAGGGTCACCTTCAGGACTTGCAGCGAGCCGTCGCCCAGATGGACCAGCGTCCGTCTCGTGGCCCTTCACTTCGGATTGTGGGTGCTGAGCAGATCGCTTCCTGCTGAGACACGGATACGGGCAGCTTGAAGGGACCTGGATGTGAAGAAATACCTGCTCCTGGCCGCGATCTGCGCAACTTGGATGGTGGCATTGCCTCCCGCATTGGCGACGGCAGAGACGATCTCGTGGTCTGAAGCCGCAAACGAGATTGGCAACCACGTCACCGTTGAAGGCGTTGTCAGCCAGGTCTCTCACGACGACCCGTCAGGCGTCACCTTCATCAACATGGGCGGGCGCTATCCCGACCACCAGTTCACCGGGGTGATCTTCTCGGACGCAGCTGCCGAATTCCCTGATGTGTTCGACCTGGAAGGTCGGACTGTACAAATCTCAGGCAAGATCAAGCTCTATAAGGGCAAGCCCGAAATCATCCTGAGAGAGCGATCCCAGATCGTCGCGCCCTGATATAGAACACCGACCGCTGCCAGTGAATCGAGCCGGACCAGTGCTGCGCGAGCCTCGCCCGTACTCCATATTCCTGCCACTTTCTCGGGATGGCGGAACACGGCGCGCAGTTGGTCATCCCCGCAGCCTCGATCTCCTCCGCGGGCAAGCGGCCGACCGGGCAAGACCCGACACCATGTTTCGGCACCGTCTGGCTGACTTAGCGGCGGTAAAGCCGTGCGCCCTCGCGGGTACGCGTTGGTGAGAACGTCGCGCCATCGGCACCGATCAGCAGCTCCTTCAGCAGGTACGGCGCGTCGGCACGGGTGAACGAATCGAAAGACAGTCATGTGCCCGTGTTAAGGAGACCATCCCACATGCCCGTCACGGCATCCTGAGCTGCCGGCGATGGCTCAGGCACGCAAGTGCGGTTCAGCACTTGCACCTCTTTGAGACGAAAACGTCCGGTCAGCTCATTCAGATGCTGTGCTTCCTGCTTGAGGGCCGCGACCGCCTCTGTCGTTTCTCGAGCCATCCCAGCATTTTGTTGGGTCGCTTGGTCAAGATGCGTCACACCGGCGTTGATTTCGTCCAGCCCAACCGACTGCTCCCGTGCGCTCCGAGTGATCCCGCTGACCAAGTCAGCGATTTGTCCGACGCGGGCAACAATATCTGTGAGGGCGCGTCCAGCGCGGTTGACCAAGTCAACACCGACTTCGACTTGGATGGAACTGGTGCCAATGAGTTGCTTGATCTCACGTGCCGCTTCCGACGATCTCTGCGACAGGGCACGAACCTCGGAAGCAACCACCGCAAACCCGCGCCCCGCTTCACCGGCGCGGGCTGCCTCTACGCCGGCGTTCAGCGCAAGCAGGTTGGTCTGGAACGCGATGTCATCGATCACATCGATGATCCGGAAGATGCCCTGGGCTAGACCCGTGATCTCGGACATGGCCGAGACAGCCTGTTTCATCACCTCGCTGCTTTGCTCAGCGTCCGACCTCGCACCCGACACCACGCTTTCGACCTGAGCAGCCCCATCCGCTGCCGACCTGACACTTGCCGTCATTTCATCCAGCGCTGCAGCAGTCTGCTCAAGCGTGGCCGCCTGTCGTTCGGTCCGGCGTGACAAGTCATCCGAAAGACTGCTGATCTGGTCAGTGCGGAGTCGGATCTCCGCGCCATTTCGGACAACTGCCCCAATCAGGTTGTCCAAGGTTGCGGTCGACCCATTGAAGTTCTGTCGAAGGCTTTCGAAGTCCTTTGGAAAGCATGTGTCGAGCGATCGTGTCAAATTGCCTTCAGCTAGCCTTCCAAGCCCCTCAGCCAGGCTGGCCACCACGAAGTGCTGCTCTGCCCAACGGTCATACCTATCGATTTCCGCCAGGCGCTCCCGCTCTTCGATCTTCTCCCGTTCGGCGACAGACTGCCGCAGTGTTGAAAGCGCATCGCGCAAACGGACGGCACCGCCGGCGGCGAAGCGAAGTCGCGGGATGGTGACTTGCTGGCCATGTGCGAGAGCCATCGCGACGCGTGAAAGCCTATTCAAAGGATGCACCATCGTGGCCCAAAACACGATCATACCAGAAAGGGCGAGACCAACTGTCAGCAGCAAGCCTTCGCCGAGCATGATGTCAACGATCTCACTCCATCTCTTTGGGTTCCTCGGTGCGCCCGCGTCGAGGATCGCCAGATGAGAGTCCAAATACCCGAAGATGGTCATGCAAAGAACCGCCGCGACGGCCGTTCCCAGTCCGACTGCTTGGAGTCGTAGGTTCTTCGCGACAGGGGTATTGCTCTCAGGATTGATCATCCGTCACTTGGCCTCTTCCATGATCGACTCATGACAGGCAATTTTATTGCTGAGAATGGCTAAGAATCCGTTGAAGACCGGGCGAACGACCCGTATCGGAGCAATGCCTTGCCCCGAGCCGTCGGCATCGCGCGCAGCAACGGACCGGTGGGCGTTAGAACTGCCTTAACTCGCGTCAGGCACCTTCCTGCATGCATCGCTAACCAACAGTGTGACGCCAATGAGCATCGAGAATGACATCATTGCAGAAATCGCGGCGGCTCAAATGAAACACCTGAAGTGGCGATCAAATCTTGCGTCCGCGATCGCTCAAGGCCGATCTGAGACAACACCCGAAAGGGCTGCCTGCGACAAGAGTTGTGATTTTGGAAAGTGGTTTCACGGCCCGTCGGTCGCCGCAGACTTGAAGACCAGCGATGCCTGGAAGGGGATCAATGTTGCGCACGCGTCCTTCCACGCGACGGCCTCGAGAGTGCTTGCGTTGGCACTCTCAGGACGCCAGCAGGAAGCCAGAGATATGCTCAGCGGTGAATTCTGCTCAAAGGCTGACATGGTGCTGAAGGCACTTAGCTTGTGGAAACTCGAACTCAAGATCCGCAACGGTGGACCTCTATAGAGACGGTGTCTCGCAAACGACTTGAGTGCAATCACCTCATGAATCAAGTTGGTAGCCGGATGAAGACGACCACTATAAATGATCTGATCCCCGGAAACTGGACCGGTTGAATCTGGAGTTTTCCAACAACCCAAGGACTCTCGTTTTGAACGAGGGACGACCGTGGGGCAGGTCAATCCGGTCAAATGTAGGAAGAAGCGGCATTTTTCGCCACTGCGGCAACATCGCGATTGCAGCGAGCGGCAGGCCTGGCGAATGCTGCAGCGTAGCACGGCGCCCTTCGCAAAGGGCGGCTTTGGGCCGGTTGGTCCTGGTCGCGACCGACGCCGGTTTCCAGCGCCCGTTACTCGGCGGGGAGACCGGGCTGGCAATCGGCGCGTCTCTTGCGCAATCTGGCGGCTCAGTGATCATCTTACCAGGCAGGTTTCGATGCCCCGCACGGTTCCCCGTTTGCCGGCTTCCGTCCCCCCTTTGGACTTCGAGTATAAGCCGTTCACTGCGGCCATTCTGGTAGGCATCATCCAGCGAACTGGACTTCCAGTCGAGCCGAGGTGCTTTGCGTTTCACGACGCCGTCAACACGTTGAACATGGCGGCCGTAGGTCACAAGCAGGAACAGGAATCGAAGCCTGTTCCGACCCGACACAAGCAGGTTCAATTCATCAAACGTATCGGGCAGCGCGCCGAAGCCCTACGAATGGTCCTGCCGATCTCAGATTCTTCCACTGGGCTCTTCACCGGTGGCAAGCAGATAGATGCTGGAACACTGCGGCTGATCGGATCCAGCATGGAAGCACTGATGCAGGAGGCAGCGCTCCAACGGACAAAGCTGGTTGGCAGGACGCAAACGGCCGAGGACCTGTTCGGCGACGGGAATGCGGCCGATGCGCTACTTCGGATGAGGGAGATGCTGGACTTGCTTGTGGCCTCCTGCGACCGCGCCAGAGCCGCCAGTCTCGCCAGTGATCCCGAACAGAAGGGCACCGATCCCATCGGCGGCTTCGTCGAAGCTGCGTGCCGCGTCTACTGTTCGTTACGTAGAGTTGATCAGTTGCGCTTTTCTCGCGATCCCAAGACGAACAAGCCGACGGGTCCACTGATCCGCTTCCTCGACGCCTGCTGCCGAACAGTGCTCGATGAACGCTCAAGCAAGACAGAAGAGGCCCTTGCCGACATCGTGGTCCGGTACCGCAAACGCAAGCAGCGTGCCGTGCGCCGTGACTTGTCAGGTCGCTCCTGAAGCGCAGCGCGATTTGCCAATTTGGACGAAGGCATCTGCCCATGCTTGGTGACACGCATGGACCACAGCGCCCTCCACGACAGCTCCCACGAAGGTACAGGCGGCGATCTTCCGACTGCAGTCCTGGCGCTGGTCCGATTGATGGCGCGCAGTGAGGCGCGTGCCTTTGCAGCAATGATCGGGGACAAGAATGACGAAGATGCGGAAGGATGCCCCGCCCGGATCGGAGGCGGCACTTCTGACGGTGGCAGAGGTTGCGGCGCTTGACCGCTGTTCGACCAAGACGGTGCGTCGGGCGATCCAGGCCGGGCTCTTGCCAGTGCTCCGAATTGGACCCGGCCGCTGCGCAATCCGGATCACCAGGACGGCTCATGCGGCCTACCGCGCCGGCATCTTCAAGGTCTAGAGATATCCACTCAAGTCCTTGTTATAGATGATAAACTCTCATGTCGGGAAGAGGTCTTCGATGCAATTCGGACGGATGCGATCTGTGCTATTTCCCGATTCGGAACGCGTTTCCGCTGCTGTCCACCCGAGACCCAAACCGACCGCAAGGAGCTCTCCCGATGACCAAGTTCGACCGCCAGAGATTCGAGACGGTGTTCCTGCCGCGCAGCATTCCGACCTTCGCAGCCTGCATCGAACGCATCCAGGCAGATGAAGCGCTTTCCGCCGATCGCCGCCGCGACCTGGCCTCTGGACTGAGACGTGTGGCGGACGCGCTGCAGCGCGATCCGGCGATGACGCCCGCGGACCCAGCCTGGCTGCAGCCGAAGATTGCCGCCATCTCGCCGGCGGGACTCGATCTCTCGCCGAAGTCCTGGGCCAATATCCTGAGCAATGCGCGCGCTGCGCTGGCTTTTTGCGGCATCGTGCAGAAGGCAACGCGACTTGATGACCTGTCCCCGCTCTGGGCGCCTGTCTGGCATGACGTGCTGGCCAGCGGGGAGCTTCGTGTATCACGCGGGCTGGGACGTTTGGTGCGCTTCCTCGACAATCTGGACGTCGCGCCAGCTGAGGTAACCATCGAACACGCGATACTCTACCGCGCTGCGCTCGAGATCAACGAACTGCACAGGTCACCAGAGGAGTCGATGCGCCAGGCAGTGCGTGCCTGGAATATTGCGTTAGATCGCATACCGGGTTGGCCGGGCCGCCCGATCTGCCTCTCGCCACGCGGCAATCGGTTTTGCCTGCCGCTCGACCGGTTTCCCGAGGGGTTACAGGAGGGAGTTGCTCGTTTCCGCCGCCGCCTCGAAGCCCGCGACCTTCTCGATCCCGAGACGCTCCCTCGCCCGCTACGGCCCGCAACCGTCAGGCACCGCGTGGACCAGCTGCGCCGCTTCGCTTCTGCTGTTGTCCATGCAGGTGTGCCTATCAGTGCGCTGACTTCGATCACCGAACTCCTGAACCTGGAATATGTCAGGAGAGGACTGCAATGGTTGCTTGCACGCCAGGCAGACGAGTCAAGCCCCGGGCTATCCAGCCTGTGCGAGTTGCTGGTGGCGCTCGCGCGCCATCACGCGGACATCGGCGCGCAGGAACGCGCGTCTATCGAGGCCCTGGCCGAACGGCTGCATGTCGCGCCGTGCCGCGGCATGACCGAGAAGAACCGCACGCGCTTGCGCCAGTTCGACAATCCGGGCACCGTTGGCAAGCTCTTTGGCTTGGCAGACCGGTACTTCGGGGAGGGCCGCGACGATGGCAGCGTGGAGGTGGCGCGCAAGCGCGAGATCACGCTGGCAATCCACTTCTTGCTGCACTGCCCGATCCGTATCCTGAACCTGACGTCAATTCACCTTGACCGCCACATCCAGCGCATGCGTGACGGGCGCGTCTTCTTCAATGTCCCGCCGGAGGAGGTGAAGAACCGCCAGCCCTTGCACTTCGAGTTGCCTGCGGAACTGGTCGGCATGATCGATAGGCATCTGGCGACGCGAGCCCCTCGGCTTTGCCCGGCCGGAACACCATGGCTTTTTCCACGGCGCGACGGCTTGGGCGCTGTCGGCACGACTTGCCTTGCAACGCGCATTGCAGGACTGCTCCATCGTGACCTCGGCCTGACTGTGAACGCGCATCTCTTTCGCCACATCGCAGCAATGCTCTGGCTGCACGCGAACCCCGGGCAATATGAGGTTGCGCGCCGCCTTCTTGGCCATTCGGCGGTATCTTCGACGATTGCCGCCTACGCCGATTTCAACCAGACCGGCGCCGTCCAGCTCTATTCCGAGGTGCTGCGCAAGACACGGGCGAACAAGGGATGACCAGGCTTTCGCTGAAGTTCGACAGGTGGCCGGCAAAGGATCGTGCCCTCTTCGACGCCGTGTTCCGCATCGGGTCGCTTCTTGAGGGAAGTGGCCGGCTGGCAGGCTTTCGCGACGCTAGCGCGCGAACCCTTCGGTATAGCTATGCCTATTGGCTGGGTTGGCTGCAGCGCACCCTCCCCGAAGCCCTGGATGAAGACCCGGTTGAGCGAGCCACAGTCGAACGTCTTCACACCTGGTTGACCTCCCGGGACGACCTCAGGATCCGATCGCTGGTTTCGCTCGGCACGAGCGCACTCCGCCCGCTGATAGCCGCCGCCCCGGATCGGGACTGGCGGCGGCACCGCCTCCTGCTGAACCGCCTCCACCTCCGGGTGTCGGATCAGACCTCCATCCGCAAGGCAGGACGCATCCTGCACGCCGGCGTCCTCCTTGAGGCTGCACAGAACCTGATGGAGCGCAGCGGCATGGGACTGCCGCCCGTGTCTCTGGCGCAGGCCCGCGTCCGGCGCGATGCGGCCCTGATTGCGTTCCTGATCGTCCTGCCGATGCGACGGCGTGCCTGCTGCAGCATTGAGCTGGGCACCCATCTGCAAGGAACCGGTCCCTGGCACCTGACACTCCCGGGCGAACTCACCAAGACCGGTGCGGTCTGGTCGGCGGCCGTCCCGGAGTTGCTTGATGCGATCCTGGCCGATTATCTGGCGCAGCTGCGCCCCTGGTTCGCAGGGCGGGCACGGGGTGGCCGCGCAGACAAGGCGCTTTGGCTCAACGACAACGGCACGAGGATGGCGGTCAATACGATGACAGGCCGGATCACCGAAGCGACCCGACGCCTCGTGGGCGTCGGCATCTCGCCCCACCTTTTTCGGGACTGTGCCGCAACAACACTCGCGCAGGACTCTCCCGACGCCTCTCGGGTCACGCGGTCGCTCTTGGGGCACAGTGGTTTCAGAACAGCGGAACGGCACTACAATCACGCAACAAGCCTCGATGCCGGCCGCCGCTATTGCGATGTGGTCCGCGACTTGCGGCAGACAAATGCGAACGGGATCAAGAGGAAGACGGGTAAGGAGGATCAGGAATGACGCGCGTTGCGATCTATGCACGGTATTCGTCGGATCTTCAGTCGGCGGCCTCGATCGAAGACCAGGTCCGGCTGTGCCGCGAGCGGATCGCGCGCGAGACCTGGTTGCTCAGCGACACCTTCGCCGACCATGCCGTCAGCGGTGGATCGATGCGCACACGCCCGGGACTGCTGGCCTTGATGGCAGCAGCACGCGGCGGAGAGGTCGACGTGGTACTGTCCGAAGCGCTGGACCGGCTCAGCCGCGACCAGGAGGATATCGCCGGCATCTTCAAGCGCCTGTCGCACAGCGGCGTGCGGCTGATCACGCTCTCCGAGGGCGAGATCAGCGAGCTTCATATCGGGCTCAAAGGCACGATGAACGCGCTCTACCTCAAGGACCTCGCGCAGAAGACAAGGCGGGGGTTGCGGGGCCGTGTCGAGGCCGGACGATCAGGTGGCGGGAACAGCTACGGCTACCGGGTC
The DNA here is from genome assembly GCF_020564565.1 of Rhodobacter sp. Har01. Lineage (GTDB taxonomy): Bacteria > Pseudomonadota > Alphaproteobacteria > Rhodobacterales > Rhodobacteraceae > Pseudogemmobacter. The sequence continues at coordinate 10,106 of NZ_JAJCTD010000018.1, forward strand.
GTCCGGCGCTTGCTGGCGAACGGCGCGCCGGCAACGGGCGAACGCGAGATCGACCCGTCCGAAGCCAGGGTGGTGCGGCGCATCTTCTCGGAGTACATCTCGGGTTTGTCGCCACGCCAGATCGCCGCAAGGCTCAATGCCGAAGGTATCGCCGGCCCGCGCGGCGGCACCTGGACCGCGTCGACGATCCACGGCAGCCGCAAGCGCCGCAATGGCATCCTCAACAACGAGCTCTATCTCGGCCGAATGGTCTGGAACCGCCAGCGCTTCGTCAAGGACCCCGACAGCGGCAAGCGCGTCTCGCGCCTCAATCCTCGCGAAGACTGGGTCACGACCGAGGTGCCCGCCCTCCGTCTGATCGACGACGACACGTTCGCCCGTGTCCAGGACCTGAAGTCGAGGTTCACCGGTTGGGCGGGGAACAAGCGACAGGTCAAGAAGCGCCTCTTCACCGGGCTCGTGACCTGTTCCCGCTGCGGCGGTACGATGACGACGAACCGGGACCGCTACTATTGCGGCGCCAGGCGCGAACGCGGCACCTGTGGAGCCACCCATGGCATCGCCGTGGCAGAGCTTGAGGCCCGCGTGCTCGGGGGTCTCACCCGCCTGCTCGTCGGCAACGAGGCAGCCCTCATGGCATTCGTCGATGAGTTTCAGCGGGAACTTGAGCGGCTCACAGCTGAACGGAGGGGCGCAGGCCAGGACCTCCGACGCCAGTTGGCCGAGGTCGACCGGGGCATCTCGCGCTGCATGGAGTTCATCGTCTCGGGAGACGACACTCCGGGCGCCGTGCGCGGCAAGCTGACAGAACTGGAAGCGCGCAAGGCCCGGCTGACCGCAGAGCTCGCCGGCATCGAGCGCGCAGCGCCCAAGGTCACGATCCATCCGAACCTGCCGGACCTCTACCGCCGACGCGTGACGGCGCTTGCCACGCTGCTGGAGGACGAGGCCGGGCGGGCGGAGGCCGTGGCGGCACTGCGGGGATTGGTGGAGCGGATCGAGGTGGGCGTCGGCGAGACGCGCGGGCGCTGCACGGTGACGATCCACGGCGGATTGGCCGGCGTCCTCGCGTTCTGCGCGGACCCGGGTCAATCCTCTGGCGGTACGGAGTTCTTGGTTGCGGGGGCAGGATTTGAACCTGCGGCCTTCAGGTTATGAGCCTGACGAGCTACCGGGCTGCTCCACCCCGCGGCCGTTGTCCCTGGGGCTGGTTTGCCTTTGGGGTGATTTGAGATCGTATTGAGAGGTTGGGCATTGGACAGGTTTGGCGGTGACCTACTCTCCCACGTCTTGAGACGCAGTACCATTGGCGTGACGGCC
>NZ_JAJCTD010000019.1 GCF_020564565.1 Rhodobacter sp. Har01
CAAAGACGAACGATCCGTCGGCGCGCAGGTGAACCTGATCTCTCTGCTGGAGGAGACCTTGGCAGAGCAGGCAAAGCTGACCGCGCTGTTCGCCGAACTGCTGATTCTTCCGGTGAACATGCGCCTGGCTGCGGCGAGGCTGGAGCCGCAGGGCGGCCCGCTGAGCCAGATCTCGATCAACTACAAGTCTTCCTCGGAAGAAATCGCTCGCCAGCTGTCGAGCTTCGTGTCAAGCGAGGCCAATCTTTGCGGACAGATGTCACAAGCCGTTCGCCGCAGCCTGATCCTGTCCAGCTGCGCCGGTCTGCAGGATGAACTGGTGGCCACCTATGACCGGCAGACCGGCAATCATGCCGGCCAGGAACGGCGTGTCGAACGGTCGCTTCTGGAAGGCGTGCGGGATCAGAACGCCGGGCGCGCCCGGACCTCTCTGGCCGAGGCCGCACAACTGGCAACTGTGTTGAGCGAAGCCAGCAATGGACTGCGACGGATGATCCTTGGCCTCGACACGATCCGCATCCTGGCCAGGGTGGAAAGCCGCAAGTCTCTTCAAAGCCAGGACGCGCTGACAGCGACGATCGACAAGATCGACTCAATCCAGGCGTCGATCTCGAAGAGCCTCAGCGTCTTGATGGAGCGCACCCAATCGATCGACCAGGGTCTGGCCGATTTGCGCAGGGCCAGAGCTATGACTGTCATTGCTGCAGAGTGAAGGGCGTTGGTGCCTGGCTGCTCCTGGAACCCATCCGTGATGGTGAGAGGCCTGCCCTTGGGCGGGCCCCTCGGTTCCGATGGAAGGCTCTGGCAACCATATCCGCTTCTTTGCGCTGTCGACATCAACCTCTACGATCACTTCTGGCCGCGCGTTGCGACAGCCGTTCTCGCGGATCCACGACCCGGGCGCGGTGACGGACCGACGTGTTCGGCCCATTGCGGACAGTCGACCTGCTTGCTTGCCCGAAGTCGGAACCATCGAAGGCAGGCAGGACCGCCCATTGCTTTCGCAGCAATTCTCGACAAGATCCCTCCCGCCAGGTACATTGATCGACCGGCTTGAGACGCGTGAAGAAAAAAATAGTCCTGCGCAAGAGTTCAGAACTACTGTCCTCCCTTTGCGCTTATGCGCAACTTCTCCCGATCAGTTTCATCAATCAGGTTCAGGTTGTATAGATGCTCAACCAGCGCTGAAGGCCCGACCTGAAGTCTCTCGGCGGCTGTCGCGATACTCGCAAATTCATTATATCGCCGCTGATACCCGAAAGCTTCAACAACTAGATGGCGAGGCATCAAAAACATAGCTGCGAAAGCGTTGGCTCTCTTTTCAACACCGGCGGGTGCCCAAGGACCGCTGGAAATCCCAACGCCCTTTGCAAGAGTGCGATCATAAAACAGATGGCACATCTCATGAGCCAATGTGAAGCGGCGTCCGGAGGGGGTAACGTTGAAAACACTGGTTTTATTCACGACAATAGTCGGAACCAAACCATCACCAGCTAAAGCCACTCCACGGATGGACTCGGTTTCAAGCGACACTTCATGCAGACTCACGCCCAACTTGATAAGAAACATCTCAACATCAACAAAGCTCGAAACTATTTCGCCCAGAAACTCCTTTTCAAGCAAGTCACTGGCCCATTCATATCCCTCAGCATGGGGAGCACCAATGGGCGGTCCGCCGTCTGAAGATACTAGCTCCGTTAGAAGTGCCGACTCTTGGTCGGAACGATAGGCATGTGCGATGACATCACTCAAGGTGATCACATCGCTCTCAGTGAGATCCGGGGATAGACCGCCAAACATTGCGACGGCTGGCGAAAATCGCGCGACGGCTGGAACGCCAGACACCCGCTCATTGTCATTTAAGAATCTGTCTTCGAGCCCACGTGCCCTTAGGGCAGCCAGTGCCGATTTAGCTATGCGCGACCCAATTCGGTGTGCTGTGAGACTGATCACAGTTTCTTGTTGGAGAGCTTCTAAACGCGATGCCAATTTCGCCAACGCTATCCGGTCTGCGGGTTCAAGCGCATTTTCCTTACCACTTTCCGCAACCCACTCAAGAGACTCCCAAAGTGGAATAGCGACGTCTCTAACTGCGAGATACGCTAGGCCACGACCACTGGAGAAACGAAATTGATCAGGTGCAAAAAGTGGAGGACGCCCCGTCCAAGACATCTCTATGGTATCAAGATAACGGCGTAGGAACAAATCAGGAAGCAAACCACCGTTGGAAGCGGAGTTCATTGCATGGGCATTTCGCCAGGCCTGAGCTGCCCGGTATTCCTCGCGCCCTTGTTCATCGCGCGCATCGATCAAAGCCATCAGCTTACCGCCCACAACTGTAACCGCGGGCGCTGAACTCGACTCATGCCATGGAAAGTCGGCCTGGTGCAGAAGAGCTTGCCAATTGTCTGCAAACCATTGTGCGATAGGCAAGAGATACCAGCTAACAAATGACTGCGCGTTTTGGCCATTCGCGTTGCCTGTGAGAGTAGTGCCGCCCACCGTGAGACGCAAATCGCCAATCGACCATCCATAGTGGGCTGGTCGTCGAATGCGCGGCTCTGCGTCCTTTCGCCAACGCATTGCGATCTCGAATCGATTTGGATCGCCGAAAGAGACAAAATCAGTGTTCATCGGTATCCATCGCCCAATCGATTATTGTTTCAGAAAAGGATGCATGACGTCGGAGCATACTACCTTTTACATTACCTAAAGTCACCAGTTTATCCTTGACGTCCGCCGGCACGTCGTCCCAAGGAATGGGATAGCCGTGCCAACTACCGTCATTGGTTGGCTTCGCCTCGAAAGCGATTCCTCGTTCGGTAGCGAACCTGCGTCCAGAATCTTCATCAATTTCGGCTTTTCCGAACAGTCGTCCGGCCGGGGTCTGCAACCAGTTAAATGCGGGATCAGCCGGGTCTAGCCCTAACTTTTCACCAGTATCCTCGCGTGTATGGGTCCATTCCGGGCACAGAGTCCCCTTCCGCCCCATGGCTGGTCTTCGCTTGTGCTTGAGGGAGCCTCGGTAGATGTCGGTCATGCAAGCCTAGTCTCTTCTGTACAGAAGTACCACATTGAAACGAAATCCTATGTCTGGGTGCGACGCGGCTCAATGTCCGGATTGTATTTTTCTTGTCCAGTCTTCTATGTCGTGGATCGGTCAGTGCATGGCCAAACAGAAGAGGACAGGTGAAGGAACCTTCTTTCGAGCTTGCTGCGGTTATTCTGCCGTTTCGCCTTCTGTCCGCTTTCCGCCCGGCGCCCCCACTGCTGGCATTGAACGTGGTATCATCCGCAGGTCGGCATGACCGAAGAAGGGTGGGCCGGTGGACAGGAGACAAACTCATGCCCTCCGGTCTTCTCCCCGCCCTTCGTCCTGCCCGCGTCGCCTGGAACAAGGGCCGCATCGTCGGCCAGAAACGCCCGCTCCTGCCGCGGCACGTCTGGTCCATCAGGGGCCGTCTCGAAATGGCCGGCAATGCGCGCGACCTCGCGCTATTCAACATGGCCGTCGACAGCAAGTTGCGCGGTTGCGATCTCGTCGCTCTCCGGGTCCGCGATGTCTTCGCCGCCGGGCGGGTAAAGGAGCGGACTTCGATGATCCAAAGCAAGACGGGCAAACCGGTCCGGTTCGAGATCACCGAAACCACCCGGCTGTCGCTTGAGCGCTGGATCGGCGATCCCGAGATGATCGGCCTCGAGTTCCTTTGGCCCAGCCGGATCCATGGCAGCCCGCATCTTTCCACGCGTCAGTATGCGCGGATCGTCCGGGGCTGGGTGATGTCGTTGGGCCTCGAGCCGAGCGCCTACGGTACGCATTCCATGCGGCGCACCAAGGTCGCCCAGATCTACAAGAAGACTGGCAACCTGCGCGCGGTCCAGCTGCTGGGTCACACGAAGATGGACAGCACGGTGCGATACCTTGGTGTCGACATCGAGGATGCGCTGTCCCTGTCGGAGGGGATCGACCTGTAACCGAACCACCGACCAGCGTGCCATGCGCCGGTCGGCCCTTACCAGACATTCGTCGCCCATTCGCCGTGAGAAGCAGCACCTTATGAAGCGGTCCATCGATGAATGTGATTTTTTGGACGTGTTGACGGGATCGCTGGATGGCCAGCTTCACTTACGATGGTGCTTTTGTTTGAAAGCGCCTAGCGACGAAAACGCGGAGTCCAGCTTTCTTCGAGCTTTTCGTCGTCATCCTCTTCATCCAGCCCTTCAGCTTCCACCGTCAACCGTGCCGAATACAAGACGGTGAGGGTCTTGCCGTAGCTGCCCAGGCCAATGACATCCTCCGATACGATATGCGACTTGGGGCAATTAAACCAGTCGATGAGATCCGCCTGCGCGCTATCCTCGCGTGCGCTTGCGACATTTGCCCGATCAGCCCCGAAGCGTCGTGTCAGCGATCCCGCCGGAAGCGGCGAACCGGCACGGGGCCACCGAACCTTCGCCTCCTTCATGGCTTCGGAGAAAAGGCAGAAATCGATGACACCGCCCTCGCTCAAGACGACGGCTACCGCGCTGCGGCTCATTCTCGCGTAGCGAACGGCCGATGCGGTCAGTGAAGTAGCGCATTCCCGCGCGATGGTCTTCACGAGGTCGAGACCATCATCCTGCCGCGCCATGATGGGCTTGATCAAAGAGCTTGGCATCAACAGGGCAGAGGCAAAGAAATCTGCCTCCTGCTCATAAGGATCACGCGAACCGAAGCCTGCGTGGGACTTGTGTGCGCCATTGGCGAGTACCTGTTCCATGTGCCCCGGAATGAAATAGTGCCCAAGCTCATGGGCGATGCTGAATCTCTGGAAGCCGGTATTGTCGATGTGCGTGGCGTACATGATGCCAAAGTTCGTGTCCCACTGCGCCAGCATGCCGGAGAACCCTTTGCTAGTCGCAGGCGCTGCTTCGACCTTGATATCCTTCAAGGCAGCAATCTCTTTGGGATCGATTGGCAGTTTCGTAATGCCAAGCTCACGCAGAACCCTGTCCGCTGCACCTTCTGCCAAAGGGAGGCGTGGCACTTTCAGGGTCATTTCTTGCCGCTTTCCAGCTTGCCGTCCTTGAGCATCTGGATGAAGCCTTCGACGGTATTGACCTCGGATTCCGTCAGGTTCCCCAGGTGCCGGTGGAGACGCTGCACCCCTTCAACACGGTCCATTGTATCGACCCGGCCCAGCAAGTAGTCCGTAGTTACATCGAGGGATTTTGCGAGATTGCGCAGGTTGTCGAAGGACGGCTTCCGCGCGCCCTTCTCGAAGTGCGAAATCGAACTTGGCGGCAATCCCGCTTTCTCTGCCAGTTGCTGCTGTTCAAGCCCTCGCTCGTTGCGCGCGGCACGAAGCCTGCGCCCAAACACGTTTTCGCTGCTCTCTTCTTCTGACATGACTACTTCGTCTCTTTCACTTGACGGTTTCGCCACTCCATGATTAAATGGCGTTATCGACAAGTATGCATGACGGGTGCGGCTTGTGCAAGCTTTGTCGCAGACCCGTCCAACAGGAACAGGAGACCAGAACGTGAGCCTTGATGACCCAATTCTTCGAAGCATCGCCCGCTTCACACCGCAGGATATCCTGCTCGCGGATGTGGCGGTGCGCATCCAGCTGAGCCCGACGGAGTACGTGACCGCAGCCAAGCACTATGAGGCGATGGGGGAGTGGATCGACCGCCCTGGAAGCCCGTTGCGGGGCATGGTGGACGGGTTCTACCCGCAGGGCGGCTTTTCGACCGGCTCAACTATTTCCGGTCACAATGATCGCTGTGACTACGATCTCGACGCTATGGCCGTGATCAACTGGGGATATGGCGTTGACCCGGAACATGCTCTGGCGACCTTGCACCGGGCCATCGCTGGAGAGGAAGGCTCGCGCTATTTCGACAAGTCGGAACGCAAGACGCGCTGCACGCAGGTGCAGTACACCGACATGCATTTGGATGTGACCCCTTCGGTCCTCATCGCATCGATGGAGCCCAAGACCAGCTTCATTTTTCATTCGAAGCCCTCTGACCCATCCGTGCCGAGGCAACGTCTCTTCGCAAACCCTTTCGGCCTTGCGGAATGGTTCAACGCGCGGACGCGCGCGGACATCGCCTTCGGGTCCTACTTCGAGCAAGCCTCCTTGAACTATGCGCGGGCGAGCGCGCTCGCAAAGGCGGATACCACCCCTGTTCCGCTTCAGCTTCCGGCCTACAAGAAGTCCCGGCAGGTCATCTGTCTGCAACTAATCAAGCGCTGGCGGAACATCGTCTATGATCGCCGCCACCCGAAGTTGCGCCTGCCGCCGTCTGTGCTGCTGACCTACTATGTCGGCCTCCAGACGGGCGTGGAACGTTCGCTGCTTGATGAATTGATCCACCAAGTCGATGGCATCATCAAAACGATCGAGTCCGCGACCGCTTCGGGGCGGCTGGTATTCGCGCGCAATCCGACCTGCGAAGAGGACGTGCTGACCGACCGTTGGCCCGGCAGCATCGATGATCAGCAGGTCTTTCTGGAAGAGCTGCGCGCTTTCGCCCTCAAGCTTTATGTGCTCAGGCGCGGCGTCTCGCTGGAGGACATGCGCAAAATTCTGGAGAACCTGTTTGGCGAAAAGCCTGCTCGCGATGCCATTGCTGCCCTTCGCCAGCAACATGTGCGCGACAACGAGGCAGGAACCGGCCTCTACATTCCGGGTCGCGGAACCGTTCCGGCCCTTGGCAGTCTGGCTGCCCCCGCCAGCGCCAAGGTGATCCCCTATAGTACGCCGTTCGGGGACTAAGTGATGCCGCTCTCGGTCCGCGAACAGGATGCCCGGATGCGGGCCGAGTTTCCGGGGTTCAAGCTTACGCTTGACCTCGGCTTCATGGGGGTTTGGGAAGGGTCGCTGACGCCCATCTGCCAGACCTACACCATTCGCATCACCTACTTCGCTCGCGTCTTCTTCGAAAACCACACGCTCGCCAACCCCGTTGTCTCAATCGTGGTTCTCGACCCACCCATCGGCCCGGACCCACGTGGCACGGGCGAGCCCCCGCAGCATGTCTACCGTTGGCAGCAGCCGCCAGAGTTTCCGCTCCTGTGCGTTTATGATCCACGGACCGACGAGTGGACACGCGAGAAATCCATCGCGGATGTTCTCATCCCCATGATCATCAAGTGGTTCTTTTTCCACGAGGACTGGGTGGTGGACGGCGTATGGCGCGGGGGCGGGCGGCACCCGGAAGTATCAAAGAACGAGGATACATGCAAACCAGCGACACAACACTCAAACCAGGAGGACCGCGCTCGGCAGGATCAATCCCTCAACGCCGCGTTCCACAGGCTTGGCCGAAAGACCGGCGCTTTCGGATCTTATCTCTAGATGGCGGGGGGATACGCGGGGTTTTTCCCGCCTCAGTTCTCGCCGAATTAGAGAAACGGTTCTGTGCCGGTCACCGAGTGTCGGAATACTTCGATCTGATTGCGGGGACTTCGACTGGCGGGATCATCGCCCTGGGTCTTGGCGCGGGGTTTTCAGCCAACGAAATGAAGACCCTCTATGTCGAGCGCGGCCAGGAGATTTTCCCGCCGCGCAAACAATCTTGGCTCTACAGCGCCGCGTCGTTCCTCCGGCAGACCGTGCTGTATCGGTACGACCGTGATGCCATCGCCTCAATCTTGTCCGAGACACTGGGCGAAAGACTTCTCTGCGAGTCCGCGAACAGACTGTGTATTCCCGCGTTCGATGGAACCCATAGCGAGGTTTTTGTTTACAAGACGCCGCACCACGCGGACTACAAGTTTGATCGGTTTGAGAAGATGATCAATATCGGTTTGGCCACATCCGCCGCACCGACCTTTTTCCAACCCTTCAAGAATGGCAGCTATCAGATGGTCGATGGCGGTGTCTGGGCCAACAATCCAGTCATGCTTGCCGTGATCGAGGCGCTGATCTGCTTCGATGTCGCCCCCTCTCAAATTGATGTTCTGAGCATCGGATGCGGCGATGACCCCTACATCGTTTCGCCCAGTCAGATTAGATTCGGCGGCATGTGGTTCTGGAAGGATGCAATCTTCGCGGCTATGCGCCTTCAGTCCCTGGCGGCGACCAATCAAGCGCGGCTGCTGCTTGGTCCTCCTTCTGTCGTGCGGCTGTCGCCGCCGGTCTATTCACCCTCCATCGAATTAGATGACTGGCGCCGTGCTGTCGGTCTGTTGCCGGGCGATGCCTTGGACACCGTCGAAGCAAATGCCGCCCGGATCAAATCGATGTTCTTCGGAGATCTAGCAGATGCGTTTGTGCCCGTTCTAGCTACGGCAACATGATGCAAACACTTGCCGAGCGCCTGATGTAAGGTGGCCGGATTTATCCATCCCCAATCGTGATCAAAGGTCGGCTTTCAATAAGAATTACGCTTCGAGTGCGCTTTTGCGACAGTCCGCTTTCCGCCCATCGCGACGACTTCGGTCGACCGATCGATACTGGAAGCCGGCCCGAATCGACTTGCAGCCAGGTGGCTGAGCCAAGGATTAGTGACGGTCGTCCGGAACGTGCGTTTTGAACAAACTGACATGCGTCCCGTGCGGTCAATTCCCGAGCGGTGTCGAGGCGTCTGTCTCCGGTGTGCGGGCACCAAACGAATCCTAAGCTGGTACGAGTATAGCGTGAGTACGCCCTTCGAGGTGGCGCGCCCCCGCAACCAAAACTCTCAACGATATCAAATACCTGCGCAGCGCCCCCCGGGGCGCTTTCCGCATTCGCACGCCTACATCAACGCCACATCAACACCGAAGCAGAAAAACCGCACCAGCATGCATAAGCGGGCATCCGCAGGCAGCGCCGGGCAAAGCTCACGCCCTCACCTTGCGCGCAGCGATCCTGCACTGCTTGTTCGGCCAACAACCCGACGTTGGCCTGTGGGTGATCTCGTTCCGGCTGAGATCGCCTTGCACTTCCTGCAACGTAACCGTCCGGGCTGGCCGCTCTGCCGAGGTTGGTGCTTAGAGGATAGTGTCCACTATCGGATAATGGACACTATCGGGGTAGCTTGTGACGAAGCGGCGGCAGCGGCGGGTTTGGACTGACGACGAGAAGCAGATGATCTGCGGGCAGACGCGTGTGCCCGGTGTATCGGTGAGTCAGGTTGCCCGGCGATATGATGTGAACGCCAATCTGGTCTTTGCCTGGTTGCGCGATCCGCGGTTTGCAGATGCCGACGCGTCCGATGTCGCGCGCTTTCTTCCAATAGAGATCGTAGCGGAGGGTAAGGTGCCTTTGGCCGCACCCGCTCCCGACAACTGCATCGAGATCGAGCTGGCTGGCGGTCACAGGATGCGCATCAGCGGCAGCTACGACCCTGAATCTCTGGCCCGCCTGATCCGGGGACTGTCGGTTTGATCCCGGTTCCGGCCAATACGCGAGTCTGGCTCGCGGCCGGGGTGACGGACATGCGCAAGGGCTTCGCGGCCTTGGCAGCGCAGGCCGAGGTGGTGCTGAAGCAGGACCCCTTCACCGGGCATCTGTTTGTCTTCCGAGGTCGCCGGGGTGATCTGGTCAAGGTCATCTGGTGGGATGGCCAGGGGGCCTGCATGTTCCTGAAGCGGCTGGAGAAGGGGCGGTTCGTCTGGCCCTCGGCCAAGGATGGCAAGGTGGCGCTGTCGCCTGCACAACTGTCGATGCTGCTGGAAGGGATCGACTGGCGAGCACCGGAACGGACGTGGCGGCCTCTGGCAGCGGGATAATCTGCGGGGCCCGCAATCAATGATTCCCACAAGAAATACAGTGGGATAAACTTCTCGCATGCTCGATCAGACGCTGACCTTGCCGGAAGACCCCGAGGAGCTGCGCAGCTTCACCGCGCGGCTTCTGGCCGAGGTCAAGGCGCAGGCGATCCTGATCGAGAAGCTGCGCCATCAGCTGGCCGGGCACCGGGCGCACCGGTTCGGCGCGTCGTCCGAGACGGCCGAGCAGCTTCAGTTGGCGCTTGAGACCAGCGAGATTGCCTCTGCCGCGATGACGGCGTGGATGAAGCTGCCGGACATCGAGGAGAAGGACAAACCCAAGCGCCGCCCGATCCCCGACCACATCCCGCGGATGGAAGTGGAGTTGACCCCAGGTGCCGATGCTTGTGCCGATTGCGGTGGCCGCCTGCGCCGGATCGGCGAGGACGTGACGGAAGAGCTGGAATACGTGCCCGGCCGCTTCATCGTGAACCGCGTCGTCCGGCCCCGCCTGACATGCACCTGCTGCGAACGGTTCATCCAGGCCCCGCTGCCCTCGCGCGCCATCGAACGTGGCCGCCCGGGGCCGGGTC
>NZ_JAJCTD010000020.1 GCF_020564565.1 Rhodobacter sp. Har01
ACGCCGGACCCATTGGGCGACGCTGCCACCTTGGCGGCTCTGACCACCACCCTTGATGCGTTTTCCCGGTGGCTCCTGGAAGAGCTGAACATTTCCGTGTCGGCCGAGACCACGGGCCAGCTCGATGCGATGTTGAAGAAGTTTGGCGGGGGCCTTCCTGACACCGCGTCGATGTCGGCTTTTGCCCGGCTGACCGCAAAGGGCATCGACGCCCTCGCAGACCCTGACCAAGCCTTGGTGGGCTGGTTCGATTGGGAAGATAAGCTCTTCCGCGAGCTGGAAAGCGTCGTGGTGGGCGAAGAGGTCAAGCCCCACCTCTTCGAGGCATCTGGCAGGGTCAATGTCGAGGCGCTGACCGATTTTTTCCTGGGGGTCCATAACCGGCGCAAGTCGCGCGCGGGCCACGCCTTCGCCCATCACATCCGGGCCGTCTTCGCGGCGAACGCGGCCCTGTTCCAAAGCGAAGTGAACACCGAGAACTCCAAGAAGCTGGACTTCATGCTGCCCAACGGCTTCCTCTATCGGCGGCAGGGCATCCCACAGGGTTTGCTCATCGCCTTGGGGGCGAAGACGACCTGTAAGGACCGTTGGCGTCAGGTGTTGAGCGAAGCCCACCAGATACCCGACAAGCACCTTATCACCCTGGAGTCGAACATCTCCGGGAAGCAGCTCGATGAGATGGCGGCGGAACGGTTGCGGCTGGTCATCCCCAAGCCTCGGCACTGGGTTTTCCAAAGCCAGCATCCGGGGAATGACCCCCTGACCGTGGCCGACTTCCTCGCCTTGGCGAAGAGCCGGGAAGGTGTCCTTCGGCAGAACCACGGCCCGGACTTGGATTGGAGCATCCAGCAGCTCGCAGCCAAGATGATGCCGAAAACCAAACGGAAGCCATCCAGCGCCACCCCTTGACGACTAACACCCCCCCGGCCCGCTCCTATCAAAGTGGGCCGTAGGGACGGGGGGGTGTGGGTTAAGGGCGCGCCGGTTTCAGGTTGGGCGCTTCACCCTCTGGCGATTTGGATGAGGCCCGAGACGAACATCGCAGCGGCTTCGTCGGGCACTTCGTCCAGCCCTGCCAAGAACGACGCCACCGCCTTCGTGTCGCCCTCCCGGTGGAGTTGGAGAAGGGCGTCCAGTGCTTCGACGGCAAGGGCGGGCGGCAGGTGTTTGGCGGTCTTCATCGGTCAGCTCCGGGCGTTTGGTAGGCCCCCCAGGTGGGGCCGTTTCTCGAAACGGCAAGCCTGCCAGCCTTAACGCTCGTCGGCCCTGTCGCGGCCTTGGGGCCGCCCGCGTGGGCTGCGGCTTCCGGGTGGGTCTGCGAACTCGCTTTGCGCCACGATGGCCGCAATGGTGTGGTAGTCATCGCGGGCAGGCCGTGGGGCGTCGTGCGGCGTCTTCGCACTCTCGGCCCATGCTGCTCGTGCTGCGACACGCTCCAAGGCTTCGGCCTGGCGGGCGACCTCGGCCTCCCGCTGTTTCAATACCTCTTCCCTCTCCGCCAGCCCGGCGATGCGTTTCGCGTAGCCCACAAGGGCTTTCAGGTAGGGCCGCACATTCGACAGCCAGCCGCCGAACTCCTGCGTCATCTGCGGAGGCAGGACGGGCCTCTCCACGGATTGAACGGCAAGGCCGGATGACATACGGGGCGCGGCCACCAGCTCGCCCTGCTCCACAGCATCGAGGCCTTTTGTGAAGGCGTCGGCCCCGGCGCGCGCCTCGCCCTCGATCCGCTGGATCCTGCCCTTCCGTCGCGTGCTGTCCGCCTCGATGGTCCGCGCCGCTTCCAAGACCTTCGCGGCCTCCGCGCGGTCGTGGGCGGCCTCGGCCCGGTAGGCGGCGGCGGATTTGTGTTGCGCCTTGGTCTCGCGCTTTGGGCGACCCCTGCGGATGCCGAGGTCTGCCACCTCGGCGGCGTAGGCGGTCTGATGTTCAATCAGCTTCTCCGGGGTGCCCACGATGCGGTCGGCGTTCAGGCCCCACGATGTGACGGCGGCGCGTTTCGCGCCCTCCCGGCCCTTGCGTGGTCGGCCTGCGCGCGCTCGCTCCTTCTGTTCGAGTGGGATGGCCAAGACGTGGATGTGCGGGGTCTCCTCGTCGTCGTGCCGCACTGCTTGGAGGATGTTCGTGGGGCCGAAGGTCGCGCGGGCGTACTCCAAGCCTCGGCGGGTCCAGTCAGCCACCTCGTCCGAGGTCGCGGCAGCGAACCACGACGGGCTGGCGCTTATCACCATCTCGACGGCAAGAACGGCGTCGCGCCGGGGCTTTCCAAGCCCCACGGCTGCGGCCCGTTCGTGCCAGGCGGCGAGGGCGTCGGCCTGACCGTCGAGCCATACGACGCCCGGCCCATCAAGGGGCGGCGTCGTGTGCGAGAGGCCAGAGTCGGCGGTGCGGGTGTTGTGCTGCGAAGCCACGGACAGCTTGCCCATCGTCCGATGTTTTATGAAACGGAGGACGGCAAGCGGTGCCTTGTCCGGTGCGTCGAGCATAGCGAGACCTCCGGCCCCGCAGGGTCCCGCGGAAGCGGCCCCCGGCAGGGCGAAACGAGGGTTATTTCAGCCTTCAGGCGGCCCCCTTGGGGGGAAATAACCCATAGTGAGTAAGGGTTCATTTCCACGAACCGGTTCCCCCTGCACATAGGTCCCCCGGCGCGCTCTCGCTTCCTGTGCGCGATCTCTGTTCGCGATCCGTTAGGCGATCACCCGAACGGCCACCACTTGCGCCGCTTCTCCGCTGCCTCGCGCCACCTTTCGGCGTTGGCCTCTGCTGCGTCGGCCCTCGCTCTTTCGGCGGTCAGGGCCTCGCGCAATCCATCCCGCTCGCCTTCGGCCCGGCCCGCTCTTTCGCGGGCTTCGGCCAAGGCTTCCCATAGACCGGGCGCGGGGGCTTCCATCGGTTTCGTGGGTTCTGGCGTCGCTGCTTCGGGCCGCTCTTTGACCCAGCGGTCGAGCGCCTCGCTGTCCCAAATCAGGTTGCCTTGGTTGTCGCTCTCCGCGAACAACAGGCCCTTCTTCTTCGCGCGCATCAGTGCGTGGCGGCTTACCCCGGCCCGGTCTTGGGCTTGCTTCGTTGTGAGCTTTTCCGCTGGCATCCCATGCTCCCCTTGGCCTGAGCGCGATCAGTGATCGCGGTATGATCGCGCCTTGTGCGCGATCAGGTCAAGGGCATATGGGTCATTCGTCGGGAAGGTCAGGGAAGAGGCTTCCCTGGGCCGGGTTCCTTTTCTTGACAGGCTCCCCCAGCGTCTCGGCATAGGCCCGCACATCATCGACACGCGAGGCCGGGACCTTCACGGCCACGGTTGCCCATCCTTCCTGCTTCGCCTTCTCTCGAAAGCGGCGGACTCGGTCGGTCGATGGCTGTGCTGTGGTCTTCGGCATTGCGCGCCCTCCGATGGTCGGACGCTCATAACATAGGGCGGTTTCGCGTTTCGTGAAACATCCCGCCGTTTTGTTGACTCTGCGTTTGTTTCACCGCACTCTGGGAGCCAAATAGAAAAGCGGACCCGGCAAGGTCCGCTTTTCGAAAAAGGTCCCCCGCAGCGTTGGAAGCGCCCGGAGGGATGACAAGGACAGTGGTGATGCCCTCATGCTTCAAATATAGGCCCGACTTGGGCCGATGGGAAGAGATAATGGCACGCCGCTGGCGCGTGCCAGATGCTGCATAGCAAACTCCCCACACCCCCAACTTCTGGCGTCCATCCCCCCGGCTGCGGCTGCGGCTGTCCTTCGCCTGTCTCCGAATCACCGGCCAAGAATAGCCGCGCGGCATCGCCGCGCGAGGAAGACGCGAACGCGGCTTCCCTTGGTAAGAGCACTAAGGACTTTGTTCGCCAGAATGGGGGCCGGAAAGAGCGGCGGGCGGTCTCGAAGTATCGGCTTCAACGCTACGCGGCGGGGCTGGCGCGGAACCATAAGGGGCTGGCGGTCTGCGGCTGGAAGCCGATGCCGGGCGCGTCGGGCGTGGCCGTGCGCGGGAAGCCGAAAGAGGGCGGCGGGTTCGAGTCCGTCCAGTTGGGCAACCTCGCCATCTGCGGCTCCCATCTCTGCCCCTGCTGCGGCCCCCGTGTCGCAGAGGTGCGGCGGCGAGAGGTGGCGCACATTCTGGAATGGGCAGAGGGGCAGGGCCTCCACCCGGTTTTCCTGACGCTGACCACATCGAACAAGAGGGGCCAGCCCTTGGCCCCGATGGTTCAGGCCCAGAAGGAAGCCCTTCGGGTCTGGAAGCGCGACCGGCGTTATGTGGAACGGCGATCGGCTATCGAGGGTGTCGTTTCGGCCTTTGAAACCACGCACGGCGGCAACGGCTGGCACCCCCATTTCCACCTGCTTTTGCTGGTGAAGGCGAAGACGATGGGCCGCGCCCTGCGGCTTGTCGCAGGGCTGCGCGCGGTCTGGGTGGCGGCGGCGAAGGCCCAAGGTCTCCATGCTGGCCGGGCGGGGTTTAAGGCCGAGGCGGGCCATCGGGCGGCGGAGTATATGGCGAAGTGGGACTTGGCCGACGAGGTGGCGAAGGCCACAGCGAAGGAAGGCAAGGACAACGGGAAGACGCCGAGCCAGCTCCTGCGGCGTGGGTATGAGGGCGATACGAACGCCGCCCACCTGTGGGCGGAGTATGAGCGGGCGATGCGCGGCAAGAGCGTCCTGCGCTTCTCGCCGGGACTGCGGGCCAAGGCCGGGGTGCCTGATATGTCCGACCAAGAGGCGGCGGGCGAAGATGGCGAAGCCGAACGGCCAGAGGAAGCCCCGCGCGACCGTCTGCCGCTCATCGACATCCTGCCGTCCGACCTTTGGGAAGAGGCGAAAGCCAACGGCCTCGACCGCGACGACTTCAAGCGGGCGGCGAAGGAAGACGGCAGGGCCGGAATCCGTGCGTACCTTGCCGACCTTCGAGAGGCGGCGGCTTTCCACCCCCTGGAATAGGGGGCCGGAATATTGCGGCGGTGGGTGGCGAAGGGCGTTATCTACCGAGACAAAAGCGGCGATTTACCTTCTAAAAAGGGTGGGCGAACCAATCTCACACCCGCAACACAAACGAGGAACGGGATGGCACAGGCAGGCTTTGACTTCATCGACCTTTTCGCTGGCATCGGGGGCCTGCGGGTGGGCTTCGAGAACATCGGGGGGCGCTGCGTCTTCACGAGCGAGTGGAACGCATTCTCCCAACAGACCTACAAGGCGAACTTCGGGGATGAGCATCCCATCGCCGGGGACATAACGGCCATCCACGAGGCCGACATTCCCGCCCACGATGTGCTGCTGGCCGGGTTCCCCTGCCAGCCCTTCTCCATCGCTGGCGTCTCCAAGAAGAACTCCTTGGGCCGCGTCCATGGTTTCGCGGATGAAACCCAGGGGACGCTGTTCTTCGATGTGGCGCGCATCATCGCCCACCATCGCCCGCGCGCCTTCCTCTTGGAGAACGTCAAGAACCTCGTCTCCCACGACAAGGGCAAGACCTTCGAGGTCATCATTCGCACCCTGACCGAAGAGCTGGGCTATGAGGTCCATTGGCGCATCGTCGATGCGCGGGCGTGGGTTCCCCAGCATCGGGAACGCATCTTCATCGTCGGTTTCAGGGAACCCACCACCTTCGACTTCGACCAGCTCGTGCGCCCCAAGAAGCATCCGACCCTGGCCGACATTCTCCACCCAGAGGACGGCACCGAGACGGCAGAGCCGCATTACACCGAAGGCCCCGAGGCGAAGGTGTCCGACCGCTACACCCTGACGCCGAAGCTCTGGGAGTACCTCCAAAAGTACGCGGCCAAGCACAAGGCGGCAGGGAACGGCTTTGGCTTCGGCCTCTTCGATGGCACGGGCGTCGCCCGCACTCTGTCGGCGCGCTATTACAAGGACGGTTCGGAGGTTCTGATTGCCCAGCCCGGCAAGAACCCGCGCCGCCTGACGCCCCGCGAGTGCGCGCGCCTCATGGGCTTCGACCGCCCCGGCAGCAACAAGCCCTTCGTCATCCCTGTTTCCGACACACAAGCCTACAAGCAGTTTGGGAACGCTGTCGCCGCACCGGTCGCTGTGTCGATTGCCGAGACGATGGCCCCCTGGCTCTCGAACATCGTGGCCCTGAAACCGGCCAAGCGCCGCACCGTGGGGCGCTGACCTATGGCGTCCATCAAGGATTACTTCGTGGGCGCGGGCGGGAAGTTCCTCGCTCTTGTCGATACCCCGGAAGGGTCGAACCAGTCCGAAATCGGCAAGGCCAGCGTGTTCGCGGGTTTCCTTGGTGATGCCCCGCGCCGGATGAAGGACGGCAACGGCTTCGAGGCCACCTTCTTCTGGTTCCCGGATGATGAGGATGACCGGCTGGCCTACGCCTCGGGCGCGAGCTGGTACGACTCCCGGCAGGGCAAAGAACACCGCGCCGCCGAATGGCGCCTTTACTATGGCCGGGTCAATCCGGTGATGGCGAAGGCATCGCCGGGCGACCTGTGTATCGTCGCGTTGAAGCCGGATCAGACCCTCGCCGTCATCATCAGCCCGGCTGGATCCACGACTGCGGCGCAGCTCGCCCGCCTCTTCGACATTCAAACGCCGGACCCATTGGGCGACGCTGCCACCTTGGCGGCTCTGACCACCACCCTTGATGCGTTTTCCCGGTGGCTCCTGGAAGAGCTGAACATTTCCGTGTCGGCCGAGACCACGGGCCAGCTCGATG
>NZ_JAJCTD010000021.1:0-2500 GCF_020564565.1 Rhodobacter sp. Har01
CGTTGTCCCTGGGGCTGGTTTGCCTTTGGGGTGATTTGAGATCGTATTGAGAGGTTGGGCATTGGACAGGTTTGGCGGTGACCTACTCTCCCACGTCTTGAGACGCAGTACCATTGGCGTGACGGCCCTTATCGGCCGAGTTCGGGAAGGGATCGGGAGTTTAGCCGTCGCTATGACCACCAAACCGGTTCAATGCCCAAGCGGATTTTGATCCGCAAACATCAGTTTCATTGTTCCAGGTCGTTCTTCTGATTGTGCCTTGCTGTTTCTGGATCAGATCAAGCCAATCGGGCGATTAGTACCGGTCAACTGAACGCATTGCTGCGCTTACATCTCCGGCCTATCGACGTGGTGGTCTTCCACGGCCCTCAAGGGAGACCTTGTTTTGAAGGGGGCTTCCCGCTTAGATGCCTTCAGCGGTTATCCTGTCCGAACATAGCTACCCAGCACTACCGTTGGCACGATAACTGGTCCACCAGTGGTTCGTTCAACCCGGTCCTCTCGTACTAGGGTCAACTCTTCTCAAGTCTCCTGCACCCACGGCAGATAGGGACCGAACTGTCTCACGACGTTCTAAACCCAGCTCACGTACCTCTTTAAATGGCGAACAGCCATACCCTTGGGACCTGCTCCAGCCCCAGGATGAGATGAGCCGACATCGAGGTGCCAAACGATGCCGTCGATATGGACTCTTGGGCATCATCAGCCTGTTATCCCCAGAGTACCTTTTATCCGTTGAGCGATGGCCCTCCCACTTGGGACCACCGGATCACTATGACCGACTTTCGTCTCTGCTCGACTTGTCAGTCTCGCAGTCAGGCGGGCTTATGCCATTGCACTCAACGAGCGATTTCCGACCGCTCTGAGCCCACCATCGCGCGCCTCCGTTACGATTTGGGAGGCGACCGCCCCAGTCAAACTCCCCACCATGCAGGGTCCCGGATCCGGATGACGGACCGCGGTTAGACATCAAGAAGGCGAAGGGTGGTATCTCAAGGGAGGCTCCACGAGGACTAGCGTCCCCGCTTCAAAGCCTACCACCTATCCTGCACATCACATTCCTGATGCCAATGCAAAGCTAGAGTAAAGGTTCATGGGGTCTTTCCGTCTAACCGCGGGTAGTGTGCATCTTGACACACAGTTCAATTTCGCTGAGTCCACGTTAGAGACAGCGGGGAGATCGTTACGCCATTCGTGCAGGTCGGAACTTACCCGACAAGGAATTTCGCTACCTTAGGACCGTTATAGTTACGGCCGCCGTTTACTGGGGCTTCAATTCGGAGCTTGCACCCCTCCTTTTAACCTTCCAGCACCGGGCAGGCGTCAGACCCTATACGTCGCCTTACGGCTTCGCAGAGCCCTGTGTTTTAAGTAAACAGTCGCCACCCCCTGGTCTGTGCCCCCCGCCCACAGTTGCCTGCAGACGGGGCTCCCTTCTCGCGAACTTACGGGAGCATTTTGCCGAGTTCCTTTAACGTGGTTCTCTCAAGCGCCTTGGTATACTCTACCAGTCCACCTGTGTCGGTTTAGGGTACGGTCTGATGGAGGGCTATTTCCAGGGACACCGCAGCTGCCCACCCAATCCGATAAGGGCAGACAACCTCAAGCATCCGTCACATCCTCCTGGCCCAGGAATATTAACCTGGTTCCCATCGACTACGCCTTTCGGCCTCGCCTTAGGGGCCGGCTTACCCTGCTCAGATTAGCTTTAAGCAGGAACCCTTGGACTTTCGGCGACAGGGTTTCTCACCCTGTTTGTCGCTACTCATGTCAACATTCTCGCTTCCGATCTCTCCACCGGTTGCCTTACGGCCCGGCTTCACAGAAAGCCCTCCATGTCCGATCCACCCAGAGGATGGAGAAGACATGATGGACTGTATCACGGAACGCTCCGCTACCACGCACATCGCTGTGCATCCCGAGCTTCGGCTCATGGCTTGAGCCCCGTTACATCTTCGCCGCAGGACAGCTTGTCTAGACCAGTGAGCTGTTACGCTTTCTTTAAATGATGGCTGCTTCTAAGCCAACATCCTGGTTGTTTTGGCCGTCCCACATGCTTTCCCACTTAGCCATGAATTAGGGGCCTTAGCTGCAGGTCAGGGTTGTTTCCCTCTTCACGACGGACGTTAGCACCCGCCGTGTGTCTCCCGGATAGTACTCATCGGTATTCGGAGTTTGCTTAGGCTCAGTAAGTCTGTGGGACCCCATTACCCATGCAGTGCTCTACCCCCGATGGTATTCGTCCGAGGCGCTACCTAAATAGCTTTCGCGGAGAACCAGCTATCTCCAGGTTTGATTAGCCTTTCACCCCTAGCCACAAGTCATCCAGACCCTTTTCAACGGGTGTTGGTTCGGACCTCCAGTTGGTGTTACCCAACCTTCATCCTGCTCATGGCTAGATCACCTGGTTTCGGGTCTGATCCGTCGAACTCATGCGCCCGTTTAAGACTCGCTTTCGCTGCGCCTCCACCTAACGGCTTAAGCTTGCTCGACAGACCAA
>NZ_JAJCTD010000022.1 GCF_020564565.1 Rhodobacter sp. Har01
GTTCGGCAGGCGCCTTCGTCGTCACGAGGTTCTTTCTCATCTCCACCTCCATGTGGGGTCAAGATGAGCCGCAAACCCTCCGCCACGCAATCACGCCAAACTGTTCCATGGGTGCTGATGCCGGACAGCCTGACTACACAACCTTGTGCCGTCGGCAGAAGACGCTGGCGGTCCAGATTTCCTACCGGCGTGCCGATGGGCCGCTGAACCTTCTGGTGGACAGCACTGGCATCAAGTTCCTCGGCGATGGCGAATGGCAAGCCCGAAAGCATGGCATTCAGGGTCGACGCCAATGGCGCAAGGTGCATCTGGCCATGGACACAGCCACTTCGGACATCTCCGCCGTGGAATTCACCCCCAACATCGATGGCGACAGCCCGGTCTTGCCGGAACTGCTCGACCAGATCCCCGGGGGCGAGGATATCGGCACTGTGACCGCCGATGGTGCCTATGACACCCGCCGCTGCGAAACCGCCATCATCGACCGCCAGGCCACGGCGATCATCCCGATCCGCAAGAACGGGCGGCCCTGGAAAGAAGACTGCCCGGCCGCAGTCGCCCGCAACGAAACCCTGCGCGCCACCCGGCACTATGGCCGGGCCTTCTGGAAGCGCTGGACCGGCTATCACGCCCGCAGCCGGATCGAGGCCAAGATGCGGTGCCTGAAAGCGCTCGGCGAGTGCATCGCCGGTAGACATCCCGACAACCATACCGCCGAAATCCAGATCCGCGTCGACCTCATCAACCGCATCAACGCACTCGGCACCGCCGAGATTGTCCGCGTTGCATGAACTCAATCGGGCAAGGGGGCGTCACGCCTCAAGCGTCAGTTGCGCAACAACGCCGGTCAGGAGCCGGCCCGGTTCGTCGTGCGGTGAAGGGCCTGGGATGGCTTGCTCATGCACCCCGACTAACCGCATAGGACTCACGCTGTGAATCGTCTCCGGTCCGTGTTGCGCAACAACGCCGCTTCATTGCCGAAGATCGTCGAGAATCCAATCTTCGAGCGTCTTCTGATCCTTACTTGGTTGGCCTGGAAAAGGTACAACGTTTGAGTACTGGCCTTCGAAAGAGCCGTGACAGCCGGACGGAGTGTCCGTCAGTTCCCTTCCGATTGCTGCGCAGAGGGTGTCGATATGAGGTTGAAGAGATTTGATTCTGTTTATTCGGATGAAGACCTGCAAGTCTCTTGCAACGCTCGCAAGAAAGCCATCAAACACTCCATGCGTCATAGCCGAAATTCCTGTGCTGCCCTTGTTGGCACACTAGAACTCTCCTGGTTAAGCACGCGTTAATGAGCCGCACCACAGATGGGTGCTGTTGCCGAACTTGGTCTGCAGAAGATTCACATTTTGAATCCATGCTGTTAGCTGTTCCATCCCGGATGATCGCATAGACTCTCGCCGCTCTGCACTGTTCATGGCAAGGTGGCTCCTGCGCGAGGTTCGGGACGGGATTCGAACATGCTGATCTCTCAGCACAAGTATCGAACCAGCGGAATCTGCACAGGTCAAGCCGCTAATGCGAATGCCTCGGCGGGGGTCTTCCTGTCCGCCACCTGATGTCGGCGGCGATGGTTGTGGAAGGCAATCCGGTCGCCGATGGCGCGGGCCGCGTGCTGCAGGCTGTCGTAGCGCTGGCGGTGGATGGATTGCTCCTTCAGCGTGCGGAACACGTGTTCGACCATCCCGTTCTGCTGCGGACAATGCGGCGTGATGAACTCCTGTTTCAGCCCATAGCTGCGCACCAGCGCGGTATAGCGGCGGCTGGTGAAGACCAGGCCGTTGTCGGACCTCAGCTGGAACGCGCGCGTCACCTTGCCCAGGGTGCCGAACCGGCTGATCAGGGCATGCTCCAGTGCGCTGGCGGCGGTGCTCGCCTTGCCGGAGCGTGACAGATGCCAGCCCGGAAGCTCGCGCGTGTGGCAGTCGATCACCAGGGCCAGCGTGGTCCAGCCGTCGCGCCCCAGCCGTCGCACCCCGTCCAGACCCGGCACAGGTCGGTCGACCAGCGCTCGTTCGGGGCCGCCGCCACGGACGGAATCGCCTCGATCCGGGGCCGCATGCCGATCGGTCGCTTGCGGACCTGCCAGCCGGTGATCTGGAAGATCCTCTGCACGGTGTTCCTGTTGAAGCCCAGAATCCAGGCCACGGTGCGATCGCCGAAGGGCACCGACGATCAGCAGCCGACTAATGTCGCGCTGGCCCATCTTCGAGGTCCGGCCCAGCCGGTCCTTGCCGCCGCTCGAGTGTTGTCGCGGCGTGAGGCCGACCCAGGCGGCGAAGTCCCGCCCCTTGGAGAAAGTCTCCATCGGTGGTGCGAAAGTGGTGATCGCCGCCGCCGTTACCGCTCCCACTCCCGGGATCGTCGTCAGCCGCCGTGCCGTATCGTCAGTGGTCACGCGCCTGCGCGGATCGGCGTCAAGGCCCGCGGTCTTCCCGGCCAGCTCGGCGATCTGGTCCAGCAGCAGTCGCGCCAAGTCGCGCACTGCTGCTGGCAGCACGCCGTCATCGCCGTCGATAATGGCTGCGAGGCGCCGGACCGGTGGGGGCCACGATGCCCCGCTCGGCCAAGTGCGCGCGCAAAGCAATGATCGTCTGGGTCCGTTGGCGAACCAGAAGATCGCGGGTCCGATAGGCCATCGCCGCCGCCTGCTGGGCCTCGCTCTTCACGGCGACAAACCGCATGGTTGGCCGCGACGCCGCCTCTGAAATCGCCTCGGCATCGGCCATGTCGTTCTTCTGGCGCTTCACGAACGGCTTCACATAGGCGGGCGGGATCAGCCGCACCTCGTGGCCAAGGCCGCCGATCATCCGGCCCCAGTGATGCGCTGGCACAGGCTTCCATCACCACCACACACGGCGGCTGGGCTGCCATGAACGTCAGCAGCTGCGCCCGCGTCAGCTTGCGGCGAAACACAACCGAACGGTCAGACCCGGCGCCATGCGCCTGAAACACGTTCTTGGCCAAATCCAGGCCGATGATGCGAACCTCTCCCATGGACGCTCCCCTCCGTAGCGGTGCTTGAACTCCCGCCACCTTGGCACATCGATGCCGCCGGGGGGCGTCCACCCCATCGCTTACCACCTAACCGCATGGATTCACGGTGTGAATCCATTCCGGTCAGCGTTGTGCAACAACGCCCGGCACAAGTCGGA
Organism: Rhodobacter sp. Har01; assembly: GCF_020564565.1. Classification (GTDB taxonomy): domain Bacteria; phylum Pseudomonadota; class Alphaproteobacteria; order Rhodobacterales; family Rhodobacteraceae; genus Pseudogemmobacter. The sequence goes on from NZ_JAJCTD010000022.1 coordinate 3,159, forward strand.
CAGCGCTACCGTCAATCTGCCCATTTACCGCTACAACGAGTTCTCCACCGACAAAGATTTTCGACACCTGCGCTTCGCTATCGAAGTCAATCGAGATCTCCGGTTCTTCGCTCCTCGTCGCGTCGTACACTATGCTGATTTGGTCTTCGGATGGATCGAAATCGTCAATGATGGTGTTTGCTTCTGTGAGGGACGCAGTTTGATCTAGGACGAAAGTATCTGAGCCAGAGCCTCCATTCGCTCGATCACCATCGCCAACGAACAGAAGATCATCGCCATCTCCGCCAAACAACAGGTCGATGTCGTCCTGGCCTTCAGGGAAGGCACCGAAAATCGTGTCATTTCCAGCGTTGCCCTCGATGGTATCGAACCCTTCTGAGCCAAAGAGCTGATCGTTCCCGGAGCCGCCTGCTAGCCAATCATTGCCGTGTCCGCCGTCCAATGTGTCGTCTTCGGAATATCCGAACAATGCGTCGTTTCCACGGCCTCCTGACAAGCTGTCATTTCCGGCATTTCCGTTCAGAAGATCGTTGCCAATGCCACCAAGTATGGTGTCATCGCCTTGCTCCCCATGAAGCACATCGTCGCCAGAGTCTCCCTCCTGCAAATCGTTCCCATCTCCGCCCCAAATGTAGTCGTTGCCACTGCCCGCTTGAACCGTGTCATCACCCGGACCTGCATCAATTCGATCATTGGCTTCGCTTCCCGCCCATATGTTATTGTCTACATCATCAAGAAGAGAACTGCCGGTGCCATCCAGCGGTCTTTCATCAGTCTGGTCTTCACCCTCTTCCCCCTCGTTTAACGATTCGTCGATCTCTTCTTTAGAGTTGCTCAATCCAAGCATAGCATCGGCCACAATACCGGCGAACATTGCCCCAAAAATCCCGAGAACCGTCAGCATGCTGTTATTTCCAACCAAGCAGATAGGGAGCCAGAGTTACGGCGAAACACGTGACGCAGGGAGTACATTGATAGTCGCCGCAACCTCAAGCATCTAACCAGGAGTGTGGCCGCAAGACATGAAGATTGATCTAATGGTGTCCATAAAGATTTGAGCATGCGGTATGTTTGAAGTAGAAGATTCGTCAAAAGAGGAACTCTTTTCCCTCAAAGTGCGCCATCTAGAACACGCAAAAGTCGGCCGCTGACAACGCAGTCCCAGGTTCGAATACAGCGAAGAGCACGGAGTCGGCCGAATCAATGCCGTCTGAGTCGTAGAAGAGGTTTCCGCTGCCTATATCATAGACCAATCTGTGCGCATCGTTTTCCGCGGTATTCCCGATCACAAAGACTTCCTGCCTCTGGAATCCGGTCGCGAGTTCAATGAAGACATTGCAATGGAGAAGCAGAGTGTCATCTACGGTCGAGAAATCAAATAGTCGGTCGATATTCTCTTTTCCAAGGCTAGTGTTGAAGACGAAAAGGTCGGCGCCTTCTCCACCCCAAAGATGGTCGTTACCCGGGCCTCCTTCCACGGTGTCGTTGCCCGGGCCTCCTTCCAGGGTGTCGTTGCCTGCTTGACCATAGAGCCGATCCGAGCCCCGGGCGCCGAGCAGATGGTTGGCAGCTGCATCGCCAAACATGGTATCATTCCCCAGGCCCCCAATCAGTCCCTCGATGCCGACGTATCTGTCGCCCTGCGCCGCTCCGGTATTCAGGGCGGGGTTATCCAGACGAATGATGAGATTGCCCCAGTTGGCGTCGTCGTAGCGGGCGTAGTCGATTTCCTGCCCGTCTCCGCCAATAAGGCGGTCGGCGCCTTCGCCACCCCAAAGATGGTCGTTTCCCAGGCCTCCTTCCAGGGTGTCGTTGCCTGCTTGACCATAGAGCCGATCCGAGCCCCGGGCGCCGAGCAGATGGTTGGCAGCTGCATCGCCAAACATGGTATCATTCCCCAGGCCCCCAATCAGTCCCTC
>NZ_JAJCTD010000023.1 GCF_020564565.1 Rhodobacter sp. Har01
GCTTCAAGAACCGCGCCTGACCCCGATCAGGGCCTGAGCCGACTCCACACCCTGACCGTTCCGTCGGCTCAGGCCCCGATCTCGTCTAACCGGTAGGGTCAAAATTGGACGCCGATCCGGGGTCAGTTTTGCGCGCCGATTGACACAAGATGCCGCAAAGCGCGGATTTCGTCATGTTCTGGTGGGAAAAGGCCGCCCTTGCGGCGCGTGGCTGGAAGCCCGCCACCGACAAGGCCCGCGTGAAAGGCACCCGCCGCTTCGGCTTCATCACCACCAATTCCCTGCGCCAGACCTTCAACCGCAAGGTTCTGGACCCGCACCTGAACGACGAAAAGGCCCCGCTTTCGCTGGTCTTCGCCATTCCCGATCACCCCTGGGTGGACGCGGGCGAGGGCGCGGCGGTGCGCATCGCCATGACCGTGGCCGAGGCGGGCCGCGTGCCGGGGCGGCTGCTGACCATCACCGAGGAACGCAAGGGCGAGACAGAGGCCGAAGGGCGGCCCGTGGTGTTCCAGACCGAGAAGGGCAAGGTATTTGCCGATCTGCGGATCGGGGCAGACGTGGCGGCGGCCAAGCCCTTGCGGGCGAATGAGGGCCTAGCCTATCAGGGAGTGACACCGCTTGGGGAGGGTTTTCGAGTATCCCGCCCGGCGGCGTCAGTCGAAAGTGAAGCATTGGCAAAAGGCATTCTGCGGCGCTACCTCAACGGTAAGCAGTTTGTCGCGGGACAAGAGCCAGGCTACATCATTGATTTCTATGGGCTGTCAGAGGGGAGTGCGCGTGCCGCGGCCCCACACCTCTATCAGCAGATTCTTGATCTCGTTAGACCTGAGCGTGCTGAGAAGAAAAGGGCGACATACCGCGACTCTTGGTGGGTGTTCGCAGAACCCCGCAGCAAAATGCGGGCCGCGTTATCGGGCCTTCCGAGGTTCGTAGCGACTTGTCGAACTGCCAAGCATCGGGTCTTTGGCTTCCTAGATGGGGATATTCTGCCAGACGCGAAGCTAATCGCAGTCGCGCTGCGCGAAGCCGACGCCTTGGCGGTGCTGTCGTCCCGCCATCATGTCATTTGGGCGATATCGTCGGGCGCTTGGCTAGGTGTCGGAAACGATGCCAACTACAACCATGCACAGTGTTTCAACCCCTTCCCCTTCCCCGACCCAACCAATGACCAGAAGGCCCGCCTTCGCAACCTTGGCGAACAACTTGATGCTCACCGCAAGGCGCAACAGGCCGTGCACCCTAAGTTGACCCTAACAGGCATGTATAACGTGCTGGAAAAGCTGCGGGCAAAGGAACGGATCGATGGCAAGGACCGCGAAATCTACGATCAAGGCCTTGTCGGCATCCTGAAGGACATTCACGACCAGATCGACTGCGAAGTGGCCGCGGCCTATGGCTGGCCCGAGGGTCTTTCCAATGATGAAATCCTGCACCGGCTGGTGGACCTGAACCGCACCCGCGCGGCCGAGGAAGCGCGCGGGCTGGTCCGCTGGCTGCGCCCTGACTATCAGAACCCCCAGGGCCGCGGTGTGGCCGCCAAGGGCGAACAGGGCGCGCTGGACATTGGCCCCGCCGTTTCCACCGAAAAGACCCCCTGGCCCAAGACCCTGCCCGAACAGATCGCCGCCGTCCGCGCCGCCCTTCACGATCTGGGCGAGGCCAGCCCGGAACAGGTCGCCCGCCGATTCCAGCGAGGCCAAGCGCGCAGCATCCAGCCGCTTCTGGAAAGCCTGACCGCGCTGGGCCAGGCCCGCGTCACCGAAACCGGCCGCTTCGCCGCCTGACCGGCCGGGCGTCGCATTGGCCGCAGGTGCCCGCAATCGTCACACAGCAAAGGCGCGTGTTCCGGCAAATTCCGGGGCCTTCCAGCCGAGTGTGGGGGAATTTCTGGGGGAAGCGATTTTCGCTTTTCCATATTTTCCAATGACTTAGATGGATAAAATGGCGGAGGGGACGGGACCGGCGTACAACCTTCTCTACTCGCAACCCATTGAATTTAAATCGATCCGCAGCTGGTCCTCGACGCTACGGGGCGACGGGGCGAACCGACTTAGGGCATTACCGCCAGGCGGATGATCTCGGGGCTCGTCTTGAAGTAACGAAAGGGGGAGCGTTCGGTCATCCCGGGCGGCCAGCCGGGCACCCAGGTCGGCCCGGGCCAAGTTCTTCTGACAACACCCGCAAGGGACTTGCCTGCCGATTGCTGAGCGAACCGGGCAAGCGGCGCTGCAAGTTTCACGGCGGGAAATCGACCGGGGCCAGAACGCCCGAGGGCCGCGAACGGATTGCCGAGGCCCAACGGCTGCGCTGGGCGCGAAGCCGGGAAGCCAAGGCCCAGCCGTCAATCCTTGCAGATTCTGAAAGGGCGGAAACCCGCGCCGGTCCCCAGGGCAATCCCCGAGAGATTGCCTTGCCCCCCGCACGCAACAGGTCTGTCCGCGATGCTAGGGCGCGGGCGCTTTCCAGAATGCAGGAAAGGTCACCAATACGCACGCGCGCGAAGACAGGGTGTTTGCCTGTGCCTGCCGAAATCCCGCAGCCTTGGACCAGGAATCCTTCGTCACTTCCGGCGACGCGTAGAGAACGGGCAGGCCCTTGGACGTTGGACCGATCATTGAGCGGTGGATGCGGCTAGGCGGCAGCGACCGGGCGAATTTCCAGTCCTTCGCAAATGATCTGACCGACCTTCTGGGCGTCCAGCGTCCCGATCCGGCAACAGCAGTTGCCCGACGCGAAAGGTATTGCTTCGAACGTCGGGTGAATTTGATTCACACCGGCAGCCAAACCCGCGGCTTCATCGGCCCTTGCCGCGCCGGGCACTTCGTCATGGAGGCGAAGCACGGCACCGAGGGCGCGAAGCCCGAACCCGACGCCAAGCCCGATCTGCTGCCCTGCCTGCCGCCTAAGCAACGCCAAGGCAATGGCGGGCGCGGATAGAACCGGTGGGATGACACCATGCTGCGCACCCGCGCGCGGATTGACCGCCACGCCAGTGCCTTTTCCCGCGAAACATGGCTTCGAATGGCGGAACGGCTTTCCACCAAGACGGAACGCTGGGACGATCGCCAGGTGACGAGGAATCAAGGTCAGTCCATCATGTAGCCAAGGCGCGCAAGGTCATGGCCGACCATTCCCTGTAGCTGCCGGTTGTCGGCCGCCACCAGCGGGCGCAAGTGGATTTCAATCAGACGCGCGTCGGCGTCCACGATCCGGCGCACCGCAGCAGAAGGCAGGGCTGCAGAAACAGCGGCCAGCAAGCCGCGCCGGATGTCCGGTATTCCAAGCCCGGTGTTTCCGTTCGCCGGCGTCGGCGACCCCAGCGCGTTCAGGCCGGGCAGCAATCGCAACGCTGCATATTGCACGTAGTCGCGCCGGTTTTCCGGCTCGGCAAGTACGCTGTCGGGGGTACGTACTCCGGCAAAGCGGCAAATTTCTGCAATTGCACCGGGGGCATCCTGGCGGATGCACTCCATCGGCAAGGCCAGGACATTGGCCGCCCCGAACGCTTGCCGGTACCAGCCAACGATGTGCGAGAAGCAATAGAACTCTGGCCTGTGCCAGGGGATCTGGGTCTGGAGCCTTGACGCGAGAAATCGGCGCAGCCCACAGCGGGCGTTCTGTCGCGTCACGAAATCGGCGAAGACGGAAAGAAGCATCGAACGCTGTTCGCGGATCACGATCAGGACTTTCGCTTCCGGCAAGGTCCGGCGGATGCGCTCCGCGATGATTTCGCCGTGGATGCCGCCGCTGTAGGGATGGCCCGCCAGTTCCTCATTCGAAATCGCGACCACCCGGCGATCCGGTGTCGCCCCAGCCAGAATGCGCGCTCGGGCCGCGTCTGCGTCGAATGCAAAGGACTGCACGAAACGCTGCCGCCCCGTGCCGTTGGTGAAGATGTCCCCACCCGACTTCGTCGCTGTCGCAACGGTCCCGCCCAAGATGCCGATGTCGGGATGCGCACCGGAAAACAGGTGCTTCTGGACGTAGGTGCTGGCCGCCTTTGCGAAACCAATGTGTACAAGAAACTCCATCCGTCCTTACCCATTTGGCGTGCCGTTCGAAGTCAAGATCGTTCTAGCGTGTCCGTCGTCGAGAGATTTGGAACAGTCGACCTGATTTTGGAGCAGAGGGCTCTGGCTCACCTGTTTCAGGCTATGCGGCTTGACGCTGATGGTTCAAGCGGCGGTTTTGGATGGTTTGCTGTTTG
>NZ_JAJCTD010000024.1 GCF_020564565.1 Rhodobacter sp. Har01
ACTTCTGGGTCGAGACGCCGTCCACCGTCACCGCGGCGAAGGCATAGAGCTTGCGGCCGTCCGAGAAGGTGTCGTAGCGCAGCCAGTTCTGCGCGTCCTGCTCGGCCAGGAAGCCCTGGCCCTGGTACTTCGTCGCCGGCAGGCTGAGGAAGCGTGCCTCAAGCTGGAAATCATCGTCCGCGGTGGTCTGCATCGCCCGCGCCGCGGTGTTGGTGTTCCAGGCGTCATAGGTGCCGTCCGGGGTGACCAGCGCCAGCCAGGCTTCCTGACCTGCGGTCCCCAGCGAAGAGGAAACCCCCGCCGGCCCCTCGATCCGCCAGACCGGGTCAAGAACGCCACCGGAAAAATCGTCGGAAACCGGGGCGCCCACCGGGTTTGCGCCCGCGATGCTGACCGAGAAGGCGGCCGTTGATGCGGGCGCGATCCCATCGCTCAGCGACAGGACGAAGCTGTCACTGCCCTGTCCCGCGGCGGTCTGCTGATAGGACACCCGGCCGAGGTTGACGTCTTGCTGCGTGAAGGTGCCATTCGCACCCAGCACGATCCCGTCCAGCCGCAACTGACCCGCCGTCGGGGCAGTCACCACCCTGTAGACCAGCCCTGCGGCAGACTGATCGGCATCGACGGCCTGCAGTCTTGCCGTGTCGATGACCAGACTGGACCCAGCCTCGATGGCAAGCTGGTGGGCCTTTTGCTGGAACAGGATCGACACCTTGCCATCGGTCTTGCTGGCCCCCAGCACATCAATCAGGCCATCGCCATCCATGTCGGTCGCGATGGCGCCGTAGGCCCCGATGGCTTGACCATCGACGATGATCCGCGTGAAAGCGCCCGCACCGTCATTGCGGTAAAGCGCGATGGTGTTGTCATCGACACTGGCCGACAGGATGTCGATATCGCCATCGCCGTCGATGTCGCCGGTCGAGACGAACCGCGCCGCATTGGCATCGGCGGCGATCAGACGCTTGGTGAAGACGCCGCCGGAGTTGCTGTACCAGGCAATGCTGTTGTCCAACTGACTGGCCGCCACGACATCACGGTCGCCGTCGCCATCAATATCCGCAACCGTCGCAAAGTAGGCGCCATTCGCGGCGGCATCGATCACACGCCTGGAAAAGTTCTGGTCGCCGTCATTCTCGTACCAGGCAATCGTGTCATCGGCAAAACTTGCCGCAACGACATCAAGGTCGCCGTCTGCGTCCATGTCGAAGGCAACGGCGGACTTGGCAGCCAGCGCGGCGGCATTGATCAGGTGCGGCGTGAAGGACTGGGAACCGTTGTTCTCATACCAGGCGATGGTGTTCGAATCCTGCCCGGCGGTGATCAGATCAAGATCGCCGTCACCATCCATGTCCACCGCGAAGATGGAATGCGCACCATCCTGTGTCGCGATGAAGCGCTTGGTGAAGGTTCCGTCGCCGGCGTTTTCGTACCAGACATACTGGTCGGCCCGATAGCCGCCCACCAGCACATCCGTGTCGCCGTCAAGGTCGAGGTCCGCCAGCGACGCCGGATAGGCCGATTCCAGGGCGTTGTCGATCACCCGTCGGGTGAACCCGAAGTTGCCGTCATTCTCGAACCAGACCACCGAATCGTCCTGTTCGGAGGTGGCGACGATGTCGAGGTCGCCATCGAGGTCGAAGTCGGCCGCAAGGGCGATGTGCGTCAGCGGCATCGCGGTGCTGACCACGGTCTTGGAAAACGCGCTGGTGCCGGTGACAAGAACCGGCGCGGTGTTGTCGGGCTGCAACGACACCGTGGCCGTGGCGGTTGCCCCCAGTGCATCGGTCACCGTGTAGGCAAAGCTGTCCGGCCCGGTGTATCCGGCGTTGGCGGAATAGCTGAAGCTGCCATCCGCGTTCAACGTGACCGTCCCGTGCGCCGGGGAAGACCCGAGCGTGACGGCAAGCACCCCGCCCTCCGGGTCGCGGTCGTTTCTCAGCACACCGTCCTCTGCCGCAACACTGAGGGTTCCGTCCGATGCCAGTTGATAGCTGTCATCGGTCGACAGCGGCACGGCATTGGGTGGCACGATGGTGCCGTCCTCGTTCTGGATCGGGTCGGTGCCGGTCTCGAAATAGTCGACCAGCGCGGTGAAGCCGTTGGCGTTAGAGCTGTTCGAGGCGAAGACCCCGGTCGCGGTCACCGTCAGGGCATGGCTGAAGCTGCCCGCGGTGACCCAGGTCGCGCCGTCGGTGGAATATTTCATCGTCCAGACGTCGCCCACCCGCACCATCTGCAGATGCGGCGCCACGTTGCCGGGAATGGCGACCTTGAACTTCATCGTCGAGACGCCGTTCACCGTGACTGCGGCGAAGGCGAACAGCTTGCTGCCGTCGGAATAGGTGTCGTAGCGCACCCAGTTCTGCGCATCCTGCTCGGCCAGGAAGCCCTGGCCCTGGTATTTCGTTGCCGGCAGGCTGAGGAAGCGCGCCTCAAGCTGGAAATCATCGTCCGCGGTGGTCTGCATCGCCCGCGCCGCGGTGTTGGTGTTCCAGGCGTCATAGGTCCCGTCCGGGGTCACCAGCGCCAGCCAGGCGTCCTGACCTGTGACCCCCAGCGCCGAGGAAACCCCCAGCGGCCCCTCGATCCGCCAGACCGGGTCAAGAACGCCGCCAGAAAAATCGTCGGAAATGGTCATCGTTCAACTCTCATCTTCTCTTGAAACCTGGACCGGTCGGCCTAGACCGCCCGAACGTCATCAGAAAGTTCACTGGCGCAGATCATGTGGAACGGTTCAAATACCCGGGCGATACATGAAATATTACGCCATATTGCCGCCATAGTCCCGCAAAAACCGCACCCGCATAGGGCGAACCTGTGCCCCGAAACCCGGCTTTGGCAGGGTCGGCGGCGGGACTGTGGCACGTCGGGAAACACACTCCCGCCGCTCGATTCGGACCAGCTTGAGCACGCGTTCCGGGACGGTTGATTTGGTGTTTTGGTGGTCTTTTCCGTTGTTTGGTGATGCAGGGTTGGCACAAGTCTGGATTAAAGCGGGGTCTGGGCTGGGGGATCCGGGGGG
>NZ_JAJCTD010000025.1 GCF_020564565.1 Rhodobacter sp. Har01
TTCTGGACATTGCCATGGACCTCATGCGGACCGGGTCCAAAGAGCCGAAGGGCAATTTGCTCGACTACAGCATCAACCATTTGCTCAACCGATACGCGAGAAATTAGCGAAGGCTTAACCAAGGGTTCCGCCAAGATCATCGAAGAGGGCTTCAGCTATGAAGATCAATCGTCTCCAAACTTCAAGTCCAGATTTGGGATGGGCCAAGCGTGCTGCGCTAGGGCGAATTGAGGCAATCAACGCGAGCTCGAACCTCTGCTGGGAAATCACCGTATGCTGTGAGGGCGAAGAGCGAAGGCTCACCTACGACCACGCGTCGGACTTTGAAAAGATTCGCCTAGATGTTCGCCGTTCGGGACTTTGGGGTGAAATCCAGATAAGGAAGATTGCGGTCTGCCGGAAGACCCCTCGTACCTTGGTCCTCTACCAGTCCATGCGACGTGGGCACCTTTCCGCTCTAGCCGGTGCTGTTGCACACTGCTGATCAAGGGCGATTCACATTGTGAATCTATGCGGTTAGGCCGGCCGCATGGGCAAGCCTTCACCCGCCCGCTTCTGCACGACGGATTGGTCCAATGTGAGCGTTGCCTGAACCCCGTCGGCCTTTCAACTTGACGGCTTTGGGAACGCCCAAGGCAGAGATCGTCGCTGAGTGACGCGGGATGTCCGTTGGCGATCGCGGTCAGTGTTTCGCTCGGGCATGCTCGCGATCTGATTGCGGCCTAGGTCACCGACTACAACACCATGCGACCACACTCAGCACTCGGCACTGCGCCGGACCACCGCAATCGCTCGACCCGCTGCAAGCGATGAAGGTTCCGCGCGCCAGGCGATTGCTCAAACCGCGCCAACTGGCGTAAACGACCAATGGGCTCCAGTCGTGGCTGGATGAAAGACCAGTGGAAGATCACTACCTATGCGCGTGCAATTAACGAAGGCTTAACCAAGGGTTGCCAGTGTGCACATGGGGGCAGCATTGGAATCTCACACATGTACCTGGCGCCGACTGACGACTTCCTCATTGATGTTGCCCGCGACCTTCAGGACTTCATCCAAGAGAATGACATCACCCACCTGAAGCCCAAGTTCGAAGCTCTCCGTGAAGCACTCGATCGCGAGATGGGCATCACGCTTCTCACCCGTGGCAATCAGCACCTGTACAAGCTCTCCAGCGGAATCCAAACCCACGAGAGTTGATCGGCAACCTGCCTGCCGGCACGCGGAGGCTGAGCCTCTGGCAATTGAACGGGTCGGTGCACTTCAATCGATCTGGAGCCGGCTGCGGCGCCCGTCAGGCCATTGTCCCCGCAAGTGCGGTGGCATTCGACGAAAGACTCGTATGTATCCTGACCAAATTCCGGGCTGCCAGACAAACCTCGCTCCGCGCCAGCGCGGCGGAACTCACGGCCCGCGGGATCAGGCCAGGTGCGCCCGAACCTGGCTGGTGTCGAATGCAAGAACACCGAGTCGGTAAGACCTGTTGCTATCCGGATGAACAACTGAACCTGACGAAAAGGACAGTTGTTCGATCTCCGCGCCCTCGGGCATAGGAAATCCAATATATGTCAATTGGATGGCCTGTGGAAACGACTCGGTCCCGCAGCACGGAAGTGTTTCCGATTCTGGTGTCGCAAGCGGATCTTGACCGGGTGAACGCACCCTTGAGGACTTCGCATCACACAAAAGGCGCGTCTATCTTTGCGTTATCGGCGGCTGCATGTGTTTCTTCGGCGTGAGGGCCACGAGGTCAATCACAAGCGCCCGCTCCGCATCTACCGGGAAGAGCAGTTGCACGTGCGCCGTCGCGGTGGGCGCAAGCGGGCCATGGGCACACAGGCCCCGATATTGCTGCCATTGATGCCGAACCAGCGCTGGTCGCTGAACTTCGTGTCCGACCAGATGACCGATGGCCGCCGCTCCCGGATCATGACTGTGGTCGATGACTGCACGCGGGAATGCCTGGCCCTGATCGCCGAAACTTCGCTGTCGGGCGCACGGGTGGCGCGGGAACTGGCGATCCTGTTCGACGCCCGCAGCAAACCCATGACGGAGGTCAGCGACAATGGGACCGAGTTCACTTCGAACGCAATCCTGAAGTTCGTGGATGATCGCGAGTTTGACTGGCACTACATCGCGCCCGGCAAGCCGATCCAGAACGCCTTCATCGAAAGCACCAACGGTCGTCTGCGGGATGAACTGCAGAATGAGACCCTGTTTCCGTCCTTGCACCATGCCCGCGTCACTCTGGCCGCCTGGCGCACGGACTATAATGTTGATTTCCATCGAGAACTGAGCCGGGTCGGCGCGCAAATTCCACTGAGAATTGAGCCATGTGAACCTTCCCCCTGAGCGGCGAGCGGCCGGGGGCAACGGAGTGGTCCACATGGGACTTTTGAACATCATCCGACCCATGCATTTGCGGCAGAAGCTGTCGATCCGCGAGATCGCCCGGCGCACGGGTCTGTCGCGCAATACCGTGACCATGCATCTGGCGTCGGACACGGTCGAGCCAATGTTCGCCACGCCGGAGCGGCCGAGCAGGCTTGATCCCTTTGCCGGAAAGCTGGCGGGCGGGCTGAAGACCGAGGCCGGGAAGTCGCGCCAGGAGCGGCGTACGCTGAAGCCGTTTCATGCCGATCTGGTGACGCTCGGCTTCACCGGTTCCCATAACCAGGTTGCGGCCTTTGCCCGGAACTGGCGGGCTGATCGGCAGCGCGACCAACAGACCAGGGGACGTGGCACATTCGTCCCGCTGGCCTGCCGCCCGGGCGAAGCTGTCCAGTTCGACTGGAGCGATGACCATGCGGTTCCGGGCAGTGAGCGCCCGAACCTGCAGATGGCACATTTCAAGCTGGCGCTCAGCCGGGCCTTCCTGCTGCGGGTGTCCGTCGTCGAGAGATTTGGAACAGTCGACCTGATTTTGGAGCAGAGGGCTCTGGCTCACCTGTTTCAGGCTATGCGGCTTGACGCTGATGGTTCAAGCGGCGGTTTTGGATGGTTTGCTGTTT
>NZ_JAJCTD010000026.1 GCF_020564565.1 Rhodobacter sp. Har01
ACTTCAGCAGACGACCCCTCGCATCGGTGACGGCATGCAGTTTGGTGTTCAGCCCGCCCTTCGTGCGCCCGATCAGATGCCCGCGCTGATCGTCGGGCCCCCTTTTTCTTGCCCGTAGGCTCGAAGCCGTGCGGTGCGCCTTCAGGTAGGTCGCGTCGATCATGATGGTCTTCTGCTCAGAGCCTTTCGAGGCCAGTCCCTCCATCATTGTGGCGAAGACCCCCATGTCACCCCACCGCTTCCATCGGTTATAGAGCGTCTTCGGCGGGCCATACTCACGCGGGGCATCGCACCACCTCAACCCGTTGCGATTGATGAAGATTATCCCGCTCAGAACCCGCCGATCATCCACGCGTGGCTTGCCATGGCTCTTCGGAATGAACGGCTTCAACCGCTCCATCTGCTCGTCCGTCAACCAGAAAAGACTGCTCATCATCACCCCCGTAAGTTCGGGGGCCCGGAACCACGCATCGAAGGGAGCCTCAAGCAGATCAATGGGTCCTGACCCTAGGGGGCGATTGGCCTAGAAAGCAGTTCCCGAGCGCGGTCGCTGAACCCGAACTTGCGCCCATATTCGGCAAGCTCTCTTTCCAGTGCAAGGATGTGAGCCTTCAGGCCGGCAATTTCCTGGCCTACGGGAGGTCGGGCGTCTCGCTCAGAAGGCGACTCGTCACTTTCGATATCACTCGGGCACATGAATGCTGTCCGTCACCATTTCACCACCGGTCACTTGTAGGCTCGATAATCTCCGCGCCGCGATCCTCTCTTGGTCAAGCACACGTGATCGCATCCCTGCAGGAGATTGGACGTTATGTTCGCGTGATAACAAGTTGTCCAAAAGGGCAACCGATGCCGCCTTGGGCGTGCCATCACATCTTCCGAGACAACTGCCGGGCGAAGAATCGCATGAAAATAATAAGTTACACCGAAACATGGTTAACGGCACCGAGCGCAAGCGCGAATCGCTCCCGGTGCCGAGGAGGGGAATTCTGGGCTTGCGGCAAGCTTGGTTCAGTCCGCGAGATGTGCGGTCGGGCCTGTTGCTTTCTCGCTCCAAAGCTGCATTTTCCGGCGCCATTCAGATGGGATTGGCGGGAGCATTACTGACAGCGTCAGGCCCGGCACCTGGCATCCATCAAGGATGCCTTCGACGATGTCGGGTGAAAAGAGCATCAGCAGCAGGATCCGAATCATGTAGGAGGAGGCTATCCCTTCGCGCTCCGCCAGTTCGGCGATGGTGGCGAACTCACCTGACTCCAGCATTCGCTTCCAGCGTAAGCCGCGCGCCAGTGCCTTGACCAGCGTGTTGTCCGTCCCTCGCGGCTGCGCGGCGCCCTTCGGCTGTTGCATCTCCTTGCGCCCGCCGCGCTTCACGAGGTGGATAGGGATATCGACGGTGACGATGTCTGGCGGGCTTTCGCGGGAGTTTCCAGGCATCATTCTGGTCTCCCCGCTTGAACCTCACATCTTTGCTTCTTGAATTCTCCGCTCTGGCTTACTTGGGTTAGGGGTGTTCTCAGGAGAGGTGATTTCAGCTTCAGTGGCTCTGGATTAATGAGTTTATTGGACGACTTGCGCCGACCGCGAGTTCGACAGGATTTGGTTAGCATTCGATGAATGGCTTCAGTCGGAATTGTGTTATTTTGCAGGTTCTTGGTCATGCTTCAGCCTTGATCTTCGATGAGCGCATATCGCGCGCGTGGCCGTCGAACCCATCCACGCGAAGCTGGATGTTCAGCCCGCCTTTGCCGACGTCGACGCACTCGACGAGTTGCGCCACGATGCGGGCTTGCTCGGCCGGGGACAAATCGTCCCACATCGGATCGAGCCGCTGCAACGCCTCGCGGGCGTCGGCCTCTGTGATGTCCTCGGCCTGCGCGCGCGCTGACTTCCACGTGCCCGCGACGATCTCCGGCTGGCGGAACACGGCGCAAAGCTGATCGATCACGTCGGCCTCGATCTCGCCCGCTGGCACGCGGCCGAATGGGCACAACCCAGAGCCATGCTTCAGCACTGTCTGGCTGACACAGTTGCGGTAGAGCCTGTCGCCCTTGCGGGTATGCGTCGGCGAGAAGGCCGCGCCATCTGGGCCGAACAGCAACCCCTTGAGCAATGTATCGACCCAGCGGAATCTGCATAGGTAAAGCCGCTAGGGCGAATGCACCGGCGAGGGTTTTCATGTCCGGCGCCTGATGTGGGCGGCGATGGCTATAGAAGCTGATCCAGTCACCGATGGCGGGGGCCGCGTGTTGGATGCTGTCGAAGCGCTGGCGGTGGATGCATTGCTCCTTGAGCGTTCTGATCACGCGTTCGACCATGCCGTTATGCTGCGGGCCGTGAGGGGTGATGAACTCCTGTTTCAGGCCGTAGCTGCGAACCCGAACGGCGCAGCGGCCCCGAAGCGCGCTGGTAAGGGCGGCACATCCCTTCGGTCGGCCGTCTCCGCCAATGCTGCGGCCTTCGCGGAGGACCTCGGGCCAATGCTCAAGGACATTCAGGCCGCGGGGCACACCTCGCTGAGGGCGATCGCGGCGGAACTGACGGCGCGGGGGATCAGGACGCGGCGGGGTGGGACATGGGGGGTGGGCAATGTCCGCGGGCTGGTGGGGCGCACAGGCGAAGCGAAAAAGTGAGCCAACACCCCGTCCCGCTTGCGAACTCACCGATCGCCCTGTTGCATGCGCAATGCAACCCAGAACCTCGCGACTTCCAGGTTAACACCTCATTAACCGATTTGGACAACCCTGTGGTCGATCAGCGTGGGGCTTCCGAAATGAATTCACTGATTGCCGCTGTCTTCCTTCTTCCGGTGACCGTCCTG
>NZ_JAJCTD010000027.1 GCF_020564565.1 Rhodobacter sp. Har01
GGGCGGGGTTATCCAGACGAATGATGAGATTGCCCCAGTTGGCGTCGTCGTAGCGGGCGTAGTCGATTTCCTGCCCGTCTCCGCCAATAAGGCGGTCGGCGCCTTCGCCACCCCAAAGATGGTCGTTGCCCGGGCCTCCTTCCAGGGTGTCGTTGCCTGCTTGACCATGGAGCCGATCCACACCTGAAGAGCCTAGAATGGAGTCATCGCCGCCACCTCCGAAGATCGTATCATTGCCGGCACGTCCAATGATCACATCCGAACCTTCGGAAATGAATGTAATCTCGACCCGCAAAATTGCCATAGGGTCTATCGCACTGAGAGAATCGACCGTTGATGTGAAGTTCGACATTGAAATCTGCAAGAGAGATCCACTTCCAATCGCTCCATTCGAATAGGTCAGCACTGGCGCGACATCCTCGCCGTTTGCTCCGCTGCAAAACTGTCCACCAAGCGAAGACGACAGCTCGGTGATTGCCAGAAAATATTGTCTCGTATCTAGATTAGCTCTAAGCGTCGAATCTCCGAGACCGTCAAGACCAAGAATGAAGTCATGCAGAGGAACTTCGGAACGGTTTTGTGAAAAGAACACGATCTTTGCGTCGGACGAAAAGAAGTGTGAATCCAGTCTTACACTGTCGATTTCAATCTCAGAATCTAAGATTGGGCGAGTTCCAATTAGGCTTTCCTGCATTAGTTGAAAGATGGCACTCGGAACGCGCGTTGCAAATGTCTCCGAATCAAAAAGAGACGTTGAGTTCCCACTGGGAAACCAAAGCGGCCAGACGTTTGCGCTTGTCACGCCATGCGTCAGCATCTCAAAGAACATTTCGACCAGCATCCCGGCCTGCGGAAGCCCACGGTTGTGCGCAACTTCAGGGTTGTTCTCTCTCCCGCCATCCGAGGTGTCAACAGTTCGCTTTGTGTTCCATTCTGTTACATAGCGACTCAGTGTGCCAACTTCACGACCAAGCCTCGCCTCAGCGTAATTGAACTGTTGGAAGATGAACTGTTCACCGGTATCGACTTGCGCAAATCCTGAGGCATTGTAGTAGTGATCCACCATTCCGTCGATGAGGTGTGACACGGACGCATCATTCAGTACTCTTACAATCTCCAACAATTGCGCTCGGGCATTGCCTTGACCAGAAATGGTAGCTAGTTCATACAGTTGCCCTTCCGGAATCAGTGAAATTGACTGATAGACCTCGCCACTTGACACATACACATCGGATGAGCTATTGGGCGACATATACCCGGCCGCCGAAATCGTTTGAACGAGAAGTTCTGGCTGTGAAGTCGAAGAAACGTACCCTGCCGCAATAGCATGATCGATGCCGGCTTGGGCGGCACGCAGGGCAGACGCTGCCACTTTGCCGTATTCCGACGCTGTCATCTGGCCGGATGCCCAGAATTCATTTCCTATTTCAAAGCATGAGATACGGACCGGATTCTCTTGATTCGCAGCGTTGCGTATTGTATCAAATACGTATCGTTGAACAGACTGAGAGTACTCTTCGGAGACTGCTCGATGTCCGTAATTGCCTGCGACTAGAGAGGCGCCGGCGCTTTGGGTGAAGCCGCATCTGGTTGGGATTACGATCGTTGCAGATGCGCCAATTTCTGATGCGAACTGCAAGAATTGCGTTTGCCAAAGCAGCGGCGTGGTGCCCCGCATTGGTGCATCCGGGTTGGTCATATCGAAGAGTGTTTCGGTAACGGTGCCGCCAGGATAGCGCAAATTCTTCATGTTCGCATCGGCGATAGATCTGCCGAAGCCCCAACCGGAAGAGATTTGGGCACGCTCTGCGTTGTTGACGAGGACGTTTCCACCGAAGTGGCTATCTGTGATTGCTCTCACGATTTCAGGGCCTGTTTCTATGGTCGACCCATTCAAGATTGAGAATGTGAGCGGCATGCAGCTTTATCCCGGACGATGAGCATTCGTTCCAGATGTTTGGCTCTGAAGTACATCGTTTGCAGGGGAGATTTTCTGGCAAGACTGTGTTCACTGATGAAAAATTCCCGTTGATTTGTCAATTTGTTCTTAGAAATCAGAGATTTTGACCTCGACGAAGCTTTGTTGCAGTAGTCTCGCCATCGAGGCTTCTCATAGTGAAGTTTGTCCGGCATCAGCACCCATGGAACAGTTTGGCGTGATTGCGTGGCGGAGGGTTTGCGGCTCATCTTGACCCCACATGGAGGTGGAGATGAGAAAGAACCTCGTGACGACGAAGGCGCCTGCCGAAC
>NZ_JAJCTD010000028.1 GCF_020564565.1 Rhodobacter sp. Har01
CCCTTGGCCTGTCAAGCACCGCGACGGCTGCCGAGATCAAGCAGGCCTACCGCAAGCTTGCACGCGCGCATCATCCCGATCTGCATCCCGATGACGCAAGGGCCGAGGCCCGGTTCAAGGACATCAGCGCCGCGTACGACCTCCTGAAGGACCCCGCCACCCGCGCCCGGTATGATGCGGGCGAGATTGACGCCTCGGGGTCGGAAAAGCCGCCCCGGCAGTATTACCGAGACTTTGCCGGGGAACCCGGCAACACCTATCGGCCGCAGCAAGGGTTCCGCTCATCCTTTGGCGACGGGGACCCGCGCGATATCTTTGCCGAGATGCTCCGTCAGCGCGGCGAAAGCGGCGAAGGCTTCGCCGCCCCGGGACGCGACCAGCGTTTTTCGCTTCACGTGCCGTTCCTGGATGCGGCGCGGGGGGCCGACTTGCGCCTGACCCTCGGCGAAGGGGGCGATCTCTCGGTCAGGATTCCGGCCGGCGCCGAAGATGGCCAGACCCTGCGCCTGCGCGGCAAGGGCAGCCCCGGCTTTGGCGGCGGGCCGCCCGGCGACGCGCTGATCACCCTGTCCCTTCGCCCGCATCCGGTGTTCCGCCGCGAGGGTGCCGACATCCTGCTCACCCTGCCGATCACCATCGACGAGGCGATCCTCGGGGCCAAGGTTCAGGCCCCGACGATCGCGGGCCCGGTCAGCCTGACCATCCCGCCCGGCACGAGTTCGGGCCGGACCCTGCGCTTGCGCGGGCGCGGTGTCGCCAAACCCGGCGGTGCCGGAAAGGGCGATCAACTGGTCGAGCTGCGTATCGTGGCGCCGCCTGAGACCGACGCGCCGTTGCGCGACTTCCTGACCGAATGGCGCAAGACCAAATCCCATGATCCGCGCGCCGCCCTTCTGGCAGAGGCCGTCTGATGACCCAATACCTGACGGAAGACGACGTTGTTGCCATCACCTCGGGCCTGACCCGTGACCGCCTGACCGGCTTCATCGCGGCCAGGGTCGTGGTCCCCGTGCACAGCGACACCGGCCCCCTCTTTGGCCAGATCGACATCGCTCGCCTGCGCCTTGTGTGCGAGTTGTCCGACGACCTCGATCTGGACGAAGCCGCCCTTGGCATCGTGATGTCCCTGATCGACCAGTTGCACAGTGCCCGGTTTGCCCTTCAGTCCCTGGCGCTGGCCTTGGCCGACGAATCCGACGAGGTCAGGGCACGCATCGGCGCGGCCTTGAATGCGTCGCGGGCGTAAGGCTCGCTGCACCAGGTCACACTAGCAGGATGAACGCTGGTCTGGTCGGCTTGCCCTGCGCCGCCGCCTTCAGCGGCCAGCCAGGATCAACGCCCATGCCCGCAACCATCTTTTGCCTGCTCGGGCAGCAAGTCATCATCTGATCCTGCCGTCGCAACAAAAATATCACGTATTCTCAAAGACTTCAAAACCTATCCTAACGTTCAGCCTTCGTCGTTCCAGGCGCTTGTCAGCACCTGGTCAACGTCTTGCGAGTCCCCCTGACAGGGTCACATGATCGCGCCGAAGACGGCCGTCACGAGGCCGCCCTGCATGCAGGCTCAAGCCACGTCCAGATCTCGGATGTGACCTCATCCAGCGGCTTTCCTTCCAGAGCAATTCCATCCGGGCAGGCCCTCCACTGGGTGACGCCGCCGCCAGTTCTTATCCGGCGTGAGCGAGACTTCGGGTTTGGGTTTTGCCGGTTTGGGCGGCTTGGGCAACGGGGGCGGGCGCCGAGTTTTGCGGGTTGCGCAGCGTCGGGCCCCGTTGCGGGGGGAAGGTTTGGGCGAAGGCGGCGGGCGTTCGGTAGTCTGGTCCTCGCGCCAGGCGGCCAGTGTGGCACGGGCGTGGTGCAGCGAGGAGAACAGGGTCACGTTCAGCAGCGCGTCGCGCAGGCGACCGTCGAAGCTTTCGATCTGGAGCAGGCGAACGCCATTGGTTCGAGACAGCCTGCGACGGTTCTGCGTGGGCTTTCCGGGTGCGATGCAGTGCCGGTCAGACGCCGCATCATCCACGAGCTTCA
>NZ_JAJCTD010000029.1 GCF_020564565.1 Rhodobacter sp. Har01
GACCCATCTTTGGTGTCCTGGTTTGTCAGTTTTCGGCTTTTGGGTCTTTCGGGATGGGGTGTGTGTTGTGGCTGTTGCCTGAGCCGAGGGCGACGTTGAGGGCGACGTAGCTGCGGCCGAGCTGGCGCAGGTTTTCGGCCAGCGTCAGGTCGGCGTCGGCGATCGATTCCTCGGCGTCGATCAACTCGCCGATGGTGGCGCCCTCGCGGCGGACCAGGTCGCGGGTCAGCTCGGCCGCCTCGCGGTAGAGCTGCACGGTGCGGCGCGCGGCGGCCACCCCGGCGCGGCTGCCGGCATATTGCGCCAGCGCGGTTTCCACCTCGGCGATGGCCCCGAGCACGGTGGATTGCCACGACAGATGCGCCTGGCGCGCCTGCGAGCGGCGCACCTCGACGATGGCCCGGCGCGGGCCCTGCGGCAGCGCCGGCAGCACCAGGCTGGGCCCGAAGTAGCTGTCCGCCCCGCCCTTGCCGGCGATCACCGCGCCGCTGATCGTGCCGCCCAGCGACAGCCGGGGGTAGAGATCGGCCTCGGCCGCCCCGGTCTCGGCCACCGCGGCATAGTACAGCCGCTCGGCGATGCGGATGTCGGGCCGGTTGCGCAGCAGGTCGGTCGGGATGCCGGGGTCGGGCGCAAGCTTCGGCACCGGCTGGCCGGCGCTGCCGCCGGCCAGATCGGCCATGGCGCCGGGCATCGCCCCGGTCAGCACCGCGATCTGGTTGCGCAGCGCGCGGATCTCGGCCTCGACCGGCGGGATCCGGGCCAGCGTCTCGGCCACCAGCGCCTCGGCCCGCACCAGGTCAAGCCGGGTCGCCGCGTCCTGCTCGACCAGCGTCCGGGTCAGGTCCAGCGTCTGGTTGCGCGAGGCCTGCTGCTGGCGCAGCAACTGCAGCACCCGGCGCTGGTAGCACAGGTCCACATAGGCATTGGCAAGATTGTAAAGGATCAGCAGCCGCGCCGCATCCACCTCGGCGTCGGCGGCGTCGATCCGGGCGTCGGCGGCCTCGGCCTGCCGCGCCCGCGCGCCCCAGGGGTCGAACAGCCATTGCAGGCCAAGCGTCACCTCGGCCTCGTTGCGGCCCTCGACCGCGCCCAGGCTGCCGGCGGCGCGGCGCCGCCCGTAGCGGCCCTCGGCGCTGGCCGAGCCGCCCCCGGCCAGCGTGTCGCGCTGCGCCTCGGCCTGGCTCACCCGCTCGCGCGCCAGCGCCAGGCTCAGGTTGCCGGCCAGCGCGCGCTCGACCAGCGCGTCAAGGCCGGGGTCGGAGAACCCGCGCCACCAGGCGACGTTCTCCATCAGCACCGGCGCCCCGCTGCGAACGGTCGAATAGCCGTTCAGAAAGGGAAATGCCGGCGCGCGATAGCCCGGGTCCGCCGCGCAGCCCGCGACCAGCCCGACCACCACCCAGAGGCCCACCCAGGGGCGCACCCCGAGGCGCGCCGATGAAAGCAGCCCGCGGAAGAGCCCGCGTCTCGTCCCGTCCGACATTCCCGTGCCTGCCCGTCTTGCGTCCCGGGCCCCACGTTCGACCGTGGCGTTCGTCCGGAACAGCTTTGCCTCACCAGACTCTGCCGCAAATCCTCTGCCGGAACAAGAAAATCACCGCCAGCCCCCCGGATCCCCCAGCCCAGACCCCGCTTTAATCCAGACTTGTGCCAACCCTGCATCACCAAACAACGGAAAAGACCACCAAAACACCAAATCAACCGTCCCGGAACGCGTGCTCAAGCTGGTCC
>NZ_JAJCTD010000030.1 GCF_020564565.1 Rhodobacter sp. Har01
AACCCTTGGTTAAGCCTTCGCTAATTTCTCGCGTATCGGTTGAGCAAATGGTTGATGCTGTAGTCGAGCAAATTGCCCTTCGGCTCTTTGGACCCGGTCCGCATGAGGTCCATGGCAATGTCCAGAAAGGCTTCCGAAAGGTCCAACTTGCCCTTTGCTTCCGCCAGGATGCTCGCCGTCAAAGCCCGGTTTGCCAGTTCCATCGTTTCCATCGCAGAACCTCTTCAGATTTCGTTCAATTTATCGCCGCGAATCCTAAGAAACCGTTAACCGAGCCGAGCCTGCCTGCGGAACATCGATGACCTCAAGAAATTGTGGTTGAAGCGCCATAGCGAGTGTTCGTCAACCATATGGCGTGTACGTCTGGGCCATCAGCGCTCGGGCCGGATCTGCGTCGGCCTCCGAACCATGGCGAGAACAAGGAGAAGGCCGGATCGGCGGTTTCGATTTCAGAGACAGAACTTGTACCGCTGATCGCGCGCTCAAGACCCAACCTCGAACACAGGCTCAGTTCCGCTTCTTCCGCTTCTTCCGCTTCGGTTCGCATCCGACACCGTCGCCATCGCGATCCAGCCCGTAGATATCGGACCCGACGACTTAGACGGGACCTGTGACATAGGCAGGACCATTCCCCTTCCCGCCGGTTCAGTCGACGTCGGATGCGACCGGCACACAGGCGCCGGAGTAGGAGTAGTCCGGATCGCAGCCCTCCGCGGATGCTTCGAAGCCCAGCAGGATCGAGAGCAAGACAAAGCCGCGACTACGCGAACGCTGTTGCTCGGTCAATGCGTTGCCAGGATGGCCAAATCGGTATCTCGGTTGCACTCGCTCTGCCCTGGGATGCCGCCACCGCAGCAGCAGGCGCGCCGTGGCACTACACCTTTACCGGCTTCAGGACCTGGCTTCTTCCCCTGAACGCCGAAGCGGCCCGGCCGTCGTCAAAGCGCGCGAGGGAGTCGCGGACAACATGCCTCTGGACTTGAATCTCCTTGGTCAGAACGGAAATCGCCGCTCTCATCGAACGCAGATTGTGAACCTTGATCTCGCCGACACTTCGCGGAAGAGCATTGATCTGATCAAGGGCAGACCTTGCCTCGACCTCTGCGTGACTAAGCAGATGAAGCTCAGCGGCAGCTGCGCCATTCCGTTCGGAACCGTTCGTAGCCGACCACATCGACCATGCCAACCTCGCCGCGCTGCAGTCTCCAAGCAGGCTCAGGAGCTCCGTCTCGATCTTAGAGAAGGCTTGCCGGACAGCAGCGGCCTCATCAATGTGCTCTCGCGTTTCGCCCATGGCAAATCGGTTGAACATTGCCCAGGCCGCCAGGACGGTCACCGGAAGAAGGAAGACAGCGGCAATCAGTGAATTCATTTCGGAAGCCCCACGCTGATCGACCACAGGGTTGTCCAAATCGGTTAATGAGGTGTTAACCTGGAAGTCGCGAGGTTCT
>NZ_JAJCTD010000031.1 GCF_020564565.1 Rhodobacter sp. Har01
AGCACCCATGGAACAGTTTGGCGTGATTGCGTGGCGGAGGGTTTGCGGCTCATCTTGACCCCACATGGAGGTGGAGATGAGAAAGAACCTCGTGACGACGAAGGCGCCTGCCGAACAGGTCGTGAAGGACATCCGGCGCGCGACGCGCAAGCTGCATTCATCTGAGGAAAAGATCCGGATCGTGCTGTCCGGCCTTCGCGGCGAAGACAGCATTGCGGAGCTGTGTCGCAAGGAGGGTATTGCCCAAAGCCTGTATTACAGCTGGTCGAAGGAGTTCCTTGAGGCTGGCAAGAAGCGGCTGGCTGGCGATACCGCCCACCAGGCCAATACTGGCGAGGTGAAGGAGTTGCGGGCCGAGGCCACGGCGCTGAAGGAGTTGGTGGCGGATCTGACGCTGGAAAACCGCCTGCTCAAAAAACATGAGCGGGGCTGGGGGAGACGGCGAATGAGGTATCCTGCCGCTGAGAAGCTCGAAATCATCCGGCTGGTGGAACAGTCGCATCTGCCGGTGCGCCGGACATTGGCCAAGCTCGGCATTCCGCCCACCACGTTTTACCGTTGGTATGACCGCTTCGTCGAACATGGGCCCGAGGGTCTGGAGGACAGGCCTTCTTCCCCTTCCCGGGTCTGGAACCGGATCCCCGAAGCAGTACGGAGTCAGATCCTGGACCTGGCGCTGGAGGAGCCGGAGCTGTCGCCGCGCGAATTGGCGGTCCGGTTCACTGATACAGAAAAGTATTTCGTGTCAGAGGCTTCCGTCTATCGCCTGCTCAAGTCCCACGACCTCATCACCAGCCCGGCCTATGTCGTGATCAAGGCGGCCGATGAGTTCAAGGACAAGACCACGGCACCGAACCAGATGTGGCAGACCGATTTTACCTATCTCAAGGTCATCGGTTGGGGCTGGTTCTATCTGTCGCCCATCCTCGATGACCACTCGCGATACGTCGTCGGCTGGAAGCTCTGCGGCACCATGCGGGCCGAGGACGTCACCGACACGCTCGACATCGCCCTGGCCGCATCCGGCTGCGAGAGTGCCAAGGTTCTGCACAAACCCTGCCTGCTCAGCGACAATGGCTCGTCCTACATCGCCGAAGATCTGGCCAGATACCTCGAGGACAAAGGCATCAAGCACGTCCGCGGCGCGCCGATGCATCCCCAGACCCAGGGCAAGATCGAGCGCTGGCACCAGACCCTCAAGAACCGCATCCTGCTGGAAAACTACTTCCTCAAGGGCGAACTTGAAACCGCCATCGCCGCCTTCATCGATCACTATAACAACCACCGCTGTCACGAGAGCATCGGCAACCTGACCCCGGCTGATGTCTACTTCGGTCGCGGTGAAACCATCCTGGCC
>NZ_JAJCTD010000032.1 GCF_020564565.1 Rhodobacter sp. Har01
TACGTGCCCGGCCGCTTCATCGTGAACCGCGTCGTCCGGCCCCGCCTGACATGCACCTGCTGCGAACGGTTCATCCAGGCCCCGCTGCCCTCGCGCGCCATCGAACGTGGCCGCCCGGGGCCGGGTCTCTTGGCCCATGTGCTGGTCAGCAAGTATGCCGACCATCTTCCCTTGTATCGCCAAAGCCAGATCTTCGACCGTGAAGGTCTCGACCTCGACAGATCGACCCTAGCCGACTGGGTTGGCAAAACTACCGCCCTGCTGGAGCCCCTCGCAGATGCCATCGGCCGCCATGTCCTGTCGGCCGAGGCCATCTTCGCGGATGACACGCCCATCAGCATGCTTGCCCCCGGCACCGGCAAGACCCAGACCGCAAGGCTCTGGACCTACGCCCGCGATGAGCGCCCCTGGGGCGGCGGCGCTCCACCCGCTGCCTGGTATCGCTTCTCCGGTGATCGCAAGGGCCAGCACCCGAAGGATCACCTCGCCCGATACCGCGGCTGGATGCACGCCGACGGCTATGCCGGGTTTGAGGACCTCTACCGAACCGGCGCCATCCGCGAGGTCGCCTGCATGGCCCATGTCAGGCGCAAGTTCGTCGACATCCACCGGTCGCAAGGTTCCCCCATCGCCGAGGAAGCCATCGGCCGGATCGCGCAACTCTATGCCGTCGAGAAAGAGGCCAGAGGGTCACCGCCAGAGGTCCGCGTCGCGCTTCGCAAGGCACATGCAGCTCCGGCCTTCGACGACCTGGAGGTCTGGCTGGCCCTGCAACTCACCACGATCTCAGGTAAATCCCCGCTCGCAGCCGCCATCCGCTATGCCCTGAGCCGCATGGAGCGCCTGCGTCCCTACCTCGACAACGGCATCCTGGAGTTGGACAACAACGCAGCCGAACGCGGCATGCGCGCCATCGCCCTCGGCCGGAAGAACTACCTCTTCGTCGGCTCCGAGGCAGGCGGCAAGGCCGCGGCCATCGCCTACACCCTGATCGAAACGGCCAAGCTCAACACCGTCGATCCCCACGCCTGGCTCGCCGACACCCTCGCACGCATTCCGGACTACAAAATCACAAAGGTCAACGATCTGCTCCCGTGGCGCTGGAACCGATAGCAGTCTGGCCGGACGCTTAC
>NZ_JAJCTD010000033.1 GCF_020564565.1 Rhodobacter sp. Har01
TCAACACCGTCGATCCCCACGCCTGGCTCGCCGACACCCTCGCACGCATTCCGGACTACAAAATCACAAAGGTCAACGATCTGCTCCCGTGGCGCTGGAACCGATAGCAGTCTGGCCGGACGCTTACGAAGCACTGTGGAAGCAAGAGGGAAGGAAGTCCTTCATATCGCTTCGCAAATCACGATCATGACAAGGCAAGCTACGTGAGCGCCGACTGGATCGCTTCCGACGAAAGGAACGATTTTCATCACCCGTTAATCCCCAAAGACGACTGTCTTCTCAAAAACTTCGAACTCGTCCAGTGTGCTGGCGCGCTGCCACAAACGCATGCTCGCTTTCCAGACGAGTCTACGCCCCAGCCGTTTCAATGCATCGGGAAGCAGTGTGGCTTCAAGGGTCGAGTATACGCCGCAGCGCGTGTTGCCCTCACGCGGATACTCTGGCGACCAGCGATCATGCCAGTAGCTCGTGGTTCCGACGAGACGACCGGCGTGTAACAACTCGACACCGCGCCGCGTGCATCGCATTCGTGTTCCCATAGGAAGCACGTAGCTCGCGGCTACCGGCAGGCCTGTGGCGAAGTAGTGACTTTGCCAGTAACCGTACGGCTTAGGCAGCATTGACGTGCAAACCGGCGCAGCTGACCCTTTCCTTTGGTCCGAATACGTATCAAGCGGAGTTTCGGGACGATCTCCTTCAATATTAAACGCAGCCTCAAAATCCGCGATCTCCATTTTATTGTCGTACAACTCATCCCCGGAGTAATCATCAGCAACAAGATGACCTGCAATCGTGAATTCACCATGCTCAGCCACATCGGCGACAAACGGAGAAATCAGCGACATTGTGCCTGTCCGTCGTCGAGAGATTTGGAGCAGTCGACCTGATTTTGGAGCAGAGGGCTCTGGCTCACCTGTTTCAGGCTATGCGGCTTGACGCTGATGGTTCAAGCGGCGGTTTTGGATGGTTTGCTGTTT
>NZ_JAJCTD010000034.1 GCF_020564565.1 Rhodobacter sp. Har01
TTCGGCAGGCGCCTTCGTCGTCACGAGGTTCTTTCTCATCTCCACCTCCATGTGGGGTCAAGATGAGCCGCAAACCCTCCGCCACGCAATCACGCCAAACTGTTCCATGGGTGCTGATGCCGGACACATGACGCAAGTGTTCCATTCGCTCACATTCGTTTGGCCGCACCACAATCCGCCGATGCGAGCGCAGCCCCGCGTTGTTCCGCACTTGCCTTCCGGACCTCTGATCAGAACGCGGCAAGGGCATACGGCACCAGCCAAGAGGTGTGAGAGGAAAGTGAGGCGCGCCGTAGGGAAGTCCATTTGGTACTCGCTGATGATTCAGGCGAAGATGGGCGCGTTCCCCTGTCCTCTCGCCCAAGGCCTGCCGTCGAACCGAATCTTCGGGCCGCCTTCTCGTGCTGCCGATCTCCGACCACCAAGGGCGGCGACGTCACGACGAGGTTGGGGTGAGATTCAGAATCACGAACGGAAACCATGTGTTAGCTATCGCCGTGGCACGGATAGCAGCGTGAATGAGACTCCATGAATCAGTGCCAGGACAAATGCTCAATCCTTCGACCCAACCCACCTCTGAAGCCGTCTTCGAATTCCGCGAACTGATCTATTCCCGCACCGATGAGCGCGGGATCATCCGCTCCGGCAATGGCGTGTTCCAGCGCATGACCGGCATCGACTGGCGCGACCTCATCGGCGCGCCGCACCGGATCATCCGCCACCCGGATATGCCGACGGGCTTCTTCCACTTGTTCTGGGCGCTGCTGAAGCGGGGCGAACCAGCCGTGGGCTATGTGAAGAACTGCCGCGCGGACG
>NZ_JAJCTD010000035.1 GCF_020564565.1 Rhodobacter sp. Har01
CCTTTCCGACAGCTTCCTGCGGTTCAGTTGCACCTTTGCCCTGCGCCGCAGAGGCGTCGAGACAAGGATCATCGCGGGCGAGACCGTTCCAGCCCCGGATGAAGTCTTGCAGCGCACCCTGGCCGAAGCGCATCTCTGGGCGCGGGCCTTGCGCGCGGGCACTTCCCTCACCGAGATCGCCCGCGAAACCGGACGGTCCGAACCCTACATTCGCACCCGCATTCCGCTGGCCTTCCTGGCTCCGAAGCTGCAGGCCGCGATCCTCGACGGGCGGCAGCCAGTGCACCTATCGGTGGCGCAGCTCATCCGTGACGACATCCCGATGGCTTGGGATGAACAGGCGCGGCTCTTCGAGATCGGGTGACGGCGGGCAGCGAACGCAACAATTTCGGGTGTGGCGAACACCCTCCGACAGCTACGCGACCGGAATCCAGCCCTTCCCTGTTCTTCGCAATTCTTTCCCTGTTCGGCCGAATTTCATTCCCTGATCCGCTGATTTAAGTTCCCTGTTCCTGAGGAGCAGGGAATTTGGCCGTAACCCACGGAAAACGCGCGATGATTCCAGGTGGAAAATCGCCA
>NZ_JAJCTD010000036.1 GCF_020564565.1 Rhodobacter sp. Har01
CGACCGTCGAAGCTTTCGATCTGGAGCAGGCGAACGCCATTGGTTCGAGACAGCCTGCGACGGTTCTGCGTGGGCTTTCCGGGTGCGATGCAGTGCCGGTCAGACGCCGCATCATCCACGAGCTTCAGGATGGCGGTCGAGGTGAATTTGGTCCCGTTATCGCTGACCACCGTCGCGGGTTTGCCGCGGGCATCAGACAGCGTCGCCGATTCCCGCGCTGCCCGAGCGCCGACAGCGAGGTGTCGGCGATCAGGGCGGGGCCTTCCCGCGTGCCGTCATCGACGACGGTCATGGTCCGGAACCGGCGTCCATCCGTCAACTGGTCCGATACGAAGTCCGGCGACCGGCGCTGGTTCGGCATCAGTGGCAGCGCCACAGGGGCGCGACCGCTTGCCAGCGGGCGTCCCCCCTTTCCAGGGAGATCCTTCACAGCCGCGTTATCAAGCATCGCATCAGCCAGCCGCCGCTTCCGGCGTTCTCGTCCTCGAGCCGCTTCAGCCGCTTCGCCGTACTTGGCCTTCCACTTGCAGATGGTCGCATCGCTGACGCCGTGCC
>NZ_JAJCTD010000037.1 GCF_020564565.1 Rhodobacter sp. Har01
GGAGTTGTCAGAAGAAGCAGGCTTGCTGGCCGACAACGCCGTTCGCTAGCCTGCGGGGATGACCCAGCGCTCCCCGTTCCGCTACTTTAAGACCAGCCCTGAGATCATCCGCCTGGCAGTGATGCTCTACATCCGGTTTCCCCTGTCACTTCGTAACGTTGAGGATCTGCTCCACGAAAGGGGCATCGAGATCAGCCACGAAACCGTGCGGTATTGGTGGAACCGGTTCGGGCCGATGTTTGCCGCCGAGATCCGCGGCAAGCGTGTCGAAGCGATGCGCGCCCTTCGTCACTGGCAGTGGCACCTGGACGAGGTCTACGTGAAGATCAACGGGGTGACGCACTACCTCTGGCGCGCCGTCGATCACGAAGGCGAGGTGCTGGAAAGCATCGTCACCAAGGCGCGAGATCGCAAGGCAGCGCTGAAATTCCTCAAGAAATCCATGAAGCGACATGGCCGGCCTGATAAAATCGTTACGGATCGCCTTCGGTCCTACGGTGCCGCCCTGAAGGATCTCGGCTGCGGCGATGATCGTGAGATGGGGCG
>NZ_JAJCTD010000038.1 GCF_020564565.1 Rhodobacter sp. Har01
GACTCATTGACGCTCAAAGCCAGAACATGACGGTTGCGGCGAGTGCGGCGGCGGAGAGGAAGGTCTTTGCGCATCGGTCGTAGCGGGTTGCGACCCTGCGCCAGTCCTTCAGCCGGCCGAACATGATCTCGATGCGGTTGCGGCGGCGATAGCGCCGCTTGTCGTAGCGGACTGCTTTGCCGCGCGACTTCCGTCCGGGGATGCAAGGGCGTATCCCCTTGTCGTTCAAAGCTTCGCGGAACCAGTCGGCGTCATAGCCCCGGTCTGCGATCATCCAGTCGGCGGCAGGCAGACTGCCCAACAGGGCTGCGGCGCCGGTGTAGTCGCTGACTTGACCTGCGGTCATGAAGAACTTCAGCAGACGACCCCTCGCATCGGTGACGGCATGCAGTTTGGTGTTCAGCCCGCCCTTCGTGCGCCCGATCAGATGCCCGCGCTGATCGTCGGGCCCCCTTTTTCTTGCCCGTAGGCTCGAAGC
>NZ_JAJCTD010000039.1 GCF_020564565.1 Rhodobacter sp. Har01
TCGTCCATGAGATCTTTACCCTGACGACGAAGGCAAGACACCAAATGGGCGATTGGAAGACGGATACGGTAGCGCTCCTGCGAGCGTGCTGCGCCCATGCATCTCGATCTCACAACAGTGCCCTGCATAGGGCTAACTGCAAGGCGATCGATGCGATGAATGCCGAGGCGGGCGGCGTTCCTCCGGATCTGCTGGTCTACGCTCTGGTCTGGCGCGAAATCACCAGCCGGCAGAGGATTGGAGGCCGGCTGAACCCGCAAACATACGCAGCCCCGGAGAAGCACTAGGGTCCAGACTCATTGTAACCGTCCGGGCTGGCCGCTCTGCCGAGGTTGGTGCTTAGAGGATAGTGTCCACTATCGGATAATGGACACTATCGGGGTAGCTTGTGACGAAGCGGCGGCAGCGGCGGGTTTGGACTGACGACG
>NZ_JAJCTD010000040.1 GCF_020564565.1 Rhodobacter sp. Har01
GTGCGGCCGCCTTCGCGGATGGCGAAGCGCAGCTTTTCTTCCATCGCGATCGGCGCGATCAGTTCGACCTCGAACTTCAGGTTGTCGCCCGGCATCACCATCTCGGTGCCTTCCGGCAGCTGCACGGTGCCGGTCACGTCGGTGGTGCGGAAGTAGAACTGCGGCCGGTAGTTGGCGAAGAACGGCGTGTGCCGGCCGCCTTCTTCCTTGGTCAGGATATAGGCCTCGGCCTCGAACTTGGTGTGCGGCATCACCGACTTCGGCTTGCACAGCACCTGGCCGCGCTCGACGCCGTCGCGGTCGATGCCGCGCAGCAGCGCGCCGATGTTGTCGCCGGCCTCGCCGCGGTCCAAGAGCTTGCGGAACATCTCGACGCCGGTGCAGACCGACTTGACCGTCGGGCGGATGCCGACGATCTCGAC
>NZ_JAJCTD010000041.1 GCF_020564565.1 Rhodobacter sp. Har01
GGCTGAAAGTGGTTTACAGAACGTCAACATCAAGGTTCAGAACATGCATCCCAGCGAGATGAAGAACCAGGCCCTTTTGGCAGCCGCGGCGGCGGAACAGGATGGATTTCCTGGAATGGCAGAGGCTTTGCGGGAGCTTGCCGACATTTGCGCAAACGAGGCCAGGCTACTTGCCGAATACCAGTTGCGAGATTTCTCGATGAGTTGCGGCACAGCAACTTCTGGGCGAATATCCAAGACATCCCTCGCACATTAATCTGTTCTTAACCATTCTCGACTGTCCTTCGTCCATGAGATCTTTACCCTGACGACGAAGGCAAGACACCAAATGGGCGATTGGAAGACGGATACGGTAGCGCTCCTGCGAGCGTGCTGCGCCCATGCATCTCGATCTCACAACAGTGCCCT
>NZ_JAJCTD010000042.1 GCF_020564565.1 Rhodobacter sp. Har01
CCGGCAGGCTGAGGAAGCGCGCCTCAAGCTGGAAATCATCGTCCGCGGTGGTCTGCATCGCCCGCGCCGCGGTGTTGGTGTTCCAGGCGTCATAGGTCCCGTCCGGGGTCACCAGCGCCAGCCAGGCATCCTGCGCCGAGGTCCCCAGCGCCGAGGAAACCCCCGCCGGCCCCTCAATCCGCCAGACCGGGTCAAGAACGCCGGCAGAGAAATCGTCGGAGGCGGGGCCGCCGCCGGGCTCCTGCTCTGGCGTGACCGTGATCGCCACGGTTGCGGTGTCTGTGAGGGTTCCGTCGGAGACGGTGTAGGTGAAGCTGTCGCTGCCCGAGAAGCCGGCGGTGGGGGTGTAGGTGTAGCTGCCGTTGCCGAGGTTGGTCAGCGTGCCGTTGGCCG
>NZ_JAJCTD010000043.1 GCF_020564565.1 Rhodobacter sp. Har01
TGACCGCGGCGATCACCAAG
This sequence comes from Rhodobacter sp. Har01, assembly GCF_020564565.1. GTDB lineage: Bacteria > Pseudomonadota > Alphaproteobacteria > Rhodobacterales > Rhodobacteraceae > Pseudogemmobacter. The sequence goes on from NZ_JAJCTD010000043.1 coordinate 21, forward strand.
TATTTCGGCGAATTCAAGGCCTACGACCAGATCGACGGCGCGCCGGAAGAGCGGGCGCGGGGGATCACGATCTCGACCGCGCATGTCGAGTATGAGACCGAGGCCCGCCACTACGCCCACGTCGACTGCCCCGGCCACGCCGACTACGTCAAGAACATGATCACCGGTGCCGCCCAGATGGACGGCGCGATCCTGGTGGTTGCCGCCTCGGACGGCCCGATGCCGCAGACCCGCGAGCACATCCTTCTGGGCCGCCAGGTGGGCATTCCCTACATGGTCGTCTACATGAACAAGGTCGACCTGGTCGATGACCCGGAACTCCTGGAACTGGTCGAGATGGAAGTGCGCGAGCTTCTGTCCTCCTACGAATACC
>NZ_JAJCTD010000044.1 GCF_020564565.1 Rhodobacter sp. Har01
ACGACATCCCGATCATCAAGGGCAGCGCCCACCAGGCGATGATCGGCGAGCGCAAGGACATCGGCGAGGATTCGGTCCGCGCGCTGATGAAGGCGGTGGACGACTACATCCCGACCCCGGCGCGGGCGGTCGACCAGCCGTTCCTGATGCCGATCGAGGACGTGTTCTCGATCTCGGGCCGCGGCACCGTGGTCACCGGGCGGGTCGAGCGCGGCGTGATCAACGTCGGTGACGAAGTCGAGATCGTCGGCATCCGCCCGACGGTCAAGTCGGTCTGCACCGGCGTCGAGATGTTCCGCAAGCTCTTGGACCGCGGCGAGGCCGGCGACAACATCGGCGCGCTGCTGCGCGGCATCGACCGCG
>NZ_JAJCTD010000045.1 GCF_020564565.1 Rhodobacter sp. Har01
CAAACAGCAAACCATCCAAAACCGCCGCTTGAACCATCAGCGTCAAGCCGCATAGCCTGAAACAGGTGAGCCAGAGCCCTCTGCTCCAAAATCAGGTCGACTGTTCCAAATCTCTCGACGACGGACAATCTGGATCAGCAAAATCGCCGCGCCTTCGTGTGACATGAAGGCGATCTGGTCAGGGCGCGCACAGGGTCGCCCTGACCCCCCAAAACCGAGATGACGTGCATATGCCGCTTGAACCCTACGCCGCCCTTGGCCTGTCAAGCACCGCGACGGCTGCCGAGATCAAGCAGGCCTACCGCAAGCTTGCACGCGCGCATCATCCCGATCTGCATCCCGATGACGCAAGGG
>NZ_JAJCTD010000046.1 GCF_020564565.1 Rhodobacter sp. Har01
CAGGCGCATGTTCACCGGAAGAATCAGCAGTTCGGCGAACAGCGCGGTCAGCTTTGCCTGCTCTGCCAAGGTCTCCTCCAGCAGAGAGATCAGGTTCACCTGCGCGCCGACGGATCGTTCGTCTTTGCGCCCGATCTGGATGTTGCGCGCCCGGGTCTCTTCGATGAACGCATGGGCGGCGAAGGCTTCGTAGGACGCAAACCCCATCGTCGACAGTTCGCGCAGAAGCTCCTCTGCCGAGGCTGCGGGCGTCAGATTCGCAGACAGCTCGCGCTTGCGCTGCCGCGCATAGAGATCCGTGGTGGCCGCGAAGACCGGGCTCGAAGGTCGCAGGCGGACCGAGAAA
>NZ_JAJCTD010000047.1 GCF_020564565.1 Rhodobacter sp. Har01
GGTCTCGAAATAGTCGACCAGCGCGGTGAAGCCGTTGGCGTTAGAGCTGTTCGAGGCGAAGACCCCGGTCGCCGACACCGTCATGGCATGGGTGAAGCTGCCCGCGGTGACCCAGGTGGTGCCGTCGGTGGAATATTTCATCGTCCAGACGTCGCCCGCCCGCACCATCTGCAGGAAGGGTGCGACGTTGCCGGCGATGGCGACCTTGAACTTCTGGGTCGAGACGCCGTCCACCGTCACCGCGGCGAAGGCATAGAGCTTGCGGCCGTCCGAGAAGGTGTCGTAGCGCAGCCAGTTCTGCGCGTCCTGCTCGGCCAGGAAGCCCTGGCCCTGGTA
>NZ_JAJCTD010000048.1 GCF_020564565.1 Rhodobacter sp. Har01
TGCATGCTGGTGCGGTTTTTCTGCTTCGGTGTTGATGTGGCGTTGATGTAGGCGTGCGAATGCGGAAAGCGCCCCGGGGGGCGCTGCGCAGGTATTTGATATCGTTGAGAGTTTTGGTTGCGGGGGCAGGATTTGAACCTGCGGCCTTCAGGTTATGAGCCTGACGAGCTACCGGGCTGCTCCACCCCGCGGTCGTTGTCCCTGGGGCTGGTTTGCCTTTGGGGTGATTTGAGATCGTATTGAGAGGTTGGGCATTGGACAGGTTTGGCGGTGACCTACTCTCCCACGTCTTGAGACGCAGTACCATTGGCGTGACGGCC
>NZ_JAJCTD010000049.1 GCF_020564565.1 Rhodobacter sp. Har01
GCGCATCGGCCAGCAGGTATTGCGACAGCGGGCAGGCAAAGCCCGCCCTGTCGGCCATCCCCACCAGCCGCAGCCGCGCGCCCAGCTCCAGCAGGAAATGCGCCATCCGCTCGCTCGCCGTGCGGCGACCCAGGTCAACCAGGTGCTCGACCACCATCGCCTCATCGCGTGAGGCAGCCCAGAGCACGGCGGTCGCCAGCCGGGGCGTTGCGGTGAACGCCGCCAGCAGGTCGCGCTGCTTGACCTCGGAGGCCTGCACCGGGGTGATCGGCTCGACATTGTGGTCCGAGG
>NZ_JAJCTD010000050.1 GCF_020564565.1 Rhodobacter sp. Har01
ATCATGTTCGGCCGGCTGAAGGACTGGCGCAGGGTCGCAACCCGCTACGACCGATGCGCAAAGACCTTCCTCTCCGCCGCCGCACTCGCCGCAACCGTCATGTTCTGGCTTTGAGCGTCAATGAGTCTGGACCCTGCGCAACAACGCCCTCCTGATAGGCAAGAACACGCCGATGTTCGGGATTGTTTCCCCTTCATATGACCTCTTTACCTCTTGTTAAGGTGTGAGGCTGAAAGTGGTTTACAGAACGTCAACATCAAGGTTCAGAACATGCATCCCAGCGAGATGAA
>NZ_JAJCTD010000051.1 GCF_020564565.1 Rhodobacter sp. Har01
GCGCAGAAGCTCCTCTGCCGAGGCTGCGGGCGTCAGATTCGCAGACAGCTCGCGCTTGCGCTGCCGCGCATAGAGATCCGTGGTGGCCGCGAAGACCGGGCTCGAAGGTCGCAGGCGGACCGAGAAATAGCCACCGTCGCAGGGCATGGCAGCGGCCAGCACCCAATAGGCCGCCCCGTCCGCGCGGCAGTTCTTCACATAGCCCACGGCTGGTTCGCCCCGCTTCAGCAGCGCCCAGAACAAGTGGAAGAAGCCCGTCGGCATATCCGGGTGGCGGATGATCCGGT
>NZ_JAJCTD010000052.1 GCF_020564565.1 Rhodobacter sp. Har01
CAGCGCGGTGCCGTTGGGGTCGCTGTCGTTGCCCAGAAGCGTGGCCGCGGCAAAGGTCAGCGGGCTGTCCTCGGCGGTGGTCAGCGCATCGTCGCCGGCCACCGGCGGCAGGTTCACCGGGGTGATGCTGCCGTCCTCGTTCTGGATCGGGTCGGTGCTGGTCTCGAAATAGTCGACCAGCGCGGTGAAGCCGTTGGCGTTAGAGCTGTTCGAGGCGAAGACCCCGGTCGCCGACACCGTCATGGCATGGGTGAAGCTGCCCGCGGTGACCCAGGTGGTGCCGTCG
>NZ_JAJCTD010000053.1 GCF_020564565.1 Rhodobacter sp. Har01
GTGGCGCTCCGTCGGAAAGTGGTTGTGGACCGAGGCATGGACCGAGACGAACTTCTGCAGCGTTCGCATGCGCCGGAACCGCAACATTGCCCGCTCTCGTCGTCGGAACGGCAGGTGTGAATTCTCGCGCGCGGTTGTTGAGCCATCGCCCCATCTCACGATCATCGCCGCAGCCGAGATCCTTCAGGGCGGCACCGTAGGACCGAAGGCGATCCGTAACGATTTTATCAGGCCGGCCATGTCGCTTCATGGATTTCTTGAGGAATTTCAGCG
>NZ_JAJCTD010000054.1 GCF_020564565.1 Rhodobacter sp. Har01
ACTTCTGGGTCGAGACGCCGTCCACCGTCACCGCGGCGAAGGCATAGAGCTTGCGGCCGTCCGAGAAGGTGTCGTAGCGCAGCCAGTTCTGCGCGTCCTGCTCGGCCAGGAAGCCCTGGCCCTGGTATTTCGTCGCCGGCAGGCTGAGGAAGCGCGCCTCAAGCTGGAAATCATCGTCCGCGGTGGTCTGCATCGCCCGCGCCGCGGTGTTGGTGTTCCAGGCGTCATAGGTCCCGTCCGGGGTCACCAGCGCCAGCCAGG
>NZ_JAJCTD010000055.1 GCF_020564565.1 Rhodobacter sp. Har01
GTCTATCCGAAGAACTCGCTCTCTTACGCCGGCAACTTCCTGCACATGTGCTTTGCCATCCCGGCCGAGGATTATGTGGTTTCGCCGGTGCTGGAAAAGGCGATGGACCGCATCATGATGCTGCATGTGGACCATGAGCAGAACGCCTCGACCTCGACCGTCCGGCTGGCCGGCTCGTCCGGCGCCAACCCGTTTGCCTGCATCGCCGCCGGCATCGCCTGCCTCTGGGGACCGGCCCATGGCGGGGCGAACCAG
>NZ_JAJCTD010000056.1 GCF_020564565.1 Rhodobacter sp. Har01
GGGGGGGGGGGGGGGGGGGGGGGGGGGGGGGGGGGGGGGGGGGGGGGGGGGGGGGGGGGGGGGGGGGGGGGGGGGGGGGGGGGGGGGGGGGGGGGGGGGGGGGGGGGGGGGGGGGGGGGGGGGGGGGTGGGGGGGGGGGGGGGGGGGGGGGGGGGGGGGGGGGGGGGGGGGGGGGGGGGGGGGGGGGGGGGGGGGGGGGGGGGGGGGGGGGGGGGGGGGGGGGGGGGGGGGGGGGGGGGGGGGGGGGGGGGGGGG
>NZ_JAJCTD010000057.1 GCF_020564565.1 Rhodobacter sp. Har01
ACATGATCCACCAGGGCCAGACCGACCAAAGCGCCTATGTGCTGGCCTCGGGCTGGGCCTGTTCCTACAAGATCCTGCCCGGCGGCACCCGGCAGATCGTGGATTTCCAGGTGCCGGGCGATTTCCTCGGCCTGCGCTCGGTCTTGTTCCGCACCTCGGACCACAATGTCGAGCCGATCACCCCGGTGCAGGCCTCCGAGGTCAAGCAGCGCGACCTGCTGGCGGCGTTCACCGCAACGCCCCGGCTGGCGACCG
>NZ_JAJCTD010000058.1 GCF_020564565.1 Rhodobacter sp. Har01
GTCCACCCGCTTCAACTCCCCCTCCGTCCGCTGCCCCGCAACGGACGGTCTGACAGAACATCAGGGGGGTCAAAATTGGACGCCGATAGCCCCACCTAGGGGGTCAAAATTGCACGCCGAAACACAGCTTCGAGCCTACGGGCAAGAAAAAGGGGGCCCGACGATCAGCGCGGGCATCTGATCGGGCGCACGAAGGGCGGGCTGAACACCAAACTGCATGCCGTCACCGATGCGAGGGGTCGTCTGCTGAAGT
>NZ_JAJCTD010000059.1 GCF_020564565.1 Rhodobacter sp. Har01
TTCGGCCAGGGTGCGCTGCAAGACTTCATCCGGGGCTGGAACGGTCTCGCCCGCGATGATCCTTGTCTCGACGCCTCTGCGGCGCAGGGCAAAGGTGCAACTGAACCGCAGGAAGCTGTCGGAAAGGAGTTGTCAGAAGAAGCAGGCTTGCTGGCCGACAACGCCGTTCGCTAGCCTGCGGGGATGACCCAGCGCTCCCCGTTCCGCTACTTTAAGACCAGCCCTGAGATCATCCGCCTGGCAGTGATGCTC
>NZ_JAJCTD010000060.1 GCF_020564565.1 Rhodobacter sp. Har01
ATCATGTTCGGCCGGCTGAAGGACTGGCGCAGGGTCGCAACCCGCTACGACCGATGCGCAAAGACCTTCCTCTCCGCCGCCGCACTCGCCGCAACCGTCATGTTCTGGCTTTGAGCGTCAATGAGTCGTAAGCGTCCGGCCAGACTGCTATCGGTTCCAGCGCCACGGGAGCAGATCGTTGACCTTTGTGATTTTGTAGTCCGGAATGCGTGCGAGGGTGTCGGCGAGCCAGGCGTGGGGATCGACGGTGTT
>NZ_JAJCTD010000061.1 GCF_020564565.1 Rhodobacter sp. Har01
CAGGACGGTCACCGGAAGAAGGAAGACAGCGGCAATCAGTGAATTCATTTCGGAAGCCCCACGCTGATCGACCACAGGGTTGTCCAAATCGGTTAATGAGGTGTTAACCTGGAAGTCGCGAGGTTCTACGAGCGCACCTCGGTCATCGTCACCACCAACCTCGCCTTCGGCGAATGGCCAGCCGTCTTCGGCGACGCAAAAATGACCACCGCGCTCCTCGACCGCCTCACCCACCATTGCGAGATCATCGA